>CAWCYF010000001.1:0-906840 GCA_963799805.1 uncultured Acidobacteriota bacterium
TCGACCGCTACGTCGTTCCATTCCTGGACCAGTTTCGCCCCTTGTTTGATCAGCAGGTTTGGCCCCCAGCTCATTTTAGAGGTGATGTTCCCGGGCACCGCAAAAATCTCCCGATTCTGCTCCGCGGAGAGCTTGGCCGTGATCGCAGACCCAGAGTATTCCCCGCCTTCGACCACCAGCACGCCGGCGCTCATTCCGCTGATGATCCGGTTACGGACGGGAAAATTTTGCGTCATAGGCCGGCGTCGCCAGCAGCACCGGCGATCAGGGCAACTCGAAACGATGAGACCCTGCTCGGCGATCTGCTCGGCGAGCTTGCGATTCTCCGAGGGATAGATTTCGTCTACGCCACAGCCGAAAACGGCGACCGTATCGCCCCCAACCTCGAGGACGGCGGAGCGGTGCGCGGCTGTGTCGATTCCCCGCGCCATCCCGCTTACAATCGTCAGCCCGGCGACAGCCAGATCCTTCGCCAGCCGCTGTGCGGCCGTGGTTCCATAGGGTGTCGGCCGGCGCGTGCCCACAATGCCAAGCATTAATGTTGCCAGCAGTTCGGTTCTTCCGCGCAGAAACAGCACGGCGGGCGGATCGTAGATTTCCTGAAGGCGCGGGGGGTAGCGCCGGTCCGTGATGGGCACGATCAAGGCGCCCGCCTGGGCCAGCTTCTGCTGCTGCTCGACTGCGTCCTCGAAGGCACATCCGCTCGCGATGCTTTGAGCGACGCTGGCCGCGAGACCCACCGCTTCGAGCTCAGACCGCGAGGCCCGAAAGACGGAATGAGGGGTCTTGAAAACCTCGATCAATTTTCCCGCTTTGCGTGTACCCAGGCCGGGAACCATGCGGAGCGCGAGCCAGTGCAACTCCTCGTCCTGGGTAAGAACCGATTCGGCGCGCGCGGCTAGCTGCATTAACTCGTTGTGGGCTGAGAGCAAAAGAATTCTCAACTGCGCTACGCTGGGTCTTGCGCCGCGAGCCCCACTTTTTTGGTGAACAGGAGCTGGCCTTGATCTATATCGCTAAAAGACTGAAGGAGGCCCTCCGCCTGAAACGCTTCTGACTGGGGCAGGCGTGAATTATCTGGTCGAGCCCGACAAATACAGCGGCGGTCTCATTTTTCGGAGCGAGCGGATCGGCGCTTTTTTCTACATCGCTCCCGGTGACGATAGTGCGGCACGGGAGATTATGCGTCGCGGCGGATTCTCGCCATATGAACTGACGTAAGTCCCTAACCTTCGCCTTCAGCTTGACTTTCCCGGCGTCGTTAGTCTAAGGTAACCTTTCGACTCACACGCGGCGAGTATCGCAGTCGCGTCATTTCTATGTCTGAACATGAGGCCGCTGAGGCGGCGCACCGTCGAGAAGGTCCTGGATTCCACACTCGAAAGCGTGGACAGCGCCGAGGATGCGGTGCTGCACGAGGCCTACGCCATGGGATTCGACGAAGACGACATCCACAGGATTGGGATGTCGGTACGCGAGACCATGGTAAACGCCGTGGTGCACGGCAACCGCTACAATGTCCGGAAAAAAGTTCGGCTGAGGATTTCGCGGGCCCCCGACCGGTTGGCCGTAGCGGTCGCGGATGAAGGCGAAGGTTTCGACATGAGTGCGCTGCCAGATCCGCTGGCGGACGAGAATCTGCTGCGCCATTCCGGCGCGGGCTGCTCTTAATTCAGTCATTCATGGATGAATTCCAGATCCGCAAACGGGAGCCGAAGGGCACCGAAGTTAAAATGGTGGAGTATGTGGCGAAAACGCATTAGGAGGATTCCGTGAGTGTTAAATTGACCACCAGACAGGTGGGCGACGTGACGGTAATTGACGCGGCCGGCCGTATTACGCTCGGCGAAAGTGCGAGCACATTCCGCGATAAGATCCGTGAACTGGCCGCAGGCGGCCATAAAAAGATGCTTCTCAATTTGGCTGAAGTTTCTTACATCGATAGCTCCGGCATCGGCGAACTGGTTTCCGGTTTTACAACGGTCACCAATCAGGGCGGAGCGGTGAAGCTGCTGAACCTGACCAAACGCGTCAAAGATCTGCTGCAAATAACCAAGCTTTATACGGTCTTCGATGTATTCGACGACGAAGCAACGGCGATTCGCAGCTTTGCGGCGAGCGGCTCGGCGGGACGAGGATAGGGTACTTCAAGTACATTTTGGAATAAAAAGTTCTCGGTCATCCTATCGATATCGGGAGAATAACGGGAGCCGCAACTCACTGTAGAGTGAATGGTTCCTGTCAGAGAACCCAAGACTTATTCGATCCTGATCGCCGACGAACTGACGCTGGTCAGAGAAGGCATAGCGGCGCTGTGCGTGGCGCGTTCGGAATTTCGACTGGTAGGCCAGTGCTCAGGGGGCGCCGTCGCTCTCAAGATGATCGAGATGCAGCAACCCGATATCGCCGTTCTCGATCTGAACCTGGCGGATCTTTTCACGCTGGAGATCGTGCGCCGTGTCAGAGAGGCGAACATCCCTACCAGGATCGTGGTCCTATCTACGCGCCGTGATCGAAAAACGGTGGTCGAGGCGCTCCGGTGCGGCGTGAGCGCCTATCTGCTTAAATCCGGCCCATCACATCAGTTGTTGGATGCCTTCGGACAAATTCTTAGCGGCGCTATCTATGTGTCCCCGGAACTGGAGCTCAATAAGATCTTTTGTCCGGGGCAGAAACCCTCCGCCGACGATCCTCTGGAATCGCTGAGCGCCCGCGAGTATCAGGTATTCTCATTGCTTTGCGATGGAATACGGGCCAAGGAGATCGCCGCCCGCCTGACTCTCAGTCCTAAGACCGTCGACACCTATCGCGCCAGCCTGATGCGGAAGCTCGATATCCACGATGTCGCAGGGCTTGTAAAGTTCGCGATCCAGCGCGATCTGACCCCGGCCTGGAATCCCTAAAGCCCGAGCATCCTCTTGATTTCCTTTTCCACGAAAAACCACATCAGCGGCTTGCGGATGAACACATTAACATTCAATTCCTTTAGCATCTGATTGGCTGCACCGCGAATCTGCCTATAAACCTCGTAACGCCTGGTCCGATTCACCTCTGCCATCTGCACATTGTTTAGTTTCGGATCGATAGGGTCGATCGGTTTTGGCGTCCAATGCAATTTTGCGAAGATACTCCCGGATTGTTTCTGATATTGGCTCAACTGTTGTTGCGCCACGGTCCGCCCGTAATCGTAATCGTGCTCGCGGTAGCGCACGTCGCAGAAACCGGCGAAGGCGAACAGACCGCTGCTCGCCAATAGCTCGCGATCGGCCACAAAATCGTAAATGAGCATCTCCTCTTTTTCGTGCAGATCCGCGGCGAGCTCCAGCACGAGGACCGCATCCAACCACGCTTCCGCTTCGCTCACATTTCCGCCGAACCCCGCGTACTCTTTGGAATATTGCGCTCTTAACTGATTCCGAGCCGCGTCTAGATGGGCCAGCGCGGCCGGCGTCATCACGTTATTCTCCGCAAAAAAAGACTCAAGCAGGATGGTGGAAACCGGAGCCGTCGAAGCGGGAGTCAAAGTCCCGGCAAGAAACAGCGCCTGCAACTGATCGGCCCGTCGATCGAGCAGGATGAGCTTATCGTTGAAGTCTTCAGCCACGGCCCAATCCTGAAACGCGGATTGCCCGACTACCGATTCCACCAAGCGCGATAGCAGAGCCTTGTAGTTCGCATTTGATGCGTTAAAACACGTGGCGGGATCGGCTTCCGAGCTCTTTTGCTTAGGCGCGATAAACAAGTATCCACGACACGCGGAGTTCAGGCGCCCTCCAGCACATCTTCCACTAGATTCTTAGCCATTCCCAGAGGCTCGTTCTGAAATACGCCGCCGTCGGTGTAGGTGAATACGGTGGTGGACTGGCCTCGCCAGATACTTTGAACGAGATATGGGCTGGCGTATTCCGCGATATTCCTGACCAGGTCCTGCACTCGAAATGCAATCGGAAATGCGCCGCAAGCCACAGCCATCGCACGAATGCGATCCCAAACTTGGAAATTATCATCCTGAAGCTGGTCGATCTCACGCACAAACTGATCCTCATGGCGCGTGTAGATAAATTCACCTCCACTTAGAGTGGGACGGCAGTAATCAACTCCGTTAAGATTCGATAGCGCCAGTCCCAGGTGCAGCATGCGGCCCGAAGACAAAGCCGGGTGCGGTTGCGGAGGCGGGGGAGGTTGCGGCTGCGTGGTATATCGTCCAGTTAGGTAGGTGTCTGATATGCGGATGACAAGATCGGACGATAGAACCGAGTGCGTCATATCTTCATCCGGGTCTCGTGAAAGCAATCCTGTGATGTCCACGTCCCCCACCCACGCGTTATAAAGAGGATTGTTGTAGGCCTGACTCATGGAAAGCCCGTCGTAGAGCAATCGTTGTGCGATCATTGCGGCCGTCATTCCGCCAGCGGACGCGCCAGTCAGCACGTCTATCTCGATTCGTTCGTCGGGGAGACTGTTCTCATCGGCCCACCGGTTATGTTGAGCAAGCGCGTCAAGCACTTCGTAAACGACACCCGATTCATAGCTTCCCAAAGAGACGGCGCCCGAAATTGTGATTGCAAGTTGCCTGGCCAAATTGAACGCAGTGTAGCATTCCGCCGTGCTAATCTGGGGGTATCCGGAGCTTTTAGTGGATCGATATACCCGCAAAAACCTTAAGACCGACAAGTTCGCCCTCGAAGTTACCCATACCTGGGAGATCCTTTCAGAACATCGTTCTGAAGTGATACGCTACAGCGCCATCGGCTTAGCGGTGATCGTACTGGCGGCGGGCATCTACTTTTACAGGCATCATCAGGCCGGTGTGCGCGAACAAGCTTTGGCGCAGGCCATGCGCATAGACGACGCCACGGTCGGCCCCAACGTCCAACCCACCAATCTCCATTTCGATACGGCAGAGGAAAAGGAAAAGGCGTTGGTGAAAGCCTATAGCGATCTCGCTACGAAATATCGCGGGTCGCAGGAAGGCGCCATAGCAGCCCTCTATCTGGCTTCGAGGTCCGCCGATCAGGGAAACTTGGCCGACGCTGAGAGGCGCTATAAGGACATTGTGGATTCTGCTCCGAAGCCTTACGCCGCTATGGCACGGCTATCCCTGGCCCAAGTTTACGAGGGCGAGGGCAAAGACGCAGACGCCGAAAAGGTTCTCCGGACGGCGGTCGCCCATCCCGAAGTGACCGTATCGAAAGCCGAGGCCTCCATCGCATTAGCACAGTTGCTCGCCAAGACCAAGCCGGACGAGGCTCAAAAAATTTTGGAGCCTCTGCGAACGGAAAATTCCGCTGTGAGCCGCGCGGCGGTGCAGGCTCTCGCCGAAATGGCGCAGAACACCCAGAATACGCCGGCCGCTAAATAGTGCCCGCGGCCCTCGGGCATCTGCGATTTCCGGTCGAAAGGGCGAGCGGACATCGCCGATACTCCGAGTCTCCTCATCCTTACCGCAACGATTTTCAGCGTGATCGCGACCGCATCGTGCATGCCCGCGCCTTTCGGCGCCTGGAGGACAAAACCCAGGTTTTCGCAACCGGACTTTCCGATCATTTCCGTAACCGTTTAACCCATACCATCGAGGTTTCTCAGATCGCGCGCACTGTGGCCGGCGTCCTCGGCTTGGATGAGGACCTGACCGAGGCCTTAGCGTTGGCGCACGACATCGGCCATCCGCCTTTTGGACACGCTGGCGAAGAAGAACTGGACCGGCAGATGCGCCGCTTCGGCGAACGTTTCGATCACAACTTGCACGCGCTGCGCATCGTCGAATCCTTCGAAAATCCATATGCGCGGTTTCCGGGTCTGAATTTGACACTGGAAGTGCGCGAGGGCATCGTAAAACACTCTCGCGATTTCGGCCCGGGCGAAATCCCCGAGCTCGACGAATATCTCCCCGGTCTGAGGCCGCCGCTCGAGGCGCAGCTCATCGACCTGTGCGACGAGATCGCCTATAACACCTCCGATCTCGACGACGGCTATGTCGCGGGCCTGATCACGATGGAAGATGCGCGGCACTCCGCTGATAAGTTTCGCGAATTGGACGACGCCGTTTCGATGCAGTTTCCCTCCGCGCCGGAGCGCGTGCGGATGCATGAAATTGTGCGGGGGCTGATCGACTGGTTGGTTTCCGGCCTGATCGAAGGCACGACCAGAGCCGCCGCGGGCCTTTCCGATGTCGATGATGTCCGCTCGCATCCGGCCCGGGTGGCTCGGTTTTCAGCCGAAACTGCCGCCGCGACGGCTCAGCTCAAAAATCTTTTGCGCGCGAAAGTCTATCATTCCGAGAGTCTCGAAAAGGGCCGGCAGCAGTCGGTCGAGCGCATCTCGATCTTGTTCGATTGGTTTATGGCCGATCTCAACCGATTACCCATCAGCTATTTAGAAGAGTCCACCGCCCAACCGCCGCATCGCCGCGTGTGCGACTATATCGCCGGGATGACAGATGGGTTTCTGGTACGGACCTGCGCCCAAAGGAATATGATGAAGGTCGTGTAATGTGAACACCCTATCAACTTTTCGGCGGATTTAGCGTTTAATAGAATACGAGGCCAAGAATGCGAAAGTTTGTTGCACTGGCAATGGCGCTGGCCTGCGCCGCGATTTTGCCGGCGCGGACCGTCGGGAAGAAACTCGAGGCCGATTACTCCCAATTCCAACGCAAACTTCCCAAGAACCAGCAGATCCTGCACGCTCTCGACCGGCTGACCTTTGGACCCCGGCCCGGCTACGTCCAGGCCGTGAAAAAAATCGGCCTGAAGAAATGGATCGATCTGCAGCTTCATCCTGAGCGCATTCGTGAAAATCCGGAGCTTGCCGCCAAACTCCAGCCGCTGGAATCCCTCCGCATGACCGAGGCCGAGACGGTGAGAACCTATCCTACGCCCCAGATGGTTAGGGCGATCGCGATGGGCCGCCAGCCGCTGCCCGACGATCCGGTCACGCGCGCGGCAGTGGAGCGTCTCGAGCGCCGCTTCAAAGTGAGGAAGGACTCGACCGCACCCGATCCTATGGAACCGGCGGTAAGCCTCGATCAGCTGCTGACGAAAGATCAGATCAAGACCTTGCGCGCCGGAACCATCGACCAAAAGAAGGAATTGCTGGCCTTACTCCCGCAGGAATCGATGGACGACGTGGTGATCGCGATGCCTCCGGGACTGCGCGGCCAGTTAATGGCTGCGGCGAACCCGGTAATACGGCGGAAGATGCTGCTCGCCAACGCGCCCCAGCAGATGGTGGCCTACGATCTCTCGGAGGGAAAGCTATACCGGGCCATTCTCAGCAATCGGCAGCTTGAAGAGGAGCTGGTCGACTTCTGGTACAACCATTTCAACGTGTTTCTCGATAAGGGCGCGGACCGTTTCCAGGTTCCTACTTACGAGCGGGAAGCGATCCGGCCGCACGTCCTGGGTCATTTCCGCGACCTGCTGGAGGCTACCGCGACCAGCCCGGCCATGCTGTTCTATTTGGATAATTGGCAGAGCGTGGCGCCGGAAACGGTCCGGAAACCCGGCGCGAAAGGGCCTGTCCGAGGACTGAACGAAAATTACGCGCGAGAGCTGATGGAATTGCACACTCTGGGGGTCGAAGGGGGATACACCCAGAAGGATGTCACCGAAGTAGCCCGCTGCTTCACGGGATGGACGATTAAGAACCCGCAGCAGGGCGGCACATTTACGTACAACGACAAAGTGCACGATAAAGGTGAAAAGGTGGTTCTGGGCGTGACGATTCTCGCCGGAGGCGGGCAGGAAGACGGGGAGAAAGTGCTGGATATTCTGGCGAAAAGCCCTTCGACGGCGAAATTTATATCAACTAAGCTCGCCGAGCGCTTTGTGGCCGACAATCCGCCGCCGGAGCTGATCGCGAAAATGGCGAAGACTTACCTCGCCACCGACGGAGACATCCGCGAGGTAATGAAGACCATGCTCGGCTCCAGAGAGTTTTTCTCGGCGGGCGCCTATCAAGCCAAGGTGAAGTCGCCCTTCGAAATGATCGCCAGCGCCGTTCGAGCCACTGGCGCTCAAGTGGATTATGCGTTTCCACTGGCGAACCAGATCGCCCAGCTCGGCGAACCGCTTTATCGCAAGCTGGAGCCGACCGGCTATTCGAGCGCGAATGCGGAATGGATGAACTCGGCATCGCTGCTGGCGCGCATGAATTTCGCGATGGCGCTTACGCAGAACAAAGTCACCGGCGTAAAAGTGCCGGCGGCGAGTTTCGCGAAAGATCCGTCCCTAGTGGCGCGCCAGGTATTATTCACAGACCCGGCTGCGCCGACACGCGACGCAATCGCCAAGGCTTTGGCCAACCAGCCTGGCAAACCCTCGGAAGCCGCCAAACCGGTGATTGCCGCGGGCCTCGCGCTCGGTTCGCCGGAGTTTCAAAGACGGTAGGAGTAGAAATGAATCGAAGAATTTTCCTGAAAAGCTCGGCGATGGCGATGGTAGGAATCGGATCGACGCCGGCGTGGCTCTCGCGGGCATTGTACGCAGCCGATGCGCCCAGCCCCCGCAAAAAAATCCTGGTCGCTATCTTCCAGCGCGGCGCGGTGGACGGCCTGAACATGGTGGTTCCGCATGGCGAGCAGCGCTATTACGATCTTAGGCCGACCATCGCCATACCTCGTCCCAACGGCACTAATGACGCAGCGCTCGATCTGGACGGATTCTTCGGTCTTCATCCCTCGCTTGCGCCGTTGAAACCTATCTATGATGCCGGACACCTGGCAGTCGTGCAAGCGGCCGGTTCGCCCGATCCGACACGTTCCCACTTCGATGCGCAGGACTTCATGGAATCCGGGACTCCAGGACGTAAGGCGACTGTGGATGGCTGGCTGAACCGAGCCATGCCCATTGAAGCTGCGGGCTCCAGAGTTTCTCCGATCCGCGCCGTTTCCATGGGCGCGGAGCTGCCGCGATCGCTGCGCGGGCGTAATGACGCCGTGGCGATTAACAATCTGAATGACTTTCAGGTGCGCGATCCTCGCGGAGCCGCGATTTTTGAAAGTATGTACGAGAACACGCACGATCGTTTCCTCAACGGCACCGGCCGCGAGACCTTCGAGGCGGTGAAGCTGATCCAGGCGATTCAGAAACAAAGCTATACAGCGGCCAACGACGCTCAATATCCCAAAGGGCGGCTGGGCCAATCCATGACGCAGATTGCGAGGCTGATCAAAGCCGACGTGGGTTTGGAAGTTGCCTTTACCGACGTCGGAGGATGGGACACGCACGTCAACGAAGCGGGACAGAAGCCGACGGTGGGCCAGTTAGCCGATCGATTGAACGAGTTCAGCCAATCCCTGGCGGCGTTCTACCTCGATTTGGGCGATCGCATGGCTGACGTCGCCGTCGTGACCATGAGCGAATTCGGCCGCACCGTAAAGGAAAACGGGGACCGCGGCACCGACCACGGTCATGCTAACGTCATGTTCGCGTTCGGCGGCGGCATTCGGGGCGGCAAAGTTTATGGCGACTGGCCGGGCCTTCAGGACGAGCAGCTCTACGAGAATCGGGACCTCAATCTCACCACCGACTTCCGCGATGTTCTAGGCGAGCTGGTGACGCGACATCTGGGGAATCGCTTAGTTAAGAACGTGTTTCCGGGTTACGACGAACCCAAATTCCGGGGGCTGCTGGGCTAGTCTAAGATCGCACCCGTTTCCGTCGAATTAGCCGATTACCGGCACTCCGCCGATATGAGGCGCCAAACCGTTTGGGTGCCGACGCGCGAATCGCTCGTAATTTGCGAGAAACGGGTGGAATTTTCAACCTTGTCTAGCCACAGAAGCGCGCCGGATATGACCTCGCGACAGAAGTGGTTGAGGTCTATAATCAATGCGTCCTCGCTCCGGCCATAGTGGATTACGTTCCGTGTGGAGCCCGGCTCGATAAACATGATGCGGGGGAATGGATCCTTTGGACGGGGACTTCCTTGGTGAAGCATGGAGCATCTGAAATAGTAGCAAGCGTCACCAGTCAGCGGGTTTTCCAGATCCTTAACGTCAATGTACTGACGCGCTCGCTTAGGGAGCATAGCAAGTTCATTTTCAGCAAACCTGGGGCGGACCCAGGTCTCATACCACTCTGCATATTTTTGCCGCGTGGCGACACCATTCTCGGAATCGAGAGCACCAGCGATATCAGGGATTGCCAGAGCCGCGAACAACGAGAGAAAATAAAAACCAGCTCCGAGAGAACCTTCGATTTGACTAATCAAGGTGCGTATGGCCAACCTCCTACGTGAGTGTCCGTTCTGTAAGGAGCGACACCGCAACCCGCAATCCCGCCCAACGAGTATGGAAGTTGCAGCGGCCCCGAAGCGCATAAATGATATCACGCATTTCTAAACGCCACGCCATGCCGGCAAGGTCTGATGTGCTAAACTGGCAAAAGCTCAGTAACCCACTGTAAAATCCAGGAGTTTCCCGATGGCGAAAGTCTGTGATATCTGTGGCCGCGGTCCGCAATTCGGCAATCGCGTCAGCCACGCTCATAATGTGACGAAACGGCGCTGGAATATCAATCTCCAACGGGTCCACGCGGTGGTGAAGGGCGCGTCCAAGCGCATCCGCGTTTGTACGTCCTGCATCAAGAGCGGCAAAGTCCAAAAAGCGGCCTGATCACTTCGGTCAGGTGACTTTCACCTCGCAGGCTCTATCTCAAACGTTTTCACCACCCTCCCACTCTCAACCGCCTAGCCTGCTTCCAATCTCAGTTTAATTTATAGCCGTGGAGTTCATGTGCTCTGCCAACGGAGGACAGAACCGGCAAGAAGGGGCAATTCTAGACAATCCCCGGGCGGGCCTGCGTGCGTTGGATGTCCGTCGGTACACTTACCGATCCCACTCCGTTGCGGGCTAAAAAAACGGATGGTCGCGCCAGCCGACCAGCGAAAAACTGGCTAAAGGGCGCCCGATAATTTTTTGATCTTTGAAAATACAACGAGCAGGTCGATCACTTCAGCCACGTGACTTTCGAGGGCGTCGAGCGCTCGCAGGCCATAGAGTCCGTTACTCCCGACGAAATGGTAGCGCAGGCGTTCGCAATGGCCGTGCGTAAAGCAAAATCCCTAGTCGAGCCGGAAGTCGTACGGCAGGACGTGCGCCCGCCAAACTCCATGCACACTTCGACTCGATGGCTCGCGAGCCCCAGGGTCGAATAGGCGATCAGCGCCAGCAGTGCGGCGAAGAGAATGATCCCGACCAGGACCGGCTTCTTCACGCTCGCCTCATCCGTGAGAAACGCTTAACTCTGTGAAAAAAGATCCCATATGTCGGAATTTTTCGTAGCGTTCGTCGATGAGCTGCTTCGCCGGTACACCTTCGAATTGGGCCAAGCTCTCTCGTAGCGTGACTCCCAATGCCTCGGCGGCCCGGTCCGGGTCGGAATGCGCGCCCTCGCCAGGCTCCGGCACAATACCATCGATCAATCCCAGCTCGAGCATATCCGGCGCGGTCATCCTAAGCGCCTGAGCCGCTTCTGGCGCTTTCCCCGAGTCCCGATAGATAATTGCCGCGCAGCTCTCCGGCGAAATCACGCTATACACAGCATTCTCGAGCATATAGATGCGATTCCCAACTCCCAGGGCCAGAGCTCCGCCGCTGCCGCCTTCGCCGATCACCACCACAATCACCGGCACACCGAGCCGCGACATCTCGCGCAAATTCTGGGCGATCGCCTCAGCCTGCCCTCGTTCTTCAGCATCTTTGCCGGGATAAGCGCCGGGCGTATCGAGCAGCGTGACGATCGGCCGTGAAAACTTTGCGGCCAATTCCATCACGCGCATTGCCTTGCGGTATCCCTCCGGCCTGGGCATGCCCCAATTGCGAAGCACTTTCTGCTTGGTATCGCGCCCTTTCTGCTGCCCGATCACCATCAGAGGGCGTCCGTCAAACCAGGCCATGCCGGCCACAACGGCGTGATCGTCCGAATAGGCGCGGTCGCCGTGTATTTCATGACATATGGGGAAAAGACGCTGGATATAGTCGAGCGCGTGAGGACGCTTGGGGTGACGCGCCAGTTGGACGCGCTCCCAACTCGGATTGGTAGCCGGAGGCGGAGGTGATTCAGTCATGGATGCTCGGAGGAGGTTTAACCGGCCAGGATCTCCATAGCCTCAGCCCCGCAAATTCGGGCAACTTCGGCTCGAAATTCCTTATCCGGGCGGACCTTCGCCGTAATGTCCAGGATAACCGAGAAGTCGCTGGATTTTTCGAGACGCAGCCGCACCTCGGTTTCCCCTGGCTTCTCGGTAAAGAGCCGGAGGAGCGCGGCGGCCCGATCCGAGCTCCCCGAGCCACTGCCTTGTCCATTCATGGGAACACGGATAGAAATCAGCGATGGCAAGCTCAGGCGCGCCACCTCGAGCGGCACGATCTCCTGCACAGAGATCTTCGGCGGCGCGTTATCTTCCGGCAGAACCAGCCCGCGCACTAACACCGCCTTATCCTCGGCGAGCGCGGGCGCCAACCGCTCGTATTGCGTCGAGAAAAGCAGGGCTTCGACTGCGCCTTCCAGGTCCTCGATCTGCATCGACGCCCACACCTTGCCTTCCTTGCTGCGCCGGCGCAGAACTCCCGTGAGAATTCCGCACAGCGCGACCTCGGAATTTTTCGCGAGCCCTTCGAGGCTGCCCGAGGTGTGCGTAGCCAGCTCTTTCACCTTGGCCATGTGCTGGTCGAGAGGATGTCCAGTGATGTAGAGCCCGAGCATTTCTTTCTCGCCCGCAAGCTTTTCCTGGCCGGTCCAGTCCGGGACTCGAGGCAAGGGATGTTCTGCCGCCGGCTGCGCTGCCATCAAAGCTGCGAAAAGTCCGTGCTGCCCACACTCGCGATCTTTCCAGACGCGCGTTCCCGCCTCCATAGCGCCATCGATGATCGCGAACAACTGCGCGCGGGAGCCTTCGAGCGTATCCATTGCTCCGGCTTTGATAAAACTTTCGATCATGCGCCGGTTCACCGCGCTCAGGTCCACTCGCTCGCAAAGGTCGTAGAACGAGCCGAAGCGTCCGCCTGTTTTGCGGGCCTGCACGATGGATTCGACGGCCGCGGGTCCGACGTTCTTAATCGCACCCAGGCCGAAGCGGATACCGGACTGGCCGGCCTCATCGACCGGCGTGAATGTTAGATCCGATGAATTGACGTCAGGCGGGAGAACCGTAATCCCCATTTCCCGGCACTCGGCAAGATATTTCACCACCTTGGCTGTATTGCCCGTTTCCGAGGTCAGCAGCGCCGACATGAACTCGAGCGGATAATGCGCCTTCAGGTATGCCGTTACGAACGCAAGATAGGCATATGCGGCCGAGTGCGATTTGTTGAAACCGTACCCTGCGAATTTTTCCATCAGATCGAAGATCTTCTCGATTTTTCGCGGCGGATGACCTTTGGCTTTGGCGCCTTCAACGAAGCGCTCGCGCTGTTTGGCCATCTCTTCGTGTTTCTTCTTGCCCATCGCGCGGCGCAGCAGGTCGGCTTCGCCCAGCGAGAACCCCGCGAGGCGATTGGCAATCTGCATCACTTGCTCCTGGTAAACCATCACGCCGTAGGTTTCATCGAGAATCTCCTGCATCTCCGGCAAGTCGTAGACGACTTGCTTCCGTCCGTGTTTGCGGTCGATGAAATCATCGATCATGCCCATTGGACCGGGCCGGTAAAGCGCGTTTAACGCGCACAGGTCCTCGACCCGATCGGGCTGATAGCGACGCAGAATGTCGCGCATGCCCGCAGATTCGAACTGGAACACGCCGCTGGTATAAGCTTTATGGAAAATCAATTCGTACGTTTTCTTATCGTCGAGCGGCAGATCTTCAATTTTCAGTGTGACTCCGCGATGGCGTTCAATCAGCTTCAGCGCGTCTTCGATGATGGTCAGCGTGGTGAGCCCGAGGAAATCCATCTTGAGCAGCGAGAGCTTCTCAAGACCGGCCATGTCGTACTGAGTAACGATTTCTTCCTTGTTGGTTTTGTACAGCGGAACGAGCTCTTTCAGCGGAACCGGCGAGATGACCACGCCGGCTGCGTGGACCGAAGCGTTGCGTGCCATGCCTTCCAGTCGGCCGGCCACCTCCAGGACTTCTTTTACCCGCGGCTCCCTTTTCGCCAGCTCATCGAGCTGCGGCTCCATTTTTCGCGCCTCTTTGAGCTTGATATTAAGCGGCTGCGAAGGAATGAGCTTAGTGATGCGGTCCACGTCTGCGAAGCTCAGATCGAGCACGCGGCCGACGTCCTTGATCGCGGCGCGCGCCCCCAGCGTGCCGAAGGTGATGATCTGGGCGACCTGTTCGCGCCCGTATTTCTCCGTAACATATTGAATGACCGCACCCCGTCCGCGCGTACAAAAATCAATATCGATATCGGGCATGGATACGCGTTCGGGGTTGAGGAAGCGTTCGAACAGCAGACCATACTCGAGCGGGTCGATGTCGGTGATCTCCATCGCGTAGCTGACCAGGCTTCCGGCGGCCGATCCGCGTCCAGGCCCCACGGGAATAGAATGTTTTCTGGCGAATTGGATGAAGTCCCACACGATCAGGAAATATCCGGAAAACTTCATATTCTGGATGGTCCGGATCTCGCGGTCCAGCCGCTCGGCGTATTCGGTCGGATGATGCTTTAGCTTTCCCAGGGCGGCCAGCGCTTCAAGACGGCTTCTGCGCTTCTCGAATCCCTGCCGTGCCACGTATTCGAAAAAAGTATCGGTCGTATGTTCGGGCGGGACGCTAAATTTTGGAAATGGCTCGGCAATCTGCTCCAGCTTCACGTGGCAGCGCTGCGCGATATCGTAAGGGCGGTCGACCGCGTCTTCCACTTCGCCGAACAGCTCCATCATTTCTTCGCGCGATTTCAGATAGAAGGCAGGCTGCTCGAATCGCAGGCGGTTCGTATCCGACATGGTCTTCCCAGTCTGGATGCACAGCATGATCTCATGTGCGCGCGCATCCTCCTGGCGAAGATAGTGCGAGTCGTTCGTAACAACCCTCGGAATTCCTGTTTCCGCGGAAAGGCGATTCAGAAGCGGCAGCACTCGGCCGTCGGGCTCGAGTCCATGATCCTGCAATTCGATGAAGAAGTTTTTTGGTCCGAACAGATCCTTGTACTCATAGGCGAGGCGGCGTGCTTCCTCATATCGATCGGCTAGCAGCGTTTCGTTGATCTCGCCGCGGAGGCATGCAGAGAGCGCGATCAGGCCTTTTGAGTGCCGCGAGAGCAGGTCTTTATCGATACGCGGCTTGTAGTAGAAGCCCTCCAGATAACCGGAGGAGACCAACTGGATGAGATTGCGATAACCTTCCTGGTTCTCGCACAGCAGCACCAGGTGGTTGTAACGGTTGGACTCGCTCTTTACGGTCTGTCCTTGCTGTGCCACGTACACTTCGCAGCCGATCACCGGGTGAATCCCGTGCTTTTTGGCTTCGTTATAAAACTCGACCGCGCCGAACAGATTGCCGTGGTCCGTCATTGCCACGGCGGGCATCTTCTGAACCGCCGCTAAATCCATTAACTGCGAAATTTCGCAGGCCCCGTCAAGCAGGGAATAATCTGTGTGGCAATGCAGGTGAACGAACGGCGCGGGCATGGGCGATCCAATCCCGGGGGAGACTACCAGTATAGCGGGTGATAAAAGTGGGAGGGTTCCCCGGACAGCTAAGCTGCCCGGGGAAGGAACTGCGACTCGCTATTCTGCCAATGCGTAGCCCCAGCCGCTTTCGGTCGAAGTCGAAAAGCTGAGGTCAAGTCCCGGAAATTGGGGATACGTGCCCAAATTGGTGCTGCCGCCGGGCTGTAAAGTAACCGTCGGCGAGGTTATTACGAAACTAACGTTAAAGGTCTGATTCGTGGTCGAACTGCCGGTAGTCCCGGTGGTGCCCGTCGTTCCCGTAGTGCCGGTGCTGCCGGTCGTTCCCGTAGTGCCGGTGGTTCCCGTGGTACCGGTCGTTGCCGTGGTGCCGGTTGTTCCGGTGGAGCTCGTAGTTGACGAGCTGGATGCGTTACTGATCGTCATTGTCCCTGAGCAGTCGGAATTTACCGTATATGTCCCAGTGTATTGCAGAGCTGCCAAGGCTTGCGAAGTAGCTGTCGATGACGAAGATGTGCTGGAGGAGCCGGCTGCGGTCGAGGAGATAAGGTTTCCAAACCCATCAAACACGACATGCCCGATCACCGGTGGGGCTGAAGTACTCAGCGTTGAGGTAATCACGCTGGTCCCCGTAGTTCCGGTGGTTCCTATTGTGCCGCTGGTTCCCGTGGTTCCTGTCGTTCCGGTGGTTCCCGTAGTTCCGGTGGTTCCCGTGGTGCCGGTGGTGCTCGTAGTTCCGGTTGTGCCGGTGGTTTGCCGCCCGATTTCGAGCATGCCAGTCCCCGTTCCCGTCCCACTAGTCGTTCCCGTGCCGGAAGTTCCAGTTGTGCCGGAAGTTCCAGTTGTGCCGGAAGTTCCAGTTGTGCCGGACGTTCCAGTTGTGCCGGACGTTCCTGTGGTTCCGGTTGTGCCTGTGGTTCCGGTTGTGCCTGTGGTGCTGGTTGTGCCTGTGGTTCCAGTTGTGCCAGTGGTGCCGGTTGTGCCTGTGGTTCCAGTTGTGCCAGTGGTGCCGGTGGTGCCAGTTCCTGTACTAGTCGTTTGGGTCTGCTGAACCTGGGTCTGAACCGAAATAGGATTTAGCACAAAACCATATGGGCCATGCAGAGTCGCTACGGAGCAGCCGTTAGGGGTATACACACGGCTTAACTTCATTGAGAGTCCTGACCCGACTTGCGGAGTTGTTGTACCTGTCAATGTGCCCGTGGAGCTAGTGGTTCCCGTGGAGCTAGTGGTTCCCGTGGAGCTAGTGGTCCCCGTCGTGCCGGTCGTTCCCGTGGTGCCGGTAGTTCCCGTGGAGCTAGTGGTTCCCGTGGAGCCGGTCGTTCCAGTCGTGCTGGTAGTTCCCGTGGTGCCGGTAGTTCCCGTCGTGCCGGTCGTTCCCGTGGTGCCGGTAGTTCCCGTTGTACTGGTCGTTCCCGTGGTGCCGGTTGTTCCTGTAGTTCCCGTGGAGGACGTGCTGGTTGATGTTCCCGTAACAGTAGTAGCCGCTTGGCTAGTTGTGGTAGAAGTAAGATCAATCTCCGCCCCGCTCCCGAGGACCACGCCTACCAAAGTCGTCGAAGTTGTGTTCGTTCCAAACGCGTCCCGCAGGGACACGGTAATAGAGCAATCCGAATTAACATTGTACGTTCCAACCGGCATAACGCTTCCCCCGGTCGCCGCTGAAGCTGCATTAATGTTTCCAGCGCCATCAAAAACGAGAAGACCGCCCGCGGCGAATTGATTGCCCGAATTAATTCCGCCCAACAGGGTTCCCAGTGGCGTGCTGCTATAGGAGCTGCTTCCCGTGGTGCTGGTTGTGCCGGTTGATCCGGTTGTTCCCGTGGTGCTGGTTGTTCCCGTGGTGCTGGTTGTTCCCGTCGTGCTGGTTGTTCCGGAACTTGTCGTTGACCCAGAACCTGGCGCACTTGCCACGTATCCGTAAGAGCCGGTTAGGTTAAAGTTACTCACTTGGCAGACCTGGGCTGAGAGCCACGGACTACATAACAGTCCTAAGCTGGAAAGCCAAAGTATGTTTATCCGATCCGTTTTCATTTATCCTCCTAAATTTTAGAAGCCCTATCAAGTCGGGAAATGGACGCGACGCTTCTCGACTGGGTCGATTATCTCGCCAGTTAGATCGCTTCAGAGGTGCTTCGTTTCTAAATAGTTGTGGTTCGCGATCACTTTATCGTGATCTGAGCCGGAACGCTGCACACTTTTGAACCGGGGTCCGAAGCGCCGGCGCCGCAGACGTACAGATCGGTAGTCATTGCGGGCAGCTCACTTGGAATCAGTAGGTTAATCTGCTGAACACCGGCGTAACCCGGGGCGGGGCCAGCATAGTAAGGCACCGGAATATCGCGGTCGTAGATGTGGCCGGTGATGGTTCCCACTCTGGAGAGACCGGTGGCGTAAAGATAAATGACGCTGCCTGGATCGGCTCCATTATTAGCGCCGTTCGCCGTCGAATCCTGATTGAAGACATCGCCGGGGAAGATTGCGGGCGCAAAAGGAGCGATTGGGACGCTTTGAGGCGCGCTGCTCGAACCGTCCACCGTTACCACCAACTGAGCGGAGGCCGAAGACACGAGCTGCGAAGGAACTACAAGGACGATTTGGCTGGCGCTGCTCGAAATGATAGTTGCGGGCAAGCCATTGAACGTCGCAGTTACGTTTGCACCGAGGAAGCCCGAACCTGTAATCGCGCTCAGCGACCCAGGAACCGCCGGGGCTGCGGCGAGACTTGCCGCATTTACGATAGAGGTAATCGACGGCGGAGCGCCGGCGGCCGGTGTGATCACGAGGGTAACCGGGATGGTGGTAGATCCCGCGCCCGCAGCAGCCGCCAGTGTAATCGTCGCTTGATAGGTATCCGGCGCCAAGTTCCCCGGAACGGCATCCACCGTCACCAATGCATCATTGATTCCACTGGATGGATTCAGCGTCAGCCATCCGTTGCCTTTGGCGTAATTCACGGAAGCTGTCCACTGCATTACCCCCGCGCCGTAATTGAGAACGGTAAACGATTTTTCTTGGATTGCGGAACCGGCAAAAGCCGTGTACTGAAGCGGAATGGCATCCCAGGCGAGCTGAGCCGCATCCGTATCGCAATCGCCAATAATCGAACAATCGGAGAGCGGCTGGACGGCGGCGAAACGCGGTATCGGAGCCACCGCGGACGCATTTCCGACGGTCGATACTGGAGCGAAAAAGACCGCCTCGGAGGTCTGAACCGGATTGCCCGTTCCGTTCGGAGCCAAGCCGAGAAAGGTTGGAAATTGAGCAGTCTCCTGGATCGACGCGTTCGCGTCCACAACTTCATACACCGCATAAGCCGATCCGCCCGCAATCGTAAGCTCAGAAACCGTATCGAAAGTGGCCGTGCCCGACCCGATCGCGCCCGGGAAATATACAGGGGTGCCGCCTGCGCCATTTACGTCCGCCCCGGATACTCGCGCGAGCAGCAGGGAACCAGTCGCGGAAGGGGCATACGCTCCGCCGGAAGCGGACAGTCCGTAATCTCCGCCCGCGGTAGGCTGAATCGCATCGGAGCCGGCGACCACATCTGGCACGAATAATCTCGCGCCTTGCGGAAAATTGGAATACTGGATGATGATGCGCTGGCCGCTATCGGCATTGAAATAAGCCCAGGCGGAGCGGGGACCGAACGCGTCGGCAAAGCCTTCGGTCACTCGGGTACTCGCGAATGCCGTGTTAGTCTGGATCAAACTTGTGAAGGATATCGTGGCGGGCAGCGGTGAACCGCTCTGTTCGCATATCAGCGAAGTGGAGAAGCCGATATACAAGCCTCTCTCCGGCGTCCCGACCGTAAACGAAGTGGTCGGCGTGAGTAATTCGGCGCCATTTAAGCTGACGGAAGCGAAGATTTGTTGGCCAGGATTGATCTCGGCCGCGTTGGCGCGGATACCGGCGATAACCAGCGTGAGAGTGCCCTGCGGAGAAAACGTCAGCGACACGCCATTGTAAACGACAGTACTCGGGTTGAAGAGCATAGGCGGGACCAGAACCGGCTGCGGCCCCGATCCATTGTCGAATGTGAAGACGATTCCGGTGAGCGTGTTCCCACTCGAAATACGGTTGGTGACATTAGTGTTCAGCCCGACGGTTAGGTTCCCGGTCAGCGTGCCATTCGGCTTGCCGGTGCATATGTACAATAAGTCGCCGATGCGTTCGGCGAGACCCTCCGCGCGCACGATGGGCGGATTAGCGCTGGGAGCACAAACGTTCGCCTGGGCGAACGTTACGCCGGCACACCCTACGCTTAAGAAAAGCGGCAAAAGACGGAGCGGGCACTTCATATTCAATCCATCCTGAAAGTCGATGGCAACATTATAGCCTTTCGGTGTCGAGAGCCGTTATGCTGTAAGCATGCCGGATTCCGAGCAGCGGCAGATCAACCCGTGGATCATCGCAATCTCGGTCATGTTATGCACCTTCATGGAGGTGCTGGACACGACTGTGGTCAACGTCTCCCTCCCGCATATCGGAGGAAATCTTTCGGCGACAGTCGACGAGGCGACCTGGGTTTTAACGTCATATCTGGTAGCGAACGCGATCATTCTGCCCATCACAGGATGGTTATCGTTTCATTTCGGCCGCAAGCGGCTCCTAATGACCTCCGTGATCGGGTTTACACTGGCATCGTTCCTGTGCGGCATCGCGCCTTCTCTTCCGCTCCTGGTAATCTTCCGCGTCATTCAAGGCGCATGCGGCGGGGCGCTGCAACCGCTATCCCAATCTGTGTTGCTTGAAGCCTTTCCGCCCGAGCAACGGGGGAAGGCCATGGGCTTTTGGGGTCTGGGCATCGTAGTCGCGCCCGTGCTCGGGCCGGTGCTGGGCGGCTGGCTGACCGAGAGCTATAGCTGGCGATGGGTTTTTTACATCAATTTGCCAATTGGGATCGCTTCCTTCTTCATGGTGAAGGCCTTCGTCTTCGATCCCGATTACATGCGACGCAAGACGGAGGCCGGCATCGATTACTGGGGCATCGGCATGCTTGCGGTCTGGATCGGGGCTCTCCAGTACGCGCTCGACAAGGGCCAGGAGCTGGACTGGTTCGGCTCGCACCTGATTACCTGGCTGATTGGCATTGCAGTTGTGTTCCTGATCGGCTTTTTGATTCGCGAGTTTCGCGCCGGACACCCGGTGGTGAATCTTCGCGTATTCAAAATACGCAGCTACGCCGCCGGCGTATTTTTGATGACTATACTCGGCTTCGTGCTTTACGGCAGCATCGTGATCCTTCCCATCTGGCTCCAGACGCTGCTGGGCTACCCCGCCACAACCGCCGGATTCACTATGGCCCCGAGAGGGCTCGGCTCGATGGTAGGAATGCCGATGATCGGCGCGATTTTGGCGCGTTTCGATCCGCGCAAGGTGCTGATTGCCGGGTTCGGATTAGGAGCGCTTTCCACTTGGCAGTTGGCGCAGTTGAATCTCAATGTGGGTTATTGGAATCTGTTCTGGCCGCAGTTCATTCAGGGGTTTGGCCTGGCGTGTGTTTTTGTGCCGCTCACCGTTATTGCGATGGCGCAGGTCCCCAGAGAAGGAATGGGAAATGCCACCAGCCTGTTTAATCTGATGCGCAACCTGGGCGGCAGCATGGGCATCGCGATCCTGGTGATGATGAACTCCCGCGATCAGCAGAAGTACATCAACATTATGGGATCGCACGTCAACGCGTTCGACCCGGCTTCTAAGAACTGGTTTAACGCGCTGCACGGAATGTTTCTGGGGGCGGGCTCTGGACCAGGCCTCGCGAACCAGCGCGCTTATGGAGTGCTGTTCGGAGTGGTCCAGCAACAAGCCGCGATGCGCGCATTCATCGATTTGTTCATGCTTCTAACCATTATTTTCCTGCTGATGATTCCGCTGGTTTTTTTCATGAAAAGACCAGGCGGCAGCGCCGACGCGAAAGCCGCGATGCATTAATTGGGGCTAGTCGTAACTGCCTTCGATTCGCCACAGCCGGGTTCTGCAATCCTGATGGATACGAAATAATCCAAGGTTACAGATCTCGACATCCCATTCCAGGCGGTCCCAAGGATCGCTCGTCCACCAATCGCCTGAGGTCCGCCAGGGACCGCCGCAGGCGATCACCCGGCCTGCTACTTTCGGCGATGATATTCGCACCGGCTGGCCGCTCGCAGTGCAGAAAACCTGCGCTGGACAGGGCGGACGAAATCTGCGCAGAGCCAGTTTAGGGCCCATCTCCGCAACGACCGGCGATTTTAAAAGTGCCAGCGATCCTGTCTGAAAACTGTCCGGACGATGAGTGTCGAGCAGTTCCGGCGCGCCTACATTCGTGGCTCCCACCAAGCCGCGGATGCGTGCCAGCGTGATTTCGAGTTTTTCGGGTTCGGGCGAAGACGGCAGGAATAATCCATGTTGCGTGGCGCGCGATTCAACCGGCTTCAGTTCGATCCTGATTTTTTTAACCGCCGCTTGCGGAGGCCGATCGCTCAGTTCGAGCTGCAATAGCTTCAAAAACACTTTCGCATCGAGCATCGGAACCGGCAGACGCAAAGTGGCCGTATAATCGGGCGCTCGTTCCAACTTCAGCAGCAAGCGGATTTCATTGGCCGCGAGCATATGCGAGCGCAATCGCTCGCATATATCGTTAAGCATCCGCGAAAGCAGAAACAATAACGGTTCGAGCAGATCCAACGGACTCTCCGGCTCTATTTCTTCCCGAAATTCGAGCGGTTCGCCGCGCAGCCGCAGTAGCCGGTGACCTTCGCCACGCGCCAGCCGCTGCATGTGTACACCTTCTTCTCCCAGTCGCGCTGCCACTCCCCAACGAGGCAGGGCGGCGAACTCACCGAAAGTGCGAATTCCCCAAGCGTCGAGCGCCCCCGCGAATTCCGGCGATCCGCCCAGCAGGTACAGCGGTAAAGGCGCAAGCTTGGTCGCTTCTTCTCCCGGCGAGATCACCGTAGTTCCTTTGATCCCGCGCGCCGCATGTAGGGCCGCATCGGGATTGGAAGCCAGTGCGACGTTCACGGGCAAGCCCACTTGAGCCTGGATTTCCGCGGCAATATGCTCCGGCGCACCGAAGATCAACCGCAAGCCGTGAATATCGAACACTACGGTATCGGGCGAAGTTTCTTCAATCAGTGGAGAGAAGTGCCGGGCGCACTCCACCAGCAATGTGAGATTTCCGGGAGCATAGAGAGACGCAAACATATCATCGGGGAATCAGGAACTTCGCGAAGTTCCTGATCGCGAAATGGTAAAACTGGTGCGTTGCTCGCGATGATTCTTTACGAATCGCGCAGTAATCGCCAGACCATTTAGCAAGCCGCGCCGCCACAATACGCGATCGCGCCGAAGCTCGATTTTCAACGCCGAGCAGGAATGCGCATTCACCTGCTGCCCGATTGAAACCAGCGCCGTTTTGGTGTTCTCGACTCCATGACGCAGCCGGAACCAAGCGGCCAAGGGAATGCGGCGAGTAGCGTTCAGCGGCGTATCGCCCAGATCGACGGCTACCAACCCAAAACCTCCCGCTTGCGCCAGCATATCGGCGGCCTTCAGTGCATGTTCCACATTTCCACCGCAGCGGACCCACAGCACTTGCGAGAGATGAACGCCAGCGGCCGCCGCACTCCATGGATCGAATGTATTTTCTGCGTCAATCAACGCGCAGAATTCCTGATTCGCAGAAGCCCCAGCGAGCAGCGAGTATAGAAACGCAGTTCGTCCCGACGAGACTGGCCCGGCGATTTCCGTCAAAGCTCCACGCGGAATTTCTCCCAAAACGCATCGCAGAGATTGGGTCCGCTGTTCTTCGTTCCGCTGCTCTAGGGCGGAGGCGCGCAGGACCGTGAGTCTATCGGAGAGGACCGGTGAAAACTCCACCGGCGTACCCCGGATGCGGCCCCGAAGAAATTCCGCGGCTTCGGCGATCAGTCCCGCGCTTAACAACTCACAGCCTCGACGGCGATATCCGGTCATGCGCGATAGTGCGTCAGGCCCGTCGCGCCCGCGGACTTATCTTGAGCGAAGTTCAACTTTATGAGATTCGGAAAAAACATTCCGGTGCGCGAACGATACCGCTGGTAGGCGCTTGCGAGCGGACTACGCGAGAACTTGTCTTCCTCCATCTTCGCGGCTTGAAGATAAACGGCCAGCATGACGGCCACACTGGGAAGCAGCCATAGGCGGCCCGACGCCACCACCCCCGCTGTCCAAGTTAGCAGATAGGAACTATACAGGGGATGGCGGATAAAGCGGTAGGGACCGCGTTCCACCAGATGGACGGGGAGATCCGCAGAAAAAGCCGAGGAAAAGGTCCGGCGTGCGCTGGTACGAATGGCCCACCAGAACAGACCGAGCGCGCTCAGATATATGCATGCCGCGATGAGGGCTTGCCGCGCCGTCGGGGCCGGAGTTGCGGCGATCGCCCCCAGATGGAGCACCGCGAATCCCGCCCCGGTTATACGGATGAGCTGTGTGCCGGCAATCACGCCATCCGGACGTGAGAAAAAGTTGCGCATGGCCCAATTGAAACTGGCCAGACAAATCAATAGCAACGTGGCGGAGAGCAAAGGCCAACTGGACCACTCCATCACAGCTCTCCCGCCGCGGAGGCATGAATCCCAACCAGATTGTGGCTGTGCTGCATAGGATACGTCGGGCGGGACCAATACAGGTCTGAGTTGAAGGTGGATCTCGCTTTCATAAAATCCCAGGCAGGTTCCGCCACACCGCCGGCGATGACCGGAATAGAAGCCATTTCTGTTTTGATTTCGGCGATCCAGGAGGCATAACGCGGGTTCGGAGCCCACGAATAGAATCGCAGCATTTCTTTATGGCCGCGGTATTGGGGATCGTAATAGGACGGTAACTCCGAATTCCGGTATTCAAGTGGGCGGCCGCCGATTCGCCTCAGGATCGAGGCCGAACCGTTCGTACTCGTCCCGACCCCTAACGCTTGCGCCAGACCGACCGCTCCTCCTAATGCTTGCGCGAGACTGTAGGCTGTGAGCGCCATCCGCAGAGCCTCAGTCGTCCCGCGTACCTGTTCCAGCAGCGCCCACCCGCCGATCTCTACATAAGGAAGATCCAAGCGGCGCGCGAGCGCCAGTTCCGCTTTTACCGCGGAAGCGAGTTTCCAACCCCACTCGGTGGAACGAGCGAGCACGGACGTAGATATTCCCAACATCGAAAAATCCGTGTTGCGGGGATGCTCTTGATAACGTTGGCAACCGCACACGCGGCGCTCGCGGTTCAAGACCAGCAAATGCCAGCTCCCGTTATCACGGTCAAGCTGGTGCCTCCCATCGTGAGTTAGCTGCGCCGGTGAAATGACTCCGGCCTTAAGATACACGCTGCCCCGCATCTTCTGCATCTCAGCCAGTAGGTTACGATGCCGGTCCGTGTCTATTTGCAGACGATTGAAAAAGCTGGGTGCGGCTGACGCGGAAGGCGCCAACAACACCAATTGGCGGGACGCGCTAGGAAGGCGCCGCGTCCGCTGAATCTGACTATTTTCTGGCAAGCTCGTCGCTAGCTGCATGTAAACAGTGCTCTCCTCAGCAATCGGGTAGAGCTACCCGATCGTCATTAGTATTCGTTAACCCAGAGCCGGGTGAGCGGGAGACAAAGCAATCGTAGTACCAAAGTACTCCCCACCTTAGGCCATTTGCTTAGATCCTTACGGAACTGCTTATTCGGAATTTCGAACCTTTTTACAGGAGCCATCCGGTAAGACCTATCGAATCTCCGTAAGATGTTCCCAAGCGCTTCATGTCGGAAAAATCCGACGACAATTGGTGCCCAGGAATCGGATTGATTCTCACCTGGACGATCTAGTAAATCACTCGTCGAGGTACCAGCATGGCCCTGCTGAGAGATAGAAGATATCCGGTGAATGCACGGATTGAGGAAGGACAATCGGCCTATTCGCGAATCGAGAAATGCAGTAGTGCGGGGTCGCTGTCAGCGCGGTCCGGCGCGTCGGGTTCGCAATTTACTAGGTTGGCTGATGCAGGATAGTACTGGTACTTTCCTGCACTAAGAAGTCAAAAATATATATTTAATATAAGACGAAGACTTATTTCTCTCTTGCAAACACCTGCTGCTTCGGTTAGACTGTCTACGTGGCCTAGAAGGCTTCATCGACCGCAACTTGGAGGAAAATCAGGTGAGTAAATTTAAGTTCGCTTTATTTGGTTTAGCGTGCGGGTTGGCGTTTATGATGCCAGCGCGCTCGTATGCAGCTCTTATTCAAGGCAGTGTCCTTAACCTATCAGGAAACGCAAATGTCGGGCCGACGTTCCTGAACTGGAATTGCAATGCCCCGGGTGGTCCGGCGACCTGTCCCGCAAACCCCGTTACCGGTGCCGCAACCGGCGATTTCGCCGTAGCCGGTTCAAGCGGAACGTTTGCCCAATATAATGGGACCTTCGGATTCGAGACGGACTTTACCGCCGCGACAGCGCCACTGAATACGACCTTCTCGCTTCCGGACTTCATCACCTTCGCTGCGAACGGCAACGAAGTGATCAACCTGTCATTCATTCCGGTGGGCACCGATACGCCCTCTACCACTTGCGCCAGCACCCCGCATTGCACGCCCCAGATTGGAGATGGGCTGATCAGCGCGAGCAACCCGCTGGGTCTTTCGGCATTCAACCTCGACCAGAATGGTACCGGAACCGCCGCAACCTTCGGCGTGATGGGCACCATAGTTGATAGTTCGGGCGCAACCGCTCCGATTACCGGCACCTACACGGCGCAGTTCAATGGCGATAGCCCCTCACAGGTGCTTGGACTGCTTGCCACGGCTGGAGCCAGCGGAATTAATTCGGCTTACTCCGCTCAATTTACATTCACTGTCGTTCCGGAACCGATGACCCTATCACTGATGGGTGTTGGTCTTCTCGGCCTCGGATTCCTGGGGCGCCGCCGGCAACTGCATAAGTAGATCCGGTCTTTGTTTTTCGATATCTCGCGGGCCAGAGGCAATGCCTCTGGCCCGTTTTTTTTTGGAGCCATGGGATGCTGGCTCGCGGATCTGCAGATCTGCAGATCTACAGAGTACTAGGTACTATAGCTATATGCCGAAAAAACGAGCTATGTAATTGATGGCAATGATGAGACTTAGCTGTACAAAAATTTTAGCGAGGCTATTTTATGCCATTTGAAAACCTCTAGTTTTCTCCTTGACCGCGCTTTACGGCCCCCCGTATACTTGGAGTGCCGGAGAATTTAACGTGGTACGATGCGAGGCCATGTAGATCCGATGGCAGTCTTAAGTTTTCGGAGGAAAAATGAAAAAAATTCTGAGTTTGACTGGTCTGATGGCATTGGCAACCCTTTCTGCCTATGCCACATCTGCGTGTGTAACAACACCGCCGAACAACAACATTATCGCGGGGGCTCCTGGCACGCTCACACCGCCTCCCGATACAACTGACACGTACGCGCCTTGCACGGTGGGGCCCCTTACGTTTCAAAACGTTTCATTCGACCTGGATACCGGCAGCTTTACGACCGCCACGCCCAATGTTTCCATGATTGCCACCACGATGGTTGGCAACGAACAAGTGCTGGCGATCAATCCGAATCTGGCGGCCGGCTCTGATTTGCTTTTGGAGTATCAAATGGTCGGCTCGATTAACGACGTAAGTTTGTCGTTTAACGGGACCGGCACGGGTTTCGTTAACGAAGTGGTCTGCACAACCTTTTTCGCGGCGGCAGGCGCCTGCCCCACGGCCAACCTGCTGGGGACAATTAACGTTAGCGCCTCCAATCCGATAGCCACTACTCTGAACTTCGCATCCCAGTCCGAGGTTTGGGTATTCAAAAACATCAATTCTGGAAACGCTCCGTACAGCGAAGTGTTCCAGGACTATAGCACGATCGTGCCGGAACCGATGACCCTGTCGCTGATGGGCGTTGGTCTTCTGGGCCTCGGCTTTTTCGGCCGCCGCCGGCAGCTTGGCAACAGGTAAGGCCGTCTTCACCTTCGTATATCGTGGGCCAGAGGCATGCCTTTGGCCCCTTTTTATTTCGAGCCGTGATAGGTGGGTGCCATAGCGGTGTATGATAGCCTAATGCTCCATGTCAGGAGTTTCTACGCTGCTAGTGCAACTGGCGCGATTGCGCTCATAGCAATTGCCTCCACAGGTTTTGGCCAACAGCAGCCCGCCCGTGCCCCTGCCGCCGGTTCTTCAGAGTTACCAGCCGGTGACGGCGGAGCGCCTCAAGCAACCCGAGGATAGTAACTGGCTGATGATCCGGCGCACGTATGATGGCTGGGGCTACAGCCCGCTTCAGGAGATCACGCCGAACAACATCCAGCGGTTGCGGCCTGTCTGGGTATTCTCAACTGGAGAGATCAGAGGCCACGAGGCGCCGCCAATCGTCAACAATGGCGTCATGTTCGTCTCCACTCCGAATAATCAGGTGATCGCGATCGACGCGAGGACCGGCAATCTTCTCTGGCGATATAAAAGGCCGCGGCCGGTGGGAGCTGCCGTAGCTCACGAAACCAGCCGTGGCGTTGCGCTGTATGGTGACAAGGTATTCTATGCCGCCGGGCGAAGCCGTGCTAGTGGCGCTGGACGCGAAGACCGGCCGGGAAGTCTGGACTACGCCAGTCGCCGACAATAAATCGGGCTACTACATTACGCTCGCGCCGCTCGTCGCCAACGGCAAGGTCATGGTCGGGGCGTCCGGCGGCGAATTTGGAATCCGCGGCTTCATCGCTGCCTACGATCCCGATTCCGGCAAGGAGCTGTGGCGGACCTACACCGTGCCAGCGCCGGGAGAACCTGGTAGCGAGACCTGGCCGAAAGGCGACCAATGGAAAACCGGGGGCGGTCCGGTATGGGTGACCGGGAATTACGATCCCGAGACCAACCTGGCCTTCTGGGGGACCGGCAATGGCGGCCCATGGATGGGCGATCAGCGTCCGGGCGACGATCTTTACACCGCATCCACCCTCGCGATCGACGTTTCAACCGGCGCGATCAAGGGTCATTTCCAATACAATCCGAACGACTCTTGGGATTGGGACGAGGTTTCGCCGCCGATCCTGGTGGATTACCAGCGTAATGGGCGCACCGTCAAGGGTCTGATCGATGTCGCGCGCGATGGATATCTGTGGTTTCTCGATCGCGGGTCCATCAAGGATGGCGGGCGCATCAAGTTTGTGGAAGGCAAGCCTTACGTCAAGCAGAACGTATTCCTGCGTCTCGATCCGGTTACTGGAAAACCAGAGGTAGACCCTAAGCATCAGCCCGGCACCGGGAAGGAAACGGATTTCTGCCCGTCTCTATGGGGCGGCAAGAACTGGCCTCCGATTGCTTTCAGTCCCAAGACCCGGATGATTTATATTCCGGCTAATGAAAATACCTGTACGACGTCGACTGGGCCGCGCAATCGAGTACACTCCGGGCAAGGCCTACTCGGGCGCGCGGACCAGCTTTTTTGTTGTCCCTGGCGCCGATCATGTGGGCGAGGTGCAGGCCTGGAATGTGGACACGGGCGAGAAGGTATGGACGCACACTTATGCGAAGTCTCCGAACTGGGGAGCGATGCTGGCGACCGGCGGCGGAGTGGTGTTCAACGGGGGAACCAACGATCGCCGGATTCACGCGTTCGACGCATCGACCGGCAAGCTGCTTTGGGAATTTCCCACCAACTCGGGCATTCTGGCGCCGCCAACCTCATTCGCGATCGACGGGAAGCAGTACATCGCCGTCAACTCCGGCTGGGGCGTGGATTCGCGAAGCGTGCAGGCGAATCTGGATCGCGTCTTCCCCGGCGAGTACCCGGAAGTGCCCGAGGGCGGCGCGGTCTGGGTGTTCGCTCTCGAGTGATACGATGTACTGCATGAGGAGGCGGCATGAGGAACGACTTTGAGCGGATTCAATTACTGGAAGAGTTCCCTGAGATTATTTTCCATAGCGTCGATGGATGGCAAGTGAACCTAGAAGACGTCCACGTATCGCACGCCTCTGTACGCAGTGCGCTCGATGCGGCGCTCGATCATTTCGACAAGCATCCCGGCCACCGGCAGGAACTGAAAACCGAGGCCCATCGTTGGTCCGACCTCTGAACTACCAGTTGGCTTTAATGCCGAGCTGAATCAGCCGCCCTTCGAGGATGTCGACTGTGGCGCGAGAGTCGGTTGCGTCGTGATCACGCCGGCAGCGTTCGTCACTGCCGTAATGTTAAGCGTCGTGACATTCCGGGTATTGAAGACGTTATTGGCTTCCGCCAGCAGATTCACCTTAAGACGCTCGCGAATCGATAGGATGGTGCGGGTATAGCGCATATCGATCTGATAGATGTTGGGCGTGCGTACAGTGTCTCGCGGGGTAAACAGCGGACGCTGAGCGTTTGCTCCCGACGATGCCGAGGGATCGTTGTTCAATACCGTGCTGGTGGTGATGCTCTGCTGGTCGCCGGAGGAAATATTCGCGAGGAGCGTCAACTGGTTGCCGTTGGCGAGTTTGTTCATCCACGAATTCGATAACTTAAAAGTTGGCTGCATAACCGCGCTCATGGTAAACGCCTGCGGCCGGTTCACAATCGAATTGCCGATATCGTAATTGCGATTGATCGGATCTTCGATCACCGCGCTCTGATCGTAGCCGTACACTTCGGGAGCGTTGCTGATCGAGTGCGACCAGGTGTAAGCCGCGCTGATCTGTATAACCGGCGCTAAAGCGGTGCAGGTAATTCACAACCATCGCGTTGTAGCTCATGCGTGCGCCCACGTCTTCGAGCGTGATTCCATTGAACTGGGGATAAAGGCGCGTACTGGCGTTCACCGCGCTCGAATACACCGGGCGGCCGTCGGCCAGATAGCCGGTCGGATTGATCAGATTCATATCCCGCTCATACACCAGGTTCCGCGCTCCCGTATTTATATAGCCCACGGTAAGCGCATCGTTCTGCGTCAACTGCCGCGTAATCTGAAAACTGGAGTTGATGGTGTACGCGTTCTTGTAGCTGGGCGTCAGCGCAACAATAGTGGCCGGGCTCGGCAAAGTCGCGCCTGGAAGGTAATTGAACACGTTGGGAAAGGCCGGGGCATTAGGCGAAGTGGGCGTGAAATTATCGGTGAACGCCTGGGTCGAGCCGCTGTTGGCGAAAGGCTGATACCAGAGATTAGTCGACGGCGCATCGTAGAAAATGCCCGAGCTCGCGCGCACCACGGTCTTCGAGTTAAGCGACCAGGCCAGACCCAGCCGCGGCGCAAAATCCGCACCCGGAGTATGGAAGCTGTGGGTATAGGCGAACGGCGCGTTGGCCATGCCGGCGGGCGCCTGAAAGCGGTCCCAGCGCACGCCGTAAATCACCAGCAGGTTGGGACGGAGCTGCCAGCTATCTTGGACGAAAAGATCGTAGAAATTCGATTTGTAGGCCGCGCCGGGCGTTCCGATAACAGTAGTAAATTTCGAATAGTCCATAGGAGCTGCACCGCTCTTCGCCGCCAGATAAGCGGCAATGGTCGGGAAGGTGTACTGGCTATAAACAGCGTTGGTCTGGTTATCGTTATTCTGCTGCCAGCCGAAGCCGGTCTTGAAGGTGTGCGCTCCCACGATTTTCGTGAAATTATCGTTCAGGCTGGGAATCTTCTCGGCAAAGCGCGAGCCGTCGGCGCCTAATGCCGCTCCGTTGAAGGTCGCGATCCCGGTGATCACGATCTGCGGGCCGGGGCCGTCGATCGGATCGAGCACGTGGTGCTCATTGCGATACGGCTCGGAAGCGCGCAGCTCGTTTAATGCAGTGGGGGAAAAAGTAGTCAGCAACTGAAAGCCGCCGATGTGGGCGCGATCGTGGAAGTCGGAAGCCGCATCGTTCGCGTCCAGGCCTCCGGCGGCGGTATTAAACGGATATTCGTTGCGGAAATAGTTATACCGCGCGAAAAACTGATTTTTGGCGTTGATGTTCCAGTCGACGCGCAGATCCAGGAATTGGACGTGCTGCACTGTGGGAGCTGTGCCGAGCAGCGATGTAGGAATACCGATTTGAGTGGCATTGGACGGAATGATAGTCACCGCAGTCGGCGTTCCGCGCAGCAGATGCTCATAGGCGCCGAATATGAACACTTTGTCCTTCTTGATCGGGCCGCCGGCATTCATCGAATAGTCATGCAGATCGATGCTGGTATTGGGCTGACTCGCCGGCAGCAGAATGGTCCGCGCGCTTGCATCCGGCGGACGGCCGATAAAGTAGAATTCGCCATGGAACTGGTTGGTGCCGGAATTCGTGATGGCGTTATAGATGTCGCCGGTGGTTCTGCCGAATTCGGGAGCGAAGCTATTCGATACGGTCTGCACCTCGCGTATGTAGCTATCGGAAACCGCGAATAGCCGGAGCCCGTATTGATCGCTCTCGGTATCCACCATGCCATCCATCTGATACTGAACGCGGTTGTCAAGACCATTGGTGTTTACCATTCGCGGAATGCCGAGCTCCGGATTCGGATGACCGCTCACGCCCGGCTGGAAGAGAACAAAATTGTACGGATTCCGCGATGTCAGCGGCAGATTGTCCACCTCGGCTTGAGAGATCGTCCGGCCGATCGAAACGCGCGAGGGCTCGACCACGGGCGCGCCGCCGGTGACCTCGACCGTGGTGCTCACCTGGCCGACTTTGAGCTGCGTGTCGATCACAGCCTCGGTGCCCGCGTCGAGAACCACACCCGGACGGAGTTGCGTCTCAAAGCCTTCCTTCTTGATGGAGATTTCGTAGGTGCCGAGCGGAAGATTGGGAATGACGAAATAACCTTCTTCATTCGATTCGACCTCGCGCACATATCCGGTGCCGGTGTTGGTTACGGTGACTGTGGCGTTCGGCACGGCGGAGGCGGCCGGGTCCGTCACTCGTCCGCGAATGCTGCCGTTAATCGCCTGGGTCTGGGCGGACGCAATTTGTAAAGCTACTGTCAGTGAAAACAATCCCGCGAGTACGAATCCCGCGACTCGGGAAAACGTGCGTGGTTGTAGCATGATCCAAAACCCTCCCTGGCTGACGCGATCTTACGAGAACTAAAAGCCCGAATCTAACTTACGGCCAATGTATCATATAAATCATGCGGACGGGTGATTTTATGAGAAATCGTTTGAAATTCCTGATGGGCATTGCGCTTCTTCTCATGGCTGGAATTGTCACCGTGCGGAGCCATGCCCAGGATCAGGGTCCCGCTCTCAACGCGACTGCGATCGCACCCAATCGCGGCGCAGCAGGGCTGGCGCGCTGGCTGCAAGCGTTGCAGACCCGTGCCAGCATTCTTCACGTCACGGCTCACCCGGACGACGAAGACGGCGGAATGCTGGCATATGAGACCCGCGGCCTCGGCGCGCGAGGAGCCTTGTTTACGCTCAATCGCGGCGAAGGCGGCCAGAACGCCATGTCGATGGATCTCTACGATGCGCTGGGTCTGGTTCGGACCGAGGAGCTTCTGACCTCCGACCGCTACTACGGCGTCGATCAGTATTTTTCTAGCGTCATCGACTACGGATTTTCGAAAACACGCGAGGAGGCGCTTGAAAAGTGGGGCCATGATCGGGTCTTATCCGATGCTGTGCGCGTGGTGCGAATGACGCGGCCGCTGGTGATCACTTCGGTATTTGTCGGCGCGCCTACCGACGGTCACGGCAATCATCAGGTCGCGGGAGAGGTCGCCCAGGAAGCCTATATCGCCGCCGGAGATCCCAACCGTTTTCCCGAACAGATTCGCGAAGGGCTGCGCCCATGGTCGCCCCTGAAGGTATATGCCCGCGTACCTTTCTTCAACGCCACGCCCAAAGGGATGTACGATTACGCCACCGATAAGTTCGTTCCGGTCCGATTTTTCGATTACGTGAATCAGAAATGGTCGACTTCGGCCCCCACGACCAATCTCGAAATTCCGGAGGGTACGCCCGCGCCGGCCGCCGGTTTGACATTTCTGCAGATCGCCCGCCAGGGTTGGGGTTTTCAAAAGAGCCAGAATGACGGCGGCACGCTCCCGACGCCTGCCCCTATGAACAGCGCCTATCATCGTTACGCTTCGCGCGTATCCGCAGCGGATCGCGAGACCTCATTCTTCGACGGAATTGACGTGACTATTGGCGGCATCGCAAGTCTGGCGCAAGGCGATCCGCAATTCTTAAAAGACGGACTGAGCCAAATTTCGAGGCTTGCGGCGGATGCGTTGAAGCAGTATCAAGCGGACCGGCCGGCTGGAATCGCGCCATCATTATCAGACGGTCTGAAATCGACGCGGGCGCTTATCGAGCAGGTCCGCGCGCAGTCAGTTGGCCGAGCCAGGCAAGGGCGATGTCCTGTTCGAGTTGGGCGTCAAAGCGCAACAGTTTGAAAAGGCGCTGACCCTTGCACTGGAAATTTCTTTCGAGACCGTAGTCACCAATCAGGCGCCGGTCGCCGGCCGCAGCGGCCCTCCCGAGGGTGAAATGGCGCGCGCTATGAGAATGTTTATGGGCGGCGGCCCCACGTTCACCATCGGGATCCCGGGACAATCGTTTGGCGTCGACGCTCAACTCTTCAATCAGAGTCCCGAGCCGCTAACCGTCGAAAGCGTGGATGTGGCCGCTTCGGACGGGAAGAATTGGTCGATTCATCCGGTGGGCGAGCCCGTGCACGAAATCGCCGGCGGAAAGGACGCGCAATGGCGGTTCGCCGTTACGGCTCCCGCGGACGCTGCGCTTACGCGGCCGTATTTTACGCGTCCGAATGAGGAACAGGCATATTACGATCTCATCGATGAACGGTACCGCAACCTGCCCTTCGCGCCTTACCCTCTCACTGCGCGTGCGCGCGTCACGTATCGCGGAGTAGGATTCGAGGTGCAGCAGGCGGTACAGACTAGCGAGCGCGTTCCCGGAATCGGGACGCTTCTCAATCCGCTCCTGGTCGGACCCGCGATTTCGGTGGCCGTATCGCCTTCGGCTGGCGCGGTCCCGATCGAGTTCCAAATCGTTCGCATTTTCCTGCACTGTTCACAGCAACGTAAAGGGTCCCGCGCAGGGCCTGCTTCGGCTGAAGCTGCCGCAGGGCTGGCGATCGACGCCCGCCGATGCGCCTTTCTCCTTTCTCCGCGATGGCGAAGATAAGACTGTCATGTTCTCCGTATCTCCCGATATCGTCAAGCCAGCCGATTACACCATCACCGCAGTCGCCGATTACGACGGACATTCCTATACTGAGGGCTATCATCTCGCGGGTTACGCGGGCCTGCGGCCGTATCCTCTCTACCGCCCAGCGACATATCGCGCGGTCGGCGTGGACGTGAAGACCGCTCCCGGCCTGCATGTCGGATTCCTGCCCGGTACCGGGGACGACGTGCCGAAAGCCCTCGAGGATCTGGACGTGAACGTGCGCGTGCTGGGGACGAGCGATTTGATCCAGGGCGATCTCAGCGGTTACGACGCGATCATTCTGGGAGTGCGGGCGTACGCGGTGCGCAGCGATCTGAAAGCTGCCAACGCGCGCCTGCTCGATTACGTGAAGAATGGCGGCACGCTCATCGTGCAGTATAATCTTCAGGATTTCGATCACAACTACGGCCCGTATCCCTTCACGTTGGGACCCAATGCGCAGAAGGTCGTGGATGAGGATTCGCCGGTTGTGCTGCTCGATCCCTCCAGTCCGGCGTTCGAGTGGCCGAACAAGATCACCGCAGCGGATTTCAAGGGTTGGGTCGAGGAACGGGGTCACGGATTCCTGCAGAGTTGGGATTCTCATTATCAGCCGCTGGTGGAAACGCACGATCCCGATCAGGACCCGCAGAAGGGAGGGCTTCTTCTGGCGCGCTATGGAAAGGGCTTCTACGTCTACGATGCGTTCGCTCTATACCGGCAGTTGCCTTCCGGCGTTCCGGGCGCGTACCGTCTGCTGGCGAATCTGATAAGCCTGAGCAAGAATCCGGAATGGAAATGAGTCGGAACACGGACTCATTCAGATAACAGGGAGGGTTTTTGTAGAAGCGCTGCTTGCGCTTCATCGAGCATCGCCGTCTTCTCGGCTACCCAATCTTCTATTTCCCGCTGTTGCTTGAACGCCCGCGCGAGCGACTCGGCCGCGACCTCCGGAGCGGGACCGCCCACAGCCGTTCGGACGCGGACAAAATGAACTGGATCGAGGGCTGTCAGGATCTCGTCGCGCGTAAGCCGTAATGACGGCCGCAGGCTCTCCAAGCTCATAGCAATGGCGGCCGGGTCGTCATTCACGCCACAGGCTCGCACCGCCTGCCCCACCAGCGCGTGCGCCTCATGAAAGCTCATCGCTTCGTGACGCACCAGAGTATCGGCCAATTCGGTGACGGTGAGAAAATCCTTCTGCGCGCGGCGGGACAGCAGGGCGCGATCGATGACGGCGGTTCGCATGGCTCCCGCGAGAAGCTTCAACGCGCGCAGGGCATCGCTAAACATGGTGAACACCAGCGGCTGTAAATCGTCTTCGCTGTCGTTAATATCGCCGAAAGGGGTGTTGTGGGCGCATACCAGCACCCCCTGCGCCTCGCCCAGCGAGCGGCTGGCCAGGATGCGCACGTGCTCGAGCGCGACCGGGTTGCGTTTCTGGGGCATGATACTCGATACCTGCACGAAGGCATCGGAGAGACGTAGATATCCGAATTCGCGTGTCGACCATAAGAGAAAATCCTGAACTAGCTTACCCACATTCACCATGGCCACCGCGACTACGGCCGCGGATTCGGTCAGATAATCACTTGAGGCTATAGCGCTGTATGAATTCTCAGCCAGTCCCTCGAATCCTAGCGAGCGCGCCGTAAAATTGCGATCGATGGGAAATGCCGTTGTCGTGATGGCACAAGCCCCTAAAGGACTTAGATTGACGCGAGCGAAAGCGCTCTGGATACGGGCCGCGTCGCGAGCTAGAAATTCCGAGGCGCCCAACAGATAGTGCGCGAGCGTGGTCGGCTGCGCCGGTTGAGTGTGGGTGTGAGCCGGCATGACAGTTTCGAGGTTAGAAGATGCGAGATCCAGAATCACGCGGCGGACCTCGGCGATTGCGGATTCAAGCTTCAGCAGCTCCCGGCGCACTGTCATTCGATACAGCGTGATATCGATGTCATTACGGCTGCGCGCCGTGTGCATTTTACCCGCGATTCGAGGTCCGCAATGCTTTTCGATCAACGATTCGATGTAAAAGAACAGGTCTTCGTAGGCGCCGTCGTAAATCGCCCGCCCGATCAGGCCGCGATCCAGACTATCGAGCGCGGCTGTGAGCTGGTGCTCCTCAGCCTCAGTTATGATGCCCTGCCGCGCCAGCATTCGCGTATGCGCGTAGTGGATTTCGAGCAATGAATCGAGAAAATACTTCTTGGCGTCGTTGAAGTTGTGCGACAGCACCGTTTCGGCATAACAGGCGGCTGGAAAAGAATCGGAATTCACATTCCGATTCTAACTGGTTGCAGTTACCAGCAGACTCGCTGCATCGCGATCGAGATACAGTGCCGCATTCGGATGCAGACGCAACGCCGATGCCGGCGCCATCGGGCCAATCTCTCCGCCGAAGCATAACTTCACGGCTTCTGCTTTGCGCGCGCCGGAGGCAATACATAAAATGGTCCGCGCCTTCAGGATCTGCCGTATGGACATTGAGATCGCTTTCCGCGGTACTTCCTCGAGCGAGTGGAACCAGCCTTCGCCGACCTGCTGCGCTCGGTCGCGCTCGTCCAGGTCGACGACGATAAATGGCTCGTTGGTATCGAAATCAGCCGGCGGATCGTTGAAAGCCAAGTGTCCGTTTTCCCCAATTCCAGTAAAGGCGAGGTCCACCGGAGCCGCGGATATGGCAGCTCCCATGATCGCGCAGGTCCGCTTCGGATCGGCCATTCCGTCGAGCAAGTATGCGTGGGTGATTCCTGTAAGCTTAATGATCCGGTCGTGCAAATAGCGTTGAAAGCTCGCAGGGTGATCGCCCGGCAAACCGATGTATTCATCTAGATGGAACAACTCTACCGAGCTCCAGTCGATTGGCGCCGCCACCAATCTCGTCAGAAATTCGTATTGTGAGATGCCGGTTGAGGCAACGATTCGCGCCCGTCCGCGCGCCGCAATTGCCTCCCGAATCAATATCAACGCGTCTTCGGAGGCAGCCTCGGCAAGCTGCTTGCTGTTGTCGAATATGTGCAGAAGCACTTAACTAAAGAGCCGGGCCACAGGCGCTCTAGAGAGCGGGGGCTTAATCAATGACTCGATTTGCGCCCGCAGTTCCTCGTATTTCATGGCGCCCGGATGGTACAGCCGCACAATCCCTTGGCGATCCACCAGAACCAGCGTCGGCACCGTACTGCATCCGTATCTCAAGAAATTCTCCTCGCTCACCGGCGCCGGGGAGGTGATCACCTTCGCGTAATATTTCTGCCGCACCTGCTCGATATAGGGTTCCTCCACTTCCGGCGTAGCGGATTCACCGCGCCCGATGTAACCATACTTCTGAGTGGGCGCGATGAACACCAGCCCTTTGGGCTCAAATTCAGCCAGCAGCCGCTCAAGGATGGGCTCTTCGGCCTTACAGTCCGGGCACCAATGTGCCCAGAAGAAAAGCAGCACGGGTTTGCCCTTGGGGAGCGAGACATTCTCGAGCGCCGGCGCAGGCTTGCCTTCCAGACTCAGCAGGTTGATATTTTTCTGAATGCGCGCGCGGATAGAAGTATCGGCATAGGTTTTAAGCTGGTCCTGCAAATAGGTGATCGCGTCGGTGCGCTGGTCCCGAGCGGCCATGACGTTCGCCTCGACTTCGATCGCCGCACCGAGCGCAATCGGCAGGTTCTTTTCCTGATCGAGAGGACGCTTCTTCAACTCCTCCACCGAGAGCTGATAAGTCTCCTGCGCGTACTTTTCAGCCTGATCGTAGTTCTTTTCGGCGAGCGACCCCCGAGCCATCCAGCTCAGCGCCTCCAGCATTTCCGGGGTGGCGCCGTGCGCGGTGCGATAGGTCTGTATGATCTCCGACGCGTGCGGAAAATCGTTGTGGGCGATAGCGGCGCGTACGTCGGTAATGATACTGGCGGAGCCCAGCGATGTCGCGAGTAACAGCAGGAAGAAACGTCTCATAATCAACAGTCTATCCGAATCTAAGTTTGCGAAAATTTTCGATTTCCGCGATTTCTTCTGGGGTGAGGCGAAACTCGAGAGCGCCCATGATTCCCCGGGCCTGCTCGGCCGAGCGCATGCCCACAATCGCCGCCGTCACGGCCGGATTACGGAGAGTCCACGCGATGGCCACTTCACCCGCTGAGCGTCCATGCTTCGCGCCGATTTTTTTCATTAACTCAGCCAGTTCGAGATTCAGCGAAAGCTGCGGCTCCCGAAAATTGAGCGCCCGTTTTCGAAAATCGTCTTCGGGGAAAGCAGCTATCCGCTCTCTGGTCATCGTTCCGGTGAGTAGCCCCGACTTCATCGGTGAATAAACAATCACCCCGATTCCGTGTTCCCGGCAGTAGGGCAGAATCTCGGCCTCCGCCTCCGGGGAGATAGCCGAATAGGGAGGCTGCAAGGAAGTCACAGGGGCAATCCGGTTGCAGCGCGCGAGCTGAGAGACCGAAAAATTCGAGGCTCCGATCCACCGCACCTTGCCTTCTTCTTTCAGCTTCGCGAGGGTGGACCAGCCCTCTTCAAGATCGTCGTCGGGCTCGGGCCAGTGGATCTGATAAAGATCGATGGTCTCGACGCGCAGCCGCCGCAGGCTATTTTCACACTCTTTCCGAATGGAATCGGCCTTGAGCACGCGTTGAATGTCGCCTTTTTCATCCCACACCAGCTCGCATTTCGTAAATACGTAAGGGCGATCAGGCCGGTCCGCGACCGCGCGGGCCACGACTTCTTCAGAGTGCCCCAGCCCATACACAGCGGCAGTATCGATCCAGTTCACGCCTGCATCGAGCGCCGCATGAATGGCGTCGATCGACTGATCGTCGTCCTGCGGTCCCCAGCCGAAGGCCCAACCGCCTCCTCCGATGGCCCACGCGCCTACGCCGATCGGCGTTAGCTCCATATCGCTATTTCCGAGGCGTTTCTTATGCATCTTCTCTAAAGATAGCTTCCCCCGATGCAAATTTGACAAGTTCCAAGAGTGTTGTATATACTACCATTAGTGCCCAAGGCGCCTCATTCCGATTCTGAAGCTTTGCCCCAGCTTGTCTGTGCGTGCGCTACTGCGCGTCTGACCGCGCGCGCGATTACGCAGCTCTATGACAGCCGCTTACGGGCAAGTGGAGTGGAGGCATCCCAGTTCGGCCTGCTCTCGATTTTGAACAAACGACCGGGTTGCAGCCAAGCGGCCGTCGGGCGATTCCTTTCCATGGACAAGACCACGGTCTCGCGCAATTTTAAAGTTCTGAAGCAGAAGGGCTGGATTGAGCCGTTCGCGGGCAAAGATTCGCGAGAGCACAGCTTCCGCCTAACTCCGCTCGGCCGCGAGCGCCTGGAAGCGGCAAGACCGCTTTGGAAAGCCGCTCAAGAACAGCTTCGATCGAAGATGAGCGCTGAGGAATGGGAAAGTATGTGGAACGTTTTGGGGACGGTCAGAAAAGCAGCCCAAGCAGCGCGGCAGAATCTTAGAACCGGGAAGCACGAGTACAAAACAGGAGAAGCATCATGACTCATACCCACCAGCGAATCGCGATAGCAATCGCGTTGTTGTCCGCACAGGGCGCATTTGCGCAGCGATCCAGGCAAGTACCGCTCCTGCCTCGTGATCTGGAGATCGAGCTGGCGCTGAGTGCGGCGCCGGCGCATCTGCGGGATGACGCGACTGTACTGGTGCTCGAACCCGCCGGATTCGTAAAGGCCAGGGAGGGCACAAACCGGTTTACCTGTCTAGTGACTAGGGCTGGGGGCGACGTCTTTCCGGTGTGTTACGACGAAGAGGGCACGCGCTCAGTGCTCCCGGTAGACTTAGACGATACTAAGCTCCGCCTGCAAGATGTAAGCGGCAGCGAAATCGATCGCCAAATTGCTGAGGGTTTCAGGAATGGCCGCTATCGTGCGCCTACGAGACCGGGGATTTCATATATGCTCTCACCTATTCGGTATAAGATCGATGAACAAGGTCACATCGTCCGCAGCGCGCCGAATCCGCACATCATGTTCTACGCGCCTTACCTCAGCGATGCCGACATAGGCGGGGTTCGCGGCTCCATGGCGTACATAAACAAAGTAGGACCGCATGGCATGATGATCGTTCCGGTGGGCCAGAAAGAACGCGACGCGATCATCAGTGAGTCGCAAACCTTGACCGAAAAGTTCGAGCGTCAGATCGGATTCAACCGGTCAGACGCCGCGCGTCAATAGGCGTTCGAAGATCGGGAATTCCAAAATGACAATTATAAATCACTGGTCAGCTGCTGTTGGTGATGTCGATTGCGCTCCCGATGACGGCTCAGCAGCAACCGCACGCGGGCGCAATGAATGACGAGCAGTTCCCGCCGCCGGAGCGTCTCGGCACCGTACATTTTGAAACTTCCTGCGCGCCGGCTGTGGCCGCGAAATTCGATCGCGCGGTGGCTCTGCTCCACTCATTTTGGTTTCCAGCCGCGATTGCCGGATTCAACGATGTATTGAAAGAGGATCCAAGCTGCGGAATCGCCTATTGGGGAATCGCGCTCAGCACTTTCAATAATCCGTTTGGCGGCGGCCGTTCGCCCAAGCTGCTTCAGGACGGATTGGCTGTCTCGCAAAAAGGGGAGGCCGTGAGCGCCAAGACGCAGCGCGAGCGTGACTACATTGCCGCGGTCGGCGAGCTGTATAAAGATTCGGCAACGCTGGATGAGCAAGCGCGCAAGCTTAAATACGAAACGGCCATGGAGCAGCTCGCGCGGAAATATCCGAAAGATTCCGAAGCGCAGATTTTTTGTGCGCTCGCCATCGTTCAGACCGCGGTTCCCACGGACAAAACTTACTCGAAGCAACTGAAGGCCGTGGGAATTCTAGAGGAGCAGCTCAAGACGCATCCCGATCATCCGGGAATCGCGCATTACATCATTCACTCCTATGACGCACCCGCGCTGGCTCCGCGCGGCCTCCCTGCCGCCCGGCTATATGCCAATATCGCGCCGTCCGCGCCGCATGCGCTTCACATGCCCTCGCATATCTTCACCAGAGTTGGCGATTGGGACGCTTCGATTGCGGCAAACATTAAATCGGCCGCAACGTCGCGGAAGGTCGATTCCCCGGGAGATGAGCTGCACGCCGACGATTATTTAACATACGCGTATCTACAGGAGGCGCGAGATCAAGCGGCAAAACGAGTGCTCGATGATGCCCGGCAGGTCGCGAGCAATCCCGAGAACGTCAGAGCCAGCGGTATGGCCGGCTCGTTCGCGCTGGCGGCGATTACCGCACGCTATGTGATCGAGCGCGAAGCTTGGGGCGAAGCCAAGACTCTGGAAGTGCATCCGTCGCCTATGGCGCCCTTCACCGATGCCATGACGCGATTTGTGCGCGCGGTCGGATTTGCGCAGACCGGCGACCCCGCCTCAGCTCAGGCCGAGATCGCCGAACTAGAGAAGCTGCACGATATGCTGGTTGCGCGGAAGGACGCTTACTGGTCCGAACAAGTCGAAATCCAGCGAATCTCCGCCAGCGCCTGGGCTAAGCGCGCAGAGGGTAAGCAGGACGAGGCTCTTTCGCTGATGCGTTCGGCGGCTGAGCGGGAGGATGCAACCGATAAGAGCGCCATTACACCGGGTCCGCTCAAACCAGTCCGAGAGCAGCTGGGCGAAATGCTTCTGGCGGCGAAACAACCAAGGCCGGCGCTTCATTGAGTTCGAGGCGACGCTGAAAAAAGAGCCGAACCGTTTTCGGGCCATTTACGGCGCAGCCCGCGCCGCCGAGCTGAGCGGCGATCGTGCCAAGGCCAGCGCCTACTATCGGCAGCTACTGGATATTTGCAAGCAGGCTGATTTCAGCCGGCCGGAGCTGAAGCAGGCCCGCGAGTTCGTTGCGCAGGCGCCCCAATCGGCGCAGCGCTGACGGGTCTATTGTTCATCTTTCACGAGACGCCGAATCCTCGCCGTTCGGCGTGGTAATGACAGTCTGCGGATCAACGTGGAACGCAGACTCAAAAGCGACCAACTCGGTAGCGTGGCCTGCCATGGGACATTTCGTTTCAACGTTGACGTGACTGGCCGCGCTGAGTCAACTGTCACCTCTCGTCCCACGAGCGACCGGCTGAGCTATGTGATGAAATGGTTCGCATGATTAGCGCAAACGTCATCAAAGGTGTTCACGAACTTTTGGAGGAGCGTGGGATTCGCACCGAGCCGGATGAACCATTCGGGGAGAGCGTGGCGAGGGCCTTAGGAATATCCAGGCGCCAGAGTGATATTCTTCTCGAATCCCTGCACGACGGAGCTTCCATCGAGGCGGCCGTCGCTGCTGCGGAAATCGATCCTTCCAATCTCAAGGGAGACCTCTTGGCCCGAATTGCGCGGGCGATTGGAACGGCTCTAGGCAGAGTAAACAGAAGTTGAAGGGCAGGCGATCGCTGTCTTTGCTAGACATGCACGGTTCCTAAGAAGCGAGTCGCGCGCCTATTGAGTATCGGGCAGGGTGAACGCAACGTACTCGCCGGAGTAGTTGCCGCCGCTAATGGCAACGATGATGTACTGTTTGCCATTCAACATATATGTCATCGGCGATCCACTCTGCGGCGCAGGCATGTAGACCTCGCCAACTTCTTTACCGGTCGCCTTGTCGTATGCGCGCAGCATCGCGCCCCGGGGATGTTCGGGCGTGGTCGTGACTTGGCCGTCGCCGGCAATCACCAGGGTCTTGGTAATCAGCGTTCCAATGTTATATCCCATCTGACCGGTGCGCGGAATCGTTACGCCCTTGAGCAGGGGATGATTGCGAACCACGTCCGGAGTGTCGCCGTGCGCGGCCTGCCATAGGATGAAACCGTGGTCCAGGTCAATCGCCGAGATCGTTCCATACGGGGGCTTCACCAGGGGAAGACCCTGAACATTCAGGGCGCCACCGCCGCCGCCACTGGCGGGACGAGGCGACGCGATAGGCATCGGTGAATCGGCGCCCGCGTTTTCGCCTGGACCATGAGCCATTCGCACCTGCTGTCCCGCAGTGCCTTTGACATACCTCATATCCGACACTTCCTTGGGCGATGGGACCAGACCCACCGGCTCGACGCAGGCATTGCACGCGTACGCATATACAATGTGCGTTTCGGGATCGAAAGACGCGCCCGGCCAATTCGTTCCGCCATTCGCCACCGGCGTGATGATTCCGAGCGGTCCATTGATTTCGCTCGCGGCAGGAGGCGTAAAGATCGGCCCCAGCTTGTACTTGGCTACTAACGTCAAAGCCTGGTCGTGAAGGGCCGGCGTAAAGTCGATCAAATCGGCAGGGGTGACGCCGTTACGGGCATAAGCCGGCGGCTTGGTCGGAAGCGGCTGTGTCGGCGAATACCACTCGCCCGGCACGTTGCCTTTCTCCACCGGGCGCTCTATGATCGGCCAGACTGGTTTCCCAGTCACGCGGTCGAACACGTAGAGAATACCCTGTTTGGTTGCTTGCGCCACGGCTTTGATGGATTTGCCATCGACATCGATGTCGATCAGAAGCGGGGCGGAGGAAATATCCATGTCCCAGAGGGGATGATGAACGATTTGGTAATACCACTTCAGATGTCCGGTTTTCAAATCGACGCAGACCAGGCTTTCGCCATATAGGTTATTTCCCGGTCTGTGCCCGCCATAATAATCGCCGGTCGGCGATTCGACCGGGAGATACACCAGGCCGAGTTGCTCATCCACAGTGACCTGGGCCCATACTCCGGTATTGCCAGTGTATTCAGCGGACCCGTTCAACCATGTCTCATATCCGGGCTCGCCCTTAACTGGGATGGTATGAAAGATCCACAGGCGCTTGCCCGTACGCACGTCGAAGGCGCGGACATAGCCTTTGTTGTTGCGCATGCTCCTCGGAGTCATGCCTTCCCGGAACGACGCGCCGACGATAATCGTGTCCTTGGCGATTACCGGCGCCGACTGAATCCCGATTTCTCCGTTGATCAAATCCGGGACCCATTCGCCGTCTTTATTCCAAGCGGAGATGGTCTGATCGTCATCGAGCTTCAGATCGACGATTCCGCTTTTTCCGAAAGAGGGGACGAGTTGGCCCGTCTTCGCATCCAGACAAACGAGCCGGAATCCGGGAGTTATGTATAAAATTCGCGCTTCGTTACCGTCGGTCCAGTAGGCCAGTCCACGACCCGACAATTGACGGGGAGCAGCAGCGCCGCGCGCTCCTTCATGCTCGCCGTGGACCCACAGTAACTCGCCCGTCGTCGCGTCCAGCGCGATGGCGGCGCGCCGCGATCCGGCAGTGGCGTAAATCACGCCGTTTACCATCAGCGGCGTCCCTTCCAGTTTGAATTCCGGCCGGTTTCCGATGCTGTCGGTCTTGAAGCGCCAGGCTACTTCGAGCTTGCTGAAGTTGGACGCGTTGATCTGGTCCAGAGGCCGGTATTTGCTGCCCGCCAAATCTGCGGCATAAGTCGGCCATTCGGAGTCCTTGTAGCGAGACTCGTCCGAAGCCGCCATGGCGATGCAGGCGAGCGTAGCGGTAAGTGGCAGAAAACGACATAGGTTCATTTAATTTTGATTATAATCTGGTGATGGCAAATGCATCTGCTGAATCATGAGGCCGAGTCACCGGTATCGGCGGTGTCTTTCGTCAAATCGGCCGGCCCTGACCGGCTGCGCGCCTGGTACAAGGACAAACTGGAGTTGGGTAGTGCGCTAAATCTGTGTCCCTCTTGGTGGCGGTTTGTTAAGCTGTTGGGGTCGTGCAGCTAAATGACTGGCTCACAGCGACGCTGTCGGTTGTTACGATTGCACTCGCGATTCTCGGTTTGGCTATAGCAATCGCAGCCATTTTCGGCTATCTCGAGATTATGAGGGCGGCAAAGAAAGCCGCCATAAAAGCAGCAAGCGACGTAGCACTAAAATATATCAAAAGCCCAGAAGTGCTCGGCAAGTTGCGCCAAGAGAGCCGCAAGATCATCGCGAAGGAGTTTGAAAAGTATAAGGAGGGAATTGAGTTAGCGACCTCTCAACCGCCTCAATCCGCTCCGCAGGGTGGCGTTGATACGGAAAAGGTGGGCTTGCCATATACTAGTAGGAAGAGGAGGTCCCAATGATTGTAACGAATACCCCATATGGTCCCATCATTGAACGATTCAGGACCTCTGCGCCTGTTGACGTTTCTGGCTTGGCGCAGGCACTTGGCCTTACAGTTTGGGAGGATGACGGGCTTCCAGAGGGGATCTCCGGCAAAATCTGTAAGGATACCGAGAATGGCGGGAGCGCCGGATTCAGCATCATTGTCCGCGCATCAGATCCCTTTGTACGCAGACGCTTTACGGTAGCTCATGAGATCGCACATTTTGTCCTACACCGCGAACGGATAGGCGATTCCCTCACCGATGATGCTCTTTATAGAAGCGGCCTAACCTCACGCGAAGAGGTCGACGCTAACCGATATGCAGCGGAGATTCTGATGCCGCGGCAGTTGATTGGAAGATATATAAAGGAGTATGGATCGTCCGATCCATCCATCCTTGCCCCTATCTTCAAAGTCTCAGAGCAGGCCATGCGCATTCGCCTCGGTTCGCTAACTTAACAGTTCCACAACACTCCAGACGTGATCGGCGATTCCAGCAGCCATTGCCGGAGTTACGCGAAGCGTTTTGTGGACGCGGCAAAAGTTGTAGAAAGCAAACCAGCAAGCTAACGCTGCCCAGTGGTTCTCCCATTTTTTGCTAAAAGCATTTGTGAGCCGCGTGAATCGTCGCGTACCCATGCGGACGCTCAGGTTTTGCCGTTCGATGTGCGACGTACAAATGCGTTTGGGATCGGGTTGCCCCATAACTGGGACCACCTCCATAGAGGCGACTTCGGCGGGGCTATACCGGCCTTCGGCTTCGCTCGGGGCGCGGTAGACCTTGATGCACTGGGCAAAATCGGCGCGGTCTTCAAGAGTGTTCGGGATCGAGTTGCGGTACGGCGCGAAACCATCGGTGGTGATTTGAAAATGGCCGCTGGTAGCGAGGCGCAAACCCTCGATGAAAATATCCGTGGTCGCTTGGTTCCGCTTTCCAAGCGCGAAGTTAAGAATCAGTTTAGAGTTGCGCTCGACGGCGACGAAACAGTAGGCGTCTCCGAGATTCTGATCGTCTTCGGGTCGCACGTGCTTTTCCTTTTTCCCGATGAAGCTCCAAAGCTCATCGGCCTGGACATCTTTCACTGGAACGTTGCGGATCTTGTCGCCCATGATCCGCTCGCACTTCTCACCAGCGAGAACGAGCAGTTTAAGAATCGTAGTGTGGTGAACTTCGGTGAGCCTTTCTACGCTAGAAACGCTGTTGCCTTCGAGCAAGAGTTTGAGAACCATTTCGGCTTTCTCTACGGACAGGTACATGCCGTCCAGATGATCGGCTTGCGGCTCCAGGAACGTTTTCGAGCATTGACGGCACTGGTAACGCTGGACACCCTTGCGGTCGCGTCCTTTGCGCTTACATTCGATCCGGCAGGAATGACAGGTCATGGAGTCTCCTATTGAGTTCCACAGCCAAATGCCGGATAATGGGTTTGCAGGTCCTTCGCGGCTTCGGCTGTGTTGGATTTATAGCCCCGGTAAGGATTGGCGTCCGAACCGGGGCTGCTACTACTGAGTGGTTATATTGGTGGCGGTCGCATAAAGCGGTCACCTCCTTAATCGAGATAGGGCCTAAGGCGCTAGAACCGCTTTGGGCCCTCTGCTTTTGAGGCAGTCTGTTCTCAATCACCACGGTCCAATCTTATCATCCTATCTTCTGGTCAAGATAAAAAATGAGATTAATCTCTTGACGTGAATCTCCAGGTTTGGTAGATTAAATCTGAGGTGCCAAACGTGGCCGATAACCAAACCAATCCGACCGTTCAGCCGAAAGCTAAGGTGACGAAATTACGCAGTCCTGCTTACCCTGGAATCAACCTGGAGACTGCAATCAAGCGAGCCGATGGCCTGTGGAAGAAGGAGCGGCGTAATGCTGTGCCCTATTCCGTGGCTGTCAGCCACTGGGGATTTGGCCCCAAGAGCAGCGGCGGTCTTGTCGCCGTAGCCGCCATGAAGAGTTTCGGCCTATTGCAGGATGTGGAACGCGGTCCCGCCGGGAGAGTCGTCAAGCTAACGGATCTGGCTTATCAGCTTCTCCTAGACGAACGCCCCGACTCCCAAGATCGTGCCGCTTCTGTCAAGCGAGCGGCCCTGATGCCGAAGATACATGCGGCCATTTGGAAAAAGTACGGAACGACCAGCGGCGTATCAGATGCGAACTTGAAGCACGATTTGATCTTCTCGATGAAATTCAATGAGAATACCGTTGACGAGTTTATCAAAGAGTACAAAGATACAATTAGCTATGCAAAACTGGTCGATTCTGATAACATATCAGCAGGAGTCGAAGATAAAGATGACGGTACCGAGGGTGACGATATCGAGGATGCAATGATTGAGGAAACGAGGACCAAAACACTAAGCCCGGCCCCCCCGCCTCTCGTCAGGGACCCCAAGTCGCTGTTGTCGCAGGCGTTAGTCGTTTCCATTCCGAGAAACTTTCGAGTTGATATCAACGTCCGTGGTGACGAGTTGAAGCGCGAAGACTTGGATAAGATCAAGAGCCAATTTAATCGTTGGATCGAAGGTCTGGAAGAAGCGTTCGAGTAGGACGCGGAAGGGCGTTGCCGCAGCGCCAACGAATCTGTTCATTTTCAGGGACACAGATTTTAGCGGACTACCTGGAGTTGCCGGAGGCGACCCCGCGGCAACAAAATGGAATTGTGGGACCGGCGGTTACGAGAGCAAACCCGCGGTGAGGCCCTCAAACTGCGTCGGAGTGATCAGGTGAAAGCGAATCTCGAGTGCGGTGAACGATCCGAGCGCCGCGTGCATCTCATGGGACGGCAGATCCGGACCTGCCAGAAACATGCTTCCATTGGCGATCCGGAAAGGGAGCACGCGCCACTGGCGCACCACGTGTTCCGGAATCGCATGTGCGACGCGGCGAGGAATCTCGTCTGGTTTCAGCCGGCTCAGCGGTAGTTCCTGCTGCAGGCTGAGCGCTTCGTAAACGGAGTTCTCATCAAGCCGTCCCGTTAGGATCAGATACTCACCCAACCGAACTCCCGGAGGTTTTGTTTCTAGAGCGGCCGCTAGTGCGGGCGCGCTCAAATGTCCCGACCCGACCAGAATCTCTCCCAGCTTGCGCCTGTGCGCAAGCAACGCCGCGCGCATAGGATACGCGTGCTCGGTTTTCAGCCACTTGAGCGGCCGGTGTCGCACGCGTGCCACAGTATAGATCGCGATCGCATGTAAGGTGGCGGCCGAATTCAACGCATTCGCGTACACGGCGCGCAATGGCACGCCCAGAGCGAAGCGAAGGCCGTAGATGCGTGTAACGCAGGCCATTCTCACGGTGGTGCGAAGCGCCTGCAAGGTCACGGTCGCCATTGCCAGATGAGCCTCGATCGGCGAGACGCGGGTCCACATCGCTGTCGCCAGGCCATACAGGAACAGAACGTTCGCCGCCAGACTGAGCGGATTTGCGACCAATCCTTTACGATCGCGCCACAACCAGTAAACCTCGCCGGGTTTACCAGTCCAGCCATATCGCTCCCATCCCTGAAGCGCGATTCCCATCACCCAGCGCGTCCGTTGGCGAAACGCGGCGCGGAAGGTTTGCGGGAAATATTCGCGAGTCGCGCAAAAATCCTTAGATTTCCCTGAAAAAGGAACGAACGCCTGCGAACAGCCGAGCCGAAACAACTTTAGCCCGTTCTCGTAGTCCTCGCAAAGCGCCTCTGGCTCGAAAATGCGGTTGGAAGAGTCTTCGGCCAGTCTTTTCAGTGCCTCGCGACGGTAGCCCGTGCCCACTCCCGCGCTCGGCAGGAATCCGCCGAGCAACGGCCGCACCACCATATCGCGCGTGTGGTACTCGGCGAATTCATCGCAGTAAATGCCATGAGTGAACGCGGTGAACGGCGTGGGGAGCGCGAGCACCGGAGTCTGGATGAAATCGTACCGCGCCGAATAAAAGTTGATCCAGTGCAGCTCGTCGGGATGGATCAGATCCTCGGCATCGTGCGTCACGACGATGTCGAATCGCTGCTCCTCTTCTTCCTCGTACAGAGCCAGATGTTGATAGATCCAGTTCAGGCAGTCCGCCTTCGAGGTTGGTCCAGAGTGCGGACACAGCACCAGGTGAACATTCGGAAACCGGTCCGCGACGCTACGCACGGCGCGCTGGGTTGGTTCATCGTTGGGATAAGCGCCGGCGAAAATGTGATAGTCGGGATAGCGGATCACGCCCAGGGAGTGCTCGAGCATGCGGGCGATCACCTCGTGCTCCTTCCACAACGGCAACAGAATGGCGATACGCCGGCGAGGCGCTGAATCCAGTTGCCGGATCCCGGGCGGGAACAGGCTCGCTTCGGGACGAAGCTTAATCTTGATCCACGCGATGCCCCAAACCACGTCCACGATCAGGTCGTCCAGGCTGCTCAGCAGAATTGCGGCCGCCACAGGCGCAAAGCACATGAGCGCGCCGCGATCGACCGTTTCGAGCCAGTCTGGCACGTGAACATTCACCGTATTAGTGAGTGCCGGACCCTCGGGGACAATCTCACTGGTCCGGAGTCGCGTGAAAGTTCAGCGGCCCCGCGCCGCCGCCGAGGCTCGGGTTAGTCCGAATTGCGCGTGTGATGAATGACTTAGCCCATCTGATAGCATCGATAAGCGGAGCGCCCTTGGCCAATTCCGCAGTGATCGCGGCTGAGTAAACGCAGCCGGTGCCGTGAGTATTGGGTGTGTCGATCCGCTCGCCCAGGAACTCGCGAAAGCCGCGATCACGCATACAAAGCACGTCAATAGGATCGCCGGGCAGGTGTCCTCCCTTTACCAGCACGTTCGCGGCGCCTAGAGAAACCAGCGCTTGCGCGGCACGCCGCATTCCATCCAGGTCTTCGACCGGAAATCCGGCGAGCGCAGAGGCTTCATGAAGGTTTGGCATCACCAGAAATGCGCGCCGGATCAGAGACGCAAGCGACGCTTGCCCCCCGAGTTCCAGGAGCCGCACGCCCTGTTTGCTCGTCATCACCGGATCGACGACCAGCGGGAACTGGAACCGTTCCGCTTCTCTCGCTATCGCCTCGACGATTTCCCGATTGCCGAGCGCGCCAATCTTGGCCGCAGCCGGTGGAATATCTTCGAGCACAGCCCGGATCTGCTGGCAGATGAGCTCGGGCGGCAGCGTCTCGACGCGAGTCACGCCCATAGTGTTCTGCACGGTGATCAGCGTCACCACAGCCTCGCCATAAACGCCCAGTTGATGGAACGTTTTCAGATCTGCCTGAAGGCCTGCGCCGCCGCTCGGGTCCGACCCGGCGATGGTGAGCGCAACCGGCGTCTTCATCCTTCAACGTTACTGAAAGGTAAGGCTCCCCGTCTGCGCTTGCCCGGCTGCGTTGGTTAGCGTCGCTTGAACGCTTTCAACCTGCGCCTGGGCTCTCCGCTTGCGTCAGAGCATTCGCGATGGGAAACGAAACGTTCATCAGGAAAGAGCTGCCCGCGGCGCGCCTCCGGTAGAGGCAGTGAAATAGGTCTGGAATTGCGATGTAAAATCGGCGTTGATGGCGCCGGGACCGATGACCTTCCCGTTAGCGTCGAAAAACGTGAACGACATGACACCTGCGGTATAAGTGTTGTCGAAACCGATGATTTCGACATTGAGCTGGCCTAGAGTCTGGTTCGAGGCGGTGGCCGATTCGATCGCGATTACCGCGGGAGGAATGTTGATCGGGTGCTGGGATTGCCCGTGATCTGGAGGCCGTTCGCGGTGATGGTAAACGTGATCGTGCCCTCCGTCGTGCCGGTCTGGAACACCGTAGAGCTTTGGTCCGCGATAGAGATCTGGGTATTGTTCGGAGTGACAGAAAAAGGCAGGCTGCGGACGCTGCCTGCCATGAAGATCACGGCCGGATCGTCGGGCACCAAGTGGTGCCGGGCATGAACGCCAGATTCAGATAGCCGGAAGCTGTACACGGGTAGGAAGTGGGCAGGCTCATCGTAATCGTATGCTGCTGTCGCGCTTGCAAATGATGGCAGAGTCAAACTGGAGAACTGGTTGCTGGAAGTGGAGGAAGGGAACCCGTGCCAGTGAGCGAGAATGTCTGTGCGCCGAGCGTGAGCGTTCCAGTGTAGCTGGTGGTCCCGCAGACTGGCGTGAGTTGGATGGTGAACCCTGCAGTTTGCCCCGGTGCGAGCGTGGCTGGCAATACGGAGATGCCTGCGAGCTGGAACCCGCTGCCAGTCGACGCTACGGTCGGGACGGGCAAAGGCTGCGCATACGGGTTCAGCACCGAGACGTTGCACGCGCCGTTGTTCCGATCTTTACGCTACCGAAATCGATCTGAGAGCCGTTCAGCGCGCAGGTTGAAGAAACACTGATCGCCGGAGCCGGTACAACCGTGGCGAGCAGAATCACATTAATCGTGTTCACCTGCAGGGTCGCGCTGTAGGATGCCGGCGTCGATCCCGAGAAATGCACGGTGAACTCGCAGCGGAAGGGCATTGTTGGGAGCGGGTCTATCGTATGTTGCCGGCGCGCCGGTGATGCTGAAGCCTCCACCCGCGATAGCAATGGTGGTCACGTTTACGGAGGAGTTTCCGAGGATTGCACACGAAAAAACTGACGTCCTGGGCCGCGCCGGCGGCGACGTTGGCCAAAATCGTAGGCCGACCCTGAGCGTGATCGGGCGAGCCATTGCTACAGCCGCCGGTAGCGAGTACCAGTTGCGCGCGCGCCGCGAATGGCAGCATCAGGATGATCGCGAGATATTTCATGGCGCGATCTCCGGCAATACGAAGAGCTGCTCGCGTCCGGGGTCCACGCGTGCACCGTAAATGGAGCGGCCGGCGCGCACCTCTACATAGCCCTCGCCCAGCGCGAATACGTCGGTTACGCCTTTTACGTCAAAATTGATTTCGCTTCCGTCCTCGCGCCGCAGGACCAGCTCATCCCGGGTGGCGAAGATCACGCCATGGTTGCCCAAGAAGCATCACCGGACCCGTCGCGCGGGGCAGGGAACCGAGAAACGCCACGCTGCCGCTCCGCTGGTGAAATTCGCGCGATCCATACCCGATCGCTCTGGCGCAAAATGGCGTCGATCGTGCCGTCAGGTCCGGCTCGTATCGATTGAATCTCGCCGGCAATATCCAGGCTTAGAAAATCGAGCTCGCCCGTTTGCCACCGCGCCCATTGTTTCGACAGAGGGAAATAAATCCATGCGGCTGCGCCATCGAGCGCGAAAAATGCCGGTCCGGGAGGTGCGGGAAGCGAGCCGCTCGCGGATAAAAGCGCCGAGCCGGTTTTCATCAGGCATAGCTGGCGGGAACAGGCACTGGAAAGTACTCCGCTGGCAGTGACCTCTCCCAGCATCACGCTTCGCGGCAGACGCCGTAGACCGACCGCGCAGAGCCGTTTGCGTCCAGCATCGTGCCGAGGCTAGGGCGATCCAAGCCCGGTTGCGCGCATGCCGCTGCCGCCGGCGCCGAGGATCGCGAGAATGCTTAAAACGATTTTCAATTGATGCCCCAGATTATAGATCGGCGTGCCGATCTGCACACCGACGGTTGACGTGAAGCGGCTGCTGCCGGCCCGGATTTCCCGATGAATCCAGCGGCCGCTACGCCGGCCCCAGCCGCGCCGGCGACGGCCAATGTGATCCACAGCCATTTGTGCCCGCCGCTCGGCCCGATATGGGCGCTTGAGGAAGCGGCGCCGCGAGATGTCAGCGCATCGGTAAGAAATTGCGGGCATACCGTTCCCGCGCGTGTCTGTCCTTTTTCCGCTGTGATGCGGATCTCGAATGAACCTACGGTGCGGTTCCACTGCATGCCCCAAACGCCGGCGCTGCCGTCGGCCCGGGTGGTAGCGATCTCCGTTTTAGCGCCCGTCGCGAACGCGCCTCCCGGTCCGTCGGCGGGCAGGCGGAAGCTAACCGTAGCGCCATCTACGGGGCGTCCGGTTTCGTCGGTTACCTGCACGCTTATACCGCGCGTCGCGCGCGATCCGACCGGGTAAACGACGCCCTCTCCCTCCATCACCCGAACCTGCAGGATCGCCGGCTCTTGCGCCGATTAAGAGAGGTAGCACCACCGGAAAAAGAAATAAGTAGCGCCGAAACACACGAATAAGTGGAAGGAAGAAGGGAATCCTCTCAGGGAAGCGATCCCCATTTCAGGCGCCATTTGACGGTCTTGAATACCATTCGACCGGAGAAAATCGCCACACGCGGACAGAAGCTCCAAAAGCCGGTGAGCCTATGCTTAAATTTAATTAGCGTCCATGGGAGACAAGGCTTTTCGAGCGCGTCGCGGCTGGAAATCCTTCACGCGAGGATTACGCGAGCTGCGCGTGATCGTCTAAGGGCGCGCTGTCGACGCGCCATCCCATCATGGCGCATATCATTCCCATCCGCCGCTGTAATCTCTCCTGCACTTATTGCAACGAATATGACGATTACTCGAAACCGGTTCCTACCGAGGTCATGGCGGCGCGCATTCACCGGCTCGCCGATTTGGGCACCAGCATTCTGACATTATCGGGCGGGGAGCCGCTGCTGCATCCCGAGCTGGACGAGATTATCGCTGTCATGCGAAGCCGCGGCGTGGTCGCCGGGATGATCACGAATGGCTATCTGCTGACGCCCGAGCGCGTCCAGCGGCTGAACCGCGCCGGTCTGGACCACATGCAGATCTCGATCGATAACGTGATGCCGGACGAAGTATCGAAGAAAAGTCTCAAGGTGCTCGACAAGAAGCTGCAGATCCTGGCCGCGCACGCTGAGTTTCACGTCAACATCAACTCCGTGGTGGGCGGCGGCATTCACAATCCCGACGACGCGCTGGCGGTGGGTCATCGCGCGCTGGAGCTGGGATTTTCGGCGACGGTCGGGATCATTCACGATGGCGACGGCCAGCTACGTCCATTGGGAGAACGGGAACGCGCCGTCTACCACGAGATGAAGGCCATGGAGAACCGGCATTATGCGCGGCTGAACTTTTTCCAGGACGCCATCGCCCAGGGTAAACCGAACCAGTGGCGCTGCCGCGCCGGCGCCCGTTACATGTATATCTGCGAGGATGGCCTGGTGCATTACTGCTCGCAGCAGCGCGGCTACCCGGCCAAGCCGCTCGACCAGTATACCCGCGACGATATCCGCCGCGAATATCTCACCGAAAGCCCTGTGCGCCTTACTGCACGGTGAGCTGCGTGCATTATGTTTCCTACTTCGATTTCTTCCGCGGTCCGCAGACGCTCAAAGCGGAAATGCCCCCGCAGCGGAGCGCGCTCGTGAAGATCCAGTCGGTCAAATAGCCGCGGCTCGCGGCGATTGTACGTGATCGGCGTAGCTTAATCTCCCGAAATCGGAAGAAAGTGTTTGCAATCGAATAGGTAAGTGCTGTAATATCAATCCAAAGTCACTCTGGCGCGTTGGTGATTTACGTGCTAATATCCTGCGGGGTTCGTGTCTGAAATCGCCGGATGAAAGAACTGAAGCAACAATTCGTCAGCGCTCTGCTGGTGGTTCTGACGGTTGCGGCAGTGATTGCCGCGGCGATCAACTTCCAACAGCAGAGCCGGTTCCACCTCTCCGACGATGGCGTCACGTGGGTCGATCGAGGCGTTAATCCCACGCAGGCCGTGGCGTTTATGTGACCCCCGGAAGTCCCGGCCAGAAGGCGGGGCTGCGCGTAGGGCGATGTCCTGGTCTCGATCGAAGGCGTGGCGATCGAGCATGCGTTGGAGGCGACGCAGGTGCTGGCGCGCCTGGGGGCATGGAGAAAAGCTGAATACAAGGTTCGGCGGAATGGCGAGGAGCTTCCGGCCAACGTCATCATCGGCGAGGCGGAGCGGGACTCGACAGTTTTTTATCAATACGCCGTGGGTGTGATTTACCTGGCGATCGGGTTGTTTGTCTATTTCCGGCGCCGCACTGCCGCGCGCGCGCTGCACTTTTTCCTGCTGTGTCTGGCTAGCTTCATCATGTCGGCGTTCCACTACTCCGGGAAGCTGAACAATTTCGACAAGGTGATTTATCTGGGCAACCTAGTGGCCGGTTTCCTTGCGCCCACGCTGTTTCTCCACTTCTGCTTTGTCTTTCCGGAGCCTCAGAAATGGATTCGGCGTCGCGGCGCGGCGGTTTTGCTTTACCTGCCTGCCGCGGCGCTGCTGGCGATCCAGTTAGCGACCGTCGAAGGATGGCTGCAATCGGGCTTCGGCCTCTGCTCGAGGTGCGATGGCTGCTGGATCGGGTTTGGCTGATTTTCCTATGCCTCATGTACCTCGCGGGAGGATTGGTATTGAGCCTGCAGCTTCGACGCGCGGAGGATGCCATCGTTCGGCGGCAGTTGACCTGGCTGCGCAATGGCGCGCTGTTGGGCGTGCTGCCGTTTACGCTCATTTACGCCGTCCCGTACCTCCTGGGAGTGCCCCCGAAGCCATGCCATGAATCTCGCGGTGCTGTCCCTCCCGCTGATTCCGCTCACGTGGGCCTACGCGATTTTGCGCTACCGGCTGATGGATGTCGACATCATTTTCCAACAAGGCTCCGTTTACACGCTGGCGACCCTGTCCGTTCTGGGTATTTTCTACGGGCTGATATTTCTCAGTCAGCCGCACCGGAGATCTGAACGGCGCGGCTCTGGTGGCGTTGATCCTGATTGCGGCTTTTGTCTTCCATCCGATCCGCAACTGGATTCAAGAGCAGCTTGATCGTTATTACTTCTACAAAGAAAGCTATGATTATCGCCGCACATTGATCGAGTTCGCGCGGGAGCTAGGTTCGCCTACGGACTTGGGCGAGATGCTCGAAAGCGTCGCGGACCGGCTGATCCGCACACTCGGGATCCGTTACGTAGCGTTCTTCGTGTGGGATGAGAATCAGAAGAAATTTCAACTGGAGCTGGCGAGCAATCGCCGCGGACTTCAGACCGAAAACGTGCCTTACGGCTTGGATCTGAGCTTTCTCAGTGCGAACCCTTCCAAGCCCTACCTGTTTTTTGAGCGCACGCGCAATTTGCTGGACGTGGTCTCGCACGAAATGCCGGCCTCGGCGCGCCGCTCGATCAGCGAGTTGGAGCTTACCTATTATCTGCCCTGTTCGGCGCGGGGCCGCACCATCGCGTATCTGGGCGTGAGCCGCACGGACACACGGAGATTTCCTTTCGAGCGACGATGTGGAGCTGCTGGTGACGCTTATCGGGCTACGTCGGGATCGCCATCGACAACAATAAACTCTATCAGTCTCTCGCGCGTAAGGTGGAGGAATATGAGCGTCTGAAGGAGTTTTCCGAAAATATCGTGGAATCGATCCACGTCGGAATTCTCGCGGCCGATCTGGAGGATCGCGTCGAGAGCTGGAATTCGCAGATCGAGAGACTCACGGGGATTTCGCGCGAAGAAGCTCTCGGGCGGCAGCTCAGTGAGTTGCTGCCTGCCGCATTGTGCGAAGAACTTCCGGCGGCGCGGGACTACGCCGGAATCCGCAATATCTACAAATTCGCGCTCCGGACTACGGGACCAGAATCGAGAGACGTCACTCTGAATATCGCCGTCGCGCCGCTGATCTCGCGCGAGGGAGACCGGATCGGGCGCCTGATCATTTTCGACGATATTACGGACCGCGCGGAACTGGAGCGAAGGCTGGTGCAGGCGGATAAGCTCAGCTCCATCGGCCTGCTGGCCGCGGGCGTGGCGCACGAGGTCAACACGCCACTAGCGGTCATCTCGACCTACGCGCAGATGCTGGCGAAACAGATTTCGGGCGACGCACAGAAAGCGCCGCTGCTCGAAAAAATCGCGCGGCAGACCTTCCGGGCGAGCGAAATCGTCAACTCGCTGCTGAATTTTTCGCGAACCTCGCCGACCGAGTTCGTCAGCGTCGATTTGAACAAGGTTCTGCGCGAGACTCTGACACTGGTAGAGCACCAATTGGCGATAGCGGGCGTTGAAGTAAGGCTCGGTCTGGAGGAAAAGCTGCCGCGGATTAAAGGCAATCCCGGCAAGCTCCAGCAGGTATTTCTAAACCTGTTCCTGAACGCGCGCGATGCCATGGAATCGGGGGGCGTGCTGGCGGTGCGCACGGCTGTACCGGACGGGTTTCATGCCGGCCTCGTGCGGGTCACGGTAGAGGATTCCGGAGGCGGAATCGCACCGGACAATCTGACCCGTATCTTCGATCCGTTCTTCACGACTAAAGCCGCCCGCAAGGGCACCGGGCCTGGGGCTTTCCGTGAGCTATGGAATTGTCCGTGAGCACGGCGGGAATATCGAGGTTGAAAGCGAACTGGGCGCAGGCACGCGCTTCCAGCTTTCGTTCCCGGAGGCGCCAGTCGCCAGAAAAGCAGGGATCTTGCGGGCGGACACGGCCGCGCCCGCGCCCGGCGGCTTCTCCCACGGTGGCCGCGGCCTCCGCCCAGGGATCGACATCTCTCTCGTCGCCGCCGGGAGCTGTTGCGCAGTCGGACAGGCTGATTCACTAGATGGCGGATTCAGCGGCCAACTTTCCGCCCGATGTGCCGATGGCCGACCACTCACGCGGGCGCATTCTAGTGATCGATGATGAGCCCGATATCCGGGAAGGTTTGGAGACCTTGCTAACCAACGAAAATTATCAGGTGCAGCTTGCCTCCAATGGCGCAGAAGGAATCAAGCGGCTGGAGTCTTCCGCCTTCGATCTGGTCCTGCTGGATCTCATGATGCCCGATAAGAGCGGGATGCAGGTGCTGGAAGAAATTCGCACGCGCGATCAGGAAACTCCGGTTTTCCTTATCACGGCATACGGCTCGGTGGAAGTCGCGGTGAATGCGCTGAAGCGCGGCGCGAGCGACTATTTCTCCAAACCCTGGGACAACGAAAAACTGCTCATCGAGATCGATCGCATGATCTCGAAGCGGCGCCTGGAGCGGGAGAATCTGGAGCTCAAACGCGCGCTGAAGCAACGCTACAGCTACCCGAACATCGTGGGGAAAAGCGAGCGGATGCTCAAAATCCTCGATCTGGTGGGGCAGGTCGCTGCCAGCCGCGCGACCATCCTCATCACCGGTGAAACCGGGACGGGGAAGGAACTGATCGCCAACGCAATTCACGCCCATTCGGCGCGCGCAGCCCATCCCTTCGTGCCCGTGCATTCGGGCTCGGTGCCGCCGGATCTTGCTCGAGTCCGCCCTGTTCGGGCACGTCAAGGGCGCTTTCACTGGAGCGGTCGCATCGCGTAAGGGATATTTCGAGATCGCCAATCGCGGCACGATTTTCTTCGATGAAGTGGGAACTATTTCCCTGGAAACGCAGACCAAATTGCTGCGCGTGATCCAGGAACGCGAGTTCATGCCGCTCGGGTCGACTGACACGATCAAAGTGGATGTGCGCATCGTGGCGGCCACCAATGCCGAGCTGAGGCGGCTGGTCGAAGAAGGGCGGTTCCGCGAGGATCTCTATTATCGGCTGAACGTGATCAACCTGGCGCTTCCGCCATTGCGCGAACGAAAAGAGGATATTCCCGCGCTGGTGGATCATTTTTTCACGAAGTATTGCCGCGAAAACGAGAAGTATCTGGACGAGGCAGGGCGATCGAGGCTGCACTTCGATCCGGACGCGATGCAGATCCTGATGGATCACGCTTGGCCGGGAAACGTGCGCGAGCTCGAAAACGTGGTGGAACGCGCCGTGGTGCTGGCGTCACAACCCCTGGTGCCGCCCGACGTTTTGCCTGAGCACCTGCTCGAAGCCCGGGGACTTCGCATCCGCCGCGATGAGAGCGGGCGCCTGGCTCCCGACGCATCCTTATTCGAAATCGTGGCGGATTTCGAACGCCGCAAGATTATCGAGCAACTCGAAACTTCCGACTGGAGCCAGACCGCTGCTGCCGAAGCTCTTGAGGATTCCGCTTTCCACTTTGAATCAGAAGATCAAGCGCTTGAATATCGAGATTCGGAAGAAATCGGGAGCGTAGCCGAAGCCCGTTTGCGCGCGAATTGCTGATAGATTGGTGACGATGGAAGCCGAAGTAAGAGAGCGGTTCGAGAAAATTGAGGCGATTCTTCGCGAGACGGCCGAGCGCCAGAATAAGGCCGAGGTGCGCATGGAGTTAGCCGATAAGCGCATGGAGCGCGCCGAGGCGCGTGCGGAGTTGGCGCACAGGCGTATGGAGCGGCGCATGGACCGGGCCGAGGAGCGCATGGACCGGGCCGAGATGCGTATGGAATTGGCTGACAAGCGCATGGAGAAATACGACCAGCGCCTCGAAGCTACGCGAAAGCTGGTCGAGGCCGGCATCCGAATCGTGATGCAGTTAGGCAAACGCCAGGCGGAATTGGAGAAGTCTCAGAAGGCCTTTCTGGATTCTCTTAGACGAGGCAACGGAAACGGCCGGAAGCACTCCTAGCCGGGATAGAGACCCGTATATTCGCTCCTGAAGAACACCAGCGGGCGGCCTTCGCTAACCCCCACCTCTACTACTTCGCCGATCAGCATTCGATGATCGCCAACTTCCAGAGTCCGCACAATCCGGCACTCGATGACTCCGAGAACAGCTTCGATAAGCGGTGAATCCGTCGCCGGGCCGCCGCGCCAGGGGACTCCGGCGAATCGGCCTTCGGGCAATTGGGCGAAACGTATGGACAGGTCCCGCTGCTCCTCGCGCAGGATATTGACGGCGTAGTAGCCGCTCGATTCAAACGCGTGGAGGAAGCCGCACAGCCGATCAATCGCGACCATCACTAAAGGCGGATCTAGCGAGAGTGTGCTAAAAGAGTTAACGGTCAGGCCATGCGGAGTGCCATCGGCGGCACGCGTTGTGAGCACGGCGACGCCGGTAGCAAAGAGGCTGCAGGCGCCGCGAAAAATCTCTCCTGGTAAGAGCCGCGCTTGACAAGGCAATAACCCTAATCCTATCATGAGGTTTGCGGAGGCGGCTTTGATCAAACTCGACATCATCAACGAAGTGGTCAACCGGACGGGCATCACCAAGACGAAAGCTGAGATGGCCGTGGAAACCGTCTTCGAAAGCATGAAGCGGGCGCTCGGCCGCAGCGAGCGCATCGAGCTCCGGGGCTTTGGTATTTTCAACGTCCGCCCGCGCAAAACCGGAATCGGCCGTAATCCGCGCACAGGCGCTGAGGTGGCCATTCCGCCAGGCAAGGCGGTCCGCTTCAAGCCAGGCAAGGAGTTGCAGACGCTACAATAGAGCGTCCGAGGTTTGTGTCGACGAACGGCTATCCCCTCACGCCGGCCACGCCACCGGGTGCGGTGCGCGATATCGCGACAGATGAATTCGCGCTTCCAGTTCGAAGCCGGTCTGGATCGCGCGCGGCCGACGCATCGCTACTGGCTGCATGCGCTGCTGTTGCTGCTGACCCTGGCCACAACGACCGTAGTCGGCTCCGGCCTCGCCCGCAGTTTCGCAGCGAGCCGGCCTTTCGATTTCGCGATCTCATGGGTTATGCGCAAATGTGGCAAAACCCGGCGTCTCTGCTGAACGGCCTGCCATTTTCCTTAACGCTACTGGCGATCCTTCTCGCGCATGAGATGGGTCATTATTGGGCGGCGCGATATTATCATGTCGATGCCACTCTGCCGTTCTTTATTCCGGCGCCGACTCTCATCGGGACCTTCGGCGCATTCATTCGCATCCGTTCGGCGATTCTGTCGAAACGAATTCTATTCGATATCGGGATTGCCGGTCCTTTGGCCGGATTCGCGCTGCTGATCTGGCCTTTAGCGATTGGGATGTCGCTTTCAAAAGTGGTGCCAGGCATCGCCGCGCGAGGGGACCTGATTTTTGGCACGCCGCTGATCCTGCGGCTGTTCGAGTGGACCCTGTTTCCGGGCGTGCCGGCCGGAGACATTTATCTGAACCCGGTGGCGCGCGCGGCATGGGTGGGATTGCTGGCGACTGCCCTGAATCTGCTTCCGATCGGACAATTGGACGGAGGTCACGTCCTCTATGCATTTTTCGGCGAGCATACGCGTTTTCTTTCGCGCGTTTTCGTGATGGCGCTAGTGTCTAATGGGCTTCTTTTTTGCCTATAGCTGGCTGTTTTGGGCGGCTTTTCTGTTTTTGTTCGGCATGCGCCACCCTGCCATTGTCGATCCGAGTCCGATCGGGCCGACGCGAAAATGGCTGGGCCTGGCGGCTCTGATCGTATTTTTGCTCTCGTTCACTCTCGCGCCGATCCGCGCCGCGGGCCTGTGAAAATCTCCGCCACCATTATTACTTACAATGAGGAGCGCAACCTGCCGCGCGCGATCGAGAGCCTGCGGTGCGCCGATGAGATCCTGGTGATCGACAGCGGCTCGAATGATCGGACGGTCGAGATCGCCAAAAAGCTGGGCGCGCGAGTCGTGGAGAGCGGGTGGCCGGGATACGCAAACCAGAAAAACCTTGCCGCGGATAAGGCCGCCTACGACTGGATTCTTTCAATCGACGCCGACGAATCTTTAAGCGAGGCGCTCGAAGGAGAAATTTGGCAGGTAAAGAAAACCGGTCCTCAGTTCGATGCATACACGATGCCGCGTATGGCGCAGTACCTGGGGCGATGGATCCGGCATTCCGGCTGGTATCCTGACCGCAAAGTGCGTTTATACGACCGGCGCAAGGCGCGCTGGGTGGGAAAATTTGTTCACGAAGCGGTGAAGGTGGATGGACGGATCGGGCATCTGAAGCTCCAACCTGCTGCACTTCACGTGCAACTCGCTTTCAGAGCATTTGAAGACCATGGACCGCTACACAACGCTGGCGGCCGAGCAACTGCTCGAAACTGGCGAGAAGGTGACGTGGGCGCGCCTGGCGCTCGAGCCACCGTGGACATTTTTTCAAGCCTACGTGCTTGAAACTGGGTTTTCTGGATGGGGTGGAGGGACTCGCGATCGCCAATATGGCGGCGCTTTATAATTTCGTCAAGTACGCCAAGGCGCGATTTATGAGTCCAGGACGGTAGCGCGATGCGAACGCTGCACATCGACACGGGACGGGAGATGCGCGGCGGCCAATGGCAAGTGCTATATCTGATCGGCCAGATGCGGGATGCGATGCTCCTTAGCCCGCGCGACTCGCCACTGTTCCGGGCGGCGCGTGAGCGAGGATTAGATGTCCAGCCGCTGTCGTTCGCAACGCTGATGCGCCTGGCGCGACGGGTCGATTTAATTCACGCGCACGACGCGCGTGCCCATACGCTGGCCGCGCTGGCGGGGGGTACGCCGCTGGTGGTCTCGCGGCGGGTTGGGTTTCCAGTGCGCCGGTCGATGCGCTTCGCGATGGAAATACGGGCGCGCGGCCGCTCTATCTTGCGGTGTCTCACTTCGTAGCGGCGCGGCTGCTGGATGCGCGCGTGCCTGCCGCAAAAATTCGGAGTGATCTATGACGGCGTGCCGCTTCCCGGCTCCCGCTAAATCCGAGCCAGGACGCGTGGTTGCGCTCGTTGGTAAAGGAGTCTAAGCGTGGTGCGTGCGGCGGCCGAGGTCAGCTCGAGTCCCGATCCATTTCACATCGGATTTATGGCAAGATTTGTCTACGGCGAGCATATTTGTCTATATCAGCGAGGTCGAAGGGCTCGGTTCAGCGGCGCTCGCGGCCATGGCGGCCGGTGTGCCGGTGATTGCCAGCCGTGCCGGAGGCCTGCTGGAGGTCGTCGAGCATGAACAAACGGGATTGTTGGTGAAGCGATGGCGAACTCGCCGGCGCACTGCGGCGCTTGCTGGACGATCCGCTCGCGGCGGCGGAAATGGGACGCCGGGGCAGAGCGAGGGTGATACAGAAATTTTCCGTGGAAGCCATGCTTCAGGGAACTCTCCGGGCCTATGAAGAGGTCCTTGGATGCTAGAGTTTGTCGTTCTGGCGTTTTTGGCCGGCCTGCTGATCGGGAGCTTCCTGAACGTCTGTATTTTCCGCCTGCCCCGGGATCTTTCGGTTGTGCGCCCGCGATCGTTTTGCCCCGCCTGTGAAAAGACCGTAGTCTGGTACGACAATATTCCCCTGGTCAGCTATTTAGTGCTGCGGGGCCGCTGCCGCTATTGCCGCGAGCGCATTTCTCTTCGCTACCCATTGGTCGAGCTTTCCACCGGCGCGGCTTTCGCCATTTGCGTAGGGGCGTTCGGCCCAACGCTCGAGGCTCTGAAATTTTCGCTGTTCTGCGCGATCCTGATCACGCTGATCGTCTCCGACATCGAGGAGCGCATCCTGCCCGACGAGTTTACGCTGGGAGGAATTGTTTTGGGGCTGATATTGGCCGCGTTCGTGCCGCTGCGGCCCGAGCTGGCGCACATGCTTCTGCCGTTCTCCCTTGGCGCCCGATGGCTATCGGTAGCGGAGGCAGCGCTTGGCGCAGCGTTATCGAGCGGTTCCATCTGGCTGGTGGGCTGGTTATATCAGCGTGTTCGTCACCGGGAAGGCTTGGGCCTCGGCGATGTCAAGATGATCGCCATGATCGGCGCCTTTCTGGGGCTGCAATGGGCCTTGCTGACCTTGATCGCGGCTTCGCTATTCGGCGCAGTCGGTCGGGCTGATTTACATTTTGGTTACCCGGAAGGACATGTCTACTTACGAACTGCCGTTTGGCAGCTTTCTGGGGATGGCGGCGCTAGCGGTCGCGATATATGGAGAAGTAGTAGCGGTGTGGTATTCGCACCTGGGCCGATGATCCGCCTAGTTCGGCGGCTGCAGCAACACTTTCAACACACCTTTCGTGGCGGCGCGCGCAAATGCCTCCGGTGCGCGATCAAGCGGAAATTCTTCCGAGATCAGATCGCCCACGCGGACCTTGCCGGAGGCGAGCAGGCGCAATGCCGGCTCGAATCTGCCCGCAGCGCGAGCCGATCAAGGTGATTTCGTTCACGATGGCCGGAGCGGTATCGATCGGCACCACGCCATGCACAGTCGATTTCATGACCACCGTGCCGCGCGGAATGCACATCGCGATGGCTGCGCGCAGACCCTCCGCCGATCCGGTCGCGTCCACCACGATAGGGAAGGATCGCTCGGGAAGTTTCCTGCCGATCGTCTCAGTGGTAACCCCGGCTGACTCGGCAATACGGAGTTTATGCCGATGTCTGCCGAAAAGGTGTACCTGCTGCGCCGTCCGCCTGGAGCACTTGCGCGATCAGCAGGCCGAGCTTGCCGTCGCCTAGCACGGCGACCCGCTCCCGTTTAGGAATTTTGATTTGGTCGAGAATCTCGCAAGCCGCCGCCACAGGCTCGATGAAACACGGCGTGCTCCGTCGGGATAGACGGAGGAACCACATGCAGGTTGCGAAGCGGCAGCGTGAGAAACTCGCGAAACGCGCCCGGGTATTTCACGATTCCGAGAACCTTCGCGATGTGGGCAATGGCGGCCCAAGCCCCGGGCGCACCACTCGCATGCGCCGCAGGCGAGGTTGATCTCGCCCGCGACTCTCTTGCCAATCCAGGCCGGATCTTCCGCATCGCTAACCTCGCCCACGAATTCATGGCCCGGAGTGCCGGAGAATCCGTAGTAGCCGCGCTGCAATTCCAGGTCAGTGGAGCAGATTCCCGCAGCCAGCAGCCGGATGCGTGCGAAGCCTTTCGGAATCCGCGGGAGCGGCTGCTTGCGAACTTTTACGCGGCCTGCCTCAAGCTGCACAGCGATCATGGTCTAAAGTTAAAAGATATGGCTTTCGCGATGCAATCGCCACGCCAGGCGAAGTTCGCGGCTGAATTGATTTGCTTTCGATCCGGCGTGCCGCGCGCGGTATGACATTACCGAGGTTCTGTACAACTGCCGGAAATGCGGCGGGCTTGGTCGAAGTCCATTACAGCGGCGACCGGATGGAAGCGGACGCTTTGCGCCGCATTTTTCGCGAGCGAAGGATGAGCAACGATCCCCTGGATGCAAGCGGCGTGTGGCGATACCGGGAGATGTTTCCATTTCTCGACGATTACTCGAACGTGGTGACGCTGCGCGAAGGAAATACTCCGCTTGCTCGATGCGCCGCTGGCAGCTGCGTATGGCGGCCTCGATCGGCTCGCATTCAAACACCAGGGATTCAACCCGACCGGCTCCTTCAAAGACAATGGAATGACATGCGGCGCATCACAGGCGATACGCCTGGGAATGCGCAGGGTCGCCTGCGTCTCGACAGGTAATACGTCGGCTTCGATGGCGGCATACGCAGCCGCCGCCGGACTCGAAGCCTTGATTTTTCTCCCGCACGGAAACATTTCTTTCGGCAAACTCGCCCAGGCGCTGGAATACGGCGCGAAAACGCTCGAAGTGGAGGCGAATTTCGATCAGATCCTGGCGCTGGTGCGCGGGCTCACGGAGAAGCTCGGCATTTATTTGCTTAACTCCGTGAATCCTTTTCGAATCGAAGGTCAGAAGACCATCGCGATTGAAATGCTCGATCAGCGCGACTGGCAAGCGCCGGATTGGATCGTGCTACCGGGCGGAAATCTGGGCAACACTTCGGCATTCGGGAAGGCGCTCCGCGAGATGAAGGAAATCGGGCTGATCGACAAGATGCCGCGGTTCGCGGTCATTCAAGCTGAGGGAGCCGCGCCGTTCTACGATTTTGTCGCGCGCGGCGGAGAGTTCCAACCGGTGAAAAAACCGGAGACGCTAGCGACCGCGATCCGCATCGGCGATCCCGTATCCTGGCCGAAAGCGCTCTACGAGGTGCGCGCATCATCCGGCATCGTCGAGAAAGTGAGCGAGCAGGAGATCGCCGACGCAAAGGCGCAGATCGGACGCTGCGGCATCGGATGCGAGCCTGCCTCGGCGGCGACCCTTGCGGGAATTCGCAAGCTTACGGCAAGCGGCGTGATCGATCGCGGCGCGGATGTGGTCGCCGTACTCACCGGCAATCTGCTTAAAGACCCGGATTATATCTACCGCTATCATACGGGAAAACTGGAGGCGCCGGACGGCTCGAAAATTCGCTCTACATACGGGAACCAGTCTGTTGTTGTTCCGAACGATCCGGATCGAATCGCGGATCTTTTGAGAAACTCGCGCAAAACGGAAAGCGGCGCGAAATAGTTGCTAAAATGCACGAGCTCCGCCCTTTGCGCTTCCGAAGTGATCGATAATGTAACCGTTTATCGCACACGCGCGTCTGAGGCGTAAGGTCTTTTCTGCAGTCTGCATTCAATTCACATTTCAAATGACGCCCAACTTCGTAAAATTTTTAACCCTGGGATTCATAACGGCCTTGGTTCACGGCCAGACTCCGCCGCAATATACCATTTCGACGATCGCCGGCGACAATGTCGTTGGTTATAACGGAGACAACATGGCGGCCACCAGCGCTGAGCTCGACCTGCCTTTCTCCGCGGTGGATGCGGGCGGCAATCTCTATATTGCCGATCAAGTAAACCAGCGGATCCGTTACGTAGTGAATGGCACGATTTCGACTTTAGCCGGCAATGGCACTGGAGGTTTCGCGGGAGACGGAAAATCGGCCGGCAAAGCTGAGCTCGATAATCCCGAAGGCGTGGCGGTGGATGGCAGCGGAAATTTATATATCGCGGATACCATCAATCAGGTGATCCGGAAGGTGCTGGTGGGGACCGGCATAATCTCGACGATTGCCGGCAGCTTCGCAAAGCGCTGGATATGGAGGAGACGGAGGCGCGGCGGTGGGCGCCCAACTCAACAACCCCGCTGGAGTCGCTCTGGATTTCACTGGAAACATCTACATCGCCGATACCGCGAATAATGTGATTCGCAAGGTGCTGGTATCGAACAATACGATCCAGACGGTGGCCGGTAATGCTCAGCCCGATTATACGGGGGATGGAGGGCCGGCCACCGTGGCCTCGCTCAATAATCCCGAAGGTCTCGCGCTCGATGCCGCGGGCAATATCTATATCGCCGATACGAGCAATCATCGTATCCGCAAGGTGACGGTGGCGACCGGAATTATCACGACAGTGGCCGGCTCCAGCATTACCGGCGGCTTCAGCGGGGATGGCGGCCCAGCTACTAAAGCCAAATTGAACAACCCCAAAGGCGTGGCGGTAGATGCAGCCGGGAATATCTACATCGCGGATTCGTTCAACAATCGTATCCGCATGGTGCATGGCGGCGACGGGCAATATCGTTACAATCGCCGGCAGTGGTGGCTATGGTTATGCCGGGGATGGGGGCACCGCCATCAGCGCGAATTTCAAATTTCCTTCAGGCGTGTCCCTGGATGCGTCCGGCAATGTTTACGTGACCGATAACCAGAACAACGTGATACGTATGCTGACGCTGGTTGCGCAGCCCTCTCCGGTGAGTGAGCGCGATTGAAAACTCCGCGACAGGTCAGGTAAGGGATGCGACCCACGGAGTAGCGCCTAATTCGTTCGTCAGCATTTACGCTACGAATCTCGGGACAACGACAACGTCAGCGCCGAATATTTTCCCGGCCACGAGTTTTCAAGGGATTCAGGTGTTATTTAACGGCAACTCCAGCGCCTCTGTATTACGTGAATCCTTCCTTAAACCTGATCAATGCGATGGCGCCCGCGGAATTGTCCGACCTCCGGGCACGGCGACCGTCACCGTGCAGGACTCATCAGGCGTTAGCCAGAGCTATACGGTCGCTTTGTCGCCCGTGGATATCGGGATTTTCAGACTTTCCCTCGATCCCGCACATCCCAACAATGGCGCGGTGAGAATTGCCAATACAGCATCGATCGTAATGCCGGCGTCGACTGCGCCATTCTACAATCTTCCGGCTTGTGCGGGATTGCCCGCGACTACTCAATGCGGCGGCCCAGCAGCGCCAGGCGCGAGCATCTCGATTTATTTCACCGGCGGAGGGTTGGCGACGCCCAACGGTAGTCCCTCCGGTTCGCCCGTGCCGACGTGGATCGGTTGCGCCGGCAAATGGCAGCGTCCTTTATCAGATGGTGCAAACACCAACCGTCACGATCGGCGGCATCAACGCGACCCCTTCTTTTTCCGGTATCGCGCCGGGTACGGGTTCTGAGTATCAGATCAATACCGTGATTCCCGCGGGTGTGCAGACCGGCGACAACGTCCCGGTGGTGGTCGCGATCGGCAACAGCACGGATACCGTCACCATCTCTGTCCAGAACCAGTAATCCGAATCTCGGCACGATTTTCCCCCTTGTCACGGAACAGTGCCTCTTGTTATACTCCCCACTAACCCTGGAAAGGAAGCTAAAATCCAGGTTAAGCCGAGCGGGGTAAAATATGGGCCGAATCATTTCAGGATTGTCTTTGTTATTGATTGTCGCAGTATTGGGAATGGCCCAGAATTTTCGGGGTGGTATTAACGGAAGCGTCACGGATCAATCGGGGGCTGTTGTGGGATCCGCCGCAGTACAAGCCACCAATGAAGGCACAGGCTTGGTGTATACGACCCAATCGTCGAGCGCCGGCGAATTCGCATTTCAAGATTTGCCACTCGGCGATTATTCGATCACGGTCACGCAGAGTGGATTTGAGACGCAAAAAATCAACGGTATTCACGTTTCGGCAGGGGCCATTTATAACCTGCCGGTAAAACTGACTGTGGCACAAGTCTCCTCGACTGTGGAGGTTTCCGCGGCGGCGGTTTCACTCGATACGACCTCATCGACGCTGACCAACGTCGTGCCCACTAAGACCGTTCAGGACCTCCCGGTCAACGGGCGGGATTTCACGCAGATGATCGCGTTATCGCCGGGCTTCGCCGGATATGCGGCCGGTGCGCATGGTTCGTATAATGGAGCCCGATCGAATCAATTCAATTGGCAAATCGAGGGTTCTGATAACAACGACCAGTGGTTTAATATCATGGCTGTGAATCAGGGCGGTATTAACAGTATCTCCGGAGTGATCCTGCCCCTCGATGCCCTGGACGAATTTTCGGCCCAGAACCAGGCCGGAGTGGAAACGGGAAGGAACCCGGGTGCTACGGTCAATCTGATCATCAAGTCGGGAACCAACCAACTTCACGGAAGCGTCTATTATTACAATCGGAACGAGTTCCTGGCCGCGCAATCGCCCTTCGCGCCTACGGGTTCTCCTAAAAACGAACTGCGAAATCAGCATTATGGGTTCTCTTTCGGAGGGCCCATTCGGAAGGATAAGACTTTCTACTTTCTGACCTACGAAGATCAGAAGTTTGTGATTGGCAATCAGTCGCTGGCGACAGAACCGTCAGTCGCCTATCAGACCGCGGCGTTGCAGTTGCTGAAGCAGTACAACGTACCTGTAAATCCCGTATCTCAAACCTTGCTAAACACTCTCTGGCCCGCCAGTTCGCTGACGGGACCGGCGGCAGCGGATAATTATTTCGATCCGATTCCGCAGACCGGCGTCAGCCACAATGGACTGGCCAAAATCGATCATAGTCTTAACGATAATAACCGGCTGTCGTTTCGATGGTTCGTAGGGCAGGGCACACAAACCGCTCCGGTCGGTTCTTTCATTCCGTATTACTATCAAGTGGGTCCGATGCACGTGCAGAATTTTTCGTTGATTTTTAACTCGATCTTATCTTCGCCAATTACCAATCAGGTCGTCGCCGGAGTCAACTATTTCCATCAGTCCTTCTCCGACGCCAATAGCAGCTTCAATCCGGTTGCTCTGGGTTTCAACACGGGAGTAAACGCGCCAGACCTGAGCGGCGCTCCAATGCTAGCAATCACTGGTTTCGATAGTACGGGCCTCAGCCCAGCATCGGGTCGCCAAGATTATACGGGCCATATCTCAGATGTGATCAGCTACCTCAAGGGAAAGCATCAGATGCGGTTTGGCGGCGAGGTCCGCCGCGTTCAAATTTACGAAATAGGGGCGGGCGGAGGAAATAACGCCGGTGTCCGAGGGAATTTCTTTTACAACGGAACGCAAGGGCCATGGAGCGGTTTGCTGAACCAACCCGGCTTTGATACAAATATTGCCGCGTTGGCCGACTTTATGGCGGGTTATGTTTACCAGTCCAATATTGTGAGCGGCAACGTAAATCGCGGTGTAAATGAAAACATTTCTAATTTATTCGCGCAAGATTCCTGGCAGGTATCGCGTAGTTTAAACCTCAATTATGGATTGCGCTGGGATTATGAAGGTCCGCTGTATAGATGGTCAGACGGACCTTTCGCGTATTTCGCCCGAACGTGCCGGGCGGCCTGGCCGTAGTGGGGCAGCAGGTATCGAATCTTTATCCGCAGGATTGGAAATTGTTTAGCCCGCGCGTGGGCCTCGCCTATCAACCGGGGGCGCTTCCGGGAGTCGTCATACGCGCCGGCTTCGGTCTATACTACGACACCCCGGCCACGTCGCCTTTCCTCGATCAGTCCTCTCTAGCCAATAATGGAGCCATCGGAGTGAACGCCAATCCCGCCGGGGCTCGGCCAGTGTATGATATTACGCGCAATGCGTATACGGTCAGTTTCCGGCCAGGAGATCTTCCCGACCAGTATTTCCCTCTCGGGAAATAACGTAATCAACTTGTTCTCGGTTAACCCCAACTTTCGCCCCGCCGGCGTCTTGAACTACAACTTAAATATCGAGAAGAGTCTGGGAACTCATACCGTTTTGCAGGTTGGATATGTTGGCTCGGAGGCAAGGCATCTGAATATAGTGACTGACATCAACCAAGCCGCGTTCGGCAGCGGCTTCATCCCGGGACAAATGCGGCAGGATTCACCTATCAACAGCAAAGCCGGCCCTATTTCTCGGAATTCCCGAATTTCGGCGTAATCGACCAGCTTGAAAGTGCGGGCGATTCGAACTTCAACTCGCTTCAGGTGTCGCTGAGAACCAGCAGTTGGCATGGTCTGATTTCGCAGTTTTCCTATACCTGGGGTCACAATCTCGACGATCTATCAAGCGCCACGACGTTGCCCCAAAACAGCGATAACCTCAGGGGCGACTATGGCAATGCGACGTCTCGATATACGCCACCAATTTAAGGCTTATTTCGTCTACGATATTCCAGGATCTTCGCATGGTCCACACTGGCTTACTCATGGGTGGCAGGCGAATACTAACATCTACATTCGCACGGGCGAGCCGGTCAACATCCGCGCTTCCTCCGATAACAGCGGCACCGGCGAAAACACCGAGCGTGCGGATCAGGTAGCCAATCCTTTCAAGGGAGTTTCTCACGCCTTCACGGTGGGCAGTCCGGTTCAATGGTTCAGCCGAACCTCTTTCGTCAATCCAGTCGCCGGCACTTTCGGTACTGTCGCTCGCGATTCGCTTTACGGACCTGGGTTCGCATCCGTAGATGTTTCTGTTTTTAGAGAATTTCCGATTAAGGAAAGATTGAGGGCTCAATTTCGCGTCGAGATGTTCAATATATTCAATCGCGTGAATCTGGCGCCGCCGGGCAGTCGCGTCGGTGGCGGGCTCGGGAAAAGCGGCGACACGATAGGTGATTACTCGGGTTCTCCAGGCATCGGGCCTGGTGAGCCATTCAATACACAGTTAGCATTGAAGTTTCTCTTCTGAACTTAAAGGAAGGCATGCCGATGAGAATTCCAGCGTATTTTGGGTGTCTAATCCTGGCTGCCCGCCTGGGCGTAGCAGCCGATCTTTCGGGCAACTGGATGGCGCAAATTACGCGCTTCGGTCAGGCACAATATGCGAGAGTCGCCTTGCGCATAGATGGGACGAAGCTCGCCGGAACCTGGAATGAATGGAAGCTTGAAGGTGAAGTCACCGGGAATCACATGGCGTTCTCTCTCCATCGACCTGATGGCAAACTATCGGGAACGTTCACCGGGGAGATCAAGGCCGGTGAACTCTCAGGCGACGGCAAGATGGACCAGCGCGGGGGAATGCAACCGGTTGCGTGGAAAATGACGCGGCTTTTGGATCCGCCGGCGGGTGGTCCCAAAACTTGGGACTTTGAACCCCGCGAATTTCAGGTTACCTATTCGGCCTCGATCGCCCCGGCGCTCCATATTTTTCCGGGTGATACCGTTCGTACCTGGCTGCTCGACGATGACGGTATGGATTCCAAGGGACAACAACGCGCGGCGGGAACCAACCCGCAAATCGGGCCTTTCTATATCGAGGGTGCGATTCCAGGAGACACACTGGTAATCAGGCTGAACAAAGTGCGGACCAATCGCGATACCGCTCAAAGCGGCTCCCGCATCAAGCCGAATATTATAGAGCCGGCGTATGCCGCGAACGCGAAGTATGAGACAGGGTTCGACAGCGACTGGAAACTGGATCGAGCAAAGGGTATCGCCACGCTCGCCCATCCCACCGACCGGATGAAGAATTACACCGTGCCGATCCTGCCCATGATCGGTTGTATTGCTACCGCCCCTCCGTTTAGCCAAGCTATCCGCACACTCGATCTGGGGCCCTTCGGCGGCAATATGGATTACAACCAGCTCGGTGAAGGCGCGACACTGTATCTGCCGGTGTTCGCGCCAGGGGCGCTGCTGTTCATGGGTGATGGCCATGCCGCCATGGGCGATGGTGAAGTGACTTTCGCCGCAGTCGAAACTTCATTGGACGTCGAGTTCACCGTGGACCTGATCAAAGGCTCGGCGACTCCTGGCCCGCGCCTTGAGAATCGCGACTATCTCATGTCGGCCGGAATTGCCGGTTCGCTGGCGGATGCGGTTCAGAGCGCGACATCCCAGCTCGCAAACTGGTTGAAGAAAGATTATAAGCTTACCGATAATGAGGTTGCTCTGGTGCTTGGCACCTGCTCTCAAGTACGATATTGCCGAGATGGTCGATCCGCAGTACAACGTCGTGGCAAAAGTTCCCAAGAGGGCTCTGGCGGGTCTTAAATAGCTGATCGAGCCGGTCTGAAATGCCGGTTATAATCGGAATGTGAAAACAGCCGCGTTTATGCTGGCCGCGCTGCTGCTGCCGGCGTGCTCGCGCGATATTCAGAATACGGATGCAGTTCGCCAGGCGGTGGTTGACTATTTGCGCGCGCGCACGGCGCAGACCGGGCTCGACATGAACCTGATGCAGGTGGATGTGACGTCCGTCGCGTTTGAGCATGACCAGGCGCGCGCTACGGTCTTCTTTCGTCCTAAAACCGGTGGCGGTGGAATGCAGATGAACTACACGCTCGAGCGCAAGGGCAATCAGATGGGAAGTGCGCGGCCGTACTGAGAGCGGCGTAAATCCGCACGGGGCCCAGGGGCTACCGGCGCTCCCACCGGGCCACCCCTCAACCGGAGAAATCCCGCCTAGGGGTTCACAGCCATGAAGACGGTCGCCGTATTGGGCGGCGGACCAGCGGGCGCATTCGCAGCGGAGCGTCTAGCGCAGGCTGGTCTCAAGGCCATTGTGTTTGACGAGAAGCTGGCGTGGGAAAAGCCCTGCGGCGGCGGACTGACGTACAAGGCGTATCATGAATATCCTTTTTTAATCGATAACGACACGCCGAAGCGGACGGTCAATGAGACCACTCTCGGCGGCGCCGAAAGCCGGCGACGTGAAAATGATCCTGTCGCATCCGCTGGTGATTTACTCGCGAATGGATCTGAACCGAATGCTGCTGGAGCGAGCTGAACGGGCGGGCGCCACGATGGAGAAGACGCGTGTGCTCGGCCTCGAGCGCCGGGAGCGGGGATGGCGGCTGCGGACGCAATGCGGCCTGGCTGACGCGGATTTCTGCATCGTCGCGACAGGCGCGCGAAATTCGCTGCGCGAAGTGGGCACCGAATGGCACGCCGCTGACACGATGTCCGCCCTAGGCTACTATGTTCCGGGCTCGCAGGATCGAATCGATATCCAATTTCTTCCTCAGCTGGAAGGCTACATTTGGGTATTTCCTCGCTGCGGGCATCTTTCCGTGGGAATCTGTGGCAAACGCGAGCCGGCGCACTCGCTGCGGGCGCGTCTTGAAACCTACATGAATGAACGCGGCTTGTGCTCGAAGGGGTCCGTATTTTATAGCCACATGCTGCCGTCGCTCGAATCGCCCGGTTGGAAGCGGAATCGGGTGGCCGGCGACGGATGGCTGGCCGTTGGCGATGCCGGCGGGCTGGTGGATCCCATCACGGGCGAGGGTCTGTATTACGCGATGCGCTCCGGGGATTTGGCCAGCCAAGTGGTAATCGACGACGCGCATGGAGTGCTCGAAAAGGCCGCGGCATATCGCACGCTGCTGGCGCGCGAGTTCGCGCTCGATCTGGAATATGCCGCGACGCTCGCCAAACGCGTATTCCTCGGGAGTTTTATGTGCAGCTCCGTGCCCGCACGCATGGTTCAGTTCATGCGGCGCAGCCCGCGTTTTCGCGAGCTGATGCAGGACCTGTTCGCCGGCACCCAACCGTATCTCGGATTGAAGAATCGCCTGCTGCGGAACCTGAATGGCACTCTTCACGAAGTCCTAATGAATCTCTTTCTGCGCCGTGTAATTCCCGAGAACTCACGCGCAGCTCTATGAAAACGGCACAATCCGAAGCTTGGTTTGCGCGGGCGCAGGTCTCGATTCCCGGCGGTGTGAATTCGCCTGTCCGTGCGTTTCGAGCCGTAGGCGGAGCGCCGCGCTTTATCGCGCGAGGCGAGGGCGCGCGAGTCTTCGACGTGGACGGCAACTCCTACATCGACTATGTAGGCTCGTGGGGGCCATTACTCCTGGGACATCGGCCGGCGCCTGTAATCGAGGCACTACGCGAGGCGCTGGAGTGCGGTACCAGCTTCGGTGCGCCCACCGCGCGCGAGGTGGAGCTGGCGGAGCTGATCGCCGAAATTGTGCCATCCATCGAAATGGTGCGGATGGTGAGCTCGGGGACTGAAGCCGCGATGAGCGCTCTGCGGGTTGCCCGAGGTTATACCGGCCGCGACCTGATCGTGAAATTCGAGGGCTGCTATCACGGACACGTCGATTCGCTGCTGGTGAAGGCGGGTTCCGGTATGGCGACTCTCGGGATCGCCGATACTGCGGGCGTTCCAGCATCTTTCGCGGCAACCACGATCGCGCTTCCCTACAACTCCGTCGCCGCAGCCGAACGAGCGTTCCGCGAGCGCGGACATGAGATCGCTGCAGTGATCGTGGAGCCGGTGGCGGGGAACATGGGATGTGTTCCGCCCGGGCCGGGTTTTCTCGAAGCGCTGCGCGATCTGACCACGCGGCATGGCGCGCTGCTGATCTTCGATGAAGTGATGACCGGATTTCGAGTGGCGCTGGGCGGAGCACAGCAGCGCTATGGGATCAGGCCGGATCTGACCATGCTCGGAAAGATTATCGGTGGAGGATTGCCCATGGCGGCTTATGGCGGCCGAGTGGACATTATGAAGAAAGTCGCGCCCCTCGGGCCGGTATATCAGGCGGGAACTTTATCGGGTAATCCGATGGCGGTTTCTGCAGGTCTCGCGATGCTGCGGTATTTGCGTGCGCATCCGGAAGTGTACGACGCTATCGAGGCGCGCGCGGCGCAGTTAACTTCGTGTACGCCTCCCGGCATAACCGTCAACCGCGTCGGATCGATGTTCACCTTTTTCTTTTCGCCTGGCCCGGTAATGGATTGGGACTCAGCCAAATGCAGCGACACGGCTCGTTTCGGCAAGTTTTTTCACTTCATGCTCGAGCGCGGCGTCTATATGGCGCCGTCGCAATTCGAGGCGGGATTTGTCTCGGCGGCACACAGCGAACAGGACATCCGCCGTACGGTGGAGGCGATGCGTGAGTTCTTCGCCTCCTGAGGGTTTGTGCGATACGTGCCTGTTTTGCCGTGTGATTCGTTCTGACCGAGGCTCAACATTCTACCTTTGTGAGCGATCCTTCACCGATCCCGGATATGTGAAGTATCCGCGGCTTCCGGTGTTGGCTTGTCCCGGATACCGACGCAATCAATCGTAAAAGATCTCGAGCTCCACGGGCGCTCCGGAGCTGCAGCCGAGCTTGTTCGCAGCGGAGACCTGGTTCATGGCCACCTCGAGATATCCGGAGCTTCCCACGATGGCAAATACCTCGCCTGTTGGCGCTTCAGCAAAGGTGAGGGCGAGCCGATGGATGCGTTCGCCGCAGACGCGCAACTCGATAGGCATGCTTTTCACATCGGGAAAATCGTCGATATGCAGGTTCGTGATCAGGTTCCCAAAATGATCGACTTTCAAAACCCGGCCGCGCCAGCTATGGTCCGCCAATCGGGCAGGCTTCAGAGGGAAGGATCGAACGTAATCGGCGATGCGTTTGCCGAACTGCGCTGGGGGCGTGCCGCTCACCAGGTGCGCGGCGGCCGGTGCGAAAACATCTCGTCCGTGAAACGTGCGGCTGATTTGCGTGTTCATGACCTTCGGATTGGAAATGACCCGGACCTTGTGGATGCAGGTCTCATAGATCATCGAGAGGACGCCGTTATCCGGCGCGATGAAATGATGGCCGCCGGCTTCGACTAAAATAGGCCGCCGAGCGCTCCCCACCGTGGGATCGACCACAATAACGTGAATCGTATTTTTAGGAAAATACTGCCAAGCCTGAGCGATGACGAATGCTCCTTCCGTAAGATCGTAGGTCGAAATTGCGTGGGTGATGTCGACAATTCGGGCCCGCGGCGCGATACTAAGAATCACGCCTTTCATGGCGCCCACGAAATGATCGGCCTGGCCAAAATCTGTAGTGAGAGTGATCAGTCCGCTCGGCATCTATTGATAAAATTGTACTAACGCCGTGGAACGCTTTTATTTCGACCATAACGCGACGACACCCGTCTCTCCGGAAGTTCTCGAAGCCATGTTTCCGGTGATGACGGAGGTTTACGGCAACGCCTCCAGTATTCATCATTTCGGTCAAGCCGCCAGAGAGAGGCTGGACCACGCGCGGCGACAGGTTGCGGCGCTGCTCGGCGCGGCGGCAGAGGAAATCGTGTTCACAAGCGGCGGCACGGAGGCCGACAATCTGGCTGTGCTCGGCGCGGCTCAGGAAGGCCACATCATCACGACGACCATTGAGCATCCGGCCGTAATGGCGGCATGCGAACAGGCCAGGTCGGTGACATTTGTCCCTGTCGACGGGCGTGGAGTCGTCAATCCCGATGCCGTCCGGCGCGCTCTACGGCCGGACACGAAAGTGATTAGCGTAATGCACGCTAATAATGAGCTGGGCGTGATCCAGCCCATCGCTGAGATTACGCGGATCGCACGCGAGGAGGGCGTGATCCTGCACTCGGATGGCGTGCAGGCGGCCGGGAAAATAGCGGTGAACATAGACACACTGGGTGTGGACCTATATTCGATCAGTGGACACAAGTTCTATGCGCCGAAAGGTGTGGGCGCATTGTATGTGCGCAAAAGTACGAAGCTGTCGCCGAGAGCGTTGGGCGGTCCTCACGAGCGCGGGCTTCGCGCGGGAACCGAGAACGTCGCGGGCGCGGTAGGGCTGGGACGCGCGGCTCAGTGGATTATGGAACACGGACCCGCGGAGTGGCCACAATTGGGAACGCTTCGCGATCGCCTGGAACAGGGGATACTCGATCGGGTGCCTGGAGCGCACGTGAATGGCGCGGGCGCGCCGCGGACTCCGAACACGTCTAACCTGCGCTTCGATGGCATCGACTCAGAACCGCTGCTAATTGCGCTGGATCTAAGAGGATTCGCGGTGTCGAGCGGATCGGCTTGCTCGAGTGGAGTGACCGAGCCCTCGCACGTGCTTATCGCGATCGGCTTGACCAAAGAACAAGCGCGTTCGAGCGTACGGTTTTCACTCGGCCGCCCCAATACCCTGGAGCAAGTGAATGCGCTCATCGATGCGGTATGCGAGTGTGTATTCCATTTGAGGAAGTTGGCGCCGGCATATGCCTAATGAGACCATCGCGGTCGCGATGTCAGGCGGAGTCGACAGCTCCGTCGTCGCAGGATTGCTGCGGCAGCGGGGCGAACGCGTCATCGGACTGACGATGCAGCTCTGGAACCAGCGTCGGCTTCCTGAGCTTGCGACAGAGGTCCCCACCGGCCGCTGCTGCTCGCTCGATGACGTGTATGATGCCCGTCACGTTGCTCAGGTGCTGGGTATTCCTTATTACATCGTGAACTTTGAACAGCGCTTCGAGGATCAGGTAGTCAAACCGTTCATAGCGGAATATCTCGCGGGGCGCACGCCGATCCCTTGCACGCTCTGCAACAACTTTATTAAATTCGATCAGTTCCTGGAAATGGCGGAGGGAGTGGGCGCGGAGCGCATCGCTACCGGCCATTATGCTCGGATCGCATGGAATCCTGATAGCGGCCGGTGGGAGATGCATCGCAGCACGGATCGCGCCAAGGATCAGACCTATTTCCTGTTCGGGTTGCGGCAGGACCAGCTTGCGCGCACATTATTTCCACTCGGTGGGTTCGAAAAGCCGGTGGTGCGCGAGCTGGCTCGCGAACTCGGCATTCCCACAGCCGCGAAGCCCGATAGCCAGGAGATCTGTTTTGTTCCGAATGGCGACTACGCTGGATTCATCGACGCGTATTTTCGGGAGCAGGGAATCGACGTGAAAGAAACACGCGGGGAACTCGTCACGACTTGACGGTCATGTGGTTGGCGAGCACTCTGGCGTCCATCATTTCACCGTCGGGCAGCGGCGGGGCCTGGGGGTGTCCGCGCGTGAGCCGCTGTATGTGATTTCGACCGAGCCGGCAACCCGCCGTGTAGTGATCGGCCCCAAAGAGTCCCTGCTGCGGGCGACCATGAGCGTGAAGGACTTCAACTGGATCTCAATCGCGCCTCCAGAAGCGCCTCTGCGCGTCGAGGTCAAGATCCGCAATAAGCATTTGGCTGCGACCGCTACGCTGACCCCGAGAGCCGATGCTGAGGATGTTGAGGTCCGCTTCGACGAGCCGCAGCGCGCCGTGACCCCAGGGCAGGGCGCCGTGTTCTATTCAGGGGATCTGGTGCTCGGCGGTGGCTGGATCGAGTGAGGACAGTCGAGTACTGGGCGGCTCGGTTCGCGCTCGCGACCATAGCCTGGCAGCCGTGGCTCGCGCGTGTCTACATAAAATTGATCGATCTCGCCATTCCACGTCTGCGAAGAACCGCTCGCAGGAATGTTGAAATCGCGGGCATCTCCGATGCAAGCATAGTGGACGGCGTCTTTCGTTCCATAGCGCGGCTGCTGGCCACTTTTGCGCGATTTCCGAGCATCACGGCCGCCAGTGTTCATGAATGGATTCGCTATGACGGCTTAGAAAATTACCAGAACGCGCTGGCACGTGGACGCGGCGTGCTGGTGGCCACAGCTCATCTCGGCAATTGGGAGCTCAGCGCTTTCGCCCACGCCTGGATGACCGCGCCGATGCATATTGTAGTGCGCCCGCTCGATAATCCTCTGATTGACAAAATGGTGGCGCGGCGCCGCTCGCTCTCAGGTAATCGCATCATCGAAAAAAAAGATGCGGCCCGCGGCATACTTCGAGCCTTGGCGGCAAACGAAGCCGTAGGAATTCTGATCGATCAAAATACGACGCCAGATGAGGGCGTTTTCGTGGACTATTTCGGCGTGAAGGCATGCGCTGGAAGCGCCTTTGTGAAGCTGGCGCATCGCAGCGGAGCGGCAGTGATTCCCGGATATGCGCTCTGGTCGCCAGAAGAAAACCGATACATTCTGCGATTCTACCCCACCATCGAGATGACTGGAGATGTTCAGGAAGATACGCAACGGATCCATTCGCATCTGGAGAGCGTGATTCGGCAGTACCCGGATCAGTGGCTATGGATTCATCGCCGATGGAAAACGCGCCCGGCTGGCGAAAAGTCAATTTATTGACGGCGGCGGTGCGGACGGCGAGGCGCGGCAGGCCGCGGCTCGGCTAGAGAAAATTGAAGCTTCTTCTCGATCGCATCGGCGCGGTCCAGGCGCACCCGGATCTTGTCGCCGATCGAGAACTGCCGCCGAGTTCGTTCACCGATAATCTGGCGCGTGTTTTCACGATAGGTGAAGCGATCACCGGGGAGTGTATCCACGGGTACCAAACCTTCGATGAACAACTCCTCCAGTTCGACGAAGAATCCGAAACGCGTCGTGGAGATGATGAGCGCCGAGAATTCGTCGCCCACGCGGTCGATCATGAACTTCACTTTTTTCCATTCCACCAGCTCGCGCTCGGATTCCGCGGCCCGGCGCTCGGTTTCTGACGACCAATCGGCGATCGCGTGCAAATCGGCGGCATAGCGTGCGCCGTCGAGAAATGCGGAAAGAATTCGATGTACGACCAGATCGGGATAGCGGCGGATGGGGGAGGTGAAATGCGTGTAGCTGGGCGCGGCCAGCGCGAAGTGGCCTTGATTCCGATCGCTGTAGCGCGCCTGTTTCAGCGAACGAAGCATCAGATAGTTCAGGATGCGTTCCTCGGGCCTGCCTTTAAGTTTCGCAACCAGCTTCTGGTAATGGCGCGAAGTGAGATTAGGATTATCGAGCGGCAACGCGGTTTCGCCGAAGCGCCTAATTCGCGCCGCCTCAGCGCCGAGGGAATAGCCGAAGTGGGTGGCGATTTCCTCGAATTCGAGCACGCGCTTTGGGTCGGGGCGCTCGTGAATCCGAAAGATCATGGGGACTTCAGCGGATTCAAGATGCGAGGCAACCGCTTCGTTTGCGGCCAACATGAATTCTTCAATCAAACGATGCGCGATATTGCGAGGCGCGCGAGAGACACCGATCATCTCCCCAAACTCATCGAATTCGAGCAGAGCTTCAGGCAAATCGAAATCAATTGAGCCGCGGCGAACACGCTTACGATTGAGGATCAGGGCCAGCTCCCGCATCAGTTCGAGGCGCGGTGTGAGGTGCGTATAATGCTCCCGCAAAGCCTGGTCGCCTTCCAGAATTCCGTGAACCGCCGTATAGGTCATGCGCTCAGCGCTGCGGATCACTCCGCGCGTGAATTGCTGCGAGACTACATCTCCGCGCCGGTCGATTTCGAGCAGCACTGAGAGCACCAGGCGATCTTTGCCCGGCCGAAGAGAGCACTGGTCTGTCGAAAGCTCCACTGGAAGCATCGGCACGGCGCGGTCCGGGAAGTAGACGCTCGTACCCCGCAGCGCGGCTTCGCGATCGATGGCTGAACCGGGCAGAACGTAATGACCAACATCGGCGATATGGACCTGCAAGGCGTAATGACCGCTGTCGAGATGCTCCACCCAGACGGCATCGTCGAAGTCCCGGGCTGTCTCGCCGTCAATCGTGACGATATCGAGATCTCGAAAATCGCGGCGCTGCGCAAGTTCGTCGGCGGGGATTGGACCGGGGATAGCGCGGGATTGTTCAAGCACGTCCTCTGGAAAACTGTGGGGGATGTGATGGGCGCGGATCAGGATCTCGACATCAATGCCGAAATCGCCCGGCCGGCCCAAGACTTCGGTGATTCGGCCGAGAGGATGCTCGCCAGGTTCGCCGAAGTCGAGGATCTCGGCGGTCACGATCATCCCGTCAAGATCGTCCACCGACACAACCGTCTCCACCTTTGCGCCGACACGATTCGCGGAGTCGCGATCCGGCGGCAGGGCGTATTCGTCGGGAATTTCGATCCATTGGCGAATGCGCTCATCGTGAGGTACCACGACATTTTCGGAGGGACGAACGCGAAACTCGCCGACCACAGAAGGATGCGCCCGGCGCAATACGCGCACGATCTCGCCTTCAGCGCGGCCGTCGCGTTCAATGCGGCCGATGCGCGCTACAACGCGATCTCCGTGCATCGCGCGGGACGCCGCTTCCTTGGGGATGTAGACATTTCCCTTGAGCCCCGGTACAGGAGTATCAGGAATTACAAACCCATAACCGTCGCGATGGACGCTGAGGCGTCCGGCCGCGAACTCACGGGTCGAGCCTACGGCCACATAATGACCCGGACGCGTTTCGACCAAGTCTCCGCGCCGCACCAGGCCGGCCAGCTCCGATTCGATTTGAGCGCGCGTGGCGCCGCGGCCGGCTGATTCACGGAGCAGTTGCTTGAGATTCGCGCGGCCGTGCGGCAGCTTGCGGATGTGGTCGAGCAACAACCTTCAGTATAGTTAGAGCGATGGAGCTGAAAACGATTCGACTGGAAATGCCGGAGAGCGGCAATATCATCCTGGGTCAGAGCCATTTCATCAAGACGGTTGAGGATCTTTACGAAGCCGTTGCCACTACTGCGCCGCAAATGAAATTCGGTATAGCGTTCAATGAATCGTCAGGCGCGTGCCTGACCAGAGTGGACGGAAACGATCCCGAGCTTAAGGAGAATGCGACGCGCAACGCGCAGGCGATCGCCGCCGGGCATATTTTCGTACTCGCCATGCGGGAGGGTTACCCGATCAACGTGCTGAGCCGGATTCGCGAGATCTCGGAAGTGTGCACGATCTTTTGCGCCACGGCAAATCCAGTGGAAGTGATCGTAGCGGAAACGGAACAGGGGCGCGGGATTTTGGGTGTAATTGACGGAAGCTCGCCCAAGGGAGTCGAATCACAGGCAGACGTGGAATGGCGGCACGGGCTGTTGCGAAAGATCGGATACAAGCATTGAGCGATTAAGCGCGCGCCAATGCTTCCCTGGCAGCTACGCGCGCGGCTGCGCGTTTCGCGAGAATCGGGAAAGCTATAGAGATCGCCATCACGAAACCGAGAGTGAGGATCGCATACTCATAAGTGCCGGTGGTCTGGCGCAGATATGCAATGAATAGCGGCGAGGGCACTGCCGCAAACCCCCAGCCCAGCAGAATCCAGCCGTAAATTCCGCCCACGTATTTCGATCCAAAATAGTCGGCCGTGAAGGATGGCATGACGCCGAAACCGCCGCCATAACAGAGCGCAATCGCGCAAACCGCGATAGTAAAAAACGTCACATCATGCAGGTGCGGCAGCGTAAAAAAAAGAAAAACCTGGATCGTGAACAGCAGAAAATACACCTGCGCCCGCCCGATCAGGTCCGATACCCAGGCCCAGAACACTCGGCCAGTCGCGTTGAAGACCGCAATGATGCCCACAATGGTTGATGCCACTACCACCGTGACACCGGTTTGTTGTTGCGCAAGCGGCGAGGCTTGGCTCAGGATCATGATACCCGCGGAGGTATTGAGCGAGAGCATGAGAAAAAGCAGCCAAAAGCGCCAGGTCCTGAGGGCCAGCGCGGGGGTGTAGTCGATTTTAGTGGCCGCTTTCGAAACCGCTGAGCGCGGCTCCCAGCCTTGCGGACGCCAGCCATGCATCGGGTTCACATAGAACTGCGCCGCCAGGACTACCAAGATAAGATAGGCAATTCCGAAGGTTGTGAATGCAGCGGCTACACCCGAGCTGATAATAATCCGCGCGGCAATCGGACTCATCACCAGCGCGCCCGCGCCAAAGCCCATCACCGCAGCTCCGGTCATCAATCCGCGCCGGTCCGGGAACCACTTGGTAATTGCCGCCACTGGGCAGATATAGCCCATCCCCATCCCTAGCCCGCTAAACAGTCCATATCCGATATAAATTCCGAGCAGCGTATGATGCGACACAGCCCACGCCGATATCAGAAATCCAGTTCCATAGAAAATTCCCGCAACTGTGGAGACGATCCGCGGCCCTTTCCGGTCCTGCCACCATCCGCCGATCACACATCCGCATCCCAAAAACAGCACTGCAATTGAGAACGTCGCCGAGACCTGTGTAAGACTCCATGGCTCGCGTCGCCGTCAGCGGTTTAACAAAAACGCTCCAGGCGTAAGTGGAACCGAGGCAAATCTGCATCACCACAGCCGCGACAGCGATGATCCAGCGGTTCGGAAGGCGTTCCGTCGCCACCTGCCCAGCTTCCTGAGGAAGGATACGTTCCGTTGCCATTCTCAAAGCTCCTCTTAGAATCGAACCCGATTCCTTTAGCATACCCGACCCTCGGCTAGGGCAAATACCGCGCCGAAATCTAAGAGCAAACCTTATTGGGAATTCAGGTCCGTGCGCAATGGCACCCACCCGATATTCTCATTAGCCTTGAGAAGGAGGCAAACATTGCTTCATAGCATTATCATTTGTCCGGATCAAGAAATGGCACAGCGCCTGGAAACCGCCCTTGGAGCGACGGGCGAGATTTCGATAGGAAGGGCGCTGCACCGATACCCCAATGCGGTCGATCTGGTTCGCACATTACGCGCGCATTCTCCCGACGTGGTATTTCTGAGTTTCGAATCGGTCGACAAGGCTCAGGAAATAGTAAAGTTTATCGAGACCGAGACCGCGGGCCTCCAATTTGTCGCAATTCATCGTCAATATGACGCGGGCCTTTTGCGTCAGACGATGCGATCGGGAGTGCGCGAGTTTCTTGCGGACCCGTTCGATAGCCAGCATCTGCTCGAATCGATCGCGCAGGTGAAGCTCCAACTGGATCGTCATCCGCCGGTCCATGGCTCAACCCATCAGATCTTCGCGTTTCTTCCATCGAAAGCCGGAGCCGGCGCTTCGACGCTGGCGCTTAACGTGAGCGCGGCGCTGGCGCGGCTGCCGGAAACGCATGTGCTGCTCTCCGATTTCGACCTCAATTCAGGCATGATCCGCTTCATGCTAAAACTGCAGAATGAGCACTGTGTGGTCGATGCTGTAGAACATTCGCTTAATGTCGACGAGCATCTCTGGCCGCAGTTGGTTACCGCCCGCGAGAACCTGGACGTTTTGCACGCAGGGCGCATCAATCCCAATATCCACATCGAAACATCGCAAATCCGGTCCTTGATCGATTTCATGCGTCGTAATTACCAGGCGCTCTGTTTCGATCTTTCGGGAAACCTGGAGCGGTATTCCCTCGAAATCATGCAGGAATCTAAACGCATTCTCATGGTATGCACGCCCGAAATCGCCTCGTTGCACCAAGCGCGAGAGAAGCTGCATTTCCTCCGGGCGCTCGATCTCCAGAGCCGCGTATCGATCGTTCTCAATCGCTGCCTGAAAAAGCCGCTTTTTACCGAGACGCAGGTCGAGGATATGCTCGGCGCCCCGGTGCTGAAGATGTTCCCGAACGACTATGGCGGCGTGATGCGGGCTATGGCCGCGGGCGCCTATCTCGAACCTAAATCGGAGCTGGCCAAGGCCATCGATCAGTTCGCACAGGAACTACTCGACCGCCGTCCCGTCGCCAATGCCGAAAACAAACGCAAATTCCTGGAGTTCTTCGCGGTAGGGTCGCGGCCCCAGACTCGGCGAAGGCTCTTAAGTTCCTCAGAAACGCTCGCCACCCGCGTGCCGATTGCTATCGTGGAGCGATGGACGCCCTTTTGCAATGGATTACCGTGTATGGTTACGCGGGAATCTTCCTGTTACTGATGGCGGGCATCGTAGGGACTCCCGATTCCCGAAGAAACACTGCTGGTGTTCTGTGGATACTTGATTTTCCGGGGACGGTTGAATCCCGTGGGTGGCTTTTTTTCAGCGCTCGCCGGAAGTTGGTGCGGCATCAGCGTGAGTTACACGATTGGCCGAATGCTGGGTGGCGGTGCGGTGCAGAGATTCGGAAAATACCTGCACATCACGGAGGAACGTCTGCGGCGCGTCCATGCCTGGTTCGACCGTATAGGACATTGGGCATTGTTCCTCGGCTACTTCATTGTTGGTGTGCGCCATTTCACGGCGATCATTGCGGGCATGTCGAAGGTGGGCTTCCCGACATTCATGGCCTATGCCTGGTCGGGCGGACTTCCTGTGGGTTTCCACGTTCCTAACGTTGGGATATCTGGTGGGCGAAAACTGGAAACAGATCGCGCAATCGACCGAAACCTACGCATTGTATGCATCCATTGCTCTGGCGGCAGCGGCGCTGGTTTATTATGTAATTCGTCGCGTGCGTCCGCGTGCGGAATAAAAGTATTCCGGGCGACCCGGCCTTGAAGATTGTCCTGCGCTGGAATTTGGGTCCCGTTAGGGCTCATAAGTGAAGTCTGGTAGGGTATTTACCGGAAGTGAATGAAGACCATATGCGAGTAAATTAGATGCATGTTCCACTGGATCTGCCCGGAGTGCGGCCGCGAAATGGCGCCTGCGGCAAAGAAGTGTTCCGTTTGCGGATGGGAGCCAGCGGCGGCACCGGCGGCAATGGAAGCAGCGACGGCGCCGTTGCTGTTGGAGGCGCCTAAGGTCGAAACGATTGGCATTACCGAGGCACCGGATCTGCGGCCAGAGCCGCGGTTCCATCTTGCCCCGCTGCAGGATTATTCTCCCGCCGCCAGCCGCGTTCCCCAGACTGCTGCTCCCGATCTCAGAATTCTCATGCCGGGCTCCGGCCCGCGAGTCACTTTGCCTGGCCCGGCGCTGCCTCCCGAATTGGCTTCTTTTCGGGACATCAATCTTGCTACCGTGCTGCGCGACGAGCCGCGATCCAAAAAGAGCGCGGGGGCGCTGGGCTGGGTAGCGAGTTTTGTGGCGACTTTGGCAATGCTGGGGTCGGGCGTGGTCGCGGCCGGACATTTCACAATCCACGCGCCGGTCCCCATTCCCGTAGTGCCACTGAGCACGCATCCATTGGCGCAATCTATCGAAGCGACAGGTTTCCGCATCGCTGACGATCTTAAGAAACAGCCGGAGATCCATTACCTATTGGTGAATCACTCCGCGTCCGAACTCTCCGGAATGACCCTCTATGTCACATTGCAATCGTCAAAATCGAGACCGGGACAGCCGCCGCTGTGCCACTTCTCATTTCGCTCTCCGGTCCTGGGTCCCTTCGAATCGAAAGAGATGACCGGCATTGTGGAGAAGGCCGGCCGCTCGACAGTATTGCCCGAATGGCAGGATCTGCGTGCTGAAATACAGGTCGCGCCGTAAGAAGGTCCACCGCAATTTATCTGAAGGCCTTCCAGCAGAGCGCCGCCACACCCGCCAACCATCCGGCGAGCGCCTCGTATTCGCGATTCCTCCGATACACACTCCATCGGATATGTTTTGGTTCACTATTAGTGGGCGTAAACGCCGGCACCAGCTTCGGGACGCGCCGGGCATAGTCCTCATAGTCTGGAAATAGTTTTCGCAGGTGCTGCTCTTCGAGCTCCACCACCGGCAGATAGACCAGCAGGAAGACGGCTGCGAATAGAAGGCCCAGCTCCCAGCGCCGCGATGCAATCACCAGACCGGCAGCCACCGCCAGAGTGCCCAAATACAGCGGATTGCGAACGTACGCATAGGGACCGCTTTCCGTCAGGACAAGATTCTTTTCCAAATGTCCCGCAGCCCAGGCCCGCATCGCGAGCCCGGCGATGGAAACCGGCAAGCCAGCCGCGAGCGAGATCCAGGAAGGCTGGGAAAGCCAGAGAAATACCGCGGCGAGAAAAAAGCCGGCAGGGACGCGCAGTTTGGCCACAGCATCCGCATACGGCTTGGAAAAACTCACGCTGGACAACCCGTGAGCGCTGTTGAGAGCGCGTCCACGACCAGATCGGAAGTGACGGCTCGCATCTGCCGATCGTCGGAATCGCGTTTGTAACTAGTCACAGCATGGTGAGCGCGCAGCACCCGCAGCGATCCCCCATACGGACCGTTTCGCGCTGGATCGGTGGGCCCGAAGATCGCGACACCGGGTTTTGCCAGCGCGGCCGCGAGATGCATCGGTCCGCTGTCGACGCCGATCACAGCATGCGCGCGACGCGTGGCATAGATCAGCCCTTCGATTCCGGAAATATGTACCTGCACGCCGCGAATCCGCGACAGGGTTCCCTGTGCGCCAGGCAGGGCCGTTGACCACCAGCGGAATATCCAGATGCCGGGCGACGTGTTCATACCTTTCAAGCGGCCATTGCTTTGAACCCCATCCAGCGAGCGGGCTGGCTAGTACAAATTTGTCTTCGGGCAGGCGGTCCTCGGGCGTGCCCTCCGGTAAAGGGAACGTTCGGAGCAGGCTGGATCGCGCCCGCGGCTGTGACCAGTTCCAGATTTCGATCGACGATATGCGCCGCGTTGGTTACGATGCCGGCTGAATAGAAGAGAGCCGCCCACCGCTCCCACGCCTGGGACCGATGAAATCCGACGATTTTATCCGCGCGCGCGGCCGCGGCCACCAGGGCGGACTGCACCAAGCCTTGAAAATCCACAGCCAGATCGAAACTCTGCGCTCTCAGTCGGCGCCAGACGGTAACTACGCCGCGCGTACTCCGGTCGAACGGAATCACTTCGTCGACAAATGGATTGCCCTTGACGAGAGGAATCCAGCGAGGGCGAATCACCCAACTGACGCGACTGCCGGGAAAGCTGTGCTTCAGGCTGGCGACGGCAGGCAAGGCGTGAATCACGTCTCCCATTGCGCCCAGCCGGACTACGAGAATGCGCAAAGCAGGCACCATCTCATTTCAGCAGGTGAAGTGCGGCCTTCGCTACTCGCGCAGCTTCGATTCGGGTCATGCAGCGATGATCGATGGGACATTCCCGCTTGAGGCAAGGACTGCATTCTACTGGCTCGCGAACCACGCGGGCGAGAGGCCCGGTGGGCCCAGTGGCGGCCTCATCCGTCGCCCCGAATATGCTCACGGTTGGTACGCCCAGCGCGGAGGCGATATGCATCGCGCCCGAATCGTTGCTGAGATAGACGCGGCACGCGGCTGCCAGATCGATAAATTCGGCGAGCGACGTTTCGCCGGCGAAGTTGTGGGCGCGCGCGTGGATCGCGGCCGTAACAGAGGAGCACAACTCCCGCTCCTGCGTCGAACCGAAAACAGCCACGCATGCACCCAGCTCACGCGCTACCAGATCGGCGGTTTGTGCGAATCGCTCCGGCATCCAGCGCTTCGCGGAACCATAAGCGGCTCCCGGGCTGACGCCAATGACGAACTCGCCTAAGCCGGCCTCGCGGAATTTCGCGGCGCCGATCTCGCGAGCCTGGGTCGCGCTATGCAGATGAATCTCGGGGTTGCCGCAATAGCTCTCGAGAATCCCAGCGCGCCGCAGCAATTCCAGATAATAGAAGCGCTGGTGCGGCGGAATCTCGCCGACGCGCGGCACTGGGATAGCCCGCGTCAGCAGCAGACTTCGGCCATCTCGCGCATAACCGATGCGCTCGGGAATTCGAGCCAGGAATGTAATTGCGGCGGCTTCGAATGCGTTCTGCAACAGGATGGCGCAATCGAAATGCGATGAGACCAGCTCCCTCGCCGCGCGCCACTTGAGGCCAAGATTGTCCGCGGTGTACGGGATCAGTCGGTCGCAGAAGGGCTCGCGGCGATAGAGGTCTGCCACCCAGGGCCTCGCGAGAATTGAAATCTCAGCGCGCGGGAAGCGTTCACGGAGCGCGCCCAGCGCCGGCAGCGACATGACCGCATCGCCCACCCAATTCGTGGCGCGCACCAGGATCTTTTTGTAATCCACCCTTCTCAGCCTAACCGAGTATTCTGTAAATAGGATAGCTGGATGCGAAATTTGGCTCTTTTTCTGGGACTATTGTCGGCTGCGGGTTTGCACGCTGCCCCGAAAGTGATCGCGGTGAATATTGACGGCGCCATTTACCCGGTTACGGTGGAGATTGTCGGGCACGCGATCGATGAAGCCAGCCGGGAGAATGCCGCGGCAGTACTGCTGCGCCTCAACACTCCGGGGGGCCTGCTCGACGCCAGCCGCGAAATCGACGAAAAGATCGTTGCATCGAAAGTGCCGGTGATTGCGTATGTGACGCCCAGCGGAGGGCGCGCCGCTTCGGCCGGTTTCTTTCTTCTTGAGGCGGCGGATATCGCCGCCATGGCGCCCGGCACCAATACCGGTGCATCCTCCCCCGTTCTGCTGGGCGGCCAGATGGACGCGGTGATGCGGAGCAAGGTTGAAAACGACGCTTCGGCGTGGCTGCGAAGTATTGTGACCAAGCGCGGGCGAAATGCCGAGCTAGCCGAAAAAACCATTCGCGAGGCGAAAGCTTTCACCGAAAAGGAAGCACTCGACGATCACCTGATCGATCTGATCGCTCCCGACGAGCGGCATTTATTCGATACTCTCGACGGGCGCGAGATCACCCGCTTCGACGGCCAGCAAAGAAACGCTGCACACACGCGATGCCGAAATTGTCGATTACCGCTCCACCGCGCGGGAGCGGATCATCGATTCCATCGCCGATCCTAATATCGGTTTTATTCTGCTGGTGCTGGGAGCCTTGGGAATTTACGTCGAGTTCACCGCGCCGGGTCTGATTTTTCCAGGAGTGGCTGGAGGAATTCTGGTATTGCTCGGGCTTGTCGGGGCTGGCGGTATTGCCCATCAACTGGATCGGCGCGGCGCTGTTGATTCTGGGCGTGACGCTGTTCATCCTGGAAGCGAAGTTCGCCTCTCACGGCATTCTGGGCGGCGGGGGCAGCCTGGCGATGATTCTGGGCGCGCTGCTGCTCATCAATGGTCCTCCGGAAGTGCGCATCAGACTCGTCGACCGCGCTCGCCGTGACCATTCCGTTCGTGCTGATCACCATGTTTTTGGTGTCACTGGTGGTGCGCGCCCGGGCGAATAAGGTCGTAACCGGCGACGACGGGCTGCTCAACTTGATTGGGCAGGCCCGCACCGCGCTTGAGCCTACGGGAAAAGTTTTCGTGCACGGCGAGTATTGGGATGCGGAATCAACGGCTCCAGTCGATGCCGGCGGCAAGGTACGGGTCGTCGCGGTCGAGGGAATGAAGCTGCGCGTCGAACCCGCCTCGCCGCGATCGTAGTTGCTCGTTACAGTAGCTCCGCGGTGCTGAAGAAGAACGGAATTTCTACTGCCGCGGTCGAGGGCGCGTCCGATCCATGCACGCGGTTGCGCTCGATGCTCTCGGCAAAACGCTTGCGGATAGTGCCCTCGGCGGCGCTCGCCGGATTGGTGGCGCCCATCGTGTCGCGCCACTTTTTGATGGCGTCCTCGCCTTCAAGAACCATCAGGACGACCGGGCCCTCCGTCATGAAATTGACCAGCGACCCAAAGAATGGCCGCTGCCGGTGAACCTCATAGAACGCCTCGGCCTCAATCCGGCTGATGCGCCTCATTTTCATCGCGACAATGCGGAGGCCGGTGCTTTCGAGGATGCCGATAATATCGCCGGTCTGCCCGGCGGCGACTGCGTCCGGTTTGATGATTGCAAAAGTTTGTTCCATTTATAGTCTGCTCTTTACCTTTTCCCCGATTTCAGCGGGAGAAGCACATACGGTGATGCCCGCGGCTTTCATAGCGGCGATCTTATCCTCCGCTTTCCCGCTGCCGCCCGAAATAATCGCACCGGCGTGCCCCATGCGGCGTCCCGGAGGAGCCGTCTGGCCCGCGATAAAGCCGATCACCGGCTTGATCACATTAGCTTTGATGTAAGCCGCCGCAGTCTCCTCGGCGTTCCCGCCGATCTCTCCAATCATCACAATGGCATCGGTATCGGAGTCTTGATTGAACAGCAGAATCGCATCTGTGAACGTGGTGCCGATAATGGGATCGCCGCCGATTCCGATACAGGTCGATTGTCCGATACCCAATTTCGTCAATTGCCCCACAGCTTCGTACGTCAGCGTTCCCGAGCGCGAGACCACTCCGACATTTCCCTGCAAATGAATGTGGCCGGGCATGATCCCGATCTTGCATTGGCCGGGTGAAATCACGCCGGGACAGTTGGGTCCGATCAGGCGTGTCGCCGGGTGGCTCTTCAGATAACTCCAGGCTCGGATCATATCGCCAGCAGGAATACCCTCGGTGATACAGACCACCAGCGCGATTCCCGCATCGGCGGCTTCCATAATGGCATCGGCGGCGAACGGCGGCGGCACGAAAATCACCGATGCGTTTGCGCCGGTTGCCTTTACTCCTTCGGCGACGGTATTGAATACCGGCAGATCCAGGTGCTTCTGGCCGCCTTTGCCAGGCGTCACGCCGCCCACTACTTGGGTGCCATAGGCGATCGCCTGCTGGGAATGAAAGGTCGCTTCCTTGCCCGTGAAACCCTGTACCAGCAGACGAGTGTTTTCGTTAACCAGAACGCTCATCTTGCGAGCCTCACCACTTTTTCGGCGGCATCCTTCATATCTTCGGCCACCGTGAAATTAAATCCCGAGTCCATCAGAATTTTGCGTCCCAATTCGACGTTGGTTCCCTCCATACGGACCACGATCGGCACCGTCATGGCCAGCTCCCGTGCCGCGCCCACTACTCCCGTGGCTAGCGTATCGCACCGCAGGATGCCGCCGAAAATATTAATCAGAACGGCCTTCACCGATTGATCCGAAAGCAGGATTCGGAATGCGTTCTTGATCTGCTCGGCATTGGCGCCTCCGCCAACGTCCAGAAAATTCGCGGGGCTGCCGCCGGCATACTTGATGATGTCCATAGTGGCCATCGCGAGCCCGGCGCCGTTCACCATGCAGGCGACCGTGCCATCCAGTTTGATGTAATTCAATCCGAATTTGGAGGCTTCGACTTCAAGAGGGTCCTCTTCGTTCAGATCGCGAAGCTCCGCTAACTCCGGATGGCGGAAGAGCGCATTATCGTCGATGTTGATCTTCGCGTCGAGCGCATAGACTTTTCCGTCCTTGGTGAGGATGAACGGGTTGATCTCCGCGAGCGAGGCGTCGAGCGCATCGGTGGCGCGCGCCAGCGCGAGCATAGCCGAGGCGGCCGTGATTCACCACAGGCCCGCTGATGCCGATCCCGAAAGCGAGCTTTCGAGCCTGAAAGGGCGTGAGGCCGAGACCCGGCTCGAGCGCTTCTTTAAGGATTCGCTCAGGCGTTTTCGCCGCGACTTCCTCGATCTCCACGCCGCCTTCGGCCGAGGCCATAGAAACGTTTTTACCCAGCACGCGATCGAGCACGATGCCCAGGTAAAGCTCGCGCTCGATGGGCAATGTTTCCTCGATGAGCAAGCGTTGGACCAGGCGGCCTTCGGGTCCTGTCTGGTGCGTCACCAGCGTCATCCCCAACATTTTTTCAGCGATGGCTCGGGCCTCGGCGGCATCCTTCGCGATCTTGACGCCTCCGCCTTTGCCGCGTCCGCCCGCATGGATTTGCGCCTTCACCACCACGCTGCCGCCGATTTTTTTTGCCGCAGCCTCAGCTTCATCCACCGTGCGGGCAACGTCGCCTCTGGGCACGGGTACAGCGTACCTCGCCAAGAGAGCCTTGGCCTGATATTCGTGAATTTTCATCTTGATGGTATAAGCTGGAGAATCTCTCACTATAACATTTGAAATGTCGTTGCTAACCTTTCTTCACCGCGTCGCGAGCGGTGAAAATCTGTCTGCCGCCGAAGCCCATCGCGCCATGTGCGAGCTGCTCGAGGGCGGCGCAGACCGCAACTGTCGTCTCGGCCTTCCTAGTGGCCTTGAAAATGAAAGGCGAGACCGCCGCCGAGCTCGCCGGCTTTGCATTGGCAATGCGCGAGCGCGTGATCTTTGTCGATGCCGGAGAAGACCTGGTCGACACCTGCGGTACCGGCGGGGATCATGCCGAAACGTTCAACATCTCGACCATAGCGGCGCTGGTGATGGCGGGCGCCGGAGCCCGAGTCGCCAAGCATGGGAATCGATCGATTTCGAGCCAGAGCGGTAGCGCTGACGTGCTGGAGGCGCTGGGAGTCCGGGCCGCCATGACTCCGGAAGAAGCCGCGCGCGCGGTGCGCCAAATCGGGATCGGATTTCTTTTCGCGCCCAGCCTGCATCCGGCCATGAAACATGCGCAGGCAGTGCGGCGCGAGTTGAAGATGCGCACCGTCTTTAACCTGCTGGGCCCTTTAGCGAATCCTGCGAGGGCGCGGACGCAGTTGATCGGCGCGCCATCTGCCGCTTCCGCGCGATTGATGGCTCAGGCGCTCGCCGAGCTCGGTACGGGCCACGCATTCGTCGTGCACGGCCGCGACGGCCTGGATGAGATCAGCACTACCGGGCCGACTGACGTCTACGAAGTATGGACCGGCCGGGTTCAGGAGCATGTCTGGACGCCTGCCGATTTTGGAGTCCGACAGGCATCGCTCCAAGAACTGACAGGGGGAGATCCTTCACGGAACGCATACATCGCACGCGACGTTTTGAGCGGCGTGACCGGCGCCGCGCGCGATATCGTTCTGGCAAACGCCGCCGCTGGATTAGTAGCCGCGGGGTTGTCGGCGGACCTGCGCTCGGCCATGGCCGCGGCGGCCCATTCCATCGATTCCGGCGCGGCCAGCCACCGGCTGGATCAGCTAAAAAAACATTTTCCGGTTTAATGGCGGCGCGGATGTTGCATCATGTAACTGTGAGTTAATTTCACGCATCAGAGGAGATATGACATAAACTCGTTATCTTTTTGGCGGTCGTATTTTCCGGCGCCGCGTGGGCGCAGACAGGTGAATTATGGTTCAATGGCGGCGAATCCCTGCTCTCGAATGCGGGAATCGGCACCAACCAGGAGTTCGGGGGATCGTCAAACGATGTAGCCCTTACGGATGGATTCCGGTTCTCATTTCGGTTCGGCTTTAATCAGGGCGATCATTTCGGGCATGAGATTGAATACGCTTACAATCGAACGGCCCTGAAATTTAACGACGAGGGCGGAGCGACAGAAGGTATGGCCTTCCATCAGGGCGGCTACAATTTCCTCTACTATCTCTTTTCGTCCGCAGACTCGCGAGTGCGGCCTTTCGCCACGGCCGGCGTTCATTTCGACGATTTTGTCCCCCCGGTACCTCAGTAAACCAAGGCGCCGGGTCCAACAAATTCGGCTTCAACTATGGCGCGGGTGTGAAGGTCAGGCTCACGCACTTGTGGGGGATACGCTTTGACGTGCGGCAATACATTACCGGAAAGCCCTTTGGGTTACCGCTATCGAGCGGAGCTCTACTTCAGACCGAGGTTTCAGCCGGAGTTGGGATAGGCTTCTGAGCCGCAAAAAACGGGATTGCCCGGCGTTGAGCGACAATAGTTGTATAGGTTCTTAGAGATGCGTATTTGGTCTCGTTTGTGGCCGGCACTTGGGATTTTTGGCCTTCTCGCCTCATTCTCGAGCGAGTCTAGCCTGGGGCCTGGATCCGAACCGAACCCTCACTCAATACGTGCACCGGATATGGCAGACCCAGCAAGGGCTGCCTCAGGCGACCATAAGCGCGATCCGTCAGAGCACGGACGGCTATCTTTATCTCGGCACGCAATCCGGGCTGGTCCGTTTCGACGGAGTGCGTTTTATCAATCTCGATACCTTCTATCCAAACGCTCCCGGCAATATTTGGGTAAGGGACATCCTCGAAGATTCGCAACACACCCTTTGGATCGGCACCAACGACACAGGTCTTCATTCGGCTGGCGAATGGCGGCGTCGAAAGGTATTCGACTAAAGAGGGTTTTCCCTCGGATACGATCCAATGCGTGGTTTCAAGCCGCAATGGAGATGTTTGGGTGTGCACCGCGAACGGATTGGTGCGGTTCCATGACGGCAAACAGCAGGTGTTCCGGACGGAGCAAGGTCTTTCGAGCAACGATGTCAGGGCCGTGTGCGAAACGGGGGATGGAAAGCTATGGGTGGGCGGCGAGAGTTCCACTATTAACGTGTGGAACGGTTCCACGTTTGTACCGCATCCGCTGAAATCGATTCCCGCGGACGCGGGAATCCGCGCCATGAGCTGCTCAAAGGACGGCGATCTCTGGATCGGCACAACCAACGGATTGATTCAACTCCAAAACGGGCGCGAGCGCCTCTTCACGGTGAAGGATGGTCTGGCGGATAACTGGATTCTGGCCCTCTCGGGAAGTCGCGACGGCAGCTTATGGATCGGCACTCGCAATGGTTTCAGCCGTGCCCGAAACGGCGAAATCGAAAGTTTTCGTCCGCAAGATGGACTTTCTCAGAGTACAGTCTATTCGCTGTATGAGGATCGCGAAGGGAGTCTGTGGGTGGGGACTAAGCACGGCCTCAATCAATTTCTGGATGGTCGCGCGGTTCCGTATACGATCAGTGAAGGTCTGCCCACGAATGACACTGGGCCGGTACTGCAGGATTCGCAGGACAAGATATGGGTCGGGACTCTGGGCGCCGGACTCGCCGAGTTCAACGGCCGCCGCTTCAAAGTGGTCGACGCCAAGCTACGCCCTGGCCTCGGATTCAATTTATGCTCTCTCTGAGGACGGCGATGGCGGCCTGTGGATCGGAACGGGCCGTGGGCTGAAGCAATTTCGGGACGGCCGAATCGAACAGACGTACACGACCGCGCAGGGCTTGCCGTCCAATTCCATTCGCAGCCTGTTTCGAGACCACGCGGGGAATCTATGGGCGGGGACTTCCTCGGGTCTGGCAATGTTCGGGAAGGGAGAGTTCGTCCAGCCTCCGGTACTGCGAAGTTCCGTGACGATTCCGATTCTTGCCATCGGCGAGGATCGCCGGCAGCCGTTTATTTTTAGCGACCGATCGCGGAGTTTATTTCTACGCCGGCGGCAAGCTGAGCGAGTTGATCGAAGATGGAGCCCCGATCCGCGGAGTGGATGCGTTTTATCTCGATCCGGATGGCCTGATGTGGATGGGGATGTTGGGCGGCGGCCTGCGGATGCTCGATGGAGATAAAGTCTCCAGCTTTTTCACCCGGGACGGATTGTTCGACAATGAAATCTACGGCATTGTCCGCGATAGCGATGATCGACTCTGGATGGCCTGTAGCAAGGGGATTTTTTCAGTATTGCGATCCGATCTTCGGCGCTTTGCCGCGGGGGAAATCAAGAAATTCAACAGTAATCAGTACAGCCCTACGGACGCTCTGCGGGTCATCGAGTCCAAGCCCGGCGTGGAACCGGCGATCTCGATCATGCGCGACGGACGGGTTTGGCTTTCCACCATTCGGGGATTACTCGTGTTCGATCCGGACACCATGCTGCGCGATCGTCCGCCCGCGCCAGTGGCGATTGAAAGCGTGATCGTCAATGGCGAGAGCAAAAATCCCAACTTGATTGGAACGCTTGCTCCCTCCCAGAAGAATCTGGAGTTCCGTTATACAGGATTGAGCTTTCTGCAGCCCAGCCGGATTGCGTTTCGCTACATGCTGGAAGGATATGACAAACATTGGATTGAAGCGGGCACCAGGCGCGAAGCCTTTTACACCAATCTGCCGCCTGGAAAGTTTCGCTTCCTGGTGGCCGCCTGCAATCATCGATGGAGCCTGCAACCCGGTGGGCAGTTCGGTTTCCTTCGTGCTCGCGTCTCACTATTACCAGCGGGCCTGGTTCTTTCCGTTCTGCGCCGCCCTACTGGGGTTAGGGGCCTGGCTGATTTATCAACTTCGCATTCGCGGGCTGAGAGAGCAATTCAGCCTTATCCTGGCGGAGCGGAGCCGGATTGCGCGCGAACTACATGACACACTGATCCAGGGATTCTCGGGGATCACGATGGAGATGCAGGCGCTCGCCGCGAGACTGCGATCGCCGGCGGAACGAAGCACGCTCGAGGATATCATTCAGGATGCCGGAAATTGCCTTCGGGAGACACGGCGATCGGTGGCGGGGCTGCGCAGCGCGGCGCAGGGGAGTTCCAACTCCGGCCTCGCCGCCGCTATCGAGCAGGCTGCGCGGCAGATTACCGAGGCAAAAGATATTCGTCTCCGGCTAAAGCTCGATGCCAGCCCGAAAGGGCTTCCCGCGGACGTCGAATATAATCTGCTTCGCATCGCCCAGGAAGCGGTTTCAAACTCGGTGAAACATTCCGGGGCCCGAACCGTCGAGGTGGCTTTGAATTGCACGCCGGATGTGGTAAGCCTCTCGATCAAGGACGACGGCTCTGGATTTTCCCGCGAGGGAAAAGGCAATGGCGCGCCGGGACACTATGGCCTGATCGGAATGAAGGAGCGCGCTACGCAGATCGGAGCGGATCTGCAGCTCGCCAGTGAGCCGGGCCGAGGGACTACGGTCTCGGTGGTGCTTCCGGCCGAACGCGCGGCCCTGCAGAATACCAGATGAATGCCGAAGGTCCCATCCGTGTTCTCTGCGTAGACGACCACCCTTTGGTGCGCAAGGGAATCGCGTCGATTCTGGCCAATGAAGCGGACATGGAACTGGTGGCGGAGGCGGGGAACGGACGCGAAGCCGTGGATCTGTTCCGCTTACATCACCCGGACGTGACGCTGATGGATCTGCGCATGCCGGAGCTGGACGGGATCGAGGCCACGCGGGCGATCCGCCGCGAAAGTCCCGACGCGCGAATCATCGCGCTCACCAGCTATGACGGCGATCAGGATATTTATCGCGCGCTCGAAGCCGGCGTGCGCGGATACATGTTGAAGGAGATGGTGCATACCGACGTGCTGCGCGCCATCCGCACGGTTCATTCCGGCAAAAGGCTTATGCCTTCGGAGGTGGCTGGCCGTCTGAGCGAATATTTCCCGCAGGTCGCGCTCACGCCTCGCGAAGTGGAAGTGCTCACATTCGTCGCCAATGGGCTTGCCAATAAAGAAATCGCCGAGCGGCTGGGCACCGCCAGCGGCACCATCAAGATGCATATTCAAAATATTCTTGGAAAGCTTAATGCCTCGGATCGAACCCACGCGGTCACCCTCGCGATTCAGCGCGGCATTTTGCACCTGGATTCGTAGGGCTGTCGAATATGCCGAACGGCATATCGAATCCTTGGTCGATCGAGCAGTCGCGAGATCGTCCGATTTGATCCCATACTTAAAACAAACCAGATGAATTCCGCACTCGAGACAGATACTAAAATGAATTCCGAAAAATCTGAACCGCCGCCCAACACACCTAAGAAGAGTGGCTGGTGGGTCTGGTTGCTTCTGTTGGCGTGCGTAGCCGGCGGAGCTACATATCTTTACCCGCGCATGACGCAGGCTACGGCCCCGGCACACGACAACCAAGAAAGGCAGGGGTGGCGATATGGCCGGCCGGCCGGTGCCGGTGGTGGCGGCGACCGCACGCAAAGGCGACATGCCGGTTTACCTTAACGGCCTGGGTCGGTGACCGCTTTCAACACCGTGACGGTCCGGTCGCTCGTCAATGGCGAGCTCGTCAACGTCGCGTTCACAGAAGGACAATTTGTCAAAAAGGGCGACCTGCTGGCGGAGATCGATCCTCGCCCCTTCCAGGTGATGCTCGAGCAGGCCGAAGCTCAGATGGCGCACGATCAGGCTTTGCTTGCCAATAACAAACTCGACCTGGAGCGTTACAAGGTTCTACTGGAGCAGCAAGCGGTGCCCAAGCAGCAGTACGATACGCAGCTGGCGACGGTGAATCAATCCGACGCCACCATCAAGAGCGACCAGGCCCAGATCGACAATGCAAAATTACAGCTCGTTTATAGCCACATTACATCGCCGCTCACCGGCCGGATCGGTTTGCGTCTGGTGGATCAGGGCAACATGATTCACTCGACCGACGCCAACGGCCTGGCGGTGGTCACGCAATTGCAGCCGATCGCGGTGATATTCAACATCGCCGAAGACAGCCTTCCTCAAGTGACCCAGAAGATGAGAGCCGGAATTAAGCTGCCGGTCCTGGCGTACGACCGCGATCTGAAGCGCAAGCTGGCCAGCGGAACCTTGCTGACCATCGATAACCAGATCGATCAAACCAGCGGTACGGTGCGATTCAAGGCCGAGTTCGAGAACAAGGACCTTTCGCTTTTCCCCAACCAGTTCGTGAATGCACGCCTGCTGATCGATACGAAACGCGGAGCGGTGATCGTGCCGACGGCGGCTATCCAGCACAGCCCGGATTCGGCATTCGTGTACGTGGTGAAGCCGGACCAGTCCGTGGAAGTACGGGAAATCACCAGTACGCTTACCGAAGGCGACGAGGCCGCGGTGGATAAAGGCCTTCAGCCGGGAGAAGTAGTAGTAATCGACGGCATCGACAAGCTTCAGCAAGGGACCAAGGTCGCGGTCCGTATGGCCGGGGACGCCACCACTACTTAGGTATTATCAGTGAGTCCTTCCCGGCCGTTTATCCTTCGCCCCGTGGCGACCTCGCTTCTGATGGCGGGGCTGCTGCTCGTGGGCGCCGTCGCCTACAAGCAATTGCCGGTTTCGGCTTTGCCGGAGGTCGATTATCCGACCATCCAGGTGCTGACCTTTTATCCCGGAGGAAGCCCGGATGTGATGGCATCTTCGGTTACGGCGCCGCTCGAGCGCCAGTTCGGGCAGGTCCCCGGATTGAATCAGATGACCTCGACCAGCTCCTTCGGCGCTTCGGTCATCACGCTGCAGTTCGTGCTGGACCTGAACATCGACGTGGCCGAGCAGCAGGTGCAGGCCGCCATCAATGCGGCTGCCAGCTTCCTGCCGAGCGATCTTCCCACTCCGCCGATTTACGCCAAGACGAATCCGGCAGACGCGCCGATCCTGACGCTGGCTTTGACCTCTCAGACGCATGGCCCTGTCGACGGTCGAAAATTACGCCGATACGCGCCTGGCGCAGAAAATTTCGCAATTACCCGGCGTTGGACTGGTGAGCATTACCGGCGGACAGAAGCCGGCGGTACGCATTCAAGCCAATCCCATGGCGCTTTCCTCCTATCATCTGAATCTGGAGGACCTGCGCGCCGCGATTGCCGCCACCAACGTCAACCAGGCCAAGGGCACCTTCGACGGCAGCCGGAATTCGTTCACCATTGGCGCCAACGACCAGCTTTTTAGCCGCCGCCGATTACCGCCCCTTGATCGTGGCGTACCGCAACGGCGCGCCCGTATCGCTATCGGACGTGGCGACCGTGATCGACGATACCGAGAACGTCAGGCTGGCGGCCTGGATGAACGATGTCCCGGCGGTCGTCGTCAATATTCAGCGGCAGCCGGGCGCGAACATCATCGAGGTAGTCGACCGCGTGCAGAAGCTGCTCCCGCAGCTTCGCGCGGCTCTGCCGAGCTCGGTGAACGTGCAAATTCTCACCGACCGCACCACCACCATTCGCGCCTCGGTCGCAGGATGTTCAGTTCGAGCTGATGCTGACCATCGGACTGGTGGTGATGGTGATTTTCATGTTCCTGCGCACTCTCGCCGCTACCGTGATTCCGAGCGTCGCGGTGCCGTTGAGCCTGGTGGGAACCTTCGGCGCGATGTATCTGCTGGGATATAGCCTGAACAATCTCACTCTGATGGCGCTCACGATCTCGACGGGCTTCGTGGTGGACGATGCGATCGTGATGATCGAGAACATCGCGCGTTATATCGAAGCCGGCGATCCGCCGCTCCAAGCCGCGCTCAAAGGCGCCGAACAGATCGGCTTCACCATCATGTCGCTCACGGTTTCACTGATCGCAGTGCTGATTCCGCTGCTGTTCATGGGCGATATCGTGGGCCGCCTGTTTCGCGAATTCGCGATCACTCTCAGCGTGACTATTTTGATCTCGGCGGCGGTGTCGCTCAGCCTCACTCCGATGATGTGCGCGAGGCTGCTGCACCACAAACCGGAATCCGAGCGAGGGTGGCTGTATCAGATCTCGGAGCGAATATTTCAGGCCATCATCAGGTTCTATGGCAGGACGCTAACGGTGGTTTTGCGCCATCAGCCTGCCACCATGGTGGTCGCCGCCGGCACGCTGGTCGCCACGCTCTGGCTGTTCTACATCATCCCTAAAGGGTTTTTCCCGGTGCAGGACACGGGCGTGATTCTGGGGGTTTCCGAAGCGCCGCAAACGATTTCGTTTCCCGCCATGTCCTCGCGCCAGCAGGCTTTGGTGAAGGTGATTCTCAAGGACCCGGCGGTAGAGAGCCTGTCTTCGTTCATCGGCGTCGACGGAACCAATACCACCATCAACAGCGGACGAATTCAGATCAACCTCAAGCCTCTCGAGCAGCGTAAGATCAAGCGCGAGCGACGTTATTCGCCGCCTGCAGCCGGAACTGGCCCAGGTGGAAGGCATTCAGCTCTTTATGCAGCCGGTGCAGGATTTGACGGTCGAGGATCGCGTGAGCCGCACGCAATTTCAATACAGCCTCGAGGATCCCGATCCCCGCGAACTGAGCGAATGGGCTCCGCGTTTTATCGCCAAGCTGCAAACCCTTCCGGTTTTGCGCGATGTCGCGAGCGATGCGCAGAACGGCGGGCTGCAGGCGATGCTGGTGATCGATCGCAACACGGCCTCGCGGTTCGGGATTACGCCTGCAAATGATCGACGATACGCTGTACGATGCCTTTGGCCAGCGCCAAATCTCGATCATGTTCACGCAGTTGAATCAGTATCGCGTGGTGCTCGAGATCAAGCCCGAATATCAGCGCAATCCCGATGAGTTGAAGAATATATACGTCAGGTCGGCGCAGGGAGGGGAAGTTCCTCTCAACGCTTTCACACATTTCGAGCAAACTACCGCGCCTCTGGCCGTGAACCATCAAGGACAATTCCCGGTGGTGACCGCTTCGTTCAACCTCGCGCCGGGCAAATCCCTGGGAGATGCGGTCACGGCCATCAATGCGGCTAAGGCGGAGCTCGGATTGCCCGCGAGCATCCAGGCCACCTTTCAAGGAACCGCGGCTGCGTTCCAGGCCTCGCTGGCCAATGAACCGATTCTGATTCTCGCGGCGCTGATCACGGTGTACATCGTGCTCGGCGTGCTGTATGAAAGTTACATTCATCCGCTGACGATTCTCTCTACTCTTCCTTCGGCCGGCGTCGGCGCGCTGCTGGCGCTCATGATCTTCCATACCGATTTCAGCGTGATCGCGCTGATTGGTATCGTGCTCCTGATCGGTATTGTGGAAAAGAACGCCATTATGATGATCGATTTCGCGCTCGACGCAGAGCGCCGGGAAGGGAAAGATCCGTTCGATGCCATTTACCAAGCCTGCCTGCTTCGCTTCCGGCCCATTATCATGACTACGCTCGCAGCCATGGGTGGAGGTATTCCGCTGGCGCTCGGCACCGGAACCGGGGCGGAGCTCCGGCGCCCGCTCGGGATCGCGATTGTAGGCGGCCTGATCTTCAGCCAATTGCTGACGCTCTACACTACCCCGGTGATTTATCTGACCTTCGATCGCATCGCCAAGCGCGTGCGCCATGCCCCTAAGTTTGTTCCACAAACGGCGGAAGAGTTGTAAGCGTGGCGGCGGGCATTCGATTTAGCATGCTGACGATTGGAAAACAATTTGACGAGCCCGGCGGCGTGACGCTCTCGCTAGCCGGAAAGTTCTGCGGGAGCAGTCTCGGCGAATTGCGTAGGGCCATCGACGGGGCGCGCCGGAAGCACAAAGAAGTTGTGATTGATCTGAGCGAGGTCACTTTGGTGGATCGCCACTGCTTGGAATTTCTGGCCGCCCGGCAGGATATTAAGCTGGTGAATTGCCCGGAGTACATTCAGCCATGGATTTGCAGGGTAGCGTCTTGATCTTAAAAAATGGACGTTGGATTTTCCTGACGGGAATGTTATTGGCGGTCTCGGCCTGCACCGTGGGACCGAAGTATGTGAAGCCTTCGGCGCCGTCGCCCCCGGCTTTCAAAGAGCCGGCGCCAGCCTCTTTCGGAGAAATCAGCGGATGGAAAATCGGAGAACCGAGAGATAATATTATTCGCGGTAATTGGTGGGAGATTTTTGGCGATCCCGATCTGAATACGCTCGAAGAGCAGATCGATACCGCTAATCAGACCCTGGCCGTCGCTGAAGCGCAGTATCGGGGAGCGCGGGCGTTGATCCGCGTGACGCGCTCGGAATTGTATCCCACCGTAACCGCCGGTGCCTCTCTTAGCGGCAACGGCGGATCAGGCAGTCTGGCTTCCACCCAGAGGAGCGGCGCAAGCCAAGCGTCCACCCTGGTCTTCCCTTCGGTCAGCGCGTCCTGGACACCCGATCTGTGGGGTTTGGTTCGCAGGAATATCGAATCGAACATCGACGTCGCGCAAGCCAGCGCTGCGAATATGGCCAATGTCCGGCTCACCCTGGAAAGCGAGCTCGCGCTCGATTACTTCCAAATGCACGGGCTCGACGCGGAAAAACAGCTACTCGATACCACGGTAACCGCCTATGAGAAGGCCCTGCAGCTTACTCTCAACCGCTTCAATCAGGGAGTCGCTTCGCAGGTGGATGTGGCCCAGGCGCAGACCCAACTGGAGCAGACGCGCGCGCAGTCGACGGACACGCAGGTACTGCGGCAGCAGTATGAGCATGCGATTGCGGTTCTCCTCGGCAAGCCTCCCTCTGAATTCTCGATGCCCGTCGCTCCAATCAAAGTGAATCCTCCCGCGATTCCTTTTGGCCTTCCTTCCGAGCTGCTGGAACGCCGGCCTGATGTGGCTCAGAATGAGAGACTGGTGGCTTCCGCCAACGCCCAGATCGGTGTGGCCATCGCTGCCTATTACCCAACCCTCACCTTGAGCGCCAGCGCGGGTCTTGAAAGTACCGGTATTGTGAACCTGTTCAGTTGGCCCAGTCGCTTCTGGTCTTTAGGACCTTCCCTGCTCGAAACCGTTTACGACGCCGGCAGACGTAGAGGACTCACTGAACAGGCGCGGGCGAACTACGATGCCGCCGTGGCCACCTATCGGGAGTCCGTGCTGAGCGCCTTTCAGGAGGTCGAAGACGATCTGGCCGCGTTGCGTATTCTGGACCAGGAATCTAGTCAACAGGCCGAAGCAGTCCGCTATGCTGAGCGTTCGCTCGAGTTAGCCAATAATCAATACACAGGCGGCATTACCACGTATTTGCAAGTAATCACCGCGCAGGCCATTGCCTTACAGAATGAAGTGAGCGCTGTCGGTCTTAAGACCCGGCGAATGACCTCGAGCGTGAGTCTGGTTGAGGCTCTCGGCGGGGGCTGGGATTCCTCTTCCCTGCCGTCGCCCCAGGAGGTCACTCCCAAGAATGCGAAAAAAGCGGCAGCTTTGATGACGCCGTCGGTCTCGCAATAATTCCCGAGCGCAGAGCTTTTCCTATCGCAGAATTGTTACTGATCTCCCACCACCAGCACCGGCGCAGCGACCTGATGACGTACGCCATTAATCGTATTCCCGAAGATCAGATCCTTGACCCCGCGATGGCCGTGAGCGCCCATTACCACCAGATCCGGCCGGATCTGTTCGGCTAAACGCACAATTTCATCTTTAGGGCTCCGTCCGTGAACCACAGTGAGATCGGCGCGGATGCCCTCATTTTCGAGCGACCGCACAATACTCTGGAAATATTCTTCGCCTGCCTGGATCTCGGCCGTCGAAGATAGCGCGCCGTAGAGCTGGCTGATAACCCCTTCTTCGACGTGCAGCAGGTGCAGGGTGGCTCCATGCAGCCGGGCCATGGAAGCGGCGTGGGCAATCGCCGCCCTGTCGCGATCCGAATGGTCAAGCGGCACCAGGATGCTCTGGTATACCGGCGCGGGGAGATTGGCGGCCACGTCAGCCCCTGTCGGCGGCTGTTCTTTCAAGCCGGGCCGCACACCGAAGAACATGATCCAGCCGAGCAAAACGACCAGCCCCGCGATTACAGGTCCGATCAGAATCATACGCCACACAGAGGCTGCCAGCCAAGGCCCGGCGTCGATCGCCGCCAGCCAAAAATTCAGCGCCAGAATGAGCGCCGCCGCGCTCCAGGCCAGTATTTTGACCCAGGTCCGGTTGGCGAATTCACCCATGCGCGAGCGATCGCTCGTGAAGTGGATGAGCGGAATCACAGCGAACGGCAGTTGCAGGTTGAGAATCACCTGGCTCAGGATCAGCAGATTATAGGTGCCGTGCTCGCCCGCGATCGATACCGTAATTACGGCGGGGATGATCGCCATAGTACGGGTGATCAGGCGGCGCAGCCAGGGGCGCATGCGCAGATTTAGAAACCCTTCCATAACGATCTGTCCTGCGAACGTGCCGGTGATCGTTGAGGATTGCCCGCTGGCCAGGAGCGCAACGGAGAAAAGGATACTGGCAAGAGTGGTGCCCAACAGCGGGGAGAGCATCACCTGCGCCTGCTCAATCTCGGTGACCACAACTCCCTTGGTGAAGAACACCGCCGCAGCCAGCACCAGGATCGCTCCATTGACGATCAGAGCGCCATTTAAGGCGATGAAGGAGTCGAGAAAGTTGAAGCGGCAGGCTTCCCGCCGCTCGCTTGCGGTGCGGCCGATCTGCCGCGTCTGGACCAGCGCCGAGTGCAGGTACAGGTTGTGCGGCATCACCGTCGCGCCCAGTATGGCTACCGCGACATAGAGGCTTCGATTATCGATTCGCGGGACCAACCCCGAAAAGATCTGGTGCAGAATTGGCCTGGCGAATACCAGTTCCATCAAAAAACAGCCGGTAACCACCGCGATCAGTACCAGGATGATGCCTTCGATCAGGCGAATGCCGTACCGTGAAAACCACAGCACCAGGATCGTATCGAGCGCGGTCAGGACCACGCCGGCCACCAGAGGCAGGCCGAACAGAAGGTGCAGAGCGATCGCCGCTCCCAACACTTCCGCCAGATCGCAGGCGGCGATGGCAATCTCACAAAGCACCCAGAGTACGTTGCATACCGGGCGGGGATAGGTCTCACGGCAAGCCTGCGCAAGATCGCGGCCGGCCACAATGCCCAATCTGGCCGACAGTGTTTGCAGCAGGATCGCCATCAGGTTCGAGACCACGATGACCCACAAGAGCTGGTAGCCGAACCGCGCGCCGCCTTCGAGATCGGTGGCCCAGTTGCCCGGGTCCATGTAGCCGACACTGACCAAGTAGGCTGGCCCGGCAAAAGCGAACATCCGCCGCAGCAGGCTGTGGCGATCGGTTCCGACGCTGGCGTGAACTTCAGGTAGAGAGGCGCTGCCAAAGAGCTGTGGTTTAATACCCAAGTTTTACTATAGTATGCGCTCCTGACCCGCGATCTTCAGGAACTTCTGCGCGCCGCGTGCGTAGAATGGTGTGAGGACCTATGAACCGACTTTACTCCGCCGGACTAATATTATTGCTTGGTGCGGGCTCTGCCATGGCCGCGGTCGATCCCGTTCTTTTGAATCTAGTCATGCCCGATGCTACGATCCTTTCGGGCGTTCAGGTGGCCCAAAGCGTGGCGTCGCCTTTCGGTCAATATATTTTGTCACGTATACAATCTAACGATCCTGGTTTGCAGAAATTCATCACCGCCACGGGTTTCGACCCGCTTACCGACCTGAATCAGATCCTGGCCGCGACTAACGCCGATGGCAGACCGGCCCGAGGCGCCACTCTAATCCTTGGCCGCGGCTCATTCAACGTGGCGCAGCTTACATCGGCCGCGACGCTTATGGGCGCAACGGAGACGCAATATCGGGGAGTCAACATCCTGACCGCCAAGAGATCGCCCAATTCGGTCGCGTTTCTGGACGGAACTACCGCTGTGATGGGTAATATGGCTCTGGTCCAGGCCGTCATCGACCGGAACCTTTCGGGCGCTACTTTTTCCGGTCCTTTGGCGCAGCAGGCGCAAAGCGTAAGCGCGACGAACCAGGCTTGGTTTGCCACCACGGTTCCAATCTCGGATTTCTTGAATGGAAATCTCACAAGTCCGAATCTGAGCAATCTGACCCAGAGCAATCTGCTGCAGTCCATTCTTCAGACTACGGGCGGAGTGAATTTCGGAGCTAGCGGGGTGAGCATCACTGCGGACGCCACCACCTCGTCGACTCAGAACGCACAGGCGCTGGCGGATGTGCTGAAGTTTCTGGTGAGCATGATCCAGACCAACAGCGCCAGTACGAATCTAAGCTCGATTGCGGACGCGGCCACCTTTAGCGCTAACGGGGCGGTAATGCACGTGACCTTGTCGCTTCCCGAACAGCAGGTGGAACAGTTATTGGCCACTCCCCGAGCGCCGAGGGTGAGAAAAGTAGCAGCCTCACGGCAATAGCCGCTACTTACTTTGATCGATACCAAGCCGCGTTTGCAGGATTCGCAGCGTGCGCTCGAGCTGCTGGATGCGCGCGGCTTGGGCGTTGTTCCCCTGGCGGAGATTAACCACCTCCGCCTCGAGCTCAGCCCGGCGCTGTTCAAGAGCGGTGATATCTTCGGAATTATCTTTGGCGACTGGCTGGCCCAGAAATCGCGATGATTCCTCTACTTTGCGTCCGTTTGCATTCTCCACCGTCATCCGGATTTCGACATCACCGGCCGTGCGCGCGTAGGTGAACTTGCCGGAAGCAAGATCCTGGGGCGTCAGCGTCAGCGTGCGCGTATCCTTTCCGTCGACAATCTCAAGAGAGCCGCGGACCGCCGTCGTCACAGGACGCGCGGAGTGGTTCCACTCTATTTGTAACTGCCCATTGCGCTCGATTACGCTAAGCGATATCGGCTCCGCAGCTGGCTGCGGCAGTATCCCCGGATGTAGCGTCCAATAGCGAAGACCCAAGAAGGCCGCAATCAAAACCAGGACTGCGCACGCGAGGAGCAGGGGCCATTTACGGCGCGGCGTCGCCGGCCGAACAAAGGGAGGTAAGACCAGAGACGGCTGAGCACGGACTGGTTGTTCACGATCGGTTTCTTCACGGGCTGGTTGCTCTCGCGAAGGTGGTTCTACGGCCACGGATTCAGCGCGCTGGAAACTTGAGGGCCGGCGTATGGCTCCCGGACCGCGTTCCCGCAGGGGCCGATCCGCGCGGCGGTCCAGCACACCCGCAAGGCGATCCGGAAAGTCGAACTCCTGGTAGCTGCGCTCGCCCTTAACGGTGCTATCTTTCTCTCGCACGAAGAAACCCGCGCGCATGCTCCCGCCGCGGCCCGGCCGAATTACCAGCGTCACCTGCCACGGCGCAGGGAAAAATTTTGAATAGATCTCCAGATCGGAGTCGGTGAGCACGATTTCGGTGCGCGTGTGCGACAGAAACCATCCCACCGCGACCATTCCCGCCAGGTGGGAATCCTGTTGCTCCCGCATCAATTGGTCATCGAGCGCGCTCTTGTCGCTGTCGGAAAGCTGGAACGCTGGTCCGTGGGCATGTTCGCAAGCGATGGGCCGGATCGCCAACACGCGAACCGTGGGGCCCTCGTGCGTTCCATAGAGTATGCCGCCTACTTCGATCCCGCCGCGCGAGAGCCGTTGATAGCCCTCGGCCACTTCGTGCCGGATCTCCTCGATCACCACTAGCGAGTATTCAATGGCTACTGGGGTCTCAGGGACCGTCCAGAGGCCAAACTTCCCGTCACTCATAGAAACTCAGACGTCAGGAGCATGAAACGAGCGCGCTACTATATTGTACGCAATGGACGCGATTACCTTCCTTCGGATTGCCATCCGTGCGAAACGCGTCGAAGACCCAATAACCCGCCGACACCCGTCATGGCCAGCCACGAGGTGCCTGGCTCCGGCACGCTAGGCGGATCAGATGGGCCGGGTGGGTCGGATCCCGGCGGCGGAGGATCATGGATTAGCGTGAGGCTAACCCCCAGAGTGCCGTTCCCGCTGTTATCGGCGTAAAAGCTATCGAGGACGCTGACGACCAGATATTGCGCTCCAGGCGGGATCACTACCGTGGTCGGAACGTAGAAGTCCTGGGGGATGGTGGTGGATGCCCCCGTGTAATATTCGTTCAAATAAACACTGCTGATGTTCGGCAACCCCGAGGCAATCGCGCCAGGAAGTCGATTCAGATTGGACGGTCCCAATAATACATCGTTCGAATCGAAGACGGCTCCCAGGTACGTGGCGGATGCTGCGTACATCAGGCAACCGGCGCCCCGGTAGATGCATAATTCGCCTACGTCGGTAATGCCGATCGTATCTCCAGCCCAAATCCCTAGCGACGACAAGCTGATGAATGTCGGGGCCATATTGCAGCCCGGCGCTGCAAAAGACTGTGAACACGTGTCGTTCGGGTCCTGCATTGAGAATGTTCCCTCAGGACTGACCGCGAAGGTTCCCAAAGAAATAGGGTCGGCTGAAGCCGCGCCCACGCTTATTAGTGCTGTGAAAACTGCGATAAGAATCCTCTTCATTCTGCCTCCGAAACGCAAGAGTACCAGGAAGAGGTTTCAGGAAAAAGCCGGATTGTACTGGTCTATTTCCAATAGAGCGGACAGACTAGCCCCAGTACTTCCGCTCTAGGAGAAATAAAAATTAGTGAGCAGCGGCTGCGCCGTCGGCAAGCTTTTTTGCCACTGCTAGAGCCGCTTCGTAATTGGGATGATCGCCCACTTCTTTCACGTACTCGACATGGCGAATGACGTTGTTCTTGTCAACCACGAAGATCGCCCGGCTCAGGATGCGCAGTTCCTTAATCAGCGTGCCGTAATCCTCGCCGAATGAGCCATTGCGATGATCGGAGATCATCTTGATGTGATCCACGCCGAAGGCGCTGCACCAGCGTTTTTGCGCGAATGGCAGGTCCATGCTCACCGTGTAGATGCTCAGGTCCGGGAGCTTGCCGGCTTCTTCGTTAAAGCGTTTAGTTTGGGCATCGCAAACGGGCGTGTCAAGTGAAGGCACGACGCTAAAAATCCGCACGCCTTTTCCGGTGGACGCTAGATCTACTGGTTTCAGCGAATCGTCCACCGCATGAAAGTCGGGGGCTTTGTCGCCTGGCTTCAGCTCCGGCCCAACCGCGGTCATAGGGTTTCCTTTGAGTGTAACTGCTCCTGGTCTTTCCATACGCTCATTGTAACGGCAGCGGCTGGCCTATGGCTGTGAGGGAATGATGTCCAGTTCTTCCTCGAGCTTCGCAAGATTGGAGGTGGGAAGTTTGCAGGCATAATTCTCGCAGACATATGCGGTCGGGCGGCCGTCAATCGCCGGCATCGGCTTGGCTATGACATCGGCCATCATAATCACGCTATTCGGCAAAAAGCGGCGGCGGATGGCTGTCAGCATGGCGTGCATCGACGCGTCCCCAGGAGGACCGGCGAGCACGATTTCGCGAGGACGCGCGAGAGCGAACGCGTGCGCGACCAACATCTGCGGCACTTCGGCGCCGGCCGAGATCAACTGTGACGCAAATGCTCGCAAGGTTCGTTCAGCGGTCTCCCGGAAATCGGCGCGATCGGTCGCGCGCGCCAGGCGCAGAAGCGCGAGAGCCATCATGGAATTACCCGAAGGCTCGGCCCCGTCATAATCGTCCTTCAGCCGCAGAACCAAATCCGATTCGCCGGCGGAAGAGCTAAAGAAACCGCCGTTTTCCGTCATCTTCGAATAGCTCCACGGCGCGCTCGGCCAGACGTACGGCGAATGCAAAGTCCTCCGGCTCAAAAGTCGTCTCATAGAGATCGAGAAGCGCGAGGATCAAGGACGCGTAGTCGTCGAGGAATCCATCGATTGCAGACTCATCCTCGCGAAAACGCCGCAGGAGAACGCTGCGTTCTTCGTTCCACAAGTGCCGCCGGATGAAATCCGTAGCGCGGCGGGCGGCGTCGGCGTAGCGCGGCTCGCCCAGAATTTGCGCGCCCTTGGCGAAAGCTGAAATCATCAGTCCGTTCCAGCTCGTGAGAATCTTGTCGTCGAGATGCGGCCGAGGACGCCCGGAGCGCACCTCCAGCAACTTTGCCGATGCGCTCCTCAGAACAGTTCGCACTTGGTCCGGCGAAATGCCGAAGTGAGCGGCCGTTTCCTCTGACCGTTTGAGCCTGGTACAGAATATTGCGGCCGCCGAACTCGCCATGCGGATCTTCCTCTACATTGCCGCCCGGCTCGACGCCGAAGCGGTCGCTGAAAATATCGCTATCGGGACGGGCCAGCGCCGCGTCGATTTCAGCTCTGCTCCAGAGGTAAAACGCTCCCTCGCGCTTCTCTTGCGGATGCGCGGCATCGATCGCGCTGTCGGCATCTTCAGCCGAATAGAATCCGCCGTCCGGGATGCGTCAGATCCCGCAAAACATAGGAAAAGATATCGCGCGCCGTCGCGGCATACTGGTCGTCGCGCGTGATCTGAAACGCTTCCAAGTAGGAAATGGCAAGCTGCGCCTGATCGTAAAGCATCTTTTCAAAATGCGGAACGAACCAATGCTGGTCCACCGAGTAGCGATGAAATCCGCCGCCCAACTGGTCGTTCATGCCGCCCTTGGCCATTTCGCGAAGCGTGACCAGCACCATTTCCAGCGCTTCCTGGTTACGCGTCTCGGCAAAATAGCGGAGCAGAAAATTGTGAATACTGGGCCGGGGAAATTTGGGCGCGCCTCCGAATCCGCCCGCCTTTGTATCGAACATGCGCCGAAATGCCCAGAAGGCGGTATCGAGCGCATTCTGCCCGCCCCGCGCTCCCGGCTTTCGAAACTCCGGCGTATTCCCTAAGCTGCACTAGAACTTGTTCTCCCGGATTCTTCAATGCGCGCGCGATCCTCCTGCCAGGCGCGCGCCAGGTTTTCGAGAATCGCGCGGAATCCCGGACGGCCATAGCGATTATCGGGCGGGAAATACGTGCCGCCAAAAAAAGGTTTCCGCTCGGGCGTCAGCCATACCGACATGGGCCAACCCCCGCTTCCGGTGGATGCCTGCACGAACAGCATGTAAACTCGATCCACGTCCGGGCGCTCTTCGCGATCCACTTTCACGGGCACGAAAAACTCGGTTCAGGACCTTCGCCACTTCCTCGTTTTCGAACGACTCGCGCTCCATCACGTGGCACCAGTGGCAGGTGGAATAGCCGACCGAGAGAAAAATCGGCTTGTTTTCGCGCGCGGCTTTCGCGAATGCCTCCTCGCCCCACGGATACCAGTCGACCGGATTGTGCGCGTGCTGCAGCAGGTAGGGACTTTTTTCGTGAGCGAGGCGGTTGGTGGGCATAGTGATTAATTAGATCGAGCTGATATCCGCTGGAGGCGATCTCCGCGCAAACGATCTCGGAATCGTGCCCATGCGCGGCGAAAACCTCGCGCACCAGTTCGCGTACTTCCTCGCGTCCCCGCTCATGAAATACCAGCACGGACGGTCCCGCTCCGCTCAACGCGCAGCCCAGCAGCCCCGGCGCGCGCAGCCGCGTGATCTGTTTTAGCCCGGGCACCAGCGCAAACCGATACGGCTGATGCAGACGATCTTCGAGCGCCTCCGGGAAGGCGCTGCCGGACCCCGAGATCAGGGCCGCGATCAGCAGCGTGCTCCGCTGCAGATTGAAGATCGTGTCTTCTCGCGAGTAGGTCCGCGGAAGAACCTGGCGAGCCTCCACGGTGGGAAGCAAAAAATCCGGCGCGACCACCGCGATACGGTAGTGCGAATGCAGTTCCAGACGCACCGCGCGCGCGACGCCGCACGCATCGACTGCGCTGGCCACAATCGCCCCGAGAACGCACGCCGCGACATTGTCTGGATGTCCTTCAATCCGCGCCGCCTCGTTCAGGATGCGCTGAGGCGTCCAGTTCATGCCGCCTAGCTCATTCGCGATCACCACTCCTGCGATCAACGCCGCCGCGCTCGAACCGAGCCCTTTGCCGATGGGAATATCGTTCCGGATTTCCAGCTCGATGGGACCAAGCGCGCCCTCAGGCGCGACCTGGCGAGCCGTTTGCCAGATCAGATTGTCTTCACCCGGTGGAAATCAAGCCCTGCGTCGCGGCCCGTCGGCGCGAATGGTCAACTCGCTTGACGGGCGGAAGCGGCATTCCAGATAGACGCCCAGCGCAAGCCCTAACGCGTCGAAACCAGGCCCGAGATTAGCGCTCGAACCCGGTACGCGCAAAGTGCGGAAGCCAGTCCGGGTCACTAACGATCTATTCTGGCACAGGCCGAGTCTCATGCTCGAATCCGGTTACAATAATGGACATGAACGTCAGTAGCACGGCTAATTTTCCGAGTCATACCCTTGACGTTTCGCCTTGGCAGAGCGTCGTGAGTCATATCGCGGCGGTCCTGACCGGCATTATCTTCATTGCGGCCGGATTGTTTCATGCGCTCGACCCATTCGGCGTGCAGCGCTTGTTTGAGCAGGTTCTGGTATGGCCCCAAATCAGCATGGCGCTGGTGCTGGCGGTAAGCATCGCGGATACATTAGCCGGCGTTTTGATTCTGATCCCTCGATACCGGCGCTGGGGAGCGTGGCTGGCAGTCGCTTTATTGGCGGTGTATCTGGCCTATTTCGGCTACCATTACTCACAGCTCGCCGGGAAAGAGTGCAGTTGTTTCCCCTGGGTTAAGCGCACGATCGGCCCCGCTTTCTTTGCCGGAGATGCGGCGATCCTGGTTATGGCGTTAATCGCGGGCTGGTGGGCGCGGCCGCCGGTGAGACTACGCGGCGCAATTGCAATTTTGGGAGCCATCGCAGTGTTCGCCGGCGCGAGTTATGTTTATGCTGCCAGCCATCTCAGCGGGACCAAAGCGCCGGACAGCATCACCGTGGACGGAAAGCCGTTCTCATTGCAGCACGGCAGTATTTTTGTGTTCTTTTACGATCCCCACTGCAGCCACTGCGACGAGGCTGCGCGCGGCATGGCTAAATTGCATTGGAAGGATGACGTTACTGTCATCGCCGTCCCCACTAATGACGGCCGATTTGCCGCTTCATTCCTGCACGATACCGGTTTGAAGGCGCAAACTTCGCTCGATATCGACCAGCTTAAGAAGGTGTTTCCCTTCGGCGACCCGCCGTATGGAGTAGCGCTTGAAAGTGGACGCGAGAAAGGTCCCGTGTCGCACTACGAGGGATCGGAGCCGGCCGATACGCTGCGCAAGCTCGGATTTGTCGACTGAAGAGCACATTAAATAAGAACGGCGGCCTCGAAGCGAGGCCGCCGCCAATTATAACCGCTAACCGAGAAATTACGCCATCACCTTCTTGAAGGCCGTCTTGAATTTGGCCATTTCTTCGGGTGTTCCAACCGTGATGCGAACCGAGTTCGGCCAAACCGGCCACACGCGGCCGATGTAGACGTTCTCTTTCGCCATGGCCTGCAGTCACTTCCTGGCCCGGCCGCTTCACATCGATCATGAAGCAGTTCGATACCGACGGCATATAGGAGTAATTTGTTCTTCGAAAGCCAGCTAAACACATCCTCGCGAGTGTCGGCTAGGATCTTGCGGCGCTTCGGAACCAGGTCCTTGACTTCAAGGCTGGCGCTGGCCGCTGCCATTCCAGTGATGGGCATCATAGTGGCGCTGAATTTACTGATCTGCTCTTGCAGATCCGGACGTGCCAGGGCTGCGCCGGCGCGAAGACCCGCCATACCGTAAATCTTCGAGAAGGTCCGCAGAATGATGACGTCCTTGTCCGCCGCTACCATCGGGCTGTTGAACGGGGCGTTCGAGAAGTGGGTGTAAGCTTCGTCGATCATGACCACTGATCCCTTCGGCTTGTTGGCGACCAGCCATTCTAGATCGGCTTGCGACGTAAGCGTCCCGGTCGGGTTGTTGGGATTGACGATGTAATATCAGACCGGCGTTCGGGCTGGCGGCAACCATCGCCTTCACGTCGTGCGCGTAATCTTTGGTCAGCGGCACCTTGATGATCTTGGAGCCAACGAGCTGCGCGGCGCGGCCGGCCGATTCATAGCTCGGATCCGCCATAATCAGAGGACGCGTGGGCGAGGTGAAGGCCAGAACCGACTGATGAAGCGGGCCGCTCGATCCAGGATGGATCACGACATAATTCAGCTTTAGCCCTTCCTGCTCGGCCAATAGCTTCTGGACCTTACCGGCTTCCTGATAGCGGTAGCGTCCGCCGTATTGAACCATGTTGTGACAGGCTTGGCGAGCCTCGTCGCAAGGGCCCTAACGGGTTCTCATTGGCATTAATCAGGACGGCATCGGGTGGAGCTTCCACCCTCGAAAGTCCCTGTGCCAAGGCTGCTTCATTGTAAAACGACAGCGACGACGCTCCGGCGCCCACCAGGGCTGCGATCCGGCCAAAGCTCCGCCGCGAGAATCCGCGTTGCAGAAGATTCTTCTCTTGTTCTGGGGTGAGTGTCACTTGCTATGCTCCTTGAACTGATTGGTTGCGCATACGATATGCAGGTTGAACGGCGAGCCCGCGTTTTGAATGCTTATACACTATCGGAGTTTAGAATACCGCAAAACACTTGGAAAAGTCAATGTAAGGCGGGAGATACCGCGGGGCGCGCCCGCGGGTCTGGGACTAGCAGAACCGTTACGCGACCGCCACGCATTCGATTTCGACGCGGACATCGCGGGGGAGCCGCGCCGCCTCCACTGTCGCCCGCGCCGGCGGATTCTCAGAAAAATAACGGCCGTAAACCTCATTCATTTGGGCGAAATCGTCCATGTTTTTGAGGAACACTGTCGTTTTAACGACTTGCGCGAGCGACGAGCCCGATGCCTCTAGCAAGCCCTTTAGATTCTCGAGCACTCGCTCGGTCTGCTCGACGATGCCGCCTTGAATCAGTTGGTTACTGGCGGGGTCGATGGCGATCTGGCCGCTCAGGAACGCGAATCCGTTTGCCACCACCGCCTGCGAATAGGGCCCGAGAGCCTTGGGCGCCCGGCCGGTCGAAATGATCTTTTTCATGAGTCTCCTTGCTTGAATTGGAGCGTTCCGACCAGGTCGGCGACGCGGGAAATCTTCTCGCTTTGCAGAAATTCATCCAGTTCGCGCGCGATCCGCAGGGGCGCGCCGGGATCCCAGAAATTCACAGTCCCGGCCTCGACCGCGGACGCGCCCGCAATCAGAAACTCCGCCGCATCGGTTCCGGTGGCGATGCCGCCCATCCCGATCACGGGAATCCGGACCGCCTGCGCAGCTTCATAGACCAGGCGCAGCGCGATAGGTTTGACGGCCGGCCCGGAGAGTCCTCCGAAGCCGGCGCCCAGGCGCGGACGACGTGTGCGCGCGTCGATGGCGAACGCGGCCACCGTATTGATCAACGAAATTGCGTCGGCTCCAGCTTCTGCGGCTGCCCGCGCCATCGGCTCGATGCGTGCCACGTTTGGCGACAGCTTCACAATTACAGGACGCCGGGCTGCCCGCCGTACGAACGTTACCACCTCGGCCAGAAGCGCCGGGTCCGCTGAAAAGAAAGCGCCTCCCTGTTTGGTATTCGGGCAGGAGACGTTCAGCTCATAGCCCGCCAGCCCCTCGGTGTCCTCGAGCACGCGCGTCACCTCCACATAATCCTCTACCGCGTAGCCGAACACATTGGCGATGATGGCGGTACTCAATTTGCGCAGCTCAGGCATTTTCTCGCGGACGAAAGCGCGCACGCCGATGTTCTGTAAGCCGACCGAATTAATCATCCCTGCTTCGACCTCGAACAGGCGCGGCGGAGGGTTGCCGTTCATCGGCTCGCGCGATAGCCCCTTGAGGACGATGCCCCCAATCGCGCTCAAGTCCACCAACTTTTTTAGCTCAACCCCATAGGCATAGGTACCGGAGGCCGCCAGCACAGGAGTTTTAAGGGAAATGCCGCATACCGAGGTAGCCAGCCGAGGGGACACTTCGCACAGCATAGCAGCCGGAGAACGTCTGGAGCTGTTTCGCCGGTAGAAGTTTCGGCTATTTCAAGCCGGAGTTACAATTGCAAGCGGACAGGCCTAACGTTCGACGGAGAGATGCAGATACCGAACGATTCAAAACCCGAAATCATCACAGCGAAATGGAAGACTGCGCTCGATTCCAAGGAAGAAAGTTCGGGACGATCACACTCGACGAGGAGTTTCAGCTTCGGTTCCCAATGCTTGATTCGTTCTATGAAATCCCCCCGGGCACGAGCGTCCTGTGGGGCATTACCGATCGATTGAAAAAGTGCACAGCTCTGACTTTGCCATTTAGACCTCCCGGAAGCATAACGAATCAGATTAGAAACCATCAATTGGAGCGAGTCTTCAATGCCTCCAGTCCAGTCAGACATCTCCTTGTTGGCCAGGAGTACATCACAGATCCCATAAGCGAATGCGTCAGCGGAATCGTCTTGACCCCCCAGCCCAACGAAGACCTCCACATACCGCTGGTTACCTCCGCGCATACTCTATTTGAAACGGATATACAACCCCTTGGCGCAACGGTAAGTGCGTGGATCAATGATAACGGCGTTAGCTTTCGTCTCTGTTTTCGGAACCCACGCAACCTGCCAACAGCATTGGAAGAAGCGAATATACTGTGCGTCTTTCTTTCTTTCCTTGCGCATCAATATGTATATCCGACCGAGCTCCACGCGTGGGTTGTCGGCGAAGATGAGCCCTACCGAGTTCATTTCCGCGCCGTTCGCCCTGTATCTGAGCGCCAGCATACTTGGGTAGCGCATACCTTAATTCTTCCGCAACAGGCTGTATCATTGTCGTTTTCCGAGGTCCTGGAAAAGTGGTATGTAACAAATCAAGACTACTTGCGAAGCAGATACCTTTATCGATATTCGCTAGAGGAACCCTATATCTTTTCGGTGAATAGATTCCTTGCCATCTTTCAAGCGCTTGAGGGAGTCATAGACAAATCCGGGTATAAGCTCCTGACAATAGATCAGCTGGATACGGCAAAGACGGCCTTGCGGCAGGCGCTGCCCTCCGTCCCCGAACTCGAGACTTTTATCAAAAAACTCAACAATAGTCAGCCGCCTCCTTACGTGTTGAAGCAGGAGTTGCCAAAGATATTTGTAAAATCAAATGTCTCGGCAAGCTTCAATGTCGACGAGTTCGTCGATCGCGTATGCTTGCGCCGAAATAAAGCATCCCACGGCGGTCGTCATTTGGATGAAAAGCCTTTAGAAGATTCATTGATCAGCGATACGCTGTTACTTACTGCAATCTACGTAGTCGTAGAAAGCTGCCACATCGGACTGGATGCGAACGAAACAGTTAGGAAGCTTCGGGGTGCTTTCCATGTAGAATTGCCGTTGATCGCGCTGCCTTGATCTGAAGCCTTCCCAATGGAACGAGTGTCTCGTGGAGCTACACGGGAATATGACGGGTACTAAGGTCTCCGTCTAATGGTCCTTCTGAGTGGAAACATCCGAACATAATAACAGTGGACCAGGACCATCCCCAGAAGTTTCGCTCGTTATCGTCGAAGTTCTCCCTCTTCACCGGCATCCTGGTGTTGTGGGTAGTCGTAATGATTCTCTGCTGGGACGTTTACCGGCACTCTTTCGACCTCGCCAAGGGAGTGATTCTGTGCGTGATCGTGGTAGTCGTGGCAGTGGCGATCTCGCGCTTCACCATGCGCTTGCTGGCCCGTCCGCTGGCGCTATTACAGGCGGGCATCACTTCGGTTCGGGAAGGACGGTTCGACCCTATCCAAGTAAGCCCGACGGGCGATGAAATCCAATACCTGGGCGAAAGTTTCAACCGTATGATCGAGACTCTTGCGGCATCGCAGGAGGAAATACGCCAGCACCAGGAGCTCCTCGAAGAACGCATTCGCCAGCGCACAGCGGAACTGGAGAAGGCCAAGCATAGCGCGCTCGCGGCCAGCCAGGCCAAAAGCGAATTTCTGGCCAATGTGTCTCATGAGCTTCGGACGCCTATGAATGGGTTGCTGGGAATGCTCGACCTGGTGCTCGATGGTGCGGTCGATACGGAGCAACGCGAGCAGCTCGAGATTGCTCAGCGTTGCGCCTACTCTTTGCTGGCGCTTCTGAACGATATTCTCGATCTGGCCAAGATCGAGGCCGGAAAGATGATTCTCGAAAAGATCCCGTTCGATATCAGCCGTGTTGTCGAAGATTGCATGAAATCGTACATGGCAAGAGCCGCGCAAAAGCGGATCGATTTGCGATTCCACGCCGAGTCGGCCACCTCACTGCAGGTCTTGGGCGATCCGTTGCGAGTCCGGCAGATCGTCGCGAACCTGTTATCGAACGCAATCAAGTTTACCGACCGCGGCGAGGTAGGCATGCGCCTGCATTCCACGCCGCGCGTGGACGGGCGCATCGATGTGAGGCTTCAGGTTTACGACACCGGCCCCGGGATTCCAGCCGACAAACTAGCTGCTATCTTTGAGAAATTCACCCAGGCCGACGGCAGCATCACGCGACAATACGGCGGGACGGGACTCGGCCTGTCGATTACCCGGCGACTGGTGGGCATGTGCGGGGGCCAGATCAGCGTCGAAAGCCAGGTCGGCCAAGGCAGCACGTTTTCGGTGACGCTTGTATGTGAGTCGGCTCCCGCTGCCTCGATTGCGCCGGCGCCGGCGAGCCAGGAGATCCACGATAGCCCGCCATTCGCATCCTCTGCGGGCGTCCGGTTGCTGCTGGTCGAGGATAACGTGGTGAATCAGAAAGTCGTTCTGGCCATCCTGCGCAAGAAGGGTTTTCTCATTGAAGTGGCTGGCGATGGGCGCGAAGCGCTGGATAAGCTGAAGGTAGCCGCTTACGACCTGATCCTGATGGATGTGCAGATGCCTGTGCTCGACGGGCTGGAGGCGACTCGCTGCATCCGGCGCAATCCCCTATGGAACCGAATTCCGATTGTCGCGATGACAGCCCACGCGATGACCGGCGACCGCGAGCGCTGCCTGCAGGCGGGCATGGATGCCTATATTTCGAAACCGGTCCAGCCGGCGCATTTGATCTCGACCATCGAGAAGCACCTCGCGGCCGGATCGAATCAGGCTCCCATCGAGCGTACCAGCCCGCTCGAACGCGCGTTGGCCGATCGTCTGATGCAAGAGGACTCGGCGCTGATGGATGAGATGCTCCAGCTCTTTTTACAGCTCGCGCCGGAGCGCCTTGAAAGATTGGAAAGCGCGGCCGGGCGTGCCGATCAAGGGACGCTCGAGGAGGAAGCCAAAATGATCGGAGTCGCCGCCGAACAGCTTGCTTCGGACAGTCTGAGCGAGTGCGCGCGCCGTATCGAACAGGCCGCTGGCCGGGGAGATTTCGCCCAAGTAAAGCAGGACCTAGAAATGCTCCGGCGCGAGTTCCGGTCGCTTGAAACCCTGACGGCCTGATCCGCCGCGTGCCGCGAGCTCAAAACACGCGCCGCTTAAGCCGTTCCAGCGTGAATTTAGCCGTATCGGCTACCGCCATCACCGTCATCACTCCGGCCTGCACCGGATCGGTGACCACCAGATCCGCGGCGTCGGGAACGCTTCCGGCCATGTTCAGGCTCACCACCATCAGACCCAGCTGGCGGACCTCGCGTACGGCCTGCTCGATCTCGCCGCCCATCAGCGACCCGGCCAATACGATCGCCTTGACCCGCGGCAGCCTGGCGCTGGCGCGGACGGCGATGGCGAGCTGAGTTTCACCCACCAGCGGAATCGTGTCGATTGAGATATGCTCTCCGCGAATATTGTGCCGGTCCGCCTCTGTGATCGCACCCAGCGCGACCTGTCCCACCTGAGCGCCGCCGCCCATGATGATGATGCGCTTGCCATAGACCCTTTCCATGGTTTCAACCTGGGCGGCGTGAGTTACCACGGGAAGCTGCCCGATCGCGTCCACCAGCAAGGCGGGTTCGCCCGGTGCCCCAACTTCAAAGACAATTTCGAAGACAATCCGTGTTTCGCGCTGGTTCTGTTCGACAATCTCAACGCTCACGATATTGCCCTGATGCTGCGCGATGACGCCCGTCAGCGCATGCAGCACGCCGGGCTCGGACGCGGCTATAATTTCGATCCCGAATTTCACAATCACCATTAGATCCTACTCAGACCGGCGCTCATCGACTTCGTATTTTTCGAGAATATCCGCCCAATGCCCTTGCGCCTGGAGCAAAATCTCGATTACTTCGCGGACCGCGCCCGAGCCCCCCGCCGCCACAGTGACATGATGCGCGGCGCGTTTCACTTCGGGCCGTGCGTTGGCGGGCGCGATGGCAAATCCGATACGACGCATTACGACCACGTCCGTCAGATCGTCCCCCATATACGCGGTTTCATCGGGCGCGATTCCGCTTTTTGCAAGAATCTCCTCGAGAATCGGAATTTTCTCGATGTGACCCTGATATATATAAGTCATCTTCACCTGGCGTGCACGCTCCGCCGTCGCCGGGGAAACACGCCCGCTGATCACGCCGGTCTGAACGCCGTGCCAGTTCAACCATTGCAGCGCGATTCCGTCCTGGGAATCGAAGGCTTTGGTCTCGACGATCTTCCCGTCCGGGCCTGGAACATAGATCAAATGGCCGTCGGTCAGCACACCGTCCACATCCATCAGCAGAAGCCGCACACGGGCGGCGCGACCTTGAATATCGGGGTTCATACCTGAGCTCCGAACAGCTTCCCGTACAATGCCGATTCTTCTGATGACAGCCGGTCGTACGCGGCTCGATGCTCCGGCCGAGGCTCGTGCACAGATCCCAGTGACGCCGGAAGAGCGCCCAGGTCTGCGATCGCGCCGATGCGTTCAAGGGTCCACAGCACTGCGCCCCGGCTACTAGCTTCCGGCTCCGTGCAGGCCACCACTGGACGGCCGAGCGCGTCCGCCATCATCTGCGTCCATCCGGAGGAATGCAACAGTGCGCCCCCGGACGCGATCACTTGCGAAGGTGGGAAACGGCTCGCAAGAATTCCATGAATCTCCCGGAAGCGCAGAGCCACGGCTTCGAGCGAGGCGCGCAGGATATCGAACGGTTCTGTGGCTAATGAGATTCCGGTGATAGCGGCGCGCAGGTCGGAACGCCAGTAGGGCGATCGCTCGCCTGAAAAGAAAGGCAGGAATGTCAGCCCGTGTTCTCCGGGCAGCGAGCTTTCAAGGCGAGCCTCGAGGTCCTTGGGTAAGATCAGCGTGCGCTTCATCCACGCAAAAACGTTTCCCCCGTTTGAAAGCGCTCCGCCCATCACAAATCGTTTACGGTCGACGTGGTAACACCACAGGCCGGGTGGAATTTCTACCGCCGGCGAATCGATCACCACGCGCATGGCCCCTGTAGTTCCTACACTCAGGGAAAAGCGGTCGGGTGAAATACAGCCGCTGCCCAGATTGTCGCAAGCGCCATCGCCGAGCGCTGGAAACCACGGCACGCCGTCGAAATCCGGCCATAGAGCGCGGTATTCGGGCGTCAACTCATTTTGCGGCTGATCCATGTCCGCGGGCGCGGCGAGCTGCCCGCGATCAATGGGCAGCGCGGCCAGTGTTTTCTCATCGTAATCGTTAGCCTGCTGGTTCCACAGACCGGAGCCCGACGTCATCGAGGTGGAACTACCGCCGCGCCCGAACCATTTTTCAAAAAGATATTCGGGGAAAGAAAGCCATCGGGAGGTGGCCGCGAACTCCGCGGGATGTGTTCGTTGAAGCCATAGGAGCTTCGCCGGCCAATAGCTCGAATGTGGAACGCAACCGGTTCGGGCATGAGTATCCGGAACACGTCCTACTTCCGTCGCGCTGCGCGTGTCGAGCAGGTGCAGGATTGGCAATGTCGGGGCGCCGTCCTTTCCCACTCCCAGGAAACTGTGCCAAAATGCGCTTCCGCCCACCGCCGCGATGCGCAGGCCGGCCGAGTGTACCTGCCGATGCAACTCATCCAGGCAGTCGACCGTGAGCTGGAGCAGCTGGTCGGGATTTACTTCAGCGCCGCCATCGGGCGTCGAATCGACTCGATAGGGAGCCTGCGCGCCATACCCCTCCATTTGGCGCGCTCCGGCATCGAACAATAGCGCGCGGACCGAAGAACTTCCGATATCGAGGCTTACAATGTAGGAATCAGTCGTGTTCGAGCGCGTGCTCAAAACCATTTCTCGTTATAACATGCTGCCGCCGGGAACCCGCGTAGTGGTAGCGGTGTCGGGCGGCGCCGATTCCGTATGCCTGTTGCATGTATTGCGCGAGCTCGCCCCCCAAATTAAAAAAACGACGCCGGGCGTGATGCTGGGGGGCATCGCGCACTTCAATCACAAACTGCGGGGCGAGGCATCGGATGAGGATGAGCGCTTCGTGGCCGCCATCGCCGCGAACCTCGGCTTGGGTTTCTATCGCGCCGAGGCTCAAGTAAGCGCCGCTCGCGACAATCTGGAGCAGGCCGGACGCGTGGCTCGCCAGAGCTTTTTCTCGGGATTGATTCGCAGCGGTGCGGCCGGCCGCGTGGCGCTCGGGCATACGCGCGACGATCAGGCTGAAACGGTGCTCTTGCGGCTTCTGCGCGGCTCCGGTCTGGACGGCTTAGTAGGAATCTATCCGGTAATTTCTGAAGCCTTCATCCGGCCTTTGATCGACGCGACGCACGCGGAAGCGGAAGAATTTCTTCGCACGCGAGGAATCTCATGGCGCGAAGACGCGACAAATCATGAGCCGAGGTTCGCCCGCAACCGCATCCGCCACAATCTGCTGCCGCAGCTTGCGCGCGAATGGAATCCGCAAATTACTACGGCGCTCGCGCGCCTATCGGACCTGGCGCGGGAAGAGCAGCGTTGGTGGGCAAACGAACTTGATCGTCTGGCGCCGGATCTCCTCGTGTCCGCGTGGGGTGCCATCGAGATTCGAGCGGCGGAATTGGCCGCACTCCCTCGCGCCGCAGCCCGCCGGCTGGTCCGTCGCGCGATCTCGCTCGCCAAAGGCGACCTGCGGCGCGTCGAGTATAGGCACGTGGAGCGAATTATCGAGCTTGCCCAGCGCCTCCCCGCCAGTGGGGCGATGCGGCTGCCTGGCCTGGACGTGCTTCGATCTTTCGAATGGATTCGCCTTACCCGTCCTGTGCCCGCCAGTCCGGTCCTTCCGGTTCCCGTAGCGATTCCCGGCACATACGCTGCGCCGGATGGCGCTACCGCCATCCGAATCGAAATCGCCCCTCCGGAGCTCACACGAGAAGCACACGATTCTGCGTGTGCTAACCTGAAGTTGGAAGCGTCCCAGGGGCGGAGTGTCGCGGGTCTCGAATTACGTGGGTGGCGGCACAGTGATCGTTATCGCCCGGTAGGACAATCCTGTGAGCAGAAGATTCAACAGATGTTTCAAAAAGCGCGGATCCCCTCCTGGCGTCGCCGCTTTTGGCCGATCCTTACGAATGGAAGCGAGATCCTGTGGACCCGGCAGTTTGGCCCCGCTCAGGAATTCGCGGCCGAGGATAGCGCCGGACCAGTTCTTCGGATCGTGGAAGCTGATCCCGAAAGCAGATAATGCCCGTTGAATCGTATCTAAGGGTTTCCGCGTCCTATATCCGTACAGTTGTGTGGGAGATTTCATGAATTCAAGCGTAAGAAACGCGGTCCTGTGGCTGATCATTCTGTGTCTGGTGATCCTGGTATGGGCCGTTTTTAAGACTAGTAAGCCGCCCGGCGCGCAGCCGCAATTCTCGGACTTGGTGAAGCAGGTCAAAGACGGGAAGGTCGACAGCGTCATCTTCAACAGCACCACCGGCGACATCCACGGAAAATACAAAAACGGCGACGAGTTCCACTCCACCGTTCCCCCCAGCTATAACGACTTCACTACGCTGCTGCTCGACAAAGGCGTTTCCTTCCGCGTAGAGAAGGATAACGGCGGGAATTGGGTCAACATCCTGATGAACACCATCCCGTTCCTTCTGCTGCTGGGATTTTGGATTTTTATGATGCGCCAGATGCAGAGCGGCGGCAATAAAGCACTCAGCTTCGGGAAGAGTCGCGCGCGGCTTCACTCCTCACAGCAGAAGAAGGTTACCTTCAAGGATGTTGCGGGCGTGGAAGAGGCTAAAGAAGAGCTGCAGGAGATCATCGAATTTTTGCGCGAGCCGCAGAAGTTTCAGAAGCTCGGCGGTCGCATTCCCAAAGGGGTGCTGCTGATCGGCTCGCCTGGCACTGGCAAGACCTTGCTGGCGCGCGCTATCGCCGGTGAGGCGAACGTCCCGTTCTTTTCCATTTCCGGCTCGGATTTCGTCGAAATGTTCGTCGGGGTGGGCGCGAGCCGCGTACGCGATCTGTTCGAACAAGGAAAGAAAAACGCTCCCTGCATTGTTTTCATCGATGAGATCGATGCGGTAGGAAGACATCGCGGAGCCGGCCTCGGCGGCGGCCACGATGAGCGCGAACAGACGCTCAACCAGTTACTGGTTGAAATGGACGGTTTTGAATCGAACGAAGGCGTCATTCTGGTGGCGGCGACCAACCGTCCCGATGTGCTCGATCCAGCCCTGCTGCGGCCCGGGCGCTTCGACCGTCGCGTCGTGGTAGGACGTCCCGATGTAAAGGGACGCGAAGCCATTCTCAGAGTGCATACCAAAAAGGTTCCGTTATCGGACGATGTCGATCTGTCGGTGCTCGCCCGCGGCACCCCAGGCTTCGCCGGAGCGGATCTTGCCAACTTGGTGAACGAAGCGGCGCTGGTCGCAGCGCGGCAGAATCGTAAGGTCGTCACGCAGTTTGACTTCGAGCTTGCCAAGGACAAGGTGATGATGGGAGTGGAGCGCAAGAGCCTCATCATCAGCGATGAAGAGAAGCGGAACACCGCTTTCCACGAAGCCGGTCATGCGCTGGTTGCGGCGCTGACGCCCAACGCGGATCCGGTGCACAAAGTGACGATCATTCCCCGCGGCATGGCGCTGGGGGTCACTATGCAGCTTCCCATCGACGACAAGCACTCCTATAACAAGGACTATCTGGAGGCGCAGCTTTCCATTCTGATGGGTGGCCGCATCGCCGAAGAAATTTTCATGCATCACATCACCACCGGCGCGGGCAACGACATCGAGCGCGCGACCGAGATGGCGCGCAAAATGGTCTGCGAGTGGGGCATGAGCGAGCTCGGGCCGCTTAGCTTCGGCAAGCGCGAGGAGCAGATCTTCCTAGGCCGCGAGATTGCGCAGCATCGCGATTACAGCGAGGCGACCGCTATCCGCATCGATGAGCAGGTGAAGAAGCTCGCCGAGGATGCTTACAACCGGGCCCGCCGCGTGATTGAAGACCACGCGGACGCGCTGGAGCGCATCGCTCTAGCACTGCTCGAGCGCGAAGTGTTGGATGGCAGCGAAGTGCACCAGTTGATCGACGGCAAAAAGCTCGCCGACGTGCAGCCTCCGCCTAGCGGGGATGGCACTCAGCAGGTCATCAAGCCGGAGCCGGGCCGAATGGTTCCGGGCAGGCTCGAAGGCGGCCCGCAGCCGGCCTGATTTGGGCGTTTCCTTTCTTAGCGATGCGATTTTACGCTTTGGCGATTGCTCCGGCGCTGTTCGCTACGTTCGTGGGGGCCCAGAGCTCGGGCCCTCCGCAGATCGCGATCAATGCTCCTTTTGTCGCTACTCCCGATCCGGTGGTTAGCGCCATGCTCAAATTGGCGGGCGTAAAGAAGGACGATGTTGTGTACGATCTGGGCTGCGGCGATGGAAGGATCGTGGTTGCCGCCGCAAAAGAGTACGGCGCGCGGGGCGTCGGAATCGATATTAACCCCGACCGAATCGAAGAGGCCCGCGCCAACGCGCGTAAGGCCGGGGTCGAAAAATTCGCAAGATTCGAGGTAAATGACCTCTTCGACGCCGACATTCGCCAGGCGACAGTGATCGCCCTTTATCTGCTCCCCGAGATGAACCTTCGCCTACGCCCCAAGTTGCTCAAGGAGCTGAAGCCCGGCACGCGCATTGTCTCTCATACGTTTCGCATCGGCGACTGGAAGCCGGAGAGAGAAGAAATCGTGGAGGCAAGCCACATCTACCGCTGGACCATACCGGTGAAGTAGACTGATTTCGGGAGCCGCATGGTATGAAGCACTGCCTTCCAGGGCTGATGCTATTTGGCGCGATCTCCGGGATGGCAATGGGACAGCACCGAGGCGATGTTCCGCCTGCACTCACCTGGGACAAATTAAAAGGCAACTGTCCGGCGAGTTTGGATTGGGCCAGCCTGCGCGGCAAAGCCGTCGTGGTTTCGTTGGAGTCGGATGACGTTTTCCCGGAAGAGATAGCCGATTGGAATAAAGTCCCGCAAAAGTTCCAAGGAGAAGCGGTTATATTCCTTCAAGTAGTCGCCGGATCAGAATTTCTCTTGGATCAAGCACTGAAGAAGACCGCCTATCAAGGGTGCATTCTGCTTGATAGTCATTTTGCAAATCGCCAGAATTTCCAACTCCCCCGTTTCCCGAGGACCGTGGTGGTAGATCAACTGGGTTTTATTGCCGGATACTCCCGCGGTGATCCCGATGAATACGGAGTACGGGCAGTGCTGAATTACCAAACGGAAACAGATCTTTTCGAAACGCCGCCGCAGGCGCAACCATACGACCCGGCGGCTGGGCTGGATGCTTCCCCATCCTATGAGATTCATATCTCGCCAGCGCAACGAGACACACCACGCGCCCTGGCGTCGGGCGGCCCAAATCGGTATATCGCGAAGAATTATTCGCTGAAGGTAATTATTTCGGATCTTTGGAGCACCCCCTATGAGCCGTGTGTTATTCCCCGAGGAGCTGGAGGAAGAGGGTTAAGATGTAACGGCCTACATACCGGTCGCCGACAGCGAGCTGTTGCGAGATCTCGTTCAAGAAGCTATCGAGAGGCAGTTCGGGCTGCGGATCGAAAAAGAAGTGCGGATGCAGCGCATTTACTTGCTGACAACCACTCCGAATTCTTCATCTCAACTACAGCAAGCTAGCAAAGTTGACGACTGGATGTCGGGTCGTGCGGAGGGATCGCTCATTGGCACGGCCCAAACAATGCAACAAGTTGCGCTTATGTTTGAGAGCCTGCTCAAGGTGCCAGTAATCGACGCGACTGGCTTGAAGGGGAACTACAATTACTCCGCTTCCAGTAAACTGCACGAATCTGAAGCTGTGTTTGAACTGGCCCATCAGCTTGGATTGGAACTCACCCCAGAAGATAGGCCAACCGAAATGTTGGTCGTGCAGAAAATTGAGTGAGAAGCCTAAAGCTTCGCCAATTCCGACAGGGCCAGCTGGCCGGTGTAGATCGCCATTCCGAGCGCCGCGTGGATTCCCATCGCGCATAATTCGCGAATTTCTTCGATCGTGGTGATCCCGCCCGCCGCCGTCAGCTCGTGCGCTGTAGCTGCGCGCAGGCGCCGGAACCAAGCCAGGTCCGTACCCTGCATCATGCCCTCTTTATCCACATAAGTGCACAGAAAACCGCTGCAATAAGGCTCTAAACGTCCGACAATTTCCTCAGCGGTGAAATCGGTCGCTTCTTGCCAGCCTTTGACGACGATCTTGCCGTTCTTCGAATCGAGCGCCACAATTACGCGTTCCCGGCCGGCTGCCGCCGCGATTTCTTTCAACGCCGGGGTAAACGCCGCCGTGCCGACAATGACGCGGTGCGCGCCCAACTCCACCAGCTTGCGCGCGCGTTCCGCTGTACGCACGCCGCCTCCCACCCGGCATTTCGCGCGAGAAACAAGGGTCTCCACTATAGCCGTATTCTCTCCCTTGCCCATGGCTGCGTCGAGGTCGATCACCTGGATTTCGGGAAACCCCGCGAACTTGCGCAGCATCTCGAGCGGAGCGTCGCCTTCGAGCGCCTTTTCGCGCCCCTGAATGAGTTGAACCACTCGCCCATCCATCAGATCGATGCAGGGGATGATCATAGTCGAACAGGCACGCCGCGCCCCGCGAGATATTCCTTCAGATCGCCAACCGTGTAGGTCCCGTAGTGAAAAACCGATGCGGCGAGAGCTGCATCGGCCCCGGCACTCTGGAGCACGTCGAAAAAATCCGCCGGCTTACCTGCGCCGCCCGAGGCAATCACAGGAATGTGCGTCGCTTCGCGCACCGCCCGCGTCAAGTGACAATTGAAGCCGGTCCGCACTCCGTCGGTGTCCATCGAGGTGAGCAGAATCTCGCCCGCGCCGAGTTGCTCTCCGCGTTGCGCCCACTCGACCGCATCGAGCGCTTCGCCCTGCCGGCCGCCGCGAGTATGAACAACTCGCCCTCGCGCGTCGATCGCTAACACCACCGCCTGCGCGCCAAACTCCTGAGACAATTCGAAAATCAGATCGGGCCGGAGGACCGCCGCGGTATTGACGCTGACCTTGTCGGCTCCGGCGTGCAAGATGCGCCGCGCATCTTCCACTGTCCGGATTCCGCCGCCGACCGTTAGCGGAATGAACACCTCGCGCGCGGTACGCGCCACCACGTCCACCATGGTCTGGCGATCATCGCTCGATGCCGTAATGTCGAGAAATACCAGCTCATCTGCGCCTTGCTGGTTATATCGGGCCGCAAGCTCGACCGGGTCCCCCGCATCGCGCAGATTCACGAAATTCACGCCTTTCACCACACGGCCGCCGGTGACATCCAGGCAGGGGATGATGCGCTTGGCTAACATGCTCAGGTTTCGACAAAGTTCCGCACGATTCGCAGCCCAATCGAGCTTGATTTCTCGGGATGAAACTGCACCCCGCAAATGGTCTCGTGCTCGAGGACCGCCGTGTAGGGAAGCGTGTAATTGCAAGCAGCCGCAGCCTCTGCGACCAGCGGCACATAATAGCTGTGCGCGAAATATACGTACGGTTTCACACCCGTACCCTTCAGGAGCCGCGAGTCGCGCCGAGGTTCAAGCTGATTCCATCCCATGTGCGGGATGCGCATAGCGCCTTGGAAGCGCTTCACGCTTCCCTGCAGAAGACCGAGGCCCCGCTCCTCGGGCGCTTCGTCGCTCGAGCTGAACAGCGCCTGCAGTCCTAGGCAGATCCCCAGAAACGGAACGCCCGCGCGGATTCGCTCCACCAGCGCCGCGCGCACCTCCATCTGGTCGAGCGCGCGCATCATCTGGCCGAAGTGCCCGACGCCCGGCAGGATGATTTTAGTAGCAAGACGCAGTCCATCCGAATCCCGCACCAATTGGTAGTCCGTCCCGATCGCACTGAGTGTATTCTCTACCGAGCGAAGATTGCCGGCTCCATAGTCGAGAATCGAAATCATAACAGCGTCTCCTTCATAGCAGCCCCTTTGTGGACGGCAACTGCCCGCGTAACCGGCGGTCTTTCGAACAGGCATACTTCAAAGCGCGCGCGAAGCATTTGAAGATCGCCTCGAGTTTGTGATGACTGGAACGCCCATACAGAACCTTGGCGTGCAGATTCGCCCCGGCGTGGTTCACGAATCCACCGAAGAAATCCTCGACCAGCTCGCTCTGCAAATCCCCCACCAGCCGCACTCTTACGCGATCTTTATAAACCAGCGCGGGCCTTCCGCCTAAATCGAGCGCGACCACTGCCAGCGTCTCGTCCATCGGCAGCACGAAATAGCCCGCGCGATTAATGCCTCGCCGATCACCCAATGCGCTTGCAAATAGTTGACCGATCACAATACCCACATCTTCCACGGTGTGATGTTGATCGACGTCGAGGTCGCCCTCGGCGCATAATTTCAGATCGAAGCCGCCGTGTTTCGAGAAGAGCTCCAACATGTGATCGAAGAACCGGATACCGGTGGAGACCTGGTAAACTCCTCGCCCCTCGATCCTGAGGGTTCCCGCGATACGGGTCTCTTTCGTATTGCGCTCGATAGTTGCGACGCGCGCTTTCACAATGCCTCTTCGATTTCATTGATGTTTTCGAGAATGGCTACGGCGCGCTCCTGCTTGAAAAGATCGATTATTTCCTCCCGGCGTGAATGAGATTGAGCGACGATTCCGATGAATGGCACGCCGGCCGCCCGCGATGCGCGTGCATCGTCCACTGTATCTCCGACATATATCAGCTTCGATGCCGGCCTCATCCGCTGAATCGCCAGAAGGCCGTCTGGGGCGGGTTTGGCTGCGGTGATGTCGTCGGCGCAGATGATGGGATCGAAGCGCAGGTTCGTGCAGAAGCGAAGCAGGGAAATATCGAGTTCGTAACGAAGGCGTCCTGTGAAGATCGCCAGTTCGAATCGCTCCATCAGGCGCTCCAGTAAACCCGGCTGAGGAAACCAGCGCTCGCGCTGAATCAATCCGTCGCCATTGCGGCCGAGGAAGATCTCGTTAAAACGATCGATGATTCGGCTGTAATCGACCTTCACTCCCAGATCGGCCGCGATCCGTTGCGACAGCGCCCAGTCGTTGTTCCAACCACCTCGATTTTTGTACTCCTGAATCAGATCGCGTTCGATGCGTTGACCCGTGAAATGCTCCACCGTCTGAACAATAGCTTCGCGATACGACTCGGATACCTCCGCCAGCACCCCGTCCATATCGAAAACGATCAGCGGGTCCATACCTTCTCCAATTCCGTCAGGAACCGCTCCATTTGTTCACAAGTGCCGATAGTGACGCGCACGCATCCGGGAATTTCGTAACTACGATCGCGAACCAGCACGCCCCGCTCGCGTAAAGCGTCGCGAATCGGGATAGCGCGCTCCCCGGCGTGAAACAAAACGAAATTCGCGTAGCTGGGAACATATTCGATTCCCATTCGCGCGAATCCCGCGCAAACCAGCGCTCGCGCTTTCAGCACCTCGGCTACCCACTTCTCGACATGCCCGCGATCCCGAATGGCCGCCCGCGCCGCGATCGCGGCCAGCGTGTTCACGCTATAGGGCGATTGCGCCTTGCGAATCCATCGTATATTTTCCGCGCGGGAGAACAGGCATCCGCAGCGCATCGCAGCCATTCCGTAAATCTTCGAAAAGGTCCGGCTCACGAAGAGATTGGGATAGTCGCGAATTCCTTCAAGCGCACTGATTCCGAAAAATTCAAAATACGCCTCGTCGATCAGAATCGCCGCGTGCGGCGCAGTCTCCAGAATGTCGCGGATACCGTAAAGCTCGATGCCGGTTCCGGTCGGGTTGTTCGGATTCGCGATCAGCACGGCGCGCGTTGCCGGCCGCAGATTCTCGAGCAATTCCCCGAGTGGAAATCCGAAATTCCCGCCTTGGTACTCGATCTCGCGGACGGAAGCCCCTGCGAGCTCCGCATAAAAACGATACATCGCGTAGGAAGGCTTCAATAGCAGCACCTCGTCGCCATTGTCGACATACGTGTTGATCAGGAGCTGGATCGCTTCGTCGGTGCCGTTGGTAAGCGTGAACTCATCTTCGGAGGCGCTGAAATAAGCGGCAAGCTCCCGGATCGCCTTCGAATATTCTGGATACATCGAGAGCTGGCTGGCGGTGAGGCGCTCGTGCAGAAACTGGACGACCTGCGGCGAGCAACCCACCGTATTTTCATTAAAATCGAGGCGCAGTTTATCGGCGCGCCCGCCGGTGGGCGGGGAATAGGGCGCCATTCGGATCACGGCTTCGCGAGGAATCGGTCCATCAAGCACAGCGGCGCACCTCTGCCGAGCGCGCATGCGCCTCCAGACCTTCGGCTCGCGCCAGCGTGGCGATTGCCGGTGTCAGCTTTTCCAGTCCCTCCGGCGTGAGTTCCTGGACTGAAATGATCTTCACGAAATCCGCCGCCGAGAGGCCGCCCCGCAATCGCGCCGCTCCCGACGTCGGCAGCACGTGATTTGGCCCCGTGGCGTAATCGCCGGCGGCCTCCGGACTCCATGGACCGAGGAACACGCTGCCCGCGTGCTGGACCGCGGGCAGCAGGGTCGCGTCGTGAAGGCTCAAATGTTCCGGCGCGAGCTGATTTGAAAATTCAATCGCACGTTCGAGAGCATCGACCATAATAATGGCGCCATTTGATTCGATTGACGGGCGTGCCACCACCGCTGTGGATAAACTCGTAAGCTGCCGCTCGATTTCAGCGCCAACGGCCTCAGCCAGCGCGCGCGAAGTAGTCAAAAGAATCGACGACGCGTTTACATCGTGCTCCGCCTGCGCCAGCATGTCCGCGGCGAGCCACCGCGCGTTTCCTTCCGCGGCGATGATCACGATTTCCGTTGGCCCAGCGATGAAATCAATGCCCACGTCTCCCGCGATCAGTTTCTTGGCCGCGGCGACGTAGATATTCCCCGGCCCAACAATGCGGTCCACTTTCGGTACGGTCTCTGTTCCATAGGCTAGCGCCGCGATCGCCTGCGCGCCTCCCATACGGAACATCTGCGATATCCCGAGCCACGCCGCGATGCCGAGAATCTCGGCAGTCGGATGGGGACACGCCACGCAGGTCCTCGCGACCCCCGCCACTTGCGCCGGGATAATCGTCATCAGCAGAGTCGACGGCAGCGGATAGCGCCCGGCGGGAATATACGCGCCCATCGAATCGAGCGGACGCACAATTTGCCCTACACGTCGTCCGTCGGCGTACTGGCGGATTTCCTCGCGAGGAAGCTGGGTTTGCGCATACTCGCGAATATTTTGCGCGGCCAGAACGGCGGCGGATTCGAACTCCGGCGCTAATGCGCCTTCTACGGGAATGCGCAGATTCGCGCCCTCGAAACCATCGAATTTTCGGGCATATTCAAGCAGAGCCGCGTCGCCTCGCGTGCGTATATCGGCGAGTATCGGGGCGACCACTCGCTCAGCCTCTTCGAGACGCGCGGCTTTTCGCGCGATCAGCGCCCGTGCATCTTTGTAATCGAGGATTCTGATCATCACATCACGATTTTATTCAGCGGATATTCGACGATTCCTTGAGCTCCTGCGTCTTTTAAACGCGGAAGGATCGAACGCACTGTGGATTCTTCGAGGATGGTGTTCACCGCCAGCCACTCTTCATTGCTGAGATGTGAAATGGTCGGATTCTTTAATGCGGGCAGCACCGCCAGGACCCTCTGAAGATTTTTCGTTTCGACATTCAGCATGAGCCCCACTTTATTCATCGCGTTGATTGCGCCCTCCAGCAGCATTTTGACGTCTTCCAGCTTGCGCCGCTTCACCGCGTCCCGCCAGGAGTCGACATTCGCAATCAACTGTGTATTCGATTCAAGCACGGTTTCAATGATCCTCAGCTTGTTCGCGCGAAGCGAGGATCCCGTCTCCGTCACTTCTACGATCGCGTCGGCTAGCACCGGCGGCTTGACCTCGGTTGCGCCCCAACTGAACTCGACTTTCGCCTTCACGCCGTTCGACTCCAGGTATCGCCTGGTTGCCGCCACCAGCTCCGTAGCAATCGTTTTGCCTTCCAGATCCTTCACCGAGTGGAACGCCGACGTTTCCGGCACCGCTAGCACCCACCGCACTTTTCCGAAGCTCTGCTTGGCGTAAATGAGATCCGCGACCGTCTGCACTTTGGCCTGGCCCTCCTCTACCCAATCCCGCCCGGTGAGTCCGGCATCGAGCACGCCGTCTTCGACATAGCGCGCCATCTCCTGCGCGCGGATCAACATGCACTCCATTTCCGGATCGTCGATCGCCGGAAAATAGGAACGACTGCTGATCGTGATCTGGAATCCTGCGCGCCGAAATAGTTCGACTGTGGCATTTTCCAGACTTCCCTTGGGAATTCCAAGCTTGAGCCTCATCGCGTTAGTCGCCATACACTGCGCCCGGATCGTATGTTCGCGCCTCGTTCTCCACCCATTGCCCATCCTCTAGCCGGCGAAAAAAACAGCTTTCGTAGCCTTTGTGACATACTCCTGGCCCGAGCGCTTCCACCTTGATCAGCAGGGCGTCGCGGTCGCAATCCGTGGAAATGTCTTTCACCGCTAAACGGTGCCCCGAGCTCTCGCCCTTGAGCCACAATTTGTTACGCGATCGGCTGAAGAAAGTCGCGTAGCCCGTTTCCACAGTGCGCCGGAACGCCTCTTCATTCATGAATCCGACCATCAACACGCGGCCGCTTTTATCGTCCTGAATTACCGCCGCGACCAGTCCATCGAGTTTGCTGAAATCGAGTTCCATAATTTATGCGCCAAAAAGAAAGCCCGCCATCTGCGGCGGGCTCCCGAATCCTTTTCAATCTGGTTTCTGTTTTAGGAGTGAGCCCGTCGCGGTGAGGCATGCCCATGGTGATGAAGATGGCGGCGATGATACTTTGCGACAGACATGAAATTACACTATAGCAGAACCGAATGCCTGCTCCAGATCCGCAACGATGTCCTCAGGCGCCTCAATTCCGATGGAGATACGCACCAGGTTATCGCGGATGCCGAGGCGCTGACGGTGCTTGGGCGCCAGATCCCGATGGGACGACATGGCCGGATAAAGCATCATCGTGTGTACGTCCCCTAACGATGTCGCCCGTACGATCATCTTCAGCCTGTCCATGAATTCGAACACTTCCTCTCGGCCGGCGTCCTTCAATTCAAACGCCACCATTGCGCCGTAGAGATTCTTCGGGAACAGCCGCTTAATTGTGGCTGCGTCGGGATGAGCGGGATCGCCCGTGAAATGAACTCGGTCGACTCGCGGGTGCGTCGCAAGCCATGAAGCCACTTTGCAGGCGTTGGCGCATTGCCGTTCCACGCGGAGACTCATCGTCTTGATGCCGCGCATGGTCAGATAACCCTCGAAAGGACTCATCACCGGTCCGATAGTTCTTGAGAGAGTTCGGATCGTGTCGATATGCGCCTGGTCCGCCACAATCACGCCGCCCAGCACGTCGCCATGCCCGGCCATGTATTTTGTCGCGCTGTGCACCACGATATTCGCGCCCAATTCCAGCGGGCGGATCAGTAGCGGTGTGGAGAAAGTATTATCAACCAAGAGGGGCGCGCCGGCATGTTTTGCTATTTCCGCGATCTTGTCCATCGCGCCTACGCGGAGCAGCGGGTTTGAAACGGTCTCCATGATCAACGCTCCAGGCTTACTCTCCGTGACCACCTGCTCCAGCGCGGCCAGATTGCAAAAATCGGCGAACGTGGTTTCGATTCCGAGAGGCTCAAAAATATTCATCAGCAGATTGCTGGTCGCGCCGTAGAGATCGTTTGAGGCGACCACGCGCTTGGGCCGATCGAGCAACGCCGCTAGCAATGCCATATGCACTGCGCTCATCCCCGAGGCGCAGGCGAGAGCGCCATGTCCGCCCTCAAGCTCATTGACCAGCTCCTCGAGCGCGCTGGTCGTCGGATTATCGTAGCGCGCGTACGAGGGACCTTTCTCCTCTCGTCCGAAAACGCGATCGAGCTGGTCCATCGAATCGTAGAAATAACTCGCCGCCGTGTAGATGGGCGTGGTGACCGGCACGAACCCTCCCGCCTTCTTCCGGTCGCCGCTGTGAACTACTTTGGATTCGATTTTCATTGGCGTTTCCAGCGCACTCCTTCTTTTGTATCTTCCAAAATGACACCTTGCCCGGCTAGATCTGCGCGAATTTGATCGGCGCGCGCGAAATCGCGGCTCTTTTTCGCGGCATTACGCTGCGCGATCAGCGCATCCACTTCAGTGTCCGACATCCCTCTCGCACTCACGGAGGGCCGCAACACATCGAAGACCGAATCGAAGCGGATGAGGAATTCGAGCGCGCCGGCCCGATTTTCAGCAAGGAACTCGCCCGCGTCCATGGTAGTGTTGACATCGCGGACGTATTCAAACGCGGCCGCCAGCGCTTCGGCGGTATTCAGATCGTCATCCAGGGCCTGATTGAAAGCCTCGGTGGCGGCGGCCGTGCGATCCGCGAGTTTTTCGTTCAGGCCATCCGTGAACTTTGCGGTTTCAAGCCGAAGTTTGTAATTTCGGAGCCGTTCAATCGAAGTGGCCGCGGCCTTGAGTCCGTCGAAGGTAAAGTTCAGTTTCTTGCGATACGGCACCGATGCCAGCAGATAACGTACCGCTTCCGGTGTGTAATCCATCCCGAGCAGATCGCGCAGTGTATAGTAATTGCCGAGCGATTTCGACATCTTCTGCGCTTCAATGCTCAAGTGCTCCGAATGCAGCCAAAAACGCGCGAAAGGCTTGCCCGTCAATGCTTCCGATTGGGCAATCTCATTTTCGTGATGAGGAAAAATCAAGTCGACGCCGCCCGAGTGAATATCGATGGTCTCCCCCAGATATTTCATCGCCATCACGGAACATTCAATATGCCAGCCCGGGCGCCCTATGCCGAGCGGTCCTGCGGGCCAGCCCGGCTCGCCATCTTTTTGCGCTTTCCAGAGCACGAAATCGCGCGCGTCGGCTTTATCGTATTCATCCACGTCGACACGCGCGCCGGCGCGAATTCCGCCGAAATCGTTGTGCGAAAGCTGCCCGTAGGAAGGGAAATTCGCGATCCGGTAGTAGGTCGAGCCATCGGTTTGATAGGTGAAGCCGCGTTCGCCGAGCTTTTCGATCGCCGCCACCATGTCCGGGATCTCGTCGGTGGCCTTGACCAGTCTCTCCGGCCGTTCGAGGCGCAGAGTTGCGCAGTCGTCCAGATACGCCTGGATGAATACCGCCGTGTACTCGGCGATCGATTTATTCTGCGCGGCGGCGTTGCGGATGATCTTGTCTTCGACATCGGTGATGTTCATCACATGATCGAGCATGTAGCCGCGCGCGCGCAGCCAGCGCCGCAGGATGTCCTGAAAGGTGAAGGTGCGAAGATTGCCGATATGGACGTAGTTATAAACGGTGGGCCCGCAGGTATACATGCGCACTACGTTGTCGTGGAGGGGAGTGAACGCCTCCACTTGTTGAGTCAGGGTGTTGTAAAACCGCAGCGCCATAGCGGGATATTTACTTATCCTACCAGCCCCGGATAGGCCGGCTTCTACAATGAAATCTGTGCTGCGCTTTGAAATTCAGGCAGTGTGTCCGGCCACGGGCGCGCGCGCCGGCGTTCTTCATACCGCGCATGGCGATGTGGAAACGCCTGTATTCATGCCCGTCGGCACGCAAGGGACCATCAAGGGCCTGCTTCCTCGCGCTTTACTCTCCGACCTCGACGCAAAGATCGTTTTGGCCAACACTTATCATCTATATCTGCGTCCCGGCCACGAAACCATACGGCATCTCGGCGGGCTCCATAAATTTGCGGCGTGGCCGCGCGCCATCCTCACTGATTCAGGCGGATTCCAGGTTTTTAGCCTGAACGGTCTGCGCAAGATCACCGAGGAGGGCGTCCTGTTCCGCTCGCATCTCAACGGCGATCCGCACCTGTTCACGCCTCGGTCCACCATCGACGTTCAGGTCGCGTTGGGTAGCGATATCATGATGGTCCTCGACGAATGCCTCGAATATCCCTCCAGCCATCAAGCCGCCCGTGTTTCGATGGAGCGGACCCTGCGTTGGGCGGGGGCCGCTTATGCTCACTATCGAACCGATTACGATGACGGACTTCGCGCCTGCTTTCCGATCGTGCAGGGCTCGATGTTCGCCGATCTCCGGCGGCACTGCGCGGAAGAGCTGGTGAAACTGGACGCCGACGGGTATGCCATCGGCGGACTCTCGGTCGGTGAACCTCGCGCACTCAGCCTGGAAATGGCTGAGGTCGCCTCGCTCCTGCTTCCGCGCGACCGGCCCCGTTATGTCATGGGTGTCGGTATGCCGGATGAGCTTCCCGAATATGTCGCTCGCGGCATCGATATGATGGACTGCGTACTGCCTTCGCGCAACGCCCGTAACGGGTACTTATTCACTTCCTCGGGGCGTATTATCATTAAGCAGACCCAGTACAAGGACGATCCCCGCCCCGTCGACGAGACTTGTTCCTGTTACACCTGCCGCCAGTTCTCGCGCGCCTACCTGCGCCACCTCTTTTTGGCCGGTGAGATGACCTTTTCCACTCTCGCCACGCTTCACAATCTTCACCGGTACCTTGACATAATGCGACAGATCAGGCAGGCTATATTGATTGGAAAGTACCCGGAGTACCTTCGCGCCCAGCGCGCGGCTCATTTAGCAACCCAGTAAAATACCTTTCAGATGCAATACTTCGGTTTTCTCCTTCAGCAGCAGCCCGCGAGCAATCCCGCCTTAAGCTTTCTGCCGCTGATTTTTATCGTCGCTATTTTTTATTTTCTGGTGTTTATGCCCATGCAGCGCCAGAAGAAAAAACAATCCGAGATGCTGGCCAGTCTTCAGGCCGGTAGCGAAGTGCTCACGACTGGCGGTATTATAGGAACGATAATCAGTATCTCGGGAGACGCAGTCGTCCTGCGGGTAAAGCCGGATAATATCAAGCTGCAGGTGGCGCGCAGCGCGGTTTCGAGCGTCGTCAGCGCAGAGAAAGCCCTCGAGGAAAAGAAGTAACCACCCATGAAAAGCAATCTTAAAATCAGGGCCATTACCATCGTGGCCGTGATTCTGATCTGCATTTACGGAATCATCGGCGTGCCCAAATCGATGGCCGAGCTAGCCGAGAACTGGAAAAAGAACATTCGGCTCGGTCTGGACTTGAAGGGCGGCAGCCAGCTAGTGCTCCAGGTTCAGCTCCAGGATGCTTTCAAAGCCGAGGCTGATACGGTAATTAACCGCCTGAAGGATGACTTGCGGAAGGCCAGTATCGACTACACGGACCTGTCGCGCAACGATCCGGCTACGATTCAGCAGGCCGATACCATTCAGGTAAATGTGAAGGGCATTCCCGCCACCAAAGCTGGGAATTTCCGGACTATCGTCAACGACGACTTCGGCTCGGAGTGGATTCTGACTCCTGTGAATCAGACCGATTACCGCATCACCATGCAGCCGAGCTACGCGCTGAAGCTTAAAGCGGATACGCTGACGCAAAGCATGAATACCATCGAACGCAAGATCAACGGGTTGGGCCTGGCCGAATCGAGTGTGCAGCAGCGGGGCGGCAGCGGGCCTGGAAGCGAGGCCGAGATCCTGGTGCAGCTTCCGGGCGTGGACGATCCGGCGCGGATCAAGCAGATTCTTAAAACCACGGCCATGCTGGAGCTCGACGAAGTACTGGGCGGCCCATTCGGCTCGCGCGAAGAAGCCATGGCCAGCAAGGGTGGCATTCTTCCGCTCAATTCGCAGATTTTAGGAAGCACGACCCGCGGCGGCGCGCCGCAGGAATTTTATATTCTCTCGCGGACCCCGGTGGTCACCGGCCGCGATCTCCGCGACGCCAGACCCCAGCAGGGAGATATGGGCCGCTGGGAGACCGCTTTTGTTCTGACCCAGGATGCCGCGAAGCGCTTTGAGCGGTTCACTGGCGCCAATGTGGGGAACCGGCTCGCCATTGTATTGGATAAAACGGTGGTGAGCGCGCCGACCATTCAGAGCAAAATCAGCGACAACGGAGTGATCACCGGAATCGGCGATCATGACGAAGCCGCGGATCTGGCCTTGAATCTTAGGGCCGGCTCGCTCCCGGCCAGCGTCGAATACCTGGAAGAGCGCACCGTGGGTCCGTCGCTCGGCGCGGATTCGATCAAGGCCGGCATCGTGTCCGGCGCCGCGGGAGTGATTGCGGTGGTTGGCGTCATGCTGATTTACTACAAACGGAGCGGGATCAATGCGTTTTTGGCATTAATCCTCAATGCGCTGATTCTGATCGCCGCGCTTAGTTATTTCGAAGCCGTGCTGACGCTGCCCGGCATCGCCGGCTGCATTCTCACCATCGGCATGGCTGTCGATTCGAACGTTCTGATTTTTGAGCGTATTCGCGAAGAGATGCGCGCCGGCAAGGCCGTGGTGGCGGCCGTCGACGCCGGTTTCCGAAAGGCTTTTCTCACCATCGTGGATACGCACGTGACCACGGTGGTTTCCTGCGCCTTCCTGTTCCTGTTCGGTACCGGCCCGGTGAAGGGGTTCGCGGTGACGCTGGTGATTGGCCTGATCGCTAATTTATTCACAGCCGTCTTTGTCTCCCGGACGATTTTCGATTGGGAACTGGGGCAGCAGCGGCGGGTTGTGACGCTAAGTATTTGATTTTCCGATTTTGAGCTGCGCCGGTTTTATGGTATTTTGAAAAACCTGCTGCGCGGCTTGGGAACTTTGAAGGATAGGCTGGTGTCTTTTAAGTAGGCCAGCCGTGTTGACTCAATGGAATTATTCAAGAACACGAACTTCGATTTTCTTGGCAAGAAGTGGTGGTTTATCACGGCGTCGCTGGTGCTGACCGCGGCTGGAGTGGGCAGCCTGATCGTGAAAGGCGGCCCGAACTACGGGATTGATTTTAAAGGCGGCGCGGTCATGTATCTCCGGTTTAATCGCGAGCCGCCGGTTCAGAAGATCCGGTCCGCGCTCGCCGACAAAATTCACGGCGAGATTTCGGTTCAGCAGATTACGGGGAAGCCGGAAGTTCTAGTGGGTACTGAGATTACGGACGAACGGGAGTTGAACGCGAATCGCCAGATTATCGAGGATACGCTGCGCACCACCTTTGGGGCCGGCGGCGATAAGCTGGACCTCAACAACTCCTCCAGGGATCAGCTAGCGAACCGTCTGCGCGAGCCGCTGCTGCAAGCCAATGTGCCTCTCTCCGAGGATCAGCTCCAGGACATGGTAAGGGCGATCGAAGATTTTCGCGCCTCGAAGGGTGGGCTTTTGAGTTCGCTCGATGAGCTTTCTTCAGTGAAAGGCGTGACTCCGGCGGTCCTGCAAGCGATTAAGCAACAGTGCACTTTAGGACCGTTTACGATTCTGTCGGCGGAAATGGTTGGTCCCAAAGTGGGGAAAGATCTGCGGAGGCAGGCGATCCTGGCGACCCTATACGCGCTGGGCGGAATGCTGGTCTATATCGCGTTCCGTTTCGAGTGGATCTACGGCGTGGCGGCCGTGGTGGCCGTGTTTCACGACACCATCATTACGATTGGCTTATTCTCACTATTCAACAAGGAGATTTCGTTGACCGTGGTCGCGGCGCTGCTTACGCTTGTCGGCTACTCAATGAACGATACCATCGTGGTCTTCGATCGCATCCGCGAGAATCTGAAACTGCTGCGGAGGGAGTCTCTCGGAAGCATCATCAACATCAGCGTGAACCAGACGCTGAGCCGGACGGTGCTGACCAGCGGTCTGACGCTGCTGACCGCATTATCGTTATTTCTGTTCGGCGGGCAAGTGCTTAATGGGTTTTCGTTCGCGTTGGTGGTAGGAATTATCGTGGGCACGTATTCGTCTATTTACATCGCCAGTCCGATTTTGTTACTCTCGCAGAACATATTGGAATCGAAGAAGCGGCCGGCGCCGCCTTCGGCTGCTCCTAAGGTGCCGGCCCCCAAGGTTTCGGTCGGGCCGAGGAAGGCGCTGCGAAGTTGAGAGCGAAGGGTTCGGGAGCGCACAGGATGCACGTTCCGTTGTGCGCGGTGTGAGGAAAGGAAGGAAACGAAATGTTTGAGCAAACGTTTGTAGAGGGCACCAATAAAACCAGAAAAGGCGCGGCCGTGTTTTTTACGTTCTTCGCCGAATTAGTCGCCATCGGCATCGCCATTCTGATTCCGTTGATTTACACGGACGCCTTGCCGCACGCACAGTTAATGAGCTTTCTACAAGCTCCGCCGCCTCCGCCTCCGCCGCCTCCGCCTCCGCCAGCGGTTCAGAAAGTCGTGAAGGCTCCTCCCAAGATGTTTGATGCCGGGCGCTTGATGGCGCCGAAGGCGATCCCGAAACAGGTCGCCATTATCAATGAAGATACTGCGCCGGCTCCCGTCGTCAGCGGTGTACAAGGTGGTATTGGCATGGTCGGCGGCGCCGCGGGCGGAATCGGTAATCTTCTTGGAAATGTGGCCGCGCCTCCGCCTCCGCCTCCTCCCGTTAAGGAAGCGCCCAAGCAGACGCGCATCCGGGTCGGCGGTCAGGTGCAGGCAGCCAATCTGATCAAGAAAGTGTCGCCGCCTTATCCGGCGCTGGCCAAGCAGGCGCGCATTCAAGGGACCGTGCGTTTCACGGCGGTGATTGGGAAAGACGGAACGATCCAGAATCTGCAATTGGTCAGCGGGCATCCGCTGCTGGTTCCAGCCGCTACCGAAGCGGTGAAGCAATGGGTTTACAAACCGACTCTGCTCAACGGCGAGCCGGTGGAAGTGATTACTCAAATTGACGTAAACTTCACTTTGAGTCAATAAGCAAAAGCGGGCGCCCATGCGTCCGTTTAATTTCAACTCGCAGGAGAACATTATGGTAATACAAGCGCAAATTTGGGCTTTCATGCTTCTTCAGGAAGCAAGCTCGGCAGTGGGTTTCGATCCGCGATCGATGTGGATGCAAATGGGCTGGCCCGCCCGAATCGTGGTCATCGTCCTTTTCATCATGTCGGCGTGGTCGATCGGTGTCATGATCGATCGTGTCATCGCCTATAACGGGGCCCGTAAGCAATCCCGTCAGTTCGCTCCGGCCGTGGCCGGCGCATTGCGGGAAGGCAAGCTGGATGAAGCGATCAAGATCGCTGACCGGTTCAGCAAGAGTCACTTGGCCAAGGTCGTCGTCGCCGGTTTGCAGGAGTTCCGAGCGCATCAGTTGAGCGCGGACATTTCGGGCGAGGAGATCGAAGCCTCCCGGCGCGCACTCGAGCGCGCTGAAGCCATCGTTCACGCCGAACTGAAGCGCGGCATTTCGAGCCTCGCGACAGTGGGCTCGACCGCTCCCTTCGTCGGTCTGTTCGGAACGGTGCTGGGCATCATCAACGCGTTCAAGGGCATTTCGACCGAAAAGTCGACTGGTCTGGGCGCGGTCGCCGGCGGTATTTCAGAAGCCTTGGTGACCACGGCCGTCGGTCTGTTCGTGGCTATTCCCGCCGTCTGGATGTTTAACTATTTCACGAACCGCGTGGAAGCGTTCGACGTCGAGATGGGGAACTCGAGCTCGGAGCTGATCGACTACTTCTTGAAGCGGTCACAGCGAGCGACCGCGAGCGGCAAGTAGAGACCGGGCGCAGAGATCCGGTTTTTTGGCGAGTTGAGATCGGCTGGTAACTCGCCGCCCCCCCCGACCAAAGCGCGTCGTGGCAGGCGGCGAGTGCCGGACCGGAATAAGGAGTTCTTATGAAAAAGATGAAAGCGCCGTCGGTCGTAAACGACATTAATGTGACGCCGATGGTGGATGTGATGCTGGTGTTGCTGATCATTTTCATGGTGATCACGCCCATGTTGACCAAGGGCGCTCAGGTGGAAATGGTGCGCGCCAAAAACGCGATTGCGATGAAGGACGCCGACAAAGACGACGCCATCATGATTGCCGTTGCCCGCGACGGAGGCTTCTGGCTGAGTCCCGGGAACAAGCGCATCCAATCCGAAGATATTACCTCGAAGGTGCGGGACCTTCAGGCCAACAAGCTTGACAAGACCGTCTACATCAAAGCCGATGCGCGCGCTAAATATGCGGGCGTCGAGGACGTAGTGGATAATCTTCGGGCTGCTGGCGTCGATCAGATCGGCCTGATCACCGAATTGATCCCGGACCAGGGCGTTCGCAGGCAGTCGGCTCCGCCGGTCGGCTTGAGCAATTAACGTGAATAAGCGCGCAGCGGATTTTTTACAGGTGGAATAAGGAGAATTTGTTATGGCAATGAATCTTGGCGGGAAGGGCGGATCGAGAGCGGACATTAACGTCACGCCTCTGATCGATGTCCTCCTGGTGCTTCTGATCATCTTCATGGTGATCACGCCCTTGACGCCTCACGGTCTGGATGCTCTGGCGCCGCAGCCGCCCCCGCCCAATCAGCCGCCGCCCGATCCTTCGCAGGACCGCACGGTAGTGATTGTGATTGATAAGGACAAGTCCATCAAGCTGAATCAGGACCCCATTCAGGAGAGACTTCTGGGGGCCCGGCTTGAAGAAGTATTTAAAACGCGTGCGGAGAAGGTGGTCTTCGTGAAAGCCGATCCCGATCTCGACTTCGAGGTGGTTGCACATGCCATCGACATCGCCAAGGGTGCGGGAATCGACAAGATCGGCCTCATGACGCCGAAGATCGAAGAAGGACATTGAAGTTCATGAGGAAGAGTTGAGGAATGACTAGTATGCGTAAAGCAAATCGCGCCGCCGCGGCCTTTGCGGCCCTCGCCTTGGTGGTCGTAATCAGCGGCTGCAATAAACTGAAATCGCGCGATCAATTGAACCAGGGCGTCGCCGCTTTCAAGGCCGCGCAGTACCCCGCTGCGGTCGAGCATTTTAAAGAGGCCATGGCGCTCGATCCCTCCAATACCAACCCCCGGCTGTATCTCGCCACGGCGTATATGCAGCAGTGGATTCCCGGAGCCGATTCTCCCGAAAATATTCAGATGGCCGACCACGCCCGGACAGAATTCATGAAGGTCCTCGATGCGGACCCCAATGAAAAAACGGCGCTGGCGTACCTGGCATCGCTGTGCTACAACGAGGCGACTTCGCTGCCGCCCGACAAAAAGCTCCAAAAGCTGGATGAAGCCGCCAACTGGTATAAAAAGCTGATCCAGGTGGATCCCAACAACAAGGAGGCTTACTACAGCCTTGGGATTATTTCGTGGGCCAAGTGGTATCCGGCCCTAATGACCGCCCGCGCCAATCTGCACATGAAGCCTGAGGATCCTGGGCCAATCAAAGATAAAAAGGTCAAAGATCAATTGCGCGCCCAGTACCTTCCAATCATCGATGACGGGATTCAGAACCTGCAAAAGGCTCTGGATATCGACAAAGAATATGACGACGCCATGGCTTATATGAATCTTCTTGTGCGTGAGCGCGCCGATCTGGTCGATACACCAGAGGAGTACAAGAAGCAGGTTGAGATTGCCGATTCGTGGGTGCAGAAGGCCCTCGACACCAAGAAGATCAAAGCCGCCCGCGCGCCCCGTACCAACGGAATCGTGGCGGAGGAGCCGGCCGATAATAAGTAGCCGCACAGAGACGGCCGGACGCCTCATTACTGGGAAAAACCTTCCGGCGCCTTCGTTGTGCGGTTGTCATTAAGTAGCCCGCTTCTTTTTAGGACTGATCGTTCAGCATGCAGAGCCGGCCCTCGTGCCGGCTTTGTTGCGTCTGGCTACACTGAAAATATACATGTCCCGTGAAACGACCGAGGCCGATGTATCAGTCGGCGTTCCCGCGGCCCCCGCTCCCAACCCGGATATCGTAGACCAACTCTACCGCGAGCTTGAAGCTTGCGTCGCGGCATCGCGCCCCAGCGAAGATTTGACACCCCTCCGGCAGGCATATCTCTTTGCCGCCGAGCGTCACGGCGCCCAGAAGCGTGTTTCCCGCGAGCCCTACATGGTTCATCCGCTATTGGTCGCTCGCCAATTGGCGGAGATGAACATGGATATGACCGGTCTTCAGACCGGCCTCCTCCACGACGTGGTCGAAGATACCGGAGCCACCCCCGAGGAGATCCTTGCGAACTTTGGCGAGGAGGTGGCGCGCTGCGTCGAGGGTGTGACCAAGCTGAGCAAGCTCAAGCTCGCCTCGCGCGCGGAACGTCAGGCTGAGAACGTCCGGAAAATGCTTTTAGCGATGGTCGACGACATCCGCGTGATCCTCGTGAAGCTTGCCGACCGCCTCCACAACATGCAGACTCTCGGTTATCTACCGCGCGACAAGCAGGAGCGCATCGCCCAGGAAACCATCGAGATTTACGCGCCTATCGCGCATCGTCTCGGAATGGGCAAGATCCGCGGAGAGCTGGAGGATTTGGCATTTCAGTACCTCGAACCCGAAGCCTCCACCGAGTTGTTGAAGGAATTCGAGAATGCCCGCCCGGAAAATGAAAAATTTCTCGACGAAATCAGGCACACCGTCGAGTTGAATCTCGCCCGGGAAGGAATTCCCGCGCGTGTCGAAGGCCGCCTGAAGCGTGCCTATTCGGTCTTCCAGAAACTTAAGCGCCAAAAAATTCCATTGGAGCAGGTCTACGATCTTTTGGCCGTGCGCATCGTCACGGATTCCGTCAAGAACTGCTACGCCGCGTTGGGCGTGATTCACAATGAGTGGCGTCCCATCCCCGGCCGGATCAAGGATTTTATCGCGATTCCACGGCCCAATCTCTATCAGTCGCTGCATACCTCGGTCATGGGTCCGGGCGGACGCCATTTTGAAGTACAAATTCGCACCGAGGAAATGCACCGCATTGCCGAGGAGGGCATCGCGGCTCATTGGAAATACAAGGAGGGGCGGCGCAAGCCCGGAGCCGACGATCAGCGCGTCGCCTGGCTTCGCAAGCTGGCCGAGTGGCAGCGCGACATACGCGATTCCGACGACTTCATGTCCACTCTCAAAGCGGATCTGATTCAGGAGGATGTTTATACTTTCACTCCCCGAGGCAAGATCATCGCTCTGCCGCGCGAAGCCACTCCCATAGACTTTGCGTACACGATACATTCCGACGTGGGCGACCGTTGCGTCGGCGCCAAGGTTAACGGCCGCATCGTTCCGCTCAAATATGCGTTGCGCAACGGCGACGTGGTCGAGATCCTTACTCAATCCGGCCACCTGCCCAGCCGGGATTGGCTGGCGTTGGTCAAGACCTCCAAAGCGCGCAATAAAATCAGACACGTCATCAACACGACGGAGCGCGTCAAAGCCATCGAGATCGGCCAGAAATACCTGGAGCGCGAGGCCCGCCGCCTGAATGTGCACCTGACGCACATCACTAAAGCCCAGCTCGAAGCCGTGGCATCCGATTACGGGTACGGACGAATCGAGGATCTTCATGCCGCGCTCGGCTACGGCAAATTTTCCGCGCGCCAGGTTCTTCAGAAATTGGCGCCCGATCAGATTCCCGAAGAAGCGCCGGCCATTGTCCCTCCCACGCGCCCGTCTGGCGCGCCCGTTCCTGGGACTGAAGACCTGGTTATTAAAGTCAAAGGCATCGACGACCTGCTGGTCTACCGAGCCAAGTGTTGTAATCCGATTCGCGGCGAAGCCATTGTCGGCTACGTCACGCGCGGAAAAGGTGTCGCGGTCCACGCCTTAAGCTGCACCAACGTCCAGAACCTCATGTACGATGTCGATCGCAAAATCGATGTGGAGTGGGCCCGCAGCGTCTCCAAGGATTTTCCAGTGAAGATGGTGGTCCACACTGAGGACCGTCCCGGAATGCTGAACCAGTTAACCAACGCGCTGCTCGCCGAGCAGACCAATATTTCCAGCCTCGAAGCGCGCCAGGACGACAGCCGCTTGACCGACGGCGCCATCATCGATATGACTGTCGAGGTTCGCGATAAAAAGCAACTGGAGCGGATCGTTTCGGCCATGCGGCGCATTCCCGGCGTCCGCGATATCGAGAGAGTGAATCAACTGTGAGCCTGCCCTCCAACGAGCCCGAGCATATTGCGATCTCCAAATCCAAGGGCATTAAGATCGACTGGAAAGACAATCATCATAGCGAATACCCGCTCGCCTATTTACGCGATGAATGTCCCTGCGCGACCTGCACTGGCGCGCATGGGACTGAGCCCCAGAAATCCAGCTATTCAGCCTCCGGCCCGTTCGCGATGTATAAGCCCGCGCTGAAAATGTTGACTGTCGAGCCGGTGGGCCAGTACGCCATCCGCATGGCCTGGAGCGACGGCCACAACACCGGTATTTACTCCTTCGATCATTTCCGAAAGATCTGCCCCTGTCAGGAATGCCGCGCCGCACGCCGGGCTGAAGAGAGTTAAGATTGAGTCCATTAACCGCCAAGCCGCAAAAACGCCTTGATCCTGGTGCCAAGGCGCCGAAGATCTTTCAGCTCGCATTCCCACAGCGCAAGAGTCTTCCAGCCCAAATTCTTCAAAGCGTCGCGCGACCGCTCGTCACGTTCTTTATTGCGCGCGACTTTCGCTATCCAGTAATCTCTGTTCTGAACCGGGACCCGGCAGCCTCGGGCGCAATCATGGCCATGCCAGAAGCAACCATGCACAAAAACCACCTTATGCAGCCCCGGAAAGACGAGGTCGGGTTTTCCGGGTAGATCTCTGCGATGCAGTCGAACCGATAGCCCATGCGGTGAACCAGACTGCGCACCGCCAGTTCCGGCGCGGTGTCCTCGCCTTTTACCGCCGCATAATGCGGCTCCGCTGTTCCCGTGTTTCCTTCATCGCCGTAGTTCGATTTTCAGGCTCGGATCGGTCTCAAATTCTTCAATGATTTCGTTATAGCGATCCACCATGTCCGTCATAGCCGTCTTACGGCCAGCGGCCCCAAATTTGGGTGATAATTAACTTGACACATCAGACAACATGCCTCATACTAGGTTCATGGCAGTCGAACCTAAGACGCTTCAAGACGCAATCCTCTATTTCGCAGACGCTGACAACTGCCTGAACTACCTTGCGGCGCGGCGCTGGCCGAATGGCGTCACTTGCCCTCGGTGCGGTTCGGCTGAGGTTGGCTTCGTGAAGTCCCGCCGTATCTGGCAGTGCAAGAATCGTCACGATCACGCGCAGTTCAGCATCAAGACCGGAACTATTTTCGAGGACTCTCCGATCACGCTGGATAAGTGGCTGCTTGCTATGTGGATGCTCGCCAATTGCAAGAACGGAGTGAGTAGTTATGAGATCCACCGCGCTACTGGAATCAGTCAGAAGTCCACATGGTTTATGCTTCAGCGTATTCGGCTTTCTATGCAGGACGGATCGACTGGCGGCAAACTTTCCGGTGAGGTCGAAGTCGATGAGACTTTCATCGGCGGCAAGGCCCGCAATATGCACAAGGACGTGAAGGCGCGGCGCATCACCGGAACCGGGCCAGAAGGCAAGGCAATCGTTGCTGCTGTCCTGGAGCGTGGCGGAAAGGTTCGCGCTAGGGTGGTAGACAAGCGCCGCAAGCCTCAGCTTCAAGCGATAGTGCGTGAGCACGTCGAACCCAAGTCCGCCCTGTACAGCGATGCTCTGAAGTCCTATGAGGGCCTGAGCGAAGAATACAAGCATCAGGTGATCGACCACGCCGTCGAATACGTCCGCGAAAACGTCCACACTAACGGGCTTGAGAATTTCTGGAGTTTGCTGAAGCGCGGAATCAACGGGACGTATATCAGCGTGGAACCGTTTCACCTGTTCCGTTACGTCGATGAGCAGGCGTTTCGCTTCAATAATCGAACCGACATGACCGACAGTGACCGCTTTGATCTGGCCGTCCGACAGATTGTAGGAAAGCGTTTGACTTGGGCCGAAGTCACCGGCAAGGTGGGAGAAAAACCGACGCTCAACTGGCGTTAAAACTCTGCCACGCGGACCTAAGAAGCGGAGGGCTTGACGGCCTTCCGCTTTTGTTTTGGTTTCGGCCCTGGACGATTCGGGTTCAGCGCAGCTTGCCTTCGATGCTCTTCGACGCGCTGTTTTATGACGCTGTGTGGGACGGCAATCACGCGATCCACTAGCGCCGTGAAGCGTTCGTACTCGGCTGAATGTTTCATGCCTTGATCCTACCAATTTTATGCTCCACTGCTCGCGTGAACCAAATCGTGTTCTTTTTGTCCCGAATTACAGTATGGATGGGTGAATTGTAGATTTTTCTCCGTACTCACCCCTCCGTCATCGACCCTCTCAATGTGATCTTTGCTTCGCGAAGATGGGGGAATCCTAGCGCCGCAAATTGGGCAACGAGGACGATGCAGCAAAACCTCGGCAACGATTGCGGCGGCTTGTGCCGCCTTGTTAAACTTCTTTCTCCGATTCTGACCATCCTCGTCTCCAGTGGGCTGCGCGGCCGATCCCAATCCTTAAGGTCAGGCTCGCGCAACAATTCCGACATGATAGCTGCGTCATTCGTTTTGCCCGAGAGAATCGCCGCCATCGTCGTGCGATACATCAGCAAGAGTGAGTCAACGGAGCGCGTTCTACTACCCTTACTGTGACCAAGTATATTTATGAACTCTTTGTGCTTAACTAAGAACTCCTCAAACGGAGCGCGGATAGACGTGAAGTCATGACGCTTGTTTTTTTGATCTACTTCCTCCGCAAATTTGAAAGATGCCAGCAATGCGGCAGGGTGGAACTTACCGGTTGCTCCATAACAATAGACGGCGTGATCCAAACCAAACGAGCCAGAGTACGAATTATCCGCTGATAATTGAGCCACCTTCTTGACCTTTCTGAGGTATGCCAGTGTTGCCGATCCCGTTCCGTCGTCCTCAAGTTGTTTGGTTTGTGACCTAGGCCGTCGAGGACGCTGCCACATCGCGGGCGTAATACCGTTCAAGGTATTGACTATATCCAGGGCCATTTTTAAGGCTTCGCCGGAATAGGGCTGGCCTGCCTTGGGTATGTCTGGACTCGTGGAACCGATTTCCAGTATTTGCCCAAACCAATGCTATATACCTCTTTGGCCAACGCTTCAACTTCCGCCGCATTGGGAAGTTTACCCCAGTACTTATGCCCTCTCCCGGCACGCATGAAGGCACGAGCCGCCAATGTATTAGGCTTGTGACGGGCATGAAGCATATCCAATTCGGTGTCATCAATGGGGATCGCATTGCCGTTAATCTTAAAAAAAGACGTTTCTGCGACGGAGGCGTCTCCGTCCACTCGCTGAATATTTAGTACGCGACCACCAATCGCGAGCGCTCGACGTTTCATGACATCGTCCCGTGGCCCCGCCTCGCCTTTAGCCACTTCGGTCAACTGCCTGAAACTCCCAATTTCGCTCTCAATCGAGGTTTTTGTGATGCTATGAAATCGTTTTTGCGCCTGCGCAACCTCGTAGCCGTTTGCTCTGCGGGACATATCCCCATCGCCGTAGTCATCGTTGACCCAAGCGATTAATGCGCTAACGCGATGCGCTCCGTCAATAACAAATATTTTGTTGGTTAGTTTTGAGTGCCAAATAATAATCGCAGGAATAAGTTCGTTATCTAGAAAGCTCTTCACGAACTCAACGATCCTTTCCGAGGACCAATTGTTGGTCTCGCGCTGAAAGTGAGGCTTTCTTAGAACCCTAAAAAACAGGCGGTCCCGTTTCAGTTCTTCCAATTTGAAAAGCGGGTCCGTAGAAGAACCTACAGACTCCTCGGACGAGTCGAAGTCTTCACGCTCCAATAACGCATCGAGATTGACCAGATGAGTCGGCACATCCACCTCCAGGGGAAGCCTCATTATCGGTCACTCCACCTTGATGTGTCAAGGTAGTTACCGCCCAAATTTGCCCAGTTCATAGAGGTTGAGAGCGACAAATTGCTCAATCTCGAAAATGTCAATGCGATCGGCAAGCCCAACATTGCTGGCGAGGCCTTCTGCGACGCTCAGTCCGCGCTGCATCGCCACCAGCATCGGACGATAGCCGTCGTTCAGATTATCGCGGCATTTTTCAATTACCGCCTCCCCTGGCGACGTGGTGACGTGAATCGCCACATCGCCGAGAAAGAAATCTCCGAGCCGTGCGCTTGGCGCATCGGCCGTTGAAAAGCTGTTGTGCTCGATGGTGCTCTTTCCTAAAGCGCAATCGAGTGGCAGGAGGCTACAAAACACCATAGAACGCATTATGAAGGGGCGCCCTTTTCAGAGTAGGCTTTGAGCGTCGGCTTAGGACCGACGGAATGGAGCACAACATATGGAGAGCAGAAAGTATATCGGCATGGACGTGCATCAGGCCAGTATTTCGGCTGCGGTGAGGGACGACGCCGGAAAGCTGGTGATGGAGTGCGTCATCGAAACCAAGGCACGCACCATCCTGGAATTCATTCGAGGATTGCGTGGGAGCTTATGCGTCACGTTTGAGGAAGGAACCAGTGCGGCCTGGCTGTACGACCTGGTGAAACCTCACGTTGCCCAGGTGGTGGTCTGCGATCCGCGGAAGAACGCGCTACTAAAGGCAGGCAATAAGAACGATCGGGTGGATGCACGGAAGCTCAGCGAGTTGCTTCGGGCGGGACTTCTCACGCCGGTTTATCACGGCGATTCCGGGGTGCGCACATTGCGGGAACTGAGCCGTAGCTATCTCACCGTGACCAAGGATCTCACCCGTGTGATGAATCGGACTAAAGCTCTCTATCGAAGCTGGGCGATTCCCTGTGCTGGAGAAAAGGTGTATTCACCGCGCCACCGCAACAGTTGGCTGGAACAACTGTCGCAGGCGGCTGTGCGTCGACGCGCTGAGCAACTTTATGAACAACTTGATGCTTTGATGAAGATACGTCGGCAGGCGCGGCTGGAGTTGCTGACAGAAAGCAAGAAGCATGCCGCCCAGCAGCTTCTCCGACAGATTCCTCTGCTGGGCCCGATCCGTGTCGCGCTCTTGATCGCACTGCTCCAAACGCCGCATCGTTTCCGAACGAAACGACAACTATGGGCCTATTCGGGTCTGGCATTGCGGCCGCGCACCAGTGGCGAATATCGGTTCACAGAAGGACAACTGCAACCTTCCAAAAGGCTGGCGGCGCCGCGCGGTCTCAACCACAACCATAGCCATGATCTGAAGAGTGTGTTCAAAGGCGCGGCTACGCAGGCCAGCCGCTCCAGCAATGTGCTGGGAGATCTCTATCAGGATTTGCTATCCAACGGCATGAAGCCGGCGATGGCACGCCTGACTCTCGCTCGTAAGATTGCAGCGATCGTTTTAAAGATTTGGAAAAAAGGAGGACCTTTCGATCCAAGGCAATTGAAAAGGCAAGCAGCTTGAGCGTGTGAAGAGAGTCAATGTCATCCGTCGGGGCTCATCCCTGCCGCTGGCTAGTCGATTCTCGAAACGCTCGGGTTCGAGGGAGAGTATCCACCCCGTTATTAGGCAGATGTGCCTCAAGCACGAGTCTCTTGTTAAATCCTATGCCCCCTCGGACAACCTAAAAAAGCTATAGGCCACGAGTCTCAGATAGAATCATGGTTGACACACAAAGCGCAACCGTCTCGCTTGCCGTGTTTCAGAAATCGACTTCGGAGTCCAGCATCTGCTTTCCCTCTTCCTCGATCCTCTCAGAACGGTCCTCGCCGTCAAGGGTTCGCCATGCCGCGCCGACCGGCGCGCCCTTGACGGCTCCGGGCCGTTCTGAATAACACTTCTCATACGAGGGAAAGCAGGAATCGGAAACCAGCCGCCGGCAAGGCCCAAACCTGGCTCCCCTCACAACGAATTAGTGAACGCGTGGAGGGTGGGGGCTGGACGCCACGCGAATTTCGCCTGGTCCAACTCGGAGGAGAAGCTTTTTCTCTTGACATCCCCCTTCATAGAATGGCCTTTCCTTTTCTGTCGGGTTGGCAGAACACGACCGCCAGCGGCGAGCCGAATCGGTCGATCGCGCTGCGGTGTTTACGGCCGATTTCTCACAAAGCGCTTATGATATTAGGTGCATCGCAATCCCAATCAGGGAGCAACTCATCCTCACTGGGTTGTATCTCTCAAAGTACGATTCGATTGCCTTGCAGAAACTCGGCTTTGGAAGCTTCCGGGAAGCGTTCAACGTCGTCGGCTACGCCTTAAGAGCGCGGCCTGCGTCCATAAAGAACTACCGTGATGAATTCGACCCCTTGTTTCCGAATCGTCGAAGAGGCTGGCATAAGCGCCGTATCCGTGGATATTGCCTACGGGTGTTTGAAAATTACAAAGATCTCGACCTTGAATCATTTACCCGTTTGATCAAATCTTTCGTCGTATCGGACGAGGATGGACTGAAACGAGATGAAGAAGAAAGCGAACAGAACGAAAGCGAGTCTTGCTTCGCGAAGAGGCTGATTACCGGCCTGGCTGCGGAGCATTACTTTGAGTCGATTCAGCCTACAGTTCACGAATTCAAAGACCACGCTGTAGAGAATACGACGCGCCTTGGGTGTGGGTATGATTTTCGGCTAAAAACGGGGACGCAACAGGAGTTCCTGGCTGTTGAGGTCAAAGGCCTGCGAGAACGAAAGGGATCCTTATCACTAACCGCAAAGGAACACGAGGTCGCCGCGGATTTAAGAGACCGTTTCTTTCTTTTCGTCGTAAAGAACTTTCAGGACTCACCATTTCACGAAATCTTTCCCAACCCGCTGTCGGGCAGGCTTCAATTCACCAGACGGGAAAGAGTAACCGTTCACGTTTCCTGGCTCGCCAGTGTGTGATTCAGCTCAGAATGATGAGGTTTTACATGGAACAAGATATGGCGATGGTGCAAAACAGATTTGCGAAGGCGGTGCAAGCGGTCCGCGACGCGCGAGAATCGCTCAATTCAGCGATTCGCGAGATCGCGGACGACGGTACGATCGTTCGAGAAATCGACCAGTTCACTGCACGAGAAGCCTGTTCCGTACTTGCAGCCTTGCGGCTCCTTCAGATAATTCAGGATAAGGGTGGAGTGCTGCCTTCCGAGATCAAAGCCGTTTTTAGCCGATCCAGCCCAGGTGCGGTGACCCGGCTCGCCGATATGGAACACTTCGAAACCGAAGCCCCATTAAGCGTGATGGAACTCGAGGACCTGTGCGAACGTATTGACGTCGATTTTACTCGCTGACGGTCCGTAGCCCAAATCCGCTTAGTAGCTTCGCGCGACTTACCCGGCGTAGCCGCAACGAACCTCTTCTCCAAATCCCATTGCCCTCCCCACCGCAATTTCTTCTTCAGCCTTCTTATCCACTTACCGCCTCCGCCCGTCTCGCACGACCCATTTTCTGCCGTAACTTTAAGCCGATGAGATCGAGCGTTCCCCATCAGAGAGCTTGGTCCAACCGAGCGCGGAATACTAGTAACCCCGTGCGACGTTTGAGAGTGATGGATATGTCAGCCAGTAACACATCTGGTCCCATACCGTGATGGGCGACAATACGGACGGAAGGCCGCGCGCGGCCTTCTATAAATTAAGGAATTGTTCGAAACTCTTAAGGATCCGGCCGCGTTGAATGGTGGTTAGTCCCGCTGCCAGACCACTCGTCCGCCTACGATCGTCGCTACAGGACCGCCGCGAAACGTCCGTCCATCGAACGGGGAGTTCCGGCTTTTTGAAAAGGATTTGTTCACGTCGTAAGTCCATTCGCGATCGGTAGAAAAAACTGTCACGTCTCCGGTCGCGCCCGGCGCGAGTGTACCGCGAGGAATTCCTAAAATTCTCGCAGGGCCAGTCGTGAAAAGTTCCACCAGCCGCATCAGCCCGATCTTGCCCGTTTGCTCCAGGTTCTCGAGCGCCACGCTCAGCGCCGTCTCCAGCCCCAGAATTCCGAACGGGCATTTCTCGAATTCCTGCATCTTCTCGCTGCCCGGATGCGGCGCGTGATCCGTCGCGATGGCATCGATGGCTCCGCTCACCACGCCCGCGACCACCGCGTTGACATCGCACCGCGACCGCAGCGGCGGCTTCATTTTGAAATTGCTGTCGTAAGGAATAATATCCATATCCGACAGCGCCAGGTGATGCGGCGTCGCTTCTGCTGTCACGTTCAGACCGCGCGCCTTGGCGAGCGTCACCATCTCGATGGAACGACGCGAGGAAATGTGCGCCACGTGATACCGCGCGCCTGTAACCTCGGCCAGCAGAATATCCCGTGCCACCATCACGTCTTCCGAACACGCCGGAATACCGCGCAACCCCAGCCGCACGCTCTCCGCGCCTTCGTGCATGTCGCCGCCCGCGCTCAGGTGCAGGTCCTCGCAATGATCGATCACGGGAATTCCGAAGCTTCGCGCAAACTCCATCGCCCGCCGCATCAATCTCGCGTTCATCACCGGTCTGCCGTCGTCGGAAATCGCGACGGCGCCCGCCTGCTTCATCGAACCGATCGCCGCCAGCTCTTCACCCGCGCTTCCTTTAGTGATCGCCCCGATCGGCCATACATTGACCACGGCATGCTGCCGCGCCTTCTCGATAATGTAGCTGGTCACCATCGCGCTGTCGTTTACTGGAGCGGTGTTGGGCATGGGGCAGACGGAAGTGAATCCCCCCGCCGCAGCCGCGTGCGATCCCGATTCGATGGTTTCGGCGTGCTCGAATCCAGGCTCCCTCAGGTGAACGTGCATATCGATAAATCCCGGTGCAACGATCAGCCCCGTTGCGTCCAGCACTTCAGCGCCGAGCTCCGGGAAGCCCGCGCCCACGCCCCGGATCGCGCCGTCTTCAATCCATACGTCGGCGATGGCATCGTGGCCCGAAGCCGGATCGATCACTCGCCCGTTCTTAATGAGCAGCGCCGCCACACATCACTCCTTCGAGCACCGCCATTCGCACCGCGATTCCGTTCTCCACCTGGTTCAGAATTACCGATCGCTGTGAGTCGGCGACCTCGGAGGAAATCTCGCGGCCGCGATTGATCGGACCCGGATGCATTACGATTGCGTGCGGTTGGGCCAGTTTCAGATGTTCCAACCGCAGCCCGTAAAACTGAAAATACTCGCTCGCCGGGAAGGCCGATTCATACTGCCGCTCCAGTTGAACGCGCAGCATCATGATCACGTCGGCGGCGCAGATAGCCTCGTTCATGTCGGTAGTCAGCGTGATACCGGGAGCCATCTGTTTCAGTTCCGCCGGCAGCAGCGACGCCGGTCCGCATAGTACGATCTCCGCTCCAAATTTCGAAAGCAGATGCACGTTCGATCTCGCCACTCGGCTATGCGCAATGTCTCCGATAATAGCGACGCGCAGATGCTCCAATGCCGTGCCCCGGTCGAGAATCGTCCGTGCGTCGAGGAGGGCCTGCGTGGGATGCTCATGTGTGCCGTCGCCGGCGTTGACGATCGGCGTTTCGAGCAGGTGTCTCTGAAGAAAGTGCGGCGCGCCGGAAGCCGCATGACGCATGACGATGGCGTCGGGCCGCATGGCCCCCAGCGTATTCAAAGTGTCCACCAACGATTCGCCCTTAGAGACGCTGGACGCCTGCGCGCTGATCGAAATGGTATCTGCGCCCAGCCGTTTCGCGGCAATTTCAAAGCTGGTGCGGGTGCGCGTGGACGCTTCGAAAAATAAGTTCACTACCATCCGCCCGCGCAGCAGATCCAGTTTGCGAACGCTCGGCTCGGTCCGGGGCTGGAAATCTCGCGCCCGATCCAGAATGGCCTGGATCTCCTGGCGCGTCAAATCTTCAATGCCCAGCAGTCCGTTTCCTCGCCGATTGGAGGGCATGCTTTACGCTTCCGCGGCGAGCTTCTCCACGAGAAGAACTTTTTCCATCCCGTCGATCTCCTGAAATTTCACCTCGATGATTTCATTCTCGGTGGTCTGCACCATCCGGCCCACATAGCGCGCCTCAATCGGCAGCTCACGATGCCCCCGGTCTATCAGCGCCAGTAACTGCACGCGCGCCGGACGCCCGTGATCGAAGAGCGCGTCGAGGGCCGCGCGGATGGTTCGGCCCGTATAGAGAACGTCGTCCATCAGGATAATGTCTCGCCCCGTCACGGGAAACGAAATATCGGTCGCGTTCAAAACGGGCTGGTGCGAAACGGTCGAGAGATCGTCGCGATAGAGGCTGATGTCCAGCATGCCCACCGGGATCTTGCGTTGTTCCAGGGTCTCGATCTTGTGTGCCAGCCGCTGCGCCAGCGGAGCGCCGCGCCGCCGTACTCCTATAAACGCCAGTTTGTCGAGATCCGCGGTTCGCTCCAGGATCTCGTGCGCCAGGCGAACCAGCGTCCGGTCGATTTCCGAAGCGCTCATTAACTGGGTCTTTTCACGCGTGGCGAACATGGGAGGCAAACGTTCCAGCGTAGCATAGCGGCGGACGTGGCACGCAGCTATCCCAATGTTAGAGAACGCTGTGCTCTGGATGGAAGAGCGGCGATGAGGCGCTGCGTATAGGGATGGCGAGGCGCATCGAAAATGCTCTCAGCCGGCGCAATTTCCACAATTTCGCCATTATGTAGAATCGCCACCCGATTGCACAACGCTGCTACCGATAAAAGATCGTGTGAAATAAACAGCATGGCCATATCCAGATCGCGGCTGAGGCGCGCGAATAACTCCAGAATCTCCGACTGCGTAATGACATCCAGGGCGCTTGTCGGCTCGTCCGCGAGCAGGAGCGTGGGACGGTGCATGATCGCCATGCCGATTAAGACCCGCTGCGCCAATCCCACGCTTAACTGACGTGGATACTTTCGAAGAAACCAATTTTCGGCGGGCAGACTCACGCTCTCGAGCAGTTCGAGAACGCGCCGTTTCCAATCCGGGGAACTGCCGCCGTGGCATCGCCAGGCTTCTTCGAGTTGTGTTCCGATCCTCAATGCCGGATTTAGAGCCGCCAGGGGACTCTGCAAAACCAGGCCGATCTCTTTGCCGCGTATGCGGCGCAGCTCGCGCTCGCGCAGGCACATGAGATCGCGCCCATCGAAGTGAATGTGTCCCCGCGCGGCGCCCCCTTTCGATTCGAGCAGCCGGAGAATCGCCAGCGCCAGGGTACTTTTGCCGGAGCCGCTCTGGCCGACGAGTCCGACGATCTCGCCGCGATTCACATCTAAAGTTAGGTTTTTGAGTACTCCGGCCTTCCCTGGATAATCCACCGAAAGGTTCATCGATAGCAGCGGTTTCATCGTCGCGACTTTAATACAGGCGCATCAGTGGCTTCAATCGCGAGGCGCTCGACGTTCCAGAACGTTTGCGGATTCAATGCCACCGGCTGGGCATTTTTCACCGACGGTGATACGGCTGAGAGAGCATTTTTATTCACCAGGTAGATGATTGGAGCTTGCTCGACAGCGATCTGTTGCACCCGGTCGAACGCGGCCTTGCGCTTGCGAGGGTCCAGTTGCGAGGCCTGAAGGCGCATCAAACCGTCGATTTCCTCCTCCCACGCGGTTTCCGGTTTTGGCTCTTTCGGGTTCCAGGCGTGCATACTGGATGAGCTCATCCAGACATTCATCTGCAGATTGGGGTCGAGATCGACGTTGACCAGGCCGAGCAGGCAGGCGTCGTAGTCGAGCGTGCGGTTCATTCTTTCGAGCAGCGACGGAAAATCCAGAGTCGCGATGGTTAGCTTGACGCCGATTTTCGCGAGGTCCTGCTGCAGCATAGCCGCCGTGCGCTCCCGCGTGGCGCTTCCTGAGTTGGTCACGATGGTGAATTCCACGCGGTGACCGGCGCTGTCCCGCAAAGTTCCGTCGCGGAACTGAAAGCCGGCCTGCTCGAGGCTGCGCAAACTTTCCTCGGGACGATATGCGGCTGGTTTCAGGGCGCTATTAAACCAAAAACGGTTTGCCTGGGACACGGGTCCGGCTGCCGGCGTCGCGTGGCCACGGTAAACAACTCGGGAAAGGTCCTCTCGATTGATCGCTTCGGAAATCGACCGCCGGAATACGGCGGACCGGAACCAAGTTTTTTTATACGCCGCAATCGGAGCCGTCTGGGATTCGTTAAACCAAAAAAATTCCGCATCCATTCCCGGCCCGGCGTCGTGGACGGACCTGGGAAATCCTTTCTGGAGCCGATCGAAAAGTTCCGGTTCGAGCGTGTTGATGAGCTGTAGTTCGCCGCGTTGAAATCGGAGCATCTCGATTTCGCGATTCTGTTGAATATCCAGACGGATCGAATCGAGATAGGGAAGGGGGTGCCCTGCCGCGTCATGTTTCGAGTAGTACGGATTTCGCTCCAGAGCCACATACGCCCCAGCTTTGTACTCCTTCACTCGAAACGGACCGAGAACAGCCGCTTCCTTCAGTGGCGACCGGCTGGAGACGATAGCAACCTGATCGAAGAGCCGGTCGAGTCCCGCAATGGGCGCGGGGAACCGGATAGTAATTTTGTAGGGACCGTCCGCCACGCTTTCGACTTTTCCATCGCCAGAGCGGAAGGCGTCGCCCGTGTCGGAATGCACCGCTGGATCCATGAGGTGGCGAAAGGTGTAGGCGACATCCTCGCTTGAAAACGGGCTCCCGTCCGAAAACTTGATCCCTTCGCGCAGCCGTAGCGCAATCGCTCGGCCGCCCTCCGTCACCTTCCAGGACACAGCCAGCTCCGGATCGAGAACCTGAGTCAAGCGGTTCACACGCATCAGAACGCCGCCGGTAAGGAAACGGATGGTCTCGGAGGCGTCGTCCTCCACCAGGGCTGGATCGAATGTTTTGGGCTCGGAGCGCAGAACAAAGCGAAGTTCCTGCGCCGCTTGCGCGTCCGGCGCAAGACTGGCGAGTATGAAGAGAAAGATCGTTCGCGTCACGTGACAAATGCCTCTTGTGGTACTACCATTTGAAAGCAGATGACCACCAGGGCGAGTAGCGCGACCGGCGCCAGGAGCCAGGGATTTGCCGCTATCGCGGAAAAATGCTCCAGATCCCGCAGCAGGCTTCCCCACGACGGCATCGGCTCGGCCACACCCAGCCCCAGGAGTCCGAGATTCGCTTCACTCAGAATGAACACGGGAATCGAAATTAGAAACTGAGTGAACAGCACCGGCTTTAGATTAGGCAGCATGTGGACGAGCAGCAACCGAAATCCGGTACACCCGGAGGCTCGCGCCTGCAGAACGAATTCGGACGATCGCATCGAGACCACGGCGGCTCGCGCCACGCGCGCCGGTCCGGCCCACCCGAGCGCGCCGAGTAGCAGAAACGTAATGGAAACCGAGTAGAGCGGTGACACATCCAGTGGAAGCAGCGCGCGTATAGTAATTAGGAAGAACATCCAGGGGAGAGAAAGCGACAGATCCGTAGCGCCCAGAAACGTCTTCTCGCCCCATCCTCCCAATAGACCGGCTGTGCCTCCTGCGAACGCGGCAAGTCCGGTTGCGAGCAAGGCTGCGGCGGGCGCGAGCAGTAGCGAAACCCGCGACCCATAAAGCAGCCTCGATAGCCTGTCCCGGCCTAGTTCGTCCGTTCCTAAAAGGAACTGATGCGAAGGGGGCGCATTCGGAGCTTCGCGGAACTGCGTTTCATAGGATGCGGGAGCCAAAGCGTCCGCGCAGATCGCTGCTGCGAAGATCACCGTCAGCACGAACATCGCGACTCCGCGAACTGCTTTCATGCTTCCCGTGATCCGGCCGCTGCAATTCCAATATCCGCGGCCACGTTGGCCGCGCGCGTGATCAGCGCGAGCAGAAGAGTCACCGTCACCAAAACCGGCAAATCCCGCCCGAGCGCGGCTTGCCAGGCAAGCTGACCTACGCCCGGGATGTCGCACATGGCCTCGAGAGGAATCAGGGCGCTAAATGCCAGACTTACCGAGATGCCGGCCAGGGCCATTGTTTCCGGCAACATGGATGGCAAGACGTGCCACAGCAAGGTCCTTCCGTTTCCTAGGCCCTTGGCCCTGGCGAGCAAAACGTGGGGCGCTTGAAATACCTTGGTCAACAGATTTCGCGAGTAGCTGAAGATTTTCGGAAAGACGAGGAGCGAGATCGCGAGGCTGGGCGCGATACCCGTGAATAGGAAGAGCAGTCCCATCACAGCCGCCGGCAGACATAAGGCCACACCGCAGAAAGATGTGGAAAGTAACTGGAGCGCTGCGTTCTTCCACTGTGCCGCTGCCATGGCCAAGCCCATTCCGAATACCCATCCGCCAGCCAGTCCCCAGCCAGCCAGTCGAAGCGAAACGGGTCCACGTTCAGCGAGTAGTTCAGAGACGGGACGGCGCAGCGAACGCGAGATTCCAAAATCGCCGTGAATCGCGCCCCGCGCGTACCTCATATAGAACTCGCCGAGGTTATGGTCCTCCGCCCGCGAGGCGCGTATCGACTGGAGGGACGCTTCATTCAGCCGCACATCGAATTCGCGCTCGTCGGCTCCAAATCCCGGGGCGAAACGAACCAGCGTAGCCGCGGCGAGGCCGCCTAAGACAACGGTCACCGCCAGACCGCCGGCATGTAGCGCTATATTTCGTATCCACATAGACTAACCGCGCCCGCGGCTACCCTGTAATGCATGCTCCTGGGTGCCCTCGAGCACTTGCGCGAGCTTTCCAGCACAGGAGTGGAGCCAGCGAAGGTGCTCGGTGCTGAAGGCGTCGCGTTCCTGATGATAAAGCGACAGAACGCCAATCACTCCCGAATGCCACTCGAGCGGCACCGCCAGCGCCGAACGCAGGGTGCTGAACTTGGTGGGATCGCCCAGATATCCGGGCTCTACCGAAGGGTTTCCATTCACGATGGCCCGGCCATTCTCCGCGACCCAACCCGAGAGACCCATGCCGAGAGGAATTTCGAGCGAAGCGAACAGACGGTAATCTTCTCCGTCGAAATATACGGGGACCAAGCGCTCCCCACAGCGCTCATAAACAGCCATGACGTCGTAGGAAAGGATCTGGCGCAATCCGTCCCGAGTCAGGGCGAACGCCTGGCCCCGGCTGGTGCAGTCGCCGAGCGCCTGAAGGAGTTCCGCCAGCGCGCGTCCGTGCCGCTCCGCCTCGGTGATCGAATGGTGAAAGTTCACCAGGTCCTGGCTGGTATTGACCGCGGCTTTGGTAGCCTCGAACCCGGCGGCCGGCGCCGCGCCGCGATCGATCTTGATGCCCGTCGAGAGTTTAGCTTGGATCTGACCGCTATTCTTGGCCAAACGCTCGAGCTCCACGTAGCGGCGGGAGAGAATCTCGACGATCTTTGCGTCAAAGCTCTTGCCGGCCTCTGTCTGAACCACTTTGATGGCCTCAGAGAGAGGCAGAGCTCGCCGGTATTGGCGGTCCGATGCCAGCGCGTCGAGGCAATCCACCGCCGAAAGAATTCGCGCTCCGATCGGGATCTGTTCACCCGCCAAACCATCGGGATATCCGCTGCCGTCCCATTTTTCGTGATGGGAGCGCACGATCGGCGCAACGGAATAGGGGAACCGCACCTGCTCCAGAATTTCGGCGCCGACTACCGTATGGATCTTCATCTTTTCGAACTCTTCCGGAGTCAGCTTTCCAGGTTTCGAAATGATGTATTCGGGTACCGCCAGTTTTCCGATGTCGTGCAGCAAAGCAGCGGTCCGCAGCGCCTGCAAATCCGAATCCGCCAGTTTCAGCTCCTTGGCGACTTCGAGCGCGTAGATTTCTACCCGCTGCAGATGGTCGTGCGTGGTCTGATCTTTGGCCTCAATCGCCAGTGCCAACACCTCGATAGTACGGCGGTGCAGCGCAACCACCTCCTCGGCGTGATTGCGCTGCTCTTCCGCCCGCCTCTTGTCCTCCTCCAGGCGGTGCACGTACAAATTGTGCGAGCGATGAATAAGATAAAAAATAGGCAACAATAATGGCGATGTCTGCCATCCGAACATCCGGCTGGCCACGCTGATCGCCCATGCCGCGGCCGCACCCACCAAATAATTAGGAAACGACCAAAAGTAGGAATCCCGCCATACCGTCCACGCGGATTTGCTCTCCGTCAGCCCGATCACAAGAGCGATAGAAAACGTATTCACGACGAAGAACGTGGCTGCCGCCAGCAGCAGCATCAGGGGCGCTTCGAGCGCGTGTTTACTCAGCCACGGCGTATGATAAACCCGGTAGCAAGCCTCAATCGAGCAGGCCATGCTAGCCACGCTGAACAACACCTGAACGAACCTCGGCCGGTGCTTGGTGTACCAGACGCTTTGCGCCAGCATGCCCATGCATCCCATCACCAAGGTCTCGCCCAGACTCAGTTCCGACACCCCGATGAGGACAAACAGGAAGTTCATCGACATGGTGCCGGTTACGGCCGGCAGGGTCACCTTCATGCCCGAAGCCAGAAGCGCAATCGCGCAATAGAAAATGTAGCGAGTCCAATCCGCGGAGTGCCAGTTCCACAGAGCGTGCCCTAAGCTAACCGAGCCCGCCGCAACCACCAAGCCGATATATACAGTGGCTCGAGGAGCCTTCTCATGAGTGGCAGCCCGGGCGGTGACAGTCAGCCTTTCCGCAGGAGGACAATCGCGATCCATCTCCTTGTGTATCGGCATTTTTCGCGCCGGACTACATGCTTCCTTTGGACGCGCACAATGGAGCTGAACGCGCACAACGGACATGCGTAGATATCAGGTTTTGTATGAGAAGATCTCGTGCGAATACCTGATGGCCGTTTCCTGTTTTTCCAGCCACAATGAGAGGAGCGAATGATCCCACCCTGCGAGACCCGGGAATTTCTCGGCGTTGCCGCCATCTTCGGCAGCGAGGCGATGCGCCGCATTCTGGCTCTGGTGGAGCGTGTAGCCGTGACCGACGCGGCCATTCTCATAACCGGAGAAAGTGGTTCCGGAAAAGAGGTCCTCGCCCGGGCGGTTCACCACTATTCCCGCCGCGGCTCGAAATCATGGGTCGACGTGAACTGCGCGGCTTTGCCCGAGAATCTCCTCGAAAGCGAATTGTTCGGCCACGAAAAGGGGGCGTTCAGCGGCGCAGATTCCTCTAAGCCCGGACTGTTTGAATTGGCAGACCATGGGACGTTGTTCCTCGATGAAATCGGGGATCTTGACCTCCGCATGCAGGCCAAACTGCTCCGGATATTAGATGGATCTCCCTATTACCGACTGGGCGGAACCAAAAAAGTATCGGTCGACGTGCGGCTCATCACCGCGACCAATCGCGATCTGAAGGCCGCCGTCCAGGCCGGTAGCTTTCGCGCCGATCTCTATCATCGGCTTTCGCAGATTCGATTTTCTGTACCGCCGTTACGGGAACGGCCGGACGATATCATGCCTTTGGCGCTGCATTATCTTCGGGAGCAAAAGCCCGGTCTCTGGTTTTCGAAAGACGTGATCGAAAAGCTACGCGCTTATACCTGGCCGGGTAATGTGCGGGAGCTTCGTAACGTAATCGTTCGCGCGGCCATTTTTGCGGTTGGACTTGAAATCAAAGTGGAGGATCTGCCCGAGGAGTTTGCTCAGGACTCATTCTCCTCAGAACTTCACAAATTAGCAGGCCTCGGGGAGCTGGAACGCGGCGCAATCCTTAAAGCGCTTGAAGAAAGCTGTGGTCATCAGCAGAAAGCCGCCAGCCGGCTGGGAATTTCCAAGCGAACTCTGCAGCGCAGAATGAAACTCTATGAAGCGGCCGCCGAACGATCGATCTCCGTCGCGAGGTGATTCCAATGACCGGTCCCTCCATTTCCGAGCGAAGAAGAGCCGAGCGAACGCCCCACTCCGGGCCAGTTGAGATCTCCTTCCATAATCCGGCTCCAATGAATTTCAACGCCGAACTTATCGAGATGAGCTCCACTGGATTTCGCGCTGCCCATCACTGCAAAAATCTGGATCCCGGAACAGAGATCGCTTATCGGCGGGAAGGCGCGGCTGGACGCGCTCGCGTGATCTGGACTCAAGTGCTCCAAGACCACCGCGTCAGCGGATTTCTTCTGCTTTAGCAGATACCGCCGTGCGTAGGGCTTCCAATTCGGCGCGCGCTTTCTTCGAAATCTTCGGCGGAATTACCCGATAAAACTCTATGAGGTTCGCGCGCAGAGACTCCGGCACGGGCTGCTTCTGATCGCCGAGTTTCTCGAGCAATTTCGCATAGGCCGCGTCCGCCATGCGGTACTCGCCCTGGCGAGTGGGGCGCCCGATATCGAAGTTCTGATCGACCAGCGTCAGATGCCCGGCGCGAACTTCATCCATCAATTGCCGATAGCGGGTGAGTGTCTGGTTGAAACTCGCTTCAAACAGGAGCTCGCCCTGAGGAGTCGGCGCTTTGAAAGCCAGCGCGTCAAATGGGCCGAACCTCGGAACGATGCGAAAGAAAAATGCGATGATCCGCGCGCCGGGTCCGGGCTTTTCGTAATCCTTCCCCCATTCCTTCTCATAACCGGCGCGCCTGAGATTATAGACGAACTGCCGCTTCGTGATCCCGGGTCGCTGCTGGGAGATATCTTTCTTCTTCAAGGCCCAGGCTGCCTTGGTCATTTCCGGAATAATGGAGCTGACCGTTCGTCGATAGGTTCCGAGCGCAAGATCCAGATCATGGTAAACATCCGTGAGCGGAATCGAGTAGATATCGGCGAAGGCCCGCTCGAGCAGCGGCTTCGATACTTTGAATCCGATGAAATCGTGATAGGCCTCTGGAGCGAATTGGGCATGCGCGACTTCGATTACATCGAATCCAAATTCTGTTTTGAGATGGGCGGCGGGATTGTCTTCATAGGTGACCACCGGGCCGTATTTCGCCCGTAGTTTGGGATAGAGCAGCGGCACCACTCGATTCACCGCGATGGGATGGCCATCGTTGTCGGCGGCGTAGTGCGCGAGCGCGCCCAGCGCAAAGGCATACTCATCCAGATCCTGTGAATCGCGAAGCAAAGTCACTACGAAGTCGCCGCTGCGCACATAGTGGGCGAGATCGCTGAAGAAATGGCTTCCGAATGGGTAGTAACCCATGTCCTGGATAATGGCTCCGCCGTACGCGTAGGCATGGGCCTCCTTCAATTGATCGGGCGTCGCGCCGGGAAATCGCATGAGGATCAGGGACCTGAGCTCCCGGCTCCAGACTGTATCGACGATCTGTTGATGCGTAAGGACCGAGTAACCTGGCGCAAGATGCGGCGTCGAAAATAGCAGGAGCAGGGGCAGAAGCCCGCGGCGAGTCACATTAACGTATCGGCTCAAACTATGCCGGCGATCTTTTGGCCGTCGGGACTTCCCAGTCCGCTGCACGCATCCCATCCGGCGGATGCGGAGAAATCACCATTATTGCCCTGCGTTATATCGTGCAGACTGGTGGGATTCTTGTATAACAGCGGCTGGAGGTAGCCCACCTGATTCCCTTTGGCGGCGTTTATCAGCGCAATCAGACCAGCCCAGAGCGGAGCCACCGCGCTGGTACCGCCGAAAACCGTGTCGTTTCCATCGACTCGGACATCGTATCCCGTTTGCGGATCGGCATCGCCAGAAACATCCGGTACGCCCCGCATTTTTAGCGCGCTCGTGGCGCCTTTACTGTTGGTTATTTTGAGCCCTTGCTGCCAGGGAGGAAGCGCAAAAAAGGTGCTTACGCCGCCTCCGCCCGCTCCGCCCTTGGCTCCGTCATTCCACACCACCTCGCTAGTGATTTTTTCATTCGAGGCCCGTAGGCTGGTTCCCCCGCACGCCAGGGCGTAGGAACTTGAAGCTGGAAAGTCGACGTGATCCGCGCCATCGTTGACGCCATCGGTCGAGCCGTTATCGCCGGATGCCACGCAGACGGTAATGCCGATGGCGGCGGCAGCCTGGAAAGCCTGATCGAACGCGGTCATCGCCTGCTGGGCCCAGGAAGATTCAGCGCTGCCCCAACTGATAGAAATTACCGAGGGCCGGTTGACGGTGTCATGAATGGCGGTGGTAATCGCGTCAAAAAATCCCGCATCCGTATTCGGCGCAAAATAGACCGCGATATTCGCGCCGGGAGCGATCGAGCCGGCGACCTCAATATCCAGCATCACCTCTCCATCGGGTCCATCGGCAACGCCAGTGGGATGATTCTTGGCATGGTCGACCGAAATGGCCGTAATTTTCGGCTCCGCGATTTTGAGCTCCGAGAAATAGGTTTTGAGATCTGCGGGCCGATATCCGCCTCCGAGTTCGATAATGCCGATACACTCGCCTTGGCCGGTTCCGGCAGGGAAGTCGTATAAGGATGCAAGCTGGGGCGGATAGAAGGATGTCGCGGCGGTGGCCGGCGCCCGCCACTGCACGTTGCCCAGCGGAGGCGGAATCCGGAAATGCGGCTTCGCGGCCGGACGATTATCGAGCCCCAGTACGGCGTCGACGATGCCGTTCAATTCATCGGGCAAATGGATCGGGCCCGTCCTTCCGCGATAGGTTCCGCCGTCGTGCTCAAACTGCTGCAAGTCCACTCCGAAAGCGGCATCGAACTGAGCCACTGTGCCGGATAAAATCATGGTGCGGCGCGCCGGGTCTTCCTGGACCACCGTCAATCCGTGACTCTGCGCGAATTTTCTGACGACCGCGATGTCTTTCGGGTCGGCGCCAAATTGTTTCGCGAAGTCCTCACGCTTCAGACGCGCACCCGGTTTGTGCCCCCGGGCGAGCTTTTCGACCGTCGCCTTGAAAGCGGCGGGCGCGCGGCGGCGCAACAGCACAGTGACTTCGAACCGCTCCGCTAAATCGGCTTTTCCAATCGGTTTGGCGCCGGGCAGGGGCTTTCTTTCACTACCGGCCAGTATATGTCGTGCCATAATTGCCTTAAGATAGCAAAACGGGTTAGTCGACAGCGGCCCCAAAACACTCAAGGAGTTGACATGCTTGGAACAATTTTGTTGATTATTCTGATCTTGATCCTGATCGGATCGCTTCCCACCTGGCCTTATAGCACCGGCTGGGGCTACTATCCGACCGGCGGCATCGGAACCCTATTGGTCATCGTGATTATTGTTCTCCTGGTACGCCGGGCCTAAAGCGCATCCGCAATTCGGAGGCCGGCCGCTATCGCCAGGTCTATCCGCGGCTATATGCGCCATGGCCCAGTAATCCCACGTCGAACAGCGCCGCAATAATAATGGCGACGACATAGACGCCTTGTAATGGGTCATTTGCATTCACGATCCAGGCGTACACGATGGTCGTGAGCGGCAGGAACACGAACCCGAGCACGAGAATCAAAAGCGAATGATAGGCACGCTCGAGGAAGGTCGTAAAGAAGAACAGCAGCACGATCGCGAGCCGGGGAAAGGCGAGTGTGAACAGCAAGACCAGACAAGGCATAGAGACCTTGCCCTATTGTACGTTTGACAACGTCGTAAAAGGGAGTATATTTCTGGATATCATTTATGGCGCAACCCAGCCCAGCGAAGTACTCAGATCCGCCTAAATATTTCGGCGAGGCTCTGGAAGATGCCGAGCGTTTGCTCAAGTATGCGGCGGAAAACGGGATCGACGTTGCCGACGATATCCGCGATCACATTTTGCAGGCGAGGTCCGCCAGTACCGCGGGATGGGATGAAGCTACCGCCTCTAATCTGCTTACGGCGCTCGCCAAGCTCGCCGCGCTTCTCAAGCCGGTTACCGCTGCGAGCCTGAAGGCGTGCTGCGATGAAACGCGGCCCACGGTTCGTAACTACTGGGTAATAGCGATCTGCCTGGCCATCGTCATCGTTCCGTTTTCAGTGGCCAGTTTTGTTACGTCCGCCATTTCGAGCACAGTCCGAACGGATATCGCTTCGGCCAACGATCTTGCTGTAAAGCTCCGCGCACAGCTCGGACCTCCGCCGGGCGTAAACCGAACCGCCACGCCCGATAGCGATTCCACAATCATTACCGAGCTTCAGCAGTTTGCAGCGACCATTCGCGCGATCGACACGCGCGCGCGTCAATTGAATGTTCTCGTGCTTTTCGCCGAACGCGACCCGTTTTCCGACCTTCGCAAAAATCCGGCCGAGATCCACGCAAAATTTCAGCTTCCTCAGGGGCTGCCCAACTTTGCCGTGGCAGCGGACGACCGCACCCAGGTTTACCAGGACGTGCGATATTTCGCTCAAAGTCTTCTCGACGATGTGTCGTTTTTCTACGGTGCGATTACGGTCTGCCTTCTGCCGGTTCTGTATGCGCTATTGGGGACTTGCGCCTATCTTCTACGCACCTTCGAGCACCAGATGGCGACGCGGACGTTCACACCATCCGTGGGCAATTCCGCGCGTTTTCTCGTCGCAGCCATTGGAGGGGCCGTGGTCGGTCTATTTAATAACTTCACGGTTGGGCAAGGAGCCTCGATTCCACCCCTGGCGATCGCGTTTTTAGTAGGGTATGCGGTGGATGTATTCTTCGCGTTTCTAGAAGGTATGCTTCAGCCGTTTACCAAGAGCGGCGCGAGTTCGGCGCCGGGATCCGCGGCAAAAGATTAGATCTTTACCCCGGGCCGATTTCGGGGAAAGATATCCTGGAACTGAACGCCCACATAAAACTCAGCGCCGCACGCGAGGCAATAACGGACCTCGGCTAGGGCGATGGTGTGTTCGAGACGGATCTGAATGGCCGTTCCAGGGTGCAGGAATTCTGGCACACACAATTTCAGACCCTGAGCCGAGACATCGAGAACCCGAACGTCCCAACGAGAGGGCGAAAATGGATTAAGCACCTTCATGGAGGCCGGATCGTCGGTGAGAATGCGCACGCAGCTCCGCCGTTCCCTGATTCTCGGACCGCGACGCTCCTGCGGAAGCACCTGTTTCGGGACGCCCAGCTCCGCGTTCCGAACTAGCACGAATTCCGTCATATTTCCTCGTTCCCGTCCCGACAATAGCATCATTAGTTAACAATTACAACATTAAATATATAACTAAGGCGATATTGTTCCGAAATACTAATGTCATTCACTCAGATTTCCACGTCACCATGAAGCTCGTTCCATCCGGGGTGAGGGGCAACGGAACCGCCTCTTCCGCGCCATTGCTGCCGGCCATGACAATCTCCTGCACGCTGCTGCCGAAGGCGCCGATCGGCCCCGATGTCGAAGCGCCGACTGCATAATTCGTACCGATCGCACCCGTGTAATCGTCGCCCAGAGACACGGCGCTGAAATCGGAGAGGGGCAGGGTGGCTCCGGCGCGCGTACAGCACGGCGCCTCCGCAATCCATTCAGCCGAGGACCGCTGCGCCTCGGGGACTTTTGCGCTCTTGCGGTAGGATTCGCCGTTGGTTTCATCAAGGATCGTGACGGTAAACTCCCCGCCTGCAAAGCTTATCGCCGCCGATATTCGGTCGCCGGGCGAGAGGCTGCCGATGTATACGGAGCCTCGCGGGTAAAATTCGTACCAGGCATAGTAAGATGGTGCGCCGCCGTTACAGTCCGAATCCGTTCCAATCTGCTCTACGGTGCTGGAGGAGTATCCGTCGAGGCCCACCCAATACGAGGAATAGGTGTTCGGGGTCACGTTACAGTTCCCTGCCGGGACCACCCACGAGCCTAGGGCCTGCGTGTACGTAGAGCCGGTCACAGCGTAGCCGCTCCAGTTCTCGCTATCCACCGTGTTGTCGGGACGCAGCCGGTGAAACCGCATAGTTCTATGCTGCGGCAAGGAAATATGCCCGCTTATTACCTGCAGCGGGATAGGCCATAACGCAAATATTCCCCAAAATGCTAAGCGGCTCAGTAGCATAGCTCCTCCTGTTTTTGCATGCGACCTTCACCAGAACGACGCAGGTTCAGGTCGATTTATGGCGCTGCACGCGCCCGGTGTTCGCGCGCGTCTTTGCCAGAGTACACTGAGACCCGTGGCGTTGCAAGGTTATTTTTCCTAAATTGTTAGGAATTTTACCCGAATTAGAAGTTAATATATGGCTAGACCGGTTATAAGCGACCGGTCAGGGCGCCCTCAAACGAGACGCGATTATCGTCCAGAATGGACCCTATCGCGCGTTCGAGAGCGGCGCGTGCCTTAAAATAGGAGCTTTTCGCGACCACCTCGGTAGATCTGGCCTGAGCTACGAAACTTTCATACTGGATCACGAAGAAGCTTGTGGATACGCCCTCGTTGAAGCGAATCTGTTCGAGCGCCAGCGATTGTTCCTGAAGTGACAGGGTTTCGACGGCAGCGTCGTAAGCGGCGCGCGCGCGCCGCATCGCGATCAGGGCGTCCTCTACTTCGAGCTGAACCTGATTACGCAACTGGCGCTCGCGTACCTGGGCCTGCCGTACCTGCAGCTCATCGCGAACCATATCGGCTTGCGCCACGCGATTGCGGAGCGGAAGCGTGAGCTGAATGCCGATCCCGTAAGTCGGATTTTTACGCGAGAAAATCTGATCGAGCGCGGTGCCATATCCGCCGATAAACTCGGGATAGGCGAGGCTATTCACCAGGGGATTCAGACCTCCCGCCAGCGCATTATTTTGGGCCGTGCCCACCAAATCGAGCTCCGGGCGCAAATTATTTCGCGAGCCTTCCATGCTGATCTCGGAATTTTTAACCTGAAGGCCGGCCTGGTTCAGATCCGGACGGGAGCGATAAGCCTCCGCCAGAAGCTCTTCAATCGGCCGGGTCTCGTCCGCTTCCGGGAGAGTAAGCGTGTCGGTGGGGATGATGTGCGCATTTCGCACCTCGGCATCTTCGTTGCCGCGCTTAGTCAGTACGTTTTTCATGATCGCTTCTTGTTCGTCGAGCAGCCCGCGGGACCCGATCAGGTCCTGCCGGGTGGCGGAAACCTGGGCTTGCGCGCGGGTGAGTTCGAGGGGCGCCTGGGTTCCCTCCTCGACCTGCGCTTTGGTATCGTCGTAAAGCTTTTGCGCGAATGCGAGTGTGTCCTCTTTCACTTTCGCATCTTCGGTCAGCGCTACCAGATCCGTGTAAAGGCGGGCCACGCCGTAAACAATTTCGACGAGCTGCTGGCGGAACAGCAAATTTGCGATTTTTTCCTCGTTGGCCCCAATCCGGATGAAGCGCCGGTTGATCTCGCGTCCGAAGCCGCGCAGCAGGGGTTGAGTTACAGTGACACCGAGATCCGAAGTGATGTATGGGTTGTATGCGTTAAAGAGCGAATTGTAGCTTTGCTGCGTATTGTTATAGGAGGCGCTCACCTGCGTTCCCGTGCTGAATCCCTGTTGATACCCGGCATTGCCGGTCTGAATATCGCCGACCAGATCGCCGTTTACGGCGGAGGTCGATACGGACTCAGGCGTGGTCTGATGCATCCAGTTGTAGTTGGCGAAGAGCACGGGATCAAAAGCCGGAATCGGCGATCCGTTGGAGTACGGAGTCGTGCCCAGGATGGAAAGATTGACCTGAGGCTCCTCGAGAACACCCAACTCCAGCGCATTGCTCGCGACGGTGGTGCCGGGAGTGGATTGGGTAGCGGCCTGAGTGATGAGCGGGCTGAGCGGGCCACCGACGCCCGCTGGAGCCTGCGCAATGTTATACAGAATGCCGCGAGGCAGCCCTCCGCCTTGCGCGAGCAGAACCTCGGTGGAGGCCATAGGGATCGCGAACCGCTCCAGCTCGATATCTAGATTGTTCTGAATCGCCAGCGCAATCGCGTCCGCTAGAGAGAGGTAGAGATTGCCGGCCCGCATCAATTCCCGGATTCGCGGAGAATTCTCGAAGTTCACTGGAGACACGTCCCTAGGGGTGTAGGGCCGGAGCAAGCCATGCCAGCGGTCGGCGGAGGGAGGCACGGACACCACCGGCAGCTCTGACTGGATCTTTCCTCCGGATTGGGCCGACGTCTGGCCGCCGGACTGAGCCGGCATGGGCTGAATGGTAATAGCAAACGATAGGCACACTACAAGCGTACGGTTTATCATCTTCAAACTATTCTCCGCGATTCAGTTCACGGTGCCTCGGGCACCGGATTTCAGGTTCAGCTCGACTGGATTCACCTTGACACCCTCGCGGACGGCGTCGGCAGGATTAACGATAACCGAGGCTCCGTCCTCGAGACCGCTGGTGACCTCGATGCGATCTCCGTAGTCGCGGCCAACCTGGATCTTTTGGAAATGCACCGTGTGATTCGGGCTGACGACGGCCACTTGTGTGCCATCCGCGCGCACCACAAAAGCTCCGCTCGGCAGCAGCAGCGGCGGATGAGTCCGAGAGCTATCCAAATCGACCAACGCATATGTGCCGGGCATCAGCGCCCCGTTTGTATTGGACACCTGCACTTCGGTCAAAAGGGTCCGGCTGGCCGGGTCGAGCGAATTGGCCGTTCGAGTCACGACGCCGGTGAAACTACGGCCGGGGCGATCGGAAATCTTGAGCTGCGCCTTCTGGCCCACTCGAATGGAGTCTGCGTCCGCTTGAGGCACGTTCACATAGGTGCGCAGGACATTGGTTTGCGCAATGCGAAACAGCAGCGTGGTTCCGGTGCTCACCAGCGTACCCACATCCACATTGCGGAGGGTAACGACCCCGGCAAACGGCGCTTTCACCGCCTCGTAGCCTTGCATGCTCTGGAGGCGCGAAAGGTTGGCCTCGGCGGAAGCGACGTTGCTCCGGGCCGCGGCAATGGCTTTCTCGAGCGCCTGAAGGTTGGCGGCCTGCGAACGGTATTGAGCTTGAAACTGATCGTTCTCCTGCTTCGAGACGACTCCTTTCGTCGCGAGATTGGTCCATCGCTTGGCCGTCACGTTGGCGAGCTCTGTGTTGGCCTTGCCTTGTTCATAATTGGCTGTGCTCTGTTCCAGGGCGGCTTGGGCCTGCTGCAAGCTGGCTCGGGCCTGCTGCACTTGTTGATCCAGCTCCGGCGCTTCCAGTTCAGCCAGGAGCTGGCCCTCCGTGACACGATCTCCGATATCCACGTAGCGTTTTTTGATGTAGCCGTCGGCCCGGGCAAGAATGGGCGCTTCAGTCACGGCCTCGATGTTGCCCGGCAACTCCAGCTCGCTGTTCGATGCCGATCGAGCCACCCGCACCACACTGACTACCGGCAAAGCCTGCTCCTGAGCGGCCGCTTCCGCGCCGATTAAGGTTTCCCGATGCGCGCGAGGAATATATCCGGCGAAAAAAGCGGCGGCGATAATCAGGACAATCGTAAAAGCCATCAGCCAAAGGCCGGTGCGGGAGGGGCGGGGAGGGGAATTAGGGCCGGCGTGGGAAGAAGCAGTCTTCAAATCGAGCAAACGCTTCTGCTCCTCGACTTGCCGCTTCAGCGCCTGGATTTCCCTGCGTAGTCCGTCCTCGACTTCGTCGATTAAGGCCAGATCTTCGGGCTCAGGCGGATTTGGTTCCGTATATCGCATAGAAATTTAAATCGGATATTGTCCTCCGTCGGGGATGCCTTCACGCTCCTCCTCCTCGATTAAGCGTTCATGGTCGACGGGCGGGTCTTTCCGTAGAATGCTATACATGATCGGAACGACGAACAGAGTCGTTACCGTCGCGACCATCAGGCCGCCAATTACGGCGCGGCCGAGAGGCGCATTCTGCTCGGCGCCTTCGCCCCAGCCTAAAGACATGGGCAACATTCCCAAAATCATGGCGCTGGCGGTCATGAGGACCGGCCGGATGCGCGTATAACCGGCGGACAACGCAGCCGCGCGGGCATCCTTGCCCTCGGCGCGCTCGTCGTTCGAGAACACAACCATTAGGATACTATTCGCCGTGGCTACACCGATGCACATAATGGCGCCCATTAAAGACGGGACATTGAGGGTGGTCTGGGTGACGAAGAGCATCCACAGGATTCCTGCCATCGCGCCCGGAAGCGCCATCAAAATGATGAACGGATCCAGCCAGGATTGAAAATTCACCGCCATCAGAAGATAGACCAGGATCACGGCCGCGATCATTCCCAGACCGAGGCGGAAGAAGGAGCTATCCATGGTCTCCACCTGGCCGTGCAAGTCCAGGGTGACAGCCCGCGGCAATTTAGGAGTCTCTTCCTTCACGATTTTTTCGACCGCTGCGCCAACACTGCCCAGATCGCGGCGATCGACATTCGCGAATACATCGAAGACGGGAGTAACGTTATAGTGCGTGACCACCGCCGGGGCAGAGCCGCGCTGCACTGTAACCAGGTTCGCGAGAAGCTGGGTATTTCCGGACATCGCTCCGGGGTTGCCATAAGCGAGAGAAGCGCCGCTCGGGGAAGCGCTGATCGAAGAGTCGGTGGTTGCGGCCGTGCCGGCAGGCGATCCGAGCGTGGTGCCCGCGACGGTATTGTTTACCGCAGATATCGGCGTTCGCAGCAGCGCATCGAGGGAATTAAGTTTATATTGGGGAGTTTGGACCGTAACCTGGTAGTTGACGCCGTTGTTCCAATTGAGCCATTGGGTCGGCGCGACCTGGCCGCTGCCGCTGAGGGAAATCAGCATGCTGTTGGCCACATCGCGCTGGGTCATGCCCAACTCGGCGGCTTTGCTGCGATCGACGTCCAGACGAATTTCAGGATAATCGACAACTTGCTGAATGTGGACGTCCACCGCGCCCGGGATATGCGAAATTTTTGCCGCGAGTCTTTCGGCGATCTTGTAGCCAGCGACGGGATTGCGGCCGACCACTTGCAGATCGATGGGCGCGGGTAGTCCAAAGTTAAGGATCTGATTCGTAATGTTCGCCGCCTCGAAGAAAAATGTCGTGTCGGGGAAAGTATCGGTCAGCCGTTTTCGAAGCTGCTGCGTGTATACATCCGTGGGTCCATGTTTTTCCTGCTTCAGCGAAATGAGAATATCGCCATCTCCGCTGGTCACGGTGGCGCTGTCTCCGAAAGCCAGATTGAAACTGCTGTTGGGAAGACCAATATTGTCGATGATCGTATCGATCTGATCGGGGGGAATCACATCGCGAATCTCACGTTCAATCGCAGCGAATCTCAATTCCGCCTGTTCGATGCGGGTGCCGGCCGGAGGCCGCGCATGCAGGCGCAACTGGCCAGAATCAATCGTGGGGAAAAAATCGCGGCCCACTAAGCCGGACAGGCCCAGCGACGCGATGGAAAAAACCGTAAATAAGGTGAAGACCAGCCAGCGATGGTCGAGCGACCAATCGAGCATTCCGGTATAACGAAAGCGAAGATTCTCGAATTGCCGGTTGAAGATATAGTGGACACGCCAGAAAACGCTGGTACCGCCAGCCGAGTGGCCGTGCTGGCCCTTTTGATAGAGTGCGACCTCGCTCTTGAGGAGATAATGCACCATGGTCGGGATTAACGTTCGGGACAGCAGATAAGAGGCGAGCATCGCGATCACGACCGCCAAGGCGAGGGGCGTAAAGAGAAATCTCGCAGCTCCTGTGAGCAGTAGCACGGGCACGAACACGATACAGATCGACAGAGTGGAAACCAAAGCCGGGACGGCGATCTGCTGCGCGCCATCGAGGACCGCGCGCACCAGCGGCTTTCGCATTCCCATATTTCGATGAGTATTCTCGATCTCGACCGTGGCATCGTCCACTAGGATGCCCACCGCCAGCGCCAAACCTCCCAGCGTCATCACGTTGATGGTCTCTCCCATCAATCCCATCACAGTGATGGAGGTGAGAATCGAGAGCGGGATAGAAATACAAACGATCACCGTGCTCCGCCAGCTTCCTAGAAACAGCAGGATCATCAAGCCGGTGAGGAACGCGGCGATCAAGGCCTCGCGTACTACTCCTGTAATCGCGGCACGGACGAATAGCGATTGGTCGAACATTACGTTGACCTTCAACTGCGAAGTAAGCCCGGCCAGGATCTTGGGCAATGTCTCCTTCACGTCTTGGACGATGCTCAGGGTAGAAGCTTTTCCATTTCTAAGGACGGTCAGCAGCGCGCCCTTGGAGCCATTGGTTCGGACGATATTGGTCTGCACCATGAATCCGGGACGCACTTGCGCCACGTCTTTGATGTAAACCGTCGCTCCGTTCACCGTCTTAATCGGCAGATCGTTCATCTTTTCGACTTCGATCGGGCTGCTGTTCACTTTGATCTGATACTCGGTGTCGCCGAACTTGGCGTCGCCTGCAGGCAGAATCAGGCTCTGCAAATTTAGTGCGTTGGAGACATCCGTCGGCGAGAGGTGCTTCGCGTACAGGTCATCCAGGTTCAAATCCACCATAATTTGCGGGTTTTTGCCGCCATACGGCGAAGGAATGGAAGCTCCCGGAACGGTCGCCAGCTGGGTGCGAATGAAATTTTGTCCCAGGTCGAACAGCTCCTGTTCGCTCAACGTCTCGCTCGAGAGGCCTAACTGGAGAATCGGAACGCTGGACGCGTCGTACTTTAGGATGTTTGGCGGGAAAATTCCCGGAGGAAAGGCGCGCAGCAAAGTTTGCGAAATGGCCGTGACCTGCGCCACCGCCATCTCGATATTGACATTCGGCTGGAAGAAAATTCGCGTTACCGAGGTTCCGCTGTAGGAGTTCGATTCGATGTGCTCGATATCGTTAACGGCGGTGGTGAGCGAGCGTTCATAGACATTCACTACACGCTTTTCCATTTCCTCCGGCGATAAGCCCTGATAACTCCAGACCACGCTGACGATGGGGATGTCGATATACGGAAAGATGTCCACCGGCATGGTGGCAATAGCCGTCCCGCCGAGCAGGGCGATCAGGATCGACATGACGACGAAGGTGTAGGGGCGCCGCAGCGCGAGTCTGACGATCCACATAATGCTTTTACTTTATCAAGGGTTGTTCTTTGCAACGCGACAGGAGACTCGGCTCAGGAATAAAAGGTATTGTCGCGCTGAACAGAGAATATGAAGGAGACCATGACATTACAAGCTGCCAATCTCGAAAACCTTATTGTCCATACCAGAGAACAAGAGAACCTTGTCGAAATCGAAGGCAAATTTCCATTCGTCTATCGCTCCTGGTATTGGAACGCCCTTTGTGATGGAAAGACCACTGTCGATGAGAAGCCAGATTGGGCTTTCCGGGACTCTGGCTCTGTATTTTGGGAGAAGCGCGTTCTTTCGATGAATGATCGCGGCTAGGTCTGCTTGATCGACGGATGAGAGGTTACCGGACTCACTGGATGTCCAAGGACGGGTCGGTGAAGCGATGCCGATAACCTCGAAGCCGATTGGTAATTCATTTCTTTGGCTGAAGGTGATGGGCTTAACACCCGGTACGTACCACTTCCTGACAAATTCGGCCAGTGAGCGAGCCATTTGCTCGCGCTTGCTGATCTTGTCCGTAGTGAGCCGAGCCCAGCCCTCGGGATTTTCGGCCTTGCAGCGCTGCTCATCAAAAAAATAGACGATAACGTCGGCTGCCGGAGCGCCCGAGGCTCGGTGATACTGCTCTGCCTGACGCACGACTTGATGATGGAAACTCTCACTTTCCAGGGGCCCAAAGCCGTTTGCTTCTTTCGGCCTGACGAGTTTGGTGACCTCGACGCCGATCCAGCCAGCACCGTCTTTAGTTTTCAGGTCTGGTTCATCGAACGGTTCGATATCCCCGTGCGGAAAGAGTGGACCCGCACGGCGGGCCGCTTCCAAAGTCCGTTTCTCGGCCTCCTTTTGTGTGTTCTGTGATGGCATTTTCGCTATAACTTTTGTGGGCATTCGAGAGATCGAAGGGACAGCAGAACCAGACTCAGCCAGAGCAGGTTAGCAAGCAGCAGATGTACGATCTGCATCCAGACTGGCGCCAGCATCACTATATTGAGAGCTCCCGCGCATAACTGTGCGACGACAAATCCAGCCGCAGCAAAAGCAAACCGCCGGTCGCGCCATTGGCGGGTTCCGATAAGCGCGGCAAAAATAATGTAAGCGCCGCCCAAAATGGCGATAGCCGGGTGAAGGATGCGAAGGCGGAGGAGCGCGTGAGCCGAGGCGGAAAACTCCTGCGCGATGCCGGAAGCAAGGGAAGATGCGGGGTAGAGCGTGTCTCCGAGAGCAGCGACCGCTCCCGTTACACTCACGGCCAGAGCCACCGGAAGAATAGCGAGCAGCCTGGCTGATCGCCGCCCTGTGAGTTCTGGAGTGCCCGGCGCCGCGAGGAAAGCCGTCATCGCGAGCACGGCAAGAAGCAGTTGGGTATTCACCAAATGCGCCGATAAATAGATGGCCCGCCCGGCGGATTCATTGCCGGCGACATAGCGGAACAGCACGAGACCGGCGCCGAGGAGAGCCTCCGCGATAATGAATACAATCGACAGAGCCGACGTGAGCCGCACGACATGTCCTCGCGGAAACTGCCGGACGGCCCACGCGTAGAGAGCAGCAACAAGAACCAACGCACCGCCGCTCATCACACGATGAGTGAACTCAATGATGGTCGCCAACGCGGGCGCGCTCGGAACGACCTGGCCGTTACACAGAGGCCAGTGGTTGCCGCACCCAGCACCCGATCCTGAGGCGCGCACAAACGCGCCCCAGAGAACCACCAGCAGATTCCATGCGAGAACCGCCCAGGCGAAGCGGATAAAATATTTGCGGTGCGCCGGTGTGCGCCGGTCGAGCGCGCCGGGAACCGCCGTGGTCGCCATTACTTCAACGATATCAGAAGAAGAAGCGCAGGCCGAGTTGGAGCTCTCTCGGCAGATTCGCCTGATAACCGATCTCTCCAAAAGTGTTATTGCTACCCGGAATATATTGGGTATTGGGCTGCGCGAAATATGGCGTATTGAAGACGTTCAATGCCTCGGCGCGGAATTGGCCGGTGAAACGCTCCTTCACCGTGAAGTTCTTGAACAAAGAAACGTCCCAATTAGCTTGGCCTGGCCCGCGATAGCTGATGTCGCGGCTCACATCGCCAAAAGTAAACTCAGGCGCCAGAGAAAAGGCGGCCGGATTAATGTAGTTGTACATCTTCGATTCCAGGCTGCCGGATACAGAAGGGCTGAGTCCGGTGGTATTAGGCCGCTGTTCGTTGGTCCCGATCACCGAGTTTAGGTTTTGCTGAAATACGAACAGAGGGAAACCCTCCTGAAGAATAGCGACTCCGTTGATCTCCCAGCCTCCCACAGCGAGATCCAGGAAACGATTGCTATTCAGGAATCTTCTTCCCTTTCCGAAAGGCAGCTGATAAGTCCAGGCCAGAGTCACGCGCAGTGGAACGTTCACTGAAGAAAGCGCCCACTCGGCCCCCAGATTGTAATAATTCTGCGGTGCGGACGGCGGTGTGCTTCCGGCAAAACCATTCAGAGCATTACTACTCCCGGCGCCGAACTCGTTATCTTCGTTTTTGGACCAGGTGAGAGTGGCCAGGAATGTGATCCCTTTGGACAATCTCTTTTGTCCCTTCAATACTAATGAATCATATTGGGCGTTAGATGTATTGTTGCTCTCAAGCACGGTAGTATATTCCGGGAACGGAGACAGCAATTGCGCGAGGGGGACCTGCGGAGAGTTCAAAACGCCCTGGGCGGCCGGAGTGCCATAGAAGGGATTGGCTACATTGTTGTTTAACGCCGAGCCTAGCAAAAGGTATTGGGTGGGCACCTGATTGATATACAGAGGTCCGTAATTAGCACCGTTGAAACCCCCGCCTCCAGGAGAGCTGAGCAAATGATTGGAGCGCGAACCAATATAACCAACCTCAAAAGCGATGCCGAACGGAAGAGCTTGCTGGAGATCCACGGAAAACTGATGCACGATACCTGAGCTTTGAGACTGGCTTAAATATTGAATCTGGTTACCAATCTGTGTAAATGGACCCTGCGTGTTGCCCACGGGTTGACCGACGCCTTGCGGAAACGGGTTACTTAAACTATTGGCCGGCGTTCCGAATCCGTCGTGGCTGGCAACGTAGTTAGTCGTTGTTGAATAGCCTGGAGCGAAAGACGGATCACCCGAAAATACATCGGGGGCGTAAAATATCCCATATCCAGCGCGCAGGGTGGTTTTGGGTGTCAACTGGTATGCCATGCCGAGGCGCGGACCAAATTGTGTCTTGGAAGGATTGCAGCACGAGTTCGGATTGCCATTCTGCCCCGCGAATTCCAATACACCATATGGCACGACACCCGAACCCGCAGGGAGATAGGCCTCGACCGGATTGATTTGAGTCTGATTGAAACCGACGACCAAAGCGTCGTTTCTCTCGGTCACGCCGGTCTCGTATTCATAGCGTAGCCCGACATTAACCGTGAGCCTGCTATTTACACGAATGTCGTCCTGCACATAGCCGCCGAAATAACGCACGTAGTCGTAAAGTTTCGTTGTCGTTTGGACTGACCCGCCATATGGATAACCCATCAGCAAGTCGGCGAAATCCGCGCCCGTTCCATTGCCCTGGTCCGGAAACTGCCTTGAGAAGACGCCGTTGAACGAAAAATCCCCGGCTCCCGATGCCCAGGAGATTCCGTCAGTATGAATCAGCCGATAATCTATGCCCATGGTGACACTATGGCGACCGATAAATTTAGAAACGCTGCCATTGGCGTTCTTGGACCAATACACCGTATTGCTGGGCGTAGCGGCGCTTATCGAGTTGCTGTTCAGATCGATTTCCGGAAAATAGAGTTGTTGGAGAGAATTAACGTAGCTAGGTGAAAAGCCGAGCGTCCCTGGATTAAAGCCAGCGCTGATCTCGGAATAGATGTTGGGAAAACGATTAAACCCGTATCGCACTGTGACGACGGTCGTGGGATTGGGTGTCATGATCACGTTCACGGCGGTCGCATCGACCTTTCGGTACAGAAGATACGGGCTGTTGCTGCTGCCGCCCGCGGGTGTGCCTAAAGTGTTACCACCCGGTTCGCGGCTCTTGTAATAGAGGAAGGAACCGGTGAGCCGGAGCCAGTTGGTTACGCTGTGCTCGGCCTTGTAGGTGTATTCATCGGCGCGATCGAAAAGGGAGTCATTACCTATGTAATTAAAGCTGTCCGTTGGTCCCGGCGAATTTGGCAGAGGCATATAGCTCAAAATATTCCGACCGACTGTATTGATACGCGAAGCCGGAATGATATTTCCCGGGAACGGATCTCTGACCGTGGATACACCTGCCGGACAATTATCGCTGGGAGCGCAGGCACGAGTCGAAAGTGGATCGAATATCAGCGTCGAACTCTGAGAATAATTACCCGCCTTCTCCAGCGCGGTAGGAACGGCCCAGGAATCCGATAGGGGCGAATGCTGCCGGTAGGCTTCGGTCGCCACCCAAAAGAAGGTCCTATTTTTGCCGTTATATATTTTGGGAATAAGGATGGGACCGCCAAACGCTGCGCCCCAGGTCTTAAAATTTGTGGGTTGCCGCGGAGTTCCGCTCGCGTTCAGGAAGAAATTGTTCGCGGACCAACCGGTTTCCCGGAGATAACCAAACGCGTCGCCGTGAAAATCGTTGCTTCCCGTTTTCAGCAGGGTATTGAAAACGCCTCCGCCGGTTCTGCCCATGGTTGCATCGTAGGTACCGACCTGCATCTTTACTTCCTGTACGGATTCGAGCGATGGAATGATCACCGCCAGGTTTTGCGAGCTCGTGACGGGAATGCCGTCGATCAGATAATTATTTCCGCGGATGGGCCCTCCTGCGACCGAAATCGCGGACGAGCCGATCTGGTCCTGAAAGCGGTTAAAGCGTGGATCTCCCGCGGTGACGACATTGGTCGAAAGTTTCGACATCAAAAACGGATTTCGGCCTAAATTGGGCAGATCCGTCAGTTTCTGCGAGTCGAGCACCTGGCCGTTTGACGCGTTGGAATTCTCGATGAGAGGGACCTCGGTAGTCACCGAGATACTTTGACTGACTTCTCCGATTTCCATCTTGAGGTCAATAGTGAGGAACTCTTGGGTGCTGACGATCACACCGGGCCGTTGCAGCTTCTTGAACCCCTGAGCTTCGACCGATATTGAATAGGTTCCAGGCTCGACCTGGGAGAATACATATTCGCCTTGGGCATTTGAAACGGTGGAGCGCGAGACATTGGTTCCCTGATTCGTCAGGGTGACGTTTGCCCCAGCTATAATCGCGCCGCCGGGATCCTGAATCAAGCCGCGTACGCCCCCCACAACGTTCTGAGCGGAGAGTGTGGATATGCCAAAGGTTGCGAATACAGTCAAAAGTAATATTGCGCGATAGATTAGGTGCAGTTTCACAGATCTAGCCTCCAAGAAAGTGTTTGAGTTTGTGAGAGGGAGGTGATGCGGCTAGCGCAAAACGAAGTCCAGCGTAGTCGGGCTTCAATGCGATTACGACATGCATTCAGCTACCTCGGGAAGCAAACCGAGCCAGCACGGAAATGACCTAAGAAGTGTAAGAGAATTACAAAGGGATGTCAAGGGTTTGAATCAACACTTGACATCCGCGTTATTCGGCCGAAGGCAGCGTGAACGCGATGTATTCGCCCGAGTAATTGCCTCCGCTGACGGCGACCACGATGTACTGTTTGCCGTTCAGCATATAGGTCATGGGCGATCCGCTTTGCGGCGCGGGCAGATAGACTTCACCGGCCTCTCTACCCAGAGTTTTAAGATATGCCCGCAGCATCGCGCCCCGTGGATGCGTCGCCGTCGTGGTGATCTGTCCGTCGCCCGCGATCACCAAGGTTTTGGTGACCAGTGTGCCGATGTTGTAACCAACCTGACCAGTCAGCGGAATCGTCATCCCCTTAAGCGCGGGATTATTGCGAACCGCGTCCGGAGTATCCCCATGTGCGGATTGCCACATAATTACGCCGTTGTCCAGATCAATCGCCGAGATCGTTCCGTAAGGAGGCTTAATTAGCGGCAGCCCATCTACGCTCAGACCTCCAAAACCGCCTCCATCGCCAGCCGGACGTGGCGACGCTTTGGGCAGCGGCGCATCCGCGCCCGCGTTCGAGCCCTCCGCCATGGCGACCTGTACGGGCCGTCCAGCGATCCCCGCGATGTACCTCATATCCGAAATTTCCTTTGGAGCGGGAACCAGGCCGATCGGCTCCAGGCAGGCCTGGCAAGCGTAAGCAAATACCGTGTGGGTCTCGGGATCGAAGGAAGCGCCTGGCCAGTTGGTGCCGCCGTTCGCTGTGCCCAAAGTAAGGGTAGCCAGCGGTCCATTGATTTCGCTTACAACCGGTGGCGTGAAAATCGGACCCAATTTGTACTTCTTGACCAATGTCAAGGCCCGGTCGTGCATCGCCGGAGTAAAATCAATCAGGTCGTCGGGCGTGACCCCGTTACGTGCGTAAGCCGGCGGCTTAGTCGGAAACGGCTGGGTTGGGGAATACCATTCGCCAGGCACATTGCCCTTCTCGACGGGACGCTCTTCAATCGGCCACACGGGCTTTCCGGTCACGCGATCGAATACATAAAGAAAGCCTTGCTTGGTCGGCTGCACCACCGCCTTGATAGCCTTACCGTCCACTGTAATATCCATCAGCAGCGGAGCCGAGGAAATATCCATGTCCCAAAGCGGGTGATGGACCAACTGGTAATACCACTTCATTTTCCCGGTTTTCAGATCGACACAGACCAGGGTCTCGCCATATAGATTATTCCCAGGCCGGTGTCCGCCATAGTAATCGCCAGTGGGCGATTCCACCGGCAGGTAAACCAATCCGAGATCTTCGTCCACGGTCACTTGCGTCCACACTCCGGTGTTTCCGGTGTACTCGGCGGACCCGTTCAACCAGGTGTCATATCCGGGTTCGCCCTTCATCGGGATCGTGTGAAAGATCCACAGGCGCTTCCCCGTGCGCACGTCGAAGGCGCGGACATACCCCTTGTTATTGCGCATACTTCGGGGAGTCATGCCTTCTTTAAACGACGCGCCAATAATAATAGTGTCCTTAGCGACAACCGGAGCCGATTGAGTCCCTATTTCCCCGTTAACTAAATCCGGGACCCATTCGCCGGATTTATTCCAGGCGGAGATGGTCTGATCGTCCTCGAGTTTCAGATCGACGACTCCGCCTTTTCCGAAAGAGGGCACCAGCTGTCCTGTCTTCGCATCCAGACAGATGAGCCGGAACCCTGGCGTCACATATAAAATTCGTTGTTCTTTTCCGTCGGTCCAGTAGGCCAATCCGCGGCCCGACATTTGCCGCGGAGCAGCCGCCCCGCGCGCTCCTTCATGCTCGCCATGCACCCACAGCAGCTCGCCCGTAGCCGCGTCGAGCGCGATAGCCGCGCGTCGCGAGCCGGCAGTGGCGTAAAGAACGCCGTTGACCATCAGAGGCGTACCCTCCAGCTTGTATTCAGGACGATTGCCCAAGCTGTCGGTCTTGAATCTCCAGGCGACTTCAAGTTTGCTGAAGTTGGATGCGTTGATCTGGTTTAGAGGCCGGTATTTGCTGCCGGCCAGGTCTGCCCCGTAGGTCGGCCATTCGGAGTCTTTATTGCTCGGCTGAGCGGAGGCCGCCACCGTCATGCAGGCCAAGCCTGCTAGCAGAGCGCAGCTCCACCGCGTGATATTTCTTTGAAGCAGCATAATTAATTCAACTCCCTTCCAGGCGCTCAATACGATGTTCGTGGATTTCGGCGATGTGGAGAAGTCGGGCCATTCCTTCCATTATTTCGCCCATGCGCCGGTCCATACGCTGATCTCGTTCGCGATTTTCGGCAATCATCAGCTCTACCGTTTGCGCGAGCGCTTCATGCCGCTCCGTGAGTTTTTCAAGTCGTTCATCAATTGTCATCGTGAAGGATTATTTTTCGCGGAAGTTGCGATGCCTCGATTCTCATCCGGGAGTTTCGCGCCGCGAATCCATTCGAGAATGGTCTGATACTCCGGGCTGGCCTCATTGCCGGTCCAGCGCTCGCCGCCGTTATGGGTCGCCAGGTAGAGATTAGCATCGCCCGCGCTGTCGTTGGGATGTGTCGGCTTAATGAGAATCAGGCTCTTGCGCGGCTCGGAAATATCGACGACTTTAAGCGCATTCTTATAGTTTTCCTGGCTCTGCTGTTCGGTAAATCCGTGTTGAGGCGGAATCCGCAGCTTGAAGAGCGCATGGGAGGCGTGGCACACTACGCAGGCCTTGCCATCCGCGCCCGGTTTCGCCAGAATCGGCTGCACATTCGACACGAAGAAGGCGAAATCCGGTATGCGCTGCGCGGCATGGACTGGTAATGCCGCGAGGACGTCAGGGTCCTGCTGCAGCTTCGGCTGTTGGTGTACCAGGTCGAGCGCCGCCTCGCGCACCACCACGGTCTTGCTCCTTAGAGCGTCGACTACGGTTTCAAGAATCAGCGGACTTGAAAATAGATTATTGTCCGGAAGCTCTGGCGGACGTGGGCCGCCATAAGAGTTCGCCGTGGTCAGGTGCAATGAGTACTTGCTGGGGTCGAGCTTATCGATGAAGATGGCACGCTCCCGTCCGTGCATCGCATCCAGGAACTGTCGCGCCAGATCCGACTCGGGATCGGTTGCGTATCGAGCCAGAACCAGGTCGATCGCGGCTTGCTGCGCCTCCTCGTCGCTGCCCTTGAGAGCGGCTAGCATCTGGGTGCGCATGACCGGCATATCCGAGATGTTGGAGAACACCGCGGAAGCGCGGAGGACTGCGGCGAACGAAGGAACCTGGTCTTCCCGAAGGATGTTTTCGAGACTGTCCGTAAGAGCGATGTCTCGAGTCAGCGTACTATCCTGAGGTAGTTCCGCGAGCAGCGGAAGAATCACCGCAAGGGCTTCTGGCCGGCGGGAATTCAGCAGCCCGGAGAGCAATTTCAGCACTGATTTATCCGGCTGATCGGGAGAGCCGAGCGTGAGTCTTCCGCGCTGGTTATTTGCGTATACATACTGGACTGCAGCGCGAATTTCAGGATCGGGAGATCCCAGCAACCGAAGCATTGCGGCGGTGAACGCGCTGGTTTCGGCTTTCCCGAGCACGCTGCCGGCTTTAATTACCTCCAGCGTCATCTCGCGGTCGGCATCGTCCAGACACTTCAGAAGAGATTGTTCGAGTGCCGTGCCCGAGTCGGCAAAGAGCGCGGGCAGTTCCGTGTCGTTACCGAGGCGCGTGATGTGAAAATCGTTCGTGGCCCGATATTGAAACCGCGCGGTCTCGAGATAAGGCTCGTAAATAAAGCTCGACTCGTGAAGCCTGGGTACGCCCGCCGAATAATCGGCAAAGAAGGCCGGAAGGATGACATCGACTTTCTGGTTGTTATCCGCCGGGATCGCCATGTGCCGCAGATGAAAATCCCAGAGCGAGGTCAGCAGGCCCAGGCGGAGCTGCCGGTTTCCGCTTTCAAGATTACGCGCGATAATTCCGGCCTGTTCGGCAAGCACCGCGTGGAACGCCGTTTCTGTTTTTTGCCGATCGGCGCTGGAGTCCATGGCTCGCTCCCAGGCCGCCATCTGCCCGACATTTTCATCGAGTACGTTGTAGACGCTCTCGGTGAGGCCGCGGCGGACGTATGAGTCGGGCTCATCGCCGAGCCGTCTGTCGAGTGCATCCAGGATCGACTTTCTTTCCTCCGGCGCCTCGGATTGCCAGGAATACCAGCGCCACAAAGCGTTTGCCGCTTGGAAACGATTTTGTGGGAGCGGATCGCGGTGGAGCTCCCTTTCCAAGGACGCCAGCAGCGCGCGATGGCTCGTGAGACTCCGAAAATTTTGTGCGAAAATCCGCAGAGCGCCCCAGCGAATGCGGCCGTCGCCGGAATCGAGCGAGGATGTGACAACGGATGCGACTTCTTCGGGCCGCGTCGTTCCGATCCTTCTCAAGGCTTCCGCGGCGGATCGTTGAACCATCTTACTGGGGTCGCCCAGCGCCTTGGATAACGCGGCGAGCGAACTGGAATCGTTCACATTCCCGAGATACGCGGCCGCAGAACTGCGTGCCAGGGGCCACGGACTCTCGACCAGCATCGAACGAATCTGTTTCCTCAAATCCTCGGCAGGACGCGAAGACGCGGCGTCGATATCCGCCAGAAGGTCGTCGAGTGAGCCGGTTCTGATCCTCGCCGCAGGCGGGGGAACTGGCGCGCCGCTATATCGATACAGCTCGCTCAGACCCATCACCGCAAATTGCGTATCGCGGAACGGCGTATCGAAGCCCTTATAGACGGGATCGCCTTGCCAGCTTCCATCCTGCCGCTGGCTCACAAGTGCGTAATTCACGATGCGGGCTAAGTTCGAGTCCGTGCCGGGTCGATGGCCGGCGACCGCGAGGGCATACATCTCCTGGAAGGTAATGAAATCTGAAGGAACACCGCTTCGGTCGAACTGATACGGAAATTGGCCCTTTTCGGTTTCCCACGAATAAAGCTGCCGAATGAGACCCTCAGTTTCCGACTTATACCGATCTCCGTCGATGGTTGCGAGCGCCGCTATCTTCCAGCCCAGGTCGATCAGGTTCGCGGGATTTCGCGCGAGGATCATATCGCGCACTTGTTCCTGGCGTTTCCTCCATTCGGGCTCCTTGGGGAAGTCGCGCAGCATCAGACCGTACGTTTTCCAGGTTTGTAATGCGATCTCGAACGTGCTCACCATCGGCAGGCCGCCGTCGGCTTCGTCGTCCGGCAGAGTTTTACGATCCGCGTAGGTTAGATTCAGGAAATTCCCAAACCCGCGATTGATTTCCTTAGTGTCGAAGACCTCGGGCGTCAGCCGCCGTGTCATGTCGAGCAACACCGGGACGCGGCTCGCGACCGTTCTCGCCGAAAAAATGACTCGAGCCCAATCCGTGTCCGGCTGGCCGTAAAGCGGACGAGGGTTATTGGCCAAGCGCTCCGTCAGAAACTGAAGCTGGGCCGGCCGGTGTACTGGATATCCATTTTGAACCGCCGTCAAATAACCGCGCACTGTGAACTGCGTGGGGTGACAGGCAATACATGCCTGCGGTTCGGCATGGGCCATGGTATTTCTTAATGCAATTGCGCCTCGGCGAGGCGTGTTGGCGTGCCAAGCATCACCCAATTCGATGAGATAATCCATTCCAGCCAGAACTGCGGTTCGCGGTTCGCGGTAGGGCGGAACCGGATACAGCGACGTTCTGAGCCGGTACTCGGGATGATTCGCGGAGACACGCAAATAGTAGGTTTTGCCGGGATGCAGAATGCGCGTTCGAAAGGGACTCAATCCCGGATAATTCTGTGTCGCTTCCGGATTGTACGCGGACGCTCCCTCACGGTAGGGTACGATGTCACCGTCCGCGGGTTCGAATACGTCCAGGTCGGGAGGAACATCGCGGTCCGGGGTTTCGAGATCGAAATAGGCGAGCTTCGCATCTTTCCCAGGCACCGTGAACCGGAACCACTGAAAGCCCCTCATTAGGTCGGCGTAGGCATTTTCCATTGAAGCGGGCACGTAAGGGCGTTCGTCCGCCGATCCGAAAACAGTTTTTCCGAGTTCAATAGTCTGTGCTTGGCGCCAGGTGCTGTTGGGAAGCGCCGCGACAACTGCCGAAGGCGAGCTCGACAGATGCAGCGGGACTAGATCGGTTTGTACCTGTACCAGATCGAGAGCGGCTCCGATGGCCTTGAGAGTTACCGTTACCGAACCCTGAGCGCGAGGCTTTATGTTGGCCGAGAAATCAAGATCGAAGGGGTGAAGAGCTTTCGCGGCCAGGATACCGGCGGCATCGCGAACTTCTACGTCGACCCAGCCTTTAGTAAACTGCTCCGGTTTCAAGATCGATACCGTCAGGCCATAGACTTCGCCTGGACGAATGGCAAACTTACGCTCGCGAGAATTGCCGTCCGGACGTGCCACAGCCGCGAGCACAAGCACCGCTGAACCAGCCGCAATTACCCGGGCAAGTGTAGTCATCCCGACGTTAGTTTATCACTTGTAAACCTAACCGCCTACAGGTTTCCCCGAAGCGCCTGCTCGCGTTCGATGGCCTCGAATAACGCCTTGAAATTTCCCTTGCCGAATCCGCGGCCGCCCTTGCGCTCGATCACTTCATAGAACAGCGTCGGGCGATCTTCCACGGGTCGCGTGAAGATTTGCAGCATGTAGCCTTCGTCGTCGCGGTCGACCAGAATCCCCAGCTCTTCGAGTTTGTCGATAGGCTCGTCGATTTTGCCGACGCGGGCGGTCAGCTCGCGATAGTAGGCGCCCGGCACGTGCAGGAACTCTACACCTTGCCGGCGCAAACGCGTGACTGTATCGATGATGTCGAGCGTGCCTAAGGCGATATGCTGAACGCCGGGTCCGTCGTAGAACTCGATATACTCTTCGATCTGCGATTTCTTGCGGCCCTCGGCCGGCTCGTTGATCGGAAATTTAATCCGGCCGTTTCCGTTCGCCATAACCTTGGACATCAGCGCCGAGTATTCGGTCGAAATGTCCTTGTCATCGAAGGTCTGATACAGGCGGAAGCCCATCACGTCCTCGTAAAATTTTACCCAGGCATCCATCTGATGCCAGCCTACGTTGCCGACGATGTGATCGACGTTGCGGAGCCCCGTGGGCCGGGACACTTCGTCGGGACTATCGACCACGACGAAGCCCGGCAGGAAAGGACCCTTATAATCGCGCCGTTCGACGAAAGTGTGGATCGTATCGCCGTAGGCGGCGATGGAAGCCATCCGCACTTCACCCGACGCGTCGCTTTGGGTAAATGGCTCGCGCACGCCTCGCGCGCCGCGGCGTGTGGTTTCGCAATAGGCAGCGGCGGCGTCGTTCACGCCCAAGGCGATATCGCGGACACCATCGCCGTGCGTGTGCACGTGACGCGAAATAGGATGATCCGGATGCATCGCCGTAGTGAGCACGAAACGAATCCGGTCTTGCTCGAGGACGTAGCTGGCGCGATCGCGTATGCCCGTCTCCGGGCCGCTATAGGCAGTTAGCTTCATGCCGAACGCGGATCGGTAGTAATGCGCCGCCTGGCGCGCGTTGCCGACATAAAACTCCAGGTAATCGGTTCCATTGAGAGGAAGAAAATCGGTTGCCGGCGCAACCGGATAGTCGGCGATTTCGGGCATACTCGCCCCTTTCCAGTTTCACTATAGCGCTCAGTGCGCGATAGTGATAATACCGAGTGATGCTTCGCTACGCCGCTATCGACATTGGAAGCAACTCCACTCGGATGCTGGCAGCGGAAGTACAGCCGGGAGAACCACCCAAGGTGCTTGCCGCGGAGCGCGAAGTTACACGGCTGGGGGCGAGCGTGTTTCGCGAGGGCCGCCTCAGCCACGCGGCGATAGAGGAAACCACGCGGGTGCTGGCGCGGATGGCGGGGATCTATCGGAAACTGGACGTGGTGGCCGTGCGCGCTGTGGCCACGAGCGCAGTGCGCGACGCTACCAATCAGGCCGAATTTTTATCACGGGCTTCGGCTGCCTTGGGAACGACGGTGGAGATCATCACCGGCCGCGAGGAAGCGCGGCTGATCCATCAAGGTGTGGTGAGCCGGTGGCCGCAGCGGGTTAAACGTGTGCTGATCGTCGACATCGGAGGGGGTAGCGCGGAGATCATTGCCAGTCAAGATGGAAAGCTGATCGATGCCCTTTCTAAACCGCTCGGCGCTCTGCGTCTGCAAGAAATTTTTCTGCATGCGGACCCGCCCATACCGCGTGAATTGAAGCAGATGGCGGAGTTCGTCGATGAAAAACTAGAGGCGGCCATCGTCCGCATGGGGACCCGGTGGGATCGCGCGATCGCCACGTCGGCAACAGCGGCGGCGGTAATCAGCGCGGTAAATCGTGTGTCCCGCTCGCGACGGGATCGGGCGGATCGCCTGCGCGCATCGACGGCGCAGATCCGCAAATTATTCCAGAAGCTGGCCGCTCTCGATCTCGCCCGCCGCCGAAAGATTGCGGGAATCGGCCCCCGGCGCGCGGAGATCATTGTGGCCGGGGCGGGAACGCTGCTCAGGATTCTGGAACGGTTCCATGTCCCCGCCGCTTACTATTCCTCGGCGGGCGTGCGGGACGGCATCATCGCGGATATGGCGGCCAGGGGAGTCGGCGGGGAGCTGGCGCGCTTAAGCCGCGATCAGCGCAAAGAAGTCGAGCGAGTTTCGACCCGCTTCGGCACGGATCTGAAGCACGTCCGCCGAGTCGCGGGATTTGCTCAAGCGCTGTTCGGCCGCCTGCAATCTCTGCACCAGTTGCCGCTAGCCTATGGGCGATTGCTCGAGGCCGCGTGCGACCTGTGCGAGACCGGGCATTACATCAACGATTCCGGCCATCACAAGCACGCCTACTACATCGTAGCGAACGTGGATTTCGCCGGCTTCACTACTCGTGAGCGCGAGTTCATCGCGAATTTGTGCCGCTACCATCGCAAAGCTATGCCATCGCTGTCACATCCTGAGTACCAGGCGCTGCCAGCAGAGGAGCGGCGTCCACTGACTCTGCTGATTCCGGTGCTGCGGCTCGCCGACAAACTCGGGCGCAGTCCGGACGAAGTGGAACTCGGCGGCTGCGAAATCCAGAATTCGCGCGTCCTGATAAAATTGAAATCTCCACGCGCGCCGGACCTGGCGGAGTGGGCGGCATCACAAGTCTCGAATGTGTTCCAGCAGGTTTACGGACGAACGGTGGTGGTGATGCACGAGCGCTCATGAACATTCGCGCTGCTTCGACCGAATCCGATCTGAGGGAGATTCGCCGTCTATTTCGCGAATATACCGAATGGCTCGCGATCGACCTGTCCTTCCAGAACTTCGACAAAGAATTCGAAGGATTGCCGGGCGTCTACGCTCCTCCGGACGGACGGCTGCTGATCGCGAGCGAGGAGGATCGCGCCGGCGGCTGCATCGCGCTGCGTATGCTGAACCACGACAGGTCGGAAAAGATTTGCGAAATGAAACGGCTCTATGTTCGGCCGGAGTATCGCGGCACCGGACTCGGCCGGCGTCTGGTGCTGGCGATCATGGCTGAGGCGCGTGCGATCGGTTATCGCCGCATGCGTCTCGACACGCTGCCTCAGATGGGCGCCGCGCAAGGGTTATATCGATCGGCCGGTTTTCACGAAATCGAGCCGTATTGTTTCAACCCGGTGCCCGGCGCGCGATTTCTCGAAGCGGATCTGAGCTGATCGAATGAATATTCTAAACCCCGCCGAAGTCCGCGTCCTAGGCGCGCTGCTCGAGAAAGATATCACCACTCCCGAGTATTACCCGCTCACGATTAACGCGTTGCTGAACGCCTGCAATCAGAAGTCGAGCCGGGAGCCGGTGGTGAACTATCGCGAGGACACTGTGCTCGAAGCTTTGGAATCACTAAAAACGAAGCGGCTGGCCGTGAGAATTTCCGGCACCGGGCACCGCGTCGAAAAATACGCGCACCGTTTGGGTGAAACCATGAATCTGGGCCGTCGCGAATTGGCGCTTTTATGTGTGCTGATGCTGCGCGGCCCTCAGACGGTGGGCGAGCTGCGCGGGCGCACCGAGCGGATGCACGATTTCACGGATCTGGACGAAGTCGAAGGATGTCTGGAGGCAATGGCGGCGCGGGAACCCGACCCGCTCGTGACGAGGGTTGCGAAGGGGCGATGGGCGCATCTTTTTGGGGGTGTTCCGGACGTATCCGCAGAAGCGGAGCTCACGGCAGCGCCCACAGGCATCTCAGAACGTGTCGCGGTACTGGAGCGGGAACTCGAGCAGCTGAAGCAGGACTTCGAGGGCTTCCGCAGGCGGTTCGAGTAAGATCGAACTATGAATGAAACGCACGCCCGCCGGCCCGTTGAAGTTCGGCGTGTGGATGAGTGTGAAACACTCCACGAGCTCATTTTGCACTGTTTCCCGGCGTTTGGCGGCGCGTGTCTACGCCGCATCTACACCATTCTCGACCGCGCCATCGGCATGGGCTGCCCGCTTACGGTGGCCGTCTCCGGTCCAGTAACAGTTTCAGGTCAACATCAGGCCTGGCTCATTCCGCTGCTTGAGACCGGATGGATCGGATATCTGAGCACCACCGATGCGGTTTGCTATCACGACGGCCACCGCAGCCTGAACGGGCGCGGCCATCCCATCCATGAGGTGCCGATCTGGGGCGACGACGGAGCGCTGCGCGATCAGCACATCATTCGCGTCACCGACATGGCCTTCGATGAAGATGTGCTGCTCGATCAGGACCGGTTCTTGTCGGCTGTGCTGACGCGCCCCGAATTTCAACGGACCATGACCGGCACCGAACTGCGCTTCAGGCTGGGCGAGATTTATGCCGCGCAGGAACGCGCCAACGGCATCCCCTCGGGGTTGCTTTCGACGTGCCATCGTCTGGCCATCCCGATTCTGGTCGGCGCGCCGGCCGACGGAAGCATTTTTCTCAATTCGATGAAGCTGTGGGCCATGCGGCAGGCGGGCCTGGTCGATTCTTACCGCTTCGATCTCGATCTGCACGCCGAGATTTTCGAGGCCTGCGCGTATCATCGCTGGGGATTGTTCGACAACGCGCCCCACGCGCTCGGGACGTTAATACTGGGCGGCGGCGTTCCGAAAAATTACAACCTGCAGCCCGAGCCGGCGCTGGGCCAGATTCTTGGCATTCCAAATGTGCGTGGATATAACTTTGACGTGCAGATCGTGACGGCTCCCGTTACCGATGGATCACTATCGTCCTGCCCGCCGGGCGAGGCCGTGACCTGGGGCAAGGTGGATAAGGATACGTACCAGCAGGGCACTGAGAGCATGCAGGGGGATTATTCCACGGTGATGCCGTTTCTGGTTAAAGCTTTGCTCGACAATCTCCGACGTTACCGGCAGAGGGCAAAGGAGATCGGACGAGATGAACTATTCGCCCTGGAGCCGAATGCTCGCGGGTATTTGCGGCCGTCGGCGGGCTATCGCCTCTTTGAGCAGCGCGAGGAATTATGCCGGCGGTTGACCGAAGATGTGCGCGAGAACCGCGAATGGCTGCTCGGGACCCTGACTTATTAAGGGTTGATCCGGCTCCAAACGTGATCCTTGATCCAGTGCGCGTCCCACCATTCCATTGGATTAATTTCGACACCGTCCACCTGCATCGAGAAGTGAAGATGGTCGCCTCCGGCCAGGCCGGTCGATCCGCTCTTGCCCATGGCTTCCCCTCGCTTGACGATTTGCCCTTCCTTGACGGCGATTTCGCTTAAGTGTCCGTAGATCGATTGGAGACCGCACCCGTGATCCACCACGATGCAGTTCCCATAAATCCCCAGCGGCGCGGCCCAGACCACCTTGCCGTCGTTGGCAGCGACCACCGGGGTGTGCTGCGCCACTGCGAGATCGAATCCCAGGTGAACCTGCTGGTCTACTTTCTTTCCCTTGTAGATATAACTGCGAACATCGGCGAATTCGGATTCAACTTTTGAGTTCGCCAGTTGCAGGAACGGCTGCGTCCATAGGAAATGGTGTTCGGTTTTGAGCCTCAGATTAGCCAGCGTCTTATTATTTTCCCGGCGCATCTCGCCATTGATCCTGAGGAACCGCGTAAGCAGATCGCCGGAACCGTTGGGATCGATCTGATGGACCACTTTATCTAGGAACTTGTCGTCTATTACCAGGTCGCGTGCGCGAAATTTTTTCGGAAAGACTTTTATCCAGAAGCGGGCGATGGCTTCGATTCCAGCCGAATTCTTCACGTAGGCCACGGGAACGGTGGTGATCGCCATATTCCACGGGAATGCGAAAAGTGAGAAACGTTGGTGCGGACTGCCGGGCGTGGGAAAGCTTCGAAAGGTATCATCGCCAACGCGGATTCCCACCTCGATCCATGACCCCGACGGCGTGAACGTTACCAGTTCAGAGCCGCCCTGATTGACGTAGTGCTGGGAACCGTCGGCAGTGACAGAAGGCGGACTGAGAAGGACGTCGACCGGTGCCGAGATGGCATCCGTGGAACTACGCAAGTCGTTAGATTTCGCTTCGACGATGAGCCGCGCCTTACCTTCTTCGAGGCCGGGCGCCTGATTCTTTCCGGCCGTGAAATGAAAATCCGTCGGGGGCACGTGGGCGCGCCAGAAAGTGAAGCGATGAGATGGACTCGCCTCTTCAATCAGCTTTGTGACGACGCCATTCTGCTCGATACTAGCTGTGATGGTCCGGACGCCATGCGGATTGGAGATATGGACGACCACGGGTGTGGCGAGTCCGATCGCCCTTGGTTGTGGTTCGAAAGCGAGAGTGGAATGCGAGGACGAGACCAGCAGGTACGCCGGAACTGCAACCACAATCAGGATGATTAAAACGACAGCGAAGCTTTTGATTGCGACGAACTCCTGCCCGGAATGGTACCATGACCGTCACACGATCTTCGGCGCCGATGCGAGAATAAGCGCGGTCAAATTCCATGTGACGACCAGCGCAAAAATTACGTTCATCCGGACGAGCAGCCGCTCCCGGCCACATTTCCAGCAGTAAAATCCAAGCGCGGCGGCCATTACCTTCACCAGCAGCAATCCAGCGAGCGGATGGGGAGCGTAGTGTAGCGCGGTACGCACCACCGGATTGCCCTCTTGAATTCCCTGCAACAGGAACGCTACGGTGGTCATGAAATCCAGCATCTGAAGATATGAGAATTGAATAAGTAGCTGATTCATGGATGCAATCCTCGGTCGATTGCCTCACCTAATCTAAACAAAATGCCTTATTTAGTAAATAGGTAAATCGTTCCAGGTACTACTCTGACGTGGTCGCATCCGGTCGATAGAGTGTTGTGGAAGATTCCTATCTCGAGGCGCGCCTCAGCCTTCTGCGGTCGTCGCAAAATCCCGATGGCGGCTGGGGTTACTTTCCAGGGAAACAGTCCTGGCTGGAGCCGACTGCTTACGCCGCGATGGCTTTGCACGGCAAGCCTGCGGCGGACCGCGCTTGGGCGCTGCTGACCTCCTGGCAGGCGACAGGCGGCGGTTGGCGGCCTTCGGCGGACGTGCATATCGCCCACTGGGATACGGCGCTGTGTGTGACGCTCGCCACGGTACGCGGAGAATTTGGCGAACCGTTTCGCAAGGGCGTGGATTGGCTGCTCAACTCAGCGGGCGTGGAATCCAGCTTCCTTAATCTGACGGTGGCGCGGATCGGACGCCTCGATATGGGGCGCGACGTGAGCCTCAGAGGCTGGCCCTGGAAGCCGGATACCGCCTCCTGGGTCGAGCCGACTGCGCACACGCTGGTAGCGTTGAAGAAGGCGTCTTCGCACCTTTCGAGTCGCGAGCTGCAGGAGCGTGTACGGGTCGGAGATTTGCAACTTCTCGACGTCCGGTGCAAGGATGGCGGATGGAACTACGGCAGCCGCTCGGCCCGGGGCGTGGATCTGCCATCTTATCCCGAAACGACAGCGCTGGCTCTGATCGGCTTGCAGGAGCATGCCGGCCTGGAGCGGTCTCTTGACGTGGCCGGGCGGATGGCCCGCGAGACCGCATCGCCGCTCGCGCGTGCCTGGCTTGCGGTTGCGCTGCGCCTGCATGGCGCCGATATCGCGGCATTCCCCGCCAGTCCTCCATCTTTCGACCTGCTGCTCACGGCGATCGAAGCGCTGGGGTGCGCCGAAGGGAATCACAAATTTTTCAATAGCGGGAATGGCGGTGCGGCATGAGCCTCCGGCGACGCGATTTGTTTCCTCTGACCGGCGCAGGCGTGATGGCTGGATACGCGGGATGGAAGGGACTGACAGCACCGCGCCCGCGGCTCGCGGGATCGTCATCTTCGGTGGTGGTCGTGAAGGCGCCGTCCTATTCGGGCGATTTGGCGGCGCGAATCCTCGCAGGCGTCCGCGAGTGCGGGCTCGATGTACGCGGGAAAAGAGTGCTGCTGAAGCCCAATCTAGTAGAGTTCGACGCGGCTACCTGTATCAACACGGATGTTTCGGTTGTGGCGGCGGCGGTCGAAGTGTTTCAGACACTGGGCGCGGCCGAGGTTTTGATCGGCGAAGGGCCGGGCCATCGCCGCGATACCTACGCGCTCGCGGAGATGGCGCGATATCGCCGGGAAATTCCCCAGTTCGACTCGCGATTTATCGATCTCAACCGCGACAACGTCAGCCCCGTCCAGGGCTTTCGCGGATCGGGATCGAATCTACCTGCCCAATACAGCCTTGCGCGCGGATCTGATCGTTTCTCTCGCGAAGATGAAAACACATCACTGGGCCGGGGCTACGCTGTCGATGAAAAATTTCTTCGGGTTAGTGCCAGGTGCGGTTTACGGCTGGCCCAAGAATGAGCTGCACCAGGTAGGGATCGACCGCTCCATTGTGGAGCTTTCGCGTATATTTCGCCGGAGTTTCGCGATTGTGGACGGCATCGTCGGCATGGAGGGCAACGGACCTATTCAAGGAAAGCCCAAGCCGGTGGGAGTGCTCGTAATGGGAGCCGACTTGCCTGCTGTCGACGCGACTTGCTGCCGCATTATGGGCATTGATCCGAAGCGCGTCGACTATCTGCGAATGGCCGCCGACGACCTGGGCATCACTGATGAAGCTCGCATCGAGCAGCGCGGCGAGACGATTCGCAGCGTACGGGCCAATTTCGATTTGATCGAAGCCTTCCGGCATTACCGGTTAGCATGAAGTCTTAATCGAGCAACGGCATTGCTATTCTGGGTTGCATGCGCCAACCCGTGATCGCCGGCAACTGGAAAATGTATAAGACTCCCGGCGAGACCGACGCATTTTTCAAAACATTCCTGCCCCTGGTGGCCGCCGCAGCGCATCGCGAGATCGTCATTTGCCCGCCGTTCGTGAATCTGCCCGCGGCGGTGAGAGCGGCCTGGTCGACTCCGATCGAAGTGGGGGCGCAGGACGTATTTTGGTTAAAAGAAGGGGCGTATACGGGCGAGGTTTCGGCTCCCATGCTGGCCGCCACCGGCTGTCGTTGGGTAATCATCGGACATAGCGAGCGGCGCCAGTATTTCGGAGAAACCGATGAGACTGTTTTTAAGAAAACCGTGGCCGCGCTCGATGCTGGACTGAAGCCGATCGTGTGCGTGGGGGAGCGGCTGGAACAGCGGGAGGCCGGCGCGACCGAAGAGGTGCTGGCGAAGCAATTTGCGGATGGAATCGCCGGGCTGGAGCCGGAGCAATTCGCGCGCATCGTTCTGGCCTATGAGCCGGTCTGGGCTATCGGAACCGGGAAAACGGCGACGCCGGACATCGCTTCGGCCGTCCACGATTTCCTGCGGGAGCGAATTCGAAACCGATTCGGAGCAGGACCGGCGGAGGCGTGCCGCATTCTCTACGGGGGAAGCGTGAAGCCGGACAATATCAAGGCGCTGATGGCCGAGCCGGACATCGACGGCGCCCTGGTGGGCGGGGCTAGCCTGGACCCGGCGTCGTTCGCTGCGATTGTAAATTTCTGAAGTGTTGAAAATCCGATGAAACTAATCGTATTGTTTGCTTATGCAGCATCGTTGTATGCTCAATCACATTCACCATCCCCAACTAAAACAGTTGAACTTAATCACCAGAGCAGCGAACCGCAGGCTCTCAAAAACAAAGCGGTACCGATGAAACGTGGTATAGAGCCGTCTCCGGATTGGTGGATGGTACGCCTTACTGGGGCGATCGTTTTTATTGGGCTGGTTCAAACGATTGTTTTCGGATTGCAAGCGCTTAGGCTGAAGCAGACCATCGAGAAAATGGAGGAAATTGCTGGTAAACAAACACTAGATGTACAGGCATCCATCGTTGAGGCAACGCGAGCAGCTCAAGCAATGGAACAAGTTTCTGAATCGCTGGCTCTGAATGCTAAATCCGTTGGAGAAAGCGTTGGTATCACCCGGGAGATCGCGGATAGACAAAGGCTTATCACCGAATTGCAGAGTCGGGCCTATCTGTTGGTGCTTTTCGAGGGGATGGTCCCGCAAAATATTGCCGCTAACGTTAAATTTGAGCCAAGGATACGTATCGAGAATAAAGGCGGCACTCCGGCTCACAATATTAGGTTCGCTATACGCGCCGATGTGCTCTCGTTCCCCCTGCGCGACGACTTCACGTTTCCATTGCCAACTGACGAATTTGCGTACTCCAGCGCTATTGGCCCGGGATTACACAAGATTATTTTTGCGGTAGTCCCGAACATATACGCCGAGGCCGAGGCGGAGCAGATCGCCTCCGGGCTAGGACGGCGCGTCGTAACATGGGGTATTGTCAAATACGAAGACGCCTTCCACATTGAGAGATACATCCGATTTGGGTTCACCCACATTCGTGTCGGGGAAAACAACTGGCTGAGCCAGGACACCACCCAAAACAATGAGTCGGATTAGGGCTGCTAGAACAACCGGCCGGGCGCAAGGCAAAACTAGTCTGCCCTTCCGACCCTAATGAGTCGAGGCTGCGTAAACCAAGCTGACCCACCACCTAATTTTCTAATTCGCCACTCTACTGCTGCTCGAGCGGTACCTCGAAGTAGAAATAATCCTTGCCGGAGGCCGCATCTTTGATGCCCGTTAGGTACAAGCTCGAGCCGGGCCTGTGCGCGGTCTGGAAATAGAAGAAGCCGTTTACCGAATCGCCCGCCGGCAACATGCGCGCGGAAAATGCGCGGCCCTCGATTTCCCAGGTATTGAGGGGACCTTTCTTGTGACGGGTGGGAAAGGGCAGAGGGCTGGTGCCGGGCAGCTTGGGCGGCCGTGTATCTCCGCCGATGTAGATCACGTCAGAGGCGGGCGTCGCGTCTACGTGCCTTCCCCCCGGTTCCACGAATTCAGCCCGCAAATCGAGCCTCAGCGCCTTGCCGGTACCGTTCTCCAGGATGACGAGCACGGGTAATACGTCGTATTTATTCGGGTTCACTTTGCCGAAAGCCGTGCGGGTCTGATCCTCGCTGAGGAACGGCACGGCCGCGATGGTGAGGCGATCGATAGTCTGATGGCCTTTATATGACGACGCTGGACCGGGCGCGAAACGGGTCTTGTCCTTGTCGTCGCCGGCAGCCGCCGCTATACTCAAGAGAACGATCAACGCCACAAATCTCATTTATTTCCTTTATCAGGCTCTCCAGATCGCTTCCATTCCGGCGCTGGTCTTCTATCTACTCTATCGGGGAATGCGTGATCCCGGCTACCGTGCGAGCTTCCGGGAACGCTTGGGATTCCTACCCTCATCTTTCAAATCGACGGGATCTGGAGCGATCTGGTTCCATGCTGTCTCGGTTGGCGAGGTGCTCTCTGCGGTAACGCTAATCCGGCGCTTACGTTCGGAAGATCCGCAGGCGTGCATCTACGTTTCAACCACGACGCTGGCTGGGAAAGCGTTGGCGGACCGCGAACTGGCCGGACTGGCGCAAGGCGTATTTTTTGCGCCGCTCGATTATCGATCCATCGTGAGACGCGTTTTTCGGATGCTCCGGCCCGCGCTGGTGGTCGTGCTCGAGACTGAGATTTGGCCGAATCTGTATCGCGAGTCGAAACGGGCGGGCGCATCGCTGCTGGTGGTGAATGGCCGGATTTCGGATCGCGCCCTCCCGCGTTATCGGCGCTGGCGCTGGTTCTTCGGGCACGTGCTCGGCTGCGCGGATTCGATCCTGGCGCAGAGCGAAGAGGATCGCCTCCATTACATCGCGGCTGGTGCTTCGCCCAGCCATGTTAGAGCCGCTGGGAATTTGAAATTCGACTTTGCACCGCCCGCAATCGGCATTGCGCCCGATATCGCCCGATTTCTGGAGCGAGCTGAATGCGGAGAGCATCTGGATCGCCGCTAGCACCATGCCGCCATCAGATGCCGGCGATATAGACGAGGACGACGCGGTAATTGCGGCTTTCGATCAGATCCGCGCTGGACGTAACCGAATGCTGCTGATTCTTGCGCCCAGGAAACCTGAGCGCTTCGATGGGGTGGCCGAAAAACTTCGACGTTCGGGAATTCCCTTCGTGCGGCGTAGTGCGCTTGCCGCTCTCGATCTCCCCGGCGTGCTGCTGCTCGATTCCATTGGCGAGCTCGCAGCACTGTTCGAGCGGGCCGACGTGGTCTTCATGGGCGGGACACTGGCGCGCCGCGGGGGGCACAACATCCTGGAGCCCGCGTATTTCGGTAAGCCGGTGATTGTGGGCCCGCACATGGAGAATTTCGCAGCCATTGCGGAGGCATTTTACAAATCCGAGGCTCTGGCGCGAATCGAAGACCCGCGCGATTTGAGCAACGCGGTTTCACAATTGCTCGACGACCCGGCCCGGAGGGCGTTGCTTGGCTCGCGCGCGCGGGAGTTGGCCGCATCCAAAAGGGGCGTGGCGGCGCTACTCGCGAAAGAGATCTGGCGAGCCCGCGCGCTCGGGATTCCGAATCCGCTGCGTACTCTAGCAGCGCGCATGGCGCTTACACCGCTCTCCTGGTTATGGCAGGTGGGGCATCGCGTCAACATGAAACGCGGACTCGCCGCGCGCCGGGCGCTGGAGACGCCGGTGATCAGCATCGGCGCCGTGGCGATGGGCGGGGCGGGAAAGACTCCGATGGTTGCGCATCTGGCAGCGCGTCTACAAAAAGCTGGGCGCAATCCGGCGATTCTGACCCGCGGTTATCAAAGCGGATCGGCCCAGCGCACACTCGTGGTACCCCGCGGCGGAAAAGCTCCCCGGAACCTGACCGGCGATGAGGCGCAGATTGTGATCCGTGCCGGCGACGCACACGTCGGGATCGGCGGAGACCGTTTTGAGGCAGGGCGGCGCATGGAGCAAGAGTTGAAGCCGGACGTCTTCCTACTCGATGACGGATTCCAACATGTGCGCCTGGCTCGCAGCGAAGACGTCGTGCTGATCGATGCACTGGATCCTTTAGGAGGAGGCGTGTTTCCTTTGGGCCGCTTACGCGAGCCGATGAAAAGCCTCGCGCGTGCGACCATGATCGTTGTCACACGCGTGGAGCCGGGTCAGGACATCGCGGGAATCGAGCGCCTGTTGAGGCAGTACAATGCTCAAGCTCCCGTGTTTCGCTCACGCGTGGTTCCGAAGCGATGGATAGACCTGGAACGGGGAACGGCGCAGGATTTGTCGAACCCGGGCTTCCGGCGCGCGGCTGCGTTCTGCGGATTGGGCGCGCCCCGCTCCTTCTGGCGGACGCTCGAGCAGTTGGGAGTGAAGATCGCGTTTCGCGCGACGTTTCCCGACCATCATCGATATCGTCCGGCCGAGCTGAGGCGGCTAGTCGAGCAGGCTACCGGCGCGGGCGTGGACGCGTTGTTGACGACCGAAAAGGATGCGGCGAACCTGCCGGACGGGGCGGCAGAGATGCTCGCTCCGCATAGGCTGCTTTGGCTCGAGATCGATATCGAGATCGAAGGAGAGGATGAGTTTCTGCGGCGAATCCTATTATGAGGACTGCAATCTTCGGAGGTACATTCGATCCCATCCATCGTGCGCACCTGGTGGTGGCACGCGAGGCCTCCGAAACATTCTCACTCGATCATGTGCTTTTCATTCCGGCCGCGCATCCTCCCCTCAAGGAGACCAGCGCCAGCTACGAAGACCGTTACAGGATGGTGGAGCTGGCGTGCGCGGGCGATTCCCGTTTCGTCGCCTCCCGCCTGGAAGAAGGGCCGCAGAAAAGCTATTCGATTGAGACCATCCACCGTGTGAAGGCCCAGGCGGACGTATTCGAAGAAATATACTTCGTGATCGGCGTGGACGCATTTGCTGAGATCCAAACCTGGCATCGATGGAAGGAAGTGGTTCAGGCCGTCGAGTTTATTGTAGTCGCGCGTCCCGGACATTTTTATACATTTCCGCCGGGCGCGCGAGTGCATCGGCTGGAAACGGTTGCGCTTCCGGTATCTTCCTCTGAAATTCGGCAGGCGCTGGCGCGCGGAGAGATGCCGGCGGAGCTACCCCCCGCCGTGGGCGATTACATTCGCGCGCATCGGCTTTACGGAGTTAAGTCATTACTCTAAAATCAGGATTCGCTCTGAACCTGACGGCAAAATGACTTGCACTTATCTCGCGCTGACAGTATAATACTGCCCTGGATAAATGTAAATGTGAGTCTCCGATATGTGTTTTGCGCTCCCTTTTTGCGTGCCGTAGCTTTCTTCAGCTTCATCGGTTCGGCTTTAACCTTTTGTCAGACACAGACGGCAGCGGCAGCAGCCGCAGCGGATCCAAGCTCCGCTCAGGTATCCTCCATTGACGCGGTAGTAGGCCAACTGAAGCAAGCGCTCGCATCCGTTCAAACCACACTGAGCAGCAGCGGTCGGCCACCGCTCAAGCAGGTAAAGATCTCCCTTCAGACAACAACCGCGAAAAGGGCGGCATCATCACAGATTTCATCCCATCGAATCTGCTCGATCAGGCACATCGATAGACGTTACGAGTCCATCTTCTGCGCTGGCCGGGGCCAAGCTCACAGCTAAACTCGTGAAGTCTCTGGCCACGCTGCGGCCGGATGGCACTGTGAACGGTACGGATCTGGCGATGCTGAAACTCGACAATCCATCCTTGGCAAAAAATATTCGCCCTGTCGATGTAAGCCTCAGATTCCCGGCGGTCGATCGGATTCTCTACGCAATGGGATATCCGAAACTTAGCGATGAACCCAACACGACGTCCTCGGAGCAGCTCGTGAAGTTCAATGCCGCGCCACCCGACGAAAGTGTTCAAGTCAGCAAGCTATATTCGGCGGCAATAACGGCGGCCCGTTAATGGATCCGCGCGGAAGCGTGGTCGGAACCTGCCGCGAATCAATTGGAATCGGTGCTGCTGTCGCTCGCTACATACCTATGAGCGTCCGCGTTCGCAGATCCGAAGACCGTCGGCGATGCAAACATCACGGTCGCAGAGCGGGAGGTTGCGCGAGGGCGTCCTCTTTCGGCAGAGAACCACCTACAAGCCGCCACCACCGCCTATGCTGCTGTAAACGATACACAGGGCGAATACAGAGCCACCCCTGTTAGCTGCACGTATACAACTCGCGGGCGGCTCCATAGACGCGGCTGAATCAACTCTCCTCAAAGGTGCTCGCGTATATAAAAACACTCCCCCCGCAAGACAAAGCCTCAGCTCTTTCAATTGCCGCCCAAGTCGACCTTGCCAAAGGAAAGAGCGCTGCGGCGATTCCGAAATTCAACCAAGCGTCGCAATACTCAATCGACGCAGGGCAGTTCACCACAGCCGCCGATCTGATGACCTCCTCTGCCGAGGTAAGCCTCAAAATCAGTAAACCACGGGATGCTAAAGAGTCCCTGACCAAGGCGATTGATCTTTATCAGAATGCTAAGGACAAATCAGGTGAAGCGGAATCCGTCTATAAACTGATCAGGGTTGAAAACGCGTTGGGCGATAAAGCGGCTTCGACAAGCACTCTGCAGCAGTACCTGATGCTCGAACCCCAAGGACTGCATGCCGCGGAAGCAAAAGAACTTCTCAACGCTACTCAGACCTTTGGACCGAAATCAAACGCAAAGGCGAAGTAGAGGCGCAGCGGTCTTATTTCCCGAGCGCGGCGGCGGCTTCATCGATCAGATCCGCTTCCTTCGTCAGGACATTTCCCACACGCTGGATTTGTTCATCGACTTCCTGCCAGCGCTTCTGCTCGATGGCTTCCCGCACGCCCGGTATCGTCTTCACGCCATAGCCGGTGTACAATCCAGGGGCGTAGATCAGGTTCCGGTACCAGGGGCGTCCTGGTAACCCTGCCGTATCGACCAGGCGCCGGTCGCTCTCAATCAACTTGGCGTTCACGGCCTGAACATTGGCCGCGTTAGCCTTGCCTCTGACCGCATCGTAGTTTTGCGCGCTGCGCACCAGCAAATCGACGGCATTTTCGAGCGGCGCGAAATTCAGATACGGGGGCAGCGGCTCGCGAGAGGGTGGGACGAAGGTTTTTCGGGGATCGGCGGCGGCAGTAAACGCGCCTTCCCCGATTTCGCGATTGCGTTCTTCGATCTCATTCCGCTGATCGCCAGCGAGCTTCTTCAGTTCATTCAGATAAATGCGCACCGTGTCGGCGAAATCGCCAAACTGAAACGGTAAGAGGTCAGCGTCGGCGACACGGATTACGGCCGTACCAGCGGTTTGCGCCAGCGCGCGGCCGTAAACGAAATCGGTATCATCGAAATGGGTGAACCAATAGAAATCGTCGTAGATCGAATGATAGATGCCGGCGCCCCCAGCCTCTCCACCGAAGGCGAGATTCAGAGACGCGACACCCAGATGGTCGATGAAGACCGAGTAGTCCGATCCGGAGCCTAGCGGTTCAAGCCGCAGGTCCGGGCGCGTGCGCAGCTCCCGTTTCCGGTCCGCCTCCGGAGTGCGCGTAATATCTCGAAGCTGCGCGCGTTTCCATACGCTCTGCTTGGTCTCGGGATCCTGTATGTCCTTCATGACGCCGTTCACGAAATTTTCAAATGTATGTGAACCGGATGCGTTCAGGAACCCACGGCCGTTCCCGTCCGAGTTGACGTACAGAACAGCATGTTTGATCAAATCATCCTGGTGAGTTTCGGCCCACTCTGTGGAACCGAGCAAGCCGGGCTCCTCGCCGTCCCAGAAGCAGTAAACGATCGTGCGCTTGGGTTTCCAACCTTGCTTCAGCAACTCCGACAAGCCGCGCACTTCTTCCAGCTGGGCGGTCGCGCCGGCGAGCGGATCCTGTGCGCCGTTGACCCAGGCGTCATGATGATTGCCGCGGATCACCCACTCATCGGGATATTGGGAGCCGGGAATCCGAACGATCACGTCATAGAGTCTGGCCATATCCCAATTGAATTTCAGCCGCATATGGACTTTCGCGGGTCCCGGCCCCACATGGTAGGTAATGGGCAGCGCGCCGCGCCAGTTCGGGGGCGCGACGGGTCCTTTTAATGCGGCCAGCAGCGGTTGAGCGTCTCCATAGGACATCGGGAGCACGGGAATCTTGGTCAGCGTCGTGACTTCGGAAAGGGCGAGCCGCTTGGCATCCGCGGTCGCTCCAATCCCGGGCGTCAGCGGATCGCCGGGATATACGGGCATATCCATCACGCTGCCGCGCTGCGCGCCATCCCTGGGCCTTTCGGGTCCAACCGGGAAAACGTCATTTACAAAATAGCCGTCATCGCGCGGGTCGGAATAAATGATGCATGCGACGGCGCCGTGCTCGGCGGCTACCTTGGGCTTGATGCCTCTCCAGGACGCGCCATAGCGGGCGATCACAATCGCGCCGCTCACCGAAATTCCCATACGCTCCAGCTGCTCGTAATCAGCCGGGATGCCGTAGTTCACGTATACCAGCGGCGCAGTCGCCTCGCCATCGATCGAGTACGCATTATAGACCGGCAGTTGCTCGCTCTTTTGATTCGAAGTGGGGTCGACGGGAACGGCGGGTTCCTCCAGTTTTGCCGTGAATTTCACCGGCTCGAGCATTTCTACCAGGCGTTCTTTGGGTGTGGGAAAAAGGACGTCGAAATTTTCGATCTTCGCGTCGAGTCCCCAGCTTTTGAGTTTGGCAGCGATCCATTCGGCATTGTCTTTGTCGTAAGGCGACCCAACATTATGCGGATGGGCCGACAATCGTTGCATATAGTCGCGAATATTTTGGGGATCGGGAACCGCTCGAAACTTTTCTTCCCAAGACGAGTCGGCCCCAAATGTGAAAGCCGCTCCACTGATGAGCACGCCGAGAACAACAAGGTAACCGCGCATGTTTCCCAGTGTACGATTGAATGAATCGTTATGAATCCCGAGGGTCAGGCGGCAATCGTCACTGGAGGTGGCTCCGGGTCTGGGCGCGGCGACAGCGGAGCGGCTGATCAAGGCGGGCGCGAAGGTCGCCATCCTGGACGTGAATGTTGAGCGCGCGCACGACCTCGCGGGGCACATTGGTGCGCTCGCAATTACGTGCGATGTGGCGGATTCAGCGAGCGCAACGGCGGCGATGGCTCAGGCGCGGGAAAGGCATGGCGCGGCAAGAATTCTGGTGAACTGCGCAGGCATCGCGCCGGGCAAGCGGATCGTGGGCCGCGACGGTCCGATGGCTCTCGAAGACTTTAATCGCGTGATCCAGGTCAACCTGATCGGAACTTTTAATATGATGCGGCTCGCGGCCGCCCGCATGAGTGTTCTCGACCCGCTTGATAATGGTGAACGCGGAGTGATTGTCTCGACTGCATCCATCGCGGCCTACGAAGGGCAGATCGGTCAAGCTGCCTATGCTGCGTCCAAGGGCGGGATCGTTTCTCTGACCATGCCCGCGGCCCGGGAGCTTTCGCAATTCGGAATTCGCGTTCTGACTATCGCTCCCGGCATTATGCAGACGCCGCTTCTCGATTCCTTGCCTTCTGAGACACAAGCTAGCCTGGCAGCATCCGTCCCGTTTCCTAAACGGCTCGGCCAGCCAGCCGAGTTCGCGGAGCTGGTTCTGCATTGTGTTAGGAACGGGTATCTGAATGGCGAAGTGATCCGGCTCGACGGCGCACTCCGCATGGCACCGCGCTGAGTTAGCCGAAAGCAGATGAGATGGCCGTTTTGGGCGATCACTTCGTTCGGGATTCTGGAATGGACGTAGCTCTGATAGGTAGCCAGGTCGGTCACGAAGACGCGCGATTGCGGATCGTGTAATGCCTCAATCAGTTTGTTGCGTTCCCATAAAATCGCCAGGTAGCGATCTCCGTACCACAGCATCTGATTGGTTTCATCAAACCGCGGCGCGCCATCATCGTAAAAAGTAATCAGCTCCTGGGCTGGCGTAGCAGCAGTTGCTGCCAGTGCGATGGGCCGGGTTTCCGTAGCGTGCCAGTTGACTCGCGGAAAAATCGCGAGCACGAGGACGCCGGCGGCCAAAATCGGAATTATGGTGATCAATGCTTTGCGAAGATATTGCTGCCGCACTAGCCGCGTAAGGCCGATGGCCGAGAGGATAGCGAAGGCCGGATACGCTGGAAGCATATATCGCAATACCCGGCTGCGCGTTATCGAGCACAAAGCGAATACGACTGCGATCCACAAGATCAGCAACGATAACCTGCGATCCCGCTTACGAATGGTCGCGAGTAGGCCTACGATCATGACCGGGAGCCACGGCCAATACGATTTCGAGATCATCCACAGGTACTCGAACGCGCCGGTGTAACGCCGCCACGATGGAGACAGGGGTCCGTAAACTTCGTTGCTGAGAAATGTGGCATGAACATTGAAAAAGGTATCGCCGTACCGATAGATCCATTGCGCGTAATAGGCGAGCGGCGGCACGAAAGCGAGCGCCAGCGCGGAAACGGCAAAGCGCAGAGGCGGCCGGCGACGGGTCACCAGCACGTCGAGTCCAAAAAGCAGGGGCAAAGACAGGCCCATCATGGCACGCGTCATCTGGGCCATGGCGATAAACAGACCCGCCGCCAAATACCAACGCGGATCGTCTTCGCTGAGCACCCACGCGCATACGGCGCATAGAAAGAAAAACGTGAAGGGCACGTCCGTCATGGCGCGCGCGGCATACTTCAGGAAATAGATGCTGGTCGCCATAACGAACATAGCCAGCAGCGCCGTGAAGGAATCGCCCAACAGCTTGCGAGCTAACCAGTAGACCAGCAGGATCGTGCCGAGTCCGCACAGCGCGGAAGGAAGTTTGGCGAGTGAATCCGAAAATCCGAATTGCAGGAAGAGTGCTGCCTGCATCCAGGAAAACAACGGCGGATGCTCGAGCGCGGGACCTCCGTTGCTTCGAATATCCAGCCAGTGTCCGTTAAGGACGATGTCTTTGGCGACCAGGGCATAGCGCGCGTCGTCATACCCGGCGAGATCGCCTGTGCGGATTGGCGCAATCAGCAGAAGAGCGGAAAGCGCCGCGAAGATCCAAAAATAAATGCGGGTGCTCAAGACCGATTACCAGACCCGGCAGGCTTGGGATCGCACCATCGGCTGTCCCACTTTGCACGAAAACGCCGTCGAGAATTCGAGCATATTCGAGACTACGCCGTTGATGCGGTACTCGTCGGGTGAGTGCGGGTCGGTGATCGCTTTCAGTCTCTTGTTTTCGGGACGCTCATCGCCGCAAGCCCATTGCGCCATGCCGATAAAGAACCGCTGCTCCGGCGTAAATCCCGCGATAGATTTCAGATCTTCGGCTCGCGTGGCATGTTTCCACGCGATATAGGCGAGCAACGTTCCACCCAAGTCGGCCAGATCTTCCCCCAGCGTGAGCTTACTGTTAATTTTGATGCCGTCAATTACCGTGTACTGCGCGTACTGATCCGAGACGCAGGCGGCACGCTCGGTGAAGCCGGCTGCATCCTGTTCAGTCCACCAGTCGTGCAGGTTGCCGTGGGCGTCGAATTGTCGCCCCTCGTCATCGAAACCATGCGTCAACTCGTGCCCGATGGTCGCGCCGGAATTCCCATAATTCGGAGCGTCGTCCATTTTGGGATCGAACAGCGGGGGTTGCAGTACGCCGGCCGGGAAATTAATGTCGTTCATCTGCGGGTCGTAGTAGGCGTTGACGGTGGGAGGAGTCATCTGCCATTCGCCGCGATCCACCGGTTTACCGATCTTGGCCAGTTGGCGGTGAAATTCGAAAGCGGTGGTTCGATCCATGTTGCCTGGAAGATCGTCGCGGATAATCTTGATCGAGCTGTAGTCGCGCCATTTGTCGGGATACCCGATCTTGTTCACAATGGTATGCAGCTTTTCGAGCGCCTGCCGCTTGGTGGCATCGCTCATCCAGGGAAGCTGCTTGATCTCGGATTCCATGGCCGTTTCGATTTCGGCCGTCATTGCGAGAGCCCGCTGCTTCACGTCCGGAGTAAAGGTCTTCTCCACAAAGACTTGCCCCAGCGCCTCGCCGAGATTGTGGTCCACATAGCGAACGCAGCGCCGCCAGCGAGGTTGAATTTCCTTGAGGCCGCGGAGGTATTTCCCGTAAAATTCAAAATTCGTCTGCACGAATTGAGACGAAAGATACGGCGCTTTCTCATGCACCAGGTGCCAACGAAGATAAGTTTTCCAATCCGCCAGGCTTCGGGATTGCAAGAGGACTTGAACCTCCTGGAAGAATTTTGGTTGAGTGACGTTCACCGACGAAATCGCCCGCGCCCCAGCGGCGTGGAAATAAATATCCCACCGAAATGACGGCATTAGCGCCTGCAGCTCCGCTTTCGTAAGCATGTGATAGAGCTTGTAGGGATCCCGCTGCTCCACTCTAGTCAGGGACGCTTCCGCGAGCGCGGTCTCGATTTCAATAATCGTTTTGGCGTTCGCGGCTGCTCTCTGTGGCGAATCGCCAAGTAGTGTGAACATCTGTTGCACATGCTCTAGATATTTCTGACGAGTCTCGCGGGATTTCGCATCCGTATTGGTATAGTAATCGCGGTCCGGCAAACCCAAACCGCCGGCGGAGGCGAACGCAATCACCTGTGTCGAATCGCCGAAATCCTGGTTCGATCCAAAGCCGAACAGCATGTGGTCCCCATCGATATGGAGATGCAGGCGCGCCAGCAGTTCTGGAAGCTGGCGGATGGATTTAAGGCCCGCGATTTCATCCAGCTCCGGCCGGAGCGGTGCAGCGCCCGATTTTTCGATCTCCGTCTCATTCATGCACGCGCCGAAAAAATCTCCGATCTCGCGCTCCACCACGCTGCGCCCGGGATCGGGCTTGGCTGCTTGTTCCAGCAACCCCCACAGGAAGCGCTCATTCTCATGTTGCAGCTTGGAGTAGACGTTCCATACGGCCTGATCCGGCGGAATGGGGTTGTTCCGAATCCAGCCGTCGCACGCGTATCGATAAAAATTACTGCATGGGTCGACCGTTCGATCCATAGAGAGCACATCCAGACTAGGAGTGTAAGGAAGAGCGGTCAGCGGCCCGTCCGGCGAATTTTGCGCCAGCAAAACCCCGGCGAAAAGGAGTGCCAGTAGGATCATCTTTTTGAATCAGACATGCCCGAGCACAGGATGCGGCTGATACGGCTCTTCCAGGGATTTCAGTTCCGCATCATCCAGTTTCAGGCTTACGGCTGCCACCGCATCTTCCAAATGCTCCATTTTACTGGCCCCGACAATCGGCGCTGTTACGCCCGGCTGATTCAGCAGCCAGGCCAGAGCCACCTGCGCGTTCGGCAATCCACGCTTTCGGGCCACTTCGCTTAAACGATCGACGACGGCGAAGTCGGACGGTTGGTAGTACATTCTGTGCCCATACTCGTCGGTTTTCGCGCGGACCGTTTCTCCAAAATCTTCCCGCTTGCGATTTCCAGCGACGAAGCCGCGCGCTAGCGGGCTCCAAGGCGTGACGCCGATGCCCTCCTTCCGGCACAGCGGCATCATCTCCCGCTCTTCTTCCCGATAGATCAGGTTGTAATGATTTTGCATGGCCACAAAGCGCGTCAACCCGAGCTCGTCGGCCTTCGCGAGCATCTTGGCGAATTGCCAAGCGTACATGGAGGACGCTCCGAGATATAATACTTTGCCCATTCTGACCACGTCGTGCAAGGCTTCAAGCGTCTCTTCGATAGGCGTGTGGTAATCGAACCGATGGATCAGATAAAGGTCCACGTAGTCCGTTCCCAAACGGCGCAAGCTATCGTCGATAGCGTGATGAATGTGCTTTCGCGAAAGACCTTTCTGGTTCGGATCATCGCCCGTGGGATTGAAGACCTTGGTCCCAATCACCAGCCGATCCCGTGATGGGCCGAACTCCTTCAACGCGCGACCTAAGATCTCCTCGGAAACGCCGACGGAATACATGTCTGCCGTATCGAAGAAATTGATGCCCAATTCCAGCGCGCGGCGGATAAAGGGACGACTCTCTTGCTCTTCGAGAACCCATTCCCTCCATTTTTTCGATCCGTAGGTCATGGCTCCCAGGCAGAGCCGGGACACTTTCAAACCGGTCGATCCCAGATTGACATAGTCCATTGGTCAACAGGATAGCATCGGTCAGATCCGGTGAAAGCTTTTCAGAATATCGCGCGTGGAATAGCGCAGCGCGATAGGCCGCCCATGCGGGCAGCTCATCGGACAAGAAGTGACGGCGAGCGTTCGTAGGAGCCAATCGATTTTCGCGGCATCGAGACGCGTATTGATTTTGATGGCCGCGCGGCAGGCGATCGAGGCGGCCATGGCGCGCCGCAGGTCGTCGAGCGACGCACGCCGCAGCTCCCGCTCGGAAATCTCCAGGATCTCGAACAGGACTTTTTCGATGTCTCCGGCGCCGACCCCCGCGGGCGCGGATTTCACCGCGATAGTGCGATTGCCGAACGGCTCCGTCTCAAATCCGAGCGCATCCAACTCTTCGGCGATACGCGCATACTCGATCTGCTGCCCCGCGCTGAGACCGATCACCAGCGGGACCAGGAGCCGTTGCGTCTCGACACTTCCAGCGCTCCGCGCGGTCAGGACCTGCTCGAACAAGATCCGCTCATGCGCCACATGCTGATCTATGATCCATAGCCCATCGCGGCCGGCAGCGACGATAAAACTATTGTGAATCTGGCCCAGCGCCCGCAGATCTTTCAATGCGTCCAGGCTCTCCAGTTCCGGCGCGTAGGCGTCGGTGAAAAGCGACCCATGCGTATCGGGGACCGCCAGCTTCGGAGGCGTACTGGTTCGAGGCTCATCCGAAAAATCGAAGCGCGGAGCGGGCGATGGCGGACGCCGCAATGCGAACTCGGGCAGCACCGCGGGATCGGGAATTTCGCTCGGCACGCTCGCAGACGCCTCAACGCTCATGTCCTCGAAACGCTGGCTAAATTCGGAGTACGGCAATCCCGCGCCTGGCTGTTGAGAGGCGAGCTGCGGCGGGGTGGGCGCGGGGATTCGCGAAGCCGGCCGTTGCGCCATCAGAGTCTCCCGCATGGTGTCCCGCACAAAATCGTGGACCGCGGAGCCGTGGCGGAACCGCACCTCGGTTTTCGATGGATGCACGTTTACGTCGATCTCCTCGAGATCGCAATCGAGAAACAACAACGCGAACGGATAACATGCGGGCGGCATCAGGTTGTGATATGCGGACGAAATCGCGTGCAGCAGAAGGCGGTCCCGAATCAGCCGTCCGTTCACGAACAGGTAAATCGAGTTGCGGTTCAGCTTTTGCACCTGCGGACCGCTTATGAAGCCGCGCAGACGAAACTGGCGCGCCTTGATCTCTTCCCGGTGGTTTTCCTCCGCCGGGAATTTCAGCTCGCGTGCGCGATCGCCCAAATCTACCAGGTCTTCCAAAGTCTGACTGCCGAATACCTGATAGACGCGCTCTCGCATGGACGCGACGGGGGTGACCGCCAATAATTCGGTGCTGTTGTGCCGCAGGACAAAACTCTTGACGGGATGCGCGAGGCTGTAATGCGTGACCAGAGAAGCGATATGCGCGATCTCGGTCGCTTCCGAACGCAGAAACTTCTTTCGCGCCGGAACGTTGAAGAAGAGGTCCCGCACTGTGACGATTGTGCCGCCGGCGAGCGCCGCTTCGTCACAACGCAGAATCTTTCCGCCCGCGATCTCGACCGCGGTGCCGACGCTTTCATCCGGCGATTTGGTCTCGAGCAGCAGACGCGATACCGAGGCGATCGACGGTAACGCCTCTCCGCGAAATCCTAGCGTGGCGATCGAGAGCAGGTCCTTGACATCGGAAAGCTTGCTGGTAGCGTGCCGCTCAAACGCGAGCAGTGCGTCGTCGCGCAACATTCCGGAGCCGTTATCAGCCAGGCGCATCAGCCTGCGCCCGCCAGCTTCGACGTCGAGGCGAAGTTCGGTGGCCCCGGCGTCCAGCGAGTTTTCGAGCAGCTCCTTCACAACGCTGGCGGGCCGCTCGACCACCTCTCCGGCGGCGATCTTGTTGGCTACCGTGTCGGAAAGGATGCGGATTCGTCCCATTAAAGTTAGTGCCCGGGGCGGGACTTGAACCCGCACTCCCGTTGCCGGAAAAGGGATTTTAAGTCCCTTGCGTCTGCCAGTTTCGCCACCCGGGCATACTCAAGAAAGCGCGTTGAGGAGCTTGTCGATATCATTCTGGTCGTTATAGACCGACGGCGAAATCCGCATCAAGTGCGCGTCCAGCCGGACGTCGATATGCGCTTGCTTCAAACGAGCGGCGACCGGCGCGGAGTCTTTCACCGCAAAACTGACGATCGGCGAAGTGGTCTCAGGCGGGGTCAGAGGCTCAAAGCCTAAGCGCGGCACTTCTTTTTTCAGGCGTTCGACGAGCGAGCTGTTATGAGACTGGATATTTTCAACTCCGATTTTCTGAATGTAGTCGAGAGAATGAGCGAGACACGCGATGGTGGTATAGGAGATGGTCCCGACTTCAAAGTGTGCAGCGGCATCGGACAATTGTTCCCAGGTAGCCGGAGACTTGGCGGGAGTGTCATACGGGAAAATGTGATCCTCGAATCCGCGCGTCTGGCGGTATCCGTACTGCGTCCGCTGAATCACTTTATCCAACAATTCCTCGCGCACATACAGAAAACCGAGACCCATGTCGCCCATCAACCATTTGTAGCTTGCACAGGAGCAGAAATCGACCTCAGTGGCCTTCACGTCGATGGGAACTGCGCCCGCAGCCTGCACGATATCGGCGTAAACGTGCGCGCCATGGCTATGGGCCAGGTCGCATACCGCTTTCAAGTCGTGCTGAAACCCATTGTTGTATGACACGAGAGACAGCGCGATCAGTTTCGTGTTTCGGTCGACGACTTTCTCCATGTCGCCGAGATCGATACGCCAATCGCGCGGCATAACCACACGCAAATCGAGTCCCTGGGCTTCGAGCGAGCGGTACAAATAGGTCGAGCCTTCGAAGTGCAGCGCGTCGGTGACGACATTGCCTCCCGAGCGAGGAATTCCTAGACCGGCCACAACCAAGTTTTCGCCGGCCATGGTGCTTTGTACGAAGCTGATCTCGGAGGGCCGGGCGTTGATCAGCGTGGCGAACATCTCCTTCACTTTGGTCTGCATGTCCCCAGTGGTTCCATGCGGTCCGAGAGTTCCACGCGCCTTGAAATCCAAATATTCCTGAATGGCTCGTATCGATCCCAAGCTGAGCGGATGCCATCGCGCATTATTGAGGTTGGTTTCGGCTTCCGCGATGGGGAATTCACCCTTGACGGGAAGGCGAACTCCGGTTGGGGTATCCGCGCGCAGCCTTGAACTGAAACCGGAAGCGACAGAAAGCCAGCCCGCGCCGGCCAGCAAGCTGCGGCGGTCTATATTCATAAGGCTTCCAGCTTCTTCTGCATATCTTCTTACGATACACCCTTGGTTTCTGGATAAAGATTGTGACGACTACCAGTTGCAGAATGGTCATAGTCGCGAAGAACAAGTTTTCGCAAGCGCGCCGGTAGTCCCGGAGATGACGGCCGTATCGAATCCAAATAAAAGCCGCCGAGCGCGGCAACCATCGTGCTCTTAAAGAGAGGGCGAAAGAGCCATGTACCCTCCCATGTTAGAATCACAAAACACCCACCATGTACTGGAGCAAACTATTTATTCCTACTCTGCGGGAGGACCCAGCGGAGGCCGAAGTTGCCAGCCATCGTCTTTTGCTCCGCGCCGGATATATTCGCCAGCTCTCGGCGGGAATCTACAACTACCTGTTTCTGGCGCAGCGCTCGATCCGCAAGATCGAGCAGATCGTGCGGGAAGAGATGGACGCAATCGGCGGCCAGGAGTTCTATCTGCCTGCGCTTCATCCAGCGGAGTTGTGGCGGGAATCAGGACGATGGGACGTGATGGGCGACAATCTATTCCGGCTTAAGGACCGCTCCGGTCGGGATCTGTGCCTGGGGATGACTCATGAAGAAGTGATGACTTCCATCGCCCGAGGCGAGCTGCGCAGCTATAAGCAGCTTCCGCAGATCTGGTATCAGATTCAGACCAAATTTCGCGACGAGCTTCGTCCCAAGAGCGGACTGCTGCGCGTGCGGCAGTTCCTCATGAAGGACTCCTACTCCTTCGACCTGACCCCGGAAGGGCTCGAGGGAGCCTACCGGAAGCACTATCAGGCCTATTGCCAGATCTTTGACCGATGCGGCCTCAAATATTTCGTAGTGGAGGCGCATTCGGGCGCAATGGGAGGCAGCCAGTCTCATGAGTTTATGGTAATTTCCGAGGCGGGAGAGGATTTCATCGTGCTGGCGAAGAACTACGCGGCCAATCTGGAAAAGGCGGTGAGCGTGCCCCGGCCGCCGGCCCCTCCCGATCCCGAAGGGAATTTCGCGCCGGAAGAGTTCCACACTCCCGGCTGCAAAACTATCGCCGAAGTGGCTGAGTTTACCGGGTTACCTGAGACCTCGCAGATGAAAAGTCTGGTGATGGTGGCGGAAGGCAACCCGGTTCTGGTGATGCTGCGCGGCGATCACTCGCTGAGCGAGGCCAAGCTCGCGGGCGTTCTGGGCGCGCCCGAGGTTCGGCCCGCGCATCCCGAGGAGATTCGGGAATGGTTCGGCGCCGATCCCGGTTCACTCGGCCCAGTGGGCGTGAAGAATATGCGCATTCTCGCGGACGAGGCGCTCCGGGGGCGGCACAACATGATCGCCGGAGCGAACCGCAACGATTATCATTTGCGCAATGTAACGCCCGGCGAAGATTTTCAGCCTGAGTTCTGCGATCTGCGCCAGGTCGCCCTGGGCGACACCTCCGTAATCGATGGAGATCCGCTCGCCATTTCCAAAGCGATCGAGATCGGGCACATCTTCAAGCTGGGTTATAAGTATTCGGAATCGATGGGGCTTCGAGTCCTTAACGAAGCGGGCGAAGAACTCATACCGATTATGGGCAGCTACGGAATCGGGATCGAGCGCATTTTGACCGGGGCGGTGGAGCTGTATCACGACAGTTACGGGATGGCGCTGCCCGCCTCGATCGCGCCCTTCACGGTGGTGATCACGCCGGTCAATTTGAACGAAGAAGCGCAGGCACGCGCTGCGCACGAAATCTATGGAGAACTGGTCGAGTCAGGAGTCGATGTGCTGCTTGACGATCGCGATGAGCGGCCCGGCGTGAAATTCAAAGACGCCGATTTGATCGGTATTCCGTATCGCCTCACCATCGGGAAAAAGCTGGGGCAGGGAATTGTCGAAGTGGTGGATCGCCGCACGCGGGAGTCCGTCGACGTGCGCCGTGAGGACGCGGCGGTATTCATGGTCGCCAAGTGCGTCACGCCGGTGCGAAATGGGTGAAGCGGTTGCGACGGACTGGCGGGCGATTCGGGCCGAGTTCCCGGCGCTTGCCAACTGGACCTTTCTCAACTCGGCCACCTTTGGCCAGCTTCCCCGGCAAGCCACTGCGGCGGTGGCGCGGCATTGGGAACATCGCGATGAACTGGCCTGCTCCGATTTTCTGAATTGGTACAGCGACGCCGACCGCCTTCGCGCTACGCTCGCGCGCCTGATTCACGCCTCGCCGGACGATATCGCGTTCATCCCCCAGACGGCCGCCGGGCTCGCAATCGTCGTAGGCGGTATCGATTGGCGGAGGGGCGACAATCTGGTCACGCTGCCTGATGAATTCACGAATTTTCTGTACCTCCCGGTGCTGATCGAGCGGCATGGCGTCGAACTTCGCGAGGCGCCTTGGGAGCGATTCTACGATTCAATCGATGAGCGCACGCGCCTGGTCGCGATCAGCGAGGTGAACTATTCGAGTGGATTCCGGCCGCCGCTCGAGGAGATCTCGCGATTCCTGCGAGCGCGCGGAGTGCCTTTTTTTGTGGACGGCACACAGAGCGTCGGCGCGCTGTGCTTTGACGTCCGAAAGATCCAACCGGATGTGCTGGCGGTGCACGGATATAAGTGGATGATCTCGCCCCCGGGTGCAGGATTTATGTATGTCGCGCCGGAAATGCGCCCGAAACTGCCGCCGAACGTCATCGGATGGCGCAGCCATCGCGCTTGGCGGGAAGTCGACAATCTCTTTCAGGGCGCGCCCGTTCTGAAGGAATCGGCGGAGAAATACGAAGGCGGAGGGCTGCCGAATCGCATTGCTATATGCGATGGAGGCTTCGGTAAATCTGATGTTCGAGATCGGACCTGAGGTGATTGAGCGGAGGGTGCTGGAGCTCGCCGGCGCAGCGCGGGAGCGTTTGCGTCGATTGGGAGCCGACGCGCCGGATACCGGCTCGCAGATCGTGGCTGCGCAGTTCCCGGCACACGACCCGTCGCGGCTCGCGCAAGAACTGAAGGCCCGGCGTGTGCTGGTCGCCGCCCGCCACGGACACCTGCGCATTTCGCCGCATTTCTACAACACCGAAGAGGATCTCGACCGGCTCGACGAAGAGCTCCGGCGTATCCTCTAGTATCCTGTGGATCAGTCGATGTCTCCCGGACAAGACAGCCCCAAAGTGGCATATTTTTCGATGGAAATTGCGCTCGATCCGTCCATTCCCACCTACAGCGGCGGGCTCGGGGTTCTAGCGGGCGATATGTTGCGGTCGGCGGCGGATCGTGAACTGCCGATGGTCGCAGTCACGCTGGTGCACCGGAAGGGATACTTTAGGCAAACCTTGGACGACCGCGGAAATCAATCCGAACAGCCGGATTCATGGGACCCCGAGACCAGGCTGCAAAGGGTGGATCTATCCGCGACAGTTTTAGTGGAAGGAAGGAATGTAAAGCTGCGAGCCTGGCGTTTCGACGTGGTGGGGATATCGGGTCATGCCGTCCCAGTGTATCTGTTAGACGCCGACTTCGACCCCAATAGCGCTTGGGACCGAACGCTTACCGATACGCTCTATGGGGGCGATAATCATTACCGCATTTGCCAGGAGATGCTCCTTGGAATGGGCGGCGTCGGCCTGCTGCGGAGTCTCGGGTTAAACGGCATTGCTAGTTATCACATGAACGAGGGACATTCCTCGTTTCTCACTTTGTCCTTGCTAGAGGAACAACTTCGGCTTCGCAAGTCCACCATTCCCACCGGCGACGACATTGAAGCCGTCAGACATCAGTGCATTTTCACGACTCACACTCCGGTGCCCGCCGGGAATGATCAATTTCCTTGGGATCTGGTAAGGCGTACGCTCGGTGAGGAGCGGACCAGGCTTCTTGAGCAGACAGATTCCTCACATGACGGGCTTCTCAATATGACTTACCTGGCCCTGCGCTTTTCCCATTACATCAATGGAGTGGCCATGCGGCATGGGGAAGTCTCGCACGACATGTTTCCGAATTATCCGGTTCACGCCATCACCAATGGAGTGCATGCCGTGACGTGGACCGCGCCTTCCTTCCATAAGCTCTATGATCGTCACATTCCGGAATGGCGCCGCGATAACGCATACCTTCGTTATGCGGTTGGCATTCCGCTTGAGGAGATCAGGGAAACTCACGCAGTCGCGAAAGCGGCACTCTTCGAGGAAGTGCGCAAACGCTGTGGAGTGTCGTTCGACAAATCGGTTCTGACCATCGGTTTTGCCCGTCGGGCAGCCGCCTACAAGCGGGCAGATCTGATTTTTTCGGACATTGAACGCCTGCGATCTATCGTCAAAAAGGCAGGTCCTCTCCAACTGATCTACGGCGGAAAAGCCCACCCCAACGATACGGGAGGCAAGGCCCTGATTCGCAGAGTATTCGAGATGGCGGCTCAGCTCAAGGACCAGATCCGCTTCGTCTATCTCGAAAATTACGATCTCGCCTTGGCCAAGTACATCACCTCCGGCGTCGACCTCTGGTTGAATACTCCTGAGCGGCCCCAGGAAGCCTCGGGAACGAGCGGGATGAAGGCCGCGTTGAACGGCGTTCCTAGCTTTAGTATTCTCGACGGCTGGTGGATTGAGGGGTGCTTTGAGGGCGCGACCGGTTGGGCGATCGGTCACGACGGTGCGCTTTCCAAAGAAGATTCTCAAGCGGAGATCGCGTCCTTATATCAGACGCTGGAAGAACAAATCCTGCCTCTTTTTTATCGCCGTCCGGAAGGATACGCCGAAGTGATGCGATCGGCGATCGCCGTCAATGGGAGCTTTTTCAATACCCAGCGGATGTTGGCCCAGTACAAAGCCAACGCATATTTTCCCGAGACGCTGACGAAAATCGCGGAAGAAGTGCAGTAGCGGCCAGTTAATATTCGCGCCTAGTATTCCACGCCCATCAGGAACAATCCCCGTGCCGGCGCGGTCGGACCAGCGGGAATTTTCCAGCCGGGCTGCAATCTGGCGAGAAGATCGTCGCGCGTGAGATTTCCCTTGCCTGCTTCGAGAAGCACGCCGGCGATATTCCGCACCATGTGCTTCAGGAATCCGCTGCCGCGAACGCGGTAGACCAGAAGGTCGCCGCGGCGATCCGCGATGGATGAGAAAACGCATCGAACTTTGCTGTGCCCGGCTTCGTCGCGAATATCCGAAGCGGCAAATGCCGAGAAATCGTGGTTTCCTTCGAGCAGCGGAGCGAACTCGACGATACAGTCTTCGTTAAGGGGATAAGGATGATGATGCACGTAGCGCCGGTCAAAGGGTGGGCAGATCTCTGCGCGCAGGATGCGGTACTCGTACGTTTTTGCAAGGGCACTGTAGCGCGGATGGAAATCCTGCGCGGCCGGCTGCGCTTCAAGCACGCGGATATCGCGAGGCAGCAGCCGGTTCATCGCCTTGCATAAATTTTCAAACGGGATCGGATTAGTGAGCGAAAACGCGGCCACCTGCGCCAATGCGTGCACGCCCGCATCGGTGCGGCCCGAGCCGGTGACGTGAACCGGCGCGCCTTCGATCTGCTCCAGCACCCGTTCAAGCATTCCTTGAATGGTAGGTAGGCCAGGTTGTACCTGCCAGCCGTGAAAATCGGTGCCATCGTAGGACACGCGGATGCGGACGGCTCTCATGCCGCCGACGGCGCGAGCCGGGCTTTTCAATCGCGATGCCCTGTTGACATAGCGGACATTTCTCCGGCGCATAGGCGACCACGTTTAGTGTGGCGAGGGCAAAGCGCGGAACTCCCAAATCGGCGCGCCCCCCGCTGCGGTCGATGATGGAGCCTGCGCTCAGCACGCGTGCTCCGGCCGCGCGCAGCACTTCGATCACTTCGCGAGTGCTGCCGCCGGTGGTCACTACGTCTTCGACCACCACCGCTGTTTCTCCCGGGCGCACGGAGAAGCCGCGGCGCAGGACCATCTTTCCCGACGCGTCACGCTCGGTGAAGATAAAACGGCATCCCAGTGCGCGGGCCACTTCATGTCCGATAATCAGACCACCGATGGCCGGCGCGGCCACCATATCCGCCGCCGGGCCGAGCTTCAAAGCTAGCTCGCGTCCCAGTCGTTCCGCAATCTCGGGATGTTCGAGAACCAGCGCACATTGCAGATATTCATCCGAGTGCAGGCCGCTGGTAAGGCGGAAGTGGCCCTTCAAATAAGCGCCGGTATCCCGAAATATCTGCAGGGTTGTTTCAGCCACGAATTATTAATATACTCTCCGTGACGATGCGCGACCTTCGCTATGCACTGCGGACGCTCCGGCGAAATCCCGGTTTTGCGGCTGCGGCGGTATTGACGCTGGCCCTGGGGGTGGGAGCGAATACGGCCATGTTCAGCGCAGTAAACGCGGCCTGTTGCGTCCGCTTCCGTTCCGCGAGCCGGATCGTCTGGTGCAGCTCTGGGAGACACACCCGAGCATCGGGCAGATCTGGGTCAGCTATCCGGATTACCTCGATTGGCGCGATCAATCGCACGCGTTTGAACAACTCGCCGCGTACTCGTTCGAGGGCTTCCAGAAATTTCGAATCGCCGTCGGCGGCGAGCCCGAGGAAATCTCCGGCAGCCTGGTGTCGCAGAATTTATTGCCGGTCATGGGCGTCGAGCCCACACTCGGCCGCAATTTTTTGAAGGATGAAACTCAGGCAGTGCTGCTAAGCGACGCCTTATGGCGGCGGAAGTTCGGCGCTAATCCGAATCTGATCGGCAGCGCGGTCAGCCTGAACGGCGCAAGCTTCCGCGTGATTGGGATTCTGCCGCCCTGGAGTTTTCCAGCGTGGGCCGACGTGCTAGCTCCGCTCTCCTTAAAATCCATGGTTTCCGAGTACGATCCCACCGCGCGCAAGCACCATCAGCTCGAAGTAGTAGGCCGGCTGAAGCGGGGGATACCGAGAGACGAGGCGCTGACGGAGATTCAAACCATCGCAGCGCGGGTAGCGCGGGAATTTCCAGCAACCAACAATATCATCGGCGCGGTGCTGGTTCCGCTCGACCGGCAGTTGGCGGGCGACTCGCGCACCCCTCTACTGGTGCTGCTGGCCGTGGTCGGGCTGGTTCTGCTGATCGCCACCGCGAACGTAGCCAATCTTTTTCTGGCGCGCACGGCGGCGCGGCGCAAGGAGATTGCTATCCGGATCGCAGTTGGCGCGGGAAAAGGCGACCTCATACGGCAGTTGATGATCGAAAGCCTGGTACTGGCGGGCGCGGGCGGCCTGGTGGGAGTTCTGATCGCTGCGGCGTGTACGCCGTGGCTGCGCTTGCTGGCTGCAGGGCGGATTCCGCGCGCGGCCGAGATCTCGGTCGATGCGCGCGTGCTCGGATTTGCAATAGCGATGGCGTTAATCACGGGTGTGTTGTTTGGTTTGGCTCCAGCGCTTGCGGCCGCGCGAGTCGATTTGAACGATTCGCTCGGGAAAAGCGGACGAGGATCGCTTCGAAATGCGCATAGAGGTTTAGGCGCAGTGCTGGTGGCGGGTCAAGTGGCGCTGGCGATGCTAGTGCTGGTGAGCGCAGGTTTGCTCACGCGGAGCCTCACGCGATTGACCCGCGTCGATCCAGGTTTTCGCACGAACCATTTGCTGACCGCGCACGTGGCGCTGCCGCCGTCGAGATACGCGAAAGACGACCAGATCCGCGGCTTCTATGATCGATTATTGCCGCGTATCGCCGCGCTGCCGGGGGTTGAGGGCGTAACCACGACCAGCGCCCTGCCGCTGACGAACGGACTTTACCCGGATTCGCTTCGGCGTTGACGGCGCGCCTCCGCCGGAACCGGGCCGCTTTCCGGTGGCTGCAGTAGAAACCTTGTCGCCGAATTATTTCGAGCTGATGCGTATCCCATTGCTTGCGGGCCGCTATCTGGACGATCACGATATCGATGGACTCCCCGTGGTTATCAACGAAATTCTGGCGAGGCGTTTCCTCCCTGGCCAAAATGCGGTGGGACATCGGCTGCTGATCGGCGTGACCGGTACAACACCAAGGGCTCTCCCCATTGTGGGCGTCGTGGCCGACACTCGCGACCTGGGACTCGCCGCGCTATCTGAGCCTGAGATTTACTTCGCGGGCTTCGGCAGCTCGCTGGTCGTGCGGACGGCCAACGATCCCATGAAACTCGCGGGCGCGCTGCGGCATGAAGTAATGGCGGTCGATCGCGAGCAGCCCATAACTGCCGTGCGTACGATGGATGAGATTGTGGATCAGGAGCTCGCCGGACGACGATTTTCCGTACGGTTGATCGGCCTGTTTGCCGCGCTGGCACTGGCGCTCGCCGCGATTGGATTGTATGGCGTGGTGTCCTATTCGGTCGCGCATCGAACCCAAGAGATGGGATTACGCATGGCGCTCGGGGCAAGCAAATGGAACGTGATCGGAATGGTGCTTGGCGAAGCTTTGAAGCTGACGCTGGCGGGCTTGATCGTGGGCGCCACGATGGCCGTGCTCGCGACGAGGTTCCTGAAAGGCCAGTTGTTCGGAATAACGCCAGACGATCCGGAGACGTTCCTAATCGCCGCGGTCACGCTGCTGGCAGTCGTAATGGCGGGAACTTATGTCCCGGCGAGGCGCGCCACGCAGGTCGATCCGGCGGTTGCGCTCCGCGCTGAGTAGCGGCCCATAACTACCGCTCCCGTAGCGCGTCCTCAAGAGTGACGTGGCTGTTTTCGAGCGTCGTCCCCATCACCTGGTCCAATGTCACTCTCGCCTTGGCGTAAGTGTCCAGAGCCTGAACTTCCGCCAATTGGGCCGTCGACAGGTCCCGCTGTACGAGGATCACATTATAAGGAGTGGAGAGGCCGCCAGCCAGCTTCTTCTGCTCGGCATCCAGATCCTGTTCCTCCAGCCGGACCGCCACCCGAGCCGCCGCCACTTGCGCCTTCGCCTGTGTTGCGGAATTTAATGCGTTCTGCACGTCGATTGCAATCTGATTCTGGGTGCGCACGAAGGTCTCTCTCGATTGCTGAAGCTCGAGGCGCGAGCGGATGTCGTCAGCCTCCGCCTGCCGATTATGAAGCGGGAAGCTAATCGTAACTCCAAAGGCATATTCTGGGTATCGGAAGTGCAGCGCTTCAGTGAAGGACGTTCCGAATACGTTATACAGCCCGACGGTGGTCATCAAGCCAAACACGTTGAAGGTGGGTAACAGCGCGTTTTTAATAAATGCCAAGACGTCTTCCTGGCTCTTAATATTGCCCTGAGCTATAAAAATCTCAGGCCGGTTCTGCTTGGCGGTAGTCACTGCCTGTTCAAGTAACGGGAGTTGCGCGTCTTCCGGATCGGGAAACGAATCGGTGGTCTCGATGGTGGCTGACGCCAGAGGCTCGTCCAGATTCTTGCTCAGCATATTCTTCAGTTGCAACTCGGCATACTGGAGGTTGGTTTGAGCCACAATCAAATCCCGCTGGCTGGCCGCGACTTGCGATTGCGCTGTCAGTACATCCAAACGAGCCATCACACCGGCCGCGAGCTCTTTCTTGTTGTTCTCTTCTAATCGCTGGGCGACTGCAACGGCTTGCTGCGCTACGCGAACCGATTCCCGGGCGGAGATCAAATCCCAATACGCGTTTTCCGCGGTCGCCAGCACTGCGACCAGTTGTTGATGAAAGGATTCCCGTTCGATCTTTTGCTCGTTTTGCGACACCGTGATTAGAGCACGGTTCACCTTAAAGCCGAATCCATTCAGCAGTTGCTGGCTGACAGTCGCGGTGAAACCGGGAGTAAAGGCGGGATCATATAAGAGGCGTTGTTGCGTCGAACCCTGCCTTTGCACGGTGTAGGAAACCGCGACGCTCGTACCTGACGAAAACTCCTGCACATAATTAACCGATGCCACTCCGGTGCCGGTCGTGACCACCGGCACTCCCGAGACAACTACCGAATTCAGAGGACTGGCAATGTGCTCCACGCTAAAGGCTAGACTGAGGGTGGGGTCGAATACCCCCGCGGGCCTAACCGTTACCTGTGAGGCGGCGCCGGTGATGCCGCCGGCGTTGGAGGCGCCATTGGCTGCGCCTCCGGCGCTACCCAGGATGCTGCTGCCAACCGCGCCGGCGAACACCTCGGAAGGAATTACACTGACATCCACGCCGCGGGGTGAAGACCCGGATCTGGCGCGCAGAAGATCCGTCCGCGCAACGGAAGGGTAATATCGAGCCGAAGCGATCGTCAGATTGTTCTTCACCACTGCCGCGATGAGCTGATCCATCGACAACCGCAGCTTTCCGTCCTGTACGGTTAACGGAACGTCGTTCGAGAGATCTGGTCCAGGAACCGAAAGCGACTGGTAAGGTTTATAGAAACGCGGGAATGTACTGGCCGGCTGGCTATAATCGCGCATTAGCGCGCTAGGCGCCTGAGCCTGAGCTTGGATCGGACCCTCGGTGCACCATAGTCCGAGCAGCAGCCCTCCGGCCATTGCAATGTGAGAAGAAATGATTTTCCTCAGGGCCGAATGCCTCATCGACCGCCCCTCTGTCCGGGAATCGACGCAGGAATATGGAAAGGAGGAGTAGGCTGAGCGGAGACGGTTCCGCTCAAAGCATCGCTAAGGCGGATCCCGTTCTTGTCGAGCGTCGTTCCCGTAGCCTGATCCATCGCAACCAGCGCTTTGGCATAGGCATCGGCGATCTGAACTTCGGCATATTGTGCCGACACCAGGTCGCGCTCTTTCAGGACGACGTTGTAAGTCGTCGAAATGCCGGCCCGCAATTTCACACGTTCGGCGTCGAGCGATTCCTGGGCGAGCCGCACAGCCTCATGCGCCGCTTCCTTCTGCGATTTGCCTTGGATCAGCCCGATCCGGGACTGCTGCACCTGTAGGTTGATCTGATTGCGGGTGCTTTCCAAGCCGATTTCCAATTGATTCCGCTCTAGTTGAGACCTTATATTGTCGGCTTGCGCGGACCGGTTCCGAAGAGACGCTGTAAAACTCAGCCCATAAGCGGTTTCGGGGTATACCGCGCCGAAGGTCTGTCCTAATGATCCTAGCGCCCCTCCAGTAGCGGTCGGCGTGTTCCCTTGCAAGCCGGAGCCGGCATACAGTCCGAAGATGGAAGCGTTAGGCCGTAGATTGTTCTGTGCATATTGGATCGCGATATTCTGGTTTTTTAGGTTATTCTGAGCCTCCCGTACCTCGGGGCGGTTCGCAAAAGCCGTGGTCAGCGCCTTCTCGAGGTCGGGTAGATCGGCCTCCTGCGGCTCTGGTAAAGGATCGGTGACCACGATTGAGGCCGCATCGAGTTCCGGGTTTCCTCGCTTGCTGATCAATTGTTTCAGGGCGGTTTCCTGCTGTTGCAGAGTGGTCTGCGCTACGATCAGGTCGCGCTGGCTGGCAGCGACCTGGGACTCTACCGTGACTACATCCATGCGGGAGAGAATGCCGATCTCCTGTTCTCTGCGGGTGTCCTGATCGAGCTCTCTCACAGCTGCTAGCGATTCTCCCGCTACCCGGACGTTCAACTGAGCCGTGGCGAGATCATAATAGGCGCCCTCCACTTGAGCGATGCTGGTGATCACCTGTTGCCGGAAGACCTCCTGCGCCGTTCCCTGATTATTTGCGGCCACTATCATAAAGCGTTCATTAGCCAAGCGGCCGAATCCAGCTAGCAGCGGCTGGTTCACGCCAATAGAAAGCCGCGATGTCACGTCGGGGTTATATAACGTGTTTTCCTGGGTGGTGCTTTGACGGAGTGTGCTCAAAGTAACCGAGTAGCTGGCGCCCGTGGTGAACATTTGGGCATATGAAGTGGAAAATGCCGTAGCCTCACTGCTGGTGGTGGGGATCCCTGAAACGACTAAAGAATTCAGCGGACTGGTCACGCGCTCCACGCTGAAAGCAAAACTGACGGTGGGATCGAAGGACCCCGCGGGGCCGACTGAAACTGCTCCTCCTCCTCCGGTGATGCCTCCGGCATTGCCAGTCCCGCCGGTGCCGCCCGCAGCACTGACGCCGGCGCCGATCGCCCCTGAGTTGAGCTCGCTCGGATACAGCGCGCCCGTGAATCCACGAGCGGCCTGCCCTGATTTTGCGCGCAAGATATCGGACGAGGCGAATGGGACGACGTAGCGCTGGACAATAATATCCAGGTTATTCTCCAGGGTTAGCGCCAACGCGTCGGCTAGGGACAGCTCTAGTTTTCCTTCGCGAATGAGATTGCGGAGCCGTGGAGAATTTTCAAGGACCGGGTGAGGCACGTATTGCTGAGTATAGGGAAGCCAAAAACGCGGAAATGGGCTCGGCCCCTTTTCAATTCGCCGGAGAAACCCGGGTACGAATCCGGGCGCGGTTCCCACTTGGGAAGAATCTTGCGTCGCGGCCTGATTAGGATCATCATCCAGCGATGCCCCTCTCCCCGGGGGGAGATCCAACAAAGCAAAACAGATGCAAAAGGCAAGAAGACGCTTGGCCGGACTGAAGTACTCTGCTTTCACTACGATTCTCCTTCAGTCGATCGTATCATCAAGATTGGAACGTTCATGCTGGTCTGGATTCTCATCTGGTCACGAAACCCTGGGGCCTCTGCCGCCAATGCGGGTGAAGCGGCCACACGGATTCCACAGCCTCTAAATCAAAATCGGTATAGAAACGATGCTCGTCGTCCGGGCGGGGTTACCCTGAAGGCCCACAATTCCCTGCCATTCACATTTCTAACATTTGCCGAATGGCAGTGCCGGTTTGGAATCCGATCCTCGCTCGGGAACGCTGTTGGTCCTGAATACGAAATACCTCGGCAAATTGCGCCATGAGAAGAGCTATTTCGGTAAGTCTTTCCTCCCGGTTATCCCGAAACGGGACGAAAGACCAAGTGAAAGTAAGTAATCAGCGGTTTCTCAGCGGGTTAAAACGCCCCATGCAGTTGGCACGGCGATTGCTCAAACCAGGTGCGTAATGAAAAACATGAGAGCTCAAGGAACTTCGGTTGATCCTCTCGGCAACTTCCCTAAGCAATATCCCAGCCCCTACCCTCTGAATATCCCCAGCACCCTACCCAACCTAGTTCCTTGAGCCCCCAAGGGGCCTGACAGAAGGCTTCCAGAAATTTTCTGGACGCCTTGGCGACGAGGACGCGCAATAATCCCACAACTCCGGCTCAGGCGGGATCGAACTTTGCCTTAAGCTAAATGCAATGCAAGGCCGACTGGACACTTGGCTGAATCGCGATCTCAAAGCATTGCATCCGGCGCACTTCGATGTGGTGATGGCGACGGGCATTGTCGCTGTGGCGTGTCAGTTTGAACACCTCCGGTGGCTGGCACTCGGACTCACCTTTGTGAATATTGCGCTATTTATTGTTCTATTTGCGATGAACCTGGCGCGCGCTGTGTGCTATCCTGCCGCTTGTTTCCGGGATCTTGCGGATTTTCAGCGCGGGCCGGGATTCTTCACCATTGCGGCTGGCCTGGGGATCGTCGGCAGTGAGATGATTCTTGTTCTCAATCGCCACACGCCGGCGCTTCTGCTTTGGATCATAGCAATCCCGCTGTGGGCGTTCTTTATGTATGCAATCTTCACGGATCTTACCGTGAACGAGAACAAGCCGCGATTTGAGGACGGGATCAACGGCGGCTGGCTGCTCTCGGTGGTCGCGACGCAGTCGGTCGCCGGCCTGGCGGCGGAATTGTCCGGCGATTATCCGGTATACGGGAGCGAAATTCTGTTCTTCGCTCTAGTGCTGTGGCTCGCCGGCGGGATGCTATATGTATGGTTGATCTCGCTCATCTTTTATCGTTTTACTTTCTTTCGATTCCGGCCCCGAGATTTTATCCCTCCGTTTTGGATCAATATGGGCGCAATGGCGATCTCCACTCTTACCGGCGCGACGTTAGTTGCTCATTCTTCGGATGCCGTTTACATGCGCGAGCTGCTCCCATTTTTGAAGGGATTCACCATATTTTTCTGGGCTACGGCCACCTGGTGGATCCCGATGCTTGCGATCCTGAGCTATTGGCAGCACGTCGTTAAGAAACTCGGCCGAAGCTATACTTTCCTTTATTGGACCGCGGTATTTCCGCTCGGAATGTACTCCGCCTGCAGCTACCGGTTATCGCTGATGATGAACCTTCCGTTCTTGCTGTGGATTCCCCGTCTCTTTATCTATCTCGCAGTTATCGGCTGGGCCATCACGTTCGCGGGGATGATTCGCCATTTGACATCCGGCGCAGCGGCACGGACGACAACAGCCTAAGCTATTCTGTCGCGATTTTCCGTTTCTGCCGAGGCCCGGGGACATACGGGGTCACCAGGCTCTCATTACCATCCTTGTCGACCGCTTTTACGCCGAACACCACGTCGTCAATCGAAACGCCGGGAAGCATGTACTCGTTCACGTTTCCGACGAAGATCTCGTGTTCCCAGAATGGCGCAGTAGTCGCGCGTGAAAGCACCACAAAGCCTGCCAGATCCGGCTCGGGACTTTCCTGTGTCCAGCGCAGCCGGGCATCGTCGCGGGACTTGCCGCGGTCGAGCAGGAGTTGCGTCACCTTGCGTCCGTCGCGCTCTGTTTCCTTGGTCGTCATAGGAGGCTTGGGCGCCCATCCCAGCGAGGCCGCCGCCGCCGCATTCACGCGGACCACCCTGGTCACATACGACGGCGATGTATTGGCGAAGGTGTCGCGGAGGGAATGTTCGTTGGCCAGATTCTCCTGAGCGGAGGTGATGCGAACTGCCGCGAATCCTTCCAGGTTAAACGGAGTGTGATCCCCGCCGCGGCCGAAGCGATCAGCCCGAAAAACCGGGTCGGCGAGCATTCCAGGCACATAGCGCCACGCCATATCCCGGATATAACGGGCGATTTCGCGCGAGGGGGAATCCTCCGGATCTTCGCTGTACACATTGACGCGATCATTCTCCCTCCGCCCGCCGAGGGAGGCCTCAAAACCAATGATGTCGTTATTCAGCAGAGCTTCGATCTTCTGGTTTTCCGCGCGCGCTTTCTCGGCATAGAGAGTGCTCCCTACCAAGCCTTGTTCTTCCCCCGCGAAGATTACGAAGACCAGCGTTTTCTCGAACTGGTACTGGCTCATGACGCGCGCCAGCTCCATTACGCAAGCCGTGCCGCTTCCATTATCCGTGACCCCCGGCGCGTCCAGGTCGGGGTCGCGGAGAGGGGGAACTTCGCCCGGCTCAGGCTCACCGCCCGCCATGTTGCCCAAAACGAATGAATCATAGTGGCTGCTGATCATGACGCGCTGCTCTTTGCTGGTAGTTCCCGGGAGCACGGCCACGATATTATACAGATCCACATCCCGAGTGATGCGTGAGGCGCGGCCCTCTATCTTCTTAACCCTATGCTGATCGTAGCCGACCTCGAGCCGCGGGCTGTAGCCGCTCAACTGAGCATAGATCCACTTGCGCGCGGCGCCGATTCCGCGCGTCGGATTATCTTGCGACGACATCAGGTTGCGCGTGCCGAAAGTTTCCATCTTCCTGAGCGTTTCGGTGATGCGCTCCTCCGAAATCTCCGAGACGATCTTGGACACTTGAGGATTAGGCGCCTTATATTGGCCAAATGCAGGCCCAGTCAGAACGGCAAAAGCTAGGAGCCGCGCGAGTGTGGGGACCGGATTCATATTGGGTGAATGATAACCAGAAAAGATTTGGACCGCAAGCGTTCAACGTGGCGTAGAATGTTTAGTGGCGAGCGAAAGAATGTCCGATATTCTGAGTGATCGGGCCGAAAAGACCGACCAGGTGGTGGTCCTTCCGGTTTCGCTTGAAGACCCGTCCAAGGGGCCTCCTGGGCTCTACCGCGTTGGCCTGCTCGCGATCTGCATCGCGATTTTCGCGTTCTTCGCCGCACTCGTCCTGACGTATTACTGGCGTTCAAGAACGCCGCCGCACTGGAATCCGATCCAGCTTCCCACGAAAACGCTCTGGGTCAGCACTGCCCTAATTCTGGCGAGCAGCGTGGTGTTCGAGGCGGCGCGGCGCGTGTTCCGGCGCGGAAAGTGGCGGCTGGCATCGCATCTTTTATTAGCGACTGCATCGCTGGGCATGGGTTTTCTGGCATCGCAGCTCACCGCCTGGCGGGAGCTGATCGCGCAAGGGGCGTATTTGGCGGCGAATCCGCACAGCTCGTTTTTTTACCTGTTCACCGGGCTTCACGCAATCCATCTGATCGGCGGGCTGGCGGCTCTTTTCGTAGTGGTCTTACGTAAATCGAAAAGACGTGAGCTGGTCGATGTGGTGTGCTATTACTGGCACTTTCTCGGCGCTTTGTGGATTGCGTTGTTCATGGTCCTTCAAACTCGTTGATGCAGCCGATTGACGCCATCCGTCCGGCTATCGATTCCTCGGCTGAGATTGCTCCCACGGCGAGGGTCCATCCGGGCGCGGTAGTGGGACCAGGCGTCGTGGTTGGCGACTTCGCGGTGATCGAGCAGGATGTCGCGATCGGAGCGGGGACGCGCCTCGAGCCCTACGTTTATATCAAGCGCTGGACCACTCTGGGGGAGCGCAACGAGATCTCGGCGGGCACGGTACTCGGAACCGATCCGCTCGACAAAAATTTCACGGGCGAACGCAGTTATCTCAAGATCGGCAACGGCAATAGAATTCGCGAGCATTACACGATTTCCCGCGGGACGGCTCCGGAATCCACGACCGTAATCGGCAATGAGAATTACATCATGACCTCCGGACACATCGCGCACAATTGCAGGATCGGCGACCGGACGGTAATTGCGAGCTGCGCGCTGGTGGCCGGCTATGCCGAAGTGGAAGATGAGGCGTTTATCTCCGGCGGAGTGGTAGTCCACCAGTATTCGAAGATCGGAAGGCTGGCCATGGTTGGCGGAAATACTCGCGTAAACAGCGATGTTCCGCCGTATTTTCTCTGCTCCGATTTCAACGTGGCTGCAAAAGGACTAAACCTGGTCGGCCTGCGTCGCGCCGAATTCAAGGCAGCCGAGATCGCGGCGCTGAAAAGGGCATACTGGATTCTGTATAGGTCGGGGCTCAAATTGGAGCAAGCTCTGGCCCGGATCGAATCTGAAGGGCCCACCGCGCATACGCTCCATCTGGTGGCCTTCATCCGCTCCAGCAAGCGCGGGATTTGCCGCGAATAGGAGGAATATTTATGGCCGAAAAATCACAATCGCTTCAGCATCACACCCGGATCGACCCGGTTTTCCATCAATTTCTCGTGCCGGTTGGCCTGCTGCTGTTCATCGGGACGATCGTCAATCTCGTGCAAAGATTCGGCTGGTCGAGCGGCTGGCACGCGCTGGCGATGATCTGGGCTTTAATCGCCGTGTTCAAGATCCGGCTATACGCGCTGAAGGTTCAGGACCGCGTGATCCGGTTGGAGGAGCGCGTGCGGTTGCACACTCTGCTGCCGGAGCCGCTCAGATCGCGTATCGGACAACTGAACGAGGGTCAACTCATCGCACTGCGCTTCGCTTCCGACAGCGAGGTGCCGGGCTTAGTCGAAAAGACCCTGGCCGGAAATTGGGGCCGCAAGGAAATCAAGCAGGCCGTCCAGGTCTGGCGTCCGGATTATTGGCGCGTCTGAAATCCCAGCCTGGTTCGCGCTAACCTAGCCTGAGTGACCACGACGGCGGAAACAATTCGCATCTCCACTCCACGCTGCGAAAAAGGCATTGGCAAGGTGATCCGTTCGGTAGATTCACCCGACCTTATTGAAGGAGTCCGCCCGCATGCCTTCGACGTCTGGCCTGACGACCGCGGATATTTTCTGGAAGTGATCCGCATGCGCCAGGGACCGGCGGCGGACTTCGCGCCGGATACGACGCAAGTTTCCGCGGCGCTGAGTTATCCCGGGACTATCAAGGCTTTCCACTTTCATCGGCGCCAGACGGATCTGTGGGTTCCCGCGGCGGGCATGTTCCAAGTGGCGCTGGTGGACCTGCGTACGGACTCGCCCACATTCGGGGAAAGAAACACGCTGTATCTGGGCACGCTGCGTCCGTGGCAACTGCTGATCCCGCCCGGCATCGGTCACGGCTACAAGGTGATCGGCGAGGCCTCCGGCTTGCTGGTCTATGTTACCGATTGTCTCTATAATCCGCAGGACGAGGGACGCATCCCCTACGACGATTCTTCCATTCAGTACGATTGGGAAACGCAGCATAAATGAAATTTTTGATAACGGGCGGCGCCGGATTCATCGGCAGCGCGTTCATCCGCCTGCTGCTCAGCGATTCGACCGGAGCCTCTACGGTGGTGAACCTCGATAAGCTCACTTACGCTGGAAACCTCGAAAACCTGACGGCAGTAGCTGCCGATTCTCGCTACCGCTTCGAGCAGGTCGACATCTGTGATGTGGGGCTTGTCAACAAGCTGATGGCCGCAGTGAAACCGGATGTAATCGTAAATTTCGCGGCCGAGTCGCACGTAGATCGCAGCATTCTCTCGCCCGAGCCTGTATTCGAGACCAACCTGCGCGGCGCGTTCAACTTGCTCGAAGCGGCCCGGCTGCATCATACGCGGCGCTTTGTGCATGTATCCACCGATGAAGTGTACGGCAGCCTTGCGCCGCCGCAGGAAGCGGATGAGGATTTCCCGCTGCGGCCCAGCAGCCCCTACTCGGCGTCAAAAGCCGGTGCAGATTTGCTGGCACTTTCGTATTCCACGACCTACCGTTTGCCGGTGATAGTCACGCGAGCATCGAACAATTATGGACCCTATCAATTTCCCGAAAAGCTGATTCCACTGATGATCTCGAACGCGATCGAGAACCAGCCGCTGCCGATCTACGGGGATGGGATGCAGGTACGGGATTGGCTTTACGTGGAAGACCATTGTCGCGCCATTCTGGCAGTGATGGAACGTGGACGCGAAGGCCAGATCTACAACATTGGCGGCAGCCAAGCGCTACCTAACCTGGAAGTGGTCCGAATGGTCCTCGAAACGGTGGGCAGGCCCGAGGGTTTGATGCAGACCGTGAGAGACCGGCCGGGGCATGACCGGCGCTATGCTCTGTCGAGCGCGAAAATCATGCGTGAAACTGGATGGAAACCTGTGGTTCCGTTTCAGCAAGGACTGCAAAGCACTATCGAGTGGTATCGCGAGAATCTGGACTGGATCGCGCGCGTCAAATCCGGGGAATATCAGAGTTACTATCACCGCAATTACGCGAATCGCTAAGCCTCCCGTTCCACACGCGATCATAATCGTAGCCAATACCCGCCAATGAGCCGGGCAGCGCCGGTTGTCCCGCGGCAAACCGGCGGCTGCGGATGTCGATCCACTCATGGAGCGCGAGTTCGGGCAAACGATGCCAGTCGCTCAGTTTTATGCCATGCTCTCGGCGCACGCGCACGACCTCGGGATGCGTCACGCCCTCGATCAGCCCGCTGGTTTTCGATGCGGAATGCTTGCGAAACGCGCCCAAGAAACGATTGACTCGCTGCACCCTGCCATTTTCCATGAAACGGACAAAGAGATCGTAGTCAAGGGCGAATTGAAAGCTCGGGTTAATTCCGCCGGTTTTATCGTAGAGACGGCGGCGCCAGAAGCAGGTTTCCTGTGGGATGTAGTCCCAACGCTTCATGAGCCAGTCGCGATGCGGGGGCAGAATCCAGTAGGAATCGACCGTGTTGTCGTCGGCGATGAATACGCGATGGCTGTAGATCATGTCGACCCGCGGATGCGAGGCGAAGTACCGCCCTACGAATTCGAGCGCGCCCGGGGCGAGCACGTCATCGCTGTTCAGATACGCCATGATTTCTCCACCGGTGTGCGTGAAGCCGCGAAATACGGCGTCGGCTTGGCCGCGATCCGCAGCGGATTCGGCATAGCTGAAGAATCGTCCGTAGCGCGTTAGGATTTCCGATGTCTGATCCGTGCTGCCGCCATCCATCACGACATATTCGAGCTTGGGATATTCCTGCAGAAGGACGCTGCGGATGGTCCATTCGAGAAAACGTCCGTGCTGGTAAGACGGCGTGACAATGGAAATAGATGGCAAGCTCGCGCCGTGAATCGGGGCCGATGGCCGCGTTCGTACCCAAGCCTGTTCCGGCATAATCACCGGGCGCGGCCGGGGAAAGCCGCGCACGAACCGGGCGAACGGCGTCTCAAAGGCCCCCAACGCGATCTTGCCGGAGGCGCGGATGCGCCAGCCGGATGTTCGCGGCTCCTCACGAATTTTGGCGCGAGCCCATTTCACCGCGCGAACGACGAACGATTTCTTTTCGCTCGGCCTCACGTAGGTAGGATCAGCCGGGCTTCGCACCCCTGCCCCGTGGCCCGATTGCGCAGTTCGAGCGAGCCTTCATGGGCTTCGGCGATTTGCCGGCTCAATACCAGTCCGATGCCGGACCCGCCGGGCTTGGTCGTGAAGAACGGCACAAACAGGTTGGCCGTGTTTGAAAGACCCGGGCCTTCGTCCTGAATCGATATTTCAAGCTGTGCGGAAATCCGAGTCCAGGCGACGGTCACGCCACCGCCCGTTTCGAGCGACGCATCGACGGCATTGCGCAGCAGGTTGATCAAGAGCTGCTCGAGCTGATCGTGATCTCCCTGAACGATCGCGTCGGGACCGGGCTTCACTACGACGGCGATCCGTTGTTCGAGTCGCGCCACCTGACGAATCCAAGCACCGACATCGACTGGAGCAAGTTGAGGGCGGGGCAGCTTGGCAAGTTTCGCATATGCGCCCAGGAAGCGGCTCAGTCCCTCGCTGCGAGCGGCAATGATCGAGAGGCCGCGGTGTGCGTCCTCTCTCCAGTCTTCCGGGAGCGGATTGCGCTGGAGCAACGTTTCAAGGCTGCCGGCAATGGATTTGATCGGCGCAAGCGAATTGTTCATCTCGTGTCCGAGCACTCGCACCAATCTCTGCCAGGCTTGCAACTCCTCTTCGCGCAGCGCGCGCGTCAAATCGGTCACCACCAGCAATTGGTGGGGCAGACCACCCTCGCGAAACGTGGATCGACTCAGGCCCCAGCGCCCGGCGCCGGAAGGAAAGGTGCGCTGTAGATTCTGTGTCTCTACGCCTTCCAGGAACTCGAGCAATCCGAGATCGCCGGCGCTCGCGTTCATGATGCGCTCGGCTGGCCGGGCGAGCAAACGCTCCCCCGCGCGGTTCACCAGCTTCAGGCGCTGCTTGCCGTCGAACGCGAAGATGGCGACATCGATCTCCTCCATCACTTTGCGAAGCAGCATAGTAGCTTCGAGAGCGCCTAGGCGCTGAGCTCGCAGGGTGGCCGCCATGGCATTGACCTGATTCATCACGTCGCCAAGCGCATCTTCCCCGGGTTCGGCGCGCGCGCGAATGGAATAGTCACCCTCGCGCAGAGCTTCGAGCAAGTTCGCCAGAGTGCGCAACGGCGAAGCCACGCGTTCACGTACCGCCGCCGCGCATCCCCACCAGACGATCACGATTACGACGCTTACCGTCCACTGCACTCCTGTCGAATAGCCGCCCACCCACCACAGGATGACCAGTGCAGTGACCACCGCGGGGAAACCGGCCGCCAGGGCCAGAAGCGCCGCGCGCTGTTCATGTACCGGTCTGAAAGTGGAGAAATGCATTACAACCCGTATCGCTGGAGCCGCCGGTAGAGCGCGCTCCGGCTGAGTCCCAATGCGTCGGCGGCGTGGCTGACGTTCCCGTTATAGCGGGCCAGCGCCTTCTTGATCAGGAACGCCTCCACTTCCTCGATGCTCATATCTTCCAGACGCGACACGCCTTGCGAACCGAACCGAAGCGCCAGGTCGCCCGGCCGGACGCAGTGATCCTGAGCCATCAAAACCGCGCGCTCGACCACATGGTTGAGCTCGCGTACGTTTCCCTGCCACGGATTTTCGAGCAGCGCCTGCATGGCCCCGGGATCGAAACCCTGAAGGTTTTTTCGGTAGCGGCGGGCATGCGTCCCCAGAAAATGCGACGCCAGCACTGGGATGTCCTCACGACGTTCCCGGAGCGGGGGAATGTGGATCTCAATGGTATTTAGGCGGAACAAAAGATCCTGGCGAAAACGGCCCGCCGCGACTTCTTCGCCGAGCAATGCGTTTGTAGCGGAGATGACGCGCGCGTCGACGCGCCGTGTCTTAGAAGAGCCGACCCGCTCCATCTCCCCGATTTCGAGCACGCGCAGGAGCTTCGCCTGCAAATTCATCGGCACGTTAGCGATCTCATCTAAAAATAGTGTCCCGCCGTCGGCCAGCTCGAAGCGTCCGACCCGGTCCGTTTTGGCGTCGGTGAACGCTCCTTTGACGTGTCCGAACAGCTCGCTCTCAAAGATGCCCTCCGCCAGACCGCCCGCATTGACAGTCACTATGGGGCGGGTCGAGCGCGCCGAGATGGAGTGCAGCATTCGCGCCACGACCTCTTTGCCCGAGCCCGGTTCTCCGGTGATCAGCACGTTCGCGTCGGAGGGACCCACGCGAGAGATCAGTTGTAAGACTGGCTGCATTGCAGGCGATTCGGCAATCAGAGAGGGACGGCCGTCGTGGTGCAGAAGACGGTTCTCCGCTTCGAGACGCTGCCCCCGCCGGAGCGCAGTGCTTAACTCGGCTTGCGTGCGCACAATGGTCAACAGGCGAGCGTTATCCCAGGGCTTTTGGATGAAATCGCGTGCGCCGCGGCGCATGGTCTCGACCGCCAATTCAACGCTACCCCAAGCGGTCATTACCACCACCGGCGCCAAGTTGTCGATAGCCTGGATGCGCGCGAGCAAGTCCAGGCCCTCCTGCCCGGAGGTCGTATCTCGGGTATAATTCAGGTCCATCAATACCACGTCGAAATCCCGGCTCTCCATCGCCCCAGAATTCCAGCGGGCGAGGTCGCCGATTGGATTTCATAGCCTTCGCTCTTGAGCAGCAGGCGCAGTGCTTCGAGCACGTCCTGTTGATCGTCGGCGATAAGCACCCGCATTTATTTAAATTCTAGCGAAGTGTCCTAACAATTCGCGCCTCACCAGACGGACTGATCGTCTCCTGTTCATCTGCACGCCCCGGAGCTTCTGTGCGTCTAACTTAAGTGTGGTTCTTGCCTAAGGTGTAGTGTTTTCTGTGAACTTACTTAGTATGATAGAGTTACCCGCTTAAGGTATGGCCGAATGGAGCCTTAAATATGCGGATGCGCGTGGTGAAATCCACCATCACGTGGCCGAAGCCGCCAGTGAGCGTGAGCTTCGTGATCAATACACGCAGCAGGGATTCCTGGTCTATTCTATCCGGCCGAGATCGGAAATCAGAGATCTTGGCGCGACGCTGCGGGGCCGTGGGCGCCGCAAAAAACTCAACATCGAGAAGTTCCTCATTTTCAATCAGCAATTCGTGACTCTGATTCGCGCGGGATTGCCGATCCTGAGGTCCCTGGACCTGCTCGCCGAGCGTCTTACCGACCCGAAAATGTCTCAATACATCAAGGGCGTCAGGGAGGAAGTTCGGAACGGTTCACTCCTTTCGGAGGCCTTCGCGCGGCAGGGCGTTTTCCCACCGATCTATGTCACCACGATCCTGGCGGGGGAACGCAGCGGGTCCCTGCCCGAAGTGATCGAACGTTTCATCACCTACCGAAAACTCGCGCTGTCGGTTCGCAAGAAACTGATGGTCTCCCTGATGTATCCGGCGCTGCTGGTGGTCCTGGTGATCTGCCTCATCGTATTCCTGATTACCTTTGTGGTGCCGAATTTCGCGCAACTCTACCAGAGCATGCAGGCGCAATTGCCCATGCCGACGCAGATCCTGATCGCCGTCGGCACCACCGCCAGGAATTACGTGCTGCTGGGATTCGCAGGATTGGTGGCGGCGATTTTCGCATTCCGGTATTGGGCGCGCACGCCCTCCGGTGCCGAAAGGGTCGATCGTTTTTTGTTGCGCTTGCCGATCGCCGGTGAAGTCTGGCTGAAATATCAGGTGGCGCAGTTCTCGCGCGTTCTAGGAACGCTGCTGATCGGCGGCATTCCACTGCTGCAGGCGCTCGACACGGCGGCTGACTCGTTGGGCACGCAAGTCTTGAAGAGGGTGCTGCGGCAGGCCGTGAAGCTGGTGCGCGAAGGCCAGTCGCTCTCGCAGTCGCTGCGCGTGACCAAGGTGTTTCCGGGACTCTCGATCGACATGATCGAAGTCGGCGAGTCGACCGGCGCATTGCCGGCGATGCTCGGGAGCGTCGCGGAGTTTTACGAGGAGGATGTAGCTACCAGCACCACCGCTGCGCTCAGTCTGATTGAGCCGCTCATCATGATCTGCATGGGTATTTTCGTCGCGTTTGTTCTGATTTCGCTGTACCTGCCAATTTTCTCGCTGGCAGACTCGATCCGGTCGTAGAGGAGTTATATGGCAACCAGCGATCGATTGACTCTACTGGATGCAGGCGAAGAAATCCTCCGCGCTCGGGCGGTAGCCAAGCGCTACTATCACGAATTTGTCGACCTGCGCGAGGTGCGCATCGATCACGACCTATTCCACTCCGTGCCGGTCGACCTGATGTTCCGCTATCATTTTGTGCCTCTGCAGGGGTATAACGGCACGCTCGAGATCGCTCTTGCCGATCCGCGCAATCTCAACCTGATCGATGAGCTGGCGGTGCTGCTCGGCAAGAAGCTGCGCGTCCGAGTCGCCACCCATTCACAGATTTCGGATCTGCTCAAGAAAACCGAGCAGTCCCAGCGCGTGCTCGAGGAAGTGACCGAGGGATTCACGCTGGATGTTGTGGGTGAGGAGGAAAACGCGGAGGAGACCCTTTCCATCGACAAACTGAGCGCCGCTGATTCCGATATCGCGCCGGTGATCAAGCTGGTAGATACGACCATCTTCAACGCGCTCGAGCGGCGCGCGAGCGACATTCACATTGAAACTCGCGACCAGGAAGTCGCCATCAAGTACCGTATTGACGGCGTGCTGCACTATGCCATGCCGCCCATTTCCAAGGACTGGCACTCGACCATCATTTCGCGCATCAAGGTGATGAGCGAGCTGGATATCGCCGAGCGCCGCGTTCCCCAGGACGGCCGCTTTCGCGTGCGCTACAAAACCCGGCTGATCGACTTCCGCGTCTCCATCATGCCCACCATTCATGGCGAGGATGCCGTACTCCGCGTGCTCGATAAAGAATCGATGAGCGAGAAGTTTTCTAAACTTTCGCTCGACGTGGTGGGCTTCTCCGAAGCCGATCTGTTGAAATTTCGCCGGTACATCAAGGAGCCTTACGGAATGGTGCTGGTGACCGGGCCCACTGGCTCCGGCAAGACCACCAGTCTTTATGCCGCTCTCAGCGAAATCAAGAACGACGAAGATAAGATCATCACCATCGAAGATCCGGTCGAGTATCAGATCAAGGGCATCACGCAGATTCCGGTGAACGAGAAAAAAGGCCTGACATTCGCCCGCGGCCTGCGTTCCATCCTGCGCCACGATCCCGATAAGATCATGGTGGGCGAAATTCGCGACCAGGAAACGGCCCAGATCGCCATCAATGCCGCGCTTACCGGGCACCTGGTGTTTACGACCGTTCACGCCAACAACGTGCTCGACGTGCTGGGGCGGTTCCTGAACATGGGCGTCGAGCCGTACAATTTTGTTTCCGCGTTGAATTGCATTCTGGCGCAACGTCTGGTGCGCGTAATCTGCCAGCATTGCAAGAAAGTCGTGGGATATCCCGGACGATTATCTGACGGAGAGCGGCCTTCAATCTCGAGCAGTGGCGCGAGGTTACGTTTTATGAAGGCGCGGGATGCTTTGAATGCGGCGGCACGGGATTCCGCGGCCGCACCGCGATTCACGAGCTGCTGGATTTAAGCGAGCAGATCCGGGAGTTGATTCTGGATAAACGGCCCAGTTCCGAAATCCGCCGCGTGGCGCGCGAAGAAGGCATGACGTTCCTGCGCGAATCGGCGCTCGAAAAGGCCCGCACTGGAGTTACTACATTGAAGGAGATCAACAAGGTCACGTTTATCGAAGGATGAGTGGGGCTGATCGGAGATGTCTTTGTGGAATCAAATTGCCGGGCTGGTGCAGGATTCCGGTCCCAGCTATCTGTTCGAGCTCTCCGAAGCTGGACTGGCGTTTGCGCACGACGGTTCTACTGGATTTGAACCCTTCGCGCCTGGCACGCTGTCAGCATCTCCGGTCGAGGATAACATCTTGCAGTCTACGGTGATCTCCGCGGCGATTGAGCGCGCGGCGCCGATGAATGGTTCGACCAAGCGCCGGCCTGCGGCTCGTCATCCTGCCGGACTACGCGGCGCGCGTGACGGTTCTCGACTTCGATTCTTTCCCGTCCGCGCCTCAGGATCAACTCTCTCTGGTGCGTTTCCGGGTGAAGAAGACCCTCCCCTTCGATATCGATACGCGCGGCGGTGAGCTATCACGTGCAAGCCGCGCGGGCGGAAAGAAAATTGAAGTGGTGGCGGTAACGGTAGCGCTCGAAGTGATCGCGCGTTATGAGGCTTTATTCCGCGGCGCCGGCTTTCATCCCGGCGTGAGTCACGACCTCCGCCTCGCGGCTCTGAAGCTTATATGAAGGCGAGGGGGTCGTGGTTTTCGCCAAGTTGTCCGGCCGCGTGCTCACCGTGGCGGTGCTGGCGGGAAACACCATTAAGCTATTTCGCTGCGTGGCGCTTGAAGAGGCCAGCGAACCTGAAATTTTGGCCGTGCTCCACCCCACCTTCGCCTATGTTGAAGACGAGCTAGGTTCGCCCGCGCGCAAGCTGATCCTATGCGGGTTCCCGGACGGCCCGCCGGCGGGAATGAATTGCGAAATCCAGCCGCTGCGCAGCAGCTTTGGCTCACCTGGTCCGTTTAATGCGGGTCTGCTCGGGTATATGGAGGCGGCGAGGGGCTGACATGCGCATCCCCATCAATCTTTCGAGCGAGCCATTTCGCCGCGATCGTCCGATGCTGATTGCATCCGGCGCGTGCGCGGTGCTGCTCGCCGGATTGCTGGGCATTCTCATATTTCTGATCGCCGCCGGAAACGGGCGGGTGAGGGATATACGGACCTCCGTCGACCACCTCAACGCTCAATTGCGAGTGATGGCCACCCAGCAGGCGGCGCTCGATGCCACGCTGCGCCAGCCGGCGAACGCGGAGGTTCTGGAGCGCAGTCTGCTTTTAAACACTCTGCTAGAACGCAAGTCGATCAGTTGGACCAGGATATTTGCCGACCTGGAAGGTGTGATGCCGGACGACGTGCGTCTGATTTCGGTGCGATTGCCGCAGATCAACTCGCGGAACGAAGTTCTGCTGGATATGGTGGTGGGCGCGAAGGAGCCGCGTCCGGTGATCGAATTTTTGAGACGCCTGGAGGAATCGCCGCGGTTCGGCGCGATCGAAGGCCACAGCTCTCTGCCGCCCTCGCAAAACGAGCCGTTGTACCGGTATCGCGTAAGCGTGAATTATGCCCAGAAGCTTTAGCACCAGCGAGGGATGGCGCAACCCGAAGGTCAGCCCGAAACTGATCGTCAGGACGATCCTGGGCGTTTTGGTGGCCGCGAACCTGATCGCTGCAGGGCTGGTGATGTTTCCTCCGGGGGGATCGGAGGAAGATCTGCAGCGTCAATTCGCCAGCCTGCAGAGCTCAAGCGCGGGCGCGGGAGGCGCTGCTTGAGCGCACGCGCGAGCATGCTGCGGCAATCGAGAAGGGGCGCGCCGAAGGCGACCGGTTCCTGAATAATTATTTTCTGGCGAGCCGTAGTCACATGTCGGCTTTGCTCACGGAGCTGGAATCCGCCGCAACGGAATCGAAGATCCAGCCGCGCGAGCACGCCTACGCCATCGAGCCGATCGAAGGATCGGACTCGCTCAGTATGCTGACCATTACCGCCGCTTACGAGGGCACTTACGCCGACCTGATGCATTTTGTCCATGAGATCGACCGCTCTCCTCGTTTGCTGATTATCGAATCGTTAAGCGCCGCGCCTCAGACCGGCGGGGGATTGCTCACCGTCAGCATGAAGCTGGACACTTTCGTGCGCGAAGACGGGAGCGAGCTGGCTTCAGAGGCGGGTATAGCCGGGGAGAGCCAATGAAGCTAGTTCCGGCGAAAGTCGGCGCGCAGCCGAAGCAACTCGCGATATCTGGGCGTGCTGTTGGTTGTTCTGGCCGTAGTTTATCTGCTGAATCGAACACCGTCGACTCCAGCTTCCGCTACGCCGTCTCAAACGGGGCCCGCGGCCGTGGCGCCGACGGGGGGTACTGCTGCGGGTTCTCGCAGGATTCGGCAAGTCCCCCGAGAGGATCAATTCTAAGCCAGCGCGGGCCGGTGCGCGGCTCCAGCCCCATGGAGGATTTTCGTCCATCGCTCAAGCTCAAGGAAGGGATGGACGTGAGCCGCATCGACCCTACACTGAGGCTCGATCTTTTGGCGAAGCTACAGCAAGCGCCCATGGAGGGCGGCTCGCGCAGCATTTTCGAATTTTCGAAACCACCCGCGCCGCCTCCGCCGAAAGTGGCTCCGATCAAGCCGGGTCCTCTGCCTGTGGCTAACGCTAAGCCCGGGCCTGGCGGTCCCGATTCGAAAGCTCCCGTTACACCGCCGCTGCCGCCGATCCCCCTCAAGTATTATGGCTACGCGAACGGACCGCGCGGTGCGGTGAGACGGGCTTTTTTCCTAGACGGCGACGATATTTTCGTAGCCGGAGAAAATGAGCTGATTCATAACCGGTACAAGATTATTAGCATCGGAGTAAACTCGGCGGTAGTGGAAGACACCACCAACAAGAACCAGCAGACCTTGCGGCTGGTAGAAGAGCTCGCGGGATGAGGGAAGCGTCTTCGAAAAATCTCGTGGCCGGGCGCGGCGAGCGCGGATTCGCCCTGCTAATCGTGTTTTTGATGGCTGCGGCGGTCGCGGTGATGCTATACCGGCAGATTCCAAGGGTGGCGTTTGAGAGCCAGCGGGACAAAGAGGAATTGCTGATCGAGCACGGTGAGCAATACAAGCGCGCGATTCAGCTTTATTTCCTAGCTTTCAAGAAGTATCCTTCTAAAATCGAGGATCTCGAAAATACGAACGATAAGCGCTTTCTGCGCCGGCGTTATATCGATCCGATGACCGGCAAGGATGAGTGGCGTTTGATCCATGTCAATGCCGCGGGGGCGCTGACGGATTCGCTGGTCCAGAAACCGGCCGCGCCCCTCACTCCCGGAGCCAATGGGGCTACCCGGAGCCAGCGGAGTTCCCGGTGCTACTGTTAGCGGAATTACTTCATCGACCGGGACGGGCACGGCCGTTGGAACGGGATCTGGAACGGGCGCGAGTAGCGCGAGTGGCGCCAATACTCCGCCGGAGGTGAATGCCGCCGTGCTGCGCAGGCCTAGTGATCGCCCGTTGGCCCCTGGCGCGCCAGGCGCCAACCCCGCCACTATCGATCCGAATGATCCACGTTATTGGCCTGCCATTACTCTTCTGCCCCCAGCGCAGCCTGGTGCGCCGGCGAGCCCCGGACAACCGGGGGTCAATCCGGCGCAGGGAGTCAATCCCGCGCAGGGAATTAATCCACAAGGTCCGGGACAGGTGTTTCCCGGACAGCAGGTTCCCGGACAAGTATTCCCCGGACAAACACTTCCGGCACAGACATTCCCCGGACAAACATTGTCTGGGCAAACATTCCCCGGGCAAACATTCCCAGGGCAGATAAATCCAGCACAACCGCAAGCAGCGGGGCAGGCGATTTCTTCTCCCACGCAGCCCCCGGTCCAGCAATTTCCGGCGCAACAAATTCCAGGGCAGCCAGGGGCTGTTCCGCCATCTCTCCCGGGCCAGCCATTTACCGGAGCAAATAGCCAACCTGCTTCCTTGTTAAATCAGAATGGAGCGGGGCCGGGTTTCACAAATTCCAATGCTCCTCCCGGTCCGCCGAATGCCGCGCTGAGCATGATCAATACCATGCTGACAACCCCGCGCCAGGCTCCCGCCGCGCCGGACCCTTCGACGAACAATCCTGGAAACGCCGGAGGACTCGCGGGAGTGGCGAGCACGTTCAAAGGTCCCAGCATAAAGATTTATCACGATCGCCAGAAGTACAACGAGTGGGAATTCATCTTCGACATGAAGCAAGGCCTTCCCGGTCAGCCGCCTCCCGCGAACGCCCCACCCCAGCCGAACGCATCCGGTGCAAACAACCCGGCGAGTGGAACCAATACCGGCATAGGTCCTGGCCCGCCGAATTCTGGGTCGGGAACCACAACAGGGAACACCTTCTCGATGCCGTTATCGCCGTCGCCTGCTCCTTCTCAGCAGTGAGGCGATCAGGTTTCCTTCTGAGCAAATTCCCAGGCGTCGCGCACGATCTCGCGCAATTCGCTCCGCTTGGGTTTCCAGCCCAGTACGCGTTGCAGTTTTTGCGAGTCCGCGACCAGCTCTGCTGCATCGCCTTCGCGCCGCGGCGCTGTCGTGAAAGGCACGCGGCGGCCGGTTACTGCCTCAACGGTTCGCAGCACCTCCAAAACGGTTTGCCCCGCGCCTGTTCCGGCATTGAACGCATCCGATCCTCCGCCCGCTATCAGGTGATCGAGGGCGACGACATGCGCCTCGGCTAAATCGCTCACATGGATATAATCGCGGATGCAGGTACCGTCGGAGGTCGGATAGTCGGTTCCGAAAATCTGAATAGGTTCGCCGGTGGCTGCCGCGCGCAGCAGTAGGGGGATCAGATGCGTTTCGGGCTGGTGCTCCTCGCCGAATCCCGCCTCCGGCTCCGCGCCGCAGGCGTTGAAATATCGCAGGGCTACACTGCGCAAGCCGCGCAGGCGATCAAGCTCACCAAGAATCCGCTCGACGATGGTCTTCGATTCGCCATATGGGCTCACCGGTGCGAACGGCGCGTCTTCAGGAATAGGCGACTGTTGAGGATTCCCGTAAACGGCAGCTGTGGAGGAAAATACGATCCGCCGGACACGAGCGCGCGCCATCGCCTCCAGCAGCGACAACGTGCCTCCAACGTTGTTTGAGAAATACAGTTCCGGCTCGCGGGTCGATTCACCGACGGCGATGTAGGCTGCAAAATGCACCACAGCTTCTACTCCGTCAAGTAATTTTGCCACCGCGTCCGTATCCTGCAAACGAAGAACATGTAGGCGCTCCGGCGCCACATTATGCGCATACCCGCGGGAAAGATCGTCGATAACGAGCACCTCATGCCCATGGCGCAATAAATGTTGAACTGTAATGGAGCCGATGTATCCGGCGCCTCCGGTCACCAGGATTTTGGGCATGCAGGCCCCCAGTATACGGGAACCGTTATAGTGAAAACATGACTGGGCATGTCATCTCCGAGCGCGAAGGATCGTTAGCTGTTCTCACTCTGAACCGGCCCGAGCGGCGCAATGCGCTGTCGCTCGATCTAATGGGCGAGCTGATCGACTGTCTCGATCAGATCGCGGACAGGCGCGATGTGCGCGCGGTGATTCTGGCGGCTGCCGGGAAAGCTTTTTCCGCAGGACATGATTTGAGCGAGATGACCGGCCGGGAGATCGGGGATTATCGCCGAATCTTCGATGTCTGCGTCCAATTGATGACCAGGATCCAATCCGTCCCTCAGCCGGTGATCGCTCAGGTGCAGGGCATCGCGACAGCCGCAGGATGCCAGCTGGTAGCGACCTGTGATTTGGCAGTCGCCAGTTCCGAGGCTGCATTCGCCACGCCGGGAGTAAAAATCGGCCTGTTTTGCAGCACCCCAATGGTGGCGCTGTCGCGATCCGTGGGGCGAAAACGCGCCATGGAAATGCTGCTTACCGGAAAATCGATCGATGCCGCGACTGCGGCCGACTGGGGTCTGGTAAATCGAGTCGTCCCGCCGCAGGAACTGGCCTCGGAAACGCGGCGCCTCGCCTGCCACATCGCCGACGCCAGCGGGTTCACAGTGGCGCTCGGCAAACAGGCTTACTATACCCAGATCGATCTCGATCAGCGCGAGGCCTACGCCTATACCAAGGAAGTCATGGCCACGAACGCCATGGCCGCCGATGGACAGGAGGGTATCGCGGCATTTCTTGAAAAGCGCCCGGCATGCTGGCAAGGGCGGTAGAAACCTCAGCCGGGCGGCAGGATCTTGGAAATATCGTTGTAGATTACGAAGACGACCACGACCATCAGGAAAACCAAGCCCACCTTTACAACCGTTTCCTTCACCTTCAGATCCATATCCCGGCCCATCAGCATTTCGACCAGCAGCATCAGGACCGTGCCGCCGTCGAGGATCGGAATGGGAAGCATATTGAAGATCGCCAGATTCAGACTCACCATGGACATCAGGCCGAAATAGCTGGCCACCCCTTCCCGTGCGGCTTCGCCCGACATCTGTGCGATTCCGATCGGCCCGGCGAGAGACTTCGGCGACATACGGCGCTCGGCCATCCGCTCCAGAAATTTGAAGATCAACATGCTGCTCTGCGCGTTCTGATGCAAGGACTCAGAAAGCGCCGCGGGGAGAGGAAGTTTGACGATCTGGACCTGCGGCTCAAGCGCCACGCCGATCATCTCGCGCTCCTGTCCGTCCACCTCGCTCTTCTCGGGAGTCAGCGTCGCGCGATGCTGTTGGCCATTGCGCGAGTAAACCAGATCCACGGGCCGCCCATCGGTATCGTGAATAACATCGTGCAGTCGAGCTACGGATCGGATCGGCTGCCCATTCACGCTGACCAGCACATCGCCTTTCTGTAACCCCGCCCGCTGGGCGACCTCCACCCCGGGCACAAAACCAGCGACCTGGACTTGTGTTTCCTGCGCCCATCCGAGGTAACCGATACCCTGTTTCTCGTCGTAAGCCGGAACTACAGTGAAATGCAGGCGTTCGCCATTCCGCATTACCCAGACCTGTATCGGTTCCCGTGCGCTGGCGATTTCTTTGATCGCGATGTCTTCCCAAGTTGGATCGCGAAGATTGTCGATCTGAACGATCCGGTCACCCTCGCGGATACCGGCCTTTGCCGCCGCGCCATTGGGAACCACATAGCCGGTGACAGGATCTTTTGGCGTAGGCACTTTGGGGTAGTGCGTCATGAACAACCCGGTCAACAGCACGATCGCAAGAACCACGTTGATGGCCGGACCGGCGACCGCGATAACCAGTCGCTGCCAGCGGGGCTTCATCATAAATCCGCGCGGGTCCGCTGTATCGCCGGGCTGTTCCCCGGCCATTTTGACGTAGCCGCCGAAGAGGATCGCTGAAAACCGGAAATCGGTTTCTCCACGCCGGAAACCGAACAGCCTTGGCCCGAAGCCAAAGCTGAACGTATCGATTTTCACGTCAAACAGCCGTGCAGCCCAGTAGTGGCCCAACTCGTGGACCAGGATCATGACCCCGATCAAGACCAGATACCACCAGATGTTCTGCAGAAAGACCATATGACTTTATATTTATTTACGTGCGCACAGCCGCTTCAGATGTCAATGTTTCACCCCAGCGCGACTCGATTACGTTCAAGGCCGCTCGACGAGACTCCCGATCCATAGCCAGCACTTCTTCTACCGAATGCGGCTCCCGGACAGGCACCCGCGCCAATGTTTCGGCGACGGTTTCGGCAATGGCGGGGAAAGGAATACTGCCTGCCAGAAACGCCGCGACCGCAATCTCATCGGCCGCGTTCAAAGTCACGGTTGCGGAGCCGCCCGTCACCTGGGCTTGATATGCCAGTTTCAGCAGTGGAAACTTTTGATGATCGGGAGGATCGAAGCTCCAGCGGACCGCTTCGGACCAATCGAGGCGCGGCACCGGCGCCGAAGCTCGGTCGGGATAGGTCAGCGCGTACTGGATAGGCATACGCATATCGGTAGCGGAGACTTGCGCCATCACGCTGCCATCAGTGTACTCCACCATGGCATGAACTTTCGACTGTGGATGTACTACCACCTGCACATCTTTCGGCTGGAGATCGAAGAGCCAACAGGCCTCAATCACCTCGAAACCCTTGTTCATGAGCGTAGCCGAGTCGATCGTGATCCGCTTCCCCATCCTCCAGGTTGGATGCCTCAAAGCCTGATCCGGCGTCACATGTGCTAGTTCCGAGGCCGGCGTCTCCCGGAAAGGACCTCCAGATGCGGTGAGTATGAGCTTCGCCACCTCAGTCCGACGGCCGGCCCGCAGGCATTGATGTGCGCCATTATGTTCGCTATCTACCGGAATCAACTCAGCCCCGGAGCTACGCATGGCATCGATGACCAGGCGTCCCGCAGTGACCAGCACTTCCTTGTTCGCGAGCCCCACCCGCTTGCCCGCTCGCACGGCTTCATAGGTCGCTTGCAAACCCTCCACGCCGACGATGGCGGATATCACAATGGAGGCTTCCGCCGCGGTCGCCACAGCGAGGCATCCCGGCCGACCTGCTGCCATTTCCGGTAGGGGAGTGTGATCTGATTCCAGGCGCTGGCGCAAGGGTTCGATAAGGGACTCGCTCGCGACCACCGCGACCTCAGGCCGGAACTCGGCAATCTGTCGTGCCAGTAAATCGATGTTCTGCCCGGCTACTAGCGCGTAAATGCTAAAACGATCTGGCCATCGGCGAACCACGTCCAAGGTGCTGGCGCCAATCGAGCCTGTGGAACCTAGAAGGCTGAGCTTAGTCACTCAGTTCCGATCATAACATCGGCGCAATCATTAATTTGTTGGTTAGACTGCCTCACCACCTGAACCTCGGAACTAGCTAAAAAGGGGCGCCGGAGAGGTTTGCTTCAGGGGTCTTTTAATGAGGTTTAGTCTCGCTTTGGTGGGAGTTGCCTCCCCGGCTTGATTCCAATATTAGAATACTTTCGGATTGATTGCAACAGTTTTTTGTAGATTTCTGAAAATTATTTTTTATCCATCTCGGGAGGCAGCTATACATTTAATTATCTATAACATACGAGATTACTAAGAGAATAAAATATTACTTGGTCTACCAGCGACGGGATATCGCTAACATCCGCGACTACTTTTGAACCTCGACACCCGCCCACTCTTCCAAAACCCGGATTGCCGAACAGAAATCGTCGTCGCCCCATCCACGGGCAACGGTAGCGCGTAACATCTGCTCGGTTAACGCCGTCGCGGGAAGCGGCACGTTCATAGCCTTAGCGGATTCAAGCGCGAGGCCGACATCCTTGGCCATCCATTTAGTCGCAAAAGTGGCGTGGAAATCGCGCCCGAGGATGAACGGCGCCTTATAGGAGATCAGCCCGCTTTTCGCCGCGCTGTTATTCAGGATATCGAGCATCAGCTCCGGGGCGATTCCGCCTTTGGTTGCGAGGACCATGCCTTCGGCAAAGGCCTGCATGAGATTCGCCAGGATCAGATTCTGCGTGAGCTTGGCCTGTAATCCTTGACCGGCGGGGCCGCAATGATAGAACATCTTGCCCATTAATTCGAAGTATGGCTTAGCTTTCTCGAATGCCTGCGTATCGCCGCCGATCATAAAGGTGAGCGTGCCGCCGCTCGCGCCCGGCGTCGAACCGGTGCAGGGGGCATCGAGGAAATGCGCTCGCTTGGCCGCGAATTCCGCGCCGATTTCACGGCTTACCGCCGGCGAGATGGTACTGCAATCTGCGGTTATGCTGCCGGCCCGGATGCCCGCGAGCAGACCATCGGAGCCCAGCGTGATATCCTTCGCCATCGTGCTATCGCCAACGCAGTAGAAGATGAAGTCAGACTGCTCAGCCACTTGCTTGGGCGCCGAGCAGGCCGTTCCGTTACCTTCTTTTGCCAGCCTCTTCGCCTTTTCACCCTGATTCGACCACAAAGCAACCTCGTGGCCGCCCTGGAGCAAATGCTGCGCCATGGGGTATCCCATCATTCCCAATCCTAGAAAACCAAGTTTTGCCATAGAGATATGATTCTATCAATGAAACCATCCGTTCTGGTTACCAAACGCATTTATCCGGAGGCCATCGAGTATCTGAGGCAGCACGCGGAGATCGATTATGTGACGCACGACAACGGCCTCTCATCCGCCGAACTGGTAGAGCGCTCACGCGGAAAACAGGCCATCGTCAGCCATCTTGTGGATAAGTTTACGCCGGAAGTGCTGGCGAGACTCGATGGCACGGTGCGGATCATCGCGAATGTGGCCGTCGGCTTCGATAATATCGATATTCCGGCCGCATCCGGGCGGGGCATTCTGGTGACGAACACTCCCGACGTGGTGACCGATACTACGGCGGATTTCGCGTTTACACTATTGATGGCTGCGGCGCGACGCCTAGTGGAAGCGCATCAGTTTGTAGAGGGCGGCCAATGGCGCGGATCGTCGATAGACCGGCTGGTCGGCCAGGACATTCACCATCGTACGCTGGGCATCTTCGGAATGGGGCGAATCGGGCAGGCGATGGCGAGGCGCGGGGCGGGTTTCTCCATGCGGGTGCTATATCACAATAATACCCGGATCCCTCTCGAAATCGAGCGCGAGTTGAACGCCGAGCATGCTACTAAGGAACGCGTACTGCGCGAATCCGATTTTGTGAGTCTTCACGTGCCGCTCTCCGAAGCGACTCGTCATCTAATCGGAGAAGTGGAGCTGCGCACGATGAAGCCGACGGCGGTGCTCATCAATACCGCTCGTGGTTCGGTAGTTAATGAGGCCGCTTTGGCGCGCGCGCTTCGAGAAAAGTGGATTGCCGCAGCAGGCCTCGATGTTTTCGAGCGCGAGCCCGAAGTATATCCGGATCTGCTGAAGTGCTTAAACGTGGTGGTTGCGCCGCACATCGCTTCAGCGTCCGTGGCGACACGCACGCGCATGTCGATGATGGCTGCGGAAAATGCAGTTTTAGGACTGGAAGGACGGCGTCCGCCCAACCTTCTTAATCCGATGGCGTGGAATTCGCCGGCATCCCGGCCAGGAGCCGAAGAATGAGTAAATCCGAGGGCTGAAAGGTCGTAACGGGAATATTGGTCAGGTCTTCGTCGCGGTCGACCACGTGGCTGCGGATCACACTTCGGAGCTGCTCGACCGAGATCCGCAACTCTTCGGCTGCTTCGGTTTCCGAGTATTGGGATTTTACGGTTTTGTTCGATTGCATCTGCAGCACGGTTCCCCTTGATTGTCCTTCCTCTGAATTGTAAGGGGCTCGGGGAGCCCGCCCAATCGGTGAGAGCGCTTATTTACGCTACGGTATTACCTGACGTACTTGCGTACTAAGAAAGACGGGGGTAACCGGGATAACATGGAGTATGCGCATTATCGGTTGGTTGTGTCTGCTTTCCGCTTGTTGCTTTGCCCAGAAGTCGCCCGGCTTTGATCCTACTGCGCTCGATCGCTCGGCCGACCCGTGCGTCGATTTCTACCAATACGCCTGCGGCGGCTGGATGGCGGCGAATCCCATACCCAATGATCAATCCCGCTGGGGACGGTTTGAGATTCTGCGGGAGAACAACCGTCTGATTCTGCGTAAAATTCTCGAAACCGCTTCGGTCGACAAGCCGGGCCGCAGCGTCGTCGATCAGGAGATCGGCGATTATTACGCGGCCTGCATGGACGAGAAAAGCATCGATGCCAAGGGCCTTGCGCCAATTCGTAGCGATCTCGACGGGATCGCCGCCCTTCCAGACAAAGCCGCGATCACGGGCGAGGTGATCCACCTGTATCGAATCGGATCGGACCCATTTTTTCGCTTCTCCTCCGAGCAGGATGCCAAGAATTCGACGCAGGTAATCGCGGGTCTAGACCAGGGCGGTCTGGGCATGCCCGACCGGGATTATTACCTCAAGACCGATGAAAAATCGGAGGATATCCGCAAAAAGTACCTCGCCCACGTGCAAAAGGTATTTGAGCTTGCGGGTGTACCCCCCGACGACGCCGCCAGAAAAGCTCAGGCAGTTATGGCCATCGAGACGGCGCTGGCGAAGGGCTCGCTCGATCGCGTATCCCGGCGCGACCCGTCTAAAATGTATCACAAGCTAACGGTCAAGGAACTGGTCGGGCTGGCTCCCAGTTTCGATTGGTCGCAGTTTTTCGCAGGCGTAGGCGCGCCGCCGATCGCGAGCCTCAATGTAGACGTGCCCCCCTTTGTGCAGACTATGCAAACGGTCATCGCGCAGACCAGTTTGGACGATCTGAAGTCTTATCTCACGTGGCAGTTGCTGAACGATTCCTCCGCCGCGCTGCCCGACGCGTTTCAAGAAGAGTCCTTCCAGTTTTACGGCAAGACGCTTTCGGGCGCCAAGGAGATGCGCCCGCGCTGGAAGCGCTGCGTGGATCAGGTGGATTCACAGCTCCCGGACGCGCTCGGACGGAAGTTCGTGGAAGAGACCCTCGGCGAGCAAGGGATGCGCCGGACGCACCAGATGGTCGATGAGATTGAAAAGGCGATGGCGCGCGACCTCGAGACTATCGATTGGATGACTCCGAAGACCAAAGAGCAGGCGCTGGTCAAACTTCATGCGGTTCTCAACAAAATCGGGACCAAAGCGCATTGGGTCGACTATTCAAAGGTGAAGATCTCCCGCGACGACGAATACGGGAACTTCGCGCGGACTAATCAGTTCGAGCTTGAACGCGAGCTTGCGAAGATCGGCAAGCCGGTCGATAAAACCGACTGGGAGATGAGCCAGCCAACGGTGAACGCCTACTACGATCCGCAGCAGAATGATGTAAATTTCCCGGCCGGCATCCTTCAGCCGCCTTTCTGGGACAACACCATGGACGATGCCGTCAACTACGGCGCGATCGGCGCGGTGATCGGGCACGAGCTCACGCATGCCTTCGACGATGAGGGGCGCCAGTTTGATGCCCACGGCAACTTGCTCGACTGGTGGACCGAACAGGACTCCAAGGATTTCAATGAGCGGGCGCAGTGTCTGGTGAATGAGTATTCAGGTTTCACCGCCGTCGATAACGTGAAGCTAAACGGTAAGCTGACGCTCGGCGAGAATACGGCGGATAACGGCGGCGTGCGCATCGCTTACATGGCTCTGATGGATACCTTGGCCGGCAAAAATCCGCCCTTGCGCGATGGCTTTACCGCGCAGCAGAGATTCTTCCTGGGCTTCGCGCAGGTCTGGTGTGAGAATCGCACCGATGAATCGGCGCGGCTGCGTGCGCAGATCGATCCGCACTCGCCTGGTAAAGAGCGCGTGAACGGCGTGGTATCCAATATGCCTGAATTTCAACAGGCTTTTTCCTGTAAAGTGGGACAGCCGATGGTGCGCCGCCCGGCCTGCCGCGTGTGGTAAGGGAGCCTATTCGGGCGGGCTGGCAGATTTCGGAGGATCTTTCGGCGCGTCTGGCAGAATAAAGGTAGTTTCACCGGGCCGAACCAACTTGAGCTGTTTGCGGATCTGCATCTCCTGCTCGCTGGTGCTCCCCTGAAGCCGCAGGATGCGTTCCCGTCGGCGCTCGTTTTCAAGCGTCATGGCGGCGTTTTGTTCCTCAAGTTGCCGAATCTCGCGCCGCTTTTCAAGCAGAGCCTGAAAGCCCTGCGGGCCACGCAAGGCGATCCATCCATAACCGGCAATCAGAACGACCGCAATTCCGTATCCGATTCGCCGGCCGGCATTACGGGGAAGTGCGAGGGAAAAAAGACTCACACTCATTTATAAACCGGATTCGGGAAAAATTCCAGTCCGCATGCTATTCTTTCTCATAGCCGCTACCCTAATGTCGCAACCACGGGAGAATCGACCCAACCAGATGGCCTGTCCTAAATGCGGTTCGATCGACGTCCGGCGCTCTAAGAGCGAGGGATTCCTTGCGTTTGTCGCACAGATTTTCGGACGCTCACCCTATCGCTGCCGAAGTTGCAGGGTGAAGTTCTTCCGCTCCAGTCCGGCTCCTTCGCACCAAGCGTAAGCACACTATTTCTGCTGCGCCGGCGCTGCCGCTTTATTCAGCAGGGCTTTGATTTCCGCGGGAGGATCGAAGCGGCTATCCGGAATCTCCTGGTTCACCTGAATGTTCTGGATGGTCCGGATAACCTCCTGTCCAGCGGCTTTCTGGGTAACCTGCGCGGGCACTAGAATGCCGTCGAATTTTTTGTAATCGCTCATCGTCACTTCGACCGGAATTTCGCCCATCTGATTTACGAGAATGGTGGTCGTCTTAACCGCGAGACCCGACTTTTTCTGATAATAAGTGGTCTCGGGGTTACCTTCGGCCGGCGTGAGGACGACTTTATAACATTCCTCCCCATCCACTGTTTCAACACCCGCCGTTTCGACCTTCGGATAGAGCTTCCGCCAGTTGAGCTCCGCGTTGAAAGTGTTCTCGCGCAGAGACACCGCCCGCTCCTCGCCGCTCATCACGCGGGGCCCGAGAATCGCGCTCTTTTCCCATGCCACTCCTCCCGCTGTGCCGGTCTCAATTTTGCCGACTCCTTCGATTTCGAGCGCCGAATAGCTCTTGTCCGGTTCAGCCGTGTATCGTATCAGAGTGCCCTTCAACCCTGGAGCTGGAAACTCGAGCGTGCCTGTGGACATCTCCGTCTTTATTTTTTGATACGCCGCTTTGCCGCCGGTCACCTCGACGTAACGGTCCAGAATGGTGTCGGCCGTAGGCAGAGCTTCGTCGGCGGCAAGTACTGTGAACGCGCCGAGCAACGCCAATAGGCCTAGTTTGCCGATCATTTTGCTCTCCCCTGTTCGTGGATCCACGCTAGGGCCGCGTCCAGCACGGAATCGTGACCCGCGAGAAGCGCGTCTCGCGTTAACTTTACGTCTACATCGGGTATAACGCCGGCGCCTTCGAGCGGCTTGCCGCCCTCTGAGATATAGTTGGCGATCGCATACTGGAAACCATCGCCGTCGGGCAGTTTCTCGATTACCGACGGCAAAGCCGCAGCAGCGCTGCGAGTACCGAATACGCGCGCGCGGCCCAAATCCTTCAGACCCCCCGCGAAAATCTCGGAGGTCGAGGCCGACATGCCGTCCATCAGAATTGCCACCGGTCCCGTGAAAACCTCCGGGCGTGGATTGATTACGAAATTAATTTTGGCGTCCCGTAAATACATTGTGCCCAGGCGCTGATCGGGTTTATCGACCAGCCAGCCGGCCATTCCCATAGCCATTCCGCCGATGCCGCCGGGGTTGCCGCGCAAATCGATAATCAGGCCCTCGCACTGCATGCACCCAGTCACGGCTTCGGCGAATCTTCCCATCACGCGTGGGAGATCCAGAAACATGTTGAAACTCACGTACCCGGTGTTGTCAATCTTCTTCGATTCAAACCAGACGCGCACCGGCGGCAGATTTCCGAAGCGCGAGACCTCGCCTCGGCCGGGCGCGAGCGCCAGATCGAGGGCCTCGCTGTGATCGGATGCATCTATGAATTTGAACGCGAGCGTCCGGCCGGCCGCTCCAGCGAGTCGCGCCAGCACCGTACGCTCAAGCGTCAACTCATGGACGGCTGGATCAGCCTCAAGCTTTTCGATCAGCGGCGCGAAATCTTTCCCATCCACGCTCGCGATTTCCCAACCTGGCTTCACCCCTGCTTTATCGGCCGCCGAACCCGGCTCGATACCCGTCACCACCGCTTTCCCGTCGAGCACTCGCGCTTGGAGACCCGTCGATCGATCGCCCGCGCTCTCCGCGCCAATGTCGTCGTAGACCGCCGCAGGGAAAACCGCAAAATGGGTCTGCTTCAGCCGGTCCAGCATATCGCGGATGATGGCGCGAGCCTGATCGATGGATTCCGCTCTTTCGATCCTGGGACGAAACTCCGCATGGATCGCGTCCCAGTCCAAGCCGCCCGGGCGAGTCTGCCAATGTTTGTCCCGCACCGTCGTCCAGACCTCTTCGAAGGACGCGATATTGAGCTCCCGTTGGTGGGGAGTGAGTTCAGACGCGGGCTGCGCGCGCAACGAAAGACCGAGCAGAAAGATTCCGAAGATTGCGCGCATGACTCTAGCGTGACATGGATTCTACGATAATGGAACCTGTGCCGCTATCCTCGTATGAGTGAACTCGTAAAATTCACGCGCGAAGGCGGCGCCGGCGTGATCGCCATACAGAATCCGCCGGTCAACGCCTTAAGCCCTGGCGTACCGGACGGGATACGCGCGGGAATCGACGCGGCGGAAAAAGATCCGGAAGTTCGCGCGGTGATAATCATTGGCAGCGGCCGTACCTTCATCGCCGGCGCGGATATTCGGGAATTTGCGAAGGTCAGATCGGGCGAAAAACCGCGTTTGCCCTTCCATCCGCTGCTGCAGGCCGTTGAGGATTGCTCGAAGCCCGTGATCATGGCCATCCATGGCACGGCGTTCGGCGGCGGCCTGGAGCTGTCCATGGCCGGCCACTATCGCATTGCCGCGGCTTCGGCTCAGGTGGGACAGCCTGAAGTGAAACTCGGCATTATTCCGGGTGCAGGCGGAACGCAAAGATTGCCGCGCTTGGCTGGCGTTGAGAAGGCAGTGGAAATGTGCGCCTTCGGCGAGCCGATTAATGCTGACGCGGCGCTCGCCGCCGGAATCCTGGATAAGATCGTCGAGGGGGATTTGCTTGAGGCCGCGCTGAAGTTCGCTCGCGAAATTCAGGGCGCGCCGTATCGAAAGACTCGCGAGCGGGAGGAGAAGCTTCGCGATATCGGAGGCGTCGATGTGATTTTCGCTTCAGCGCGCGAGCGGGCGCGTCAGACCATGCGCGGGCAACTGGCACCCTTAGCCGCGATTGAGGCGGTGGAAGCTGCCACGAGGCTGCCCTTCGAGGAAGGCCTGAAGCGCGAGGCCGAGATTTTCATGCGGTGCCTCTTCTCAACCCAATCCGCGGCCTTGATCTACGCGTTCTTCGGAGAGCGCACCGTATCGAAGATCCCGGGTATTTCCAAGGAAACGAGAAGTTACGAGATCGGGCGCGCGTCAGTGATCGGCGCAGGTGAGGTCGCCGGCGCAATCGCCACAGCCTATTCGAAGGCGGGGATTTCGGTAATTGTTAAGCAAGAGGAGGCCGACATCATTGTTGAGGCAATGTCCCAGAGCATGGATCTCACGAAGCAAATCTTTTCGGAGCTCGACGCAATTGTCAGACCGGATTGCATTTTAGCTTCGATAAGTCCGACGCTCGATATCGACGAGATTGCTTCGGCTACGCGGCGGCCGGAGATGGTCGTTGGCCATCACTTCTTCACCGACACCCGGTTGCTCGAAATCGTGCGCGGCAAAGCTACTCGCCCGGAGGTAATTGCAACCTCCATGGCGCTCGCCAAACGATTGGGGAAAGTGGGCGTTCTGGCCGGCAATTGCCCCGGCTTCATCGCGAATCGCATGGCGCAGGCTTACACGCGCGAGGCGCTAGCGCTGGTGGAAGAAGGCGCGGGCGTGAATAAAGTGGATCAAACTCTTTATGAGTTCGGCTTCCCTGCGGGTTATTACTGGGCTGATGCTGGCGCCGCGCGCGATCACATCGCCCCGGAAGAGATCGTCGAACGGACCGTCTATGCGCTGGTCAACGAGGGCGCGCGGATTCTCGAAGAAGGGGTCGCGCTGCGCGCCGTCGATATCGATATCGTCGCTCTGGACGCCCTCAGCTTTCCGGCGTGGCGAGGGGGTCCCATGTTTTATGCGGGCACCGTGGGGTTAAGGACGGTTCTCGAGAAAATAGAAGAATTCGAAAAGCGCTTTGGTGGGGAGCGGTGGAAACCCGCGCCGTTGTTGGTACGCCTGGCGGAAGCGGGCAAGAGCTTCGAGAGTTTCGATAAAGAAAAGGAAGTTTAGAAGCGCACAGGGCGCGCTTTTTGACGTGTAATCCGCGTGCGCAGCCTCTGCTCGCGTTTGCGCAGATCGGCGGAGTCTTCCTGGGCGAGGGCGCCGCAAGTCATTTCGAGCGCCATCGCGTAGTTCTTCTCGCGATGCTCATAGTGCTTGGCCAGCTCTTCAAAAGCTCGCGCGCGATATGGATTCTTCGCGGCGGCAAGATCTCTCCAAATGGCTAAAGCTCGTTCCGGGATGCCTAGCCTGCGCTCGAGCATTCCGATGTCCCACAGCGTAGGGAAGAGCAGCTCATCGGACAGACTGGTTTCAAGAGCGCGGCGGAAAAGGTCCAGGGCCTGATCGAACTCACCTGCTTGTCGCAGCCATCTCGCAAGCCCAAGCACTTCCGCTCCGTGCCGAAGCGAGTAATGGGCATGCTCCTGAAAGGCATGCGGCACAATACCGGTCAGGCACGCGAGCGTCAGGATATCGAGGCAGTTGTGATGGAAAATCGGCAGCATGCGCGCGGCTTCCCGCGTATGCAGGTACTCGAAATAAATATAGGGGATCAGCGCCCCGGCCAGATCGCCCTGGCGCTCCACGCCCAATATGGCGTTTTCGAGATCCACCAGGCGGCAGCTTTCAAAACGCAGCTTCCATAAACGCCGCGCCCCATGGAGGAGATCAAGATGCTGGAGACGTGGAAACGGCGGATGCGCGCGGTTAATACGATAGCGCGTCTCGAGCAGCGGCTGATCGAAGGCGCGGCCGTTATAAGTAATCAGCACGCGGAACGGAGCCAGATGGCGCGTCACCGCGTCGAGCAGGCTCGCCTCCTCGGCGTAATCGCGCATGAAAAATTGGCGAACGCGGAAACCGTCGCGTGTGATGCGGCCCACTCCCACCAGAAATGCGCAAGTGCCGGTACAGCCGGCGAGTCCGGTCGTTTCCGTATCGAGGAACGCCCACTCGCCGGGGGGCGCATCCGACACGCTTCCGCTTGAAATCGAATCGAGCAGATTGTGAGGCAGATCCGCGAGCGCACCGATATCAGCGCTGCCGTGCCGGCGGTGCGCTTCGTAGAGCTTCTCGGTCTCGAAGTGGCGTCCGTGTGCGGTCTCGACTTCTTCACCGCTCAAACATTCCTTCAGGAAGCTATGCGCGATGAATCGGTCCGAGGGAGGCGGCACGGGCGCAGGTTCGCGCGACTCGTATTTTTGATCGATGCGCGCGATGCGATGACGCAAGACGGCGAGTTGCTGCTGAAGGTCGCTCATTCGCCTTTTCTTTGCCAGGATAGCATGAAGGCCAAAAACTCCGCGATAGCGCCTACGAAATGCGCTCAAACCCGCTAAAACCGCCGGTTTTTTGCATATTTCTCTTTACAGCGGGTTTCCCGATCCCGTATCATTTATTAGCAAACGCGGGCCGGGCGCTGTGAGGCGGCTTCGCGGTTCAGTGCATTTGGGAGAATCAGACTACAAAGGAGAAACATGGCAGCAAAGATGACTCAATCGCAGATGGTGAAGGAACTGGCGACGTCAGTAGGCGTAAATAATAAGATCGCGAAGTCCTTCACGATCGCTTATGCCGACCTTGCGTTGCGGGAAACCAAGAAGAACGGCGTAGCCGTTCTGCCCGGTCTCGGGCGGCTGGTGCGCGTCGATCGCAAGGCGCGTACGGGACGAAACCCTGCGACGGGTGAAGCAATCAAGATTCCGGCCAAAAAGGTCGTGAAGTTCCGCGTGGCTAAAGCCGTGAAGGACGCGATCGTCCCGCCGAAGAAGAAATAGGGACTCCGATAAATGAAAAACCCCGCTCCTGGGCAATACCGGCGCGGGGTTTTGCTGAATTTTGCGGGGCGGAGGAAGCCTCTACGCCTGCTTCTTTTCTTCGGGTTTAGGTTGCTCTTCTTCCTTCAATGAAGTCTTGAAATTGCGGATGCCTTCTCCCAAGCCCTTGGCGAGCTCGGGGATCTTTTTACCTCCGAAGAGGAGCACGGCAACGACCAATATGACCAGGAGCTCGGGGAAACCGATAGAACGAAACATACGTTCTCCTTATATCGCAAGTCTAACACAAACGGCCCCATGGGTAGTGGGTCAGTTTGAATTTTCTTGATCCAAAAGAGCAATCATATCCGAAATTTCCCAGAGTCGATTAGTGACGCCCGCAGCCATCGCTGGAGTGATTCTTAGTGTCGAGTGGATTCTGACGAAATTGTAATGGAGCATGTGCAGCGCGACCGCAGCGGCGTGATGTTCGATCTTTTTTGAAAACCCATTGGTCAAGCGAGTGAAGCGGCGCATACCCATCCGCATCGTCAAATTGGCACGTTCTATAAAGCTGGTGCTAACGTGCTGTGGATCGGGATAACCCGTCACGGCCTTGCGCTCACAGCCGATGCATTCGGCGGGGCTGTAACGTTTCTGTCCTTCGGAAGAGTCGCCGTAAATCTTCACTAGTTGTGCGTAGTCCACGTCACCGCGAAACGCACGTTCGACGGCTCCGAGGTAGGCATGTAATCCATCGCTGGTTAGCTGAATGCGATCTGCCAGCCTTGAAGCGAGATCGTTGACGAATATTCGAGCCGTGATGCCGTCGCGCGGTCCGATGATCCAGCAGGGGATGAGTTTGGTATCGGCGTCGATGGCTGCCCATGTCCAAGTATCTCCGGCGTGGGGATTCGTCGCGGCGATCTCTGGGGTGACGTTCTTTGCCTTGGCGTAGCAGAAGGCCCAGCACTCATCGACCTGCACTCGCTTGCAAGATAGATCACGCATGACCCGATCCTGATAGGCTAATGACGCGGCGCCTAATTCAAGCAAGAGCTTCTGAATCGTGTTCTTGGCGACTCCAGTCATCCGAACGGTTGAACGAATGGAATTACCCTCAACCAGAGCAGCAACCACCCGGCAGCGCGTTTCGGTGTCAAGCCGATTCATACTGACCATTTTACTTGACGACTTGGTATTCGTCAAGCAGTATGGTCAAATTGAGGACAGAATTGCTTAAAAAATACTGTTTGGCGGAAAAATGCCGATTCTTCGCTTGCAGCTACATAGCTAGCATGGAATATACTTGACACGAGTGAAGCTATAAATGCATCAAAGTAGCAGAGAGTTCTGCGTATGGATCTGAACGTCAGCGCCTTCCGTATTGTACAGCATCTTACTGCTGGGAAAAAAGACGATAAGAAATCGCTGGCTGGTCGTGCGGGAGGGAAGTCGGGTGGTCCGGCGCGTGCTCGAAAGCTTTCGCCAGAACGTCGAAGGGAAATAGCACAGAAGGCGAACCAGTCTCGTTGGAGTCGCGCAGGGAAAATGTAAAATGCCAGAGACAAAGAAAAAGATCGACCTTTTCGGGCATCAGACCGAAGTGTCTGACGTGCCGATCACAAAGGCAGTCGAGTGCTTTGCTCATTACGAACTTGAAGATGGTTCTGTCGTGCGCGTGAAGTCGGTAGCAAATGCATTCCTGCGAATCGAGGGTCAGTCCACTCCAGACGGAAAGCCGATCTATATCGTTCTGACTAGCCCTAATGTTCTGGTTCTGGATTCCAAGCTGACCAAATCGTCGGTGCCCGCAGCCGTCACAACGAAACATTAATTATGAGCGCAGCAACTGCACTAACATTCGATTTCGCAAGCGCCATGCTGGCCGCTGTGGCAGAATCTCGGCCATTTGCCTATCTGCTTCAACCATCGACCGGAATAGGATTACCATCGCTCACGGACCAGATAGATCAAGTATGCGGTGAGGCCAATAATTACGAAACGGGCGAACAGCCCGCCACCGCAAAGGCAAAGGACGATCTCAAGCGCTTGATTGATAATGCTTCAACGGCTTATGGTTCGCCACTCCCGATAGGGGACATCTCTCCCTACTTCGGCGAGGTGAGCGTTACATGGCGCAATGAAGAGCGCATGGTACGGGCTACGAGTTTTTCAGATAACCGATCTCCGCGTCTTGATTTCGGCACAACTCCTGACGGGGCACTCGGAGAATATGAGTTTGACCCAGAAACAACGGGAGCAAGGTTAGCCGAGAGGCTGGTGTGGCTTTTCAATACGCCTAAAAACGATCCGCCGCTGTTTTAATCCACAAATCCTGTGGGCGACCCGGTTCCTGGTCAACCCATTCCACAAGCTAATCCGCAATTCGTATTTCGAGCCATCAGGAATCGTATTTGGGTTAGCAACGGTATCCGAGACATAGCCTTCCTAAGAAGAGATCCGGCAAATCCTCACCCTGACGTAGAAGGACTTTCTGTGGACTACACCTACGAGATGGCGAACGCCCGTTTTAGGCTTGGGGCGATCAAGATAAGCGTTGCTAAATTGGAAGCAATCGGATTTTCGGTGGCTCCGCATGGGGACCATGCCGTAATTCAGGGAGTTCCGTACGAAACTGAACGACTTGAGGCGTTAAGGTATTCCAACGCGATCATCAAGTGTTGTAGCTAAAATTCAAACTGACCCACTACCGCCATGAACCGCACAAAGGAAAATTCGATCAGAAGAAAGAAGTTCGCGCGATAGCTCGTGAACGGGTAGGCACGGTGAAAGCATCGCGGGTGATGCCGCCCAAAACGCAGCGTCCAAAACCCAAGCACAAAAAATCAATAGATACAGAATTGCTGCCATAACATACGCGATTGGGTCCCTCGATCCAACCTGGCCGTGGTACAAAATTGAATATGGCATTTGTGAAAGTCGGTTCCCTCGCTGCGCTCCCGCCGGGCAATGCGATGGAAACCGAAATCGGCCCGAATACCTTGGTGATCTGCAATGCCGGCGGCGAGCTGTACGCCTATGACGGGATCTGTCCTCACGCCGGAGGGCCACTCGGCCAGGGTACGCTCGAAGGAAACAATTTGGTATGCCCGTGGCACGGCTGGGCCTATGACTGCCGCACCGGTGTCAACGATTATGACGATGCGGTCAAGCTGGCGCCCTTTCCTGTGAAAGTGCAAGGCGACGATATCCTGGTTGACCTTCCGTAATCGCCATGCCGGAGCTGCCTGAAGTTGAGACGGTAGTGCGCACGGTGCGCCCACGCCTGACCGGGCGGCAGATTCTCTCCGCGCGGTTCACATCGCGTTTCGTAACGCCAGGTGATCGCAGCAAACTCGCTCGCCAGTTAGAAGGGAGGATCATCCAGACGGTTCAACGCCGCGGAAAATTCATTGTAATCTCGCTCGATTCCGGGACCCTCGCGGTTCACCTGGGAATGACCGGAAAGCTGTTGATGGATGCCGCTCCCGGCGTACATACGCACGGCGTGTTCACGCTTGACCAAGGGACCCTCTTTTACGACGATGCGCGGCAGTTCGGCCGCATCACCTGGGGCAAGCAACTTCCCCGAAGCATTGCCCGGCTGGGTCCGGAGCCGCTCGAGATCGGCCCCGAGGAATTTTGCGCCCGGCTGCGCCGCCACAAGGCGCGCGTCAAGCCGCTGCTGCTGAACCAGACGTTCCTGGCCGGCATGGGCAACATCTATGCCGATGAAGCGCTGTTTGCCGCCGGTATCCATCCTCTGGCGATGGCCTCGCGGCTGAGCGCGCCGCGCGCAGCCCGCCTGTATCAGGCTGTGATCGAAACTTTGTCGCTGGCGATTGAGCACCGCGGCTCGTCGATCTCCGATTATGTCGATGCCGATGGAGAGCGCGGCGGGTTTCAGCTTCTTCATCGAGTGTACGGGCGCGAGGGAGAGCCGTGCTTGAACTGTGGCGTGCCGATCAGAAAAATCGTGGTAGCGCAGCGGGGGACGCATTACTGTCCGAAGTGCCAGAGGCGCTAGAGTCATTTCTTTCTTACTAACTTGATCTCGAACAGCTTCGGCCAGAGCTTCCCAGTCACGAATAACCTATCACCGAGGGCATCGTAGGCGATACCGTTCAACACGTCTACTTCAGCGGTTCGATCTTCTGGGCCGAGAATCCCGGACAAATCAATCCAACCTAGCACCCGGCCGTCGGCTGGAGCAATACGCGCAATGCGATCCGTCTCCCAGATATTGGCGTAAATTTCGCCGCGAACCCACTCCAGTTCATTCAATCGCTCTATACGGCGCGTTCCGTCGTGTACCGTCAGACGCTTTTTCTCCTGAAACGTGCCTGCGTCCCAGCACCTAATCTGAGCGGACCCGTCGCTCATATAGATCTGGGTGCCGTCATTGGCGAGACCCCAACCCTCCCCGGGATAGTTGAAGGTTCGTAGCTGCCGGAAAGAGGTCTGGTCGTAAACAAAGCCCAAATGAGCTTGCCAGGTGAGCTCCACGATCTGCTGGTTGATGACTGTGATACCTTCGCCGAACAATTGCGGCGCCAAATGGATCTCCTGGAGAACCTGTCCCGTCTCGAGTTTCACTTTCCGCAGGGTCGACCGGCCCACTAAACCGGTTCCCTCATAGAGAAAGCCCCCACGGTATTCCAGTCCCTGCGTAAATGCGTCTCGATCGTGCGGGTATACATGGACGACACGGTAGCTATACTCGGGCGTGCCGGCGTCAGATTCCGCGTGAGCCGGGCTCAGAACGATCAGCGCAAATAGCGGCCACGTCCAGGCTGGCCTCATTGATCCGCTCCGCTCCTCATTGATCTGCGCTCTTAAGGATTTCGTCGGTCACTTCCACCACGGCTTTCATCGCCTTCACATCGTGCACGCGTACGATGTGCGCGCCGTGGAGAATTGCCGCCGTGACCGCCGCGGCGGTGGCGAACTCGGTGTCGAGCGGCGACTTCTTCGACAAAAAATGTTTACGGGACGGTCCCACCAACACGGGAAGATCGAGGCGCGCCAACTGTTGAAGCTGTCCCAGGATAACCGCATTCTGTTCCCGGCGCTTGCCGAAACCCATTCCCGGGTCGATGACGATCTGACGGCGGTCAAGGCCCGCGCGCGCTGCGCGATGGACCGATGCGTCGAGCTCCGTCGCGATGCTGCGCATCACATCTTTGAGCGGCGGCAGCTTTTCCCAGGTCTCCGGGGTACCGCGCATATGATTCAAAATCAACCCGGCGTTGGCGTTCGATACCTGGCGCGCGAGGTCCGCATCGAATGTCAAAGCGCTGGGATCGTTGATAATGTCCACGCCCAATTCAAGCGCCTTCTCCGCCACTGCCGCTTTGTATGTGTCGACGGAAAGCGGCACGCTCAGCTTGTTCCGCAATCGCTTCAGGACCGGGACCAGGCGGCGCAATTCCTCGGCTTCGGAGATGCGGGTGGATCCAGGACGCGTCGATTCAGCGCCGATATCGATGAGGTCGGCTCCCTCCTCCTCGAGCTCCACAGCACGGGCGAAAGCGCGATCCGGGTCCTGGTACTTTCCGCCATCGGAAAAAGAATCAGGGGTCACATTCAACACGCCGGCGAGCAGCGTGCGCTCGCCCAGGTTGAGGGTTTTATCGCGGAGCTTCCATTCGAAGCGCTTGCGGAGCATGAATTCTTCAGCGTACCAATTGCGCCACACATCTATAGCACAATGGAAATACATGGTCGAAACCATTGAGTGGACCGAGGCGGGCGTCGTGATGATCGACCAACGGCGTCTGCCTCGGGAACAGGTATTTGTCACCTGCCGCACTTACCTCGAAGTCGCCGAAGCGATCCGCTCGATGGTGATCCGGGGCGCGCCTGCGATTGGCGTAGCGGCGGCACTGGGGATCGCGCTGGGCGTAGCCGAGGGCGCCGACTTCGAGACTGTGTGCGCCACGCTCGCCAGCACGCGGCCCACGGCCGTAAATCTTTTTTGGGCGATAGATCGCATGCGCAGGATGCGGGGATTACTCAATGGGGCATCGTGCCAGGAAATCGCGCGGCGGATGATCCAGGAAGCCCAGAAAATTCGGATCGAGGACATCGCCATCTGCAAGGCCATTGGCCGGAACGGCGCGGACCTGGTTCCGGATGGAAAAACGGTGCTGACGCACTGCAACGCGGGCGCGCTGGCGACCGCTGGTTACGGCACCGCGCTGGGAATAATTCGCGCTGCGGTGGAGTCCGGCAAAAACATCGATGTTTTCGCGGGCGAGACGCGCCCGTTCCTCCAGGGTGCCCGCCTCACGACCTGGGAATTGCAGCAGGACGGAATTCCGGCAACGCTGATCACCGACAATATGGCGGGCCACTTTCTGCACTCCGGCCGCATCGGTTGCGTAGTGGTGGGCGCGGACCGCGTCGCTGCAAATGGCGACGTGGCGAACAAAATCGGCACGTATTCGCTGGCGGTGCTGGCCAAGGAAAATGGCGTGCCGTTCTATGTGGCCGCGCCCGTATCAACGCTCGACTTGACGCTCCCTTCGGGTGCTCAGATTCCGATTGAGCAGCGCCCCGGCGCCGAGGTCACTCATGTTTTCGGCATGCCGGTAGCGCCCGAAAATATCGGGGTCGAGAATCCGGCTTTCGATGTGACGCCGGCCCGTTATGTAACTGCGATTATCACCGAGCGGGGGGTCGCTCGGCCCCCGTATGAAGAGTCGCTTCGTGCTACGTTGGGCACATGCGAGGATTCGCCACAATCTTGATTTTTGCGGCGCTGCCGCTGGCTCAGCTTCCCTTGAAATCGCAAGTCGCGGGTCTTTCCGGCCGGCGCGCTCCCAGCTTCTCTCTTCCCGATTCGGCGTTGAAGCAGCACGATGTTCTGGATTATCGGGGCCGTTGGCTTTTGCTGGATTTCATGAGAACCAATTGCCCGCATTGCAAAGCGTTATCTAAAGAGCTGGAGGACGCAAAAACGCGGTTTAACGGAAGAGTAGCGGTTCTGTCGATCGTACTGGCTCCGCCGGAAAACCAGCAGACCGTGGCGCAATACGTTTCCGAAAATAAGATAACATCCCCGATGGTTTTCGATATGGGCCAGGTCGCGATGTCTTATTTCAAAGCTACGCCGGCCAATCCTTCCTTCGATACGCCGCACCTGTTCGCAATCGATTCCAATGGAACGATCGTGCGCGACTGGGACAATTCCAAATTAGAGAACGGCGTTTTTCTGAAAGAGCTCGATCAGTTGATGGCCGCCAAAAAATAAAAGAAGGTGCGTGCATTAGCGGGGCTGTTCTTAATGGCTGCTGCTGGCGCCGACACTCCTTCCGAGATCGAAGCGCTACACTTATCTAAGGTCAACGCACACGGGTGGAACGCGCTTGCCTTCTGTACTAAAGAGAACCCCTTAATCCGCCGATTCTTATGTTGAAAGCGATTTAGAACGCTAACAACTATAATCGTGCAGACAGCACATCTCTCCCCCGAACTCGCCGACGCGGCGGATGTCCTAAGTGACCAGCTCCGCATACATCTGCAACGGCTGGCCGTCTTGCTCGAACCGCACGAGGACCGGATCGAGCGCCGGTTTCTGAACCGCCTGCGCGAGTTGGGCTATCAGCCCAAGCAGCGATCCGCGCTGGCGGCGATCACTCCCGGCGCGGCGGCGCGGGTTCTGGTGCGCGGCGATCCACCCCTAAAGTTTATTGAACAGGTGGAATACAATGGCCGCCGGCTGGCCAAGCTGAATCTGCCGCCGAGCGCGATTCTCGAATCGCTACAGGAATACGACCGGATTCTCGGCCCGAAACTCGAAGCGTTGATCCCGGATGAGCACGCTAATTTCCAGTGGGTCCGGGAACAGCTTCACTTTTGCGTCATTCTGACGCTGAATAATGCCTATTATCAGGTCCGCGAGGCTGAGACGCAAGCCTTTTACGAGCTGTTCCGCGTGGAGCTGGAATCTCGGAATCTCGAGGAGCTGCTGCGCCGGTTTCTGGAATCACTGGTGCACGTCTGCGGGGCCGACGCCGGGCGCCTGTACATGCTGAACGAGAATGCCTCGGCCTGGGCGCTGAAGGCGGGCGCCTCTAGTCGAGCCTCGGTCCCGGTCCAGGTTCAGGTTCCGAACCGGCCGGGCTTGATGAAGAAGCTTTCCAAGCCGCGCCATCTGAGCGCGGAGGGTCATCCCTCCGATGTCCTGCTCGATGCAAGCTGGAATAAACGCTTCGCCTCCTGCTGGTCGATTCCTTTGGCGGCGAACGGGCGCACCGCCGGCGTAATGCAGTTCGGCTTCGCAAAGCCTTATGAATGGCTGCCTCGCGAGCAGGAGTTGTTAGCTGCCGCGGCTGAGCGTTGCCTGATGGCCGCCGAAAAAGCGCGGCTTATGGAAGACCTGGCGCATCGTGAGGAGCAAGTGCGCCGTCTGGCCGAGCACATGCTGCATGTTGAAGAGATGGAGCGCCGCCGCATCAGCCGCGAGCTGCACGACGAAGCGGGCCAGAGTCTGCTATGCATCCGCCTGCAGATTGAGCTGATCGAGCAGGCTCTGCCGGAGAGCAATGTTGAATGGATCATAAAACTGCGCGAGGCGCGCGATCTCACGGAGCGGACCATCCTTGAAATGCGGCGGTTAATTGCAGCCCTGAGTCCGGCCGTTCTCGAACAACTCGGACTTGGGGCGGCGCTCCGGCAACTGGTCAATCGTTTCCAACGATTGCACCCATGCCGGGTGCGGTTGCAGCTTTCTAAAATGGGGAGCCTGCCGCAACGGATCGAAGTTATCGCGTACCGGCTGGTTCAGGAATGCTTTAACAACATTGGGAAGCACTCGGCTGCAACTCATGTAAACATTTCGCTGGCTTCTGCCGATGGAAACTTGAAAGTAGGCGTAGAGGACAACGGCGTGGGCTTCCATGTACAGGAAGCTCTGGCAAAACGCGAATCGTTCGGTTTATCCGGCATGCGGGAGCGCGTTGCGCTTCTCGGAGGAAAATTTCAGGTGGAAAGCCGCTCAGAAGGAACCAAGAAAGGTACAAAGATTTCGATCGAACTACCGATATCCAAATAGAGGATTCGCGAGCGACGATTACGGAGAAAGTCGGATACTATTATGGCCAAGATTCGAATCATGCTGGCGGACGACCACACGTTATTTCGTCAAGGAATCCGAACGTTGATCTCCGCCGAGAGTGATATGGAAGTTGTGGGGGAAGCATCCAATGGCGGTAACGCCGTCGAGAAAGCTAACGAATCGCGTCCGGATGTAGTGCTGATGGACATCGGTATGCCTGGACTGAGCAGCTTCGAAGCTACCCGGCAGATCAAAAAGAGCCGTCCTGAGACCAAGGTGCTGTTTCTCACCATGTACGATGATGAAGACTACCTGGTGGAAGGCATGGAAGTGGGCGCGAGCGGCTACGTTCTTAAAGACAGTCCGAGCCAGCAACTGGTGGCGGCGGTTCGCGATGTCTGCCGTGGCGGCAGCTATCTGAGCCCCCGGATGCTCTCCCAATTGGTCGACGATTTCCGAAGCCGCATCAAATCGGCTACCAGGCTCCCCAGATTTGCAACGCTCACGACCAGGGAGCGCGAAGTACTAAAAATGCTCGCCGAGGGTAATTCTGTAAAGGAAATCGCCTGCGACCTGAATCTCAGCGTGAAGACTGTCGAAGCGCATAAATTCAACCTGATGCGCAAGCTGGACATCCACAACAAGGCGCAACTGGTCCAGTACGCGATTCAAAAGAAGATCATTAAAATCCCGAATCTGGTCTGACCCTCGGCAGGTCCCAACCCAAGCTGTCCCATCTCCACGCGTTAAAGTGCGAAACTGATCGGTGATGAACCGGCTAAGTAGATGTTCCTGGCCCGCAATTGCGCTAACGCTGGCGATGCTGGCGCTTTCGCTGAAGGCGCAGAAAGTCGCAACCTATTATCCGCCGCCGGGCGAGTGGCAGAAGAAATCGCCCGCCGAACTTGGTCTCGATGCGGCCAAACTTCGGGAAGCAATTGAATACGCGCAAGCCAACGGCAGCAACTGGGATTTCGAGAAGGATCAGGTCCGCACTTTTGGCACGCCTCTCGGTCCATTACCGAAGCAGCGTGCTGCGACCAACGGAATTCTTCTCCGTCATGGTTACATTGCCGCGGAATTTGGAGATATCGAGGCAAACGATCCGGTCTACAGCGTGGCCAAGAGTTTTCTATCCACGATCTGCAGCCTCGCGGTCGAACGGGGACTCATCAAAAACATCAACGACCCAGTCGCAAAGTACATACATGACGGCGGTTATGATTCGCCACACAATTCCAAGATTACCTGGAAAGAGCATCTTCAACAAACCAGCGAATGGGAAGGCATGCTCTGGGGTAAGAACGCGGACTTTGTAGGCGTCGAGCAGTTCGGGGCCGGCCAGCGTCCGCCCCGCGCGATTCAGGAACCGGGCTCGTTCTATGAGTACAACGACGTTCGCATCAACCGGTTCTCGCTTTCGCTGCTGCGCCTGTTCGGCGAGAGCCTGCCCGAAGTTCTCAAAACCAGCATCATGGACCCGATTGGCGCTTCGCAGAAGTGGCGGTGGGTTCCCTATAACAACTCGACCGTCGAGATCAACGGACACCAGATCGGATCTGTCAGCGGCGGTACACGTTGGGGCGGAGGCTTATGGATCGACTCGGGCGACCTGGCGCGTTTCGGCCTGCTGATCTTGAACCATGGTCAATGGGGAGCGCGGCAACTGGTGTCGGCGAAATGGTTAAATGACGCCGTGACCCCGAGCGAACACGGTCCCGATTACGGCTATCTATGGTGGCTGAATACGCATAAGAAACAGTGGCCGAGTGGGCCCGCCACAAGCTTCGCCGCCATCGGCAATGGATCGAATACCATCTGGATCGACCCGGAGCACGATATCGTATTCGTGTGGCACTGGTATCAAGGCCGCGCCATGGAGGGCATGGTCCAGCGGATCGTAGCTTCCGTTACGGGCGACTAATTCGGCGCTTCATTGACGTTATCCTGCACCATTCGTTATACTCTGAAGTCGATCATAACGAGTCGGGAAGGAAGTTCTATAATGCCACTTGGAAGTCGGATGAGATTCACGCTTGCGGTCGGTATTTTCGCTGCGAGTTCTTTTTCCTGGGGGATTGCGTATGCGCAATCTGAAACCGCGGCAGAAACCCCGACAAATGATGCGCCGAATCCATATCGGACTATCGAGGGCTGGGCGAAGTTGCCCAATGGACGGAAGTGGGGATCGACGAGCGCAGTCGCGATCGATAAAGACGGCAAATCGGTCTGGATTGCCGAGCGGTGTGGTGCGAACAGTTGTCTCGATCGGGCGACGGGCCAGATAAAGGAAAATCTGGACCCCGTTCTCGAGTTCGACAGCGACGGGAATCTCTTGAAGAGTTTCGGCTCGGGGATGTTCGTCGCTCCGCATGGAATCTATGTCGATAAAGACGACAACATCTGGGTGACCGATTATCAGGACAACGCACCGGCGCCCGCGGGCGGCAGAGGTCGTGGCCGCGGCGAGGCGCGTGAAGCGCCGACCGGACCTGTGGGACCGCGTCCAGGCGCAACCAAAGGCAGCCAGGTATATAAATTTAATAAAGACGGCAAGCTGCTCATGACGCTGGGCACGCCTGGTGGCGCGGCTGAACCAGGCTACTTCTACGCTCCAAATGCCGTGATCGTCGCTCCCAATGGCGATATCTTCGTAGCCGAGGGCCACGGGGCGGGGAACAACCGTATCCTGAAATTTACCAAAGACGGCAAGCTCATCAAGTCGTGGGGCAAAATGGGCACGGGCCCCGGCGAATTCAACCAACCGCATGCCCTCGCATTCGACACAAAAGGACGGCTGTTCGTCGCCGACCGCGGCAACAACCGGCTTCAGATCTTCGATCAGGACGGCAACTTTTTGGGGCAGATGACCCAGTTCAGCCGTCCGAGCGGTGTTTTCATTGACAAAAAGGACAACATTTACGTGGCCGATTCCGAATCTGGATCGGTCAACCCGAAGCATGCCGAATGGAAGCGCGGCATCAGAATTGGGAATCTTAAGGACGGCAAAGTGGTGGCGTTCATTCCCGATCCTGACGAGCATCCCCGGAATACGAGCGCCGCGGAAGGTGTGGCGGTAGACGCGAAGGGCGATATTTACGGCGCAGAAGTCGGCCCAATGGACGTAAAAAAGTACGTCAAGAAGTAAGCTTCCGGCGAATCCTGATCTATCGGAGTAACATATTCAGACGTTGAAACCTGCCAGGCGCCAGGCATGGTACCGGGCGGCCGGTCCAGCGCAGTGGCAAAGTCTTGGTGCTGCCGGGCTCGGGTGGACGTTCGACGGCATGAATATGATGTTTTATGCCCTCGCGCTGTCGACGATCCAGAGCGATTTCGGGATCAGCTCGGCCGTTGCAGGATCGCTCGCTTCGGTCACCTTGATCACATCGGCCGTCGGCGGCGCGTTGGGCGGCTACTTCGCGGACAGATTCGGCCGTGTCCGCGTTTTGAGCATCTCCATTCTGATGTATTCGCTGTTCACAGGAATGGCGACTACAACTCATACGCTGGGTGCACTCGCATTCTGGAGAGGCATTGCCGGTTTCGGTTTGGGGCCAGTCTGGTCGGCGGGATCCGCGCTCGTTGCCGAGACGTGGCCGGCTGAACATCGCGGCAAAGCCATCGGTTTCATGCAGGCAGGCTGGGCGATCGGCTATTTATTGGCGGCGATTCTGACCGGGCTGGTGCTTCCCGCTTACGGATGGAGACCGCTGTTTTTGATCGGAATCGCGCCCGCACTCCTGGGGATCTGGATCTGGCGCAGAGTGCCCGAACCGGAGATCTGGCGAGTATCGGCTCACTCGATAAAATCCGCCACACCCCGCTTCAGTGTGTTGTTCAAAGGACTGCTGTTGAAGCGGCTCGTCGTGGCTACCGCGGTTTGCTCCAGCGTTCTATTTGCATACTGGGGATTTTTCACTTGGATTCCGGCTTACTTGTCGAGTCCTATTTCACGCGGCGGAGCGGCTCTCAGCATCGTAAAATCGTCAGCGTGGATAATCCCGACGCAGATCGGGGCCTTTTTCGGCTATACCTCATTCGGCATCTTCTCCGACCGGTTCGGGCGGCGCCCTGTTTTCCAGGTTTTTGTGCTTACTGCCGCGGTGCTCGTCCCGATTTATGGACTCGCGGCGGGCAGCCCTCTCACTCTGCTGCTTCTGGGACCGCTGATTGGATTTTTTGCGCACGGACCGTTCAGCGTATTCGGAGCCATGCTCGCGGAGCTGTTTCCATCCACCGTTCGTGCCACCGCGCAAGGATTGGCCTACAACGGCGGCCGGGGATTCGGCGCTCTGGCGCCAATTGTTATCGGAGCCATCGCGGACCGGCGTGGGATCGGCGGCGCGCTGGCCATAACATCCGCATTTTTCATTGCCGGTGGAGCGATTATCGCCCTTCTCCCCGAAACTAAAGGAGAGACATTGGCCCCATGACTTTTGCCGAACTGATGCTCGGCCGGCCTCTGGCAACCGAGGAGGAGAGCGCCGAGCGCATTGGGGCGGTGAAGGGGATTCCGATCTTCGGCCTCGACGCGCTGAGTTCGGCTGCGTACGGGCCCGAGGCCGCGCTCACGCTTCTGATTCCTCTGGGGATGGCCGGCGTGGTCTATATCGTCCCCATCAGCATCAGCATTATTATCCTGCTCACGATCGTTTATTTTTCTTACCGGCAAACGATTATGGCATATCCGCAGGGCGGCGGATCCTATACGGTGGCGAACGAAAACCTGGGTGTATGGCCTGGCCTATTAGCCGCCGCATCGCTAATGGTCGATTATGTTCTGACCGTCGCAGTGGGGATCTCGGCGGGCGTAGGCGCGCTCGTATCGGCCGTGCCCTCGATGCAGAAGTATACGCTGGTCACGTGCCTGGCAATCCTGGCAATCTTGACATGGGTCAATTTGCGAGGCGTGCAACAGACTGGCGGGGTGTTCCTGGTTCCCACCTATTTGTTTATCGCCTGCCTGCTCGGGGCGATCGCAATCGGCGTGGTGAAGATGCTCGCGACCGGCGGCCATCCGGTTCCTGTGATTGAGCCGCCGAAGCTGCAGCATGCGACTGCGGCCGTAAGCGCATGGCTATTACTACGCGCGTTTTCGAGCGGCTGCACAGCCATGACGGGCGTGGAGGCGGTGAGTAATGGTGTAATGGCCTTCCGGGAACCGGCTAGCGAAACCGCACGCCGGACACTTACGATCATCATTGGAATCCTGATTTTGATGCTGGCCGGAATCGCATTCCTGGCCCGCGCCTACGGGATCGCCGCGACGCCGCCGGGCGAGGCGGGATATGATAGCGTCCTTTCGCAGCTATTAGCGGCGGTTACGGGCAGGGGCGCCTTTTATTGGGTGAGTATAGTTTCGATTCTGATGGTGCTCTCGCTCTCGGCGAACACTGCGTTTGCGGATTTTCCTCGCCTCGCGCGTGCGATTGCGCAAAATGGATATTTACCTCATTCGCTTTCTCTGCGCGGGCGGAGGCTCGTATTCGAAAAGGGCGTTTATGCGCTGGCGCTTCTGACGGGCGCGCTATTAATTCTGTTTGGCGGCGTTACGGATCGATTGATTCCTTTGTACGCGGTGGGAGCGTTCATGGCTTTCACCTTGTCACAGGCTGGAATGGTCGTGCACTGGAAAAGAATCGGCGGAGCTCATTCGCGGAACAGCATGTTCGTGAACGCGCTGGGTGCGACGGCTACCGCGATTACTGTGGCTGTGGTGCTGGTGACGAAGTTCATAGAGGGCGCTTGGATCACGGTCCTGCTGATTCCGGGATTGATCTTCCTGATGCGCGCCGTCCGGCGCCATTATGATCAGGTGGCGACGGAGATAGCCTGCAAGCGACCGGCCAGTGCAACGAATCTGTGCCCGCCGCTGGTGGTTCTGCCGATCGAAAGGTGGTCCATGGTTTCAGAGAAGGCCATGCGATTTGCCTGGACCATCTCTCCCGAGGTTCGGGCGCTGCATATCGAATGCGGGGAAGAAACGGATAGTTTATGTCAGCGCTGGGCCGAACTCGTGGAAGCGCCGGCGAACGAGGCGGGATTAGCAGCGCCGGAACTGGTGTTGCTGAAATCGCATTACCGTTTCGTGATACGCCCGATTGTCGACTATGTGCTCGGTCTTGAAAAAGAAAATCCGGACCGGCACATCGCCGTGGTCGTGCCGGAATTGGTGGAGAGCCGCTGGTATTATAATCTTCTGCACAACAATCGATCGGAGATCTTAAAGGCGCTACTACTAGTCAAAGGAACCGGGCGGACGACCATCATCAACATTCCCTGGCACCTGAAGGGTAGCGGGCCGCATGTTTGATCCGTGGGAGTTTTTTCCCGACGCGATAGCACACCGTTTTGAGGAACTGAGTGAGGCTTTGGCGGTCTAGGATCGTCAGTGCCCTCAGCGCCCGCCGACGGCCACCGCCGCTTCGCTCTTCACTAGTTTCCGCGCGAAGAAATCCGCAGCGGCGTGATACGCCTTCAGCCAGCTCCGCTCCATCAGGAAAGTGTGCACTTCATCAGGGATTACCAGTTCCTCGAATTCGGTGCCTTGCTTTCGCAACGCTTCAACAAGGTGGATCATTTGGGTGAAGTCGACATTGCGGTCATCGTCGCCTTGAATCAACAGCACCGGCGAGCGCCAGGTCTTAATGCTGGCCATGGGCGACGATTCGAAAGCCAGTCGCATCTGATCGCGCTGCTTGTCCGCATCGAAACTGGGATTGGCGACGCTGCCGCCGCGCGCGCTCCAGTCGTGCACGCCGTGAAAATCGACTCCAGCCGCGAACAGATCGCTTGATCGCGCGAGCGCCAGCGCCACCAGATAACCGCCGTAAGATCCGCCCCACACGCCGATGCGCTTAGGATCGACATCGGGCCGGCGCGCCATATAAAGGCCTGCACCCGTTACATCGTTGTACTCACTGGCTCCGGTAGCTCCATAGTTTTCCGCCTCGCGAAAATTCAGCCCATAGCCGATGCCGCTGCGGTAGTTCACGCTCAGCACTATATAGCCCAGGCTCGCCAGGTATTGATTCATTCCATATGCGTTGCTGTAGTAATCCATGTAGTGCCAGCCGAGCAGCATCTGGCGCCGCGAGCCTCCATGGAAGAAAATGAGCGCCGGGTGTTTCCCCGAGCCGGCATTCGTCGGTAGGAAAAGTTGTCCATGGATTTGCAGGCCGTCGGAGGCGCTGAAGATTACCTGCTGCGGCGTGACCATTTGATTTTGGGATAATCCGCGGGAATCGAATCCGGAGCCAGATCGCGTGGGCCGACGTTCGCCGGTTTGACGGCTGCTCGCCCTGTTTCGCTCGGACTCGATCGGAAATAAACAACCGCATCATCGCTCGTTTCCACCGGATTGTATTCAATTCCGCCGCCGCGCGGAGCTCCGAGCAGCGGAACCGGTCTGCCTCCACCCTGAACCGCGACGCGCCAGACGTGCCGGCGATCGATATCATCCTGATTGGACGAATAAAGCACATCGCGGCGATTACGCGCCAGCGAGACATCTTCAATCTCGAATTCGCCCGGGGTCAGTAATGTGGCCGTGCCTCCCTCCGCTGAGACCGCGTAAAGGTGCAGCCAGCCATCCTTCTCCCACGGGAACACCAGCCGGTCGGCATCGGCCCACAGGATCTGGTTCTCCGCGACCATCGCATGAAAAGCGCTACCCGGGCCTTTATCCGCGTGCCAGATTTCGCGGCCGCCGCCATTCAGCGCATCCGCAATGCGAATCGACCACGGGGTCGATGCTTCCCGCACGGGCTGAGCGCCGCCGCCACCCGTCCCGCTCGCTTGGCGGACGAAGGCGATGTGGCGGCCGTCCATGCTCCAGACCGGATTGCTGTCGAGGTCGGTCGTCGGGTCGGGATAGGTGAGCGATTTGTCGGCAAGGCGGTAAACCCCCGCATACGCGTGCTCGATACGATGGCTGATGAAGACAAGCGCGGTTCCGTCAGGAGACCAACGCAGCTCCTGCGACCTGCCCTTGGTATGGACGATCTCCTCGGGGTTCTCGCCTTCGATGGTCGTCAGCCAGATCTGGCCGCTTCTTATGAATGCTACGTGGCCGTCCTTGGATACCGTAGGCGAGTTTCCTTCCGCGAGTTTTTTCGGCGCGCCGCGATCGAACGGGATGATATAAATGGCCTGCTCCGGCCATTTCGCGAGGCTCTGCGGATTCGGAATATCGCGATAGGTGTCGAGATCGCCGCCGCGAGTGTAAAGCAACGAACGGCCGTCGGCGGTCCAGGCGAGCTCAGCGATATCCTGGCCATCGTCCTTATTGTAGGCAGTCAGACGGCGGCCCTTGTAGTCGGGCGCGGCTGCGACCCAGATATTGCGCGCGCCGCGCTCGTCGAGAACCCAAGCTACCTTTCCGCCGCTCGGGGCCGCGCTTAACCCCGACGCGAACGGCCCACTCAGGTATTGTTCGAGGGTCGCGGCACTGGAGGACAGAGCCGCGAACAGAAGCAGCCCGGCATATTTTTTCATATAGAGGAAATTCTCCCACCTTTACGGGATTGGCACAACGGATTATCACAATTATTGCTTACGTTAAACGACATTTGATAAAATCGAGCAATATGGCGATACGAAAACGCTTCAGTGGTGTTGTTTCATTGCTCGCAGTCGCGCTCACGGCGACGACCATGTTTGGCGCTGATGCCGATAAGGAGAAGGGATACGTCAAGGCGCGCGGCAATCCCGACAATGCCGCCATTTTCATCAATGGCAAGTACATCGGCCCTGCGTCGCGCTTCACAGTTCCGGAGAAGTATCCAGCTCCGCTTGGCGAGGTTGAGATCTCCATCCGAGACCCACGCTGTGAAGATTTCAATACCAAAGTGGCGATACAACCCGGCAAGACCGTGCATCTTCACTACGCCTTGAAGCGCCTGGAACCGGCAAAGCCACCATTTGGCACGTTTCGCTTGGGCGGCGGTGAGCCAGAATCCCTTTGGAGCATCTCAGGCGGAGATGTTGGCGCCGTTTACATCAATGATAAGTACTATGGCTACGTGGACGAGTTGAATAATATGGGCTCTGGAATCTTGCTGAATCCAGGAACGTATGATCTTCACATCGAGTCGCCCCTATTCGGAGACATTCGGCAGAAAATCACTATCGAAGCCAATAAGACGACGATCGTGCCTTTGCCGCAGAAGCCTTAGCGGTCGCCGTTACTGAGAATCGTCGATTTCCATGCGCAGCAGCGCGCTGCTATAGGTCTTCCCCTGCGGGTCCGCTTTCAGAGAGAGCGTGCCGCCGCCATCCAGGCTCTCGTGCAGTAAGAAATTTAGAGCGCCGAGATTGGGCAGCTCAAACCGCTCCACTTTCCCCAAACACACGCCCTTAAAATGCTTCGCCACGCGCTCCGCCGTGACTTGCTTCACCAGGATCGGATAGTACTCGGGCTTACGCGCAATGATGCCGACATTCGCCATATCACCTTTATCGCCGGAGCGCGCGTGCGCGAGCTCGATCAGCTTTCGTCTGGCCATACGCTCACCTCCGGAGTCACTTCGCGCTTGGGAATCAGCGCCGGCCAGTAGGCCACGATATCTTCCACCTTTGGGCGTCCGCGGCCTAAACCGGATACGACCGGAGGACCGTTCAGCACCAGCGGCGCGATCTCTCTGGTGAAGCGTTCTACCGCTGCACGATTCTGGGATCGTACGCCAAAGCGCAGGACCACCTCGGCTAGTCCAGCGGCCATATCTGGAGAAGGTTCGGCAGCGGCGATCCCGTGGGATGCATTCGCTCCGATAAACTCGCTGCGTACTGAATCGAACTTCAGTCCCAGCCGATCCAGCCTTTGCCGCAAAATCTGATCCGCCGCGCGCGCTTTCTTATATGCGCCGGGCCACGCGTATAGCAGCTCGCCGATAGCCTTGTATCCAGCCGCGTAGCTGATCGAGACTTTGTAAAACTCGGTGGCCGGCTGTCCACGGATTCCAGTGAATCGCACGCGGTCGGGTCCCGCCTGCTCCAGTTGAATTGTTGTGAAATCCGCGATGCAATCGGGCGTGATATATTCATGCGGATCGCCCATTTCATAAAGGAGTTGCTCTTTGATCGATGCGACCGTGACACGGCCGCCTGTGCCCGCGTGCTTGGTGATGCTGAAGCTTCCATCCGGCTCGGCTTCAATGATCGGATATCCGATGCCGGCCATATCCGGTATGGTCTCCCAATCCATCTGGCAGTTTCCGCCTGTGCACTGCGCGCCGCACTCGATGGTATGACCCGCTATAGTTCCCGCGGCTAGCTTATTCCAATCGTCCGTCTTCCATTGGAACTCGTGGATCATGGGCGCGAGCGCGAGGCCGGTATCGGTGACACGCCCCGTAATGACGATCTGCGCTCGGCGGGCCAGCGCGGCCGCCACTGGAAACGCCCCGAAGTAGACATTCGCGCTCTGCACCTGGGCCCGAATCATGGATAGCGATTCGCCCGTTTCCATATTCTTGAGATCGATCCCGCACCCGAGGAACTCGTCGAGCCGGTCCATAATATCGTCTCCCGTAACGGTCGCCACTTTGATGGGAATATCCTGCTGCTGAGCGATATCGAGTACTGCCTCGCGGCAAGCAGCTGGGTTCACCCCTCCCGCATTCGCAATCACCCGAACGCGGCGCTGAACAAGATCGGGGAGAACACGCGCGATCATATCCACGAAATCCCGCGCGTAGCCCGCCTTGGGGTCCCTCGATCGCTGCTTTTGCAGGATCGACATGGTGACTTCGGCCAGATAATCGAGCGTCAGGTAATCGAGCGGGCCGCGCCGCACCTGCTCGACTGGCGCTTGGAGCGAGTCGCCCCAGAAGCCCTGCCCGTTTGCGATTCGAATCATTTTGGGTGGCCGCGAGTCGCTCTAGACGATGTATTTCTCCGCCTGAATCAGCCGCGCTGCAATCCTGCGCCGCAGCCCGATCACGTTCACCGGCTCGCACTTGGTGAACCGTCTGAGCACTGCCAGATTGGTCCGCAGTGCGTCGCCCTCCGAGCACGCCGAAAGCACTGCGCGCGCTGTGATGTCGATAGTATCCATCGCCTCGCGCACGAATACCGCGGCCATGTCGGACGCATTTGAGATATCGCGGCCGCCGTGTGCGAGTTTCTGCGCCCGCAGAATCCCCGACTCCATGGCATACGCGTTCATCAGAATGTCCGTGATGCCGGCCATGACTTCCTGTTCTTCTTCGATGCCGGTCATGTATTTCTGATATGCCACGCCTATAACGAACAAGCCGATCTTCTTTGAATTGACGACTGGATCGGTTTCGAGGCTGAGCGACGGCCCAGAGAGAATTTCCGCTTGCAGCTTTTTCACCGCTTCCACCAATGGCAGAACGCCTTTCTGGGCGCGCTTGAGCATCATTCCTGTCGCCAGCAGCCGGTTGATCTCATTGGTGCCTTCGAAAATCCTGTTGACGCGCGAATCGACATACGCGTGCTCGACAGCGTAATCCTGATGAAAGCCATAGCCGCCGTGAATCTGTACACCTTCATCGACAACGTAGTCGAGCGCCTCGGAAGCGAACACCTTTACGAAAGAGCATTCGGTCGCTAATTCCTCCACGGCTTTGAGCATGGTGTGGCTTGCATCCGGTGCCTCCCAGGAAAATCCTTCAAGCTGGGATTCGATGTCGCCGATGACTCGATAGGTCGCACTCTCGGAGGTGTACGTGCGGATCGCCATTTCGGCCAGCTTGTGCTGGATCAGCCCGAATTCGGCGATCGATTTGCCGAAGGCCTTACGCTGCTTGGCATACCTAATGGAGAGAGCCAAATCGTCCCGGCAACCGCCGTTCGCGAAAGGGCCTAGCATCAGACGGCCAAGATTCAGAATATTGAACGCGATAATGTGCCCGCGCCCAATCTCGCCGAGCACGTTCTCCACCGGCACCTTCACGTTATCGAAATACATGGCGGTAGTGGAGCTGCCCTTTATTCCCATTTTTTGTTCTTCGGCGCCCGGCGAGACGCCCGGCCAGGCGCGCTCCACCAGAAACGCCGTGAATTTTTCTCCGCCGATTTTGGCGAAGACCGTGTATAAATCCGCGAACCCTCCGTTGGTGATCCACATTTTCTGCCCGTTGAGGATGTAGTGTTTGCCATCAAGCGAGAGATCGGCGCGCGTCCGCGCCGCCAGCGCGTCAGATCCGGCTTGCGGCTCGCTTAAACAGTACGCTGCGATCATCTCGGCCGATGCCAGCATTGGCAGATATTGTTTCTTCTGATCCTCGTTGCCGAAAAGCAGCAGCGGCAGCGTGCCGATGCCGGTGTGAGCCCCGTGCCAGGCCGCATACGACCCGTCGCGAGCCACGCCTTCGGCCACAATCATCATCGACGTCAGGTCCATTTCCATGCCGCCGTATTTTTCGGGAAGCATTACCGCCGTGAGGCCCAGCTCCGCGGATTTCTTCAGAATTCTCACCGCCACCGCATGCTGCTGGTGCTGGATTTCCTGCAGATGCGGCGCAACCTCCTGGTTGAAAAATTCCTCGGTGGTTTTAGCGATGGCGCGATGCTCAGCCGTAAAATCTTCGGGCGTGAAAATCTCTTCGGGAGCGCGGGGTTCAAGCAGGAACGCGCCGCCTTTGCTCTTGGGAATTGCTACAGGCGTGGATTCCATAGACATCGCCGTCAGTTCAGTCTTTCAAAAATTCCGGCTGCTCCCTGCCCACCGCCGATGCACATCGTAACCATCCCGTAGCGCACGTTACGCCGCGCCATCTCACGCAGAATCGTCGCGGTCAGCTTGGCGCCCGTGCAGCCCAGCGGATGCCCAAGGGCGATGGCCCCGCCATTCACGTTCAGCTTGTCTATATTCAATCCCACTTCACGGATCACCGCCAGCGCCTGCACCGCGAAAGCTTCGTTCAACTCTACTAAACCAATGTCATCGAGCTTCAGGCCGGCCAATTTCAATGCCTTCGGAATCGCCACTGCCGGGCCGATTCCCATAATTTCTGGAGGCACTCCTCCTACAGCGAAGCTCACGAAGCGCGCCATGGGTTTTAACCCCAGCTCGCGCGCTTTTGTTTCCGACATGACGATTGCCGCCGCAGCGCCATCGCTAGTCTGCGAGGAATTGCCTGCGGTGACGGTGCCGCCGTCATGAAATACGGCTTTAAGCTTGGCCAGCGCCTCAAGCGACGTATCGGCGCGCGGCCCCTCATCTTTCTTGAAAACCATCTTGCGAGTGGACGCCTTTCCGTTATCGAGCGTGGTCGTGTCCACTTCGAGAGATACAATCTCGTCGTCGAATCGGCCCTCGGCCTGTGCCTTTAGAGCATTCTGGTGACTACGATAGGAGAAACGGTCCTGATCCTCGCGGCTGATGCCGTACTTGCGATACAATTCTTCCGCGGTCAGCCCCATTCCCATATAGATCTGCGGATGGTGATCGACCAGCCAGGGATTCGGCGCGAACTTATTTCCTGCCATCGGCAACAAACTCATCGACTCGCTGCCGCCGGCAAGAATGACATCCGCGCCACCGGAGCGGATCTTCTCGGATGCCATCGCGATGGCCTGCAGACCCGAGGAGCAGAAGCGGTTAATCGTCACGCCGGGGATACTGTCGGGCAAGCCCGCGCGCAGCGCCGAAATTCGCGCCACATTCATGCCGGATTCGGCTTCAGGGAAAGCGCAGCCGAGAATCACATCGTCGATAACGGAAGCTGGTAGCTCTGGATGCTTCTGGAGAAGTGCATCGAACACCGCTGCGGCCATATCGTCGGGTCTCGTGTTCTTGAGCGTGCCGCGACCCGCTTTCCCCACCGCAGTGCGCAAGCAGTCGACAATTATGGCTTCGTTCATGATTAGTTTCTGAGCGGCTTTCCCGTCTTCAGCATATACTGCATCCGTTCCTGCGTCTTCATATTTCCGCACAGGCTCAGGAATGCTTCCCGCTCCAGGTCGAGCAAATACTGCTCGCTCACCACCTGCTCGCCGGTCAGTCGCCCTCCGCTCAGCACATGCGCGAGTTTTTCGCCCACCGCCATGTCGTAATCGGAGATGTAGCCGCCCTGTTGCATCGACCATGCTCCCAGCTTTAGCAGGGCGAATGCGCTCTCGCCGCCTACTTTGATGTCCCTGCGCGGAAAGCTGGGGCGATAATCTGCCGCGAGCGACAGCGCCAGACGTTTGGCGTCGCCGATCAGCCGGTCGGGATTCATCGAAATCCGATCGGCCCGGGTGAGAAATCCGAGCTGGCGCGCGTCCTCAGCGCTCGAAGAGACCTTGGCCATGCCGATCAACTCGAATACCCGCCGCGGATCTTTTAGCCGCAGCAGCATCTCCTTGCATCCGCCGCCGGCAGGAATCAGTCCAACACCTACTTCCACAAGTCCTATGTAGGTTTCCGCCGACGCCTGCATTCGCGCTGTGTGCAAGGGGATCTCGCACCCGCCTCCGAGCGCGCGGGCGAAAGGCGCTGCAACAACCGGGCGTGGCGCATACTTTAGCGCCATATTTACTTGCTGAAATTGGTGGACGAAGCGAGCCAGATCGTCCCACTCGCCCTCCTGAGCCGTCAATAATACGAGCATCAGGTTCGCGCCGACGCTGAAGTTTTCCCCTTGATTGGCAATAACCATGGCCTCGAAGTTTTTTTCAGTTTCTTCCAGGCCCGCGTAAAGCATCCCGATCTGATCCTCGCCCAGCGTGTTCATCTTGCTGTGGAACTCGACACAAAGGACACCGTCGCCCAGATCCACGAGCGAGGCTCCCACGTTGCGCTTCACGACTCCCCGAGCGCGTTTAAGGTCCGACAGAATCAGAACTCCGGGCCGCTGCTCCAGGGGCTGATAGGCCGTTCCCAACAGATCGAAATACTGAGTGCTTGGATTACCGCCGGAATCGGCCGGTTTGTAAAACGATTTCGCGCCGGAATCGCGCATTTTCTGTACATTCGCAGGAATATCGCGATGATCGGCCTCCAGTCGATTCAAGATCTCATCGAATCCCAGCGCATCCCACAGCTCGAACGGACCCAGCTTGTGCGCGTAGCCCCAGCGCATGGCGCGATCGATTTCGACGATGCGGTCCGAGATCTCCGGCACCCTCTCCGCGGAGTAAAGAAACAAATCGCTGTATAGCTTCCATAGAAATGTCCCGACGCGGTCCGTGCCCTTGACCAGCACCCTCAGGCGTTCGGCGAGATCCTGGATATTCCGCGCAGCCTCAGCGGCTGGAAAACCCACCTTTGCCGCCGGGTGATATTCGAGCGTGTGAACGTCGATCGCATAGATCTCTTTGTCCTTGCCGACTCGCTTATAGAAACCCTGGCCGGATTTCTCGCCGAGCCAGCCCCGCTCCAGCATCTTCTTCTGGACCTCAGATATAAGAAAGCGATCCCGCCACGGGTCTTCAGGCACGGCATGATAGAGATTGGTTCCGACGAACGCCCACACGTCCAGGCCAACAAGATCGAGCAGGCGGAAACTGGCGCTGTTCGGCAGTCCGATCAAGGATCCCGTGATCGCGTCTACTTCCTCCACCGTATAGCTGTCCTCAACCGCGATCTTTTGAATCGTGCCGCCGAAGAAGCTGCCGATGCGATTGGCGATGAAGTTGGGCGTGTCCTTGCAAGGGACGACGCCTTTCCCGAGCTGATGGTCGGCAAAATTCGAGACAAAATCGATCACCTGGGGATCCGTATCCTGGCCCGGAATCGATTCGAGCAGATGCAGGTACCGGGGCGGGTTGAAGAAGTGCGTGCCCAGGAAATGCCGGCGAAACTCCCGTGAAAAGCCTTCGGAAATCTGGCACAGCGGGATGCCGCTGGTATTCGTGGAGACTATGGCGAGCGGCTTGCGCAGCGGCTCCACCTTTTTCCAGAGCGTTCGCTTAATCTCGAGATTTTCGGTGACGGCTTCGATGATCCAGTCGCAATCGGCGACGCGGCCGAGGTCGTCCTCGAAATTACCAGGCGTAATCAGCGCCATCGCAGAGTCGATAAAAAATCCGCCGGGCCGCTGCCTGGCGGCATTTTCAATACCCTTTAACGCGGCTGCGTTGCGGTTCTGCTGGTTGGGAACGACGATATCCAGCAACACCGAAGGGATGCTCGCATTGGCAAAGTGGGCGGCGATCCGTGCGCCCATCGTCCCCGCGCCCAGGACGGCGACACGTTGGATAGTCCGCATGTTGGTTCCTAGAGTATATCGCCGGTTATTCCGACGAGAGCACGAATTGGTTTCCGTCGGGGTCTTTGAAAATCGCCGAAGTGCCCCAGGATTCCTGCTTCGGAGGCATCACGAAATCGACGCCGCGGGCGGCAAGCTGCTCGAAAGTCCGCTGCACGTTGTCGCTTGAAAACGAGATGCCCGAGAACGTGCCGATTCGATCCTCATGGCCCTTAGGTGTGAATAGCACCACGCGCGTCTCGGCGCCCGGAATACCCAACTCTATCCAGCGTTGGTTCTCCTCGAACGGTTGATCGGTGCGAACATGGAAGCCCAGCTTTTGGGTATAAAACTCCAGCGCCTTACCCTGATCGCGCACTGGAACGCTCGCAAATTTGATCCCCTTAATCATGACTGTGAAGCCTCCGCCGCCAGGATAAGCGATTTATCGAGCGGCGTGCAATCGCCGGCGCTGGCCGCGCTATCCTGACGTAATGAAGATTTTATTTCTCCTCTTCGCGGCGGCGGCCGCGTGGGCACAGGAGACGCCGCCTCCCGCCGATCCGGTGGTTCTCACTGTTGGAAGCGAGAAGATCACGAAATCCCAGTTCGAGCAGATCCTCGATACTCTTTCGCCACAACAGCGCTCTGAGGCACAAACGCCTAAGGGTAAACGGCAGATCGCGGAGCGGCTGGCCGAGCTTAAAGTATTGGCGCAAGCGGCCCGAGAGCAAAAGCTCGATCAAAACCCCAAGGTTCAGCTGCAGCTCAAATTACAGAGCGACCAGCTGCTGGCCAACATCCTGTTTCAGGAGCTGGGCAACAGCGCCAAGCCAGACGATGCCGCCGTGCGAGCCTTTTACGCCGTCCACAAGCAGGATTGGGAAGAACTCAAAGCGAAACACATTTTGATTCGAATGCAGGGATCGGCGGTACCCGTGAAACCGAATCAGAAAGATCTGACGGATGCCGAAGCCCTGGCCAAGGCCCAGGAGATTCGCGCAAAGATTGTCGCAGGCGCGGACTTCGCCGCTGAAGCGAAAGCCGAGTCGGACGATACCGGAACCGCCCAGTTTGGCGGCGAGCTGGGAACTTTCGCCAAGGGGCGCATGGTCCCCGCATTTGAGCAGGCGGCATTCGCGCTCGAGGTCGGCAAGCTGAGCGAGCCTGTGAAGACGCCGTTCGGGTATCACCTGATCCTGGTGGAAGAGCATATTACCAAACCGTTCGATGCCGTGCGACCTGAGATCGAAGCCAAGATGAAGCCGGAGCTGGCGAAAAAGGGACTGGAACAACTGAAGGAAAAAACACCGACGGTCTTCAACGAAACTTATTTCGGCAAGTAGGAGAGCGTGCCCGCCTTACAGCATTAGCCCTTCCCTTCGAAGATCCTCGATCAGGTCCTCGCCCGCTTGAGCAGGATAACCGAAGTCCCAGAAAGGATCGCCGGGGGCGCTTTCCCAGACCCTGGTTTCGCGAGCGGTCAAGGTCTTCTTAAAGCGCTCGTCGAGCGCGCGAATCGCGTCGTCTTCAACTCCCGCAAGCGAGATGATCGCGCGCACATCGAGGTCGTTGCGATAATCTTCCAGGCCGAGCGGATATCCCCGCTCTACTTGCTCGACGAACTCGCGCCAGCGACGTAGCAAGCCTAGCCGCCCCTCGCGCACCAGGTGCTCGGGGTAGCCGTTATCGTGCAGATAGTCCTGGACCTCGGCGTCTGTCATTCAATTTGGACGGCGTGCTTGTCGGCGGAAGTAACTCTCGCCGTCGACGGGAATAAAGAAAGTGCGGATGGTCCGGTCGGGATTGTAGGCGCCAAAAGCCCCTGAGCGACGGTCAAATCGAGTGATAATACCGTCCGGCTTGGCCGCTTCGAGGATTGGTCCGCCCGGCGGCGCATCTCGCAGATCCTGTGCTAGCCGTAGATATTCCCGCGGGGAGATTCTGCCGAACTCGCGTCCGTGCTTCCGATAGTGCTCGTCGAAGGCGCGCTCGCTGCGGAACCCGGGACCGCTTGCTGCCAGTACCAACGCCGCCAAAACCAGCCCGATGGTCGAGCGGAGCGCTCTCATGATGTATCTTATTGTAAAGCCACCTGCCTTCATGACTGTTATCTCCATTTCCGCCGGCGCTGCGATCGAGCCGCCCGCAGCCAAGATCTTGCCCCAGGCGGTCACGCTTCACGGGGACACGCGCGTCGACGATTATTCCTGGTTGCGCGACCGTAACGATCCCGACACGATCCGGTATCTGGAAGCTGAAAATGCCTATACCCAGACGATGATGAAGCACACTGAGCCGCTCCAATCCAAACTTTATTCGGAGATTCTCGGCCGCATTAAGCAGACCGACTTGAGCGTACCCGTTAAACGCGATCATTATTTTTATTACGCCCGTACGGAGGAAGGAAAGCAATATTCAATCCACTGCCGTAAGAAAGAATCGCTCGAAGCCGAAGAAGAGATTCTGCTCGACGGCAATGCGCTCGCCGCAGGAAGGAAATATTTCCGCCTCGGCAACTTCTTGGCGAGTCCGAATCACCGGTTATTAGCTTATTCGGTGGATTTCGAAGGCGATGAAGCGTACACCATTCGAGTGAAAGACCTGGCTGCCGGCGATCTGCTCCCGGACGAAATTCCCAATACTTACTATTCGCTTGAGTGGGCTAACGACAATGCGACCTTCTTTTATACGGTACTCGACAGCGCCAAGCGGCCTTACAAGGTTTTCCGGCACACGCTGGGCGTGAAAGATGACGCGCTGGTTTACCACGAACCCGACGAGCGTTTCACGGTTGAGCTCGCGAAGACCTCCAGCCGGGAATATATTCTGATCAATATTGGTAGCCCCCTAACATCCGAAGTGCGCTATTTAAACACGGACACTCCCAAGGCAGAATTTGAAGTGCTGCTTCCGCGCGTACACGAGACTGAATATGATGTCACCCACCATGGCGCATCTTTTTTTATTCGCACTAATGACGGCGCCAAGACGTTTCGCGTGGTGGAGGCGCCGGTCGCAGATGCTTCCAAGACGAACTGGAAAGAGGTGATTCCGGCGCGCGAAGACGTGACCATTGAAGATTTAACTGCTTTCAAAGACTACCTGGTCGTGGAAGAACGCGACCGCGGCCTCACGAAAATCCGTATTCAGGATCTAAATGCGAGCCGGGCTCGCTATATCGAGTTTCCCGAGCCGGTTTATACCGCCAGCTTGGGAGGAAATGCCGAATACGACACTAAGATGCTTCGGTTCGGTTACACGTCGCTGGTCACGCCTTATTCCGTGTTCGATTACAACATGGAAACGGGCGAGCGCGAGCTTCAGAAACAGCAAGAAGTGTTAGGTGGATACGACCCGACACAATACCAATCGGAGCGCCTTTACGCGATGGCTTCCGACGGAGCGAAGGTGCCGATCTCGCTGGTATATAGAAAGGGCCTTGCGCGGGACGGCGGAGCCCCGGTGCTTCTGTATGGTTATGGCGCCTACGGAATCAGCACGGACCCAGCTTTCGCCACGGACAGGCTTAGCCTGCTCGACCGCGGCTTTGTGTACGCGATTGCCCATGTTCGGGGTGGAGGCGATCTTGGGAAACGCTGGCACGAAGACGGCCGCATGCTCAAAAAGAAAAATACGTTCACGGATTTCATCGCCTGCGCCGAGCATCTGATTGCAACAAAGTACACCTCCGCGGAACGCCTCGCAATCATGGGCGGCAGCGCCGGCGGATTGTTGATGGGTGCTGTGACCAACATGCGTCCAGATCTGTTTGCGGCAGTGGTGGCCTTGGTACCGTTCGTCGACGTCCTGAATACTGGATTGGATGCCTCTCTTCCTCTCACGGTCGGTGAATATGAGCAGTGGGGCGATCCCAACCAAAAGCAGTATTACGAGTACATCAAATCTTATGACCCGTATGAAAATGTCGCGGCCCTGCCATACCCGAATATTCTGGCGACGGCGGGTTTAAACGATCCGCGAGTTTCCTACTGGGAACCCGCGAAGTGGATCGCCCGGCTGCGGGCAATATCGCGAGCCTGTCGAACCGGGAAAAACGACCGTCTGGTGTTGCTCAAGACCGATCTAGGCAGCGGCCACTTCGGATCCTCGGGCCGCTACGAGCACATCCGCGAGACGGCGTTCCACTACGCTTTCATGCTGAATGGTCTGGGGATATTGGATGTCGATTCTAGCGCATGAACGGGATGTCCGACCAGTCCCATACGCGCCCTGGGTTGGTCTATCTAACGGGAGTCCTGTTCCACTCGAATGTCGCCGGTCGATTAGTACCTTGATATTGTATTGCGAAGCTGGCCACGCTTAAAATGCAGAACAATATAAGCATTGATTTAGTCTGATTCGGCCGCAGGATTGGAATCAGGGAAAAGGCAAAGAGAGGCGTGATGTCCGAAAGATAGCGCGGGCCGAATGCGAATCCAGCCCACCAGGAATCGAATGTCGAGACCAGGATCCAATACCCGAGGATTCCCAGGATCGGAAAAGGTCGAAAATTTGAAAATGCCGCATCGGGCCGCTGCCAAAAAAATCCAGATCTGCCGGACGCGTACTTTCGCCACGAATGCGGATATAACGATAAAAATAACAACGTTCGTCGGCCGGACGACCATGGAAAAAGCCAGCGCAACCCCAGCGAGCGCCACCATGCAGGATCTTCCTCAGCCTTCAACAGTGCGAGTAGAGCAGCCGAAATCAAGAGCATCGAGGGCCCGTGCTGCCACAGAGCACGGCTGGCCGTAGACCAGGCTGGCGTGCAAAAGGCAAAGAGCAGCGCAATGGCGGAAGAGCGGACGCGGCCAAGATAGCGCCGGGCGATCAGATAGAGAAGTACGGTGGAGATTGTTATGCAACTGTATTCAGGAACTGATATTCTTGTTCGAATCAGTCCGCTGGTTCGAAAGGGGTTGCGCTTCCGCCGCAGATTTGAGGAAGCGAAACGATTGATTGAGCATTGCGATTTCGATTGGTACCCCTACGATTGCTTTGCGAATCTATTCAGTCTGCAGCACCTGCTGCGGACTGTCTCGATTACGCTCGAAAGCGTTATCGGCGCCAAGCCGGTTCTCGATCTAGGCGCCGCGGATGGCGCATTGAGTTTCTTTCTCGAGTCCCTCGGCTACGAAGTTCACGCATTTGATCATCAGGCCACTAATATAAACCGGATGCGTGGCCTTCGGTTGATCGCTGCGAAACTAGGTTCTCAGGTGCAGATCAGAGATGTTGATCTTGACTGCCGTTTTAATCTGCAACATCAGTATGGATCTGTCCTGTTTCTTGGCACCTTGTATCACCTCAAGAACCCCTTCTAAGCACTCGAATTACTGGCTAAGCGCGCACGATATTGCTTTTTGAGCACACGAATTGCCAGACTGAGCCCCGATGGGAAGGTTCGACTAGAAGGCCTCCCCGTAGCATATTTGCTGGATTCCAATGAGTGCAACTCGGATGCGACCAACTATTGGATATTTTCACCAACAGGTTTGGTACGACTCGTAAATCGCGCTGGTTGGCAGGTGTGCTCGTCGTTTTGCTCGGGCACGTCTTCGTCGGACCCCAATACTCTGCAGGGCGACGAACGCATGTTCCTGCTCCTGCGAAGCGATGGGCAATAAGTATAAGGTTCGATTTCAGGATTTCAGCCGAGGCTATGCGCAATCCGATACCTAATAGTTAGAGGCGCGCTAAGTGGTTAAAATCACCAACCCAAAGCAAGATAGTTGTTAGAACTCAGGGATAGAATCGGTGTCGAAGCTTACCGCCAATTATGCTGCTGACGGGCGTTTCCTTGTATTGCAGAAAATAGTCAGTGAGGAACCCGTATCCATTGCCAGGTTCGTAGAAGAAATAGTTAGACCCCTCAGATGACTGGCCGTATAGGGGTTGGACAGTTCTGTGAGTACTCTGCTGACAGCGGTCGCTGCCAGCGCCGGGCGGTAGCTGAAAAGAACAATACAGCTATCGTCGCGGCAGTAGACCATTCGTTTCTACTCGGGAACTATGCGCTCCAATTTAGACAATGTCAAGGTCTTTGTGTAATACGTGCGTGATTGGGCAAAAACCAGGCTTTTTTGGGGGCCTAGGTTTTTCATCACGGGTCATCTGCCGACCCCGCCTACAGGAGTCGTACAGAAAGCGCACCTTTTCGCCGCAATCGGGATTATACTGAGGCACTCGGGGCACTCTTTCGTGGTCGGATCGGGAGGGGCTTCGCCACGTCGCATGCGGGCCAATAGCGTGTTCACCGGAAGAATCACTAAAAAGTAAACCGCCGCGCCGATCAGCAGGAATGAGACCAGCGCGTTGATGAAGTCCCCAATCAGGAATTTGCTCCCGTTCACTTCGAACTGGATCGCCGAGAAATCGGGCTTCCCGACAATAGCCGCGATCAGCGGGGTGATCAGGTCTTTGACGAGCGCCGTGACCACCGCGCCGAAGGCAGCGCCCGTCACGACGGCAACCGCGAGGTCAAGTACATTACCACGCATGATAAACTGCTTGAAACCCTTCATGCCTTTCCTCCTGTGTCGTTTTACAAATTTGAATTTCGTATCATGCAATCATGCCAAAGCGCCTGCAAGTCTTTAGCGCGATGCTAGCACTTTTCATCTTTCTGGCGGGATCGGCGTTTGGGCAGGAGCATCGATACGTCATCATAGATCAGGACGCCGCCGGCCCGGGTGGAACGGACATGGCTTCCATCCTGGTGCTTCTCCAGTCGCCGACCGTGGAACCGCTCGGCATTACGGTGGTCACAGGGGATGCATGGCGGGACGAAGAAGTGGCCCATACGCTTCGTCTTCTCGAACTAGTCGGCCGCACGGATATTCCGGTGGTGCCTGGAGCCACATTCCCGCTTCTTCGAACGCAAACCTCGACGCAGTTATGGGGAACAGATCTACGGCAAGATCGGTTACCAGGGCGCTTGGACCCGCCGAGCCAACAGCCACGGTCCTTTCGAAGTGCCTCACTTGGCGGAAGGGAATCCCAGCACCAAACCGCTGAACGAAGATGCAGCGCATTTTATGGTGCGGATAATTCATGAGCATCCCCATGAGGTCACCATTTATGAGGGTGGCCCCATGACCAACCTGGCGTTGGCGCTGAGCCTCGACCCGCAGTTTGCCGAATTGAGCAAAGGACTGGTCTTCATGGGCGGAAGCTTGAACCCGCAAACGGACGACCCCGAATTCGCCACCAATCCCCGGCACGAGTTCAATCTCTGGTTCGATCCTGAGGCGAGCCATATCGTTCCACGGACGCGCTGGCCGTCGATCGTTTGCACTACGGTGGACGTCTCCGTCAAAACCCGGCTGACCCAGGAAATGCTGGATGAGATCGGGAAAGTGCGGAGTCCCGTGGCCCAATATCTGGCGCGATATTCCCATGCGGGACGCAGCTACCTTTGGGATGAATTGGCAGCGGCCGCATGGCTCGATCCAAGCCTGATTACTTCCGAGCGCCAGGTCTATATGGATGTGAATCTGGATCGCGGTGCGGGCTATGGAGACACGCTGACATGGTCGGAGAAGAGCAAGCCCGCTGCGGAAGTACAACTGGTGCACACGCAAATGGACGTGAATATGGAGAAATTCGGCAAGATATTCGTGCAGCTTATGACCGCTCCGACGCCGAATGCCAGAAATCCAATGATGCTGACTGAGGCCGGCGGCAAACCATAACGGCCGTGATTTGACAATTTTCCCCCTTTTCGCTATCCTCAATAAGTTTGGCGAGTTGATCTTCTGCTCCTGCGCTACCGCCCTTTCTGTTTGAAGGGCCCGTCCAGGGGCCGGCCCCGCTGGTCTGACGGATTTTAACGCTGTCAGGGTATGGGCTAGTCCGAAGTCTTCTACCCTCGCATTTTTTGAAATCTGGCGTTGTGTCCATGCGTGCCGGATTTCCGGGTGGTTTCAATATTATTTAGAGCGCACTTTGCGCGATTGAAGAGAGAGGGAGTTCGTGCCGACGTTTAATCAACTGGTGCGTAAGGGCAGACGGCCCACGCGTTATAAGACGGCGAGTCCGGCGCTGCAAGCTTGTCCCCAGCGGCGCGGAGTTTGCACACGTGTGTACACGACTACACCCAAGAAGCCGAACTCGGCGCTGCGCAAAGTGGCCAGGGTGCGGCTGACCAACGGAATCGAAGTAACCACTTACATCCCTGGCGTCGGGCACAACTTGCAGGAACATTCGATCGTGCTGATTCGCGGCGGGCGCGTGAAGGATCTCCCTGGCGTACGCTATCACGTAGTGCGCGGGACGCTCGATACGGCCGGCGTAAGCGGACGACAGCAAGGCCGGTCGAAATACGGAGCAAAACGGCCCAAAGGGCCCGCTAAATAGAGGACGTATGCCACGGCGACGCAGACCTGAATCCCGCGAAATTATACCGGACCCGGTATATAACTCGACGCTCGCGGAAAAATTCGTGAATTCGATGATGTGGGACGGCAAAAAGGCGGTCTCGCAAAGGATTTTTTACAAGGCTATGGACACGATCCGGGATCGGACCGGCGATGATCCATTGAAACTGTTCAAGAAGGCGGTAGAAAACTGCCGGCCCTTGCTTGAAGTGAAGACGCGGCGCGTCGGCGGTGCGAACTACCAGGTGCCGGTAGAGGTTCCGAACAACCGGCGCACCAGCCTGGCTATCCGCTGGATTCTTATTAATGCGCGGACGCGTCCGGAAAAGAGTATGCCGGACAAGCTGGCAAACGAGCTGAACGACGCGGCCAACCTCCGCGGCGGCGCGATTAAGAAAAAGGACGACGTACACCGGATGGCGGAAGCGAATAAGGCTTTCGCCCATTATCGTTGGTAATTGAAGTTTATGCCCCGCACCATACCACTTGAGAGGATGCGCAATATCGGCATCATGGCTCACATCGACGCCGGTAAGACGACGACGACGGAGCGCATTCTCTATTACACCGGCCGCACTTATAAAATCGGCGAAGTCCATGAGGGCACCGCCGTGATGGACTGGATGGAGCAGGAGCAGGAGCGAGGAATTACGATCACCTCGGCTGCGACCACTTGCGAATGGCAGGATTGCACCATCAACATCATCGATACGCCGGGCCACGTCGATTTTACGGCCGAAGTGGAGCGCAGTCTGCGCGTGCTAGACGGCGCGGTGGCAGTATTCGATGCTGTGGCTGGGGTACAGCCGCAGTCGGAAACGGTTTGGAGGCAGGCGGATAAATACGGCGTGCCGCGGATCTGCTTCATCAACAAAATGGATCGCGTGGGCGCGGATTTCATCCGGTCCGTCGGCACCATTGTCGATCGTCTCAAGTGCCGGCCTGTGGCGATTCAGATTCCCATCGGTGCAGAGGATCAGTTCAAAGGCATCGTGGATCTGATCTCGATGAAAGCGCGAGTGTGGCTCGACGAGACGCTCGGCGCGGAGTCCACGGAAATTGAAATTCCAGCGGATCTGATCGAACAGGCCAAGGAAACTCGAGAAAAGCTAATCGAAGCGGTATCGGAATCCGACGACCACCTGTTCACGAAGTTCGTCGAAGGGATTCAAGTTACTCAGGAAGAGTTGAAGGCGGGGATCCGCAAGGCTACCATCGCTCAAAAAATCTTCCCGGTGGTCTGCGGGTCGGCCTTCAAGAACAAGGGCGTACAGAATCTACTCGACGCGGTGGTGGATTATCTTCCCTCGCCGCTCGATATTCCGCCCGTGGTAGGGACCGAGGTCGCACATTTGGATCAGACCGTCGTGCGTCATGCCGACGACAAAGAACCTTTTGCCGCGCTGGTGTTCAAGATTATGACCGATCCCTTTGTCGGTCAGTTGGCATTTATCCGGGTTTATTCGGGGCATCTCAGCGCCGGCGATTCGGTGTATAACGTGGCCAAAGCGCGTAGGGAGCGAATCGGCAGGTTGGTCAAGATGCACGCCAACAAGCGCGAGGAAATTCAGGAGATCCTGGCGGGAGACATCTGCGCCGTGGTGGGCCTTAAAACGGTGTCGACCGGCGACACGATTTGCGACGAGAAATCGCCCATCATTCTCGAATCCATCGATTTCCCGGCGCCCGTGATCCAGCTCGCCATCGAGCCCAAGACCAAGGCCGATCAGGAAAAGCTCGGCATGGCCATTGCCAAGCTGGTGCAGGAAGACCCCACGCTCAAGGTTTCGACCGATCCGGATACGGGACAGACCATTCTCGCCGGAATGGGCGAGCTGCATCTCGAGATAATCGTTGATCGCATGCAGCGGGAATTCAACGTCGGCGCTAATGTGGGCAAGCCCCAGGTGGCTTATCACGAGACCATCCGGCAAATGGCGGAATACGACTATACGCACAAGAAACAGACCGGCGGTAGCGGGCAGTACGCGCGTGTCAAATTGCGGATCGAGCCGTTCCCCGGCGGTGAGTTCGAGTTCGTCAATGATATCAGGGGCGGCAACATTCCCAAAGAATTCATCCCGGCCGTGGAAAAGGGCGTGGTGGAAGCTCTCGAGCACGGCATTCTGGCCGGATATCCGATGTCGGACGTCCGGGTCGCTGTGTATGACGGCGATTATCACGACGTAGATTCGTCGGAAATGGCCTTCAAGATTTGTGCCTCGATCTGCATCAAAGAAGCCGCGCGCAAGGCCAAGCCGGTGTTGCTCGAGCCGGTGATGCGGGTGGAAGTGGTGGTGCCGGACGAGTATATGGGATCGGTCAATGGGGATCTCATCTCCCGGCGCGGACGCCTCGAGGGAACCCAGATTCTGGGCAGCACACATATCATCACCGCCCTGGTGCCGCTGTCGGAGATGTTTGGATATGCCACTGAGTTGCGATCTCGCACGCAGGGGCGCGGCGCGTTCACCATGCACTTCGGTCAGTACGAGGAAGTGCCGAAGAGCGTCGCGGAAGAAATAACCAGCAAGGTGCAGGGCAGAGTGGCGAGTTAAAAGGGCAGGAGACGGAGAAATATAATGGCGAAAGAAAAATTTGATCGCAGTAAGCCGCACGTAAACGTAGGCACGATCGGACATATCGATCACGGCAAGACCACCTTGACAGCGGCAATTACCAAAACGCTGGCCAAGCATAATCCCAAGGTCAAGTTCCGGAGTTTCGATTCGATCGACAATGCGCCCGAGGAAAAAGCTCGCGGGATCACGATCGCGGTGGCGCATGTGGAGTACGAGACGGCTAACCGGCATTATGCGCACGTGGATTGTCCAGGTCATGCCGATTACATCAAGAATATGATCACCGGCGCGGCGCAGATGGATGGCGCGATTCTCGTCGTCGCGGCAACCGACGGTCCGATGCCGCAGACGCGCGAGCATATTCTGCTGGCCCGGCAAGTCGGCGTGCCCTATATTGTCGTTGCGCTCAATAAAGTGGACATGGTGGACGATCCCGAACTGCTCGAGCTGGTTGAGCTCGAGGTACGCGAACTGCTGACCAGCTATGGATTTCCGGGCAACGATCTGCCGGTCATAAAAGTGAGCGCGCTGGGTGGCCTCAATGGCGAAGAGAAGTGGGAAAAAGCGATTGACGAGCTGATGGAAGCAGTGGATAAGTACATCCCCATGCCGCCGCGCGTCACGGACAAGCCGTTCCTGATGCCGGTCGAAGATATCTTTTCGATTCAGGGGCGCGGCACGGTCGTGACAGGTAGGATCGAGCAGGGGATCTGCAAGGTCGGCGAGGAAATGGAGATCGTGGGCTTCACCGATACCCGCAAAACAGTGGTCACCGGCGTCGAAATGTTCAAGAAATTGCTCGACCAAGGTATGGCCGGAGATAACGTAGGCTTGCTGCTGCGCGGTATTGAAAAGGACGACGTAGAACGCGGGCAGGTGATTGCGAAGCCCAATTCGATCAAACCGCATAGGAAATTCAAAGGTGAAGTTTACGTGCTGTCGAAAGAAGAAGGCGGCCGCCATACGCCCTTCTTCAAGGGATACCGGCCCCAGTTCTATTTCCGCACCACGGATGTGACCGGAGTGGCGCAGTTACCGGAAGGTATGGAGATGGTAATGCCCGGCGACAACGTCAGCCTCGAAGTGGAATTGATCACACCGGTAGCCATGGATAAGGGCCTGCGTTTCGCCATTCGCGAAGGCGGCCGAACCGTCGGCGCCGGTACCGTCGCCGAGATTGTGGATTAGAGGATGAGCAGCTTAAGAGAGCGCATTCGCATTCGGCTGAAGGCCTATGATCACCGGATTCTCGATCAGTCGACCACGGAAATCGTGGATACTGCTAAGAGAACTGGGGCGACGGTGGCGGGTCCGATCCCTTTGCCGACGGTACGGAATCTCTACACTGTGCTGCGCTCGCCGCACGTCGACAAAAAAAGCCGGGAACAATTCGAGATCCGGACGCACAAGCGTTTGCTCGATATATTGGAGCCGACGCAGGATACTGTGGACGCGTTGATGAAGCTGGATTTGCCGGCGGGCGTGGATGTCGAGATCAAAGCCTTCGGAAAGAGCAAGTAGCGTATGAGTCCAGGAATATTAGGCAAGAAGATCGGAATGACGCAGGTATTCCGGCCGGACGGGCAGGTGGTTCCGGTGACGGTGCTTAAGGCGGGGCCATGCGTCGTGGTGCAGCGCAAGACGCCGGCTGCCGACGGTTACGATGCGGTGCAGCTTGGATTTATGGAATACGCCAAAAAATCGAGCGTGTCGAAGCCCGCCGCGGGCCACCTCAAAAAATCCGGCGCAGAGGGCGTGAAGTTCCAGCGGGAATTTCGCCTGGCGGAGGGAACCGATGGCGACCTCAAGGCCGGCGATCGCGTGCTGGTCGACGAATTCAAGCCCAAAGATATTGTGGACGTGATCGGCGTGAGCAAAGGACGAGGCTTCGCGGGCCTGGTAAAGCGTCACCACTTCCGCGGCGGCGACGAGTCGCATGGATCCATGTTCCACCGCGCACCCGGCTCGATCGGCGCTTCCAGTTTCCCGTCCCGTGTGTTTCCGGGGATGCGCATGGCGGGCCACATGGGTACCAATCGCGTCACCATACGGAACCTGGAAGTGGTGGAGGTCGATGCGCAGGAAAATGTTCTGCTGATAAAGGGCGCGGTCCCCGGTCCTAACGGCAGTTACGTGATGGTGCGGAGAGCAAGGAAATAGCCATGCCGAGCGTAGACATCATCGATCTGAATAACCGGAAAGTCGGCACGGTAGAGCTTTCCGACGAGGTATTCGCCGCGCCGGTGAACGAGGCGTTGCTATACGAGGCCGTCCGGCATCATCTGGCTTGCGCGCGAAGAGGCACCGCCAGCACTAAGACCCGCCACGAAGTGGCCGGCTCCGGTAAAAAGTTGTGGAAGCAGAAGGGGACGGGACGGGCGCGCATGGGCTCGATTCGCAGTCCTCTGTGGCGGCATGGCGGAACGACTCATGGTCCGCAACCGCGCGATTACGCCTATCATCTGCCTCGGAAAATGCAGCTTGGAGCTTTGAAAAGCGCGCTCTCGGCCAAGCTTCGCGATGGCGAGCTGAAGGTGCTTCATGAATTCCCGATGCGAAGAGGCGAAGACCAAGCCGATGCGCCAGGCGCTCAATGCGCTCGAGGTCACGAGAACGGTTTTGCTGGTGGACAATACCGGCAATCGGAATCTCGAGCTTTCAAGCCGTAATTTGGTTGGCGTGAAGCTGATCTCGAGCCGCGACGTGAATGTCTACGATCTGCTGGGACATGAAAAGATTTTTCTGAGCGAAGCGGCGGCCAGAAAGCTTTCGGAGGCGCTTGGCATGATGCACACGGCTTATCAGGTCATCAAGCGGCCCATCGTGACCGAGAAGGGCGTGGCCAAAAAAGATGCGGAGCGCACGCTTTGTTTCGAGGTCGCCTCGGCGGCCAACAAGACTCAGATCAAGAACGCCGTGCAGACGGTGTTCAAAGTGAAAGTCGAGGATGTGCGCACAACTACGACCGCCGGGAAACTGCGGCGGCGCGGGCGATTCTCCGGTTACCGCGCGGATTGGAAGAAAGCCTACGTGAGGCTGAAGGCCGGCGAAAAGATGCCGGAGTACGCGGAGATTTAAGCCATGCCAGTGAAGACCTATCGACCGACTACGCCGACCCGCCGCTTCCAGACGGTGGTCTCGCGCGAGGACATCACCAAGCAGCGGCCCGAGAAGAGTCTGTCCACCGGCAAGATCGCGACCGGAGGGCGCAACAGCAACGGCCGGATCACCTCGCGGTTCAAAGGCGGCGGACACAAGCGAACCTATCGCGATATCGATTTCAAGCGCGATAAAGCCGGGATCGAGGCGCGTGTCGCGGCCATCGAATACGACCCCAATCGCAGCGCCCGGATCGCTTTGCTGCATTACACGGACGGCGAGAAGCGGTACATTCTGGCGCCGGCCGGACTCGAGGTTGGCCGGGTTGTTAAATCCGGTCCGGAGGCCGACATTCTGGTCGGCAATTCACTGCCGCTCAGGAATATCCCGGCCGGCACGGTCGTGCATAACATCGAGCTTAAGCCCGGTAAGGGCGGGCAGATGGCTCGCTCGGCGGGGACGCAGGCGCAGTTGGTTTCAAAGGAAGGCGATTATGCGCTGCTGAAGCTGCCGTCGGGCGAAATTCGCAAGGTGCAGGTGGAATGCGCGGCGACCATCGGGCAGGTCGGAAACGTCGAGCACGAAAACGTGAGTCTCGGTAAGGCCGGGCGCAAGCGCTGGATGGGCAAAATGCCGCACAATCGCGGCGTCACGATGAATCCGGTCGACCATCCCCATGGAGGCGGCGAGGGCAAGACTTCGGGCGGACGCCACCCGGTGACGCCGTGGGGCCAGCCGACGCGCGGCTTTAAAACCCGCAACAACAAGCGAACCAATAAGTGGATCGTGACCCGCAAGACTAAAAAGCGATAGGAACGAGATATGGGACGTTCGTTAGCAAAGGGACCTTTCGTCGACGACCACCTGATGGTTAAGGTGGCGGCTATGAATCAGAAGAGCGAGAAGAAAGTGGTGCGGACCTGGTCGCGGCGGTCGACCATTCTGCCGGAGTTTATCGGCCATACTCTGGCCGTGCACAACGGAAAGAAGTTCATCCCGGTGTACATCACCGAGAACATGGTCGGGCATAAGCTGGGCGAATTCTCGCCCACGCGGCAGTTCAAGGGTCATGCGGCCAAAGCGGCCGTCGAGAAAACAGTAAAGCCGGCGTAAGGGAGCGTTATGGAAGCGAGAGCGGAAGCCAGATACTTACGAACATCGCCGCAGAAAGCTCGGCTGGTGGTGGATTTGATCCGCGGCCACAGGGCCGGCGACGCCATCAACATCCTGCGCTCAACGAATAAGAGGATTGCGCCGTCAGTCGAAAAAGTTTTGCGCTCGGCGATCGCCAACGCCGAGAATCGCTCGAACGACGTGGACGTTGACAAGCTGATGGTCACCGGGGCATACGTCAACGAGGGGCCGCGGATGAAGCGTATCCGTCCCGCGCCGATGGGGCGCGCCTACCGGTATCAGAGGCGGATGGCGCACATTGTGGTGATGGTCGGAGACAAACAGTAATGGGCCAAAAAGTACATCCATATGGGTTCCGGTTGGGGGTCACGAAGACCTGGCAATCACGGTGGTTCGCCAAGCAGGATTACGCCAAGCTCCTGCGAGAGGACCTGGAGCTTAAGGATTCCCTGCGGGAGCGGCTGAAGGCGGCTGGCGTGAGCTCCATTGAAGTCGACCGGCCGGGCAACAAGTTGCGCATCACCATTCACACCTCGCGTCCCGGGATCGTCATTGGGCGCAAGGGCGCTGAGATCGAGAAGCTTAAGGGCGATCTGGCGAAGAAAACCAAGCGTGAAGTGTTCATCGATATTCAAGAGGTCCACAAGCCGGAACTGGATGCGCAACTAGTATCGGAATCGATCGGGCTGCAGCTTGAAAAACGAGTGGCGTTTCGACGAGCCATGCGCAAGGCCGTCGACTCGGCGCTGCGCTTCGGCTGCAAGGGAATCAAGGTCCGGGTATCGGGGCGACTGAACGGCGCCGAAATCGCGCGCACGGAGTGGTATCTGCAGGGGAGGCTTCCGCTTCACACGCTGCGCGCCGACATCGATTACGGTTTCAGCCAGGCTTACACGACCTATGGCGTGATCGGAATCAAGTGCTGGGTGTACAAAGGCGAGATTCTACCGGGGGGTCAGAGGCGGGGTTTGCGTAACGAGCCCGAACCGCGCCGGATGCCGCCGCGCGAGCGCAGAGACAGGGATCGGGACCGCCCTCCCAGGCCGGCGATGGCTCCGGCCGAATCAGGCGGCGGAGTGGTGCAGGCCGCGCCGGGCGAAATGTCTTCACGTGTGGGTGGGCCGATTCTTCCGCCCATGGCGCCGCCGCAACCCACTTGGAAGCAGGAAACGAAGCCGGAAAACGTGGAGACGCCACCCGAGGGAGAAAAGACCGAATAGGTTCGGGATTAGGAAGCTAGTTATGTTAATGCCCAAGAAGGTGAAGTACCGCAAACAGCAGCGTGGGCGGATGGCCGGCAAGGCCTGGCGCGGCTCTACGCTCGCATTCGGCGACTTCGGTTTGAAAGCTCTCGAATGCGGCTGGATTACGGATCGGCAGATTGAAGCGGCTCGCGTGGCGATGACCCGGTCAATCAAGCGCGGAGGCAAGGTTTGGATCCGGTTGTTCCCGGACAAGCCCATTACCAAGAAACCGGCCGAAACGCGCATGGGAAAAGGCAAGGGCGCACCGGAGCAGTGGGTTTGCGTCATTCGCCCCGGCAAGATTCTGTTCGAGATGGAGGGCGTGGGTCAGGATATCGCTGAAAAAGCGATGCGGCTGGCGGCCGCGAAACTTCCGATGCCCACTAAAGTGGTGACGCGAGATCAGTCCGAGTGAGGTAAGGAGCGATGAAACAGAACGCAGACAAAGCGCGGTCCCTCAATACGGCTGAGCTCTCTAAGGAAATGCGAGACGCGGCGGAGCAGCTTTTCCGGCTGCGATTCCAGATGTCCATGGGGCAGATGGAAGGATTGAAAAAATATCAAGCTCTTAAAAAGGAGCGCGCGCGCATGCTGACGGTCCTCGCGGAACGGGAATCGGGTCGCGAAGAGGTCCAGGTCGAATCCGTTAGCAAGATGAAACCAGCGGTCGGAGCGAAACCGGCAGCTAAAGCCAAGCCGCAAACTAAACCCGCCATGAAGACAGCGGTCCCGGCCAAGAGCGCGCAGGGGTCCAAGAGATCAGCGGCGGCTCCGAAAGCGGCCATGAAGCCGAAGACGGCCGTGAAGGCGCGCAAAAGCAGTAAGGGATGACTATGGCTGAGACCAAGCAGGGCATAAAAAACGAGAAGATCGGCTCGGTGGTATCGGCCAGGATGGCCAAAACCATTGTGGTAGAGGTGACGCGCCGCGTGCCGCACCCGATGTACAAGCGTATCGTTACCAAGCGAAAAAAGTTTTACGCTCATGACGCCGAAAATACGGCCTTGGTGGGCGACGTGGTGCGCATCGTCGAATGCCGCCCCATGAGCAAACTGAAGCGGTGGACACTGGGCGAAGTCATTCGCAAAGCGGTTCAGGTGACCACCGATCTGAGCGCGATCGGGATTCAGCCGGCGACTGAGCAGCGAGTCTCGAAGAAAAAGATGAAGAAGGGAAGATGACCGGGGCCGGCGCCCGGGTCAGGGAGACAGAATTATGATCGGGATGCGGACGATGCTGGAAGTAGCGGACAACAGCGGTGCGCGCAAGCTCCAGTGCATCCTTCCGCGCGGTGGCGATCTGGGCTTGCGAGCGGGCTTGGGCGACATCGTCACAGCCAGTGTTAAAGAAGCCGCGCCGGATTCGGCCATCAAGAAGGGCAAGGTGGTCCGCTGCGTCATCGTGCGCATGCGAAAAGAAACGCGGCGTAAGGACGGCACCTATATCCGTTTCGATTCAAATGCGGCGGTTCTGATCAGCGATATCGGCGAACCGGTGGGTACGCGTGTATTCGGGCCGGTTGCGCGGGAGCTGCGGGACAAAAAATTCATGAAGATCGTCTCGCTCGCACCGGAGGTGATCTAACATGGCCAGGAAAATCCGGATGCGCGATCAGAACGCGCCTAAGGTTAAGCTGAAAGTCCGGCTCAAAAAGGATGACATGGTGAAGGTGATCGCCGGCCGCGATAAAGGCAAGACGGGCCGTGTTCTGGACGTAGATCGGATAAGGGGCAGAGTTCTGGTCGAAGCCGTCAGCTTGATGAAGAGGCATACCCGGCCCAACCCGTCCAAACAGATCAAGGGCGGAATCGCCGAGCGCGAGAGCTCCATTGCGCTTTCAAACGTGATGATTCTCACAGCGGGCGGCGTGGCGACGCGGATCGGTTACCGAATGGAAAACGCGGGAAATACTGTTCGACGCGTGCGGATTGCAAAAAAGGGCGGCGAGATTCTGGACAAGAAGGCATAAAGTATGGCTGCACGGTTACGAGAGGTCTACGTCAACAAAGCGGTTCCGGCGCTGACGAAGGAGTTCGGCTATAAGAACGTCATGGCCGTGCCGAGGATCGATAAAATATCGCTCAACATGGGTATGGGCGAGGCCACGCAAAACGCCAAGCTGATGGATGGCGCGGTTAACGAACTAGGACAGATCGCGGGTCAGAGACCGGTGATTACCAAGGCGCGCAAGTCCATCGCGGCGTTCAAGCTCAGGGAGGGTATGTCGATCGGCGCCATGGTCACTCTGCGCGGCGATCGCATGTACGAGTTTCTGGACCGGTTGGTGAACGTGGCGCTGCCGCGCGTGCGCGATTTTCGGGGTGTCTCGAGCAAATCCTTCGACGGCCGCGGCAACTACACTCTGGGCATGAAAGATCATTTGATTTTTCCGGAGATCGATTACAACAAAGTCGAGAAGGTCAAGGGAATGAATATCTGCATTACGACTACCGCCAAGACCGATGCCGAGGGGCTGGCGCTGTTAAAGCATCTCGGAATGCCTTTCCGGGCTTAGATTAGAGAGGATTTATGGCCACTACCGCCAAGATTGCCAGGGATGAAAAACTCGCCATTGCGAAAGCCGCCAACACGCCCATCCTGAGCGGCCGTCACCGCAACCGTTGTTTCCGCTGCGGACGCCCACGCGGGTTCTTGAGAAAGTTCAAGTTATGCCGCATCTGCTTCCGGAAGATGGCGCTTGCCGGCGAAGTGCCCGGCGTCGTGAAGGCGAGCTGGTGAGGGAGAACGAATGACGTCAACCGATCCTATTGCCGACATGCTGACGCGAATCCGCAACGGACTGCAGGCGCGCCATCCCAAGGTGGACGTGCCGGCTTCGCGGCTGAAGAACGATATCGCCAAAATCTTGAAAGATGAGGGCTACATCGCAAATTTCAAGCTGACCGAGGAGGGCGCGAAGAAATCGATCCGCATTTATCTTAAATACACTCCCGGTAATGTGCCGGTGATTTCGCGGATCGAGCGCGTGTCCCGTCCCGGCTGCCGGGTGTATGTGGGGTCGAAGAAGGTTCCGAGAATTCTGGGCGGCCTGGGTATTAACATTCTGACCACGCCCGGCCGGCGTGATGACGGGTTCGACCGCGCGAAGGCAAGGCGTCGGCGGAGAAGTTTTGTGTCACGTTTGGTAGGTGAGGAGCTATGTCACGAGTAGGAAAGAAGCCGATTCCGCTGCCGAAAGGCGTGAAGATCACGATCGGCGGCGAGTTCATTAATGTCGAGGGACCGAAGGGGAAGCAGACTGTCCCGGTGCCTCCGGGCATCACTCTGCGGCAGCAGGACGGGATACTCGAACTGGCGCGCGATGGCGAGGAAAAGGCGGCTTTGCACGGCCTGACTCGGGCGCTCGCCGCGAATGCCGTTCAAGGCGTCTCCACCGGCTTTACACGCGAGCTGGACATCGTCGGTATCGGATACCGCTGCGATCTGAAAGGCCGCATCGCGAGTTTTACCCTGGGCTACTCGCACCCGATCGAGTTCTATCTCCCGGACGGAATCGATATGAAGGTCGACAAGCAAACGCATCTGGTTTTGACGGGCGCCGACCGGCAGTTGCTGGGACAAGTGGCGGCGAACATGCGAGCGCTGCGGCCGCCCGATCCTTACAAGAACAAGGGCGTCCGTTATATGGGTGAGCCGCTGCGTAAGAAGGTCGGTAAAACCGGCGCTTCCGGGAGTAAATAATATGGCGTCGCGAGATTCAAAGAATCAAATCCGGATGCGCATTCATACGCGCATTCGCCGGCGCGTGCGGGGAACGGAGGAACGGCCGCGCCTTGCGGTATTCCGCAGCGTAAAACACATTTATGCGCAGGTGATCGACGACGGGAAGGGCCATACGCTGGTGGCGGCCTCGTCAAATGAGAAGGACGGTAAGCATGGTGGCAATCTGGCGGGCGCGAAATCTGTCGGGCAATTGATCGCCGAGCGATCCCGCGAAAAGGGTATTCAGGCGGTGGTGTTCGATCGCGGCGGGTATCTTTATCATGGCCGGATAAAAGCCTTGGCCGATGCCGCGCGCGCAGCTGGTCTCAAGTTTTAAATAGAGCGAGGATATGGCAACAACAAAACGCATCGATGCCGGGAGCCTGAGCCTGAAGGAACAGGTGGTCTCGATAAACCGCGTCACCAAAGTAGTGAAGGGGGGCAAGAACCTGAGCTTTTCGGCGCTGGTGGTGGTGGGCGATCCGGGAGCGAAGGTGGTCGGCTTCGGCACGGGGAAGGCCAAGGAAGTACCCGCGGCCATTAAGAAGGGAATCGAAGCGGCCAAAAAGAATCTTCGCAAGGTGCACGTGTTGGCGACCACCATCCAGCATACGGTTTTGGGGCGGTTCGGAAGCGGTCTGGTATTGTTGAAGCCGGCGCCGGAAGGCACAGGCGTGATTGCGGGCGGCCCGGTGCGCGCCGTCATTACCGCGGTCGGAATACCAAACGTGCTGACGAAATCCATCGGCTCGCACAATCCGCATAACGTGGTGAAGGCCACTATCGACGCGCTCGAACAGTTGCGCGACAAAGGCGAAGTCGGCGACCTGCGTGGATTGGCGTTAGACAAGCTCGGATAAAAAACAAATGACGTTGGACTAGCTGGGATAGGAATGTTGCGATGAAGAATATTAAAATCAAACTGATTCGCAGTCCGATCTGCACGCCTGAAAAACACAAAATTATCGTGCGGGCGCTGGGACTTCGGAAAATCAACCGGATCGTGGAGAAGCCGGACACGCCTGCTTTTCGGGGTATGGTGAAGAAGGTTCCGCACCTGCTGGCGATCGTCGAGGAATAATATGAATCTCAGCCAACTTAAGCCGCCTCCCGGTCAGAAACACAAGAAGCGGCGCCTCGGCCAGGGCATGGGTACCGGGCGCGGCAAATACGCCGGGCGTGGCGCTAAAGGGGCCAAATCGGTCTCGGGCTATTCGCGCATGCGAGGATTTGAAGGCGGTCAGATGCCGCTGCATCGCCGTCTGCCGAAGCGCGGTTTTACGAATATTTTTCGTAAAGAATATGCGATCGTGAATCTGAGCAAACTGGGGACGCTTGAAGGGTCCAGCTTCGATCCCGAAAAACTGCTGGAACTGGGCGTCATCAAGAAGCTGAATCACGGTCTGAAAATTCTGGGTTCGGGCGAATTGAAACGGCAAATTACAGTGAAAGCGCACGTGTTCTCGAAGGCGGCGCTCGACAAAATCCAGGCGGCAGGTGGCACCGCCGAGACGATCGGCCCGCTGAAGCCATAATGAGCGCGATGAGGTCGCGATTTGCGTGAAGAGGTAACGTCATGAGGTTTCTGGAATCCGTAGCCAATGTTTTTCGCGTACCGGACCTGCGCAAACGGCTGGTGTTCGTACTGGCTTTGCTGGCGGTGTACCGGTTGGGCGGGCACATCCCGACTCCCGGCGTAGACGCGAATAAATTGTCGGATTTCTTCGCCCGGAACGCGGGATCGTTTTTCGGCTTTGTGGATCTGTTCAGCGGCGGGCAGCTGCGGCGGCTTACGATTTTCGCGTTGGGCATTATGCCCTATATCACCGCGTCGATTATTCTGCAGTTGCTGACCGTGGTGGTGCCGACCCTTGAAAAACTTCAAAAAGAGGGCGAGCTCGGCCGGCGCAAGATCACACAGTGGACGCGCTATCTGACGGTCATTCTGGCGTTGATGCAGTCGTTCGGCATCGCCGCCGCTCTTCAGGGAGCGCAGCAGGGGCTGGTGATGAACCCGGGCGTGGGTTTCACCTTGATGACTATTCTCAGCCTGACCACCGGCACCGCGTTTATCATGTGGCTGGGCGAACAGATCACCGAGCGCGGCATCGGCAACGGCATGTCGCTGATCATCTTTACCGGCATCGTGGTGGGTTTGCCGACGGCTATCGTAGAGATCGTCACGAAAGTTCAGACCGGGGATTGGAACGCGTTCCAGGTCATTATCATTTTGATTATGATGATCGCGGTGGTCGCGTTTATCGTGCTGGTTGAGCGCGGGGAGCGCCGTATCCCGGTGCAGTATGCCAAACGCGTGATCGGGCGGCGGATGATGGGGGGCCAGTCCACACATCTCCCGCTAAAGGTCAACGCGGGCGGCGTGATTCCGGTGATTTTCGCCAGTTCTCTGCTCGCGTTTCCACAAACCCTGATGGGGGTTGAATTCGTCAAGAACTCGCCAGTGCTGAGCGGAATGCTCTCGGCCATCGGCGGATCGCAGCCGTTGTACTACCTGATGTACACGGTGCTGATTATTTTCTTCTGCTTTTTCTATGTCTCGATTATTTTTAACCCCAATGAAGCGGCCGACAACATGCGCAAGTACGGCGGCTTTATTCCAGGCATCCGTCCAGGGCGGAACACCGCTGAGTACATGAACAAAATCCTCACCAAGATCACAGTGGTGGGGGGCCTATACCTGTCGATTCTTTCGCTGCTTCCTCAGATCATGATCGCCGGCATCAAACTGCAGCGGCTGCCGCTGATGGGCAACTGGATCGACGCGCATTTTCCGCGTTGGCTGCTGGACGGGCTGGGCGTACAATTCTATTTTGGCGGAACTTCGCTGCTGATCGTGGTGGGAGTGGCCATGGACACAGTGAATCAGATCGAGGCGCAACTGATTATGCGCCATTACGAAGGTTTCACGCCGCGCGCGGGACGCATCCGCGGCCGCCGCAGCAGCATCTGAGGAAAGGGCTTCGCCTGTCAAACTGGAATGAATCGTCTTTGCCTGATACTCTTCGGTCCGCCCGGCTCCGGAAAGGGGACGCAAGCCAAGATGCTGCGGCATTTACTGGGAGTGGCGCATATTTCCACCGGCGATATGCTGCGCGAGCAGATCGCGTCAGGGGACGGACACGGAGTAGCCCGGATCATGCAATCGGGCGGTTTGGTGCCGGATGAAACGGTTAACCGAATGGTAAGGGACCGGATCGAGCAGCCGGATGCGGCGGCGGGTTTTATCCTGGACGGATATCCAAGGACTGTGAGCCAAGCTCGATTGCTCGCCGAATTGCTGGAGGTAAAAGGCATCGAGCCATTGGTGATTCATCTAAAAGTCGACTATAATGTAATTGTTGCCCGCCTAGCCAGCCGTCGGCAGTGTCCCAATTGTGGAGCGCTGTACAGCCAGCCGCCAAATTCGCCGGTTGGATCGTAATGTTTGCGATCACGATGGATCGCGGCTGGTGATCCGCGAGGATGATCGCGAAGAGGTGGTGCTCGAGAGGTTGAAGGCGTACGACGTTAAGACCGCGCCGGTTTTGGATTTTCTGCGTGGCGTTGGTTATATGACGCGGGAAATCGACGGCTCGTCGGGTACGCCGCAAGCGATTGCGCGGAAGATACTCGATGCGGTGGAGCAAAGATACGGTAGGCGGGCTGTCGCTAATGAGAATTAAGACGGCACGATTATGCGCGAGAACCCATGATTGTGCGTAAGAATAAGGCTGAGCTCGAAAAAATGCGCGCGGCGGGTTTGCTGGTCTGGAAAGTTTTGGACGCGTTGAAGAAAATGGTGGGCGAGGGCGTCACCACTTACGACCTCGAAGTGGCGGCCGAAAAAATGATCGTTGAAGCGGGCGCGCGACCGGCATTCAAAGGGTATTCGAGTCCCGCGGCGGGAACTAAATTTCCGTTTGTCCTGTGTACTTCGGTGAATGACGAGATCGTCCATGGCATGCCCTCCCAGAAACGGGTGCTAAAGAGCGGCGACATCGTCTCGATCGACACCGGCGTGCAAATGAACGGATATTACGGCGATTCGGCGGTGACGGTCGGCGTCGGCGAGATCTCGGAAGAAGCCCGGCGGTTGCTCGAGGTGACGCGGGAATCGCTCGAGCTGGCGATTGAGAAAGCTCGGCCGGGAAACCGGCTGTTCGATATTTGCGGCACGGTGGAGCGGCACGTCACCGCGAATGGATTTTCGGTGGTCCGCGAATTTGTGGGCCACGGCATCGGCACGCAGATGCACGAGGAGCCGCAGATTCCAAACTACGTCGACCGCAAGAACGAGAATCCGCGATTGAAAGAAGGAATGGTGCTGGCGATCGAGCCGATGGTGAACGCGGGCAAGCCGGCCAGCCGCGTGCGTCCGGACCGATGGACTGCGGTGACCGAGGACGGCAGGTATTCGGCGCATTTCGAGCATACGGTCGCGGTTACGGCCAATGGACCGTGGGTATTGACGAGACCTTAATCGATCGGAAAGAGTTGAACCAAATGAAAGTTCGAGCATCGGTAAAAAAGATGTGCGACAAGTGCAAGGTGGTCCACCGCTATGGCGTGGTGCGGGTGATTTGCACGAACCCGAAACATAAGCAGCGGCAGGGCTAAAGAAAGGAACTCCTATGGCGCGTTTAGCAGGCGTGGATTTACCCGCAAAGAAGCGAACCGAGATCGGTCTGACTTACATTTATGGCATTGGGCGCACGCGCAGCAATTCGCTGTGCCACAGGGCTGGCGTGAACCCGGACAAGAAGGTCTCGGATCTGACGGAAGATGAGATCAACCGTATCCGCCAGATTCTCGAAGCGGAAGGCTCGGTCGAAGGCGACTTGCGCAAAGAAGTCTCGATGAACATCAAGCGGCTGATCGAGATGGGCTCCTACCGGGGTCTGCGGCATCGCCGCGGCCTGCCGGTGCGCGGCCAGCGCACGCACACCAACGCGCGAACGCGGAAAGGTCCGCGGCGCGGCACAGTCGCGAACAAGAAGAAGGCCGCGGCCAAGACCTAAGGATTCTATCAATGGCGAAACCTGTTGCTAAAGCCGGAGCGAAAGCCGGGCCGAAAGCTGGAAAAAAGAAAACATTCAAAAAGAAAGAGAAGCGGACGGTGCCCAGTGGATTGGTCCACGTGCAGGCGTCATTCAATAACACCATCATCACCATCACCGACCCGATCGGGAACGTGCTCGCGTGGTCGAGCTCAGGATCGCTCGGCTTCCGTGGATCGCGCAAGGGAACTCCCTTCGCCGCGCAGCAGGCATCCCTGACGGCGGCGAACAAGGCCAAGGAATCGGGATTACGGTCGGTTGAGGTGCGCGTCAGCGGTCCGGGAGCGGGCCGCGAATCGGCGGTGCGAGCTTTAGCAACCGCGGGTCTGGAGGTCCGATCCATCCGGGATCGCACGCCGATCCCACACAACGGATGCAGGCCTCCGAAGAAGAGGCGAGTTTAAAGAGTTTAAGGGGGATAGGATTTTGGCACGATATATCGGTCCCGTCTGCCGGCAGTGCCGACGCGAGGGCATGAAGTTATTTCTGAAGGGCGAGCGCTGCCATACCGAGAAGTGCGCCATTGAAAAGCGCAACTTCTTCCCCGGCCAGCACGGCAAGGATCGCAAACCGAAGATGGTCGGCTACGGGCTACAGCTTCGGGAAAAGCAAAAGGCCCGGCGCTATTATCAACTTCTTGAAAACCAGTTCCGCAATCTCTACGAGAAAGCCCTGGTGGCCAAGGGCATTACCGGCGAGATCATGCTGAACATGCTGGAGCGGCGCCTCGATAATACGATTTACCGAATGGGCTTCGGAACGTCGCGCGCGCAAAGCCGGCAATTGGTGCGCCATGGACACGTGAATGTGAACGGGCGCAGGGTCGATATCCCGTCTTTCATGGTGAAGCCGAACGACGTGATCGAAGTTCGCGAGAAGAGTAAGGATAATCCCACCATTCTGCACGCGCGAGATGCCACTGCTCACGCCCCTAGTCCCAACTGGCTGGAGGTAGATCGCGAGAGCCCTGCGCGCGCGGGTGTCGGGTCAGCCTAAGCGCGAAGATCTGGTGCAGATTCAGTTGAATGAGCAGCTTATTGTCGAGTTGTATTCGAAGTAAACGGAGCAAAACAAATGTTTAAAGGATTTCAAAAACCGAAGCGCTTGGTGGCGAACACGGAAACACTTAACGAGCGGTACGGCATGTTCACCGCGCAGCCGTTCGAGCGCGGATTCGGCTCTACCATTGGCACCGGCCTGAGGCGCGTGCTGCTGAGCTCGATCGAAGGCGCGGCCATCACGGCCGTGCGAATCGAGGGCGTGGCGCACGAATTCAGCCCGATTCCAGGAGTGGTCGAAGACGCGACCGACATCATTCTCAATTTGAAGCAGGTCCCGTTCAAGATGATGGGCGAAGGGCATGCGCACGGTGCGCCTGCGGGCCGATTCGGCCGGCGAAGTGATGAGCGGCCAGATCGAGACCGACCCCGATATCGAAGTGCTCGATCGCAATATGCACATCGCGACCGTGGGCCCCGGCGGCAAACTCTCGATCGAGATGCGACTCAAGCCCGGACGAGGCTATGTCTCGGCCGACCGCAATAACGACGAGGATTTGGCGGTCGGTTATATTCCGATCGATTCGGTGCACTCGCCGGTGCGCAAGGTGAATTTCTCGGTGGAGGCGGCGCGTCTCGGCCAGATGACCGACTACGACAAGCTGACCATCGAAGTGTGGACCAACGGCGCGATTTCTCCGGCCGATTCCGTGGGCCAGGCCGCGAAACTGCTGAAGGATCATATGGCGATCTTCATCAACTTCGAGGAGCTGCCCGAATCCTCCGAGGAGCCGGCCGAGCGCGCGCTGAGCCAGATGAACGAAGTGCTCAACCGCTCCGTCGAAGAGCTCGAACTGAGCGTCCGCTCTTACAATTGTCTGAAGAACGCGAATATTCAAACCATCGGCGACCTGGTGCAGAAGACCGAGGCGGAGATGCTGCGCACCAAGAATTTCGGGCGCAAATCGCTCAATGAGATCAAGGAGATTCTCGCCGGTCTCGGCCTGACGTTCGGTATGAAATTCGACGCGCAGGGACGGCTGGTCTCGCCCTCCGGCACCCCGGCTACGATCGGCGGCGAGGTTGAAGATGTGGATTTAGGCGAAGAAGAGCCGGAGGAGACAGAAGATGAAGATGAAGATGAGGAAGGAACTGGTCCCGTAGCGGAATAAGGGTGGAACGCTCTAGCTCACCGGAACATCATGAGACACAAAGTAGCGGGTTACAAACTCAAGCGCAATTTGGCGTCGCGCAAGGCGCTGTTCAAAGGATTGGTCACCAGCGTCATCGAGCATGAGCGCATCGTGACTACCGTTCCTAAGGCCAAGGCGGTGCGGCCGCTTGTGGACAAGATGATTACGCTCGCCAAGCGCGATACATTGCACACACGTCGCCAAGCCGCTGCGCTTTTAGAAACTCCCGCAGCTCTGAAGAAATTGTTCGACAAGTTGGGCACGCGCTTCGGCCAGCGCGACCGGCGGCTACACTCGCATTGTCCGCCTGGGAAACCGGAAGGGCGACGGCGCCGAGCAAGCCATGCTCGAGCTGGTTGGCTCGGAACTGGTGAAGCGCGCCGCCGAACGCGCCAAGCGGAAGGAAGAGCGCCTGAACGCGATTCGGCAAGGCAAGGAAGACGGCGAAGCGACTGAGGAATAAATTTAGCGCCGCGATCAATCTGTAATGCGGCGCGCCCTCAGGAGCATTCCTATCAGGATGATCCCTGTCATCGAACTCACGATAGAGCAGGTCTCCGCTCGCTGCCTCCGGTAAAGTCGAGATCAAATGTGCAGTCTCCTGAGCAATCCGGCTCGATGACGATCATTCCAAGTTGATCCGGACGGACCCGCGCAGGCCGGCCGCCGGTGCGGGCTGTCCATCCCCGATCATAAGTGATCTGGACCGATACGACTTGCGCAGGTCCGATCTTCGCCCGAATTCGTCCGCGCTCCGGATTTTGCCAAACGAGCGATGCCGGAGGCAAAGAGGCATCTTCCAGCGCAGCAACATAGCCTCGTACCGGCTCAATATTCACGCCATCTTTGGGCTGATCCGTTACAATCGCCGATACCGGGATTACGTGCGCGAGCGACGCCGATCTCAACGGAACCTGATAAATCGAATACTCGGGACTGCTCCAGACCCGTGGTATCAATCCATCGAATTTTCCAGGGCTTCCGATGGGAGAAAGGGGATCGGGGCTTGCGGGTCCCTGCACTGTGACGCCGCCGGTCCCAAAGGCTTTCAGCCAGGTGATCGATTCGGCGCCACGCGTATCGACGTAAGCGATGTACACTGCGGCGCGCTGCATCCAGTTTGGAGCCGACGGCTCATGTCCCGCACTTAGTTGCGGGTTATTCGAAAACAGGTTAAACCAGGGCCCGAATTCAGAAACCAGGACGCGCTGTCCGGGCAGATGCGTGCCGATCCAGCGCGCCTGCTTGAAAGGCAGCCGATTGCTCGATCGTCAGCGGATGAATTAGATGCCGACCGAACCAGTAATCCTCGTATGCTACCCAGCCCAAAGTCAGAACGCAAAGCGCAAGAAATACCGCGACAATTCTTTTCGGCAAGCGACGCAATACCGGAGCCAGCCCGAACGCGATCAACAGCCACACTCCAATTTCCATCTCCAAGTCGTAACGATAGCGGCTGCGGCAGAAATCCCAGCTTGTTCCAGAACCACACCACGGAAATGCTTCCGAAGCAGGTAAAAAAGAGAATTGCGAAACGGAGCATCGGATCGTGCCAAACGCCGGGTAATCACCCAGAGCGCAGCCAGCACCGCGACTAATACGGCGGCAAATATCCCGCCTTTCCAGGTGATGCGATAATCCCCGCCTACTAATGGCGAATTAATGCGAAGAAGTTGAATGAGAGACGGCGGCAGGAAGCGGCAAATCAGTAGATATGCTGTCAATAGAATCGCGCCAGTCGAAACCAGATGCCGGCGCGCCGGCACATAACATTACTGAAGAAATCACAATTACGACAATACCGAACGCGTTGCTCAGCATCACCGCTGCAATCGCTACAGTCGATATTGCAAACCGCTGCGCAACGGGTTTTTCAAAATAGCGCACAAGAGTTAACAAGGCGAGCGGAACCAGACACAGCGCGACATTGTGCGGTGTTTCACCGAAATCCACGATATTCAGCAACCTGCGAGAACTCCACAGAACGCCCCCTGCGTTTTCCAGAATCTTCCGAATGGGCTCCGCTGGAGAGAATAGAGACCATAGCAGCGCTGCCCAGAAACTCGGCGCGATGCGGCCGGATAACTTTTCGCGCAAACAGAAAGAGAAATACAGGCGCCAATGAATATGCAAGTGCGGACAGAAAATGAAATACGTGCGCCGGAGATAGCGCGTCAGAAATGAGCCCGACGCGACCAGAAAAGGCACCAAGGGCAGATATGTATTTTCAAACGGCATACCCGCATTGAATAACGGGAACCACCAAAAATGGGGCCAATGGTCTAATATAAACTTTCGCGAAAGTGATAAAGGTGCCTTCGTTCGAATTTAAGTTATCCAGATATTCCACGCGGAACAATCGCCAGCAGATGAGTGCATTGATGGCAAACAGCGTAAGGCAAGCCAATGACAGTGTGTTGCCACTTTCCGCCGCGATTTGTCATCACTCGAATTTACCGGGAAGGGAGAGCGTCTTTAATAAATTGAGCAATATCGCTCTTCAGCTTTTTGTGCGAGCGTACATCTAGATAAAGCATGTGCCCCGCCATATAATATTGAATCGTGATATTGTTGCGGAGCTCGGGATTCAATCCCATGTGGCTGAAGGTATATTCGGACGCAAAATATGGCGTTGCCAGGTCGTAATAACCGCAGCCTACAAAGACCTTCATGTGCGGGTTCTTAGCCAGTGCGCTGCGGAGCGAATTGCTCACGTCAACATAACGGTTCTCATTCTGAGTTCCGTAATCCCAGCGCTGAATGCCCTCACCCAAAACGTAATAGGTCGCATCGGTCTTATAGCCAAGCTCGCTGCGCACATATTGATTGAACATAGCGGTGTAAGGTGGACGAGCGTCGGTCAGACTCGGATCGAAGTCCGGCGTGGCCGACGTGCTCAGCGGGGCGGGACCGGTCAGCCTGCTATCGAGTCTTCCCGCCATCATGTTGCGATCGCGCAAAAGCTCGCGGTCGAAATGCATAATCTCAACCCGCAAGTTGGAATCATCAACGTAGTGGGGATCGAGGCCCGTATACCGTGCAAGTTTAGCGACTGTGGCCTGGTGCTCGGCGCTCGGGAGCTGGTCGCCTTTGGCCAACGCCTGCGCGTAGCCGGTGACGGCCCAACTCTCAGCCTCCTTGAGCGTGGCCTCGAAATTTTTCTGCAGCTCCGGCGCGAGTTTCTTGTGATAGAAAGCGGTGGCTGTGTAACTGGGCAGGTACAACATATATGGCAAATCGTTGCCGCGGTCGAAGCTGATGGTCTCGAAATTGAGCACGGTTGAAAGCAGGGCCACGCCGTTGAAAGCGATCCCGCGCTCGATGAGATAGCCAGCCAGATCAGCCGCGCGAGTAGTGCCGTAGCTCTCGCCCGCCATAAACAGCGGCGATTCCCAGCGGGCATTCCGCGAAAGATATAAGCGGATGAATTCCCCGACCGACTCAACATCGCCTTGCAATCCATTGAAGTGACGCTGCAGTTCGGTGCTGGCGGCTCGGCTGAATCCGGTTCCGACTGGATCGATAAACACGAGATCGGTCTGATCGAGCCAGGTCTGATCGTTGTCGATTAACTGATACGGCGCGGGAGGCAGAGAACCGTCATCGTTCATCTTGACCCGCTTCGGCCCGATGCATCCCAGCTCCAGCCATAGGGAGGCTGATCCAGGCCCGCCATTGAAGGCGAATGTTAAGGGGCGTTTCGAGGCGTCGGCCCCGCCATCGAGAGTATAGGCGACATAAAAAAGATTGGCTTCTATCTGGCCCTGCTGGTTCTTGATCGGCAATGTGCCCGCGGTCGCGGTGTAATTGAGTGCCGTTCCGTTTAGACGTAGCTCGTGCTTAGTAATTATCGGGGGTTCTTCACCGAGCGGCTTAGCTTGCTCAGGAGGCTTCGCAGGTTCGGCGGAAGATGGAGGTGCGGGCGCTGGCGGACGCTGACCTCGGCCTTGCTGGGCGAGCAGAAGGGACAGGAGACTGAAAATAATGGGAGCGATCATCAAGCGACAGGCTAACACGCTCATCGGGTACTGGGTTATAGCTCTGCGTTGGATGACTACCCGGGCGACCGGTAAGAATCCAGATTTTTCGCCAACTCGGTAGGCCCGCGAAACGCGCGGAGCCTGTTATCAGCTGATCGGTCGGCAGGTTCACGCAGATGCACTTGTGCCCGCGCGCATTCAAATCCTTAATCAGAAGTTTCCGACCCTGTTGATCCGTGAACCAGACAGAGCAGGCTCATCGGTTTATCGGCTAGAATCCACAAATTCCACGCCGGGGGGCGGCACGAACGTGAACATGTCATTCGGAAGGGGCGGGTTTCTCTTTTCATTTTCGAAAGTGAAATCCAGTTCCGACCCGTCCTGGCCTTTTACCGATAGCGAATGGATCGCAAAGTCCGGCGAGACCAGAAATGTGACTTGAGTATAAGGAAGTTTGTCCGATTTAGGTATTGCCGTCAACAAGACGTTCTCACCATCGGGCTGAGCCCGAAATTCGCGAAAATCCTCTTTGAAATTGAGCCGGCCCAACAGGAATGCGAGCGGGGCGCGCATGTCCTCGGTTTCCCTGAACTTCATCTTCTCGGCGCGGTTCTCATCCGGGTAATAGGAGTAAATGAATTTCCCGTCCGAGACGAACAGCTTTCCCGCCGGCGACGAATATTGCCAGCGCATGCGCCCGGGTTTGCGCAGAAAAAGCTCGCCCTTTTCGGAGTGCTTTCGGCCCTGGAGAGTATAGGTTTCGCTAAAAGCAACGTCCAGCGACTGGGTATGATTGTAGCGTTCCTCGACGCCGTTGAGGATGCGCGAAATATTGATCTCAGCGGCCCGCGCCGGCACAAGCAGAATCAGACTAAGGAGACAGGCGCTCCATTTTCCAGGAGCCATCGCGCCGACGGCGGTAGCGCAGACGATCGTGCAGGCGATTCTGGCCCTGCTGCCAGAATTCGATCTCTTCGGGACGCACACAATATCCTCCCCACACCTTTGGACGCGGCGGACCGTGCTCGGGATAGCGGGCCATTATCGTTCGACAAACGGGCGGTCAGCACGTCGCGCGACGCGATCACCGAACTTTGGCGGGAAGCCGCGGCGCTGAAACGGCTCCCCAAGGGCCGACTGGCGAAATACGCATCGGACTCCGCCGGGCTCACCATTGAAGCGCGCCCCGTCACACGCACCTGCCGCTCCAGCGCGGCCCAATAGAACACCAGCGCGACGCGCGGATTCTCAGCGAGCTCGCGGCCCTTGCGGCTCGCGTAATTGGTAAAAAACCTAAATCCCCGTTCGTCGATGCCCTTCAGCAGCACGATTCGCGCGGAGGGTCTGCCATCGCGGGTGGCCGTGGCCAGCGTCATCGCGGTCGGCTCCAATACGCCTTCCGCGAGCACGATATCGAACCATTGGCGGAATTGCCGGATCGGATCGGGATCGGCGGTATGCTCATCGAGAGGCTCTTTTCGCGTCAACTTCTAGTGTAAGCGGCAGGCGCGGTAACCTGGAAGTGCTATGGAGAAAATCGTGAAAAGCGAAGCCGAATGGAAGCAAAAATTGACTCCGGAGCAGTATCGCGTCACGCGCGAAAAAGGCACTGAGCCCGCCTTCAGCGGGAAATATTGCGACCTGCACGAAGATGGAACCTATCACTGCGTTTGCTGCGGCGCGAAGTTATTCAGCTCTGGAACCAAGTTCGAATCCGGCAGCGGCTGGCCGAGCTTCTACGCGCCTCTCGATGAGAAAAACCTGCGTAACATCGAAGATAACAGCTACGGCATGCGGCGAGTCGAGGTCGAGTGCGCGAATTGCGGCGCGCACCTGGGTCATGTATTCCCGGACGGTCCCCAGCCGACAGGGCTTCGATACTGTATGAACTCGGCGTCGCTGGATTTTGAAAAGAGTTAAAGTATTCGACCCTACCGCCGATCTGATTATGGAGAGGATAGTTCCTTTGGGTCCTTTTCAAGTTATTGTCAGCGGAATCGTCAGCATTGTGGTTTACTCGCTGGTCCTGGCGGGGGTATTCAAGTTGTTTCAAATCTCCACGAGCCTCTCTGAGATCAAAGATCTTCTTCAGGACATTAAGCGTAATACGCAAGATGTTGTATTTCCAGCAGTTTCGCCTGCAAATCTCATTACGGCGGTAAGAGCCGAGTCCCGATCGAGCCAGTCTCCAGTATCTGCCGAGATTGATCGTGAGATCTAATCGCTTCCCCTACAGATGATGTTATAAGTAGGTTCAAGAGGAAAACCTCAAATGAACCCGAAAGCGGTGAAGTTTATCGAGGTAGGGATTCTAGCAGTTTGTCTCCTAATCGCCGGAAAATTGCGTGGGCAGGTTCCCGGCGCCACGCTGTCCGGAACCGTGACAGATCCTTCCGGAGCAGTCGTTCCCAATGCTAGAATCTCCGTCAAAAATGTGGCCACGCGTCAAACGGCAGAGACTCAAACCAATTCGTCCGGGATCTACCACGTACCAGACCTCTTGCCGGGAGATTATGAGATTTCTGTCTCAGCGGAGGGGTTCAGCGCCAAAGTAGCCAGCGTAACGCTCACGGCAGGGACGCAGCAAACCATGAACTTCGCTTTAACGGCTCCTTCCAGTAATGCGGTAGCGCCTTCGCTGGGAGATTTGGGTTTTCCTCCGAGTCAGACCCAGGCGAATGCCGTGGAACAGGCACGGCTCGACAGACGGTCGCACATGCTCAAGACCCATCAGCGGCTCGGTTTGATAACCACCGTTCCTTTGCTCGCCACGGTCTTCAGCGGCAGTTTCGCAGGTGGCAAGAACACAACCAGCTCCAGCTCGCGCGATTTACATGCCGCTCTCGGATCCCTGACAGCAGGTCTATATTTCACGACGGCTGCCTATGCCATCTTCGCGCCCAAGATCCCGGGAACCCAAACCCGAGGGTCCATCCGCCTGCACAAGACCTTAGCATTGATTCATGGCCCAGGCATGGTCTTGACGCCGATCCTGGGCATAATGGCTTTTGATCAACTAAGCCGCGGAGAAAAGGTTCATGGAATCGCGAGCGCTCATGGGGCGGTAGGAACCGTGACGGCAGTGGCGTACGGACTTGCGATTTTATCGGTATCTATTAAATTTTAGGGACGATTTACGAATAAAAGAATACCGATCGCGTGTTTGCTTTTGGCGCTTCCCCAACTTGTCCTAGCAGAGGATACCCAATGGATTCTCGAACAATCCACTCTCACGTATCATGTATCTCACCCGTTGCATCAGACGGAGGGTGTCAGCTATGCGGCGCGAGGCAAGGGTGTTTGCCACGCTGGACAATGCGATTTCTTGATCGCGGTACCCGTCAAATCGTTTGATTCGGGGTACAGCAACCGCGATCTTCACATGCTTCAAGCGACACGCGGCGCGCAATTTCCTATGGTAACGGTGCGCACCCGATTGCCTGAGACGGAACTCGCATCGGCAACGATCCGTGCCGATCTGGAAATTCAGGTAGTGGGTCCGTTTGAAATTTACCCATGCGCTTTGGCATTGACATGCGAAAGCGTATGTGCATGTGAGACAATAGCGGAATGTCTGGCGATAGTCACCAGCGTAGGGGGTAGTGGGTCAGTTTGAAATCCAGACATCTTGACTTTTAGCTTGGTCCCGCCAATACTGAAGGCATCATGCCTGACCGCTCAAAGAAGCGTCCGCGCGATCCTAACGCCCTCGCCTACCAGATCATGCTCGAATCGACGGGGCAAGCTCCCAAATTCAACCCCGAAGAACAGAAACCAATAGACCCATCCAAGAATCCCCACGCTGTCGCGTTAGGGCGTCTCGGTGGACTTGTCGGCGGCGCAGCCAGGGCCGCGAAGCTCGCACCGAAGAAACGCTCCCAGATCGCGGCCAAAGCAGCGAAGGCGAGATGGGGGAAGAAGCCTTAAGTGAAAATTTACGTCTGGGCCAACAAATCCATCCGACGGTAAGGAAGCCATATTCTTCTTCGCTTTGGCTGATAGCCAAAATGACGCTGTCGACAAGCTTATGTTGAAGGCTGCGAGTAAAAATCCAGATACGGAGCGCCTTAATTTGGCGGATCAGGATTTTCGCGGTCGGACTCCGGCCGAGGTCGACTTTTCGGATGGAGCTGGCATCTTTTCGATTGATCTGGAACTGATTCCCAAACTGAACTAAACGCCTGCGCCCATTCTTCTGGCGTGTTAAGCGCACGTAAAATAATTTCCATGTTTCTACTTGACTCTTTATGCCTGACCGCTATATAATTGGGTCACGATGAACAAATTAGACCCGAAAAAACAGGCTCAAGTGGTTGCCACATTAGTTGAAGGCAATTCGATTCGTGCGACGGTCCGCATGACCGGGGTTGCCAAGAATACGATTGCAAAACTGCTGATCGAACTGGGCGCGGCCTGTGCCGACTACTTGAATCGGACACTGGTGCATCTGCCCTGCAAGCGGGTCCAATGTGATGAAATCTGGTCGTTCGTGGCGGCGAAGCAAAAGAACGTCACCCCTGCTCTCCAGGAGCGCGGTTTTGCTGGCGACGTTTGGACGTGGGTCGCAATGGACGCCGATACGAAGCTGGTGTGCTCTTACATGATCGGTGCGCGTCATTCTCTTGCCGCCCGTGAGTTCATGGAAGACTTGGCTTCGCGTCTGGCGAATCGGATTCAGTTGACCACGGATGGACACGCGGTTTACGTTAACGCGGTTGACCAGGCATTCGGCGAAGAGATCGACTACGCGATGCTGGTCAAAGTTTACGGCGAGCCGAGATTATCGGAAGCACGCTACAGCCCCGCTGAGTGCATCGGGTGCAATCGCAAGGTGATTAGCGGTGATCCAGACATGAAGCATGTCTCTACTAGTTATGTCGAACGTCAGAACCTCACGATGAGAATGCAGATTCGCCGTTTCACGCGCCTTACGAATGCCTTCTCGAAAAAACTTGAAAATCACGTCGCGTCTATCGCCCTTCACTACATGCACTATAATTTCTGCCGGATTCATCAGACGCTGCGGGTTACTCCCGCGATGGAAGCTGGGATTGCAAATCATGTTTGGGGATTGTCGGAGCTAGTTGCGCTTATCGGGTGAATAATATCCGCTACTTCTTTACGAAGCGTCTCAATATCCCTAGCGATTCCATCCGGTTCACAGAAATCGTACACGCTCCCCAAAACCCGATGTAGCATCCTCGCCTCAACGGAGATATAGTCCCGAAACACCTCTTCTAGTTTGCGGCAGGTGAACCCATCAAAAGAGCGCGGCGTGAGCCTTGTGGATCGTTCGATACAGCGCACGTGGGTGTCGCCGCCTACCCATAGATTTCTGGCTTTCACAAGAAAGACTACGTAGGCCGCTAAAAGCATCGCAGTCTCCGAATCCTGCGGTAGCGTCATGCTGCCGAGCAAGTGCTCTGCGTGGCTTGCGCCGATTCCCACGGCTGCATGAGATGAGACCCTATCAAGTCTGTTCCTGTGTGCTAGCCACATGCCGCTACTAACGCCACGCTTTGCGGCCACTATGAGGTCCACATTAGGTCTTTGCGCCGGATCTGGACAAATAGCAACATAGTCCTTATAAAATTTCTTTAGGAGGGTTTCTGCGGCTGCCCTGAACTCACCCATGGACTCCGATTCCGTATTGACAAACTCCTCCTTCATGAACAGTTCGCCTATGTCATCTTGAAGGGACTGAAGAAGCGCAGCATCCCCAGCTCCGGTAATAACGATTACGCCCGAATGGGAACCATTACCAGCCATTTCTATATGGGTCGCTATTTTCCCCTCGCTAACTTTTTCGGTGTCGGTGCTCATCTGGGTATCAGCCGCTATAATCTGCGCATTTCGCGTAAGTATGCCCAGCGCTACCGTCATCTGTTTCCTATCCCGGAGAGGACTCCCCAAAGGATACCGCTGCTTAAGCGGTCGCGGGACCGTGCGCGGATGCACTGAAGGCCGATGGATCGGACCTAAGCGCGACACGTTTCTGAATTGGCTGGTCATTGGACTGGAGATTGGCCTGATTTACGCTTTTTCAAACTGACCCACTGCCGCGTAGGGCGGCCCGCAGAATGGCGGAATCCGTGGCGGCCATATTGTCAGCCAAGCCCACTAAGCCAATTGATCGCTGGCTCGGGTTTGTGACCTTGGCTGTGAGTATAGTCTACGGCTTCATTCCGAAGACGCCAGTCACGACCGTTTTTTGGTTGGTGGTGGTGTTCGGGCTTCTTCTTCATCCGGTGTGGAATTTTTGGTGGATCGAGGATAGCCCCAGGAGAAGGGGCGCAGCGTTAACTGTCTTGTGTGGAATCTTGGTTGGTATTGGAATTGCCTATTGGCCACATACGCACCACTATTTCCCGTGGCTGCCGCTTAATCAAATCGGGGTAGCCGGGAACGGGTATAATGCGCTCATCTTCATTAATTTCGTAGTCCGAGACGAACGCGCACAGACGCTCGGCGGCTCGTCTGTCTCACTGCCTAATAATCCATTGGACAATGTACGCTTATCCGTTACCGCGCCCATACTAAGGTCAGACGCAGATGGCTGGCATGACTGTCAATTGGCCCACGCAGAATACGCGGAATGGAGCAACCGCGACATGCCTCCGAATAGCCCTGTCGTCGGATGGATGGACCTAATAAGAGAAACTACATTGCTACACGCGACGGCCTCTGCCTCAAATGGGACTTGGGATGCGATTGTGGTTATACGGATAATAAACGGGAAGCCAGAGACCCGCGAAGTGATAAATGGAAGATTTTTCAGTGATGATTTCGCACTTACCGTTGATGAATCCTCTAGGGATTTCCGGCTGAAGAACGGAGGATGCCATTGAAGTGGGACACGACTTTATTCAAGCATTACGGCGTTCAGTCCGTTACCCTTAGCGGCGTGGCGGCGTCCTGCCAAGCAATGCAGAGGGGGTTTCATTGATCTTATGCTGCCGCTGATAATACAGAAGGCAATAAATGAATGATCTCCTGAACGGACCACACATGAGAACTCAAACCAGCCTCCATCGCAGGAGTGACGCGCAGGGTCTGATGAATCCGCGCAAAGTTGTAGTGCATATGGAACAACGCGATCATGGCGACGTGGTTTTCAATCTTCTTACTAAACGCATTGGTCAAGCGAGTGAATCGCCGCATACCCATTCTCATGTTGAGATTCTGCCGTTCGCATAGCTAGTCGAAACAAACTCAGGCTCGGGATCACCGATGACGGCCTTACGGGTTGTGCCAAGACATTGCGCCGGGCTGTAGCGCTTGTATCCCTCGGGATCGTCGCCGTAGACCTTGACCAACTGAGCGAAATCGATAGCATTCCCGAAGGCATACGGCACGGCGTCCAGGTACATCTTGTGTCCGTCCGTGGTCAACTGGATACGACTCGACAAGCGCCCGGCAACATCCTGAAGGAAGTCAGCCGCAAACCCGGCGTCCCTCCGTCCCACAGCCCAGCTAATCGCCAGCTTAGTATCAGCGTCAAGAGCAACAAACGTCCACACGTCCCCAGCAATCTGACGCTCGGCAATCTTCAGCGTCAGGTTCTTCTGTTTGCAATAGCAGAAGCTCCAGATCTCATCGACCTGGACGCGTTTCGCGGCGACGTTGCGAATCACTCGGTCCTGGTATTCCTGACATGCCTTGCCGACCTTCATCAGCGTCCGCAGTACCGCGCCCTTAGAGACACCGGTCATGCGCGACGTGGATCTAACGGAGCAGCCCTCTACCAACGCCGTGATCATCGCCGCCTGCTTTGCGATGCTGAGTACGTTTGCCATGGAACAAGTATACGGGAGCGCTTTCGCATATGCAAGATAAAAGTGACGGAAGGAGCGATTTCAGTATTATTTTTGGGTCTTAGACCAGCGAGCTTTAGCAGCCTTCCGAGCGCTCCGTCTGCGCTGTTCGTCAGTCATGGTCTCGAGTCTGCGCTTGCCGCCGATCCTGCCACCGTTGGCTCCCATCTCGCGCATTACTTGCTGGACTACGGTAAGCTCTGTGCTCTCTACCGCTTCCAGGAATACCCGACGGGCATTCTGAACTGTATCAAGTTTTTGAGTAGTGCGTTTCCGCTTTGGCATATACGACAAGCGTGGCACGAAACGGGAGAATCGTCAAGACATGCCTATTTCAAATAGACCCACTACCAAAATTCAATTTGCAGGTCAGGCCGCCCAGTATAAGCAGGTTCCGCTCCAATGGGCGACTCAAGGAAACGACGTTCGGATCACGGGAACAATTCCGGCGACGTTATCCGATTTCAAGATTGAACCACCGTCGCTGTTAGCGATTCCTATCAAGAACGAAATACCGGTCCGCGTGGATATGACCTGGCGACGGTTGTGAATGGAGGAGATCATCGGATCGCCTGTGCAACGCGCAAACTTCCATCCGCGTTCTGATCCACGAAATAGCGAATGACCTGTTCGCCATTAATCACCCCGATGCCGCCGCTCGTGCCCACCAGCAGACTGTCCCCGACGCGGAGAAACTGGACCCCAAAATCCGGCTCTTCAAATCTTTGAACAGCCTCAGACTGCCGGTCGAATCGGAGAACCCCGCCGCTTGGCCCGCCATATTCGCCGCGATGGACCAGTCGGCAATTTGTGGCAGAGCAAAAAGGTGGAACTTCCGGTCCGCGGGATCAAAATAGCCGAAACCCCCTACCCCTGTCATTCCCTCGCCGTCGTAAAACGTTTTCCCGAACCACAACTTGCCGTCCTCAATCTGCCAGGGTCCGATTCGCTCATCGAACTCGGTGTTATCCCGGATATAGCCGTTCTTCACTCTCTCAGGACGCGCGGCCGCGAACTCATCATAGGTCGATTGCGGCAACTCGTAGCGAAGAGTTTGTGTTCCTTTGACCTCCGTAACCAGCAGACGGGGTCCGAACGAATTCCCTGCTTCCTGGTCAAGCGTGAACGCGCCGAAATGCACCGGCTTGAATTCGTCTGGTTGGATATACAGGAATCGCTTTCTCTCTACGCCTACGGTTCCTTCCGAAGTACGAATCCGCGCAAGCCAGGGGCGTGCCTCAGCCTCGTCTACTATCCGGAACGGCGGGTCGTCGCCCGGCTGAAACGCGACTGCGATCAGCCGTTGGGAATCGCTTCCGACAAAGACCGCGCCTCCAGCGTTTGGGAAACCGCGATGTATGGCGAACGGCGAATATGAAAAATCAGCGATCAGTCTCTTCGACCGCACATCGTAAATAAACTTGTGGTTCAGAGGTTTGGATTGCACATCCCCAGTGCAAGCGAGCACGGTATCGGTGCTCGTGACGCGATCAATCCTCACGGTGCAGTTACCCGGACCCGCTTCGACGGCAAGCTGGTACACGCGGCCGGGCTGGTTCTTCTCCTGCAGAAACAATCCCAGCTTTTGCTTCTCGGCCCACGTGACCAAAGGCCCTCCCAAGACGGACCACAATTTGGTGCCGCCAATCGCGAGCACTATATCGAGGTCTTCAGCAACAGCATCTCGCTGCAAAACTTTAAAATTTACCAACTCGGGATCGGATCGGCTCAACACTGCCAAGACCGCGGAGTCAGCCTGAGATTCGGCGCCGCAAACGGAGCCGCACAGGGCCAACAGAACTGCGATACGCCGCATATGACTGAGTTTAGTCCCTACTGCTGGAGCACGGTAAAGCAGCTGATCGAGTAGCCGAGCGCGCTCCTACCAACACATTCGACAAAAAATGAACCTATAACGAGAGCCGCGAAAATCCAACTAGCGCGGCCATGCCGTAGGCAGCGTAAGGACCCAGCGGTGAAACCAAGAATCATGTAGGGAGAAAGTTTCATAAGAGTTAATGGCTTCGTTAAATTTACTAAACGAAGTGATAGAGTCTCAAACGCAATCCGGTGCGTCTAAAGATTGGAGGCGGAAAACGATGCGCCGCGCCAGATCGATTACTCAAAAGGCAGCCGCGATTATCTGCGGTTTGCTGCTCCCCTTGTCAGTAGGCTTTGCTCAAGGCCCAGCAGGTCCTCCGTCGGGCCCGTCGGCTGTACCACAGACTGCGCCATTGTTATCGCCGGACCAATTGGATAACCTGGTGGCCCCGATTGCGCTCTATCCCGATCCGTTGCTCAGTCAGGTACTCGCCGCGAGCACCTATCCGTTGGAGATTGCGGAGGCGCAGCAGTGGCTTCAGCAGAACAGCAGTCTTCAAGGCTCTCAGTTGATCGATGCCGCCAAGCAGCAGAACTGGGATCCGAGCGTCCAGGCTCTGGTAGCTTTTCCGGATGCGTTCAGACTGCTGGCCAACGATATTCGGTGGACCACCGATCTTGGGAATGCGTTCCTGGCTCAGCAGTCTGATGTAATGAGCGCCATACAGAGAATGCGTGCGCGTGCGCAGGCGAACGGCAGGCTAAATACAACTCCTCAGCAGGCGGTGACGACAGACACTCAGGATGGCCAAAGCGCGATCCAGATCCAGCCGGCCGATCCCCAAGTTGTCTATGTGCCGGTCTACCAGCCTGAATACGTCTGGGGTCCGCCGGTTTGGGGCGCATATCCCAATCTGTGGTACCCGTCTGGATTTGGGTTCGGATTTGGCTTCGGACCGGGCATCTATATGAGCGCTCTTTTCCCTGGCTGGGGAGGATGGGGCGGCTGGGGATGGGGTTGCGGATGGTTCGGTAATGGTTTGTTTATTAACGCGGGGTTTTTCGGCCGCTACGGGTTCCACGGAGGGTTCGGCGGCGGCTTTGGAGGATTTGGCGGGCGCGGCTTTGGAGGCCGCGAGGCATGGGCGCATAATCCCGCCCACCGCATGGGTGTTCCATACTCGAGCCAAGCCGTAGCGAGCCGGTTCAATTCTCACCGATTTACTGGCAGTAGCAGATATAACAGCCAGTTTGGCGGGAACCGTAGCCAGTTCAGTAGCAGCCGGTCGCAATTCGGCTCGCAGGTTACTGGCGGCAATCGAGGATTCCAATCGGCCAATCGAGGCACGAACGGTTATGCGGGGGCCTCTCGACAGACATCGCCGAACTACCGTCAGGCATCTCCGAACTATTCCGCAAATTCCGGATCGCGCGGCAATCGGACGCCTGCCCAGAGTTATCGCGGGTATAGTTCCTCTGCAGGGAACTATCGCAGCGCCCAGTCTTTAAGTAGGTCCTACGGGTACTCGAATTCAGCGCCCCGGGCCATGTCGGCTCCGCGCTCGCTCGGCGGAAGCTCCAGTGGCCGCTCCTCCGGCTTCTCGGGTGGACGATCGTCGGGGTTCTCCGGAGGACATTCGTCCGGTTTTTCGGGCGGACATTCGGGCGGAGGCGGGGGACATTCAAGCGGCGGACACGGCGGTGGCGGACGGCGGTGATCCTGGAACCGCTACACTCCTCTAACCGCCGCGCTCACCGGGCGAGAGCCGACGGGAATTACAGTGAGCAAGGCAGCGGTTTTATAGCGGTTCGGCTGGATCGTGCCGACGCGGAGAACTGCGAGATCGCCCGATTTGCGGTTTAAGACCAGCGCGTATTGGTCGTCCGGCGTCAGCGTGATGAAGCCAGGGTCGCTGCCCACCGAAACTACGGCAACCAGTCTTCGCGTGTTAATATCCAGGATACTCACGTTGCCGGATGGCGGGCTGGCGACAAACAGGAAGGATTCGGAGGCCGCCATCGCGCTCAGGCCGTGACCCGCTAAAACTGTCTCAAACACCTCTGGCGTATGGTAGGGAAACACGACCACCACCGCGTCCATTCCTTCGCCGGTAATGAACAATTGCCCATCGTCGGTCTGCTTGAAACACAGATTATCAGGCCGCACAGCCAGGGGTAGATTAGCGATCAACTGCCCTGATCTCACGTCAAATAACGTGAGCTGCCGTTCTCTGAGATTTGCCAGGATCAGAGTGAGACCGTCGGCCAAGAACCGCACTGCTCCGAAATCTCCATTTCCCATAGGAGGGCCGAGGCGCCGCGAGATTAGATCGACAAGCCGCGCGGAAGATCCGAGGCTGACGGCCGCCGTTCGTCCATCCAAAGTGAGCGCGAGCTCGGTTGGTTCCTCGGGGAGCGCAATGCGCCACTCCACGCGAAATGTATCGAGCACCACGCGCAGTAGCCCGTGCGGAGAGCGCGCCAGAACATACAGCGCCCGCTCATCCGGAGTCAGGCGCATCGATATTACGCTTGACGCAACGGCGAGCTTGCGCGTGAAACTCAGCCGGTCCGCCTGAATTTCATGCACCGACCCCGTCGCAGGTGTCAGGGCGTAAACCAGAGGCCGCGCGCGTGCCGCGACCACTTCCGAAGGCGCCGCATCGAGAGGGATGTGCCGGGCCACGGCCATCGCCTGAAGATCCACCGCGGCGACCGCCTGGCCATCCTGATTAGCGACAAACGCATACCCGCGGAAGCCCGCAGTGCCCTCGCGCCCGCAGGCAGCCTCAAAGGCTGCAAAAATTGGAGCGGCCAGCACGGCCCGGCGCGAGATCACACTGACCAGTTTAGCGCCCATGCTCCTGGTCAGCCGGGAAACAAAGCGCAGTGGGACCGGTCTATCAACAGGGAGAATTGCGATGCCACAGAGCGCTACCTCGCCGAGCATACAGCAGCGCCCATTTGGAACTCATACGGATGTGCAGGTATCGATACTCGCTTTGGGGGGACATCACATCGGGGATGCCGAAGACGAAAAGACGGCGATCTCCATTATGGACGGCGCGATAGAAGCTGGAGTAAACTTTTTCGACAATTGCTGGGAATATCATCGCGGAAAGACAGAAGACTGGATGGGGAAGGCCCTCAAAGGGAAGCGGCAGCGGGTGTTTTTGATGACTAAGGTGTGCACCCATGGCCGCGACAAAGACCTCGCCATGAAAATGTTGGAGGAATCTCTGAACCGGCTACAAACAGATCACCTGGATCTGTGGCAGATCCATGGCGTATCTTTCGAAAACGATCCGGACCTGTTCATCCGTCCCAATGGAGCGGCTGAAGCGCTGAGGCAGGCGAAGCAGCAGGGCAAAGTGCGTTTCGTTGGATTTACGGGCCACAAAGATCCTCAGATCCATCTGAAGATGCTACAGACCGGGTTTCCATTCGACGCAGTGCAGATGCCCCTTAACGCATTCGATTTCAGTTTTCGCAGTTTCCAGGCTCAGGTCTTGCCGGAGTTGAATCGGCGCGGGATCGCCGCGCTGGGTATGAAACCATTAAGCGGCCATGGCGACCCCATCATAAAAGGTGCGGTCACGGCCACAGAAGCGCTGCGCTACGCGATGAGTCTTCCCGTCACAACCACGATTACGGGCATGGACAAACTGGAAGTACTGCAACAGAATCTTGAAATCGCTCGGCATTTTGAGCCTATGAAGCCAGCCGAGATGGAAGCACTTCGGAATCGCGTAAGAGGCGTCGCGGGAGACGGGCGCTTCGAGCTGTACAAGGTTTCTATGAAATATGACAATCCCGAAGCTCGCCTTAGCCATCATTTTCCTCTCGATATGGAGCAGAAAGAAGTTCAGGAGATGGTGAATCCTGAAAACACCGGCGAGCCCTTCCCGAAGCTGAAGGCGCAGTAGGAGAGCCGACATGTCGACGGATATTTCGAGACGGATCTTCATCGGTGGGGCGATGCTCACGGCCGCGGAAATTGCTTCGGCACAGGGCAACGGAGGTGTTCCTATGCGGGCGTTAGGAAAGACAGGCCTGATGGTCTCGGCGCTTGGAGTTGGGGGTTATCACTTGGGATCGGCGAAAGATATCTCCGAGGCCAAGCGCATCGTAGACGAGGCCATCGGCGGCGGCATTAATTTCTTCGACAATTGCTGGGATTATCACGATGGAAAAAGTGAGGAGTGGCTGGGCCAGGCTCTGCGAGGGAAGCGCGATAAAGTCGTTCTGATGACCAAGGTCTGCACTCATGGACGCGATAAGCGCATCGCGATGGCTATGCTGGAACAATCGCTGAAGCGGCTTCAGACCGATCACCTGGATGTGTGGCAGATTCACGAAGTTATTTACGAGAACGACCCCGATTTGATTTTTGCGCCCAATGGCGCGATCGAAGCTCTCGCGCAGGCCAAGCTGGAAGGCAAGGTTCGATTCGTGGGCTTCACCGGACATAAGAACCCGGCGATTCATCTGAAAATGCTGTCGCATGATTTTCCGTTCGATACGGTTCAGATGCCTCTTAATTGCTTCGATGCTACGTTCCGGAGTTTTGAAACGAACGTTCTGCCGGAGCTGAACCGGCGGGGAATCGCGCCGCTGGGCATGAAGAGTTTAGGAGGCAGTGGTGAGATGGTTTCTAAAGGCGCAGTCACAGTGAAGGAAGCTCTTAGCTATGCGATGAGTCTGCCGGTGGCGACTACGATCTCCGGTATGAACTCGGTTGATGTGCTCCGGCAGAACCTCGCCATCATGCAAGATTTCCATCCGCTGTCCTCGGCCGAGATGCAACGTCTGCGTGATCGATGCCGCCCGGATGCGGCCGACGGCCATTTGGAACTATTTAAGACCACCACCAAATACGATGGCGATGTTGGCCGCGAGCAACACGGGTATCCCTCAACCAAAGAACTTCCAGTTTAGCCGCTAATATTCATTGAAAAACATAGCCGCGTGCTAACCTGTTGTTTTGCGATAAATTTATGGTCGCGCGGGTCAGCGAAACCTTGGTCCTGCGCACGTACCCTTTTCGGGAATCGGATTTGATCGTTAGCTTCTTCACGCGCGATTATGGAAAGCTGCGCGGTGTGGCCCGGCGGGCGCGCCGGCCGAAGAACACGTTCGGCTCCGGCGTGGAACGGCTATCGCACGTCCGGATGACTTATTCCCAACGTGAAAATGCGGAACTGGCGAATCTTACCGGCTGCGAGCTGATCGAATCGCAGTTCGGGTTGCAGGCCGACTACGGGCGAGGAGTCGCACTGGACTTTCATGACCGAAGTGGCCGAGCAACTGCTTCCGCCGCACGAGCCGAACGAGAAATTTTTCCGGCTACTGATCGCCGTGCTGGCTGATCTGCGATCCGGTGGCGAGGTTTGGAGCGCCGTAACCTATTTCAGCCTGTGGGCCGTGCGCCTGACCGGCATACTGCCCGAGTTGCGAGTGAGCCGGGAATCGGGAGAGATCGCTCAAGAGATGCTTCAGAGACCGCTGACTGCGTTGAGCGCGCGCCCGTGGACGAAATCGACCGCGAGCGATCTGCGCCGATCGCTGGTGCGCACCATGGAACAACACGTCGAACGAAAGCTTCTGACTGTGCCTCTTTTGGAGGCCCTGTAACCGTCCCGCTCCATGGATACTTTTCAGGAGACAATCTTTAAGCTAAAGCGCTATTGGGCCGAGCGCGGCGCGATTATTCAGGAGCCGTACGATATCGAAGTGGGCGCGGGCACCATGTGTCCGGAGACGTTTCTGCGCGTGCTGGGCCCTCACCCGTATCGCGTCGCCTACGTGCAGCCCAGCCGCAGACCGGCCGATGGGCGCTACGGGGAGAACCCGAACCGGCTCTATAAGCACGAGCAATTGCAGGTGATCCTGAAGCCTTCTCCCGACGACGTAATCGATCAGTATCTCGGAAGCCTCAAAGCTATCGGCATCGATCTTGCGAAGCACGATATCAAGTTCGAGGAAGACAACTGGGAATCGCCGACGCTGGGCGCATGGGGGATCGGGTGGCAGGTGATGCTCGACGGTCTGGAGATTTCGCAGTTCACTTATTTTCAGCAGTGCGGCGGTATCGATCTCGATCTGGTACCGGCTGAGCTTACGTATGGACTGGAACGAATCGTGGCGTTTCTGCAGGGCGTCGACAGCGTATACGACATCGAGTGGGCGGAGGGCGTGAAATATTCCGAAGTGCGCCTGGCGGAGGAGCTGCAGTTTTCGGTTTATAACTTCGAGATGGCGAATGTCGATCGGTTGAAGCGCCTTTTCGATGAGCACGAGGCGGAATGCAGGAGCCTTTTGGATCAATACGGCAAATATCCCGATAAGCGCCGTTTCCCCGTTCTCCCGGCGTATGACCAGGTGCTGAAATGCTCGAATCTCTTCAATCTGCTGGACGCGCGAGGCGCGATTTCCGTAACCGAGCGAGTGGGCGTTATTAAACGCGTCCGCGATCTGGCGGTGGGCGCCGCGAGGATTTGGGTGGATCAGCAGGGATGAATTTCCTCCTTGAAATTGGAACCGAGGAGATTCCACACTGGATGATCCCGGGCGCGTTGAAGCACCTCAGCTCGATGAATCTGTTCGGGGCGGAGGTGCGCGTGGACGCGACACCGCGGCGCCTTGTGATCCAGGCCGCGGGGTTGCCGGAGCGAACGCCCGACGAGGAGCAGGTGCTCAAAGGTCCACCGATATCCGCCGGCGAGCGGGCTGCCGCGGGGTTTGCAAAAAAACAAGGCGTCGATCTCTCGGCTATGCATCGGGCGGGCGATTATTTCGAGCTTCGCAAGCGGGTCCCCGGACGTTCGATAACCGATATTCTCGCGGAAAACCTGCCCGGCGATATTTTGGACATTCAATGGCCCAAGACTATGTACTGGACGGGGAAGGGAGGTCCGCGTTTCATTCGCCCAATTCGATGGATCGTCGCGCTACTGGACGATCAAGTGATCCCATTCGAGATCGCTGGCGTGAGGAGCGGCAATGTCACGCGCGGGCACAGGCAGCTCGGGTCGTCTTCAATTCCGGTGACCATTGCCAGCTACGAGAGCGAGCTGCGAAAAAATTTCGTGATTGTTTCTGCGCATGAGCGGCGGCATAAGATCGAGAAAGAAGCTTCCGCGCTCGGCGCGAAGCTCGATCCCGATTTGATCGAGACGCTCACATATATTACGGAATATCCGGCGGCAATTCGCGGCGAGTTCGATCCCGCGTATCTGGAGCTTCCCGCCGAGGTGCTCACAACAGTGATGCGGCATCATCAAAAATATTTTTCAGTGGAGACCGCTCCGGGAATTCTGGCGCCGAACTTCGTCGCGGTGATGAATACCAGCGGCGATCCCGAGGGCTTGGTGAAGCGCGGGAATGAGCGAGTGCTGAGAGCGCGATTTAACGACGCGCGGTTCTTCTGGGATGTGGATCAGGCGAAGACGCTCGAGGAGCGGCTGCCGGACCTGGCGAAGGTGACATTCCAAGCCAAACTCGGTTCATATCTCGAGAAGACTAATCGCGTGGTCGCGCTGGTGAAGGAACTACATGGCAGCAAGGACGACGGAACGCGCCGCACTGCTGTGCAAATGCGACCTGACTACGGAGATGGTGAAGGAGTTCACGGATCTGCAAGGCGTGGTCGGCGGACTTTACGCCAAAGCCCAGGGAGAGCCGGAGGCTGTCGGGCGAGCCATCTACGAACATTACCAGCCGGTCGGCATGGAAGATTCGATTCCTGAAACGGCAGAGGGTCAGATTCTCGCGCTCGCGGACAAGCTCGATACACTTCGCGAATGCTTCAAAATCGGCCTGGTTCCCACGGGGTCGAAAGATCCTTTTGCGCTGCGGCGCGCCGCGCAAGGCGTCGTCAAAATTCTGGCGGAAGCGAAGCTAGGCTACAGTATTAGAAAGCTGTTTGATGGCCAACTCGCCGATTTCGTGATCGAGCGGGTGCACTATTATTTCCGCGAAATTCGTGGATTTAAATACGACGAGGTTAACGCCGTGATTAAAGCCGGCATCTCCACTCTCAAGAATGTTGAAGAGCGTTTGCAGCTTATTCACAAAGTGCGGCACACGCCGGATTTTGAGGCGCTGGCGGTCAGCTTCAAACGCATCAACAATATCCTCAAGCAAGCGAATTTCACGGGTGGGGGCGTATTCCATGTCCACATGCTGCAACCCGGACCCGAAAAGGAACTCTACGATGCTTATGACGAGCGCGCCTTCGGTCCCTTCGAGAATATCGCGTCACTGCGCCCATTCGTAGATAGATACTTTGATACCGTAATGGTCAACGTGCCGGATGAAGCTGTCCGAACTAATCGCCTTAGCATGTTGAGCGACATGCTGCGAAAATTTTCAACGGTCGCTGATTTCTCGGAGATCGTAACCCCAGGAGATCAAAAGTGAACAATTACGTTTATAGTTTTGGCGGCGGAAAGGCCGACGGCGACGGCAGCATGAAAGATGTTCTCGGCGGGAAGGGCGCCGGCCTGGCCGAGATGAGCCGAGCCGGAATTCCTGTGCCGCCCGGATTCACTATTTCGACGGAAGTCTGCAATATTTATTTTCAGAAAGGCAAGCAGGTCCCGGACGAAATTAACCGGCAGATTCTGACCGCGCTCGATAAGCTGGAGGCGCAGTTCGGCAAAAAGCTCGGCGATCCGGCCAATCCGCTGCTAGTCAGCGTCCGCTCCGGCGCGAAATTTTCGATGCCCGGGATGATGAATACTATTCTCAATCTGGGGCTCAACGACGACACGGTGGAAGGACTCGCGAAGCTCAGCGGAAATCCGCGATTTGCCTATGATTCCTATCGGCGCTTCATCCAGATGTTTGGAGAAGTGGCTCTGAACATCGAGATGGAAAAATTCGACCACATCTTTGATGAGCGGAAGCGCAAAGCTAAGGCCAAGCTGGACACGGACCTAAGCGCCGAAGATCTGAAGGCAATTGTCGATCAGTATAAAAAACTCGTTCAAAAAGAGACCAAGAAGCCGTTTCCCCAGGATGCGCGCGAGCAGCTTGCGATGGCGCGCGACGCGGTATTTCGCTCCTGGTGGAATCCCAAGGCCGCCTATTATCGCAGGATGGAGAAGATTCCCGATGAGATCGGCACGGCCGCGAGCGTTCAGGCGATGGTGTTCGGAAATATGGGGAACAGTTCAGCGACTGGCGTGGGCTTCACGCGCGATCCCGCCACCGGTGAAAAGCTTTTTTACGGCGAGTTTCTGATCAACGCTCAGGGCGAAGACGTAGTGGCGGGCATCCGCACTCCCCAGCCGATTTCCGAACTCGAACAGGCGATGCCAGAGGCGTACAAACAGTTGCGCGAGATCACGAACAAGCTCGAGCAGCACTATCGCGACATGCAGGATTTCGAATTCACTATCGAAGACGGCAAGCTATATATGCTTCAGACGCGCAACGGCAAGCGCACTGGTCCGGCCGCCGTGCGCGCCGCGGTGGATATGGTAGAGGAGGGAATGATCGGTAAGAAAGAAGCCGTTCAGCGCGTGCAACCGCAGCAACTCGATCAACTTTTGCATCCCGTGATCGATGTAGCGTCGCTAAAGACGCTTACTCTGCTTGCGACCGGCATCGATGCATCGCCTGGCGCGGCGGTCGGCCGGGCCGTGTTCAATGCGGATGAAGCTGTGGAGCTGGGAAAAAGCGGACCGGTGGTCCTGGTGCGAAAAGAGACCACGCCGGACGACATTCACGGCATGGATGTCGCCAAGGGTATTCTCACCGCGGTTGGCGGCAAATCCAGCCACGCGGCGGTGGTTGCGCGCGGCATGGGCCGGCCATGCATCGTAGGAGCTGGGGCGATCAACATCACGGAGCGCGCGAAACAGTTCACGGTCGCGGTGAACGGGAAGACCATCACGGTAAAGGAAGGCGATTGGATCTCCATGGATGGCGCCAGCGCCAAGGTTTACCTGGGCCAGGCCAAGACTACGGACCCCGATCCGAAGTTGCCCTACTTTGCCAAACTGATGACCTGGGCCGACGAATTTCGCGGCTCCTTCGGCGTGCGCGCGAACGCGGATATCCCTCGCGACGCGAAAGCCGCGCGACTGTTCGGAGCCGAGGGCATCGGCCTGTGCCGCACGGAACATATGTTTTTTGCCGAGGATCGCATTCCGCACATGCAGGCGATGATCCTAGCGCGCGACGAGAAGACGCGCACTCAGGCGCTCCAAAAACTTCTTCCCATGCAGCGCAAAGATTTCGCCGGACTGTTCGAAGCCATGGACGGTTTTCCGGTGGTAATTCGCACCCTCGATCCGCCGCTGCACGAATTTCTCCCGAAACGGGAGGATCTGATGGTGGATCTTGCGCGGCTGCCCTATGTCGATGCGAAGGCCAAGAGGGAAATTTCGGCGAAGTACGGCATTTCTGCGAGGGAATTGAAGAGACGCCTACCGGAGCTGCTGCACCGCGTCGAGGAGCTGCATGAATTTAACCCGATGCTCGGGCATCGTGGCTGCCGCCTCGGCATCACCTACCCGGAGATTACGGAGATGCAGGCGCGCGCCATCTTCGAGGCTGTCGTCCAGGTGTCGAAGAAGGGCGTCAAGGTGATCCCGGAGGTCATGATCCCGCTGGTTGGTGACGCCAAAGAACTGGAGAATCAGAGGGAGATTGTGGTGCGCGTGGCGAATGAAGTCCTGGGCAAAGCCGGAAAACAGGATCAGCATTACATGGTCGGGACGATGATCGAGATTCCGCGCGCTGCTGTCACCGCGGACAAGGTTGCCGAGCAAGCCGACTTCTTCAGTTTCGGCACCAATGACCTGACCCAGACCACAATGGGCCTTTCAAGGGACGATTACACGAAATTTTCCAAGCAGTACGAAGTGCTGAAAATTTTCAAAGCCGACCCGTTTGCATCTATCGACGAAGAAGGTGTCGGCAAACTGATCGTGATGGCCATCAAGCTGGGTCGCACGACCAAGCCGCAGCTCGAGATCGGCATTTGCGGAGAGCACGGCGGGGACCCGAGCTCGGTCGAGTTCTGCTATCGCGTGGGGATGAATTATGTTTCCTGCTCACCCTACCGCGTGCCCATCGCACGACTGGCGGCGGCGCAGGCAGCCATCGCCGGAGATAAATCGGAATCCATGCGCACCGCTTAGTCGGACCGGAGCGCATGCGCCGGATCGATCCGGCTAGCGCGGCGCGCGGGTAACCAGACCGCGAATAAGGCGACCGCACTGAGCAGGACCGGAACGATCGTGAATACCAGCGGATCCCAACTCTTGACTCCGAACAGGAGCGTCGCGATCAGTCGCGCCAGCCCCAGTGCCGCCACGGTCCCGATCACGATTCCCGAGAACGCGAGGCGCATGCCCTGAGAGATGATCATGTTCCGAATGTCGCTCGGATAGGCGCCTAATGCCAAGCGGATTCCCATCTCCCGCATGCGCTGCTGGACGGAATAGGCCATCGATCCGTAAATCCCGATTGCGGAGAGGAGGAGAGCACAGCACGCGAAAATCGTTGAGAGCAGCATCATAAACCGCTGGCGGGCGGTAGATTGCTTCACGATTTCATCCATGGGACGCATTTCACCCACGGGAATTCCACCGCTTGCCTGCCGAAGCTCGTTCTCAATGGACGACCGGAGAGACTGCGATTCCCCCCGAATTCGAACGATCCAGATAATGGGCGCGATGCACGTCAGAAGAGCGTTGAACCCGTCGGGGACCTGTGCCTCCGGAACGTACATCATAGGACTGGGATTGCGGTTCAACCCATCATAACGAACGTCACCAACAATACCTATGATCTGGCGGGCAGGTTCTTCGAATGCCGGACCAACGCCTTTGCCGATGACCAGCCGCTGATTCAAGGGGTCTCCCTTGGGCCAGAATCGGCGAGCCATGGCTTGGTTAATGACAGCAACGCCGGGCGACGCACGATTGTCCTGGTCAGTAAAGGCGCGCCCTCGGAGGATGGGTATCTTGAAAACGTCAAAATAGCCTTGCGAGATATTCGCCCAGTGGGCAAAACCATGGGACGAACCGTTCAGCGGACGCCCCACGATGATAAACGGGAGATTCGAGGGAGTTTGCAGCGGTAGCGTCCAGGTGGAGGCCGCGGCAGAAATTCCTGGTAGCGCGGCGATGCGCTGCAAGCCGTCGCGAACAAGCCGGTCTACTGCGGACGCGCTTTCGAAACGAGATTCTCCGAGTGTCATTTGCATACTCGCTACATTACGGGCATCGAAACCGGGATCAACTGAATGCAGCGCGATAAGAGTACGAATGAGCAGGGCTGATCCAATCAAGAGAATTAGCGCGAGCGCCGTTTCGACTACGACGAGCAGCGAGCGGCCCCGATTGTGACGAAAGTCATTACGAATACGCGCGCTGCCTTTTTTAAGAGCACAACTAAGATCTGTGTGGGAGGCTCGAAGCGCAGGAATAAGACCAAATAGGATACCTGTAATCAGCGTAACCGCTATGGTGAATGCAAGAACACGCCAATCCATGACGACAGCAGCTCCATGGTCTCCGATTCGAGGGAGCTTGCCGGGGGCAAACGCGAGGAGGGCGCGGATTCCGGTGATGCCGAGGATCAGGCCGAGTACGCCGCCCGGTATTGCGAGCGTCACGCTTTCGGTAACCAATTGTCGAATCATCCGTCATGACTGGCGCCCATAGAGATGCGGATGGCAAACTCGTGCTGTCTGGATGTCCCGCGGGCGAGCAGAAGGTTAGCGACATTGGCGCACGCGATTAACAGAACAAAGCTAACCGTCACGACGAGAATCGAGAGAGGCGAACGAACATCGCCAACAGTTGAGTCTCGCAGGAGCTCGACGCCGAAGCGCTCTTGAGGGCCTAGAACGGTCGCGCCAGCACCGGGGAACTTGCGGCGAAATTCTTCGGTTACGGCGTGAAGCTGCGCGTTGGCACTATCAAGGGTCACCCCGCGTCTCAGACGGCCCGTGGCAGAGAAGTACCGGTTTTGTGCGTTACTGTTCGTATCGATTTGAAAGGGAATCCATACATCGGGTAGGGGATAAACTTCGGTATTAAACCCAGCTGCTAGTACTCCGATAATTTCGTAAGGCGTGCCGCTCAGGAGAATGGACTTGCCGACCGCGTGGGAATCTCCGCCGTAACGACGTTGCCAAAATCCATAACTGAGGACCACGACATGACGAGCGCCCGGACGATCCTCCTCCGACGTAAAACTGCGTCCGTGCACGATGGATGCCCCAAACAGCCGGAAGAAAGAGCCGGTCACCTGTGCCGATTGAAGCTGCTCCGGGTGATCGACGCCAGTTAAATTTACGGAAATGTACCTGTAGCCAGAGACCTCCTCGAATAGTTCCCGCTGCTGCCGCCATACATTGAAGGCTGGCTCAGAGGCTCGACTGTACACACCGCCCGGGGACATATAGGTGAACTGTACGATTCGATCCGGATCTGGAAACGGCATTGGTCTCAGCAGAACAGTATTCACGACTGAGAAAAGCGCTGTATTCGCGCCGATGCCGAGCGCGAGGGCAGCCACTGCCGGGATCGTAAAGCCGGGGCTTCGCAGCAATGTGCTGAGGGAGTATCTAACGTCTTTAACGAACAGCTCCATGGCTGTTATTATGCTCTTCTAGCGCGCCAGCGGCGCAGGCGTGGGCGGCTTTCGAATCTTCAGGATGAGGATGTCGCCAAAGCCGACGCGCAAATAAATCTTGGGAACGGCTGTTGAGGCATCGTGAGCAAATCGGTCGCCGAACAGCAGCGTGTGCCGATGGTCCCCTGGGAAATCGGAATTCACATCGCCGATCTTGCTTTTCGCATCAATCGAGTATTGATGATCTTCGGGTAGATGAAGGAGGATGTCTCCCATATGATCGGTGACACGGATATCGCCCGTCATATCGTCGACATAGACTTCGCCGATATAGTGATCAATGACGATCCGAGCGTTACGCGGCGCTCTGATACGATACTCCAGATCGTGCTTGGGATGGACGGATGTGATGTCGAGCTCATTTCCGTGGCGCTCGATTGTGGCGTGAACCGACTCGAGGCTGGATATCTCCACGCCGGGCTGGTCCCAGCCCTCGACATCGAGCTCGCCGCTCGAGTTCTTCACGTGAAGAGTGCCGCCGGCGGGGAACTCGATATGCTGCGCGTTATCCGCGGCCCATAGACAGCTCATGGTCCAGAGAACAACTGCTATGCTTTTTCCGTTCAGACTAGACCTCTTCTTCTGCGGAGTCGATCGCGGGGAGCCGGTCTTGATCGTTAGCCATCCACACGTACAAGGTCGGCAGCAGGAAGATGCTCATTAAGAGAGCGGCCAGAAGGCCTCCGACGATGACGATAGCGAACGGGCGCTGAGAATCCGAGCCGATCCCGTGCGAAGTCGCGGCCGGCACCAGGCCCAGCGCGGCCGCTAGCATGGTCATCATGATGGGGCGCAGCCGTACGACAGCACCTTGCAGGGTGGCGTCGATAATTGACCGACCGCGGGCACGCAGTTGGTTGAAGTACTCAACCAAGATAACACCCACCTGCACGGAGACTCCGAACAGCGCCAGGAATCCGACTCCGGAGGACACGCTGAAGTTTGTCCCGCTAAAGTACAGCGCGAGCATTCCGCCGATAGGCGCCATAGCCACATTTATCAGGATCAGCGAGGCCCATTTCATCGATTTGAACATCGAGTACAGGACCAGGAAGATGAGTAACAGCGTGATGGGAATGATGATCGCCAGCCTGCGCTGCGCCCGTTTTTGCGATTCGTACTCGCCGGCCCAATCGATGTGGTAGCCCGTCGGTAATTTCACCTGCTGGTTAACCTTCCGGATTGCCTCCTCGACCGCGCCGCCGAGATCCCGGCCGCGCACGCCGTATTTTATGGCGACATAGCGCTGGCTAGCCTCGCGATAAACTTCGGATGCGCCATCCACAGTCGTGATGTTACAGAGCTGCGCGAGGGATACCCTTTCGCCGGTGGGCGACAATAAGCGGATGTTCTCAATCGCTGCCTTGGTATCGCGATACTGAGGGAGATAGCGCATCACCAGGTCATACCGTTGTTCGCCCTGGAGCACCTGAGTGAGTGTGTTGCCACCGACTGCGGTTTGGATAGCGTCCTGCACATCCGCGACATTGATCTGATAGCGGCGGGCCTGCAGGCGATTCACTTCGAGATTCAGATTCGGCTGTCCGATGAGCCGGAACAATCCCACATCCTGAATTCCCTTAATCCCGCGCATGATTCCTACGATCTGATCCCCCGTCGCTTCCAGAGTTTTAAGATCGTCGCCGTAGACCTTGATGGCCAGCTCTCCTTTAACACCGCTCACCGCCTCCTCCATGTTGTCCGCGATAGGCTGCGAAAAATTCCAGATTACGCCGGGAATTTTTTCCAGCTCACGATTCATAGAAGCGATGAGCTCATCCTTATTCTGGTGAAAAGCCGGACGCCACTGTTCCTTCGGCTTTAGATCGACAAAATACTCTGTGTTAAAAAATCCGGTTGCATCGGTTCCGTCATCCGGCCGCCCAACCTGACTCGTGCATTGGGTCACCTCGGGCCAGGAGCAAAGCAATACTCTGGCTTGATTGGCGAGCCGGACGGCTTCACTCGGTCCGGTGCTAGGCGCCAGCGTGCCACGCACCCAGATGGCCCCTTCATCCAGGTGTGGAAGAAACTCGGAGCCGATTACAGCGACTGCCAAAAAGACCGCAAGGCTCAGGGCCGCCAATGCTATCCCGACCGTCGCCCATCTCCAGCGAATGGCCCATCGCAATACTATCCGGTAGCGCGCGTTAAGGAAGGTCATCAGCGGATTGTGCCATTCACGAGTGCCGTTCCGGAAGAAAATGCTCGACAATACCGGCGCGAGCAGCATCGAAAACATCAACGCGCCTAACAGCGCAAAGGCAACGGTCCAAGCCATGGGCTTGAACAAGCGCCCCTCTACTCGCTGCAAGGTGAAGATGGGAAGGTAGGCAATGATAATAATGCCAATCGCATAAAATACCGGCCGCTGAACCTCGTGCGCGGCTGCGCGAATCTTCTCGATTGGGGTCCTCGTATTCACCGCTTCTTGCCGGCCCAGGTGGCGGATGATGTTCTCCACCATCACCACCGCTCCCTCCACCACCATGCCGAAATCGAGCGCGCCCAGCGAGAGCAAGTTCGCCGGAATATGTCTGAGACTAAGACAGGTCGCAGCGAACAGCAGAGAGAACGGAATGGTCAGGGCGACGATCAGCGCGCCCCGGATATTGCCCAGAAACACGAACAGGATAATGACCACAAGGATGATGCCCTCGGTCAAATTGTGCAGGACCGTATGGGTGGTGTAATGCATCAGATCGCTGCGGTCGAGAAACGGAACCACTTTCACGCCGGGAGGAAGAATATGGTCGTTCAATTCCTCAACTTTCTTATGAATTCCATCGAGCGTCGAATCCGAATCCGCGCCTTTCCGCAACAGGACGATACCGGAGACCACGTCGTCGTTATCGATGATTTTCCCGTCAGGCAGATGGGTGGATCTGGCGAATTGTCCCAGCCGGATTTTCGGGCCCTGTGCGACGACGGCGATATCTTTGATCCGCAGAGCCGTTCCGCCCTTAGTCGTGATCACCGTCTCCTGGATATCGTGTACGTTATCGACCAGTCCCACCTCGCGGACGTTGGTTTGTTGCAGGCCCTCCTCAATGAAGCTGCCGCCGGCATTCGCATTATTATTGATGAGCTGCTGCTCCACCTGACCGATGCTGAGCCCATAGGCGACCAGTTTATTCGGATCGATGCGAACTTGGTATTCCCGAGTGGGGCCACCGAAGCTGGCAACATCAACTACGTTCGGCACGGACTTGAATTGCTTCTCGATAACCCAGTCCTCAATGGACTTCAACTCCATCACGTCATACGCCGGGTTGGTGGAATGCAGCGTGAAAAAGTAGATTTGTCCGACCGGGCTCCAATCTGTGCCCATCTGCGGCTGGACATTGGGCGGCAGAGTAACCTGCGCAAGCCGCTCCAAAACCTTTTCCCGGTTCCAGTCGTTTTCCGATTCATCGTCGAAAGTCATTTTCAGGTCGGACAAACCGAAGAGTGAAAAGGATCGCAGGGCAGTAAGATGAGGGATTCCATTCATCGCGATTTCAAGCGGAACGGTCACTTGCTGCTCAATTTGTTCGGCCGAGATGCCAGGCCATTGCGTGATGACCTCGACATAGTTATTAGCAACATCGGGGTAGGCTTCGACTGGAAGCTGGTGGAATGAGATGGCGCCCCAGATGAACAGCAGCACTGCAAAAGCCAGCACCAGAATCCGGTTGTTTAGCGCAAAATCAACAATTCCGCGAATCATTACTGCGATTCCTTACTGTTCGACGGTGCTCTGCAGAACCAGCGCATTCGCGACCACCTGATCTCCGGGTTTAATACCGGAGACCACTTCCTGCAAATTGCCGGGCAGCATGTTTCCGCTCATCACTTCGACGCGCCGGAACCTTCCATCGCCCGCCGGCGTATAGACCCACTCGCGGTCGTGCAAATGCAGAATCGCACTGGCCGGCACCATGGCATGCGTTTCCTTCGTCTCGCCATGAAATGTGGCGGTCACAAACATTCCGATGCGCAGGAGACCCGGATTTTCTACCTGCAGGCGAACTTTGGCGGTCCGGATGGTGGGATCGAGTATGGGCGCGATAAAATCGATCCTGCCCTTCAGAACCCGTTTAGGATACGCGTCCAGATGGATGTCCGCGTACTCGCCAACATGAACCTGCGGAAGATCGTTCTCGTACACATCGCAGATAATCCAGACGTGAGAGAGATCGGAAATCGTGAATGGGTTGGGAGGTGTCAGGGCCTGCACGCCCGCGGAAACGGTAATTTGCTGGTCGGTGATCACGCCGGAAACGGGGGCAAATACATTTACGATTCCGTCAGGATGCGCCGGATCAACGCCTAATACTTTCAGGTGTTCCTCCGCCGTTTGTAGATCCACGATGGCGTCGTTCTCGGCATTTTCGGCGACTTCCAGGGCGCTCTTGGCAATCGCACCATTCTCGAAGAGGAGCTTCGCGCGATCCAGCTGCACCTTCGTCAATTGCTCATTAGCGACGGCTTTCCGGTAATCGGAAAACGCCCCGGATATATCCGTGCTGCGGACCTTGAAAAGGAGCTGTCCTTTCTTGACTACATCGCCGAGCCGCGCGTCGATTTCGACCACCCGCCCGGATGCGAGTGAGATTACAGGCACGTTCCGGGACACATCGGGATTGACCGCTCCAGTTACGTTCAACTCCGGCGCGGCGATATGTGCGCCGGCAGTCGCCAGCGGGAACTGATCGGGATGAGCCACCTGGAAGTTGCTGGCATTGGTATCCGGCTCAACCACCGCGCGAGGTGGAGCCGTTTCGGCGAGCAGATTCGCCTGAGCATTCACTTTTCGTTCACACCCGCCGAGGAAAAGGCTGAATGCCAAACCCAGAGTTGCTTCTATGAAGATTATGCGATTCATTGGATAACCTCGCGCCCCACTGCCAGATTCATCTGAGCTGCCGTGGTCAAATAGGCACCGACAAGATTTAAGTAGGACAGCCGGGTGTCTCTGTAAGATTTTTCCGCATCTAGATAATCCAGCAGAGAGGCCCCTCCGTTCCGGTAGGAAAACGATATTTTGTCGCGCACCTCGGTCGCCAGCTTCAGATACTTGTCGCGATACGGCCGCAGCAAATTCACGCTGCTGACCAGAGTGAAATAAGCCGAATCGACATCGTTAAACACTTGGGCTCGAGCCGCATCGCGCAATCTCTCATTCCGCCCGATGTCGAGCTGCGTCCGCGCTTTCTCGCCCTGGTTGCGGTCGAAAATCCGCAAGGGGATGCTGACGGTAACGCCGACGTAAACCGGATATCGGCGGATTCCGCGCAAAATCCAGGCTGATGGTCGGATCTGTCGAGCCATTGGAGACCGCGAGCTGATGATTGGTCTGGGCCAACTCTACGTTTTGCATGGCGGCCTTCAGATCCGGCCGAGTTTCCATCGCGACATTCTGAAATTCTTCGAGAGGCAACAGTTTCTCGCTGAACTCATACGCGCCAGTTACATCGAATTGGTCGACCGGGGTTCGATCGTTCAGCAACTCCAGAAGTTGAATCTTGTTGGTCCGAAGATTCACCATCGCGGTTTGATAGTCCGACTCGAACTGAACGCGCTGCAGCTCTAGCCGGTCCAGATCCACTTCGGCCAGGTCTCCCGCTTTAAAGCGATCGCGGTTCACTTCGAGTTCGTGATCCCAGTACTCCAGATTCTCCCGCGCATTTTGCAACACTGCTTTGGCTTGAAGGGTCTGGACGAATGCATTACGGAGGTTGAAAAGCAGAGTTCTTTCCTGATCCGTGTACGTAGAAGCCGCGATATCCGTCGACTCTCGGGCGGCTTTGAGCCGCAACTCACGCTTGTGCTGCCGCTCATGCAGATAGCTGATTGAGGCGGAAGGCAACGCGAATGCGAAGGGATTGTAGGTATTTCCGCCCGTGCCGTTCGGCGAGGGCTGTGCCGTGAATGGATTAATTTGATCCAAGGTCCCGCTAATATCCGGGTTGGGACGGAGATTACGCGGTGATCTCGTTCGCCCTGGATTCATCGATATTCATTTGCGCCGCTTTCAAAGTCGGGTTGGTGCTCTCGAACTTTTGCTGGATCTGCTCCCAGGTGAAACTTTGCTGTGCGAAAGCGCTCGCGCCGCACGCCGTGAGCGCAAAGAAATAGCGGACAATCATACCTCTCCACTTTTAACTGTAAATGTGCCAGGGAGACATTCGCCCCTATCTTTCGGTTATTAAGGCAATATCTTTTGGCTATCCGCGTAGCGGGTTTCGCGAACCTGGCCTAGAATGAAAACAAGCGGCGGCGCTGCGTTGCCGGCTCTACTATCATGCTGTCTTTCCTTCTGCGGGGCAGTCCCAAAGCGGTCCTGCTTCGGGCCGCTATCATGATCGGGGCGATCGCACTCGCCGACTGGCGGATCGAGCGGGAAATTCCCCTTGGCTTCCTATATTTGTTCCCCATGTTGCTGGTGGGAAGCGTCTTGAGCCGTTGGCAAATTGGGCTGGTTGCGGCGCTGTGTACGTTTTTGACGGAGCTCTTCGATAGTTTCGAGTGGTTCACAGCATCGGGCGTGCCGCGCGACATCCTGATTTTTGCGGCGTTTTTCTGCGCCGGATTGTTTGTCTTTGAAATGGTTCGCAGCCGGCAGATCGCGCTCCAGCATCTGCAACAAATCCAGGATCAAAGTGCAGCCCGGAGGGAAGCGGAAGAGCAGCTCACGATTTTAGTGGACAGCAGTCCCGCGGCGATTTTTACGACCGATGCGGAAGGCCGTGTATTGCTGGCCAACGACGCGGCGCACCGGTTGTTTGCTCTTCCTCCGGGCGCTTGCCGGGCCGCTCGATTCGCGAATATTTACCGTCGCTTGTAAATGTTCCCGGGCTTGATCGCAAGCGCCAGTCTTTTCGCACCGTAATGCAGTGCCGCGGGCACCGCGCCGACGGCGGCGTGTTCCTGGCCGATGTCTGGTTTTCGACCTATCAGACGAGCGTGGGACCGCGCCTGGCCGCCATGGTGGTCGATACCTCGGAGGAGCTCAGAAGCCGCGAAGAGCTCAGCCTGCATCAATTGCTGGCCGGGTCCCGAATTCTGGTGGGCGCGGTGTCGCATGAAATTCGAAACGTCTGCGGAGCCATCGCGGTGGTGCACCAGAATCTGGCGCGCAGCGGGGCTCTGGCGCAAAGTAAAGACTTCGAGGCGCTTGGAACCTTGATTCTGGCACTCGAGAAGATCGCCGCCATGGATCTACGCCAGATGGCGAATCAGGCTGCCGGCGTGGATCTTCAGTCCCTGATCGAGGAGCTGCGCATCGTTGTCGAACCTGCATTGAGCGAGGCCGGAATCGACGTGCACTGGGCCATCGAAGATAAACTTCCCGCAGTTTGGGCAGACCGTCAAAGTCTGATGCAGGTCTTCCTGAACCTCACCAAGAACAGCGAACGCGCCATGAACAAGGAGGGGCAGCGGGAACTGATCGTGACTGCGAGGACCGAGAGACAGCGGGTCCTGGTGCAGTTCCGCGACAGCGGCTGCGGCGTTGCTAATCCCGAACGGCTGTTCCGGCCGTTCCAGCAAGGCGCCCGCGCGACGGGACTTGGTCTGTATCTGTCGCGAGCGTTCATGCGCTCTTTTCAAGGCGATTTGCGATATGAGCCCGAGCCACACGGATCCAGCTTCATTGTGGAGCTTTCACCCGTGCTCTCAGGCGAGGAAGAGACTTATGGGCCAGGAGATCCGGATTCTATTAGTGGACGATCACAGCCTATTTCGGGAGAGCCTCAGCCGGCTACTCCAGTCCGAGCCTGACTTTCAGATTGTCGGGAACTGTGCATCCATTGCCGAAGCTCTGACTGTTCTCGACCGGGAGCAGGCCGATATCGTTCTGCTCGACTACGATCTGGGCGAGGAACAAGGATCGGCCTTTTTTGAACAAGCCAGACGACACGGGTTCGAGGGCCGGGTCCTGATGGTTACTGCCGGAATGGGCGATTCCGATACGCTGCGAGCCTTCGAGAACGGGTCCGCGGGAATCTTTCTGAAACATAGCCCGCCCGCCGAACTGGTGCAGGCGATTCACAAGGTAGTACGCGGCGAGATGTGGCTCGACCCGAGAGCGGTGCGCGCCGTGGTGGCGGGCGCTACGGGAAGATCCGAAGAGCAGCGAACTTCCCGGCCGTTGAACGCGCGGGAGCGCTCCGTATTGAAAGCCGTGTTCGAAGGCTTAACCAATAAAGAAATCGCGATCGAGCTGCAAATCTCGGAGAGTTCGGTGAAGGCCGTTATGCAACAGCTCTTCGATAAAACCGGCGTTCGAACCAGAAGCCAATTGGTCCGCATTGCTCTTGAAAGGCACGCGAAGGACTGGATCGCTACCGAATCGGAATCGTGAAGGCCCGCCGCCCTTAGCCTTCGCCCCGCCCGCCTTGGGATACTGGAATCCGTCCCATGAACGTCTATAGCTCGAAGGAACAGCGCGGATGGTACATGTACGATTTCGCGAACTCGGCCTTCTCGACGACGGTCGTGACGCTGTTCGCGGGACCTTATCTGACGGTGCTGGCCAAGGCCGCGGCAGATACGCGGGGCATGGTCCATCCCCTTGGCCTTGGTTGTGGATTCCCGGAGCTACTGGAGCTATCTTATCAGCCTCTCCGTAATCCTTCAGGTGATTTTTCTGCCCATGATCGGGGCCGTAGCCGATTACGGTCGGCGCAAAAAAGAGATTCTCGCCGCTACTGCCTATCTGGGAGCGGTCGCCACGATGGCGATGTTTTTCCTTAAAGGCAACGAGTACCTGTTCGGCGGAGCGTTATTCGTGCTTGCCAACGTGAGCTTCGGCGCCGCGGAAGCCATATACAATTCGTTTCTCCCGGAGATCGCTCCCCGTGAAGATCGTGACGCGGTTTCATCGAAGGGATTTGGCATCGGATATCTGGGAGGCGGGCTTCTGCTGGCGCTTAATCTGATTCTGTATCTCAAAGCCGACCGGATCGGGATGAGCGAAGGAATGGCGGTGCGTATCAGCCTGTGCTCGGCGGGCGTATGGTGGGCGCTGTTCACGATTCCCACGCTAGTGGCGCTGCGCAATCGTGGTCCATCGCGGGTTCTCGCCGCGGGTCAGAGCGCTATCCGCACGGTCACTTTGCAACTGGTGCACACGATCCGCGAGGTGCGCCGTTTCCCGGAGAGTTTCACTTTTCTGATCGCATACCTTCTCTATAACGACGCGATCCAGGCGGTCCTCGCTCTGGCATCGCAGTTCGGCAACGATGAACTCAAAATTCCCGTATCGCAGCTCACCCTGGTGATTCTGATGGTGCAATTCGTCGCGTTTTTCGGTGCCTATGCGTTCAACTGGCTGGCATCGGCAATTGGCGCCAAGCGCGCGGTGGTTTTTAGCTTGATGATCTGGACGGTGGTGCTGATCTATATTTACGCGGCCGTTAGAACGACGCTTCAATTCTTTATCGTGGCGGCGATCATCGCCATCGTCATGGGAGGCAGCCAGGCGCTCAGCCGGTCTCTCTATTCGCAGCTTGTCCCCACAGGTAAGGAGGCGGAATATTTCAGCGTCTACGAAGTGAGCGACAAGGGCACCAGTTGGATGTGTCCGTTGCTGTTCGGACTCGCGTTGCAGTTCACTGGGAGTTACCGCATAGCGATTCTTTCGCTGATCGTGTTTTTCATCGCCGGATTATTCGTTTTACTAAGAGTGAACATGGAAAGGGGCGAGCGCGCCGTGCATCAGGACGCCTTAGCGCGATAGATCGTGCGCACCAGCTTAATGATGGGTGCTGGTACCAGGTGTTCCCATTCCTCGCCCGCGGCAATGCGCCTGCGGACCTCGGTCGATGAGACCTCGTCGAAGGCGTATGGAAGAGTAAGGCCATGCACTCGATGCCGGACGTGCTCGGGCGGAAAGTAGACGCCTTGACGAGCGGCCACCAGCAACTGGAACTGCTCGAAGCATCCGTTCCACCGCACCGGCTTCGCCGTAATCCCAAGTCAAAAAGCGCTCGGCGGCGTCGCTTCCGCAGATGAAATAGAAGTTCAGCCTCTGGACGAATGAGGAGGAGCTCCTGCGCGATATCGTTGAACAGACCACGCTCGCTCACGTGCACATGGTAATGCCCGCCAGCGCGCCGGAGCATGTCCGCGCGGTCCTGGATGCTGGCTCCCTGCAGCTTCTTGTGAGGGTAAATACGAGGGACTACGCATATCGCTTCATCTACCAGCGTGAGCGCCGCGTCCACCAGCGCCAGGTGGGCGCGCGTAACCGGGTTGAATGCGCCGGAGAGCACCCCGACTTTTTTCGGGATCACCGCAGTTTTCTGATTAGCTGGGCGGAATCGCGGCCATCCGGAAGATCCACGGAGTGAATCACGCGGCCATACGAGTCGACTGCGCCGATATACGAAACGTGACCGCGATCGCTGCCCATGAGGATGAGCGCGAAGGATCGCTGCGGGTACGATAATCTGCGATACTGCACGTTGCCGATTTCAAACCAGCGATCGCGGAGCGGGGGACCGAACCGCCTCACGATAGAATCGTAGTCGTCACCCGGCTGAAGCGGCAAGTGAATGCCGGACGCGGCCGAGAGTTTAACGCGCGACCCCGTGGTCGCGATGATCGCCACCGATACGCACGCCAGGATACCCGCGGCTATGGCGGCGCGCATGCGCCTGCCGGTGCGCGACTCAGCGCTGGTCTCGAGGCGGATCCCAATGACCGGGGCGGGGCGATTGGGCTGCGCCGCGCGAACCGGCGGACGAAACGAATCGTTTACAGCCCGGGGCATCTCGATGACGCGGCGGATATAAGGCAACACTACCTCGCCTGTGTACTCGAGCTCCTTGACCAAGCCGACGATCATGACCGGCTCTTCCACCAGCGATACTTCGCCGACAAACCTGCGGGGGACCCACAGCTCGCTGGACGTTTTGGTGTTCATTACCTGCACCTCGCTCCAGGTGGTGCGGCGAATGACCCACTCATTATGCTCGACATTTACGATCGGCGGATAGAACGAGAAACGGCGCTGGCCTAGATGATCGAGCGGCGTCGGAATAAGCGGCACGAACACTCTTCCATTGTAGACGCCACTCGCTAGAATAGAATTCGTGAGGATCGCCCCCGCGCTGGTGACCTGCGCCCTGATAATATGCGCGCTGGCGCTCGCGGCCGAAGAACCCGCGCATATCGAGTATGCCTGTACACCGCAGGATATCGACGCGCTCGGCTTGACCTGCTCGCCTGAAGATCCGTGCGCCGTATTCCTAGAGCTGTCGTCGGTGCAGGCTGTGGGCGCAAGATTATTTCTCTCCGGAAATCTGCATACCGCCTCAACCACGCTTTACAGCATCCTGTTGATGAGCGAAGACGGAGGCAAGACCTGGACGGAGCCTTTCCGTCGCCTGCCCTTCACGGCGCTGGTGCAGATGCAATTTGTGGATCTCGAGCATGGCTGGGTCAGCGGCCACATTGTCGAGCCCCTGCCCAAAGACCAGTTCCTGCTCCTGACCACCGACGGGGGCAAGACCTGGAACCAAAGGCCGCTGTTCGAAGATTCACGGTTCGGCTCGATTGCCCAGTTCTGGTTCGACTCGCCCACGGAGGGCGCGCTGGTTCTCGATCGGTCCCAGGGGACCACGTCCCGTTATGATCTTTACGAAACGATGACAGGGGGCGAGAGCTGGACGCCCAAGGAAACCGGCAGCACCACCCCAATTCGCCTGAAGAAGGCGCCGTCGAGCGATCCCAGCGCTTGGCGGGTACGCGCCGATGCTGCCACGAAAACCTATCGGGTAGAGCGCGGAGCCGCCGGAAAATGGGAGACGATTGCGAGTTTAGCGATTCACATCGCGGACTGCAAATAAGCTGTACGCTATCCGTGTCCCAGATACATCAGCCAGCTCAACCCGAAAATCGTCGCAATAAAACATGCAAAGCAGTACGCGGCGTAGCGGATGCGCGCGCGATCTGTGCGTTTCGTGATGATGCCCAGCACGATCGACGTGAAAAATGCGAATAGAATGCAGGCTTCGAAGTGAGAGAGATTCATCTTCGGCATTAGTCTTTCGCGCCGGTGGCGATTTCAAAGACGTCAACCATGGCGAGAATGTTCAACAAGCCGGCCGCGACCAGGAATTTGGTGCCATAGTCATGCACATGGCCGGCCGCATCGGCCTGCGCATAGCCCAGCCAGACCGTCAAAAAATATAAGATTCCAGACATCAAGTTGCCCAAGAAACCGCCCCAGTAAATCACGGTCGTGAGCAGATCTCCGGTCTGCGGCTGAAACAGCGCGCCGCGCATCATCAGACCCAGTAAGAACATCGCCGCAACGCACGCTGCCAGTAAGCCGCCGCGCCCTGGCCGCTTCAGCAGGAAATGACCGCCGCCGGGAATGAGCCAGCCCACCAGCACGGCCGGAAACCATTTCCCGATTCCGGGTGTTTCAATCGTTTTATCTGCCACAAAATTCATTTTATCGCATGATGGAAAGATATGCAGATTTCGCGCAACCTGGCCGCCGCATGGACGCACGCCGAAGTGTGGGCGCCGCGCGCGATTCGAGTTGCAGTGATTCTGGCCGGGGCATGGCTGCTGAGTCTCCTGGCGCGGCGGCTGCTCAGACGGCTGCGAACTCACGCAATGCGCACAATGGATCAACGCGGCGACCGTCCTTCGATCGAGATGGAAAATCGGGCGGCTACTATGGTCACCGTGCTCGGCAAGCTGGCAAGCCTTCTCATCTGGATCATTGCGTTGGTGATGTCGCTGACGGAGTTGAATTTTCACATCGAGCCGCTGCTGGCCGGGTTGGGCGTCGCGGGAATTGCTGTGGGTCTGGGTGCGCAAACGCTCATCAAGGATTGGCTGGGGGGTCTGTTCCTATTGTTCGAGGATCAGATTCGTATTGGCGATTCTGTGACGATCAACGGCGTGTCCGGGGATGTAGAGCAGATCAATTTCCGCACTACTCTCCTGCGGGGTGAAGATGGCGCGGTGCACATTATTGCAAACGGGTCGATCACCGCGCTAGCGAATCTTACCCGTGACTATTCCTACTACATCTTCAAGGCGACGCTGTCGTACCGGGCCGATGCCGACCGGGCGCTCGCGATTTTGGATAGCACCGGGAAGGAGTTGGCCGCGGATGGCGATTACCGCCCGCTGATTCTGGCGCCGATCGAGATTATGGGAGTGGACCGGCTGTCCGACCGTGGCGCCACTGTTAAAGCCAGAATCAAGACTCTGCCCTCCAAACAGGACATCGTCGGACGCGAGTTGAACCGAAGAGTAAAGGCCAGCCTGGATGCCGCCGGAATCGCATTTCCGCAGCCGCCGGGATGATCAATCCTTGAGCCTGCGAATTCTGGCGCTTGCGGCGATACCCTCCGGTAGGGAGAGCACCAGCGTACCGCCCACGTCTGTCTTCACCTCCGATAGCTCCTGGTCGTCGATCTCTACGCCATAACGGGCGCGCGGGGACAGGTTGAGCACGAACACCGCCTCGGCATCGGCGCGGAATTTTGCGGCGGACGGTTCAGTGGCGCTGAGCAATACCGCCTCCCCGACATGCACTGGCTTAGTAGCCGCTCCTGGGCGTAACGTTTGAATCCGGCCCCCGGTGAAGAGTTGCAGATGGCCGTCAAAGTAGCCGATCCAGGTGGCGTCCTCATCCCAACTCGTCCGGGCGAAGACGTGGCCGGTTTCGGCATCGTGGAATACTAGCGGAATCTGGAAGTAGCTAAGGCCGGGTTGGTATGGGTTTGCCCACATAAATTCGTACACCGAACCCAGCGCATTGCGCATCAGGAAACGGTCCTGCATCAGCCAGCCTTGGAGGTACTGGCTTTCGAGCGCATTGCTGTCGAAGGCCACCATGGCCAATTCGGCAGCTCGCGACATGGAGGCTTCTGCAAGGTCCGGCTCGCCTTCGCGAACATAAACCGGGATTCGGAAATCATTCTCCGCGCCCTGATAGGGGCTCGGATAATGACCCGCGACATGGTCAATCGGGAATGCCTTGAAATAGGCCGAGGCGGATTCGCGTAAATCGATTTTTAGATTGTCGCGGATAGCGTGCAGCATCTCATAAAGCGCGTAGGCCTGCTCGCGCGGAATCGCGGGTTGACCATTCTTAATTCGCTTAACGACGGCGCCGCGCCACCATTCCTGGATCAACGTTTGCAGAATCGCGTTGCCGTGATCCGGCAGGCGATCGGCGACGGCGATCGCAGCCAGCGCGCGCGCGCTATATCCGCGCACATCGTCAGCCGCGGGGAGCGGAGCCGCCAGGCCGCGCTCAATCTTCTCCCCCAGCAGGTCTGCTTGCTCTTTGCTCGCCACAGGCGCGCACCAATCGAACACCAGGGCCAATTGCCGCAGATCCCGCTGCGGCTCAACATTCTTGCCCAGAGACCACTCGATCGCCTTGCGCCCGGCCGCTTCCTTTTGGCTGACCTGGTAATATAACGCCCACGCAAAGCCCGGTTCAGGCATTGTTGCGCCGCCGGAAATTACCCCGTCCAGTTGCTCCCAGCGCATCGACTGGCGCTCTCTCTCACGGCGCAGCAGGCGTAATCGCTGCTGCGTCAGGAGGAGGCGCGGCGCATCCGTGTAGACATGGTAGTCCTCTTCTGTAGCGGTTTGAGCAAGAGCCGGAATGGCCAGTAGTAGGAGAAGATTGACGAGCACGATTATGTTCGCTCTCCTGAAAATCTATTGTGTCATAGCGCCACACCCCCGAGACCCACACACGCAGACTGACTGCGCCGGTCCGCTGCAAGTTGTTGAAAGAAGAGTAAGCCGGTCGTGGACTGGAGCGTGCATATGAATATTCGAATTGATGAAGAAGTACCTTTGAATACCTGCCCTCTGTTTGCAACTGGTGCCGATGGGGAAAACGGGTGCTAAATACTAGCGTGCTTGCGGGAGTTGGTGTATGAGTTTAAAACCGCTCCTTCTTTCGTTGGGCAAGTTGCAACAGAGGGGTTTTTTATTCGGGACTGAACTTCATACTTCCTGGATCGTCGGTTTCGGCTCAGTCCGCTCTAAGTGAGGAACAATGGACGCGGGCCTCGGCTGGAGCATGGTTTGGGCTGATGCCAAGATCCAAGCCCGCCTTGGGCGGACCGCATCGGAAACGGTACCAAGTATCACCTCGCAGTATCGATTCCGATGCGGTTTTTTCTCACCCTCGAAATCTGTGAGTCTTATGCGACGTCGGCCACCAGAGGTTCATTGCAGATTTCCAGGATACGTTGCGCTACCTCGATGAACTCCTCCAGATCGCTTGGTTTTTCGCGATAGAAACGTATCCCGGAGTCGCGGGCCTCGGCCTCTTCTTTAGGACTTGCAGCCGAAGTGAGCACCGCGATGTGAATATGCGCCAATGCCGGTGTTTGCTTGATCGCCGCCAGTACAGTCAGTCCGTCGTGCTTCGGCAGGTGAAGATCCAGCACAATCACGCAGGGTTTGGGATCTTCGCGGCTCGAGGAGCGCTGTTCGTGAATAAAATCTAGAGCCTCCGCGCCATCGCGAAGCACGCGCAATTCAAATGCCTCTCCTTGCTGGTCGAGAGCGAACCGTAAGAGGGTTATATCGCCGGGATTATCTTCAATCACCAGGATATGAGCGGTCTTGTCACTGCCCCCGGTTCGAGCGCCAGAAACATTCATAACAAACCATCATATACACATTCGGCGTTCCAAACTGCTAGTACCAGGTTGAATTTCGGCCTATTGGTCCCAGGCACGCTTCATCCCCCACAGTGGACGTGTTATGGAAGATGCTTGGTTGGTCATCCGTTACACGAGGCACTGGATTCATTATGGACTTCTCACGCATATTGCGATCTGCGCGATCGTCGGAGCCGTCGAGGGTGTGCTGGGTCGATGAATGCCTTCCTGCTAGATTAAACAGGTGGATGGAATCATCGTAGTCGACAAGCCTCGCGACTGGACCTCGCATGACGTGGTCAATAAGATGCGGCGGCTGGCGGGGACGCGAAAGGTCGGGCATCTGGGAACGCTCGATCCGGGAGCCACGGGTGTGCTGCCTTTGTTGGTTGGCCGCGCCACCAGACTGGCCCAGTTTTATGTCCGCAACGATAAAGTGTACGAAGGCACGATTTATTTCGGATACTCGACAGATACGTACGATGCCGATGGCGAGCCGGTTTCCCTCAAAGCCGCCGTCTCTTTTAATCGCGCGGATCTCGAATCCATTCTCGATCGTTTTCGCGGCGAATTTCTGCAGCAGCCCCCGCCCATCTCCGCCAAAAAGATCGCGGGCCGGCCCGCCTATGAACTGGTGCGAAAGCATTTGCCGGTGGATCTCAAGCCCGTCCTTGTGCGCGTTTATTCACTCGAGGTGTTGCATTTCGACGGGTCTGAAGCGGAGATCCGCGTACATTGCACGGCGGGAACCTACTTGCGCGGCATTGCCCATGAGGTCGGACAGTTGCTCGGCTGCGGCGCGCATTTAAAGACTCTGAAGCGGACCGCTTCGGGCGATTTTAAAATCGAAGGCGCGCGGACACTGGAGAAACTGGCGGAATTGGCCGCTGACGGCAGGATCCAGGAAGCGTTGGTTCCCGCCGCTCAGTTACTTCCCGAATTTCCTTTGGAGACGGTGGATGCGATCACCGCCACTCAGATCCGGAATGGTCGCGACTTCAGGGTCTCGCCCTTTCAGGCCCGCGCCAACGCCCGGTACGTGAAAGCGGTGACCTCGCAAGGTGAGCTGGTGGCCATCGGGGAAGCGCGGCTGCCGCACTTGTACCACCCTGTGTTGGTGTTATAGGGGTGAAAGAACGTCGGAATTATCCCCTTGACATACCCATACCGGCAACGCTATTCTTTTCATCGTGACAGGCCGGACTACTTCGCCCGCTTCGGACGCATTATTTTCTTTTTATCTTTGACCTTGGGGTTCGTTGGGTGCGCCCCTTGACGCGGCATGTCTGCCGTAGGCTTGACGCGGCCCAGGAGTGCTACGGCTTCGTCTTCTGGGAGTGGTATGTGGATTGGCTTGGGCATTCTTTATGTTTGCACTGAAAGTACAACGTTTTTGAGGAAGACAACAAATGTTAGATCTCAATTGCAGCATCGAGGATTCTCCTTACCTCGCCAATGAGCGCCACGAGAACAGTCCCGAGTGGGGAAACGTGTTTACCGAATGGTCCTTGAGTGTGGCTGATGGTTATGCCAAAGGTAATATCATACCGGTAGTCCACATTCGGCTCAGGTGCGGCGAGATCGAAGAATGCAATTTCTGCGCCAGTTTTTATCGGGTTTCTCAGCCAGTGAACATCAACAGGAGTGCCCCTCGGGGGTATGAACTCTATCTTCCCGCCCGTGGCGTGACTGAGGACTATATTGAGCAATCTGTGCTTGTCAAGGTCATTGAGGTCTCGCAGGACGGTCAAGATCGAAGGGAGGTAGGCGTGCGGTCTGTTGTACGGTTGCGCTCGCTCAATAAATGCCTCAGCCTTCCGGCCAATGCCATTCATTCTCCCACGCCCTTGCTCGACACGGAAGGCATCGGGGGTATCACAGATCGGGAATTGAAGTTTCCTGGCATTCGGAGGGGGATTGGCACCGCTATTTTGGATAGCCAGTGCGTAAACAAGATGGTCCAGCGCGGAGCGCAGATTCCCGATGCAATCTCCGGTAATAAGGGACCATCGATCTATCGGCGGATTCTTCAAGATATCGACGAAAAGGGAGTGGCGGCGACCCTCAGCTTGACACTCTCTCCTGATGGCATGCGGACGATCCTTTTGCCACGCCTCCAATTCGGAGTTGAAAGTGTCGAAGTGTTTCTCTGCCCAGCCAAGTTTTAGCCAGCAACTAACTAGCTCGGGGCCAATCATGGCGCGGACCAAATTGTATGGTGCGGCTGGCCGGAGTTGAACCGGCACGGGGCTATGCCCGCGAGTGTCCAACACTCGCACGTCTGCCATTTCGTCACAGCCGCTCGCTCGATTAAGCAATGTGAGCGAGTGTAGGCTGAACCTTCCATTCCGGCAACCCGTAAGTGCTCGGAGCGAACTTTGCGATTCTGGGTACTTTGGTTTTTGCGATATGGCGATTTATCCCCGGCTCAATCGTAGTTCTCGGAATTTTCCTTCCGGTTTTCAGAGATAGGCGCTCTGCGATTATCGTGATATGGAGGGGCTTGCCTTCCGCTCGGAGTATTTCTGCAACGTCGTCCAGCTTGTCCCGATCCTTCTGCCTTCCTGTCGGCTGAGCCGCGACGGGCCGGGATACCGGGGAAGTGATATTCGGCACCCCTGATAGCCTTGAGATCATTGAGCGCAACTGCACCTCGACCTCGTCCAGCGCCTTGCGCTGGGAGCCTATCTCGGCTAATGCCTCTTGCAGTTTGACTAGTATCATTGATGTACACCTCGTTTTACCGTTGACAACATCGTAAAGAGCAAGATTATAATCGTTGCAGGAAGGGGAGCGTTGGCTCGCTCCCCGACCTGAGGCTAAGCTAAAGTTTAGTCCCCTAAAGGGGATCAGGCTCAAGCGTTACCTCGTATGAACCGTCGGCAAGCTTTTCGATCTTGACGATCTTAAAGCCCTTCGGCGGGACATACCCAACGATGTTAGGCGTGTAGATTACCACGGGGTATTCCCCCTTTCCCGCTCCGGGATAACGGAAGCTCAGGCAATGACCCTGAGCTTTCCTCTTTTGGAGCGTGCCATTCTCCATCGGAGAAACTGCCGTTCCGCGCATATCCGGTACAAATACGGGAAGCCCTACGGGTATTATTGCACAGAATTATCCCTATAGTTCCAAAAATTTACCCATTTTTAAGCTATTGGGCTATTTATTTTTATCACTTATGCGCTTTTGTGCAATCTGTGCAATCTATGTAATCTACGCAATTTGCGTTGGACGCGCATTCTAAGTATTTTTCCGCGCTGGTGCTTTTGGCTCTTTCAGCATTAGCCGCTTGCCGCTGGTCTTCTTAACAGCGAGAACCGAGCGGTCCTGATCGTTCAGCTTGCGGACGTTGTAGCGATAATCAAACTCGCGCAGGTATTGATCGAGGTAGGCTTTCCCGACGTGGTGATAGATTCCATTAATGCCGCGCTTCAGAATCGAGAAGTATCCCTCCACCGTGTTCGTTGAGATTACCAGCCCGTCTTCATGGCGCACATATTCTTTTTTCGAGTGATCGACCGCAGAATGCTTCCAGCCGTGCTTTTCGATCCGCATCAGGCTGGCTGAATCGGTCATGATGTGAGAATCCTTTTCGACCATTTCATCCAGCGCTGGCCGGATGCTTTCCCCGGTGACCCGCTGGTGAGCGTGATAGGAACGAACATCCCCGCCGCGCTCTAGAAGCGCTACAACCTCGGCTTTATGGGTGCGCGGATGTTCTCTTCCGATCATCGGATTCTGTCGCTCGCCTTTTTTATTGAAGACCGGCGCATACGTTGTCTTCCCTCCGATGTAGGATTCATCGACTTCAACGATGCCGGACAACTTTGATGCGATTGGCTCCCGACCGAGTGCCCAACGAATTCGATGCGCCATAAACCACGCGGTTTTGTAACTGCCGATTTGCCGTCCGGTTTCATCGACGCCCCACAGATTGCGCCACAGTTGATGAGCGCTGACGCCTTTCTTGGAACTGCACATCAGGTAGATCGCAAACAGCCATTTATGCAGCGGAATATGCGAATCCTCGAAGATTGTTCCCACGGTAACAGTGAACGGCTCACGACAGGCCGAACACTTCCACAGACCCTTTCTTGTGGTCTCGCCGTTCAGTCGAAAAGCTTCACCGATGATGCCGCAATGCGGACAGACCGGACCATCCGGCCACAACTTAGCTTCGAGGTAAGCGCGTGCGGCGTCTTCGTCCTGATGATGGGCTGCAATTATTCCTGCCATGACCTATGATCTCAGAAATGCGTGGGTATGTCAAGGGGATAATTCCGAAGAACGTTCATCTTCGAGTGGATGTCTCCGGCGCGGAGTTCAAGTATTCTAGTGTCAGTGCGGAGAACCGTGTCTGCTTCCGTGCTCTATCTGGCCCTCGCTGCGATGGCTACGCACGGCCGCGCGTTGCAGGTCCAGGAAGGTCAGGACCCGCAACAGAACACCGAAAAGCCCAATACCTTCTTTGCGGGCACGGTGGTGGATTCCACCTCCGGTAAGATCACGGTTTCTCGCGTGGTGCTGGGCAAAACCCAGAAACGCGTTTTCCGTATCACTCCTGAGACGAAGATCGATGGGAAGTTGCGAGCGAAAGTCCGCGTGACCGTCCAATACGTAACCGACGAAGAGGGGGTCGACGTGGCGACACTGATCATCGTACGGCCAGCGCAGAAGAAGTAACGCATCCTATTCCGTTTTCTTGTTTTTTCGCTTCGCGACCCACTCCGCCTTGATCACCTGCCGCCCGCGACCGAGCGCCAGCGACTGCTCCGGCACAGGCTTAGTGATCACGCTGCCGGCTCCGATGTAGCTTTCCTTGCCGATCTCAATTGGCGCCACCAGAGTAGCGTTGCTTCCGACAAAAGCGCCCGCGCCGATTCGGGTTTCGTGCTTTTTCTCTCCGTCGAAATTGCAGGTGATCGTTCCTGCGCCGATGTTGACGAGACGGCCAATCTCAGCGTCGCCTAGATAGGCCAGGTGCTGGCTCTTCGCGCCCTCTCCAAGGCGCGTATTCTTCAACTCGACAAAATTGCCGACGCGGGCATTCGCACCCACTTCCGTATTCATCCGTAGACGTGAAAAAGGACCAACCTGCGCGCCGGTCGCGACATGAGAATCGGCGATCAGGCTATAGGGCTTGACGATCACGCGATCCGCAAGAACGGAGGATTCGACGATCGATCCAGCGCCAATGTGGCACTCGGCGCCAATTTCCGTGGTTCCGAGCAGTCGAGCGAAGGGCTCGATCACGGTGTCGGGGCCCACTCGCACGCGTGCCTCGATGGTCACCGTCTCCGGGTGCTCGATCGTGACCCCAGAGAGCATCAGCTCCTCGGCTTTGCGCCGGCACAGGATGCGGTCCGCATCGGCGAGGTCGATACGGGTATTGATGCCCAGCAGCTCGCTTGAATCCTCAACTTGCATCGAGAGAACCCGGTGTCCGTGGCGGTTCAGAATTTCCACGATGTCCGTCAGATAATATTCCCGCGCTGAATTATTGGGTTGAATTTCTCCGAGATGCTTCCACAAAAGATCGGCCCGGAAGCAATATATTCCAGAGTTGATGAGGCGAATCGAACGGTGCTCCGGTGCGCAGGCTTTTTCCTCGACAATGGCACAGACGCTGTTATTTTCGTCCAGAATCACTCTCCCGTAGCCGGTGGGATCGGCCAGAGTAGTGGTGATCAGCGTGGCCGCTGCGCTCGAATCGGCCTGGATAGCGCGTAATCGCGTAAGAGTAGCCGCCGAAAGCAAGGGCGTATCGCCGTATAAAACCATCAGCAGGCCGCCGTCGCCGGAAACGGCATTCTGGCAGGCGGCGAGCGCATTGCCGGTTCCCTTTTGCTCGCCCTGGCGCACGAAGCGCACGCCGGTCGGACTCAGTAGCGCCTCCACCTGCTCGGCTTGATGTCCAGTGACGACGACAATCCGGTCCGGGGATGCTATGATTCCCGCCGCGCCAGTTACATGCTCAATTAAAGTCAGGCCGCCGGCGCGATGCAGAACCTTGGCGCGCTTGGATCGCATGCGCGTGCCCAAGCCCGCTGCCAGAATGACGACAGTGGTGTTCATGATGTGAGTTTAAGCTTGGCGCGCCGGCCCGACTGCGCCAACTCCAGCGCAATTGCGCCGATCACGCCCTGATCGTGGCGAATTTTCTCCCGATATCGTTCGCCCGACATCCGCAGCAAGTCCGTTCCGAGGACACGCAGCCCCATTCGCTCCAGCGTCGCGACGTCATTCTCGACCGGCTTCGCCGTCCGCGCCTGATATCGATCCAAAACCACACCCGCGATAGGACGAGTGTTGACCACGCACACGTCGATCAAAGAACGGCTGACCGCGCGGCCCGCGTGGCGAAGGAGAGCAGCCACATGATCGGAGGCGCGGAAACCGCTAGTCTCGCCGGGTTGGGACATAAGGTTCACGAAATACACTTTCAGCGCCGGTGAGGCGGCGATGGCCCGCGGTATTCCATCGACCAGCAGATTGGGAATCACGCTGGTATAAAGCGATCCTGGCCCAAACGTAATCAAGTCGGCGCGGCCAATGGCCTCGATCGCTTCGGCCAGCGGCTTGGGCCGGCGCGGCCGCATTTCGATGCGGCTTATTCGCTCCCGGCTTTGGCTGATGCGCGTCTCGCCCTTTACCTTGCGTCCATCCGCCAGTGTCGCCTCGAGAACGACATTGGCGGCAGTGGAGGGATAAATCCGCCCCAGCACCGCGAGCACCTCTGCGGAGAGCTTCACAGCCTGGCTGAAATCGCCGGTCAGATGCGTCATCGCAGTCAGGAACAGATTACCGAAACTGTGGCCCTTCAGTCCGCGCCCGTTCGAGAAGCGGTACTGAAATAATCGCGACAGCAGCGATTCATCGCCGGAAAGCGCAACCATGCAATTGCGGATATCGCCCGGAGGCAGGACATCGAATTCGCGGCGAAGGCGTCCGGAACTGCCGCCGTCGTCAGTCACGGTGACAATCGCAGTAATGTCGAGCGCGCCTTCCGCGGTTTGAGCGTAGCGCTTCAATCCTCGTAGCAGAGTGGATAGACCATTCCCTCCGCCAATCGACACGATGCGGAGCGGGGATGACGATTTTGATTTCACGCTCCTTTTGAGGATCTCACGATGGGTCCCGCGCCGCAAAAAGAGGGGAGCTGAAGAAGCGCGACTCGCGCTTCGGCGAGCTTCTGCCGCCGGGGTCTCTGGCGCAAGATAACTAGGACGCCCGCTTTCGTCGCGGCTCTTGTTCGTCGTCGTAAACGGGAATCTGCTCGAGGTCCTCGGCTTCGAACACCTGCCCGCACTCCGGACACCTTAAGTAATCCACCCCGTTACTCCGCATCACCAATTCCGCGCTCTTATGTTCACAGCCCGGCATAACTCAGACCTTATTTTAATCAAGCCCCGGTGGTTGTCAAGCCCCCCTTTGGTCCCGGTCCCGCCGGACGGCTCTGTGCTAGCCTGAATCTTTCATGACTCAGGCTGCTCCGGCACTGAAGACCACTTCGCTCAACGCGATCCATCGCCGCATGGGCGCCCGCATGGTCGATTTCGGCGGCTGGGATATGCCGGTGCAGTATTCTGGCGTTCTCGATGAACACCGCGCGGTCCGGCAGAGCGTGGGTGTGTTCGATGTCAGTCACATGGGCGAAATCGAGATTCGCGGTCCGGAGGCGCTGAAGCTGGTCGAGCACGTTTCTACGAATGCCGCTTCCAAGCTCAGGATCGGACAGGCGCAGTATTCGGCGCTGCTGTATGAGCATGGCGGATTCGTGGATGACATCCTGGTCCACAAAGTGGCTGACGATCACTATTTCATCTGCGTCAACGCGTCCAACCAGGATAAAGATTACGAGCATATCGCCGCTCACAACCAGTTTGATACGACTGTTGAGAACGCCGGAACTCGTTACGCGCAGATTGCGATTCAGGGTCCGCGCGCGATCGATACGCTTCAGAAACTGACACGCATTGAGCTTGCACCGATCCGCTATTATCATTTCACCGAGGGAGCCGTCTCCGGGACGCCGGCTCGGATCGCCCGCACCGGTTATACCGGCGAAGACGGTTTTGAAATTTACATAGCGCCGGAGCAAGCACCGCGCCTGTGGCAGGAGATTCTCGATGCCGGCGACGAGTTCGGCATCAAGCCGGCCGGTCTCGGCGCCAGAAACACGCTGCGCCTTGAATCCAAGATGGCGCTCTATGGGCACGAGATCGATGCGACCATTACTCCGTGGGAAGCGGACCTGGCCTGGATCGTGAAGCTGGACAAAGGCGATTTTATCGGCCGGGATGCTCTGGTGAAACAGAAAGAACAAGGCGTCACTCGCAAGCTGACCGGTTTCGAAATGAGAGGGCGGGGCATCGGTCGCGATGGCTATGAAATCTCTATCGATAATGTTCCGGCGGGTTGGGTAACCAGCGGCGGCCCTGCGCCTACTTTAAACAAAAACATCGGGCTATGTTATCTGCCTCTGCACCAGGCCGGAATCGGGCGCGCTATCCAGGTGATGGTGCGCGGCCAAGGTGTGGATGCCGTCACGGTCCAGACTCCCTTTTATAAACGAGCGAAATAAATATGTATCCGGAAAACTTCCGTTATACGAAAGAACACGAGTGGGTGCGCATGGAGGGCGACACGGGCACGGTCGGCATCACCTTCCACGCGCAGAAGGAACTTGGCGATATTGTTTACGTCGACTTGCCCAAAGTCGGCGCGACGGCCGAAAAGGGAAAGCCCATCGGCTCCGTCGAGTCTGTAAAGGCTGTGAGCGATGTTTACTCGCCGGTTTCGGGTGAAGTGGTGGCCGTAAATGACGCCCTTCTTACAGCCTCGCCTGAAAAACTAAACGAAGATCCGCACGGGGCGGCGTGGCTTGTTAAAATCAAGACAACGGCGCCGGGTGAAGCCCAGCAACTCCTCTCCGCCGCCGAGTACCAGACCTACGTGGGAGCCGAATAATCCGCATTGAGATACTTACCGAAGTCCGATCTGGAGCGCCGCCAGATGCTCGACACGATCGGCGTCTCCAGCCTCGAAGATCTGTTCGCGTATTTACCGGAAGAGGTACGATTCGAACGGACGCTCGACATCCCTCCGGGTAAGAGCGAGTACGACATCGTCGACTATTTCCGCGCCCGCGGAGCCGAGAACGCCAACGATTACGCCAATTTTTTGGGCGCGGGCGTGTATCATCACTACCGCCCGGTGCTAGTGGATACAGTGGTTTCGCGCGGGGAGTTCCTGACTTCCTACACGCCCTACCAGGCCGAGATTGCGCAGGGCACTCTGACCTCGATTTTTGAATTTCAGACCATGATCTGTCAGCTCACCGGCATGGATGTTGCCAACGCTTCCATGTATGACGGATCGTCAGCCGTTCCCGAAGCGGCGATGATGGCGATGCGTGTCACGAATCGCGACCGTGTTCTGATCGCGCGCAGCGTACATCCCGAATATCGCGACGTGCTTGGAACTTATGCAAAGCACCAGGGGATGTTGGTCGAGGAATTCGGCTACGACGCCAAATCCGGCCTCATCGATACGGCCGCGCTAGAGCGGAGCATTGATAATAAGACCGCCGCGGTGATTCTCCAGTCGCCTAACTTTTTCGGAATCGTCGAGAATGTAAAGCAGGCGGCGGACATCGCGCACTCGCGGGGCGCTCTGCTGATATTTTTGTTTAGCGAGGCGGTCTCGCTCGGTCTGCTCAAGCCTCCCCGCGACGCCGATATTGTCGCAGGGGAGCTCCAATCCTTCGCCATTCCTCCGAGCTACGGAGGACCATTCGCTGGAATACTCGCCTGTAAGGAAAAATTTGTCCGCCAGATGCCGGGACGCCTAGTCGGCGAAACAACGGATGCCAACGGGAACCGTGCGTTTTGTTTGACTCTTTCCACTCGGGAGCAGCACATCCGCCGTGAAAAGGCCACGTCGAACATCTGCACTAACCAGGCGCTGATCGCGCTGATGGCGACGGTCTACATGACCATCTATGGCAAGGAAGGCCTTCGGGAATTGGCTGAGCAGAACTTGTCGAAGGCTCATTACCTGGCGGCGAAACTGCCCCAGCGATTCAGCGGCCCGTTTTTCAACGAATTCGTTACCGCCGCCAACGGCTGCGATGTAAAAGAGATCAACCGCTCTCTCGAGGGGAAGAAAATTATCGGTGGTCTGCCGCTGGAGCGATTCTATCCCGAATTGAAGAACACCATGCTTCTGTGTTGCACCGAGATGAGCCGGCGTCCTCAGATGGATGCCGTCGCGGAGGCTTTTGGCCTCGAACGGGATCGTGAAGTGTAATGAGATGATCAAAAAAGTTCGTCCGCACCCCACGCAAAATGAGCTCCTGCTCTTCGAACAAAGCTCCCCCGGCAAGAAAGGCTACCAGCTTCCGGATCTGGACGTGCCCGCGGTGGACCCCGTCAAAGCGCTCGGCGCGGGAAACACCCGCGCGGAAATCGAAGATTTTCCGGAAGTGAGCGAAGTGGACGCGATCCGGCATTTCACGCGCCTATCGACGTGGAATTATGCGATCGACCTAGGCCTTTACCCGCTCGGCTCCTGCACCATGAAATACAATCCGCGCGTCAATGAACAGGTGGCGCGTATCGACGGCCTGGCGTGGATTCATCCTTATCAACCCGATTCGCTCTCACAGGGCGCGCTCGAAATCATGGCCGAGCTGGAGCGCTGTCTGGCGGAAATTACCGGGATGGACGCGGTAACTCTGCAACCCGCGGCGGGAGCGCATGGCGAGCTAACCGGAATTTTGCTGGTGCGCGCGCTGCTTGAGGCCCGGGGAAATCCGCGCAAGAAAATCATCATCCCGGATTCGGCGCACGGCACCAATCCGGCCACGGCGCGCATTGCCGGCTATGCGGTGGAAAATATCCGCTCCAACGATCGCGGCATGATGGACACCGAAGCGCTGGCGCGCATGGTGAATGAAGATGTCGCGGCGCTAATGGTGACAAACCCAAATACAGTGGGAGTTTTCGAGCAGAACATCACGGATGTGGCGCGCATTTTGCACGCCAAGGGCGCCATGGTCTACATGGACGGCGCTAATATGAACGCGCTGGTGGGCATCGCGCGACCCGGCGATTTCGGAATCGACGTAATGCATCTGAACCTGCATAAAACATTTTCGACTCCGCATGGCGGAGGCGGCCCGGGTTCAGGCGCAGTCGCGGTGAAAAAGCATCTCGAGCCTTATCTGCCGCTGCCGCGTCTGAAACGCGTCGATAACCAGTGGACCTGGAATTACGACCTGCCGCAGTCGATAGGCCGGGTGCGCGCCTTCTACGGAAATTTCGGCGTGCTGGTGCGGGCGCTGGCCTACATCATGGCACACGGCGGTGAGGGCTTGAAGCGCGCCACCATGGACGCACTGCTGAATGCGAACTACATCCGCAAGCTGATTGAGCCTTATTATCAGATCGCTTATCAGGCTCCCAGCATGCACGAATGTGTCTTTAGCGATGATCGGCAGACTAAATTGGGCGTCAACACCGGCGCGATCGCGAAACGCCTGATCGATTATGGATTCCACCCCTATACTGTGAGTTTCCCGCTGATCGTTCACGGGGCGCTGATGATTGAGCCGACCGAGACCGAAAGTAAACGCGAGCTCGACCTGTTCGCCGACGCCATGATCTCGATTGCCGGTGAGATCGAAACCAATCCAGGCCTGGTGCTCAAGGCTCCCTATTCTACGCGCACGGCGAAGGTGGATGAAGTCGCGGCCGCGCGGCGGCCCATCGTACGGTGGCAGCGCCGGGTCAACGCCACCGCGGCCGATTAGCGGCTAATGCCCGCCAGCTTGTTGATAATTCCGGATCACCTTGTCGACGTAGCTCTGCGTTTCGGGATATGGAGGCAAGCCCTGATAGTGGTCGACGGCGTCCGAACCCGCATTATAGGCGGCCAGCGCCTTGACGACATCGTTGTCGTATTTGATCAACAACTCGCGTAGCAGCCGCGTGCCGGCATCAATGTTCTGCTCCGGGTCATTCGGATCGGCGGCTAAAGCGCGTGCGGTGTCCGGCATCAGTTGCATCACGCCTACCGCGCCTTTGGGCGAGACGGCATTGGTTTTCAGCGCGGATTCCACTTTGGCGACGCTTTCCACAAATTCCGCCGGGAGAGCGTAGCGGACCGCAGCGTCGCGCAGCAAAGTCTCTGGATTGGTGCGCGGAACGGAAGGCGTTACCACGGAAGCGGCGGGTGTGGGTACCGGAGCCGGCGCGGGAAGGTAGTCGTCCTGTTCGAATCGTGCAATCAGACCGGCAGAAAATTCGGCGTTCCCGCCGTTGGAGTAGAACAGCCGCACATTGCCGTCTGCGATTTCGTGCCGATCTACATGAATACGTAGCCCACTCGATAGGACCGCATATTCACCCGCGAAAATGGGCGCGGCCATCAGAACCGTTATCGGGATCAGTTTGCTCAGCACCACTTTATAGACGCATTACTTCGGTGAAACGTGCAAAGGCGCGACTGAAATCATCCCGAGGCCGATCACGAAAAGCACGATCATGCAGGCCAGAAGCAGTTTAATGCGAAGAGTTGCGCCTTTGAACTCGCGCCACACCAGCAGGCCCCACAGCGCGCTCACTAGCGTTGCGCCCTGGCCCAGTGCGTAGCTGACCGCCGGCCCTACTTGGACGGTGGCGGGCGTACTCGCGGCCAGAAAATTCGAGAGCCCTCCGATCATCCAAATCACGCCGCCCGCAAGGCCCAACAGGTGCTGTTTCCTGGTCCCCCGGAAATACGTGCCAAGCTCGATGGGCTGGCCCTCCACGGGAAAGTTGGTAAAGAACGGAACGTAAAGAAATGTAGAAAACAGAACGCCGACCGCAAACAGCAGCGCGAGTCCGTAGGGTGCGACTCCAGTTTCGCCCTCTCTTCCTAATTCCACCAGTGGATAAAACAAGCCCATTAGAATTCCGCTGATCACGCTGAGGACGATCCCTCGCGCGGCGTTGGGAGGCGCGATGCGCAGTTTTCTGGTACGGGCGTCGATCGCCAATCCACTCTGCTTGGCTACCATGGCTGCGTATTTATCGTTCAGATATCCGCTATAAGCCATGGAATCCACTAAGATGGCCACCAAAACCATAAATGAACCGCCGAATAATAAAATCGGATTTCCCTGCGGGTTCAGGATGAAATTCAATGCGACGCCGATCAACAGCGCGAGTCCGATTCCGATCGGAAAGGCCACCGCCATTCCAGATACCGATATCGCCGCGACCAGCAGCATGTTCGCCAAGTTGAACACCACCCCACCACCTACCGCAAAGAACATCTGGCGTTTGCTGGCTATGAGGAAATTATCTTGAAAGGTCAGCTCTTTCGGGATTATCGATCCGAGCGCGAACGCCGCGATCAACGCACAGAGCAGCACGCCGAAAGAATAATCGTAGTAGAACATCTCGAAACGCCACTTGCCTGTGAGCTTCTGAGTATTGGCCCAGGAACCCCAAGCCAACATCGATAAAATCGACAATAATAGGGCTGCCAGATACGTCGTGGGCAGAATCATAAAGCTATACTTCTGGTGAAGGACTTATATTACACTATCTTCCCGGCTGAAGATAGCGAAAGTAATACGATTGCGGAAACGCGAATGATTGCGATGATTAATGGCCGTTACCGCTGGCTGCCTCGTCGGAGGCTTTGAGCGGGAAATGCGCGCCCTCGGGTACGGGTACCAGCAATTGTTCTTTGCGGTAGATCAGCGTAGACGTGTTGTAGCTGGCTATCTCAAACCGGTGGCCATGGGTGATGGCATCGGTGGGACATGCCTCGACGCAGTAGCCACAGAAGATGCAGCGGTTATAGTCGATATTGTAGACCTTGGCGTAGCGCTCGCCTCCGCTGATTCGAAGCTCCTCGGTATTCTCGGCGGCTTCGATATAAATGCAATTGGCAGGACAGGCGGCTGAGCAGAGGAAACAAGCCACGCATTTCTCCAGGCCGTTTTCATCGCGTTGCAGCTCGTGAACGCCGCGGAATCGTTCCTGGAATTTGGCGGGAGCCTCAGGATAATCTTCGGTGAGCGCCGGAGACATCATCTCCCTGAAAGTCACCCCCATGCCCTTGGCGATCGCCGCCGCGCCACCCAACACTTCTGAGATTTTCGCCATGTTTAACTTTTAGGTTAACGCAGCTCCCGCCCGAAGCTCAATTCTTCGAGCTTCAACCCGCTTTCCACTCGGGTACGTTCTCGTGCGGCCGGAAGATCTCGATGCCGGCGCGTTTCCCGAGCACGTCGAGATCGCGTTTCACGAAACCCTCCGAGGAAAGCGAAATCACGCTATCCCGCTCCACCAGAAAAATGGATGGTACATGCGAGATGCCGAAAGCGTTGCTCGCCGGATAGCCCGCAGCTTCGCGATCGAGCAGCATGGGTATTTTGACGCCGAATTTTTCCTGAAAACGTCTGGTTTCAGGCGCGTCGTTCTGGGAGATTGCGATCACCTGAAGGGAAGCTTGCGGAATTCGCTCCAGATAAGGTAATGTCATCTGGCAGACTGGGCAACTGATCTTGTACAACACGATGACTATGGGACCGGCCGAGATTACCTCTCCAAATGCGTGCTTGCGCCCGGACATGTCCTCGAGCGTGAAGTCCGGCGCTTTGGCTCCCGCGGCAAGCATTTTTATTCCGTTTGTTCTTGAACGAAGCTCAAAATATCGAAATGCTTGATATCGCGGCCCGGAAAAAAGCTGTTCACGGCATCCTGCTCTTCGGAAAATACTTCGAAGATCGTGTGCAGTTTAGTCAGCAGCAGTAGTTCGATATTGCGCTTATTGAGATTCAGTAGTTTCAGCGCGCCGCCCGCCTTCTTGAGCGTGGTAAAACAAATGACCATGCTTCCCAGGCCCGTGGAATCGATGTAATCGACCTGCGCCAGATCCAAAATTATTTTAGTATGACCAGCCGCAGCCACTTCATTCACCTTTTCCCGAAGCTGGCTAGCCTCGCCAACCGTAAGCCGTCCCTTTAAACAAAGGATGACGATACCTTCGCGCTCAGTCTGGCTGATTTCGAAACTCATGGTGTGTTTCCAGTGTATCGAAGCGCAAGGAGACTGTCTCCTAGACCATCGGCTCGACGGTCGCGGCGGGCTCGACAACCGTGGTCTCGGCCGGGCGCTCGCCCAGCGGCAGCAGAATCGTAAAACGGCTGCCTTCGCCTTCTGTGCTGGCCACATCGATGCGCCCACCGTGTACCTCAACGATCCAGGCGACGAAGCTCAGACCCAGGCCCAGCCCGTGCGCCAGATTGGTCTGCGCGTCGCGGACACGATAGAAGCGATCGAAGATATGCGGCAAATTTTCGGCCGGGATTCCGAAACCGGTATCCTCAACCACCAGTTGAGCCCTGCTTCCCGATTCGTCCAAGCCGACCCGCACCTTCACCGAGCCGCCTTTGGGCGTATACTTCACCGCGTTCGAGAGAAGATTCGAAAGCAGGCGCTCGATTTGGGTCCGATCGGCGGAAATAACCGTGCCCGGCTCCAGCTCCGCTGCAAGAGCGACTCCTCGTTCCTCAGCCGGAATCTGAAACTGGTCCACGATATCGGCCGCGACTTCCGACAGATCGAGCGGCGCCTTCTGCAGTACTAACTGGCCGGATTCGGCCTGCGAGAGTAATAGCAGCGCGCGAACAATGCTTGACAGTTTCTCGACATCCTCGAGCGCATTGACGATCGCGTCCCGATATTGCTCCGGAGATTCCGCCGTGAACAACGCTACTTCCAACTGGCCTCGGATGGCCGTGAGCGGCGTGCGCAGCTCGTGCGAAACATCTGTCGAGAAGCGGCGGATCTGCTCGAAGGACTGATTGAGCCGCGCCGTCATCCGATTGAAGCTGTCGATCAGGTGATCCAGTTCATCCCCAGCATCCCGGAGCGGAATCTGCAGCGATAAATTCGAGCCGGTGATGGTCTGCGCTGCGTGCGCTACGTCATCAACGGGCCGGATGGCGCGTCCGGCGAGCGACCAGCCGAGCAGGATCGACAGCACCAGGATCCCCGGCGTCACGAGCAGGAACATGCGCGTGAAGTCGTCCACGGTGCGATAGAACGGCCCTAAGGAGCGGCCAATCGCAAGGAAATATTTGTTCTTATCCTTGTCGATCAAGGTACCCACCTTAATCATGTACGCGGTCCCGTTTTGTCGCGGCGGATGTGGATCTCCGTCGCTTTCTCCGGCAGGCTGAGAATACGCTCGATCTCGCTCGGCGAATCGTAGCCGATCGAATTGTAGATATCCGAGTTTTGCAGGACGTTGCCGTCCTCGTCCGTAAGTAGATAGACCCGCCGCAGGCGCTCCACCGCGTAAGCTTCCTCCGGGTCCGTGCGGTCGTAGAGCCAAACTGGTTCCTCGTTGTCGATGTGAAGATACCCTTTGATCGCGCCCCAGTCTGCATCGAGGGTAGTGCTGACGTCGCTCTCGACTTCGTTTTTCAGGTATTGGCGGAACAGCAGCCCGATGGCCGCCAGCAGAATCGCGAAGAACAGAACATAGCTAGCCGCGAGCCGAAAGCGTAAGCCGCGCATGAATCCCACGCGCAGCTTGGGAACTCCGAAGACTCGCGTGAATTTTGCCATAAGGAATTTCTAGCTGGTTCGCTCGACCGCCCGATCCGGCATGTCCAGCATGTAGCCGATGCCGCGAACGGTTTGAATCATCTTCACCGGCCATTTGTCGTCGATCTTGCTGCGCAGGTGACGGATGTAAACGTCGACGATATTCGTGAGTCCGTCGTAATCCATATCCCAGACGTGCTCGACAATCATGGTGCGGCTAAGCGGCCGGCCGCGGTTGCGCATCAGGTATTCGAGGATACTGAATTCCTTGGGCGCGAGCTCGACGTTTTCACTCGCGCGCGTCACCTTGCGCCGGATGCAGTCGAGCGTCAGATCGCCTACCTGTAACCGCTCTGGCGTGGGCTGCCCCGGCGCAGCAGCACGCGAACCCGAGCCAGAAGTTCGACAAACGCGAAAGGTTTGACCAGATAATCGTCCGCTCCGCCTTCCAGTCCCTTCACCCGATCGTCTACTGCGTCGCGGGCGCTCAGAATCAGTACCGGCGGGCTGGCTTTCCGATTGCGGATTTTCTGCAGTACGCTCAGGCCATCCATATCGGGCAGGCCCAGATCGAGGATGATCATGTCGTACTCGGTTGCGTGCACCATCTCGATGGCCGTGGCGCCATCGCCGGCAACATCCACGGCGTAGCCGGCGCTCTCCAGACCGCGCGACAAAAAGTCCGCAATCCGTTTTTCGTCTTCAACCACCAGCATCCTCATACTTAAATCTTAACGATTTTGCCGTGCTGAACGCGATAGTCCTGAACTGCCGGCATCCTCACGACGCGGCACATCTCAAATAATCGCGATCTGGCTCGCATTCCGATCCATTCCGTCAAGGTCTTCTTGTAAACGGGTGTGCCGCCCGGACCGGTATAGTCGAGCTCTTTACCCGTAACATCGGGATCGGGCAGATTAGTGGTCGCGATCAAGCGGCTTCCGGTGGTTGTAGCGGTAAGTGATGATCGACTCGATCGTATCCTGGACCCACTCGATAACGCGATGCGCTCCCAGATCGTCCAGCACCAGCACTTCAACATCGAGGGCGGTGTGGTATGCCTCTTTGTCGCTCGCGCCGGAGGCCGCGTTCCAGCCTGAACGAATGCGCTCAATCAGGTTCTGATAGTCGAAGAATACGCACTCATGGCCCTTTTCCATCAGCCTTTTCATGGCGCCGATAGCCAAGTGCGTTTTGCCCGCGCCGGGGTCGCCCATCAGCAGCAATCCGGGCGGATCAGCGCTCGGATATTCCCGCAAAAAGCTGCGCACCTGCAACAGCGCTGTACCGAGACCGGTGCTGGCCGTCGGATTATCTTGCGGTAATACAAAACTTTCGAGTGAAGCGTGCTCGTATTTGGGCGGAATATTTGCGCGTTCTCGCAGATCCCGGCTTCGGTGCGAAGTTGCGCACCCGCATCGCTCAACGCCGGATAATCCGGCGCGCTCAATCACCTTCCAACCCGTCCCGTCGCAGATGGGGCAATTCGTATCCGCCATTATTCGATGACCACCAGCACCTCGCCCGCCGCCACCGTCGCATCGATTGCGGTTTTCACTTCGACCACGCGGCCTGCTTTGGGCGACTTCATCTCATTTTGCATCTTCATCGCTTCGACGACAACGAGGTCCTGTCCGGTCTCCACCATGTCCCCTGGCGACGCAAGTAGGCGCACCACTTTTCCAGGCATCTGAGCAGCAACATTCTGGCGTCCCACACCCGTGCTCGCGTCCTTTCGCGCCCGAAGCTGCCGCGGATCGAAGACCTCGACGGCAAACGTGCGCCCATTCACAGATATTCCAGCGCCAGATCGGACGATCACTTCGTAGCTGCGGCCCTCGATCAGCACCGAATACACACCCGGTTCGACCGCCTCCAGCGAAAATTCACGTTGGATCGCGTTCTCGCCTTCCCGCGCGTATTCAAAGCGCTGGTTCTCAATCCTCAGCCAGGCCGTGCGACCATTGACGGCGGCTTCGAGCTTCACCGTAACATCTCCTCTCGTCCGGAATTGAGCCACGCACTGCGAGGACCCGAGACCGAGCCGTTGACGGCAACCCGGGATTTTATGAACGTTTGCCCGGCCACCAAAGCAGCCACCGCTTCAGTCTCCAGATCGGTATCTGATGAAGGCTGGCGCCCCCCCATGAATCTGTTCAGGAATTCCGTGGACAACTCCCCGACCTGAAAAGCCGGATTCGCCAAAATCTCCTCGAAGAACGCAATATTTGTACGGATGCCTTGAATGGCATATTCGGAGAGAGCCCGCCGCATGCGTTGAATGGCCGCTTCACGTGAGGGCGCCCACGCAGCCAGCTTAGCCAGCAGCGGGTCGTAGTCGAGAGGCACGGTCCAGCCGGGATAGACTCCCGAATCGAGGCGGATTCCGGGACCTGCCGGCTCTCTCAAATATGTGATCTTGCCCGGCGACGGAAGAAACTGATGGTCGGGATCTTCCGCATAAATCCGGCACTCGATCGCCGAGCCGCGCCAGGCCACGTCACTCTGATTGAGAGTCAAGCGCTCACCCGAGGCGATCCGCAATTGCCACTGCACCAGGTCAAGCCCAGTCACCAGCTCAGTAACTGGATGTTCTACTTGCAGGCGCGTATTCATTTCGAGGAAGTAGAAGTTGCGGTCCCGGTCCACCAGGAACTCCATCGTGCCCGCGTTCGCGTATCCAGCGGCACGCGCGATTTTTAAGCGCGGCTTCGCCCATCTTCGCGCGGAGGTCAGGGTGCTCGGACATAACCGGCGAAGGAGATTCCTCGATCACTTTCTGATGCCGCCGCTGAATCGAGCATTCGCGCTCGCCGAGGTGAATCATGTCACCGTGATGATCGCCCAACACTTGGATTTCGATGTGGCGCGGCTCGACAATGAGTTTTTCGAGATACACCTCATCGCTGCGGAATGCATGCAGCGCCTCGCTCGAGCCATCTCGAATGGCGGATTCGAGATCCTGCTCACGATCCACTCTCCGCATCCCCTTGCCGCCCCCGCCGGCCGACGCTTTGAGCAGCACCGGATAACCCAGCCGGCTCGCAGACTTCTTGGCGTCTTCTAGATTGCGTATGGATTGCTCCATGCCGGGCACCACCGGCGCTCCGGCAGCGATGGCGAGCTCGCGTGCCGAGGTCTTCGATCCCATCTTGCGGATGGCCTCGGCGGAGGGACCAATGAAGATCAGACCCGCATTGGCGCACGCCTCAGCGAATTCGCTATTTTCGCTCAAAAATCCGTAGCCCGGATGGATCGCATCAGCCTCATAACGGCGGGCGGCATCGATGATTTTGTCGATGCGTAGATAGCTTTCTGAAGACGGCGCAGGACCTATATAGGCTGCCTCATCCGCCATGCGCACGGCGAGCGAGGCACGGTCTGCGTCAGAATATACGGCGATGCTCGCGATCCCCGCTTCGCGCAGCGCCCTTATGATCCGCACCGCGATCTCACCGCGGTTAGCTATGATAACTTTTCGCAGCACGAAGGTTCTGATTGTAGCAAGGGCTCCAGTGATGATCGGATGGAGGTAGAATCAGCCCAATATGCTTCTTGCCGCCGGTACGTGCCTAGGACCATACGAGGTCCTCTCGACCATCGGGTCCGGCGGCATGGGTGAGGTGTACAAGGCACTAGACTCGCGCCTTGATCGCATCGTCGCGGTTAAAGTTTCCCAGGCGCGATTCTCCGAGCGATTCGAGCGCGAGGCGCGGGCCATCGCCGCTCTGAATCATCCTCACATCTGCCAGATTCATGACGTCGGACCCAACTACCTGGTGATGGAATTCATCGAGGGCGCGCCGCTCAAAGGTCCGCTGCTGGTCGAGAAAGCCATCGAATACGCAGCGCAGATTCTGGACGCTCTCGATGCCGCGCACCGGAAAGGCATCACGCATCGCGACTTGAAACCCGCCAATATCCTGGTCACGAAACAAGGAATCAAGTTGCTCGATTTCGGGCTGGCGAAGCACGCGGCAAGCGGCGACGCCACTCTGACCATCCCGAATGCGGTCATGGGCACGCCGGCCTACATGGCGCCCGAGCAGTGGGAGGGCAAGCAGGCCGACGCGCGCTCGGACATCTTTGCGTTCGGCTGCGTGCTGTATGAAATGCTGACGGGCAAGCTGGCTGCGAAGGAGCGCATCCCGGTACAGCCCGCTGCGCTCGAGAGCGTGCTCGAGACATGTCTCGAGAAAGATCCGGAGGATCGCTGGCAATCGGCGCGCGATATCAAACGAGCGCTGTCGCTGCCCGCCGCAACTGCGGTTGAGTCGAGGCGAGCCCCGTGGATTCCAATCGCCGCAGCGATACTTGTTACCGCGATCATTGTCGGCTGGGCCGTATCGCGCTTCCGCCAGCCGCCCACCGACGAACGATTATTCCGGCTTCAGATCGACCCTCCCGAAGGCGGCCGGTTTATCTTTGGAGCAAGTACTGGCGGCGGCATTGCCATGTCACCCGACGGCAGGACCGCCGCGTTTATGGCTTCGGGCAATGGTGGAAACGGGTTGTGGATCCGGCCACTCGATAGCACTACGGCGCGGCTGCTTCCTGGCACCGAAGGTGCTTCCTATCCCTTCTGGTCTCCCGACAACAAATCCATCGCCTTCTTTACAACCGGCAAACTAGAGCGCGTGGACCTGGCGGGTGGATCGCCGCTGGCGATCTGCGATGTGGCGCCTCAAGGTCGGGGCGGCGCGTGGTCGAGCGATGGGAAGATCCTCTTTGGAACGGTGGCTTCCGGCTTATTTCAGGTTTCGGCATCCGGCGGAACACCTACACCTCTCACATTTCTCGATGCCGCGCACAACCAGGGTGGCGATCGCTTTCCGCAGGTGCTTCCGGGCGGCCGCTTCTTGTACTATGTCCAAAGCGATACGCGGGAGAACTCCGGCATCTATGCGGCCTCGCTCTCCAAGCCCGCCGAGCGGGTTCGGCTATTGGACGCGGACAGCAATGCCCTGTATGCCCCTGCGAATAATGGGAAGAGCTATTTGCTCTGGTTTCGAGGAGAGACGTTGTTTGCGCAAGAGTTTGACGCTAGGGCGCTCAAACTCGCCGGTGAACCTCATTCGGTGCTAGATCCGGTGGCTGAGAACGCGCTCAGCGGCCAGATGAATGCCGCGGTATCGGCCAGCGGGCTGCTTCTATACAGCGGCTCAAACACCTCAAGCCAATTCGCCTGGATCGATCGCGCGGGGAAGTCGCTCGGCGTGGTGGGCGAGCCAGGTGAGTACAGCACGTTTCGCCTTTCGCCCGATGGGCGCCGCGCAGCTGTGGCTCGTGACAGATCTCGCGGTAGCGATCTTTGGGTGCTCGAAGCAGAGCGCGGCGTTTTCAGCCGGTTCACGTCCAGTCCAGCCGTCAATAACTACCCCATTTGGTCCCCCGATGGCCGGACGATTGTCTACCAGCGCTCCGGCCACACACGAGTGCTGTTTCGCAAGGACTCGGACGGCGCGGGGAGTGAACAGAGCATCGCCCAATCCCTAAACCTACAAGATTCCACGGACTGGTCCCGTGACGGCCGGTTTGTCCTGTATTATGAGGTCGATCCTCACACCCAGCGGGATCTGTGGATCTTGCCCGTGACTCCCGATGGGAAACCGGCGCCGGGCACCCAGCCCAAACCGTATCTGCGCACGCCTTTCAATGAATCGTGGGGGCGCTTTTCGCCCGAAGCGAGCCCACGCTGGGTGGCCTATCAATCCGACGAATCCGGGCGATACGAGATTTACATCCAAGCCTTCCCGGAGCCGCGCGGCGCGACGCGAATTTCGACCGGCGGAGGCCAATTCCCGGAGTGGGGTCCAGACGGGCGTGAGCTGTTCTACGTTTCGCCGAACTATAAGCTGATGGCTGTGAGCCTCAAACTGGGAGCTGGCTCAGTCCAGCCTTCCGCTCCACGCGAGCTGTTCCCGTTGCCCGTAGATGACATCGGCTTCAGCCCGTATGAGACCGCTCCAGACGGCCAGCGTTTCCTGGTGCGCGCGACTCCTCAGCAAGCCGCGAAGCCCCTGACGGTGATCGTCAACTGGCCGGCGCTGTTGAAGAAATGAAACGTCATCGCAAAGTTACCACGGTCGCGCCCCAGCCTCCCGCCTCAGCCGGTGCATTTCCGAAGGTAGCTACAAACGGCGTGCGTCTCAGAACGGCTCGCACGATCTCCCTCTGAACGCCGATGCCACGGCCGTGAATGATGCGGAGGGCTTTCAGACCCAGCTCGTTCGCCTGGATCAGGTATTCTTCTACCACAGCTTCAACCTCACGCGGCGCTATCGTATGGAGGTCGAAAACATCGGTGATCGGAATGCGTACCGGATCGTCCATTTGGTTTTTCCAATTGTAATACCCTTAGTCTTTCTTTACCTAGGACGGCTCTGTATCGAGAGGTAGCGAGTACAATCGGTCCAGTACCTTCAGATATATTATGCGGTGCTTTCTTTGCGGGAAGAAGATCCGGTGCGTGCGGTCGTGGTCCGACCAACAATACTGTTGCGCCAACCACCGCGAAGAGGCGCGGCTTACTTCGGCCCGAGCTTTGCGCGACGAGGAAGACGAGGAGCCTTGGTCGGTATCCAAATCCCGCACAAAACCGCTACATGCGACGGCTACGGCTGCAGGCGGCCAGACGGCGTCTATCTTCGGTCTTCTGACCTTGGGTGCCCTGGCGGTGGTCGGGATGAATATGCGCGGGCTGAGTCCCGCCGCATTGGCACCGATTTCGCTCGACCCCGGCGTGAAGCACGGAATTTTTCAGCGTGCCGGCGACGCTCTAAACCAAGTAATTCGCTCTCGTGCGCCGATCACCTTGCATGAAGATTTCCATGCGGGCTGGTCTGATTGGAACTTCGCAAGTACGCGCGATTCCGGCTTGCGCATCTGGAATCGCTCTACTTCTCTCAAGAATTACCAGATAGAATTCAGCGGTCATATCGAAAAGAAGAGCCTGAGCTGGGTCTTCCGCGCGGCTGACGATAAAAACTACTATGCGATGAAGCTCTTCATTAATAAATCCGGTCTGCTGCCCAATGCGGGGTTAGTCCATTACTTGGTGATGAACGGACGCGAAGGGGACCGCATGCAAGCGCCCTTGCCATTGACTCTCGAACGCGGTACCACTTATCGAGTTCGCGTGAGCGTGCAGGACGATCGTTTCATCACCTATCTCAACGGACAGATGATCAGCTTCTGGACCGATCAGCGTCTCCAACGCGGCGGTGTGGGGTTCTTCGCGGACCGACAGGATCCCCCGCAAGTGGCCTGGATCAGCCTCTCGGAACACGATAGTATTCTCGGCCGTGCTTTAGCGCATTTCTCGTTAATCGTAATGCCCGGGGATCAGGGTCGCAATTTATGAAAGAAGCCCGGCGCGCTCCAGCAACGCGTTCGGGTCGGGGTCTCTTCCCATAAAAGAGCGGTAGAGCAGCGCCGGATCTTCACTATCGCCGCGGGCCAGAATTTTTTCCCGAAAGTCGCGGCCGACGGATTCGCTGAAAACGCCTTCCCGCCGGAAGCGCGTGAACGCGTCGGCATCCAACACCTCAGCCCATTTATAGGAATAGTAACCGGCGCCATACCCGACCGGGCTCCCGAAAAGATGGGTGAAGGCGGCGATCATGGCGTAATCGTCCGGCAGCGGCGCCGGGCGCGAATTTCTCCTAGAATCCGGCGCGAGTACGCGACTGCATCCTCCGGCCCGGAAGGGTCCCAATCCCGATGCAGCGCCAGATCCACGAACCCGAAACCGAGCTGCCGCATTTGCGCGTTCGCCGCGCGGAAGGTTTTGGCTCGCTTCATCTTCGCGAAAAGATCGTCGGGAATCGTCGCGCCGGTCTCCCAGTGCCGGCGAGCAAATCCAGCGATTCACGCTCCCAACACCAGTTTTCCATGATCTGCGACGGTAGCTCCACAAAATCCCAAGCCACGCTGGTTCCGGCCAGGCTCCGCACCTCGACCGAGCTCAATAGGTGATGCAGCAGATGACCGAATTCATGGAAGATCGTTTCCACGTCGCGATGCGTTAAAAGCGCTGGTTTGCCGTCTACGGGCGGCGTTAAATTGCCGCAGATTAAGCCCAGATGCGGGCGCCCCTCCGCGGGGTTGCCGGTGATCAGGGCATCCATCCACGCGCCGCCGCGTTTGTTCTCGCGCGGATACCAATCTGTGTAGAGCGAGCCGAGGTATCGTTCCGACGCGCGATCGTGAATGGCGTAGCAGCGCACTTCCCGATCCCAGACCGGGACGCCCTTTTCTTCACTGACCCGAATCCCAAAAATCCGGCCAAAAATTTCGAACATTCCTGCCACTACGCGCTCCAGCGGAAAATAGGGCCGCAGCGCTTCTTCGTCGAAATCGTAGAGCGCGGCGCGCTGCTTTTCGGCCCAATAAGCGATGTCCCACGAGCTGAAGCTCCCGGCCGGCGAATGCTTCCAGCTCCCGGTTCTCTTCGCGAAACCGCGGTTCGGTTTTCTCTCGAAGATCTTCGAGAAAGTCCTCGGCGTGCTTTCCCGTATGAGCCATGCGATCGTCCAGAACCAGATCGGCAAAGTCGCGGAACCCCAGCAGGCGCGCTTTTTCGTTTCTTAGTTCGAGAATGCGCGGAAGCAGAGGACGATTATTGCGCTCGCCGGAAGCGGCCCGCGTGTTGAAGGCGCGCCAGACCTGCTCCCGGATATGAGCATTATCTAGATAGGTCATCACGGCGAGATAACTCGGGCCCTGGAGTGTGAAGCGCCAGCCTTCAAGTCCCTTGGCAACAGCCGCAGCGCGTGCGGCGGCTACCGCGCTCGGCGGCAATCCCGCCAGACTCCACCTCGCTAGTCAGCACCAGCTCGAACGCGTTGGTCGAATCCAGAACATTTTCCGAAAATTTCGTAGTGGCCTCGGATAATGCTACGTCGATTTCTTTCAGCCGCGCTTTTCCCGCTGCATCGAGTTCGGCGCCGTGCCGTTTGAACGCATCGATCGTCTTAGTCAGAAATCGGCGCGGGGCGCCCGTCAGCGCGCCGGCTTCGCTCGATTCTCGATAGCGCTGGATGGTCTTCCACAACCCTTCGTTCAACGGAATACCGGAATAAAATGCGCTGACTTTCGGCTGTACGGCATTGAAGGCGGCGCGCAGCTCCGGCGTGGTGGCGACGTTTTCCAGATGCCGCACGACGCTCATCGCGTAGTCAAGCTTTTCGGTCATGGTATCGAGCTCGTGCAGCGGGTGCTCGCTCGCGGCCGTCGCCTCCACGCGGCGCGCGGACTCAATCAGCAGCTCGTCGATGGCCGGCTCAACATCACTGGCCTGGATCTTGTCGAAAGGAACGCGAAAGGAGATTTCGAGCAGTGGGTTCATTGTGAATCGGTTTTAGAGAAGTCCGTCGGCAGGCTTAGACCCTTCAGCGGGTTTGGCGCGCTGTGCACGGGCCAAGCCAAGAATGTGATCCGCGGCTTGCTGCGGATTGTCGATCGAATGGATCACCATGGCGCTGCCCGCACCGGCGGTTTCAAGCGACAGGTCGCCGATATTGGCCATTCGCTGCCCCAACGTCTGGTCCACACGCACGTCCTGCACCTTTGCGAGCTCCATGGTACGCGTGGATTTTGATAAAAGGCCAGATTCGTAACGCAGGTGATCGCCCAGAATCTCGAGCTTGACTAGCAGCCGTTGGACATGGCGGATCGCGGTCAGGATCAGCAGGAACCCGGGCACGATCAGGGTCCAGACCGCCCAATCCGGATGGGTCTTGTCGGCAACGAGGTATACGCCGATAGCAACTGCCAGAACCAGGCAAAGAACGTAGCTCAGCTTGACGAATTTGATGCTGGGACGCAGTTGCATTTGCCGAGCATCATAGCATGTAGGAGCATTGGGCTGGCACAATATAAGAAGATGGAAAGTGGACGTCCTTTAACGCGGGTCCTGGTGGTGGATGATGAGGAATCTCAACGCACTGCGCTCGCCAGCATGATTGGTTTGTGGGGTTACGCGGTCGAAACCGCGGTGGACGGGCAGGAAGCTCTCGATAAGCTGGGTTCTTTCGATCCGCACGTCATCATTACCGACCTGATGATGCCGCGCATGGACGGGCAGGAGCTGCTGCGAAGGCTGAAGGCTCAGGGCGGAGGTCCGCCCGCGATTGTGCAGACCGCTTTCGGGAACCTGGAGACCGCGGTCGCCACAATTCACGACCTCGGTGCATTCTGGTTTCTTGAAAAGCCCGTCCAGTCTCAGGCCCTGCGGCTCCTGCTCGAGCGCGCCGCCGCCCAGGGGCGCTTGGAGGAGCATGCCGAGCGGCTGGAACGCCAGCTCAGCTATCAGGGTGTTTTGGGAGAAATGGTCGGGTCATCGCCGAAAATGCAGGAGGTTTTCGCGCTGGTCCGGCAGGTCGCCCCCAGTCGCGCGGCCGTGCTGATTACCGGCGAGAGCGGCACCGGTAAGGAACTGGCCGCGCGCGCAGTTCACGTCCTGAGTCCACGGCGGCACGGAGTGTTCCTCGCGATTAATTGCGCCGCCATGCCGGACACGCTGATGGAAAGCGAACTGTTCGGCCATGAGAAAGGCGCATTTACCGGCGCGGTGGAGCGTCGCGCCGGCTGCTTCGAGCTGGCCCAGAACGGCACCGTGCTGCTGGACGAGATCGGCGATATGCCCACAGCCACGCAAGCTAAACTTTTGCGCGTGCTCGAAGACGGACGCGTGCGTCGCCTCGGCGGGAAGAGTGAAATTCAGCTCGACGTGCGCGTCATCGCCTCCACCAATTCGCCTCTCGACAGCGCCATTCGGGAAGGCAGGTTTCGTGAGGATTTGTTTTACCGATTGAACGTTTTTCCGATTCCGCTGCCCGCGTTGCGCGAGCGAAAGGAAGATATTCCTGTCCTTTCCGCGGCCCTGCTCGAGGATTTAAACCGCAAACACTGCCACTAAAGTGACTGATATCGCGCCGGACGTCCTCGACCGATTTTACGCTTATTCATGGCCCGGCAACGTTCGGGAGCTGCGTAACGTGCTGGAACGCGCGGTGATTCTGGCTGGGGAAGGAACGGTCCAGACCGCTCATCTTCCGCCGGGTTTCGGCGGCGCGGCTCCTCCTGCCGTCATCCTGACCACCGAGAATCGAAGAGCTGCGCGTGCCCGTGGGTTTCACGATAGAACGGGCCGAGCGGGCGCTGATCGAGCTGACGCTCGAACACACCAAGCACAACAAGACTCGCGCGGCGGAGATTCTCGGCATCAGCCAGAAGACCCTGTTCAATAAATTGAAGGAATATGGCACGCAAGGTGCCGGCGCGGGTTAACAGATGTCGTTACGGGTTCGCCTGGTTTTGCTGATCGTGGCGCTGGTGGCGCTGGTCGCGTCGGCGCTCTCCGCGTTGTATCTGGATAATTTAGTAGACACGATCTCGACCGACGCTCTCGATCGCAGCGACCAGGCCAGCGAGCAGGTGACGGCGTTTGTCATCGGCCAGATCAATCAACATGCGCATGGATACGAGAATCCGCCGACGAACCTCGAAGAAACCAAGGCATTATGGAATCAAATCGTTTCCTCGGATCGCGACGTTTCGACCACGCTAGAAACAATGCTGGCGCGTTCGCCCGCTCTTGTCGAGATCAATATCGCGGGCGAGACGGGCCAGATTCTGGCGTCATCGAATCCTTCGCGGATCGGGACAACTCTCGAGCCGTTAGAGGAGTTCTCTAAAGTGGGCCAAGCTGCCGGTCTACGAGCGCTGTTCGACTTTTCCTCCGTAGGAGCAGGCCCGACTATCAGGTGAAGGTGCCCCTAGGATTCCGGGCCAGTCGCCGCCCGTCTTTACGGTTCAAGTGGTCGCCTCGACCGTGCTTCTGAGCAGCGCGCTCTGGCCGCGCGTGAAGCTGCTTCTCGAAGTCTCTAGCGGAGCGCTGCTGATCGCGCTGATATTGACCGTTCTCGGGACCAATCGCGTGCTGCGCCCGCTCCGCCGCATCGAGCAAACCATCGACCGGATCGTGCAAGGCAACTTCCGCGGCGAAGAATCGAATGAAGAGATGGCTGCAGAGTTCGCGGTGGTAGAAAGCAAGCTGAACTTCCTAGGACAGCAGTTTCGCGGCGCGCGCGAAGACGCTACCGAGCTGCAGCAGGATCTCCACCAGCTTTTAGAACGGATGGCGTCGCAGCTCGACGTGGCTTCGCGCCTCGCCGCGATCAGCCGTATTACCGGCGGCGTGGCCCATGAAATCAAGAATCCGCTCAATGCCATCTCGCTTCACCTGGATTTACTGCGGGCTCGGATCGGAGCGCCTGAGGAAGAGCTGGTGGCTGAGATCGATATTCTATCGAAGGAAGTCATGCGCCTCGATCGCGTCGTAAAAACCTTCCTCGATTTTTCAAGGCCGGTGGAGGTTCGGCTGGAAGAAGTCGATTTGGCGGAGTTGGCGCAGGGAAGTGGCTGCTTTAATGGCTCCGCAGGCGCGCGCGGCTCCAAATCGCGTTAACGTTCGAGGTGGCTCCGCAGAGCGCCGGGCAATCCATGCGAATCCGCGGCGACCCGGATATGCTCAAGCAGGCCGTTCTTAACCTGGTGACTAATGCGCTCGAGGCCATGAAGGGCGGCGGCAATTTACGTCTCACCGTGACGCGCGCGGGGCGGAGCCGTAACACTCGAAGTCGCCGACGACGGGCCCGGGATTCCCCCCAACTTGCGCGATAAGGTATTTCAGCTCTATTTCACGACCAAACCGAAAGGTTCCGGAATTGGATTGGCCATGGCATACAGGGCTGTACAATTGCATAATGGTACAATTGACTTCACAAGCGAAAACGGCCGGGGAACCGCGTTTCGTTTTGAGTTCCCCGCGGTAGTTGGCCATGCCTAACCATCGGCTCATTCCCGCGGTGCTCGCGCTTTCGATGGCGTCCAGTTCATGTCTGTTCCGTAAATCCCCGGTAGTATTCACGCCGCCGCCGCCCTATACTCCCCCACGGAGCGCCCTAACTGTGGTCGCATCCGCCCTGCCAGGTCCGCCGGAGATCGGGATCGAGCCTTCGGTTTCCAATCCGCCGTCGATTTCAGTGGGTATACCCCCGGAATTGGAGCCTCCCAAGCCGGCGCAGGCGCCCCCTACGCGCAGCCTTGCCTCCCAAACCGGTCACGCCATCGCCTGCACCCGATCAACCGGCTGCCCCAGCTTTGGTGCAGATATTCACGGCGGACCAGCAGCGCGAGTATAATCGCGCGCTCAATCAAAGCCTGGAGATAGTCAGGAAAGATCTGATAATTATGGCAGGCAAAACGCTAAATGCCGAGCAGAGCGAGGTCGGCCAATCGCATCCGCACGTTCCAAAAACAAGCAGAGCAGGCGCGGGAGCAAGATCTAGTGACCGCAGTCAGTCTAGCGAGGCGTGCAGAAGTCCTCGCCCAAGATCTTGTCGGGCGCCTGCCCTGAGGCCGCCGGGTTGGAGGCTCCGGCGACTTATCGTTCCCGGCCAGCGTCCTGTTTCACCAGGAGGAGGCCGCACGAACCCTTAATGTCCTCTACTGTCCTCCGCCGGCGGATGCGACTGTCTTACTGCCGGCCTCGGGAACCCACAACTTTACCTCAACCCGCCGGTTCTGTTTCCGGCCGTCACGGGTTTTGTCGTTCGCAACTGGCTGCGCGTATCCTTCGCCCAGCATAGAGATGGCCCGCACGGGAACCTTGTGCTCATTGGTCAGATACCGCGCCACGGCCTCAGCGCGCCGCTGGCTCAAAATCTCGTTATAGCTGGCTGGGCCAGTTTTATCCGTGAAGCCCTGGACTTCAATGACGTAGCGATCCAATCCGTTGGTTTGGTTGGCAATTTCATCCAGCTGTTGCTTGGCTTCCGGTGTCAGGGTATCTCTGTTCACGCCGAATAGCACCGCTGTCGACTTGGCCATCTGATACTTGTTCATGCCTTCAACAGTGTGGCCGAGGCGATCCAATCCTTGCTCCGCGAAAGTCTTCGCGCCGTTAGCAGCCTGCTGTGCGCTGTCCGCTGATCGTTGGGCTCCGGTGGCCTTCTGGTCGGCGGCCTGGGCCGCTTGCCCCGCCTGCGTAGCCTTATTGTCGGTGTCGCTCAGCTTCTCCTTGGTCTGCGATAGACTGCGATCCATTTCCTGGATTTCGCCGCCTTGTGTAGTTAGCTGCTTGTCCTGGTCGGCGTTCTTGGCTTCAACCGCCTTAACCTGCTGTTCAACCGGATCGACGGTCTTGGCCACGTATTTATGAGTAGCGCACCCCGTTCCGAGAAGGCTAAGCGCAATTGCTCCTGCCATCATCCCTGTCATCTTCATTTGGATTACCCTCCCCTTATTATTTTATAGCCGGTAGAAACTTCCGAACCAACTTCGGAATTCTTTTCTGAATTCCTCGCCAACTCCCTGATCCCGTGCGACTACCGGAACCTACGGCGAAAGGAGGTGCACGCTGAGGGCCAGAACAGCGGCTGCTACAATTCGTAAAAGGAATGTCTTTTCCAATTCATCGGAAGCGGCGGCTGCGCATTTCCGAATCGATGCGCCGCCTGGTTCGGGAGACGCACCTTGAGGCCTCGCAACTGGTGCTGCCGTTATTCGCCTGTCCCGGGGAGGGCGTGCGCAAAGAAATCGGCTCGATGCCGGGAAATTATCAACTTTCCATCGACGAGCTGGTCAAAGAATGCGAAAGCGCGCACGCGTTGGGCGTAGGCGGCGTGATGCTATTCGGGATTCCGGAGACAAAGGACGAGTCGGCCTCGGAAGCATATGCCGCGGATGGAATCGCGCAAAGGGCAATCCGCGCAGTGAAGCGGGCCGTCCCCGGATTGATTCTCATCACCGATGTGTGCAATTGCGAGTACACCAGCCATGGCCATTGCGGCAAGGTGGTCGAGGGCGAGGTCGATAACGATGCGACGCTCGTCTGGCTGGCGGAGGCGGCTTTATCCCACGCGCGGGCAGGGGCCGATATCGTCGCGCCGTCGGATATGATGGACGGCCGTGTCGCCGCTATTCGCCAATCGCTCGACACGCACGGATTCGAGCGAATCCCGATCCTTTCCTATGCGGCAAAGTTCGCCTCCGTCTTCTATGGCCCTTTCCGCGAGGCCGCTGAATCCGCGCCGCAATTCGGAGATCGCCGCAGCTATCAGATGGACCCAGCGAACGGACGTGAGGCCATGCATGAAATGGAGCTCGATCTCGAAGAAGGGGCCGACATGTTGATGGTCAAGCCGGCCATGCCCTGTCTCGACCTGATCCGGCAGGCTCGCGACCGTTTTCCGGTTCCGATCGGCGCTTACCAGGTCTCCGGCGAGTTCAGCATGATCGTGGCCGCGGCGCGCAATGGATGGCTGGATCTGGATCGCGCCATGATGGAATCGCTCACCTGCATTCGCCGCGCCGGCGCGGATATGATCCTGACTTATTTCGCCAAAGATGCTGCCCGTGCGCTTGCTTAATATTGGTCTGATCCGCTATTTCACGCGCCAGCGCAGAAACGGAGGATCGGACCAGTCCCAGTTGCGTTCGGGATGCTGATCGATGTTAACCGGATCGACGTTCCACCGAAGCACCGATAGCGACCAGCCTCCGCGCAGATGCAGCGCTAGTCCCACCAAAGCTAGCGCTACGAAGGCAGCGCGGAACGTGCGCGAGAGCCCGTCCCACCGCCTGAAATAAGGAATCAGAAAAAGTACAAAGACCGGCGTCAGGTCCGTAAAAAATCGCGGACCGTAGCAATGACCCGCCCACCAACTCGCTATGTAGGATGAAATTACGATCCAGTGCAGCAGCGCCAGTGCGGCCAGCCAGGGCGCTAAAGGCGTCTTCCACTTGCCGCGCACCATGCTCCATACCGCGAATAGAAACACGGGGGTGAACACGAACAATCCACGCGAAGGACTGATGAGATTCCCGGCTAGGCCCACCCCCATCGCGCCCCAATTGCCGGGCCTGAAACCATCGAGATGAGTCCGATAATACGGCGACAACGGATAATGGTAAATCGAGAAGTTATAAGCCAGAAATACGACCGCAATCGGCGCTGCGGCGAGCAGATATCGCAGCAGGAAGTCGCGATGCCGTACCGCGATATAAGCGGTGAAGATCAGCACGAACAGGGCGTCGGTGGGGCGTACGGTATAAGAAAGCGCAACCGGAATCCCGGCCCAGGCGGCAAGCGACGGCTGCTCCTCCGCCCGCAATAGTAGATAGATGGTGATAGCCAGCAGCAGCATCGACGGCGTATGCTGCCAAATCGCACGCCCGGCCGTGCTGTAGGCGGAAGTCGCCAATGCATACAGCAAGGCCAGAATCACTGCCTTCTTTACAGATAGATAACGTCGGGCAATGAAATAGATCACCATGGCCGTCGCCGCGAGCAGAAAAGAAGCAACCTCCATCTCGATCAGAGGATGCCCGAGATCGTAATCCGCGCGCAAAAACCCGGTAATGATGGGTTGAGAGGGATGAAAATGCTCGAGCAGCGGGTGGGCCAAATGCAGCATTCCGATAGCCGTCAGGATCAACGGTGTCGTCAGGACAGTGCCCCCGATAGGATAGCTGTCATACCAGTGGCCTGCGCAGTTTATAGGCGGACCCGTGCGGACATTTCCAACCGCATCCACGCATTCCATCGCGTAGAAGTTGCTATTGCGGATCTGGTCCGCATATTCGTCCAGGTTGGTATCTCCGTGCTCCCACATACTCATTGCGATATATACGGTCCAGCGCGAGTCGAACGAAGTTCCGATGGGGCTGATTCCGGAGAACAGATAAATGGCAGCGAAGAGTAGAGCCGGTACGCGCCAGCCCTCCTGCGCGGTATGCGATCCTCGAAAGATGCGATTTGCGGCGCTCTTCCTTTCGGTGCTCTCGTGTACCGCCACTGATCTGGAGCATCGCATCGATCGGCTGGTTGAATCAAGTGGGGTGGCTCAAGGCGCTTTCGTCGGGATCGATGTGGTGGAGCTCTCCACCGGTAAAACGCTGTACCACCGCAATCAGGACCGGTTGTTTCTCCCGGCGTCTAATATGAAACTGTTCACGACGGCGCTGGCGCTCCTGCGTCTAGGACCGGATTACCGCTTCATCACTCGCGTGACGATCGAGCCTTCGGGCGATCTGGTGCTGACGGGCAGCGGCGATCCGTCGCTGTCGGGCCGCACATTCCCCTACCAGAAGGATGCTCTCATGGGTCCGGGCTTGGCGGCGATTGACGACTTGGCCGATCAGGTGGTCGCGAGCGGCATAACTCATCTCGACGGCGATGTAGTGGGCGACGATCGTCTGTATCCGTGGGCTCCTTATCCGCCCAGTTGGACCCAGGACGATGCACTCCGCGATTTCGGCGCGCCCGTGAGCGCGCTGACGGTGAATGACAATACCATTACGTTGTCTTTAAGTCCCGGGGCTCGGTCCGGCGATCCCGCCGGGCTGTCAATCGACCCTGCGCTCGAATATTACGTAATTGACAATCGCGTGATTACCGTAGAACCAAGCGCTGAGGCAAAGGTTCGCATGTCCCGCCTTCCCGGATCCCGGCAGCTTCGGTTGTGGGGCGGCATTGGAGAAGGAAGACCGGAGGTGCGCGAGGAATTGGCGATTGACGACCCGGCGCTCTATACAGCCTGTGCACTTTACGACGCGCTGACGCGGCGTGGCGTCGCGATCGCTGGATATCCAATGGCTCGTCATCGCGGTGTCGACGTCGATTACCCGCCGGCCGCCGGCACGGTGCTGGCTTCGCGAACCTCTCCGCCTCTGGAACAGTTGCTCCAGACCATGGATAAAGTCAGCCAGAATCTTTATGCGGAGCTGTTGTTGCGCGAGGTGGCGCGCATTACGCACCAAGCCGGTACGCGCGAAGCTGGGCTGGAGGAACTGGGCGCGTTAACCGCAGAGCTCGGCGCATCGAAAGAAGATTCGCGTTTTGAGGACGGCTCGGGCTTGTCGCGCAACACTCTGGTCACACCGCGCCTGATTACGCGGCTGCTCGCATATCTCGACTCCTCGAAATATCGTGACGTCTGGATTTCGCTACTGCCGGTGGGCGGCGACGATGGATCTCTCGAACATCGCCTGTGTTGCGCTTCTGAAGGATATGGAATCCGCGCTAAGACCGGCTCGCTCAGCCGCGCCCTGACCCTTTCCGGCTACGCGGACAGCAAAACTCGCGGCCGTCTGGCGTTCTCGATCCTGGTGAACGATTTCTCAGCCCCCTCCGGCGAAGTTCGGAACTGGATTGATAAAATAGCGACGATGCTGTTGGAGTAATTTATATGCCCATCTACGAATATCTTTGCGAAGATTGCGGAACGAAGTTTGAGAAACTGATCCGGCACCTCAGCGCTCCCGATACCGAAAAGGCGTTGTGCCCGAAATGCGGACAGGGCCGTTTGACCCCGCAGGTCTCCACGTTCGCCGCGATGTCAGACAGCGCGCCGAGAGGCGCGATTCCGCCCGTCGCAGGAGGTATGTCGGAGGATCTCAGCGATTAGGGTCGCGATCACCAGAGGGACAGCGGAATTGTGCCGGGGCTGAAAGAAATCCCGAGCATGGCGCGGTAGCTGGTGCGGCGGAATCCGTAATAGTCGATATCCTGGTGGCGCAAATCGTAACGGGCTACGAGCTGCAAGGAACGCATGATCGCGTAAGTGAACCCCGCTCCGCCCGTTAGCCCGGAATAGGGTTGAATATTCTGGCCGATGGAATCGAGCTGGCTATAGCCGCCGCTGATCCCGAAGTTCCATTTCCTGATTCCGGTATAGCTGTAATTGGCACCCGCTATGGTCGCGCGGGACGTGAGATAGAGACCGTTGCCCGGGACCACTGTTTTACTGGCGGTGAACCCAATGGTGGAGTGCCTATAGTGGCCGTTCAGGTTCGCCGAACCCCCAGGAAATATGTTTGCTTTATAAAAAGCCTGGCTGGCCGAGGTCTGGCCCAGCAGAGCGGCGATGACGGGATTAAGGGTGACCTGCTGTACTCCCGTCACCTCGGTTTGGTAGATTCCTGCGTTGACAGCAAATGTCCAGCTGCGGCCCAACGCCGTGCTAAAAAAAGCTTGTCCAGAGTTAAAGTTAGAGTTACCAAAGGAATGCGTAAAATCATACAAACTATGCTCATAGGTGATCCCAACGGTACGCGTCCTCGAAAGGCGATATTTAATGCTGCCGTGCGCATCATAACCGTCCATGCCGGCGAGCCCAGACGCCGCATAGCGTACGAAAAATCCGCTCGCCCCGAAAGTGTAGACCAAGCGGGCAGTCTGTATGAAGTTCACATCCGCGGTCGACTGGAGATAATAAACCCTGCTGTCGAACAGGAGCGCCGTGGGCTGATTGACGACATCCGACGTTGGCACAGCTGTCCCGTAAAAACCAGGGGCGCCATAGCCCAGCGAGCTGGTACCGCCAACTTGCCGCAGATCGAATACAAGACGCCGGGATTTTTGATAAGTGTAGCCCAGAAGAAGACTTTGCGTGCTCCCGTCGTAAGCCGAGGAATTGAGGTAGTGATAAAAATTTCCTGCGTAATTCAGGCCCAGTTGGGATTGCCGCCACTGATGCGTCCCATACACGCCAATGTCACCCTGAACGCCGTAAAGCCCATTGATCACCTCCGGAGCACCCTGCGAGTTAAGAGCGAACGGCTCAAGGCCATTATCGTAAACGGCGCTCGCGTCCACGTGAAAACGAAGATTTACCAGTTGGCCGTTAACTGTGCCGATATCACCAGCTCCACCGCTCAACACCCCGGGACCAAGAAAGCCCCCGACTTGCGCCGCCGCGCTTGACGTGATGACGCACGCAAGCGCGAACAATCTGTATTGCAAGCGTATGACTCCGATTCGCTAGACTAACATTATCGAGTCTGACGCTTGCGGCTGGCTTAAGTCAAGCGAAGCGGATGAGGACTTTTAGCGATGCTTAAACGAACTTTGTGGCTCGCCGCCGTGCTGATACCGGCGTGTTTCGCGGCCGACCTTCCGATTCGGGAGGTGATTCTCTATAAACACGGAGTGGCCTACTTTGAGCGGGCCGGCGAGTTGAAGTCCGGCGAGACTGCGCGGATCGATTTCCAGGCCGCCGACATGAACGACGTGCTCAAAAGCCTCACCATTACCGACCGTAACGGAACCAAAATCGAGGGCGTCCGTTATGACGCCAGCGAGCCTCTGAACAAGCGCCTGGCTGATTTCCCGTTCACGCTGGGCGATGAATCCTCACAGGCCTGGTTTTTGGATCGGATGAAGGGTGCGCGCGTGGAGTTGAAACTGGGTAACGAGACGATCGCGGGCGCGATTGTCAGCGGCCGTTTGAGCAGGGGAGCAGGATCCGATCAAGATAAAGTCGCGGAACGCCAGACGGTGGTGCTTCTGATGGATTCCGGCGAAATGCGCTCCTTCGATCTGGCGGCCGCGAGCGCCGTGAAATTTTCCGATCCTAAACTGCAGGCGCTGCTTAGGGAATATCTCGGTGTGCTAAGCCAGGCGCGGTCGAAAGATCGCCGCAGCATTTATATCGATGCGGGGCCGGGCGCGGCGGCCCGCAAGCTAATCGCCAGTTACATGACTCCCTCTCCGGTGTGGAAGTCGAGCTACCGGCTAATCTTCGGCGCCGGGGACCAGCCGGTCCTTGAGGGCTGGGCCATTGTCGATAACACCACCGGCGAAGATTGGAACAACGTGCATCTCTCAGTTGTTTCCGGCAAGCCGATTTCGTTTGTTACGAAATTATATGAGCCGCGATATGTGGAAAGGCCCACTGAAGAGCTGGCGGAAAATAAGCCGGCCGCGCCGGTGGTATTTAATGGCGCGATGGGCGCGCTCTCAGGCAATGAGGCGGCCCCTCCGCCTCAACCCGTGCGCGCCGCGCAGGTGCTTGGGACGGGATCGGGCGGCGGATATGGAGGCGGAACTTACCGCGTCGCGGAGCCGTCCACGATTACGCCAACCGCAGACGATCGCGATGTAGGAGAGCTGTTCGAATACAACTTCGGCGGAATCGTGACCGTCAAGAGTGGGGAATCCGCGATGCTGCCATTTCTACAGCAGAAGGTGAACACCCGCAAACTGCTGGTCTATTCCGAAAGCTTCGGGCTGCACCCCATGGATGCTGCCGAGATCACAAATTCGACCGGCAAAACGCTCGACGGCGGTCCCATCACCGTCTATGATGGGGGAACCTATGCCGGCGAAGCCATGGTTGAAACTCTCAAGGCCGGAGATAAGCGATTAATCGGCTATGGAGTCGATCTCGGCACTCGCGTTACCACAGTATTCAATTCCTCGCGCGACCAGGTGCGCGAAATCCATTTTCATCGCGGCGTGCTCACGACGCGTTCCGCTATCGAAGAAGTCAAAACGTACACCATGATGAACGTCGATCCACGCGCCAAGACCGTTGTCGTCGAGCATCCGCAGCGGCCCGGATATAAGCTGGTGAATCAAAAGCCCACCGAGATTACGGTCAATGCGTACCGTTTTGAAGTGAAGCTGGCGCCGTCGGCAACTGCGAGTTTTGCCGTGAACGAGGAGCGGCTTCAGGACCAAACATTTTCAGTCAGTAGAATGACCCCAGATGCATTGCTGATCTGGAGTCAAAACAAGACGTTGAGCGATGCAGCGCGCCGCGAGCTCGAGGAAATCGCGCAGAAGAAACGCGAGATTGCGTATAACAATGCTGCATTGAGCAATGCCGAAAGTGCCGTGAACGACTTGACGCAGGACCAGACCCGGATTCGCAGCAACATTCAAAGTCTCAACGGCGTGAGCGGACAACAGGATCTGGTGCAGCAGTATGCGAGACAGCTCGCCGCCTCCGAAACCAAGCTGGCCGGTCTGCGCGACACTCAGGCAGAGCTGCGCCGCAAGAATGTTGCGCTGACGTCGGAGCTCAGCTTGCTTATTGAGAAAGCGGATTTCTGAAGCCGATTCCGGTCACAATGATTCCGAGAGCGCGCCGGTCCTGTGGGACAGAGAAAGTGCGGTCGACCGTGAGCATCACCGTGACGCTTTTTGCGCCGCTGTCTATAGGGGCCGCGAGAGTATACGCGCCCGGCCCTGGATAAGTTTTTTCGGCGACGAGCTGGCCATTCATGAGCATCCGTACATGCCGCGCGGGAGCCTGAGGAGGCATATAAATGACCGCCTGCAAGGATCGAAGGCTGCCGTGGAGGTTTCAGTAGAACCGTGGCTCGGTCCGTCATCCATCCGTCCTGAAACAATCCTTCAATAATCTGCGGCTCCGCGTGCGGATCTTTCGGATCGATATAAGTAAGCTGCGGATCGCGTTCGATCACGAGATCGGCGCGCACGCGATCAATCGGCCCGGTTGAGAACTCGAAGGGAAGCAGGCCCCGTGCTGAGGCGACCGAGTACGCCGAGCGGCGGTCGAGCGAGATGAGCCGCAGGGGTATCGCCGGACGAATTTCGCGCTCCGCGATCGGCGTCAGCGCGGTCTTGATCGGAAGAGGAAGCGCCAATTCGCTCGAAACTACAATGTCGCCGGCTTGGAGCATCTGTCCTTTTGGCAATGGTAGAGCGCCCTCGGATTCGAGATAAAGCGTAATCCCCACTCGGCATTGATCCACACGCGCCGCTGAGCGGCCTCGCTCGAAAGAGATTCCGCGAATTGACGGTATGCATCCCAATGCTGGTAATTGACGATCGCAAGTCCCAACGAGAGCGCCATCTGCAGGACGAAGCCGGCCGCCAAAATGCTGGCACGGCAGCGAGCGGGTTACGAGAATGGCGACGGGTGCGGCGATCGGCAAAAGATATCGCGCCGATCCGGCGAAGAAGACTACCAGCGCTCCGGCGAAGAACACCAGGACCCAGGCCCCGAGAAATCCTCGGCCTACGCATGAGACCAATATCAAAACGCCGCAAGCGAAAGAACCCCAGAACAGCGGATTCGGATCGTATATCGCAGCCCCCGCCGCGGCTGCCGCGGTACCGATCCATCGCCATTTGCTGCCTCGAAAAAAAGCGATGAGCGCCAGCAGAGGTGAAACTATCCAGCCTAGGTGCGCGATCAGCGCCGCCGCGTTGCGCATCTTCTGCGCCGCAGCCTCTAATCCATACGTCCGCAAATAGCCGGCGAGCATCGCGGCGGGATATCGTCCGCTGGTCAGTTGCTCGTAAAGCTGCCACGCTCCGAGCGCAACCGGCGCGGCCAATGCCACCGACCAGAGTATCCGGCGGCGTTTTCCAGGCTCCAGCGCATAAAGAGGAAGCACCAGCAGAAGCAATACCGCCTGATACGCGGCCAGTGCCGCCAACATGGCCGCGGAACGCGCCGTGATGCGCATCATCGGCGAATGTCGATCGACGGCTTTTACATATAAGGCGACGGTCGCCATCCAGAGCGCCAAGAAAGGCAGGTCGGCTTCGAGCGAATTTCCATTGACGACGAATGCGGGCACGGCCAGGAACAGCAGTGTTGCGAGAAGCGGTTTATCGCAGAACCGCCGCGCCAGCGACAACATCGATAGCGCCGCGATGATCGAGAACAGGAGGTAGACCAAATGAAACGGCGCTTCGCGCACGCTGCCGAGGATGCGCGAGCGGCGCGGCAAATTATCCAGACATTCAGCGGCGGATGCGGATGGCCGCGCATATCCACCAGGTCGCCTTGAAAGATGTAGCGGGCATCGGTGGGATGCAGTGGATCGATCAATGCGTGCTCCGCGCCGAACAGATAATAGGGGTCGTCCCCCTGTATGGCTTGATTCAGGAATGGCAGGCGAAGCAGCAGAACCAGTCCGATGACAATCAGAGTCGATCGCCCAATCGGGTATCTTGTCCAGCGCTGCGACTTGCGGCTGGATCCGCTACCACTGGACGGGAACGCCCGGTTTGAGCGTCCACACTTCCGTGCCCGGAAGATCGCGAAGCAGCTCGGCGAGTTGCTCGGGGCGTCCTGTGAGCGCCGGGAAAAGTGCCGAAGTGCACCGGAATCACTTTGCGCACACTCAACATGCGGCAAGCGAGCGCGGCTTCGCGCGGGCTCATCGTGAACAAATCGCCGATCGGCAGAAAAGCCAGCTCGGGATGGTACAGCCGCTCAATGAGCTGCATATCGGAGAAGACGGTCGTATCGCCGGCGCAATAAATGGCGCGGCGGTCGGGCAGCCGCACGACGTAGCCCGCCGCCTCGCCGCCGTAAATAATCTTGCCGTCGTCGAGAATGCCGCAGCTATGGACGGCATGTGTCATGGTAGCCGAGATCGGCCCCACATTAACGGTGCCGCCTTTATTCATGCCGATGAGTATTGGCGGCGCCTTTCGATTCGAGCCACTGCGCCGTTTCATAAATCGCGACGATCTGCGGCGAGAATTTTTTCGCTAGCGGCAGAGCGTCATGAATGTGATCGAAGTGGCCGTGCGAAATTAGCATGACGTCTACGCGGTCGATAACATAATGGCTTGGATAGGCGGGGTTGCCGTCGATCCAGGGATCCACCAGAATCACTTCGCCCGTCGTAAGGCGCATCTGGTACGTTCCGTGCCCAAGCCAGGTGATCTCTACCATGATCCGATTTTAGTGGGTCTTCGCGGCCAATTGAATCCCGTCGCCGTATGCGGCGAATCCAGGGATGGTCACCGGCATATGACCGGTAATGGGGATCTCCCCGAAGAGCGCCTTGATCGCGGAGATTTCCGACGGCACAGTAGTGCTGAAGGTAGTGAGAAATGCCGCCACGTTCGGAAAGCTGGTCAGGACATAAGGGCTGCCCATCGCGATCAGGGCCACGGGCGCGGGACCCGCGGTCAGCTTTTCGAGATACGGCAAAAGATCGCCGCCCATCGGCCCGCCCGTGCCAAATACTTCCACCACGACGGCCGAGCATTGGCTGGTATCGCCCACGATCATCCGACATCGCCGTTTCCGGCAGCGAAGGATCGATCACAGACACTCCGCGCATTGGGCGCGCGCCTCCGGAATTCCGCGATCGTTTGCTGCCCGAATTGGGAGCGCCGGTTGCCCACCGCGATCACCAGGCAAGATTGATTGGCTGCCGCCAGCGGCAGCAGATTGCTCTCATTGCGCACCAGCGTGACGGCACGATCCGAGATTTCCTGCACGCGCGCATCCTCTTCCGGCGAATCCAGAGCATCGCTGATGTCGTCGAGATCCACCAGCTTCTTTTTCATGATGCCCACGCGGACCTTGGCGGCCAGCACGCGCATCACGCTCTCCTCGATGCGCTTGCGCGAGAGCCGCCCGTCTTCTACGGCCGCAATCACGGCGCGAATGGCCACCTCCGGATTAGGGGGCATCAGGAGCACGTCGGCGCCCGCCTCGATAGCGCGGACGGGGCCTTCGCGCAAATTGAACTGCGCCGCAAAACCCTGCATGTCCATCGCGTCGGTCACGATGATGCCGCGGAAACCCAGCTCATCGCGCAGTAAGCCGGTGAGTATTTTCGGCGATGCCGTGGCCGGAATTCCATCGGAGTCGATCGCGGGCACGGCGATATGCGCGCTCATCACCGAGTCGGCGCCATGCGCCATGGCGGCTTCGAACGGCTTCAGCTCGACGGCGTCGATGCGCTCCCTACTCGCGTTCAGGAGCGGCAAGCCAAAATGGCTATCGATATTGGTGTCGCCATGCCCCGGAAAATGTTTCACCGAGAGGATCACGCGGTTCTTTGGATCGGAGCGCGCTCCTTCGATAAATGCGACGACGTGTTCAGATACTTCTGCTGGGTTCTCGCCGAAAGACCGGATGTTGATGACCGGGTTATCGGGATTATTGTTGACATCGGCGATCGGGCGCAAATACCCATTGAACGCCGACAGCGCGTGCTTCGCGGGCCGTCTCCGCTCCTTCGAATCGCGATCCTTCGAGGTCGCGCGCCGCGGTGAACGCCATATTGTGGGGAAAGCGAACGCTGTCGCTGACGCGCATCGACCCGCCGCGCTCGAAATCTGCGCCGACCAGCAGCGGAATTTTGGACATTTTCTGCATTTGATTAAGAAACAGCGCCATAGCGTGCGGTTCGGCATTGCGCACCAGACCGTGTTGGACGGTGTTGTTACGATGAAACCGCCGATGTGGAGGTCGTGCACCCAGTGCCGGTATTTTTGAAACTCGGGCGAATTCTTGCCGGGCGCATCCCCGTAGCACACGCCTACGATCAATTGCGCGACTTTATCGCGCAGGCTGAGGGATCTCATGATGGATCGCGCGGCGCGTTGATCGGGGGTGAGCGGGGGAGCTTTGGTTTTGACGGGCGGCTTGGCAGCGTAGGCGGCAATGCACACGGCTAGCGCGGCCAGGACAGATAACGCTCGCATGTTTCTTTTAGGATAGCGTCACGGCAGCGATGCCGCCGCGATGTACTCGATATCCTGCAATTTGGGGCGAAGTCGGAGACCCGCCCGGGCCTGTAACGTTGGCTGTGCAGCGAGTATGGCAGATCCTCGGCAGCACACGAGTACCTGAACGAATGTCTTGCCGTTGGAGTTCGAGTGGGACCCCGAAAAAGCTGCGGCTGAATCTGGCCACGCCACGGAGTGTCGTTCGAGGAAGCGGCGACCGTCTTCGGCGATCCATTAGGTCGCATTGTGACCGATCCGCAGTCATTCGATCGAGGAAGCAGCGCTTCGTACTGCTAGGCTCTTCGCAAGGCAAGCGCTTGCTTACAGTCATGTACTCTGAGCGGGGAATAGCTATTCGCATCATCAGCGCGCGACGAGCTACACGCCGCGAGCGACGGAACTATGAAGAGACTACGCAATAAGAGAACAAGCCCATCGAGTTCGGACCGAGGTCGACGAGATTCTTCCGGAAGTACGATTTCAGTCGAGCCTCGCGCAATAAGTACGCGTCGCGGTATGTTGCCGGCAGTAGCCGTAGTAGTGCTGGAACCGGATGTGGCAGCCGCGTTCCCAAATTCACGAGTATGCACTAATGCCGCGGCATTGCCGCGCACCTGGCGGCGAATCATGGCCAGAAACGATCGCTCACGATCGGCCGGTGCCGCAGCGTGCCGCCTAATGCTGACGAACTCGCGCTTGGGCGGCAGCGATGCCGCGGCGATCTGCGCGATATCCAGCAGCTTCGGCGGCGTATCGGAGACCGCGGCCAGCGCATCGCGAAACATTGTGTTGCAAAACGGGCAGGCCGCTCCGACCACGTCCGCTCCGGTCGCGACCAGTTCTTTGGCGCGGGCGTGACTGACGCGCTCGCCTTTTTCCTCGCCCAGAAATGCCAGGCCACCGCCCGCTCCGCAACAGAAACTGCGCTCGCGCGCACGCGGCGGGTCGACCACTTCGCCCGAGCGCGCGATCACCGCCCGAGGCTCGTCATAAACGCCTCGATAACGGCCCAGATAGCAGGGATCGTGATAGACGATCTTCTGCCCGCCGTCGCTTTTGGGGAGCTGGTCGAGATGCCGCGCCATGAATTCGCTGTGATGCTCGATGGGAGGAGCTTCGCCGTAATCTTTCCAGTCCGTCGAAATGGTGCGCACGCAGTGCGGGCAGATGGAAACGATTCGGGCGACTTTGGCCTGCTTCAGTGTCTCCAGATTTTGTTCGGCGAGCTGCTGGAACAGGAGATCGTTGCCGAGCCGGCGGGCGGGATCGCCATTGCATTTCTCCTTGCGCAGAACTCCGTAGCTGGCGCCTAAATGCTCCATCACTTGCGCGAACGCTGAAATAATCTCGCGCCCCTGCGGATCGTATGCGCCCATGCAGCCGAGCCAGAGGCAATATTCCTGGGTGCCGTCGAATATGGGGAGTTGCTGCTTCTCAATAAATTTGTCGCGCTCGGTGGAGCTGAAGCCGAGCGCATTCCCATTGCGCTCGAGCGCCAGGAAAAGCTTGGTGCCGTAGGCGTCCTCCCATTTGCCGGTATTCACCGCGCCGCGGCGCAGGCCGACGATGATGGGCAGATGCTCGATGCCCACTGGGCACTGGAACTCGCAGGCTCCGCAGGTGGTGCATTGGAATGCCGCCTCCTGCGAGATGTGCGTGCCGAGCAGAGGTTCCTCCGAAGCCGGGGCCGAACTCGTTCAGATACCCGCGGACGCCCAGCGCGATTTTTTTGGGATCGAGGATCTTGTGCGTGTTGAAGGCCGGGCAGTGTTCCGTGCAGCGTCCGCATTCGACGCACGAATAGACTTGCAGCGCGACCAGCTTCGTCACATCTTTGCCGGTAACGAGTCCGAAATCTTCATCGCCCACGAGCGGAGGAATTCGGCTGAAACCGCCGCGTGAAAGAAACACCGTAAACGGGCTCAGCACCAGATGCAGATGCTTGGTGCGCGGGATCAGCGGCATGAAAATCAGCAGCGCGAGAGTGTGCGCCCACCACCAGGGCTTAGCTCCCGCGCCCGTGTCGTGAACCAGGAAAGTTCCCAGGTATGTCACCATCAATGCGAAGATCAGGAACGCGATCACGCCCGATTCGTAGGAGACCTTATGCCCAACCACAGCGGGCGCACCGCGAATCTGCGAATCGCGAGGCCGGCAATCGACACCGCGACTGCGACCGCGAACACCGCCGCGAAATCGAAATAGAACGCTCCGAACCAGCTTCCGCGCGACAGAAACGGGACTCCGAATCCCGTGGCGAGGTGGTTGAGCGTGACCAGCGCGAACGCGCAGAATCCCCAAAAGACGAAGGCGTGCGCGAGGCCCGGCCAAGGCCTCTGGCGGATGACTTTGGCCTGCAACATCACTTCCCAAATAAAATCCCAGATGCGTTTGCCGACCGGCTGCAATGCGAAATCGGCATCCGGCTTGGCCTGTTGAATGGTGCGGACCACTTTGCCGAATCGCCACCAGAAGCCGTACACCGCGGCAGCAAGCAGCGCCAGCAGCAGTACTCTTTCCGGCAGGGAGAACGACATACTACCGAAAGTAGCATGCGTCCTACTTGGTAGAATTGAGCAAACTGGAGGGATTATTTGCGTCATCTTGATCTCGGGAGCCGCCGGATTCATCGGCTCCCATCTATGCGACCGCCTGATCCGCGATGGCCACACGTGGTGGGCCTGGATAACCTGATCACGGGATCGCGGCGCAATCTGGCGCAGCTTGAAGATCATCCGAACTTCAGTTTTTTCGAGTGCGATGTGACAGGAACGATCGACATCGATGGCCGGTTCGATCAGGTGTGGCACCTGGCATCTCTGGCCAGTCCGAAGGAGTATCTGGCTCACCCGATCGAGACTCTGGAGGCCGGCTCAACCGGCACGCGCAACATGCTCGAGATCGCGCGCCGCGATGAGGCCCGATTCCTGCTCACGTCTACCTCGGAGTGTTATGGCGATCCGCTAGAGCATCCGCAGGTGGAGACGTACTGGGGCCACGTGAATCCGGTTGGCATGCGCTCCTGCTACGACGAGAGCAAACGTTACGCCGAGGCGCTGACCATGGCCTACCATCGCACCTACGGCGTGCGCACGAACATCGCCCGAATCTTCAATACCTACGGTCCGCGGATGGCGCTGGAAGACGGGCGTGTGGTGCCCGCGTTTCTCGATCAGAGCCTGCAAGGCAAACCGCTCACCGTGTATGGCGACGGCAGCCAGACGCGTAGTTTCTGTTATGTATCCGATCTGGTTGAAGGGCTGGTGCGGCTGAGCGCTTCCGAGGAGCGTTATCCGGTGAATCTCGGCAATCCCGTGGAGCTGACGATTCTTGAATTCGCGGAACGAATACGGGAACTGATGGGATCGAAGCTCGAGATTGTGTTCGAGCCGCTTCCCGAGGACGATCCGCGGAAGCGCCGTCCGGATATTTCTAAAGCCAAGCGCGTGCTCGGGTGGGAGCCGCGAATTTCACTCGAAGACGGGCTTGCGCCAGACAGTGGATTACTTCAGAGCAGCCGCCACGCCAAGCTACTCGAAATTGTAATATCCTCATGGAATGCTGAAAAGATTTGCGACTGCGCTCTGCGCACTCCCGCTGTCTGTGTTTTGCCCTCCTGCGCGCTCAAGATCTGGCCACCGTCCATCAGATCAAAGAGCGAAGCCTTCCAGAACTCGAAGGTCATGGACAACGTTGTTTTATCTGACTGACGTGAACGGACCGAGGGTGACCAATTCACCGGGATTTTTCGCCGCGGCGGACTGGGCTGTTAAGCGGCTCGAGGAATGGGGAGTCAGTGCGCATCTGGAGAAATGGGGTCCATTCGGCCGCGGATGGACCTATACGCACTTTTCAGCACATTTGATCGCGCCGCAATATGCGCCGCTGATCGGCTTCCCGCTGGCTTGGACAGCGGCCACAAACGGATCGGTGACGGGCGCGCCGATGCTGATCGAGCGCCTGGAAAATGACGCCGATCTTGCAAAATATAAAGGCCAGTTGAAGGGGAAGATCGTCCTGATTGGGGAGGCGCGCCAACTGGAAATGAGTATGGCTCCGCTGGCCACGCGCTACACGGATAACGATCTGGGGGAGATAGCTACTGCTCCCGATCCGGCTCCTGCGTTCGGGCCTCGCGGCCAGGCGCCCAGCCCGGCGGAGGTGAAGCGGCCCGGCAATTCCTGAAACGGCTGGGAGCATTCTTGACCGAGGAACAGCCGCTGGTGATCGTACGCAATGGCCAGGGGCGGAGCGAAGGCGGCGATGTGTTCGGCGCCAGCGCAGGCTCGCGCGATCCCAAGGACCCCGTGATGCCTCCCACAGTCGTGCTCACGCCCGAACACTATAACCGAATCTGCCGTCTTCTGGAGCACAAGATCCCGGTGAAGCTCGAATTTGAAGTTCAGTCGAAATTCTTCGACGATCGCACCGATTCGGTGAACGTCATCGGAGAGATCGAGGGAGGCAAGCAAGAAGGACCAGATCGTGATGCTCGGGCGCGCATCTGGATAGCTGGCAGGGCGGCACCGGCGCAACCGACAATGCGGCGGGAAGCGCGGTGATGCTGGAAGCGATGCGCATTTTGAAAACCCTGAATCTGAAGATGGACCGCACCGTGCGGCTGGCTCTGTGGGGCGGGGAAGAGGAAGGGCTGCTGGGATCACGCGCGTACGTCAAGGAGCACTTTGGCGATCCTGAAACGATGAAGCTCGCCGCGGAGCAGGCCAAGCTCGACGGCTATTTCAATGTCGATAACGGGAGCGGAAAGATTCGCGGCGTCTATCTGCAAGGCAACGAGATGATGCGGCCGATTTTTCGAGCCTGGTTCGCGCCATTCCAGGATTTGGCGCCAGCACCGTTAGCATCCGCAACACCGGCAGCACCGATCACGTATCCTTTGACGCGGTCGGCCTTCCGGGCTTCCAGTTCATCCAGGAGCCGCTCGAATACAGCTCACGGACGCATCACTCCAATATGGATCTTTATGATCGGGTCCAGGCGGGCGACCTGATGCAGATGTCGGCAATTGTAGCTTCGTTCGTGTATAACACCGCGACTCGCGATGAGATGCTGCCTCGCAAGCCCCTGCCGAAACCGCGAACGCCGCAAAACCGCAGAGCGCTACGACCGCGAGCGGGGCAGGGAAATAGCGGACGCTATTGGGCTGGACGGATCTGCCCGATCCAGTAATCGTCGCCCTGCACGAACACCGTTGCGGTGATCTGCTCGTGTTCGTGAAGTTTTTCAAATTCCGCTCGGTCGCGAACCTTGTAGTCCATGGTCATCGCTTCCATCCAGCCCTTGATTGCGTCGGCTTTAATCGTCGCAAGATTGTGCTGCGGATCGAGCCGGAGCACTTCTCCCTTCAGGGTGTACTGTTTCACGGGCCCCGAGGACTGGGAGGATGCCGCGCCACAGGCGTTTAGCAACAGGGCTGCCAGTAAAACCATTCCAAGAAAAAAATATGTTCTTTTCACGGTAGCTTCTCCACTCGAATCGCGCCTTTCTCCTCCCAAGCCGCCAGCACGGACCCATTGGGAAGGCTGGTCAGATTCGGATAAGCGGCGCCAGCCGTACTCGACATGTGTGTAGCGTCCGCCGCTCCGGGAGCGCGCAGTTGCAGGCCGCTAGGGCTTGTCCAGACGACGTAAGGGCCCTTTCGCCCGATCGCCATCGCGACATCCTTTCCTCTCCCCAGAAGCAATTCGGGACGACCCGGCTGCGCGAGGAAAATATCGCTTCCACGCCTCCACGCCGACACGACCTGGCCATGATCGATTCCCAGGGCGCCGCCGTCCATGGGACATGCGTCCAGTTTCCAAGTGCCTTCGCCGAGCTTTTGCGCCGCGCTGAATCGCGCGCCATCGCTCGAGTGCGCCAGGTACAAATCCCGCGAACCCGCTACGACGTTTCTCCACATTGCCCAGATCTCTCCATGCTCATCGATAGCCAATGACGGCTCACAACATTCGCAGATTGTTCCGTCAGGCGAAGAGTATATCAGAACATTTTTCGACCACGTCCGGCCTCCGTCGGTCGAGCGCGATCCGTATAGACGAGTTCCCTTTTCCCTCGAGTCCAGCCAGGCGGCAAATAAATTACCTTTCAGATCTGCCGCGATGGCGTGCAGTCCTTCGCTTGCTGCACCCGGAACATCGTTGATCACAGTCGCGCGCGACCATGTTGTGCCGCGATCCGTGGAACGCCAAACGGTCAGATCGCCTCTTCTCCGGTAGTCCGTGGGCGTGCGTTTCTTTGGATACCCCCCGGCCTGCCACAGCGCTGATCACAATCGCATCCGATAGAACGATCACCCGTGGGCCGCGATGTCTGCCCAGCGCCAGAGCGCCTGTATCCGCAACTTTCACCGGCCGAGAAAACGCGTGACCGCCATCGCCCGATAATGCAAAGTAAATCGCGGACCCGGCTCCATAGGTGATGGCCACCTGCCCGTGAGCCGCGGCGAGTTGCGGTTGGTGAAATTCCGGAGTGTCGCCACCCGGGGTAAGGTCGACTGCAAGCAGAAGTAAGAGTGGAAGCATGGATCATCACCTCTTGATTTAATTTTTAAAAAGCTAAGCGCAGAGCCAGTTGGAGGGTTCTTGGATCGCCAACGGCGGTCGGTTGCCCGAACGTCGGCAATGGATTTGAGGGGTACATTCCCGAACCGAAAGTGCCGTTCGGGATCAGGTTATTGCGGTGATTGAGGAGATTGAAAGCTTCGGCGATTCCTTGTAGCCGAAAGCGCTCTCCGATCGGAAAGGTCCGGCTGAGCCGTGCATTCAGCGTGAAAAAATCGAAGCCGGTTCCAGCGTTGCGGACGATGAACGATCCGTCCGGCAGGTCGGCCGCGCGGTGGTGCCCTGAATCGTATTTGCTCCCGTCGTGATATTGAACGGCAGAGGCGAGTAATACTGCAGGATGCCGCTTAACTGAAAACCATGGCTGATGCGCTCCCAAACAGTAGTTCGCCTTGGCCATCGATGAATGAACAGTCGTGTCGAACACCAGGCGATGCCGCTGATCGTCGTCGGAACGTCCCCAGTCTTCGTGAATATTGAAGTTGTTGATCGGGGCGCTGAAGAAGAACTCACTCACATCATCGAATGCCTTCGAATAAGTGTAGGAGATGCGGTAGCTTCCCCATTGCACCGGTCGCTGAACAAAGGAAATCGACAGGCCGTCATATTGCGAGTCCGCCGCGGAAGAATATTGCTTGTTGTTCCCATAATTCGGATTCGGGCGGCATCCGTTGTTGGTCCCCGCGGCCACGCATGTCGGCGTATTTTCATTGATGCTGATGAGGAGATGAAGTCCGCGCAGATGCTGGTAGCTGGCGCTCAGAGTGCTGTTTCCGCCTAGTTGCTGCTCGATTTCGACGCTGCCCTGCTCAGAATAGGCATTTTGCATGTGCGGATTCATGGTCGAGAAGTTGACCAGCACGCCGGGAGGAAGCGTCGTCAGGATATTCGGGAAAACGGGCGCGCCGGTTTGCGTTGGAGAGAGGCTCACGGTCACGAAGGTGGAAGCGAGTAATATCCGTCGTGTTTCCGCTAGATAAAAGCGCATTCGCGAGCGGGCGCAGAGGAATACGATCGTAGAAAATCCCGTAGCTGCCGCGAATCACGGTTCGCCGGGAGGCAAACGGAGTCCACGCAAAGCCGCCGCGAGGCGAGACATTGTGCGTTTGGGTGGCAATGGTTTTCAGGAACTCGAGATCGTATCGCACGCCGAGATTCAGCGTAAAGCGCGGGCTAACCTTCCATTCATCCTGAGCGTAGAATCCGGCGTTGGGATTGGTCTGCGGAACCACTGGATTGCCGAACGACTGTGTAAATCCGGAATTGTTGTAAATTCCCTTCTGGAAGTTTGCCAGCGATGAAAATGAGTAGCTGCCGCGAACCGACATAGGAAAGGTGATGGTCAGATCGTTGTAGAGGAAGTCCACGCCCGCCCTGAATGCATGCGCGCCCGCCTGGTGGGAGAGATTGTCGACGATTTCATACAGCTTGTCGAGGCGCCCGGTGGGCGAGGCTGAAAGGGTGCCGAAAGAAGCGACACCCGAAATGCTGACCGCCGGCCCGATGGGATCATTGGCCGGCGCGAGCAGACTGCTGTAGGTGAACTGTGCGCGTGTTTCATTCACGGTTCGCGGCGACAGGGTGGCGATGTTGCTGACGGCAATGGTCGTATCGAAATCGTTCAGTCCGGCGCCTGCGCTGATGGCGCTCAATGCGCCCGCCCCGCGCGAGTTATCGCTGTTGACGTCATACAGACTGTAGCGAACGCTGAACTGATCGTTCGAGCTGAACTGATGATCCACCTTCGTCAGAAAGTTGCTATTGTGAACCGGGTTCGGATAAAGACCGGTCGTAATCCGCGCGCCCTGGTAGCCGAAGGCCGCAAGCTGGGCGTTAATGACGGCCACATTGGCGGGCAAGATGGTGATGACGCCATCCTGATTCAGCTCCCGCTGCTCGAAGTTTGCGAAATAGAAAGTGCGGTCGTGGACTAATAGGGCCGCCGAGGCTCGCTCCATATTGGGCCTGCGTCAAGGGCAAATCGGTATTCGTGAGCGCGTTGGCTGCGTTGAAGACGCTGATTCCGAAAATACCCATATAAATCGCCGTGTAACGAATTCGTGCCGCTCTTGGTCACCATGTTGATGTAGCCGCCGAGGGCGCGTCCGAACTCGGCCTGGCCTCCCGAGGTGACCACTTGAAACTCATTCACCACGTCGAGGCCGTAGAATGTTCCGGTCAGTCCGGCGGCATCGTCGTTAGCGGAAAGGCCATCCACGATGAAGCTGTTCGAGAAATTGCGCTGGCTGTTGACGGAAATGCCCTGCCCGGGAACGGCCGAAGTCTCCGCAAAGAGCTGCGTGCTCGCCGTGTTGGTGGGAGACACGCCGGGAACGACCAGGGCGAGATCCAGGAAATTGCGGCCGTTGAGCGGCAGGTTGCCGACTTCGGTCTGCGATACTGTGCCGGCGATCTGGCTGCGCGCCGCTTCGATGACCGCGGCTTCGCCGTTTACCGTGACATTTGTGCTCGGTCGCGCCGACCGCAAGCGAAATCGGCAGCTCAAACGCGGCGCCCGACTGTGAGCGTAACCGGGCGCACGGCATCCGTGAATCCTTCCTGATGCACGGTAATCTCGTACTGGCCGACCTTCAGGTACGGGAATCGAAACCGTCCGTCCCGATCTGTTTTTTCAGTGGCTGTAATGTTGGTGTCCGTTTGGCGCGCAGTGACCTGAGCTCCCTCGATTACAGCGCCTGTGGGGTCTGTTACACGTCCGCTGACACTCGCGGAATTGACCGTTTCCTGCGCGGCCAATGAAAAAGACAAAATAAATAAACACAAAGCTGCACGCATTCGCTTCCTCCTTCAAACCTGAATTGAATACGGATTAACAAGAGATCCGAAACTTCAGAGGAGAGATGGAGGGGGGCGCTCAAACAGATCGAGCGGAAGCGCAACAGATTCCTGTAGATTGAAAGTCAACCGCGGGTCGGGAATGAGATCGCTACCGCGACATGGTTCAGAGTGACCGGCGCGGCGACGGCATGGAACGGAACCGAGGATGTACCCGGAGGCACGCAGCATCCGGGCATGCCGCACGATCCGGCCTGCCACTGCGGACTGGCGGAATCGTGATGCAACCGGCGGCAGCATGAGTGGCCGTCCTTGCAGCACGCCATCCCGTCCGATTGTGTCGCCAGAGCGAGGAGCGGAAGCTGCCCCTGGAGCAGCAAGAGGCCCGCCAGCGCTGCGATAATGCGCAACGCTACGGAGCCACGATGTGCCCGGGAGAGCCACGATGCGAATGATAGCACGGAATACTTCAGTGCGCGATATATTGAAAGCAGATGATCGCGTTGGTGTGGATTTTGCTTGCCGCTTCGCCGCTGTTAGCGCAAGCTAGCTGCCAGGCGACACCGGCCTGGTCTCCGTGCGATCTGGTCTTCGATCTGGAACCCTCCGAAAATCCGGCCCAGGTGGAACTGCGCGCTGAGTTCCGATCCCCCCACCATCGCACTTATATGATGGTGGCATTCCGCGACGGTGACCGCCGTTTCGTGATCCGCTTTGCGCCGACTGAGGAAGGCGATTGGGAGTATCGGCTCACCAGCAGCCTGCCGCGCCTGGATGGCAAGGTAGACCGGTTCACGGCCGCGCCATCCGATTCTCCGGGTTTTGTGCGCGTGGCCAATGTACACCACTTCGCCACCGAGAACAATAAGCCGCATCTGTGGATGGCGACTGCGCTCGAGCACTTCAGTACATTGCCGCGCGCCGAGTTCGATCAGGCGGTGAAGCGTTACGCCGACGAAAAGTTCACCCACATACGTGTCACGCTCGAATCCGGAGTCGATCTACGGGAGGTCACCGGCCGTGTGCGCGCCATTAACACGCATGGTCTGGTAGCCGACCTTGTGCTGGCGTCGATTCCCGAAGACCGGCAAGAGCGCGAACGCTATCTCTCCGATATTGTGGGGCGTTTTGCGGCAATGAATATCAGTTGGATGGGTGTACCTTCATTTGAGAGCGTCATGCATGGCCGGGCTTTATTAAAGGACACCGGCGCCCTCATCAAGAAACTCGATCCGTATCAGCATCCGCGCACTACGCTGGCTTCGGCGACTTCCGCGCCGCTATTGGGCGACGACTGGATGACCCTGATCGGCTACGGCACAACCGATGAGAATGTCGGCGCGGTGGAGCATCAGCTCTTTCAAGCGCCCGCCCTGAATACGGGCATTCAGACGGAGCGCGATCTCTGGACGGCTACAATGAACGGCCAGTATCCAGCTTCGGGCGACGGCCCGTACATGACCGCCTGGTTCGACTTCATGTCGGGGAACCGCTACTGGGAACTGGAGCCGTATTTCGATGTTGACGGGGGCCGCGCCATCGCGCTCGAAGGAGTGGAGTACATCGTCTACGTGGAAAAACCGGGACCGGTGGAAGTTACGCTCGAAAAGCATGGCTACGACGTTGCATGGATCAATCCGGCCACCGGCGAGCGTATCAAGGAGAAGGGGTATAACGGCGAGCACTTCACCGGCGAGCCGCCTGACAAATCGCACGATTGGGTCCTGCACATTTCGCGCGAGGGCACGAAAGAATCGATGCTGCGATCCTGGAAATTCGAATCGCGGGCCGTGCCTGTCCAGGAAGTCGAGCAGTCGCCGCTGAAAATTCCCTTCGAGATAGACACGCCCGCTCAGAATTCGACCGTCTCAGTCTCGCGGCCGCCGTATTATTCGCTCAAGATCAAGCGCGACACGCGGGCTACGCGCTCTCTGCTGATAGAGTGGCAGGGCGATGTTCCGATCGATGGAGAAGGCTACCGCGTCGTCGGCACCGGCCGCGAAGGGACCCTTCAGATTCCCCATTCGCTGGTCAAAAACTTTCCGGCCGTACTCAGCCTGCGGGTCGCCGCGCTCAATGCCAACGGCAAGGCTTATATTTTGGACAAAGTCTACCAGTTGACTCCATAAATGGCGCACCGCTCACGTTGGGTCGCGCCGCTGGCGCTCGCCGTGGACACCACGAGTGAATTCGGCAGCCTGGCCGTGGTCGAGGCCGAGCAAATCATTGAGGAAGTACCGCTCCACTCGTCAGAGGGCTTCGGGCACATACTATTCGATCAAATTGAACGGCTGCTGGCGCATCATGAACTTGGCATCGAGCAAATCGACGTGTTCGCCGCAGCTTCCGGTCCAGGATCATTCACCGGAGTGCGAATCGGACTCACGACTGTTAAGGGCTTGGCGGAATCGACAGGTCGCAAGGCCGTGGCGGTTTCGAATTTACAGGCGTTAGCTTGGTTCGGAACGCGCGCGCTGCGGGCGACCGTAATCGATGCACGCCGCGACCAAGTCTACGGCGCAGTCTATGATTTTGCACTCCGGCCAGTATGCGAGGAGATGGTTCTGAAATTTCCCGCATGGCTGGCCGCGCTACCGGCCGGCGACCTGGAGATTATCAGTTGCGGATATGTGATCGACACAGAGGTCGCGCAGCTTCCGGTGATTTACGCTCGACGCTCCCTGGCGGGCGCGGTCGGAAAAATCGCGATTGAGCGGCTCGCTGCCGGACTGGCGCAAGATCCAGCCGCAATCGACGCAAATTATGTCAGACGGTCCGATGCAGAGCTGAATTATTAGCAGCCTTATCTCGATGTCAGCCAGATCGCCAGAGTCGCAACCAAGAGGGCGGCCGGCATTGCGAGAACCCCGATTCTAAAGAATCGCCAACCGGTGATCTGTATGCCCTCGCGCCGCAAGGCGATTAGCCACAGCACCGTGGCAAGGGAGCCGGCGACCGACAGGTTGGGTCCAAGGTCAACACCAATGAGCACAGAATCGCGAATATGCGCGGGAGCTTGAACTGCTTGCACTGCGCCACCGGCAAGCAGTCCCGATGGTAAATTGTTCATCAGGTTTGAAAGCGCGGCTACTCCGAACGAAGCCGCCAAAGAACCCCAAAGCCCGGGCATGCTTGAGCACACCTGCATATAATGGCCAACATTGGTGAGCGCGCCGACGCTGTTCAGCGCCTCGACCAGAACGAAGAGACCGGCAACCAGCGGTAGCACGCTCCATGAAACTCCTGTCGCGATTTTTTGAAGCGCGCTGCCGCTCGCACGAGTGGAGATTAGGACAGCCATAACCGCGGCTATGCAAGTGGGTAGCCCGAGATCGATACTCATCGCAGAAGCCCAGATCAAGATCGCGCCTGTCGCGATAATCGTCCATAACGCGCGCACGCCCGGACCGGACAGCGTGGAGGGTTCGGCTCCGTCTTCGATTGGGCCTTCCATATTTTTTCGAGAGAGCCACCTGAGCACTAAGTAGGTCACCGCGATCGAACCAGCTGACGGCAGAAGAAACGTTCGCATCCAGGGCAGCAGGGGCGGCAAAGTCTTTGCGTACACCACCAGATTTGCAGGGTTTGAAATCGGCAGTACGAAACTCGCCGCGTTAGCGATAAACGCGCAGATCAATAGATACGGGAGGGCTTCTATCCGCGCCCTCTTTACCGAGGCGTAGACTGCGGGCGTGAGAACTACAGCCGTCGCATCATTCGATAAGAAGACTGTAACGAAGATACCGACAACGTAGACCAGAGTGAATAGTCGCGTTCGCGAGCCTCTGGCCGCGCTCACGGCCAACGTAGCTAGCCAGTCGAACACGCCCTCGCGCCGGGCTAACTCGGCAAGCAACATCATGCCGGTCAGGAACAGATAAACATCAGTTCCCGTACCAACGGCTCGGAGCGCTTGTGCTAACGGGAGAAGGCCGCATATTACCAGCAGTACAGCTCCCAAGCATGCCCAAATGGCCTCCGGCCAGTTCTTCGGCCGCAGCAATACGCCTAAGATTGCACCGGCCGCGATGGACCAAACCAGCGCGGCGCTCGCCGTCATTCACTTCTTTTGCGATTTCATCTGATTCATACGTTCAGTCGATGGCGGCACGATCCCGGATACGCGCAAATAGCCGACCATGTTTCCGTAGATTTCGTTGTTGTGCACGATCGTGTGCAGGAACGAAGCGGTCATTTGGGGCGAGGAGAGAATTTTCTGATCGTTCAAATTAGCGAACGTCGCATCGCAATAGTCGAACGAATCCTTCAGGTTTTTAACGATCTCTTCTTTTCCTTTGAGCATGTCGGTCTTACTTTTCGGCATGGGATTCGGATCCCCGCGAAGCGTCGAGCAGTCAAGGTAATTTCGCTCCGTAGAATGGTTGACCCATTCGCCGAATGACATCTGGGCAGGCGTAAGCCGGAAATTATACTTGTCAGCCGGCATAGCTTCGGCGCCGGCCTCGATAAATTGTTTGACGCTATTGTAGTAACGATTGATGGCAGTCGTCTTCAGCGTGTCTTGTGCTTGGAGTGACGCCACGGCCACGCAGAAGCACAAAACGGATCGTGTCTTCATTCAGTGATTTCTCCTTAGTATCTAAGATACATGGACGGCGGCTGACGTTGATAGCGCAACTCATAATACCGCCACCTCCTCGATCAAGCGGCCTTCGGCGAAGCGCGCATAATCCAGCAGACTGGTGTCGATCAGACTTGAGGCTCCCTGCAGGATCAATTCCGCCAGTATTTTCCCCGTAGCCGGCGAGTGCATGACTCCATGCCCGCTGAATCCTGTCGCCATATAGAACCGTTCGATGCCCGGAACCCGGCCAAGGATCGGATGATGGTCCGGTGTCATTTCGTACAGCCCAGCCCATGCCCGCGTAGGATTCACTTCTGCTTTTTCGAGCGCCGGCAGCCTGCTCACTCCTCGGGTGAGAATCTTTTCGATGAAAGCGCGATCGAAGCTGGTCTTAAATCCTGGCGTCTCCTCCGGGTCGGCCCAGGCCAGCAACAGGCCCAATCCCTCTGGACGAAAATGGAAGCCTGTGGCCATGTCGATGGTCATGGGCGCGCTTCGCGCAATATTGCCGAAAGGCTCCGTCGGAACCAGCATGCGGCGCAATGGCACAACGGGGAGATCCACTCCGGCCAGATTCGCGATTTGAGCCGACCACGCTCCCGCTGCATTCACTGCCACTGGGGTCGCCACGGTTCCCCGACTGGTCTGGACGCCGGTAATCCCCCGTGCATCCAGATCGATTCCGGTCACCGTGGTGTCAAACATCCATTGCGCGCCTCGATCCCGCGCCCGCAGCATGAATCCGATCATTACGCTGTACGGATCGACGAATCCATCGGTCGGGCAAAAGCTTCCGCCTACGATATCGTCGGAGCGCAGTTGCGGCACTATGCGCATGACCTCGTCCCGGTTCAGCAGCTCAGTATTCGTCAGCCCTTCCTTAATCTGAATCTCATGGCGGCGGCGCAGGGATTCGAGATGATTATCAGTGGTGGCGACAAACAGGTAGCCCTGGGCACGATAACCCGACGGGTGCCTCATCACCTCGTCGAAATCGCGGAAGAAACCGATCGAATACAGTGACATTTGAATGCTTACAGGCGTCGAGAACTGCGCCCGTACTCCGCCCATGCTCTTACCAGTCGAACCTTTGCCTGAATGACTTTCGCGCTCGATGACCAGCACGTTGCGGCACCCTGCTGCGGTGAGGTGATACGCGATGCTCGCTCCGACGATGCCGCCGCCGACGATCACCACCTCCGCGGATGGAATCACAATACCCGCAGTGAATCCACTGGAAACTCGACGATCCATTCCTGGTTATGCCGCTGTTGCTCGTACTCCGGGCGCGGCAGGTCCACGAGAATGCCGCCTGCGAATTCCAGGCGCATCCATTGAGGTTTTTCGATCGCCCTCAGGAGTTTTGCAGGTATTTGATTCGGTCCAGGCCGCCCGTTTTTCACCGTGGCCTTTAGTTCCTCGGGACGGACACAGATGGTCACGTGGTCGCCTTTCAATTTTCCCGGAAAATACGGACCAGTCAGCTCGAATTCGCCGGCCCGGATGCGGCTTGTATTTCTTCCCGGATCGAGGGCGCGAATTTCTCCGGGCAATAAATTGAAGGCGCCGAGCAAACGCGCCACCTCTAAATTGGCCGGCTGATTCAAAATTTCACCCGGCTGCGCGCTCTGCACGATTTTTCCCTCGCGAATAATCAGCATCTGCTCGCCCAGCTCGAAGCACTCCTCCAGATCGTGTGTCACCAGGAGCATGGGTGTCTTGAAATCGCCTCGCACCTGGCGCAGCGAGTCGTAAAATTCGGCACGCAGTGGAGCGTCCAAACCCTGTGCGGGCTCGTCGAGCAGCAGCACCTTGGGCTCGCCAATCAATGCCCTGGCGATTGAGCAGCGCTGGCGCTGTCCTCCTGAAACTTCGTGCGGACGCCGGCCGGCCGCATCCACCAGCCGGAAGCGCTCCAGCATTTCGTTAACCTGCCGATGACGCTCCAGCCGGGGCCTGCGTTCCGCAGCAAACTTCAGGTTCTGCCGCAGAGTCATGTGCGGGAACAAAGCGTAATTTTGGAACACATAGCCGCACCGGCGCGCTTGCGGCGCTAGATTGACGCCCGCCGCGCCATCGAACAGAATCTCATCGTCTAGCAGAATGCGGCCTTCGTCCGGCCTCACGAATCCGGCAATGCAGTTGAGCACCAGCGTCTTGCCCGCGCCGCTGGGACCGAAAAGTACGGTGACACCGCTGGTGGCCTGGAACTCCAGATCAAGCGAGAATCCGGCCGAGTCAGCACCAGCGGGAAACGTTTTGCGGAGGCGTGCGCGGACCATTCGTTTCCGATCTCAGCGCAAGCTTACGCGGTTTGCGACCGTCAAAATTATGAGAGCAACCGCCGAAACCACTAGCACCAGCGTACGGGCTACCGCGCCATTGCCGCTTTCGACAGCGTCATAAATTGCCACAGCCAGCGTCTGCGTGCGACCGGGAATATTGCCCGCCACCATTAAGGTGACTCCGAACTCGCCCAGGGATCTCGCGAATGCGAGCGCCGCCGCGGCAAAGATCGATCGCCGCGCGAGCGGCAGCGTAACTCGCCAGAACAGGCGCCATTCCGATGCGCCCAAAGTACGCGCCGCGCGTTCATAACTGCGGTCCACGCTTTCAAATGCCGCGCGAGCCATCTTCACCAGCAGCGGAAATGAATGCAGCAGCGCCGCTACGACCGCTGCCTTCCACGTGAAGACCAGCGGTGATCCGAATACCTCCTCCCATGCTCTGCCGAGTGGGCTGGCGCGCCCAACCAGCACCAGCAGATAGTAACCGAGTACGGTTGGCGGAAGCACCAGCGGCAGAGTCACGGCCGCGTCTAATACTTCTTTCCCGCGGAATTCGCGATTTGCCAGAATATAGGCAATCCACAGGCCTGCCGCAAGCGCAATCGCTGTCGACAATACTGCCACGCGCAGGCTGAGCCACAGCGGGAACCAATCGATTGGCATGGAACGCCAATTATAGCGAGTCGAGCTACAGAGGTTCCATCGTTAACGAAGACACAGGCGACGTTATGGCGCCGGAGGCGACTTGAAGTCACCCGCTTTCACGATCGATATGGCCGCCGGATCGATGTGGCTGCGGAAAGCAGTCGTAATTTCACCGGGCGTGAGCGCCTGAATCTTCGCCTGCATCTGCTCGTCCCATTCCATAGTGCGGCCCAAATACTCGTGGGATGCGAGCAGCCGCACCAGCGTACCTTCCTGGGAGCGCCCAACCGTCATTTCATCGAGGAGCGCTTTTTTAGCCGTGGCGACTTCTTCCGGCGTGAAGCCTTCCTTAAGTGTTTTCTCGAGCTCGTCTTTGAAGCTCGATTCCACCTTTGCGGTATTCAGCGGGTTACTGCTGACGGTGGCCGAAAACAGCGCCGCGTCGCCGTCCACAGGCGCGGTGAAGCGGGATGCCGCGCCGTAGCTCAATCCTTCTATATTGCGGATCCGGTTGGGCATGCGGGCGGTGATAGGGCCGCCGAACATGTAATTTGCCAGCACCATCGCGGGATAATCGGCATCGTCTTCCGACATTTTTATTCTGAGACCTGCCATGAATTGCGCATTTTGTTTATCCGGCGTTTCAATCTTCCGGTTGACGGGCGCAGGGCTTTTGTAATGGGAGAGCAGCCGCTGGTATGGAGCCGGGCTGCTCCAGCCGCCCAGCAGATCCGCCGCTGTTTTTTCTACAGCGGCCTGATCGAACTGGCCCACAACCGCGAACTCGCCGTGCGATGCTCCGTAGAACTTAGCATGAAAATCCTTTACCTCGCCGAGCGTGACCTTTTTGAGTTCTTCAAGGCGCTCCGGGCGTTCGCCGAAATAGAGGGCGTCGCCCTTCGCGTAGGGGCTCAGGTTGCGGCGCAGAGTCTCGGCGGCAAGCAATTCCGGCTCAGTCGGGATTTGCTCCAGTCCTTTAATCCGCTGGTCCCGCACGCGATCGTATTCGATTTCGGAATAAGCCGGCTCGCGCAGCATCTCGACCGCCAGGCGAAGGGCAGCCACCAGATTCTCGGCTTTGGTGTTGATGGAAGCGCTCGCCTCCGTGAGGCTGCCCCCTACGAAAATACGGGCATTCAAGCGATCCATTTCGTCCTGAAGCTGCTGGCGCGTCTTATTCTTCGTGCCGCGCATCAGCAGAGCGCCGGCCATTTCCGCTACTGCGCTTCGGCCGGCCAGCGATTTTTCATCGCCGAAATGGATCTGGACTACTGCCGATACGGTGCCGCCAGTCGTTTTTCTGGGAAGCATCGCCACCTTCATCCCATTGGCGAGCCGTAGACGGACGATCCGGCGTTCAATGTTGGCAGGCGTGGGTTCGAACGCCTCCCCCTGGGAGATGGTCACGCTGCTGGTGTAGTTCTTTAGCTCCGCCCCAAGATCGGTGGCGGGGACAACAGTGCGGTCGGGATTACTCGTAGGAATGAATTCGCCCACCGTGCGGTTGGAGGCTTTGAAATACAATTTGGCGACCCGGATCAGGTCGTCCGGTGTGACATCGCGGATCTGGTCGTGTTCCAGAAACATCAAGCGCCAGTCGCCTTCAGCGATGGGCGCGGAAAGGCTGAGCGCCAGTTGTTGCGCGTTAGTTAAGCGCTGTTCCAATCCTTGGAGGAGTCTGGTCTTTGCGCGTTCAACTTCCTCTTTGGTGGGCGGCTCATTCACAATGCCGTCGAGGGTCTGGATCATGATTCTTCGCGCTTCCTCGAGCGATTGGTCCGCGCTCAGAGAAGCCGAAACCAGAACGTATCCGGGATCGTGCATAGCGTGGAGAGAGAGATTGGCCGAGAGCGCCTTCTTATTGTCGACCAGAGCCTTCGATAAGCGTCCCAACCCCGCCCCGCCGCGACCGCCACGGCCGCCGCTCCCCCCATTCATAATCCCGGCGAGTACTTCAAGCGCCGCCGAATCCGGATTCCCAGCAGCCGGCCCGTGATATGCCATCATGATGTCCTGCCCTGCGCCGGTGCGCCGCAGCTCTACGGTGCGCTCCCCGTCCTGCGGCGGTTCGACCGTGTAGGTCTCATCGAGCTTACGGAGGGGGCGCGAAATCCGGCCGCACGTTTCAGCTACGAACGCCAGGGCTTTCGAGGGATCGAACTGACCGGCAATCACCAGCACGGCGTTATCAGGCTGATAATATTTCCGGTAAAATGCCGCCAGCCTTTCGATGGGCACTTTCTCGATGTCCTCGCGCGATCCGATGGTCGATTTGCCGTAGTTATGCCAGAGATAGGCCGTTGACAGCACGCGCTCTTCCAAGACGTCTCGCGGGTTGTTTTCGCCCCGCTCGAATTCGTTGCGCACCACGGTCATCTCGGTATCGAGAAGCGCTTTGTCCATTTTGACGTTCACCATGCGATCGGCTTCCAGGCCCAGCGCCCATTTCAGGTTGTCGTCGCCGGCCATAAATGTTTCGAAATAGTTGGTGCGGTCGTCGGAAGTAGTGCCGTTCCACTGCGCCCCGTGGTCGACAATTTCTTTCTTAATTTCCCGGCCGCTCACGGTCTGGATGAAATTCATGTGCTCCAGCAGGTGCGCCATTCCGCTTTCGCCATAGCCTTCGAATCGGGAACCGACCAGATACGTCATGTTTACTGTGATTTTAGGATTGGAAGGATCGGGAAACAGCAGCACGCGCAGGCCATTCGGAAATGCGTATTCCGTGATCCCTCCCATGGAAGCGTCCTTCCGCACTCCGGTCGGCAGCGTCTGCGCGGCGGCCGCCATCGCCAGCGTTGCGACTACTCCCGGGATTACGGCGGCACACTTGAGGCGCATAGCTTATCGTAATATCTTTTTGGGTCCGCGTCCTACCGAGTCTTGGACGTCTGGCGCGGAGCCGCGGGCGTTTCTACACCCACCGGATAGACCAGGATTTCGACTTTCGGCCGGTCGTTTGCCGCGCCGGTCTTTCCGAATCCGATAGTCTTTATGCGGGTATCGTCTTCCAGACGAAAGTTCTGCACCAGGTAATCGCGAACCACAGCCGATCGGGCTTCTGTGAGCACCCGGTCTTTTTCGGAATCGCCCTTCTCGCCCGCATAGGATGCTACTACCACCAGGCCGAATCGGTTCTGCTCGAGGAATTTCCCGGCATCGTTCAGCTTTTTTTGATCCTTAAGCTTCGCCGTATCGGGCTTGTCGAAGATCTGTTTTGCTTCATAGGTGAATGTCTTGATCGGCGCCCCGGCCGGCAGCCTCGCAATTCTGTCCTTCGCCAGCTCTTCCGAATCTTCATATCCGCGATTCTTGAAGAATCCCCGCAGCAAAAAATTATGCTTGATTGCTTCCGTGTCCGCCTGAAGATTGGTCGTTGCCTTCGCGGCTTGATTATAAATGGTCCGACTGTTAATCAAAGCTCCTACGGATCCCTTACCCTCGTTGATTTTGGAGCTTATCGAAGCCAGATTGCTGGCGGTTTCCTGAACGCCCTGTGCCGCCGATTCGGCAGTGTCGAGGATATGGTCGGCCTTCTTGAGTAGATCCGAAAGGCCAAGCGGCGGCTCGCTTTCAATAGTGCCGCCGTCTTTCACTTCCTCTGCGTTTTTCGATCCGAACGAGATCTCCACAAATTTATCTCCCATCATTCCTTCCGATTTGATGGATGCTACTGAATCCGTCTTGACGATGGGACGGGTGTCGCTCTCGAGATTCATCACCACCGTGACCTTGCCGCCGGTTTCCTTGGGCAGGTCGATCGCTTTTACAGAGCCTTTGCGAATCCCCCCCACCCGAACGTCAGCACCCCCAATAAGCCCCCCGGCATTTTGAAATTCAGCCTTCACTTGGTAGGTCGACTTGAAGCGCATCTCCTGATTACCGATCAAAAAGATTCCGGCAAACAGGATAAGCAACGTTACAACGACGAATATTCCGAGCCTGATTCCCTTAGACATAATCTTTCCTCAAGCGGCATCTCTAAAAAACTGAGCGACAAACGGATCTTTGCTGTTACGCAGCTCTTCGAATGTTCCTGCGATCACAATATTTCCTTCCTTCACCATAACCAGGCGATCCGCGAAGTGCCTGGCTCCGTGTATGTCGTGGGTCACCACAATTGACGTGATCTGGCGTTTTTTCTTCAGTTCCGAGATAAGATCTTCAATTTCCGCTGCGGTAATGGGATCTAAACCGGCGGTGGGCTCATCGAAGAGCATGATGGAGGGATCCAATGCCAGGGCGCGCGCCAAACCAACCCGCTTTTGCATTCCTCCCGAGATCTCAGAAGGCATCTTCTCCAAATCCTTGTCCATACCCACGCTCGCCAACAGCTCACGTGCGCGAGTTTTTCTTTCTTCAGCGTTAAGCGTAGTATGCCGGCTCAGGGGGAACAGGACATTCTCTTCGACAGTCAGCGAATCGTACAGGGCGGCCTGCTGAAATAGGAAGCCCACTTTCTTTCTAATCTCATTTAGCTGCTTCCCTTGGAGCTCCGTGATCTCCTGCCCCTCGATTCGAATCGACCCTGAATCCGGCGTTTGCAATCGAATGAGCAGCTTCAGCAAAACAGTTTTCCCCGTGCCGCTACGCCCCAGGACAGCGACGGTCTCTCCGGGGGCCGCACTGAGATCGATTCCCTTTAGTACTTTTTGAGAACCGAAGGATTTAGTCAGGCCTTTTACGACGATCACAGGCTCGGTGTTTTCATCGGCCATACTCACCTCACGGGAAAAAAATCAGAATAAGGCGGACGAGTACGACGTCGGCCACCATGATGAGCAGAGACGAGAGCACCACCGCGCTCGCAGTGGATCGGCCTACGCCCTCGGTGCCGCCCGTGGTGCGCATTCCCTGAAAACAGGAGACGACCCCAATGATTAATCCGTAGACAGCAGTCTTGAATGTGGGAGGAAGAAAATCGCTAAAAGCTAAGCCTTTCGTGCCGTTGGCCAGGAAAAGCCGAAAGGTGATCGGTTCAGCCAATTTATCGGCGATCCACCCCATCAGGATGCCGCAAAAATCCGCTGCCAGGGTCAGCAATGGGAGCATGGCAATGCAGGCCAGCACTCGCGTGGCGACCAGATACTTATAGGGATCGACGGCTGAGGCCTCCATCGCATCGATCTGTTCCGTCACCTTCATGGACCCGATCTCCGCGCCGATTCGCGCTCCCACACGGCCGCTGACCACCAGGCCGGTGAGGATCGGACCGCTCTCTTTGATCAGGGATAATACGATCACCGTCGGCAGCATCGAAGTCGCCCCGAACCGGATCAGGCCAGCGCGGGTCGTTAGGGATAGGACCACGCCGGTAGCGGCGCCGACCAGCGCGACCAATGGCAGCGATTTCGCTCCGATCGCATCCATTTGGCGGAGCAGCTCACGGATTTCAAAGGGGGGGATGAAAGCCACTCGGGCTAACCGCCAACAAAACATGCCCAGGTCGCCAAACCAGTTGAAAAGGTTGGCTATGCTCGTTTTACAGGCACCCCAGAAATCGTGGAGCGGAAGGGTTCGGTTGTTCCACCCAGCCGTAAATACGGCTGCAAGGATAACGGCGAGGCTGACATAGATCGCCATCCATGCTATTTCCGAGCAAACCGAGGGCCACATTCGTCACCCGTTATACGGGGTTTTGTGGGTTAGTGGGAGGAATATTGAGGCGCCTTTCAAGGCTGATGCGTTTCGAAAGTCACAAACCCGCAGTGAAACGGAAGCGCGCAAACTTAGCGCAAACTCTGCGCAGGTTCGGATTGAGAATGCGATCCTTCGCGTAGCTCAGCGCCTGATAACCGCGACGGACGAGATTGTTACGATCGGAGTGACGGAAAAATGAGGACGAGTTTAGTGATGTGGTGTTCGGAGTATCCAGTTTCCCTCGGCATCCAGCGACTCGTTTAACAAGTGCAGCTCGGATGATCGCAGCTTGCGGTGCAGCTAACAACATTGGCGGAGTCCTTTCTGTTTGCATAGCTCCCTTCATGCCGGCTATGCCGACTGAATGGTTTTCAGAGGAAAGTTACTAAATCAAGGTTTCGCAGAGTAGCCAGAGCGTAATCGCAACTATTACGACGCGCACAGTCCAGCGGATAAGCCGGGTTCTGATGCTAGTTCGTGGTCCCCTACCTTTCTGTTCTATAGCCATTGTTTGTAATTTTTCCTGTTGAGTCGCCAGTGCTTCTTCCATGTCCTCAGGCCAAGGCGGACGTTCAGGTGTGAAATTTGAAGTTGGCATCGATTGCTCTTGATTTCTAATTGCAGTTTGTAGTCAGTGTTCTGACGAGGGTTAAGAAGTGGGAGTACGCTCTAAGAACGGACGCAGGAGATTTCTCATGCGCCCGTCCCTTGAGCATGTTCGCTGTTACGCTGTGCGAGTGTTAGCTATCGACCCGCAGATTATTGGTCACGGAGAACACTCCAGGTACCGTGTTCGCCTGGACGTTGGCAATGTTCCTGTCCCCATCCCGCCCAACAGCCCCCTCTAGTGTCACGTGACCGTTCTTCACGATGACGTGGATAGCGTGGTACCCCACAGGCGGATTGTTCGTTATCCCCGTCCACCAGGAAAGGCGATTGTCGAACATCGGCCCGGTGCGGTTAGAGGTGTACTTCTGCAATGCTGGTGTTCTGTAGATCCGTGCATACACCGCCGCTCGGATGCGGTCGTCGTTCGGCGAGAGAGGCAGTACTTCGATCTTGTTGCGTACCTTCGTTACTCCCTCGATGCGTTTGACAGCTTTTTCGGCATCGCTCTTCAAGATCGGCCGTGATGCCTGCCCGAAAAGAGTTACGGCACAACCATCGACACGGAATTCCAGATTGTCGAATACGCCGTAGTACGGCAGCATTGCCAACTCATGGCGCACCTGTCCGGCTATAGGCGTTTCTGAATTGTGAACAAATGTCGCTGAGCTGTACTTATCGCCGCAGGTGCGCCTATCTTTCGCTTGCAGCGTATTAGGCAAAGTCGTTGCGAGCCCAAGTAGGGAAAGCAGTGCAGCTGATCTCAAATGTCTATACATCGTGGATTCTCCTGTTCACTTTTGATTTGCTTCGCAATCGATAGGTGCAATCGGTAGGCCAACGGCGGCGCATTGGATCTGCTTGAAGAATCGTGCGCCGGCAGATCAGTTCGCTTCCGTGGATGCCTTAGAAAGCTCAGCCGTGCCTGTTTTAAGGCGGCGAGATAGCGCGGCCTCTGTTAGCGGATACTGTTCCGGTTGGACCAGAGCCACGGAATCAAAGTAGCGAACCTTTTAGAATCACGCTTGCGATGGAGAAATAAATCACGAGTCCGGTCACATCGACCAGAGTTGCCACAAACGGTGCGGAAGCGCTTGCCGGATCGAGTCCAACGCGGCGTAGAGCAAACGGAAGCATCGATCCAGCAATCGTTCCAAAGAGCACGACGCCAACGAGGCTGCACTCCACAATGGAGTTTCCAGATTGCTTGCCAAAGCACGATTCGAGTCATGCCGATGGCGGCGAGAACGCTTCCGAGAGCCAAACCGGTTGAGAATTCCCGGGAAATGACTCTCCACCAATCGCGCAGCCGCAGCTCGCCCAAAGCCATGGCGCGGATCACAAGCGTGGTTGCCTGAGAACCGGAGTTCCTCCGCTGCTGATAATGAGCGGGACGAAGAGCGCCAGCACAACAGCGCGGGCGATCTCCTGTTCGAAATAGCCCATGGCGGTTGCCGTCAGCATTTCGCCAACGAAGAGAATTGTGAGCCAGCCGGCTCGCTTCTTTACCATTTGCCAAAAGCGAATGTGAAGATACGGGCCGTCAAGCGCCTCCATACCTCCGACTTTTTGGATATCTTCACTAGCCTCTTGCTCGACCACGTCAACGATGTCATCGGCGGTGACGATGCCCCGCATTCGTCCCTGAGGGTCAAGAACGGGAATCGCGAGTAGATGATATTTGCTGAATAGGCGGGCTACGGCCTCTTGATCCGTCTGCTCGGAGACGGAGATGAATTTGGTCCGCATAATGTCGCGGACCAGTTTGGATCGGTCGGCTGCAAACAGGTCCCGAAAGCCTATAACGCCGAGCAAGTGTTGCGCTTCATCGAGAGCGTAAGCGTAATAGATGCTCTCCACATGGCCGGCCTGGTGGCGAAGATAACTGATCGCCTCGTCAATCGCCATATCGGGGCGCAGGCGAGCAAAACGAGGATTCATCAATCCGCCGGCCGCGTCCTCTTTATACGCCAGAAGCGCGTTCACCTCACGGCGAGTCACGTCATCTAATTGTCCAGCGAGGCTATCGCGCTCCTCTTTTGGTGCGAGCTGAAGAAGATCGGCAGCATCATCAGGGGGGAGGAGGCGCAACCAGATTCGGCGTTCCCCCTCAGGCAACGCCAACAACAGACGAAGCTGATCGCGACTGCTCAGCTCGAGGAAAAAGCCGTCAGCCCGGTCGCGTGGAAGACTTTCGAATGCTTCCACGCGCTCCAAATCTGATAGATCATTCCACTCCTCGAGCAGTGCGCTATTCGTCATAACATCACAAAGAATACCGGTTTAAGGCTGCTATAAATTCGGACGCTGTACGGGGACTATGGAGCTTCCCCATGATGATTTGGCGATTATTCACTCTTCTGCCATAGAGCGCCTTATTCTCGTCGATATCGTCGCGGAGAGTCGAACCATTGAGCGATACGCCCGCAAACACCCCGCGTGAACGAGACGATGACAAGATCTGTGCGGTCATTTTCGCATCTGTCTCGGCTGAAGCATTTCGCCCAACGGGTCCTGCAGCAACATCGGCACTGGCGCCTAGCGTAAATTTGCTTTGCAAAAGCCGGTGCATTCCGCTTTCATTCATGACCAAGAGGATTACATCCGTTTCGGATGCGCCTATCTGCCAGCCCACGCTGCCACCCTCCATTCGCATCGCGCCAGGTGAGCTCCAACGGCGATTCTCGTCACGGCAAGAGATAAAGCCGCGGCCATATTTCCCACCAACTACAAAGGCAGCTTTCTTGACGCCTGGCACGACGACAATGCAATGAGCTTTATCTAAAAGGTCCCGCGGGATGCCTTTATCGGGCGCGCTCATGGTCTCTTTGAGTACAACGGTCGCGCTGTTGAGGCGATCTGAAACGGTTTCCGCGCGAGTAGTTATCGAGAAGCTGAGCATCCCGATGATGCCAGCGATTAAAGTCAACGTACCTTGTCGCATTAGTCGTCCCCTGAAAGTTTGAATTCACGCTGCTCTGAGGTGCCGGAAAACTGGTGCGCCGTTATCGTTCGCGAGGTTCTCTTGGCAATGAAGGCAATAGCGCGTCCACGGAACCGCTGTCAGACGCTTCGCGGAAATGGGTTCGTCGCATTCTTCGCAGATGCCGTATTCTCCGCGCTTGAGGCGCTCCAGCGCAGCATCAATCGCCTTTATCTTTCCGTAGGCGAAGTTATGGTGCCGAATCGAGACAAACTGCTCATGGAGAATAGGTGCTTGATCCTCGACTGCAACGCGGCCGCTCTGCAGAACTTCCAAACGGCCGCGGAGCTCAGATTGAACTCGCGTTTTCTCCGCAACCAGCAGTTCCGAATACTGCTGCGCTCCGTTCTTTATGACACTAGAACTCTCGAGTGTCTGTGACTGTAACATAATTGAATTTCCTTCCTGTGTTGTCGCAACCAAAATTGATTTCGCAAGGATAAAGTGCAATCGATATGCCAGCCGAAATGGCTGCAACTTATTTAAAAAATCGAAAAAGGGCGTTTCGGCTAGACAGGTTTGCCTGAAAACAGCCCGTCATTGTCTGCTTTGAGGCAATCCTGCAGAACATTGAACGCGTCTACGCAGCCGGCGCTAACGAGAGCTGGTCTTCAACGCCAGCGGTTCCGCTAAGGGTAAATCCACTGTCAGAGGCGGGTGATCTGAGATACGATCCTCAACGGACTGATTTAGTTCGTTCATCGTGGTGGGAAAATGCGGTGCGAACCGGTAGCTCTGCTGCCGAGCACGCGGGTCGTGGATAAACGGCTTCACGAAGAACCAGTCCAGCTTGAAATTGCCAGCCCACCCGCCGAAATTCCTTTCAAAAGCATACGTGGGAAGGAATCCTTTACGCCCTCGCTGGTTACTATCCGCCAACGTTCGTTGCTTGTTAAGCGTTCGCTCGGTTCTCCCTCGGAAATCAAATGCGTAGCCGTCACTGAACCGGAATTTCTCGACCGATTGAAAGAGACCGCGTTCGCGGTTTTCCCACAGAAAGGGGAAATGCCAGGCGGTTGGATCAAGGTACTGGTGAAAATAGCGAAGAGGAACAATCGCGTACTGTGGGATGTTCACGGGACTGAACCAGAAGATCGCTTGGCTAACCCAGAAACGATAATCAGTCACCCTTTTCATGATTTCGTTCCGCACTGAAGTCGGAGTTGCATCCCGCCCGGAAGTGTTGAGATCTCCGGCGAGGACTACCGGATTATCAATTGGTTCAATAATGCTTAGCAGAGCTTTCATCTGGCGCTGACGGCATCCAGGGGCGCACCTGTTCTCCAGATGCACGGAAACAACGGTCAATGTGCCTGTCGGAAGAGCTGGCACGTCAAGATCGACGACCAACGCCATTCGTCCTCCGCGACGGACTTCACGCTCGATGCGCTCGAGAAATAGCTTGTGAGCAGACCACCGCTTACCCTGTTCCACTTTGGAGACCGCCTTCGCTTCTTTGCCATACCAGTCGTAGCAGACTGGAAGCCGAACGATGCGTGCCCGCTTAATCGGATAGCGGCTTAAAACAGCGTTCCCGTGTAAGCCGCGATATCGTGCCGGATCTACCTTCAAATCTTCTTGAAGGCGCTGTTCCTCGTTTTTGTCGGATAGATGGATCGTCTCAATACCTAGATCGAATATCGGATCTACTTCAACAAACTCGACGCCGTACGCATAATTCATGTGGAGTGCCGAAGCCAAGTCACGCGAAATATCGCGGTACTCCGTCCGCTTCATCCCCAGGTCAACCTCATTCAGTACGAGAACGTCCGCGTCCTGTAACGTGCGAAGTTGTGCGCGAACAACTTCATTATCATTGCCGGCGCGGTTCTGATATTTCGGCTCGTGCTGAAACTGTTCTGGGTTCGCAAGTGCGGATTCGATCAGATCAAAATTGAGGCCCCGCTCAATATTCCAAGACACCGCTCGAACAATCGTGCCCAGGCCTTGCACAGTCGGCCGATGCGGCGGGATATCGTTCGCACTTGCATCATTTCGTATGAATGGAGTTGTCAGTATCTCCTTCAGCTTCTCCGCCAAGGAGTCTTTGGGTTCGGCCACGGTTGCAAGATCTTTTAGTTCGTCGAACGACAGGAACGGCGGTCCCGAGGATTTCGCAAGAGCACTGGATGCATTTTGTGAAAAGGCTACTCTAACGAGGCAAACGGCGAAGATCGATACGACCCTCAGCTTCATCGTCCTAGCGTCCAGCTTGATTCATTGGTAGCGTACATCTAAGAGATCGAGTTCACCTTCCAACTTCCGCAGTACCGCATCGTTGATCGCATTCTCGTTGCGGAGCTTCAGTGCAGCCGCACGCTCTACCTGGCGCAGCTTCCGCGTGATCTCGCGATACCGCTCATGCTCCGCCGGGGCGGATTCAGTTTCTTCGTCACCGCCCGCGGCAGCCAGCCGAGCCTGGTAGTGCTCCGCGACGTGCTCATATACGGGATCAAATTCGGGTTTATCTTCAGCGCGCATGCGATCGAGCTGTTCCAGGGCGCTCCGAATCATCTTACGCCGCGCCTTTTCCTCCTCCGGGTTTGCTCGGTCCTCACGACTTAAGCCCAAGCGTCGGATTAGCACCGGAAGAGTCAGGCCTTGCAACACAAGGGTCACGAAAATAACGCAGAACGTAAGAAAGATGATCATATTCCGCTGTGGGAAAGGCTGGCCGTTTGCCAGCAGGCTAGGCAGCGAAATCGCAGCCGCAAGTGAGACGACGCCGCGCATCCCAGTCCACCCGGTAATGAAAATGCCCCGGGATGATATCGGCGGCGCGGGACGATTCAACAATTTCCGCGTGAGCAGAAACGACAGATACGCTCCTGGATATACCCAGGCGAGTCGCAAGAGAATCACGACAAGGACAACAATGCTTGCGCTGAACGCGAGCGCTTCCACACTGACGTAACGAATGCCTAGAATCACGTAGCGCAATTGCAAGCCGATTAAGAGAAACGTAATGCCATTCAGAATGAATGTAAACGTGTTCCAGGTTGCCCAAGACTGAAGGCGAGCTATCGACGATAAATAAACCGAGCTGCGCCAGCCGAGATACAGTCCACAAGCAACAACTGCTAAAACGCCCGAGGCGTGGATCGCTTCGGCCCCCAGATACGCGAAGTACGGGACGACGATGCTTGCGGTGATTTCGATAGGAGCGTTGTCGATCCACCTTTCGAAAATGTACACAAGTTTGCCGAGTACAAGCCCGGCGACAATGCCGGCTGCGATCAGGTAAGCCAGTCGCCAGACCGCCTCAGCGGCGGAAGGAACATGTCCGCTAACCACCATCCCAACAGCAAATTCGAGCGCCAGCAGGCCACTGCCATCGTTGACGAGACTTTCACCTTCGAGAATGTCTATAATGCGTTCCGGCAATCTGAGCCGCTTGGCAATTGCCGTTGCGGCGATCGCATCTGTGGGAGAGATGACTGCACCCAAAACCATGCCCAACCGCCAGTCAAATCCAGGGATCAGCCAGTGTGCAGTGAGCCCGACGCCGAGAGTCGTGAAAGCGACCAGCCCAAAAGCGAGCAGAAGGATGCTGGTGAGGTTATATCGAAAATCTCGCCACGACGTGTTAAATGCAGCGGAAAACAGAAGCGGTGGCAACATCACGAGGAAGATTAGATCCGGGTCCAGTGAGACACGAGGCAATCCCGGAACCAGGCTGAGCAGCAGGCCTCCAATGACAAGCACAATTGGGTACGGCTTTTTTAGCCATTGCGCTAGCGTGCCGAAGCCGACTACAAACAAAAGGAGAAGGAGGAGAATGAATTCGGTCTGATGATGGGCGCTCGCTTGCATCCAAGTTCCACTTGATACTTCGATATTATTCTCGGTCTGAATTGAAGTAGGAAAACGGCGCAATGCCGGACAAGTTTGAGATCACAGGAGGCGGGCCGTCCGGGGTTGGAGGCCGGCGCGTCAGTCCTGTTCGCAAGGTGAAGCACATTGCTTGCTTCACAGCGAGTCTCGATCAATCGGAGGAGATGATCGGTACGAGAGCAAGTCCTCAGGCCTGAGTTGCAGCTTGTTGCGACTCGAACTCTCGTTCCGCTTCAAGCCAATCTTCTTCTGCAGATCCGTCGGGGCGGCCTCGATGCTGCCACCGCTCATAGGCCCGAGATGCAATCTCTGATTCTCTGAACCGCTCGTCGCGGGCATCCACGGAGGGTTGCGTTTCATCATTGCCGTTGTGAGCTCGGGCGAGTAACTGTGTTTTGATTTGCTCACTGTAAGTTCCTTTCTTCGCGTAAACATTTCGTCACGGCCGTGCGCTGCACGTCCACCGTTGACGATGCATGCGCCCTGCCAATCTTCGCGTGATCTTGAAAAGTATAGATGGACACTATTTAAGGCCTTCGATAAAAGCTGGAGCTTTGCCCTAGCTGTCGTAAAACCGCCATTACTGTCCTTTCGTGCAGCAAGTCAGGAGCTCGCGGGAACAGGTATGTGTCTCGCCATTTGCCACGGAATCGTTCATCAGCTTGGCGGATGCCTTTGGGTGCAGTCTGAACCAGGGAAAGGTTCGACGTTCTTTTTTCTATACGAGCGTTCTCGGAGGAAACCCCAAGCGAACCAGTTCGCTAAAGATCAAAGGAGCAGCTACTCAACAGCATCTTGGGTTTCTTCCTCGTCATGAGCACTATCAGGCCTTTGAATCCCGTGCTTCTCCATACGGTAGATCAGGGCTTTGCGGCTGATGTCGAGATATTTCGCTGCGTGCGTTTGGTTCCAATTGAACTTTTCCAACGCTTTCAGGATCAGCTCCTTCTCAATCGCCTCCAGGCTGATTCCTTGCGAGGGGAGATCTATGTTTAATGTGTCGACAGAAGCGTGTTCCCGGCGCAGAAACGCCGGCAGATGAGAAACGGTGATCTCGTTTCCGGGAGTCAGCACAATTAAGCGCTCGATAATGTTCTCTAATTCGCGAATATTGCCGGGCCAGCGGTAATTACTAAAGTACGGCATTAACGAGATAGGCAGGACGAGACTCTCCCGGCCGTGCTTCTGCTTCAGTTTCGAAAAGAAGTGCTCGACGAGTTGAGGAATGTCGTCGAGACGCTCGCGAAGGGGCGGCAGTTCTAAGGGGATAACCGAAAGGCGATAATACAGATCTTCTCGAAACGTGCCGTCCTCGATCATCGCTTCGAGATCCCGGTGCGTTGCCGCAATGATGCGCACATCCACCGTGCTCGCACTCGGTGCGCCCACTTTTTCTATTTCGCCCTGCTGAATCAGCCGCAGCAGCTTGACTTGGAGCTCAAGGGGCATTTCTCCAATCTCATCGAGGAACAGAGTCCCACCGTCCGCCGACTCCACCTTGCCTTTCCTGTGGGCAACGGCGCCGGTAAAAGAACCTTTTACGTGCCCAAACAACTCGGATTCCAGCAGGTCCTTCGGTATGGCGCCGCAATTAATGGTGACGAAGGGTTTTTCCCGTCGCCTGCTATTGAAATGAACAGCTTTGGCAAGTAACTCCTTGCCTGTGCCCGTTTCACCGTGAATCAGCACCGTTGCGTCGGTCTGCGCAGCCCTGGCCGCCATGTCGAGCACGTAAAGGAGTGAGTTGGATCGCCCAATGATGTTTTCAAACCCGTACTTTGCATCCAGGCTGCTTCGTAGCGAACGGTTCTCTTCGATCAACTGGAGATGTTCGAGAGCCCGACGTGCAACCAGGTCCAGCTCATCGGGATGAACAGGTTTCGTTATGTAATCGTATGCGCCTGCTTTCATTGCTTCCACGGCGCTTTCGACCGTGCCGAATGCCGTGAGCATCACGACTAAAACGTCGGGGTAATCCGCTCGTATGCGCCGCAACAGCTCGATTCCCGATATCCCCGGCATTTTCAGATCGGTGATTACAAGATCGGGAGCTGATTTCTGAAGAATCCTGAGTGCTTCAATCCCGTCACCCGCAGTTGTGGTTTTGAATCCTGCCTGTTCGAGTTGCACTTGGGTGACCCGTCTCAGGCTCTCGTCGTCATCGACCACCAGAACGCGTTTCTCCATTCTTTTACCTTTCCTGACAAAGAGGGATCTCGAGTGAGAAGGTCATACCTTTATCAGCATTCCTGGTCGCAGTCAGAACACCACCTTGCCTTGCCGCGATCTGATGGGCAACTGGAAGTCCCAGGCCAGTGCCCGATTCCTTGGTCGTAAAAAAAGGATCAAATATCTTCTCGAGGTCCTGTTCGCTAATACCCGTACCCTGATCGTGGACTTCAATTACAGCGTTGCCGTCCCGACGGTGAGCCGAAAGGACGATTTCTCCACCTTGTGGCATGGCCTGAATCGCGTTTATCGTGAGGTTCAGCAGAATTTGCGTGAGCTGTTCTGAGTCGCATTCAAGCTCCGTCAGGTCCTCAGCAACTTCTTTACGGAATACGATTTGATCGTGACGAATCGCATGCTCGGAAAGAGCGATCACGGAGTCCAACATGTCCTCAACTAGTATGTTCTTGAATTCGGGTTCGCGCGGCTTGGCAAAATTCAGAAAATTCGTCAGCAATCGATTCAAGCGCCGGGATTCTTTCTGAATGATCTGCAGAAACTCAATTCTCCGCTCTTCTGACGGAGGCTCGCGAAGGAGAACTGCTGCGGCACCTTCGATACTCGCCAAGGGGTTCCGGATCTCGTGAGCCAATCCCGCTGACAGCTGACCCAGTGCGTACAGCCGCTCGGCTCGTTTCATGCGCTCAAAATTGTCCTGCAATTCTCCGTACACCCGCGACAACTGTTCGGCCGTCTCTTGCAAAGTCCTTTTTTGCCTGCGCTCCCGGTCGGCAAGCATGCCGGCTACTATGCCGGCCACGCAAAACAGGACCACTTCCGCACCTTGATTGATCGAGTAGCTTGGATGCAGTTTCCAAGTCGCCACGATTTGCGGCAAATACGCCAAGGCAGCCAGCACGGCTGCCGACAGACCACCGCGCCACCCGAAATACAACCCGGCGTAAACCACCGGCACATAGAACAGCCGTTGAATCAGATAGTGCAATTGGACCATCGAATCGGGCGTATAGTAATGCACCATGCTGATGCCGATGGTGACAGCTATCACGCCAACCACACGCACGAGATCCTTCCGCGCCATCTTGTCTCTCCGAGACAATTTTTTAAGATTAGCGATTTCTACACCGCCTTGGGCTCGTCAACGCGATCGGCCGCTTCCGGTATGGAACGATCCTCACCGCGATCAGCCAGCCCATGAGGGTTGCGAGCTCTTTCTGCGATTCTCCCTAATGAGCGGAAAATCTGCCGTTGAAGATCTAACACCGGCGCTCTGATGCCTATTGGCAGATCGCTGTGCCGAATATGTTCCAGGTTCAGCATGTGGACGAGCGTGCGATTCCCGACGCCAGAAACGACCAGGTGCAACGGTATGAATATACCGGACGCACGGTCGATTGCTGTCGTTTCCAGCATGATTGCTGGATTGTCGATCAGTAGAACCCGGCACGGGGGTACGTAAATCTCGAGTGCGTGCCTGACTCTCTGCGCCGCATCTATTTCCCCAGCAATGCAAAGTTCGTCCGCACGAATGGCCCGACGAATTCGAGGCAAGGCGGAATCGAACGGGCTATCAACGACGAATGCTGTTGTGGTGGTGGTGCGATTTTCCATAGTTATAAGGTTGCCCTGGTGCTTCGATCTGAAGAAGTGCAATTGACCGGCCAAGTGCAATGCTTCGAGGTGCAATCGTGACACATTCAAAAAAAGGAGGAACTCGGGAGATGAGAGTCCAAAAAGGCCTAGCACCCGAGTTCCTTCTGAGCGCGCACAACGGCCAGTAAAGGGTCTGTGCGCTTCTTTAATCGCGCACAACGGCCAGCGAAACAGCCTGTGCGCTTTCACGCCCCGGATAATCGCTACTTACGATTCGGAGAGACCGATTCTCTCCTGAAGCCGATCCAGTTTTTGCTGCATACGATCGAGCTTATCCGAGGTGTCGCCGTATTCCAAGAAAGCGTCCACGGAATCCTTCAATTCTGCGGATCTATCCGAGATTGACGTTAGATGGTCGGCGTAAACCGGAGCGTACAGATACGAGCGGTTTTCATTCAGATGCTGAATGGCGGCTTCAGTATGAGCCGCGACGTTAGCTGCCACCGGGACGATCTCATCAATGGCGCGCTTCTGCCACGGCGCGGTGACAGATTTAATAGCCTGTAGGCGATCCAGCCGTTCGCCAATCGCATTGATATGTTCCCGCGCTTTGGTCAGTTGATCCGCGTGAGTCCGCCAACTTAATTGAGTTTGCCATTTGTATGATTCGAGAGTGCTGGCGTCAGTCTTCAACTTTGCGCTGAGAGATTTGATGTCCTTCAGCAGATCCTTGGCTTCGCTCTCGAAGTTCCATACCTGGCATTGCGAGGCGGTAGAGTTCTTGGCGCTCACCGCTGGCGACGCGAACGCAATGGACGAAAAAGTCACTGCCAACAGCGGCAGATAACCCAGTTTTCGAAAAATAGTTGAACGCATTTTGTTTTGCTTCTCCTTAAGGGTTTTGTATCCGCTACCGTAGGTGCAATTCGGAGACCACGAGTGTGCTCAAGAAAGATTGGCCTTGAATTCAAAGCTTGTGAAGAGGCTAAGGGGAGAACTCTGATTCGACGCTGATTTTTACTGCCCGAAAGAAGCCAATCCTGTGCCTTTTGAGGCGATGATTTCACGGAAGGGACTTCAATTCGAAGCAGTCGCGGCGTGCTGCTCGGGATTATGTGGTATGCCTCGTTCCGGCGCGAGAAACACGCTCGCGAGTTCCGCCCGTAGTTCCTCTCTTTCATAACTGACATTGCCGTTTGGGTGCGTAGTTGTGGTGGCCGTTAGCGGGCGCTTCCCTTTCGTACGTTTGGCCCCCGCTCAGCCTGGCTCGATTCGTTGAAAATCGCCTTCCGGCTCTTCCCTCTCGAAGCCCGATTCGGCCAGCGGATCGCCGTGATCTCGTCTACGAAAGTCATCACGTCCGCTGCAAGGTGGTTGTTTTCCTGCACATTGCTTCCTCAGGCAACAATGCCGGCGTTCAAAATGTCCTTGCGGAGACGGCTGTAAGACTCGGGAAGATTACGACCGGGTGATGGGAATCAATCTCCGCAGTGTATGGAGTTGCATGAAATTCGAGCTGCAACAGATGCGCAAGCAAGGAAGTGGAACCATCGTCAATTGCTCTTCGCTGGGAGGCCTCGTTGGAAGTCCTAAGCGCGGAATCTATCACGCCGCTAAGCATGGAGTGCTTGGGTTTCACCAAGAGCGCAGCTCTAGAGCAAGTAGCAGAGGGCAATTGCGCTATGGACGAGCGCCGCGCGATTAAAGCGCTGCTGCGTCCGTAAGGAGCGTTGCGTCTGTGCCAATTTCTATCGAAGAGGTCATCCACCGTTATTCGACGCTTTGCACCGTTAATCGAAGTACTGGATGATCCGCAACTATTTCCTTGCCTGGTGCTCGGCTATCTGAGCCACACCGAGACCGCCGTCCGGCCTTATCTGCAGGAGACCTTCACCGTCCTGCCGCTGACAGCAGAGGCTGCCGTGGTGCTAGCACCTCCGGGCAAGTAGACATTGGACGATCATTGGTCACGGTGCCGCAATGCCTTACCCTTGTGCAGAGCGATGTGCTCGGTCTTGTCGCTCTTGATCTCGTACTGCGGCTGGTCTTTACTCGCGTGATGGGTATAGCCTTTGTAGTTTACGTCGCTCGTATGCACCTGTACGATATGACCGCTGACCCAGCCAGCTTCGGAATTCCAAGTTACGTGATCGCCGACTTTGAATTTCTTTTCCATAACTGATCTTAGTGTCGGATCACTGCGCCGGGCCCGATGCAACCGCCCCCGGCACAAAAACAAGAAAGCTGATTGCGTATTCAGGAACAATATCATCAATGGCCGCGCGCCCGAAGCCGCTTTGCTGAAGGCGCTCATTACGGCAGAGCAGAGAAACGCTAGAGTGATCAGCCCGATTCCGAGCGAAAGCGTATGACTGGCGGTTTGGGCTCGTAGGTCCACTGTGTTGGACTTCTAACTCGAATCGTCTAAGCAGCCGCCTTAAAATTCCCGGGCGGCAAACGGCTCGTTGGATTTCGCATTCAGCTCCGCAAATCGAGCCAGCAGCCACGGCTCAGGTGACGATTTGAGCTGCGGCTGATGATGACCGGGTCCCGCGCGTACCCGGCAAGAAAATGGGGCGCATCTCAGCGAACTTGAAAGTGCGGTGCTAGACAGCGGTGCTAGAGAAACTTTGGAGGTTCAGGAAGATGTTGAAAACAATGGTGAGCCGGGCGGGACTCGAACCCGCGACCACCGCATTAAAAGTGCGATGCTCTACCAACTGAGCTACCGGCCCGCTCGGTGTTATTGTAACGCGCGCTCGATTGATCTCGCGAGTGTTTCCAGGCCCGCAGCCACTTTCGCTCCGAGATGAACGCGCAGCGCGCGACGGCCGCGCTCCATTAAAACTGTAAAATCACCCCGCGCCTCCGCCGCTTTCACCACACCGAAAGTGTACTTCTGACCCGGAATGGCCAGATCCTGCACGTCATCCGCCGTGATCTGCAAAAAAACTCCAGTGTTCGGACCGCCTTTATAAGCCTGGCCCGTCGAGTGCAAGAAACGTGGACCGAAGCCGAGGCAGGTAGCCACCCGTTTCGAATCACGGACGTCGCGTCGCATGGCCTGTAGAGCTTCTTCGTGCGGCTGATTCATTTCGATATATGCCAGCAGCGCGAAATAATCACCCGCCCTCAATGTCCTCAACTGCGCGCGCAAACACTCCACCAAGGTATTACCCTGTACCGCGCCGAACACCTTTAGGCCATCTTCCTCAAATGCAGGTGATTCCTGAGGGAGCGAACCGGTGGCCTCGAATTCCGCCGTGAGCTTTCGCGTGGCGACCTTGCTCGCCTCCACGTCCGGCTGATTAAATGCGTTGATGCCCAGGATCGACCCTGCCACGGCCGTGGCGATTTCCCAACGAAAAAACTCCTGTCCCAACTCGTAGATGCCGCTTACTCCAACGCGGATTACTGGATGGCCCGCTGCGGCGAGAGCATCCAAGGCACGATCCTGTGCCGCGTCCGGCGCGGATTCTAATCTCTCATACACGAACACGCGATCATTTCCGTATACTTGCGGCTCACCCAGCGGCTCGTCATTGACTGGGATGAGTCCCTTGCCGTTCTTCCCGGTCGACTCCGCCAGCAATTGCTCCAGCCAAGCGCCCAGATCGGCGATTCCCGGAGAGGCGATCAGTGTCACTTTATCGCGTCCGTCGCGAGCGAGCGTCCCCAGAAGCGTGCCCAACAGAACTCCCGGATTTTTCTCCACCGGCAAACACGACGAGCACGCCAGAGCCATCTTTTCCGCTTCCTCGAGAAATCTCGGCGCATCGATGCCCATCATTGCCGCGGGTGCCATCCCGAAATTCGAGAGCGCGGAATAACGGCCTCCGATGCCCGGCACGCCAAAGTAGATTTTCCTGAACCCATCCCGCTCCGCAACCCTCTGCAATGGCGAGCCCGGATCGGTAATGGCTACAAACCGGCTGCCATCGCGCCCTGAGTGCTCAAAGAAATATTGCTTGAAGACGTTGGGCTCGAGGGTCGATCCCGATTTGCTGGAAACGATGAACAATGTCCGCGCCAAGTCGATCTTCTGCTCGATAGCGTGGGTCTGCGCTGGATCGGTGGAATCCAGGACGTGCAGATCCGGGAAGCCGTCGATTTTGCCGAAGGAGAGCCTCAGCACCTCCGGGCAAAGACTCGACCCGCCCATGCCGAGCAATAAGGCATGAGTGAATCCTCCGGATTTCACGTCCTCCGCAATCTGATCGAAGCATTCCCGGTGCGCGAGTTGGTCCGCGGTAATTCCCATCCAGTCCAGCCACTTGGCTTCATCTTTGCCGGTCCACAAGGATGCATCCCGCGCCCATAAGCGGCGCACTTTCCCGGCGATTCGCCACTCTTCGAGACTCGCTTCCACCGCGGCCGTCTGATCGGCGGCCAGTGTGTAGGTCATTTGGTTCACCGCCCCTCCAGCCAGCTTGCATTTCGCGTCCACGGCATTAAGCAGCTTTTCGAAAGGTTCGGTGAAAAGTTTTACAGCCTGAATCAGCAGCGTGCCCGTGACCTCTTTCATGGAGATCCCGGCTTTCTCCAGATTGGCCATCACTTCTCGTGCCTCATCGATTCCGGACTCGAGCGTCGCTCGCACCTCGCCATGGTCCCGGAAGGCCTCCATGGTGGCCGGAGGCATAGTATTCACCGTATCCGGACCGATCAACTCCTCGACATACAGCACGTCACGATACTTAGGATCCTTGGTCGATGTGCTGGCCCACAATATTCGTTGGGTCCGCGCGCCGCGAGCGGCAAGCGCCTCCCAGCGGGATCCGGCAAAGATTTTCTGGTAGCTCTGATAGGCTAGTTTCGCGTTTGCGACGGCCACGCGGCCGCGCAGCGAATTGAGCAAATCGCGCTCGGCTGGAGCCGCATTCTTCAGCCGCGCATCGATTTTCGAATCAATCAGCGAATCGATACGGCTCACAAAAAAACTGGCGACGCTGGCGATTTTAGCGGGATTGACACACTTCTCAAGGCCCCGAATATAGGCCAGCGCTACCTGCTCATACACCTTCTGCGAGAACAGCAGCGTCATATTTATGTTGATGCCTTCGCCGATCAACTGTTCGATTGCGGGCAGCCCCGCGGCCGTGCCAGGTACCTTCACCATCAGGTTGTCACGTCCAACAGTGCGCCAAAGCCGGCGCGCTTCCTCGATCGTCGCTTCTGTTTCATTTGCCAGAAACGGAGAAACCTCCAAGCTCACGAACCCATCGCGGCCATGGGTGCGATCGTAAACCGGGCGCAACACGTCCGCCGCGTCCTGAATATCGCGAATCGCCAGCCGTTCATAAATCGTGTTGGCATCGAGATGCTGGTCCTTTTGCAGCTCCGCCAGCATATCCGCATAATCGGTGCTGCCGGTGATGGCCTTTTCGAAAATGGCCGGGTTCGAGGTCACGCCGGCCAGACCATCCTCGTCCACCAGCCGCTTCAGCTCCCCGCTCGCAATCGAGTCGCGGCGGATATAATCCATCCAAATGGATTGGCCGAATCGAGCCAGCTCTTTCAAGGGATTCGCAACGCGCGCAGAGGTAGTCATAGAGGTCTCGCTTCCACTCTACATTAGATATGAATTCCAGCTCAGGGGTTTGCTGGCAGGTCTCAGCGCGACGCGGAGGGTCCGCCGCTGACAGAGACCTTGACGTAGGCGTTGGTCCAGCAACACTGGAAACCACGGCCTCCCTCGCCGCTCCAGTCGTTTGCGGTGACATGCAGGATGTAGTCGCCTGGCTCGCTGAACGTCGCCGCGGTGGTTGCTCTGCCGGTGAACTCGGTCTTGGGAGCTGTGAACTCGGCCTTCTCGATTGACGGCTGCTCCTTGGAAAACACGACCGCGCCCGGCCCTCGAAATTTATTCCAGCTTAGAGTAACGGGCGGCGTTTTGGGCCGCCGCATTCCCGGAACGAGGTTGGCGTCATCGGCGACCCACAACGTAAGATCGAGCGCGCTCCCGACCGACGCCGTCTTCGATTCGGTCTGTCCGGTCGGCCCGTTTACAAACGGCCCAGCCTCGGAAAATCCAAGGTAGGGAGGAGTATTACCCGTCGCCTCAAGAAATGGCGATACCTCCCAGAGGGTTCCGAGGCTAAACGGAATCACGGTCGATTTTCCGTTGGCGACGATCGTCCAGGTCAGCTTTTTATCGCCGAAGTCCTTCGGAACTTTGATCGTGAACATCCCCCATCCTCGACCTGGAATAAAATGTGTTGGCTGCCCATAATCCGGGCCTCCTGGCTCAATCTTGTTCTCCGGCCCAATCGGAATGTCCATGGCCTCGGTCCGATTCCGGTTGAAGTAACCGAGCAGGATACGGAAGCCTCCGTCCGGGTCCGGATACCATCCCTCGAAGGCGCCCGTGATGCTCTGGCCGAAGTCCTGCGAAGGTTCCCCCAACATCGGCAATCCCTGTTGGGCATGAAGAAGCGGAGCGGATGCACAAACAGCCGTGACGAGCCCGGCAACAATCCCTCTAAGCGTCATCTGAGAAATAACCGAGGTTACTGTAGCGACGCTCGATCAGCCGCTGAATGCGCGGGCTTGTGAGCGGCAGCCCACTGCTTGTAATCTTCGTCGCTGATATTGGTGACATTCACCCACGCGTGCGACATCTCATCCACTGTGCGGTCGCCGAAGCCGACCCATTGGTCCGGGTCGGGATTATTGGGGTTCGCCTTGGTGTTGTCGTACCACGCCGTGATCTTAATGATGGTGCCTTTCGGCAGTACCGGCGCGGAGTCGTCGGCGTAGATGTAATTTGTCATCCAGTTGAAGTTGAACTTATCGACGAAGCTCAACATCTGCACCTCGCCGTCCGGCAGGATCGCTTCCATCGACATCGCCTTGCCGCGCAGATGCATATGCGGCTGATAGTTTTCGAGACGCGCCGCCGACTTCAGTACAGTGTAGCCGGTGGTCTCGGCGATCGAATTCGGCGGAATGTCCAGACCGCGCTGGGTCCGCAGCATTCCGCTGAAGGTCATCAGCCGCGTCCGGTACTTCGGCTCCTGCCCTTTTGGATAAAAATACACAGCCAGTTCAGCGTGATCGCGAATCTGCTCGCCTACAGCGTGGAGGTGCAATTCCCACCAGATGTGCGATCCCGGCAACAATAACTTTCCAGTGCCGGGGCGATAAATGTCGTAGTTCTTCCCGACGGCCCATTCCATCAGCAACCCAGGCCCGTCGGCGCCGCCGCCGTTCGCGTCATCGGCTGCGATCACTTTGCCGTCCGGCCCGACGTCGTCCTGCTGCAAACGCGCGAGCACGTGGTGCATGATCTTGCGTCCCGCGAGCGATCCCGGACGCATCTCTACCGCGCGCACCCACCGCTCCTCGGTGATCGGCACAGCCGTCAGAGGCTTGAACCATACGTCCTGACCGTGGGCCGGCATCGTGTAAGGTTCGGATTTGAGCACCAGATCGGGCTCGCCAAACTGTTTGGCCAGCGTCCACGCTTCAGCATCTGGCCATTGCTTGGGAGGAGGCATATCTTTTATATCGCCCATCGGCGCGCCCCCATCGACCCACTTCACGATGGTCGCGATCTGCGCGTCGTTCAAGGAGCGGTCGTTCATGAAATGCTGAATCCCAACCGCCTTATCGATATGCCACGGCGGCATGTTGCCCGAGACGACACGTTCTTTGATCGCCTTCGCCCAGGGACGTGTCTCCTCATAGGTAATCAGCGACATTGGCGCCGCCGTTCCCTTGCGATGGCATTCCTGGCACTTCTCCTGAAAAATCGGGGCGATATCCTTGGTGAATGTCACCTTCGTGGACGTCGCCGTGGTCGGCGCGTCCGCGGCGAGCGCGGCGCCGGCGAGTGTTAAAAAAACAACGGCACCCTGGAAATTGGCATTTAGCATAAAAACCGCTCCTTTTTCCACTACCTGAGCAAGTCTATCTTTTTAGATCCTGGGCGTCAAGCCCGCAAGAATGCTAGGACCCGGCCGCCGGGGCTGCGGCCAGCTCGCGTTCAAAGAATGCGTCCACCAGCTCTAGAATCCGGCCCGAATCAGAAGCGTGATAGATGTCGGCCCGGAGACGGGAGCCATCGCGAACTCCATGCGTGAAATACGTGGCGAACTGCTTCATCTTGCCGACCGCGTCCAGTGAGCCATGCTTCTGAAGCATCGAATAGTATCCGCGCATTAGCTCGTAGCGAGCGCTTTCCGGCGGAGTTTCGTACCGGCCCGTATCGGCGTAATCTTGGATCTGCCGGAAGATCCAGGGATTTGAAGAAGCGGCGCGCCCAATCATCACCGCGTCGCAGCCGGTTTCACGCACCATGCGCACAGCGTCTTCAGGTGCGGTGATATCGCCATTGCCGATCACCGGAATTCGGACGGCGGCCTTCACTTCAGCGATGCGGGTCCAGTCTGCCCGACCGCTGTAGCCTTGCTCGCGTGTGCGCGGATGCAGCGCGACCGCCTGGAGACCGCAATCTTCGGCCAGGTGAGCCATGCGGGTGGCCACCAACTCGCGGTCATTCCAGCCGGCGCGGAACTTCATCGTGAGCGGAATGGAAATCGCGGCCCTGACGGAGCGGAGAATGTGCTCAACCAGCGGAAGATTCCGCAGAAGACCGGAGCCTCCGTTACAGGTCACGACTTTTTTCACCGGGCATCCGAAGTTGATATCGACAATGTCGAATCCAAGCTCCTCGCAATAACGCGCGGCCTCCGCCATCACCTCCGGGTCGGAGCCGAACAACTGGGCCGAGATGGGATGCTCGTCCGGCTCGAAATGAAGATACCGGAACGTTCGCGTCGGTTTGGTCGCGCGTGCCGAAGCCACGACGCCGTGAGAGCTGGTAAACTCGGTCATGATCAGGCCGCAGCCGCCCTGCGCGCGGATCAAGCGGCGAAAGACCGTGTCGGTGACGCCGGCCATCGGCGCCAGCACGGTAGCCGGCGCAATGCGCACGGGGCCGATCTGGAAATCGCGCGGATACATAGAATTTACAGGGTTATTTTAGTGTAGCATCGGCGCGGATCCCGGCTAAGAATTCATGCAACTTATATTCCGGTTCGTCGTTGGCGGCCTGATTGTGTCGTTGTTCGCCGCTCTTGGCGATGTTCTGAAGCCAAGAAGTTTCTGCGGAATTTTCGGGGCCGCGCCATCCGTGGCGCTCGCAACGCTGGGGCTGACGATTCTGACTAATGGAAAAATATATGCCGCGACAGAGGGACGCTCGATGATCGCGGGCGCGCTCGTACTGTGCCTGTACGCCGTCCTGTGCAGCCGTCTGATGATGAAAAACAAAATTCATGCTGCGCCGGCCACCGCCTCAGCGCTGGTCTTCTGGATCATCCTTTCATTGGGCGCATGGTTGACGATCCTGCGGCGGCCCCGATGAAAGTTCATTTCGATTTTTCCGCGGTCGGGAAAACCAGGTGGTACGAATATGGCATTCGCTTCCTGTTCGGAGGCGCGATTACAGTCATTGCCGGATTGTTGGCAAAACGCTTCGGACCAGAGCTGGGCGGGTTGTTTCTGGCGTTTCCCGCTATCTTTCCCGCCAGCGCGACACTCGTCGAAAAACATGAGTGTGAAAAAAAACAGAAAGCCGGAACTCCCATAACCATTCGCGGACAGCAGGCGGCGGCTCTGGATGCGCGCGGAGCGGCCCAGGGCAGTATCGGTCTCGCCTGTTTTGCGCTTATCGTCTGGCGATTCCTGCCGTCCGCAAATGCCGCTCTGGTACTCTTTGTGGCGCTCGCTGCATGGCTTGTGGTGTCTGTTCTCGTGTGGCGATTCTCAAGACGCATCGTCCGGCTCGCATTCAAAGAGCGATTAGGGCCAGGCCGCTCTCGGGATCGATCTTCTTGACGAGATGCGCCGGCGATTCTTCAAGCATCACTTCGAGTGTCGGACGGACCTGGGCTTCGAGGAGATGACCGCCCCAAGCTGTTCCGTCTCGTTTGCCCAGTACCATATGGGCGTGAACTTTTGGCTGATCCCCGTCCAGGGCGATGTCGCCGATCAGGGACAGAACTTCGACCTGCTCTTCAATTGCGTTCGATAGATATTTTTTTGAGTTCCAGTCGAAGTAACCTAGCTTCGCGCGGCTTAAGGCTCCGATCGCTGTAAAATGGGCCGCGGTAATCTTACGGTTCCGAGCAAAATCCAGGAGTCCTGACGCAACTTCATCTCCTGTACTAAAGATGATCACGTAGCCCGCACTCGCATCCTCACCGAGTTTCTTCCACTTCATACGGTGATTCCCTCCCCAACTAGTTTCTCCCAATCCTCCGCTTCACCGAACTTTATACCCGTGAGCGAAGAATCGATATTGCGCAATAAGCCGGTCAGTACCCCTCCCGCGCCAACTTCCAGGAACCGCTTCACATCGCGCCCGACTAACCAAGCGATAGAATCGCTCCAGCGCACCGGATTCGGAATCTGATGATAGAGTCCTTCGCGGGCCTCGGCGCCGGTGCGGATCTCACGCGCCTGCCAGTTGTTTACCAGTGGAACCGAGAGATTGCGAAATTCAATCGCGTCGAGATCCGCTCTCATCCGCTCTTGGGCTGGAGTCATCAACGGGCAATGAAAAGGGGCGCTCACGGGCAGGAGCACCGCGCGGCGAGCTCCCGCGGCCTTGGCCAGATCCATGGCCCGGCTAACCGCGCCGGCATGTCCCGCGATGACGACCTGATCCGCTGTATTCAGGTTCGCGGCCGCGACCACTTCGCCCTGCGCCGCCGCGGCCAGCACGCCGTCGAGCTTACCCTCGGGAAGTTTCAGCAGAGCGGCCATAGCGCCTACGCCCGCCGGCACGGCCTCCTGCATATATCGGCCTCGATCACGCACCAGCCGTACCGCGTCCGCAAATGCGAGCGATCCCGCCGCGACCAACGCGGAATATTCACCCAGACTATGCCCGGCGACATAATCGGGTTTGATGTCCCTGCTTTTAAGCACGGCGTACGCGGCGATAGAAACCGTGAGCAGGGCGGGCTGCGTATTTTCCGTGAGCTTAAGTTGGTCCTCCGGCCCTTCGAAGCACAAGGCCGAGATCGGAAACCCCAGCGTGTCGTCGGCTTCGTCGAAAATTCGCGCGGCTTCTGGATATTTACGGGCGAGTGACTTGCCCATCCCGGCAAACTGAGAGCCCTGCCCTGGAAAAAGAAACGCAGTCTTGAACATTAAGTTTTCTCAGTATAAACACAGCACCGGGGCTTTGAAGTACCTGATATAGTGAAGTTGTGAAGCGCAAAAATATTCCGGGTTCCAACGGCCCCGTTCCCGGAGTCGACGGTTCCCAATGTGATCGTCGAGCAAACGAAGCTCGCGATTGAAGCGGACCGGATCAAGAAACCGGCGCAGTGCGTAGTCTGCGGAGGCGAATGCGCTCCGGCTTCAACTGAGGGACTGTGCTGGGTATGCCGCCGTCTGAAACTGAGCGCCTGGCGGGATTCCGATTCTCAAATGTCGGCTCAGGAATAACCCAGCGGCTCTCTATTTCTTTTCCTGATCCTTGGCCGTGAATTTTTCCGGCGTCTTCTCGAACTTCTGTTTGTCGTCGCGGCTGCAGAAGTAGTACGTCTTCCCTTTATACATTGCCCTCTGGGCAGTCTTTTTATCGACGGTCATTCCGCACACCGGATCGACAGCCTGCTGAACTTTTTGGTCTGTTTTTTGGGCGTCGTCGGCCCTCAGCGGCCCTGTAAACTGCACAGCGAGACCGGCCGTCAGCGCCACACTCGCAAGACTTAGAAATTTCACTTGGAAGAACTCCTTCAAACGTTCAGGATAACTTTTCATATACCAGCGCCGCCACGGCTACATCTTCCACTCCCAATCCGTTCGATTTGAAAATCGTGATGGGTTCTCCGGCAGGCCGTCGGTCCACTTGCGCCAGCTCGACAATGCGCGGATCGGCCCAATCCACTGGCGCTAGCAACAGATCGCCGGATTCGATTTTCGATTGCTCGATGGAATCGACGGCAATCAGAGTCGCGCGTTCCACAAGCCGCGAGGGTAGCTCGCGCCGCCGCGCCTGATTCGAGCCCATGGCGTTGATGTGCGCGCCCGCGGAAATCCAGCTCGATTCGATCACGGGATCTTTGGAGGACGTCGCCGTGGCTACAATCTCCGCACCTTCCACGGCTTCTTCGGCCGACGCTACGGCTCGGCTCCGTTCTCTTTCGCAAAACTCGAACGCTTCGATTCGCTTCGGCTCCAGATCGCGAACGTCGCGAACGTTTGCGAACCGCTCGGATCGCTTCCAGCTGCGATTGCGCCTGAAATCCAGCGCCGATAATCGCTAGCGTGGTTGCGCCAGGGTCAGCGAGGAGATCGGTGGCATAGCCGCTTGCAGCGCCAGTCCGAATCTGCCCGAGATAGTTAGCCCCCATCTGAGCTAGCGGCCGCGCTGTTTCGGCGTCGAACAAAAGCAGGAAAAAGTTTGCGCCATATTTCGGATGAGTCGCGTAAATTTTGGTGCCGAAATATCTTCCAAACGCGCCGGCCAAGCTATGTAGCACTGAGCCGGTAGGAAGCGCTAAACGCCGCCGGGGCTGATTCAACGCCGTGCCGGATCGCAGCGCGGAGAAGGTCTCGCGCATCCGCCCGATGGCGTCGCGCATTGGGAGCGATTCGCGCACTTGCTCTTCGGTGATAAAAATCACGCTGGCGAGCTCAAACTCTTCGCTGGGTCCCGCTTTTCGGGATCGAACCCCAGCTCGGCAATAGCCGCTTCGGCTCGCCCGGCGTCGAACGCGCCGGCATGCGCCAACGCCGAGAGCGTGGCCATCGCGATGGCCTCCGCCGAGATCTCGAAGAAGCGGCGCAGATGCTCGCGATTATCGCTGCGGCCAAAACCATCGGTTCCGAGTGAATTGAGCCTCCCACAGAGCCATGGCGCCAGTTGATCCGGCACCGCTTTCATATAATCGGTGGCGGCGATGATGGGTCCGGGCGTACCCTCCAGCATTCGCTGGATGTGGGGCGTTTTATGCTCCGCGGTCGGATGCATGCGATTCCAACGATCCACGTCGAGCGCTTCCCGGCGCAGTTCATTGTAGCTGGTAACCGACCAAACATCGGTTGCCACCTGATAGCGGTCCGCCAGAATCTCTTGCGCTCGCAGAGCTTCGTTCAGGATGGAACCGCTTCCGAACAACTGCGCGGCGGCTTGACCCTCCGGCGCAGGGCGATACTTGTAAATTCCTTTGAGAATGCCTTCCCGGACGCTTTCGAAGTTTCCTTCCGCAAGCCCCGGCATGGGCGGCTGCACGTAGTTTTCGTTGTAGACGGTCAGGTAATAGAAGCGATCCTCCCGCTCCTGGTACATGCGACGGATGCCGTCCTGGATGATGACCGCCAGTTCGTAAGCATAGGCCGGATCGTAGATCGCGCAGGTGGGGACGGCGCTGAACAGCATCGGGCTGTGGCCGTCCTGGTGTTGCAGACCTTCGCCCAGCAGAGTGCTGCGCCCGGCGGTTCCACCCATCAGAAAACCTTTTCCGCGGGAATCGGCAAAAGACCAAATCAGGTCGCCCACGCGCTGGTAACCGAACATCGAGTAATACGTGTAAAAAGGAATCATCGGCACGCCGTAATTGGCGTAAGCCGTTCCGGCCGCGAGGCACGAAGCCATGGAGCCTGCCTCCGTAATACCCTCTTCGAGAATCTGGCCGTTTTCGGCTTCCTTGTAATAGAGCAGGACATTCGCATCCACCGGCTTATAGCGCTGGCCCTGGCTGGCATAGATCCCATATTCGCGAAACAAAGACTCCATGCCGAAGGTGCGCGCCTCGTCCGGAATGATGGGGACGACGAGCTTGCCGATATCGGGAAGCTTCATCAGCGTCTTCAAAACACTCACGAGCGCCGCCGTGGTGGAGGCCTCGCGTCCACGGGAACCGCTCAGCGCGTCGTGAAATGCCTCGAGCGGAGGCGCGGTCATCTCGATCGGCTTCACCTTCCGCGACGGCAGCGTACCTCCCATCGCCTCGATGCGCGATCGGATGTACTTCATCTCGGGTGAATCCTCAGCCGGGCGCAGAAAGCCGATCTCGTGCACCAACTCATTTGACATCGAAATTTCGAAGCGATCGCGGATTTTCATCAGGTCCGCTTCGTTCATCTTCTTGGTCTGATGCGCGGTATTTCGTCCTTCCGCGGTTTCGCCCAGCCCATAACCTTTGACGGTCTTGGCCAGAATGACCGTGGGCTTGCCCTTGGTCTCGACCGCCCGTTTATAAGCGTTATAGACCTTTATAGGATCGTGGCCGCCGCGGCGCAGACTCCAGATATCCTCGTCGGTCAGGTGCTCGACCAGCTTCAGCAGCTCCGGATATTTTCCGAAAAATTCTTTGCGGATATAAGCGCCGTTCTGAGCTCGGAAGGTCTGATATTCGCCATCGACGCACTCATGCATGCGCTTGAGCAGCAGGCCCGTCGAATCGCGCGCCAGCAGGTCGTCCCATCCCGCGCCCCAGATCACTTTAATCACGTTCCAGCCGGCTCCCCGGAATGCGGCCTCCAGCTCCTGAATGATGCTGCCGTTCCCGCGCACCGGCCCATCCAGGCGCTGCAGATTGCAATTGATCACGAAGATCAGGTTGTCCAGCTTTTCGCGCGACCCAAGCGTCAAAGCGCCGAGCGATTCCGGCTCATCGCACTCGCCGTCCCCCAGAAACGCCCATACTTTGCGAGGCGATTCGGGAATGATTCCGCGGTGCTCCAGATATTTCATGAAGCGCGCCTGGTAGATGGCCGAAAGAGGTCCCAGGCCCATCGATACGGTCGGGAACTGCCAGAAATCCGGCATCAGCCACGGGTGCGGATAGGAGGACAGCCCCGGCTCGTCTCTCAATTCATGGCGGAAATTCTCGAGATGCTTTTCGTTCAGGCGTCCTTCGACGAAGGCGCGCGCGTAGACGCCCGGCGAGGCATGGCCCTGGAAATAGACGAAATCGCCCGGCTGGTCGCCATAGGAGCCGTGGAAAAAATGGTTGTAGCCGACTTCGAGCAGCGTCGCGAGCGACGCATAGGTCGCCAGATGGCCGCCGATGTTGGCATCGTATTTGTTGGCGCGCACCACCATGGCGGTGGCGTTCCAGCGGACCACGCTCTTGATCTGGCGTTCGAGCGCGCGGTTGCCGGGGTAGGCGACTTCTTCCTCCGGCGGAATCGTATTGATATACGGAGTATTCCAGCGGAGGGGTGGCTGCACGCCGAAATTCGCGGCGTGTTCCATCAGACGTTCGAGAAGATAACTGGCCCGGTCGGGCCCGGTTTGATCGATGATGTCCTCGAGGGCTTCCACCCATTCGGACGTTTCCTGCGGGTTCAGGTCATCGGGAGCTTCAACTTTGGCTTTAAGCATGGGCTAGTACCAAGTTAACGTTTTGCCGGCGAGCTGGGCAACCCGTGAGATCCAGCCCTACTCCCAGCGGAGCGCCCGCATCGGATCGATCAGCGTCGCACGGCGCGCCGGTATATAGCCGGAAAGAATCGCGGCCAATGCGATCCCGGCGGTCGCATCGGACCGCCGGTTCGAGTACCACCACCTCCGCCGGATTGATCGCTCAATCCGCGCTACGCTGTGTGATAAAGATCGATTGCCGATATCTGAGGCGAGTTCATGAGCATTATCGATATATTTAGAAGCGACAAAAGTTACTAAGAGGGGAGGTGGTGGATGTATACACATACGACAGAATTCCGCAGCCGCTCAAGGTGCAGATCATCCATATTTGGCGGGATGCACTCGGAGGAGAGAGAGAATATCAGGAACAGTATCTCGGGACGAAAAGGGCATACCAACGCATCGTCGAGGTTCTGTGTCGGGAATACGGGACCTTCCTTCTGCCCGGCAGCAGAGAATCTTTCAAAGCTAGGAATTATCTTCTAGAGCTCGATACATTCCTGCTCACAGAGCAAGATCCTGAAAAGGTGCTGGATGCGATTGAGCTGTCATTCACGATCATAGACAGCGCAACAAGGAAATTGGACTATCTTAACCGCAGGGATGCTTCAGAACGGGCCGATCGTGCAATCGCCGAACTGAACGTGCGTTTTCGCGAACACGGCGTAGGCTATGAATTTAACGGCGAGATCATCCGCGTCGATTCCCAGTTGCTTCACGCCGCGACGGTGAAGCCTGCGCTGGCCCTTCTAAGGGCGCCTGAGTACGCAGGGGCACAAGCGGAATTTCTGACTGCGCACAAGCATTACCGGCACGGTCTGACAAAAGAAGCGCTAAACGAATGTCTTAAGGCGCTGGAAAGTGTGATAAAAGCTATCTGCGCCAAGCGCGGTTGGATCTACGACCCGAACGCAACAGCTAAGTCCCTCATCCAAGTGCTCTTTGAGAAAGAATTAATCCCGCCGTTTTGGAGCCAGCAGTTCTCGGCATTGCGAAGCACCTTGGAAGCCGGCGTTCCGACTGCACGAAATAGGCTCGGGGGCCACGGTCAAGGCACTGACGTCGTGCAGGTACCCGAGTATATCGTCGAATACGTGCTTCATCTCACCGCTTCGACAATCGTGTTCCTTGCTGGTGCTGAGAGCGCCTTACCCTGAAAATTCCTATTGGGCGGATGAGTCCTAGCCCTACTCCCAGCGGAGCGCCCGCATCGGATCGATCAGCGTCGCACGGCGCGCGGGTATATAGCCGGAAAGAATGGCCGCCGATGCGATCCCGGCGATCGCCAGTACAAGGGTGAGCGCGTCATTCGGCTGGATCCCGTAGAGCTGCGATTTTGCAAACCGGGTCAGGCCCCATGCCGCGGGCAGCCCGATCGCGATGCCGATCCCGACCAGTAGCAGCACTTCTTTCATCACCAGCCAAACCACGTCGGCGCTCGCCGCGCCCAGCGCCATCCTGACGCCGATCTCGCGCGTTCGCTGCGCCACCATGTAAGCCATTACCCCGTACAGTCCGATCGCGGCGAGCAGCGTCGCCAGAATGCCGAATCCGGTCGATAGCGTCGCTACCAGGCGTTCCGTGATCAGCGAATCCTCCTGCTGTTTTTCGAGCGTTTTCATCTCGGACACCGGAAGATTCGGGTCCAGGCCGTTCACTACCCGCCGGATACTCGAAAACGCCTGCTCCGGCTGGCGCGCCGTTCGAATGTACGCGTACATGCCGATCACGAAATCCACTTGATGATAAGGCTCGTACACTTCTATAGGAATCTCGTCGCGCATGCTTTCGTATTTTGTGTCGCGCACCACGCCGACGATCTCGATATCGAGCTTGGTCCCGGGATCGCCTCCCATTCCGATGTGCCGGCCGAGCGCATTGCCATCCTTGAAATATCGCCTCGCGAATTTTTCATTCACGATGCACACCTTGGGCGCGCCGCGGCCGTCGCTCATGCGGAAATCGCGGCCCATCAGGATCGGGATGTTCATGGTCTTGAAGTAATCCGGCGAAATGAACTGCATGTGCGGATCGGGAGCCTCCGACGGCTTATTCGCGAAGCCTTCGACCGTCATGCTGTTGTCCCATTCGCTGCCCGCCAAAACCGGCATGACTGCCAGCGCCGACGATTCGACGCCTGGAATCGCATCCAGATTGTCGCGAAGCTGGCGATAAAAATCCAGGCTGCGTTCGGGCTTGTAGCCATTCATAGTCGGATTGAATCGCAAACTCGAGCAGGTTGTCGGTGTGAAATCCCGGGTCCAGATCCTTCAGGTTTCTTAAACTTCGAATGAACAGACCCGCGCCGATCAGCAACAGCAGCGAAAGCGTCACCTGCGCCGCAACCAGCCCCTTTCGCAATCCCACGGAGGTTCCGCCGGCGATAGAGCCGACCTGGTCCTTCAACGTTTCCGCAAGCTGCGGACGCGTCGATTGGAGCGCCGGGATCAGTCCGAAAATGATGCCCGTCAGCAGCGAAACGGCGAGATTGAAGGATAGAATGCGCCAATCCGGGGTGGTCGAGATGGTCAGCGGACTTCGTCCCGTGGGCAAAAAGCTCACCAGCGCCCGATCTATCCACATAGCCAGGACCAATCCCGCGATGCCGCCGGCGATCGCCAGCGTCAGACTCTCGATCAACAGTTGCGAAACGATGCGGGACCGGCTGGCGCCCAGGGCGAGCCGCACCGCGATCTCCTTCTGCCGAGCCGCCGCGCGCGCGATCAGGAGATTGGCAACATTGGCGCATGCGATCAGCAGCACCAGCCCGACGATGGCCGTCAGCACCAGCAGTGCGCTCGAAAATTGGCGGCGCAGCTCGGAATCGCCCTTCGATGCGGGCAGCAGATCGATCCACATGGTCAGGAATCGCTGCCTGGTTTCGGGAGCGGAGCGCGCAAACTCTTTTTGCTGCACTTCCATTTCAAGCATCTGGTGAAAAAACGGCTGGAGCGCGGCTTTCGCCTGACCGAGCGTCACGCCCGGCTTCAACCGGCCGAAGACGTTGACCCATCGTCCGCGGCGCGACGTGAAATTGTAGTTAAAACTCGCGCCCACCGGGTCCATCTCGGCTTTCATCATCACCGGCACGCGGATCTGAGGAGAGATTCCAGGGTCGGTTCCATCAAAGCCGGCCTGACTCACGCCGATGATCGTGATCGGGATACCCGTTCACCAGCAGCTTCTTTCCGATTACGTCCGGACTTCCGGCGTAGCGGCTCAGCCAATAGCGATAACTGATCACGGCATAAGGAGCTCCGCCCCGAACCTTGTCGTCTTCGGGAGTGAACACGCGCCCGAGCGCGGCTCCCACGCCCAACACAGGAAAATACGTTCCTGAAACCAACTCCCCATCTACGCGCTCGGTTTTGCCTTCCGAGCTCACGCTCATCGGCGTTTCCCAGCGGCAGAACATCCCGCTGAACACCTGGTTGTGGTCGCGGAAATCTTCGTACATGGGATAGGAGAGCTTATAGCGGCCGTTATTGCTGCCGTAATGCGGTCCGCGGCCCCAAAGCAGCACGAGCTGCTGCGGATCTTTGACGGGAAGCAGTCTGAGAAGGACCTGGTCGACCAGCGTGAAGATCGCCGTGTTCGCGCCAATGCCGAAGGCCAGCGAAAGTACCGCAACCAAAACGAATACCGGCGATTTTCGGAACGTTCTTACGGCATAACGCAGATCTTGTGCAAAGTTGCCCATGACGGCTATACTTCTCGTCTAGAAAACGTTACCTGATTGGCGCGCTATACTAAGGTTTAAATCATTTCGAGGGAGCGTTCATGAACACCTACCTTAAGTTCGGACTCCTGATCGCGGCGGTCCTGGGGGCGCTCACCTGGCTCGCCGTGGGCGGCATCAGCGACACCAAAACCTACTATAAGACCGTCGCCGAGCTCCACCAGATGCAGGATCAGGGCATCGAGAAGCGCGTCCGCGTAGGCGGGGATGTCGCTCCCAACTCCATCGTCCGCGACGGCCGTACGGTTCAGTTCGTGCTGGCGCAGGACCAGCTTCGGCTCAAGGTAGTGTATAGCGGAATCGATCCGCTGCCCGATACTTTCAAAGACGGCGCGCAGGCGCTGGCCGACGGCAAGCTCGATTCGAGCGGCGTGTTCCACGCCACCAAAATCCAAGCCAAGTGCGCATCGAAGTACGAAACCAAACCGGTGATGGCGAAGCCGGCGACTCGCGCCGCATTGTAATCAAACTATGGAAAACATAGGCTCCCTCGCGATTCTGCTCGCGTTTTGCTTCGCGATTTATGCGGTCGTCGCCTCGCTGGTCGGGAAATGGTCGCGCCGTCCGTTCCTGGTGCTGAGCGCGGAACGCGCGGTTTACTCCATCTGGGTGCTGCTCACCGTCGCTTCGGCGCTGCTGGTTTATTCGCTGATCCACGGCGATTATCCGCCTGGCCTACGTGGCGGAGCACAGCAACCGCTCCATGGCCACGGTCTACAAGTTCACGTCGTGGTGGGGCGGCCAGGAAGGCTCGTTGCTGTTGTGGAGCTGGCTGCTGTCGTCGTACTCGGCCGTGGTGGTGTTTCGCAACCGCCGCAAGTTCCGCGACATGATGCCGTACGTCACCGCGGTGCTGATGACGACGCAGACTTTTTTCCTGATCCTGATCGCGTTCGTGGCCAAGCCATTCCAAGTGCTGATGGCGGGCAAACTCATCGTCGATGTGGGCGATGGGCAGGGGCTCAATCCGCTGCTCCAATACTGGACCATGGTGATCCATCCGCCGATGCTGTACCTGGGCTATGTGGGTTTCGTGGTGCCGTTCGCGTTCGCGATCGCATCGCTCATCACCAAGCAGCCGGGCGACGCTGGATTCATACCACGCGCCGCTGGACGCTGGTCACGTGGATGTTCCAGACCACCGGAATTCTGCTCGGCGCAGGATGGGCTTATGCGGTCCTCGGATGGGGCGGTTACTGGGGCTGGGACCCGGTGGAGAACGCCTCGCTTCTGCCCTGGATCACGGCGACGGCGTTCCTGCATTCGGTGATGATGCAGGAAAAGAAGGGCATGATGAAGGTGTGGAACATCGTGCTGGTGTCGTCCACATTCTTCCTTTGCATCTTCGGCACATTTTTGACGCGGAGCGGCATCGTCAACTCGGTGCACGCCTTCGCGCAGTCCTCGATCGGCACGTACTTCACGAGTATTCTTGGCCATCGGCATCGCGGCCACGGTGTACCTGATCCTGAATCGCCTCGATTATCTGAAGAGCGAATCGCAGCTCGAGAGCGTTCTCTCGCGCGAATCCAGTTTTCTGTTCAATAATCTTATTCTGCTTGCGAGCTGCTTCGCGATTCTGTGGGGAACGCTGTTTCCGGTGATTTCCGAAGCTCTCACCGGCGAAAAAATCAGCGTGGACGCGCCGTTCTTTAACCGCGTGGAAATCCCCATCGCACTGGGTCTGATATTTCTCACCGGCGTGGGGCCGCTGATCGCGTGGCGGCGGAGCTCATTCGAAAGTTTGCAGCGCGCCTTCCTATGGCCGCTGCATTGGCGGGCGTGGCGGTCGCGGCGACGCTCGCGGCATCTGGGCGTGCGCAATTTCTACGCGCTGATGTCGTTCATGCTGTGCGTGTTCGTGACGGTCACGGTGGCCATCGAATTTATTCAAGGGCGCTGGAGCGATCCGCGCCAAGAGCGGCGCCAGCTTGTTTTCCGCGATGGTCGCGCTTACGCATCGCAACACGCGGCGCTACGGCGGATACCTGGTGCACATGGGCATCGTGCTGATGTTCATCGGCTTCACCGGCAAAGCCTTCGACAAGAATATGACCGTAGAAGTGGCGCCGGGCGAGACCGTCCAGTTGGGCCATTATCAGCTTCGGCTGGTGGGCCTCGATTCAGGGCAGAACGAAAATTACGAGTGGCAGAAGATGGACATCGCGGCTTCGAAAGACGGGAAAGACCTTGGAATTTTCGAGCCCGAGCGGCGCTACTATCCGGCTTCGAAACAGCCGGCCTCGAACGTCGCCATCCGCCGCCGTCCCAACGAAGATTTGTACATGAATTTCGCCGGCATGTCCGCCGACAATCGGAAAGCGGTCCTGCAAGCCTACGTGTTTCCGCTGGTCATCGTGCATTTGGGCGGGATACTATGTGGGTGCTTTTCGGCACGATCATTTGCCTGATTCCGAGCAAATCGCGCCTCATCTACCCGCGTACAGAAGTAGTCGGAATCGCAGGAAAACATGCAAAAGTGGAAGACTAGCCTGCTGCTCGCCGTGCTGGCCGCGGCCGGCCTCGCGCAGACCGCCTCGGAGTTTGAAAGTCCCAACGTGAACCGCGTGGCGGGAAAGCTGAACTGTTCCTGCGGCTGCAACATGAACATGAACTGCCTGATGCCGCCCTATCCTTGCCAGGTGTGCCGCAGGGCCAAAGCCAAGATCATCGCGATGCAGGCGGAAGGCAAGTCCGACAGTCAGATTCTCGATCAGTTCGTGCAGGAAAACGGTAAAGATGTGCTGGTTGTAGAGCCGGGCCGGCTGGGCATGATCGGTCCTTATGCGGCGCTGGCTTTAGGCCTCGGATTAGTGCTCTGGGCCATCCGCCGCTATCGCCGGCCGGTCGCGACCGCCGCGCCGCAGGTCGACGCCGCCACCATGGAGCGCATCGAGAAGGATTTAGCAAAGCTCGATTGATGTCTCTTGTCGCAGCTGTAATTCTCGTCGTGGCCGCCACGACTTTGTTCACCCTTACTATTCGCGCCAAAGATATTCCGCAGCCCGATCCCGTTTCTCCCACCCAGCATCTGGAGGAGCGCAAAGCCACGGATCTACGAAAATCTGCGCGATCTGCAGTTCGAGTATCGCGTGGGAAAGCTTTCCGACGCCGATTATCAGCGGACCAAGCTCACGCTGCAGCAAGAACTGGCGGTAGTGCTGGGTGAGATCGACCATATCGCGCCGCAGCCCCCCCAGCCGGTGAAGCCGCCGGTGGCGCGCGCCGCCCCTGGCGTGGTTTGTCCCCATTGCGGCGCAAAATTTCCGAACCCGATGAAATTCTGCGGCGAATGCGGAAAGGCGATGTCGTGAGATTCCGGCTTGGTCTGATCTTCTTGCCGGGCTCTCTGCTGTTTGGCGCAGTCGACGGCGTCGTGATCAATGCGACCACTTCGCAGCCGCAGCCTTCGGCCATGGTCAGCCTGGTACAGCCGAGCGCGAGCGGTATGCAAACGCTCGCGAGCGTGAAATCGGATGCCGAGGGAAAGTTTAAGATCGACAAAGACGTTCCACCTGGACCCGCGCTAGTGCAGGCGTTATATCAGGGCGCGACGTACAACGTCGTCCTCACTCCTGGGCCTCCCACAACGGGTTTGCGGCTCGAAGTCTACGACTCCACAAGCAAGCCCGGCACCGCAAAAGTCGCCCAGCAGATGGTTTTGATCGAGCCGGGCACAGCCGCGCTGCAGATCACCGAAACGTTTCTGGTGCAGAACGAGCACCAAGCTCACGTTTCAGGATCCCGCGCGAGGCTCCATCCGGTTTTACGTGCCCGAGGCTGGCGCGAACAACGTGCAGGTTACGGTCAACGCGCCGGGCGGCATGCCCATTCCAGCGTCCGGCGGAAAAGACAAGTCAAGCCGGAGTTTACAAGGTGAATTATCCGCTGAAGCCGGGGGAGACGCGCTTTGATGTCGGCTACAGCTTGCCCGCCGCGGATACGTTCTCCGGAAAGAGTCTCAACGCCGGCGCTCCCACGCGCTTGGTGACGCCGCCTGCGGTGACGCTCTCGGGCGATGGCGTCGAGTCGCTTCGGGCAGGAGCCGCAGACCCAAGCCCATATTTACGGCGTTTCGGGACCCAACTATGAAGTAAAAATCGAGGGCACCGGCTCGCTGCGCGCTCCCGAGACCGCCGCTGCAGGATGAGGATACCGGGCAGCCCAAGATCGAGGAAGCGCCCGCTCGCCTCTATACGCGCCTGGGTTGGGTGCTGGGTCTGGCGTTCGGAATCCTGGCCCTCGGCGGCACGTTACTGTATCGCAGAGGCGCGGCGTGAACGCGCTGGAGATCGGCGGCGTGTGGAAATACTACGGCGACTTCCCGGCCTTGCGCGAAGTTGCTTTGGATGTGCTCCCCGGCTCGACGCTGGCGCTCCTCGGCCGCAATGGCGCGGGCAAAACCACACTTCTTCGAATCGTCGCCGGATTGGCGAAGCCTTCGCGAGGCAGCCGTACGGATTCTCGGCGAGGAGGTGCGCACTGAAGCGGCGCGGCGGCGGATTGGCGTGCTAGGGCACGGCATTTCGCTCTACGATGAGCTCTCCGCGACAGAGAATCTGGTTTTATTCGGCCGCTTGTACGGAGTAGAAGAGCCGCACAAGAAGGCTCATCAATGGCTGGAGCGCACCGGACTCGAACGCGTGCGCGACGGGCTGGTGCGCGAATTCTCGCGTGGAATGCGCCAGCGATTGGCCGTAGCGCGAACCTTTCTCCACGATCCGGAATTACTGCTGTTCGACGAGCCTTTTACCGCGCTTGACGACCGCGCCATCGCGGTGCTGCAGACGCTTCTCTCGGAAGCGCACGCCCGAGGCCGAACGATTATTATGTCGACGCACCAGCTCAAGGAAGCTCTGGACGTGGCTACACACGTCGCTCTGATCGGCCGGGGTAAGATCTCTTACGCAGGTGAGCGCCGGCAGGAAATGCTTGACGATTCGGGCTGGCTGTATCGAAATTACGAGGACAATTGAATGGGGCCGGCATCCACTCAACTGAGCGCCGCTCCCGCGCGGGCCGCGCGCAAATCTGGTATCGGCGAATCCACCGCGCTTTTCATTCGGCAGTCGCTAACCATCGCCGCGAAGGATCTGCGGGCGGAAATGCGCACAAAAGAAGCGCTCAATGCATCGCTCGCGTTCTCGATTGTGATCCTGGTCTTGTTCAGTTTTGCCTTCGATCCTTCCTCGGACGAGCTACAGGAATTTTCGGGTGGCCTGCTGTGGCTGGTGTTTTCGTTCGCGGGCGCGCTGGCATTGAACCGCAGCTTTGCGCGAGAGGTGCAAAATGATTGCCTGGACGGCTTGCTGGCCGCGCCCGTGCCCGCCTCCGCGCTTTTCCTAGGCAAGGCGTTGGCGAATTACGCGCTGCTGCTCACGGTGGAGGTAGTATCGCTCCCGGTGTTCGGAATTTTCTACAATGCGCACTGGACCCAGCAGTTCTGGCCTTTGGTGGGCGTGGTGATGCTGGGCACCTGGGCATTGACCGTGATCGGTACTCTGTTCAGCGCGCTGACGGTAAACCTGCGCCTGCGCGAGCTGATGCTGCCGACTTTGGTCTATCCACTGATGATTCCAGCGTTGATGGCGGCTATGACGCTGACTACAGATCTGCTGGCCGGAACGCCTCTGGGCGGCGATAATCTGATCTGGGTGCGCGTGCTGGTGACGTTTGATTTTATTTTCACGGCAGTGGCGCTGGTAATGATCGATACTGTTCTGGTGGGGTGAATGCCGTTATGCGCGAAAAAATTATCTACATTTTGTGCGGCGTCTCCGCGGCGCTTCTTTCGTGGAACCTCTACAAGATCTTTTTCGTGTTGGGGGATGAACTAAACCAGGGCGCCATCTGGCGAATTTTCCACTTTCACGTGCCCTCGGCGATTATCGGCCTGACGGGATTCGAAGTCGCGACCATCTTCAGCCTTGTATACCTGGTTCTCAACGATCTGCGCTACGATGCCATCGCTGCCGCGATCATCGAGGTCTCGCTGGCTTTCGCCGCTGTGGTGCTGGTAACGGGGAGCATCTGGGCGCGGATCATTTGGGGCGTATGGTGGGCTTGGGACGCGCGGCTCACGTCCATGCTGGTTTGCTGGCTCATCTTCGCCGGTTACCTGATGCTGCGCCGGGCCATTGAAGAACCCACGCAGCGCGCTCGCTTGTCTGCGGTGGTGAGCGTGTTCGGCGGCATCGATGTGGTCATCGTATACAAGTCGATCGAGTGGTGGCGCACGCTTCACCCCGGCCCGGTGCTCAGCATTCGCAACGGCGGCGGCATGCCCCCGGGCTGGGAAGCGACGATGTACTGGAACCTGCTGGCGCTCATGTGCCTGGCCGTGGTGCTGGTGATGGTGCGGATGCGGCAGGAAGGAATCGCGCGCGAGATCGATTCGCTGCGGCGCCTGGCGCATTCCTATTAAGGACCGGAAATGGACGATCGCAATTTCCGGTACATGTTTTACGGGTTCCTGGCGGCATGGCTGATCATCCTCGTGTATGTGCTGCTTCTCGCGCTGCGCGAGCGCAAGCTCCGCCGCGAGCTGGAACGGGTCCGGAAAATGGTCGAAGAGAGCGGGAAACGTGTCTGACTAGTCCGTTATTTCAACAGCGCGGGCGCTTCCTGTCAGATCGTCGCAAACCGGTTCCCCCGCGATCGCAATCCCTATCTCGACCATTTTCACCACCCTCGCACTCTCACCTGCCTCGCGTACTTCCAATCTCAGCCTATTTTGTAGGCGAGGAGTTCATGTGCTCTGCCAACGGAGAACAGAACCGGCCAGAAAAGGGAATTTCTAGATAATCCCCGGCGGGCCTGCGTGCGTTGGATGTCCGTCGGTACACTACCGATCCCACTCCGTTGCGGGCTAAAAAAGCGGATGGTCGCGCCAGCCGACCAGCGAAAAACTGGCTAAAGGGCGCCCGATAAATGTTCTTGATCTTTGAAAGTACAACGAGCAAGTCGATATGACAACCGCCAAACGAATCGCTGGGACGACAAGAGCAAAGGATCACCTGAACTGGCCGTCTCAAAGCTCCGGGTAAAACTCGAAAAATGCATCGAGCGATTGTTCCAATTGGCCCCGGATCTCGGCCTCGCCGCCTTCGATCAGGTGCATCGTGACATGCGCCGTCTTTCCGTTCTTCAACCGAATCTCTGCCTCGGCGACGTTTTCGATCTCATCGGCGGGCAGCAACCGCATTCCGTACACGAGCGCTAGCTTGGCCATAGTGATTGCCTCGGACCTTATTGTTTGTCGAACACCAGCTTGATATCGAACTCGCCCGTTTGGGGCACAGTGAGATGGTTGTATATGGTGAGCACTTTGCCGCCTTCGGAAAGCGTCCAGGTTTCCTTCGATTTGATTTCTTTCCCCTGAAAATCGCGGGTGCTTTCGACGATTAAATTCTCGCCTTCCCACTTGGCCGTGCCCTTGGTTTCGGAGCCTTGTAACCGGTTCACGCACTCCTTGCCGTCGGTGGTGTAGTCCAGTTCAGTCCTGACCTCTCCCTGCGCGCCTTTCTGGTAGGTCGAAATCTTCAGCGACGGATCCTGATGTTTAATCGTCCGCATCATGACCTCGGGCGCCGGAACCGCTCCGAACCCGCTCTTAACCGAATTTAGCTTCCATTCGCCGCTCAGATTCGGCGCGGCGTCCACCGGACTCGCTGCCGCCAGGCAACCGATCGCGAACGCGGACAGAAAGAAGCTGCGTGATGTCATCGGGAATCGTCTAAAGTATAACGTAACTCATTCTGTGGTATCCTAATTAGCGAAACAAACGATTAAGAATAGACGAGGAGTATCGATTCCCGAATGGCACTGGCGAGAGAAGCAAAGATCGGCGTAATATCGCAATTCCGGGTTCATAAGACGGACACCGGATCGCCAGAAGTGCAGGTCGCTATCCTGAGCCGGCGCATTTCCGAGTTGACGGAGCATTTCAAGACGCACAAGAAGGATCACCATTCGCGCAAAGGTTTGCTGCTGATGGTGGCGCGTCGCCGCCGGTTGCTGGATTACTTGCGCAGCCGCAGCCCGGAGCGCTACAAGGCGCTGATTCAGAGCCTTGGTATCCGCCGCTAGTGTTCGCGAAAAACCTCAAAATTCGCTCCAGTCCCCTCTTGATCAAAGCAGGCCGGTCGTGATCGCGAAGACGTTCGCCGCGGGCCTTGATTTAAAGGAAATTTCCAAACATGTTGCATTCTGTTGAAATAGATCTCGGCGGCGGCCGGACGGTTACGCTCGAATCCGGGAAGATGGCCAAGCAGGCCAACGGGGCGGTCGTCGTACGCTCCGGCGAATCGGTCGTCCTGGTGACGGCCTGCACCGCGCCGGACCCCAAGCCCAACGCCAATTTCTTTCCTCTGACGGTCGATTATCGGGAGTACACCTACTCAGCCGGCCGTTTTCCCGGCGGATTCATTAAGCGGGAAGGGCGCCCCACCGAAAAAGAGATTCTCACCAGCCGTCTCATTGATCGCCCCATCCGGCCCTTGTTCCCAGAAGGCTATTCGCATGAGACGCAGGTGATCGGGATGGTGCTTTCCGCCGATCCCGCGCGAGATCCGAGCACGCTCGCGATCATAGGCGCCGGCGCATCGCTCGCGATCTCCGACATCCCCTTTCAGCATGTATTGGGCGGGAGTGCGGGTCGGCATGATCGACGGTAAACTGGTCGCCAACCCCACCTACGAAGAATCGAAGAGCGCCAAGGTTAATATCGTTGTGGCCGGCACCGAAGGCGGAATCGTGATGGTCGAATCCGGTTCGCAGCAAGCGACCGAAGCCGAGGTGCTCTCGGCCATCGAGTTCGGCCATAAATGCTGCGAGAAGATCGCTGCTGGTATTCAAAAGCTGATGAAGAAGTGCGGAAAACCCAAGCGGGAGTTCACCGCGCCTGCGACCAACGACGCGCTGTACAAACAGATTTCCGACGCGGCCCGCGCGGAATTGCAGGATGCGATGAACACGCAGAAATACGAGAAGCTGGACAGCTACGCGCGAGTGGACGCATGCAAGAAGAAGGTGCTGGAGCCGCTCCCCGACGAACAAAAGGCCGAAGGCAGCAAACTGTTCGAGACGCTCAAGGACCGGATTTTCCGCGATGAGTTATTGAAGGATAAGCGCCGGCCCGACGGCCGTGCCTTCGATGCGATCCGCAATATCGACATTGAAGTGGGAGTGTTGCCGCGCACCCACGGCTCGGCGCTCTTCACCCGAGGCGAAACACAGGCTCTGGTCACCGCCACGCTCGGCACTAAGGACGATGAGCAGCGCATCGAGTTGCTGGATCCTACGGAAAGCTCGAAGCGGTTCATGCTGCATTACAATTTTCCGCCGTTCAGCGTGGGCGAAGTGGGGTTCATGCGCGGAGCCGGCCGGCGCGAGATTGGCCATGGCGCGTTGGCGGAGCGGGCGCTCTCGGCAGTGATCCCGGACGACAAAGCGTTTCCCTACACGATGCGTATTGTGAGCGACATTCTGGAATCGAACGGTTCGAGCTCAATGGCCTCCGTATGCGGCGCGACGCTCGCGCTGATGGATGCCGGCGCGCCGATTTCGGCGCCGGTCGCCGGAATCGCCATGGGTCTCGTCTTGGAAGGCAAGGATTACGCCGTGCTGACTGACATCGCCGGCGCGGAGGACCATTACGGCGACATGGATTTCAAAGTCGCGGGAACCAAGGATGGAATCACGGCGCTGCAGATGGATATCAAGGTTCCCAATGTGACGCACGCCATCATGAAGGAAGCGCTCGAGCAGGCGCGGCGCGCGCGGCTTTTCATTCTCGATAAGATGAACGCGGCGATCGCAGAGCCTCGAACGACGCTGTCCCCTTATGCTCCGCGAATTTTCAGCATGAAAATTCCGACCGATAAGATCCGTGAGCTGATCGGCCCAGGCGGCAAGGTGATCCGTGGGATCGTCGAGCAAACCGGGTGCAAGATCGACGTCGAGGACGATGGCAGCGTGAAAATTTACTCCTCCGACGGAGCCGCCGCCGATCGCGCCATTCAGATGGTGACCGACATCTGCGCCGTGGCCGAGGTGGGTAAAACCTATCTGGGCAAAGTCGTGCGAATCGTGGATTTCGGCGCTTTTGTCGAGATTTTTCCGGGCACCGACGGCCTGCTGCACATCTCCGAGATCTCCGAGAACCGCATCAAGCAGGTTCGGGATGAGCTGAACGAAGGCGATCAGATCCTGGTGAAAGTGCTGGCCCTCGAAGGTAACAAAATCAAGCTCAGCCGCAGAGCGATCTTGAAGGAACAGCGGGAGAAACTGAAGAAGGAAGAAGCCGGAACCGCATCGTTGTAAGTTATCCGATCAGGGCGGTGGTTGCCGCAATCGCCACGCCGAGGCCGGCGCTAAAAAGTCCTGTCGACCAGATCAGGCGTCGTTTGGTTAGAATTGCAAGCGACGCGAAGACGATTCCGATTTCGAGAAAAACTTCGCCGATATGAAGGCGCAGCGCCTGGCGGCCGCGAAGGATACTTTCCGCTCCCAATTTCTGGGCCTCTTTCTGAATCTCGTCGCCTTCTTTCTGGTAACGTTCCAGATTGGCCGAGTATTTTTCGAGCACCACGGCGGCGCTGGTGTTGAGAGTCTTCAAAATATCAGCGGCGATATCGGATTCATATCGGCGAATCGACTTGGCCTGATAGAACGCCCACTGATCGGAGGACTTCTGCTGCGCCAGCAGTTCTTCATTCCCGAAGATATGTCCGAGAACTGAGACAATTGCCAGCGCGGCGGCGATGATGGCCATCGAAACGGCTACTTTTCTTTCAAACGGCTCCTTCGCGCGCTCCGCTTGCTCGCTGAGTTCTTCGTTGACGGGCATGTTTCTCAAAGTACCATGGAAGCGCAAAGGGTGCGGCGTGCACCTCCGATCGGGGAGGATACGCGCCGCACTCCGTATTGCGCGAGTTCCTCAAAGGCTCACTCGATGAACCAGCCTTCTTCCGCGCCCCGATTTCGGGCGGTGCTGCTCTTTGGTAGCACGATATTTCTGAGCTCCTTTCTCCTTTTTATAATCCAACCGATCTTCGCCAAGTTGATTCTGCCTTGGTTCGGGGGCTCGGCCGCTGTCTGGACCACATGCCTGGTGTTCTTCCAAGTCGCATTGCTGCTCGGATATCTGTACTCCCACATCGTTGCCCAGCGAATGCGTTTGCGGGCACAGGTGCTGCTCCATACCGCCCTGCTTGCCTTCACATTTTTGCTGCTGCCGGTAATCCCCGGCTCGTCCTGGAAGCCGACGGGAGGCGACGAACCCACGTGGCGGATTCTGGCACTGCTGACAGTAGTCTTGGGATTGCCATATTTTCTTCTGGCCGCTACCACCCCGCTCCTGCAAACCTGGTATGCGCGCAGATGGCCCGAGTTTCGACCGTACCGGCTATTTGCGTTATCGAACGCCGCCGCGCTGCTGGCCCTGTGCGCATATCCTGTCTGGATCGAGCCGCGACTGCCTACGCGATTACAGGATGTGGCGTGGTCGATCGCCTTTGTTGGATTCGCCGTCCTCTGCGTCGCGAGTGCGTGGATCAGTTTCTCTTCCGCGAATCACCGTAATGCCGACTGGCAGGCGCCTCCATCCGGCGGTCCGTCATTTACGACGAAGGTGGCGTGGATGGCCTTGGCCGCGGGAGGCTCCATGCTTCTCTTATCAACCACCAATCAGCTTACGCAGAACGTCGCCGCCGTGCCGTTTCTTTGGATTCTTCCTCTCGCGATTTATCTCCTGACGTTCATTCTGTGCTTCGAGAGCTCGCAATGGTACAGCCGCGGTGTTTTTCTGCGCCTGCTGGTGGTGGCGCTCGGCTCGGTGGGATACGCGATCTATAACATCGAGGCGAGCGATGCGCTCCCGGTCGCGGTGCCGATCTTCGCCGCCGGGCTTTTCTTCATCTGCATGTACTGCCACGGAGAATTGAGTTGCCTCAAACCGGAAGCCCGCTATCTCACCTCGTTCTATTTGATGATTGCGCTTGGAGGCGCAATGGGCGCGGTTTTTGTGGGCTTGGCGGCTCCCGTCATCTTCGCCGGCGTTTACGAATTGCCCATCTCGCTGGTATTCGTGGCCGTATTAGCGCTCTGTCTGAATTGGAGCAATGGTTGGCTGCAAAGGGTCCTCTGGGCTACGGTCGGAGTGGCGATGATAATGGTGCTGATCGCCGAAGTGCGGGGTTTCCATAAAGACGCGCTGGTCATGACCCGCAACTTCTATGGAGCGCTACGCGTGGTTCAATCTTCACGGCCGGGCGGGGAAGTCAGGACGCTATATCACGGCACTGTCGAGCATGGAGCAGAGTTCCTGTCGCCTGCGCACCGCCTCGCGCCAACCAGTTATTACGGGCCGGCATCCGGAATCGGACTCGCGCTGCGGTACGGATCGGACGGACCCCTGCGCGTCGGCGTCGTCGGATTAGGCGTAGGCACGTTGAGCGCGTACGGCCGGAAGGGAGACTATTTTCATTTCTACGAAATTAATCCCCAGGTGATCGCGGCGGCTAATTCTCAGTTCTTTTATCTTCGCGGCGCTTCGGCCAAGATTGAGGTGACTCTCGGCGACGCCCGACTTTCGTTAGAGCATGAGCCTGTACAGCAGTTTGATATTCTGGCGATCGATGCGTTCTCCGGCGATGCGATTCCGGTTCATCTGCTCACTCGGGAGGCTTTTGCGCTGTATTTAGGTCACATGAAGCCGGAAGGAATTCTAGCAATCCATGTGTCCAATCAATACCTCGATCTTGCTCCAGTGGTGCGCCAATTGGCGTCATTCTATGGTTATCCAGCGGTTCTCGTTCACAATCCAAGAGATGAGCGGCAGTTGATTTCGGCCGCGACCTGGGTCTTGACTACGCGCAATCGGGACTTCCTGGAACGATCCGAAATCGCGAACCGGACCGAGCCGATTCCTCCCCGGCCGGACCTTCGCCTCTGGACCGACGATTACAACAATTTGCTGCAGGTGATCCGGTGGATTCCGCTCGGATGAATTACGATGCGCGCCGCCTCGACTGGGACCAATCGCGTTTTTCGCCTGGCCGCCGCGCGGCAGACATGTTGCTGAGCATCCATCCCGGGTATTCCGGCGTCAACGCACTGACCTGTTCCAATTGTTTCAAATCCTCGGCGTCGAGCTTCAGCTCGGCCGCTCCGAGATTATCTTTCAATTGATCGGTTCTCTTGGCACCGATAATCACGCTAGTGACGAATGGCTGATGTAGTAGCCATCCCAGTGCGACTTGCGCGACGGTCGCATTCCGGCGTGTCGCGATCTCCTGAAGCGCGTCGACGATCCGATATCCCTTATCGATGTTAATAGGTGGGAAATCGAAGTTAGCGCGCCGGGCGGTATCGTCTCTGGCGCCGGCGCGGGTAAACTTCCCCGAGAGGAAACCGCCGGCCAGCGGACTCCAGGGCAACAAGCCCATTTTCTGGTCGCACAACATGGGAACGATTTCGCGCTCGATATCGCGACCGGCCAGCGAGTAGTAAGCTTGAACGGTCACGAACTTCTCGAAGTGCTCCCGCGCGGAGATGTCTAGCGCCTTCATGATCTGCCACGCCGCCAAGTTGGAACAGCCGATATAACGCACTTTTCCTTGCCGCACCAGATCGGTCAGGACACTGAGCGTTTCTTCAAACGGCGTTAACTGGTCGAAACCGTGAATCTGATAAAGGTCGATGTAATCGGTATTCAAGCGCTCCAGGCTGGCTTCCGCTTCGCGCATGATATGCATACGCGATAGACCGACCTCATTGGGTCCCGAACCCATGCGGCCGTACACCTTGGTTGCAATCACAACTTTATGCCTCTGCGAGCCTAGAGCCTTGCCCAGCAGAATCTCGGCCTCGCCCTCGGAGTAGACATTGGCTGTATCGAAGAAATTTATTCCCGCTTCGATCGATTCCTGCACCAGCGTCTCAGCATCGTGCTGCTGCAGACCGGCGATCACGTTCCAGGGTGGCGCGCTCCCACCTCCGAACGTCATGGTGCCCAGACACAAGCGGGAGACGAAGACTCCGGTGTTGCCCAATTGTTTATATTGCATTCTGATCTGATCGTACCAATCGCGAGTTGCGCTCGAGGACGCCGGTGCGGAACACTGGGGCCATGACAATGGCAAACGAATTGGCGGCCCTGTTCCGCCGTGACTTGACCAGACTGGTTCAGGAGCTGCAGGCATTCCCAGACCAGGAAACTTTATGGGAGAAGGCTCCCGGCATTAGCAATTCAGCCGGAAATCTGACGCTCCACCTGGAGGGCAATCTTCGCGACTTCGTGGGCCGTCAATTGGGCGACATTGCCTACCAGCGCAAGCGGGACGATGAATTTGGCCTAACCGGATTTTCGGCGGAGGAACTGGTCGCGCGGATTGAGGAGGTCAAAGAACTGGTTCCCCGCATCCTCTCGCGATTATCCGCCGTGGAGCTGGAAGCGGAATATCCGCAAAAGGTGCTCGGCGCCCCGATATCGACCCAGCAGTTCCTGATTCACATCTATGGACATTTCAATTATCATCTAGGCCAGATCGATTATTTGCGGCGTCTGTCGACGAAAGGGACGGCGGTCGCTTTCGCGGGACTCTGATCGCCAGCCCGGGTTACTGCGCGACTAACTCTTCCCGTACGCCGATCTGGCGCAAACAGCGGTCGATCCATTGCTTGGTCAGTTTCTCCTGAACTCCGTTCTGCGAGAGACGCGTCCGTAAATTACTCCAATCCACGTGGTCCAAAGATTGATCCTGGTTGAAGCAGGAAAACACCACGGTTTCTTCGCCGGTCACCGGGTCCTTGTGGAGCTGTAGGCACTGCGCGCAGATCTCTTTCATCATGCACTGCATGGGCGAATTGATACTGCCGATCGCCTTGTGATTCGGCGCTAGATAAGGCGCCAAAACCGTGTGTCGCGCGCGCGCCACCGCACCCATCATGGCATCGGACCCGATCACCACCAGGCGGTCCATGGTGTTCAGCGGGATCTCGACTTCGTCCAGATCCCCTCGGCCGTAAGCGGCGATCGCTTCTACAATATTTCCGACGAAAGCCTTATCTTGAACGCGGCTAGGGGTGAATCCAGGCGCTTCATCGCAGCACCACACCACCACGTCCGCGGCTTTCTCGATTTCTTCGACTTTATAGCGGTCGATGATTTTCTTGTATCCGGCAAAATAGATCGTTCGCGATCCGCTCGCGCGAAGCTGCTGGCCGATGGAGAATAGCACAGCATTGCCGAGTCCTCCGCCGATCAGCAATACGGTTTCTTTGGTCGGAGTCTCCGTGGGCGTGCCGGTTGGACCCATGAGGATCACCGGTTCGCCGGGTTTGAGCAGCATGCACAGATCCGAGGAACCGCCCATCTCGAGCACGATGGTCGAGAGCAATCCGGCCTCGCGATCGACCGATGCGCCCGTCAGCGCGAGACCTTCCATTGCCAGCGCGGTGCCGTTCGCCCGGGTAGCAAAGGTCTCATAATTCTGAAGCCGGTAGAATTGTCCGGGCTTGAACGCGCGCGCCGCCATCGGCGCTTTCACGACCACTTCCACGATATTCGGAGTCAGCCGGATCACGTCATGCACCACGGCGCGCAGTTCGTCATTCAGCGTCTTGAGCAATTCCGGGGGCCGAGGAACCGAAGGAGATCTGCGAGCCAGCAGGCGCGATACCACGGGATAACCCTGCTTGGCGCTGGCCATCGCCTTTACAACATTGCCGGCGAAGGACGGATGCAAATCTCCGAAGAAACTGATCCCGCGCCCATCTTTGCGAATCGACATCAACACGCGAACCGCTTTCGGTTTAGCCAGGCGCTCCGGCTTCACGGGATCGCCCTGTTCATCCACTGCCTGGAACCAGCGGCCGTCGAGAAAAATATTGTCGGGATCTTCCCGGCCCAGCACGGTATTAGGCTGGGTTCCGGCCGCCACTAAGATTGCATTCGCGGGCATCCGGACGGAGTCTCCCGACGCAGTCTTTACTTGCAGCGCCGCCGCGCGGCCGTAGCGGTCCACCTCCACGGCTTCCGGCGTCAGGCACTCGGCGAATCGAATCCCCTCTTGCAGAGCCTTGGCAACCTCCTCGTGGTTCAAAGTGTAACTCGGCGAATCGATCAGCCGGCGGCGATACGCGATGGTGACGCCGCCCCAGCTATTCATCAGGTCGATAAGCGCCGGCTCCCGGCCTTGTTCGAGCCGCGTCAGATCTCTCCGTGCGGATCCTTCGCGCATGGGCGATGAACTCATCCGCGGTTTCGGATTCTTCGACGCTCCACCCGGAGCGGACTTCGCTCTCGCTCTTTTCGGACGTCAGTGTTTCGTAGCGCTCGAGAAATTTCTCGACTTGCACGATGTAATAAGCCAACGACTCGGTTGCGGTATCGATAGCAGTCAATCCGCCGCCGATCACCACGATCGGCATTCTCACCTGAAGATTCGCGACTGAAGTGGCTTTAGCCGCGCCGGTTAATTGGAGAGCCATCAAAAAATCGGAAGCCTGGCGGACACCCCGCGCGAGGCCGTTTTTCATCGGAATCACGGTGGGACGCCCCGCGCCTGCGCACAGCGCGACGTGATCGAAGCCCATCGCGAAAGCGCTATCGATTGTCATAGTGCCGCCGAACCGCACGCCGCCAAACATAGAAAATTCACCCCGGCGCTCGAGCAGCAGGCGAATGATTTTCAAGAAATTCTTATTCCAGCGGACGGTGATGCCGTATTCGGCCACGCCGCCGAAACCGGCCATGACCCGGTCGTCCAATGATTCGTACAGTTCATTCACGTCGCGAATGGGGCGAAAGCGGACGCGGTTTCCATGCGGCGTCACGCCGGAAATGTCTTCGGTCAGCGGTTCGATCTTCAGTCCGTCCACGGCGGCGACGGTGTGGCCATCATTCATCAGGTGATGCGCCAGCGTGAATCCGGACGGTCCCAATCCGACCACCAGCACCTTATACCCTGATTCCGGCCGCGGCACTGGCCGCGCAAAATCCAACGGATTCCAGCGCGTCAATAGACTGTAGATCTCGAAGCCCCAGGGCAATTCAAGGACGTCCTTGAGCGTGCGCGTTTCCACTTGCGGAATGTCTACAGGGTCCTGCTTTTGGAAGATGCAGGCCTTCATGCAGTCATTGCAGATGCGGTGGCCCGTGCCCGCGACCATTGGATTATCGATAGTGGCGATGGCTAGAGCGCCAATGGAATTTCCGTTCTGCTTCACGAGATTCATCTCGGAGATTTTTTCATCAAGCGGACAGCCGGCCAGCGTGACTCCAAATACGCTCAGCTTGAACGCGCCATCTTTTTCCTTAAGTCCGGTGGAGCAGCTATCCTTGCCCTGGTTATGGCATTTAATGCAGTAGTGCGCCTGATCGAGCGCGCCCTCCAGGTCCATGCCCGCATCCGTTAACTTGAAACCTTCGCGATGCCGCCATTCTTTCGCAGGCAGCGCCAGGCGCGAGATGCCCTCCGCTTCCACTGCCTCGACCGGAATTAAATGCGTCATGTCCAGCTTGTGCGGAACTTTGAAGAGCACATCCCGGCGATGTTTCGAAATACCCGCCGGAGAGAGTGCCGCCCACCTCGCGTATTGCGTGGCCGCGTCGAGCTGCGCCGCGTGCTCCTGCGCGTTATCCAGCCAGCGCGATACGTGCTCGACGAAACTTGCCTCAGTTAAGGGTTCATTGAAGAGCGACTCGAGCTCGGCCGCGACGGCCGGGCCGTTGACGGCGCTCGCCTGCTCTTTCGTAATGCCACTGATCGCTTTCTGCTGGACAAATCTCCGCTTCAATGCGTATAAGGGCGCCCAGGCATTATGACGGGATTGCAATGCACGCACTTCGAGTTCGATCCCAAACAGCTCGCCGATGAAATCCTCCACGTGCGGGGCGAGATCCACAGTCAGCTCGGAGTGCTGTTTTCGCGACAAAGCCTCGGGATTTAGGCGGGCATCCACCAGCCGGCGGAACAGTTCCTGGTGGGCGGCCTTTATTTGTTCGAGAAAGATTTCGTCCAGACGTGCCAGCCCCTCGCGACGGTACAGATCCTCAAATTGAAAATCGAACTTAAGGTCGAGTTGACAGGACTCCATCGACATTTAGGTTGTGAAAGGAAAGTGCTCAGAAAGCGGCTATAATCAATTATAGCAATCGGTTTGTCTGCAACCCGGACATGAAATATCGCATCAAGCCGCTGATGACTCTCGGCCGCAACGCTCTCCTGATCTCGATCCTGGCCGTGCCGATATTCGCCTCCAGCGTGCCGGGAATTAACAATTTTTATAAGGTGGACGACGAAGTATATCGCGGAGCTCAGCCTTCACAAGCCGGATTCCGATATCTGGCGAAGATTGGTGTAAGGACCGTCATCGACTTACGAGAGGCCGATTCGCGATCCAGAGCTGAACAGAAGCTGGTCGCGGCCGCTGGATTGAAGTACATCAATGTTCCGATGAGCTGGCTAACGCCGCCTACTCAAGCGCAAATCGATAGGATTCTGACCACATTGAGAGATTCTGCCGCGGAGCCGGTTTTTGTGCACTGCATGCGGGGGGCAGATCGTACCGGAGCTGTAATAGCTGCCTATCGCATCGATCATGACGGGTGGGACAACGTCCGAGCGCTCCAGGAAGCGAAGGACCGGGGCATGAGCTTCTTTCAGCTTCCACGGGAGCGCTTCATCCGTGACTTTCAAGCGCGGCGGATCGGCGCAACGGGAGTTGAAGCCCACGGCTTTCCTGAGGTCGTGCGCGGAGCCGCTCAGTCGCAAGGAAGGGGCAAATGAGTTTACACCTAAATGGAGGATTTCCTGAGCCCGGCCCCGAACCCCCGGTTCATGATCCCGGACCGGAGCCGAATCCCGTGAGAGAACCCGATCACCCCGATGATCCAGGTCCGGCCGAAGATCCTGAACGCCAGCCAGTCAGGAATTGATTCGAACGGCCGGTTGGCTCGAGCAGGAGCAGATCGAGACTGAACGTCACTCGCATCGCTTCGATCGGTTGGGCTCGAATCGGGCGATAAATCGAAAGCAGAACATCATGAACAGCGGCGCTGTCGAGATTGGCTACGGTGGCGGCGCGGCGCCGCTCGACTAGTCTGAAATGCTTCGCGAAGGTCTCGAGCGTTCGGGGCACGCGATCTCGGCCGCAGCCGCGAAGTTCGATCAGATCCTCAGGCGCCGGGATCGCAACGAGAATGCGTCCGTCATCGCGAAGGACGCGCCGAAACTCACTTGGATTCATCCGCGCCGTAATCGATAGGACGACTGAGAACGAGCCATCGGAGTACGGCAGGAAGCGATCGGCATTGGTCACGATCCACTCGCATCCCGACGTATCTGGGGGGTAGCGCCGCGCTGCGGCATCGATAGCGCGCGTTGAGAGGTCAACGCCGTGCCCATCGAAACCGGTCTGGCGGGCAAGGCTTCCGAGATAAAACCCAACCCCGCAGCCGGCATCTAGAACGATGTCGCTCGGCGATGCGCCCATCGTCTTTCTGATCGCATCGAGCAGCGGTTCGGTCAAGCCGCGATCATGCAATCGCTGCCGCGCTGCTACCGCAGCCGCCGTGTCGCCCGGGCGTTTTGATCGGCGCTCCTGCGGCTGGAGCAAATTGATATATCCGCTCCGCGCGATGTCGAACGAATGTCCACGCGGGCAGAGCAGTCGCCGTGCCTCACGTGCCAGCGGTAAACGGCAGGCCCGGACGGGGCATATGAGCATGCGCCAAATGTCAGTTGATGGATCTAATCGTCAAGGTGCGGTTTGCTCCTTGGAGACGACCTTCGTCACGGACGGTGTGATCTCAAATCTAAGCACCCACTCCCGGCGGCCTGCGCCTTCAGCCGGAACGAATTGCCAATGCCGCGCCGCTGTGAGCGCCAACCTGCTGAAGTAAGGCGAGAAACTGCGTTCCACTTTCGCGTCCGTGACATTCCCGGATGGATCGACGATAACTCGGATGACGACCTTCGGTCTCCCATGAATGGTGCTGCGCGCTTTCGCGGGAATATCGGGAAGGACCTGATGTGTGACTCCCGCTGCATCCGCCATCTCGTGACTTACTCGGGGTACGCGCGCGGACGGGATCGGTTGGGCAGTCGTCGGAGCCGTCTGCCCGGAAGTGGTCGACGACTGTGGTGGAAGAGAGCTTGGCGCCGGCGGCACCAGGCTTGGAGCCGGATGTGCTACGTTTGCCGATGTAGCGGGAGCAGGCGTAGGTACCCTACGCATCATCAGACGACCAATTATTACCGCCACCAGAATCAGAGCAGCAAAAGCTGCGAAATAATATCCAAGCTTCCGCATTTTTGCGGCAGCTCCTGTGACCGCCGCCGGCACAGGGTGGGGCGAAGACTGCGACCAGGAATCTAGCCAACTGACGATCTGGGCGCTGGACCATCGAAGGCGAGGGTCCGAGCAGAGGCAGTTTCGCGCGATCTCCTGAAACGGCTGGGGCAGGGTGTCGACACTGTCTTTTCGGGAGACGTTCGCGTTCCGCTGCGTTAATGCCTGCACCATGGTTCCTGCTAATGCCGAGACGTCTTCGGCCGGATCACCGGCCGCCACTGAATCGCAGGAGATTTTCACTGTATCTTTTACTGCCACAATATTCGAGGGCTTCAGACGCCCATGCACCAGCTCCCAGCCATGCAGGTATGCCAGTGCATCCGCGACGGGCCGAACCATTTCGAGGGTTTCCTCCGCACTGAGCGGGCGTTCGCCGATTACTGCCGCGAGATCCTCCTCGGCGTATTCCATGACCAGATAAGCCAGTGGAGTATTGGCCATTACGCATGTGCCGGTGCTAATAATGCGGACCAAGTGCGGATGCGTCAGCCTCGCAACCCGATTCCAGCGTGCCACGAGCTCCGCAGCTTGCACCTGATCTGCCGGAACGAGCTTTATAGCGGCCTTCTCCGAACTAGCAGCGGTTAGAAAAACCGCGCTCCTGTCGCCGCCGCCGAGGTATCGCTCCAGTGGGAACTCCCCGGCCGAATAGCCTTCCCACGCGCTCCAATCAGGCTTCCTTTTAGGGGCAACACCCATCGTTGTCTCCATGAATTCTCCCGGACAATTATATTTAGGGATTCGTGAGGCCAAGCGCCCGTTACACGGAATGTGCTGATTGGGCAAGTGCGGACGGCACAAAACACGATGGGCGCGACGTCCGCACTATGGCCTTCTTGCTGGTCTTTTACTTCTTAGGCGCGTAGGGCCCGACTTCGGGTTTGCCCTGCGTGTCTTTTAGCGGCCCAAGTTCGATAGCGACGCCGCGGTTAATGGCAGCCGTTTCACTTCCATTCTGGAAGCAGGTGAAATCCGGCCTGTCGCGCCATGCGAAGGGACCGCACAGCCGCTTGCCCGCACCAATCGCCGCGTCATGCACAATATTGATCAGCCGCTCGTAGTCGGGTGTGCCTTGCTTGTAGCCCGAAAAATTGCCCAGATCTCCGCTGGCGGCAAAGATCGCGGTCACGCCCGGAATCGCGGCGATTTCGCGCGCGTCCTTAGCGCCATCGAGCGTCTCGATCATCTCGATCAGTACAACGTTCTTGTTGAACGTGGCGCGATAACCGCCCGGGACATTGCCCCACACGTCGGGCTCAAAGGCTTGGCCGCCGCCCACGCTGCGCTTTCCGAGCGGTGGGAACATGGTCCAATCCCTCGCGGCTTTTCCCTCTTCCACCGAACGAACGGTGGGAACGACCACTACCATCGCACCGAGATCCGTCGCGTGCTGGATTTCTCGTTCATCGGTGTAGGCAACACGCACACCGGGCACCGCTTTGGCGTGCGGACACGCCTTCCACATGCGGCCGACCGCTTCCCAGTCGCGCGAGTCGTGCTGCATCTCGGTCCAGATAAAGTCATAGCCGGCGTTGGCCATCGCGCAATAAGTTTCCGGGCTGTCGGAACTGAATACCGTGCCGCCGGTTACCTTCTCGCCCTTCATCATCTTGATCATTACCGGATTCCAGATCTTCGCATCCGCCGGAGCATCGAACGCCGGCCCGTATTTCCATTTGGAGACATCGAGCATTCCCTGATTAACCGCGCCCGAAGGCGCTGTAGTGATTGCGCCAGAATCCTTGCCGGCAGGCGCCGCTAAGGGAAACTTCGTGGTTCCCGCATCCGGATTATTAGCATATGGGTCAGCCGAGGGCGGAGGCGTTTGTTGTCCTCCCCGGCTCTGCGCCTGACAGAGCAGCGATCCTACCGCGGCCACCAGCGCTATAACTGGAAATCGAAGATTCATCTCAAAATACCTCCCTCGAATAATGGCGTGGACGCCTGTCCGTCGCGACACCAGCGAAAATTATATCACAGAGCACCTTTGCGGAATCCACATTGACGATGATAATCTTCCATAATGACTTTGGCACGGACGGCGATCTTAACGGGAATCGCAATTTTTCTGGAAATAGGCGCTTCTGCGCAATCCGCCGACTATGAATTTTACAAGACGCGGGTCGAGCCGATTTTTTTGAAACATCGCCCGACCCACGGCCGCTGTGTCACGTGCCACGCGGGAGGTGGTACGTCCTTCGTCTTGCAGCCGCTGTCGCCCGGAAACACCACTTGGACCGAAGAACAATCGAAGCTCAATTTCGCGGCGGCCTCCCGGCTAGTCGCTCCCGGGAATCCGACCTCGAGTCAGCTTCTGATGCACCCGCTCGCGCCGGATGCCGGCGGCGATCTGTTCCACTCAGGAGGTCACCAGTTCGCCTCGCAGGACGATCCCGACTGGCAGGTGTTAGCGGCGTGGGTACGCCAGAAGCCGCCGGTGGAATATACCAATCTCAAGGTTTTGAAGTCGGGCGAGCACCTCATGGAGGTGATGCGGACTTTCAACGTTTCGCTCCGCGCCGAGTGCGCTACCTGCCATGTAGCTTCCGATTTCGCAAGCGATGCGAAGCCCATGAAGTTAATGGCGCGCCAGATGATCCAGATGACGGAAGGACTGAATGCAACGCTAGGAAACGGAAGAGTGACCTGTTACACTTGCCATCGCGGGGACGAGATTCCAAAGACACTTCATCCGAGGTTTCCGGATCTAAAGGACTGGCATTAAGCTTTGCGGAGGCGTTTATGAACTTATCCAAGAATTGGCAGGATCGCTGGATGTATCTGGGCCTGCTCCTTGCTTGGCCGTTGGCTGCGAGTTCAGTGCGCATCTACATTACGGACGCCGCCGGAGATCGAGTCCAGGTGATTGATCCGGCGACGAACAAGGTCGTCGACGAAATTAAAGATATCGAGATTCCGAGCGGCGTCTCTTTCTCCCATGACGGGAATACGATTTACTTTAGCTGCGAAGGCGAGAAAACGCTGGATTTCGTGGATCGAGCCACCGGAAAAATAGTCGGCAAAGCGCCGCTTACCGGCCGTCCCAATAGCATTTCGACCAGTCCGGACGGGAAACTGGTTTATGTCGCCATCGCACAGATGCCGGGCGGCGTGGACGTCATCGACACTGCGTCCATGAAAAGAATCAAGACCATCCCGATCAAAGGCGCCGTCCATTACGCGTATCTCACTCCCGACGGCAAATATATCGCCGCCAGTTCGATCGGCGGGAAAGTGATCACGATCATCGATGTCAAAACCATGGAGCCGTTGTGGGACATTCACCCCAAAGCCGGTGTGCGGCCAGTTGCCTTTGAAAAGGGACCGGATGGCATCACCAGCCGGATATTCGTGCAGGAGTCGGGTCTGCACGGGTTCGAGGTAATGGATTTTAAAACCGGAGAGTCGTTGAAAACTGTCATGCTGCCGAACGAACCCATCAACCTGGTTGGGTTTCAGAGTTCCGCCCCCTCTCACGGAATTGCCGTTTCTCCCGATAATAAGACGCTCTGGGTTAACAGCTCAGTGGCAGGCGCGGTTTTTATTTATTCGCTCCCGGAACTCAAGCTGCTTGGACACACGGTAATCGGAGACGTTCCCGACTGGCTTACTTTCACCCCTGACGGCAAATTCGTTTACATTTCCAATGCCGGATCTAATTCGGTCTCCGCGATCGACACGCAGACGTTCAAAGAAGTAGCCCGTATTCCAGTTGGAGAAACTCCCAAACGGAGCGGCACGCTCGTTATTCCTTAGATCTGGATCGGGCGCTTGCTTGAAAGAATCGCCGCTAATCGCCATACTCACCGACGTGCATCTCTGGGTGCCTGTGGCCGTACTCATTCTCGGAACCTGCCTGCTGATGGTTCTCAAGTGAATTCGTGAGCGACAATTCGACGGCCGCAACTGGGCACTCGTCCCTTTCGCTGCATAAACTCGGCATTGTTTGTGCACTGGCGGCCGGGGCTTGGCTCGGCGCGGCTGAGGCCCCTGCGAAGCTCGTGATCATGGGATTCTCTCCCTTCGTCATCTCCCTAGGAATGGTGGCGGGAGTATTCGTGGCGCGCTGGACCGTGCCTGTAGTCCTGAAAGGTACTGGTTTTTTGCTGCTCGATCTGCGCGAAAATGCCCACCTGATTGTGTGGGCGGTATTGGCCGGAATGCTCTGGGCCGTAGCGAACACTTTGACTGTGTTCGCGATTCGCAACGTCGGTCTCTCCATCGCCTTCCCGCTCTGGAACACCAACAGCCTGGTGGGCCTCTTCTGGGGCTGGCTGCTGTTCAACGAATTGCGTGGCTCCGGTGTAAAGGGATGGACCAAAGTGCTGGGGGGAGCTGTAGCCATAATTGCAGGCGCGTGTGTTCTCGCTTATGCAACGTCGCGCCAGTCTCCCGAAATAGAAAGGAACGCTACGCTGGGCATCCTGGCCGCGCTTGGGGCGGGCGTCCTGTGGGGCACCATGTATATTCCTTACCGGAAAGCTTATATCAGCGGCATGAACCCGCTCTCCTTCGTTACCGTCTTCACTTTCGGCGAGTTAGGCACGACGTTCGCGCTCGGAGCGATCTTTCTCGGAGGCGTCAGGAACCTGATCGGTGAGTTAACTACTGCCCGGCCCGTGCTGTTTTGGTTATTCCTCGGCGGCTTCTGTTGGGTGATAGGGGACCTCTTTCAGCAGTATGCAGCGAAATACATCGGCATTGGGCGTGGAATCCCTCTTTCCAATACGAATCAGCTTTGGGGATTGGCTTGGGGCACCCTGGTCTTCGGCGAACTATCGGGATTGAGCCTGTATGCGCGGGTATTGGTGATCACCGGGTCGTTGGTGATGATCGCCGGCGCCGTTGCCGTGGGTATGGCCGAGGCGCCTGTATCTGAACTGGCCTCCTGGAAGTCGGCCATGAACCGCGAGTGCGACCGCTACGGTTTGGACCCCGTGCGGGTGGCTGCGGTACTCCAAGGCGATGACCCGCTGGCGCGGCAGTCGCCCGCACGGCGGTGGTGGGAAGCGCTGGTGGTATTGGCCGCGCTGGGAGTGTTCGGCTGGCTGGCTTACGGCGCCGCGCGCCAGCCCATTTTCGTCAGCACACCCTGGATGATCGTCTTAATATTGGCTACACTCGTGTCCCTAGGAGTGAGCGGGACGTTGTTGTGGCGGAGGACCCGGTTCTCGTAACGAGACAGTGAATCAAGCTTGGTAAACCGTCGAGCCGCCCACCACCGTACGGACGATCTCGATGTCCTTAATCTTCGCTTGGTCCACCGTGTGAAGATCGTCCCCCAACACGACGAAGTCGGCCAGTTTGCCCGGCGTGATGGAGCCTTTGAGCGCTTCCTCATGTGAGTTGTATGCGCCGTTGATCGTATTGACCCGCAGGGCCTCTTCCACGCTGATCCGCTGGTTGGCTCCCCAGGTCTCTCCGTTCCATCCGGTTCGCGTCACCATTCCTTGAATACCCATCAGAGGCGCGAACGGTCCCGGACTGAAGTCCGAGCCTGCCGCCGCCGGAATCCCGGCGTCTAGGAATGTGCGGTATGCCATACACCGCTTCATGAGCTCTTCGCCGTAGAAGTGGAACTTGTCGGTGTTGTAATAAGCATACGAGGTGAACGGAGCGGGGACAGCGCCGAGGGCCTTTATACGCCGAATCAGATCGTCGTTGATCAACGTACAATGGGTGATCTTGGGGCGGGCATCGGCGCGTGGGAATAGCTTCTGCGCGCGCTCCACTGCCGTCAGCATCATATCGATGGCGACATCCCCATTCGCGTGGCAGTTGACCTGGATCCCGGCGCGATGCACGCGCTCGACCCACGCGTTCAGATCGTCCTGCGTCTCCGTGACATTGCCTTTGTACGGCGGATTGACGCCAGGATAGGGCGTGCTGAGCGCCATGGTGCGCTCGGAGAACGATCCGTCCAGGGTGTGCTCGGAGGTGGCGCCTAACCGGATCCACTCGTCGCCGAAACCGGTAGTAGATGCCGCTGGCGATCATCGCCTCGAGCACTTTTCCGCTAGTCTCATAACTCACACGATGAAGGAGGTCTCCGCGCGCCCGCACCTGCTGCAGGGCGAACAGATCGCCACTCTCGTGGTGCACGCTCGTCAGGCCATAGCGGACGAACTGCTTGGAAATGTATGCCAGCCCGTCGCGATCGCGCTGCAGCCTCTGGTCCGCGGTAAAGCTCGCGCGCTTGCCGACTTTATTGAAGGCTCCCCGCGCCCGGTCGGTAACGCGGCCGTTGAGGTCGCCGTTGGTATCGCGATCGAAGGTTCCGCCAGGCGGATTGGGCGTGCTCTTATTGATGTCCGCCATCTCCAGAGCCTTGCTGTTGTAATAGGACGTGTGACCGCCGCGATGGTGGACCACAACCGGGTGGTCCTTCGAAACCTGATCAAGGTCGTGAACATTAAGCTGGCGATCGTCTTTCACTTTTGTGTCGTCGAAGAAAAATCCTTCGACCCAAGTGCCCGCCGGTGTATCTTTGGCTTTCGCGCGGAGTTTGTCGACGATACTGGCGATCGTCACAAATTCGACCACATAGGGATTGCCGACCAGGACGTCGTAGAGCAATACGTCGCCGGGAGCATGATTGTGACAATCGATGAAACCGGGCACGACTGTCATCTGCTTGGCGTCGAAGGTCTGCGTCCCTTTGCCGATGAGCGCCTTCATGTTTTCGGTGCTCCCGACCGCGGCGAACCGGCCGGATTTGATCGCGAACGCCTCTGCCTTGGGCGCGCGGGAATCGACCGTGTAAACCTTGGCGTTGAAGACGACCAGATCGGGGCCAGGCGCCTCAGCAGCCGCTGCGGAATCCTGCCCGTTTAGCCGAGGGCCGCCGACAATTCCAGCGATACCGGCTCCGGTTAGGCTTATAAATTCTCTACGGCTGCGGCGATGATTTGTCATAATTCGCATTCCCCAATCATGTTTCCCGGTGTGCCGGGCCTCGGCAAGAGAGTAACAAAAAAGTCGGTCTAAGTGGTATTGTACCCAAGAGGCCTACGTTGTCCGACAAGGAGAGAAGCATGACTCGTTTTTTGGCGCTGCGGCGCTTATCGGTTTTTGCAATTGTGATGGGGGCGTTCGTGTGGCTCGGGGCGGTGAAAGCCGATATCGACCCGAAAGTCGCAAGTTTCGTGAACATCAACGATGTCAAATGGAAGGAGAGCCCGAATGGCGCTTCGGCGTCGTATCTTATCTCCGGCGATCCCAACAAAGAGGGCAGCCTTTACGTCCAGCTCATGAAGTGGCATCCGCATCACAACAGCACGCCCCATTTCCACCCGCACGACCGGTTCATCACCGTGCTTTCGGGAACCTGGTGGGTGGGCACGGGCGCTAATTACGATATGAACACCACCACACCCATGAAGGCGGGTACCATAGTCACGCATTACGCCAATCAGATTCACTACGATGGCGCGAAAGACGACGAGGCCGTCCTGGAGATTGTGGGGATCGGGCCCGCTGGATCAACGCCTGCCGGCGGCAAAAAAGAGAAAGAGTAACTGAACCGCAGCGAATGGCAGAGCCGGGCGCCGACTATTGCATCCGGGAAGTAAATGGCACTTCCGGGAAGCAATTCAGCCCGAATATTGTTCATCGCTGACCTGTTCCATCCAGTCGACCGCTTTGCCGTCGAGCTGTTCCTGAATGGCGATATGGGTCATGGCCGTGGTGGGAATGGCTCCGTGCCAATGCTTCTCACCGGGCGGAATCCAGACTACGTCACCCGGCCGAATTTCCTCGATCGGGTCTCCCCAGCGCTGTGCCCGGCCACAACCGGCGATCACGATCAGGGTCTGGCCGAGCGGGTGTGTATGCCATGCCGTACGCGCGCCGGGTTCGAACGTGACGCCGGCGCCGACAACACGCGCCGGAGCAGGTGGATTGAATAGCGGATCGACACGCACGGTGCCGGTGAAATATTCAGCCGGCCCTTTGCCCGAAGGCTGTGAACCGATTCGTTTGATTTCCATTGTATGGAACCTTTACTGTCCGTTGAATTTTAGCGCTCGACTTGCTGCTGTAGATGTGCCCGGTAGCGGGCGTCTTCCACGGTGATTTTGGAGAAGCATCGTTGATGCTGCGGAGATCGCGCGTGAGCGCAGCGTCGGCAACAGCTCTGATGCGCTCCGGCCGGCTGTTCAGGCCCTTATGCGAGTCTCCATCTTCGAAGCCGAACTTGGTTGCGATCACGACCTGTTCCCGGAAGGGTGCTTTGTGAAATGGTGCGGAGAGGGGGACTTGTTCTCTCGCTGGTCATTGAAAGTACGGAAGTTATACACGTCACGAAGCGCCAGAAGTTCTCAAAGCGCCAGAAATACCAAATCAAGTCACACAGCCAGTCACACGGGCGCGCCACCAGCCCGGAATTGCCATTAACCGCTTTCGATTTAGTTCACCTGACCTGACGGTTAGCGATCATCAACACGTTCGCGAAAAAGGGGGGCTAAGGCCGGCCGAAGAGCGTGCGCGCTCCCCGCTGACTTGCCTGTTGCACGCCGCCACCGGTCCCGCGATGAAGGCAACGCTCCATGACTAGGCCTCTCCAATTCTCCGGGCTTTCCTCGGCCCGGAAAGCTCTGATCCGACTCTGCCAGTCCACCAACTACGGGTATATCGAGGACCTGGCTATACGAGATCGGGAGCCCATTTTTTCCCCGCCGTGTACGGTCCTGGTTGATCTCAAGCTTGACTCCGAGCAATACGCTCGTCCAGAACTCGCCCATTCCGATTTCCCGCTCTCGGGTGAAGTCGGGCGATTGATGGCGTTGCTCGATCAGATTCGGGACGGAAGGATTTCCAGGCTCGAAGTGCGCGCGGGTCTGCCGCGACGAATCTTTTTCGAGAAGCGGATTCAGGATTTTGCAAACCCCTTGACGTGATCGAAGGTTTGCGCTCGGTGTTTGCCTGTCGCAAGACAGGCCGGATCTAAAGATCCAGTGCGTCGTTAGGTGGTTGAAAGACGGCAACCGGAGGTTGCGGGCCACCGGCGGGACGCGCGGGGATGGCGGTGTTCGGAAGGACGCTCAGCCGATGGGAATACCCGGAAACCACGCGCGTTGGGGATTGCTTCGGTTCGTTAGGGCCGGCGGCCGGAAACGGCAGCTAATCCAGGCGGGGCAGAATCCGTACAGGTTGGCGTCATCCTACGATCGAAGACGCCCGTGAAAGCGACCGACCGATGGGGCATTCATGACGCGGAACCGAGGGCTAAAGGTTCCGTGCGCCTCGGCTCCCTCCCTCCGAAGCATTCACTCGCTTTCGCTCGGGCAGTAGGTGAACAGTGATGACCTTGGACTGATGAGGAATTTAGAGGTATTGAAAGAGATATAAAACACAGAGCGGCCCCCATTCTTTATCTGGAAAGCTATAGCAGAAAGCATTCACAAGTTCGACTTCTCTTCTGCGATCCCGCAGGTACAGGATATTTTCCGAAACAAATCACAGACAAAATGTTTGATCTGGCGTATAATAAGATCGAGAATCCCAAGGGTCGGGCGGCTTCTGATCGATACCCTCCACCAGCAGAGACCTGCGTTCCTTGAGACTTCGCGGTACTCCCACGCCAGCTCCGGACTGGTCACCAAAATAGCGGGCCGGTATCGCAACAATGCCTTTGCATCGAATCGTATGCTCTTGGGTGGGCGCGTTGAAATAATGAGCACGCAACACGATAGATTCAGCGCTCCATCGAGCAAAGCCTTCAAGCCCGTCAGCCGCCTCGTAACCCTCATGCGTGACCTTGAAAAAATCGCGGTCTTCACTCAATGGCTCGATGAAACCCCGAGCCTCAAGGCGGCGCAGCGCGGCCAGCCATTCCGCCCCAGTACGTGCATCGGCGCTCTCCAGAAATTGTCTTCCGTTGGACCTCATGCCCTCGCCGCTGAGCGTTAGGGAATGAAATATCTCCCCTTTTGGGTCCTTGGCCGCATTCCAGAGCAGTTCAATCTCACGCGGACCTAAATCGTCCGCGTCCCGCGAGACACCCTGGGCTTGTCGGGCCGGACCGGTTCGAGGGATTGGCTTACTAGGTTTCCCAAGAGGAACTTCCGGACCCGATTCTTGCGCACGAGCATTCGAAGTCCGCCCGCCCAGCAAGCCGAGCAGACTCCTGACAATGTCGTCTACCGAGTCGCTTCCGGCGATTTTGGCAAGCCGGTCCGCCAAAGTGGGGCTGTAGACGAGCAGATCGTCGCGGGTGATCCCATGCCAGATCGGCAGCACCAATTTCTGGCCAGCTTGTTCGCGGGCAAAAAGACCGTTAAGCTCATGTTCGGTCCATTTTTTCTTGGCGAGGAAAGCCTTCGATAGAACCACGATGCCGAAGCGGGAGTTGACGAGGCCGTTGTCGATCATCGGCCGCAAATCGTCACCCCAGTTCAAGACCATATTGTCGTACCACACGTAGATGTCCGCCGCCTGAAGGGCCGCTGCCAACGGCGCGACATAAGGCTTATCTTCCGAAGCATGGGATATAAAAACGTCCCATTTTCCCTCACGCCCACGCGGCCCGTGAGCCGATGGATGTTTGCTGTCTTTCACCTTCACCTCTCCGCTGTCGGAGCGAGCGCTGCTCTTCAGAAATTCTTCGCCTCTTCTGGAGAGCAAATACCATTCTGCGGATTGTTGGTGATTCCGGATCAGCAGACCCTCTCTGACCAGCGAGTCCCAAGCCTCGATGAAGGCTTGCGTAACGGCCGGTTGCTTCGCTCCGTACTCAGGTTCTTTGCTTGGTAACGGACCAAGCCCAACATTTCGGCGTTCCACGATCGCGATGAAGTAATCACGATTAAGGCCTGCGTGCTGGAACACAGGGCTTGCGCCTTCGCAGCTTTTCAGGTGCCTGAGAAGTAGACCCGCGAGCTTGTCCAAATCGGCATTCAGCACATCGTCGGCGGTCGGCAGCAGCGATTTCAACGGAATAATCATGGGCTCGAAAGCTAAAGGACGCCTTATAAATAACCGAGCTTACCAGAATTGAGTGATTCGTCCTGCGATCTCGACTAGGGCCTTGAAGAGCACCGAAAGGAGGTAGGTGGCTAAATTCCACCGGCTAGATTTGTGGTGCCCACTTTTGCGTCCCGGAGCGATCCGGCACCTCAGGAACTTTTCTGGCAAACCACCGCACTTCTGCCGAGCCCTCTTGTCGTGAATGATAAGACCCTTTATCATGCGCGAGACAGGATCACGCATGACCGCTCCGCCCTTGCCAGAATCAGCCCTCCGCCACTTCATTCCTTCAAACGAAGCTATGAAGCCCCTCGCCAATGTCGAGGACGCCTACCGCATGGGCCGCGATTACGTCCTGAGCGGTCCTAACGAAGACAACTGCCACTTCCGGCTCTTCACCACGCCGGACCACACGCGCGCCTGGGAGAAGGGCAAGATCGATGCTGCTACAGGGAAATGACGCCTCTCTCCCCGCGCTCGCCACGACTGGCGCCGTTCCGCAGAAACCCGCCTCGTCCTCCCCGCAACGATCTCACCATGGAGGCTCTCATCCTCTCCCTCGACTACGCCGATCAGATCTTCAACGCCAGGCGATCGCAATCGCCCCGAACGCCACGCGGCTGCGCGACAGCCGTATCCACCGCGCAAATAGGTAGTCCCGCAAGAAACACGACGCGCCAATTCTCAAAGGCCTGCCCCCTTTCGCCTTTTTTCAGCGTATGCGGCCCGTGCCCAGCTTCAAGGGTCATGATGAACGGGCACCCCAGCCCGCCCTTGACGCCGGACCCTGGCCGCTGAAGAGACCCCTTTTTCCCGTGATCATCGAAAGGGGGCTGGCCGAAACGGAAACACACACGCCGGGCTCACGCGGCGGGCGTCTCCACCCGCGTCCGCGATCTTTCTGCGAGCCCATATGGCAAGCCTTTGAAATTGCCAGTTTCTTAACATTCAAATTGACATAACCAAGAGAATCACGTACTGTCCGCTTACGTTGGGCATCTACGACAGACCGATTTCCGCTTGTTTCTCGCCTGTCGGTATATCCCAACTGAAACAGCTCAGGAAAACCTGATCCCAAGGCTGTTTTCGTCGTGCTCCTCCCAACTACCCCTGCATGGCCAGCCTTCCTGGACGCCAAACGAAGGAACAAAGGCCATGGCCAAGCAGCAGGGTCGATATGCTTTCAATACTTTCAAAGAGCGCGCGCTCACCCTAGGCAGCGCAATCGTTGGAATAACAGCCCTCGGTGTTGGCCTCAGTGCAGCTTTCAATCCAGTCGTCCTTGCAGTGGCAGGCTCGTACACCGCGTGCAAAGTCGGGAGTGGCCTGCTCATGCCAATACCCGCGTTCAGGAATTGGGCATTCGGTCATATGGTCAAGAAGGGGCATGCGGAACTGGTTTCGGAAGATAGTGACGTTTACCGTCTCACGAAAGAGATCAGCGACCGCCTTGGCAGGCCTGTCGCTCCAAAAATCTATACTGTCGATTCCAGCGTAGTCGCGCAAATGGCCTTGCCCCTAGGCTTGCGCTGGGTGGCCAAACTAAAACCGATCAAAGATCTGCTTTCAGAGAAAGCAATGCCGAAAGTCTTTGCGGCGATCCCCGGCTCCAACACCCTCCTCACAACAAAGGAAGCCCTGGCTGCCCCGATCTCCGACGCGCAACTGCGCTTCATTGCCGCGCACGAAATGTCGCACCTGAAAACGGACAATCTCAATCCCGCCATGTACGGAAAGGCCATCCTGAAAAAGATGACCGAGCCTCTCATGCTTGCGGTCGGCGCCGCCCTAGTGGCGTCGTTGTTCGGCTTTACGCTCCCCAAATCGGCGCTCGGCGTGGGCGTTTTGGGCGTTCTGAAAGCGGGTGCCGCTTTGGTCGGAATTAAGTACGCCGCGGGGGCGGCGATCAACTTGGGCATGCGCATTGTCGAAAAGCGCGCCGATCGTAACGGTCTTTACATCACCCGTGATCTGAAAAGCGCGCAGGAGACGATGGACTGGCTCCATGAGGCCAACCAGAAGAAACCCACCTCCTCGTTGAGGGAAGCAACCTTGGATCATCCGAGCTACACGAAGCGCATGTCGGCCCTGAAAACGTCATTCGACGCTGTCGCTAAATACCCGCCTCTGCAGGCTACGAACGACAATCCCGTTCCTGCGTTTGTTCCAGCACAATCCTCGATGAAACTCGCAAGCTAAGCCGGGCTACGTTCGCGCTCTGACGGCGACATTCAGAAACTCCTTGCTTCATTCGGATATGTTTACTCCAAACAACCGATACACCAGTAATCGCAGTTCTTCGTCGCAGATACCATTGCGATCAACGCAGGAAATGATGTAGTCCACTTGGACCTTGGAGCGCTCAGGCAGCTCTAACGCCCGTAATAACTGTTCCTTCGTGAGGTGCTTGGGCAGATGCTCGTATGGGTCGGCTTTGGCCTGCTGCCAAAGACCTACAAGCAATTTGTAGCTCTGACGCGCGTGATTTAACTTGACAGCCGCTTCACAACGGCGGAACTCAACAATGGCTTCCGGCACGCGATGCTCCAGCTCAGGGAGAAGCCATCCGTAGAATCTGTCAACCCGCTTGGCATAGCTTGACAGGAGATCACTGACGTTGAGGATTTGGCCGTGTGTGGCTAGAAACCGTTGAGCGGCACTGCTTAACTCGGCCTCGGCGTGGAGGGTCTCCGTGTCTATCTTGAAGCAGGTAACCCGGCTTTCCGGCGAATAAGTGGTCTGCCCGTCCGCCGTGGTGTGGCGCACATGGCTGATAAGATTCCGCAGGCCCTTTACCAGTGCATGTTCATCGTCATCGAATATCTCCGAACGTTTTTGGTCGAAAAGCTTCTCTGGGAGCAATTTCCGAGCGCTACGGCTATAGTAAACGAGGGCTTGGGAAGCGCTGACCGCCGCAAGGATCTCTTTGTTTACCGTTACAGAAATTTGGGCTTCAAGAGATTCGCGCTCCCGCCGCATCTCGACAGGCCCTGGCGCGCGAAAAGCATTTACAGCGATATCTAGATCGGCCAATGCGCGATGGAACACCCGCAGCATCGTTTCGATGGATTCCAGATTGCGGTGCATTTCATTAGCCAGGGTGAGTACGGAGAGCTCGCTGAGCGTCTTGCGGCGAAAGCGCGCAAAGCTCTTCGAGGACTTGATCCGATGCGGGAACCGTCTGAAGGCTGGCCGTCACTTGGGCCAACTTTTGCCTGCGCTGTTCCGCCTGGTGTTTGGCGACAACGTCGAATAACTCCCGAGCTTCTGGTGAAGTCCACCCCATTGTTCGATCATATGGGACTTAGCACAGCTTTCGACCGAAGATTGAGACTAGAAGTCTGCGATGAATCAGTAATGACGAAGGCGCATCGACCCGCCGATTTGTGCCGTCTAGTGGGCAAACCAGCGGTGTGGAATTGGGATCGGGACGGCTTGTCGCGGGTGACGCCGGTGTCGATGCCGCGCGGCAGATGGTCGGCGACCTAAGCTACCTTATACGAATTCTGCGGTGGTGACCCCTATTGCCGTCTTCCTCCGACGGCAACCGGAAGCCTCCAGCCATACCGGATCGCCATAAAGCGGAGCCCAAAGCAGAGAAGTGCGCCAACTCGTCATAGCCGCAGCGGACGAAACCTGAAGCATCTGTCCGATCACCACGACGGCAGCGCCAGCCAGGGCAGCAACGGCGTAAAGGTCTGCGCGCAACACCACCGGAATTTCTGTGATTAGGATGTCACGCATCATGCCGCCGCCAATTCCCGTCAGCATTCCGAGCAGCGCCGCCGCGACCGGATCAAGGTGATAGGCCAGCGCTTTCGTCGCGCCCGTCACAGCGAAAAGCGCCAGACCGGCAGCGTCGAAGATCAGGACGGAGCCACTCAAACGGTCAATAAACGGATAACAATAGAACGTCAGCAGACCCGCAAGCAGCGAAACAGCGACATATCGCCAATCGCTGAGCGCCGCGACCGGAGTCGCACCGATCATCACGTCGCGTGCGATCCCCCCGGCATTGGCCGCCGCGAAGGACAACACGAGCACGCCAAAGATATCAAGCCTGTGCTTGACTCCGGCCATGCCCCCGCTGAGAGCGAACACGAACGTGCCGCCCAGGTCGAGGACGGCGTGAAACGTGTCCATCCGTATCGCAAGGTGAAAGGGCTCCACCATTCTCTCCCGCTTAGGTCCTACTTCCCCAGCCAAGCCAGCGCGGCGACAACCAGCGTTTCAACGCCCGTCTCCAGAGTTGGATGGATGACCGGTGCGAAGTATGGGCTGTGATTAGTTGGAAGTGCACCGATCGTGCCGTCCTTCTTCGCCTTCGCGTACACATCACGATCCACTCCCCCTACGAACCAGAAGACCGACGGAACGTGCCACTCGGCTCCGAAAGATCCGAAGTCCTCGCTCGCCATCGTCGGCTTGGTCTCCTGCACGCTGTCGGCAGGAAAATGCGCGCGAAGCGCATCCCGCACTCGCTTGGTCGCATCCGGATCATTGGTCGTCAGAGAATAGCTGGTCCAGCGGCGTAATCTCCGGCTTCCTCGGCGCGCCTGAGGCTTCAGCTTCAGCATTCACAATCCGCTCGATGGCGGCAAGCACCAGCTTGCGCACCCCCTCATCGAAAGTGCGCACGTTCAGCTTGATGATTGCCTCGTCGGGGATGACGTTTTCCTTCGTCCCCGCCTGCAACACGCCGATCGTAACCACGGCGGCCTCCGTCGGCGGTACCTCACGCGAGACAATGCCTTGCAGCCGCAACACTGTTGCCGCGGCCATCACCACAGGATCGATGCTCGCCTCGGGCATGGAGCCGTGAGCGCCGCGCCCAAATAATTTGATTTGCAGGCTGTCCGCGGCTGAGGTGGTGACGCCGATGCGGCCGCCAATCACGCCAGCGGGCATGCACATCACATGCTGGCCGAGGATGACATCGGGCTTCGGGAATCGCTTGAAAAGCCCATCGTCAATCATCGCCTGCGCGCCCTGCGCCGTCTCCTCAGCCGGTTGAAAGACGGGCATCAGCGTCCCCTTCCATGCATCGCGAGACTTCGCAAACAGTTTGGCCGCACCGATCAGCCAGGTCACATGCATGTCGTGACCACAGGCGTGCATCACCGGCACGCTCTTCCCGGCGCTGTCCGTCGCCGTGACCTTACTGGCATAGGGAAGGCCGGTCGCTTCCTGAACCGGCAGCGCATCCATGTCGGCGCGGAGCATCACTGTTGGTCCCTCGCCGTTGCGCAGCAAACCGACAACGCCGGTCTTGCCAACGCCGGTAGTCACTTCATAGCCGGCGGCCGCGCAAGCTGGTCCGCAGCCACACCGGCTGTCCGCTCCTCCTGCATCGAGAGTTCGGGGTGAGAATGGATATCCTTGTAGATCGTCTCCAGTTCTGCAAGCAGGCCATCGAGATTTGCGAGTACGGGCTCAGAAGGCGAAGATTTCATAGCCATTGCTCGAACTCCTTACACGTGCGAGTGAATGTCGACGCTGCCATTATTGCATTACTCAACCTTACGCCCCCGCAGATCACACTCCGCCATTTCCGAATATTTTTGAGCGCATGCTGTTCATGGCGGTCGAAGGATTGCAGTATCTCCAACACACCCATTGGGTCGTAGAATAGGCTTGCTGTGCCGAGACGCACGGGAGACCGCTCGCGTACAGAAAGAGTAGCCATGAGAACACTATCTGACGGGCAGCCGAATCCCAGAAAACTCATCGTCATCGTAGGCGGTGGGTTTGCCGGCGCGGCCATGGTCTATTCTGCGCGGACCGGCGACGCCTATAACGCCAAGAGTGAATAAACGTAGAGCAAACGAAAGGTCTGGCTATGACCCCAGAACAAAACTTGCAATTGATGAAGACGCTGGACGATTCCTGGAACGCGAAGGAGCTTACAACGTTCCATAAGCGCCACGCACAAGATTGCGTCGTGAGATGGCCCAACCAACCGCCGACGCATGGAATAGAGGCTCATGAGCAGGAGGCCCGTGCCTTTTTCAAGACGTTTCCCGACCAGCACCTCGTCAACAATCCATACAAAACGATGATCGCGCAGGGTGATTGGACATGCACAATCGCCGAGTTTACCGGGACCATGACGGGGCCGATGACGATGGCCGACGGGACGGTGATTGCCCCCACGAACAAGAGCTTTAAGGTGGACTTCTGCACGGTGGCGCACTGGAAGGAGAAGGGAGAGATCGTGGAAGAAAACCTGTTCTACGATCTCATGGGAATGTTGAAACAAATTGGTGTGATGTGAGACTCACGAGGGCTGTGGAGATGGTGGAGGTGGACCGACATGCCGGAACTGATGCCCGCAATCTTTTTTGGACACGGCAATCCCATGAACGCCGTACTGACCAACGGATACACCGAAGGCTGGCGTCGCATCGGGGCGCAAACGCGCAAGCCCAAAGCCATCCTTTCGATCTCCGCTCATTGGTATGTGCCGGGAACCGGCGTCACGATCAGCACCTCGCCGAGGACAATTCACGATTTCGGCGGCTTTCCGCCCGAATTGTTCCGGGTGCAGTATCCGGCGCCGGGTGATCCTCAGCTTGCCCGCCGCATCCAGCAACTGCTCGCGCCCTTGCCGGTCGCTCTCGACAACACCTGGGGGCTCGATCACGGGACTTGGTCGGTGCTCGTGCATGCCTATCCAAAGGCCGATATTCCGGTCGTGCAACTGAGCATAAACGAATCGCAGCCCGCCTCCTTTCATTTCGACATCGGCAAGAGACTTGCGCCACTGCGGGACGAGGGCGTCCTGATCGTCGGCAGCGGAAACCTCGTCCACAATCTGCATACCTACGCCTGGGGCCGGCACATGCCCGAGCCCTATGATTGGGCGGTCGAAGTTCGAGCTGGAGGCGAGACAGATGATGCTCGCCGGTGATTTCAAGCCGCTCGTCGACTATGAAAAGCTCGGCCCGGCGGCAATGCTTTCCATTCCGACTCCGGATCACTACCTGCCGCTGCTCTATGTGATCGCGACCCGGCAACCGGGTGAAGACATCACCTTCCCTGTCGAAGGCGTCGATGGCGGATCGATCTCCATGTTGTCCGTCCGTGTAGGTTTAGGGGAAGGGACATGAAGGTCGTTCTGTTAGGGGCGACCGGCTTCGTTGGCTCAGCGCTGCTTCAAGGAAGCCCTCGACCGGGGCCACAGGGTGACGGCAATTGTCGCGCGATCCGGGAAAGCTCGAAAAACGTGACGGACTCATCGCAAGAAGAGGCTGACGTCTATGACACCGCATCTCTTGCGGGATTAATCGAAGGCAACGACGCGCTGATAAGTGCCTTCAATCCCGGATGGAAGGATCCAAATCTCTATGAGGACCAAGTCCGTGGGACTCGGTCTATCATTGACGGCCGCCAAGAAGGCGGGCATCAAGCGAGTCCTTTGGGTGGGCGGTGCGGGCGGCCTGGAGGTCAAGCCGGGGGTACGTGTGGTGGACGATCCCGCTCTGCCTGACTGGGTGAGGCCCGGCTCATTGGCGACCATCGATGCTCTGGATCAGTTACGAAAAGAACCGGATCTTGAATGGACATTTCTTGCGCCATCCGCCGAGATGAAGCCCGGTGAACGCACCGGAAAGTTCAGATTAGGGGGAGACCAGCTCTTAGTCGACTCTGCGGGCCACAGCAGGATTTCGGTGCAAGATTTTGCGGTCGCCATGATCGACGAACTGGAGCGCCCGCTTCATTTTCGTCAGCGCTTCACAGTCGGATACTGACCTACGGCGTGAAGATGGAGGTGACAAAGGATGCGTGAAAAAGTATGAGCCAAAAAACATTTAGTGGATCTTGTGTGTGCGTGGCGTTCGCCGCGCTCGGAATTACGGCGTGCAGCAAGTCTCCCGGACCCGGATCGGCCGGACGTATTGATGCTGCGAGTATGCAGAAAATTGGCACGGTCGATGAGCGGTTCCAGTCCTATAACGTCGAAATGGTCGAAGTCATTGGAGGAAGATTTTGGAAGCCCTACAAGGATATCGACGCTGTTCTCAAGGCGCAGTCCTCCGTCACACAATCCACCAAGGATGCCGCGGCCGTCCCAGCGGGTATGGACCCGAATCTGTACCAACAGCGCCCGCCGATTGACCTCACCAATACACGCTTGCGCAAGCTCGCAGCGGCCCTGGGGCCAGCCTATGTTAGAGTCAGCGGAACGTGGGCAAACACCGCGTACTTCCATAATTCCGATCAGCCCGCACCGAAGACGGCTCCAAAAGGTTTCGGCGGAGTATTGACTCGCCGGCAATGGAAGGGAGTCATCGATTTTGCTCACGCCGTGGATGCGAAACTCGTCACATCCTTTGCCACAAGCGCTGGAACCCGAAATCCTGCCGGCACCTGGACTCCGGATCAGGCACGCCAGCTCCTCGTCTACACCAAATCCGTTGGTGGCACCATCGCCGCCGCCGAATACATGAACGAACCTACCTATGCGGAGATGGGTGGCGCCCCCAAAGGCTACGACGCAGCGGCGTTTGGTCGCGATTTTTCCGTGTTCCTTCCATTCATGAAGAATGCTGCACCCGACGTGCTAATCCTTGGCCCAGGCGGCGTAGGAGAAGGAATTCCGCTCCTTCCCATTGGGCTAGCCGGAAACGTTATCAAAACTGAAGACATTCTCAAGGCTACCGGACCGCATTTCGATGGCTTTTCATATCACTCTTACGGAGCGACGTCGAAGCGTTGCGCATCCATGGGACCCGCATCCCAGACAACCCCCGAGGCTGCTCTTTCCGAGGATTTCCTCTCCCGCCCAGACCGCATCGAGGCATTTTATGCGAACCTTCGCGATACGTTCGAGCCGGGAAAACCGCTCTGGCTCACCGAAACGGCCGACGCAGCTTGCGGGGGCAATCCATGGGCGTCGACGTTTCTCGATAGCTTTCGTTATCTCGATCAGCTCGGGCGATTGGCCAAACGGGGCGTCCAGGTGCATATGCACAACACGCTCGCGTCCAGCGACTACGGCTTGCTCGATGACAATACACTGATGCCGCGGCCAAACTATTGGGCGGCTCTGTTGTGGCACAAATTCATGGGCATGACGGTTCTCGATCCGGGTCTTTCGACCGCATCAAGCCTGCACCTCTACTCCCACTGCTTGCGCGGACAGCCTGGAGGGGTAGCGCTGCTGGCAATCAATACGGACCGATCTGCGTCCCAATCACTAGACCTTCCCGAGGCGGCAGAGCGTTATGCTTTGACGTCCCTGAGCCTGGATGCGACGAGCATTCAACTGAACGGGAGCGAACTGAAGCTGGGAGAGGATGATGCATTGCCGAGCTTGACTGGCATCTCCACGGGTTCCGGTCGTCTCACGTTCCCGCCGGCCACGATCACGTTCCTCGCTATGCCGAACGCGAACAATGCCAGTTGTCACTGACTCAGATCCTAATCGTCTCGGCCCTCTTCAGTGTAAGGCGTGACGCTAGTTGTCGCCTCTTCGCACCAATAAATGTCCGCGCCGTCTGCATCTCAGGAAACCGTCACACCCTAGCTCGCGGCCGAGGAGCACCAGTAGCGCTCGACATGCCGAACCATCAACGCTACGCCCTGTTCATGGCTGACGTAGGGCCGGGAGCGCGGGTCGTAGAGGCCGTCGGTCAGATCGCGCATCAATACGAGGTTCTTGCCCAGCATGGCCATCTGGCGGATGCCGTAGGGCCGGCCCAGGACGCAGCGGTTGAGATGCACGCCGGCCATGATGACGTTCCGGATGCCACGCTGTTCGAATAAGTTGTAGATTTCCTGGCCGTCGTCAGAAACCGCGTCCTCCGGCAGGATTCTGATCGTCGCGATCTGCCGTGTCCAAGGCCAATCTCCCTTTTCCTCGCGTTCCTTCACCGGACATTTCGGCGTATCGTCGCACCAGTGTGCGTCGTCGACGGGCGAAGGGCCTTCCCTACGGGGATCAGGCTCCTGCCAGTCGATCGGAACCGGCGCTTTCACGTAGGGAGCGGCGATGGCGCGCCGCCGTTCGGGCCTATCCCGATAGAAGTTCATCACGCTATGCGGGGCGTGGATGACGGGCACGCCCGCCGCACCGCAGCCACGATTGCCAGACCACGTGCCCCATGCCCGATGGCCAGCCTTGCAAAAAGTGTGTCTTCAGCGACGGCGAGTGCCCTCGCAAAGCCTTCAAAGCAGCTTTAACATCCGCCAGCGTGGCTTCGCGCCGGAGCTTCGGTTCCAACTGAACACCCAGGTCGATGTCCTGAATCCGATCGTGGTTTGCGTTAATGCCGCCGAAAGCGACAAGCTTTTCGATGCGCAACGGCCTCTGATTGTCGAGATTCAACGCTTCCGGGCGGTCCGCCAGGTCCGTAAGGATCTCTTCAGCCGTCTTTCGGGTCAGCCGCGCAGGCCGCACGCCTGAAACCGTATTGCCAGTGGGCGTATTGCGCCAGGTGTTCCGTTTTCTTGGAACCGGCTCCGCATAACCGACCAACACGAGTTCTTCCGCAATCTGGGTCGCCGTAGCGAGGTCAATGCCGAGTATGTTCGCCACGTTCTGCGCGGTCCAGGCGCTCTCCAGCGCAGCATGTTTGAGGAACAGCAGAACGGCTTCAGATGACGGCTTCGCGATAATCTCGGAGCCTTGGCGGCAATAAAATCCTTTCCCCGGTAAACGGCATCTTGTTGAATTGCGTCGCCCACAGTGCTCCGGCGAAGTAGTCCATGTGCAAGGGGCCCGCTGCGCCATATCCGGCGATTCTCAATAGATCCGCGTAGCCGCTGTAGTCGCCGTCGCCAATCAGATTGTGATAGAAATCCATGTACCAGACCGCGTCGAAACCTATGCCCCCTTGGCTGACGGGCTGTGTCATCGCGTTCCAGCCGCTGTAATCCTCGGCGATGAGGAAATGCCGAAGGCTTTACGGTTAGCGCCGTCTGCGTCAGCTCTCTCAAAAACTTTGCGCCGTATTGATTGGCGACGCCCACCGAGCTCCCATTCGAGTGAAGCGCATTGTCTTAATGAATCGCGTCCGTGAGATCCACGCGAATGCCATCGATGTGGAAGTCATCGAATAGAGCCGCCGCGCTGCTCGTCATCATCTGCCGCACATTTTCCTCGCTCCAGCGTGGGGCGAAGCCCGTAGAGAGGTTATCCAGATATCCTACGCTGATGTTTCCCGGATAGTCGGAGGGCAGACCTTGATACCAGTTCCAGATATTGTGCTGAGGCGCAACGTTCGGGTCGGAATCGTAGCCCCATTCCGTTCGCTCGCCGTCGCTGGTCGCGTAGTGGTTATAGGTTAGATTGCCTTGTTCATTCTTGATCCGGAACATGTACAGGGGGTTCATGTACTGTTCGAAGTCCGCGACGTCCGTTTCCCATATGCCGGCCGTTGCGCCATTGGTCATGGGCAGAACCACCGCCGCTGAATCGACGCCCGTGCCGCGCTAAGAACAAAACTGCGAGTGGTTTGGCTGGAATTCGGATCGGGCGTCTCCGTCACAACCACCCAGGTATTCGGAGACTCTGTGAGATCGGCCATTACGCCCCATTCAAAAGTAGTTCCGACTTGGGTGGCGTCCAGCGCTACGCTCGTGCTAAATGCATCACAGCCAGTCCCGTCGAGCGATGCGTCCATCGGCGTTTGCGTCCACTGAGTGGAGTACTTGCCTTCAGCGTCCCAGCTTCCGAACAGTCGAACTACTTGGAACAGTTGGCGTTTTACGCCGGATGAAATGTGAAAACGAGATTGATTTGAGGCATACGCGGACCTTTATTCTGAGTTTGTCAAACTCGATCCGCACAAGTATCTCAGCTTTGACCCTCCACTGAAAACTCGTTCACGGATGCCTCTCGGCTTGTCGGTCACACGGAAGCAATCCACTTGCGTTCTTGTCGCCAAACCGTCGAAGTGACTCCGAAACGGCGTTCGTGTCCATCAACAAACCGCTGCGGCTGGGCCGCCGCTTCCGCCAGCCCTATCCACGGCATCAGACTGATCACTTGTCACCACCCTTAGCTCCGCCAACGCGCCCACCGTAATCGGGCGCACGCCGATAAGGGAAGGCAGCGGCCGCTAGATTAAAGTAGCTGCGATTACGAAGCGTTCACCTGGCGGGCGATGAAGGCCTTCACCATCTCCCGTGCGCGATCAGTCTGTGGGCCCGGTTGCGCGACCCACTCGTGCTCGCAACCTTCGAACAACTCGTACTGGATATCGCCGCCCGCATCTCGATAGGTCTGCGCGAATCTCTCCTGTACCGCCGGAAGAACGTTGTCGTCGAGGGCACCCTGCATTATCAAGAATGGCACCTTTGTAATCGTCTCGTGTCGGTCGAGAATCTCCTGCGGATTGCTTTCGTGGATCGTATCCCAGGGGACGAAGAACGTCGCCTGGATACCTTCAGCTTGCGAATATCTGGATGATTCTGAACGTTGGAGGCGGGCCGACCCCGGATAAGCCGACGGTAACGCTCAGCGTCCCCGACCCGAATCACATCAACAGCTTTATGAATTTCCGCGTTGCGGATATTCAAGCGTGCTATGAATTATGGAAAAGTCGAGGAGCGAAGTTCATCACGGAGCCGATCCCCAAATACGGCGAGACGCGCTGCTACATCCGCGATCCTGACGACTATATTATCGAGGTCGGACAGAGCACCGACCTCACCTACGGCTGACGCTCGACCCGGGAAAAGCGTTCTCCTAGTCCCCGAGCGAGTCGTCGCAACGCGGATTGAGCTTAAATCGGCCTGATAGGCCTTGGAGCCGAAGGCTCGCTGCCCTCCGCTATTCTCAAGCGTCTCTCGATAGGCCATTCTTTGAATCCAAGAACGATCACTAAAAGTATGTTTACGAAAGGTATGGCAAGAAGCATGACCAGCCATCCAGACCACCCAACCCGACTGAAAATCCGAAACCAAGCGAGGACCAAGGGGATCAGGATGAGAATGATGAGCGCCCCGTAAAGAAACTGTTCGGTAGTTACCTTGCCCACGTCTTCACACCGCCTTCTTCCGCCGTTCTCGTTTTCACTTCGTCTTCAGTAGTTCAGTATTGCAGTGATCTGCGGGAGCTGGGGTGGTTGGCCACTTGGTTGAATAACCCTCTAAACGCGGATGTGTCAATTTCGGCCAGCGCGCTACTCGCGGATCTCAGCGTCGGCGACAAACCGGCCAAATGGCCGCTTCGGTATCCTGAATTTTCAAATGGCCAAGCGAATCTGCGTGTTTTGTGGTTCAAGTTCGGGTGCTCGTGAGAGCTACGCGACAGCAGCAAAGTCATTGGCACGACACCTTGTCGCGAACGGGATTGCGATTGTTTACGGCGGCGGAAAAGTCGGTCTGATGGGAAAGCTAGCGGACGCGGCGCTTGAGGCAGGAGGCGAGGTCATCGGAGTCATGCCGCGTTTGCTCGTCGAAAAGGAGGTATCGCACCCAGGGCTGTCCGATTTGCGGATAGTTGGCTCGATGCACGAGCGAAAGGCGCAGATGGCTGAGCTGTCCGACGCGTTCATTGCGCTTCCGGGAGGCTATGGTACCTTCGAGGAGTTTTGTGAGGTCCTGACATGGACACAACTTGGCTTACAACGAAAAGCATGCGGAATTTTGAACATAGACGGCTACTACGATCAACTTTTGTCGCTGTTCGACCACGCAGTGGAGGAGGAGTTTCTAAAGCCGGTTCATCGCCGAATCGTACTCGCCGATAGTAGCCCGGAATCGCTGGTCACGCGGCTGCTCGAATACGAGCCGCCTCCGGTAGAAAAATGGATCGATCTAAAACCGGCCTGAACCGGGTTCATGGGATCACCTGGCCGAAAAACCCGCGAATCGCGAATGTACCTATATGCGCCGCGCGGCAACCGGCAAATTGCGGCGTCACGACGTCACACAGTGGTCAGGGCGCGTCGTAACAACAGCCTCACCGATGAATTCCCGAGCATCGTTCAGGCTTGCGGGGAATTGCCGAATGAAACCGTAATCGACGGTGAAATCATCGCTCTAGATGCGAACGGAAGGCCCGCCTTCAACGTTCTGCAGCACCGGCACCTGAAGAAAGACGCGGTGCAGTTTTATGCGTTCGATGTGCTGGTATATCGCGGCCGTAATCTGCAGGGTCTCTCGCTTGAAAAGAGACGGGAGTTGCTTCAGGCAGTGCTCGCTGCCGCGAAGCCGCCGCTGTTTTTCTCGCAAACGCTGGACGCCCCCGCACATGCGCTGCTTTCCGCAGCGAAGAAGGCCGGCCTTGAAGGAATCGTCGCCAAGCGCCGCGACAGTCCTTATGAACCCGGCAAGCGCACGGGCTTATGGACGAAGCTCAGGCTGAACCTGAATCAGGAACTCGTCATCGGTGGGTACGTCCCCGGGCCGCGCGGCTTTGATGCGCTGCTGGCCGGTTACTATCAAAAAGAACGCCTGGTATTCTGCGGCAAGGTGCGCAACGGTTTTAAGGAACCCGGCAGCAAAGAGAAGGTGTTTGCGCGGTTTAAAGGCCTGGGCACTCATGCCTGCCCTTTCGACAACCTTCCCGAGCCGCGAAATGCGCGCCGTGGAATGGCCTTGACGGCCGAGGCCATGCAACTCTGCTGCTGGTTGAAGCCGAAGCTCGTTGCTCAACTTGGAATACGCGAGTGGACGCGGGACGGGCATCTGAGGCATTCCACGTTCCTGGGTATACGCGGCGATAAGGACCCGCGGGAGGTCGTCCGGGAGCAGGCACCCGGGGAGGAGGGGTGAACAGTTCGTTCGCCGGACCTTAGACAAGAAACCGTGGCCGTCCGATGCGGGAGCGAACGCCGGGCGAGAAGTGTATTATCGGCTCCCCGGATGCAGCGGGAACTCCAGAACCCTCGATGACATTCTGCCGTAAGCGCAGCACTACCGCAGAGTGCAACGGCCAAGGCGCGTGCTCTACCTGCGCATAAGCCAGCCGGCCCGCGATTCGAGTGTACAGCCGAAATCGAGCGGTGAGGAAACGGGCGCGCTCATCCGCATTGATCGCCGGTCCTACTCGAATAGCTACGTCCGCCTGGGCCGTGCCGAAATGCCGGCGACTCGTATAGGCGATCTCTCCGGGATGAGGGCGGACCCTCATCCGTGCCCAACGATACGGCAGCCCGTACAACAAGCGAGCACCGACGACAGCCGCGACGCGGTCGGCCTCAAGCGAGAAAAACCAGATACCCCGCTCGCCATCGGGACCGCGAACATAAGTGCGCACATTCATCTCCGGAAAGCGCGAGATCCAAGGGAGTGCTGGGAATAGGGGCGGCCGCAGCTCTGTGACAATAAACGGCGTCAGCCCTACCCATGCCGCGCCCTCGAATGTATCGAGCTCAAGCTTGCCGGGCAGCAGCGGCCGGATCAGTTCCGGCGGATAAGGCCAATGCAGAAAAGTCAGCTGGTCCCAACCCTGCAGCATGACGGGCCATTTCACTGGGCGAGGGGGATACTCGCTGATGCGATCCTCAGGTTCGCTCGTCACGAAGTGCGCGTCTAAATGGAGGCAGGGTTTTCCGCTATCAGCTAAGGCGAACTTTGATGTCGGGGTTATCAGCGCCCTTTACTGCTTCCCCGCAGTTGCGACATCTGAAGGCCCTGATTGTCGAAAACCCCGGAAACAAGTTGACCGCGCCACAATACGGACACGTTGCGCTATCGATCGTGAGAGTGCGTTCCATTTCGGTGAGTGTCTGGTTAAGGGCATCGGCAGACACGGTGCGAACGACTGCACCGCATTCGTTGCACACCATTTCGGCCTGAGGTCCACGAGTGACGCCGTTTTAGGCAACCACAGCAATCTGGATCGCCAAACGATGAATGCAGTAGGGTCGTAGCCACGACGCCTTCAACGCCGGAGCCGTGGCACACAGGGCAATCGCCCGCGCCATTGAGTGGCGTAAGATCGCCGGAGGCGTAAGGGCAGCCCGTGTAGGTACCGTCACCGAGGGGAATACCTCGGCAGCGCGACGGAAGTGGTAAAGGACCGGCTTCTTCTTCGTGTTCAGCGTCCACGTCCACAGTCTAAAGTCATTTAAACTTAGAACGCAAAGTTGGACGGTCCGCCGCTGGTATCGATTCAGTGGAAGTCGTGTGACTCTGCCGTAACGCCCGCCCGAAGGCTATCAATGCGTGCGGCTTTGACGGATATGACTCCATCCAGGTTTTGCAGCGGGCCGTGGATCAACAGAAACGGCTCGCTCAGGACTGGATGCTTGAAGCGGTCGAATATGGCTGGGGTGATGATGGCGTTCATCACTCCGGTTTCATCCTCCAGGCTGAGGAACACGAACCCATTGGCTGTTCCGGGCCGCTGCCGCACAATCACCGATCCGGCGATGCTTACCAGGCGCCCGTTTGGAATCTGGCCTAGCTGAATAGCAGGGGTTACGCCGAGTGCGTTCATTTCCGCCCGGCGGTAAGCCATGGGATGAAGGCCGACGGTCAGGCCGGTTCCGCGATAGTCCGCCCGAAGCCGCTCTTCCACATCCATCGGTGAAAGCGGAGACTGGCTGTCCGTCTCTTCGAGACGGCAAAGCAAAGGACCGGCCGGGCGGATCGCGCGCTGCGCCTGCCACAGGGCGGCGCGACGATGCAGCTTCTCAAGACCGTTGAGCGCGCCTATTTCAGCGAGACGATTGATTTCATCCTTGCGCAGTTCAGGGACGCGAAGAGTCAGATCCTCAATACAAGTGAACAGACGGTCCGTCCGGGCGCGCCATATCGCCCGAGCCGCCTCTTCGCGCAAGCCGCGCACATATCGAAATCCAAGCCGCAGGTACGGCCGTCCGGCGCTCTCGCCCAGACTCGGGACCGTGCATAACCAGTCGGAGTGGAGGACATCCACCGGCAGCACGCGCAGACCGTGGCGCTGCGCGTCCTTGATCAAGACCGCCGGAGAATAGAATCCCATCGGCTGATTGTTCAGCATCGCGCAGGTGAAAGCCGCCAGATAGTGGCACTTCAGATACGCGCTCGCATACGCCAGCAGCGCAAAGCTGGCGGCGTGCGATTCAGGAAAACCATACAGCGCAAAAGCTGTGATCGAGTGGACAATCGCCTCCTGGGTTGCCCCCACGATGCCCTTTCGATCCATGCCGGCCCGCAGTTTGGCCTCGATCTCCTTCATGCGCTTCTCGGAACGCTTAAACCCCATCGCGCGGCGCAGTTCCTCGGCCTCACCTCCCGTGAACCCGGCCGCGAGCATCGCCATCCTCAGCAGTTGCTCCTGGAATAACGGAACACCTAGCGTACGCCGCAGAACCGGCTCCAAAACCGGGTGCAGGCAATCGGCTCTTTCCCGGCCTTGTCTGCGATTCAGGTAGGGATGGACCATCTTGCCCACGATCGGCCCCGGCCGAATGATCGCAACCTGCACGACGATATCGTAGAACCGCTCTGGCCGCATGCGCGGAAGCGACGACATCTGCGCCCGGCTTTCGACTTGAAACATGCCGATGGTGTCCGCCTTCTGAAGTGCCTCGAACACGGCGGAATCATTCGGCGGCAGATGCGCCACATCCACCTCCTCACCATATGTCGGTGGGATCAGCTTCAGGCAGTCTTCGATTACGGCCATCATGCCCAGGCCGAGCAGATCCACCTTGATGATGCCCATATCGGCGCAGTCTTCTTTATCCCACTGGACGACGACACGCCCCGGCATGGTCGCCGGTTCGAGCGGCACGATTGTATCGAGCGCACCTTTGCAGATAACCATCCCGCCAGAATGCTGTCCCAGATGACGTGGGAGGTCTTGCGCCATCTCATAAAGCTCGCAGAATTTGCGGACACGCAGATCATTGACATCGAATCCAGCCTCCCGGAACTGGCGCTCGGTCGTGTCGTTAGGGTCCTTCCATTCCCAGGCGCGTATCAGAGCGCTCACTTTGTCGAGCGCGGCGACTTCGAAGCCGAGAGCCTTGCCTACCTCGCGCGCCGCGGAACGGCCGCGATAGGTGATGACGTTGGCGGTCATGGCCGCGCCTAGCTTTCCGAACCGCTGATAAACGTACTGAATCGCCTGCTCGCGCTTGTCCCCGCTCGGAAGATCCATGTCGATGTCGGGAAATTCGCCGCGCTCCTCGGATAGAAAACGCTCAAACAGCAGGTCCATGCCGACAGGATCGACAGACGTGATTTCGAGAGCATAACAGACGGCGCTATTTGCCGCCGATCCGCGACCCTGCACCAGAATGTCGTGGTCCTTGCAGAAGCGCACGACATCCCAGACGATCAGGAAGTAGCCCGGCAATCCAAGTTTTTCGATCAGGGCCAGTTCGCGCTCGATCTGGACGCGAGCGCGTTCGTGATACGGACGATACCGCCGCCGCGCGCCTTCGTCGGCCAGCTTCCGAAGATAAGACATCATCGTCTGTCCCTCGGGAACGGGGTATGACGGGAACTCATAACCGAGATCGGTCAGGGTGAACCCCAGCCGTGAAGAGATTTCGACAGTGTTGGCGATGGCCTCTGGCATATCCGCAAACAGAAGATTCATCTCCGCAGTCGTCTTGACTCGTCGTTCGGAGTTGATCTCCAGCAACCGGCCAGCGGCGGCGAGGGTGGTATGGTTCCGGATACAGGTGAAAACATCGAGAAGCTGGCGGCGCTCCGGCGTCGCATAGGAAACACCGTTCGTGGCGACTAGGGGAATCCCAAGCTGGCGCGCCCGTTGCACCGTGGCCTGATTGCGCGCTTCCTGATCGCGGTTAAGATGGCGCTGGAGTTCGGCGAAGACGTTATGCCGGCCAAAGGCCTCCACTATGCGCTCATCTGGATCGGACGTCATGCAAATGAGTCCTCGGGCGAACTCGGCAAGCTCCTCCGGCGTGGCCGCTCCTTCATCCTTCCTGGCTCGCAACTTCATGCGAGTGATTAACCGGCACAGATTCCGATAACCTTCCCTAGTCTCCACCAGCAGCGGGTATGTTCGGCCGTCCGTACAAGGGACCTCGGACCCGAGATGCGCTTTAACCCCGATCTTCTTCGCCGCCATATGGAATCGTGGCGCACCATACAAGCCGTTCCGGTCTACCAAGGCCATCGCCGGCATTGCGAAGCGCTCACACATTTCAATCAGTTCCTCGGGTAGAGAAGAGCCTTCGAGGAAACTGAATGCAGACCGTGCGTGCAGCTCAACGTACTGCTGGCTCATGGGCTGCTTTACAGGTCCGCCAAATTAGCCAGCGCCCGGCGGCTGGCCCACTCAGCGCCCACCTCGGTCACGACAATGCGGTCGCTTTCGCCGAGAAAGCCCCGCAGAATTTCCTTCAGCTCAGCCGCCGAATGTGTGCTCCTCAACGCCCACTGGTGAGAAATTAGTTGCGTGGCACCGAACGCCCGGAGACGCTCTCCAAGCGAGTGGTAGTCGCCTGGACCGGCCAATTCGAGCGTAATGGAATACAGCTTCAGCGACACGTTTACAATCTACCACGCCAGGCGAAAAAAAGGAGAACATGAGGCTACAAGGTGGAGTATTCGGGTCGGAGCCGTAGAATTGGAAGCGTGATTCGCATCGGACCCGCTGGCTGGCAATACAAGGATTGGCAAGGAATTGTGTACCCCAAGCCTAAGCCGCGCGGCTTCAGAGAATTAAGCTACATCGCCAGACTGTTTGACACCGTTGAGATCAATACATCGTTCTACGGGCCGCCGCGCCCAACAACGACGCAGCAGTGGATGGATCTGGTCGCGGAAAATCCCGCGTTTCGGTTTACAGCCAAACTCTGGAAGGGCTTCACCCATGAACGCAACGCTACTGCGAAGGATGAGCGCGACGTTAGAGACGGCATTGCTCCGCTGGTGGATGCAAATCGTTTCGGAGCATTGCTACTGCAATTCCCCTGGTCATTTAAGAACACCCCGGAGAACTGGTACTATCTCCAGAACCTCATCAAGCGCTTTGCCGAGTTCCCGCTCGTCTTGGAGGTGCGCCATGCGAGCTGGAACGAGGAACCGGTCCGCGATCTGCTGGCCGAGCTTTGCGTCGGCCTTTGCAACATCGACCAGCCCCTATTCAGCCGGTCGATAAAGCCGAGCGCTCACGTGACCGCGCCTGTGGGCTACGTTCGCTTGCATGGGCGGAATTACAAACAGTGGTTTTCTGCTGAAGCTGACGTTCGCGAACGCTATGACTACCTCTACACTCTCGATGAGCTGGAGCCGTGGGCCGAGCGCGCTCGAATCATCGCCGGGCGGGCCGAACAGACGTATGCCATTACGAATAACCACAACATCGGCAAAGCCGTCGTTAATGGACTTGAACTTAAATCGCTCTTGGGCCTTAAGCTGCCTTCCCTGCCCGAACAGCTTGTACAGCACTATCCCGAGCTCGCCACGCTTACGCCGAGCCAGCAGTGACGGGGCGGCATTCTTCGAGGATTCGATCTTCTGACCGCCCTTGCTCCCCACCATGCTGACGAACCCGCGAACAGTGTGCGCCTGCCAGCCCGTCGCTTCCATGATCTCGGCCAAGAAGGAGCGCAGGAGGCCTATCTGCGTCCCCGAGGGGCCTCATGACCACGTGGGTCATGCATTGCGTTTCCGCGAAAGTCTGAACGGTGTTCCGCTGGCCGCTCGCCTCGCGCTGGCATAGGTCCGTGGTAGCCCTTGCGAAAGTCGAGACGATGATCGACGTGCCCATAAAAATGTTCCGGCCCGTGGAACCAAGGGCCCGCTCCGATGAATACACCGCCTGAGAACCACTCCGGGCCATAGTAACCGTCAGGAGCGCAGTTGTAAGGCGGAACCTCGTAGTACCCGTAGGGACAAACGGGGGGCGGCCCGATCTCAACCCCGACACCGACTTGCGCATTCGCTTGGGGGGCGACAGCTGTGAAACCGATTACCAGCGCACCAGCTAATACTAATACTGCGAGTCCACGCATATATCACCTCACTGTGGATAGCAGCACTCCCCGTGCCAAAATGAGAACCCGTCGGGTCGAAACTCGCCGTGATGTATTTTCGCTACACGGCTGTTAAGCCGCGTCGGGGCGAAGGTAGAGCGCGAAGTACACCCCAGCTCCCTGGACGCGCCTGAGCGCGTTTGTGGGCCAGCACGGGCCATTCTGGGCATAACCGGTATCGAACATTTCAGCCCAGAAATGATTTGCGGCCATAGAAGACGAATTGATCTCAACCTCGGCAAAAGCTAAACTTTGACCAATGCCATCAGATGAAGCCATCGCGAAAGAACTGACGGAGGGGCCAACCAAAGAGCACCATGAGGTTTACTCGGTTTTCCGAAATTACGTAACGCACGAGGCGAACCTCATCAATTTTCGGCTGAATTGGAATTTGACAATTCAGGGTTTTCTTTTTGCCGCCTACACTTTCACGCTTCAGAAGGCCGCTGAATTAAAAGTTACTCTCCTTACGCATCTTGCGTCAGCAACCCCCCCGAATGCTGCAGAAACGATCCTTCACTACGCCCCTGGCCTCAATCAACTTGGAGCAGCCATGGCTGGATTAGCGGCGCTTGGATGGTTTGTCAGCGTCGCCGTTTGCGTGAGCGTTTGGGCCGCGCGAACCTCTCAAATGGAACTTCAGCGCAGATGGTGGGAATTACACGAAGTGTATGATCCAGCGCATCCGAGCAAAAACAACGACCTCGCAAAAGGCAGTCATGGCCCGCATCTGCCTGGCCTGGTCGGAGGAGGGCATCTTCACACATTTGGTTGGGGAATGTGGGCTTCTCTCGGACTGCCGTTCGTCTTTATCGTCGGCTGGCCGCTTCTGCTTTGGTTTACCTGGTTGACCAGATGACTATTTTTTGGGTGCAACTACTGGTGCCCTCCCGGTCCGCCTCGATTGTGTAGACCGTTGCGCGGCCGCGGGCGGCAGGTCTCGCAATTTTTCCCGCACGTCTCGCAGCTCTTCTTCTAACACGCGAAGCCGTTCTTCAGTAAGAGGTGAGCTGCTTGAAGACGCATTCTGGTTATTGAGAAAAAATGTTACAGCGTCTTTTTCATGCTGTTGAGCCTTCGGCTTCCACCACAGCGAGTCCGCTGCAATCAAGCCGCCGACCAGCACCACCGCCGTAGTGCAACCGGCTATTACCGCCTTGGTTGGATCATTCATCGACGAATCCGGGTCATAAACGCGCGGCGGCGATTCGTTCTCTTGTAACATTATCTACTCCTTTGAACGGGTTTCGGCCAATGCCCGCGCGACCCAGTTGGGGGCCTCAGTTGGGGACGGCATAGTGCACGAATTGTGCTTTGAAACGCCGAACGCCGCCCCCGGCTGGAACCGGAAGCGGCGTTTGGAAGGAAATCCTGGGCGGGAGCTACTTTGCGATGTGATATGTCCGTTCCCCGGCGGCGTTCTTCGAGGATTCGATCTTCTCGCCGCCCTTGCTGCCCAGAATGCTGACAAACCCTCGAACGGTGTGCGCCTGCCAGCCCGTCGCTTCCATGATCTCGGCCAGGGTCGCGCCCTTGGCGCGCTTCATCAGCGCGATCACCTCGGCCTTCTTGTTGCTGCGCGCTTCGGTCGCGCCCTTTTGCGCCGTGTCGCGTCGCTTGGACTTGGCCGGGGACGTCTTCGACTTACTCTTCACCGGCGTAACGTCGGCCGCCGGTTGCGCAACGTCCGGGGACAGACGCTGAACCGCTCCCCAGATTCTGGCGACTGCAGCCTTCCGGTCCGTGAATTTCTTCACCGGCTTCAGTTTATCGAAGGGAGCCACGCCCGCGAAGCTGTTCCAAATCTCGATCAGCCTCGAGCCGGGCCATTCCGCGGCGAGCTTGGCCAGCTCCCTCTCAGTTGCGAACAATTGGAGGTTTTCGCTGGCGGCCGGAAGTTCGGCGTGCGCCGCGATGTTGTTTTCAGTGTCGATGGTGAATGTTGCCATGTGAGTTTTCTCCTTGGCCGCTTGCTTCGCGGTCATCACATCCATCACTCCGGTCGGAGGCAAAGGCAAGGCAATTCTGCGAGATTCCGGCGAGAATCTTTCCAGGGCCAAGAATCGTGCGCTGGAATCGCCAGGACGGGCGTTAAGATAGGCGCTGGTTGTAGCTACCGAGGTATGGCCAAGCGTGGCCTGAACCGCTTGGACTTGGCCGGGGACGTCTTCGACTTACTCTTCACCGGCGTAACGTCGGCCGCCGGTTGCGCAACGTCCGGGGACAGACGCTGAACCGCTCCCCAGATTCTGGCGACTGCAGCCTTCCGGTCCGTGAATTTCTTCACCGGCTTCAGTTTATCGAAGGGAGCCACGCCCGCGAAGCTGTTCCAAATCTCGATCAGCCTCGAGCCGGGCCATTCCCCGCGGCGAGCTTGGCCAGCTCCCTCTCAGTTGCGAACAATTGGAGGTTTTCGCTGGCGGCCGGAAGTTCGGCGTGCGCCGCGATGTTGTTTTCAGTGTCGATGGTGAATGTTGCCATGTGAAACCAGATGAATCGGCGCACCGTGATCGAGCGCGTGGGATGCATGGGCGTGACGGAGCCAGTGCGGGCTGATTGCTTCCGCGACGCCGGCTTGTTTCGCCGCTCGGCGCACAATGACGCGAACACGTCCATCCGGCCGGAACAGCAGCTAATCCAGGCGAGGCAGAATCCGCACAGGTTGGCATCACCCAAGTGCGAAGGTGCCTGTGAAAGCGACCGACCGACGGGGCATTCATGAGCGCGAAACCGATGGCTTAAGGTTTCGTGCGCCTCGGCTCCCTCCCTCCGAAGCATATCTGTTCGCTCAAGCAGAGCCGATGAAGTGTAGCCAGAGGGACACTCAGGCATCGACATGCCCAACGCCCGGGTATGACACACCGTCGGACCCGACAGATTCTCCATGTACTTCATATTACAGGGCATGGATTTATTTGGCAGATGCCCTTGTATCCCGGATTACTGCCATTTCGTGCCATTTTCTGCCATGTAAAATAATTATTCGCGCCGAGCTCGGCAACCGCACTGGTACTATCAGGTTCAATTCTTACCGAAACTATTTGCAAAACACTGCCTTTGCATCGATAGTCGAGCCCTAGAGTGATGCTGTACAGATCTCTCTGAAGGTGAGCGAGAAGGGCGGACTCTATTCCGGGTTCTGAAATGCTGCCAGCCGGAGTAGCCGATTCAGCCAGCGGGCCAAGCCGCCCGCAGGATCTCTGTCGCATTTTCTACGGCTGATACTGCAAGTGCGTAATTTGGTTACAAAGCTCGTCGTCATCGATGATCGGGATCGCAGTCTGGCAGCGTACAAGCGGCGACGCGGCTGTCGGCCATCACGAAATCAGTCACAAAGGTCGGAGTCGCGATGGCGCGATGATCGCATCTGAGCGATGCGTTTTAACGATTTTGTCGATTCCCTCATCGTGGAAGCCCACTACCATGTGTCGGGACGCCTTCCACCCGTCCGCTCATTGAGCATTCCAGATCGATAAGTAGTTCTTCCTGCCCGCTCATAAGAAACTTGTAACTCGTTCACGGCACCCAAGCTAAGGAATATGAGCCGACGGATTCCAGCATGGGCTCGAAAACGCTGATTGTGGACGACGAGCCGATTGCCCGCAAGGTTCTGCGGGAAGAACTGGAGTTGATGGCGGACGCGTAACTGCGAAACACGGCGGGGGCTATTTGAAGCGCTCGGCAAGGAACTCTTTTAATGCCAACACGCCTTTAACAATCCGTGATTTGTGTACGACGTCATCCCTAACGACGTCGTCCCTACGTGGCAGAAAATCCTACGTGGCAGAAAATGTCACGAAATGGCAGTAATCCGGGATACCAGGGCATCTGCCGAATAAATCCATGCCCTGCAATAGGAACTATTTCAGCCACCGGACGACGCACTGGACCTTAAGATCCGGCCTACTTTGTTCGGCGAACCGACTGTTTCGATACTATATACGTCAAACCGAGACGATCTGTCCGGCTGTCGCTTAATATTTGTCGGGACCGAACCGTTTCAGAACGGCCGCGATTCGTTCCATGCCACGGTAAAGGCTGGTTTCTTAAGCCGGTCCGTTCAGCAGACAACGTAAAAGTTCCACCATATGCCCGCCGCCTGGCTCCTGCGCGCTAATGGATTGGCGGATCAGGTCATGGTGCGCGGTCTGCTCGGGACTGAGATCCTGTCCGCCGCATGCACCTTGGAACAGGCGCAGCAGAAAGTCGCCCCGTCCGCAGATTTTCCGTGTGCTGCCATCGGCGAAGTAGAGGATCACCGGCTCGGTGATCATTCTGGTTTCCAGCGCTCGAATGCGTTTTTCAAATCTCATAAATTGTATAAGCCGCTCGGAAGTTCCGTCCCGAAGGCTTTGCTACTCTGTGCTCCGTTCCAATCTCGACAGGCGTGCTTCCAGATCTTCCAGCTCGATCGCCCTGGCCGCATGACTCAAGGTTCGGTCCGCCGCCCGGAGCCGACAGGCAGGGGGTGAGTTCGGGTCCACCATCATCTTCAGCAAAGTAGAGGCTGCCGCACTGGAGGCGTGTTGCAGTCTTCGCTCTTAGGCGACGCCCACCTGTGCGGATTCTGCTTCGCCTGGATTAGCTGCCGTTTCCGCAGCCGGCCCTGACGAACCGAAGCAATCCCCAACGCGCGTGGTTTCCGGGTATTCCCTTTGGCTAGGCGTCCTTCCGAACGCCGCCCTCCCCGCGCGTCCCGTCGATGGTCCGCAACCTCCTCGGTTGCCGTCTATTTCAGCCATCGGACGACGCACTGGACCTTAAGATCCGGCCTACCTTGCGGCAGGCATTGTATCGTTCATGAGTGCGCTGTGCGCTGTTCGGCGAACCCGGGCAGACCATTGATTTCCTGCTCACCGCAAGCGCGATGCTGGCTCAGCCCAAGTGGATCTTTCGGAAGGTGTTCGCAGATCCAGCGAATGTTCAGCCTCGCGTCATCAACGTGGATAAGAACCCTGCGTAGCCGGCCGCGATCAAGGAGCTAAAGGACGAGGGCACGCTGCGGCGCCGTTGTTTTGTACGTCAGTGTAAGTACCTCAACAACATCGTCGAGCAGGACCATCGAACCGTCAAACGCCCCGGCCGGCTCGCGATGGGCTATGGCTCGTTCCGCAGTGCTTGGCGAACCTTACAAGGTATCGAGGCGGTCAACATGATTCGGAAGGGCAGAGTGAGGTGGGTAGCACGGAAAGATCCGGCCGGGCAGGCGCGATTCGTTGGTAACCTGTTCGGAATCGCTGCCTGAAAAGGGGCCGATCTTGAGGCGAACCGAAGGCCCATCTTCTTCCTGAGTTTTCGCAACATAATCCACCACTGGAGCTGAGGAGTTGCCAAAAGAATGAGACATATGCTCAACATTTTATACCCTTGGAAACGGAGAATCCTACATGATCGAAGATGCCGCTCAAGGCTCCCGCCGATCGCAGCACCGGAACCTTGCGGGTCAAGTGTCGGCATTGCGCAGAAACGAACAGTGTTTCCGGTGTCCGCCAGACGGACAAGATAGTGAAGTGATTCAAGCGGTCCACCTGCTGCATCAGTTCGGAACGTAAGCAGCCGGAGTCCTTCTTCCTTCCAACGGAATCAGAGCGCCACTCTTGCACCGGAATATTCAGTCTGATTATGCCGAACAAAATGACACTTAAGTTTGACGGACCGATAGGAGAGGACAACAAACCGGTCCTCGAGTTCGGCTTCCGTGGTGGCGCGAGTGTCTATATCCTCGTGTTCGGCGCGAAGATCGAGGTTCATAGCGGAAATTCCGGGAACTATGCGCCCAACCCGCTTCAGAAACTGGCCCGGCTAGTCGGGAATATGAAAGACGATGAGGGACGCGTCACCATCCCCGGCTTTTATGACGCGGTCAAGCTGGATGCGCCAGGCCACGAACACGGACCCGCACGAAATCACTATCTTCACCGGAATCGGCGATCCATTCTAGAGTCGATCCGGCGGTTGCGCTCCGCACTGAGTAGCGGCACAACGCCTTGCGCTTCGCTACACGTTTCAGATAGAGTATGAGCATCTCGGAGGAACCATGAGACGGACTTTAATTACGGCTATATGGGCCGCGGTGTCTCCAGTCGTGCTGCTAGCCGACCTGACCGGAACCGCGACTTTGCAGAACGGCACTGCATTGAGTCTGGATACAGGCGCTACGTCGAGCTTCGGCGGAGAGATCCTATTTACTGGAAACGCCGTTACCAACCAGATTACCCCTGAAGGCAGCGCCACGGTATTCAACGGGGCTAATGTCGGCCCTGCCGGATTCAATGCTACCACGCAGGCGGTGGTCGAGGCGTCATTGTCGGCTTTCACCAAGAACCCCATCCCGGGGACTGGTCTGCCCGTGGGCGAACTGTTCTTCGTTCATACCAACGGGGGGAATTTTGCTAAGGTGCTGGTCACCGCCGTCAGCACCGGCTCGATCACACTTATGTACGACACGTTCGGAGTCTCCGGCGGTTCCAGCGGGTCCGGCACGCCGACGATTACGGACATTGAGAACAACTCCAGCCTGATTCCGATGGGATTCCCGAACTCCGGCGTCGCGCCCAGCACATTAATTGTGATTCACGGCACGAACCTGGCCAATGCGGGAACTCCGGCGGTTTTGCAAGACAGTACGTTAGGCCTCCCCTCAACGCTGAATGGAGCCAGCATCTCGATCACAGTCGGCGGAAAAACCGTTCAGCCGGCGATTTATTACACCAGCCCGACGCAGATCGACGCGGTGCTTCCGGCCGCCACTCCGGTCGGCACCGGGATGCTCACGGTCACGTATAACAACACACCCAGCGCTCCGGCGACCATTCAGGTGGTATCGAGCGCTCTGGGAATCGACACCTACAACGGCGGCACTGGGGTTGCCACCGATGCGGTGAGCTATGCACTGCTCACCCCCACCAATTCCGGAAAGCCCGGCGAGTATATTACGTTGTGGGGAACCGGCTTGGGGGCCGACCCTGCCGATAGCGACACAACCTACACTTCAACGCCGCACCCGGTGAGTGTCAACTTGCAGGTCTATATCGGAGGGGTTCAGGCGGCCATCACCTATCAGGGCGCGACCGTATATCCGGGCGTGGATGTGATCGTCGCGATGATACCGCAGTCGGCGTCAACCGGGTGCTATGTTCCGGTGGTCGGCGTCGTCGGAAGCGTGGTCAGCAATGCCGTAACCCTACCGATCGCAGCCGGCGGGGGCGTATGCTCCGACCCGCAGTACGGTATTAACGGCACTCAAGTTTCGACTCTGAACGGGCAGAGTACGGTCAATAGCGGGACCCTGCTCGTGGGTCAGACGACTGCGCCGGGATCGACCGGAGTTGTTCAGACCCGCGGCGCCGCGCTCGCAGAGTTTTCGCAGCTCACGGGCGCTAATTATTCCGCCGGCGAAGTTTCGCTGGGGGGCTGCATCCTGAACGAGACCACCACTTCGACTGCTACCGTTACCGGGCTCAATGCCGGGACAATTACGCTGACCCCGCCGTCCGGAAGTCCAATCACGCTGACTTCGCCCTCCAGCACTTCAGGGGAATACCTCGCGCAGCTCCCTTCCGGGACCATACCGACGTCGGGCGGATCGTTCACGTTCAACGGATCCGGGGGAACCCAGGTTGGCTCCTTCACGGCCACTGTAAACTTCCCGAATCCGTTGCTGAGCTGGACCAATCAGAGTGCGGCGGCCACCGTTACGCGATCCTCGGGACTTCAGGTGACCTGGAGCGGCGGCGCATCGGGCTCTTACGTCTTGATCGAAGGATCGTCGTCGGCAGCGGCATCGGGAGTGAACGGTAGCTACACGTGCATTTCCCCACAGGCCGCCGGACAGTTTACAGTCCCGTCTTATATCCTGCTCGGCCTGCCGACCGGTACCGGGACGACCTTGGTGGAGAATTCCACGAGTATCACAAGCTTCTCGGCGAACGGTCTCGATCACGGCACTGCGCTCGGAGCCGTGGCGGTCCAGGTGAACTCCACCTATCAGTGATCCGCGATATTTCCCGTCCGTCCGCCAGCGAAAACCTCCAATTGTTCGCAACTGAGAGGGAGCTGGCCAAGCTCGCCGCGGAATGGCCCGGCTCGAGGCTGATCGAGATTTGGAACAGCTTCGCGGGCGTGGCTCCCTTCGATAAACTGAAGCCGGTGAAGAAATTCACGGACCGGAAGGCTGCAGTCGCCAGAATCTGGGGAGCGGTTCAGCGTCTGTCCCCGGACGTTGCGCAACCGGCGGCCGACGTTACGCCGGTGAAGAGTAAGTCGAAGACGTCCCCGGCCAAGTCCAAGCGACGCGACACGGCGCAAAAGGGCGCGACCGAAGCGCGCAGCAACAAGAAGGCCGAGGTGATCGCGCTGATGAAGCGCGCCAAGGGCGCGACCCTGGCCGAGATTATGGAAGCGACGGGCTGGCAGGCGCACACCGTTCGAGGGTTTGTCAGCATTCTGGGCAGCAAGGGCGGCGAGAAGATCGAATCCTCGAAGAACGCCGCCGGGGAACGTAGCTACCGCATCGCGAAATAAGCCCGGCACAGCCATTCCTTCCAACGCCGCTTCCGGTCCCGGCCGAGGCGGCGTTGCTGTTTTTGTGTGGCTAACGAGGCTCGCCTTCACCGTTTTGGGAGTGGTCGTCTCTTGCCGAGCCGTGGTCCGGGGCCGACGACTATCCGCAAATAAATCCGAAAAATGGCCATTTATAGAGCACAGCCCGGCTATTATAGAGCACAGCCCGGCTATGCTGGTAGTAGAGGTTCCAAGTGCAATACTTCATTCGCACAACGGATGTACGCAAGGAGAACCGACGGAGTGGCTCGGTGCCCCTCGGGAAGCGGCTGTATCCCGAGCTAGCATGTGCTGCTCTCGGCCAAGCCATTGATCAAAGCCAAGTGGACGGTGCTGGAATCCGACAGAACCCTGATCTTCAGGCCGATGCTTGCTCTAGAAACAGAAATCAAGTGCGGACCAAGTATCGTTGCTGGATTGACGAGCGCGGGGTGTTTAACGAACTAACCCTCGCATAGCTCATCCTGTTGCGAGTCGAACTGCGCTGGCCACCTAAGGAGCGAACTCGCCGCCACCCAGGCCACACTAAGTTGACGGCGACGGACCAGCGACATCACTGGGATGACCCACACTCGTCAACTGGTCGCGGGGTACGGCCGCGGGGATCGCAGTTGCAGTGGGAATCAGGAGTGCCGCTGGCTGAAAGCCAGTCTTGGTGGGGCAGTTTGAGTACGTGCGTGCGGCGCGAAATGTGAAATCCTATGGGCGCTTGCGGAGAATCTTCCAGGCCTCCACCAGTTCCTGCATCAATTGCGGAGATGGTAAGCGAATCCGTAGCTGCACGACTAAGCCTCATTTTGGCGCGTCCCGCATTTACCAGATTCCGACTCTTTGAATTATGACGGCATCGCCATCGCGCCAGACTGACCTAACGGAACATGCGCGTGGCTCGGGATGATGCAAAACAGTGCGCAGGGTAACAAGTTCTTTTCTCAGTGAGTCGCGTCGTTATTGATTCCCGCGATTTTGCGCAGTCTGGCTGCTCTGAGTCATCCGATTCGCAGGATTCAATAGCTCCTTTAGCTCGATTAATCGGCCGTTCTTGATGACACTGTGAACCTTCCGGGCATTCAGAATGTTCGCGAGAGGATCGCCATCCAAGACGACCATATCGGCCAGCTTGCCGGGTTCGATGGTGCCTAGATCCGAGGTCGCATTGAGCAGCGCTGCAGTCGTAACAGTCGCGGTCTGAAGCGCCTGGAACGGCGTCAGCCCGGACTTCACCAGCAGGTAAAGTTCGTTCTGGAGGCTGAGTCCGTACGGGACCAGCGGGGCATCGGTCCCCGTGGTGATTCGAACCTCAGCGCGCTCCATCGCCGCTAACGTCTGGAGTTGGCCCTGACTAATCGTCCCGCCGCGCCGGGCGGTGTCGTTGCGGACCCAGGCCGGCTGAATTCGCCAGCGTGGATCGTCGTACGCCTGCGGATCGGACTCTAGGATCCCGGGATAGAATCCACCCAGCGACGTCGTCGGCGTGATAGTCATTCCCGATTTCGAGAGGATCTCGATGACGTCCTGATACGCATGGCCCAGAAGGCTCACCTTGGTTGCATAGCCGCGTCCCGCCGTGCCGGTGAAATGCTCCACGCTATCACTTCCGAACAGAGCGGCAGGATAAAGTTCGTGCGAACTCACGGCAATGCCTCTCTGATGCGCCTCTTCCACCACTCGCTTGCGCAGCGGCTCCGGCAGCTTCACATAAGATTTCACCAGGTCATACTGAAGCCGGGCGGAACGGTCGATCTGAGCGTCAACTTCGGCTTCGTTAGTGATGGGGACAGCCAGAGGATAATACAGCGCGCGGCCCTTCGAGAAGATGTCCGGCCAGATAGACGCGTGGACCGAGGCGTCGGCCGGCCTCGAAAGCCTCGCGCTGTTCGATGCTCTCCGGAGGCTTTCCGGCGGGGCTCCGAACAGTGGTGACGCCGTACGCGAGAAGCAGACGGCCATACAAGCTTCCATTAGTATCGATGTAGTGCCCGTGCGATTCAATCAAGCCGGGCATGACAGTTTCGTTGGAAGCATCGACAACCTTGCCGGTAACCGGCCCGGCGCGATGCGGCTCAATGGAGCGAATACGGTTCCCTTCGACAACGATATCGACGTCCGTTCGCTCGGTCTGATGCACTCCGTCCACCAGCCTCCCGGCGTGAATCACCAGGCGTCCCGTGGGAATATCTTCAGTCCAGGTAAGGTCGCACGGGATTTCTTGAACGCTGCCGTTGTCGGCGGAAGCGAGCTTCATTTTGTCTACGCTCATGTAGAAAATGTGTTTGGAATCGCCAGTCCAGTTCAGATAATCGACTGGATCGCTCACAATTTTGCGCGGCGCACCCGCCGGATCACCTTTTGAGTTGACCGGCATTACCCACAGCGCGCCCTCCATTTCAAACGCCATCAGTTTTCCATCAGGCGACCAGACTGGACCCTCGCCCAGACGCGAGCCAATGGAGCGATGCGGCACCGGTACGATTTGATGGCCGGGATCGCTTCCATCCGCGGGGATTTCCCACATCGCGTTTGAGCCTTCGCGGAACCGCGAGGAGTCCTGCTTCAGGTTCGAAATAATAATGATTTTCCCGTCCGGTGACCACGTGGGGTATCCGGGGCCGAATGTGTGGTCGTGCACCTTTTTCGACCTGCCCGTTTTCACGTCCAAAACTTCGACATCGCCGTCCATGTCACCCGTGGCGTTCACGTATGCGATTCTCGATCCGTCGGGAGACCAGGAAGCTGCGCCTTCGGAGGAGGCCGAGTCGGTCACCTGCTTTTCCGCTCCGCTCTTCATATTTCGGATCCACAGATTGAAGCTTCCCGACCGGTCTGACGAATAAACCAGTTGGGAACCGTCCGGCGACCACGCGGGATCGGTCTTGGCGGAAGTGTCGTTCGTCACCCTCTCAGGTTTCGAGCCGATTCTCATCACCCACAAATCGCCTACCGCGACGAAAGCGACCTCTTTCCCGTCCGGAGAAATCACCGGCCGCACAATCCCGAGAGCCTTCCGTGGAGCTTTCGAATCAAAATCGCGTTTGTTCCGCGTGTAGTTCGGGGCTTGTACGTTCAGGTTTGCAGTGAATTCAATAGGAACGGCTGAACTCGAGCCAATTGTGCGCCGCTTAATCTTGCCATCCGCGGTATAGAGAAATTCGGTCGGCGACAGCCATTGCGCGCGAAATGGGAAAATGTCCTCATTTGTCGATAGCGTCTGGCCGTCGAACATCAATTTGGCCTCTCCAGAGGAGACGGTGCTGTAAAGCACTCGCTTTCCGTCCGGATTCCACGAAGGCGTGCCGATGGTGACGCGTCCGAATCCAGGCCCCGCACCCTGGACGGCCGCAATCATCCGCTCAGAAGAACCATCCGGGCGGATTGCATAGATTCCTGGATTTGGCTGGCGCGTGGAGACGAATGCGATCTCGCTGCCGTCGGGCGACCAGGTCGGATCGAAGTCGTTCGCTGGAGTCTTCGTAACCTGCCGAAGCTGACCGTTCGCGACGTTCACCACCCAAACCTCATAATTCCCGCTGCGGTCCGATGAGAACGCGATCCACTTGCCGTCCGGAGACCAGTTCGGTTCACGCTCCTCGAAATCTCCGGAAGTGACCGGATGCGCGCTGCTGCCATCCCGCTTCGCAATCCAGATATGGATCAGACCATTCCGGTTGGATTGAAATGCAATGGAGCCGCCATCCGGCGACCAGTCCGGCTGCCGCGCGTCGTACAGTTCGTCAGTGATTTGTGTCGCTTGTCCGCCCTTCGCAGGGAGGGTGAAAAGGGTACCTTGAAGATCCATCGCGACCGTCTGTTTATCCGGCGACAGCGCAATGGCGATCATCGTTCCTTCATGAATCGTGAGCCGGATGTTGCGGCTTGTACTGGCTGGTTTGGCATCGGAACGCTGTTGCGCGCCGATCCACGTCGCAGCACCGAGAGCGACGAATGCTCCGAAAATCCTGATCGAGAGCGGCCAAGTACCAAAAAAACGGAAATTCACGATTTACTCCTTGCCTGCTCGCGTTACCGCTTTGGACTTCCCAGCGGAAAACTAGTGTACACCTAATCGGCTTCGCGCGGAGAGGGCTTGGGTTGAAGCCACTAACATTTATCTTCCGCAGGCGACGTGCGCGCATAATGCTGCCGGTCCCGGTTTGTAGAATGGAATTCGCCGCCGACTGCTGAAGCTTGCTCGGAGTCGGGCAGGATCTACAGCAACGGCTCTCCGCTCTTCCGGGAGTTGAGCACGTTTCGGCTTCGCTCAGTCTGCCAATGGCCAGCTATCCGGGAACACCGGTTCAACGGGCTGATCAACCGCCAGTTCGGGCATCGGGATGATTCGGTTGAAATCCAGGACGCCGTTATCGCCCTTGATCTGGTCGAGAAACTCGCGGATCTGTTCTGCTGAGCTTTATCATTCTCGCCACAGCCGCGACACTGTTCAAGGCAGGCAAAACAGATATCAACAGTGCTGCGGATGCCGCTCAGTCGCTTACTCCGCTGGCAGGGAAAGCGGCGGGAATTCTGTTTTCATTGGGTATCATCGGCGTTGGTTTTCTGGCCGTTCCGGTCATGACGGGCGGAGCCGCATATGATCTTTGCCAGACCGTGGGATGGAAGTATGGTCTGAATAAACGGCCGGCACAAGCGAAACGCTTTTACATGGCGATTTTCGGTTTCACCCTTCTCGGTGCGGGAATGAACTTCTTGGGCTTTAATCCCATGAAGGCGCTTGTAGTTGCGGGCACAGTGCAGGGATTCTCCACACCGCCTCTCATGTTGCTGATCATGCTGATGACGAACAATCGTGACATTATGGGCGATCGCGTGAATGGGTGCGGGATCAACATTCTGGGCTGGATCACTACGATCGCCATTTTCGCGGCAACGCTGGGTCTAGTCATCACATGGATTGTGTGAACGTTATCGTGCTCATGGGATGCGTGGTAACCATCGCCTCTGCGCAGGATTCGTCCGACATTGCCACCGATCGGCCCGCTGTAACCGACTCCAGTGCAGTCGTCCCCCATGGAATGCTCCAGGTCGAGAACGGTGTGCTCGATATGCCGGTGCCAGGGACCGAGCCGAAACCCTACCGGCACACGCCTTTCCGATAACCGCAGGCTAAAATTGCTGCATGGCCCCCATGATCATTGGACAAGAATCGGTTCTCCGCAGGATTCCCGCTCCCCTCGCGCGCAATCAAGCACTTTTCATTGAGGGCATCCGGTTCAGCATCGAGATGGCGGACCTCGCTTACCGGCGTCTCTGCGAGACGCTCCCGCCACTGTCGAGGATGGAAAATCCGGTTGGCGAATCGCCGTCAAGCGTCTCGGCGATGCTCGATGCCTGGTCGATTGTAGATTCCCTCCATCGGTTGCGGGGACTGCTGAAGCACATGCCGGGGATCGAGAAGCGCAACCGGATTCCGCCCATCCGGGCGTTCTTCGACGCTACGGAAAGGATCACCGAACTCCGCAATACTGCGCAGCACCTCGACACGACCATTCCCGGTGTCGTTGATGACCAGAACTGGGCGGTGCTTGGATCGCTGAGCTGGGGGATTGTCGACCCTGAGAAAAGCCAAATCGTCTTTTCCTGTTTCATGCCGGGAATGCCGCTAGGCGTTCGAACGCTGATTAGTCCCGCGAATCGGCAGAGGTGGTATGTTCCCGTAGACGCGATTACCGTCGAGCGAAGCGGCGTTTCCGTCTGCCTCAGCGACGCGATGAGGAGGGTTGAATCAGTGGCGGGCGCGATGGAGAAAATGCTGGCTGATTCCTTCGCGCGGCAGTTGCCAGATCAGAGCCATCATGCGGCTGATGTTACCGTGAGCGTGGCAATCCTGATCGGGCCCGAGCAGGTCGTTCCCGAAGACGCGCCCGAGCCGAAGCCTCAACTACCTCCCGGCGAGGATGCCGTCCGAGCCGATTGAAAAACACATCTGCACAAGAGATTCATCCGGCCGAGACATGGATAGGGATGTCCAAGCGCCTGTTCTCGTCCAGCATACTCCGGATGCGCTGGCGCTCAACAAAAAGGCTATTACTGGGATCGGAAACCTGAACCGCACGAAATGGCAGCACGCATGGTGGAAATGCCGAAAAGACAGGTCCCTGCTCGTAGACCCTGAGCTCCACATACCGAGAGTTTCCGGTCTTGATGTATGGCCTGAAATTATCGTCCTCGAGATCGGGCGCTGAGCCGGCCGGCATGATCCTGGGGCGGCAGACGATCCGCCATTCATCCTCCCATCTATACCCGGGCAGACTTAAACCCAGAGATCATGTCGATCAGGCACTGAGCGGCGATTCGCGCATGGCTTTCGGCCGATGACTCTGCCCAAGGGCCTCCTAGCGTGCCGCCACAGAACTTCTGCGCGGAATCCATAACCGCTGTGATAGCGCGGGCGATGGCGTCATGCTGTAGCGCAGCGTCATAGATCACGCGATGATACTGCAGTTCCGAATGCATACCCAAACGCAATCGAGGTTCCCAGTCGGAGAGCGTTTCGAATTCGAGGCAGTATGGATGGCCGCCGACCCATTCGGCGCATTTCTTCGCGGTGGCCGGTTTAGCGAGATTCGGAGGCTCAAGAGTCCCTCGGAAGCAGGCGACGAATGTCCAACTCCTACGCTCCGTGAGGAATTGGGGCACGAAGCGTAGGATCTGTTCCGGAATTGCGTTCGCTTCCGTAAACCTCGTCTTCTGGATCTCAGCTTCGATCATGTCGGTGCCGTGTTGGATCTCGGCCTTATCCTCCAGATCCTCAACGCACGTAGCCCATAGAGCGTGCGTGTCAATAATGCCCGTGATGCCGCGGAACGAGGTACCGTGGTACAGAACCGGCGTGCATTCGGAGGGTTGCAGCGTCTGCCGAACGGCGTTGACTGCATTTGTAATGTCAACAGCAAAGGCAAGTGGCCAAGACGTGAAAGACATCGGTGATTCCTTCGACCGTCCGGAACGGAATCGGCGTCGACGTTCTGAGCAGACACTAATAACGCTGCCCCTACAAAGGCCCTGATATGAGAATACCGAACCGGCATGGCATGGAGATCTCCCGCCAGTTTGACCTGTAGCGCGCAAACCTGGAAAATGCCATTGCGCAGATGGGCGGCGGCCTAAACGCGGGGATAGAGAGTGAGTGAAAACGCTAGCTGTTGGTGTGGCATCTCTGAATAAATAGGGACTGGTTTCTATGTTGAAATTTACCGGCGCTTGGCGCTTCGACTCTCCAGCGAGCATTGCTCCCGGCGTCTTTTGCGCCAACAATACGCCTGATACGGCAGCGCGCAATCTGTTCCAGCAGATTCAAGGAATGCTGCCGATCGGGCCGGAGCCCGCGGGTTCGGGGCCGAAGCAGATTGGGTTTCACCACCCGCAAGTATCTGCCGCAGAGTTACCGCGACGGACGCGAAGTTAGGATGCTATGCGGTAGTCCAAGCTTTCCAGTCGTCCAGCGAACTCAAAGGCAACTCGCCTGAGATGACCTGCGAGAGAGGATCCAAGCCACTTGGAGAACTGGTTCCCGCCCGCAACCGATTGGGCAATGCTCCTCGGCTGGCGAATGAATCCCATCGACTCGCCGAAGTGCTCGGCGTAAAGACCTCAGCAACGTTAAGGCCTGCGACTGCTCCTCGGGCGTAGCATACAGAATTCCGAGCCAGCCGCCAGCGACAAAGACTCGAGGGTCGTTGCCGGCGATGCCTTCGTTCACGAGCCACATCCCTGCCTGTTACTTGGTTCCAGTCACCTCGCGGGCAATTGCACTGAGGGACCGGTAGAGCTCGCCGTCGAACAGTGTGCGAGACACACTCTGCTGTAAACATACGCAAGGAGTTCGAAAAGTGGAAACCGAGACGTTCGCCGCGTTAACCGCGAGTGGTCGCTCTCCGGGGAGAAGGAGAAGCCGCGCGGAGGGCGGCCGTAGCGGACTCACCGAACCAACCACAGCGGTTCTCCGAGGCCGGAACGAGAGAACAGGATCTTCTGGAAATGTATGGCGGAATTGGCGATATCTCGCGAAATTATAGCACGCGTGGGCAGACTGATGGCGTTAACAAATAGGCAAGCTGGGTTCGGAGAGAAATAGTTTGGCTCCCCGAGAGGAACACAGATCCGAACACGTGTTTGGAGAATTTTGACGAACTGACTTTCTCCCGGTGTTAACCGGCGCGCAGGCGTAGCCGCACAGTCAGATCATCGACATGCCCCACCGCCGGGTATGACACACACCGTCGGACCCGGCAGATTCTCCCTGTAGGTCTTATTGCAGGGCATGGATTCATTTGGCAGATGCCCTTTGTATCCCGGTTTCTCTGCCATTTCGTGCCATTTTCTGCCATGTACCCAGCCGTCTACGACGGGCCCAATCTGAGTCCTTCGCGTATTCAGAATCTCCGTGGCTGGCTTAGCGCGCAGCTCGGCAATGGAGTGAGCGCCCAGCGACTCGGCAAATTTCACGCCGGTTTGTTCCGCTTGGCTCAAATCCGAAAACTGGGATAGCAGAACGAAAGTTTGGAACGCCAAGCTGGAAGCCGCGCTATCGGTGAGGTAATTCCTTCACAATCTGGCCGGAAAATTTGTCAGTTCCAAACAGCATCAGCATCTTGTCGTTAGGCTGCTCTGTTCGCCGGCTCTCTACGAATTCGCAGCGTACTCGGAAATTCGGTCCTCGCCCGGCTGATATTCACAGGGCCACTAGTTGACAACCCTACGGCGGCCGAAGGTTCCGATGTAAGACTTACCAGCGAGGAACTAATCGCATTAAGCGTTGCTTCTTTGTAAGGGCTATTGGGCCAATGCTGAACGAGTTCTTGCCGGTAATACTCGAATGCGATCCAAGCATGTTGCATCTCAATCTCAGCCCTCCGATTCCCATAGCGGCGAGTGAGACAAAAGCCGCCGTCGGTATATAGGCAATCCTGCGTCCAAACAGGCACATTCGCTTGGCTGAAATTGCACTGGACGAGAAAATCGGAGATGTACTATTGACCCCTAGCCATCAGAGGCCACTTGGGGTTAGAGTACTTGGACCGTAGTGGTCCGCAGGTCCTCCGTGCAGACTTCACGTGGGGCACTCTGGGACAGGGTGGTCCTTATATAGAGCACATCACGTTTCTCACGTCCGTGAACGAACATCAGTTGGCGCTTTCGACCGCGCGCGAGGCAATCCGAACGCCAGATTTCAGCATGGTTGTGGAGTCCACTTGGAGTGCAAATGGCCTCTGGCGTCCAAATGGAGTCCAAATCGCTATCGTGTAAGTCTCTTGTTTTCATCGAGCATGGTCCGTAAGTGATTGATCTGAGCAGCCCTGAAAAGGCTGGCGGCGGCGGTTCGATTCCGTCCCTGGCCACCTCGATTTCAACAGCTTATAGACCGCACAGTCGGCATTTTCATTAACCATGGCGCGTGGGGTTCGTCTCCTGTGGCGCCGAGGCCGTCGATACGCTGGGCGATGTAGTCGAGGTAGCGGAGCAGCACCGGATACCAGCGGTTGGTGGGCGACATCTGGTCGAAACGCCACTTCATAATGGAATAGGTGTTCTCCTCGATGGGCAGCATGACCTTCGCTGTGGTCACAGGTACCTGGACGGCGAAAGAGCCGACGATATAGCGCCAGTCGCGATTTGTCTTGGTATCACGTTCCGTCAGTGCAACCGCAACAGCGGCCTGGCCCTGAATCTGGGGCGGCGGCGGTGGCGGCGGAGGCGGTGGCGGTTGGGCAGAACCGCTGGGCCGGATTCCGCAAAGAAGGAGAATCCTGACGAGGCAGCCGCCCTTACCAAGCCGTATAGAAGTAGGCTCGACGCGGCCAGAGATTGAAGCGAATGAGTGAACCATCGCGATCCCTTTGCAAAACGTCAACCCCGGTCCTTGGTTTTGGATGGGGCTTGCTTGCGCCACTCCGGGCAATGATGTGTTCTAATTGTGCGCGGTTTGGTCCCATGATGAAACGCTCCGAATTTACTGCGGTGTTCTGATTAACCATTCGAACCTCTGTTCGACCGATGCGCACATAAGAAAACTCATACCCCTGCTCACCCATGCGCAAACAGAGGCCTTTCGTCAGCGGCAAGTACTTCACCGTTCCTGGGAAGCCGAAGCCAATCAGATCGGGATGCTGAGGCGATGGGACTATTACGAAAGGATAGTCGCAGATGATGAAGCCCGACTCAGGGGATGCCTCCATGATTTGCCAATCAAATGATCGGATCCATCTAGCGAGAAGTTCAACCTGCCGAAACATATGCTCCAGAAACGGGCGTTCAGTTACGCTTATATGCAGATGTCCGCCAACGACAGCGTCTACCAGGGACTTCGCTGTCACGCCATCGGCGCGGTCGCCGGTTTCCCTTTGGTAGTTCTCCAAGAGTTGTCTAGCACGATCGACATCGGTGAACCCAATGCGAAGGTATTCCTCGCCCGTTGCTTGGTAATTCTGGGTGATTAAGGCGCGATAAGCTGGGGTCCGAGTGATTAGAAATGCAATGAAAATTGAAAATGACTCCATCCAATCTCGGTCCAGTTGCACTCCTTTCCCTAACTGCCGAATGGCGGTTATCGCATCTCCGTCTATTTGGCTCAGGCATTGCGTCTCAATGCGGCAATCTTCAACCCCCTCGGGGTCGATCGTATAAAGGTTGTTTTCGCAACAGATCACTCGTGGGTGTGTCTTCGTGTATCGCTGCGTCCTTCTGTCATACAGCCAGAGCAATCCATCAACGTCCGCGAAGCCACTCTGATAAGCCGCCGGGACATAATGATGCAGACGCGGTTCATTGCATTTCATCGACCGCGCTCAAAACCCCCGTTTGTCCATCCCGGCGCACTCTCTCCCGTCGTCAACGGTGCTGATTGCCAAGAGCCGCGACGCGCTGCTGACGGCCGCAATCAGCGATCCTGGCGGGAGCTGTTCCATGGGAAGAGTGCGGAGATTCCGGTTTCCAGAACGCGCCTATCACGCTGAATCGCGAATCCAGCTTCAGATTTTCCTTCGGCATTCCAACATTTTAGTTCATTCAGCGGATCGACTTTCCGACCGGCAGCCAGGGCGCTACTCGATCCCTCCGAAACTACGCCTCGCGGAGAACGAGCGTTGGATCTACTCGCGCTGCACGGCGGGCTGGGACGTAGCAGGCGACGTTGTTGCGGAAATTCGGCGCTCGAGAGGGCCGCCCAAGCCATGGAGCAAGATTTCCGGAAGGTGGCCGGGACGGATATTTGCTTCTTTATCCAAGTTGGATAGATGCCCATTTCTTCTGCCTCCGCATGATTTAGGTCTTTGGCCCAGCTTTGTGTTCCTACCAAGACGGAAGCAACCGTTCCAGACGCCCGCAGTTCCGCCGAGGTCTGGCGCTTTCTCATAGCTCGCTGCTTGCGTTCAGCTATTGTATCGGCCGATTCGGCGCCCATGCTCCCATCGCGCCTTGCGGCAGCACTCCAAACCTTCCGGAGTTCGAGGCCGGTGGAACTCCCTCTGCGCATGCGGCACCGAGTATATCGGCCTGTCTTCGCGTTTCGCATAGTCGGGGTGCTACATACCCGGCCGTTCCTTCTTCGCCCCGCATCGTGGAGCTCTTGATGGGTCGCCCGAAGGATTGCCGTTTCTTCGGCGTCGAAGGATTGCCGTTTCTTCGGCGTGCCGTCTCTTGCGTTGTCATCGATTACTACTCTCCTTTCGCCGCCGGTATGGAGAGCAGCGTCGCGACATACCTTTCCAAGTGGAAGGAATCGCTCTCGACACGACCAAAGTTAGCAGGGTGTTTAACAACCGCTGATGGTACATGAAATCAACGTGCTATGTGTATCTAACACCGCCACTGTAATCCTGGGATCGAGACTGCGATCTGCACCGCCCGCCTCGGGCCAATCCTCGGAACCGAAAGAGCGACCCTTCGCCACTTACGCTTGCTCGGCGCTACCAGTCCTGCTCGGGATCTTCCGGTCCGACGCTCCCTTGCGCATCTTCGGACCCATGTGCTGGTTGAGCCTCCCTGTCAGACGCTGGCTGTTTGTTGGGCATCCTGATAGCCTCCACGTCAATGACTGGACCCTCCTCCATCGCTGCCCGCTGGCGGTAATATTCTATTCTGTCCGGGGGCAGGAACTGCTCGAAGTACTTAGCCATCCGATCCAACTGGGCATCGGTGAGCCAAGCCAGATCCCCGTCCCAGAGCTCTGCGACGCCAGCTTCTCGCGTGAACATGTTCAGTTCTTTCCCGATGAGTTCATAACAGCTTTTGACGACGCCGTACTGCTTATCTGCCCGCGCATCGACGATGTTCCTGGCTAGCCCGTCTATGACCCACTCCTTATCCTATAGCGGCGTTGTTTACCGCGATCTCTGTAAGCCTATTCCGCTGCTCTTCTATCCGGGCGGATATCGCTGGAATTGCACAAAGTTCTAAGGCTGTGACACTTGCGCGTTGGACTGAATACCCTGCTAGTCTGGCAGCTTCGGTCTTTAGTTTTACCTTCCGCTATCTTGTGGCAGAACAGTTCGTTTCTTGAATTTTTGAGGACTGGCACTACAGCCATTTTACGACCGCTCTTGCTTCAAACTTGGACAGTGCCGGGCCATCTTCCGCAAAAGAACGGGCCTCGCTCACGTTGCATGGGGTCCTGTGGATGTCGTCGCGACGAACCTCGCCAACTTTCCCGACCGCGTCAGCCCCGGCGGCACGTTCTGGGCGCCGTTTCTCTACGAGCAGCGCGCGCTGCGGATCCGCTACTAACCCTGGGTTTCGTTCTATTCACGGCGGGAACAGACCTGGTGCTAAGTCTTCGATTGTTAGAACGCCAGACGAAGCTGAAACTCCAGCCGTCGATTATTGGAGCTGCCAGAGAACGGGCCGAAACCGCCTGCGATCTGGTTCGATTCGCCGAATAGAGGCGAGTTGATGTTCCCGACGATGATGCCGGGATTAGTGTGATTCAATAAGTTCCGGGCCGAAACCGACGCTGTCAGATTGAATCGCCGCCCGGTCGAGGCCCCGCCCGCCAGAGCAGGTCCGCTGCTGTCATCGAAACCGCCGATCCCTCCGCGACGGGCCGGTCCGGGAGCGGGTGTGGCGAGAGGCGCTGTTCCGCCAACTGAATTCCCTTTCGCGCGAGATACGCGCTCCAGCCGTCTTCCCAATCCGAATGTTCTCGCCAGCCGCAGATCGACGCTGTACAGCCCCGGCCCTCTGCCGAAGTTGCGCGGCAGGATTTGCTCGCCGGGCGATGGATTGGGATCGAGCAACCCGTAGGAAGTCGCGACCACTCCGGGCTGGTTCGGATTGGCTACGATCCCGGGCCGGGCCGTGGATAACGTATCGCCGTAGATGTCCTGGCTGGTAATGATGTCGAACGGCTTGCCGGATTGCAGCGTAATGAGCGGGCTGAGGCGAAGATTCCAGAGGGTCGCGATCGAGCCGCCCGCGGTGACCCGGTTGCGTACGTCAGTCGCCGCCGGTCCGTATTCCCCGGCCAGGCTGTATTGATTGGCGGGGAACGTGGTGATGCCGTCGGTGTTGCTCAAAGCTTTGCTGAGAGTATAGAACCCGAACAGCGAAATTTTCGAAGTGATCCGCGAATTCACATTCGTGACCAACTGCCGCTGATTGTAGAGCCCCGCCGATTCCATATCGTAAATCGGCCCTTCGTCGGGATACGGATACACTCCGCTCCCGGGCACGCCCGTAAATGTCCCGGGCAGGGGCGCATTGATATTTCTCGACATCAGTTGATGCAGCCCGTGCGAATCGGTGAAGGTGACGGCGATAGTCGTGTTGCCCGGAATCTGACGCTCGATTCCCACCGCCGACTGCATTACGTAGGGCGCCCTCAGCGAAGAACTGACGGTATGAATGGCCTGCGTGATGCTGAGCTGCTGCAACTGGCTGGGGCTGGGAATTGCCGGGAATGTATCTGGGTTCACAATTACATATTGCTGCTGAGTCTCGCCGTTGAAGCGCTGCGCGATAAGGACGTTCTGCTCGTTGAACCGGTCGTAGAAAACACCGAAGCCGCCACGAAATACGGTCTTGGGAGGCGCATTCCTGTACGATCCGCCGGGCGCCCACGCGAAGGCCAGGCGCGGAGCAAAGTCGGTGCGGTCGTGGATATTCGTCTGAGCCTCGTATCGCAATCCGTAGCTGAGTGTGAAGTTGGGCCGGATGCGCCAGTCATCGCCCGCATACACGCCGACGTCCACTTGGCCCACATCTACTAGGGGATTTCCCGTGTTGATCGAAAATTGCGTCGCGCCCCCGCCGAGCAGCCGAATCTGCGAGGGAGGCAGGCCCATCTGCCCAAACAACAGCGTGCGCCGATATTGCTCAATGGAGCTGATGGTTTCACAGCCCGCCGTTTGCGCTTCCGGGTTACAGACCACGCCCGGAACCACAGGCTGCGAGCTCCAATCCAGGATCGGAGCATACGCGCCGCCGAACGTGTAAGTACCGTCGAAGTTGGAATATGTAGAATCCTGGATCGACACAGCGCGGAGCCGGACTCCCATCTTTAAGGAATGTGCTCCGGCGAGAATCGATAGATTATTTTGAACCTCGTAGTGATGATGAATGTAATAATACTGCGGGTTTAGAGCGCCTCCGCCGGTGAACGCGTTAGAAACCATGATCGACGGACCGGTATTGTTGGAGTTTTGCAAATCATGCTGATGCAGAAACTGGAAGCGGGTCTCGTCGACGACTTTGGTGCCGATCACAGCCGTTTCAGTAGCTTGAAACGCATGCTCGACCAGAAGAGTATTGTAGGCGGTCGAAGGGAGATTGAATCCTCCCGCGCCGGTATCCGTGTTCACGGTCCGGGTCAGCGCGTAGCGGAACATCAGCGTGTTGTTTGGGCTGAGCTGGTAATCGATACGCGGGCTTACGCGCAGCCGGGTGACCGGGCTGGAGAACACCTGCGTGAACGGGTTGATGACCGCAAATGTCGTGGGCGCAACATCGACGGCGTTCACTACCACTCCGTTATCGATAATGCGCCGGTCGATCTCGACAAACGTAGAAGCTCTCTTGTTCAATGCTCCGCTCGCGCTTCCGCCAAAATCATTGAGGTCGAACGGGGCTTTTGAATCCGCGTAAGGATTGCGCGAGTTGAAAAGACCATTTCCGTAATCGTAGTATGCCTGCCCATGAAATTTATCCGCGCCGGGTTTGGTCAGGATCTCGACACGCCCGAACCCAATGGCGTCGTAATCGGGAGCGAACGGGTTCTGATTCACCCGGACCTCGCGGATCGAGTCCTTACCGGGCAGCGCCGAATCGCCGACGGTGAGACCGTCGATGAACAGTTGCCCTCCGTTGGGACCAGCCGCTGGACCAGCCAGCGCGAGCAGATCCGCCTGCAAATCGTCAGGGTCGTCGGAGAGCGCGTCCAACGTTTTATCGCTGATCACCAGGCTCGAAGCGCTCTGCGACGGATCGACGGCGAGCTGAGGACCCGCATTCGCCTCTACGGTGACTTCCTGCTTTTCAAGAATCACTCGCAAGGAGAGATTCAGCGTCGTTAGGCCGCTGCCGATTTGGACCGCACCCGGCTCAGCCTGTGCGAGCCCGGGAGCGCTCGCCCGTACAGTGTATGTTCCTGAACTCAGTCCGGCGATCGCGTAGGCCCCATCCTCGTCGGCGGTCGCGATCTTGACGATTCCATCTTCGCTGGTGATGAGAACTTGAGCGCCAGCAACCAGCGCGCCGGATTGATCCACGATTACCCCTCTAAGACTTCCAGTCACCTGGGCGGCGAGGGACAGGATCGCCGCCAACGCAAGTAGGTTGATCTTCATTATTTATGCCAATCGCGAAGACGATCAAACTTGGAGCGGGCGCATCTTACACGATTGCGCCATGTCTGCAAGGATAATAGAAGCTTTAATTAGATCACACGACGATATCGAGACGCCCGAACGCATCCTCGGCGACCTGAACAGCTCCGTAGGGGGCCGCCTCAGCTGCAACGTCCAATGAAGCGACGCGAACCTGATCGCCATACCGATCGACAAAATCATTAGGGTGCTGCGGATCGCGCGCCGTTGGTACGAGCCGGTCGCCTGACGCGAGCACCGCCTCAGCAATGTTGCGGCCCAAGCCGCTTGCGCTGCCAGTTACCAACCAGACTTTGGACATTGGAAACTCCATTAGACTACCCATTTAGTATCCCCCTCCGTGGCGTGCGATTAGGGCCAGGGAACCCTCTGCAACTCCAGCACCGGCTGGTTACCCCCCGTGGCGAGCCTTGGACGAGTCCACGCTCGTGACGCCGTTTTCGAGCGCAACTTCGGCGGGAGGACCGGAACCGAGCAGCAGGTTTCGCATGGCCTCATCGGGATCGACACTCGCTCCCCTTGGTTCCGACGGCCAGAATCTCGCGAATCGAATCAAGCGATGCCGCGGTGCGCGCGGCCCGCGTGGTCGCTTGCCGGAAACGCTGCACGATTTGCGAAATTGCTCTGCGCTTTGTGCTTCGCTGAGAGCGCCGGACTCTTGCGCCAGGCACACGATTTCGAGCAAGGGATCAAGAAAACTGAGTTGCATTCTGGGCCGTGGCCGGAAGTCCGCGCAGGGAATCGGCCGATGCGAAGAATTGCTGAAAGTGAGTCTCCTGTAATCCGGTAAGAATCGCAAAATAGGGGTACACCGGCCCATACTCCGCAAAATGCTGCGCTAGAAGCAGAGCTGCGGCCTTATCCAGAGGATTCGAGCGATGCCCGTCTATCCGAACGACGGCAAGCTTGTCGAGCTCTCCACGCTTAACACCGGCTTCCTTATAACGGGTACGGGCCAGGCGCAAGAGAATATCGTCTTCGAGGTCCGGCGCTACCGTTTTTTTTTCAGCTTCTTAAGGAGCTTCGCCGCGCTTGCCGCGGAATGAGACTCGCCTTTCAGCCACCGTCCATACCTCAGGGCTTCCCGGAAACCCGACGTTACCGTCGGAGTCGAGTGGAACTTCTGCCAGAAACTCGACAAAGGACCCGGCCTGAATACGGGCCACTAGGCCACGCTGCGTTTCAGGGGCGCCTTTGAACAATTCGTAACACTTGGACGTGCCGCCTGAGTTCGGGTGAAAAAGCGCTGATGCCGAGTGTCCAGCTCGGTGAGCGCCGAGTAAAACGCCAGCAGCTTGCCTGCGTCCTTTGACAGAAGCGCCCCGAAGAAGGGACCTGGCTGGCGCGGGCTGACGCCCACCAGGTTCGACCAGATCGTTTCCGCGGCGTCCCGGCCGGGGACAGCAGCGCGATTTTTTTCCAAAGCCAGCGCCGAAGAATAACGGAAGAGCAGCGTGGAATATTTTTCTGACAAGGTCTTGAGACCCAAACCTGATGCCAGAGTCTCTGCCGTCCTCGGATCCATCTGACCCAACCCGACGAAGGTCTGCGCCAGGCGCAGGTCGGACGCCATGGCCTCGACTAAACCGCCTGCGGACTTTTCCTTCGAGTAGAACTGCGTCCGCCAAGGCTCTTCGTCTAACACCACGCTGGCGTACTCGGTGGATGATCATTAGGGAGTGCTTCACCCAGTTGCTGCTGGGTCCACTGTGACACTTGCACGTTGGACTGAATACCCTGCTAGTCTGGCAGCTTCGGTCTTAGTTTTACCTTCCGCTACCTTGTGGCAGAACAGTTCATGTCTTGAATTTTTGAGGACTGGCATTACAGCCATTTTACGACCGCTCTTGCTTCAAACTTGGACAGTGCCGGGCCATCTTCCGCAAAAGAACGGGCTCTCGCTCGCGTTGCATGGGGTCCTTCGTCATCAGGCACGCGAAAAGTTACGCGGAACTTACGTTGATGCAGAAGATCTGCCGCACCCGCTCAGCCTCCGGCTCGTTCACCATCAGGCGGCCGCCTCCGGCGTCGACGTCGTAACCCAACACCGGAACACCTCCGATCCACTTGCCCTTCCTCCGCGCCGCCGAAAGCTTGTCGCGCGTGCGCTCGCTGATGATCTCGCGTTCAAACTGCGCAAAGGACAAGAGGATGTTCAGCGGCACCTCGGGGCGCTCGGCTCGAACCTTCGGCTTGCTTTGTTATAAGCCGTCACAGTACCGATGTGATAGATCCAGCCATGCAAGGTAAGATCGCCTTGTTCCAGTCCAGCTGTCAACGCCGACTGGCGGTGACACAAAGGCCGTGGTGTAAAATGAAGCACTGCGAATGACTCCCGAATGCTGGCGCCAACTGGAGGAATTGTACGATGCGGTGAGGGATCTTTCCCCAACCGCCCGGGCGGTGCGCCTGAGCCAGGCCGACCCGGAACTCGGATCGGCGGTGGAAGCGATCTTTGCTCAGGAAGGATCTCTGCTGGATCACGCTGCCTGGGAAGGAAGAGAAAGTCTTCCGGACACAGCGGAGCCGGTGAAGGCAGGAGCGCAGCTCGGCCCCTACAGAATTGAGCGGCGCATTGGAAAAGGTGGAATGGGCGAAGTGTATCTCGCGCACGATTCCCGCCTGCGTCGCGAAGTAGCCATTAAGATTCTTCCGAGCGATACAGTGGCCGATCCGCAGCGCACGCGGCGCTTCCTGCAGGAAGCCCGGGCGGCGTCTGCCCTGAATCACCCCAATATCGTCACCCTGCACGATATCGCCAACATCGAAGGCACAGCCTGCCTCGTCATGGAGTACGTGCCGGGAAAGTCGCTCGACAAGCTGATCAAACCAAAAGGTCTGCCGCTGACTGAAGTCCTAAATTACGCCCAACAGATCGCAAGCGGGCTTGCTGCGGCGCACGCGGCCGGCATCGTCCACCGCGACATGAAACCGGGCAACGTGATCGTGACCCCGGAGTCGCACGTCAAGATCCTCGATTTCGGCCTGGCGAAGCTGATGGAACGCGCGCCGAGCGCTGATGGTGAAACCCGGACTCCGGACGCGCCTCTAACGGAACCAGGTGCGGTAAAGGGGACGATCGCCTATATGTCACCTGAGCAGGCCAGCGGCAAGACGGTGGATCACCGCACGGACATATTTTCACTCGGGGTGATGCTGTACGAAATGCTGGCCGGCACACGGCCGTTCCGCGGCGAATCGCAAGTGGAGACACTGCACGCGATCCTTCATGACCCCGCGCCGCCGCTTGGATCGGTTCCTCCGCGCCTGGAAGAGATCCTCGAAAAGGCGCTGGAGAAGGATCCCAAGGATCGCTACCAGCACGCGGGGGATCTGGCCCTGGATCTGAGGCGTGTCGAACGGAACTCCGGCACAAGGTCCGCGATACAAGCAGGCCTGATCCCGCCAACCAGCTCACTCGCGCGGACGCGCGCCTGGATTCCCTGGGGCGCCGCCCTGGTTCTGGCGGGAGTGGCGGCGTGGGCTCCGTGGCGGCACGACCCCACCAGGCAAATCGGCGAACCGCTGCTGCGCATCGACGCCGATTTGGGGACGGGCGTGTCGTTGTTCACGGAGAACGGCACCGCGCTGGCGCTCTCGCATGACGGCACCAGAGTGGCGTTCTCTTCGCGCACCGAGGATGGGAGCATGCGCCTGTATTGGAGGCGGTTGGATCAAGCCACCGCCACCCCGCTGCCCGGAACCGAGTCTGCCTTCTCGCCGTTCTTTTCCCCCAACGGCGAGCAAATCGGGTTCTTCGCGGAAGGGTCACTGAAGAAGATCGAACTCGCCACCGGAAACGTCACCGTCCTGGCCAACGCCGTCAATCCCTCTGGGGGAACCTGGGGCGAGGACGGCGTGATTGTCTTCCATCGGGCGCCGAGTCTGGACCTTTGGACGGTGCCCGCCAACGGGGGCAGCCTGAAACAAATCCCGCGCCCGGCCAGCGAATCGCAGCGCCGCCACTGGCCCCAGCTGCTGCCAGGTGGCAAGGCGCTATTGGTCACTGGCGTGACGGGGCTGGGGGGAAACATGGATCAGGCGACCGTCAAAACGGTATCGCTGGAAGACGGTCACAGCCGCACGCTGGTCGACCGAGCTCATTTCGGCCGCTACCTTTCGAGCGGCCACCTGGCGTACTTGCGGCAAGGGACTTTGTTCGTCCGGATTTTCGACGCCGCGCGGCAGGCACTGAGCGGCCCCGAAATTCCCATCTTGCAGGGCGTCGAGTATTCCACTTTGAACGGTGCCGGGCAGTTTGACATCGCGGCCAATGGGACATTGATCTACCGTGCCGCTCGCGCGGGAAGCAATTTGAAAACCGTGCAGTGGATGGATCGCACCGGCCGGCTGGAACCGCTGCTGGAAACACCTGGCGACTACAGGGCCATTTCGCTCTCACGCGACGGCAAGCGGCTGGCGATAGTCATCGCCGATGCGGGCGGCAGCGATCTCTACGTTTACGACGTCGAGCGCCATCAGCAGCCGGTGCGTTTGACCGTAGGAGCCAATATCCGCCTGGAGGGTGGAGGGGCGAGGGGGCTTGCCTGGAACCCGGATGGGCGCTATCTTTTCTTTACTGCCGACAACGCTACGTGGTGGGTTCCCACGGAAGGACTTTCGCAGCCTCGCGAGTTCGTCAAGACCTATGAGGTGTCGACGATTTCGCACGACGGTACGCGCCTGTTCGCTGAAGTGGGCACGCCGCGGACTCGCGGCGACGCCTGGGTTATCCCCTTGAGCGTAGGAACGGATGGGCCGCAGGCCGGCCGTCCGGAGCCGCTGCTGCATGAATCATACACGGAGATTCCTTTTTACGACTCCCCCGATGGCCGCTGGCTGGGCTACGGTACCGACGAAACGGGCATCGCGCAAATATACGTGATGGAATTCGCCAATCCGCTGCGAAAGTGGATGGTGTCCAGCGGGAGCCGGAGCGGGAACCAGGTCTTTTGGTCCCCGTCGGGACGGGAGATCTTTTTCACTACCTTCTTCGCACCTCTGCGGATCATGGTTACTTCGTTTTCCATCGAGGGCGGCGTTTTTCATCCGGGCCAACCGCATCCATGGTCTCCCGTGGCGATCCCGAACCATGCGGGGGAGGGAGGAACTAGCGTCACAATGGCTCCGGATGGCAAGCGCTTCGCCGTTCTGATGCCGGTCGAGCAGCCTTTGGGGAACCGGGTGACGTTCGTCATGAACTTTTTCGACGAGGTTCGGCGCCGTACGCGCCCGGGGAATGACCGGCACTAACACGCTCAGTCCACCGACTGCGCGGCAGCAAGCCTGCGCTTGCTGCCGCCGTTGCCACTCACCTCCTCCAAGAGGGTTGTTGAACTTATTTCGTTTTTAGAACCGCGGTTTGGACCAGTCCACTGCTAATGCGCCTGGCGAGCTCCTTTTCCTTCGAGCCCATTTTGAGAGCCCGTCCTTGTGCGTATAGGGGAGTCCATACGCTCGAAAGAAAATACGCATCGCCGTATTTGTGGAACTCCAGCATTCCCGTCGAAGAAGCACTTGGACGGGACGCGGGGAACGTGCGTTCGACGATCGTGCGGACGCCTATCTGACTTAGGGTGAGCAAGCCGCCCGATTGATGGATCGCGTAATTTCCAGCCGGCATGGAGGTCGCGCCCACTTGGAAATTGAAAGGTATTCTGGCCGTCATGTCTGCCGTTTGCGCATTCAGGTGGGAACACATGGAAGCGGCCAATAGCCCTACTGCAATAGCGAAGTGTCTCATAAGTTTCTCCTTTTCGTGGCGGGCGGAATGGCCGCTCGCCTCACCCCATAAGCGAGGTCAAGAGGCAAGAACCGTAACGTCGGCGAAATATATTTTCGATCGAGGAGAAGTTAAGCGGTTGCCGATTTCCCGACTTCGGCGAGGAGCCACCCTCGCGCCATACGCCAGTCTCTAGTCACGGTTTCCTCTGAGACATTGAGAACGGCCGCAGTCTCCGCCACGCTGAGTCCACCGAAGTAGCGGAGCTCGACGATCTTGGCCTTGCGTGGATCGACAACCTTCAATTCATCGAGCGCGTCGTTCAACGCGATGAGCTGGCGGTCTTTGTGGCCGCTGAAGTCGGGGACCTCCGTCAGTTCGATACGGCCAAGGCCGCCGCCGTGTCTTGCGGCCGCGCGCTTCCGCGCCGCGTCGACCAGAATCCGGCGCATGATTTGAGCGCAGATCGCAAAGAAATGAGCCTTTCCCTGCCAGGGGACATTTTGGACGTCTATTAACCGGAGGTAGACTTCGTGGACTAGAGCAGTGGCCTGTAGGGTTTGTCCCTCGCGTTCGCCTTTCATGAATGCCCCGGCCATGCGGCGCAGTTCACGATATACGCGCGGCGTGAGAGCACTTAACGCGCGAGCGTCCCCATCGGCCCAGGCCAGTAGAAGCTGCGTAGTCTCAGAAGTCTGCGAATCCATAGCCAGTGTGATTTAGGATAGCGCGAAATAAATTCCGTTCCTGTTGCGGTTTTGTGGGCGGATTCTCGCGTATAGGTCCAGGGAATTGTATTCCTGCCGGCCGCATCGCTGTACCGGTGCGAAACGCAACGCCCATACAACAAGGAGAAACAATGAGAAGACAGAGATACATAACAGGAATTTGCGGGATCGCGATGGCGGAACGGTTGAAGACGCGGGCGGCGCGCGCGCTGCTCTGGTTAATGGCCCCGTACTTACTCGTGCCGGCTCTCAACGCGAGTAACATCGTTACAGATTGGAATACGATGGCTTCAACCGCCATCGTCGCGACCGGTGGAAAATCCCCGGGAGCTTCGTCCGTCTTTTTTACCTACGCGAGCCTAGCCGTATATGACGCGGTCAACGCGATTACCGGTCAGTATCGGCCTTTCTATTACGAGGGCACGGGTTCACCGAGTGCTTCCGTAGAGGCTGCGGTGGCGGCGGCTGCCCACCGCGTGCTGGTCAATTACTTCCCCTCCCAACAGACTACCCTGGACAATCAATTGTCTGCCTCGTTGGCGGGGATTACGGCCGATCCAGACTCCAAGAACGCGGGTGTTGCAGTTGGGGAGGCCGCAGCGATGGCGGTGATCAGTGCTCGCACTGGCGATGGCCTGGAGGCCAATGTTCCGTATGTCCCCGGATCGGGTCCCGGTGCGTGGATTCCGACGCCTCCCGCTTTTGCCGCTCCGGTGACTCCATGGTTGGGACAAATGCGGCCATTTACCATGAGGTCCGCCGGCGATTTTCTCCCGGATCCTCCGCCAAGTCTTAGCAGCGAAACCTGGGAAAGGGACTACAATCTGACGCGTATTTACGGAGATGTTACGAGCAGCATCCGATCGGCAGCCGAAGCCGAAATTGGAATCTTTTGGACCGAACACACCGGGCAGCAGTATGCGCGATCGTTTAACTATCTGGTCAACAACTATAATCTGAACACAGCTGATTCGGCAAGGCTGATGGCTATGCTTTGGACTGGATATGCGGACGCCGCGATTGGTTGCTTCAATGCCAAATACAAGTACGGTTTCTGGCGGCCGGTAACTGCCATTCCGGCCGGAGGCGGCAACTCCGATTTGACCGCCGATCCGAGCTGGCTACCCTTGGCCGCAACGCCAGCTCATCCCGAATATCCCGCGGCGCACGGCTGCATAACCGGGTCGGTAACATCGCTGATCGCCAGCTTTTTCGGCACCACTCACGTACACATCGTGACGGATAGCGCGGCCTTCACCGATAAAGTGCATCAACACGTATTCGAGGACAGTCGCGATTTGATGGATGAGGTCTTTTGGTCACGCATTTATGTGGGGTTTCACTACCACCATTCACTGGAGGTCGGACGTCAGTTGGGAGAGTCTGTGGCCCAGCAATCGGTGCAGAACCATTTTCGCCCCCGAAACCACAGCCGGTAAATGCAGGCGTCGCGTGATTCGTAACACAGTTCCGCGCGGCCTTCACCGACATTTGGCCACTTTGGCGAGGGCCGGCGTTGAGCTCCGCGCGTGAGGTGTTAACTACCCAGGGGCCCCTTTCGTCTGGCTCCCAAACGATTTGGGAAATCCTCGATTTAGTTAACATGCGTCAGCTTCCGCGAACAAGCCTAGGCTGCTCGGATAGAGAACATTACGTAGCCGTGCCAGCGGAGCTTCCTTTTGCTTACCAGGGCATGTTAACGCATTATAAGAGGGGCGCCCTTTCAGAGTAGGCTTTGAGCGTCGGCTCGGGGCCGACGGAAAGGAACAGCCATATGGACAGCAGAAAATATATTGGGTTGGATGTTCACCAGGCCAGCATTTCTGTGGCGGTGAAGGACGGTGCCGGGAAGCTGGTGATGGAGTGTATCCTCGAGACCAAGGCAGCCACCATCCTGGAATTCATCCAGGGATTGCGTGGAGAGCTATGGATCGCCTTCGAGGAAGGAACCAGTGCCGCCTGGCTTTACGACCTACTGAAACCACACGTGGCCCAGGTGATGGTATGCGATCCGCGGAAGAACGCCCTGCTGAAAGCAGGCAATAAGAATGATCGAGTGGATGCACGGAAGCTCAGCGAGTTGCTTCACGCAGGACTTCTCACGCCGGTGTACCACGGAGAGAATGGGGTACGCACCTTGAGGGAACTGAGCCGGAGTTATCTCACCGTGACCAAAGATCTCACGCGAGTGATGAATCGACTCAAAGCCCTGTATCGAAGCTGGGCGATTCCGTGCGCTGGAGAAAAAGTGTATTCCCCGCGGCACCGTAGCAGTTGGTTGGAACAACTGCGGGAAGCGGGCGTGCGCCGCCGCGCCGAGCAGCTTTATCGACAACTCGACAGTTTAATGGCAATACGCCAGCAGGCGCGGCGGGAGCTGATGAGCGAAAGCCAGAAACATCCCGCCCATCCGCTTCTCCGGCAGATTATTGACCTTTCACCTTCCACGCTTCAGCCATTCGGGATGCCTCCTCAAAATTCGTAAATCAGAATATCAAGATGCCGCTGGATTTCAGCCATTAATTGTACATCCAATTATGAGCGGGTAAAATGACGTGATGCGCCACTTCTTTCGACGCGGCCATCCCGCCTTCACGGGAGTCCTGTTGGTCGAAAGCGCGGAACCGGCGTCAAGTTGTATTTCGACTCCGACACAATCCGGCTGGTGAAAGATAAGAATAATATCGCCACGATTCCCGTTTCGGGAGTAACGGAAATCAGCTACGGTCAAGATGTCCATCGGCGGGTAGGAGCGGCCATCGGCCTAGCTGTCGTCTCATTCGGAATCGGAGCGCTTATGGCACTCACGAAATCCAAGAAGCATTTTGTCGGGCTGACATGGGCCGACGGAGACAAAAAAGGCGGTCTCGCGATCCAGTACGATAAAAGCGATTACAGGGGCGTTCTGGCTGGGCTTGAAGGTGTCACCGGCAAGAAGGCTGTTGACTCAGCAACTCTGGCCGTAAAAAACTGAACCACTTTTCAAAGTAGCCCGCTACCGGGCACGTTGAATCGCAGAAGCCTAACTACAAGTTCAGCATCGCAGTTCAGAACGCGCGCCGCTTCTCGACCGCCAGCGCGAGTCCGGCGCCAATCAGCACAGCGCCGGTGGTGCGGTCGAGATTTCTTACAACTGAGCGTCGGCACAGGAAGCGCCGGAGTGGCTGTACAGCGACCGTAAGCAGCATCAGCCAGATAATCCCACCCAAAAACAAAAGCCTATTCGGCGGACGCCTGCGGGCCTGAATCTGCCGGTCTATAAACGCTTCGGTGTGAGCTTCAACACTATCGACACCTATTTGAATGAACCGCCGCCGGGATTCAAGAAGAACTCATTTCAGTTCATCATGGCGCTTACGTACAGTTTGCAGTAGCTCGCCTTATTTCGCTTGCCGAGCCGGACGCGAGACTCCGGGCACTCGCTCGGCCTGCATCAAGTTGACGACGTTCTCCTGGCTGGCGATGGTCATGCGAGTGCCATCTGGAGAAATTCCATAGGATTCGGTCGTCATTTCCGGGTCAAAGCCTCCCAATGGACGCGCAGTCTTGCTCGTGTCCCGATCGGGATCGAAATTCTGCATAAATATACCGGCAACGCCCTTCTCATCCTGGCCCCGCAAAGCAACCGAAATCCCATCCGCCATCCAGTGAGGTCTAATTCCGCGAAACCGCGGGTCGACAAAGAATCGAAGACTATGCGGCCGGGACCAACGATGTCTAAGCGATGGCGCGATCGAACACCACGTCAATGGTGGAGCCCTGTTTCAGATCCACTTCGGGGCCGCGCGTCAGGAATGTCGCTGCAAATCCCCACTGCTGTTCCAGCGCCGGCTCCAATACCCGCCCCGCTCCAGCTCCGATCGGCAAGTCCACCGAAGCCTGCGCCGCTTCCTCCTGCCAGGATTGCGCGGGAAATTACCTGCAATCCTGACCGTTCTTGATTGCTACGTAGCATGCGTACCAATCTCCGGCCAAAATCTCCTGACCTCGCTGGAGGGTGATCGAGATATGCGCGGGAATGTTTGAGTTCTTCTTGTGGTTGGGTATATCGAAGCAGATCTCATCGTGGATGAACCCTTCCACCAGGTCCTTCTGGCGTGCTCCTATTACGATTCCGTTGATCATGGTGTTGTGGTTATCCGCACGTCATGACAACTTTTTCGACGCGCGGAAGATCTGGCGGCGAACCTGCTGGTGGGCTGCAGTCGTTCGCTAAGATTAGCGCGTTCGCTAGAAGCTCGCGACGGGTACGGATTTTTGTTGCTGAGGACGCATAGCTTACCGAGCAACAAGGCCGCTTTGAAGTCAAGCCAAGCTATGTTGCCCATAACGCTGACAAAACACGTGCAGACGCATTTCTCCGACTCACAAATTTGTACTGAAGCCCATTGGCTGCCAGCATCGCATTCAACGAGAGTCCCCGCGCGGAGATGAGGGCAGATGAGGGCAGATGGATTCCGCTATGCCAAGTTCAGGATCGCGAGGTTCGTCACTTTGTTGGTTCATTTTTTCTCCTTTTCGCTTTGATCCTCTTCGCTTTCACTGTGGGGTGTTTGTAGTATTCTTTCATGTAATTGGCTCGGTGCTTGTCGAAGGCGTCTTTATCCTTACGCTTGTATTTTTCAAATCGACAGGCATTACCACAAACAAGCTTTTTATTTGTTCGCGCAAAAAACCATTTCCCGCAGGCCTCACATTGCCGCATTCGCTCGATTATCCCGTTCGAAGCCATGTCCGAGACGAGCTTCAGCGCGAAAATGGGAGTCACTTCGGGTTCTTCCGTGCCGGTCACTGGTCCGCGCGCTGGCTTGTTGGGATGTCCTGGCATCCAATCCCAATCGCCATTCTGTCGCAGCACGGGAACAACGCGGAGCTCTGAAAGATGCGCATTTATCAGCCGGCGCACGTTGCCCGCTATGCGGGAACTCGGCTCCAAGGATTTGAGCCGCTGAATTAGCCCGAATACATCAATCACCCGATGGTGTTGTAGGTCATCGACCGGCGCGTTCAGGAACCGCGCAAGGTATTCTCCCCGTTGTGCTGCCAGTTCCATGCGTGAAGCGTTTGATAAACGATTTATGTTCATTAAGCCCTGCTCTAACAAAGTCACAACGATTCTACCATCGAAACGTTGTACGATGCAATATAGTAGTTATAAAATAAACATGGGTACGATAGCGAGGGCATGAGAAGCCAGCAGTTCGCAAAAGTATGAGCCGCGCGCGGAGCCACGAGATGGGACCGCGGTCCCGGATCACGCGATGGAACCAGCTGTACGAGTCGGATCGCACGCGCGAGGTCAGGATGTTTTCCGAGGGCCGTCGATGATTGCGCAAAGCCAGGGCGTAACGGAGTGTCCTCAAGCCTTCGAGGAGCAGCATTACCCGATGCGGTATTGGTCGCAGCGCTGGGGATTCAGTGAAAAAACCGTCCGCGAGTGGTTTCGCGACGAACTTGGTCCTGGCATCCTTCGCCAACCCCATGTCGGCCGCCGGTCGAAGCGCGATTACACCACGATGATGATTTCGCCGTTCGCTGCGGCGCGGGTCTATGCGAGGCGAACGGCTGGGGCTGGGTTATCGCGGGCACGCGAGGTAATGTGAACACGTGAAACGAGATAACGAACCATATCCCTTCCGGCGTCACCTCAGACGCTGCAAGTTTTTCGGGCCGGGCGGGCGCGAAGCCCGAGCGGACAAGTGCGATTGTCCGTTTCATGTCGATGGCCTCCATCACGGCAGGCGGGTCCGTCAATCCCTTAGAACGACAAGCCGCCAGCTTGCCGACCGCCGGCTCACGGCACTGATTCGACGGCTCGATGAGCAGTGCCGGACAGAGGGTACGTCCGAAGACGGCGCCTGCGCGGCACAGCGCACTGTCGCGGAAGCCGTAAATCGATTCTTGGGAAACCACGGAGAGATTGATGCGAACCGCAACTATCGCGGCGTCCTTGAATACGGAACCTGGCGTAAGTACCGGACCAAGCTGAAATTGTTGCTTGCGTTCTGTGATGCTGAGGGCATCTCCGAGCTTGCCGACTTGAATATCGATGTACTCGAAGATTTTCGCCGAACGCGAAAGATCGCCTTGGTGACCTGGAAGGTCGAGCTGCAAGCGCTTCGAACCTTCTTCGGGTACTTTCTCAGCCGCAAATGGATCGCGGCGAACCCGGCTAAGGAGATAAAGGTGCCGCGCAACATCAAACCGAACGAGGTGGTGCCGTACACGTTTCGCGAAGAGAGCGACATCCTGGCAGCGTGTGATCAAATCGGTGGCGCAAAATATCACCGGAGCGGGGCCGCGTATGAGCGGCTTCGTGCGCGGGCGATGGTGTTGTTACTCCGGCACACCGCGCTCCGCGTTTCCGACGTCTGCACGCTTCGGAAGGGTGCTGTTTCGCGGGACCAGGAAAAGTCTACGTGGCGGGTCTTCCTTTATACCCAGAAAACTGGCGAGCCCGTGTTCCTCCCGATCCCCGACGAACTCAAGCTGGTTTTGGACACGCTTCCTTTGCCGCGAAACGCTGCACAGGATTGTCCGTTCTACTTCTGGAACGGGCACAGTTCAAGGCGCGCCGTCGTGGGAATCGCGGGGCGGACGCTCGCGGCCCTATTCAAGAAGTCGGGCGTCAAGAACGCTCATGCACATCGGTATCGCCACACTCTGGCGACGCGGCTGCTTGAGCAGGGCGCCACCTTCGAGCAGGTTGCCGACATCCTGGGGAATAGTCCGGCCGTTGTCCGGAAGCACTATGGTAAGTGGTCAAAAGGCCGGCAAGACAACATCGATCGGCTGATGTTGGCCCACTTCCAGACAGCATCCGTTACAGTTCCAGTCACACCCCAGTCACACGAAAATTTGGAGTCTGTAAACTAATGAATATACAAGATTTAAAATGGTGCGGAGAGGGGGACTTGAACCCCCACGAGATTGCTCCCGCTAGCACCTCAAGCTAGTGCGTCTGCCAATTCCGCCACCTCCGCAGGTGGAACTCCTACTTGGACTTTTGTTGCTGGTTCGGCGGCGGCACCACTGGGGCCGGAACCGTCCGCGTCGGCAACGGGGTCCCGTTGACCTGGGGCGTCACCTGAATCGGCACAGTCTGGCCCGGCACAGGTTGCAGAGGAGTCGGAATCTTCTGCTGTGTCTGCGCGGGGGCTGTTTTCTTGGTTTTGTCGAGCAGCGTCGGCGAGGAGGCATTACCGCTCCGAGTGGCCATGATCGACAATATCAAGGAGGTCAGCATGAAAAGCGCCGCCGCAACGGTGGTCGCCTTCGATAGCACCGTCGCGGAGCCGCGTGGACCGAAAACCGTCTGCGATCCCATTCCGCCAAACGCTCCGGCCAAGTCGGCCGCCTTACCGCTCTGCAGCAGCACAACTACCACCAGGAATAAACATATAATCACATGAACTGTCGTTAAAAGAATCAGCATACGGCTCTCAGATCAACGGGCTATTCTCATCGTAGCATCTTACTTATTTAAAAGCCGCTATACCCGTAACTCGTTCGCCGATCACGAGTGCATGGATATGGTCGGTCCCCTCGTAGGTCTTCACCGTCTCCAGATTGCAAAGATGGCGCATGATTGGGTACTCGTCCATGATGCCGTTTGCGCCCAGCAGATCGCGCGATACGCGGGCACAGTCGAGCGCCATCGCCACATTGTTGCGCTTGAGCATCGAGATATGCGCCGCATCGATTTTGCCTTGGTCCTTCAAACGTCCTACGTGCAGCGCCAGCAGTTGGGCCTTGGTGATCTCCGTGATCATGTTGGCCAGTTTCTCCTGCACCAATTGATGCGAGGCAATGGGCCGGTTATCAAACTGCTTGCGCAGAACCGAATAAGCGCGGGCGGTCTCATAACAATCCATAGCTGCGCCGATAGTTCCCCATCCGATCCCGTAGCGAGCCTGCGTGAGGCAGCCGAGCGCGCTCTTGAGACCTTTCGCGCCCGGGAGCAAAGCGCTCTCCGGGACGCGGCAATCCGTCAAGGAAAGACTCGCGGTCACCGAGGCGCGCATCGACAATTTTCCGTGCAGTTCCGAAGATGCGAAACCGGCCGTGCCTTTCTCCACCAGAAACCCCCGGATGCCGTCATCGGTGCGCGCCCAAATCACGGTCACATCCGCAACCGATCCGTTCGTAATCCAGGTTTTCTCTCCGTTAATCACCCAACTGGACCCGTCGTGCCGCGCGCGCGTGAGCATCCCCGCCGGGTTCGATCCGAAGCCGGGTTCGGTGAGACCGAAACATCCGATGGCTTCGCCCGATTGCAGCTTCGGCAGCCAGCGCTGTTTGTGCTCCTCGCTCCCGTATGTGAGTATCGGATACATGGCCAGCGCGCCTTGCACGCTTACAAAGCTGCGCACGGCGGAGTCTCCGCGCTCCAGTTCCTGCATGATAAGCCCGTACTCGACATTGCTCATCGCCGCGCAGCCGTAGCCTTCGAGGTTTGCGCCGAAGAAGCCCAGCTTGCCCATCTCGGGAATCAACTCGCTCGGGAAGCGGCCATCCCGGAAGCAGTCGCGCATCAGCGGCAGCACGCGCTCGTCGACGAACTGGCGTGCGGTGTCCCGGACCATCAACTCCTGCGGGCTAAATTGCGAATCAATCAAAAGAAAATCTACGCCTGGGAATCGAGCCATGTTGTGGCCCTTATTTTACACCGGCAGCACGAATTGTTATTTCGCCCGTGGCTGGAAAGTAATACGGGCCAGCTGCAAACGCTGTTCCTCCGCCTGTGCGAATTGATCCTCAGCTCGCGCCGCGAGTTTTTTAAAATCGTGGTCGGGTATTCTTTCGTCAATTCCTCGGATAATGGGCAAGGCTTGCCAGAGCGCTAATTTCCCTCGAATTCCTAGAGTGAGCGTTTCAAGCGCCTCGAAGGTCCCGAGTCCTTCATCGGAATCGTCGCGTTGGAGTTTAAATTGGCTTGCCTTCTCACCCACCCAGCCCGCAGCTTCCGCTAAGTCAAAGTGCCCCTTCCCGACTCGTTCGATAATTTCTTGCAGTGTCTCCTGATCCTGCTTCACCTGAGCGGACAGGATCGACGCAAACCGCCCCAGTTCCTCGTCCCGGTACTGATCGTGTAATGAGTCCAACAGCTGAATAGCGAAATTCGCTCCAGCCAAATGATCGTGCAGATAACTCGCTAGGGGATCATTCAAGTTTATACTTGCACCTCGTGCCTTAGACGCGTTCCTGTATGATCTGTTTCCGAAACCCGGCCTCTATATTCAACTCTGGGACTGAAGCGCCGCAATGAAACAATGCGTTGTCTAAATGATCTAATAGCAGGACCATTGTGGAGATCTCTACCTCACTTGCGGTCGCTATCTGTTTTCTCCTTGGCGCAACCCCGGCTCCAGGCCAGATCCAGAATCAGCCGGACGACGGCCAATGGATCATGGCGGCCAAGAACTTCGCGAGTACGCGCTTCAGCACGCTGGCCGAAATCAATACGGGGAACGTGAAGAATCTCAAGCTGGCGTGGTCGTTCTCCACGGGGCTTACAAAAGGGCACGAAGCCGCGCCTCTGATCGTGAACAATACCATGTACGTGGTGACGCCGTGGCCCAATCTGCTATATGCGCTTGATTTGGCCAAACCCGGCGGGACGATCAAGTGGACTTATTCCCCCCATCCCTCCGCAAGCTCTCAGGGCGTTGCGTGCTGTGATGTCGTCAACCGGGGCGCGGCTTATTACAAGGGGAAAATTTACTACAACACGCTTGATGTCCACACGGTGGCTGTAGACGCGAATACGGGCAAAGAGGTATGGAAAACCCAATTGGGAGACATCAATCTGGGCGAATCCATGACGATGGCTCCGCTCATCGTAAAAGGGAAAGTCCTGGTCGGCAACAGCGGCGGTGAGTTTGGCGTGCGCGGATGGTTGGCCGCCCTCGATGCCGATACAGGAAAGATTTTGTGGCGAGCCTACTCTACGGGCCCAGATCGAGACGTATTGATCGGGTCAAACTTTAAGCCCTTTTATGAGCAAGACCGCGGCAAAGATCTGGGAATGAAGACGTGGCAAGGTGAACAGTGGAAAATCGGCGGCGGCGCAGGCTGGAGTTGGATTTCCTACGATCCGAATCTGGATCTCATCTACTACGGTACTTCGAACCCTGGACCTTGGAATGCCGAACAGCGACCCGGCGACAACAAGTGGACCTGTACGCTTTTTGCGCGCCGCCCCGATTCGGGCGAAGCGATTTGGGCTTACCAGATCAATCCCCATGACGACCACGACTACGACGGCGTTAACGAAAATATTCTCCTCGATCTGACGATCCACGGCCAAGCGCGTAAGGTGCTGGCGCATCCGGATCGCAACGGACGGATGTATATCATTGACCGTGCTACGGGAGAGGTTTTATCGGCTGAGGTCTTCGCATACCAGAACACCAGCGAATCGGTGGACCTCAAGACTGGAAAAATAAAGTACGTGCCGTCTAAGAGCACGGGATTCAAAACTGTGCGCGATATTTGCCCCGCAGCGCCGGGCGGGAAAGACTGGCAGCCTTCCTCCTACTCGCCGCGAACCGGCTTGATTTACATTCCACACAACAATCTCTGCATGGAGTACGAAGGGGTGCAGGCAAACTATATCGCCGGCACACCGTTCGTGGGCGCTAATGTGCGCATGTATGCCGGGCCGGGTGGAAATCGAGGGGAGCTGAGCGCGTGGGATCCGGTCGCCGCTAAGGCGGTCTGGACCGTCAAAGAAATGTTTCCAGCATGGAGCGGCACAGTGGTTACGGCTGGAGACGTAGTCTTTTACGGCACGATGGACGGTTGGTTCAAAGCTCTCGACGCTCACAATGGTTCCATGCTGTGGCAATTCAAGGTTGGATCGGGAATTATCGGGCAGCCGGTCACTTATAAGGGTCCGGATGGCAAGCAGTATGTCGCAGTTCTAGCGGGAGTCGGGGGGTGGTCGGGCGCAATGGTGGCCGGCGGGTTGAATTCAAAAGACGGCACGGCCGCGCTGGGGTTTGTGAATGCGATGGCGGATTTGCCCAACTACACAACGAAAGGCGGGACGCTTTATGTATTTTCGTTGCCTTAGCGGGCTTCTGCTTTTGTTTACCCCTTTAATCGGCGCGAATGGCCGTGTCCTGCGCGTGTGCGCGGATCCGAACAATTTGCCGTTCTCTAACGAAGCGGGCCAGGGGTTGGAAAATCGTCTGGCGGAGATCCTGGCCAATGATCTGAGGGCCGAATTGAAGTATGTCTGGTGGGCTGAACGGAAATCTTTTCTAAAAAACTCCCTGGAAGCAGGACTGTGCGATGTAGTGATGGGTAGTTCCCTCCACGCTGGATTCGGTATTGCCGACAGAACCGTATTACCACTCCACGTACGTTTTCGTGGAGCGGCGGGACCGCAACTTGAATATTTCGTCGCTGAACGATCCGCGCCTCGAGCAATTGCGAATTGGGATTCACGTGGTCGGAGATGATTATGCTCCTCCCGCGCATCTTTTAGCTCGGCGCGGGCTGGCAAGCCAGATTGCCGGATATAGTCTGTACGGTAAATTCGGCGAGCCGAATCCGCCATCCCTTCTGGTGGACGCGGTCGCTCGCGGAAACGTCGATATCGCCATTGTGTGGGGTCCTTTTGCCGGATATTTTTCCAAATTGCAGCCGGTGTCGCTGACGATCACGCCGGTTTCGCCGCCGGCGTTCTTGGCGGTTCCTTTTACCTACGGTATTTCCGCCGCAGTGCGAAAAAACGAGATCGCGCTGCGCACCGAAATCCAACAGGTTTTCACTCGTGAGTGCGGGAGGATCGCCGCCCTGCTCATACAATACGGGATACCACAGGTGCAGGAGGGTTCAGCGACATGCGATTCTTCGCAGCCGGCTGCTGCCTACTTGCATTGACGGCTTGTCAACGCGAACGACGCGATTTGCGCCCGGCCCCCGCTAACCTCATCGTATTTGGCGATGCGGCCCGGCAGAGCGATCTCCAACCCGGTGGTCCACGATCGCAGCCAAGCGTTACGAATCCCTACGACGGAAGCGCCTTCGCGATTTCGGAGGGACAGCGCCTTTTTAACTCCTACAACTGCTCGGGCTGCCATGCCAACGGCGGAGGAGGCATTGGACCCCCTCTGATTAAACAGGAGTGGATCTATGGTGTAGAACCGGCGAACCTGTTCGACACGATCGTTAAGGGCCGGCCGAATGGAATGCCCGCCTGGGGCGGGCGAATTCCCGAATACCAGGTTTGGCAGCTGGTAGTTTACGTTCGATCTCTAAATAATCTGGAGCCAAAGTCGGCAACGCCGGAGCGAACCGACACGATCGAGCAGAATCCACACACACTCCTTCATCCGAAGGAGGGCCTTGCCAAATGAGGCGGGCGGTTTTGGGGATTCTGATCGCCGGAACAGCTTTTGGCCAACAGTCGGCGCTTAATCCGGCGGGGCCAAATTCAGCGACGATTCGCAGGCTCGGAGCGGTTTTTCTTGGGCTACTCGGTTTGATATTTGTGATCGTGATTGTGCTGGCGATTCTTCCCATCGTGCGGCGTCCTCGCGGTAGCTCTCGATGGACCGAAGGAAAACTTGGGACTGCGGTGGGCATTGCAACGGCCGCGACGATTCTGATTTTGTTCGGGCTGGTGATCGTGAGCGTCTCTGTCGGAAGGTCCATATCGGGGCCGGTAGATCGACACAACAGCCTCGTTATCGAAGTCACTGGAAATCAATGGTGGTGGTACGTACGGTACGCGAACGACGATGCTAGCCGAATCGTCGTGACGGCGAATGAGCTGCACATTCCAGTCGGCCGGCCGGTGATGATCCGGGAAACGTCGAATGACGTAATCCACAGCTTCTGGGTCCCTAATCTTCAGGGCAAGCGGGACCTGATCCCATCCCACGTGACGACGGATTGGATTCAGGCCGATCACGCCGGAAAATTCCGCGGACAGTGCGCGGAGTTCTGCGGTTTGCAGCATGCGCACATGGCCTTGTGGGTCGTTGCCGAGCCAATTGAGCAGTTTGAAACCTGGCTGGCGCATCAACTCGAATCGTCTGCCGCGCCTTCGCAACCGGAGCAAAAACGAGGTCAGGAGATATTTCTCAATAATGCCTGCATTCTCTGCCACGCGATTCAGGGAACTTCTGCTGCCGGCCAAGTTGGTCCTGACTTGACCCACTTCGCGAGCCGATTGACCATTGCGGCGGGCACTCTTCCGAATACGAAAGGGAATCTGGCGGGGTGGATTGCCGATCCGCAAACCATCAAGCCCGGAAATCACATGGCGACGGTCCCCGTTAAGGCTGAAGACATGCAGCCCTTGGTCGATTACTTGGAGAGTCTTCAATGAATCCGGCGCTCACCGATCAGGTGAATGAAATTTCGGAACGGGACCAACTCGATCGGGTCTGGCGCAATAAGCGAGGCATTACTGGATGGCTGTCGGTGACGACTCATCAGCAGATCGGGATGCGGTATATCGTCACAGCTTTTATTTTTTTGCTGCTCGGCGGAATTGAAGCGCTCGTTATGAGACTTCAGCTAGCCGTGCCGGATAATACGTTGCTCGGCTCGAGTCGCTACAACCAGATCTTCACGATGCACGGCACCACAATGATGTTTCTTTTCGCCGTGCCGGTGATGGAGGGAATGGGAGTTTACCTGGTACCGCTCATGCTCGGGACCCGCAATGTTGCATTCCCGCGGCTGAATGCGTTCGGGTACTGGATTTATTTGGGGGGCGGCCTTTTACTGTATGGCGGGGCGCTTACAGATACGATGCCCGCCGCTGGATGGTTCGCTTATGCGCCCTTGTCGGGCCCGCAATTTTCCCCCGGCAAAGGCGTGGATGTCTGGGCGCAGATGATCACCTTCACCGAAATTTCGGCGATGTGCGTCGCCGTGGAATTAATCGTCACGATGTTGCGCATGCGAGCTCCGGGGATGTCCCTCAACCGAATGCCGATATTCTGCTGGTCCATGCTGGTGCAGTCGTTCATGGTCATTTTCGCCATGCCGGCGGTGATGATCGCCAGCACCATATTCCTTCTCGAACGACCGAACCATCGGAACCCACTTCGTGAACCCCGCCGAAGGCGGCGATCCCCTCCTTTATCAGCACATTTTCTGGTTTTTTGGCCATCCGGAGGTGTATATCATTTTCATACCTGCCCTCGGGATGGTTTCCGCAATTCTTGAAGCCAATTCTCGCCGAGGGGTTTTCGGCTATCCAGCCATGGTGCTGTCACTCGTAGGGAACGGATTTATCGCGTTTGGTTTATGGGTGCATCACATGTTCGCGACGGGTTTGCCTCAAATCGGCGAGGCCTACTTCACGGCCGCGAGCATGATGATCGCGATTACGAGCGGGGTTCAAATCTTCTGCTGGCTGGCGACGCTTTGGAGCGGCCGGATTCGAATGACCGCGGCCATGCACTTCGTCTTCGGGTTCCTTTTTATCTTCGTCGCGGGCGGAATGACCGGCGTCATGCTCGCCTCCATTCCACTGGATCTGCAAGCCCACGATACGTTCTTTGTGGTCGCTCACTTTCATTATGTGTTGATCGGAGGATCGCTGTTCCCATTGTTTGGAGGATTTCATTACTGGTTTCCGAAGTTCACAGGCCGGATGATCGACGAAAAACTCGGGAAAATCACCTTCTGGATTTTGTTCGTTGGTTTCAATATTACGTTCTTTCCGATGCATCTCCTCGGTCTCCACGGGATGACACGACGCATCTATACATACTCGGCCGAGATGGGCTGGGGACCAGCGAATCTTCTCGCAACAGCAGGAGCGTTTGTCATCGCGTCAGGGGGTATGCTCTTCATCGCCAATGTCCTGCAAAGCCGCAAGAGAGGCGCAGCAGCGGATTCCGATCCGTGGGAGGCCGGGACGCTTGAATGGGCAGCGAAGTCTCCGCCGGCTCCTTACAACTTTGTCTATCTTCCGATCGTCACCGCTCGCTACCCGCTCTGGACGGAAAAAAACGAGCGAGGAATTGTCGTGGGATTGCGGAACGATCGTCGGGAGGTCCTTGTGACCAGTCTCCTCGATGCCGCTCCACACCACCGCTACGTTCTTCCTGGCTCGTCGATCTGGCCCTTTCTGGCCGCTGTGGGTTTCACGATTGGCCTGGTCGGATCCGTGGCGGCATTCTACTGGTACTACATCGCGTCGGTCTTGGGAATGGTCGGGCTGATTGGTTGGTTCTGGCCGCGCCAGCCGTTGGAGATCAAGCCGTGAATGGACCCCGAACTTTGGACGTGTCTGGCCTCCCGCCCTACAACGTTTCCAATCTGTCTCCGCTTTGGTGGGGACAGCTAATGATGTGTGTGATCGAAGGCAGCGTGTTCTGTATTCTGATCGCGGTTTACTTTTATTTGCGCCTCGGGGTTGACGTGTGGCCTCCTCCGGGCGTCCAGTTGCCTCAGCCGGGACTGGCAACGCTCGCGTTAATTCCGCTGGTCGCAAGTTGTGCTGGCTCGTATTGGGCGAGCGAGGCGGCGAAGAAAGGCAGCCGTCGTGGAATGATTTTCGGGTTGGTGTTGAATCTGGTGTTAGCCGCTGTATTTCTGGCCCTTCGAGCTGCCGAATGGAAGGGTTTGAATTTCACTTGGGCAAGCGATGCGCACGGGAGCATCGTATGGGCGATTTTGTTTCTGCATACCTACGATGTGGTTGCGGACCTGTTGATGACCACAGTGCTGATCCTCATTCTGGTAATTGGCAGGTACGGCGAAAAGCAACGGATTGGAGTTCATGTCGACAGTGTGGTCTGGTATTTTTTAGTGGGCATCTGGATTCCGCTTTACGCGGTCGTGTACTGGGGGCCTCGCGTCGTGGGAGGGTCTCAATGAAGCCCGAAGCGATGTTGTGGGCCGCAATTGCGATTAGCCCAATCGCCTGGTTTCTTAATCTGGAGGCCAATTTCGCGCTGGCCCCGCTGGCTTGCTCCGATAACGGAAAATTGCTCCTCTATCTCGTTTCCGCGGCTTCGCTAGTACTCGCGATATTAGCTGGCGGTATTTCCTTAATTCAATGGCGATCGCCCGAACGGAACACTGCCGGCGAACTCGTCGCTTCCCGATCGCGCAGGCGTGCGATGGCCCTGGCGGGGGTTGGATTGAGCGGCTTATTCTTCCTGGTTATTGTCGCTCAAGCAATTCCGAATCTCATGCTGGCGGGTTGCGAATGAGAACCTTTCGTCTGCTGGCGGTGCTCGCTTTCGCCAATGCCGCCGCGTTCGGACATACCGATGAACCGCTAGGATCGCACGATCTGTGGGGCACGTGGAGCTTCGATCCGGGGATCGTCATCCCTCTTGCCCTGAGTGCGATTTTGTTTGCGCTTGGCGCCAGAGCCTCACGGGGCGTCTCGAGAGTGCAATTTGCCTGCTTCTGGAGCGGCTGGATATTCCTGGTATTATCGCTGGTTTCTCCGCTTCATCCGCTGGGCGAGGTTCTCTTTTCGGCCCATATGGCTCAGCATGAGATGTTGATGTTGGGAGCGGCGCCGCTCCTGGTTCTGTCGCGTCCGCTGGTTCCCATGCTCTGGGGTGTGCCGATCGGATGGCGTAAAACGCTTGGACAATGGTCGAAGCGTCCGAGCGTTCAGCGGGTATGGCGCGCCGTGACCCGGCCGATTACGGCTTGGTGGATCCATGCCGCCGCCCTCTGGCTATGGCACGCGCCACGACTGTTTCAGGCGACGCTCCATAACGAGTGGATTCATTCCGCTCAGCACCTGAGTTTCTTCGGCTCCGCTCTTCTTTTCTGGTGGTCCCTTTTCTATGCGAACGGGCGAGAAAGCTACGGCGCCAGCGTCTTATATATTTTCACTACCGCGATTCATACGAGTATTCTCGGCGCGCTTCTCACGTTTGCCCACACAGTGTGGTATCCAGCCTATTCCTTCACAACGCAGGCTTGGGGACTTACTCCGCTTGAAGATCAACAAATCGGCGGCCTGATTATGTGGATTCCAGCGGGGCTCGTCTATTTAGTTGCCGCACTCTGGCTATTTGCACTGTGGTTACGCGAGAGCGACGTTGTCGCCAGCCGGAGGGGATACGCTCAATAATCGGTGCGACATAAAAACGAAGCAAAGGATTAGCCGCATATTTGTATTCGCTGAAGTAAAGATTTCTTGGAGGACTATATGATAACGCTTGCAGACGCCAAACGAATTATTGCCGCTGCGGAAAAAAAGGCAGAGGCGATCGGTCAACCTATGAATATCGCCGTCGTCGATGCGGGAGGTAACCTGGTGGCGCATGTCCGGATGGACAAGGCGTGGATTGGGAGTGTCGATATCGCGATTAATAAGGCATGGACATCCAGGGCATTCGATATCTCGACCAAGGAGCTCGCCGATCTCAGCCAATCGGGCGATCAATTCTTTGGAATTCATGTCTCAAATCGCGGTCGTGTCATGATCTTCGCTGGCGGCATTCCGTTGAAGCGAGGCGATCAGGTAGTGGGCGCGGTCGGCGTCAGTGGAGGCATGGGAAAGCAGGACCAGGCCGTCGCCGAGGCTGGCGCAGACGCGTTCTGACGTGAATCCGGGTCCGAAACGTGCGAGTCTTGGCTGCCATTTGTGGATGCTGCATCCTCGCTCTTGTGCTGGTGGATGCTTTCGATACACTTGTGCTCGCGCGACGGACCCAGCACATTTTCCGCATTGCTAGAGCCTATTACTGGGTCACCTGGAGTCCATTTGCCGCGATTGGGCGCCGCCTCGAGTCAAGCCGGCACCGTGAAGCGTTTCTGGCCGTCTACGGCCCTCTTTCGCTGCTGATGCTTTTCGGAGTGTGGGCCATTGGCCTAACTCTGGGGTTCGGTCTGCTGCAGTGGGCGGCCCGAATGCAGCCGGGCGCGGTTCCTGGCACCTTTGGCAACGACATCTACCTCAGCGCGAGCACATTGTTTACTTTGAGCGCGGGTGACCCCAAAAATACCGCTTCCAAGGCGATCGCCGTGATCCAGGCTGGGCTGGGGATTGGATTCCTGGGACTTGTCATAGGATATTTGCCCGTACTGTACGAATCCTTTTCAAAACGCGAGCTGCGCATTTCGCTATTAGACGCACGCGCTGGTTCACCGCCCTCTGCCGGCGCACTCTTACAATTCGCGCCTTTAAGTCCCGACAAATTTGAGGATCAGTTAGCGACTTGGGAAGAATGGTCGGCCCTGGTATTGGAGAATCACTTATCTTTTCCGATGCTGGCTTATTTCCGCTCTCAGCATTCAAACCAGGCATGGCTTACCGCGCTCGTCGCCATCGTCGATTGTGCTGCGGTTGTCAGTCTCTGCTCGAAGGACGATCTTCAGCGGCAAGCGGAGCTTACATTTGCAATGGGACGGCACGTAATTGCGGATATGGCGACCGTGTTCGCGCTGAACAAAGAAACCGCCGATCACGATTGGGGAACAAGGCGTATGTCGGAGCACGACTTCACGGAACTCCAGCGAATTCTCGGGTCCAGTCCTCGACTCTTTGAAGCAGGTCTATTTACGGAGTCGAAATTGCGAAACCAGCGGCAGCTGTACGAACGACAGGCGGCTGGTTTGAGCGACTATTTTCTGATGACTCTGCCGTCATGGATCGCGGATGAAGCTAGTCGTAGAAATTGGCGGGTGGGCACGGCCGATCGAGAGGAAGTACCCTTCGCTGTTTCCGATCCTTTTGGTGAATCATCGGAAGAGGCGAAACAGTAACCGGAACTTCCTAACAAAATCCTAGAAACATGATCTGCACAGCCGTGTCTATCTACCAGAGCCGAAACGGAAATGAGCACTGCTGCAGAAGAGCGGCTGACTCAAATTTGGGAAACGCCCCACACTGTGCGGGGTTGGTTTTCTACAGTCGATCATAAAAAAATCGGAAAACGCTACCTCGCGACAGCGATGATCTTTTTGGTGGTCGGCGGAGTAGAAGCCCTGATTATGCGCCTGCAATTGGCTCGTTCGGATCAAAGGCTCCTCACTCCCGAAGCTTATAACCAGATCTTCACGATGCATGCGATGACGATGATCTTCTGGTACGCATCGCCTATTCTTTCCGGATTCAGCAATTATCTGATGCCGCTGTTAATTGGCGCCAGAGACATGGCGTTTCCGCGTGCGAACGCATTCACCTATTGGTCGTTTGTAATCTCCGGAATATTTCTCTATACCAGCCTCGGTTGGCGGCAGGCCCCGCACGCGGGGTGGTTCGCCTACACGCCTTTTACCGACTCGCTTTATTCGCCCGGGTACGGGATGGATTTCTATGCACTGGCGCTGTTGTTTCTGACAATTTCAACAACGGTAGGCGCCATTAATTTCATTGTCACAATCTTTCACTTGCGCGCACCCGGGATGGCGATCAGCCGCATGCCGCTGCTGGCGTACAGCACGCTGACGATGTCGTTTTCGGCTGTGTTTTCTCTGCCGGCCTTAACCGCGGCGTGCGTATGTCTTGAACTGGAACGGCGGTGGGGCTTTCATTTCTTCGATGCCGCGCACGGCGGAAACCCGCTGCTCTGGCAGCAGATGTTTTGGTTTTTTGGCCACCCGTGGGTCTACATTATTTTTCTGCCGGCGACCGGGATGATATCGATGCTCCTGCCCGTGTTCTCGCGGCGGCCTATCGTCGGTTATGCTTACGTCGCGGTCGCAACGATACTCACAGGAGTTGTGGGTTTTGGCGTATGGGTCCATCACATGTTCGCCGTAGGCATGTCGCACATGTCCATGAGTTTCTTCAGCGCCGCAAGCATGACGATTTCAATTTTTACCGCGATCCAGGTTTTTGCCTGGGTGGCGACGCTGTGGAAGGGGCATCCGGTCCTCACTACCTCGTTGTACTTCGCGCTGGGGTTTATTGCTTCGCTGGTTATCGGCGGCCTCGACGGCATTGTCACCGCAGTGATACCGATCGATTGGCAGGTGACCGATACCTACTGGGTCGTCTCTCACCTGCATTACGTTTTAGTGGGAGCGAATGTATTTCCGGTCTTCGCCGCTTTCTATTATTGGCTGCCGAAAATCACCGGCAGAATGATGAACGAAAGCTTGGGGAAATTGAGCTTTTGGATCATGTTCGTCGGCTTTAATCTGGCCTTTTTCCCGATGCACCTTGCGGGAATCGCGGGAATGCCGCGCCGGATCTACACCTACCCTCCCGGACTTGGCTGGGATGGCTTGAGCATGCTTTCCACAATTGGGGCATTCATACTCGGGGTGGGAATTCTTCTAAGCATCCTCAATTTCTTTTGGAGCCTTCGGGGGCCGCTGGCCGGAAAGAATCCATGGAATGCAGACTCACTGGAATGGTCCACGGAATCGCCTCCGCCGCCATACGGATCTGTGCACATCCCAACCGTGCGATCAAGACATCCGCTGTGGGACGACTACGACGAAGAGTACGATCCCGGCGACCAGCGAGTGTGGGATCAAGGCCGGCTGACGGTTGCAACTAGTGTATTAGACGCCGCGCCGCAGGCGCTTTCAAAAATGCCGCAAGACACAATGACACCGCTGTACCTTACGCTCGCCTTAACGTTGTTTTTTGGCGGGATAGCAGCAGCCAATCTTTGGATCGCGTTGGCAGGCGCCATTGCAGGCCTAATTGTCATGGCGTTCTGGATGTGGCCGCAGCGCGAGAGGAGGGTTGCATGAGTGTGACTCATCCTGCTGAAGTGATTACGCAGGTTGCCCTGCAGCCGCTGGGCATCGATCAGGAGCGTGGGAAACAAGGTATATTCTTATTCATCGCGACAGAAGCTTCCCTGTTTGTAATTCTCTTCTTTGCTTATTTCTTTCTCTGCCTATGGAGACTGGCGCTGGTTGAGGGAGGAGCCCCCGAAGTTCACTTTAGCGCTGATCATGTTGGCCGTCCTGCTCAGTAGCAGCGTGGTGCTGCGTTGGGGCGAGAAGCGAGTCGAAGAAGGCAGGTTTGCGCAGGGACGAGCGGCGCTCGCCGGAACCATTCTGCTGGGGCTTGCATTCCTTACGATATCCGGCTTCGAGTATTACGATCACCTAAAGCATTTAACACCCCGTATGAATGCATACGGATCGATTTTTTATACAATCACGACCTTTCACGTGGCGCATGTGATCCTTGGTATTTCGATGCTCATTTACATATCCATACTTCCTCAAGTCGGCAGAACGGATCGCCCGCCGCATCGGGCCTATTCCGATGTTGCGAGCTACTGGCATTTCGTCGATGTCGTGTGGATATTCATCGTAGGTCTTCTTTATATATTGCCGAATATCCGTTAAGAACATGGATGCAAATACTTATCCCGCGGAACCCCACAGCTTGCCTCCGAGCGGAATATGGTACGGTTTCAGCGCAGGTCCGGCGGCCTGGACGCTTCAGGGACTGGTAGCCGTAATCGTTTCCGCTCAGTTTTGCCCCGCGGACGTGCCTAATTGGGGACTTCTCGATCAAAACGGGGTCCGGCTCGTACTGGGATTAATCACCCTGGGATTATTGGCCGTAGCTATTTCGGGCGGACTCGTTTCGTTGCGCAATTGGCACCGCCTGGCGGGGGACTTGGAATTGGCGCGCGCCGAAGGGCGAACTCGTGAAGCGTTTATGTCTTTAGGCGGAGTCCTGATGAGTATCGTGTTTTCTTTGGGAATCCTCTGGGCGGGGATTCCACTGATCATGCTGCAGGTCTGCATGAGGGCTCGATGAGAATCTCGACTAAGCAAATGCTATTTATCGCAATCGCAGTAATCTCATTTTGCTCCCTGACTGGATGCATGGGCGGCCGTACTGTGTTTGCATATACGATAGCCACCGGCGGCGATCCGCTGCGCGGCAGGAATGTTATCGCGCACTACGACTGCGGTTCGTGTCATTCCATTCCCGGAATTCGAGAAGCCCGCGGTCTAGTCGGACCGCCTCTGATTTTCTTCGGACGCCGCACCTACATTGCGGGAGAGGTTCCGAACACGCCGGAAAATTTGGTGAAGTGGCTCCGCGATCCGAAATCGATCGAAGCCGGTACTGCGATGCCCACCTTGGGTCTGTCGGAACAGCAAGCACGGGATGTCGCGGCCTATCTGTATACATTGCGATCCACAAGCTGGAGTGGAGGAGCCGAATGAAGCCGATCGCTGCCGTGTATTTGATTCCGATCGTATTTCTCATGGCGCTGACGCCAGCGTGTAGCCGCATGCGTGGAGCTTCGAGGCAAGATTCGTCCGGCACCCAAAATATTCCTGGGGCGCAGGCCGGCATCCATGTGGTCAGTCCGGTATCTACGGGTGAGTGGACGACTCCGGAAGGGGATCTGGCGGGCACGCGGTTCAGCACGCTCGATCAGGTGAATACCAGCAACGTCAAGAATCTTCATGTAGTCAGCCAAATGACGACCGGAATTCCGCACGGTCACGAAGGCGGACCGCTGGTGGTGAACAACACGATGTATGTCGTGACACCTTATCCGAATTTCCTGATCGCGATGGATCTAACGAAGCCGACCGGGCCGGTGAAATGGCAGTTCGATCCGCATGCGGACCCGCGGGCAGTCGGCATCGCGTGTTGCGACGTCGTGAATCGAGGCGCGGCGTATGGCGACGGCAAAATTGTCTACAACACGCTCGACGATCAAACCATTGCGGTCGACGCTCAATCCGGTAAAGAGGTCTGGCGGACGAAAGTTGGCGATCCGAATATCGGAGAGACAGTTACCAGCGCTCCCCTGATCGTGAAAAATCATGTCTACGTCGGTGATGCGGGAGCGGAGCTGGGGGTACGAGGAAAACTAGTCGCGCTCGATCTAAGCAGCGGGAAGGAAGCCTGGCGGGCATACAACACAGGCCCCGATAAGGATGTTCGCATCGGATCCGACTTTAAACCGTTCTACAAAAAAGATCAGGGCAAGGATTTGGGCGCGAGCAGTTGGCCACCCGATCAGTGGAAGCTCGGCGGCAGTACCATCTGGGGCTGGCTAACTTACGATCCTGAACTGAATCAGATCTATTACGGCACGGGAAATCCTGGCGTGTGGAATCCCGATATGCGCCCTGGCGACGACAAGTGGTCGTTGTCGGTAATTGCCCGCGACCCAGATAGCGGAGCCGCGAAATGGGCATTTCAATTCACGCCTCACGATGAATGGGATTACGACGAGATCATGGAAAACATTGCGGTGGACATGGATTGGCATGGTCAGCAGCGTAAGCTGTTGATTCACCCCGCGCGCAATGGATTCGTGTTCGTGCTGGACCGCCAGACAGGTGAATTGCTTTCCGCTGAGATCTTTGAGAAATCGACAAACTGGGCAACGGGTTACGATTTGAAAACCGGATTACCCAACCGGATCGCGTCCAAAGCAACACACCAGGGGCAGACGACTGAGAACATCTGTCCCTCATCGACAGGAGCGAAGGAGTTTGTTCCGTCCTCCCTTTCCCCTCGCACAGGTTACCTCTACATTCCTGCGCATAACACTTGCATGAATTATCAGGCGATGCAGGCGAGTTACATCGCCGGCACGCCTTATCTGGGCGCGAGTGTGAAAATGTTTCCGGGTCCGGGCGGCTTTCAGGGCGAATTAGTCGCTTGGGACGTGAAGAACGCGAAGACCGCATGGAGCGTGAAAGAACAAAATTTTCCGGTCTATAGCGGCGTGCTTTCAACCGCGGGCGACGTGGTGTTCTATGGCACTATGGACGGCTGGTTCAAAGCTATAGATGCCCACAACGGCAACCCGCTTTGGCAGTTCAAGACTGCATCCGGGATTGTCGGAAACCCGATGACTTTTACCGGTCCGGATGGGAAGCAATATGTCGCGGTGTACGCGGGCGTCGGAGGATGGATGGGAGCCGTCGCATTTCCTGCGATTTCGACCGACGATCCCTACGCCGCGCTGGGAGTGGTGGGAGCGATGAAGGAGATTAAGAATTATTCCTCTCCCGGAGGGGTGCTGTATGTATTCGGTTTGTAGATGGCTGCGCCTTCTCACATTGGCCGTGATGATAGCCGGAAGCCTTCTTGCAACCGAACTGCGCGTCTGCGCGGACCCAAATAATCTCCCATTTTCCAACCAGCAGCAACAGGGATTCGACAACGAGATCGCGCAGCTCTTAGCGCACGATCTCGGCAGGACGATTTCCTATTTCTGGTCTCCTGAAAGGGGAGACTCATTTGTGAGTAAAACCCTCCTTGCGAAGAAATGCGACGTGCTGATGGGAATTCCGTCCACCTTTATCGAAGCGCATCCGAGCCGACCCTATTATCGTTCCACCTACGTTTTTCTCTGGCGGCGCGACCGGCATTTACGAATACAATCTCTGAACGATCCGGCGCTTCGAAAGTACCGCATCGGAGTGCATGTCGTCAGCGATGATGCCGCGAATTTACCGCCGGCCCAAGCGCTCGCCAACCGGGGCATGTTCGGGAATATGGCGGCATACAGCATTTACGGCAATCTGGCGCGGCGGAATCCGCCGGCAGCTCTCATCGAAGCAGTAGAGCGAGGCGATGTGGACCTGGCGATCGCGTGGGGACCTCTTGCCGGCTATTTTGCCAAGCATTCTTCAACGCCGCTCGAAATCGAACCGGTCTCCCCTGAAGTGGACCGCCCCTTCCTGCCATTTACATTTTCGATTTCGATAGGCACCCGGCCGGAAGATAAAGAGCTGTCGAAAACTCTAGATGAGTTTATTGAGCGGCGTCGAGTGGAGATTCACCGAATTTTGGAGCGCTACGGCGTTCCTACCCTCGACGGCGATCTCCGTGCGGAGAATCGTCCATGAGGTGGTGAGTATGCGAAAAGAGATCTTGTCGATTGTCGCCGGTCTAATCGCTCTGACTATCTCGGGTTGCAGTGGTCCCGCCACCGAGGTTCCCGCGCAGGGAGCGACGCCCGATATCGGGATGCCAGTCGGCCCAGTACCGGGGGGAACACCACAATTCACTGCCAGAAATAATCCCTATGGCCAGGACCAAATTATCCTCGCGGAAGGGCGCCGCCTGTTCGTCTCTTACAATTGTGCGGGATGTCATGGCGATCACGCCGGCGGCGGAATGGGGCCCAGCTTGCGGGATCAGGATTGGATCTACGGCGGCTCCGATGCTCAGGTGTTTAACTCGATAGCCGAAGGCCGCGCCCATGGAATGCCGGCCTGGGGTCTCAAGCTTCCCCAGAATCAAATCTGGGAACTCGTTGGATATATTAAATCGCTCCGCACGCCCAAGGAGCCGGATCCGCCGGAGTAAGTATGCGTGTACGCCTACTCACCCTTTCGGCTCTTTCGACTCTACTCACTGCATGCGGCGGCCCTCAGAACATGCTCGATCCCGCTGGTCCCGCCGCATGCGATATTTCGTCATTAAGCTGGATCGTATTAATCATCTTTTTGGTAGTCGCAGTGATCATGTGGATTCTGCTTGCATGGGCAGCGGTTCGGCGGCGCGGCAGTTTTTCCGAGCACGAAGCGGTGGACGTGGGCGGCGGACAAGATTGGGTTCTCACCGGTGGCTTTCTGATTCCGTTCGCGATTTTGGCAGTCGTGTTCGTTCTCGGCTTGAACACTCTGTCTGGATTTCCAGTGCATGATGGCGGCCACGCGCAGCCGGAGATCCGGGTGACCGGTCATCAATGGTGGTGGAATGTCGAATACATACGCGGACCGGTGGATCAGCATTTTACGACCGCAAACGAAATCCACATACCTGTCGGACGTCCTGTCGATATCGAACTCCTGTCGGCTGACGTGATTCATTCATTTTGGGTGCCGAGGCTGCATGGAAAAGAAGATCTGATCCCCGGCCAGCCGAATTTAATACGGATCCAAGCCGATCAGCCGGGTGTGTATCGGGGTCAATGCGCGGAGTTCTGCGGAGCTCAGCACGCACATATGATGTTGATTGTCGTCGCTCAGCCTGAACAAGAATATGAGGCGTGGCTCGCGGGCCAGCGCGATTCCTCGGCGCAGCCCGTCAACGAACAGCAGAGCCTTGGCCAGCAACTATTTTTGGGAAAGCCCTGTGCCCTTTGCCATACCATCCGCGGTACCGGTGCGGGGGGGACGGTGGGTCCGGATTTGACCCATCTTGGAAGCCGCCTGGGAATTGCCGCGAATATGCTGGTCAATAACGAGGCGAACCTGGAGGCATGGGCCACTCATGCGCAGGCTCTGAAACCCGCGGTGCTGATGCCCGACATTACGCAGTTCAAGGGCGATGAATTGCAGGCGCTCGTCGCATACCTGCAATCGCTTCAATGATCGAAGGGGCGGGCCGCAATGCCCGCATAGGAGTCGAGATGTTCCATAAATTTATTACGTATATTTATTTAGTGGGTCTATTTGCCGGTATACGGCTGTTAGCAGCCGATTGCTCCCAGGTCCCCGATACCAACCAGCTCAAGCAATTACTTGGAAAAGCTCCTAACTCCGGGGGCGACGAAGGCGGCCTGTTCCATGGTAGGCAAGAGTGGGCGGTAACTGTGAATCGCGATGGCGAAGTATGCGCAATTGCGGCTTCGCAAACCGATATCGGAAAGCTGTGGCCCGGAAGCCTGTCGATCGCGAAGGCCAAGGCTTACACCGCCAATGCTTTCAGCACCGATGATATGCCACTTTCCACCGCGCGTCTATACACGTTGACGCTGCCCGGTCACAGCCTCTGGGGAATTGCGGCGTCAAATCCGTTTTCGCCATCGGATCTGCAACCGGCGTCCCAAACGCTGAGCTCGGGACCGCAGAAGATTGAGGGCGGGTTGATCTCCTTCGGAGGTGGCGTGCCTCTTTATAAGAACGGCAAAATCGTCGGAGGCCTGGGTGTCAGCGGCGATACGGCGTGCACGGATCACGAGACCGCCAAACGCATGCGCCAGCTCGCAAATCTGAATCCGGCAAGCGGCGCCAAAGCCGACGATATCACTTATCCAACCGTTGACGGCCCTAGCGCATTCTCTCATCCGTTGTGCCAGAATACATATCGCGACGGCAAATTCCTTGGAAATGAAGCTCTGCCCACATTCGATCAGTTGCCGCCAAACGCGATGCCCCCGCCACCGCCGAAGAAGGGCGAATAAACGTGTCAATTCGACCGGTTAAGCGGCTGATGAAATCCAAGCCGACGCTCGAAGGCGCGGGCGTACATCTACGCCGGGCGTTCGGCTTCGGTAATACGTCCGATTTCGACCCATTTCTCCTGCTCGACGATTTCCGTAACGACGTTCCGGAGGATTATCTGGCGGGCTTCCCTTGGCATCCGCATCGCGGGATCGAGACGATCACATACGTCCTCGCCGGAACCGTCGAGCATGGCGATAGTATGGGAAACCGCGGCGCTATCGCCGCCGGCGATATTCAATGGATGACGGCCGGAAGCGGGATTATTCATCAGGAGATGCCGAAGGGCGATTCCGCGGGCCGGATGCATGGATTCCAATTGTGGGCGAATCTTCCGTCCGCCCTCAAGATGACACCGCCGCGTTATCAGGAGGTGAAAGCAGCGGATATCCCCGCGATCACCGACGATGACGGCACGCACGTTCGCGTCGTCTGCGGAACCTTCTGGGGGACCAAGGGCCCCGTGGACGGGATTGCGGCCGACCCTATATACCTCGATGTGTCGGTCCCTCCCGGCCGTAGAAAAACTCTCCCCATTGAAACCACGCGCCATGCTTTCGCGTACGTCTTCGGAGGGGCGGGGAAGTTCTGTAATGCGTCGGGTCCGCTGGCGGTGCCGACCGAATCGGTAGGCTGGTTGGATACCACACCTCCTGCGGAAGCTGACAATCGCTCACTGGTACTCTTTGATCGCGGCGACGAACTCGAGGTGCAGGCGGGGGACGATGGAATACGATTTCTCCTGTGCTCGGGAGCGCCATTACAGGAGCCGGTGGCGTGGTATGGGCCGATCGTGATGAACACGCAGGGGCAGCTCCGGCAAGCCTTCGACGAACTCGAGCAGGGGACGTTTTTGAAACCGAAGACGTAGGGCTGCTAGCTCACGCGTGGCGGGTTTAGAAACAACGCCTGACTGTCGACCGGCGGCTGGCCGGTTTTGTCCCAGGCAAAGTTCCCATCCGGCAACATCGTGCGGGCATTGCGATTATCGGCCAGATAAGTCGCCAAAATGTCGTCGCGCAGGCGGGTCAGCAGCCGGTGATTTTCCACCGGGAACAGCAACTCGACGCGATGGTCCAGATTCCGGCTCATCAGGTCCGCGCTGCCCAGGTAAATCTCATCGCGCCCTGCGTTGCGGAAGTAGAATACGCGGCTGTGCTCAAGAAATCGGCCGACGATGCTGGTCACTCGAATGTTGTCGCTTACTCCGGAGACGCCTGGGCGAAGGCAGCAGATTCCGCGCACCAATAGGTCGACGCGCACGCCCGCTTGGGACGCCTGATAGAGCATCTTAATCATCTCCGGGTCTTCCAGCGCGTTCATCTTCAAAATCAGGTGGCCTTCTTCGCCGCGCGAGGAAAGGTCGATCTCACGCTGGATCAATTCCCCGAGCTTCCGCCGCAGGTTGATGGGCGCCACCAGGAGCTTCCGGAAATCGTTTTTTGCGGAATAGCCGGTCAGATAATTAAACAAATCGGTAACATCGGCTCCGATTTGTTCGTCGGCCGTGAACAGGCTAAGGTCTGTATATAAGCGCGCGGTGAAAGGGTTATAGTTGCCGGTTCCGAGGTGCACGTAACGCCGTATCGTTTCGCCCTCACGGCGCACCACCAGCGCGACCTTGGAATGCACCTTCAGACCCACCAGCCCGTACACCACATGCACGCCCTCGGCTTCCAGCGCTCGGGCCCATTCGATGTTGCTCTCCTCATCGAAACGAGCTTTCAGCTCCACGACTACGGCTACCTGCTTACCGTTTTCGATTGCGTTCACCAGAGTTTCGACCACGGGTGAATTCCGGCCCACCCGGTACAGGGTCATCTTAATCGCCATCACATCCGGGTCGGCGGCGGCGCGTCGCAGGAACTCCACCACGGGTTGAAATGAATCGAAAGGGTGGTGCAGCAGCAGATCTTCGCGGCGCAGCAATGCGAAGATATCTTCTTCCGAATTCTTATGCAGCTCAGGCGGCGTGTGAGGCAGAAAGGGAGCGTCCTTCAAATCCGGGCGATCGAGCAGCAGCAGTTGGCGCAGACGGCTCAGATCGAGTGGCCCGTCCACCCGGTAGACGTCGCGCCGGTTCAGTTCCAGGTTCGAAACCAATATTTCCAGCACATGATCGGGAATATCGCCCGAAACCTGGGTCCGTACCACGGCTCGAAACTGGCGCTGCCAAACAGCCTCCTCCACCGTTTCGAGAAGATCGTCGCTCTCCAACTCCTGGATCTCAACTTCGGCGTCGCGCGTGACACGAAAAGGATAAGCTTCAATAATCTCCAGGCCCGGAAATAACGCGTGCAGGTTCTCAATGATCAGCTGCTCCAACCAGATCATCACCGGGCGATTGCTCGGTGGCTGATTGGGGATTGTCACCGGCACCAGTTGCGGCAGCGTATCGGGAACTTTGACGCGCGCGAAGCGCTCCACTCCCTTGGAATCGCGCACCGCGACGGCTAGATTGAGGCTCAGGTTTGAGATGTGCGGGAAAGGACGGCCAGGGTCGAAAGCGAGCGGAGTCAGGATCGGATAGACCACCTGAAGAAAGTACTCCTCGAGGACGCCCCGTTCGCGATGGGTGAGCTGGGAATAATCGCGTAGCTCGATGCCGGCCTGCTCGAGCTCGCCCGCAATGCCGCGCCAAACGGTATACGCGTCTGCCATCAAATGCTGGATCTCAGCGCGAATTCGTTCGAGCTGCTCGGTTACCGATCCATCCAACGTATTGGAGGCGCCTTTCTGCTTCAGCAACGCCACCCGGACCATGAAAAATTCATCCAGGTTTGAAAAGAGTATGGAGAGGAATTTGACTCGCTCCAGCAGAGGATTTTCAGGGTCTTGAGCCTCTTCAAGCACGCGCCACTGGAAAGCCAGCAAGCTGAGCTCGCGATCGAGATAAAGGCTGGGATCGCTTAAGGATGGCGCAGAATCAACGGATTGTGATTTCAGCGCTACGCTGCTCATGGCTCTCTTCTATTTTAGCTGAAGGCCATTCCAGCCTGCCTGTAGCGCTTCAGGGCCGAAGATTCAAAAACTTAAGCGGAGGGTCAGCTCCACGCGACGATTGGCGGATTGGGTCGCGCCCCGGCCGAAATTTGCAAGCTGCAAGGTCTCTCCGAACCGCGGGGAGAGCAGATCGCCCTCGGGTGGCCCCTGATTCAGAGTGTTGAAGATATTAATCACATACGCGCCGAGAGTAACGGTATACTTTTTTCCGCTGGCGTCACCTCCGCCGAAAAAGCCCCCGCCGCCTCCCGGACCTCCGCCCCCGCGCGGACCGCCTCCGCCAGGAGCGCCCCGCGGACCGCCGCCCATACCTCCGCCAGGCGGCCGGCGATTATTGTTAGCGGTAACCGATTCGCCAAAGCCCCAGGTTCGGCTAACTCGCATATTCACGTTGACTTGCGCAAAGCCGACACCATAATTAGCGGGAATGACGGTCATGCCCGGGAGAGGATTCACAACGAAGCTGCCATATTGCGGGCTTGAGACGATGCACGGGGCTCCGGTCCTGCTAGGCGGAGCAGAGCCCGGCGCATTACATGCCGGCGCGCTAAACCCCTGCGGAACAAAAGCTGGACGGGCATTGGTCGTTACGGAATCGCCAAATTGATCGATTCCTTCTACTATATTGAAGGGCAGCGCCGAATTGGCTGTGATGTTGGGAGACAATCGGATTCCAAAAGGCAGGAGCAAACTGCCGTTGATATTCACCCGGTGCCGGACGTCGTAATTGGACCGGCCCCAATCGGCCGCGAAGTTGTATGGATTCGAAGGCTGACCGAGAACGTCCGTATAGGCGTGCCCGTACACGTAATATCCGAACATTGTGAAACGCGAGCTGATGCGGGAATTGATATTTACGATTAATTGATTCTGCTTGAAATTTCCGCTCGATTCGTAAAGGTCCAGAACCCCCGCGCCGGCTTCGGCGGCGTACGGATAGATGGCTGCGCTCGGATTGGCGATCGAATAGGTACCCGGAAGCGGGGTGTTTATGTTTACCGTGCGCAACTGATGGATCCCGCGGGAATTGATGTAATTGACCGAGAGTGTCGTATTCCTCGGAAGCTGGCGGTCGATCCCGATGGCGGCTTGCATCAGCCTGGGCGCGGTCAAATCGGAGTCGACCTTAAACGTATTCAATGGGACCGTGGAGCCGGTCAGAGACGTGACCGGCGGCGCAACCGGCGTCCCATTGCTCGAGAGCGAGTAGAAAGAGGGATTCGTCACGATGTATTGGAGCTGATTAACGCCGTTATACCGCTCCGCCTGGAGAGTATCGGCGATCGGGAAGCGTGTGTAAAACCAGCCATAGCCTCCGCGCAGAACGGTCTTGGGCTGCCGTAGGCGACCCTGGCCTGGTCCAATGCCCCAAGCCACGCCTAAACGAGGCGCCCAGTCTCCGCGATCGCTGATGTTCTGCTGGATTTCGTAACGCGCGCCCAAGCTCAGCGTCAGACTCGGCTTGACCTTCCAGTCATCCTGGAAAAAAAGTGCCGCATCGAACTGGCTCACCTTCTGAAGGGGATTTCCACCGGCCACGATATACTGGCTGGCTCCCCCGCCATTGGCAGTGGGCGCAAACCCTTGCGCTACATTTTGCAACGTAGTTATATAGGCAGCCAGTGAATCGAAGACAAACTGCCCGGTGTAATTTGTGGTGAAATAGCTGGCTGCCGCGGCGTCGCGAAGGCGTGTGCCGAACTTAATAAATTGCGTCCCGTGGGTAATGGACGTGTAGTTTTGCAGCTCGTAGTTATCGTTGTTGGTGTACTGCCGCGGAAAGTTGCTCCCGGTGGCGAATTCGTCCGTCACCGTAACGTTCACTACAGGATTGTCTCCTGTCTGGTTCTGCCGCTGCCTGAAATACTGAAATCGCGTTTCGTTAATGGTCGAGGTGTTGACCACCTGGGTCTCGGTCAACTGGTACGTCTGGTTGGTGCTGTTCTGCGAATATGCTGTGCTCGGAAGATCGATGCCGCCGATGCCCTGGTTTGCGAGGCTAGTCGAAACCCACGAATAGCGCCCCGTGAGCGTGATACTCGGGGTTAATTGATAATCGAAACGCGGGCTGATGTTGGTACGCACGCTGGGCGCGATTACGCTTTCGGCCAAAGTAGAGGGCGTAAACGTGTTCGGATCTATAATTTGAGCGTTGATCAAAGATGAATCCCGCATGTCGCGGCGCGCAAAATCAATGAAAAACGACGCCTTGCTCTTAATAATGGGACCGCTTACGTTCGCGTTCAGGTTCTTCGTGTCGTAGAAAGGCTTTTCCGGAGAATAAGGGTTACGGGCGTTGAAAATCGAGTCGCCGTAATTGAACTGCACCATGCCCCGGAACCTGTCCGACCCCGGTTTGGTCAGGATCTCGATGCGGCCATAGCCGGGAGCGTCGAATTCCGAGGAGAAAGGATTCGAGTTGATTCGGATCTCCCGGATGGATTCCTTGGGCGGGAGCTGGCCGTTACTGAACCCATCGATATAAAGCTGACCGCCGTTAGGTCCGGCGGCGGGTCCAGCCAGCGCCAGCAGGTCCGCCTCGAGGTCGTCCGGATCGTCAGGAAGCATATCCAAATCCTCTTGCTTTAAAACCAGTGCGCCGGCATTCGCGGAGGGATCAAGCGCTACCTGCTGTGTTTCGGTGACGGTAACTTCCTGCTTCTCGGTGGCGACCGTCAGATGGGCGTCGAGTGTTAAAGAGCGTCCAGCCGGCACATCGATATCGGCTTTCTCCAGCAGCGTAAAGCCAGGAGCGAGGACGCGCACCGTGTATTTACCGGGAGGCAGGCCGGTGATCGCGTAAACACCGTCGTTATCGGTTTGCACGACCTTGACGATGTTATTGGGACCGCTGACGGTCACCGATGCTTTGGGTATGGCTGCATTCGACGGGTCCGTGATCTGTCCGTGGATGCTTCCTTGAGCCTGCGCCATCAGCGCCGCCGCCGCCAGCAGCATCGCTATGCACAAAAGAACTGCCTGACGGGTCACGCTGACCGACGAGATCATTCTACACTCCTTCGAAGTCCATGCCGTTGTATGCAGCCCCATGACGTGCAGCCACTGGGCTACGGCGCGGAGCCGCCCCCTTCCATATCGAGACTCCAGGAACCGAGCGCCATATCTTTGCGGCCGGGCGCCGTGAGAATCGGCTCTACGCCCGCAACCAAAGTAATCGCGGTTATCTGGTCCGGAGTGGATCCTACCGTGCTCGAAACGACGATTGCGTCACCGGGTTTCAGATCCGCCAGAGAAATCTTGGGAGTGCGCTCCAGCATTTGCTGAAGATCGCCGCCCCCGCCTCGGCCGCCACCAAAGCCGGCGCGACCGCCGGTGCTACCCGATCCACGCGCGCCTGCGCCTTCCTCGGGAGGACGATTTCGCGCGGCTAGCATCTGGGCCATCTGCGGCGGCAATTTGCGGAGCACCGAATCCGGATTGAGTTTAATCGTCATGGGCTTCTTGCCGTCCAGATTGGTAACACGCATCAGGTTCTCAGCGGCATTAATCGAAATAACCGTGGCCGCAATGGTGCGGAAGGAACCGGAGACGATCTCATCCGCCATCAATTTGGCGCCGTCATCGCTCTTATCGCCCCGCGCGCGCACCTGATCGCCGAGCTTGATTTCCTCGAGAGAGGATGGTTTGGCGTCGATGAATTTTACGGAATCGGGCGCATACCGGCGGATTACCGCATCTTTTGCAGGAACGATGGTCAGGGGCTTGATTCCGCCCGGCCCGCGCACGTTAATCGCGATCTGGCCGCCTCCGACCGCCGTCACGACGCCGGCCACACCGCGGCGATCCCAATCGGCGCGCTCCGCTGTTTGTCTATTTGCGATATCACTCTTGGACATCACGACGATCAGCGTCGCCGTCACCGACTTTCCGTCTTGGGAAGGCTTGCCCCGCGCCAACACCCGGTCGCCTGCATTGATGTCCGTAATCGCGATGGTCGAGGCGTTACGCAGGTCCGTTTCGCCGGGAGCAACCCGGCGGAAACTGGCGGCCGGCGGCATGATGACCGTGATCTCGGCGCCCGCATCGGTCTTCAGAACGATTTGCCGCGCATCGGAGTCGATTTTCGCCACCACCCCGAGAGTGCTTCCCGCGGCGGTCGGCTGTGCGAGGCACGCTCCGCTGAGCGCTACCGCCGCAAATACTATCAGCCAATTGAACTTGCTCATCATAGCTTGTAGGACAATGTTAAGACCGGTTTCGAGCGTCCATGGTTACAGGGTGCCGATTCAACGATTCGGGCTTGCCTCTCGCAGCCCGATGGGAGGCAGATACACCCCCAGGGGCTCGCGCTTCCACCAAGCGCCGGTGCGCCGACGGGTATTCCAATCCGTGAACGAATATTGGTAGAGCATGGCTCGGATATAACGGGGGGGATGTTCCGGGAAAGGGTTTTTCGCCAGCAACCCCAGCACGGGCCGCGAGTTTTCCAGCAGCCGTTCTCCAAATGCCACGAACCATAGGTTCGAGCGGAAGTTGCCGAGAGCCGCAAACCACATCTGCCAGTCCAGGCGCGGCTGATAGGGCGCCACCCATCGGGGCGCGCGCTGAGGGTCGCCGGGCTTATAGCGGAATTCGTAAGCGAGCCACGTATCTCCGTCGTTTGATCCTTCCACTATGATTTCGGGTCGCGTGGTGGTCATCACTGCAAATAATCCGTAGGAATTAACGATCTGAAATGGCGCGGCAGCGCGCGAAAAAAAGAGCAGGGGCTCCGGGAGGGCGCCGATCGTCATTTCAACGATACGCATCAGACCGAAAAAGGCGATCACCGCGGCCACCACGCCGAGGGCTGCGCGAGCCCACCGGCCCATGAGAACCGGATTCTGCGCGCGCTCGCGTAAGCGCCGGGGAATGAACCGCCGCAAGGCTCGATCGTCGAATAAAAACAAGCACAGCGCCAGAGTCAGAATATTGAAGAACCCGTAGTTGCCCGTTAAAAGGATCAGGACTTGTAAACCCATAATGAACGCCGCGCCAAACATGCGCATTCTGCGGGGCGCGAAGATCAGGAACGGCATTCCGAGTTCAATCACCAGAACTAGCAGTGTCGAATCGCGTTGAAACCAGTCCGGAAGCTTATCCGCGTACCAGGCAAGTACGGTCGGCAGCGGTTGCGTGTGGTAATGAAAACTCATCGCGTCGAGGCTCGCCCAACTCGGATCGCGACTCAGCAGCTTGACGCCGCCGGAAAGGAAGATGAGGCGAAATACAAGCAGGCGAAAGAGCCATACCACTATCCGCGATCGGCCCAGAAATATAGCCAGAAAACCAGCCTCGATCAGCAGCGCGTCCCATTGAAAAGTGAGAAAATCCTGACCGGCCGCGCTGAGCGAAAGGTACAGAATAAAGAGCAGCGCCAGCATCAGCCGCTGAAGTTTGCCCGCGAACAGCAGCACCGAGAGCGCTACACCGGTCCAACATATCGCGCGCAACATGTCGTCGGTGCTGTTGAACCAGAAGACCGTCGGCGCCGCGAAGAAGCGCGCCGCTCCAAAAGTTTGGCCTGCGGCCTTCAGATAATCGGTCAACGGCAGAATGCCCTGCTCCCCAATAAGACCAGTGATCTGAACGCCGAGAGACGCAAACGCGATGGCGTATATGACAGCGAGAACGCGCAGAAAAAGCCATTGGGTCCCGGTGAATCGCGCAGGCTCAATCCGCGTGCCGAACGTAAATCGGGTCACTTGATAAAAGAGATCGCGGTGATGGGCGATGAAACGGTACGCGGCTTCACTCACGCCCGCAATTACACGCGATGACTCGTAGATCTTCTGCATCCGCAGTGTTTCGTAGACCGCTCGCGCGCCGCTCGCCACCGTGCCGTCGGGCCGCACCAGTTGAACGGATTCCTTGAACGCTTCCGGGGGGATCTGCGGGTAGAGATTGCCAACTTCCTGCGAGGGGGCATATTCCACGCGATCGCCCGTGAGTTGGCGCCAGTAGTGGATCCAAATTTTGCAGAATCCGCATCGCCCGTCGTAGATCAGGGTTGGTTTCATCCGCAGAACCGATGATATCGTGTCTCATCTAGCGAGAAGGTCACCGCGTCTTCGTGCGCTCTCATGTATCATTCGGACATGCGGCTTTTGATCCCTTTCGCGGTGCTGGCGTCTTGGGCGCCGCTGATGGCCGCTATTGACGATCCAGTACGCGTCGAGAATGGCCAGCTCTCCGGAATCGCCGGATCGAGTCCTGGCGTGCGAGTCTTCAAAGGTGTGCCGTTCGCTGCGCCTCCGGTGGGCGATTTGCGATGGCGCCCTCCGAAACCAGCGGCTAATTGGGACGGCGTGCGCAAGGCCGCTGAGTTTTCTCCGGTGTGCATGCAAACTCCCTACGCTGAAGGTTCTCTCTACTGGTTCAAGCCCCAACCCGTCAGCGAGGATTGCTTATATCTCAACTTATGGACTGCGGCGAAATCGGCCCAAGATCACAATCCTGTCATGGTGTGGATTCACGGCGGGGCGCTCACCCGGGGAGCCGGTTCTCTCGATGTGTATAACGGCGAGGAACTCGCAAAAAAAGGCGTCGTGGTGGTGACCATCAATTATCGCCTGGGCATTTTCGGATTCTTCGCTCATCCCGAGCTGACCCAAGAATCGGGACACAATGCCTCGGGTGACTATGGGCTTCTCGACCAGCTCGCTGCTGTCGCGTGGGTAAAAAAGAACATCGCGGCGTTTGGAGGGGATCCGCAACGCGTGACCGTCTTTGGGGAATCGGCCGGTTCCTGGAGCGTCAATTATTTGATGGCATCCCCGCTCGCGCGCGGGCTTTTCCAACGTGTGATTGGGGAAAGCGGTGGCGTATTCGAGCCCATGCGCACGCTGGCCGCGGCTGAAAACGAAGGCATAAAAATCGCCCACTCGCTCGGCGCCAATTCGGTGCGGGATCTGCGCGCTGAATCCGCGCAGGACCTTTTGAGAGCCAGCGATGCAGCGATGCCGAATATAGACGGTTGGTTTCTTCCCGAAGACGTTTATTCAATTTTTGCCGGCGGTAAACAAAACGATGTTCCACTGCTCGTCGGATCGAATGCCGATGAATGGAAGTCGCTCGCTACCTGGCCCGCAAACGGCACTTCGCAGATATTCATCGAGCAGTTGCGCCGCCGTCCTGGCGTCAACGTAGACGCATTTCTAAAGGCGTATCCAGCCGGCTCGAATGCGCAGGCCGAGGAGTCGTTCTACGCGCTCGGGCGCGATACGGTTTTCGGATGGGAGATGCGAACCTGGGCGCGGATGCAGTCCAAAACCGGCAAGTCCGGCGCGTATCTTTATTACTTCAGCCGAGTGCCTCCCGGACCGGATAGCGCTCGGTACGGCGCTTTTCACGCTTCCGAAATCGTTTACGTGTTTCACAACCTTAAAATGATCGACGCTCCCTGGGAGGACGCCGACCGGAAACTTTCCGATGCAATGTCATCTTACTGGGTGAACTTCGCGGCCACCGGCGATCCAAATGGCGCTGATTTGCCGAAGTGGCCGGTCTATAGTAACCGGGCCGATCTGGCCATGGGACTGGGCGACAAGATCGCTCCCGAGCCGACGCCGCATAAAGCCCAACTCGATTTCTTAGACGTATTTTTCGGTCATCTGCGGAATCCTCCTGCAAAGGATTAGCAGCGTCGACGACGGGACTCATTCATGATCCGTCTGCCATTTCAAGACCGGTTCGAGGCAGGGTGCCTGCTAGGCGCTGAGTTGGCCGCCCGTAACTTGCCCAAGGATACAATCGTTCTCGGCCTCGCGCGGGGCGGTGTTGCCGTGGGTTCCGCTGTGGCGAGCGCTCTCGGCGCGCCGTTGGACGTCGTAGTGGTGCGTAAAATTGGAGTTCCGTGGCAGCCGGAACTCGCGATGGGAGCAGTGGCCGGCGGCAAGATGATTTTCGATGAAGAGCTCATCCGGGAGTTGGGTGTCTCAATCGAAGAGATCGAGTCCGCCGTGGCGAGAGCGACAATGGAAGCGGAACGCCGCGCAGCTCTCTATCGCCGTGGCGCGCCTGCACCAAATCTGGATAACCGGACGGTGGTCCTGGTGGACGATGGATTAGCCACCGGTTCGAGCATGCTAGCCGCGGTCCGCTATGTAAAGAGTTTGCAGCCAGCCGCCGTGATCGCAGCCGTCCCAGTCGGCTCGACGCAAGCCTGCCGTCAATTGAAAAGCGAAGCTGATGATTGTGTATGTCTGGTCACGCCCGAGCCTTTCCACGCCGTCGGCGAGTGGTACCTGAATTTCGAGCAAGTGAGCGACAGCGAGGTACGAAGTTTGCTAGCGCACAGAGAATGAGTACCTCGCTGCCAAAATTAATTTATTGTGCGCGTCCCCGAAAACGGGGTCCGGGTCCGCCGCCGAAACCACCGAAGCCTCGACCTTGAGACTGCATAAATTGGGTCTGTTGAGTCTGGTTCAGGATGAGATAAAACTGCGCGTTGGCGTTAGCGTTATTCGCCGTAATTTCAGCGGTTAGGGTACCGATGGTATTAGCGGCCTGGGTAATTCCTGCCGAGTTATTACCCGTCACGGCCGTGTTCAGGGTCGTGCGCGCGGTTTGAAGTTGGGTCTGCAGCGGAGCATTAAGAGTGGCGGCGTTTTGGAAGATCGGCAACGCCTCCTGCTGCTGCTGGGCCGTAAGCGTCAGGAACCTGGTTAGGGCATTTACCTCGCGCTGGGCAATGGTCGCGGGGGTCGGGGGTGTATGGGTCGGCGGTGTAGTAGTGGTTTGGCCGGCCATCAATGATGCTCCGAAAGCGCCAGTTAATAGCAGGAATGTAGTGGTTATTTTTTTCATCGTTTGTGGACTCTCCTAACCATGAAAACGGGAGTTCCATCGAAGCGTTTACACTGACTGCTAAGTTATGATGACGGACTTGGCTCCGATGCGCTGCGCTTTGAAAATCTCATCGATAAGAAACAGGTCCGTGAGTAGAGCGCGTAAGTGAATCGAAGCGTTTAGATTATCGATCAATTGCGAGCTGAGTTGCGGCTGGGCCAGAACCAGCTCGACCGCGGCCAGCGAATCGCGAGCGTCGCGATCCACTACGGCGAGAAACGAACGGTAACGGTCCGGCGCATCCATACCTTCCTTCTCGACCGCCGCAGTGTACGCATCGGCTAGTCCTGAGAGAGCCTGCACCGCGCCGTTCAGAAAATGCCGGAGTTGTCCGCCGGACTGGCTACCTTGGTCGCCGGGCAGCCCCTGCGCGGCGTAAGCGAGCATAAACTCGTAGCATTCCTCAATTGCATTGCAACGATCTTCGAGATTATCGGGCATTCGAGGCTGCGGCCTTGTTTTCCTTGGCGGTCGGCTCGGGCGCCCATCTTCGCGGATCGTGAGCGTCGAGGTAATGCTGCCGGCTGATGGAGCCGAAAATCATGGATTTAGTGATATAGAGTTTTTCAGGTCTGAGCGCGAAATATACGTGAACCATTACCAGGCCGATCAATCCAATGCCCGCCAGCCCATGCAACACATACATCAATCCCCAGGTCATGTCGCTGAACATGTAAGGATTGCGCGTGAAGAACGGGGTGCGCACACGGAACATCATGAATACACCGGTCAGGATCACGGCCAGACCGCTCAGTACGATGATGCCGTGATAGGCCTTGTTCTCAAGCGGGTATTTAGCGAATCTCCGTGGCGGCGGAGCATCCTCTCCGAGAGCCCGCTTCATCCTCTTCGACGCATCGTCGAAATCGGTTTTGTCCGGCCAGATCGACCAGAAATCAAGCCAGAAAGAGGCGTGAACGATGTGGAAAATAATGGAGGCGGTCAGGACAATCCCGAATATCCAGTGCCAGGTCACCCATGGAAACTCGATGCCCGCTTTGGGGAGGAAGGCGGTAATGAGCAGTCCAAACATAGCTGCGGCCATAATCCAGTGAAACAGCCGTGCCCCCAGCGAATGGCGGGCAACCCGCTCCGGCACTCGGGCGACCTGTTCCGGCGGAACGGCCTCGTACTCTTCTGCCCTCGCAAAATACCGAATGTAAATGGCATGAACAATCAGGAACAACAAGCCGCCAATCGCGGCTACCCACATCAGGAAAAACCCTATATGGAGCGGCACGTCCTGGCCGAACGGGTTTCTACCCCACTCTACGAAATGCATCTGTTACCTCCACGCTGTTACTTCCACGCGGTTGATCGCGTTCTTACTACTCGGTTAGTATATCCCCTGCCCGGAAGCGAAGCAACCGGCCGCGGCGGAAGTGGATGTTATCCTGAGCCTAGGAAGAGCGCCGACTCCATGGCTTACAATACCCGGTCCTATGTCCGATCCTACCTGTCTCCAGCCGGACTGCCCCCGGGAATAAGGGCGCTGCTCATCGTAAACGTAGCGATCTTTCTGCTGCAATATTTCGCGCGCGGCACCAGGCTGGACGAGCTCTTTTCCTATTTCGCCCTGGTTCCCGCGGCAGTGGTGAAGATGTTCTTCATCTGGCAGCTCGCCACTTACATGTTCCTGCACGGCGGAATCTGGCAAATTGTGTGGAACATGCTCGCCCTGTGGATGTTTGGCTGCGAGCTCGAGCAAACTTGGGGCATGCGTCGCTTCTTGCGGTTCTATTTCTTCTGCGGAATCGGCGCCGGCCTCTGTATTGTGGTGCTGAGTTATATTTTCGGCAGTCCGAATATTCCGGCCATAGGTTCCAATGGGGCAATCTATGGCATTCTTCTGGTCTCCGCGGTGCTCTGGCCGGATCGGGTGGTTCTGTTCAGTTTTCTGTTTCCGATCAAGATGAAATATTTCGTCGCAATTATCGGCGGAATTTCCTTCTTGAACTCGATGAACGTGAATAGCGGAGTCAGCGACATCGGCCAACTGGGCGGCATGGCGTTCGGATATTTGTTTCTGAAGCTTCCGAAAACGCGAGGATTCGACCCGATGGGCTCCCTTAGCGAAGCTCATCGAAATTGGAAGCTGGCGCGCGCCAAGAGGAAGTTCCAGGTGTACCTGCGCAAGCAGGGCCCGGGCCGCGGGCCCTGGGTGAATTGAGCGATGGGCGGAAGAAACACTCGATTTTTGGCGTAAACCGCGCCTTCCCACGACGCGTCTAGTTTGCTATGGTGAGGTCATGAGAGCGTTCCGCGTTATCGCGATTCTTTCCGCCTGCGCCCTCGGTTTGACTTTTCTCTCTCGAGCGCAGCAGGGTCCGCTCGGCAGCGGCAGCAGCAGCGAAACGGTCGCAAAGCCTAAGACCAGCCCGAATTCCGGTGCGCCCGACCCGGGCTTGGCGGATCCCGGCGCAGCGACCCCCGACGCGCCAAAAATCCCCTCCAAGTTCGAGAAAAAAGATAAGGAGATTCCCGCCACCGCGCCGGTTTTCAGAACGGACGCAAACACGGTTAGCGTGGATGTAGCCGTTCTCGATAACAAAGGTCAGTTCATCCCCAAGATTCCCAAAGCCGATTTCCGGATTCTCGAAGACAATGTGCCTCAGGCGTTGACCAGCTATTCCACCGCCGAAGCACCGATGACCATCGCGATGGTAATCGAGTTCTCCAACCGCTTCCAGAGCTTCTATTCCCAGACCTGGTTCCAGACTCTGATGGCCGCCTATGGATTCGTCCAGACGCTCAAACCCGAAGATTACGTGGCCATCGTGGCCTACGACATGCGATCCGAGATTCTATCCGATTTCTCCAACGACCGGCAGCAGACCTATGAAGCGATGCAGATGCTGCGCATCCCCGGGTTCTCGGAATCCAATCTTTACGATGCGGTCGTCGACACGGCTCAGCGGATGCAGAACATCGAAGGACGAAAAGCCATTCTTCTGATTTCTTCCGGTGTCGACACCTTCAGCAAGATAACTTACGATAAGGCGCGGCGTTCCATCCAGGACGCCGGCGTTCCCATCTACGCCATTGGGTTGATGCAGTCTATCCGCATCATGGCGGAGTCGATGGGCATGGGCCAGCTCCAGGAGATGACCTTCCTGCAGGCCGATCTTCAGATGAAGACGTTCGCGAAGGAGAGTGGCGGCATGAGTTTCTTCCCGCGCTTCTACGGCGAGTTCCCGGGGATCTTCCACACCATCTCGGATGCGCTGCGTAGCCAATACACACTTACCTACGTTTCTTCCAACCAGGCTCGCGACGGGAAATTCCGCAAGATCAAAGTGGAGCTCGTGAATCCGGACAACAATCAGCCTTTGCGCATGACCGATGAGAAGGGCAAGCCCTTCAAATATGAAATCGTCGCCAAATCCGGCTACACCGCTCCACGCGAAGTGGAATAGAAGCTCGCGACCCTCTTCTGAATTCATTCCGCTGAAAGTCAAGAACCAAATCTGACGGCGTTTGAGATCGTTACAAATGTGTTGACATGATTGTCACACCTCTGTTACTTTCCATTGTTCCCATCCAATGCCTGCCCGTCATTCCGACTCTCTGTTACACGCGCGTATCCTTCTGGTGAACGATAATGCGCACGGACTTAGCGCCCGCAAGAACGTGCTTGAAGAACTAGGTCATCGGATTTTCACGGCGGCCGGAAGAGTAGAAGCTCTCGACCAGTTCGTACATCACAAATTCGATCTGGTCGTGACAGATCATAAAATGCCGGGCCTCGATGGTCTCGAATTGATCGGCAAGCTACGCAAACAAGCGCCGGACCTGCCCATCATCCTGGTGTCGGCGAGCGTGGAGTCGATGGGCTTCAACGAGGTTAATACCGGAGCCGACGTCGTGATCCAGAAAAGCGCCAATGAGGTTGCGCATCTGATACGCGCCGTGAACCGCGTCTTGCGAAGCAAGCCGGCCAAAAAACCCGCGACTTCGGAACGACCTTCGCCCCACACCAAACGCAAGACCGTCTAATAAGACGGCCGGCGCGGCCGCGTTCTACTGGGTTTTAGAAGTGGATCGTTTGGGCGCGCCGTGAGGATCCGGCATCTTTTGGATTTCTTCGAAATATTGTTGCACGAACTGCTGATACATGAGTGGAACCTCGTCGCGATGAATTTCACCGCCCGGCCTCGACGTGCGCAGCATTGCTTGGCGCCCAGGGCGTCTTGAGCTGCTGCTTGCTCGATCCAACCTCTACGATCATCTCGCCCGTGACATTGGCCGACCGCTTTCCGAGGATCTCGCTGAGCTTGCCCATCGCGGCAAGCTGCTCGGCATCGCGCGCGCTTTTATCGCCATCTGCGGAGCCGATTCCGCTCTTCGAGTCCGGGGCGGCCTTCGCGTCCGAACCTTGCGCGGGACCTCCCTCATTCGACGGCTGCTTATCGCCGCCATCGGCCTCTTGCTGATCGCTCTGCCCGGGAGAGGACGCGCCCTGCTCGGGTTTCTGCGCGGCCGAGCCTTTTTCGTTCGATTTATTGCCGGCTTGGCTCTTCTGCGCCTTTTGATTGTCCGGCGGCGACTGGTTCGACTTCACCTTGTTCACCATGTCGGCCACCGCATCGCGCAATTTATCCATCAACGACGATCCATCGTTGCCCGATCCCTGTTTTGAAGCCTGCTTTGCGCCCTCTTTCGATTCCTGCTTCGCGCTTTGATTGTCTTCATTGGGAGCGCCCGCCGGGGCGCTGTCGGCTGCCGATTGCTGGTCCTGCTTGGCGTCGTTACCGGTTGGCGCAAGACTGTTATTGTCCGAGTCCGCTTTCGCCTTCGCGTCCTGGGTTTCGCGCCCGATGTCTTGAGGATTCTCATATGCCGGAACATCCTGGAGCTCGGGATCCATGGCGAGATCGTCCTGTGGACTGCGCCGAATTTGGATCCATCCGGGCTCTCCGCTGATCCGCCAATTTCCGCCGGTTCGCCCGCGCCAGCTCTGGCCTGGATGGGAAGAATGTATCGAAGGCGATCCGCGCCAGCGAAGGCTGTAGGTTTAGGCTCCCGATCACCGCATAGCGCAACGCAAATAGGCCGAATGCCGCCGCTGTCAGACCCGCTGCCGCATAGAGATAGCGCGGCCGCGCGAACGGAATTCCCCTGCCGGATATCCACTGTTCCTGCGAGCTGGTCCGCCTCTTGGCGCTGACGCTCCCGTATTGCCTCGTCCCCGCGAGTCGTGTTCGTAGAAAAATGCGTGGCTGTCGACAGCGTGTCCGCGAGATTTAACGTTTTATCGATTCGCTGCGCCAGCTTGTAATTGGACGGAATGGTTTTTCTGAGCCGGTACAAACCCGTGCCGAGACTCGCTACAGTCAGGAGCGCGATCCAATACCAATCCAGGATTTGTGTACCGGCCAGCAGTAACACAATTACCCCCGCCATTCCGATGGTCGCCGCCAGCGCGGACTGGTCCACCACCAGATATGTGAGACATCGCCGTCGAGCTCGCGCCAGGAGCTCCGAGAGTGGAGATCGATGGTCCAAGGGGAAACTACACCAATCTGATTATCACATAGGCTACAGGATCAGCATGCAGTCGCCGTAGGAGAAAAAACGATAGCGCTGCCTCAACCGCGTGACGATAGGCCGCTAGAGTCAGTTCGCGGCCGGCAAACGCGCATACCAGCACCAGCAGGCTCGATCGCGGCAGATGAAAATTGGTCAGCAGCGCACCTGTGCGATGGAAGCGGAAACCGGGATAAATGAAGAGTTCGGTCTCGCGCCGCCGCCTCGCTTTCAATCGCGCGCACCGAAGTTGTGCCCACCGCCACCACGCGGATCGCCGCGTCCATAGCGCGCACCGCCTCCTCAGGCACGGTAAACCGCTCCGCATGCAGCCGCACATTTTCGATCGCCTCCCCATGCAGCGGTTGAAATGTTCCCAGACCTACATGCAACGTTATCGTCGTCACGACCGCGCCGGCCGCACGGCAAGCCTCGAGCATTTCTGTCGTAAAGTGGAGTCCGGCCGTCGGCGCGGCAACCGATCCGCGCTCTTGCGCAAAAACCGTCTGATAACGGCTCCGATCGTTCTCCCGATCCGGGCGGCGGATGTATGGGGGGAGCGGCACATGTCCCACGCGGTCCAGGATAGTGAAAAGATCGCCGCTTGTCCGTAGCCGTATCATGCGCTCACCCATCGGTCCACGGCCGAGAATTTCCGCGCTCAAATCCTCGGAGATCAAAATCCGCTCACCTGTGCGCATTTTTCGTCCGGGGTGCACAAGCGCCTGCCAAGTGAGCCCGTCGGACGATATCTGCCTGATGAGAAAGATTTCGACTCTGCCAGTTCCATGCTCGCGTCGGCCATATAGACGCGACGGAAACACACGCGAGTTGTTCAGCACCAAACAGTCGCCGGGATTTAGATAGTGGGGCAGGTCGCGAAAGAAGCGATCTTCCCACGAGCTGCTGCGCCGATCGACTACCAGCATGCGCGATGCGGCGCGATCTGCCAGCGGCTCCTGCGCGATCAATTCCTCGGGCAGACGATAGTCAAACTCCGAAAGCAGCACCCGATTCGCTGCTGATTATGGACGCGCTTCAAAGACCAGGTTGATAGGCGCATCAGTGACTTTTCGGAACCGCGTAAATCCGCCCTTCGTAACTACTTCGCGTATGCGCTTCTCGCCCGCTTGCGCTCCCAAGGCCATGCCGACCTCCTGCGCCAATGAACCCGGCGTGCAAAGCAGCGTGGAAGCGCAATAGTAAACGACGCCGACGGGATTCAGATTCTGCTCTACGTGATCGCCGGCCAAGGGCTCGACTATCATCCACGTTCCATCGCGCTTCAGCGATTTTAAAACGTGCGCCGACGCCCCCACCGGATCACCCATATCGTGCAAACAGTCGAAAAATGTTACTAAGTCATAATCGGCGCCTGGATATTCTTTGGCTGTAGACACCTCGAACCTGACCCGGTTTGAAAGGTCTTTTTCAGCGGCCGTTTTGCGGGCCCACTCGACCGACCTCGGATGATAATCAAAGCCGACAAAGGTGGATTTTGGAAAGGCTTCAGCCATCAGGATTGTAGAGGCGCCGTGGCCGCAGCCGACATCCGCCACCCGCCCGCCGGCCTTCAATTTGGCCTCGACTCCGTCCAGCTTGGGGATCCAGGAATTGACCAAAAAAGTCGCGTAATTTGGCCGAAAAAAGCGCTCGGTCCCCTGAAATAATTCAGGATCGTGCTCGTGCCAGCCGAAACCGCCGCCGGTTCGAAATACTTCTCTGATTTTGGGCTCGTCCCGATGAGATGCCATCACCAGCTGATAAAGTCCCGGCAGGAATGCTGGGCTGTCGTCGTTGGCAAAAGCTAAAGCCTGTTCGTCTGGCAAGGTGTAGCGGCCGGCGCCGGAATCGTACTCGATATATCCGATCGCTGCCTGAGCGCCAAGCCATTCGCGCACGTATCGCTCCGACGTTCCGGTGCGTTTCGCTAGCTCGGCGGACGTTAGCGGACCCGCTCCGGCCATGGCCTTATACAGGCCGAGCCTATCCCCCATGACCACTAACGCCGCGTTGAAGGCCGCTCCTACATCGCTGATCGCCTTTCCCATAAATTTGTCAAGTTTCATTTGATCGACGGGCATAGAATCCCTCCTAGGGTGTTCCATTCTAACTCATGTATGTAGACTAAAGGCAGATGCGTATCCTTGGCATTGAAACCTCCTGCGATGAGACCGCGGCGGCCGTGGTCGAAGATGGCGGCCGTATTCTCTCTTCCGTAGTCTCTTCGCAGATGGCGATCCATGCTCGTTACGGCGGCGTGGTTCCGGAATTAGCCTCGCGCGAGCATCTGCGCGCAATCGTGCCAGCGGTGCGCCTGGCGCTCGAACAATCTTCGACTCGCCTGGAGGATCTCGCTGCGATCGCGGTAACACAAGGGCCCGGGTTGACCGGGTCGCTTCTGGTGGGAATCACCTACGCCAAGGCGCTCACCCTGGTGCGCCATCTGCCGCTGATTGCGGTGAATCATATCGAGGGGCATATTCATGCGGTAGTCAGCCAGAATTCGATTGAGCTGCCTGCGCTGGCTCTGGTGGTCAGTGGCGGCCACACACATTTGTACGAAGTGCAAGCGGGTTTCGTATACCGGCTGCTCGGTAAGACGCGCGATGACGCGGCGGGAGAGGCCTTCGATAAAGTCGCCAAGCTTCTTGGTTATGGTTATCCGGGCGGCCCGCTGATCGATTGCCTCGCCCCCCACGGTAATCCCCGTGCTATTCGATTTACGCTGGCCCACATGAAAGGGAATACCCTCGACTTTAGCTTCAGCGGACTCAAAACCGCGGTGCTGCGCTGGGTGGAGGCGCACGATCTCCGCAACGAAATTGCAGCCAGGCGCACGCTGGCCGAGGAGAATCCCCACCCAACAAAAGAGGACTGGCTCCGCATCACTCCTCGTGCTACGCTCGATCTGCTTGCGTCCTTTCAGCGCACCGTCATTGAGGAGCTGCTGGGTCGCGCCATTCGCTCCGCCGAAGGAATAGGAGCGCGGAGCCTCATTGTCTCGGGCGGAGTGGCCTGCAATTCGGGTCTTCGCGCCGAGGTAGAAGCGCGCCATTTGCCTTATCCGGTGTACTTCCCCGCGCCAGGTCTGTCTACCGACAATGCAGCTATGATTGCCGCTGCCGCGTTTCCCAAGCTGGGCCGCCGCGCGTTTGCGGATCTTGCGCTGCGGGCGCAGCCGAATCTTGCTCTTTGCTAGGCGTGTTTTCCGGACATTCTGAATGCGTAAAAGCGGCTGCGGCAACCCATACATCGGTAGGGGAACAACGCCGTCTTAGCCGCTACCCGATCGATCATGCTGGTCCGATGAGACCGGCGCACTTTCGGCCAGCCGCACATCGGACACATTGGAATTCGTTTGCCGCGCATAGCCGCCGCCAGGAGCAGTCCTAGCCATGCCATAACGACCGGTATAACTATAAATGCGAATGCAATATATCGTAATGGATGTTCCATAACACTGAACCCGCTAAGTTACGAGATGCCTCAGCCGTGCTCAGTGTTTCAAATTTGGCAGGCAGACTGCTCTAGCGGCGAAGCGATTTAAGAAAGGCAAGGACCGACTCTGCGTCTTGGCGCGTCATATGAAACTCCGGCATGGGCGCCAGTGGAGGTTTGCCGGTCCGCGCAATCCCCGTGGTTACCATTGTGATGAACTGAGAATCTGTTTCAGGAGGCGTACCGGCGATACGAGGCGCTCTTAGCGCATAATCCCACGATGGATAGGTCGGGTCCGGCTGGATCGGCGCACCCATCAGGAATTGGTCGCTTTCCTCCACTCCATTCTTTCGCGGAGTATGGCAGCGGCTGCACATCGCTACACTTTCAACGATGTACTTACCGCGCTCAATAGAACCTTGGTCCCCCGCGCGCGCATTTGCGCTCGTTCCTTTCGCTGCCTTCACGGATTGTGCTTTTGCCGGATAGGATCGACCTGCCGCAAGCACCAACACAGCCGTAAGTAAGAATCGAGCAAATTTGTTCATGCGCTAGTCCCTTTCAGTTATAAATGCAGGCTAGACCTGCTGAAGTATTAATTGTTAGGTTAGCGCAAAAGATCCCTGTGGGGCTGCTCACACAGGTCCACGGAATCCCCCGAGGAGCCATACAATAAGCAGAATTATAATGATGGTGCCAAGGCCAATCCCAGCCCCTCCGCCGTAACCCCAGCGACCGTAGCCGTAGTATCCGCCTCCACCCCCGAAAAGCAAAATCAAGATGATAATCAGTAACAGCATCGGTCTATCCTCCGTTTCCGTTAGCCTTTGCCTGCGACTCCGAGACCACCGCGCCCCCGCTCATGCCATACCGACGGCGGCCCCGGTCCACACTCTGCGGCGTTCTCTATTTTTCGAATACCTTTTCAACTTGTCCGATCTTTTTTTGGATCTTGCCGGCTTGCTTTTCATCTTGGCCTTCGCCCATCCGGTTAGGATTGTTCGTTAGCTTGCCCGCTTTTTCTTTCAGTTTGCCTTTGGTCTCGTGAAGCTTGCCTTGGGCTTGATCCTTCGTACTCTGTTTCATCGCGTTTCTCCTTAGTCGGATCGGGTCTGCAACCGTTCAGCGGCTAGACGCAGCCCCGAACTTCGACCTACGTTAAGCACGTTCACGACCGAACGCGGAGATGTTCAGATTTCAAAACAAAACAGCAGGAATTTGGATTATGCGCGCATCGGCAAAATGCCTCAGCATCCAGGATTTCTTACCGGCTCGTGCAGTTCTCGCGCGAGTGACGATTCGCGATTGTGAAAGAAGCGCCTATTAGGCTTTGTGCGCTTCTTCCGGCAGGGAGGCCTCAGGCACGCCCCGTATGGCTCGCTTCACCAGATTACGCATGAGCGGAACCTTGTAGGCGTTATACCGCAGCGTTACGGCGCCTTCGGTCGCCATTTTCCCGGCCATCTCGGCGGTGGCCTCATTGCGCGGCTTCCCGGTGATTGCGTCTTCCACGTTCTTGAGACGCACCGGATGGGCCGCCACGCCGTTCACCGCGATCCGGATCCGTTCAATCCGGTCACCCGAGAACACCGCTGCGGAGGCGACATTGACCAGCGGGAAATCCCAGACCTGCCGGTCGCGGATTTTCTCGAAATAGAAATGCGTCCCTGCCCATGTGGAGGGGATGCGGATCGCTGTCAGAAGATCGCCGGGCCTAAGCACGTTCATGCGAGTGATGTCGATGCCGGGACCGATGAAATAATCCTCGGCATTCACCACGCGCTCGCCGCTGCGAATTGCGGATGACCATCTGCGCGTCGAGCGCGATCAAGGCCGGCGCGGTATCCGACGGATTAACGGCCACGCAGCGATCGGCGCCGAGGATGGCATGCTCGCGATTGATGGCGGTCGGAGTATCGGCGAAGCAGATATTGCCGCCCGCGCGATAGCATTTCCAGCCGCTCCGGTAATACCAGCAGCGCGTATCCTGCGATACATTGCCGCCAATGGTGCCCTGGTTGCGGATCTGCGGAGAAGCGGCCACCTCCGCGCCCTCCGAGAGGATGCTGTACTTCTGCCGCACGAGCGGGTTGCGCACCACGTCCGTAAGCGTGGTCATCGCGCCGATCTCGATCCCGCCGTTGAGCGGGCGCACTCCGGCCAGATCTTTGATCTGGCTCAGATCGACGACCACGGTCGGACGCTTGATGCGATCCTTGAGCCAGTCGAAGCTGTCGAGTCCGCCGGCCAGCACCCACGCTTTGGCGCCGTACTGGTCGACCAGGGCCACCGCGTCTTCAGTCGTCGCCGGCTGAAAGAGTTCGAACTCCGGCATTACGTCGCGAATCACAGCCATTTTCGTTCTCCTAAATGTGAGCCGTCAGCGGCTCCTGCATTGGTCTGCCCGCTTCGAGCGATGCCAGAATCGTGTCGGCATTCACCGGTGCGCGCCGGAAAACTTCATCCCCAAGCGCGTCCGTAAGAGCATTCAAAATGGCGGCACACCCTCCGCCGACCGGCGGCTCGCCGATTCCGCGCGCGCCCACCGGCGTTTCCGGATCGGGAATACCGACCGCCGCCCAAGCCATTTTGTCCGGTATATCCAGAATCGTGGGCGGCTTGTTCTGATAGAACCGCTTGGCCAGCGGCACACCGTAGTGCTGGTCGTAAACCCACTTCTGCCCGATCGCATGGCCAATGCCCAGGGTCGAGCGGCCGAGGACCTGGCCCCCTAGCGCATGCGGGTGAATTACCGTGCCCACGTCGGCGACCGCCAGGAAATCGACTAGATTATATTTCCCGGTTTCGAGGTCGACTTCGACCTCGGCGAAAGTCGCGACATAGGAATGCGTCTGGCCGTCGTGCGGATATTTGTCGCGGGCCGACACCATCAGGCCCTGACCGGCCAGCGCTGCGACCGAACTCTTGGTGTATTTGTTGACGTCCGGGTTCGGCCTCGTGGCCATCGTAGATGCCGCCAAGCTCGATCGCTTTCTGCGCGGCCTGCGCCAGCGTCATGCTTGCGCCGCCGCCCTTCCGGGAAACGCGCTCGTTGGCGACCTCGTAATCCTCGGGCTTGCCGCCGAGGGTCTTGGCCGCGATCTCCTGGAGTCGTTTTCTGCCTTCCATGGCCACCGCATGCGCGGCGCGCGTCATGGCGTGGGTGGTCTGGCTGCCGCCGGAAGCGCAGGTCCACGGAAGATTCTTGCCGTGTTGCCCCAGCAGATTTCAGTCTTTTCCCACGGAATGCCGAGAAGCTCGGCCGCCACGCGATGAACGTCGCTCACCGACTCCGTTCCCAGATTGCCGATGCCGGACTGGAAGCAGGCATGTCCATCGGGTCTTCAGAACGAAAAGCCCGTCGAATCCGATCGAGCCGCCGACGTAGCAGCTCATCGATACGCCGACGCCGCGCACTTTCGAGCCGGAACGCTTAGGGAGCGCCTTTTCGCTCGTCCCACTTGAACTGCTCCGCGCCCGTGTCGAGCGCTTCCTTGATGAAGGCGCTGGTGGCATAGCTGCGCTTGCCCTCTTACCTCGGGCCCGAATTTGCGCCTTGCCTTCAGGCGCGTTGATGCGCCGCAGAGCCACCTGATCGACGCCCAGCTTGCGCGCCGCCTTGGACAGGATCGGCTCCATGATCGTGATGCCCTGCATACCGCCCGGGCGCGCTCTGCGAAATTCGCGGCGGCGTATTGGTCAGGACCGTGATTCCCCGCCAGCGCATGGCGGGCGGCTGGTACAACAGCGACACGATGCGGCCCGATGAGGCGGCATCGCCGTTCTGATCGTACGGACCGTTGTCCTGGATCACGAACATGTCGAGCGCGGTGATCTTTCCTTCTTTCGTGAAGCCGACCTTCATGCGGCCTTGCAGGCTGGGGCGCGCCGCGGCCGATGTAATGCTCTTCCTCGCGGCTGATGCGCATCATCACCGGACGCGCCGGGCTTCTTCGAGAGAATGCGCCGGGATGATCAGACGAGATGGCGCCGGTGATCTTGCTGCCGAATCCGCCGCCGGTGTATTCGCTGATGAGGACCACGTTCGCCGGATCGATATTCAGCCAGCGCGCGATCGCGGGCACGGTTTGCGCCGTGCTCTGGGTGCCGGTATGAACGAAAACTTTGCCGTTCTGCCAGTAGCCATCGCGGTGCGGGTTTCCAGACACTGATGGCTGGTATTGGGCGTGATGAAGGTTTCGTCGAGCACCAGAGCGGCATTCTTGAAGCCCGCGTCGACGATCGCCGTAGGACCACTCGATCGGTGGGCTTGCCCATCGGCATCTTGCCTTCCTTCGCATCGGCGAAATCCGCCTCGGTCCACTTCACCTCCTGGACCTCAGCCGGCGGAGCGCCCCCGCGTCCTGCCGGTGCGCCGGGTTTCGGAGCGGGCCGGACCCAGACATTGCCGTCGGTTCTCGCGTTCGGGCCGCCGGGCCGCAGGCTGACCAGCGGATCGACGACGAAGGGCAGCCGCTCGAAATCGAGCTTGATTTTTTCGATCGCTCGGCGGCGGTGAGCTCGTCGACCGCGCACACGGCCAGAATCGGCTCGCCCTGATACACCGGCTCCTTCGTGAGCCCGCGTTCTCCCCGTTTATTGGCCGTGAATCACCGTGCCGTTGTCGGTCAGGCTGTCGGCGGGAGCGGGAAGATCGTCCATGGTCAGGATGCCCTTGACGCCGGGCATGGCCAGCGCCGCGCTGGCATCGATGTGCCGGATGCGCGCGTGCGGCAGCGGGCTGAGCAGCAGCTTGCAGAACAGCATGCCGTCGGCGCGATAATCCTCGGCGTACTTCGCCTTCCCCGTCACTTTCGCGTACAGATCGGGAGTCGTATAATTCTTTGCCGACCAGCTTGTGATCGGTCGAAGTCGACTTTATTAGGCACGGTTACGCCCTCCTCAGGTTTTCTGCGCCGCGCATCAGCGCGGTGAGGATCTTGTCATAGTCCTGGCAGCGGCACAGGTTGCCGGAAATGCCATGCGCCAGCTCCGCGCGCGTGGGGTTCGGATTGGTCTTTAAGATATCCCACAGTCGCCATCAGGAAGCCCGACATGCAGAACGCGCACTGGAAGCCCTGCTCGTCGATCACGCCCTGCTGCACCGGATGCAGCTTGCCGTCCGCGCTGGCGAGTCCTTCGACGGTCGTGATCTTTTTGCCGCGCGCCGTGTGCGTGAGCATCGAGCACGAGTAGTGCGGCACATCGTCGATCAGCACCGTGCAGGCGCCGCATTCGGAGCGGTCGCAGCCGATCTTGGTGCCGGTCAGGCCCAGCTTGTAGCGCAGCGTCATCGCCAGCGTCTCCTGCTTCATGACGTCGACGCGCCGCTGCTGGCCGTTCACCTTGAGCGTGACCAGGCGCTCCACCGAGCCGGGAGCCGATGTTGACTTGCCCAGCAGGGAGGGGGCCCGGAACAGATAACTCGCCGAGGACACTGCGCCCGCGGCGATTACGCCTTTAATGACGGCCCGCCGGGTGACGGCCTTCGGCGTGCTTTCCGTGTTGTTCATTTCTGCCATTTTAGGATCACCTCATCTCACATGCAAGGCTTCTTCGATTCAGCCGAGCCGGTCAATGAAACTTTTTCTCGCAACGGTTAACATTGTAGGACTTTCCAGTACCGGTGTCCAGCCCCTTTTCCGGGGCTATTTCTCTCCGCCAGTCACAATACCTTCCTCTACCTTCACCGACCAGTCGATGTTGCTGGAATCGATGACCAGGTAAGACAAGTGCGGATCTACGGTCACATATGCCGTATCGTGACCCACGCCACGATAATCGACGACCGGTTCCAGAACACGGCCGCTAACCGCGCTGTGTAGCGTCACAGCGAAGATTCCCGTCCCCGGATGCTGCTCATGGCTGGTTTGCCATATGACGCGCAATTCCCCGGTTTCGGCGTCAAAGGATTCGGTTTGGGCATTTCCATGACCCGACCACGCCCCCAGCGGCTTCCACTTGACCACAGCCGGCTCGGCTTTCGGCGCGGGTTCGGAGCGGCATCCGGCCATCGCCAGAGCGGCCAGCATCACAATGACTTTCACGGCTTAACTTCACGGTTCGAAGGGGGGCCAAAATTTTTGGACAGATATTCTACGACTATTTCCAGATCGTCAGGTCTCACAGCCGCGCCTAGGGTGACCATGGTCTGCACCATTTTTCGCCAATCGGTAGCGGTCAAATGCATGGGCGTAATTCTTCGCAAAGAGTGGCAGGACTGGCATGCGCTGACGACAATTTTCTTCCCATTTCCGTCCGGCAACTCTATATTGGGCCTGGCCGCGCGTGAGGGCCTGAAATTCTTCGCCAGATACTGGACCACGATTTCGGCATCTTCCTCGTCGAGCCTAGCGCCACGGCCGATCATGTTTTGAACTGTCTCGCGCCACTGGTAGGTCCACAATTCCGCGTCGACAATTCGGTCCAACGTATGGCAGCGCCGGCACGCGCTCAGCACCAATTGTTTCCCATTTCCGCCGGGCAATAAAGCGTCATCGCTCTGGTCCTGCGCTGCGGCGGACGCCGTAAAGCACGCGACCCAGCATAGAATCACGCACGCCGTTCTGATTGCGATTACCACCAGTGACAAGATAGCAGGTTACACTTGTGCCATGGCTCAAGTTACCCACGAAATCTGGAAGACCGATTCGGTTGCCGCGGTCTATCTGGAAGGCGCCCGCGCGGGGATCCCGTTTGCGCAGGAGCAGATTGAGATGATGCTCCGGCTGATTGAGAATTGCGGAACGCCAGTGCGGCATTTTATGGATCTCGGATGCGGCGATGGGGTCCTGGCCGAGGCGATTCTGGAGCGTTTTCCGCAAGCCGAGGCCGTCCTCGCGGATTTTTCCGAACCCATGCTCGAAGCGGCCCGGAAGCGCTTCGCCCACCGGAACGCCTCGGTACGTTTTGTAAGTGCGGACTATAGTATTCCAGCCTGGACGCAAGCCGTTGATATTGGCGCTCCCTATGACGCCATTGTGTCGGGCTATTCCATCCATCATCAGCCGGACACCCGTAAGCGCAAGGTCTACAGCGAGATCTTCGGATTGTTGAGCCGAGGCGGAATTTTCATCAACGTGGAGCATGTTTCATCGCCCTCGGATTGGACAAAGTCGGTCACCGACGGCCTGTTCATCGATAATCTGCAGCGCCAGCATCCAGAGCAGAGCCGCGCTGAAGTGACGGAAAAGTGGTACGAGCGCTCGGATAAATCCGCGAATATATTGGCGCCTATGGAACTCCAATGCCAGTGGCTTAGGGAGATCGGGTTCTCGGACGTCGACTGCTACTTTAAGGCGCTCGAATTCGCGGTTTTCGGCGGACGCAAGCCCTGATACAGTGGTCCTCATAAGGAGGCGCTATGGCCGCGTATAGATTTCAAGTGAATGGCGGCGCGGTAACTGTCGAATCCTGGGATCCGGCCCAGCCGCTCCTCTACATTCTGCGTAATTCACTCGGGCTGTATGGACCGAAGTTCGGTTGCGGACTCGCCCAATGCGGCGCCTGCACGGTGCTGATCGATGGAAAAGCCACGCGCTCCTGCGTGACTCCCGTGAAACAGGTGGAGGGCCGCGCGGTGACCACGATCGAAGGACTCGGCACGCCCGAAAAGCCCGATCCCGTCCAAGCGGCTTTTATCGCCGAGCAGGCCGCTCAATGCGGTTACTGTACGAATGGAATGATCATGGCGGCCAAGTCGCTGCTTGCGCAAAACCCCCAGCCCGCCCTCGATCAGATCAAGCAAAGCCTCGCCGGTAACTTGTGCCGCTGCGGCACGCACACGCGTATTCTGCAAGCGGTGATGCGTGCGGCGCGCGCCTGAAGGAGGGTCGCCATGGCACAAGAAAATCTTTCGATTTCGCGGCGCGATCTGCTGAAGACAGGAAGTGTGCTGGTGGTGAGTTTTGCCTTTGGCGCATTGCCGCGCCCGGGTGCTGCCCAAGTGGCCGATCGAGAGAACAAGTCGCTCGACATACATGAGGTCGATAGCTTCCTCGCGATTCATAACGATGGCTCCGTTACGATCTATACAGGCAAGGTCGATCTCGGCACCGGGTTGCGCATTGCAGTGCGCCAGATGGCGGGCGAGGAGCTCGGCGTTCCGGCCGGCCGGATCGCGCTTGTCAGCGGCGACACCGCGCTGACACCCGATCAGGGGTCGACTGGCGGCAGTAGCGGCCTTACGCGCGGTGGAGTCGAGGTTCGACAGGCTGCGGCTACCGCCCGCCAGGCTCTCCTCAAACTCGGAGCAGAACAGCTCCAGCGGCCGATAGCCGAGCTCACGCTTGTCGATGGCCAAGTGCGCCCGACGACCGGGGGTGAGGGAATCGGCATCGCCGCTCTCACGGACGGGCGGCGCCTCGCGCTGCAGGTCGATCCCAAAGCTCCGCTCCAAGACCCGACCCGGCACACGATGGTTGGCAAGCCGCTCGCGCGTCCCGATGTTCCCGGAAAATGCACGGGGCAGCACGTCTACGTACAAGATGTCGTCGTGCCCGGCATGTTGCACGGCCGCGTGATTCGTCCGCCTGCGATCGGCGCAAAACTCCTCTCAGTCGATGAATCGTCCATCCGTAACATCCCGGAAGTGCGCGTGGTGCGCATCGGAAATTTTCTGGCGGTGGTAGCGAGGGATGAGTGGGCCGCGATAAGTGCAGTTCGCGCGCTCAAGGCGAATTGGAGTCCCTGGGAAGGACTGAAAGGCTATCAGGGACTGGATAGCTACGTTCGCGAGAGCGCCATCCATCATGACGAAACGCTCGTGAGCCGGGGCGAGCCGGCGGCGGCGAGGCCCTCGGCGGCCAAACGGGTTTCTGCAACCTATTACTGGCCGTTCCAGACGCACGGCTCGCTGGGACCTTCCTGCGCCGTTGCGGATGTTCGCGCAGAGGGCACCACCATCTGGTCGGCCTCCCAGGGCCCGCATGGTCTGCGGATCAACATGGCCAAGATTTTCGATCTGCCGGTAGAGAAAGTTCGCGTCATTTATCTGGACGGATCGGGCTGCTACGGTGGCAATGCGAATGACGACGCAGTTGCGGACGCGGTGCTTCTCTCGAAGACCATCGGCCGGCCAGTGCGCGTGCAATGGATGCGGCAGGACGAGCATGGCTGGGACCCCAAAGGGCCGCCGCAACTGCTCGATTTGCGGGCCGGTATCGATGCGGCGGGGAACATCCTGGCATGGGAGACCGAGATGTGGCTCCCCGTCACGATTCCAGGTGGCAGACCGCTTCTTGCGGTGGATGCCGCAGGTCTCCCGCAGGACCATGGACAAGGCGCGGGCATGCTCTCGCAGAATGGCGATCCGCCTTATGCGGCAACGAACGTTCGCGTGGTGGCGCACTGGCTGAAAGAGACGCCTTTGCGCCCCTCGAATCTCCGCGCGCCAGGCAAGATCGCCAATGTGTTCGCGGTGGAAAGTTTGACCGACGAGCTTGCGGTAGCCGCGGGAGCCGACCCGGTCGCCTACCGTCTGCGGGGGCTTACCGACCCACGAGCCCTTGCGGTGATTAAGCGTGCTGCGGAACGATTCGGATGGCAGACGCGAACGTCGCCCAATCCTCAGGCGGCGCAAGGAAACATGCTAACTGGACGGGGAGTGGCATACGCCCGCTACAAACAGAGTGAGAATTACGTGGCGATGGCGATGGAAGTCGCCGTCGACCGCGCCAGCGGAAAAATTGGCGTGCGGCGCGTCGCTTGCGCGCACGATTGCGGGCAGATCGTGAATCCCGATGCGTTGCGAAATCAGGTAGAGGGCTGTATTCTGCAAACCATCAGCCGCACCCTGCACGAGGAAGTGAAGTTCGACCGTTCTCGCGTCACGAGCGTAGATTGGGCGAGCTATCCCATTCTCACCTTCCCGGAAGTTCCTGCAATCCAAGTTGACCTGATCGACCACCCGGAGCTGCCGCTGTACGGCGCGGGCGAAGCATCCACAGCGCCGGTCGCGGCGGCGATTGCGAACGCGGTCTTCGACGCGACCGGAGTCAGGTTGCGCAGTGTGCCCTTCACCCCTGAACGGGTCAAAGCGGCGCTTATGACCGAGTGAGGCTATAATATCTTGCAGCCTAACTAAGGGAGGGCGAAATGCAAAAATTTTTGGGTTTAGCGGTGCTATTTATCGGGTCGCATGGGTTTGTGTTTGCCCAATGCCAGGTTCCCAAAGACGCAACGTACATTCCGGATTCGGACGTGAAAGAGCTGCTGAAAAAGGCGCCCCCGGCGGTGGATCAGGAGCTTAAGACAGTCGACCTTTGTAAGTACAACCTTGGCGTCGCGATTGTTCACCGCGGACCCACAGGCGCAGCAGCCGGCCGCGGACGTGGCCAGGGAAAAGGTCAAGGCAAACAAACGGCCAAGGCGGAAACGTGCAGCACCGGCACGGCTCCCCAGGGTGCGGAGCTGAGCGGCGCGAGCGGTATTGCGCACGACGACGAGACGGAAACATATATTATCGTTTCCGGAGGCGGAACGCTGGTCACCGGAGGCACCATTGTCAACGGCTTCCGTTCCGGGCCCGAAAGCGAAGTGACTAAGGTTCTGAACGGACCCTCTTGTAGCGGACCGATCGTCGGCAATGTGACCAAAAAGGTCGTTGCTCCGGGCGACATTATCATCATCCCGTTTGGTGTCCCGCACGGCTGGACCGGGATCACGGATCACGTGGATTACCTGACCGTGCGGCCCGACCCCGACCACGTTCTGCAGGCCCCGTATGTTAACCCCGCGCTGAAGCAGTGAGGAATCGAATTCGAACAGGTTTCGCCGTGGGCTCGACTTTCATGACCTTACAGGTGAGCTGCAAGGAGGCGGCGGACGAGATCACGCGCGTGATATTTTTCTGAGCGTCCACTCCGGCGAGTACGATAACCTTCGCCGAGGGGATGAAAAAATCCAGCACCCGCAACGCTTCAACCCCGTTGTGGAACACGACTACCAGTTCCTCGTTGTCCTTCAGCGCCGACTGCATGGCTTGAACCTGCTTGAAGATGGTGGCGCTTACTTCCTCTGCTGGAGTAGGGGTAGGAGCAGGAGATTTAGCGGTCGCAGGCGCCGGTTTGGGCGGGTCCGGTCTGAGAGCATTCTCAATAGCTTCCTGCGCGAGCTGCTTGGTTAAATCGCCGAATCCCATCAGGCTGATGCTAACACGATGCGAAATGCCGTGAATTTCCGAGGATTGACTGCTGCGATTGTGGGCTGTTTCCTGTACGCGATGACCCCTGCGTGGTCCCAGGCGCCCTCCTTCACGATCTCGACGATCGCCGGAAACGGCGTCCAGGGCTATTCAGGCGACGGAGCGCCCGCCACCAGCGCCGAGCTATTTAACCCTCGCGGCATCGCGTCCGATCCCGCCGGCAATGTGTATTTTTGCGACTTCAACAATAACCGGGTTCGCGAGGTAACGACCGCCGGGATCATAACGACCGTAGCCGGAACCGGAGTTGCCGGCTATAACGGCGACAATATTCCGGGGACCAGCGCCCAGTTGAATTCGCCTTATCGCGTGGCTTTGGATGCCGCCGGTAACCTCTATATCTCCGATTCCGGCAACAATCGCATCCGTATGTTGTCCCCGAACGGCATCATCACAACCGTCGCAGGGAATGGCAGCCGGAGTTACTCCGGGGATGGCGGGTCAGCCCTCAGCGCCTCGCTCGATTACCCAGAAGACGCGGTAGTGGACGCGCCCGGAAACATCTACATTGCCGATAGCGGCAACAACCTGATCCGCAAGGTGGATACCAATGGCAACATCACTACCATCGCCGGCAACGGCTCGCCGGGTTATTCGGGCGATGGAGGACCGGCTACCCAAGCCTCCCTTTTCGTGCCTGTCAGCTTAGCGCTCGATCCTGGCGGCAACCTCTTTTTTTCAGATCAGGGCAACAACGTGGTGCGCAAAGTCGATATCGGCGGGAACATCACCACATTTGCCGGCAGTGGTGTCTATGGCTTTGGCGGAGATGGCGGACCGGCTACGAATGCGGCATTTAACAGTCCCGCGGGTGTCGCACTCGATGCAGCCGGCAATCTTTACATCGTCGATGACGCGAATAACAGCCTTCGCGCGGTATTGGCGGATGGCACGATCATCACCGTGGCCGGCAACGGGACGGCTGGCTCCGGCGGCGATGGCGGTCCGGCGACCAGCGCCGAACTGAACCAGCCCCTGAGCGTCGCGGTGGGAACTTTTGGCGACGTCTACATTGCAGATTATCTTAATGACAGGGTGCGCCATCTGACACCGCTGGCGGCCACCATTGGATTTATGGCAAACGCCTTCGGCAATGTCAAACTGTTTGCGTCGAATACCTGGGTGCTCATCAAGGGAACGGATCTCGCTCCGGCAGGGGATTCACGAATGTGGCAAGCGTCGGATTTTGTGAACGGCCAAATGCCGGTCTCCCTCGACGGTGTCGGCGTGACGATGAATGGGGAGAACGCCTATGTCTACTACGTCAGTCCCACTCAGGTGAACGTGTTGACGCCGCCCGATCTGGCGCCTGGGCTGGTTCAGGTGCAGGTCACTAACGGCGGAACCCAGAGCGCCATCGCGTCAATTGAGGCGCAAACGGATTCGCCATCGTTCTTTGTAGTCGGGACCAACTCCTACGTTTTGGCGGTCCATGCGGATGGATCTGGGATTGGGCCGGCGAGTCTCAATCCCGGACAGACCACACCCGCTCAGCCGGGCGAAACCGTCGCGCTGTTCGCGAACGGATTCGGACCAAGCTCGCAAACGATAATTGGCGGATCCTCAACTCAGTCCGGAGATCTGCCTGCGCTGCCTGCCGTTACAATCGGCGGTGTTGCGGCCACAGTGCTGTCCGCCGGTTTAATATCGCCGGGTCTTTACCAATTCAACGTGGTTGTGCCGTCCTCGGTGCCGAACGGCGACAGCGCGATCGTAGCCGCCTATCAGGGGTTCACGACGCAACCTGGCGTCCTGTTTACAGTACAGCAATAACGCAGCCGCGATCGCTCTGCTAAAATCAATTTGATCCCAGCCGCAAGGATTCTGATTGGCCGCGTCCACGACGAAAATTGTCGCCATCTACCCCGGATCGTTCGACCCCATTACCAACGGTCATCTGGACCTGATTGTGCGGGGAAGCCGGCTGGTGGACCGGTTGGTGGTCGCGATCCTCGGAAATCAGGTGAAGCAGCCCCTCTTCTCTATGGAAGAGCGCATGGAAATGCTGGATGAAGTGCTGAAGCCCTATCCCAACGTGGAAGTGGACTCGTTCGAGGGACTGCTGGTGAACTACGCCGCCGAGCGCGGCGCCAATATGATCCTGCGGGGCATTCGCGCGATTTCAGACTACGAGTATGAATTGCAGATGGCGCTGATGAATCGCCGCCTGAGACCGGATATCGAAACCGCCTTTCTCATGGCCGGCGAGGCGTACTCCTTCATCAGCTCGCATCTGGTGAAGGAAGTTATTTCGCTCGGCGGAAATATATCGGGTCTGGTGCCGGCCGAGGTCGAGGCGCGCTTAAAGGACCGGATTGGCGAAAAGAAACATAGTCAAGGAGAATCTCAATGACATCGCAACAAATGGAAAAACAACAGGAGCTGGCGGAACGGATTTCGACCATCAGCGTCTCATCGACTCTGAAGGTTGCCGCCGATGCGGATCGTTTGCGGCGGCAGGGAGCGGACGTCGTGGATTTCAGCGCGGGAGAGCCGGATTTTCCCACGCCCGAGAACATTAAGCGGGCCGCAGTCGCCGCCATCGACCAGAATTTCACCAAATACACCAATGCCGGCGGCACGGAGGAGCTCAAACAGGCCCTCTGCGAACGGCACAAAACCGACTACGGCACCGACTATACCTCCAAGGAATGCATCGTTACGGTCGGCGGCAAACACGCCATCTTCAATTCGATTCAGGCGCTGATCGATCCCGGAGACGAGGTCGTGATTCCAGTGCCTTACTGGGTTACTTATAAGGATGTCGTCAACTACGCCGGAGGCAAGTGCGTCTTCGTCGATACCGACGAGCGGGAAGGTTTTCAACTCCGCGCCTCTATGATCGAGCGCGCGCTGACCCCGAAGACCAAGATCGTGATGATCAACTCGCCGTCCAATCCGAGCGGGGCCGTATTCGCGCGCGGCGAGCTCGAACGGATTTACCGTCTCACCCAGGAGCGCGGCATCTGGCTGATGACCGACGAGTGCTACCACCGGTTCCTTTACGATACGGAACCGTTCTCGCTGGCTTCGCTTCCCGGCGCAAAAGAGACGGTTCTGGTGATGGGATCGCTCTCGAAGACTTACGCCATGACTGGCTGGCGAATCGGGTTCGTTCTCGGACCGGCCGCGTTGATCGGCGGGATCATGAAATTGCAGAGCCATTCCACCTCCAACCCGACTTCGATCGCGCAGAAGGCTGCGATTGAGGCCGTGCGAGGTCCCCAGGATTCGGTGGTTCAAATGCTGGCTGAGTATCGCCGCCGCCGCGATTACGTCGTCGCGCGCCTCCGTCAGATCCCCGGCGTTCGCGCGAATGAGCCGCAGGGCGCGTTCTACGCCTACCCCAATGTGAGCGCAGCCTATACCGGCAGCATCGCGAATTCGCTCCAGTTCGCCGGCCAATTACTAGAAGAACAGTTGGTCGCGGTAGTCCCTGGTGAGGCATTCGGCACGCAGGACCATGTCCGCATCTCCTACGCGACCTCGATGAAAGAGCTCGAGCGCGGGCTGGACCGCTTGCACAAGTTTATCGCGGCACGCCTGTGACTCCGCGACGCCTGACTCCGAGCTTTCGCGAAAAACTATGGGGCGTCACGCGCCTGGAGCCGTGGTTCCCCAATTCGCCGCATAAAATTGGCGAAGTGTGGCTCGAGGGCGTGGACGACCTGCCGCTCCTGGTGAAGTTTCTCTTCACGTCCGGACGAGCTCTCCGTGCAGGTGCATCCCGACGATGCGTTTGCTCGCGTGCATCATCACTGCCGCGGCAAAACCGAAATGTGGCATATTCTCGCCGCGGAGCCGGGAGCGAAAGTCGCCGCTGGATTCCGTGAGACCGTGTCCGCCGATCAGATCAGAGCGTCGGCGGCAATCCGGCGAGATCTTGAACCTGCTGCAATGGTTCGATGCCGCTCCTGGCGATACCTTCTTTATCCCCGCCGGAACCGTGCACGCGATCGGCGCTGGATTGACGCTTTGCGAGATCCAGCAGAACTCGGATGTGACCTACCGACTTTACGACTACGGCCGCCCGCGCGAATTGCATCTCGATCAGGCTTTGGCGGTGAGTCACCGGGGCGTCCATCCGGCGCGTCAAGATTCCTTGGGGGACGTATTGGTCTCGTGCGATCACTTCGTGGCCAGACGGCATCACATCAACGGGCGTGTACGGCGGGAGCCAAGCGCCCGAAAATTTCAGGTGTTGATCGCGATCGAAGGAAGCGGCCACATCGGTGATCAGCCGACCGCGGCCGGGGATGCATGGTACATCCCGCCTGGCGCGCCCGCAGTTGATTTATCCGGCGATTTAATTCTGCTAGAAACCTCGATAAACTCTTAATTCCACCCTTTTTACGTTGAAACTCTGTGGGGGTTCTGTTAGCCTATTGCAAAGCAGGTGGTGCGCATTCGCGCGTTTGGTCCGCTAAAGGGGGCTGATGAAACGGTTTGGTCTATGTATCACCATCGTTTTAATCCTGGCCTGTGGGATGCAATCTCTCGTGGCTCAATCGCTTACAACTGGAGACCTAACCGGCGCGATTACCGATCAAAGCGGCGGTATTCTAAGCGGCGTGAAAGTAAATCTCAAAAATAATGGAACGGGCGGCACTCAAACCACTGTGACAAATAGGGAGGGGGTTTACCGGTTTCCATTTCTGACGCCAGGCAGTTATACCATATCGCTAAAACCTAACGGATTTCAGGCCGTGTATAAACGGGCGCAGATCGCGGTCGGTCAGGCCGCGGTGGTGGATTTCAACTTGCAGTTGGCTGCCACCACGACGACGATCCAGGTCACTGAAGCGGCAGATACGGTTCAGAGCGACAATGCCGACATTACCACCCATATCAGCTCAGAACAGATAGCGAACTTGCCCAATCCGGGCAACGACCTGACCTTTTACGCACAGGTCTCCCCCGGGGTTGAGATGAGCACCAATGCAGGCTTCGGCTATGGCAACTTTTCATCGTTCGGCTTGCCGGGTACATCCAATACATTCACCGTCAATGGAGCGGTAAATAACGATACCTTTCTCAATCTCAACCAGAGCGGCGCCTCCAACTTGACACTTGGCTCGAACGCAATAGCCGAGGCGACCGTTGTAAATAACGGCTATTCGGGGCAATACGGCGGCCTGGCCGGGGCGCAAATGAATCTGATTTCGAAATCCGGCGCCAATCAGTTCCACGGGAATGCAGTTTATTACTGGAACGGGCGCGCGATGAACGCCAACAATTTTTTTAACGATTCGACCGGCACACCCAAGCCGTTCTCAAATGTTAACTATTGGGCCACCGGCATCGGCGGTCCCCTCCAGAAAAACAAGACCTTCTTCTTCTTCGATTATGAAGGCCTGCGGATAGTGCTGCCGACCAATACCAACGCGCTGATTCCGAGCCAGCCATTTGCAACGGCGACCCTGAACAATCTTGCTGCGAACGGCAACGCAGCCGAGATTCCCTTCTATCGGAATATTTTTAAGCTATACTCCTCCGCTCCCGGGGCCTCGAGTGCCACGCCGGTGCCGGGCGGCGGATGCGCCGATTTTACTGGTCTGGCTGTGAATATTCCCTGCGCCTTGCAATTTCGATCTGTGGCCGGAAACAATACCCAGGAGTATTTATGGAATGCCCGTGTCGATCACAACTTCAGCGACCGCGACCGCGCTTACGTCAGCGTCCAACGCGATCTAGGGGTCCAGCCGACGTGGACCGACTCGATCAGCCCCCTCTTCGACGCCTTCAGCAGGCAACCGGAGATGAACGGGCAGATCAGTGAGAATCATACCTTCGGCGTCTCGGCGGTGAACCAGTTCATCCTTGCCGGCCAATTTTATAGCGCTAAGTTCAGCGACTCCAACGAGAGTTCGGCGCTGGCGGCTTTCCCGACGACGCTGTTCTTCGGCGGAGGGCAGTTCACGACTCTGGGCGGCCTCGATTTTGAATTTCCGTCAGGACGCAACGCCACCCAATATCAGGTGATCGACGACTTCTCGAAATCGGCGGGTAACCACACTTTCAAATTCGGCATGAACTTCCATCGGGTCGATCTCACCGACTTCGATCTTCTTCAATACACGACCGGGCTGATCGTCGAAAATACTCTGACGGATTTCGCCAACGGCGGCGGATTGAGCAATGAGCTGTCGGAGAAATTTCCAAACACTCCCGAGGTGCCCCTCGCTTATTACAACCTGGGTTTCTATGGGCAGGATGAGTGGCGCGCGACTCACTCGCTGAAAGTCACCGCTACGCTGCGCATCGATCACAATTCGAACCCTGTATGCCAGGTGAATTGCTTCGCGAACCTTACCTCCTCTTTTACGGCGCTAAATCACAATTCCAACATTCCTTATAATCAGGCGATTCAGATTGGTCTGCATCAGGCTCTGCCCTCTACGGACCCGATCATCTGGGAACCGCGGCTCGGTTTTACCTGGACGCCGGCCAAGGGCGGGAACACCGTTCTCCGAGGCGGTATTGGAATCTTCGGAGACACCTTCCCCGGAGCAACTGCGGAATATTCTGCATTGAACACACCCGAGGTCAACGGGTTCACGGTGTCTAACGTCAGCATTGCGCCGGGTGTGCCAAACAGCGGTTTTACCATCGCCTCTCAAGCGAATCAATCTTTGATTAATGGATTCAAAAGCGGTGGCACGCTGGCCTCGATTTCCGCCGCTAACCCGCTTTTCAGCCCCCCCAACTACACTGCTTTCGACGGCAAGTATCGGCAGGCGCGTTATCAGGAATGGAACCTCGAAATCCAGCAGGCGCTGCCTGAAAAGATGGCGTTGAGCGTGAACTACGTCGGGAACCACGGTATTCATGAGCTGATTCAAAACGGGGGAGTAAACGGATATTCGCCGGGATTCGCGGGTCTTCCCGCGGCGGCTCCCGATCCTCGCTTCGCTACCGTAACGCAATTCGATACCGGAGGTGTTTCGAATTACAACGGAATGGTGGTCAGCTTGCGTCGGGCCTTTTCCGCAGGCTGGCAATTCCAGGTGAATTATACTTACGGCCATGCGCTGGATGATGTTTCCAATGGCGGGATATCCCCGTTTACTTATGTGAACGCGGCAACTCCCAGCATCCTTTACCCCGAGGACCCGTACAATATCCGGAAGTACAATTACGGCAATTCCGACTATGACGTGCGGCATTACTTCAGCGCCAACTACGTCTGGGATGACTCCTTCCGCCACCTGTTTCGCCGGGGTCCGAACATGTTATTCAGCGGTTGGTCGGTGTCGGGGACCATTTTTGCGCGAAGCGGTCTTCCCTTTACTGTGGTCGATGGAGCCGCCACCGGAACTTTGAGCGGCGCTAACTTTAATTTTTCAAGTTCGCCGTTTGAAGGCGACTATTTTGCCATCCCGATCAAGCCCGGCTACACCGCTTGCGGAGCCTCCGCAGTGAATACTCCCTGCCTATCGGCTTCGCAATTTTTGCCTGCTAACCCGAACCCGACCGGTTTTGGACCTCAGACCAGGAATAATTATCGTGGGCCTGATTACTTTGACACCGATCTCGCCGTGATGAAGAATTTCAGAATCCCCCGCTGGGAAAGCGCAAAATTGGCGATGGGAGTCCAATTCTTCAACCTTTTCAATCATCCGAATTTCGATCGGCCTGTGAACGACGTGAGCGCTGGTCTGTTCGGGACCATCCAGTCGCTGGTTTCGGCTCCGACCAGCATTTTGGGGTCGTTCGCCGGTGCCGATGCCGCGCCGCGAATTATTCAGGTTAAAGGCACATTTACGTTCTGATCCAGGGGGCGGAGAAAAACATCCCCAAAGTTGTGACTACTAAAAGCGGTTCGCCGCTTTCGATTTATTCGCGATTTGGGTTCTGTTCGCAACCTCTATGAATTTCGGAAATCCCCCTAATTCTCTTTTTTTACATTGAAACGCTGGTGCAGCTCTGTTAGTCTATCCACAGCAGAGGACGGCCTGTTCGTTAGTTCAGGCCCGCGACGGAGGGGTTATGACGCTCTCGGGGAATACGTCTAAAGGTGTTTTTTTCATCGCGCTCCTGGCGTTGTCTATCGCCATGTCCGCGTCATTATTCGCGCAAACCATCGTAACTGGTGAAATTGCGGGCACGATCACCGACCCATCCGGCGCCGTGGTCCCCAACGCTACGGTCACGGCAAAAAGCGACGCTTACGGGAACACGAGCACAGCCAAAACCAATACACAAGGCGAGTATCGCTTTGCTCTCTTGCGGCCGGGGACCTACACGCTTTCGGTTACAGCCTCCGGGATGCAGGCAGTCGCAACGAAGGCCACCGTCTCCTTGGGTCAAGCCAGCACTGTTAATATCAAACTGACTCTCCAGCAGACAACCGAGACCGTTCAGGTTACGGAAGAAGCGCCATTGCTTCAAAGCGAGAATGCGAACCTCGCAACCAGTTTCGATTCCGACCAACTCCGGAACCTGCCAGCGGGGGGAAACGACATGACCGTGTATGCTCAATACGCCCCAGGTTCCACGTTGAGCACGGGCGGCGGCTATGGCAATTTCTCTTCGTTTGGTCTGCCGGGCACCTCCAATATGTTCACTATCAACGGCAGCGATAACATGGACCCCTACCTCAACCTGAACAACTCAGGCGCAAGCAATTTAACGCTCGGTTCCAACGAGATCCAGGAGGCGGCGGTCGTTACAAATGGTTACACGGGACAGTACGGACGCCAGGCTGGAGCGCAAGTCAACTATGTCACACGGACGGGATCTAACGACTTTCATGGGAATGCGTCCTGGTGGTGGAACGGGAATAAGCTCAACGCGAACGACTGGTTCAATAATGCGAGCGACACACCTCGTCCACACGCTGTATCGAACGAATGGGCGTGGTCGATCGGGGGCCCCGTGGTTAAGAATAAACTGTTCTTCTATGTCGACCAGGAGGGCCTCCGCTACGTCCTTCCGAGCGGCGGCCCAATTTACATTCCGACGGCAGGCTTTGCCAGTTATGTGCTGAACAATCTGAACGCGACCAACCCCGCCGCGGTTCCCTTCTACACTAAGGCCTTGAATGTCTATGCCGGAGCTTCTGGTGCCGGGCGCGCGACCCCTGTGACGCCTGCGATCGACCCGGCGTTGGGTTGCGGTGATTTCGCCCAAGCGGGTTATGGCACCACGCTTCCCTGTGCGCGCTACTTCCAGAGCACGGTGAATAACCTCAACACCGAATGGCTGCTGGCCACGCGGATGGATTACAACGCCACCGATAGAGATCGTCTCTACTTCCGATTTTGGACCGACCACGGCGTCCAGGCGACCGGAACCGATGCGATTAACTCCGCCTTCAGCGCGAACAGCGTGCAGCCACAGTGGATCGGACAAGCCGGGTATACTCGCACCATCTCAGCCAATGCCGTGAATCAACTGCTTCTCTCTGGAGAGTACTATTCGGCTCGGTTTGGACCGCCGAACCTGGCAGCGGCGCTCGCGGTCTTCCCCACGACCTTCAATTTTCAAGACGGCCTCTTCTCGAATTTGGGTGGCGGCGCTTCTCCCAACGGCCTTACAGATGCCTTAAGCAACTTTCCTAATGGCCGCAACGTCGCGCAATGGCAGATTGTGGACGACTACGCCTATAATCGGGGCAATCATCAGTTCAAATTTGGCGTAAATTTCCGGCGTGATGACGTCGGCGACCAATCTTATGGCCCGATGACCAGCGGATTATTGACTTTTAACTCAATGACCGATTTTGTCAATGGAACGCTGGCCAATGGATCGACCTATGCGCAAGCCTTTGCTCGAATCGGCGGGGAACACATTGGGCTCTATAGCGCGGGCTATTATGCTCAGGATCAGTGGAAGGTCAGCCCCAAACTAAGCGTCACTTTCGCGTTCAGACTCGAACAGGCTGGAAATCCCACCTGTGCTCGATATTGTTTTGACGGACTGAACTCGACATTCGCGCAGCTCACGCATGACGTGACGCAGCCGTATAATAGCGCGATTCACCTCGGAGTTGCCGACGCTTTCAGGAACTTCAGCGGGATCGTTCCCGAGCCACGCGTGGGTCTCGCTTACAAGCTGGGCAATAAAACCGTCATCCGGGGCGGCGTAGGCCTCTTCGCCGATCAATTTCAGGGCACGGTGGCGAGCCGTTTCTTCACGAATGCGCCTAATGAGGCTTCGTTCACGACTACCTCTGGAATTGTCGCTCCCGGCGTAGCAGGCAGCGCGTTCGCCAATGTAGCGGCATCGAATGCAGCTTTTCAACAGGGTTTCGCAAGCGGCGCGACGCTGGCTCAATTACAGGCTTCCGTCCCCGGTTTCGCGATTCCGAATCTCAATACCCAAGCAGCAATCAGCATGCAGCGGTATACGGAGTGGAATTTTGAAATCCAGCGCGAGTTGACGCCGAGTCTGTCCTGGTCGGAGAACTTCGTCGGAAATCACGGCTGGGATGAACTCAACCAGAACACCTTCCCCAACGCGTATAGCACAACTGGTTTCGGCGGCCTGCCCACAACAGCGCCCGATCCGCGCTTTGGCGAGATACGCGAATTAAGCAGCACCGGCTACTCCAATTACGATGGGCTGGTGTCTTCGGTGAGATGGCGTCTGCGTTCCCTGGTCGGCCAGTTCAATTACGTCTGGAGCCATGCGCTCGATACCTGCTCGAACAATTGTCTTGAACCGTTCAACGCCCTCGGCTCAGCAACCAGTTATCGCTACGACTTTAACCCAGCGGGCGCGAGCGCGCAGTACGGGAATGCCGATTATGATGTCCGCCACAGTTTCAATGCAAATTACGTATGGACGATCCCGACACATCTCCAGAATGGTGCACTCAAGAACACTCTGGGCGGATGGGCGGTCGGCGGGAGTTTCTTGTTTCACTCCGGTTACCCGTTCAGCGTCATCAACAGCTCTGTCCGAAGCACGGATACCAAAAACACAACTGGTATTGCAACCACGCAGATACTCGCCGATTGGGCCGGAGGCTCTGGCTCCACTAGTTGCACCACTCCGAATGTGGCCTGCTTCCCCAAATCGGAGTTCCTGACAACGGCACAACAGAACAATTTTGGAAATTTAGCCCGGAACTCCTTCCGGGGACCCCATTACTTCGATACCGATCTCAACCTGAACAAGGGCTTCACGTGGAAAGAGAAGTACCATTTCCTGATCGGCGCGAGTTTCTTTAACATTCTGAACCATCCGAATTTCGATTTGCCGGTGAACAACCTTGCTCTCGGTAACTTCGGAAACATCGTTTCGACAGTATCGCCGCCGTCAAGTCCGTACGGCTCCTTCACGGGATCGGCTGTCTCCGGACGAGTCATTCAGAGCAATTTAAGATTCCAGTTCTGATCGCGGTCAAGAGAAAGAATATCCGCCAGGTGGTGACCACTAAAGCGTGTGTCACCATCGAGGCGCGGATACTGCGCGCCTGCAAAAACGCCATACCATAAAAAATGCCTGCGACGGCCGCCAGCGCCGCGATCCGCCAATTAGGGAAGGCGCGGAACCAGAGATGCACCGCGCCGAACAGCAGAGAGGTCACAATCAGGCCGGCCGTCGCGCTTCCCAGCCAGCCCGCCATCCACTGCTGCAACAAGCCGCGAAAAAAGAACTCCTCGCCCAGCGCGACCACCCAGAGAATTCCAAAGAAAACGGCAATGGCCGTCAGCGAGGTTCTTTCCCAACCGAACCCAGGTAGACGAGGCTTCGCAAAGCCGATCAGCCAGGCTAGCGCCGCAACCACGGGAACCAAACCGGCATAGTACATCACGCCGATTTTCCACTCGCGCGCGGCCGGCCAGAATCCGAACCCGACTCCCTTCACGCGGCGCACGCTCAACATCGCAAAAGCGCCGGTGCGGATCCACATCAACTGGCCCAGCACGTCGAGCGGTACCCTGGGGTGCGGGTTGACATATAAGCCATGAAATACACGAGTCAACACCACTAGCGCCATCAGAACAAGGAACAACAAATCCGACGCGGCGTTATGCGGCAGCAGGACATACCAGAACGATGCGACGGCTGCCAGAGCGCCGATCAAGATAAGAGAACGCCATCGGAACGATCCCAATAGCGATGGAAGCTAACGCGTACGGCGCAACTGCGGCGACTGTCAGCCCGAGTGCCGTCACGGCGGGGCTGAATCTTTCGATGCGGCTTCGAAGTCGTTCGGTTCCGAGCACATAAAAGAAGCTCGCTTCCAGCAAAAAGGCCGGCAGCACGGCCAGGAAAATGTTTCCCGGAACATGCTCTTGCAGGGAGTACAGGTAGCCCGCGACGGCGCAGGCTGCCCAGACCAGCGGCAGGATCATACTAGCCCACAGTAGCACCGTAACCTTTTTGTTTTATAGCGGTACCCTTCTATGACTGTGCGTGAACGGAACTGACAACACTCTGATGGCGCAGGTCGGCGCTGGCGAGGTCGGTAAGCTGGCCGTGCTTTTTGAACGTCATCATCGTCCGCTGTTCCGTTATTTCGTGGCTTTGAACCGCAATCGCGAGTTATCGGAAGACCTGGTGCAGGACGTATTTTTCAGAATGCTCAAATACCGGACCAGCTACGACCCGAACCAGTCTTTCACGGCCTGGATGTATCAAATCGCACGGAACGCGAATGTCGATCAGGCTCAAAAGCGCCGCGCCGAGGTCGTGGGCATCGACGATTTCGACGACCGGCGGCCGGAGCCGGCCAGTTCAACGCCGGGACCGGAGGAGAGCATCGCCAAGATGCAGGATGTCGCGCTGTTGCGGCGCGCCCTCGATCGGCTGCCGCCCGACAAGAAAGAGATTCTGGTGCTCAGCCGTTTTCAGGACATGAAGTATGAGGAGATCGCGACGGTTCTCGAATGTGAGACGGGAACCGTGAAGGTGCGCGTATATCGGGCTATGCGCGCCCTGGAACAGATCTATTTTACGCTGGCGGGAGAAAAAACAGCATGACCTGCGAAGAAACAAAAATTCTTTTGGCGGATTATTTGAGCAGGACCATGGGCGAAGCGCAGGAGCTCGCCTTTGACGCGCATCTCGGCCACTTGCGATGCCTGCCGGGCCGAAGCCGGACGGCTGGGCGCGCTGTGGACCAGTCTGGGCCTGCTGCCTCTTCGAAGAACCAAGCGCAAATCTAAGCTCGCGGTTTTACGAGACGCTCGCGGCATATCGCCATGGACTGGAATCGGCGCCGCGGCCGGGCTGGCGCGAGAAGCTCGCCGCGTTCTGGCCGAAGCAGCCCGCCTGGCAGATGGGCGTGAGCTTCGCGCTGCTGGTGATAGGCGTCGTGATAGGCGGAACTGTGGGATATGAAATGCGTCCGGGGCAGCGTGAACAACCGGCCGGTCCGGAACTCGCGCAGCTTCGCGGGGAGGTGAATAATATGCGGCAATTGGTCGCGTTGTCTTTAATGCAGCAGCAGTCCGCGAGCGAGCGGCTGCAGGGAGTGAGCTGGGCGTATCGCGTGGAGCCATCCGACACCGAAGTGCTCTCGCAGTTGCTCACGACAGTGAATCAGGATTCGAACGTCAATGTCCGGCTGGCGGCGGTGGATGCGCTGCACGCTTTTGGGTCTAGTCCGGTGATGCGCAGCGCCATCGTCCAGGCAATGTCAAAACAGACGGCGCCGCTGGTCCAGATCGCGCTGATCGATCTGCTGGTGGATCTGAAAGAGAAGCAGGCCGCGCCGGAACTGCGAGCCTTGGCTGCCGATCCGGCGACCGACGCCGGTGTACGGCAACACGCCACTCAGTCACTGGAGCGATTGAAATGAGACACCCCAAATCTGTTTTATGTTTGGCATTCGGTGTGGCTTCCTCGCTGGCCTTCGCCCAGATAGAGGAGAAATCGAACGAGCATAAGACCTTCACGGGCGTGCACGAACTGATCATCGACAATGTGAACGGCTTCATCGAGGTTACCGCCGCGACCGGGCGGCGCAGTCGAGATGGATATCGCCAAAACCTTGAGTGCCGAATCGCGGGATCGGATCGCTCTGGCCCGGAAAGAGGTCACCTTGGATGTCGCGCAGGAAGGTGGGCTGGTGCGGTTGATGGTCGACGGACCGTTTCGTCACGGGAACAGCGGCTATCAGGCGACCTACGATTTCAAGGTTCGCGTGCCGCGCGATATCAAGCTCGATCTGCGCACCGTTAACCGGTCCCACATCCGCGTCGAGGGCACCTCGGGCGATTTTACGATCGACAACGTCAATGGTGAAATCGAAATGCGCGATATCGAAGGTTCCGGCTCCGTGCATACGGTGAACGGTCCGGTGACGGTGACTTTCGCCCGGAATCCGGTCGCGCGCCTGCTCGTTCAAATCGGTGAACGGCAAGCTCGACGTCAGTTTCCGCTCGGGCTTGAACGCCGACATGAAGATGAAAACCTTGAACGGGGGCATGTATACCGATTTTCCGGTATCCACGCTGCCCGCGAGCACAACCGCGCCGGCGGAGCGCAAGGATGGAAAATTCGTGTGGCACAGCCATCGCATGACGGGTGTTCGGATCGGCAGCGGTGGACCGGAGTTGAGCTTTGAGACGCTGAACGGGGATGTCCTGATTAAGAAGCTGGAGAAATAACCAATGAGAAAAAGATTCTGGATACTTGGTGTGGTCGCCGCGGCGTTGCTCCAGGGACAAGATAATCCCGGACAAAGTGACGGTATCGTTTAGCGATCCGTCGAAGCCGGGTACTGTGATGGTGGACGTAATCAATGGGGGAATCACCGTGAGGGGCTATGACGGTAAGGACGTCGTCGTCGAGTCCAGCTCACATGGAAGTGAACGCCGGAATCATCGCAACCCGCCGCGGGATGTTCCGCCTGGCATGCACCGCATCGACAGCTCGAGCGGCGGCCTGGATGTTGTCGAAGCGAGCAATGTCGTCCGGATCAAAGGCGGCATTTTCGGTTCGGTAGATACAGTGATTCAGGTCCCAATGCAGACGGCGCTCAATCTGAAAACGCTAAATGGCGGAAAGATCGTCGTGGAAAATATTTCCGGCGAAATCGATGCGGAAAATTTGAACGGGTCCATCGAGATTACCAATGCATCGGGCGCGGTGGTGGCGCACTCGCAGAACGGGAAAATCACGGTGTCGCTCAACCGGATCACTCCCGGCAAATCCATGAGCTTCGTCACGATGAACGGCACGGTCGATGTGACGCTGCCGGCCGATGCCAAGGCCAATCTCAGAATGAAGACCGAAAACGGGGAGATCTGGAGCGATTTCGATATCAAGCTCGATTCCACCAGCCGCGCGCCCGTAGTCGAGGATCAGCGTAAGAGCGGCGGCCGCTATCATGTGCGGCTGGATAAGACCATATATGGCTCGATTAACGGCGGCGGTCCGGAACTTATCATGCAGACCTTTAACGGCAGCATTCTGATCCACAAGAAGTGATCCCGCTGGGGTAAAATCCGCGGGGCTCTATTTGCAGTGGAGCACTGAAAATACCGATCCGCTGGTGGCGAATTCCTGGTTGATCTGTAGCGCGATTGTGTTTCCCGCGACGATCGGAACAGATTGGCCTGTGATGCTACACGACGATCCCGGGAAAAAGCTGAAGCAAGAGAACCCTGGGACCGCGCTGCCGTTGAGGTATAGCTGCACCGTCGCGATGACCGGAGCGTTGAGATAGTTTCTTACCTGCATGGAATCGATTGTGCAGGCCGCCAAAACCAATTCGGATTCGTTGGCGTAGTTTGTGGCATCAATGCTGCCGCCGGCTGAGGCATCTTGCGCCAGCCCCGGCGGAGCAAAGTAAGTAGAAACTGGCTGGCCCGGGACCGGACTCGATGTTATCCACAACTGGCCGCCTCCGCCCGTAGCTCCAGTAGCACCAGCAGGTCCCGTAGGCCCTGCCGGACCCGTTGCCCCGGTTGCGCCCGTAGCGCCAGCAGGTCCCGTAGGTCCAGCCGTCCCCGGTGCTCCTGCTGGACCCGTAGCGCCAATGGGACCCGCAGGCCCAGCCGGACCTGTAGAACCCGCTGGACCAGTAGCCCCGGCCGGGCCCGTAGCGCCGATTGCGCCGGTCGGCCCTGCCGGCCCGCTTGGACCGGTTAGGCCCTGCGAACCCTGAGGCCCTTGCGGCCCCGCAGTGCCTTGAGGTCCGGCGGGACCCGGCGTCGCCACGGATGGAACGTAATACCCATTCATATCGATCACCAGGTCTGCGGGGTTAGTCGCCATCACCTGGATTCCTCCATCTGTGCCGGCGCTCACTACAGCCGGATTATCGACAATTCCGCCCTGCATTGCGTTCAGAACAACGGTCCCCGGCCATGCCTGATTGTCTTGCCATGCCGCGATCCAGCCAACTGGCTGCCCTGGTGGTGTGATCGAGACGAAATTCAGTGAATATGCTGAAGCCGCCGGTACGCCGCACGCGGATTCAGGAATGGGCAGTATCCGCGGTTGTTGAGCGGCGAGGGAAGGGGAGCCGAACGCACCGGTTTCGCCCGATCCTGCCCGCGTGTCCACCAGACGGCACGGCGTGATCGCAATGAACACGAGGCCTGACGTGTCAGGCTCGAGCGGTGGCGTTACTTCGGGCTTGATCGCTCTGCTTCCGCACCGGCCAGTTTTTCAGCGGGACGGTAGCTGGCTGCGCATTTTGCGCGAAGCTTATCGGCGCAAGAGAGCCAGCCGCAAGCAGCGCAATTCCACGTAACAGAACTGAGATGAATTTCGACGCCAATCTTTTATTCCTTTCGACCCCACGCATTGATAGTGCATGGTTCCTCTAGGAGTTCTCGCAGAAACTACTTCTCAGGTGCTGCGGACCGATCCAGGCGGCTTAACGGGTGAAGAGCGCGATCAGAATAATGATGGGAATCGGCACACCTAGCAGGTATAGTAAAATTGAACGCATCAAGGCCTCCGTAGCCTAAATAAGCTTCACATGATCCCGCTGCCTGCCGCCTATAGTCGCGGCAAAGCTCGCGCAAAATGCACCGATCAAGAGAGCAATGAATATCCACAATAGTAGGTGCGCAGCCGCTTTGCGCGCCGTATCCGCGGCTTGCCGCGCCTGCGCCATCACTTCAGAGACCCGCGCCTCGGCATCGGTTTGGCTGAGTCCTGTCTTAGCGGCGATAAGCTGAGCTAAGTAAGTTTTGTCGGCTGACGGCACATCCTTCTGTCGTAGCGCGTTCGCAAGAATGCGTCCGGCCTCGGCCTGCACGGAAACGTCGTTCCTGTCCGAACCGGGACGATTCGAACGGAATAAAGTGTCGACAAAATATCCGTTAGGTTCGGGCGTCGAGTCGCCCCCCTGGGCGGTTGCGCCGGTCGCCATCGCAGCCCCGCCGGCGTTCGCGCCGATTTGTGCCGCTCCACCGGCCATGGAAACCGCTGAGGACGCCAGGAAAGCCGCCGTGATAACGACTCCTACAGCCCACACCAGCAATCCATGCGCAGTATCGCGGAAATACACTTCATCTGTGTGAATCGTTGTCCATTTCGTGCGCAGCCGGCCCGCCAGATAGCCGCCCATCGCTGAAGCGAGGATTTGCGTAACGATCAGCCACACGATCGCTGCTGTGCCTACCGTCGCAGCGGATGCGCCGACATTCGACCATGGCGAAACCGATGATAATCCTAAACCAGCGCCTAATGCGAGAAGGACCAGCGACAATGCGGCTGCGACAAATGCGCCTCCAATCACCGCAGCCCAAGACAAACCGGACGAGTATGCCTCGTTCCTCGCCGAAAAATCGCCAAAGGTAGATCGAGAGTCGTCGGGCCCGCGCGCCGAGTTTTCCATATAAATCTTTCCCCCCGGGTAAAGTCCCACCCGCGTTCGCATCTAGATGCACGTGGTTGCCCAAACGCCAATGGCCTGAAGATTCAACGGTTGGTAGTCTCAGAGCGGTGCGCGACTTCTCCTCGATTGCAACATTTGCGCGTTCTGGTGTCGAACCCCGCATTAACCGCCGCGCCGAAAAGTTCTTCTTCAACGTTCTTGTTCACTTCCCCCCTCTATCCGCCCGGCCCGATTCATTTCCTGCCGTAATGTAAAGCCGAGGAGATCGAGCGTTCCCCATCAGAGAGGACGGTCCAACCGAGCGCGGAATACTAGTAACCCCGTGCGACGTTTGAGAGTGATGGATATGTCAGCCAGTAACACATCTGGTCCCATACCGTGATGGGCGACAATACGGACGGAGGGCCGCGCGCGCGGCCTTCTATAACTGAATGTCAGGATTTGAGAGGCCGTGCTTGTAAGTAACCGTCTACGGCGGCAGCTGCGCGCCTGCCCTCAGCGATTGCCCACACTACCAGCGATTGCCCGCGCCTTGCATCTCCCGCCGCGAAAACTCCCGGCGCAGAGGTCTGATAATTCTCGGTGGCAATGTTTCCGCGTGAATCGAGCGTCAACCCTAGTTCCGCGATCGGTCCCGATTTCACCGGTCCCGTGAATCCCATCGCCAGCAGCACCAGGTCCGCATCGAGCGTAAATTCAGCGCCGCTCGAATCTCCCACCCGCGTGTAGTGCAGTTTTTCCACCGATTCGCGGCCCGAGAAGCGCGTCGTCGCGACTCTCCACTCCCGCTGCCCTCCCTCTTCATGCGAGCTTTCCATGCGCAATTGCAGAGGCCATTGAGGCCAGGGAGTCGTCTCGGCGCGTTCCGGCGGAGGCATGGGTAGAACTTCAAACTGATGGATCGAAGCCGCCTTTTGCCGGTGCGACGTGCCCAAACAATCCGCGCCGGTGTCTCCGCCGCCGATAATCACCACGCGCTTCCCGGTGGCTAGAATCGCCTCGGTATCGTTCACGTGATCGCCCGCGAGGCGGCGATTTTGCTGTGGCAGAAAATCCATCGCGTAGTGAATTCCCCTCAACTCACGTCCCGGCGCCGCCAGATCGCGAGGCTGTCCCGCGCCGATAGCGAGCAACACGGCATGATAATTTCGGCACAACTCCTCGACTAAGATCCCCGCGCCGACCTCGGCGTTCGTCGTGAACTCGACGCCTTCCGAAGACATCTGCTCCAGACGCCGGTCGATCCAGCGTTTTTCCATTTTGAAATCCGGGATCCCGTAGCGCAGCAAACCTCCGATTCGATCGCTTTTCTCGAATACCATGACGCTGTGTCCGGCGCGCGTCAACTGCTGCGCCGCGGCTAATCCCGCCGGTCCCGACCCGACAATCGCTACCCGTCGTCCCGTGCTGCGATTGGGCCTCTCAGGACGAATCCATCCCTCGTCAAATCCGCGATCGACGATCGAGCACTCAATCGTTTTGATCGCCACCGGCGGCTCATGGATACCGAGCACACAGGCCGCTTCGCAGGGCGCGGGACAAACACGGCCGGTAAATTCGGGAAAGTTATTAGTCGCGTGCAGGACGCGAAGGGCTTCCTGCCAGCGGCCCCGGTACACCAGATCGTTCCAATCCGGAATCACGTTGTGGAGCGGGCAGCCGCTGTGGCAGAAGGGCACGCCGCAATCCATGCAGCGCGCGGCCTGCCGATGCAGTTTCTCGGGCGGGAAATCCTGATAAACTTCGAACCAATCGTTGACCCGCTCGGCTATAGGCCGGCGCGGGGGAGTTTCCCTGGTGAACTCCAGGAACCCGGTGGCCTTACCCATGCGAAACCGCTTCCAGCTTTTCCTCGTTCGGCACGCGCTTGTATTCGCGCGGAAACACCTTCACGAATTTCTCGAGCGTCGCCTCCCAGTTTTCTAGAATCCAGTTGGCCCGGGGACTTCCAGTATCTTCGGCGTGGCGAGCAATCCAGTAGCGCAAGGTCTCAATATCGGCGGGGTCGCTAACAAATTCGAGGTCCACGCTGGCCGGATTGCATCGGGCGCTTCTGAATTGGCCGCTCTCGTCGAGCACGTAAGCGATCCCGCCGTGCATGCCCGCCGCAAAGTTCCGGCCGGTTTCGTTCAGCACGATCACCAGACCCTTGGTCATGTACTCGCAGCCGTGATCGCCCACTCCTTCGACCACCGCCGTAGCGCCGGAATTGCGCACCGCGAAGCGCTCGCCCGCGCGGCCGTTGAAGAACGCTTCTCCCGAAGTCGCACCGTACAACGCTACATTGCCGATCAGAATATTGTCCTCCGGCGGGAAGGTCGAGGCGCGGGGAGGATAGACGATCAGCTTCCCGCCCGAGAGACCTTTGCCTACGTAGTCGTTCGCGTCTCCCTCCAGTTCAAGTGTGACGCCGCGCGCCAGAAATGCTCCAAAGCTTTGTCCCGCCGACCCGTTAAAAATAAATCGGAGGGTGTCCGGCTCCAGACCCTTCGATCCATGCCGGCGCGCGATATCGCCCGAGAGCATCGCGCCGACTGCGCGATCCACATTTCGGATCGGCAATCTGAATTCGAGCGTTTCCCCGTTCTCAATAGATTCGCGAGCCTGACCGATCATCTTCGCGTCAATGGCTTGATCGAGACCGTGATCTTGTGTCATCGTGCAGCGGCGTTGCCTCTGACCCGCCGCCGTCGGGTGGTAGAGCATCTGCGAAAAATCGAGCCCGCGGGCTTTCCAGTGTTCCGGCGCAGGCCGCATTTCGATCCGGTCCACGCGTCCGATCATTTCATCCATGCGCCGGAATCCCATGCGCGCCATCCATTGCCGTACCTGTTCGGCGATGAAGAAGAAATAGTTGATCACGTTCTCCGGCGTGCCCTGGAATTTTTTCCGTAGCAGCGGGTCCTGCGTAGCGATGCCGACCGGACACGTATTCAGATGGCATTTGCGCATCATGATGCAGCCCATCGCGATCAGGGGCGCAGTCGAAAATCCGAACTCCTCTGCGCCGAGCAGCGCCGCGATCGCGACGTCGCGTCCGGTTTGCAGCTTGCCGTCGGTCTGAAGAACTACGCGGCTGCGCAGATCGTTCAGGACCAGAACCTGCTGCGCTTCCGCCAATCCCAACTCCCACGGGATCCCGGAGTGTTTCATGGAGCTCAGCGGAGATGCGCCGGTGCCGCCGTCATGACCGCTGATCAGGATCACGTCGGCATGCGCTTTCGCCACGCCCGCCGCGACCGTGCCCACGCCCACTTCTGCCACCAGTTTCACTGCGATGCGCGCGCCCGGATTGACGTTCTTCAGATCGTAGATTAACTGGGCCAGGTCCTCAATCGAGTAAATATCGTGGTGTGGAGGAGGCGAAATCAGAGGAACGCCGGGAATCGAATGCCGGACGCGCGCGATCACCGCGTCGACCTTGTGGCCCGGAAGCTGGCCGCCTTCACCCGGCTTGGCGCCCTGCGCGATCTTGATCTGCAGTTCATCCGCGTTGACCAGGTAATGCGTGGTCACGCCGAAGCGGGCCGAAGCTACTTGTTTGATCGCGCTCCTTCGCCAATCGCCGTTCGAGTCGCGCGCGAACCGCTCCTCGTCTTCGCCGCCCTCGCCCGTATTGGACCGGCCGCCCATGCGGTTCATGGCGATCGCTAGCGTCTCGTGCGCCTCCTTGCTGATCGAGCCGAACGACATCGCGCCGGTCGCGAATCGCTTGACAATCTCGCGAGCAGGCTCGACCTCTTCGAGCGGCAGCGGCCGGCTCTCGGTCCGCAATTCCATCAGACCGCGCAACGTGCACAGCTCGCGCTCCTGATGGTCGATCAGATCCGTGAACTCCTGAAACGTTTCATATTTTCCGCTGCCCGCCGCGTGCCGGAGCTTCGCCACTGTCAGCGGATTGAAGAGATGATATTCAGCGTTGGCCCGGTACTGATAGTTGCCGCCGGGATGAAGCTCGACTTCTGAATCCGTAATGGGACGATAGGCATGCTCATGCTTGATCTGCGCTTCCCGCGCCAATACCTCCAGGCCGACACCCTCGATGCGCGACGCGGTGCCTGTAAAATAGCGGTCCACCAGCGCTTTATTCAGGCCGATCGCTTCGAAAGCTTGGGCACCCCGATAGCTTTGCAGCGTCGAGATGCCCATCTTCGCGAAAACCTTCAGGAGACCTTTGCTGATGGCTTTCTTGAAGTTCTTGAGCGCGCTTTCAAACGTAACGTCTCCCAGCCGTCCGCGCTGCGCTGAATCCTCGAGCGTTTCGATCGCGAGATATGGGTTCACGGCGCTCGCGCCATACCCGATCAGCAGGGCAAAATGCATGACCTCGCGGGGCTCGCCGGATTCGATGATAAGCGCGACTTGAGTACGCGTGCGCTCCCGCACCAAGTGATTGTGAACCGCGGTGAGCGCGAGCAGGCTGGGAATCGGCGCATGCTCTTCATCCAGACCGCGGTCGCTGAGAATCAGAATTCGATAACCGTCGCGTATCGCCAGAGACGCCCGCCTGCATAATCCATCGAGCGAGCGCTCGAGTTCCTGACCGCCGCCGGATACGCGAAAAGTCGAAGGCAGCGTGGTCGCCAGAAAATCGCCCCAGCTTACGCGGCGCAGCTTCTGGAGGTCGCGATTCGTAAGGATTGGATGCGGAAGTTTCAGCGTATGGCAATGGAGCGGCGTTTCTTCCAACAGGTTTCGTTCGGGTCCGATGTAACTGGTGAGAGACATAACCAGCTCCTCGCGAATCGGGTCAATCGCCGGATTGGTCACCTGCGCGAAGAGCTGCTTGAAATAGTGGAATAGCGGCTGGGGCTGATCCGAAAGGCAGGCGAGCGGCGTGTCGGTGCCCATCGAGCCTACCGGTTCCTCTCCGGCAACAGCCATGGGTGCGAGCAGCAGACGCAAATCTTCCTCGGTGTAGCCGAAGGCCCGCTGCCGCTGAATGATGGTCTTCGGATCGAAGCCGTAAACGCGCGGCGGCTCCGGAAGAGCATCCAGCACGATCTGGTTTTCATGCAGCCATTTTCCATAAGGCTGCTGATGGGCGAGGGTATGCTTGATCTCTTCGTCCGGGACCATGCGCCGCTGCTCTAAATCGACCAGCAACATCTTGCCCGGCTGGAGCCGGCCTTTGTAGCGCACTTCCTGCGGTTCGACCGGGAGCACGCCCGCCTCGGAAGCCAGAATCAGATGATCGTCATGCGTCACAAGGTACCGGGCCGGTCGCAATCCGTTACGGTCGAGCGTTGCGCCGAGCCACTTGCCGTCGGTGAAAGCCACGGCTGCGGGCCCGTCCCAAGGCTCCATCATCGACGCGTGGTATTCATAAAATGCGCGCTTCTCCGCTGGCATGGACGCGTCGGCATCCCAGGCTTCCGGGATCAACATTGCCATTACGTGCGGCAGGTTTCGGCCGGCGAGCGTGAGCATTTCGACTGCATTATCGAGCGACGCTGTGTCGCTGCCGCCCGGTCGAATCACGGGCTGGATCTTTGCGATATTGTCTCCAAACTGGTCCGACGCATGTGTCGATTCGCGCGCGTTCATCCAGTTCACGTTGCCGCGCACCGTATTGATCTCGCCGTTGTGGCAGACGTAGCGGTAAGGATGCGCAAGCTGCCAGGTGGGAAACGTGTTGGTCGAGAAGCGTTGATGAACCATGCATAAAGCGCTGCGCGTATCCGGGTCGGAAAGATCTTTGTAGAAGTCGGCGATGCGAGGCGCAAGAAGCAGACCTTTATATACGATGGTGCGCGAGGACATCGACGATGCATAGAACAGCTCCCGCTCCTCGATGCCGCTCGCGGCGATTTCCGCTTCAGCCCGGCGGCGGACCACGTACAATCTGCGCTCGAGTTGGTCCTGTGTCATCTCGGCAGCACTGCCCAGGAAAACTTGCTCGATATAGGGCCGGGTAGCAAGCGCCTGCGGACCGACCGCAGCCTTATTGACCGGAGTGTCGCGCCAGCCGAGGACGGTCAAACCTTCCTCAATGGCGATTCGGTCCACCATGCGTTTGCATAAAGCGCGCGACTGCGGATTCATCGGCAGGAACATCATCCCGACGCCGTAACTTCCTGGTTCGGGCAGAGGAAAGCTCAGACGGGCGCATTCGCGAGCGAAGAATTCATGCGGAATCTGGATCAGAATTCCCGCGCCATCGCCCGTCTCAGGATCGCAGCCGCACGCGCCGCGATGGGTGAGATTCGTGAGGATCTGGATGCCTTTGCGGATGATCTCCTGGGACTTCTGCCCGCTCAGGTGAACGATAAAACCCATTCCGCAAGCGTCGTGCTCATTTCCACGATCATACAAGCCCTGATTAGCGGGCATAGCTGACATAGGCTAAGAATACCCCACCCTGTAATATTAGGTCAAGAGAAATTATATGCTTGCAATATTAGCAACGCTAATGTAATATCGATGCCAGTGGGTTACGAAAATATTAAGCTTTTCCGGGATATAGCTCAGACGCGCAGCTTCAGCCGCGGGGCGGCCATGAACGACATCGGCCAGTCCGCCGCCAGCCAGCAGGTGCAGGAGTTGGAAAAAACAATGGGCGCGCAGCTTCTCGATCGCTCCACCCGTCCGCTGTCGGTGACGCCAGCCGGCCGGCTGTATCTCGACCTGTGCCGGGATACCCTACGCCGTAAGGAGGAGTTCGATGTTGCGCTCGAACGGCTGAAGCAGGATGTGGAAGGAACCGTGCGCGTGGCCGCGATCTACTCGGTGGGATTGAGCGAAATGGCGCAGCTTGAGCGGGAGTTCGCGCGGCGTCAACCTCAGGCCGTCGTGGCGGTGGAGTACTTGCGTCCGGAAAATGTTTATGCGGCGGTGCTATCGGACGACGCCGATCTGGGTCTGGTGAGCTACCCGGAGCCGCGGCGGGAGATCGCGGTGATTCCGTGGCGGGATGAAGAGATGGTGCTGGCTGTTTCGCCGTATCATCCGCTGGCGGCGCTCGGCAGGATCACCCCCGCGGAATTGGAGGGCATCGATTTTATCGGATTCGATGAAGATCTGCCCATTCGCCGCGAGGTGGACCGGTTCCTCAAAGATAACGGAGTCGAGGTCAAGCGAACTCTGCATTTCGACAATTTGCAGATGATCAAGGAAGCCGTAGCGCATCATAAGGGCGTGAGCATTGTGCCGGCGCGAGTGATGCTCGAGGAGATGGCGCAGGGCCGGCTGGTCGCCATTCCGATTGCCGCGCCGGAGCTGTTTCGTCCTCTGGGGATTATTCACCGGAAGAAGAAATGCTTTCATCGCGTGGCTCAGGCGTTCCTGGATCTGCTGTGTGAAAAGCCGAGCGCGGATTTGGGACTGATTTAAATCGGGCGCGGCATGTCGATTTTCGCGGGCTTCGTTCGTCTTCAAATTGAAAACAAAACGCGGTTGACCCGCATACGAATAAGGAGAAAAACGATGTCTCAATACATGCTACTGCTCTACGAAAATCCCGCAGGTTGGCAGAAGCTCAGCCCCGAGGAGATGCAGAAGGCCATTGAAAAATACATGGCCTGGACCAAGAAGCCTTTTACCGTCGACAGCAAGCGCCTGGCGGGGGACCCCGGCCGCGTAATCCGGTCGCAGAATGGCAAGCCGCGCGCTACTGACGGACCGTATAGCGAAACCAAAGAGGTCGTGGGCGGTATTTATGTTATCGAAGCCGCCAATTACGATGAAGCGGTTCAACGCACGCTCGACCATCCCCATGTGGAGTACGGGGGTACGATCGAAGTGAGGCAACTTTTCGGATCGTGAACGGAGACGCTGAGGCCGGTGTGTTGCTGGAACACCTATTCCGGCATCACGCCGGCCGCATGGTCGCGCATTTAACGCGTCTGCTCGGGACGGCGCATCTCGATATTGCCGAAGAGAGCGTGCAGGAAGCCATGTTGCGGGCTCTTCGGACATGGCCTTATCAGGGGATGCCGGACAACCCCGCGGCATGGCTTTTCCGAGCGGCCCACAACGCAGCCATCGATTCCCTCCGCCGCAATCGGATGCTCGGCGAAAAGACTGGCGCGATTATCGCGGAGCTGTCGCGTGCGCCGCGAGGCGAGCGCGACGACCTCAATGTGGAAGAGCAGCTTCGCGACGACGAGCTTCGAATGATCTTCATGTGCTGCCATCCGGAGATCCCGCGGGACGCTCGCGTGGCGCTCAGCCTCAAAGTTGTGGGCGGTTTCAGCGTGCGCGAAATTGCGCGCGCGTTTCTGGCCGATGAGTGCGGCCATTGCCCAGAGATTGGTGCGCGCCAAGCGCCAGATCCGCGACCAGCGGCTAACTCTTGATATTCCCCGCGGATCGGAATTGAAACAACGCGTCGATTCCGTGCTCGACGTCATTTATTTCATGTTTAACGAGGGTTATGCAGCTTATGAAGGCGAAGACCTGATCCGCCAGGATCTTTGTTTCGAAGCACTGCGTCTCGGCAGCCTGGTGGTATCCTCTTCCGCCGCTGATCCCCTTATGAAACCGAGGGTGCATGCGCTAATGGCGCTGATGGCGTTTCAAGCCGCGCGATTCCCCGCTCGCGTAGACGGCGCGGGCGACCTGGTGCTGCTCGAATATCAGGATCACAGCCGCTGGGATCAACATTTGATCGATCTCGGATTCCATCATTTCGATCAGTCGATGACTGGCGATACCCTCTCTGAATATCACGTGCAGGCCGCAATTGCGGCGACGCATGCACGCGCCTTCGATGCGCAATCGATCGATTGGCAGGTGATCCTCGATCTTTACGATCAACTGCTGGCGATTAACACGTCGCCCGTGGTTGCCCTGAATCGTGCGGTAGCGGTGGCGAAAGTGCATGGCGCGGCGGCGGCTCTGGCCGATCTTGAGCCGCTGGAGAGCGATCTAAAATTGCGCGAGTACCATCTGTTTCTGGCTGTGCGCGGCCACTTCTATTGGGAACTCGGCCGGCGCATGGAAGCCGCGAGCTGCTTCCGCGCGGCGTTGGAGCGCCCATGCTCGGAGCCTGAGCGGCGATTTTTGAAACGTATTATTGAGAAATGCGAGCCGCCGGCACCGGAGTAGACGACGCACAAAACTCAATCGTTCCGCGCTGATCCGCAATGCCCTTCGAGACTACCTCCGGAGATTGGAAATCCAGAGACTCGAGGAGCGCGATCGCGCGGCCTAGGGGAAATACCCGCAAGCGAGCGATGAATCGCCGCCGTGGGAATTGGAGGCGGTGTGGCCACGGGAATAGCCCGGGGCGAGGATGAAGGAAATCTGCGGCGCGCTGCGCTTCTCTCTCGGCTGCGATATCGCGGCTGGCTAATTAACCGTATACGGGGCTCTGAGCGCGAACGGGGCGATCTCGATATCAAACTCAGTCCCATCGGCACGCATCATCTGATAAGTGCCGCGCATCATACCCGTGGGTGTCTGAAGAGGGCACCAGGACGAGTATTTGAACGACTCGCCCGGCGCAAGCACGGGCTGTTTCCCGATCACGCCCGGACCGCGGACTTCTTCGGTGTGGGTCAGGGCGTCGGTGATAATCCAGTGCCGGGTGAGAAGCTGCACCGTCTCGCGTCCCTGATTCGTAATGCGGACCGTATACTCAAACACCCATTCGCCTTCGAGCGGCCTCGAGTTCTCGGGTGAATGCCGCGAAAGAACCTCGACGCGAACATAGTTCGTAACGGCTTGGGACATGGGGGCGAGATCCGATCGGAGATCGTGCATGCTGACCGCCTATCATAGCAAGTACAGCTTGTCCCGCCCTGCCTCGCACTCGTGTCACCTCAAAGCAGCTTTGCTGCTGGGCGCTATGTTCCTCAGTTCAGCGTGTGCGCAGACCAGCGGAGGGAATTCGATGCCCGGGATGAGTATGCCCGGGATGAACATGGGGGAGATGAATCCGGCCGGCATGTATCTGATGAATCTATCGTCGGGAACCTCAGTGAACCCGGAATCCTGGCCCATGCCGATGACGATGAGCCATCTCGGATCCTGGAGCACGATGTCGATGGGCGTGGGTTTTCTGGTGGACACGCAGCAATCCGGCCCGCGCGGCGGCGATAAGCTGTATTCGCCAAACTGGTTCATGACCACGGCCGAACATCAGGTGGGAATGAGAGGCGCGTTTCAAACCGATCTGATGCTCAGCCTGGAACCGGCCACTATCACCGGCGAACGTTATCCGCTGCTGTTTCAGACCGGGGAAACGGCCTATGGAAAATCGCTAGCCGATGCACAGCATCCGCACAATTTCATCATGGCGCTGGGATTCCACTACGCCTATCAACTTGGCGAGAACACCATTGTCGACGCCTATTTCGCGCCTGTGGGCGATCCCGCGCTGGGACCGGTCGCGTATCCGCACCGCGCCTCCGCCATGGAATTACCAGAGGCGCCGCTGTCTCATCATTGGCAGGATTCGACCCATATCTCGGATGAAGTTCTGACCATCGGAATCTCGCACGAGAAAGTGAGATTGGAAGCGAGCGGCTTCTATGGCTCAGAACCAGGCGAAAACAGATGGATCGTTGAAACCGGTCCTATCGAACTCCTGGGCCGCGCGATTCTGGTTTTTCCCGGCGAAGAATTGGGCCGCACAGGTCTCAGCCGGAAGGATCGCTCATCCCGAGGCGCTCGAGCCGGGCGACCAGGTGCGCTCGACTGCTTCGCTGGCATACACCAAACCGCTGCCGGGCGGAAGCTGGTCTTCGAGTTTCATCTGGGGACGCAACCACAACATGGCCACCCTGCGAAATCTCAACTCATACCTGGTCGAATCGGTTCTTCCAATTCGCCGCAGGAATTTCATTACCGGCCGCGCCGAACTGGTTGCCAAAGATGAGTTGTTCGCGGATCAGCCGAGTATCGAACAGCAACTCGATGTTCGGTATGGCAGTACGTTCCGCATCGGCGCGTATACGATCGGCTATACGCGCGACATCGATCTGTTCCGGTTTGTAGAGACTGGCATCGGGGCAAATTTCACGGCTTACTCGCTTCCGGCGGCGATCAAGCCTTATTACGGAAATTATCCGGTGGGCGGTAATATTTTTGTTCGGTTCCGGCTCAGGCCGCGGGCGTGAGCTGTTACTTATATCCATAATTTATGAGGATGGATTTGCCAGTTCCTTTTATAAGGAAGTCGACAAACCGGCGGGCCGCTTCCAGGCGCTGCGTCGATCGGGGGATTCCCAACTCCTGAAGGATAGGCGGGTGCAGGCTTGAGTCGATTTGTATGACTTTGCCCGGTTGCTTCAGCACGAGCGAATAGGCGGTAAAGACCGCATCGGCATTGCCCGATGAACCGTACTGCCTGGCGATATTTATATTTTCGGCGTACACGATTTTGGATTTGACCTGCTCCCATATGCCCACGCGCTCAAGTGTGTCGATCGCCGCCTGTCCATAGGGCGCGAGCTCGGGTTGGGCGATGGCGATCACCCGCACGTCGGGCGAGGTCAGGTCGTTCACGCGGGTGATTCGGGCGCGACTTGCAGCCGGAATCCACAGCGCGAGCACGCCGGTCGCATAGATCGCGCGGCTGTGAGGAATTAAAAGGTCCTCTTTTTCGAGCTGGTCCACATGCTCCGAATCTGCGGCCGTGAAAACATCGAAAGGCGCGCCGTTCTCGATTTGCTGGGTTAACTGAGCTGTCGCCGCGAAACTGAAGACCGGGTGAATCCCGGTTTGGGTCTCGAAGGCGGGCCCGACGCGCTGGAACACATCGATCAGATTGGCGGCCGCAGCGACGGTGACCTCGCGGGTGGGAGCATGGTTGGATGCCGGCTGCCGGCCGCATGCCGCGAATACCGGCAGCAAAGCGAGCAGGAGCGATACGCGAAGGCATGGAGACGACACGTCGTGTATCTAAGACAATAGCACGCGAAAGTTGCGCCCGTGTCGTTCAAGGACAACAATGTAAATCATATGGAGACTCACACGCAGCTCAACGCGATTCGCCAGCAGCGCGGCATTCCCGCCGCGCAGCTCGCCAAGCTGGTCGGCGTCAGCCGGCAAACCATCTATGCGATCGAGGCGGGGGATTATGTGCCGAATACCATGCTGGCGCTGCAAATGGCGCAGATCCTCGAGGTGCGGGTGGAGGATTTGTTTCAGCTCGCCGCCAATGAACCTGCGCCGCCGCGGCCGGTGACCGTGGATTTGATCGCCGAATCGCAAGGCGGCCGGAAGGGGCAGCCGGTACAGTTGTGCCGGGTAGGGAAGCGAATGATCGCGGTTTCCGCGGTTCCTCAACCGGTCACGCTGCCGCTGGCCGATGGCGTGATCCTCGAAAGCTCGAAGCGAACTCATCAGGCTAAAGTCCACGTCTTTCAGAACGAGGGTACGGAGGGAAGACGTCTGCTCATCGCAGGCTGCGATCCCGGCATTTCGCTGCTCGCGCAACATCTGGCGCGGTTCGAGGATGTCGACATCGTGGTGGCTCCATCCTCCAGCCATCAGGCCCTAGAGTGGTTAAAAAAAGGCATGGTACATATTTCCGGCTCACATTTACTGGACTCCTCGACGGGTGAATACAACCTGCCTGTGATTAAGCGTCTGTTCCCGGAAGGCGCAGTAAAAGTCGTCACGTTTGCGATCTGGGAACAAGGACTGGTTCTGCAGAACGGCAATCCGAAAAGCATTCGCGGCGCCGGCGATCTCGACCGGAAGGATGTGCGCATCGTCAATCGCAAAAAAGGCGCGGGCAGCCGTGAATTGCTGGACCATCAATTAAAGGCCGCGGGAGTTTCGCCCGCCCGGGTAGCCGGGTACGACCGGATCGCGGACGGGCACCTCCAGGCAGCCCTGGCGGTAAGCTTGGGCGAAGCCGACTGCTGCGTGGCGACCCGGTCGGCGGCGCAGGCTTTCGGCTTGAGTTTCATTCCGCTTTCGACCGAGCGTTATGACCTGGTCATTCCTCGCCAGCATGTGCGCTTGCCTGCGGTTCAACTTTTGTTGGATGTGTTGAACCGCGCTACGGTCCGCCGCAAACTCGAGATCCTGGCCGGTTACGATACCAGCCACACCGGGGAAGTTCTGGTCAATTAAGCCCGATTAGAATGGAAGGTAGTGAGCCTGCTCCTTCTGTTTCTTATGTTGGCCGCTCCACAATCTTCCGATCTCGATGCGCGGCTAGCGCGGTGGAAGCTGGTCCAGATGCCTTACGATCCGGCTGGACTAGATGCGCGCGAGCGTCAGGTCATCGAGAAATTAGTGGAAGCGTCGCGCGAGATGGAGTCGATTTCCTGGCGGCAGAGCGATCCGGCCGGGCTCGAGGTATATCACTCGACGAAAGACCCGAAACTTCGGCGGCTGTTGACGATCAATGGGAGCCGTTTCGATCTTATTGACGGAAACCGGCCGTTCACAGGATCAAAGCCCATAGCGCCCGGACGGAATCTTTATCCCGAAGGTCTGACGCGCGGACAGATTGAAGCTTACGTGAAAGCGCATCCCGGCGAGAAGGATGCCATTTACAGCCCCTATACGGTGCTGGGATGGAACGGCGGAAAACTGGAGGCAATTCCTTACCACGTCGAATACAAGACTTGGCTCGATCCGGCGGCGAAATTGCTGCGCGAAGCCGCGGCGTTGAGCGAGGACAAAGATTTTGCGAATTTCCTGCGTATGCGCGCCGACGCGCTGCTCTCCGACGATTATTACGCGAGCGACCTCGCCTGGCTCGACCTGCACAATCCCAAGATCGATGTAATCTTCGGGCCGTATGAATCCTATCTTGACGATGTTCTGGGAGTGAAGACTTCATACGAGGCCGCGGTGCTCATCCGTAACGAGGCCGAGAGCCGGAAGCTCGAACTTTATCAAAAGTACGTTCCGGACATTCAGGACGCCTTACCGATTCCGGCCGAAGATCGTCCTTCGAAGCGCGGCCATCTGACGCCCATGGAAGTGATGGATTCGCCGTTTCGCACCGGCGATCTGCTGCATGGATATCAAGCCGTGGCGGATACGCTGCCCAACGATCCGCGCATCCATCAGGCTAAGGGCACCAAGAAGATTTTCTTCAAGAATTTTATGGACGCGCGAGTGAAATACGTGGTGCTGCCGCTGGCGAAGTATCTGCTGCCGGAATCGCAGGCCGCGAGCGCTTCACAGGAAGGCTATCTGGCCGACGTGGTTATGCATGAGATCTCGCATGGGCTGGGCCCCGCATATTCGCGAATCAACGGGAAGAATGTCGATATACGGGAAGCCCTCGGGCCGGTATTTTCAGCGCTCGAAGAAGCCAAAGCGGATGTAGTCGGGATGTACGGGCTGCAATGGATGACGAATCGAGGCGATCTGCCCAAAACGCGGCTGGAGGAATACTACGCGTCGTATGTCGCGGGGATTTTTCGGACTGTGCGTTATGGAATCGCCGAAGCGCATGGCAGGGCTGAGATGATGGAGTTCAATTACCTGGTAGAGCAAAAGGCCCTGTTGGGCGGGTCCAGCGGAAAATATTCCATTGATTACGGCCGAATCCCTACGGCCATTGCGCAATTGGCGAAGGAGCTGCTCGAGATCGAGGCCACGGGTAATCGCGGGCGTGCCGAGACATGGTTCAATCGCTACGACAAGATGCCGCCGGCGCTCGCTCGGGCGCTCGAATCCATCCATGACGTGCCTGTCGATATTCAACCGGTCTTCGCGTTCCCTGTCATGGAATAGGATGAGCCTTCTCCGCTTCGAACATGTCAGTAAGGATTACATTTCCGATGGCACTCCGGCGCCAGCGCTGTGCGATGTTTCTTTAGATGTCGACCCAGGCGAGTTTATTGCGTTCGCCGGGCGAAGCGGCTGCGGAAAATCCACGCTGCTCAACCTGGCGGGGGCGATGGATTTTCCGACCTCGGGGAGTGTGATTCTGGACGGTGTCGTAACCTCTTCGCTGGGCGAGGCCGCGCTTACAAAAATTCGCCGGCAGAAAGTTGGTTTCATCTTCCAGGCTTTTCAACTTTTGCCAACTCTCTCTGTCGCGGAGAACGTCGAACTGCCGCTGATGCTCGCAGGCCGAAAAGAGGCGCGGCCTGCCGCTCTCGAATCGCTGCGCTGGGTGGAGATGGAGACCTACGCGTCGAGGATGCCTTTCCAGCTTTCGGGCGGCCAGATGCAGCGCGTGGCGATTGCGCGCGCGCTGGTCCATTCACCGTCCTTACTGCTTGCCGACGAGCCTACCGGCAATCTCGACACCATTACCAGTAACCTAATCCTGGAATTATTGCGGCGCGTCGCGCGCGAGAAAAATACGACCATTCTACTGGCGACGCACAGCCTGGAAGCGGCCGGCGCGGCGGACCGGATCGTTCATCTTCGGGACGGGTCGGTGCAGGAGTTGCTCCAACGCTCATATCGTATTTGAAGCTGTTCTACCGGCTGATTCTTCGACCCTTGCGGCAGGAAACGGCGCGCACGCTCCTCACGATAATCGCTGTGGCTCTGGGCGTATCTGCGGTACTCGCGATCGAGCTGGCCGGGGATGCAGCCGCGGGATCGTTTCGATCCTCCATGGAAACGCTGACCGGCAGCGCCGATTTTGAAGTGACCGCGACGGGAGGCGTGCCTCCGGAAACGCTGGCTCGCCTGGCAACGCTGCGCTATGCTCTGAAAATTCACTCACGTATCGAGGATTACGCGACGATCTCGGATACGGGGCAAACGGTTCCGTTGCTGGGGGTCGACATGGTGGCGGAGTCGCTGGGCGGATCGGAGGCTTTGTCGAAAGATACCGGCGAATTTCAGCGCGACGATTCGGTCTGGACCGGGAGCGGGCTGGGCTACAAAACCGGCGATCGATTGCGGCTGTCGATCAACGATCAAATTTTCAATGTCACGGTTCGCGGCGTGCTGGGCAACGGGTCCGGCGATGTAATCCTGATGGACCTTGCGCCCGCGGCTCGTGTTCTGAGCCGACGCAACGGAAATCTCGATCGCATTCTGATCGAGGTCCCTTCTGATCGGTCGACGGAAGAATGGGAGGCGCTGCTGCGTAAAGCGCTTCCGGAAGGCGTTTCGGTTGCCCGCGAGGGCGCGCGCGCAGACGAAAATCGGCTCATGCTCGAGGCGTTCCGGTGGAATCTGCGCGTGCTGAGCTACATCGCGCTCGCGGTCGGCGCATTTCTGATCTACAACACCATCTCGGTTTCGGTGGTCCGGCGGCGCGTTGAAATCGGAATCCTACGAGCGCTGGGCGCGACACGCGGCGGAATTCTCGGAGCGTTTCTCGGCGAAGCTGTGGCGCTCGGGCTATCCGGTGCGATCGCGGGAATCGCGCTCGGCCGGCTAATGGCTGCGGGCGCGGTGAAACTGGTTGCGGTGACGGTCGAATCGTTGTATGTCAGCAGCCGCCCTGGTCCCATCTCGCTGACGTCGGAGACGGCTTTATTGGCAATCGCAATCGGAGTTGGAGTCGCGCTTCTCTCGGCGCTTTCGCCCGCATGGGAGGCGTCCCGAGTGGCTCCCGTAGAGGCGATGGCTCGAGGCCGCCGCGAATACGAAGCGCGTGTGCACAGGTTGAGAAACTTGGTGGTAGCTTTGGCGCTTGCGGTTTGCGCCTGGATCGCGTCGGGGCGGGAGCCGGTGGGCGGCAAACCTGTATTCGGTTATCTTTCGGCGCTCCTGCTGATCGCTGCCTCGGCGCTCGCCATACCAGCGCTGGTCTCCGCGCTGTCCTGGGCATCGGTCCGGGCTCTGTTCCGACTATTCGGAGTGGAAGCGCTGCTTGCTACCCGCAGCCTCGCGGGATCGCTGCGCCGAACGTCGGTGCTGGTGGGCGCGCTGTCGACTGCGATCGCGATGCTCGCCGCCGTCGGAATCATGGTCGGCAGTTTCCGTCAGACGGTGATGCTCTGGATGGAGGACCGGCTCCAAGCGGATTTTTATCTTCAGCCCGCCGTTCCTGCCGGTGTGGATCGCCATCCGACTTTGGCGGCGGACATTCCGGATGCACTGGCGAAACTGCCGGACGTGGCCGCGGTCGATCGTTTTCGTTCTTACGAGATTAGTTATCAAGGATTGCCAGCAACGCTCGGCGGCGGCGAGGCGCGGGTGATTGGCCGCTACGGACAACGGCCGTTTCTCGGCGGAGAAAGTCCGCAATCGGTGTTTCCCCGGCTGATCGGTCAAGATAACGCGATCGTAAGCGAGCCGTTCGCGAACAAACATCATCTGCGGTCCGGCGCAGTTCTCACGCTGGCGCTGGGCGGACACGTCGTTCCTTTCAGAGTGATCGGCGTGTATTACGACTATTCGAACGAGCGCGGCTTTGTCATCATGGATCGCGGAACGCTGCTCAAATATCTGCCCGATCCGAGGCCCACAAACGTCGCGGTTTATCTCAAACCAGGTGTACCGCTCGATCAGGGCAGGCGCGATATCGAAGCCGCGCTGGGCGGCCGAAAAGTGCTGGTATTTTCGAACCGCTCTCTCCGCGAGCAGGCGATCCGCATCTTCGACCGGACCTTTGCGATCACCTACGCGCTCGAAGCGGTGGCTGTGTTCGTCGCTATCATGGGGGTCGGCGGAGCGTTGCTGGCGCTGGTGATCGATCGGCGCCGCGAGTTCGGATTATTGCGATTCCTCGGCGGGTCAGGCGTCCAGCTTCGGCGGATGATTTTGTTCGAAGCCGGGCTTCTCGGCCTGGCGGCTAACATAGCCGGGATCATTCTGGGATTGTTTTTATCGCTGCTGCTGATTTTCGTGATTAATAAGCAGTCGTTCGGCTGGACGATTCAATTCCACTGGCCGGTGACGGTGCTGTTATCTGCGTTGTCGCTGGTGTATGTCGCGACGGTGCTGGCCGGACTTTATCCCGCGCGGATTGCTCGGCGGCTGATTCCGATCGAGGTGATTCATGAGGAATAGACGCCGGGAATTCGCGATCGCCCTGGCGCTGGCCTCGTGTCTTTCCGCAGCGACGGCCAATTCGTATCGGCTGGCGCTACCGGGATATCACTACGAGTTTCCACGCGACGATTTCGATCATCCCGATTTCCAGACGGAGTGGTGGTACCACACTGGCAATCTGCACACCGCCGACGGTCGGCGATTCGGCTTCGAACTGACGTTTTTTCGGCAGGGGATCCGGCAGGACAATGGCCGGCAACCGCCGCCCAGCGTTTGGGACGTGCGCGATGTGTGGATGGCGCACCTGGCGCTGAGCGATATTGCGGGCGGACATTTCTTTCACACCGAGCGGCTGAATCGATCGGGTCCGGGACTCGCCGGCGCGGATGAACAGGAGGCTCGCGTGTGGAATGGAAACTGGGAAGCACGATGGCGTCTCGACCCGAACGCACCTGGGGGAGTCGCGTCACAAGAGTTGCAGGCGATTGCCGACCGCTTTTCATTTGATTTGTTGGTGCGGCCGGAGAAGGCGCCCGTGATTCACGGCGTCAACGGCATCAGCCAGAAAGCCGAAGGCATCGGACGGGCATCCCACTACATCTCCTTCACGAGGCTCGCCACCAAGGGCGTGCTGACGGTCGACGGAAAGCAATTCACGGTTGACGGCTTGAGCTGGATGGATCACGAATTTTTTACGCAGCAACTCGATCCGGGCCAGGCCGGGTGGGACTGGGTGAGTTTGCAGTTCGACGACGGGTCCGAACTGATGCTTTTCCGGTTGCGGCGGAAGGACGGCACGGCCGATCCTTACTCGGCCGGGACGTATATCGATCCGCAGGGACGGGCTCTGCACCTGGCGCAGAAAAATTTTTCGCTTGCGCCGGGAACGACGTGGACCAGTCCCGATACGGGCGGCCGATATCCCGTTGCGTGGACCATCCGGGTTCCCTCGCTGGACCTGGAGGCAAATTTGACAACGCCGCTGGCTCAGCAGGAACTGACCGGCGGAACGCGCTCGTCTCCGGTTTATTGGGAGGGGGCGATCGACAGTTCCGGGGTTAGGAATCACCGGCCTCTAAAGGGCTCTGGATATTTGGAAATGACCGGTTATGCGGGACCCGCGCCGATGTCCGAGTGAAGGGCAGGGAATCCGGCCGCCTCGGCGGTGCGAATCAGCAGAGGAACGTCGAGCCAGGCGCAACGCAGTCTCGCGACTTGGGAGCCATCCGGCGCTTCGATAATTTGTCGCTCGACGATCTGGCCGCCTAATTTTTTGTAGAAGCCGACCGCCGGGTGGTTCTTCTCGTAAACGAAAAGGTGCAGCGGCGTTCCAGCGCGATGTTCATTCACCCACGTGGCGGCGCGGGAAATCAGCAGCCGGCCGATACCCTGTCCTTTGCAGTCCTGGCGGATATGCAGATTATCGAGTCGTGAACCCCAGTGGGGATCGGGATCTGGAAGGACGCAGGCAAACCCTATCAACCGATCCTCGTCGAGCGCGAGCAAAGTCCACGGCTGCGCTTCAGGCGAGCTGAAACGGGACTGCCAGAGCTTGATGCGATTCTCCTCCGCCGCATTCTGCAGAAAGTCTTCGCGAAGAATCCCTTTGTACGCGCTTCGCCAACTCGCTGCGTGCAGGGAGGCAATGGTAGCGGCATCCGAAGGCGTCGCGACCCGCAGCGTCACGGGCTTCCTGCCGCCACCAGGTGTGAATCGGCCTGAAACTTTTTGTAATCGCGGAACACGATATCGACTTCGCTGTGCATTTTTTTGAAGAGCGCCAATCGCGCATCGGCATGGATTTGGGCGGAGGCGGGCAGCCATATTTCGTCGTTGACGCGAGTCTGTTCGAAATGGACGGTTGCGCCCGGCTCGATCTGCACCATTTTCAGACCGAACGACAGCTTGTCCAACACCTCGGCCTCCACCTTGACCCATTGGTATTCGCTTTCATCGATCCAGATCTTGCCGCGCATCTTGGTAATTATCTTGGCGCGCCGATCCCGTGGATGGTAATCAGGCCTCGGTTCGGCTGTGATTACCCACGCCGGTTTCCCGCTGATATTTTCCTCGCCGATCAGTTTGAAGGTGAACGCTTCCGGCACCTCATTCAGAAATCTGCGCTCTTCCTGGCGGTCCTTTTCACGCCTGGCCTTGTCCTCGGCGGACTCGTTCTCGCGCTTGGCGGCTTCCTTGTCCATCTTCTCCTGTTCCTTGAGAGATTCTCTCTCCGATAGCGGCTTGTCGTCGCGCCCGATCAGGCGGGCATAGTCGCGTCCTCCCAGGATGAGAATCTCGTGGGCGTCGATCTCGGTCTTCTTGAGGCGGCCGTTATTGTCGTAGGCTCGCGCTTCATCGCGCTCGGTGTAAGTGTAATTTTTGAGGCGCTCGAAATTGACGAGGTCGTGCGCGACGGATTTTCGTACAATTTCGGTTGGATCGGGACTTTGCGCGAAGGCCAACGTCCCCACGGTCAGAGCTAACACGAACCTCACACTTAGATTATGCTCTCCATATGCGCATCAAATCACTTTTGATGTTTCTGGTGTTTTCCGCTGGATTCCGGCCCGGCTTCGCTCAGTTGCCGCCCGCTGCGGCCTGGGCGGTCCACACGGCCAATGAATATCGCGTAATTCCTAACATCACGTATTGGACCGCTGGTAATTACGAGGTCAAGCTCGATATTTACGATCGGCGCGACGCTACCGGCCCACAGCCGACGCTGATTTTCTTTCACGGCGGCTTTTGGGCGGCGGGGAGCAAGGAAGCATCGGTGATGTCGCTGATGCCGTGGCTCGAGATGGGATGGAACGTGGTGAACGTCGAGTACCGTCTGGCGCGTGTGGCGCTCGCGCCGGCAGCGGTGGAAGATTGCTTCTGCGCTCTGCGTTATGTCGCGGCGCAGGCGAACACGTATCATATCGATACCAATCGTCTGGTGGTGACGGGCGAATCGGCGGGAGGACACCTGGCGCTGGCAATGGGCATGATTCCAGAGAGCGTCGGACTCGCCAAAGAATGCGCTGGCGCGCCGCTGCCGAGAGTGGCGGCGGTGATCAACTGGTACGGGGTCACCGATGTTGCCGATGTGGTGGATGGTCCGCATAAAGCAAATCTAGCGATCCAGTGGATGGGCGGCCAGCCGAACTGGGAGGAAATTGCGCGCCGCATATCGCCGCTCACTTATGTAAGGGAGGGGCTGCCGCCGATTCTGAGCATTCAGGGCGACGCCGATCCGATCGTGTCGTATCAGCACTCGGTGCGGCTGCATGAAGCTCTAGTGAAAGTGAACGTACCGAATCAACTGCTGACGATTCCTGGAGGCAAGCACGGCGGGTTCACGCCGGAAGAGCGGACGAAGATCTTTGTCACGATCCGCGAATTTCTGGCGAAGAACGATATCAAGGGGCCGGAGTAGCCAGCGGCTTACCCTTTTCGATCACGTACATCGCCACCAATTTGAGCGGCTGGGACCCGGTATTGTGGGCGTCGTGCTTGAGGCCGCCGGGAACGATGAATCCATCGCCCGCTTTGACTTTGAGCGGCGCACGGCCTTCGACCAGGATGTCGGCTTGGCCTTCGAGGACATAAGTGATCTCATCGCCGGGATGAGTATGACGGCCCACCGATGCTCCGGGAGCGATTTCGACACGCGTAATCACAGCCTCGCGGCCGGGAACCGAGATATCGCCGCGAGTCACTATGGTGCGCGTGACGCCGGTGCTCTGCGCGAAGATCAGTCCCACGGTTAGAGCCGCGATCGCGCTCCATTTATAGATAGATTTCATGCTCCATAGAGTATCATTGCAGATCCTTGAGATCGAACTGGTTCACTCCGTCGATGATCTTCGCATACGCTCGCGTGCTGGCCTCGAGCCCGGTCCAAGGCACTGTATCCGGCGTCTCCGCGTCGGTATGGAAATACATGTTGTAATCGCCAATGTCGACGCCGGGCGCGAACTGGTAAAAGGGACCCAGGTCGCCGAGCGGGGGCGCCTTCTCCGGTGCGGCGTAAGTGGTCACGCCAAATTCTCGAAACGCTTTGACGGCGAGGTCCTGGAGCTTAGGGTGAGTCGGTCCGCCTGCGTACCACATCTGCGCGGTGTAGGTGTTCGCCTTGCGAATGTCTTCCCAATATAGGTAGGTCTGAAGCGTGGAGGTATGTTCCGCGTTAATGACCAGAGCGGTATTTGCGAACACCTCGTCCTTGTGTGCGAGCAACCAGTTTCTGCCGGCTCGGGTATCGTTGTGATGTCCGTCTAATCCTAAAAAGACCATGGTGCGCCGGCGCTGCGCCTTAGGAATTTTCGAGTAGTACTCCGCCAAGCCGAGCATGGTCGCGACCCCGGAAGCGTTATCGGTGGCGGCGTCGAACCAGCCGTCGCGGTGCGCCATCACATAGATTTTTTCGTTCGTAGCTCCCGGCAGCGTGCCCCATACAAGCGCGGTTTTCTCGCCGGGCACTTTCTTGACGTCCATCCGAATTTTGATGCGCGGTGCCTGACCGGCCGGAGCATTCCCGATCATTTCGCGCATCGCGTATCCATCCTCCATCCCGAGCGCAAATACCGGGACGTTCGCGCCGGTGGGGTAGAGCTCGTTCTTCATATTTCCAGGAAGCGCGATCACGTCGAAAATAGCCGCCGCTCCTTTCGATTCCGCCCGCTTGATCCCGCCTTCAATAGTAAGCGTCTGCTCCATCGAACCTGGCAGCGGCATGCTGAACATGAAGACGGCTTTTCCGCGCACGTCGCGGCCGGCAAAATCCGCGTCGCTTCCGGTCCCGGCCCACACCGCTTCGAGATCCAGGCCATTCGGTCCCGTTCCGGTCGAAAGGTATGCCGGCTGCGCAGATTTATCGAGCCGCAGCGTCTTACCACCGCCTGTCGCGGTGATTTCCCAGGACTGAGGCATCCACTGCGGCGTGAGATCCAGCGGCTGAACGCGCACGTCGGATAATCCGATCTGCTTAAACTTTCCAACTAGCCATTGCGCCGCTTCGGCATCGGCTGAGGTGCCGATGATTCGGCCCCAGAACTGTGGATGATCCTGATCGTGGTATCGCCGCGAGATGGCCGATTGCTCGACCACGTATTCGTGAAGATGATGGCCGTCGATCGCTCCGTATGCCTGATCTTTTTGAGGCAGCGGCCATTCCAGAAATGCGTCTTGAAGTTTGTACAGCGCGGGCGCTGGAGCAACGACGCCGGCGAGACTACCGGGAGCGACTGCGGGGTGCGGCGGCTGCGCAGGCTCGGGCGGCCGTTGCAGATCCTTGAGACCGAGTTGATTCACGCCGTCGATGATGTTCGCGTAGGCTCGCGTGGTGGCTTCGAGTCCAGTCCAAGGCACGACCTCCGGCGTTTCTTCATCGGTGTGGAAGTAGGTATTGAAATCGCTGGTGGTGACGCCCGGCACAATCCGATACAATCCGCTCATGTCGCCGGGCAACGCCGCCACATCCGGCTCGGCGTAAGTCGAGACTCCAAACTCACGGAAGGCTTTGACGGCGAGGTCCTCGAGTTTGGGCCGGGCGGGGCCGCCGGCATACCAAAACTGGGCTGTGTAGGTGTCCGCCTTTCGAATGCTCTCAGTATAGAGGTAGGTCTGCAGTGTTGAGGAATGCTCGCTGTTGATCAGAAGAGCAGTCTTCGCGAACACCTCGTTTTTGCGGGCTATCAGGTCATTGGCGCTTAAGTTCGCGCTGTTGTGATGGCCCGTGGTTCCGAGAAAAATGATGGTCAGCCGGCGCTGAGATTTGGGAATTTTAGCGTAATATTCGGCGAGGCCGAGCATCGTCGCGACTCCCGAAGCGTTGTCGCCAGCCGCATCGAACCAGCCGTCGCGATGAGCGATCACATATATGTTTTCGTCGGTTGTGCCCGGCAGCGTGCCCCACACCGTCGACGTTTTCAGGTTGGAAACCCGGTCCACCGCGAGTTGAATTTTCACGCGAGGCGCATGGCCTGCGGGAGATTGCCCGATCAAATCCCGGACCGCGTATCCGTCCTGCATTCCAAGTGCGAACGTCGGAATGTTGGTTCCGGTGGGGTAAAGCTGGGTTCTCATGTTTCCAGGCTGGGCCACGATGAGAAAGATCGCAGCGGCTCCCTTTTCTTGGGCCCGCTTAGTCGCGCCCTCCGCGTTGGCCATAGGTCGGGTTCCACCGGGCAGCGGCATACTGTAGATGAATGCCGCCTTTCCGCGGACATCCCGACCGATAAAGTCCGCTTCACTACCGGTTCCGACGTACACCGCCTCCAGGTCCAGACCTTCCGGCTTCGTGCCTGGCGTCTCGTATCCGGGCTGCGCGGTTCCGAGATGCAGTGTCTTGCCGACGTCAGTCGCGGTGACCTGCCAGGAATGCGGTATCCACTGCGGCGTGAGGTCGAACGGTTGAAGGTGCACATCCGACAGGCCGATCTGTTTGAACTTGGCGGCCAGCCATTGCGCCGAATCGGCATCGGCTGAGGTCCCAATGATCCTGCCCCAGAACTGAGGATGACCCTGATCGCGATACCGGCGGGAAATGGCCGCCTGCTCGATAACATATTGATGCAGATGCCGGCCATCGATTGCCGCATACGCAGGATTGCCGGGAGGCAGCGGCCATCTTATCAATCCGTCTTCGAGCGGGATCACAGGCGATGCAGGAAGAATTGCGCCGGGCATGGCATCGTGGGGCGGTTCCTGAGACTGCAAAACCAACACGGTGGCGATTGCCAAGATTCCCAGTTTCGTTTTCATATTTCCTCCCGTCACGGAATCTTTAGATTATGCTCTCCGCAAAGATCGAAAACCGAAAACAGATTGGTGATGCTGAACAGCTCCAGGATGCGTTTACTGAGATTGATCAGCTTGAGATCGCAACCCGCGGCCTTAGCGGAAACATACAGGCCGACGATTGTACCGAGTCCCGAGCTGTCCATGTAGGTGAGGTCCGTCAGATCTAAAACGATCCGCTTCGTATGCGGCAGCAGACTCTTTATCTCGTCGTGAAGAATGCCGGTCACGCCGGCCGATAACTTGCCGGTGCATTGAACGACGGTCGCATCGCCCTCATGGTATGTGCGAAGCGTGAGGCGAGGGGTGGGGTTGGGTACTGGATTTGCAGACATCGCGATTGGTCTAAGTATATAAGAGGGGAACCACCGTAGATACACATTGACGCGGGGCTCAGGTAGGACAGAACCCCTCGACAGTATAGAACTGCCGAGGGGTTCTGAGGGTGCTGCGTCAAATCAAGCTCGTCGTTAGCTTTTTTTACCGGAACGGCGCCAGCGTCCCAAGCCGAGGAGCGCGAGACCTCCTCCCAGAAGACCCATGCTGGTGGGCTCCGGGACAGCACTCTGCGAGAAGGTATCCTGCACTACGCTAATTCCCGCGAAACCGTCATTACCATTAACCGCGACATCTTTTTCCACTGAGACTGCGGAATAGGACGAAAAGGTCGTCTCGCCCTGCGCGCTGTTGGCGCTGGCATCCTGAAATGTGAGAACGTAGAGCGAACCGCCCGTGGCCGAACATGGGGCCGGCCCGCAGCCGCGCTCGATGACACTGGCCGTTCCGTTTCCGGCCACGCCCGAGGTCTGGGCCAGACCGAAATCCTCGATCAGGCTGCCGCCGCTCAGCACGGTCACGGTGAAATCGATCGTGCCGTCCGATGTCATGCCTGCGCCAGCGCTCCAAGGAGCATGGAAGTCCAGCCCGATGTCGGGGCCGGATATGCTTGCCCCGGTACCCGCAGGACCGACCGTGTCAACCGTTATTTCACTAGAGGGGATGATCACGTCACCTGACGCGGTGTAGCTGAAGCCTGAAAAGAGTAAGTCGCCAACTTGGCAAGAATAGCCCGCGCCGAAGTAGATGCTGCCATTATCAGTGGCGCCATCACTGCATGTGGGGGTTGCAAACGCGGTCGACAGGCTGGCTGTGACCGCGAAAGCGAAAGAGAGTAACATCCTTTGTTTCATCTAAGAGCCTCCGAAACGTAAGGCAAAGGACGATTCCTTTCCTTCGTTTCAATAAGTCTACCGATGGGAATTCAGTGGATCAATACACGGCATCTACTAGTAGTACTGTTCCGCGAATGGGACTCACGATTGGGATGAGTGTATAATCACCAGAAGCCGGAAGCCAAGATGAAATCCGAGCAGGATCCTAGTGTCGCGGGAGCTCCCAAGCCGGCCTACAAATTATGACGATGCAATCCGTTCTCTCCCTTTTAATCCGTTCCGCCCTCCCGGCGCTGATGGCTCCGGCGATCTACGCGCAGACTAAACCCATGGACTGGAAGGCAGTCGACGCTGAGAGTCTGCGCTACTTCACGGATCTGATCCAGCAGGACACCAGCAATCCGCCGGGCAACGAGACGGTGGAGGCTAAGTACCTGCAAGGCATTCTGGAGCGTGAAGGCATTCCCACGAAACTGGTGGGAACGAACATGCAGCGCTTGAGTCTGATCGCAAGATTGAAAGGCAATGGGAGTAAGAAACCAATTCTCATCATGGGCCATACCGATGTGGTTCCGGTGCAGCGCGATCGGTGGACGCAGAATCCGTTCGGCGCCGCGATCGTCGACGGCTTCATTTGGGGACGCGGCACGCTGGACGATAAACCACTCGTGCTGGGCTCCCTGATGACCATGCTGCTCTTGAAGCGCAGTGGTGTAGAACTCGATCGCGATGTGATTTTCGTGGCCGAGTCGGGTGAAGAGGGCGGTGGCGGCGGGGGCGGATATGGGATGGGTTATATCATCCAGAACAACTGGGCCGATATAGACGCCGAATACGCTCTGAGCGAGTGCGGGGATTTCCGGTCGGTGGGAGGCAAGGTTCTCTATCAAAAAGTGGCGGTGTCGGAGAAAGTGGGCCGCGGTATGAGGCTAGTGGCGCACGGCACGGCGGGACATGGGTCCCAGCCAAGAGAGGACAGCGCGGTGATCCATCTCTCCGACGCGGTCTCGGCCGTCGGACACTGGCAGCCGCCCATGCATCTGACGGACACCACCCGGACGTATTTGGAAAAGCTCGCGAGCGTCTCGCCTCCCGAAAACTCTGCGCGCATCCGCGGGCTTTTCGACAGTTCGACAGTTGAGCAGTCCCAAGCATGGTTCCGTAAGAACGATGTCGAGTTGAACTCCGAACTTCGCACCACGGTCGATCCGACGATTTTCCAGGGCGGATTCCGCAGTAACGTTCTTTCATCTGAAGCGACAGCGACTCTCGATATTCGCGCGGTTCCCGGGGAGGACATGGAGAGATTCAAAGCGGAGATCACGCGGGTGATCAACGATCCTCTAGTCACCGTCGAGACCACCGGCAATCTCAACAGCCCGGCGCCGCCCGACTCGCGTACCGACACCGAGATGTACCGCGCTCTCGAAGAAGCCGGGCAAAGGGCTTACCCGAACACGCCCACCTTCCCTTGGATGTGGACCGGCGGAACCGACATGCGCGGTCTGCGGGCCAGAGGCATGCAGTGCTACGGCATCGGGCCGGAGTATCCACAGGAAGACACAATGACGCACGCGTTTCACAGCGACAATGAGCGCGTGAAGGAGGTCGGAATTTACAAATTCGTGCAGTATATGTACGATGCCGTCCACCAAGTTGCCGCAAAACTGCCGAATTGACGCCCGCGCCGCGCTCAATTGTTTCCGGCATGAAATACCTTAAACCTGTGGTGGGGGCGGCGCTTCTGCTGGCCGCAATCGCGTGGCCTTCAGATTACCTGCTCCTGCGGCTCAAAATCGCGCATGATCAAGCCTACGGCGAGGTGACGGTCCGCCAGCGCTATGCCGTCCATTTGAAGAACAAGCAGATCGAGTACCGCTCGATAAAGCCGCACATTATGGAGTGCGTCCATTCACTATTTCCCCATGAGGATGAATCGCCGTGCTGGTATCTGGAGAAATACGCCGACCGCATCGACGAGATCGACAGCGGTCCCTGGCATTTCTGGGCCCAGTAGCTTTTACGGGTCCTCAAAACTGGAGCAGCAATCGCGTTTGACTTTAACGCGATTAAAGTGACAATCTGTTTCATTAACGCAAAAGGGAGTGAATTGGAGTCCTATGGTAGAAAATGGCCGGTTATATTTGCTTTCTCTATTGCTGCTAGCCCCGTTGTCTACCCTAGCCCAAGCGCCGACCGGAACAATCTCCGGAAGTGTGCAAGACCAATCCGGCGCCGTGATCCTCGATGCGGAAGTTAGTATCACCAGCCAAGCCACTGGCGCAAGTCGAACTGTGAGATCAGGCCCGGATGGCACATTTAGCGCTCCATCGCTGAATGCGGGGGTTTATACGGTGACGGCATCGAAGACCGGTTTTCGGACGACACAGCGCGATGCCACTGTCGAAACCGGTGCCACAACGACTGTTGAGATGCGATTGCAAATCGGACCAAGCACTGAGGTGGAAACGGTAGAGGCGGCTACCTCTCAGATGGAATATGAGCGAAACACGATTGACGGCGTGGTGACCCGGCAACAGATCGCGAATCTACCATTGAACGGCCGCAACTTCCTGGAACTCGCGCAGTTGATGCCGGGAGTCACGGTGAGTCCGGCCGGCCTCGGCGAATTCAACAAACAGTTCGACGTTAACGTGCTGGGCGCAGGCCCTGAGTCGGTGCTAGTTACGGTGGACGGCGCGACTATCAATGACACGGTCACGTCCGGCACGCAGCAGAATTTTTCTCAAGAAATTGTCCAGGAATTCCAGGTTTCAGAGGCCAATTTCGATCTGTCGACCGGCAGGACCGGCGGCGGGGCGATTAATGTGATCACCCGCGGAGGCAGCAACGATTTTCACGGCGCGGGTTACTTTTATTTCCGCGATCACAACATGGCCGCTTATCCTTATCTGCAACGCGATCCGCTGCACCCCGATCCGTTCTTCGCGCGCCGGCAGGGCGGCTTTTGGCTTGGCGGCCCTGCTGTAAAGAACCGTTTGTTTTTCTTTGCAAATTACGAGCGCACAAATCAGGTAGGGAGCTATTCGGCTGCGCCAAGCTCGCCTCAATTCACGGCATTCGCCGCCAACGCCGATTCCCCCTATACGGCCAATCTCGCCGGCGTCCGCCTGGATTACCGAGCCAGTGATAAACACTCGATGTTTCTGCGCTACGGGCACGACGGTAATAGCGGCTTTGCGCCCAATTCCAGCACCACGTTTACGCAGCCATCGAATTGGGCGACGAACTGGAACTACGCGGATTCGGGTGTGTTCTCCATCATCAGTGCTTTGAAGCCGGCCGTAGTGAATGAATTTCGCTATTCTATGATCTATTGGGACAATCAAAAGAATCCGCCCGACGCGCAGGTCTGTCCGTCGCCATGTATTGGACTTGGTCTTCCGCAGATCGCCGTCGTGGGCGTGAATGGACTCCAGCTTGGAAACGACGCCGTTAACACTCCTCAAAGTCGGGTAGTGCGCAGGTATATCCTGGCTGATAATGTCACATGGCAGAAAGGCTTGCATCGCGTTAAGTGGGGTGGAGAATGGGAATACGAAAAGGGAACTGGCACGTATGCCTATGCACAACCGGGCGGTATGCTCTTGTACTCGCCCCAAATCGTGCAGCTTTTCAACTCACAGGTACCGGCGCCTTTCCAGATCAAGATTCCGGCGGCGTTCAACACGCTTCAGGATCTATTGCAATTGCCAGTCGCGGCGTTTGAAACGGGTATTGGCGATATAAATCAGCCGCCGGCTTTTGACCGCGGCGCGGCGGATCATTATAATCTGTCCCATGTCTATGTGCAGGATACGTGGAAACTGCACCCGCGATTCACTCTCAACTATGGGTTGGCCTATACCTACGACAGCAACGCGAAAAATTACGATTTAACGCGACCTGCGTATCTGGAGCCTATCCTAGGGCCGAATGGCCTGGGCGCGCCGCAGCATGACAACCTGGACTTCAGTCCCGCGGTCGGATTCGCCTGGCAACCGACGCGGGACTCGAAGACCGTAATCCGGGGGGGCGGCGGAATTTATTACGATCCGATGGAGTTAACGATCCGCCTTATCGAGCGCACAGCGCTCGGCCCGGCCGGCACAGGCCGCGTAATCCTCGACGACAGCTTTTTCTTTCCATCAATTGCACAGTTGTTGAATTTCAGCGCTTTGCCGGCGCCCTTGCAGCCGACGTCGCTGCGCAATGGGCCGACATCATTCACCGGAGCTGAACTGGTGGCCCTATTGCCTCAGTTTGATGCTGCCGCGGCGCAGGAACTTGGGGAAAATCAGAACAATACTAATCTCGCACTGCGGAATGTTCAACTATTCAAGACTTCGCCCTCCCAAGACATCATGGTTAGCGATTTCCGGCTTCCCTACGTCGAGCACGCCAGCATCGGAGCCCAGAGGGAGATTCGATCCGGCCTGGTCTTGAGCGCGGATTTCGTTTATAAGCTGGCGCTTCACCAACGAATCCGGAATACGGACCTAAATCATTTCAATGGGCCGGGCGGGCCGGTAATTCCGAAATGTGTCGGTACGCAGGCAGCGAATCCAGCGGCGGAGTGCTCGACTGGGCCGATCGATTTCGATGTGAGCGGCGCCACATCGGTATACAAGGGCCTCTTGGCCCCGTTAGATAAGCGCTTCGGACAACACTTCCAAGTAAGCGCGTCTTATGCTTATCAATCCTCGTTCGGCTACAACGAGCTCCCAGGCGGCGGTTCCCTGAATTCGGCAGTCGTTGACTACAATAATTGGCGCGCGGGTTATGGACCGCAACTGCCGCATCAGAATTTGACGATTTCAGGCTTCATCGATTTGCCGTGGCGGTTCCAGCTATCGATCATCTCCACTTTTCGGAGTAAGAGTCCGTTTGAGCCATTTATCCCCAAGATCAATATCGATAATGGCCAAAATATACAGCCGCTGCCTGGCGCCGGATTTAACGAGTTTGGGGTTAATAAGGACAAGAGCGATCTAGCTGCATATGTGAATCAATACAATTCGAATTACGGCGGTCAGGGCGTGGCGCCGGTGATCACGTTGCCAGCAAATTATAGTTTAGGCCAGCCCTTCAACAGCCAGGACCTCCGGCTAACTAAGATCATCCGGTTTTCAGGCGAGCACGTCGAATTGCGAGTGTTCGGCGAAGTGTTCAACGTGTTTAACTTCGCAAATTATGACATCAACTCCTACGGAAACAATTTGGCGGTCAGCGGCTTCGGACAGCCAACCGCGCGCGCCGGACAGATATTTGGGTCGGGGGGGCCGAGGGCATTCCAAGTTGCCGCCCGGCTGCAATTCTGAGCCGGCGGCGTAATGCGACCGATCAGGTTTCGCCCGGCAAAGTCGACCGCGACCCAAAGCATCAGCTCCATAGGCTTACAGCCGAACTACGTTGCATCAGTTTTCATCGCCCTCATCTCCATCACAGCACTCATTGCGGCGTTCCTCACAACAACATTCTTTGTGACGTTTTTCGCAACATCCCTTGCGGCAATCGTCGCAGCACTGCTTACAGCCGCAGTCACTCCAAATCGTGTACGCCATCAGATCCAGCATTTTGACTGGAGTAATCGGATCGTCACTCGTGATGACGAGTTCAGAAGCTCTCGGACATCTTTCGGTGGCCTTATAGCGGATAACCAGGGATAGACACGAGCCGGGGTGCAAGGCCGCCGGAAACGGATTGTTGATCAACTTCCAGTAGCGGCTCTTGCGCTTAAACGCGACGCTTGAAACCTGCAGCTTGCAATCGCCAACGTTGCAAATGGATATAGCGCGCTCCTCGCAGCAACAGGCCTTTACTCCTCCGAAGCATGTGGAGCCAGTGACAGCGATCGTACCGGAAGGCGCATTGCCGATCACGACAATTGTCTTCGAGCCGGCGGGGTCGTTGCTAGCGATCGTGAGCGTCGCGGGGGGCGCGACGCCAAAGCTGGATGGCTCAAAGCGAATGGGCACAGGCAGTGAGTCTCCCGGCCCGATTGTCACTGGATAACTTGAGACGTTCGGCGCCAGGAATTCACTGGATGACGACGAGATTCCAGTAATCGTTAGCGTGCACTTGCCGCTGTTGCTCAAGATTAGAGGCTCATCCCGAAACGATCCGACGCAGACATTCCCGAAATCACCTTTGCCGGCAATCATCAGAACCAGCCGAGGCGCTTCACCACTGCCGGTGATTGTGATCGTGTGCGGACCGAACAGATCGTTGCTTACGATCGTCAGCGCTGCGGTCTTGAAACCCAGGCTGCCAGGCCTGAACCGGATTACAACGTCTATGGAAGCTCCAGGGTTAACAGCGAGTGGATACGAAGTTACTGCGGGAGCTTCGAAATCGGTAGAGGGCGAAATGACAATGTTCGATATCAGCAACATTCCGAACCCGGTGTTGTTGATGGTCAGGATTTCATCGGAAAATTTGCCAACGCAGGTATCCGCAAAAGGGCCACCCGCGATGGCGGTCTCAATAATCGGCGCAGGCGCAAGACCCGCGAGCAGCCGAAGACCGTTGATGCTGCCCCATCCGGTGCAGGGGTCCCACCCGATACCTGTGGTGTAAAAGGGTGAATCCGGCGTCCCTGCCGGCAGGGGCGGAACCGGGGGCCCGTAGTCGTTGTTCCCGAAAGTGATGTCGTTGCAGATCTCGGCCCCGTAGGTATAAAGGCTCGGATTGAGAAATCCTACACTGTGACCCAGAAACGCGTTGACGACGCCTATCAAGCCGGCATAGAGCGGCGACACGGCGCTGGTCCCGATAAGGTTATTGCCAGGATTGCCGTTGATGAAAAAGCCGCTCATCGCAACCATTCCAGCGACGTCCGGTAATCCGCGCCGCACACCTCCATCGTTTTTGGAGATTGGCAATATCCCCGCCGCAGTCTGGTATGGGGGGATGGGGAAAGTGTCGCTAACTCCCCCGCCGGTCGCATCGAAAATGCCTTGGTCGAACTGAGTTCCCGTATTCGCATCGCTCCACGTCAACTCGGCGGTATCGCCTAGTATGGTGCCGCCGCAGGCAGTGACCCACGGATCTGAGTTCGGGTAGCTTACATGGCAATGCTTGTCGGTAACCTGATTGGCAGCGCCCCAATCGCCGATCGCCATCAACACAGTAATTCCCCGCATGGCGGCCTGCTGCAGATAGCCCGACAGCGTGTTCGACAAGGTTCCACTGACAGACGGATTGCCAATTCCAGAGATACCGAATGTTGGTACGCCACTAATTGAATCGTCCGGCTGCAAGATCCAACTCGCCGAAATGACGGAAGGAGGATTGTCTCCCGCTATGGGGAAAATAGCCCGGTCGAGAAATGCTACCCAGCCGGCCTCTGTATTCGCAGTGAAGTAGACATTAATGTTGGCGCCTTGGGCAATTGCAGCCACCACCGCAACGTCCAAAGTGGCTTCGTAAACCCCACCCCAGAAGTTATTGCTCGCGTTGGGACCGCTGGTGACTAAAGCTGGATTATTCGTGAAGCCGAGGAGCCCAATATCAGTCAGATTCGGTTGAGTATTGGAACCTGCGGGGAGGCTCGATATAAATTGGGCGATATCGGAGTGGAGATATGCGGCATCGTCTCCCGGATCCGCCGCTTCAAAAAGACCGACCGTCTGACCGGCAGCTGAAACGGTAGGGAAGTGGTAGCGCTGCGCCACAGCGATTGGCGAAAGATATTGGGCGCCGGAGGGGTCGCCAGTCCCGGTACCGGCTGGGCCGCCGAGGCGGCGATTGTCGAGTCCTATGACGGCGGTCACCACTTCGAGGAGTCTGGCAGGGAGATGAACCGGTCCTTCAAATCCACGATGGATATGTTGGGGGACCGTAGCGGGGACTTCAGCTAAACGGTCACCTTTCTTCGGAAGACGGCGCCCTATGAAGCGCCGGGGCGCCCTGTACACGTTTAACGTAATGCCCAAGGCCGCGTTGATGTCGGCCGCGGTACCTTCGACCTCGATACGCCGCCGTCCCGCGTGGCTTTCCACCACCTGCAGGTGTTCGGACGTGAGGAAATCGACCACCGCGTCAATGTCTTCCTGCCTCGCTCCATAGGACTGAAAGAACTCATCGACCGAGAGGAACCTGCGCTTACCTGGGGGCGTGTTCTGCCAATGCTCGAGGTCGTGAAGTGGCGGCCCGTCCGGACGCGGTCTGAGCAAAATGGTAAAACGAATTCGTTCTGCAGGATCAACGGGACCTATTAATGCCGCCCCCGGAACCGGGGGACGTTCGCTGCCAGGAAGCGGTCGATTTTTATTGGTGGGAGCCATAAATTGTCCTTGTTCGAGTCCAAATTCAAGGCCCGCGCCGCTTGGACATTGCCAATTCGTTGCGTGCCAGTGCTACCAAAAATAGCGGAGACCTGGAAAGAGTCCGCCAAATTGTATTAGCAAAAGCATCAAGGCCGATTGCCAGTGAGGGATCGATCTCCAGCGCTTTATGAGCCGCTGCCCATGCCAGCGGCATGGCTTGGTGAGCCGTTAACATCCCGAATGTAGGCCCGCGCTCGCGAAAAAGATGAACCTCCCCGGAGGCAGCCGGGGCCTTGACAACCGTTCCACGTTAGAACAGACTTGTTGGGAGGGGGAATCTCCATGAGTCGTGCCAATTACAAGAATTCGGTAGCTGTCCTGTTGGGCCTCTCGGTTCCTATGGTCGCCGCCAGCGTGGGTGGCAACAGTCCCACATTTAGCAAAGACATCGCCCCTATCTTTCAGGAAAAATGCGATTCGTGCCACCGTGCCGGGTCGATCGCGCCGATGTCGCTACTGACTTATCAGGAGACGCGCCCTTGGGCGAAGGCTATTAAGGATCGCGTGGCGACGCGGCAGATGCCGCCCTGGCACATCGACAAGACCGTCGGAATTCAAGAGTTCGCGAATGACCGGTCGTTGAATGACCAGCAGATCGCGACTATCGTTAAATGGGTCGATTCTGGCGCGCCGCAGGGAAATCCGAGCGACATGCCGCCTCCCGTGAAATGGAACGATGATCTTACCTGGCAGCTTGCCAAGACATACGGGGAACCGGAACTTGTACTGAAGTCGGGAGACTACACCATGCCGGCGCATGGACAAGACGTGTGGTGGAAGCCGATCACCGATGTGCCGATCACAGAAGCACGGTGGGTACGCGCAGTCGAGATGCGGCCCGGGACGCTTGCAGGCCGCAGGATCATGCATCATGTGCTCGCTAATCTGATCCAGGAAGAGCCGGATCCAAACCACCTTAACAGCGACGAGAACGGCGCGGCTGTAGGCGCAAACAATGCCGGGCTGCTGATGGAATGGGCGGTCGGCAAGAACTACGATATTTATCGTGAGAACACCGGCAAATTGCTATTACCGGGCTCCAAGATTCGCTGGGAGCTGCACATCCACGCTGTCGGCGAGCAAATTAGAGATCATGCCGAGCTGGCGGTGTATTTCTATCCGAAGGGATATGTACCAAAATACCGGACGCGTTTAATGGGCTTTTGGGCTCTTCCGAAAGGCGGCGCAACCCTCGATATTCCGCCGAACTCGCTCGCCGAAAGCTCCGATACACATGTGTTAAAGCAGGCAGCGCGGCTTGAAAACTATCAGCCGCATATGCACCTGCGCGGCAAGGCTATGGCTATGGAAGCAATTTTGCCGGACGGCACCACCCGGATGCTGAGCTATGTGGATCACTTCAACTTCAACTGGATGAACAATTACATCTATGCGGACGATGCCGCGCCGGTCCTGCCTAAGGGCACGATCATTCGAGTTACAGCGTGGTATGACAACACCAAGAACAACCCGAATAATCCGAATCCGAATCAGTGGGTGGGTTTTGGCGACCGGACCGTGGATGAAATGGGACATGCGTGGGTGAACGTCACCTATATTTCAGATGAGGACTATAAAGAGTGGGCCGCAAAGCATAAGCCAAAGCAAACGGCCGGTTTCTTCGGTCCAGCTTCTCCGCAGCAGACAGCTCCACAGCAGTAAAGATGCGGAGACAGAGGTTCGCGGTTATTGGAGCGGGTCTAGCGGCTATATTTTTGAGCGTCGCCGCTGGTGATGCGCAGCAACTGCCCATGGAGCCGCTCCACGATACAGGGCAGAGCGTAACGGGCGCATATGAGGGATGGTTCAAGAACCCAGACGACACGTTCAGTCTTTTGCTCGGCTATTACAACCGGAATTTAGAACAAGTATTCGATATTCCCGTCGGACCCAATAATCGTATCGAACCGGGTGGACCGGACCAGGGGCAGCCGACCCATTTCCTGCCTGGCAGGATGTGGGGGATTTTTACAATCGTTGTGCCGAAGGATTTCGGAGATAAGCAACTCTCCTGGACCTTGGTCGCCAACGGCAAAACCACGGTGATCCCGATCAGCCTCGACCCTTTGATGGAGGTGTCGCCGTTCGTGGACGGCACCGGGAATACACCCCCATTTATCGGCTTCGACGAAGCAGGGCCGTTTGTGCAAGGTCCAAAAGGACAAACTACATCGGCGACGGCAGAGTTGCAGAATCCGCTGATTCTGGCGGTGTGGATTGCCGATGACGCCAAGCTACCTCCCGAAGGAGGCACTCGGCGCAGAGGTCCTGCGGTGACGGTGAGATGGAGCAAATTTCGCGGACCGGGTAATGTGACCTTCGCCAAGGACCGGCCTGCAGTAGAGCCAGCCGAGTTTAAGGCGCCCCCGAACACTGCTTTCAGCGGCAAGGCCACCACGACCGCCACATTCGATCAGCCCGGCGAGTATGTGGTGCGTATCGTCGCTAACGATTCGACTGGGGACGGCGGGCGCGGCTTTCAGTGCTGCTGGTCGAACGCTTACGTTAAGGTCTCGGTCAAGGCCGGCGCGGGGCAAGCAGCCGGCGGACAATAAAACGGCGGCGCTATTTCAATTCTGAAACGGGGATGTTGAAGGCCGCGGTATTCACCACGCCTTTTCGCTGGAACTGTATCCAAACGCGATAAATCCCTGGGCGCGGAAAGATCATATCGATCTGGATTTGTTTATAGGCGCCGTTATCGGGATCGGTGACATCGGTTGGGTGCGTATGAATAAGATCGATGGTGTCCGCGCTCGCGGCAAGCACGTGCGCCATCGTCCCTAAATATGGCTCAATACCGTCGTTAGGGGTCAGTTTGAAAAACATGAGCGTCTTCAGGCCTGCCAGAACCTGCGGCGGATCGGTCACCAATTCAACGTTAAGATTTTCAGTTTTTTTCGGCGCAACATCGGGCTCGAGCGTTGCGGGCGCGAGATCGAAGCTTTCGCCAGAAACGAACAGATTGCTGGCGATGAGCTGGGGAGTGCCGCTGCTTGGATAAAAGTCGCTCAGCACACGATATAAACCCGGCTTCGGCAACTTGAGATTCAAATCGAAGCTCCCGTCCGGTTGTTTCACCGGATGGGTATGCTCAAAGAACTTCAGATCCTGGCTTACCACAAACAAATGCCAAAGTTTCTCATGGACGATTTCGTAGCTGCGCACGGGTTGGTTCGTGGTTGGATCTTTGACTTGGAAATGGAGCTGGATATCTTCTCCCGGCTTCAGCACGGCAGGTTTTGCGGTGAGTATAAGAGAATATTCACGCTCATCCGGAATGCCCGGCACCAGCTTCATGCCGCAGCGCGGACAGAAGCCCGGCTTATTCGAGCGCACATCCTGGTCCATGGGACACCGATACTCGATTCCGGTGTCGACGGTGGGCTCTTCGACGAGCTCAGGTCTGGTCGTGGTGGATTGAGCGAACAGCAAGGCGGGCACTAAAACAAAGAGAAACCGCACCATACCTTTAATTGTCGCACATGGTATGCGCGATTCCGGACTAGAACGTGAAGCGCGCGCCGACTTGGATCGCCCTCGGCCCGCCGGAACCGAAGGTTTGCAGAATCCGGTTAGTAGGCCTTCCAAAGCTCTGCGCTTGCGTAGCCGGGTTGGCGGAGAGTGTATTCAACACAAACGAGTACCCAGAGAGATTAGCGATATTAAAAGCGTTGAACATTTCGCCAAACACCGAGAGTGTATAGTGCTCCTTATAAACGAAGTGTTTGGTCAGGCGGAAGTCGGTATCGTAGATGGGATCGCCGAACTGATAACTGGTCGGCTGAAAGAGCTTCGGAATGGCCTGGCCGCGGGCGTCTTTCCCGCCCGCGATGTTAGCGTTCCAGTAGTTAATCGCCTGGGTCAACTGCGCCTTTCCGCAACCGGCGGCGAAGCAGTTGTAGTTAAGCCCAGGGACGGCCTCCGTGATGGGAAAGTTCGTGTTTCCCGAGCCGTTCAGGTCGACGCCGGCGACAGTTGGCGTGACCGGCGTTCGGCTGATGATTGAGTTGTTGACGCTTAACTCCAGGCCCCATGGAAGATTTATCAGACCGGCTACGTTCAAATTGTGCCGGGCGAGGTTAGGACCGTAACCGGCGCGAAGGTCATCAAGATCGATCGCCGACATATTCAGTTGCTTCTGCAGAGCATAGGAGACGATGAACTGGTTGCGGTGAGAGAGGCGCTTCTGCAACTTGACCAGCATGCCGTCATATACCGTGCGCCCTTCATCCAACCAAAAGGTGATTGAGCCAGAGGAGCATTGCGGGCCGGGAATAAACAATTGGGATGGGGCGCATTTCGGAATCACCGGGGTATTTACCCCGTTAACATAACGCGCATAACGATTCAGGTCTTCTTCGCCGAGCAACACGTTCTCGAACTGACGCCGTGCCCAATCGACAGAGACGACCATATCGTGCCCTAACTCTCGCTGCCCGCCGATCGAAGTCTGATAACTACGCGTAAGCGGCGTATGCGGCAAGTACATCTCGATCGCGGACTTGGACAGATCGATCCCGCTGACCGGATACGCGCCGCTCGAGGGAGGGGTCACATTAAACGGCGCGGCAACCGTGGCATACTGCTGATTATAGATTTGCAGGTATTGCGCCAGTGTTAAATTCGTTAGCTGCTGCAGGGGAAGAGGCGACCCGACCGGAACCGCCTGATTCGTGGTGTAATCGAAAATCCCTGGAAAAGGATTCGTAAAAATGCTGGCGCTGAGGTTCGTCCGGCCGTCGCCAGGGGGTCCCAGAGCAAAGCCTTCCTTAAACTGCTGGTAAATCGACTGTGTATCCCAATACATACCCGCACCTCCGCGGATCACAGTCCTGTTGTCTTTGAAGGGCGACCACGCGAATCCGAATGCGGGAGAGAAATCGAAATAATCCGGCGAAGCTGTTTTGCCTACGTTATTCGCTCCGATGAAGGGAGACAGAAAGGCTGGATATGGGAGATTGGTGTACCACAGATTACTCTCCAGGTCATATCCGAGGCCATAGTTGAGAGTCAGATTCGACTTGATCTTCCACGTATCGGCCATCCAGGGGTGAGTACGCCAATTATTTCGCGCCGCTCCCTGCTCGTAATATCCTGGAAATGTCGGATTTCCTACCGGGATGCCCGCGTAAATAGCTGCGGTGGGAAGGTAAACCGGAAGATTTAATAGATCGGTATTTGAAGTGATTTTAGACGGAAGATTGGGGAAGTCAGTGGCTACATTGGCCGCTCCCACCACCGATGTTACAGTCTCCGGGGAATAAAGTGAAAGGCAGCTATCGGTACAAGCATCCCAGCCTTTGTTGATGGTATCCATCACTTCTTCGATCATCCCGAATCTGAGCCTATGCGCGCCCTTTTGCCAGGTGAGTGTCTCATTCAACTGCACGGCGCGTTCCTGGCGATTTTGCGGACCGTTATCGTTCACGCCACCATGAAAAGTTCCTGAACCTTGCATGCTGGTGAGAGAGGGAAGTCCGACGCCTATGCAAGGCGCCGTGCAAACATCGAGACCCGTAAGCCCGTTGTTGTTTTGCCAGTAGTGAAAAAATACACGCGCATCGTTTACCAGGTTCGGGCTCAGAATGCTGGTCACGCCGACTACGCTCTGGTCGGCCCAGTTTCGATTGGTCGACCAACTCGAAGGCAGCGGCTGCACCCCATCGTAAGGACCGACGGCGTAGTTACCGTCGTGTGAATACCGCACGAATAAGCTATTGTTATCGTTGATATGGTAATCGAATCTCACGGTGAACAAATTCGCCGTATACGGGCTTGGCCAGTTGCCCGATAATCCTGAAAGCGAAGGAAGATCCTGCTGCTCCGCATACACCTGGGTCTGCTGCATGCGTTCGTAGTTAAAGAAGAAGAATAGCTTGTCTTTTATAATAGGACCGCCGAGCCACGCGCCGGGATTTTTGCGTTGAAAGAACGGATGCGGACTAATGGCGCTGCGCGAGAGTCCCGGATATGCCGCCATATTATGATCGCGGTAAAAGAAATATGCGCTGCCATGGAAAGCGTTGCTGCCGGAGCGCGTCACAATATTGACGGAGCCGACGGAGGTTATGCCCGTAGAGAGATCGAAATTTACTGAAGATAGCTGAAATTCCTGAACTACTTCCTGGGAGAAGTTGATTGACACCGCCCCGGCGCCAGGTTCCATCTCGTCGTTGATGTTGCCTCCGTCAACGGTGAACAAGGTGCGACCGCCCATCCCGAGTGTCGTTACCGTGAGCTGCGAATTAAACTGCGCGTTCGATCCCGATCCAATCGTCACGCCCGGCTCCAAGCTCCCAAGTTGGAGGAAGTTCCGGCCATTCAATGGCAAATCCTGAATCGTGTTGCGTCCCACAACACCTTCGATGGCGTGACTTTCATAGTTGACTTGCGCTGTAGCAGCCTCTACAGTCACGGTCTCTTGAGTAGCGCCCACGGTCATGTGCATGTCGACTGTGGTGGTCGTGCCAGCGGCCACCTCGGCAGGCCGCACTAGCGTGCGGAAACCCTGGAGCTCAGCCCGAACTTCATAATTCCCAGGCGGAAGTTCCACTGCGCTGTATACGCCTGCCGCGTTTGCCGTGGCTGTGCGACTTACGTTGGTGTCTTTGTCAACGATGGTAACTGCGGCGTTAGGTATAATCGCGCCGGAGGCGTCGGAAACGGTTCCCGTGATGATCCCGGTGGGGGCTTGAGCGTTGATCGCGAATGCGGTCAACAACAGGATAACAAAGACCGACTTCGGCCACGGTAGGCATCTTGGCATTACCGTTACCTCCTGAAACTCCAAAGCTACGAACGAATTTATAGGAATCGCGGAAGGGTGTCAAGCATAAAATTCAAAACACAACGTAAATTCCTATGCGCTCTTCTAAGCGACCAAAATGCCTCGACATTCTCCCAGCCCGATGCGTCGCGCGCCGTCGTGCTCGGCATAACCGCGCAGAATCACCTCATCCCCATCTTCGAGAAATGTGCGGGATTCGCCACTAGGCAGAGGGATCGGCTCGACGCCACGCCAGGTCAGCTCGAGGCAGGCAGCCGCGGGCGTCTTTCTCCGGTCCTGAAATGGTGCCGCTGGCCAGTAGGTCTCCAGTGCGCAGGTTACATCCGTTGCTGGTGTGATGCGTCAGCATCTGCGCCAGAGTCCAATACATATTTTCAAATCCGGCATGGCTGAGGCGGACCGGAGCCAGCGTCTGCGCGCGCATGTTGGCGCTGGAGAGCCAAACTTCAAGGGTAAGCGCGAGGCCCCCGCGTTCGCGATCCCGATCACTGCTGAGATGCGGGAGCGGAGGGGGGTCGTCCTCCGGCCGATGATACCGCGGGATACGAAAAGGCTCCAGCGCTTCGAGAGTCACCACCCACGGTGAAATCGTGGTCGCGAAGCTCTTGGCCAGGAAAGGGCCGAGCGGTTGATACTCCCAGCGCTGTATATCGCGTGCCGACCAGTCGTTCACCAGGCACACACCGAAGGTGTGGTCCTCAGCTTCCGCGATCGGCACCGGCTGGCCTAGCGCATTCCCGGCACCAACGAAGCAGCCAAGTTCGCATTCGTAATCGATCTGCCGCGACGGGGAGAATACCGGCGGATCATTGCCTTCCTGCAGTTGGCCGCTCGGGTCGGCGCACGGGTGTGCCGCTAATCACGATAGATGAGGCGCGGCCATGATAAGCGATCGGAACACATTTATAGTTCGGCAGGAGTGGATGGTCGGGCCGGAACATGCGGCCAACATTAGTCGCATGGAAGATCGATGCGTAGAAATCGGTGTAGTCGCCAATATCGACCGGCAATAGAAGCGTGCAATCTGCGATAGCATGAAGCAGATCACTGCGAGTATTCGGATTATCGGCGCGAAGCTCCCGGCTCAGCAGGAGGCGCAACTCGGAACGGGAGGCGCGATCGAGCGCCATCACCGCCTTCAAGGAGGAGTAATGCGGAACTTCCAGGATCTGATCGCCTATACCCACGCCTACACAGGGCGATCCCTCCCCATGGCGAAAAAAACAGAACGGTAGATTCTGAATCGGGAAATCGGCGCCGGGCATGTTGGCTGAATGGACCCAGCTTTGGAGCGCGGGATCATGGGTTTCGTCGAGGCTCATAGCAGATTCAAAGTTTTCAGATCGGCGACCGGCTCATCGAAAGAACAGGAACCGAAGGAGATTGCGAAATCTCGCCGGGCCGCGGCGATTTCACCTATGCTCGCGGTGTGTCCCGACCACGAAAGCGCCGTCTCGTTAAACCGGAACGCCGACGGCAGTTCCTCCATCAATACCAGCGTCAATTGGTCTGCTGATAATCCCTTGCGCGCCAGTACGGCCGCGACGAAAACGTTCAGAAATCCAAACATCCATCCCGAAGGCCCTTCGGCGAATAAGTGAGCGATCGATAGCCGCGCAACGGGTGATGGAGGCCCGCTGTGGCCTTGAAGGGCGTGCCGCTCTTGGCGCAGGCTTCAAGAAATCTAGCGATGTGTCCGGCCTGGGGGAAGGCTTCTGGCGTAATACCGCCGGTGCGGATCTTCGCGCGAGCGCCCACCGAGCGAATCGTTTTCACGAGCGTAAGATCGGAGATCTCGAAGTAAGGAGTCAAGGCCGCCGGAATGAGACTCATCGCCCTTTCGATCTGCGCTGCGCTGTCCGCCTTCATCTCGATTGTGTCGATGTTGAATTGCGCGATTGGGACGGCGTAGGCCCCCACGTTTCCTTCGGCGATTACACTCAGATGCCAGCCATCCACTGCCGGGCAGGCTGCAAGTTCGTTGAGCCGCGAGCTCGGGATAACGAAGCGTCCTAACATCCACGCATCTGGCGAATTTCGATACTGAGCATAATTACCGGCCGCTTGCGTCATCGAAAGCGCGCTCGGCGGGAATAATCCGGCGTAGTCGATGAGAGAGTGCAACAACGTCTGGAACGCCTTCACGTAATTCCCTTCACGTTAACCTATGATATCGAGATGGCTGAGAGTATCGTCGTCGTGGGCGGGGGCATTATCGGCCTGGCGACCGCATATCGTCTGGGGCAGCGCTTCGCGGACGTGCGGATCACGGTGCTCGAAAAAGAATCCGCGATCTGCCAGCACCAGAGCGGCCATAACAGTGGGGTGCTGCATGCGGGGCTTTACTACAAGCCGGGCTCGCTGAAGGCTCGCTTGGCCGTGAAGGGTATTCGCGAGATGATCGATTTTTGCCAGCGCCATGCGATCGCGCACGAAGTTTGTGGAAAGGTCGTGGTGGCGACCGGCGATGCTGAAATCCCGCGCCTTCATGCTCTGCTCGAACGCGGCCGGCAAAACGGACTGAGCGGATTGCGATTGCTGACAGGCGAAGAGCTGCGCGAGATTGAGCCTCACGCGGCAGGGGTGGCGGCGATTCACGTTCCTGAAGAAGGCATTGTCGATTATCCGCAAGTCTGCCAGGCTCTCGCAGGCGAAATCCGGAAACAGGGCGGGGAAATAATCGCGAACGCGAAAGTCAATGCCATTCGCCGCGAGGGAAGCGGCTGGCGCGTGATCAGTACCTCGGGCGAGTATGCGTGCAACCGGATCGTCACTTGCGCCGGTCTGTATGCGGATCGCGTAGCCGCGCTCACGGGTAAACGGCGCGTAGTGCGCGTCGTTCCCTTTCGTGGGGAGTATTACAAAGTACGCCCGGAACGGCAGCACTTGGTTCGGAATTTGATCTACCCGGTGCCCGACCCAAAATTTCCATTCCTGGGCGTACATTTCACCCGCCTGGTACATGGCGGCGTGGAAGCTGGACCGAACGCAGTGCTCGCGCTGGCTCGCGAGGGCTATTCGAAGCTGGACCTCAATTCTGGCGAGCTTTTCGACGTGGTAACTTTCCCGGGACTGTGGCGCTTCCTGGCGCGTTATCCGAAAACCTGCTGGGGGGAAATGCGACGATCCTTCAGCCGTGCGCTGTTCTGCGCATCGCTACAAAGATTAGTTCCAGAGATTCAGCCGCACGACTTGGCTCCAGGCGGCGCAGGCGTGCGCGCACAAGCTATGACGCCGAATGGCCACCTGGTGGAGGATTTCAACTTTGTGGAGGGCCCGGGTGAGTTGCATGTGGTGAATGCGCCCAGCCCGGCGGCGACCGCATCGCTCGCCATTGGTGAAGAAATCGCCGCCTCGTTGAAGTAGCTCCAGAGCGCCGATTGCGTCCTTAATCCCGGGTGCGCAGCGCATCCTGCAGCTTGGAAGCGAACGGAGAGGACGAGTCGATGACAAGTTTTGCCGGCTGGGGCCGGGGAGGAGCGCATTCCGTTTTGTCCTGTGGCGGATCCTTTTCAGAATCGAGAAATTTTCGCTTCTTGAGGACGCTGCGATCAAGCGGGGGGCAGTAGGCGGTCCACATACCCTCCACGGAACGGTCGCGCTCGAGCAGCCCGCGCATGCACTCTATTTTCGAATCGAGATTATCGAGATGGTGCAGGAGCAGGGCTTCGGGAAACAGGGGTACTTTGGGCGATCCAAACGCGAGCTCGCCGTGATGGCTCAAGATCATATGCAGCAGCAGATCGCGTAATCGGGGGGGAAGCCGGAGATCTGCCGCACTTTATCCTCGACCATTCGAACCCCGATCGTGATATGGCCCAGTAACTGGCCTTCCGTGCTGTAGCCGAATCCGCGCGTATAGGTGAGTTCGTCGATCTTGCCGAGATCGTGCAGGATCACGCCCGCCAGAAGCAGGTCGAAATCGATATCGTGATAATGAGCCGCCGTGAGTCTAGCGAGATGGCAAAGTGAGAGCACATGCTCTATCAAGCCCCCTAGCCAGGCATGATGCACGGACTTGGCCGCCGGCGCCGTGCGATAGGCCAACGCCACAGCTTCATCTGCGAAAATGGCCTCGAGCAGCGCCTTCAGGTTCGGATCGTTCATCGCTGCGATCCAGCCGCGCAATTCCAAGAACATCTCTTCACGATCGCGTTTCGACGCCCGGAAATAGTCAGCGAGATCAATCTCAGAGGCGGCCACGATCAGAATCTTGTGCACCGTGAGCTGAGGCCGGTTCTGAAAAATCTGAAACAGGCCTTTGACGCGCACAAAATCGTCGCGCTCGAATGCATCCAGCGCTTCGGCGGCATTGTCCCACATCTTGGCGTCGAGCTCGCCAGTGCGGTCCGCCAATGTGAGCGAAAGGTAAGGCTCGCCGGACTTCTTCTGGCGAATATCTTTGTGTTGAACGAGAAACGTGCCGGTGATGGTCTGGTTCTGCTCCAGCTCGCTTACATAAGGAGACTTCATCGATTCAAAGGGCGGCTAACGCGAGGAGGATGTGCCCGAAGCCGCCGTGCTGGTGCCGGGCAGCGGAACCATTCCAAGCAGCTTCCTGCGGCGCGTCTTGGCGGCAACCTCTTCTTTGGTCACCGTCTCCGGTTTGAGCTGGGCCGGATCTACCCACGCTGTGTTTTTACCGGGCGCTGCGCCGGAATCTTCATAACCGGGTTTGATTTCGAGAAACGCTTCCATGCGGAGCTGCGTGAGATAGGCACGGATGGCGGCGTCCATTCTCGGGCTTAGCACCTTGTCGGTAACCTCGTTTTGCACCTCTTCGAAATCCGCCAACCCGGCCTTTTGATGATCGTCGACTTTAATGATTTCGAACCCGTTCGCAATCTTGATCGGGTCCGTCACATACCCGCGCGGCTGGTTCCAGACGGCGGCTTCAATCTCGGGGCGCAACTGACCTTTCTCGAACGTACCGATATCGCCACCCTGGGCCGAGCTCACCGGGTTGTCGGAATTGACCTGCGCCATCTCCGGAAACTTTTCTCCCTTCCGCGCGCGCGCCACCAGGTCCTTGGCCTTCTTCTCTGCGACTGCGATTCCGGAGGCGTCCTTGCCCTGCGTCGAAACCAGAATCTCGCGCAGGAACACGCGCTCCTTGCGTTGAAACTCGTCTTTGTGGGTATTGTAATATTGCTCGAGTTCTTCTCTCTTAACCGGCAACTTGCTCGAAACTTCCTGACGGATTACGTGCTGCGTCAGCAAACCGTTTTTGAGCTCGCTCTTGTAATCTTCGTAGGGCATCCCCAACTGATCGTGCACGAACTGCTGAAATTTTTCAGGATCGGCGATGTTGGCCCGGCGCTGGATATCGGCGAGCTGCTTGTTCACCTCGGCATCGACTTTGAGGTCGAGCTCCTTTCCCTTTTGGACCAGGAGAAGGCGGTCGATGCGCTCGCGCAAGAGGTTTTTAGCGGCATTGTCTACGGCTTCTTGCAGGCGTTCGCCCGCCAAACCCTGCCGCCGCAACTCGGCCTCGGCGTCCTTGCGGTCCTTTTGCAGCTCCGTCCGGGAAATAATGTCGCCGTTTACTTTGCAGACGATCTCATCCACCACGGTGACAGGGACGTCGGCGGCAGTAGCGAATCCGGCTAGGGTCAGGAAGACAGCCACGCTTTTCATGATTCTGATTATACCGGACCTGGTCGATGAGGACTTGAAGGAGTTATGACCGTTTTATGCTGCGTAAGATCTTGCTCGGGGCAGTTCTAGCTGGCGGATTGGCGTTCAATTCCGCAGCTCAAGAGATCATTATCAGGGTTGCGCCACCGCACGCTTTGGTCGAGACGCGTGGCCCTCGCCCTGGCCGCGAATATGTGTGGATCCCTGGCTATCACCGATGGGATGGCGGCCATTACATCTGGGTTGCAGGGCGGTGGGACCGTCCACCACGGCCGCACGCCCACTGGGTGGCGCATCATTGGGTCAAACGCGGTGGCGGATGGGTATTGGTCGAAGGGCATTGGTCCTAACCCTATCGAATCTGCGGCGTAGCACCTGCGCGAAACGGGGCGCCGCGAGTGGCGATCTATACCAAGGAGGTAGAAACAAGTGCATAACGACCTCAAGGGAACAAGAGTCGCCATTCTAGTCGCCAATGGTTTCGAACAGGTGGAAATGACGGAGCCCAGAAAGGCTCTGGACGATGCCGGCGCGAAGACGGAACTGATCTCGCCGGCGAGAGGCGAGGTCCAAGGCTGGAATCATCAGGATAAGGGAGACAAGTTCCGGGTAGACCGGCCCCTCGAAGACGCCGATCCGGAAAATTATGACGCGCTTCTCCTTCCTGGTGGTGTGGCGAATCCCGATCATCTTCGAACTCTCCCAGCGGCCGTGAACTTTGCAAAACAATTCTTCGCGGAGAATAAACCCGTCGCAGCGATCTGCCACGGTCCATGGCTCCTGGTGGAAGCGGATGTGGTTCGAGGGCGGCGGGTCACTTCATGGCCATCTTTGAAAACCGACCTGCGCAATGCGGGAGCAGATTGGGAAGATCAGGAAGTGGTTGTCGACCGGGATTTGGTGACCAGCCGCAAACCGGATGATATTCTGGCCTTCAACCGCGAAATTATTGAGGTATTCAGCCGGAAACACGTTGCGGCGTAACACGACGCAACGCCCATTTCCCTCAACTCCAGATCCACGAAGCTGTTTTTCGCGGCAAAAGCCAGCCGAGCGAGAGAAACACGACGTATTGAAGCGGCCAGGTTGCCAAAACAGTTAGCGGGATTCCCATCCAGCGCGAGCCGGGCCAGTTGGTATACATCCAGAAATGGTGCGCCGAATTCACCGTTTCCATGAACACACTGAATGCTCCCGAAGCGAGCAGTATTGCGTAGAGCGGGGTCCAATCGCCGTGCAGCGCAGCCCCCAGCAGAGATGTTTCCCCGCGCCGGAACTGCACCCATTCAAGCAGCAGCCAAACGCCGGCGAACACCAGGAAGAAATAGGCGAGATGAGCCGGCAACGGAAGCGGCTTGCGGATCTCGAATACATATCCGCCGATCGCGCGATATCCTTCAGCAGAAGGATCACGCCCCCAATGACGAGCGCGGCTCCGACGACCGCCAGCGCCCGGAATAATATAGCGTCGGAATCGCGCCGAGCGGGCATCGGCGGCCGCGCGGGATGCAATCGCCGCAGGACCGTCTTGACCGCAAGATAGGTCTCCGCCACCGCCAGCCAATACGCGCAGAAGCCGATTACGAACGTGGCTCCGTAGACCGCCTCATTCCAATATGGGTAGATCCACAATTTCCCGAGCCATTGTGCGATCCCATCCAGAAGCAGCCCGCTGACCGCGCCCACCACGATCAGCGACCGCCACGCATGGCCGTTTGCAGTGGTCTCACCCAGGAGCGACCGTTGTTCAATCGACAGCGTGATCTGATCGCACAAAATGATCAGAGTCAAGGTGAAAAACGACCAGAAAACCATCAAGCTCGCGAAGGTGATACTGCGCGGCGGGGCGAGATCGGGCGCATAACACAGAGCGATGAAGACGGCCCAAGCGGCGGCGGCCTGGATTCCCCGAAGCGGGCGTTCGGGGGGCATTTAGAATCACCTCGTGTAGCCGGGCCAGCCCCACCCGTAATATCCTCCGCCCCAATTGAAGGCCCAGGAGAGAATCCACCATATGATCGCAATGACGAAGATTGTCCACAAACATCCGCATCCGGGATAAGGACGGTTGTAAGTGCCCCAATATCTCCGGTGCCAAGGAGGATTAACAGGTTCGTTGGGTCCCATATGCTGGATGGAGTCGCCGGCGGTGGATTCGTTTCAAACATTATCTGGCGTGGCCGCAAGTGTATCCAGCGATTCTCTTAGGAATTCAAGAACTGCCGGCGCGTGATCCACTCCCGACGCCGGGAGCCGCAGGACGCCCGCCGGAGTGAACTGCGCACCATCGCGGGCGGAAACCAGCGCCATCAGGCGGGCCGGATCGATCTTCGAACCCGGATGAAATTTGATCTGAAGCGCGCTCCCCCGACGATCTATGGCCTCGATGCCGGCGTGTTCGGCTTGGCTTTTCAAGAGCGCGAAGCGGACCAGCGTCTCCACTGCTTCGGGCGGGGGCCCGTAACGATCGGCCAACTCAGCACGAACCTTCTCGGCTTGTTCTGCGTCCCGCGCATCGGCGATTCGCTTATATGCGCGCAACCGCTGCTGTTCGTCGGCGATATATTCCGGCGGAATTCTGATATCGAGACCCAGATTCAGCGCGGAATGGATCTCGAGTGGTGCTGCCTCGCCCTTTAGTTCCTGCACGGTTTCTTCAAGCAGACGCAGGTAAGTATCGAACCCAACCGCCGCGATGTGCCCGTGCTGTTCACCGCCCAGGAGGTTGCCTGCGCCGCGCAGTTCAAGATCGAGCGCCGCGATTTTGAATCCCGCCCCCAGATCGGAGAACTCGCGCAAGGCCGCCAGACGCTTGCGAGCCAAGTCGCTCAACTCGGTATCGGAAGGGACCAGCAGGTACGCATAGGCGCGCCGGTTGGATCTTCCCACGCGGCCGCGCAACTGGTATAACTCGGAGAGGCCATACCGCTCGGCCTTCTCGACCACCATCGTATTTGCGAGAGGTATATCCAGACCGTTTTCGACAATGGTGGTGCACACAAAAACATCGTATTCGTGGCGCATGAAGCCGAGCAGCACTCGCTCGAGTTGTTCCTCGCCCATTTGGCCGTGGCCCACTCCGATGCGGCAGCCCGGCACTAGCTCCTGGATCATGGCTGCACGGGCGAAAATCGAATCGACGCGGTTATGAATGAAGTACACCTGGCCGCCCCGGCTCAACTCCTGTTCGATGGCCGTGCGAATTAGTTCGGGATCGAAATGCGCAACCACCGTCTGAATCGCGAGCCGGTCCTTGGGCGGGGTCTCGATGACGCTCATGTCGCGAATGCCCAGCATAGCCATGTGCAGCGTGCGCGGAATCGGCGTGGCGCTCATGGTAAGCACGTCCACGTTCTTGCGCATCTGCTTCAGCCGTTCCTTGTGGCGCACGCCGAAGCGCTGCTCTTCGTCGATAATCTGAAGCCCCAGGTCGCGAAAAACGACATCCTTCGAGAACAGGCGATGAGTTCCGATCGCGATATCCACCTTCCCATCGGCTAGATCTTCCAGCGCGCCCTTCATTTCCTTGGCCGACCGGAACCGCGAGAACATTTCGATGCGCACCGGGAAAGCGGCGAAACGCCTTCGAAAGGTCTCATAATGCTGGAATGCAAGCACGGTAGTGGGCGCGAGCACCGCGACCTGCTTACCGTCGCCCAGGGCTTTAAACGCGGCCCGCATGGCTACTTCGGTCTTGCCGTACCCGACGTCGCCGCATAGCAGGCGATCCATCGGATGCGGCGCTTCCATGTCGTGCTTAATTTCTCTTGCGGCGGAGAGCTGGTCCTTGGTCTCGGTGAATTCAAATGCATCTTCAAACTCGCGCTGCCAGTTCGAGTCGCGCGAAAACGCGAACCCATCGGTCATACGGCGCTGAGCGTACAACTTCAGCAGCTCGTCGGCCATGTCGCGCATCTTTGCCTTGACGCGAGATTTGCGTGCATTCCATGTTGCGCCTCCCAACCGATCCAAGGGAGGAGCTTCTTCGCCCGCGCCCCGATACTTCTCCACCAGGTCCATACGCGCCAGCGGGACATAAAGCTTGGCATCGCCCGAATATTCGAGCAACATGAAATCGCCTTTCTGCCCCTCCTGCACGATTTCTCGAAGACCGAGAAAACGCCCGACCCCGTGCGTGACATGCACCACGTAATCGCCTGGCTTGAGATCCGCGATATCAGCCGCGAACGCTGACATTTGGCTCTTGCTGAGCGCGGGCCGGGCCATCAGCTCGGAAGCGTCGAACAAATCCTCCGAACCGATGAACGCGATGGCGGACTCGGGAAAAATCGCGCCGCGCCGAACCAAGCCCTTGATAAGATACGTGCTGGCGACCGGACCAGCCAGATAGGCGCGCTCGGCGAGATACGGCGAAGCTGCCTCGTTCGGAGCCAGACCCAACTGAAAGGGCACCGAATACTCGCGCAGGATGTCGGCCAAGCGCTCGAGCTCGCCGTTCGAGGGAGCGAAGAACGCCACCCGGTAGCCCTGTTCGACCAGGGTTTTCGCTTCGGCTACAGCCACTTGCATACTGCCGTGAAACGCCATGGAGGGACGCGTGCCGAGGTGCGGGGCGGACGCGTCAAGGTCAAGCTCGCGCAGTTGAACGGACGCGCCCTGCAGGATGCGCGGCTCGATCTGCTCCCATGTGAGGAAATTCGCGGTTGCCAGATCGGGAGCATCCAGGTGTTGAGCATCCGGCTGTTGCTCGAGACGCTTCCATAGTCGCTCCGCGGCAGACCGGATCTGCTCCGGCTCATCGAGCGCCACCACTGCATCGCCCGCGAGCGAAAGCAGCGAATATTCAAGGGGCTGATCGAGAGCCTCCGTAAATTCCCAGCCCGGGGATGCATCGCCGGGGCGAGGCTGCTCAGTGAGCGGAAGAACGCGAGCCTCCGCAACACGCATTACAGAACGCTGCGTCTCGACCTCGAACCGCCGGATGGATTCAATCTCATCGCCAAAAAATTCAATACGCAGCGGGCGTGCGTTCTCCGCTGGAAAAATGTCCAGGATGCCGCCCCGTATCGAATACTCGCCCACCATTTCCACCGGCTCGCGCCGTTCGTATCCGATCGAATTGAGGTGAGCCTCGATGGTATCGAGCGGCAGTTCGTCGCCGGTGTGCAATTCGAGCGCGAGGCGGCGATAATATTCGGCGGTGTGAGTACGCTGCAGCGCAGAACCAACCGGAGCGATGGTGATAGGCACATTCGAGCTCGCCAGGCGCCACAATCCTATAGCGCGCTGCCCGGCGATTTCGGTATGCGGCGAAAGTTTTTGGCCGGGTAATACGTCGAGCGCAGGCAGCAGTTGCGGGCGGCCCGTGTCGGCGTGGGAAATGAGGAGATCGAAAAAAGTTTCGATAAGATCGCCCAGCAGCTCAGATCGCTGATTACCGTCGGCCAATACGACCAAAGGGCGCTCCGTCGCCTGCCACAGCAGGACCAGATACAGCGCTTTGGCCGTCGGAGTGAGGCCGCCTAGCGAAAACGATCCCATCTCGCGGCGCAGGAGTTTGCTCGCGAGATCCTGAAACGCCGGGTGCCGGCTGAGCGTGTGGAACAGATCGCGAACGGCCGGGTGTGTCACAGGGTAGGATCGGTGTGGATACTTCTAATTAAAATATAACGGATGTTGGCCGCGCGCCCACGGTTAAGGGTGAGCCGGCAGGCGCGGTATGATCGCGAGCAATAGCCGTATCAGCTTATCGGCGACGCGCGCGCCAGTCTCGAGCACTTCTTCGTGCCTTAACTTCTCCGAAAGAATTCCCGCTGCCATATTGGTGACGCAGGAGATTCCCAGCACCTTCATTCCCGCATGATTGGCGACGATTGTTTCCGGCGCGGTCGACATGCCCACCAGGTCTGCCCCGATCGTGCGAAGATAGCGAATCTCCGCGGGAGTCTCAAAACTCGGGCCGCGAACGGCGGCGTAGACTCCTTCACGGAGTGTGATTCCCAACTCCGCCGCGGCCGCAATCGCGATTTCGCGATATTCACGCGAGTACGCTTCGCTCATATCGGGAAATCGCAGGCCGAGCGCCTCGTCATTCGATCCGGTCAGTGGATTTTCACCCAGCAGATTAATATGATCCGAGATCAGCGCCAGGTCCCCTTGCCTGAAATTTAGGCTGATCGCGCCCGCGGCGTTGGTGAGAATCAGGCTGCGGATCCCACGCCGCGCCAGCTCGCGTATCCCGAAGGTGACCTGGGCCGCGCTGTAGCCCTCATAGAGATGAGCACGTCCGGCCAGCACGATCACCGCGGTACCGCCGGCGTGCCCCTCGATCAACTTCCCCGCGTGACCGAGAGCGGTCGATCGCGGCCAGCCGGGGATTTCCGCATAAGGCGTCTCAATCCGGTCTTCCAGCGCGTCCGCGAATGCGCCCAACCCGCTGCCCAGCACGATGCCGATTCGGGCGCACGAATTCACAACAGCATGCCCGCGATGCAGGCCGACATAAAATTCGCCATAGTGCCGGCGGCGACCGCTTTCAATCCCAGCCGCGCCAGATCGGATTTGCGCGAGGGCGCGAGCGCTCCGATGCCTCCTACCTGAATCGCCACCGAGCTCAGGTTCGCAAAACCGCATAGCGCATAAGTAGCGATGACAAAGCTCCGTTGATCGAGCGTCGATCCAATCTTGCCCAAATCTACATACGCGACAAATTCGTTGAGGATTAAACGCGTTCCCAAAAGATTACCGACTGTGGCGCAATCGTTCCATCGAACGCCCAGCAGCCAGGCGACCGGCGCGAAGATCTTGCCGAGAATCGCCTGCATCGATCCCGGAAGCCAGCCGAACGCTGGCATCGTGTGAATCCATCCTAAAATTCCATTCACCATAGCGATTAAGCCGATAAATGCAATCAGCATGGCTCCGATGTTCAGCGCCAGATGCAGCCCATCGGCCGCCCCGCGCGCTGCCGCGTCGATCATATTCACTCCAGGCTTCTCGATCTTGATATGTACCCCTCCCGCAGTGACGGGCTTCTCCGTCTCCGGCATCAGCATTTTGGCGAGCATCAGCGTGGCGGGCGCGGTCATGATCACCGCCGTAAGCAGATGGCGAATCTCCACGCCGGCAATGATCACATACGCCGCCATCACCGCTCCCGAGACGTGGGCCATGCCGCTGACCATTACCGTGAACAGCTCGCTTTGCGTCAGCCCAGCCAGAAAAGGCCGAATCGTGAGCGGCGCTTCAGTCTGGCCCATGAAGATGCTGGCCGCGACGTTGGTGGATTCCGCGCCGCTGGTGCCCATCACTCTTTGCATCACGACGGCCATGGCGCGAACGAAGATCTGCATCACTCCGAGGTAATACAAGACCGCGAACAACGAGGCGATGAAGATGACGATCGGCAGCACCTGGAACGCGAATATCACGCCGAACTGATCGTTTTTTACGCCCAGCTTGTCGCCGAAAACGAATCTGCTTCCCTCCACCGCATAATCGAGCAGATGATTGACTCCCACGCTTGCGGACCGGAACAGAAGCGCGACGGGGGTTTTGAGAACCAGGAATGCGAAACCAAACTGCAGGCCCAGGCCCCAGTACAAAACGCGTGGTTGTATGGCTCGCCGGTTGGAAGAGAACAACCAGGCCCCCGCCACAATTACAACCAGGCCCAGAAGGCCGGTGAACCTTTCCATGCGGAGCCGAGTGTATCAAATTATGACGGCTATCCGACGACCTCGAGAATCAACTCCCGTTCGTCGGGCGGCGTGCTTGAAATGCGGAAGGCATCTTCTACCAGTTGCGCGGCTTCTTCGACGTGCTCGTCACCGGTGTAGTAGAGTCGGCACAGAACTCCGCCCGCATCCACTTTCTGCCCGACTTTCACTTCGAGGATCACTCCCACCGCGGGGTCGATGGTATCTTCCTTCAGGTCGCGCCCGGCCCCGATCATGGCCGAGGCCTGTCCGATGTACTCGGCATCGATGGCGCTGACGTAGCCCGCGCGCGGCGAGCTGATTTCGCGTGCGCCGGTGGCATTAGGCAGCAGCTCGAATCGGTCGAGCACGAGAGGGTTCCCGCCTTGGGCCGCGATCACTTCTTTGAGCTTTCTATAACCCGAGCCGTCCATCAGCTTGGTGTGCGCGATCTCGCGCGCTTCTTCGAGCGTAGGCGCGATCTTGCCGAGGTAGATCATTCGCGAGGCGATCTCAAGTGAAAGCCGCGTCAGGTCTGCCGGGCCGACGTTTTGCAGCGTCTGAGAGACTTCCATGATCTCGAGCGCATTACCGATGGCGAAGCCGAGAGGCTGGTTCATGTCGGTGATCAGCGCCTGCACCCGTTTATCCATGCGACGTCCAATGCCGACCATCATCTGGGCGAGCCGCCTCGCGTCTACTTGACGCTTCATGAAGGCGCCCGCGCCGACTTTCACGTCCAGGACCAGCGCATCCAGGCCCACCGACAGTTTCTTCGACATGATCGAAGAAGCGATCAGAGGGATGGATTCGACTGTGGCCGTGGAATCTCGAAGAGAATACAGCTTCCCGTCGGCGGGAGCAATTTGCGGCGTCTGCCCGATGAATGCCAGCTTGTGATCCGTTAGTTGCGCGCGGAACTCTTCGATACTGAGAGCGGTGCGAAACCCCGGAATGGACTCGAGCTTATCCAGAGTCCCGCCGGTATGCCCCAGCGCCCGGCCCGAAATCATCGGCACGACCACCCCAGCCGCGGCGGCCAAAGGAGCCGCGATCAGACTGGTCTTGTCGCCGACGCCCCCGGTCGAGTGCTTGTCCACCTTGGGGCCAGGTATGTCCGAGAGGTCGACCATTTCGCCTGACCGGAGCATACGCTCGGTCAGCGCACTGACTTCCCGATCCGTCATGCCGGAAAAATATACCGACATCAGGAACGACGCTATCTGATAATCGGGGATCGTTCCGCTCGTATAACCGTCCACGAGAAAACCAATTTCGTCCGGGGACAACTCCTCGCCATCCCGCTTGCGGTGGATCAAGTCGACAGTTCGCATTCAGAACTGAGGGTAGCATCTTAATTAATTCAAAGTAAAGGAACTGGCGCATTTTCATGGCTCCCCGGCCATGAACCTGCTAAAATAAAATATAGGCGGCGTTCGCCGTGCAAACCCTTTAGGAGATATCTTTTGGCAGAGCCACAGGACCCGGCAATTCCACCCGGCCAGATACCGCTGGGAGGCGGCGATGGCGGCGCGAAGAACTTGATCCCCATCAATATCGAAGATGAGATGCGGCGCTCGTATCTCGATTACTCGATGAGCGTAATTATCGGGCGTGCGCTTCCCGATATTCGCGACGGGTTGAAACCCGTTCACCGGCGAATTCTCTACGGGATGTCGGAACTGGGGTTGCAATTCAATCGCCCCACGCGCAAATGCGCCAAGATTGTGGGCGAAGTCTTGGGCAAATATCACCCGCATGGAGACGTGCCCGTTTATGACGCTTTAGTGCGCATGGCGCAGACGTTCTCATTGCGCTACCCGCTGGTGGACGGGCAAGGCAACTTCGGTTCGGTCGATGGCGACCCGCCCGCAGCTATGCGGTATACCGAAGCGCGGCTGTCGCGGATCGCGGCCACGCTACTTGAGGATATCGACAAGGAAACAGTGGACTTCCGGGCCAACTACGACGACAGTGAATCCGAGCCCGAGGTTTTGCCGGCGCGTGTTCCGAACCTGCTCATCAACGGCAGCTCGGGCATCGCCGTGGGGATGGCTACCAATTGTCCGCCCCATAACCTCACTGAAATCGTAGAGGCCTGTATCATGCTGGTGCAGAATCCGGCGACGCATCTCTCGAAGATCATTGAGGTTGTGCAGGGTCCCGATTTTCCCACCGGCGGCATTATTCTGGGCCGTCAGGGAATTTACGATTATTTCGCCAACGGGCGCGGCTCCGTAAAGATTCGGGCCAAAGCGGCCACCGAAAAGTTCGGTAAGGACCGTGAAGCTATTGTAGTTACCGAAATTCCCTACCAGGTGAATAAGGCGCGCATGATCGAACACGCCGCCGCGCTGGTTAATGACAAGAAAATAGACGGGATTTCCGAAATTCGCGACGAAAGCGATCGCGACGGCATGCGCATTGTCTTCGAATTGAAGCGTGGAGAGCAGGCCGAGGTGATCCTAAATAATCTGTATAAGCAAACGCAGATGCAGGTGAGCTTCGGGGTGATCCTGCTGGCAATTGTCAACGGACAGCCTCGCGAGCTGGGTTTGGTGGATGCGCTGAAGCGCTTCATCGACCACCGGCTCGACGTGGTGCGTCGCCGTACCGACTACTTGCTGCGCAAAGCCCGCGAGCGCGAACATCTGCTGCTTGGGTTCCAGAAGGCTCTCCAGAATTTGGATGCCGTAATCCGCCTGATCCGCGCCGCCCGGACTCCGAGAGAAGCGCGCGACGGCCTCATTGCTGAATTCCAGTTCAGCGAACGCCAAGCCCAAGCCATCATCGAGCTGCAGTTACAACGGCTGACCGGCATGGAGCAGCAGAAGATCCTCGAGGAACTGGCCGAAATCCAACTGAGAATTGCCGAGTACCTGGAGATCCTGGGGTCCGAAAAGACTCTGCGTGGTGTGGTAGTGAAGGAGCTCAAGGAAATCCAAAAGGACTTTGGCGATGAGCGCCGGACTCAAATCGTTGAGGATACCGGCGAAATCAAACTGGAAGACCTGGTCCAGGTGGAGGACGTCGCCGTCACCGTGACGCGAGGCGGGTATCTTAAGCGGACCGCAGTCGACACTTATCGCCGGCAAACGCGCGGCGGCAAGGGGCGCATCGGCATGTCGACGCGCGCCGAGGATGTGGTGGAGCACCTGATCGTGGCCTCAACTCACGCCTATTTGTTGATCTTCACCAATAAAGGCCGGGTGTATTGGCTGAAGATTTACGAGATTCCGGACGCGGGCACGGCCAGCAAGGGCAAGCACGCCTCCGGCTTGATCAATCTGCAGCCGGATGAGACGCCCACGGCATTTCTGCCTGTCAAAGAATTCGTTCCAGGCAAATACATTGTCATGGTGACCAAGCACGGCGTCATCAAGAAGTGCGAGCTGACAGTATTCGATAATCCGATGTCGCGAGGCATTATTGCCATCGCCATCGATGAAGACGACGAGCTGCTCGCCGTACGGCTCACCACCGGCGAGGAATTTATTTTCCTGGGATCGCATGAAGGCATGGCCTGCCGCTTCCCGGAGGATGACGTTCGGCCGATGGGGCGCCCGGCCCGAGGCGTTCGGGGCATGGAGCTTGAAGAAGGCGATTACCTGGTGGGTTGCGAAGTAGTCGAGCAGGAAGGGCTGATCCTGTCGATTTCCGAGAACGGCTTCGGTAAGCGTACGCCGCTTAAGGATTATCGCCTCACAGCTCGCGGCCGCAAGGGTGTCATTAACATGAAGACTACCCCGAGGGTCGGCAAAGTGGTGGGGATTCTCTCAGTGAAAGAAGATTCCGACCTGATGATCATCACCAAGCAGGGTCAGATCATACGCATCGATTCGGGCGAGATCCGGCAGGCCGGCCGGTCCACGCAAGGTGTGCGCCTGGTGAATGTCGAGGCGGGGGACCAAGTGGCTGCAGCCAGCTTGATCCCAGAAGCCGAGGTCATCGGCACTAATGGTCAGGATGAGCTTCCGCTGCAGTAGATCCGCCTAATATATACTGGCCCCTGTTAGTACCCTCTGAAACTATTGGGTGATGGCTCCTGCACAGGCGTTCCTCTAACGTAGCATTACGCCTTCTCAATACCCTCGAAAATCCTGAAGGCGCTGGAGGAAACAACTTTGAAATCCACTCTTTTAATCGGGGCACTATCTGTTTTAGGTGTCGCCAATGCGGCCACTATTACCTTAGACAGTTCCACGATTATCCCAAATAACGCCGGCGCCACGGTGCTGGTTACCCCAGATCCAAGTTGGGCCACTGCGCTGGCAGGCTCGAATTGGATTACCACAACCGGAAATACTAACCCGCTCAACACAGCGGTGACGTTTACCCAAACTTTCATCCTTCCGGTGGGATTTACCGGGGCGACTCTGAACTTAGGTGTTTATGCCGATGATACTGCGACCGTCGTTCTGGATGGCACGACGCTTTTCACCGCCGACGATACGCTCGGGATGCACTGCGCTTCTGGGCCGATCGGATGCACATCGGGTACCGAGGGCGTAGATGCCGGCCTCAATGTCCAAAGCGATCTAAACGTAGGCAGCAATACTATCGCATTTACCGATTATCAACTGGTCGCCAACACTCCTTTTGGTCTTGATTATGCAGGCACGGTCACTTATTCAACCGCGACAACACCAGAACCATCCTCGATGGGTCTGATTGGAGTGGGTTTGATGGGATTGGCCTGGGGCTTGCGGAAAGCACGCACCAAGGCAGCTAAGCAGGCGAGCTAAATACCTAGCTGGAAACATTCTGTACACCATAGGCTTGGGTAGCGCATCTGGTCCGGCCAGGTGCGCTATCGGCATTCTTCCGATCATTTAGCCGGTGAGCGGAAGAATCGGCAGCGCCTATACTGAAAGCATGAGTCCGCTGGAAGCCAAAGAGCGAAATCTGCTGGCCTCGCTTCAAGAGATGAAGAGCGTGATCGTGGCCTACTCCGGGGGCGCCGATTCGGCGTATCTGGCGTGGGCGGCTCATCGCGCTTTAGGGGATGAGGCGCTGGCCATGACGGCGGACTCCGCTTCCTTTCCAGAATCCCACAAACGCGATGCCGAAGAATTCGCCCGCGCCTGCGGGTTCCGCCACGAGTACGTCGCGACTCGCGAATTCGAGAATCCCGAATATGTGAAGAACGACCGGAATCGCTGCTTCCATTGCAAGGACGAATTGTTTACCCGGCTTGACGAAGTGGCTCGCGAGCGGGGCATTTCGAACGTAATCTACGGCGTGAACATCGACGACCTGGGAGATTATCGACCCGGTCAGGGAGCGGCGAAGCTGCACCAGGTAAGAGCGCCGCTAGTGGAGGCGGAATTGACCAAGGCGGAAATCCGCGAATTATCGCGCCGCGCCGGGCTTTCGACCTGGGATCGTCCCGCATCCGCGTGCCTGAGTTCCCGGATTCCCTACGGAACGCCCGTGACGATTGAGAACGTAACGACGGTGGACCGTGGCGAGAACGCGATCCGGGCGCTCGGTTTCCGCCAGTTCCGGGTGCGGTTTCACGGCGAAGTTGTGCGCATCGAGATCGCCCCTGAGGAGCTTGAGCGCGCGCTTACGATCGAAATGTCGCGAGCATTCACGGCCATCTTCAAACCGTTGGGGTTCCATTACGTGACTTTGGACCTGGAGGGTTACCGGCAAGGGTCGCTCAATGCGGTCCTTCGGCAGTAGCTCCTATTTGCGAACCACCACGCAGCGGTACCGATTATTCATGCTGACCTCGCCGGAGGGGATGACGAAGGGCAGCAGCGCCGCGCGAACGGCGGCCTCAACCCGCTCCACTCCGAACAGCTCAACCACCCGTTGAGATGCGCCGGCCGCCATCTGACCGCGCAAGGCGATTTCAAAGCTGGGGTAGACGGAAGCAGAATCCAGCTCCCGCGTTTCTATAGTTAGACCGGGAAACAGTGCCTCGAGCTCGCCCGGCGACGATAACGCAAAGACGCCTCGCCGCTTGGGAGGGTGGTCGAACAGCTTGATCATAGCGTCGAATACCTGCTTTTGATCGCACTGCTCGACTGCCCAAACCACGACCGCAATGCGGCCGCCCTGTGCGGTTACGCGCACCAATTCTTGCGCGGCCCGCAGCGGATCGGGAGTGAACTGGATAGAGTTGATCGCCATGACGGCGTCGAAGGAGGTCTCCGGAAAGGGCAGGTTTTCGAGCTCGCCAATTCTCAGATCGGCTTGGGGTAGTCTTTTCCGCGCGATAGCCAGGAGAGCTTCCGATAAATCGCAGCCGCTAACGATAGCTCCGTAGAATCGCGACGCCATGACGGAGGCTCCGCCGGATCCGCAGCCGGCATCGAGGAGCCGCATCTGCGTCGCGACATTCAGCGAATCGAGAACGAAACGCCATAACCGGGGCGCAGTGCGTTCCTGAATGGTGGCCCAGGCGTGGGCCTCAATTCCCCACAGTTCGCCCTGCTTCCGGGCGGCATCGCTCAAGCTCATACGGATAAGGTTACAACTCGGAAAGATCAAAGCGGGTGCTTGCAAGTTGGGTGACAACCCTGAAAGCACCCGCTGTCGTAACGGGGATTTGATTATAAATAGAAACGCGGCTAGCCAGGCAGAGTTGCGGCGTGGATCAGGAAATGCCCTAGCCCTTTAGGGCTATTGCAGCTTGACTGCACAGCCCGATGAATTTTGATATCTTTAGTGTAACTGGGGCATCCTGTTTAGGGGCCGAGGCCAAGTGTTGGAGCTCTTCACACCTTAGGGACTCGCCTAATCCGGCGAGGTTTCGATCAGTTTCATAATTAAAGTTCGGATATTATCCGGTCGAAATAGGTTTTAGGACCCTAAGTTCAGGAAATTAGGGAACATTCGCTATGAAAATTCGACTGGCTATGCTAAAACTGCTTTTCGCGTTCGTTTTACTGTCCGTGATTTCTGCTATCTCGTGGGGACAGGCAACCGACGGCAACCTGGTGGGAACGGTAATGGACGCGACGGCTTCCTCGATTCCTAATGCCCAGGTCACCGCGACGAATCTGGACACCAATGTGAAGTACAACGCCATAACCGATTCGAGCGGCGAATACCGTGTCAATAACGTCGCTGTCGGACGCTATGAAATTTCGGCCACGGCGGCGGGCTTTGCGCGGGTGGCGGTCACCAATGTTCAAATCGAACTGAACCGGACGGCCACCGTCAATCTTGCGGTCCCGATCGGCAGTGTGAGCACTGCGATGGAGGTCCAGGAAGCAAGTGCGCCCCTAGATGCCTTTACGGCCCAAGTGCAGAACACCTTTGAATCCAGAGACGCTGTGGACTTTCCTTCGGCCGCTTCCTCTAAGGTCGTGAACGGGACCGGGGCCTGGAATCTCAGCCTGCTCAGCGCGGGCGTAGTGTCGACGGGCGGAATCGGGGAAGGCACAGGTCCGAGCGTGGGTGGGCAGCGCGCCGAAAACAACAGCTTCAACATCGGCGGTGTAACGAACGATGACTACTATCACACTGGTCCTCTAGCCTACGTCTCGAACGAAGCCATTTCCGAGATCACCGTGCTGCAGAACCAGTTCAGCCCGGAGTTTGGGGGCGCCTCGGGCGGTGTGTTCAATATTGTCGTGAGGAGCGGGACGAACCAGATCCACGGGTCTCTATACGAATATCTGCAAAATCGCCATCTGGAGGCGATAGATGCGACCGAAGTCCGGCAGGGGCTCACGTCCAATCCCCGTTATGACAACAATCGCTTTGGCGCCGCCATCGGCGGTCCTATCGTTAAAGATAAGCTGTTCTACTACGGAAATTTCGAAGCCAATCCGATCGGACAGACCGCCTTGCCGGGCCAGACCGTCTACGCGCCGACCGCGGCGGGAATAAGCACGCTAAATGGGCTGAGCGGCTTGAGCAAGACTAATCTCGGCGTATTTGAGAAATACATGCCGGTCGCTCCGGCGGCTGACTACACCGTATCCGTTCTGGGCCAGAACATTCCCGTGGGCCCGCTTTCATTTGCCGCGCCTACCTATAACAATTCCTACGATGGGATTGCGGCTATCGACTGGAACCTCAGCGCCGCCGACCAGGTGCGTGGTCGCTACATCTACAACCAGAGCAGCTCCTTGGACGGCGCTGCTGAATTGCCGGTCTTTTTCACACCGCGGCCCGACGCCAATAACATGGTTTCGCTTTCGGAATTTCACAATTTCTCTCCGACCCTGGAAAATGAACTGCGCACTTCTTTTAACCGCAATAATAATAACGCGCCGGCGGGAAATTTCACTTTTCCCGGTTTGGGCGCTTTCCCGAATATTGAGGTATATGAGCTCAATTTGCAGCTAGGCCCGGACCAGGGTACGCCCTCCGGCTCGATCCAGAACTTGTTCCAGGTTCGGGACAACGTGACCAAGACTCACGGCCGCCATACCTTCAAGGCCGGGTACGATTTTACAGATGTTATTCTTACCAGCTATTTCGTCCAGCGCGTCCGGGGCGATTATGAATACTCGACATTACAGCAATATTTGGAGGACCTGACGCCCGATGAAGTTGGGGAGCGCAGTCTCGGCGCCGGAAACGGCGTTCCTTTGGGATTTCTGCAAAACGCCGCGTACTTCAACGACGATTTCCGGATTCGCCCGAATCTGACGCTTAACCTGGGCATACGCTATGAATTAGTGACGGTTCCGGTGGGAGATCGCGCGCAGCAATATAGCGCGATCGCCGATGTGCCCGGCGTCATTAACTTCAATACGCCACAGTATGGCAAGAACGACTGGGCCCCGCGGCTCGGGTTTGCGTATTCGCCGGGTAGGAACAGCGCATGGTCGATTCGCGGAGGAATAAGCCGGGCGTTCGACAATCCTTACGGTAATATCGCTACCAATGAGGCCCCGGCGTATTATCAGACCACAGAGAATGTAAATCTTTCGAGTAATGCTCCTAATTTTCTGGCAAACGGCGGACTTCCTGCGATTCTACCTACGCTGCCCACGACCGCTGCGCAAGCCCGCGCGCAGATCGCTTCTTACATTCCGAATCAGAATCGCCCCTACGCGCTCACCGGAACTTTCGGTGTGCAGCGGCTGCTTGCCCGAAACTATACCGTGGAAGCGCGCTATGTCTATACAAAGGGCGTTCACCTGTGGGTTCAGGAGCAGCTCAATCGAACCTCCGCGGTAACACCCGCCCAGAACATCCCCACTTTTCTGTCGATGCCCACGGCGGCTCAGCTTGCCGCGCTTCCGTTGACGCTCGGAACTCTCGAGGGCATTTCGAACAACTCATTGGCCCAGTATGGATTCACGAATACCCTCACTTCCTACGCTCCAGTCGGCAATTCGGAATACAACGGGCTTGCGCTGCAGATGAATAAGCGCTACTCGAATAATTTCTCTTATGTCGCTGCTTACACCTGGAGTCACGCTGAAGACGATTCAACAGCGCCGTTGAACTCGACCATTTTGACTCCGCGCCGCCCGCAAAATAGTCAAAATCTCAGCTCAGAGTGGGCTTCTTCGGCACTCGACCGGCGGCAGCGTATGACCTTTTCTCCAATTTATGACTTCAGGATATTCCGGGACAGTAATTGGTTTCTGAAGAATGTAGTAAGCAATTGGAATATGTCGCTCACCTACACCTATCAATCGCCTGAGTACGTCACAGTCCAGAGCGGTGTCGATTCCAACCTGAACGGCGATGCGGCGAGCGATCGAACCATCGTCAATCCCAACGGCATCTGGAATAGCGGCAGTGCGGTCACTCCTTACAATTCGGCAGGCCAAGCGGTCGCAGCCGGAAACCCGAATATCGTGGCTTACGTCGCCAACAATCCCAACGCCCGATACATCACAGCTGGCTTGGGTGCTTATGCCACCGGCGGCCGCAACACCTTCCCGCTATCCCCGATTGATAATGTCGACGCTTCACTATTGAAGCGGCTTAATTTCACTGAGCGGATGCGCTTTGAAGTCGGCGCACAGCTTTTTAATCTATTCAATCATCCCCAGTTCGTCGGCGGCTACCTCAGTGATGTTACTCCATACCAGACGAATTCGGTCAGTCATAATTTCCTCATCCCCAGCAGCTCGTCTTTCGGGCAATACGACCAGTTTTTCCCCAGTAATGCACGTGGGATGCAGCTCGTGACCCGAATCGTTTTCTGATCGCCCGCGTCTACAACACGAGGGGGAGCAGCTTGGATGACGGCAGACGAAGTTCGCACACACCTTCGTTATTCCGGGTGGGCCTCGCGCCGGCTCCTAGGCGCGGCGGTGACGCTTGGGCCGGAAGACCTGAATCGCGACATGGGAGTTTCTCATCGCAGCGTTCTGGGTACTCTGGCGCACATCCACTTTGCCGACCGGACCTGGTTCTCGCGGGTCGCGGATCCCTCCATAGAATCCGATTCGGCCGGCGATCCGCCGGCGCTCCAGACGCTCGAAGGAGACTGGTCCCGAATTCAGAAACGATGGGAGGAATGGGCCGGCTCGCTGACTGACGCCGACCTCACTCATGTTGTATCGTACAAGACTTCCCAAGGAACTCCGCACCAGACTCCGGTATGGCAGATTGTGCTGCACGTCGTGAATCACGCGACACTCCATCGCGGACAGGTGATGGCAATGCTGCGCCGCTTGGGCGTCCCGCCTCCCCCAACTGACTTGATCTTCTATTATCGTGAGTTGCAGGCTGCCGGTTAGGGCAGCCGGGTAGCCGCCCTTACTTTAGGGCTAGGATTGAAATGTCGATGCGAACTCTCACCCTTCTTGCGTTCCTTTCTCTCCTTGCAAATGGGCAGGATGACACGATCCGCCTCAGGGTGGATGCAACCGACGCGCCACATCGGTTGTTTCATGTACAAATGAGCATCCCCGCCAAACCCGGCCCGATAACGCTGCTGTATCCCAAGTGGATCCCGGGCGAACACGCTCCCTCCGGGCCTGTTGTCGACCTGGTGGCCCTCAAGATTACGGCGAACGGGCAGACGATTCCGTGGAGACGGGATTCGGCGAACATGTTTGCTTTTCATTTGACGGTTCCCGAGGCGAGCACTTCTCTCGAGGTAGTTTTCGATTTCATTTCACCGCCGGAGGCGGCCGGGTTTTCCTCTGGCGCTTCGGCGACCAGTGAACTCGCGGTTCTGAACTGGAATCAACTCTTGCTCTATCCCGAAGGTGCGGCCGCGGACCAGTTAATTTATCAGGCTAATTTGCGAGTCCCGAATTCCTGGCACTACGGGACCGCCTTATCGATCGCGCGGGAGTCTGGGAACGAAATCGAGTTTCAGCCCACTCCGCTGAATACTCTGATCGATTCTCCGGTGTCGGCCGGCCTACATTACCGGACCATCGATCTCGGGACGGACGGCTCGATCGCGCATTACTTGCACTTGGCGGGCGACAGCGAGCGTGCGATCGAGATCTCACCGGAGCAAATCCAGGATTATAGGAATCTGGTAAGTGAAGCGGGAGCATTGTTCGGCTCGCGTCATTACCGCAGCTATCATTTCCTATTCACCCTTAGCGACTATGTGGCCAGCTTCGGGCTTGAACATCACGAATCGAGTGACGACCGGATTCGCGAGCGAGGCATAGTGGACGAAGCTCCGCGAAAAGTCAACGCCGATCTATTGCCGCATGAATTTGTGCACTCCTGGAACGGGAAATACCGGCGGCCCGCCGGCTTGGTGGACCCCGATTACAGCCAGCCCATGAAGGGCGACCTGCTCTGGATTTACGAAGGTCTTACACAGTACCTGGGCACCATCCTCACCTCCCGCACCGGCCTCTACAGTCCGGAAGAGTTTCGCGAAAGCATCGCAATGATCACAGCTGCGTTGGATCGGGAATCCGGGCGGAAATGGCGCCCCCTTGAAGATACAGCCGTGGCCGCCCAGCTCCTCTACGATGCGCGAGACGATTACGCCGGACTTCGGCGGGGCGTGGATTTCTACGATGAAGGGACATTGCTTTGGCTGGACGTCGATGTCGTGATCCGCCAGCTCAGCCGTGGATCGAAATCGCTGACCGATTTCTGTCGTCTTTTCTATGGTGGCCCGAGCGGAGCGCCCGCGCTGAAGCCGTACACCCTTGAAGACGTGGTATCCGCATTAAATTCCGTGCAGCCTTATGACTGGTCCGCTTTTCTGCGGGAGCGCGTGCAGAGGATCCGGCCCCATCCCCCGCTCGGAGGCATCGAGAACGGCGGCTGGAAGCTGATCTACAACAGCTCCCGATCCGAGCTGTGGAGAGATTTCGAGGAAGAGAAGAGAAACGTAAATCTGATGTATTCCATTGGCTTGCTTGTGGAGGAGGATGGAACCGTACAGGACGTGGCGGTCGGCGGGCCGGCACAAACAGCGGGCGTTGCTCCAAACGACAAGCTCATCGCCGTGGATAATCGCCAATTTACGCCGACGGTCCTGCGCGAAGCCGTGCAACGCACCGCGGCCAGTCCGCAGATCATCGAGCTGCTGATCAAGAACGGAGAATATTATCGTGTTCACCGGATCAATTACCAGGGCGGCGAAAAGTACCCGCACCTGGTGCGGGATCCCGATAAGCCCGATATCCTGAGCGAAATCATCCAGCCCCTCGCGAAGAGATAACGTCTACAGGCCCATGATATGGAAACCGGCGTCAACAAATAATACATCGCCGGTGATACCGCGGCCCAGGTCGCTCGCCAGAAAAACGGCGGTGTCTGCGACCTCCGCCGGATCGGTATTACGGCGGAATGGCGAATGGCCGGCCACTGCGTCCAGAACTTTCGAGAAATCCCGGATGCCGCGTGCCGAGGTAGTCTTGACCGGACCTGCTGAAATCGCATTCACCCGAATGCCGCTGGGACCGAGATCGGCCGCCAGGTATCGCACGGCGGCCTCGAGAGAAGCTTTGGCCACGCCCATCACGTTGTAGTTGGAGACTACCCGCGTCGAGCCCAAATAGGTGAGTGTCACGATCGATCCGCCGCGCGTCATCCGCGGCGCGGTGGCGCGCGCAACTGCGACGATTGAATACGCGCTTACGTCCTGCGCCATAAGGTATCCCGCGCGCGATGTCTCGACGAAGGGTTTGCTCAGGTCCTCGCGGTTCGCGAACGCGATGCTATGCACCACCGTATTGAGCGCGGCTTCAGCCTCGAGAATGGCGCTGAGCCGCGTGAGATCTTCATCCCTGGTCACATCGCAATCGAACACGCGAGCGGCTCCCAGATCGGCTCCCAGTTCTTCGACAGTTTCCTTCACGCGCTCCCCCTGATAAGTGAGCAGAAGTCTCGCACCTTCGCGGCGAAAAGCTTGGGCGATGGCGTATGCCAGACTCCATTTATTGGCGACGCCCAGAATGAGCGCAGTTTTTCCGGCAAGCAATGGGGGCATGAAAACGCATTGTACACTAGGACCATCGTTGGACCTCAATACCCCACTCATGTATGTAAAAGGCGTCGGGCCTGCGCGCGCGGCGATGCTCGAGGCCAAGGGGCTAAAAGTCGTCGAGGATCTGCTGTATTACGCGCCGTTCCGTTACGAGGACCGCAGCAATGTCAAGACCATTCGCGACCTGACTCCCGGCGAAATGGCCACCGTATTGGCCGAAGTGCGCTCCACGAAATTGGCGGGTTTTCGCCGGCGCGGCATGGAAATGTTTCAGGCGACGTTCACCGACGCGTCGGGATCCGTGCTCACGGCCAAGTGGTTTCATGGCGCATACCTGGCCGACGTGCTCGCGCCGGGGAAAAAGATCGCGCTGTACGGGAAGGTCGAGCTTGACGCGCACTCGGGCGGCGTTTCCTTGGGCAATCTAGCGATGATGCATCCCGAATACGAGATTCTTTCGGGCGACGATGAAGGCGACGCTTCCCTTCACACCGGCCGCGTGGTGCCGATCTATGAGGCAGCGAGTCGCGTCACAGCCAGGATCTTCCGAATGCTGCTCCACCGTATCCTCGCGAGCATCGCTCCGCTTCCCGATCCGCTGCCACCGCATCTTCTCCAGCAACTGAAACTGCCTGACCGCTGGAGCGCAGTTCAGGCCGTACACTTTCCACCGCCTGATGCAGACCTAAGATTACTGAACGCCTTCCGCTCACCTGCCCAGTTTCGGCTCATCTTCGAAGAGTTCTTTTGGCTCGAGTGCGGGTTGGAACTGAAGCGCGCCAAAGCCCGGCTTAATGCGGGCATCGCGTTCGCGCTTACCGATCGCGTGCGGGAGCGAATCAAACAAATGTTGCCTTTCAAGCCGACCGGAGCGCAAAAGAGGGTTCTGGCCGAGATCGCGCGCGATATGGAAATGCCGCATCCGATGTATCGCCTGCTGCAAGGCGATGTTGGCAGCGGCAAGACACTGGTGGCGGTTGAAGCGGCCATTATTGCCATCGAAAATCGTTATCAGGTCGCGGTGCTCGCGCCGACCGAGATCCTCGCGGCGCAGCATTATTTCTACTTCAAGAAATTGTTTCAAAGATTGAACTACATCACGATCCTACTAACTGGATCGGCCACGCCGCGAGAAAAAGTGCAACTCAAGAAGCTGGCAGCGGCTGGTCTCGCGCACGTGGTGGTCGGCACCCACGCGTTGCTCCAGGCCGACGTTGAGTTCGCCCGCCTGGGCCTAGCTATTGTGGATGAGCAGCATCGCTTCGGTGTGGAGCAGCGCCAGGCGCTGATGGAGAAAGGAACGCATCCCGACGTTTTGGTGATGACCGCGACACCGATCCCCCGCACCCTCGCGCTCACGATTTACGGCGATCTCGATGTGAGCGTGATCGACGAGCTGCCGCCCGGCCGCAGGCCGATTATCACCAAGCATGTGCTGTCGGACCAGATCGAGCAGGTTTACAGTTTCCTGAAAAAGCAGATCGATCTCGGGCGCCAGGCGTATGTGGTGTATCCGGTGATCGAGGAATCGGAGGCGCAAGCCATGAAAGCGGCGCAGAAAATGTACGACCATCTCTCTCGCGTTGTGTTTCCGGGAACGTCGGTGGGTCTTCTGCATGGCCGTCTAGCGCCGGACGACAAAGAATCGGCGATGGAGAAATTCCAACGCGGAGAAACGCAAATCCTGGTCGCTACGACGGTGATCGAGGTGGGGGTGGACGTGCCGAATGCGACAGTCATAGTGATTGAGGAGGCGGAGCGGTTCGGACTGGCTCAACTGCACCAGCTTCGCGGCCGCGTGGGACGAGGCGGCGAGCAGAGCTATTGCATTTTGGTTACGGGCAGCCTCAATGAAGCTGGTCGCGAGCGCATTCAGACCCTGGTCGAATCGAATGACGGCTTTTACATCGCCGAGATGGACATGAAGCTGCGCGGCCCCGGAGAATTCTTTGGGACGCGACAAGCCGGATTGCCGGCGCTGCATATCGCCAACATTCTGCGCGATTCCGATATTCTCGAAATTGCGCGGAATGAGGCAGCATCGTTTGTCGCTCGTCCTCCTGCAGAGGGAGATCTGCGCCGCGCGGTGAGTTACATCCGGGATCATTGGCAGCGCCGCTACGGCTTGGTCCAAGTAGGCTAACCGTGCGCGTCATCGCAGGAGAATTTCGCAGCCGCTTACTCAAGAGTCCCGCCGGGCTCGACGTGCGTCCGACTCCAGACCGCCTTCGTGAGGCTCTGTTCAACGTGCTGGCGGCGCGAATTGAGGGAGCCGTTTTCGTTGATGTTTATGCTGGAACCGGAGCTGTCGGAATCGAGGCGCTGAGCCGCGGAGCATCGCTCTCGATCTTCATCGAACAGAACCATGCGGCAGTGCGCATCATCCGGGAGAACGTGAGGGCGCTCGGTCTCGAAATGCGCGCCCAGGTGCGCCACAGCCGCGCGGCGGCGGCCCTGACACGGCTGGAACCACTCGCCGATATTGTTTTTATCGATCCGCCCTACCGACTGGAGAACGAATACAAGCGTACGCTCACGATCATGGGTGAGAAGCCACCGCCCGTGGTAATCGTTCAGCACGCCAGCCGGTTCGAGCTGGCTGAATCGTACGGCGGACTCAGACGCCGGCGTGTTCTGAAGCAAGGCGATAACGCTCTCAGCTTCTATGAATGCTGAGACCGAGCAGCGCGCCGCACTGCGATCGACACGCGTTAAGATCGAAACTGGCGGGCGCGTAGCTCAGGTGGATAGAGCATCAGCCTTCTAAGCTGAGGGTCGCTGGTTCGAGTCCAGCCGCGCCTACTAATGGTTCCCATAGCTTGCGAATCACTGAATCGCACACTCGAAAAATCTCACTTGGCGGAATTCTTCCGCTCCCAAATCTGCACGGCCCAGCGTGGAGGAGATAGTACCCGCTGATAGTCTCCCATTGTTCGGATCACGCGGAAGTTCTGTTCGAGCCAGCGGTACATCTGCTGATCGTAATCAGCGCCGAAGATCGCCGGTCCATATTCCGCCGTGCTCCGGTTCGACAGTACGACGTACTTAACCTGTTGCCGATCCAGATCGTCGAGGAAGCGCGATGTCAGTTCACCGGGCGGCAAAATTCCCGGAAGGACACACCACCACCGGTTCGGGGCGGTCCTGCCGCTGAAATAGTATAAAGCCACTTCTTCGGGCCAAACCACAAATTTTTCGGATCGGACTTTAGGTTCGTTGAGAAAAGCAAGAGTCGATGCGAACACCTCTCCCATCGCCGGTTGCACGTATGCACGGCCCCTCGGGGAGCTGATGAGATAAGAACGTCGATGAACGGGATAATCAGCGATGGTCAGCGACACGAGCCCGCAACAAAGCAAAGCGCTTGTCCAAATCCAGAGACTCTCCGAGTCTGCAGCGCGGAACACTGCTGCCAGCTCCCGCAAGGCAATCAGGAATGCGATAAACGCGATTGTGTCGTAAAAGATCGAATACCCTTCAGGCTGAATGCCGATCAGCGTCCTTGAGCCGAGCGCCATCGATGCGGTAAGGAGCAACAGCAAAGCCGATTGCTGCGCACGCGCTCCTTTCCGCCACACAACGAGCGTCCAAACCGCAAGCGCGGCCGACACAAGCACCATGCCGTTGTTGAAATAGACAAATGGCGCCACACGGGTTAGGAAGGGCGATACCGGACGGTCCAATACCTTCTCGGCAACCAAGTACAATTGAAGAGCGCAGACGGAGAGCGCAGCAGCCGCCACGCAACGGCGCGCTTTGCGTGATGAACTGGCCATCCGCACCGCGGCCGCGAGAACGGCCAAGCCCAGTAGGCCAATGAGCGCTGACTCTGCGATCAAAATTGGCGATGTCGTGAACCCGACCTGCCTCGTCCAGCGGCTCCCGATCGTCTTTAAAAAATAGGAACGGGGTAGCAGGCTGATGTTCTGGTCGAACATAAAGCCGATGCTGCTAGCCCGAACATACCACCCATACACGCCGGCGCACAGCAGCAACCCTGGAATACAGTACACGACATCTTTCATCAAATGGGCCGCAGACCGCGACCGCAGAGCCCGCACCAGTATGGTAATGGCAACCAAAATGAATGCCGCCATTCCGAATTCTATTTTCGTGATCGTTTCCAGGCCCGCGATGGATCCCGCGGCAAACATGGTCCAGGATTTTTCGTAGAAGGAATCTCTCACTACAATCCAGGTAAGAATGAGGAACATCAACGCGCCGTAGGCGGCCGGGTAAGAATACGGCAGAATGTAGTTGAACAGTTGCAATTGAAATGCCTGGACGAGAAAAGCGAATCCGGCGGCCAAGCCGAGCGACACGGGAAGAAACATCCGGCTGAGCGAATAAGTCAGGAGGATCATGACCACGACACTGGCGATGCCGGCACTCTCCAGGAGCCAGAGATGAATACCGAAAAGCCGGAATAGTAGAGCGTGCCAGTAAGGAATCAGAGGGCCGTATGGATACCATACGTCGAAGTACAGTCGCTTGCCCTGGCTGAGCACCGCGGGAACGTACATCTCACGGCCGCAATCGATCGTCAGGGTGCCCCATTTTTGCCACGTTAGAGCACAGACTACGGCCGTGGCGAACACCAAGGCTGCGAGTGCGAGCGGATCGCTGATTCGACTATCAATACGCCGCCCGTTCCGGTCCTGCGGGCTCACTCCTCTGATTACAGGCGTGTTCACGTTAATGCACCATTCTCCCAACTTTTTTATGTACGGCGCGGCGTCTGTGGGCGGAGAGCGATCCTGGCAGTCCAGCTGTGCCTGTTCCCCTTCTTACAATATGGTTACCGCTGATTCGTCTTCATGAGCAGATGGAGGACGCGCTGAACCTAGAGCCGACGATCGCCGAGCAGGACCGGCGGATCACCGAAACGATCCAACGGGAACAGCTTCGCCTTCGAAACTTCATCCGCAGGCGGGTGGACGACGAGGGCGACGCGGAAGATATTCTCCAGGAGGTCTTCTTCGAGCTGGTGGAAGCGTACCGGCTGATGAAGCCGATTGAACAGGCAGGCGCCTGGCTGTTCCGTGTTGCGCGAAATCGAATCATCGATTTTTTCCGAAAGAAAAAACCTGCGCCTCTGTGGAACGACGAAGTTTCAAGTGATGAAGATGGTCTCCTGCTCGAAGAGCTGCTTCCGTCACCGGATGCCGGACCTGAGGCGGCGTATGCGCGAAGCGTATTGCTCGATGAGCTCGATGCCGCTTTAGATGAGCTGCCGTACGAACAACGCGAGGTTTTCATCGCCCACGAAATGGAGGGCCGGAGTTTCAAGGAGCTTGCGGCGGAAACGGGCCTGAACGTAAATACTCTTCTTTCGCGGAAGCATTACGCAGTGCTCCACCTTCGCCGGCGACTCCAGGTTATTTACGACGAGTTTACGAATGGATAAGGAAAGAAACATGAAACAATCCAGAATCATGAGAGTACTGAGAGGCGTGCTGATCGGAACGCTCGCCGTCGCTTTATTCACCGCGGTGACCATGGGCCTCTGGAACGTGCTGATGCCGGCGCTTTTCGGATTGCGGGAAATCAGTTTCTGGCAGGCGCTGGGACTCTTAATTCTGAGCAAAGTTCTCTTCGGCGGATTTCGCGGCCCCGGGATGCATTGGCGACGCCGCATAATGGATCGCTGGGAACATATGACACCGGAGCAACGAGAAAAATTCCGCCAGGGAATGCGATGCCGGGGCAGCCAGGTTGAAGCGCGAACGGAGCCGGGCCTGTGACACCTCAGCCCAGCTTCTTTTTCGCGAATGGGCGCGCGAACGCGCCAGGAGGATTGTGCGCGGTGATCATCGCCGCCTTGCGGTAGCATTCTATGGCCTTATCTCTATCGCCGAGCTTTTCATAGGTCTGGCCCAACATGCACAGGATAAATGGATCGCTTTGGCTCGCCTTCTGAAAATCTTCTAACGCCGTTTTGAAATCCCCTTCATAGAACGCAACGTAGCCGGTGAGATAAGGAAAGAACTGTTGCTGCTCCGGGATGTTTCCTTTGTCGAGAATAGCCTTGGCCGCCGCCACATGCCGCTGCGCTTCAGCTTGGTTTCCGCGCCGCGCTGCGATGCGGGCCTGCGCGTGCTCCCAGCGAAAATCCCAAAGGTCCACTCGATCCGGGGAGATGTTGGGCTCGCGCAGGCCGAGATCGTGACCAGTCCGATACCAGTGCTCGGCCGTGTTCAGATCGCCGGCATCGATACAGACGCGGGCGGCCTCGTCCGCAATTTCGCCCTGATTGTAAAAGTCTTTGACAGAGATGTAATAGTCGAGCACCTGCTGCTCGTACTTCACAGTCTCCGGGCAGTTCCCTTCGAAGGCATACGAGATAGCCATGGCTCTTTGCGCGGCCGCCTTAGTCCGCGCGTCCGGCGCGATCTCGATGGCCTTGGTGAAATGCTCGCGCGCCTCCGCGTACTTCCCAGCCAAGTCGAGTGTCACGCCGGTCGCCTGATCCTGGCGAGCGGATGGTTGTCCAAAAAGCGACGCAGCGAAAACAACGGCGATAGTGAGGCGATGTGCTTCGCTCATGGCCGAAATTATCGCATAGGATTTGAGACTGACCAAGCCTCAATGTTGTGATTCAGACGCCGCTAGCGCACCCTTCAATTGTTGAATTCGCTCCATTGAACCGCTGAAGATATCCTCCGGGAATTTCCGGTAACCGAGCATCTCTTGATAAATGGGCGCGGCAGTGTTGTAGTTCACTCCGAGTCCTGCGAGATATTGAAGGCGAAGGTTTAGATCGCGGTTGATTTGCGCGCCCTTTAGCCAGGTAGCAAGATCCGCCGCTCGACCGGCATAGGTAGAGAATAAATCGACTGCCGACTGAAACCCGACATCCTGCAGTGATCGGACCACACGAAAATGATCCGGACGAGTTAGGCGCTCACGGACCTGGTCCAGGTTGATCCTGGTCGGTTCCGCTTGACCCAACAAAACGATGTCATAACCTTCGCCGCTGATATCGTTACCCCATATCGTTCCATTAGGAAAGACGTCGAAAAATGTTGCCAGTTCGCTCTTGACGGTCTCCAGATCGCTTTCATAAAGAGGCACCCACTGCGTAACTACCCCGCCGGGATTCAAATGACGTTTACATAGCTCGAAGTATTCCTTCGAATAAAGCGTTGAAGTGCCTTTCACCCAGGGATGAATCGGATCGGACGTGATGATATCGAATTTATCCCGGGTGGTGAGGATGAAATGCCGCGCATCGTCGTAGACTACCGTTGTGCGGGGATCGTGAAACACGTTGTAATTTTGTTCGCGAAAATATAATGCGGAGGCTCGCGGAATCAGCCGTTCTATTTCGCAAATCACGATCTTCCCGATCTCCGGGTAGGGCACGAAAGAGCCCGCGGTTACTCCCGCTCCAAATCCTACTACTAGCACCGACTGCGGATTCGGGTGGATCAATGCTGGAACGTCCGCGAGCATCCTTTGCAGCCGCATATCGTAGGGCTCAGTAGAAGCTTCCACTTTGCCGCTGACATGGAAATACACTTTACCGTCCGGCAATTCCGAAAATACGATGGAGGAGTTCATCCCTTCACCTTTGTAGAGCAGCGTTCCGGGGCTGTCCGTAGTCGCCATTCGGCGGCCATAAGCAATCGCGACCCAAGGAACATCGGAGACGCTCCAAATCAGGAGACTGACTACCCCGGCTCCAGCGGCCACTGCGATCATCCCGGCGAATCGCCAAGCGGGCCCTGCGGCAAGCACGATCAGAGCGGCGACCGCCGACAAACCGATCAATACGCGCTCAGATTGCTGCGTCCCCGCCAACGGAATGAGCAGCATGCTGATCCCGAGGGCTCCGACGATGCCGCCCACTGTATTGGCCGCATAAACTTCGCCCACCAGACGTCCGGGATCGTTCTCAGGTGATGCAATCGCCGCGAGCGCCAATGGAAAACTAGCGCCCCACAGACAAGTCGCCGGCAGAATCGACCAAATGCAACGCATCAGATCAATTTCAAAGTTGAACCACGGGCTTCTCGACAATCGTGGATCGATGGGCCAGTAAGGGAGGGAATTGACGAGAGTATATGCGGTCCACGCGATCGCCGCAGCGAGAAGAATCTGGCAGCAGGCGAGCGCCAGCCTGGGTCTTGCAATCTGGCGCGAAACCAGAGAGCCGACGCTGCTGCCGATGCCGAGACCCAGCAGGAATACTGCCAGGATGATCGAGAACGTGTAGACCGTTGCGCCCAGCATCAGAGATAGCAGGCGGGTCCAAATCACTTCGGCGCCGAGCGCGCACAATCCCGATAATCCGATGGCGACCAACACCGGCCAGGAGCCGCTCGTAATCGCCGAGGAAACTTGCACGCGTTCCGTATGCGGCGCTCGATATGCCGTCGCGGAGGCTAGTCCGAAACCGATCATGGCGACGACAACGTTGATCGCCGCCGCGACATACGTCGCGATCGCCATATCGAAGACTCTCAACAAGTAAAACCCCGCCAACAGGCAACCGAAAACGGCGCCGGCGATGTTTCCGCCATAGAAGAGTCCCAACCAGGCGACCCCGTGCGGCGTAGATTCGACGCGCCGAGCAATCGCGGGCAACGACGCGCCCATGAGCAAAGTGGGCGGCAGCAAGCATACCGCGGAAACGACGCCACGAAGCAGAATCCCCGGCAGCCCGTGTCCGATGCTGGCCGTATAGAAACGATCCACATAGGGGATTCCGAACAGGACCGCGATCCCAAAGAATCCGATTCCAAGTTCGAGCCATGCATAAACTCGCAGAGGATGTTGCCGGGCCGAGACTATTCGCGGCAACAGCAGACTGCCCAGGCACATCCCTCCCATGTAGGTTCCGAGCAGCACCCCCAAGGACACTGCGGACGAGCCGATCACTAACTGCAACAATTGAAACCAGACCACCTCATAAACCAAAGCCGCGCAGCCGCTGCCCGCAAATAAGAGCAGAAGCAAGGGAAGGTATTGGTCGGAAGCTCCAATTTCGGGTGTTGACGCGGCCTGAAAGGAGTCGCTCGGGGATGGTTTAAGATCGGGTTGTTCCAGCACTTCTAAGGTCGATACAGCTATAATATAAGTGGAGAATCTCTTGTCTATTATACGGTTCCTGCGCTTTTCCGCGCACCTGCAGATGTTGCCTGTGCTCGAGAGCGGAGAGGAAACACTGATCGGCGGCCAAGCCGTCATGGAAGGTGTGATGATGCGCGCCCCGCATAGCTACTGCGTTGCGGTACGCAAGTCTAATGGCGAGATCGTAACCCAGGAACAGGCCATCCCTCGCATGTCGGAAAAATATCGGATCTTTCGATTGCCGATCTTGCGCGGCATCGGGGTACTGGGGCAGGCGTTGACGCTCGGCACCCGAGCGCTGAAGTTCTCGGCCAACGCCGCGCTCAATGACGGCAGCAAGGAAAGCGTGGAGAAATCCACTGAGGTCTCTTCGGGAATGATGACGATGAATCTGATCTTCTCGCTGGGCTTTTTTGTCTTTCTCTATAAATTCGTGCCGCTGTATCTGGCGACGCGTATTGGCGGCGCGGTTCCTTCGCTTTCCGGCCGTGTGTCCATCAACTTGGTGGATGGCGTGATACGGATGCTGATCTTCCTGATTTTTATGCTTCTGCTCTCCCGTCTTAAAGACATCCGGCGGGTCTTCGAATTTCACGGCGCCGAGCACAAAGTCGTGTTCAATTACGAATCCGGGCAGCCGGTCACGGTCGAGAACGCGCAAAGGTTCGTAACCTTCCATCCGCGTTGCGGAACCAATTTCCTGTTTGTAGTGCTGGCGATCGCGCTGGTCGCTTTTGCATTTCTGCCGATCGACGGATTCCTGCCGAAGTTGCTGGCGCGTATCGCGCTGCTGCCGCTGATCGCGGGTCTGAGCTATGAGCTGATTCGCTTTGCGGCGCGCCGTCAGGGGTCGCTGATGGGGTTGCTGAGCGTGCCGGGCCTCTGGATGCAGCGGATTACCACTAAGCCTCCCGACGATTCTCAGACCGCCATCGCCATCCACGCGCTGAACGGCGCTATGGCGCTCGAAGCCAAGCAGGGCGGCGAGCTGGTTATCGCTTAACGTCGTACCTACCGAACATGCAGTATCAACAGAGACTCGATGAGGCAGAGCGCCGCTTTGACGTTCTGACCGCTCAGATGGCCGACGCGGGCATCACCAACGATCCAATGCAATATCGGAAGATCGCAAAGGGCCGTAATGATTTAGCCGAGGTTGTGGCGAAATATCGCGAGTGGAAAACGATCCAACGTAATCTTGCGGAAGCGCGCTCCATGCTCCACGAGGCAGATCCGGACTTGCGCGCCATGGCGCAGGACGAAGTGTCCAAACTGGAGCCCCAGATGACCCGACTGGAGGACGAGCTGAAGTTCCTGCTGCTGCCCAAGGATCCCAACGACGAGAAGAACGTGGTGCTTGAGATCCGAGCCGGGACCGGCGGCGATGAGGCGACTCTGTTCGCGGCGGAGATTTTTCGTATGTATGGCCGCTTCGCGGAGACCCGCGGATGGAAGATCGAGGTAACTTCTTCGAGCGAATCCTCGGTCGGCGGCCTCAAAGAAGTGATCGCTTTGGTGAGCGGCGAGAAGGTTTATAGCCAGCTCAAATACGAAAGCGGGACACACCGGGTGCAGCGAGTGCCCTCGACGGAACAGCAGGGCCGCGTCCATACTTCTGCTGTCACAGTCGCGGTGTTGCCGGAAGCCGACGAAGTGGAAATCGTCATTGAACCGAAGGATATTCGGAAAGATACGTTCTGCTCATCGGGTCCGGGCGGTCAGAGCGTCAACACGACCTACTCCGCCATTCGGCTTACGCATTTGCCCACGGGACTGGTGGTTTCCTGCCAGGATGAAAAATCGCAGATCAAAAATCTCGCAAAGGCCATGCGTGAGCTGCGTGCGCGGCTCTATGACCTGGAGCTCAAGAAACAGCAGGACAAGATCGGAGCGGAGCGGCGCGGCATGGTGGGTAGCGGAGATCGGAGCGAGAAGATCCGCACCTATAATTTTCCGCAGAATCGCGTCACCGATCATCGCATCGGGCTGACCTTGCATCAGCTCGATCAGGTGATGGACGGCAAGCTGGAACCTCTGATCGAAGCTCTGACCAATTATTATCAAACCCAGAAGCTCGCTGAGCAGGGCGAGGCGGCATAACGCAAGCGGCTGCCCTGTCGCATGGATGTTCGTACCGCACTCCTGCAGGGCCATAAACTTTTAGAAGACGCCAAAATCTCCGCGCCGCGCTTGACCGCCGAAGTACTGCTTGCGCATGCGATTGGGTGTGAGCGAGCATGGCTTTACGCGCATTCTACCGATGAACTGCGCGAGGTTTGGTGGATTCATTACGGACGTTATCTCCATGACCGGCTGAGCGGGAAGCCGGCGCAATACATCACCGGCCGCCAGGAGTTCTTCGGCCGGGATTTTCGGGTCACGAGGGACGTGTTGATTCCTAGGCCGGAGACAGAGCACGTGGTCGAAGCGGCGCTCGAACGGATCGGAAAATCCTCCGCGATCCTCGATATCGGAACCGGTTCCGGTATTATCGCGATTACTCTGGCGGCGGAGAGAAGTGCGCAGGTAGTCGCCACCGACATCTCGAAGGCGGCATTGCAGGTCGCGCAAGGGAATGCTCGCCGCTTGGGCGCTAAAGTACATTTCATCTGCTGCGATCTGGGAAGGGCGCTCAGGGACGGCGCATTTGATCTGATCGTCTCGAACCCTCCTTATGTGCCGGAGAACGATAGGACCACTCTGCCACGCGAAGTGCGCGAGCATGAGCCCGCTATGGCGCTGTTTGGCGGAACGGACGGACTTTACATCTATCGCCGGCTAATCCCTGAAGCGGCGCGCTTGCTTCGTCCCTCGGGCTGGCTCATCATGGAACTGGCTTACAACGCGGGGGACTCCGTCATCGAAATGCTCAGCGGCTGGCGCGAGGTTGAAATTAGCGGGGACCTGGCCGGGTTGCCGCGCGTGGCTGTGGCGCGAACATAGCGTGCATGAAAACCTACCTGCATGTCGACATGGATGCGTTCTTCGTATCTGTAGAGGAGTTGTTCGATCCATCTCTCAAAGGCAAACCGGTGGTAGTCGGTGGGCAGCCAGATGAGCGCGGAGTCGTCTCGGCGGCGTCTTACGCGGCCCGAAAATTCGGCGTGCACTCGGCTATGCCGCTGCGCAACGCTTACAAGCTGTGTCCGCAGGCCGTATTCGTCGACGGACACCGTGAGCGGTATCTCGAAGCGTCGGAGAAAGTGTTCACCGTGCTCAAGCAGTTCTCGCCGCGCGTGGAAATGGCGTCCATTGACGAAGCGTATCTCGATCTTACCGGCACCGAGCGGCTGCACGGGCCCCCATTAGCTGCGGCGCATCGCCTGCAGGAATCGGTTCGGGGTGCGACGAATCTCAATTGCTCTATCGGCGCAGCTGCTTCGCCGCTAGTAGCGAAGGTCGCCTCCGATCAGGCCAAGCCGCACGGTATTATTTGGGTGCTTCCGGGCCAGGAGGCGCAGTTCCTCGGCCCGCTCGACGTGCGCAAGATTCCGGGCGTCGGGAAAGTGACGGAGCGCAATTTAAATGACTGCGGTATCCGCAAGGTGCGTGATTTGGATTCACTGCAGGATGCATTTCTTGAAGAACGGTTCGGCAAATGGGGACTGGCTCTAGCGGGAAAAGCGCGTGGCGAAGACGCGGGCGGCTGGTTTGACGGCGAGGTGGGTGAAGGCGGCGATCCGAAATCGATTAGCCATGAGCACACATTTTCTCTCGATACCGCGGATGCAGGCGCGCTGGACGCGATGCTGGTACGGCTGTCGGAGATGGTCGCAAGGCGGCTACGCGATCACCGGCTGTGGACGCGGACCGTCCAGATCAAGTTGCGCTATTCCGATTTCTCGACGTTCACCCGGGCCGCGACTTTGGATCACGCCACGCAGATCGACACTGAGCTGGCCGGGGCGGCGCGCGGGCTTTTTCAGAAGGCCTGGAGCGGGAAGGCGATCCGCCTGCTGGGTGTGTATGCCCAATCGCTTGATACTGGGGAAGGGCAGACTAGCCTGATCGACGAGGAAAAGACCGAGCGGTGGCGCAAAACTCTTGCGGCGGTCGATCAGATCCGCGATAAGTATGGCGACACGACGGTATCGCTCGCCGCCGGATTGCGGGCGGGTTTTCGCATGCGCGTGCACGAAAATCCGGAAAATCTGCCGGGCAAAAATCCGAAGAAGACCTGATATCCTTAAGGACGGTGAACCTCTCTGTAGTTATTCCTATTCACAATGAGGAACCGTCGATTCTCCGGCTGTATGACCGATTGACAGCCGTGCTTGAGCGTGTCCGCAAACCTTACGAGATTATTTTTGTCGATGATGCGTCCACAGATCGCAGTTTTGATCTGCTGGCAAATCTGGTAGAGACCGATGCGCGCCTTAAAGTGATCCGGCTCCGCCGCAATTTCGGGCAGACAGCGGCGCTGGCGGCGGGATTTGACGAAGCTCAGGGACAAGTGATCATCTCGCTTGACGGCGATCTTCAGCATGCGCCTGAAGATATCCCGGCGCTTCTCGAAAAGATCGAAGAGGGCTACGATATTGCCAGCGGGTGGCGTAAAGACCGGCTCGACAATGCCGTCACACGCAAGTTTCCTTCGCGCATCGCCAATTGGCTGATGGCTAAAGTTTCCCATGTGGAGCTGCGCGATTTCGGCACCACTTTCAAAGCTTACCGGGCCGAGATTCTCAAGGATGTTAATCTTTACGGTGAGCTGCATCGCTTTATACCGGCACTGGCGGCATTCTATGGCGCGCGCGTCGCTGAAGTTCCCATCCGCAACCAGCCGCGATCGAGCGGCGGTTCGCATTACGGACTGGGCCGAACTTTCCGCGTGATGTTCGACATCTTCACAATTTGGTTTCTCTTGAAGTATTTCACGCGGCCCATGCACTTTTTCGGAAAATGGGGGCTGGTCAGCGCTGGAGCCGGCGGAGGAATCTTAACAAGCCTGGCGATTGAAAAACTGTGGACTGGCCGCGACATCATTCAGGAACACGGCCCGTTAATGGTGATGGGGGCATTGGCGCTGGTCACAGGCGTCATTCTTTTCTGCACCGGCCTGCTTGGAGAAGTTCTAACGCGAACGTATTTCGAAAGTCAGGGCCGCCGCATTTATGCGGTGCGCGAGATCCGCACCCGCCGCGAGCCGCAGATCGCGGATGGCGCGCACGGCTCCCGCTGAATGGAAATTCGGGCCGTCATTTTCGATTTCGGAGGCGTGCTCTGTTTCAGCCCCACTGATGAACGGTTCGAGCGGGCGGCACGAGCCTGTGGACTGCCGACTGGAGAGTTTCTGCGCGCATTTTGGACCAATCGGGGTCCCTATGATGCCGGAGAAGTCGGACCCGAGGAGTACTGGAGCGCCGTTGCCAACACCGTTGGCCGCAAATTCGACGAGGACCTGGTCGCGTGGTTACGGAAAGAGGAGATCGATTTCTGGAGCCATTTTGACGATCGCGTGATCGCGTGGGCCGACGATCTTCGCGGGCAAGGACTGCGGACTGGGATTCTTTCCAATCTCCCGGCTCCTCTCGGGAATTATCTGCGCACCTCGCGTTCGCTGCTCAAGCATTTCGATCACGTTTCGTTTTCTTATGAGCTGCACAGCCTGAAACCGCAAGCCGCCATTTATTCGTACACAGTCGACGGGTTGCGAATTCCGCCAGCGCAGGCGCTGTTCCTAGACGATCGTGAGGATAACGTGATGGGAGCACGCGCCGTAGGCCTGCAGGCGGAGATTTTCGTCTCCTGGGAGTCTTTCGTCGAGAACACGCCGGCGCGCTACGGTCTGCCGGTTCCCGCGGCGGCGGGTTGAGCACACCAATTGCTACAATCGATTTAAGTGCACACCCCGTGCACTAAGGACATACCGGTAATGAAACACTCCTCCGGCCTTCCCGAAACGCTCGGCGCTCTCCGCTCTTACCAAAATTTTGGAACGAAGTTAGCCCAGCGCAGCGTGAAAGACGAATTGCGCGAGAACTTGATTTGTAAGCTTAAGCGGGATGAGCCGCTATTTCCAGGCATCGTCGGCTATGACGACACGGTGGCGCCTCAGATCGTGAACGCGATTCTTTCGCGGCATAATTTTATTCTGCTGGGTCTGCGCGGACAGGCCAAGACTCGGATCATTCGCCTGCTCGCGGGCATGCTCGATGAGCAGATTCCCTATATCGCCGGCTGCGAAATCCACGACAATCCTTTCGCTCCGATTTGCCGGGCTTGCCGTAATCTGATTCGCGAGCAGGGTGATGCCACGCGCATCGAGTGGCTCACGCGAGACGAGCGATACGTGGAAAAACTTGCCACGCCGGACGTGACCATCGCCGACATGATCGGCGATATCGATCCTATCAAAGCTGCGCGCAGTGGCCAGAATATTTCCGACGAGCTCACCGTTCACTACGGACTGCTGCCACGCGCCAACCGCGGTATTTTCGCCGTTAATGAGCTGCCCGATCTGGCGGGAAAGATTCAGGTGGGCTTGTTCAATATCATGCAGGAAGGGGACGTACAAATTAAGGGGTATCCAGTGCGCCTGCCGCTGGATTTGCTGCTTGTGTTCACCGCAAATCCGGAGGATTACACGGCGCGAGGCAAGATTATCACACCCCTTAAGGATCGCATCGGGAGCGAAATTCGTACGCATTATCCGGCCACCGTCGAGCACGGCCTAGAAATTACGCGCCAGGAGGCCTGGACCGAGCGCGGGTCCGCGAACGGCGTCGAGATTCAATTGCGCGTTCCCGATTACATTCGCGAAAGCGTCGAGCAGCTGGCGTTTTCAGCTCGCGATGATAAAAAGGTGGACAAGCGGTCCGGCGTCAGCCAGCGTCTGCCGATTTCCGTTCTCGAAAACGTTGCTTCAAACGCCGAGCGCCGGGCGCTCATTGCTGGAGAATCCGTGGCGGTGCCGCGCGTGCTGGATATCTACGCTGCGCTGCCGTCCATCACAGGCAAACTCGAACTTGAATACGAGGGCGAGCTGAAGGGCGGCGACGCAGTGGCGCGCGAGCTGATCCGATTAGCTGTGGGCAAGGTCTTCACCAGTTATTTCGACGGCGAGAATATGTCGTCCGTGGTCCAGTGGTTTGAGCTGGGCGGATCGCTGAAGCTTGAAGAGACCGTGTCGTCGAGCGAAATGGTAAAGCAACTCAGCCGCATCCAGGGCTTGATGGAAAAGGCCGGAATGCTGGGCCTGGGCGCGAGCGAGCCGGACGCGGTGCGGACCGCTGCTGCGGAGTTCGTCCTCGAGGGCCTCTACGCACATCGCCGCATCAGCCGCAATGAAGAGGTCGGGTTCATGGCGGAGCCTCGGCGCAGAGAGCCGCCTGAAGACGCTAAGGGAAAGGCGGCCAAGAGGCAGTACCAGTGAAGTTCGTCCGCTACGGGCGCTATACCGGTGAAGATCTCGACCTAAGCGCCGAGGACCTGATGCAGGCGCTCTCGGATTTCTTTCTGCAGAGCGGCTTCCATAATCCCTACATGCAATTCAGCGAGTGGAATCAGCACTCGCTCGAAGGTTTGAAGCGCGCTATCGAGCAGGCGCTCGAGCGTGGCGATTTTTTCGATCCCGAACGCGCCGGGCAGATTCGTAAACAACTGGAGAGCATGACCGAGGAGCAACTCGATCAATTGCTCAGCCGGCTGGTCCAGAAACTCGTCGACGAAGGTTACATCACCACCGAGCCGCAGGCGGGGGGCGCTGGCGAAAAAGAGAGCCGCGTCGAGGTCAAGGTTACCGATAAAAATGTCGATTTTCTGGGATTCAAAACCTTGAAGGATCTTCTCGGTTCCTTGGGCCGGTCGAGCTTCGGTGCGCACGACACGCGCGACCTGGCCACGGGAGTGGAAACGAGCGGCGCTGCGAAACGCTACGAGTTCGGCGATACTCTCAATCTCGATATTGGGCAAACGCTTTTTTCGGCTCTAAGGCGCGAGGGTCTGAAATTTCCGCTCCAGCTCGAATATGAAGATCTGTACGTGCATCAGTCCGAGTATCAAAGCTCCTGCGCGACTGTGCTCATGCTGGATTGCAGCCACAGCATGATTCTTTACGGTGAGGATCGCTTCACGCCCGCCAAAAAAGTGGCGCTGGCCCTGGCGCACCTGATCCGGACGCAATATCCTGGCGATAGCTTACGCTGCGTGTTGTTTCACGATACGGCCGAAGAGCTGCGCCTCGAGGAGCTGGCGCGCGTTCAGGTAGGGCCGTATTACACCAACACGCGCGACGGTCTGATTCTGGCGCAGCGGCTCCTGGCCCAGGAGCGCAAGGACATGAAGCAGATCATTATGATCACCGACGGCAAGCCTAGCGCGCTGACTCTGGAGGACGGCCGCATCTATCGCAACGCCTTCGGCCTCGATCCGCTGGTGATCAGCCAGACGCTTGAGGAAGTGAGCCGGTGCAAGCGCCACGGGATTCTGATCAATACCTTCATGCTGGCGAGCGATTACGGCCTGGTGAATTTCATCCAGAAAGTGACGGAGCTGTGCCGCGGCAAAGCCTACTTCACTACGCCCTATACGCTGGGGCAATATCTGCTGATGGATTACATGAATCGCAAGACGCGGACGATTCATTAAACTGATGGGGACTCCTGTCCAAAGTGAGGAAGCGCCCGCGCGCGCGGGGATGCCGCCAGCGGCGCTGCTGGTGCTGAATCCTTCGGGCCAGCGCACGCGAGTGGTCATCGATCCGCTGCCATTCCTGATCGGGCGTCATGCCGACAATAATCTGGTGCTGCGCGATAATCGCACATCCCGCAGTCACGCGCGAATCATCGCCGAAAACGGCAGCTATGTCATTGAAGACCTGAACAGCCGGCATGGCACCTGGGTGAATGGCGAGCAGATCGGGCGGCATACGCTGCGCAATTCGGACCGCATCGACTTTGGTGTGCGCGAATCTTACCAGCTCACCTTCATGCTCGAATCCGCTCTAGAGACCGGTAAAATTAACCGGATTCTCGATCAGATCTCTTCGAGCTCCAGCTCGACACATCTGGGCGCCAATAATCTCGCCAAGCTCCGGTCGCTGGTGGAGGTCGCACGCGCGCTGCAGAACTCGCTTTCGATCTAACGAGGTTCTGACGGCTGTAGTGGATGCGGCGCTCGCGGTGACAGGATGCGATCGTGGATTTCTCCTGCTGCGAAAGGGTCTCGAACTGGAGGTCACGGTGGCCCGTGATCGCGAAGGCAGGGCGCTCGAAGCCGATGAGCTGCGCGTGCCCATGTCGGTTATCAAGCGCGCTCTGCATTCCCGGCGCGATTTGCTCTCGATGTCCTTCGATCCGCTGGCCGAGCAGGGAATACGTCCGGAGATGAGTGTAGCCGAGCTTGAGCTTCGAAGCGTGGTCTGTCTTCCTTTGATTCACGTTCGCAGTGGTACGTCGGAAGAGACGCAGGTGACCTCCGCGGCCGAGTCCACGATCGGGCTTCTCTACATGGATTCCCGGGTGGCGCCCGCGGATCTCTCGTCTGGAAACCGGGAATTGCTTCAGACGCTCGCGATCGAAGCGTCGACGATTCTGGAAAACGCCCGCTCTGCTCGAAGAGGAACGAGCCAAGGTGCGGATCGAGGACGAACTGAAGATCGCGCGCGGCATTCAGCAGGGATTGCTTCCCCCCGCACTGCCCGTGACGGGATGGTTCCGGGCCGCAGGCTCTAGCTTTCCTTCAACCCAGGTGGGCGGCGATTACTTCGACGTCCGGCAGGTTTCCTCCAGCGTGTGGGTGTCGGTAGTCGCCGACGTTTCGGGCAAGGGGGTAAGCTCGGCGCTGCTCGCCAGCCTGCTACAGGGAACTTTCCTTATGGCTTCGGGCGAGTCCTGCCATATCGAATCGATGATGAGCGGTCTGAACAAGTTTCTCCTCGAGCGCACTCACGGCGAAAAGTACGCCACGATTTTTTATTGCACCCTCAATTCCGCAGGGCTGCTTAGCTACTCGAATGCGGGCCATCCTGCGCCGTTCTTGGTCGGCGTCGACGGACGCCTGCGCAAGCTCCATACTTCCGGTATGCCCGTCGGAATGATCGAAGACGCACCGTTTCAAATGGTGCAGACCCAACTCGCCCCGGGCGACAAGATCGTGATTTATAGCGATGGTCTGACCGAAGCTGAAAACGCGGAGGGCGAATTCTTCGATACCGAGCGCCTGCGGCTCTGTCTGCGCGATAACGCGGGACGCGATGCCGCTGGCTTCACACCGCGCTGCGCGACGCCCTGGAAAGGTTCACCGAAGGCGGCGTGATTCGCGATGACATCACAGCTCTGGTGCTTGAATACGCGCCGGAATAAGTATGGCCGGAAGATTATTGCTACCGCAAAGGTTTACGATTACCTACTCTCCGTTTCCCTGCGTGAGCCGCCGATTCTGAAGCGGCTGCGCGAGGAGACCGCGTCGCTCCCGCGCGCGTCCATGCAGATCCCGCCCGAGCACGGCCAGTTCATGGCTCTGCTGATGCAGTTAACGGGCGCGCGGCGGACGCTCGAAGTGGGAGTCTTTACTGGCTACAGCTCGCTCGCCGTCGCGCTGGCGTTGCCCGCGGGCGGCCGGATCGTAGCCTGCGATATCAGCGAGGAGTTCACCGCGATGGCGCGCCGTTACTGGAAAGAAGCCGGCGTCGATCACAAGATCGATCTGCGCCTGGGGCTCGCGCTCGAAACTCTTCGGGAATTGCTGGCATGGCGGCCAGCGCGGGTCTTTCGATTTCGCTTTCATCGATGCCGATAAAACCAACTACGCTGCCTATTACGAATGCGCGCTGGAGCTGATTCGCCCGGGCGGGCTCGATCATGATCGACAACGTTTTGTGGTCCGGCCAAGTCGCCGATCCACTGGTGAAGGACGCCGACACTGTCGCTCTTCGCGCGTTCAACCAAAAACTGCTCGGCAGATTCGCGCGTCGCGCTCAGCATGCTTCCTCTCGGTGACGGTGTAACACTCGCCCTGAAGCGCTAAACTAGCGACGGACCTCTCCGATATGGACTTCGTCGAGCAGCTTAAATCCTCGATCGACATCGTCAAAGTGATCGGCGAATATGTGCGGCTGCGCAAGGTCGGGAACACGGGCCGATACACCGGCCTATGCCCATTTCATCAGGAAAAAACGCCTTCGTTTTCGGTGAGCCAGACCCGCCAGTTTTATAAATGCTTCGGATGCGGAGCGGGCGGAGACGCGCTCAAATTTGTGATGGAGGTGGACGGCCTCACGTTTCCGGAGGCGTTGAAGCTGCTGGCCGAGCGCAACGGCATTCCCATGCCGCAGCGCATCTGAGTATAGCGACGCAGAATCCAAGCTGCGGAGCGCGCTGTCTCGAGATTCACGCTATCGCCGGCGGATTTCTTTCAAGTCGAGCCTGCGTGGGCCGCAGGGAGCCGAAGCGCGGGCCTATCTTGCGCGCCGGGGCGTGAGCCCGGAAATCATCGAAACGTTCGGGCTCGGTTTTGCCGAGTCTTCCGGTCAGGCGCTGGTTCGGCGGCTCGCTCAAGAGAGATTTACTCCGCAGCAGCTCGAAGCCTCCGGCCTTCTGCGCCGGCGCGACGACGGTTCGGGAATCTACGATGCGTTTCGCGGCCGCCTCATGTTTCCCATCCACAATGAATCCGGCAAAGTGATCGCTTTCGGCGGACGGGCCATGCGCGATGAAGATCAGCCCAAATATTTGAACTCCCCTGAAACACCCATCTACCGGAAAACATCCGTTCTATATAACCTGCATCGGGCGCGCGACGGCATGCGCCGCTCCAATCGCGCGATTCTGGTCGAAGGTTATATGGACGTGATCGGGGTTTATGCGGCGGGGTCAAAGAAGTGGTTGCGAGTTGTGGAACCGCTCTTACCAACGCGCAGGTGCGAACCATTCACCGTCATGCCGATACCGTGGTCGTAAATTTCGATCCCGATGCAGCGGGAGCGAATGCCGCGGAGCGCGCCATTCAGTTGCTTCTCGATGAAGGGCTGCACGTCCGCGTCCTGACCCTCGATGACGGGCTCGATCCGGACGAATATGTAAAGGAGAAGGGCGCCGAGGCTTACCGGGCGAAGCTCGACGGGGCCAGCGGCTATTTTCACTGGCTGGCGGATCGCGCTCGCGCCAAGTTCGATATGCGCATGGCCGAGGGGCGTATGGATGCGTTCAAGTTCCTCATGCCATCGATCCAGAAAATCTCGGATGAGCTGGAGCGGGCCGCCATCGCCAACGATGTGGCCGGTTACTTAGGCGTCGATCCCGGTCTGGTGCTCGACCGCTTCAGGAAAGCGGCGAATGAGCGGCGTACAGTCCCGCCGCGCTCCGAGCCGCGTCCTGTCGATCCCCAAGAATGAATATTTTCTGTTGAAGGCGCTCATTGCGAGCGACGAAGCCCGGGCCTGGGCGCTGCCGCAACTTTCGGCCGTCATGATCGAAGGCTTTGTATCTCGCGAGATATTCGAGGCCATTCGCCAGGCCGGCACGCCGGACGCGCCGATCGCGTTTTCAGCCCTCGAAGGGCGCCTGACCGGACCTGCACAGGCTCTATTGCATGAGGTAGTGGCTGCCGATGAAATGATTGAGGATGCGCAATATCTGAAACAGGCCCAAGCCTGCCTTCGGGTCCTGGAGTCCGAGTACAAGAAGCGGCAGACTTGATGAGCTGCGTGCGAGAGTCAAAACCGCAGCAGCGCGAAGGCCGGCATCGACGGAAGCTCGCGGATGGATGGCGGAATTAAGCCGCTTGGAGCGCGAAAGCAGGGAGGCCGGCGGCAGATTGAATCTCCGGCGCTGTGTTGTACACTGAATTAAATTGGTCGGGTAGCTCGCAGGAACGCCGAAGATCTGGAGCAACACGACGGGTTAAGGGGTGGCGTGGCAATCGACGAAAAATTCGGCCGGCTGAAGCAGCTCATGGATACCGGGAAGGAGAAGGGCTACGTCCTTTACGATGAAGTCAACGATCTGCTGACCGAGGAATATCCGGGCGGGCGCGAGCTCGACGATCTGCTCTCCGAACTCGATGGCGCGGGCGTCGAAATTCTGGAAGAGCCGAAAATCGAGTTCGACAAGAAGACCGAAGACGGCGACGAGTTCGTCGACCTCGATCTGGCCCAGGATTTCAACGACAAGACCAACGATCCGGTTCGGATGTACCTGCGTGAGATGGGCACGGTCCCGCTACTCACGCGAGAGGGCGAGATCGAACTGGCCAAGCGGATCGAGCGCGGCCAGCGGCGCGGTGCGCAAGGCTCTGTCGCGCTCCCCGCTGGTCATCCGCGAGATCCTGCCCATGGCGGAACTTCTGCGGCGGGATCCGGTTGCCGTTCGCGACATCCTGGTAATGCCGGACCTGGTGGTCACCGAAGAGAATATCCTCGAGCAGGCCGCCGAGCTGACCGCCACGATAGCCGAAATCGACAGACATTATAGAAAAGCGCAACAATTTCGCCAGAAATTACAGACTATTTCGCGCGGAATGAAACCTAAGATGCATCGCTCGCTGCGCTGGAGCCTGGCGCGCACGATGGTCAATATCTCGCGTTTGATCCGCCGCATCCACTTCAGCTCCGCGACGCGCCGCGCGCTCGCCGGCAGTTTGCGCCGCGCGGTCGAAGATCTGCGGCCCATCGAGCGCGAAATCGCGCGGGTTCAGCGGAAGCTCGAGTCGCCGCCCAACGGCGCTTCTGGCGGCGCAAGCTCCATCCGCAAGGAACTCCGCCAGCACAGCCAGCGCATCCAGCAACTCGAAGAAGAATCCGGCGCGAGCGCGACTGAGCTGCGCCGCACGCTGCAGATTGTCGAGCGCGGCGAGCAGGAAGCGGAGATCGCCAAAAAGCAGCTCATCGAAGCCAATCTGCGGCTGGTCGTCTCGATTGCCAAGCGCTACACCAATCGGGGACTCCAGTTTCTGGACCTGATTCAGGAAGGCAATATCGGCCTGATGAAGGCAGTCGACAAATTCGATTACCTGCGCGGGTATAAGTTCTCGACGTATGCCACGTGGTGGGTGCGCCAAGCCATCACGCGCGCCATCGCCGATCAGGCGCGGACGATTCGCATCCCCGTGCACATGATCGAGACCATCAATAAACTGGTGCGGATGCAGCGCCAGCTCCAGCAGGATCTCGGCCGCGAACCGACGACCGAGGAGCTTTCGGTGAAGCTGGACTTGCCCGTCGGGAAGGTGCGCAAAGTGCTGCGGATTGCGCAGGAGCCGATCTCGCTCGAAACGCCGGTGGGCGAGGAAGATGAGTCGCACCTGGGCGATTTCATCATTGACCGCCGCGTAGTTTCGCCATCGGAAGCGGTGATCAACTTAAATCTGCGCGAACAGACGGCCGAGGTGCTTAAGACTCTCAGCCCGCGCGAAGAGAAGATCATCAAAATGCGGTTCGGTCTTCAGGACGGAAGCGAGCACACGCTCGAAGAAGTGGGCCAGCACTTCGCGGTGACTCGCGAGAGAATCCGGCAAATCGAAGCCAAGGCCTTGCGGAAGCTGCGCCATCCGAGCCGCAGCCACCGTTTACGCGCTTTTCTCGACCCCACGCTGCACGATTAGGCACGCCGATAAACGCGTCCGCCTCGATTTCCACCAGCATTTGAGGATCGATCAGGGCCCTTACCTCCACCATTGATGTGGCCGGTCGGATAGCGCCGAAAAATTCCCCATGCGCTCTGCCCGACCTCCTGCCACAACGCAATGTCGATGACGTAGATGCGCGTTCGGACGACTTGCTCCAGCGACGCGCCGGCCTGCTCGAGAGCGGTCTGAATGTTGCGCAAGGTCTGTACCGCCTGAACGTAAACGTTGCCCTTGCCGATCAGCGCGCCGTCTGGACCCGTTGCGGTGGTGCCCGAAACATGAATGTAGGAACCCACGCGCACGGCGCGCGAATAGCCGACGATCGGCTCCCATTTCGTCCCCGAGGAGATATTCTGTCGCGCCATCGATTTATGCGCTCCGCCGCTATTGACTCCATTCGATAAATTTTGAGCTAAGCGCTCCGTCGCTGATATCCACCGTGAATTCCTGCTTGTCGTTGCCCTTGATCACTTGAACGTGATGCTGGCCGACAGGGAGTGTAATGCTGGCGGGCGTCTTCCGCGGCTGTTCCTGACCGTCGATGACGATGGTTAGACCAGGAGGATTAGACACGACGCTGAGCGTGCCGGTCGCTGGAGTCAGATCGACGATCTGGCCGGTATCTCGCGGGATTTCAATGATCCTTTGCGCTTCGCGATAACCCGGGTGACTCGCCTCGAACGTGTGACGGCCCACCGGCAAAGTCATGCTGCACGGAGATACGCACTTGAGCGCGGGATTGCCGTCGAATATCACGCTCGCGCCCGCTGGCGAAGTGGTGAGCTGAAAAGTCCCTTCGCTGATCGCCGGGGCGACGCTTGCTGACGGATGTTCAACCGGTGGAGCGATATCGGTCGAGTCAGACTGTTTCTCCGGGGCCGGCTCCGTCGTTGCGGTGGGAGTTTGAGGCGGCGCTGCAGGGGTTTGCGCCGGCGGAGGCGGCGGGGACGGCTCGGCAGGCACTGCAGGTGCCATTGCCGAAATAGCAGGCGCCTTCGAGGATTGGCTGAGCTTCTGGGCGCCCATAAAGATCGCGAGGCAGACTATCGCAATTCCACCAGCAGCCAGCAGAACGTTGCGGAGCACGTGGCTCGGTTCCGGTATTGGTGGCACAGTGCGCCAAGGCGGAGGCACCATCGCAATCTTTTCTTTTGGCGCAGCGATAGAACGGCAGTGCGATCGTTCCATCGAGCGTGGTCGCGATCTGCTCGTCGACTGTTGCCGAAAGACCTTCTCGCGAACCCCCGGTCGGCATATTGTAACTGACGCCGCGCGGCAGCGGCATCCATCCCGGCATGGCATTACAGGCAACTGCGAGGGCGTTGACGAAATCGACGCAAGTCTCGTAGCGGTCGCCGGGATTTTTCGACAGGGCTTTGCGCAGCACCGTCTCGACCTCCGGACCGAGCGTGGGGTTGAAGCGCTGTGGAGGCAGGGGTTCCTCGCGCACAATTTTGTAGAGCAAGGTCGGAAGATATTCGGCGTTGAAAGGCTTTTCGCCGGTCAAGACTTCGTAGGCGATTACCGCCAGTGAGAACTGGTCCGCGCGCCCACTGATGGTCCCACCCTGCACCTGCTCCGGCGACATATAACTGGGCGTGCCCAAAATGGTGCCGGCCTGTGTCATTTGTTGGGAGACGATTTTCGCCACGCCGAAGTCGGTGACCTTGGCGGTCCCGTCCTCATGGATCATGATATTGGCGGGCTTTATATCGCGATGAACGATTCCCTTCTTGTGCGCATAGTCAAGCGCGGCGGCGGTCTGCCGGAAAATGCTGAGCAGCGTTTCTTTATCCGGGGTCTGCTCATGCCGCAGCATTTTTTCGAGCGGCGGCCCGTTCACAAATTCCATGAAGATGTACGCCATGCCGTTCTCCTCGGCAATGTCGTAGATGGTCACAATGCCGGGATGCGATAGAATGCCGGCCGATTGCGCCTCCCGGAACAGGCGCTCGCGCAGTCGATCGCGCTCAGCTTCGTCGGTCAGGTCCTGAAGGCGGATGCTCTTGATAGCTATGGTGCGTCCAATGGCCGGGTCTTGGGCCTTATATACGATGCCCATAGCGCCGCGTCCCAATTCCGCCACGATTTGGTAGCGCCCGACCTGTTGCACTTGGATGCTCTATTCTATCGCACCGGCATGTCTCGCCCATGTATCTCGCCGATGTGCTCGCTTCTTGCATGGAATGGCAGCGGGGAGTAAGCTGCGAATAGGAGGGGACTTTTTATGAGACTCCTGCGTATCGTTCTTCTTCTCGCTGTTATTCCCACTTTCATCTATGCTCAGCGCGGAGGTGGCCACGGTGGTGGAGGCGGAGGCGGATCCCGCGGAGCCTCGATTGGCGGCGGAGGTTTCCGCGGTGGGTCTGGCGGCGGTGGTGGATTCCGTGGCGGATCTATCGGCGGCGGATTCCGCGGAGGTGGATTCGCAGGCGGTGGATTCCGCGGTGGATATGGACGCGGATTCTACGGACGCGGCTACTACGGGTACGGACTCGGTTTCGGCCTAGGCTTTGGTTGGCCCTACTATGGATGGGGCTGGCCCTATTATGGCGTCGGATATTACGGCTATCCTTACGACTACGGATATCCTTATGACTCCGGGTATCCTTACGATTACGGGTACCCCTACGATTACAGTTATAATTCCGGATACACGGCGTCGCCGCAGCCGCCGGTCGTCGTTCAGAATTACTCTAACAATCCCGCGCCCGCGCCCTGGTCAGCCTCCGCCCGGCCAGCCCGCCGACTGGTAACAATAGCGGCTCCTTCTATCGAACGCCCGATTATTACTTGATCGCTTTTAACGATCACACCATTCGCGCGGCACTCTCGTTCTGGGTAGATGGCGACCAGCTTCGCTGGATCAACCGGCAGCACCAGGAAGAACACGCGCCGCTTTCGAGCGTCGATCGCAGTTTCAGTACGCAGATCAACCGTGATCGTCACGTCGACTTTCGGTTGCCTGGTTGATCACGGCGCCGATCCGGTTTTTGAGCTGTCCAGGCGCTGTTAAGATAGGAGTTTCAGCGCCCCCATGATTCAATCCCTTTTTGGCTCGCCGCTCGTGAGCGAGCCCAATCTCCTCGAACGCCTAAAAGCCGGCATTCAGAAGACCCGCGCCGGTCTGATGGAGAAACTTGAGGACGCAGTCAGCGGCCGCAAGGAAATCGACGCCGACGTTCTGGAGGAACTGGAGTACGCGCTTATCACTGCCGATATCGGCACGGCGACGACCGCTGAGATTCTGGAGCGCATCCGCCAGCGCGTGGACCGTCATCTGGCCGGGGATGCCGGCGAACTGAAGCAACTAATCCGCGAGCATCTGCTCGAAATTCTGCAAGCCGCCGAGCGTCCCCTGCCGCAAGTGACCGAACCTCCCGCGGTAATCCTGGTCGTCGGCGTGAATGGGGCGGGGAAGACCACCTCCATCGGAAAGCTGACGCGCCTGATGCAGTCCGAAGGACACAGCGTTCTGTTATGCGCCGCGGACACGTTTCGCGCGGCGGCTATCGAGCAGCTTGAGATATGGGCCCAGCGAACCGGCGCCGATCTAATCCGCCAACAGCCCGGTTCGGACCCGAGCGCGGTCCTGTTCGATGCGCTGCAAGCGGCCCGCGCGCGCAAGGTGGATTACGTGATCGTCGATACAGCCGGCCGGCTGCACACCAAGACCAATCTCATGGCGGAGCTGGAAAAAATGCGGCGCACGGCAGCGCGCGTAATCCCCTCCGCGCCGCACGAAGTGCTGCTGGTGATCGAGGCCACCACCGGACAGAATGGACTGGAGCAGGCGCGCAAATTTACTGAATCGAGCGCGGTCACCGGTATCATTCTTACCAAGCTCGACGGCACGGCGAAGGGCGGGGTGGTGGTCGCCATCTCGCGGGAGCTGAATCTTCCCATACGCTACGTCGGCGTGGGCGAGCAGCTTGGACGATCTGCTGCCGTTCGATCCGGAAACTTTCGTCGCTTCGATCTTCGATTGACGAAACTTTGAAGCATGACGCTACCTCGAAGAAGCGCTTGAGCTGGCTGCGCGCGGACAGGGCCGTACTTCGCCGAATCCCGCCGTGGGCGCGGTGGTGGTACGAAATGAGACCGTCGTAGGTCGGGGATTCCACACCTGGGCTGGCGTAAAACACGCCGAGGTGTTCGCGCTCGAGCAGGCCGGCGAGCGGGCTCACGGAGCTACTCTCTATATTTCGCTGGAGCCGTGCTCGCATCAGGGCCGCACGCCGCCATGCATCGACGCTATACTCGCTGCGGGAATCCGCAAAGTGGTCGCGCCGATGGAGGACCCCAATCCTCAAGTTCGTGGCCGCGGATTCGCAAGTCTGCGCGAGGCAGGAGTAGAAGTCGAGATCGATGGCTCCTGCGCCCAACGCGCCGTTGAGATGAACCAGGCGTTTGTCCATTTCGCGCGGACGGGGCTTCCGCTGGTAACGCTGAAGGCTGCGCTTACGCTCGATGGGAGAATCGCCGGTCCCGAGGACGGCGTTCCCGGGTTTACGCCCAGTTGGATCACCAGCGAGACCGCGCGCGCGCACGTGCAAATATTGCGGCACAATTCCGATGCGATTCTTACCGGGATCGGCACGGTGCTCGCCGACGATTGTCTGCTCACCGACAGAAGCGGAAAAGAGCGCAGCCGGCCGCTGCTGCGCATGGTGCTCGATTCTCAGCTCCGGCTGCCTCCCGAATCGCGGCTGGCCGAATCCTGCCGCGGCGATGTGCTGGTAGTCACGACCTCGGCCGCCTCAGCCGAGCGCCGCGCTCGCCTCGAAGCCAAAGGCGTCCGCGTCGAGGTCCTTGAAGGCGCTGATGGACGCGCCAGTCTGCGCGCCACAACCGAGCTTCTGGCGAGCGAGAGATACCTTTCGCTGATGATCGAGGCCGGAAGCCGGGTGAACTGGAGCGCGCTAGAGTCCGGCGTTGCCGACAAGATTTTCTTTTACTATGCGCCCAAAATTCTGGGCGGCACGCAATCGCTGCCCGTCGCCGGGGGGCGGGCCGTCGCCGCCGCGCGGATGCCATCCGTTTTCACGATGTCAAAGTGCATCCGATCGCAATCGATGAGTTCGCAGTGGAGGCGTGGCTGGAGAAAGATGTTCACGGGAATCGTTGAGGAGTTAGGAACGGTCGGCGAAATCGTGCGCCGGGCCGCAGGAGCCAGACTCCGCGTAAAATGCGCGATAATCCTCGATGACCTCCGCGAAGGAGCCAGCATTTCCGTTAATGGAGTATGTCTCACGGCCCTTGGCCTTACCCCGGATTCATTCGATGCGGATCTTGCGCCTGAAACACTGGCGCGAAGCAATCTGGGCGACTTATTATCCGGCTCGCGCGTGAATCTCGAACGTCCGGTGACGCCCGCGACGCGTCTCTCTGGGCATATTGTGCTGGGACACGTCGACGCGACCGGGGAGTTGATCTCGCTCAATCCGCTCGGGGATGGCAACTGGTGGCTGAAGGTGCGCGTTCCGCCCGAGCTAGACCGCTATCTGGTGCATAAGGGATCGATTGCCATTGACGGCATTAGCCTAACCGTTGCGTCGCTCGATTCTGGTCCCACAGTCGGCGTCACCATCATTCCGCACACCTATGCGAACACGACGCTGCGATCTGTGCGGCCCGGCGGGCGTCTGAATCTGGAAGTGGACGTACTGGCAAAACACATCGAGAAGTTAATGAAAAAGATGTCGCAACTTATTGAAATATAGGGGTTACGAGTGCCCCATTTTTGAGCGGATGGTCCGAGGACAGGGCTACCGCATCGCCCTCATGTAATCCTTCTACTTGAGTTTGCGTAGTATTTGTAAGGCCCAGAGTTACCGGTTTCCATACGAGGTGATCGTCTGCCAGGACGAAGACACCGTTTTTGCCCGCCTGGTTCCGTACTGCTTCCTTTGGAATGGCCAAGGCGTTCGAGACAGATTGCGAGCGAATATCGGCATTCACGTTGGTTCCCGGCAGCAAGTCGCGATCGGGATTCTGGATGAGGCAGACAACCTCGCCGACTTGCCGGGTACCCAGCGCCACAACTTCAGTAGGGGTTTTATCCACTTCGCCTTGCCACTGCCGGCCCGGCAGCGCATCCCAGGTAATTGCGACGGGCAGGCCCTTGGTCACGCGGCCGAGGTCCGGCTCGTCCACAAATACGTTCACGCGGACACGATCCAGTCGGCCGATCAATGCCACCACATCGCCCGCATTCAGATAGGCTCCCGGTTTAAGATCGAACTGGTAGACTGTGCCTGCGATAGGCGCGCGCACTACGCTCGAGCGGATGCGTTCTTGAGCGAGCGCGGCGGCCGCCTCGGCTTCCTGCAGACGAGCGTTCGCAGCGGTGCGGTCGGAGGTGGGCACCAACGCGGCGCGGCGCCGCTCCAGTGAGCGGATCTGAAGCTCCGCGCTATCCACCCGCTCTTTGGCAGCCGCCACTTCTACTGCGGTGGCTGCTTGCTTTGTTTCCAGACGGAGGAGCGTCTGATAATCCCGCTGCGCGGTTTGAAGATCCAGCCGCGCGCGGTCGATGCCGCTCGAGATGTCGGCCAGATCGGTGGCGCGCCCGCCCCGCTCCATCACCTCGAGATCGGCGCGGATTTGCGCGATGCGCGCCTCCGCGGCGGCCAGATCGGCTCGTGCGTCGGTGGAATCGATTTCCACGAGCGGCGCATTCTGCGCGACGTTCTGGTCCCGCTGAATCAGGATTTTCTGCACCGGGCCAGAGCGCCCAGCGCGCGCGGCGGCCCATTCTATCGGCTCGACCTTGCCGTTCGTCGGGACGGAGTTGTGGATGGTCTCAAGCGTAACCCGCGCAAATCGCACTTCCGGCGGCTGACGTCTCCATGACGCTACGCCCCAGGCCAGCGCGGCGGCCGCGGCGATCAGCAGCAGAAAAAGAGAGATGCGCAGCCTCATCCGCGCCTCGCACTATAGTCAAACAGGATCTGCCATTCCGCGCGCTGAATCTCCATGGCCGCTCGATCTTGCGTCGACTCGGGCTGCGTAAGCGCGCGTTCGCAGAAAGCTATGAACGCGAAGGGGTCCCACTCACTGAGGCTGGTGCGGAATTCGGCTTCCGGATAGCGGCCTAGGATCTCCGTCGCGGCGCGAGCTAGGGAGGGGTAAATCGGATGGGCGCCTACTTGGCGAAACCAATAGGCGGCATTGCCCGAATCCGGCTCCTGGCGGTGAACAATGGCGTGCCAGAAATTGCCTTCTGGTGTGTGGCAATCGCCGACTAACTCGTGTGCTTCCTCCAGAGCCGAAAAATATAGCCACAACCCCGCCATTGAGGGCCTGGGCTCGCTTACCTGTGGAAACAGATCGACTAGCTTGACAGTTTTCAATGATTCACGCGCCTCTGCGCAGCAACACTCCCCGCATTTGAGCGGAAGCAGCCGCTGGCCATTCCCGTCGAGCGCGAGAATTCGGGCGACCTGGTATCCGTATTGTGCCGGATCGAAATCTTCCATAAAACGATTTATGCTTCTATTGTAAGGAACCGGGCCATGAAAAGACGAATTGCGCTGGTTCTCTCGGGTGGGGGGATGTTCGGCGCCTGGCAGGTGGGCGCGTGGCGCGCGCTGTCCGAACATTTGCAACCGGACCTGATCGTGGGCGCCTCCGCAGGATCTTTGAACGGCTACGCCATTGCTGGCGGGGCGAGCCCCGAGGATCTGCGCGAATTATGGATGCGGCCGGAGTTGGAGCAGGTTGAGCATCTTCCCGAGATCATACAGGATTTAATGAAGCGCTACACGCCTAACAGGGAGTACGCCGTTGTCCTGACGGAACTGTTCCGGCTGCGACCGAAGATTTTTCAGGGAGCCGCTATCACGTGGCGGCATCTCGCAGCCTCCTGCGCGATTCCGGGATGGCTGCCACAGTATCAGATTGAGGGGCGCACGTACTCCGACGGCGGTTTGTTGAATCCTCTTCCCGTATGGGCGGCAGCGGATCTCGGCGCCACGCATGTAGTCGCTCTGAATGCGCTTCCAGAAATTCCGTCAGCATGGGTTAGACACTTCGTAAAAGGATTCCGCCGGATCGCGGGGCATCACCCGCCGCTGCCGGCCGGAATAGAGTTGCGAACGATCCGCCCGGCGCGGTCGCTCGGCTGCATGCGCGATGCGATGCGCTGGCGCGGGGAGAACATCGACCGGTGGATCGACGAAGGTTACCGTGACGCAACAACGTTCGCGTTAGAATAGAGTGATTAATGAATGGACATAACGGGGAAAAGGCATCGATTAATTCTTTTGCCCTGGTTTTATACCTGCCCGAGCCCCTGGCTGGGTTTTTAGATTGCCTTCGTTCCGATCTCGCACAAGATCAGGCCAGGGCGCATTTGACGGTTCTGCCGCCTCGCCCTATTCTGGGTCCGGCAGAGCAGGCCTGGGAGGAAATAAAGGTCAATCTCGAAGATATCGAGCCGTTTTGTGTCGAGCTGGGTGAGATTGAGATATTTCGCGAAACGCAGGTGATTTATCTGGGGATCGTTTCAGGTTTCGCTCAACTCGATCGATTGCATGCTGAGTTGAACCGGGGTCTCGTGAAATTTGATGAACCCTTTCAATACCATCCTCACGTTACTGTGGCAAACTTTCAATACCATCCTCACGTTACTGTGGCAAACTTTCAATACCCTCACGTTACTGTTGCAAAAGAGATGGGAACTGATCTACTGAGCGCTGCGGTGGAAACTGCAACCCTGCGCTGGCGCGAGTTTCCGGATAGCCGCCGCTTCAACGTCGACAGCCTCACCTTCGTGCAAAACCCATGGGACGATCGCTGGATAGATCTGCACGCCTGCCGGTTAGCCGCCCGCGTCGCAACTTAGCAGCGGCGTCGGCGATCGGGAAACAAAATTTGTAACATTGTTTGTCGATAAGGGTCTAATTGTATCTGCCCAACCCCACATAGGAGTGTGCCCATGAAAGCGGTACCAGCCGCCCCAACCCCGGCGAAGAGGCAGCAAACCAACCTTCTGCTCAAGACCCTGATTGCTTTCAAAAAAGGTAACTTCAACGCTCGGATGCCCACGGATCTGATGGGAGTCGAGGGCAAGATTGCCGACGCACTCAACGACATTCTGGACCTGAATCAGAAAATGGTGAGCGAGTTCGACAGGATAAGCCGGGTGGTCGGCAAGGAAGGCAAGATCACGCAGCGGGCATCTATGGGGTCCGCGAGCGGCGCTTGGGCGGACTGCGTCGAGTCGGTGAATAGCCTGATCGGCGATCTGGTGCAAGCTAAGAAGGCGCTGGAAGAGAAAGCTGAGCAGCTCGCACTGACTTCTAAATACAAGAGTGAGTTCCTGGCCAACATGAGCCATGAGCTTCGAACGCCTCTCAATAATCTTCTGATCCTCGCACGAATGCTTTCGGAGAACTCGGAGAAGAACCTGACGCCGAAGCAGGTCAAATTCGCGGAGACGATTCACACTTCGGGAACGGATCTGCTGGCGTTAATCAGCGACATTCTGGATCTGAGCAAGATTGAATCCGGCAAGATGGATGTAGATGTCGGTGGCGTACGCTTCACGGAGCTCCAGGATTATTGTGCGAAGACGTTCCGGCATGTCGCGGAGGGCAAGGGGCTGGACTTTACCATCGAGCTTGGAAGCTCGCTTGCGCCGGAGGTGATGCATACAGATGCTAAACGTCTGCAACAGGTGCTGAAGAACCTGCTTTCGAACGCTTTGAAGTTCACCGAACACGGCACGGTGCGCCTCACCATCGACACGGCTACAACCGGTTGGAGCCCCCATCACGCAATTTTGTCGCGCGTGAAATCGGTAGTCGCGTTCACGGTTGCCGATACCGGCATTGGGATCCAAACCGACAAGCAGCGGATTATTTTCGAGGCCTTCCAGCAGGCCGACGGAACCACCAGTCGCAAGTACGGCGGCACCGGACTGGGACTCTCGATCAGTCGCGAGCTCGCGCGTCTGCTGGGGGGTGAGATTCGCCTGCAAAGCGCACCCGGCGTAGGTAGCACGTTCACGCTGTACCTCCCGCAAACCTATGTCACCCCGGTGCAGCAGCCCAAGAGCGAAGCGCTCAAGATTACGCCCGTGCTGATGGAGCAGGCGGCGGTCGCACCCGCCGGCGAGGTCGACTTGATTCTGACATCGCCCATAGGCGAACAGGAACTGGCGAACGAGATCGCTCTTGACGACGATCGCCATCTGATCCACGCGGGCGACTCCGTGCTGCTGATTGTCGAAGACGATATTACTTTCGCGCGCATTCTGCTCGATCTGGCGCATGATCGGGGACTCAAAGCCCTGGTCGCGTTGCGCGGAAGCAGCGTCATCTCGCTGGCCCGCGAATTTCAGCCGGGGGCGATCACACTGGACATCCATCTGCCGGATGTGGCGGGATGGACGATTTTGGATCGCCTGAAGCACGATCCGCTGACGCGGCACATTCCGATTCATATCATTTCGGGCGACGAAAATCGCCGGCGCGGGCTGGCGCTGGGCGCCATGACCTACTTGGAAAAGTCGGTGGCGAACGAGTCGCTCGACGCCGCTTTTACCACGATCGAACATTCTACTCAGCGGCGTACAAAGAAGCTGCTGCTGGCGTGCCGGCAGGATGACCGGGAAGACATCGCGGAGATGCTGGCCGCGCCTGATATTGAAATCACTTCGGTGGAAACGGCTGGCGAAGCGCTGGCGACCGTCAAGCAGCAATATCTGGACGGGATCGTAATTCACTTTCAAATCCAGGACATCGGCGCGCTGCACTTGGTCGAAGAGATTCTGGTCCAGGCCGGTCCATACCCGCCCCCCATCATAGTTTTCAACACGCGCGCGATGACTCCCCAAGAGGAACTGGACTTCGCTCGCTTGTCGCGAATCGGCATTGTAAGGTCCGCCAGTTCTCGCGAACGGCTTCTCGAGGATTCCGTTCTGCTGCTTCATCGCGATGAAAGCGATCTCACGCCGGCCCAATGCCGGGTTCTCGATCAACTTCGACGGACGGATCCAGCGCTCTTCGATAAGACGGTCCTCATTATAGACGACGATGTGCGGAACATTTTTGCGCTGGCCAGTCTTCTCGAGGAGCACAATTTGAATGTCGTGCATGCTGAAAACGGCCGCGCGGGAATCGAGTTGCTGGCCGGCAATCCCAAGATCGATCTGGTGCTGATGGACATCATGATGCCCGAAATGGACGGATACGAAACCATGCGAGCCATCCGGGAGCAGCCGCAATTCCGGTCGCTTCCGATTATTGCCCTAACGGCGAAAGCCATGAAGGGCGATCGCGCAAAATGTCTGGAAGCGGGCGCTTCAGATTATATTACTAAGCCGGTCGATCTGGAACAGCTCTTTTCCGTGCTGCGGGTCTGGATGAGCGGAGATTACGAAGTTTCGCAAGCGGCTGTGCCCACCGCATAGTACTTACCGCAATCGCAGAATTTGTAAAACTGTAGGTAGTCGGATGTCCACCGCAACCGGTACTCCGTTGGTCCATGAGGCGCAGTCCCAGGAGCGTGTCAAGATCCTTCTGGTCGACGACAAGCCCGAGAATTTGGTCTCTCTCGAGGCGGCTCTGGAAGGGCTGGGCCAGGAATTGGTTCTAGCGGGATCCGGCGTGGAGGCGCTGCGGCACCTGCTGGAGGACGACTTCGCGGCAATTCTCCTGGATGTGAAGATGCCGGACATGGACGGCTTTCAGACGGCGGAGCTGATCCGGTCTCGAAAGCGTTCCCGGCATACCCCGATTCTTTTCCTCACCGGCTATCGCGACGACGAGCATCTATTTCGCGGCTACGATCTGGGGGGTGTGGATTTTCTGTTCAAGCCTATCGTCCCGGAGATCCTCCGGTCGAAGGTGGCGGTGTTTGTCGATCTAAGCCGCAACACGGAGCTGCTGCGGCTTCAAACTGAAGTTCTCAGAAAGGCGGAACAGAAGTTCCGTTCTCTGCTCGAGGCCGCGCCGGACGCCATGATTATCAGCTCCGGCGAGGGCGAGATCAGCCTGGTCAATTCGCAAGTGGAATCGATGTTCGGATTCCGCCGTGAGGAGCTCATCGGCCAAAGCATTCATGCGTTGGTTCCCGAGTGGAGCGGACTGTTAGCGCCGGACAGTTTGCACCGGGAGTTCCGTGCGCGCCGGAAGGACGGGAGTGAATTTCCCTCCGAAATCAGCCTGAGCCCGTTCCAGGCCGAAGAAGGGCTGCTGGTCACTTCGGCGATACGGGACATCACACAACGAAAGAAAGCGGATGATAAAATTCGTGAGTTAAATACCCGGCTCGAGCAGCGCGTGGCCGAACGTACGCGCGAGCTTCTGGAGTCGAATGAGGCGCTGCGCCAGTCAAACGAGGATCTGAATCAGTTCGCCTATGCAGCCAGCCACGATCTTCAAGAGCCGTTGAGAATGGTCGCGCTGTACAGCCAATTGCTTCGAAGTACTCACGAGGGGAAGTTGGACGAGGAGGCGGATCATTTTATCTCGTTCATCATCAATGGCGCGCAGCGCATGGAACTTCTATTGACAGATCTGCTGGCGTATTCCCAGGCCGGGCAATGGGCCGAAACGCCACCCTCCGGCGTGGATTGCGCGACGGTGCTGCGGACCGTGATGTTGAACCTGAAAACGGCGATCGAGCAGAACAAAGCCGTGGTCACCTGGGACAGCCTGCCGACCGCGCAGGCGCATGAGGTCCGGCTAATCCAGCTTTTTCAAAACTTGATCGGAAACGCGATAAAGTACCGCGGGACAAATCCGCCCAGAATCCACATAACCGCCGAAGCTAAAAACGGCGATTGGCTCTTCTGCGTCCAAGACAACGGGATCGGAATTAAGCCGGAATACACGCATCAGATCTTCGGCGTATTCAAGCGGCTGCACGGCCATGCCTATCCGGGAACGGGTATCGGTTTAGCGATCTGCCAGCGCATTGTGGAACGGTACGGCGGCCGGATTTGGGTCGAGCCCGCGCCCGAGGAAGGTTCCCGGTTCTGTTTCACTTTGCCGCGGAGAGAAGACCAGCGCAGAGCCAGGAGTTAAAACCGGCAGATCCGCTCTTCCGGAATACTGCTACGCTGTTACGGGCTTCGCGTTCTCTTTCAGATCCTCATAAAAGACCGAGTACGCCGTGCCGTCCCACAGGACGGTAGCGAGTCCCGACAGGCCCACACCGCCCTCCAGTTCCACCGTCGCGCCGACGGGAATTTCCACTAATATCGAGGTGGGATTTCTGAGAGAGCTGCCCGGATGTTCTTCAAGTCTGACCGCGCTGACGTGCCGAGAGAGGTGATAGCGGACTGCGGAACTTGGCATTGGCCGATCTCGTGTGGTTCAGCATATCATACTGGCTTTGGTCCGTTGCTCTCCTCGAATAAATTAATTTGTGATGCTTTTTCTTCACTTCTCGCGGCGCGCTTCTGTAAACGACTTCCGATCACGCCCAGAACCTGGATATTATTCAAGGCGGCTCGGGGCACGAAGATGCGTTGGTTCTGGAAAGTCGGATCGGGGGGAACAACGCTAAATCCCACGGGATCGATCAGGAGCAGATCGTTACCGAGCATCCCCTCCATGGAATCTCCGTCGCGAAAACGGAGCCGCACCCAAAGACCGGCGGATTTGGGACGAGTTGAGAACGATCGATGGTCGTGCCAAGTCTCCCCGTTCGCAAAATCGCGCACAAAACAGACAGCTTTAATCTCGGGGTAAGGTATCTGTGTTAAGCTGCCTTGGGGAGTTAGTAACTCCAGGGCGTTAGCTCCAAATCCCCCCGGGGCCTGAACAAATCCCGAAAGAGTTCCGCGATCGAAACGGATCACGAATACTTTTTTATTCGTGGATGTCGACGTGGATTTCCTTTCGGACAATTTCGCAAGTATTGTATCATTAGCTGAATGCAGGCGATGCTCGCCCCGCGACATGCGCTTTCCGAGCTAATGAGGTCGTTTCTTCATTTCTGCCGGGTGGAGAAGGGTTTGGCGGCGAATTCTCTTCAATCTTATCAGTTTGATTTGCAACGACTTAGCTGCTGGCTTCCAGGGCCGGAGAGAGATGCTGCGCCGGAAGACCTGGCCTGCTACGTCGAATCTTTGTACAACGCTGGCCTATCCGCCCGGTCGATTGCTCGTCATATCACGACATTGCGGAATTTCTATGGATTTCTCCTGGGAGAACGGGTCATTGGCCGCGACCCCACAGAATTTCTGACATCGCCCCGGCAAGGCGCTACTCTACCTAAATACTTGAATCAGGAAGAGATCGAGCGTCTAGTGAGGTCTCCATCCTCGGATAAGCCGACCGGGTTGCGCGACCACGCTATGCTTGAATTGCTCTACGCGACCGGACTACGCGTTACCGAGCTTTGCCGTCTGGCGCTGGGTGCTGTCGAACGAAATGTGGGGGTCCTGCGTGTAACCGGCAAGGGCAATAAACAGCGAATGGTTCCCTTCGGCGAGCCCGCTGGACAATCCCTCGACCGGTATTTGGCCGACGGACGGGCCCGGTTGCTCAAGGGGCGATCCAGCGGATTTCTATTCGTGACGGCTAGGGGCGGCGCCATGACACGGCAGGGGTTCTGGAAGCTCCTGAACCAGTACGGACGCAAGGCCGGCATTTTTCGCAATTTAACGCCGCATATGGTACGGCACAGTTTTGCCACCCATCTGGTGGAAGGCGGGGCCGATCTGCGCAGCGTGCAGATCATGCTGGGGCACGCCGATATTTCCACGACACAGGTCTATACGCACGTAGCGCGCCGGCGGCTTCGTGAAATTGTCGATCAGCATCACCCGCGCGCGTGAGCCTTAGGAGACGCGATGGAGGACCGAGGGCGAGTTTGAGATGAGCGATTACATGTTCATGCTGGAGAACCACCTGAGCACGGAGCAGTTCCGTGTAGTCGGCGAGATGCGAGAAATCGCGGCTCAGGCCGGCGTCAACCTGTTTCTCACGGGCGGCGCTCTACGGGACACACTGGGCGGTTTTCCAGTGCGCGATCTCGACTTCACGGTGGAAGGCAATGCTCCCAAGCTCGCCAAAATCGTGGCGCAGAAGCCCGGCGTAACCATCGCCGATGCCGACGATCTCCGCAAATCCATCGAGCTGCGGTTTCCGGGAGAGGTCACGGCGGAACTGACGATGGCTCATCAAGAGCGGTTCCCGAAGCCGGGAGGCCGTCCGCAAGTGACACCAGCGACTATCCACGAAGATCTTCGCGGCCGGGACTTCACCGTGAACGCAATTGCGCTTTCGCTCAACCGCGCTTCGCTCGCGCTGCTGATCGATCCCACCAACGGCATGGGAGACATCGAGCGTAAAGAGCTGCGCGCGATCCATAATTATTCCTTCTACGACGATCCCTCGCGCATGTTGCGCCTGATCCGGTTCAAGGTGCGCCTGGGCTATAGCATCGATGAGCGCACCCGGCTTCAATATGAAAACGCCCGCGAAGCCGAGATGCTCGGCCGCATTGGCCCGGAGGCCTTGGGCGCGGAATTGCGTAATATAGCGAGCGAGCCGAACGTCGGGGACGTGATGCGCACGCTTGAAGATGAAAAGCTCATCGAACTGTACTCTAAGGATCTCGCCGGACCTAAGTTGAACCTTCAAAATTTCAACAAGCTTCAGAAGGCTTATCAACTGGCTCCTTTCGGCGTCGATCTCCGCATCAACAGCATGCCGTTATTCTTGAGCGTGCTGCTCGAGAAGCTGACCTCGCGGGAGCGTTCCGAGCTGATCAAAGCCGCCGCGTTGTCAAAACCGGAAATCAGCGCGTGGCAACGGATGGAAGCAGCGGCGAAGAAGTTGGAGCGGGAGCTGAAGAGCCCGAAGCTTCAGAAGCCATCGCAACTTTATCAATTGTTGACGAAGTCGCCAGGCGAGCTGATCCTGTACCTTTCGGTCTATTCGTCCGAGCGGCTGGTCCAGGACCGCATCCGAAATTATTTCCAGAAGTATTTGCCGCTATCCCTCGAGGTCACCGACGAAATGGTAGCGGCCACGGGCGTGGCTGCGGACACGGCCAAATTCCAGCGCGCGAAGGAAGGGATGATCGTCGCCCGTCTGAACGCGCGGCCGAAAAAGCCAGAGCCGGTGCCGGAGCCGCCGCCCCCGCCGCCGATGTCCAGCTTCGCCCGGGGTCCCGGAGTGCGCCAGCCCCGGTAAGATACACATGTTCCGCGGCCATCATCGCAAAATCCGCATTCTCTTTGGCCTATTCGACAGCTTATTAATTATTTTGGCTTTTAGGCTCGCATACGCCGCGCGTGTGCGGATGGAGCTGAAGCACGTCTTTTTTCTGACGCCGCCCATCCAGGCTCTGTTGATCGGCTGGTCGATCCTGGTCTGGATCGGGATGGGCTATTGGTGGGAAATCTACGATCATATCGAGGCGGCGCATCCTCGAGTGATTCTGCGCGACGCATTCCGGCAATGCCTGGTGGGAGCGGCTAGCGTCATCTCCTTCGAGTACCTGCAGCGCATGGAACTTAGCCGGTCCTTCATGGCGCTGTTCGTAATAGGTGCCTGGTTTCTGTTGTGCTTATTCCGTCTGAACGCCGGCCGCGTTTTAAGGCTGATGCGGAGGGAATTCGGCGGTCGCCATTATGTAATGATCGTCGGATTGGGCGACACCGCGCGGAGGCTAGGGCGCCAGCTCGAAGACGCCGCTTCTTACGGCGTGCGGCTCACCGGGTTTCTGGCCGATTCTAGCGGAGAAGCTTTCCCGCGGGAAACGGAGCTGCGCGAAACCTACCCGGTCCGGCCTTTGTCGGAGCTTCCCGATCTGCTTCGCGGGCACGTTATTGACGAGATCATCTTCGCGGTGGACAGCCGGCGCCTGGCGGAGCTCGAGGAAATGTTTCTGCTGTGCGATGAAGAAGGCATTCGCACGCGTGTGGCTGTCGACTTCTTCCCGCATGTTAACAGCGAGATTTATCTGGACCGCCTGGGCGCTTCGCCGCTGCTTACTTTTTCGGCGACTCCGCACGATGAGATTCGCCTGCTGGCCAAGCGCGTGATCGATATCGCGCTGGCCGGGGCCGCTATCCTGCTGCTGTTGCCGGTGATGCTCGCGGTCGCGCTGCTGATCCGGCTCACTTCGCCGGGACCCGCAATCTTCCGCCAGGTACGTTGCGGTCTGAATGGACGTCGATTCGTTTTTTACAAGTTCCGCTCCATGTGCGAGAACGCTCCCGAGATGCGCGCCTCGCTCGAGCATCTGAGCGAGCGCCAGACCGCGCTCAAGATTCCTAACGATCCCAGGCTGACGATGATCGGCCGGTGGCTGCGCAAATTTTCCATCGATGAGTGGCCGCAGTTGTGGAATGTCTTGCGCGGCGACATGTCGCTAGTGGGGCCGCGGCCGGCCGTGCCGGAAGAAGTGGAACAATATCAAAGATGGCAGCGGCGGCGGATGCGTATGCGTCCCGGCCTGACCTGCCTATGGGCGGTGTGCGGACGCGACGCCGTGGATTTCGAGACCTGGATGAAACTTGACATGCAATATATCGATAGTTGGTCGCTGGCCCTCGACTGGAAGATCATGCTGCGGACTATTCCCGGAGTCTTGAGCGGCCGGGGTGCCCATTAGCCGGCAAAGGGTGCGACGGCACCCTCACAGTGTGCAAGTAACTGCCGGCGCACTCCGTTTTGCCGGCTGTCACTTAGGAGAGCCGCTCATCAGGCGCGCTCATTAGGTACACTACAGTTTCCCTATGCAATTAGTTCCCACTCATGATGATGTCGTCGACCTGCTGCGCCGCACCGGCGGTTTGCGCGACGGACATTTCGAATATACTAACGGGCTTCACTCAGACGAATATCTGCAAGTGACGCTCACCATGCGCTACTACGAAGCGGCCAAAATTCTGAGCGTGGGCCTGAGCCGGAAGCTTCGCGCCAATTCGGAAATCCGCGCCATGATTCCGGAGTTGTCTATTGTGGCACCCGCCACCAACGGGCTTCCGGTGGCCTATGGAGTATGCGAGGCGCTGCGAGCTCACCAGGTGTACTGGGGCGAGCGCGAAAACGCCAACGAGCCCCAGCGCTTCCGCCAGTTTCTGGAGCTGAAACCAGGCGAAAAGGTGCTGCTGGTCGACGATATTCTTCGGACCGGCAAGAAGCTGGCCGAGTTGAAAAAGCTAGTTGAGTCGAAAGGCGGCGAAGTGGTCGGATTGGCCGTCGTGATCTATCAGCCCAACCCGATGGTCCTCAATTTCGATCCCCTGCCGTTCTATTACCTGGCAAAGCTCGATGCGTCTTACTACATGGATGCCGCGTCATGCGAGTTGTGCAAGCGCGGAGTGCCGATCGCCGACACGGTGTTCGTCTAGATACTCCCGTCACGTGCAGAAGCGGAGGATTGTGATCCGCGCTTCCGCGCACTTGCGCTTCCCTCCAGCGGCAGTTGGAAACATTGCGCCCTATTCTCGGCGTGATGCTGAACGACGATTTGATCGCGCTGGGCTATCTCGCGGCCGGGGGAGTTCAAGCGCGGGCGGTGACTCGTTTTCAACGTCACGCCAAACGCGTCTATCGTAAGACCGCTTCCGGCGAATCCATCCGGGAAACGCCCGTCTATGCCGGCCCGGAGGACGGGCTTGCGCACCAGGATACGCTGGATGAAATCTCGCGGTGGCTGCTAAAAGAGTTTCGCTTGCCGTTGGGATATTTTCGCCTGGCCACGGTGGACTCCTGGGGTACACTCCGGGAAGACGCGGCGCAGGCATGGCTGGCCCTGCTCCCACGCATTCAAGCGCTAGGCGGGACCATTGAAGGTCCCTATGGCGACACCAAACGGCCGCTGATGAAGACCATTTCGGCCGGCGCCAGCAAATTCAGCTTTCACATCTGCGGGCGCGCAATCGATCTTAACCAGGGTTTGGGAAACTTCCGGTACTATCCTGTCCCGGAGCCGGAGGGAGCGCGGATGTGGTGGAGAATCTACTGCAAAACCGCAGACCAAACTGGCGCACAGGGGGAAAAAATTGAGAAGGGCGGCGTCAGCTATCACAACTTTTTTACCCGCCGGGACGAGCCACTGCCGGCTGGATATTATCTCGATCTGACGAACGAGATCGAAAGCGGCGGTCTTTTTGAACGTATTTGCTCACAAAACGGGTGGGAGCAGGAGACGCAAAGGAGCGAGTGGTGGCATTTCCAGTGGGTTCCCGAAAAGCAAAAAACGTTTCAGGACGAGTGCGAGCTGATCGGGATTCCAGAGAAGGAGCTGCGCGCGTCCGGATATGCGGACGCGGATCTGGACCATCTACCGGGATGAGCCGCAGTTTGGTATACGTAACTTCATGCTCATCGCCCTGACGCGCCTGCGAGTTCGGTCCGCTCTTACGCTTCCCCGTTTTGTCTGGTACTCATTGGCGGTCAGCCGCCAGGCGAAACGCGTGGAGGGCTTTTCGGGGGGAAAGTTGTTGGTGGATTCACACAGGACGTTCTGGACGATGACAGCATGGCAAAACCCGAAACAGATGCACGTCTTTATGGCTTCGGGCGATCATCGCAGAGTCATGCCATACCTCGCCTCCTGGTGCGATGAGGCCAGCGTCGCGCATTGGAATACGGAAACAGACGAACTACCCGACTGGATCGAAGCGCATCGCCGAATGGTCGGCGAAGGCCGTGCGTCACTTGTAAATCGTCCTTCCCCGCGGCATGAGAAGCTCGATTTTCCCCAGCCGCGCATCAAGCCGCGAATCGAACGCATCCTCAGGCCTTGATTTGGATTAATAGAACCGGACATTATCGAGGTCTAGCCAGCCCTCGCCGCCCGGTGAACGCGCAATTTCGAAGCTGACTTCGCGCAGGTCTTTCGGAGTCCATCCCGGACCCGAAGTCGTTTTGCGCTTCAAATCTGAGAACGCGATGCGCACGGTCTGCCAGCTCCCGTCCGCCGAAAACGGCGCAGCGTACCAATCGTCGTCGCGGACTTCGTAGTTCTCAAGAAGCAGGCGGTACCGGCCATCTCCGCGAACGTCGAAGGACACGCCCTGAAACTGGCTCGCATCGGCAAGGTCCACCTCGCCGGGAGTCAGCGGGAGTTTCACGCGCACGAAAGGTTCAGAGGACGCGCCCATATGCGCCTGAACGAAGAGCGAGTGGTTGCTTCCTTCGCGCGGAATGCGCGTCCAGACCGCCGTCGAATGGCCCATGCCCGCTTCCGTGCTATAAACCACCGTCGTGTCCAGCGAAGTCTTACCGTCGGCACGTTCCATATCCGCGACGAGATTTGCGATCGTATGTGTTGGGCGCGGTGTCAACGGATCCTTCTGAATCGCCTGCTCCAGAACGCGCGGATCGAATTCGCGGCCGGCGACAAACACGCGTTGCGTTTTGTAAACGTCGGCAATGTCCTGGTCTGGTCTGCCATCCACCAGCACCAGATCCGCAAGCTTACCTTCGACGATCGTGCCGCGCTCCTTATCTACGCCCAATGCCCGCGCGCTCACTCCTGTCGCGGCAGTCAGCGCTTGAAGCGGAGTAAGACCGCTCTCGGTCAGGAGCTCAATCTCGCGCAATGTCGCCCAGCCGTGAATGTCGCCCGCCACCCCGGCGTCGGTTCCGTCACCAATCGGAATTCCGGCATCGTACAGCGTTTTCACATTCGCCTTGAGAACCTCCCAGTGTGAAGATCGATTCACGGGCCGATTCGCGTTACGCCGGTTTTCCGCCGCAAGAATTTCATCTCTCGCCGCCGGTTCCATTACCGAAAGCGCGCGAGGAGTAGGGCTATGTTTGGGTTCATAAACCGCCAGCGTGGAAACATACGACGTTCCTTTGGCCTTCATCAGGCCAATCAACTCCTGATCGACGGGCAGATCGTTGATGCCGTGCACAATGATGTCGACTCCCGCCCGAGCGGCGATCTTGGCCCCGTCCAGAGTCACTGTGTGGGTCGATACTTTGATGCCGGCCTTATGCGCTTCTTCCACAACCGCCGTCAACGTCTGCACATTCATGCTAGTCATGTTTGGCGAAAATCCGTAGCGCCAACCGTCGGCGAGCACCTTAATTGCGTCGGGTTTGAAGGACAGAACTTTGGGCATTTCCAGGCGTGCCTGGTCGGGCGTATCCATTAATGTCAGACCTGGCCGTCCTAATTCCGTGCCATGGCCGTCGGGAGTGGTCAGCATCGGTGTCAACGTAACGTGCGGTCCTACAAACTCATCGGTCTTCAGAAGATCGCGAATCGGCGCGAGCTGCTCCCCGTTAGGGCCGAAGTCGGCAACGGAAGTCACACCGGAGGCAAGGTACGCCTTCAGAATTTTTCCATAATCGCCGGTGAGCATGCCCCGGTTCACGACCTTGTAATACATGTGTGTGTGTAAATCGAAGATTCCCGGCAACAGAGTCTGGCCGTTCGCATCGATCACACGCGCTCCCGCCGGAATGGGGGCGCTGGCGCTCACCGATTCGATCCGCGAGCCGCGAATCAGCACTGTTGCTGAACGCGCTGGACTACCGGTTCCATCGATCACGCGGGCGCCGCGGATAGCGGTCACGTCGGATTGTCCATAAAGGCAGCTCGCGGCGAGAACAGCGGCCCATAGGGGCCCAAACACACGTGTCATGGTCGTTCCTTTCAAAGAATGCAATCTTACCAGAATTGCCGACCCGCTTATCCGTTCCCCAGATATTCGACGTGAGCGTAGGTGCCTAGCCTTGGGTTATATGCCAGGTACCAGCCCGGATGATCGGGATCTTCGTAGATCACAATTTGATCGGTATTCCAGTTCCAGTCGTTGACGAAGCCCAAATCGGGCGGTGCAACGCTGAAGTAGAAGCCATTAAACCAGAAACGACTCGGGCCGCCTCCCTGGATCCGGAAGGAATGGCCGGGTCCGAAGCCGCCGGTAAAGCGGCCGTGTTCAAAGGGATGATCGAGGTGGTAGCGAGGATCGTTACGGCCGGAATCGTGTCCGACCCACTGATCGTTCTGCGCATGAACGTGAGGAGCCTCGGGATGGCCGCCTTTGTCGGCAAAGCTACGATTTTCCTGACCTGCCGGAGCGGATCGGTTCGAATTTGGCTGGGGAGCTGCCGGTGCAGATTGCCTGGCATTTGCCTGGGGAGCTTTGGCGGGAGTGGGACCATGGGCGGGAATGTGGCCGCCGCCCACTTCTTTATTATTATTGCTGCGCGGTGCGGTACCCTGATTACCACCGCGTTGCGTTGTACCTTCCCTCTCGTTGCCTTTCTCTTGCGCAAAAGCCGCAAACGAACACAACGAAAACGCTACAAAAACTCCTATAAACTTTTTCATGTCATCCTCCACCCGCATTGTATCGCGGGGCCAATGAGCTCCGCGCAGGAGGGACTCTTTACTTCCTCGCCATAACAAACGAATGCAGCAAGTTGTTTCTTGATGTCGCGAAAGTTCTGAACTCGATATCCTTGAAGCCAACTCCGGCTAATGAGCTATAGAGCGAGCGTGCGTGGCAAGCCGTTCCTCGCATCGTTTTTATATGCGCCCGTCTCTTCGTCCAGGCCAGAACATTTGAAATCCTCAACAGGATTGCATGAACCATTTCCAGTAATGTCGCGATCCGGCCTGCTCCCGGCCATTCGTAGAGCGGCACGTGAATCATAATGGTCCCGCCGGGTTCGAGCACTCGAAAAAATTCGGTGAAATACAAAGATACGATCTGAGCACTGTCAAGATGCTGCAATACATGAGTGGAGAAGATCGCTTTTACGGAACCATCGGCTTGGGGAAGGGCCAGGCCTCCGGTCACAAAAAATTCAACGTTTCCGGATACAATCGCGTCCCCTGCGCGCGCGATCATAGCCGGGGAGACGTCGATCGCATAGACCTTCTCGAACAGGAGCGCCAGTTGCTTTGTGATACGGCCGACTCCGCATCCGATTTCAAGACAATTGCCGGTATCCACACCGTACTGAAGCCAGCGCGGGAGGAAATCTCGCCAATCGGCCTCGCCACTTGAATAGAATTCTTCATCGGTCCACGCGCATCTCTCACCCCGCTTTCGTTCGGGTTCGGCGGCAATAGCCCAGAGCGGATCGTCCATTCCCCAGCGCATCCATTCTCGGTTTGATTCTAGATATGTCGACCGATCTCGGATGGCAGTCATACCGATTTGGCTACTTTACGCATGGCTCGAAGCTCACCGGCGCCAGCGGCCAGTCGGACCCCTAACTCTCTCTCAAAGTCGTTGAGGATGAGCTCTTGGCGGAGCCTAAGTACCGCGTAATTGCGTGCCTCAGCGCCCATCCTGCCCCTTTGGTCTCCCTCATCCGCAAGCATCTGAACGGCATTTGACAGCGCTTTAAAATCGCCAGGTGGGACAATGACGCCGCAATTCGCGACGATCTGTCCGACCTCACTCTCGGGCCGGACCGTGGCGACTATGGGACGGCCGCTTGCCAACATTCCCAGCAGCTTCGAAGGTAAGACCAGGTCAGCGACCTCCCCTAACTGGGGAAGCAGGTGCAAATCGGCGATATTAAGCAACGCATTCAGACGCTCTGGTGATTGCAGCGGTATGAACCGGACGTTAGGCAACCCTTTAGCCAGCGACTGGAGTTCGGCCGTGGTGGGACCGTCTCCACAAATCAGGAAAAGAATAGGAGCGTTCGCGGCATTCTTTGATTGGGTTACCGATTCTGCTATGTGGCGAGCCGCGGCAATCAGAACCTCGGCTCCGGACTTGGCGTTGAGCGCGCCTGAGAAAAGTGCAACAATTGCGGATTCGGAAATCCCAAGCTCCGCGCGCAGCGGACTGGCGGAAGTCATCGGGAAGATTACGTTCGTATCTACCCAGTCCGGGAAGAAGACCAGGTGAGTCTTATCGACTCCCTTTGCCCGCGCCTTCTTTTGCATCGAGCGGGAGATCGTGGAAACCACGTCGAAGCCGCGCATGAGCCGCGATTCGAAGTGCAGCAGGCCGGATCTGAGCCGGCGATATTTCAAATGGCCAAGATCGAAGGCGATATCAATTTCGAAGTCCTTGATCTCGAGCCAGGACAACGCCCCGATGAGCTTGGCCATGAACAGTGCCGGGATAGTATTTAAGAAGGAAGGCTCAACCACAAAGACAACATCTGATCGCCCGAACAGCTTGCCGGCCATGACCGGCAGACTCGAGATCACAAAACTGAGGGAATATAGAATTCGCTGCAATCCCCGGGGCTGTTTAGGGAGCCAGATCGGGCATCGCGTCACGTCCACACCGTTCGTGCGCTCCCGCCGATAAAGCCATTGGCGATATGGTGGCTCGACTTTCCACCGCGGGTAATAGGGCGGAGGGCAGACGACCTCAACCTGATGCCCGCGCGCTGCCAGCCATTCGCACATCTCGGTTATATACTTGGCGACGCCGACCATTTCCGGATAGTAAGAAATGGTATGAACCAGTATCTTCATCGTCGAGGTTGGAACACGTAACTACGGTTGTCCAGGTATCGTGGACATGCCGAATCCTCATCGGGTTCGACCGGCTGGCCGCGCGGCTGATAACCCCACGTGTCTAGCATGTCGGTCACTGCCCCCCGATCCACACCGCTGTGAAATTCGACGATTACGGTGGGATGATTGCGGCAAAGCGCCTCCGACATGCCGCGAAGGACTTCGATCTCCATACCCTGTACGTCGATCTTGATTCCGTGGACCGTGAGGTTGCCTCCGGACAATGACGGCCAGAGATAGTCGAAAGATGCGAAGAAGATCTGCTCCTGCCGCCCGTTCGACGCGATTGTAGAATCGGCCATTCCCCGAACGGTCGGGAGCTGGCGGGTGCGAACTGTCGATCCGCAATCTAGGCCGAAAGGAACGACCGTTACTTGCGAGAGGCGGTTCAGCTCGATAGTTCGGGTTATGCAGTCCGCTGTGGCGAGGACCGGTTCGAATGCGAACACTCTCCCCGATGGGCCGCTTAGATACGAGAGCGCGATGGCGGTATAGCCATAATGCGCGCCGGCATCGATCCAGGTTTCCCCGGGCTGCACGTTACGTCGAAACCATTTGAGCAGAGGTCGTTCTGTGGTTCCCAAAATAGCGCCAGGATAGTCATGCCAGGACGTCAGGATCTGCCTGCCGCGCATTTGACCCGACAGAATGCGGTGAGCGTCGGCCCGGCGCGGAAGTAACTTCCGAATACGCTCCTTAAGACGAATCCGCGCGTTAACCATAGATCGCGATCCGTTCCGGGATCCGCGGGTTACTCGCGATCGCGCGGCCGATGTAATCGATGAAGCGGCGCGTAAAACCTTCAATTTCGAACCGCTTGTGATACGATCGGCGAGCATTCACCGCCATCGCTTTTCTACAATCTGGATCGAGCGACACCCAATGCTTTAACAAACCGATCGTTCCTTCAAGATCGTCAGGAGCAACCAGGCCTGCTTTGTCGGCGGCGATCTCTTTCCAGATATTCACCTTGTCCGTGATGAGGACCGGAATCCCACAGGCCATGGCCTCCACGATGGCTTGACCGTAATTTTCCGTGTGGGAGGGCAGGGCAAACACCTCCGCCGCCCGGAATGCTCCCCATTTCAAGTCACCGCTCAGATGCCCGGTCCAGGTGATGCGATCCGCTATATGTAGCTCAGCCGCGATACGCTCCAGCCGAATGCGCCACCCTTCCTGATCCGGTCCCGCCATCACGAGGTGTAGGCGCGGATCGGAAGAGGTGATTTCCGCAAAAGCACGGATGAGAAGGTCGCATCCTTTTACACGATGCATTCGACCCATAAAGAGAACGATCCTTTGCCGGCGAAGATGAGGAAAGTGGGCGAGAAGCGCTTCGAGCTGCGCGTCGGCTGCATTGGGCGGCGCGGCGGTACCCATGCCAACCACCTGCTCGCGTCGCGGAGAAGCGTGAAACCACCGTTGCGCCGCTATCCGCTCTGCCTCACATGTGAAGAGAACACACCGGGCGTCGCGAAGTGCCCGCTGTTCAAATAGCCGCCAATATAAAGCCTTTTTAATGTTCTTTAGCGGGTAGGCTTGGGCGAACCAGGGGTCCAGCATTCCATGGGTGAAGATCAAGTAGGGCGTGGAGGTGCGACAAAGCGCCCGCCGCGCGCCGACACTGGGATATTTCCAGACCCCGTGGACCAGGATTGCGTCATAGTCGCTGTGATTCCGCTCCAGCCATGGACATAATTCTTTTGAATATCCGTAAGAGCTAAACGTCTTGCCCGGAGAATGCACTTTCACATTCCAATTCCGCAACAACTCCCGGGGAGGAGTTTCGAGCGAGAGAACTTCAGTGTTAATCCCGCAGCGAGCCATCGCAGCAGCCATGTACTCCACGCTTTGCACCAGTCCGCCTAGTTTGGGATCGATACTGGGCAGGATATGGAGAAGCCTCATGTAAACGTCGGTTTTGATATTTGTGATTCTCGCGGCCATCCTGAGCGAGTGCGTAGAAGGACCGAGCCGCTCGCTCGAACGCGCCTTGGGGACCTGGCCCAATCGGCGACCAACAGGAATATCCAGGCCAAGACCGAGCTAGGATTTCCCATATTGAGGAACAGCCGCTCGAACGCGGCGATCAGCAGATATCCGCTCACGAAGCTGAAACCTAACATCGCGATCGCGTCCCCGTTGAGAGCCCGGCGAATCAAACGCGAGCACAGGAGCCCTGTCAGCGTAAACAGCGGGACGGTCCCAAGGATTCCGACCTCCGCCAAAAGAGAGAGATAGCCGTTGTGGGCGGACGGCAGGATAGTCATATAACGTTCATGCATCCGGAAGCCCACGCCCAGCACAGGATTTTCGAAGAAAAGAGCCATTGCCTCTCGCCAGGCCGCAACCCGCCCTGTAAAACCGGTGCCAAGTCCCCGGTTCTTGTCATTTAAGAAGAAGAGCGATGAGATTAATTCCTGCGTGGCGTCATAATAAACCAGCAGTAGAACGGCGCAGAGAAGAGAAATCGCGGCTAGCACAAAGGCTGCCTTACGCCTCCCTATCTGGTTCACCTTAAGGGCCCCGTACACGAGCAACGCCAGCAGGGCCGCGGCAAGCGCGCTGCGGGACTGCGTTTCGATGATGATTAAGAGGTTAAACGCGATAAGCAAACTCGCCACGATCCGGGGACGTACTGCCAGCGCAGTTACCAGAATTCCGAATGAGACCAGTCCAACGAAGTTGGGATGGGCCTCCCCAATGCTTAGGCGGTCCTGAACTCTTATGCCGAAAAAGTATATGTAGCCCATCAACGCCGTGCCGAGGTAAGCATAAATCGACAAACATCTGGACATTTGGCGCCCCACGATCTCCCATACGCCCACACAGCTGAACAATCCCAACGCGGCGGTAACCACGAACCCGAACGAATGCCCCGGCTCTTCGGAGAGGAGCGCGCTTAGCGAGATCGCAAATATTGTGATCGCGGTCCAGGCGAATATTGAATTCCGCTCTCGAAAAAGATTCCCGAACAAAAACGGGCCACGGCCGATACATATGCCGGCGATAGGCAGCCAGATGAATAGAACAAATTGGACCACGAACATGTTGTCCGACCCGTAGATCGTCGGCCAGATGATCCCAAGCAGCCACAGCGGAATGAGGATGACGAAAAGCTTGGCGCCCACGGCGCTCACGCCCCGCTTTCTACTCCGGCTTGGGACGGCCATAATATTTGCTGTAGTGCCCGTAATAGTAGTAATATCCGCCGCTCACTTCGCGATGTACCTCGTTCAGCACCACCCCGACTAAATTCGCGCGCAGCCGGACCAGCGTCGTGATTACGGAGCTGAGCGCCTTTCGGCTGGTATCCCCGGCTCGGGCTACGATAATTACTCCGTCGACGGCAGTCGCCATCTGTAAAGGTTCGGCGAAGCCGAGCAATGGGGGCGCGTCGAGCACCACCAGATCGTACTGGCGTGTCGCTTCCTCGATCAGCTCTGCCAGCCCCATTCCGATCAGATCCGATGCGCGATGCGTCGAGGGTCCGGCCGGCAGAATGTCCAAGCCCTTCGGCTGGTCCATCATGATTACGGCATCCATCCAGGAAATCTGCTTGAGCAGCACATCCGATAAACCCACGCTGTTCGGCACCTGGAATAACCGGTGTACGCTCGGACGCCTCAGATCGCCATCGATCAACAGTGTTCGCTTTTGCTGACCCGCATGCGTCGCGGCCAGATGCGCCGCCACAGTGGACTTGCCCTCCGATGGCGACGCGCTCGTCAACAGCACGCTCCTTAGCCGCCGGTCGAAATCCGTCAGCAAAATCGAATTGCGCAGCGTCCGAATCGCCTCCTCGTAATTCGAGAGCGCCTGATCGTCATTGTGCGTCATGGGGACCAATGCATTGGGGGCGCCGGTTATCGCGACATCGCCGTTGCCATTTCCGTTGACTGGGTGCCCGTTCGCAAGGCTCATGGAATGGATCGGGCTCAATCTCCTGCGCCAGTCCTTCACCGTTGGAAGCGATCCGATCACATCCGTGTTCATGAGCCTCGCCACCTGATCGGGATCGCGAATCGTATTGTCCATTACGTCGCTGAGCACGGCGGCGCCCACGCCGCAAAAGGTCGACAACAGAAATGCCAGCAGCACGTTCAACCACGTTTTTGGAAACACCGGCTTTAGTCCCGGACGGGCCGTATCGGCAATACGGATAGAACTATTCTGAAAACTCGCATTGATTCCCGCTTCTTTGATTTTCCGCACCAGCTCTTCGTATAAGCGCTTGTCGCTCTCGGCTTCGCGCTTTAAGGATTGATACTCGAAGGAGCGCGCGTTGAGCCGGTCAAATTCCTCTTTAGTTTCCTTGACTGCTTTTTCCAGCATCGACTCACGGTTCACGGCCTCCTGGTATTCCACCTCCACTCGTTTCCCGATGTTCGCCTTTGTGTCCGCGATCTGCGTCTCCAGCGCCTGCACCTTGGTCTGCGCCTTCTTGTATTCAGGGTGATTGACGCCGTAATGATTCTTGATCTCGGCGAATTTTTCCTCCGCATCGTCCAAGCTTTCGGTGAGCTTCTTGAGCGCTTCGCCTTGGCTCGACACCTGCGCGGACGCGAGCGAATCGTCCTGGATGGAATTGTACGCGGCCTCTTTTCTGACGCGATCGCCTTGGGCGTTGGTGTACTCGGTATTCAATTGGAGCAGGCGCGCTGAAAGAATACTGGTTTTTTCCTCGGGATTGATTACGTTCAGCTCGCGCTCGAATTGCGCCAGGGCCATGCTGGATTTTTCCATCTGCGCCTTGAGCTCTTCGAGCTGCCGCTCCATAAAATCCCCTAGACTGGCGGTCGCCTTGTAACGAATACGGTAGGTGTGCGCCAGATAAGATAAGGCCACTTCGTTCGCGACACCGGCGGCGAGTTCCCGGTGTGGAGAGCGATAGCTGATCAGAAGCAGATAGGTATTAGGCGGCCGCGTGACTTTAAGATTTTTCAAAATCACCGGCGCCTCGAGGCTGGTAGAAGACTTGTCGATCGCTTCCTCGAGCGCATCCTTCTCCACTTCGCGCAAATGAAATTTGTCGACCACCGGCCTCAGGACCGAATCGGATTGAATCAGCTTTTCCTGGGTTGCCAGAAATTGGTCTGCGTCGTTAGCGGCGGACTCTGTGGCATCCGGACCCAGCACATTGGTCGGCATCTGCCGGTCTATATCCACCGTTGCCGTCGATTCGTAAATCGGCGTGAGCCGCAAAGAGACGATCAGGGTCGCCAACACTGCCGCAATTATGAATCCGAGAATCTTCCAGCTATGCCGGCGCAGAATCCACAGATAGTGCGCCAGTGGCACATGAGCGGCTTCGGGCTCATATTCACCATCGATAACCGGCGCGGCCCCGCGGTATATTTCCTGCACCGCGGGAACATTGATTTCGGACCTATTCATGATGGGGATCTAATGCCAGATCACGATACCGGATGCAGTCGACGCGCCGAAGTTCGTAATCCGGTCGATCACGTTCATGGCGGCGCGCCGGTTCTTGTTGTCCGGAATATATAGCGTGTCGTCGGCCTGCATCGGAACGTCGGACGCTTTCCGCTCCATGATTTTTTCGAGCTCGACCGGGATCTCCTGCTTAACGCCGCTCGAATTCCGCCGGTACACGTAGGCCGTCTTCGACGCATACGGCAGCAGTCCTTCGGAAAGCGCAACCATCTTCAGCACGGAGTTATCGCTCGCATCCCGCACAGGAAACGCGCCCGGCTTATGCACATTCCCGACCACAAAAATCTTGCCGGCCTCCGGCACGCGGATCTCTTCTCCGCCATGCAGGGTGAAGTTCACGGCCGGATCGGCGTCCTTCAGCAGCCGCTTCACGGGAATCCGCTCCACGGCGTCGCCGCGAGTCAGCAGGATCTCGGTGCCCGCGTCGTTGGTCAGTCCCTCCGCTTCAGCGAGTGCGTCGAGAAGCGTTACGGTTCCCACGGCTTGGAACGTCAGCGGCTTTTTTACCGCGCCCATCACGGAGATGGGCCGGCTGTGATATTCAACGACTGTCACTTTGACCACAGGGTCCACCAGGATCTCCCCGGTTTGAAGTGCGTCGGCGATGTTGGTCTCTAGCTGTCCCGGGAAAAGTCCCACGGCCGCGATGCCATACTTCAGCAGGGGCATGTGGATGGCGCCATCCGGCTCAACCCGCACGGTCCGAGTAAGCTCCGGCGCATCGTATACCGATACGGCGACCAAATCGTCCACGCCAAGTTTTTGCGCCGGTAGATTAGCCCTGCCGACTTCCTCCATGAGGTTGGGTCGGACCTGAGCCGCGGCCAGGAGCGGCAAAAGCCCAAGTAAAAGGCATTTGAACATCAATGTTTCTCCAGCAGTTCCGCGATTCTCGCCATCTTGCTTTTCAAATCTGTGATCTGTTCATCGAGCGCGGGCGCACCCAGCGACCCTAGCAGCTTGTCGCGCGCAAACTCCGAAAGACTTCGCGCGCCGGACGACGCCGTTCGCAGCGTTTGATACTCATCCTGCGTCAGGCGAAAAATCAGGATACGATTTCTAGGTTTGTTGACAGCCATGCAAATGTGAATCTACGGCAGGAGCGGAAGGGTAGTCCGCCGCGATCGTATCGCGATCCACTTCGGCGGAAATCGAACGGCCTAGAGCTTCGACGCTCACCACCACTCGCCACGCGTTCTCGTCGCGCAGGACTACTCCGCGCAGCCCAGCCAAGGGACCGCTTTCGATCGCGACATTCTGTCCGATGTTCAGATAGGGCCATGGCGCGAGCGGCCGGCCCGATCCAATCAACGTGCGTACCGCCGCGAGTTCGGCGTCGTCCACTGGAATATCGATTTTGCCGAAGCCGAGGATCGATTCGACACCGGGGGAATTGATCACGATCATTCTCTCCGCGCGGGCGAACCGGCAGAAAATGTACCCGGGGAACAGGACCGCATCGATTTCCTTGATCCGGTCCGACCATCGGCGCCGCACGCGGTGCAGCGGGACATACGGCTCAAAGCCCTGCCTTTCGAGGCCCGTCGCAGCCGATTTTTCATGCTTCGGGCGAACCCGCAGAGCAAACCAGGGAACTACAGACATCGGGAATCTTTGGACAGAGCTATCGCTATCTAGGTCACAGTCCGGGGGAGGATCTGTTGCAGGGGGAGTATTACTACTGTATACGCGCCGCTTTAAATGTCAAGAAATTTAATCTAGAAAGATGCGGCAGCAGCGGGCAGACTGACACGGAACGTGCAACCCTGATTGAGCGCGCTTTCCAACCCAATACTGCCGCCATGAGCTTCCACCGCCCACTTGGCGATCGCAAGTCCCAGGCCCGCGCCGCCCGATTCGCGCCAGCGGGCTCGATCCACTCGATAAAACCGGTCGAATACTTTTACGTGATCTTCCAGCGGAATTCCAGGACCGCGGTCCTCGATCTCGACGACAATATGACTCGCATCTTCATGGCGCACACGGACGCGGATAGCTCCCCCGGCAGGCGAATACTTGACAGCATTGTGGAGAATATTCACCAGCGCCTGCCGCAGAAAAAGGCAGTCGCCTTTAACTGCCGCGCCTTCGTCTCCTTCCACCACAACCCGCAGCGACTTCTCTTCCATCAAAATCTCGAACAGTCCGGCGGCTTCGCGCGCCAGCGCCATTACGGGTACAATCGTCCGCTGAAGTTGGATATGTCCGGAATCCGCGCGGGAGATTGTCAGTAGATTATCGATCAGAGACGTGAGGCGGTTTACCTCCTCCAGCATGCTTCCGATAATGTCGCGATACTCGGCGCGGCTGCCGTCCTTTTGCAGGCCGACCTCGCCCACGCTTCGGATTGCAGCCAGCGGCGTGCGAAGTTCATGGGACGCATCCGACGTAAAACGCCGGAGCTGTTCAAAGGCCTGCTCGAGCCGGGCCAGCGTGTGATTAAACACACGCGCCAGTTGTCCGAGTTCGTCGCCGGTGTCGTCGTTTGGTAAACGCTCGTGCAGGTTTTCCGGAGTGATCTCCATCGCCCGGCCAGCCATTCGCTCGATGGGGCTCAGCGCACGTCGCGCCAGGGCATAGCCGGCCAATCCGGCGATCGCAAGAATTATAGGCAGCACCAACAGCGACGCTATCAATAATTCTTTCAATAAGGACCACAGCGGCTCCTCGCTGTGAGCAAGACGAATCAGCAGAGTGCGTCCGTCTAAAATATGAACCCGGCTGACCAGGCGAACGCGGGTTCCATCGGCAAGACGCGCGGAGCGCAGCGAATATCCGCCGACCCCTTCGCCGCTGAAAACGCTACCCCCGAGCATCCGCCCGCCCAGCCGCTCATTCCGAAATATCACCCGGCCGCCGGGAGACAGCACTTCGACAAAACGATCGATCACGTCCTTAGACTCGGGATGATTGTGATAGTCCTCCCGCAATCGAAGCTGCCCGTCAGGCGTAAAATACAGAAGGCCCTCGACAGTTTCGATTTCCTGGATCGAGAAATGATCGAGCTGGTTTCGTAACTGCCGGAAGAGAAGACTACACGTTCCGCCCCACGCGAGAACCAGCAAGGCCGCGAGTACCGAAACGTACCAGACCGTGAGGCGCGTGCGGAGATGCTTCGGACGCAATCGCATCAGGCGTCTTCTTGTTCCCTCAGCACGAAACCAACCCCTCTTACAGTGTGCAGGAGTTTTCGTTCGAACTGCCCGTCGAGCTTCCGGCGCAACCGGACGATCTGGACATCGATCACATTATCGAGCGGCGTTTGCCGGGCGGTTTCCTTCCAAATATCGCGCGCCAGCATCTCTCGCGAGACCACTCTGCCCTGGTTGGCGAAGAGATATTCGAGCAGTTGAAATTCCCGAGCGGTAAGGTCGATAGGTTGGCCGCCGCGAGCTACGGATCGTTGCGCCACATCCATGTCCAGATCCGCAAGCGTGAGCCGCGAGCTTACATCGGGCTTGCCCCGGCGCAACAAAGCGCGGGTCCGCGCCAGCAATTCCGGGAATGCGAAGGGTTTCACCAGGTAATCGTCAGCGCCCGCGTCCAGGCCGCGTACCCGATCCTCAATCGCATCTTTGGAAGTGAGCAGGAGCACTGGAGTTTTAATTCCGCGCTTGCGAAGAGTGGCTAGAATCTCGAAACCGTCGTGTCCCGGCAGCATCACATCGAGAATCACCATATCGAATGGCTCGGCTTGAACCAGGTAAAATCCCTCTTCGCCGGTGTGCGCGACGGTCACGGAATAGTCGTCGGCCTCCAGGCCTTCGAGAAGCGCCTTGGCCATTTTCTGCTCGTCCTCGACCACCAGAATATGCACGCTTTCTTTATATATAGGAGCACGCCGGTTCGACTGCAAGTGACACGATCCTGATTTCTTTCTGACACGGAAGTCAGAAAAACATCAGCAATTCCTCAGGCTTAAACCGAGCTGATCGATGCTAAAACCACTACAGGCGCTGTGCAAACCAATTACGGACGGATGAATTGAGGCCCGCCAAATCACCCACCTCGAGACGGCTCACCATAGTCTTGATTGCGATCGGTCCGTTAGGACGTCTAGTCCTGGCGCAGGCGCCGATAAAGCTCACGCTGGGTCAAGCCGAAGCGCTGGCGATCCGGAATCATCCCCGTATCGCCGCCGCCGGCCTGATCGCTCAAGCCGCGAGATCGGCCGTATCCGAGTCGCGTGCGCCCCTCTACCCGCAATTTACGGGCAACTTCACCGGGGTGGGGGCCGAACACAGTTCGACTCTGGCCGCCGGCAACGTGCAAACCTCGAGCCTGTACAGTCGCGTGGCCGCCGGTGTGACCCTCAGTCAGCTGATCACAGATTTTGGGCGCACGAAAAATCTTGTCGAATCCGCCAAATCGCAAGCCGCAGCCCAGGATCAAAATGTTGGGAACACGCGCGCCGAAATTCTAATGGGCGTGGACCAGACCTATTATCAGGCGCTGGCGGCCGGCGCCGTGCTGAAGGTCGCGCAGGCGGTTACGGAAAATCGCCGTTTGACGCTGCGGCAGGTACAGGCGCTGGCGCAAAGTTCCCTTAAATCGACTCTGGACGTTAGCTTCGCCGAGGTCGCCGTATCCGAAGCGGAACTCGCGCTGGTCCATGCGGAGAACGATGTTCGGGCCGGCAGCGCGCGTTTGGGAGCAGCGCTCGGTACAGCTCCAACGCAAACGTACGAGCTGGTCGACGAACCACTGCCGCCGCCGCTCGGTCCCGATCCTGAGCCGCTTCTGGCGCAAGCGCTGAAGCAACGGCCCGATCTCGCCACACTCGAACTTAATCGCGATGCCGCCCACAGCTTGGCGCGGGCAGAGCAGGCGCTGAGCCGCCCCACTATTCAGCCTGCTGGGCGTGGCGGGCGTGCTCCCGGCGACCGATCCGCGGCTGAGTTCAACCTATAGCGCCGCGGGCGTAAACGTGAGCGTGCCGATTTTGAACGGAAAATTATACGCCGCCCGCCAGACCGAAGCTGAGCTGCGCGCCCAAGCCTCCGACAAAGATGTGGAGGACCTGACGGTGCAGATCTCGGAACAGGTGCACGTGGCGTGGCTGGATGCCAATACCGCTTTTCAAGGATTGGATGTGACCGCACGCTTGGTAGCCCAAGCCGAGCAGGCGCTGCGCCTCGCGCAAACGCGCTATGACATCGGCCTCGGCAGCATTGTCGAACTGAATCAGGCGCAACTGAGCCAAGTGTCTGCGGAAATCGGGGCTGCGAGCGCGAAATATGAGTATCTGAGCCGGCGCGCGGCGCTGTCTTTCGCGATGGGAGCTTTGCGATGATCCGGAGCGCCAGTCCTTTTCTCGCTGCGGCTGTCCTGGTTTCCAGTTTGATTCTTAGCTCCTGCGCAAGAATCAACGGGGGCGCTGAAAAATCCGCCGATGCAGTGGATGCGCGGCCGGTTGTGCCAGTCGCGAAGTCAACGCGCGCGGATCTTGCAAACAACCTGGTGCTCACGGCTGAGTTCACGCCTTTCCAGCAAATCGACGTCATGGCCAAAATCGCGGGCTATGTTCGCTCGATCACCGTGGATATTGGAGACCGCGTGCGCGAGGGGCAGATCCTGGCGACTCTCGAGATCCCCGAAATGGAAGACGACCTGACCAAGGCGGCCGCTTCGCTCGATCAGGCGGATGCCGAGATCACCACGGCGTCGGATGAGTTAAAACGTTCCGAAGTCGCGCACGAGCTGGCCCATCTGTCGTATACGCGTATCGCCGATGTGTTGAAGCGGGATCCTGGCCTGGTGCCGCAGCAGGAAGTCGACGAAGCGCATTCCCGCGACTTGGTGGCTGAAGCCCAAATCTCGGCGGCAAAATCTGTCTTGTATACCGCCCAGCAGAAGAAGCGCGTGGCCCGTGCCGAGCAGGCGCGCTTTGAGACGCTGCACAAATACACCACCATCACTGCGCCTTTCGACGGCGTGGTGACGAAGCGTTACGCGAACATCGGATCGATGATCCAGGCCGGGACCGCCTCCGAAACGCAGGCAATGCCCGTAGTGCAGCTCTCACAGAATAACCTGCTTCGGCTGACTCTGCCCGTTCCTGAATCCGCCGTGCCGCGCATCCACGTGGGTGAGTTCGTCGATGTCGATGTTCCTTCTCTGAACCGGACCTTTCCGGGCAGGGTCGCGCGGTTTGCCGATACGGTACAGCTTTCGACTCGAACCATGGATACCGAAGTCGATGTGCCGAATCCCGGTCTCACGCTGGTTCCCGGCATGTACGCGGAGGTGCATTTGCGGATTGATGAAAGCCACAACGCAATTGCGGTGCCGCTCGATGCCGTGGATCGAACCGATTCCTCTTCTCGCGTCTACGCCATTGTGCCGCCCGGAGTGATTCGGATCGTGCCGGTGACTCTCGGCCTTGAAACCGATCGGCTGGTTGAGGTGCGCTCGGGCTTGCAAGAAGGTGAGACGGTGGTCGTGGGCCGGCACGCCGGTCTTAAAGATGGGCAGCCGGTTCAGGTGAAGATCCAGGAAGCGGAGGCTCACTAAGAGTGTCCCGCTTCGCCATCCGCACGCCCTACCTGATTGTGGTCGTTTGTCTCGTGATCGCGATTGTCGGGTTAGTGAGCGTGGTGCGCATGCCGGTGGACCTTTTTCCGGCGATGAACATCCCGGTGGTCGCGGTAGCGACATTTTATTCCGGCATGCCGCCGGAACAGGTGGAAGGCAACATTACTTATCACCTCGAGCGCTTCTTTACGCTCGCGAGCGGGATCGACCATATGGAATCGCGATCCCTGGCGGGCGTGAGTGTCATCAAAGTTTATTTCCAACCGGGGACCAATCCCGATTCAGCGGTTACTACCATCGCCAGCCTCGCCATGGCCGAGATCAGTCACCTGCCTCCCGGCACGCTGCCGCCGTTTGTGCTCAAGATGGATGCCTCCAGCCTCCCCGTGTGCCTGGTGACTTTGAGAGGCTCCGATCTCAGCGAAACCCAGTTAAAAGATTTGGCGCAGAATGTAGTGCGCAATCAACTTGCGGGCGTCGCGGGCGCGGCGGTTCCTCAGCCGTTCGGCGGGCGATGGCGCGAAATCATGCTCTACGCCGATCCGTTCAAGTTGGAATCTCGGCAATTGAGCCTGATGGATGTGGTGCGCGCGATGAACGATTCGAACCTGATCCTTCCCGCCGGCGACGTGCAGATTGGCAAGTACGATTACAACATTTACGCCAACAGCCAGGTCAGCAAAGTCGACGATATTAATCAGGTTCCCATTAAGGTTTCCGGCGAAATTCCCGTTCGCGTCTCGGATGTGGGCGTGGCCAAGGATGCCTATGCGCTGCAGTACAACGCCGTCCGCGTGGACGGCCAGAGATCGGTCTACCTGCCGGTGCTGAAGCAGGGTGGAGACTCGAACACGATTGCGGTAGTGGATGGCGTTAGAGAAAAACTGAAGCACTTGTTCGACGTTCCGCGGTCGCTCGCGAGCCGAGTGGTTTTCGACCAATCGCAATTCGTCAGGACCGCGATTCAGACCCTGCTGCATGAGGGCGGCATCGGCCTGTTCCTGACGTCGCTAATGATTCTAATCTTTCTCGGCAGCTTGCGGGCCACGGTCGCGGTGTTTTTCTCGATTCCGCTCTCTGCGCTGGCGGCCTTAATCGCGTTGCAAATCGGCGGAAGCTCAATCAACACCATGGTGCTCGGCGGTCTCGCGCTGGCGCTATCGCGGCTGATCGACAACTCCGTCGTGGTGCTCGAAAATATTTACCGGCACCTTGAGTTGGGCGAGCTGCCCGAGGTGGCCGCGGAAAAAGGCGGGCGCGAAGTGGCCTTGCCGGTCCTGGCGGCGACTCTGACCACAGTGGTGGTTTTCTTTCCCGTCACACTTCTTTACGGAGTCAGCAAATTTCTCTTCTCGTCGCTGGCCCTGGCCGTAGTGCTTTCCCTATTCGCTTCCTACCTGGTGGCGATGACCGTGGTGCCTCTGTTCTGCGCCCGCTTCATGAAGCCTTCCGGGGAGCACGCGGCCGCATCGACACCCGATGCCACCGGCGCCGGATCGCGATTCAATGCCTGGTTCAATCGCGGCTTTGAAGCTTTTCTTAGAGGCTATGACCAGCTCGTATCGCTGGTTTTGAGGCGGCCGGTTACGGTATTAGCGGTGTTCGCCGTTGGATTTGCGGCGAGCCTGCTTCTTTTCCCGCAGCTCGAGCTTTCCTTCTTCCCCCGCACGGACGCGGGGCAGTTTGTCATCAACGTGAAGGCGCCCTCCGGCACGCGGCTGGTCGAGACCGAAAAGGAAATCGCAAGCCTGGAGGAACTTATCCACCGCACCATTCCCGAGAGCGACCTGGGGATGATCGTATCGAATATCGGCGTCGATCCAGGCTTTTCCGCGATCTACACCTCTAACTCCGCGATGCACACGGCCTTTGTTCAAGTGGGACTTAAGCCAGATCATCGGACCGGCAGCTTTGAGTATATGGCGCTCGTGAAGGCGCGGATGCAGAAGGAGATGCCGGAGCTGGCGGCGTACTTTTCGTCAGGCAGCTTGGTCGATGCGGTGCTGAACCTGGGACTCGCCGCGCCCATCGACGTGCAGGTTGCCGGTACCGATCTCCGGGCGAGTTATGCGGCCACCCTCGACCTGGCCCGGCAGATTCGCCAGTTCCGAGGCGTTGCGGATGCCTTCATTCCCCAGGATCTCGATTACCCCGCGCTCCGGCTCGATATCGACCGGACTCGGGCCGGAGAACTGGGCTTGAGCGAAAAGGAAGTCGTACAGAATGTGATTACAGCCCTCACTTCGAATCAGATGGTGGCGCCCAACATCTGGATCGATCCCAAAAACAATAACAACTATTTTCTGAACGTCCAGTATCCGGAACAACAGATCCAGAGCCTGCTCGACCTGCGGGCCATTCCGCTGCATGGAGCCGCCCTCAAGCGCCCGACTCGGCTGGACATGGTCAGCAAGATCACCCGCTTCGAGGCTCCCACTGAAGTGGACCACTACCAGATCCGCCGGGTCCTCGATATCTATGTTCGTCCGCTCGGCGAAGATCTCGGCTCGATTGCCGATCAGATCGACGGATTATTGTCTCGAACTAAACTTCCGGAGGGCGTGGACGTCACGCTGAGGGGAATGGTGGAGGGCATGCGCTCCTCGTTCAAGAGTTTTGCTCTCGGCCTCTCGCTCTCGGTGCTGCTGCTGTACCTCATCCTGGTCGCGCAATTCCGTTCGTTTATCGACCCGTTCATTATTCTTCTCGCGTTCCCGCCTGGATTGACCGGGGTTCTCCTCACCCTGTGGCTCACCGGCACCACGCTCAACGTGATGTCGCTGATGGGTGTAGTGATGCTCGCGGGCATTTCCATGTCGAACAGCATATTGATTGTCGAATTTGCGCACCGACTCCGCCAGGACGGCATGGCTCCGCTAGAAGCCGTGGCCGCAGCCAGCCGCGTCCGGTTGCGCCCGGTACTGATGACATCGCTCGCCACCGTAATTGGTCTTTTACCGATGGCGCTGAAGATGGGCGAAGGAAGTGAATCCTATGCTCCGCTCGCTCGCGCGCTGATTGGCGGACTAAGTGTTTCTGTCATCTTCACTGTGTTTTTGGTGCCTGCGGGATTCTGCGTGGCCTACGCAAGACAGACAGTTCGCTCAACTCAAGAATAAAAGGAACGATCCAGTGCGATTATTTCCCATCACTCTTTTTGCCGGATTTATTGTGGTTACGTCCGCTAGTTACGCGAAGGACAAAATGCCAAAAAACGATGAGATTGAAGTGGTAGGGCACGTTCCTCTCACGAATGGCCCCGTCCGGCGCTTCTTCACCACACAACATTTCAGCAGCTACTATCTTTATGCCGAACACGATCCAGGCGGGAATATCACGCTGATCGATGTTACCCGGATGACGCAGCCTGCCGTATTGTCGGACGTGTCTTATCCCTCGAATGGCGGATCCGGCAGCATTCTCGCAGTCGCGGGCACGGCTGCGCTGATCGCCAGTGAACCGGGATCTCAGGCCATCGCTGCCGCGCCGCAAACCATCCGAATTATGGATTTTTCCGATCCGCAACGTCCGAAAGTGGCTCGCGAGTTCACGGACGTCACGGCGATCGGCAGGGATGATCGGCGAGGATTGGTTTTTGTAGCCAACGCGGACGGCGTGTGGATTCTCCATCAGCATCTTGAGGAGGATCCCGAAGTCCAAAAAGCGTACGCGCATCACGTACTCTATGACCACTGATGGCCTGCCGTCCAGCCTCGATCTCCTAAAATAGGCTGATGAGGTCAGAAATCGTACGGCTCGGCGCCTGGGGCGTCATACTTGCGTTTTCCTCATTGGCAGCCGAGGCTGCGCCAGCCCAGCCCTTGACGTTAAACCGGACCCGTTATCAATTGAGAGCCGGCGAAGCGGTTTCGATCGATGCCCCGCGCCAAACGCTCGACTTCGTGCGTACCGCAAGCAGCCGCACCATCAGGATTGTTGGCCCGCAAACCACCGGATTTGTTCTCGCGCCTAACCTGAAGGGCGACGATCTACTGCTGGCCGCGTCGCTTACAACCAGACCAGGGGACTACACCGTGACCGTATCGGCGATCAATTCGTCCGGCATAACGCGCGAGGCGGCGGTCAACGCCACGGTGAGCGCGCTGCAAACCGTATCATCGACCGCTACGGAGCCTCCGGTGGTCCTCTTGAACGGTTGGGAGAACGGCATTACGAATATATGCGCGCCGGAACAAGCGTCCGACACATTTGGAGATCTTGCTCAGCAGCTTGAGGCCGCGCCGGACAATGTTCCGGTGGTGTATTTCTTCGATAATTGTGTCGAAGGTCCGAATCAGAGTATCGAAATGCTAGGATCTACTCTGGGTCAAGTTCTGAATATGATCCAGTACGACAATGGCGCACAAGTTCCTCAGATCGACCTGATCGGCCACAGCATGGGCGGACTCATTGCCCGGTCCTATCTAGCGGGCCTGCAAACGGATGGAACATTGTCGCCGCCCGCGAACACGCTCGTTCGAAAACTGATTGAGATTGCGACGCCAAATTTCGGTTCCTATCTCGCGGCGAATTACTCCGCTCTCATTTCGTCCGGAACCCAAGCTTTCGAGATGATTCCCGCAAGCGCGTTTTTATGGGACCTGGGGAGATGGAATCAGGGAGTCGATGATCTTCGCGGTGTAGACGCGCTGGCGATTATTGGGAATCAGGGGAGTTGGTTTCCGAGCCTCACGGGATCGGCATTACCAAATGCGAGCGACGGCGTAGTATCTTTAACCAGCGCGTCGCTCAGCTTCGCCGAGGACAATTCCCACACCCGCATTCTTCCCTATTGCCATATCGATTCGACCTCGGGACTATTGGGCGGCCTCATCAATTGTAGGGGCCATGGGATCGCGAACACGAGCAGCAACGAAGCCCCTGAAACGGGTCAGATCATCGTTTCATTTCTCGCCAGCACATCGGATTGGATGTCGATTGGCTCTACGCCTAGCCAGGACCCCTATTTATCGCAATATGGCGGCTTGTACTTTGGTCTCGAAAACGCGGCAGGAACTCAATACGGAAACCTGACCCAGGTCTCATGGGGACCCGTCGCGTTCCAGAATGGAGGCGCAACCAATCTCTTCTTTTACGATGAGTTTGTCAAAGGAACAGGAACATTTCAGGCCACGGCAGGAACGACTCCGGTTGGCTGCGGCTCTTTCACAGAACCCGCCGGTTACTATACTTCCTTCCGTTGTAAATACGCGCCGGATATCTCCTCGGTGACTCCGCTTCTCGCCGGCACCGGCACCGCCAAGATCGTTCAGGCCGGCGCGGCGATCACCGTGAACGGGACGGGATTTGGGAATCCCTGCTCAACTTGTCAGGTCTTGGCGTACCCGGGTAAAGTGGCCTTACAGGTTTTGGCGTGGAGCGATTCGGCGATCACAGCGTTTCTGCCATCGAGCTTCACTGGCTTTGTTCAGATCACCGTGCAGATCGCAAGCGGAGCGGACACGATCAATATTATGGCTGCGCTCCCGCCCACAGTGCCGACGATCACTCTGGTTGCGAATGCCTTCACCGATGCTCCGCCCATCGCGCCCAACACGTGGCTGGAGATTAAAGGGATGAATCTCGCTCCGGCCGGGGACTCGCGTATCTGGCAAGCCTCAGATTTCGTGAATAACCAGATGCCAACTCAACTCGATGGCGTCAGCGTAATGGTGAATGGAAAGAGCGCATACATTTGGTATATCAGCGGAACCCAGGTGAACATCCTCACTCCGCCGGATACACTGCCGGCATCGGTGCAAGTGGTGCTCACTACCGGTAATGTGGCGACCGCGGCCTTCACAGTCCAGGCGCAGGCGCTCTCGCCATCCATCGATGTGGTCGTGTCGCCCGGCGGAAGCCATTACGCTGTGGCGCATCATGGCGATGGAAGCTTTGTCGGACCGGCCAGCCTGTATCCCGGCCTGAGCACGCCCGCTGCGCCTGACGAAGAAATCGCGCTGGCCGCGAATGGGTTTGGACCGACGTCGACAGCGGTAGTCAGCGGATCTGTGATGCAATCGGGAGCATTGCCCACACTGCCTGTAATCACTATCGGGGGAATGCCCGCCACGGTGCGCTATGACAACCTGGTATCGCCTGGGACGTTTCAGTTCAATGTCGTGGTACCGCCCGGCGCGCCCAACGGCGATCTCCCTCTTATGATCGTCTATAACGGAAGCTCTACGCAGGCTGGGGTATTCATTTCCGTACAGCAATGAGCAGGTGTCTGCAGGTGCGTCCCTCAAGGGATTGCCGGGAGGCTTTTTTGCGAGTAATTCAGTATCGAGGCCGATATGGTTGGTAGATATGTTTTCGACACTCGATAAAGCCACTAAAGCCAACCAACAAGCGTCCTGGGAACAGAGACTCCTCAAGAACGCCGGCCGGACCAAAACCACGCTAAAGCCGGAATACCAGGAGTTGAAGTTTACCCTTCATCGTAAGCTGGTCGACAAGATCAATCTGGAAGCGCTGGCGACCATTGACGACCAGCGCATCCGCGCAGAGGTACGGCAAGCGGTGATGTCGCTCATCGATGCCGAGCCCACGCTGCTCAGCGCCATTGAGAAGCAGCAAATCGGCGAGGAGGTGCTCGACGAGGTATTTGGTCTGGGCCCGCTCGAACCGCTGCTACAGGACCCGACTATCTCGGACATTCTGGTCAATACACACAAGCAGGTGTACGTAGAGCGGCGAGGTTTACTCGAGCTCACTACCGTGGCGTTCCGGGACGAACAGCATCTGCTGCGTATCATCGATAAGATTGTCAGCCAGGTCGGCCGCCGTATCGACGAGTCGACACCGATGGTGGATGCGCGCCTGATGGATGGCTCCCGCGTAAATGCGATCATTCCTCCACTGGCGGTGGATGGCGCAGTTCTTTCCATTCGCCGTTTTTCCCAAGATAAACTCATGCCTGCGGATCTGGTAACCCGCAAATCCGTCACGCCCGGCATGATGGAGTTGCTCGAAGCCGCCGTTAAAGCCAGGTTGAACGTCATCATCGCCGGCGGAACCGGCTCCGGGAAGACGACGCTTCTCAACGCGCTTTCGGCCTTCATTAACCCCAAGGAGCGCATCGTGACCATCGAAGATGCGGCCGAGTTGCAGCTCAAGCAGCCTCACGTCGTGCGACTCGAAACCAGGCCGCCGAATATCGAAGGTAACGGGGCCGTGCGCCAGCGCGAGTTGCTGGTCAACAGCTTGCGTATGCGCCCCGATAGAATCGTGGTGGGCGAGGTCCGCGGCGAAGAAGCGCTGGATATGTTGCAGGCCATGAACACCGGTCATGATGGGTCACTCACTACGGTCCACGCCAACACATCCCGCGATGCGATATCGCGCCTCGAAGTCATGGTGTCTTTGGCCAACTCGAACATGCAGTTAACCTCGATTCGACAGCAGATCGCGAGCGCCGTGCATCTGCTGGTCCAGGCCTCCCGCTTCAGCGACGGCTCGCGGCGGGTCATTTCCGTCACCGAGGTGACCGGCATGGAGGGCAGCATGATCACTTTGCAGGATCTGTTCGTTTTCGAAAAGCGCGGACTCGATGCGGACGGCAACGTAGCCGGCCGCTTCGCCGCAACCGGCATTCGCCCTAAATTTTACGAAAAGCTGTTGAGCGCCGGAATCCGCCTCCGGCCGGACCTGTTCGACGAAGTAGTAGAAGTCTAACCTACGGGGCGCCGATTATAAGGGATGTAGCCTTCCCATTCCCACGGTGTAAACGTGTCGCCGATCAGGAACGCCAGCAGATCTTTGAAAATGCTGTCGCCGTTGGAGCTATTGCTCATCAGAACCACTCCGGTCTGGTTGTGATCGAAACATACGAAGTGGTTTTCCCAGCCGTCGTCATGCCCTTCCTTGAAGTAGGCGCGCCCATAGGGCGATTGAAACAAGCCCCAGCCGAGGCCGTAGGAAAGCTGGATACCGTCATTTTGATGCGTAGTCTCCTTCGATGGCGTCGGAAATTGATGTTTGGAATAGATTCGCACCTGTGGAGAAAGCATGGTATCCCAGGAAGTCCGCGATAAGCCTCGGCGCGCAAAAACTCCCTCGATAAATTTTGCGAAATCGGAAATTGTCGTATCCATCGATCCAGCCGCGCGAGCACTCTTTCGTTTTTGATGACCCAGCGGCCGCTGCCGCTCGTCATACCCAATCGCGTAATTTGATTCGAACTCGGGCTGCCAGGTCATACTGGTGCGATTCATATGAAAGCGGTCGAACACCCGAACCTTCATTAATTCTGTAACCGGCTTCCCGGTGACCTGCTCCACGACGAATCCGAGGAGGTTCATTCCCTCTCCCGAGTAGCTGTACTGTGTGCCCGGATCGAACTTGATGTCGAGCTTACCGTCGTTGTTCAAAGCACGATAGTTCGGGAACCCAGTGGTGTGATCCAAAATGATCCGGCTCGTGATCTTCATATAACGCGGATCCGCCGCGAGATCGCGATACTTGTCGTATTCGGGCAGCGGCTTTGGCAGATACCGGGAGACTGGCTTGTCGAGATCGAAAACATTTTCCTCGACGAGCTGCATGAACATATAGGCGAACGCGGATTTGGTGAAGGATGCGCCGTACATTACCGTATCCACAGTCATCGCCTTACTCTCTTGAACATCGCGAAGTCCGAAGGCGTGGATGTAAATGGTTTTTCCGCGATTAAAAACAGCTACGCATAATCCAGGAATCTTGGCAGCGCGCATGAGCGATGTGACGTGTCGATCGACTTCGCCCGGGCGAATGCGACTTCCATCAAGACGCACAAGTTCCATCTCAGCCGAGGGTGCCGGGAGAGCCACGCCGGCAACGGCTGCCGAACATTGCCTTAGCAATTTGCGTCGAGTGTACATTCGTTTAAGCGCTCAAGACCCCAGCGGGCATGTTCGGATACAAGATGATCCGGGTGATTCGCCAGATGCAGAAGAGGCCCCCGAAAACGTTCGAGGCCGCTGTTGCCCATCGCTACAGCTACGTTGCGGAGGAATCCGGAATATTTGGGTCTGGTTAATGGGCTCCCTTGAAACCGGAGATGAAACTCCGCCTCGGAGAGATATGCCAGCTCTTCGAGGGGCGGGGCAAGCTGCGGGGCCTCACAAGTTTCAGATACGGGCGCGCGATTGTTCCAGGGACAAACATCCTGGCAGATATCGCAGCCGAAAATATATTGGCCCATCTCAGCGCGATGCTCCTCCGGAATCGGTCCGCGCAGCTCGATCGTGAAATAAGAGATACAACGGCGTGCGTCCAACCTCCAGCCATCCTCGGAGGGCACGATTGCTTCGGTAGGGCAGGAATTGATGCACCGCGTACAACTGCCGCAACGATCGGGCGGAGGCGCGTCCGATTCAAGTTCGAGTGACGTGATCAGCTCTCCCAGTAAAAACCACGATCCCAGCGGCTCATTGATGAGACAGGTGTTTTTGCCGATCCATCCCAGTCCTGCCTTGCGCGCGAAACTCCGCTCCAGTAGCGGCGCGGTGTCTACGCAAATTTTAGATTCGAACGCGGCGAACTCGCTCAGCCGCTCGACCATTTTCTCCATGCCGGCGCGGAGGGTATCGTGATAATCGCGTACCCAAGCGTAGCGCGAGATGACGGCGTGTCCAGCCGGCGCGGGACTCGACGGCAGGTTGTACAACTGCCCTACGCAGATCACGGATCGCGCGCTCCGAAGAAGATTTCGCGCATCGCGGCGCACTTCGGCGCGGCGGTCGGTCAGGTAGCGCATCTCGCCCGCCATGCCGAGCGCGAGCCAAGTCTCGTAGCGTGCGTAATCCTGTGGTGGATCGATAGAGGCGACACCAGCCAGCTCAAACCCGCATTCGCGCGCAACTCGCTTTACGGTTTGGGCCCGCACCCTGTCCGCCTGATCGCCTTCATTATATCGCCCATTAACGTGGACAATAGAGCTTATGTCATCCGCGGAAATGTTTCGGGTAGGACTGGTGCAAATAAGCTGCGGACTCGACCCGAATGAGAATTTCGCCAAAGCCGAGTGGAAAATTCGCGAAGCGGCCGGACGCGGCGCACAGATTATCTGTCTGCCGGAGTTGTTCCGCTCCCAATATTTCTGCCGTGAAGAACGAGCGGAGCTGTTTGCGCTCGCCGAGCCGATTCCCGGTCCGTCCAGCGTGGCGCTCGGGAAATTGTCGGAGGAACTGGAAGTGGTGATCGTCGCCTCCTTGTTCGAGCGCCGCGCCCCCGGTCTTTATCACAACACTGCGGCGGTGATCGGAACGGATGGAGAAATCGCGGGACTATACCGCAAAATGCACATCCCGGACGATCCTCTCTATTTTGAGAAGTTCTATTTCACGCCCGGCGATCTCGGCTTCCGGAATTTCGAAACACCCTTCGGGCAAGTAGGTGTGCTGGTGTGCTGGGATCAGTGGTATCCCGAAGGCGCGCGAATCTCGGCGCTCTCCGGCGCGAATATCCTTTTCTATCCGACCGCGATCGGATGGCATCCGAGCGAGAAAGTAGAGTTCGGCGCGGAGCAGCTCGATGCCTGGCGAACCATCCAGCGCGGGCACGCCATCGCCAATGGAATCTATGTCGCGGCGGTGAATCGCACTGGTTATGAAGGTCCGCCCGATAAGGGAATCGAATTCTGGGGAACCTCCTTCGCGGCCGACCCATTCGGCAAAGTGATTGCCGAAGCCTCCATTGACGGCGAAGAGATTCTGCTGGTGGAATGCGACCCGCACCGGATCGAAGAAGTACGCCGGAACTGGCCGTTTCTGCGAGACCGGCGCATCGACGCCTATGAGCCGATTCTCAATCGCTGGCTGGATAAATGAAGCGCGCGGGATTTCGGATGCCCGCCGAATGGGAGCCGCACGAAGCCACCTGGCTCGCTTGGCCGCATGAGAAATCGGATTGGCCTCAAAAGTTCGCGCCCATCCCATGGCTCTACGGTGAAATCGTACGGCATCTGGCGCGAGCTGAGCGCGTCCGCATTCTGGTGACCGATGCGGAGGAAGAAGACCGGGCACGACGCATATTACATAAATGCCATGTGGACCTGGCCGCAGTTGAATTTTTTCACCATGTGACGGACCGGAGCTGGACGCGCGATTATTGTCCTCTGTTCGTGAAAAACGCCGAGGGCGAAGTTGCCGCGACACGCTGGCGGTTCAACGGTTGGGCCAAATACGATAACTGGGAGCGGGACAGCGCCGTGCCCGCGTTTATCGCGCGCGAACTCGACATCCGGATTTGGCAGACCGGTCTGGTACTCGAAGGCGGGAGCATCGATGTGAACGGGGCAGGGAAGCTCCTCACCACTGAGGAGTGCCTGCTCTCGGAGGTGCAGGCGCGCAATCCTGGTCTCTCCCGCGGTGAAATCGAAGGCGCGCTGGCAGAGCATCTTGGGGTCGCCGAAATCATCTGGCTAGGGCGCGGGATTGCCGGCGACGACACGCATGGCCATGTGGACGATGTCGCGCGTTTCACTGCTCCCGATGTCGCGGTTACTGCGATTGAGCCCGACAAGTCGGATGCAAACTACGAACCGCTTAAGGAAAATCTCGGCCGCTTGCGGTCGCGCGGCGATCTCCAGGTGATAACTTTGCCGATGCCCGAACCGGTCTATTTCAACGGCCAGCGGCTACCGGCAAGTTACGCGAATTTCTATATCGCCAACCGGATGGTATTGGTTCCAACGTTTGCCGACGCCAACGATCGCGTGGCATTGAACACTTTGGCGCGATTGTTCCCGGATCGCGAGATCATCGGCATTCCATGCCGCGACCTGGTGCTGGGCTTGGGAACCTTGCACTGCATGACGCAACAGCAGCCGCGAGGCAAGTAACGAGCGTCAGTGGCCGGGGGAATCGGTAGACGGGCTTTTCCAGTCGGGGCGCGGATCGCCGATGAAGCCGTTGCGGTTTGGCATCCGGACCTGGGGCAGCGATTTTGCATTCATCGCTTCACTGGGCTTGATGATATCGTTCAACGACAGCAGATAGGCCGTCACCGCGTAGACCTCGTCAGCCGTCAAACTTCCAGGCTTATTGAAAGGCATCGAGCGGTTGATGTAATCCCACACTGTGGTAGCGTAAGGCCAGTAACTACCGATAGTCTTGACGGGCTTTTCCGTGTTGAGCGTTCCGAACCCGCCGACCAGGACATCCTTGGGACCTTCTTTCCCGGTCTTCCCATGGCAAGAGGCGCATTGTGCGGCGTAGACCTTGCTGCCTTCCGCCGCGGTTCCGCTGCCCGGCGGCAATTCCTTACCATCGGGACTTATCGCGAAATCCCAATTTTTGACCTGCTCGGGGTTGGCCTTGTGGCCCAGACCATAATTTGGAGACTGCGCCGGCAGCGGCAAAGTGAGTGCCGGCAGCAGGATCAGCCAGGTTGCCTTAGGCCAGCACATTCTCAACGCTCCCATCCGCGGAGATCTTCCAGCTTTGGATGGCATCGTAGTGGTAGCTCCAGTGATCGCCGCGCGCTTCGATCAGCTCTGCGCGGGTGGGCTGCAAGTCGCCATGTTCATCGGTGCACCTGGATTGCAGGACGACTTCTTTGCCATCCCATTTCCAGGGGAAGCGGAAGCGCGTATGCGCAATGGGGAGCACCGGCGTCTGCATCGCAGCGTCCTGCCAGGTATGACCGCCATCGGTTGAAACTTCGACTTTGGTGATCACTCCGCGCCCGGACCAGGCGAGTCCGCTGATTTCGTAAAACCCGGGTCCCGAGAGCTTCTGGCCGCCGGAGGGAAAAGTGATGAGCGATTTCGGGTCCATCACGAAGGTGAACTGACGAGCCTTGCCATCCGGCATGATGTCGGTGTATTTGGATGTCTCTTCGCGTGTCATGTACGGCTCATTGACCACCTTAATGCGGCGCAGCCACTTGATACTGATATTGCCCTCCCAGCCCGGCACAAACATCCGCACCGGGTAGCCCTGCTCGGGACGCAGAGCCCCGCCGTTCTGACCATATGCGATGAGAACATCGTCCATGGCTTTTGTAAGCGGAACACTGCGGGTCATTTTGGCTGCGTCCGATCCTTCCGCGACGAGCCAGCTTGCTCCCTGCTGCACCCCGACCTCCTTGAGCAGCAGCGAAAGCGGTACTCCGGTCCATTCGGCGCAACTGGTAAGCCCGTGCCCGTCTTGAACGGTAGACTTCCTATTTGGCCGGATTTCCCGGAACCCGTTACCGGAACATTCCAGGAAATAGATGCGCGAGACGGCAGGAAATCGCTTCAGGTCATCTACCGTGAACACCGTCTCGCGATCCACCATCCCATGAATCAGCAGGCGATGTCGGCTGGGATCGATGTCCGGGACCCCGGCATGATGACGCTCGAAATGGAGCGCGGAGGGCGTGATGATCCCTTCTATATCCTGTAGCGGCGCCAGCGAAGCGTGTCCGTCGGGGGTAGGCTTACGCAAAGCCGTTTCAAAACGCGAGCGCTCGCCATAAGGGCGTGACAGAACGCCTTGAACTTTGGTGGGATCGTCGGGCGCGGGGCGGTCGGCGATTTGTTCAGATTGGGGCGCCCCAGCCAGCGCCGATCCAGCCCCGGCGGCAAGCGCTGCGCCTACACCAGCTCCACTCCGTAGAAAATCACGACGATTGGAACGACGAGCTTTCATGTGACCTCCGCAAGGTCTGAGATTTGTCTTATTGTACACTCTTAACGTGGCACGGATTCCAGGACGGCATTTTGTTCGCAACCTGGTGGAGCGGCGCGCGTTGGTAACCCAACTAGTCCGGCGCGACTTCCAGCAGCGCTACGTCGGCTCGGCCGCGGGCTGGCTGTGGGGTGCGATCCATCCCATGGCGCTGCTCGCCAGTTATTATTTCATCTTCAGAGTGTGCCTCCACCAGACGTTGCCGGCGGGTGAAGTGACCGATTCGTACGTAATGTTTCTGTTCTGCGGATTTTTGCCGTGGCTGCTGTTTCAAGACACCGTGGTACGATCGGCCAGCTCACTGATCGACCACTCGAATCTCATCACCAAAACGGTTTTCCCGGCCGAAGTGGTGCCCGTCTCGATTTTTTTATCGTCGCTGATTCATCATCTAATCGCGCTCGGATTGGTCATTGCGCTGGTGGCGATTTTCCTGAAAGCCGTGACACTGAAGATTCTGTTACTGCCGCTCTATATGTTTTTTATTGGACTATTAGCCGTGGGCGTAGGATGGTTCGTCTCGAGCCTTCATGTGTATCTCCGCGATACGGCGCAGGTCCTGACAGTGGTGATGACGCTATGGTTCTGGATCACGCCGATCATGATTCCGGAACAGGTGATTCCCGCGCGCTTTCACAAGCTAGTCGAGTTGAATCCGATGTCCTGGATCGTCCGCGGATATCGCTATCGATTGCTGTCGGGGCCGTGGCCGTCGTGGCGGGAGCTGGCCGTCGTCGCGGCGTATTCGTCGGCGGTGTTCGTGCTGGGAGGGCTATTCTTTCGCCATCTGAAGCGCGGCTTCGCCGACGTCCTATGATTTTCAGGATTCGACTCCTAAACCCTCTTCATTCCTGCCACACTGGTGAGAGGGAAATGGACCTTACTAAATTAATTTCGGAGCTCCGTTCAGAACGGCAGCATATTGAAGAAGCAATCCTCGCGCTTGAGCGCATTGCACAGGGAGGAGGAAAGCGGCGGGGCAGACCTCCCAAGTGGATGGTTGGACTCAAGCTCGAGACAGGGCAGGAGCCGGCAAAAAGAAAACGCGCTCCGGTCACCAAAACCCGGAAGGTGGAGAGCGAAACGATGCAAGGCGTCTGACGAACTGGCCAGCGCCCGCGAAGCTGTTCGGTGCTACACTGTTTCCAGCCGGATTTGCCGCTATTGATCGTGCGCCCGTAGCTCAGCCTGGATAGAGCGTTTGCCTCCGGAGCAAAAGGCCGTAAGTTCGAATCTTACCGGGCGTACCACACTTATATGAAGATTAAGCAAGAAACATCCCGATGGCTGGCGCTCAGCTTTTTGTTTGCGGTCCTTCCAACCGTTATGCGGGCTGCGCCTCCCGCTCCGGAGACGCTGGTCACGCCGGGGCTGAGCCAGACCCGTCGAAATCCTCAAGGATCACTGGGGGATTTCGCATATTTACGCTAAGAACGAAGCGGACCTTTTTTTCGCGCAGGGCTACAACGTCGCTCGCGACCGCTTGTTCCAACTCGAGCTGTGGCGGCGGCAGGCCACCGGTACCGTGGCGGAAATCCTGGGGCCGAAGGAAGTCAAGCGCGATATCGGCAACCGTCTCTTCATGTATCGCGGCGATCTGACGCAAGAGCTGAACTGGTATCATCCGCATGGCGCGGCCATCATCAACGCGTTCGTCAATGGGATCAACGCGTATATAGCCGAGACGCAGCGAAATCCGAGTCTGCTGACGCCCGAATTCAAGATGCTGGGGATCACGCCCGGCAAATGGACCCCGGCGGTGGTCATCACGCGGTTCAATGGCTTGCTCGGGAATGTCAACCAGGAATTGAATATGGCGCTTGCGATCCGAACCATCGGCGTGGAGAAAGTTAAGGACCTGTCCTATTTCCAGCCCGCGGATCCGAAACTCGAAATGGACCCGGCCATTGATGCCTCGCTGCTATCGAGAGATATTTTGGGACTCTACGCGGCGTTTCGGCAGCCGCTCCGATTTACGGCAGACGAATTGGTCGCGGCCTATCGCAACGATTCTAAGAACGTGTCGCGAGTGGAAGAGGCGGCGGCGATGCCGTCATCGGTGGATTTAAGCCAGCGGTTGACCGATATCGGGAGCAACAACTGGGTGGTGGGCGGCAAGCTCACTCCGAGCGGCTACCCAATGATGATGAACGATCCGCATCGCGCCCAGGAAACTCCTTCGCTCCGCTATTGGGTTCACCTGGTTGCGCCTGGATGGGATGTGATCGGCGGCGGCGAGCCCTCGCTTCCCGGCGTTTCGATCGGACACAACGAATTCGGCGCGTGGGGCCTCACCATCTTCGGAACCGACAGTGAAGACCTTTACGTTTACGACACTAATCCGGCCAACCCATCTCAATACAAATATGAAGGCGGATGGGAAGCTATGACGTCTGTCAAGGAAACGATTCCGGTGAAAGGCCAAGCGCCGGTGACTGCGGAGCTGAAGTACACGCGGCATGGCCCCGTTGTTTATGAGGACCAAGCGCATCACAAAGCATACGCGGTGCGCGCGGCATGGAGAGAGATCGGCGGCGCTCCGTACCTCGCCAGCCTGCGCATGGATCAGGCCCACAGTTGGAATGAATTTCTGGACGCGTGCGCTTATAGCCGCATTCCAGCGGAGAACATGGTGTGGGCCGATAAAGACCGCAATATTGGTTACCAGGCGGTTGGCATTGCGCCGCAGCGGCCCAATTGGAGCGGTCTCGTTCCGGTGCCCGGCGACGGCCGATACGAATGGGACGGCTATCTACCGATCAAAGCGCTGCCGCATGTGCTCAATCCGGAAAAAGGATTTTTTAACACTTCTAACAATTATCTGATTCCGCCCGGCTGGCCCTATAAAGAGGCGCTGCACTACGTATGGACGGACCCATATCGCTCCGAGAGTGTGGCGGAATTTCTTGGCTCAGGACGGCTATTCACTGTATCGGATATGATTCAGTTGCAGAACAACGTTCTATCCATTCCTGCGCGCAGTCTGGTACCGTTGCTGCGCGATATACCGCTCAGCAACCCTGCGTCGCAGCAGGCTCAGGCGAGATTATTGCATTGGGATTATGTTCTCGATAAGGATTCGGCGCCGGCAGGAATTTATGAGAAGTGGCAGGGGCGGCTGCAGGCGAACGTGCGAGCGCTGCTGGTCCCGAAGGAAGCTCTGCCGTTCATCGGAATCCCCGAGCTGAACAGAATCGTGAGCTGGCTCCAGGCGCCGGACGGAAGGTTCGGTCCCGATCCCATTGCCGGTCGAAACACGGTCCTGGAGAAGAGTCTGGATGAAGCCGTCGCCGAGCTTACCAAGCAGCTCAGCCCGGACATGGACAAGTGGAAACTGGGCGCATACCATCATGCGCTGGTTCTTCACCCGATGAGCGCCGCGCTCAAGCCTGATCTGCGCGCGAAATTCAACGTAGGCGACCTGCCGCGCAGCGGCGATAGTTATACCGTCGATGCCACCGGGGGAAGCGAGAATCAGCAGGCGGGCGGATCTTTTAAGATTATCGTGGACACTGAAAACTGGGACAACTCGGTGGGATTGAACAATCCGGGACAATCGGGCGACGTGAACGATCCGCACTATCGCGATCTGTACCAGCTCTGGGCGCGCGGAAAATACTTCCCGATTTTCTACTCCCGATCGAAAGTGGAGTCGGTCGCTGAAAAGGCATTCGATCTGAATCCTGCCTCAAGCGCGACATCTGGCGGGAGCGGCCGGTAAGAATTGTGAAGACACTACGGGTGTGAGCGTTGCGGGCGGCCGGGGCTTTCGGACTTATCGCCGTGCGTTTCCGGCCGCCTGTGATTTGAAGAGCTATTTAGCGCGAGGGTCTCGGAATCCGCTGGCTGGCGGCCCTTTATTTCTCGGCTTTCAATGCATCCTCTCTGATTTCCGACCGGCTGTTTTACAACTCCGGGTCGAAGATTATCGAATCGATTCGAAACAATCTCCCGTCGACGCCATGCCACTGGCTGACGCCGTAGAGCGTTAACGGCCTCCGGGAGTTCAGCACCACTCTTAATGCAACGGACTTCTCGGCCGAGAAGCATTCCCCGATTTCAGGGTAGCAGGCGATTCCTAGTGAATCTGCGGTAAGCTGCTGATTCGGCTTTGAATTTCGCGTGTGACTGGCCGCGCTTCTAATGGCGCTCTTCCTCACCACCGCGGGGGCGTTGATTGCCAGCCGGCTTGTTTTGCGGTTTGGCTTTTCGTGTGACCTGAGGGTTCGCATGGGCTGGAGGCGCCGCTGCAGCTCTAGGAGCTTCGGCGGCCCAATTCTGGGGCGCATTGGGACGCGCGACCGCCGCATTCGCCGGCCGGCCGTGATTTACAGAAGCTAGTTGCGAACGATTCGTGCTCGCGACACGTTCATGCGAGCTTTGTTCGGATGTGGGGGCGATATGCTGCTCACGACTTGCGGCCATCTCGGCGCCAGTCGGCTGCGCCGCGACTCCGCCAGGACCGTTGAAGCTGGTCCGGTTCACAGTCGTGTTGTTAATCACTGTTCGGTTGACGTACGTGTTGTGGATCACGGTTGTGTTCACATTCGCGACCGCTGTATTGTAGCTGAAATGACCGCCCGTCCAAACGCCTCCTCCAAACCCGACGCCGGCGTACCCAAAGCCATAATTTACGCCGCCGTAGAAGCCGACGTGCGGTCCCCAATAGCCGGCATGCCAAACGTAAAGTCCGCCGCCAAATCCCCAGTAACCGGGAGTCCAGAGGACCCCGACTCGGGGCGCGAGAACCCACGTGCCGGGCACCCAGTAATATCCATCTGCACCATAGGCCCAATAACCCGGGGTCCACATGTAACCGTCGCCCGGGCAAATCGGCTGTGTATATACCGGCAGAACCGGTGGCGCGATGTTTATCGAAACAAATACGCCCGCGAAAGACACAACGGGCAAAGCTATCAAAAGTGCAGCGAGCGCTAAATTTCGAATCGAATTTGTTCTTGTCATTTAAATCCTCCGAAGTGGGCCTCTAGTTGCTTAAACCCAAAAATGCTAAATCGTTGCTTGAATCGCATCCCGATGGCTCTTAAAAGCCCTTCATCCCTTCTTATCGATCATGGGATCGCGATCTGTAGCGTATTGTGTGGTCTGCTTGCCCCCTGCCTCCCCGCATATGGGCAATCCGCTACTGCGCCCGATAAACCGGCGCCGTTTATAAAGCGGCTGTACCAAGCCTATGCGGATGACTGGAAGGGAACCGAGGCCAGCGGACCGGCGCCTCCACGCCGCGGCTTGCCGTCGCCCTTGAACTCGCCGCCATTTCCAAATGCCGACTGGCCCTACGGCGGCGCTCCGGACATCGGCGCTCCGGATACCAACGTTCCCCCGCTCATGACCGCTCTTTACAGCGGCCCAAACGGCAAAGCGTGGGAAAATAGCCGGATCAAAATATATGGCTGGGTAGAATCCAGCTTCAATCTCAGCACCTCGCACGACTCGAATTTCCCGTCGGCATATGATATTTATGCAAACCGGATCGAATTCGATCAAGCGGTGTTATATATTGAGCGTCTGCCCGATACCGTGCAGACCGATCACGTGGATTGGGGATTTCACCTGAGCGGTTTATTCGGCACCAGCTACCGTTTTACGGTGAACAAGGGCTATTTCAGTCAACAGCTGCTGGATCAGGATCGACAGTACGGGTTTGACCCTGTGCTGGAGTATTTCGATCTGTATATTCCTCAAGTCGCCGCTGGACTGAATATCAGAGTCGGACGGTTCATTTCAATCCCGGGCATTGAAGCCCAACTGGCGCCCGATAATTACGTATACACCCACTCCTTGCTGTACAGCGTCGATCCCTTTACCGATACCGGCATTCTGGGAACTTTAAAGCTGAACGATCATTGGGTACTTCAATTGGGGCTTACAGCCAGCCACGATGTAGCTCTCTGGACACCGGACGCGACGCCGTCGGCTACGGCGTGTATCAGCTACACGTTTAACCACGGCAACGATAATGTGTATCCGTGCATAAACGGTCTTAACAGCGGCAAGTACGCCTATAACAATCTCCAGATGTTCGACAACACGTGGTACCACAAAATCAACGCTACATGGCATCTGGCGACGGAAACCTGGTACATGTATCAAAGGGATGTTCCTGCTGTAGGCGGGCCGATAATCCCTGAAACAGGCACTCACGGAGCTTTCTGTTCCGCGGGACAGATTCGGTGCTTTGCCCCCGAGTGGGCGATCGATAACTATGTTGAAAAACAGCTCTCGTTGAAGAACTATCTCTCGATTCGAACCGATTTTCTGGACGATTTAAAGGGACAGCGTACGGGCTTCAAAAATCGGTACGCGGAAGAGACTCTGATGTGGGGGCATTGGGTGGGAAGTACAATTTTGCTACGTCCGGAGCTCAGGTTCGATCGCGCCTTCGATGCACGGGCATACGATAACGGCACTCGAACGAATCAGTTTCAGTTGGCGATGGACGTAATCTTTAAGTTCTAAAAAGGAAATGGCGGCTCTTGCCGAGCCGCCATGTTGGTTTAATCAGATCGGTTAATTACCAGCGGTTGTTCTGCCGCTGACCGCCTCCGCCGCTCTTGCCGCGGTATCCACCACCGCCGCCGCCGCGGGCTTCCTTGGGACGGGCTTCATTCACGTTCAGCGCCCTGCCATCGAGCTCACTGCCGTTCAATGCGGCGATCGCTTTATCGCCTTCGCTATCGTTGCTCATCTCAACGAATCCAAAGCCCCTGGCTTGTCCGGTATCCCGGTCGGTCACGATACTGACACGATCAACGGTCCCGTATGCTTCAAACATCGATCGAACCGCACCTTCGGTAGCATTGAAGCTGAGGTTCCCTACAAAAATATTCTTCATTTTAATTTTCCTTCTGGAATTTGCAGAACAGCGAATCCGGGCAGGATCGGACGCGGTTTGAACCAAACGAACCAAACGCAGCGAAAGATGCCAAAATCAGCGGGACTGTCAAACAACCTTCCTATTATTACACGGACTTCACCTACAGGGCAAGGGATTCTAGCTCGAAAGGGCCATCATTTCGATCGATCACGTCGCATGCGCAGGCGACTCCGTCCTCGGCTTGCAAGCGTGTGCCCAGTTTCGCCGCGCGCACGGAGTAGCCCGGGTCATGGAGCAAACGTTGCAGTTCTCCGGTCGCGGAATCGACGTTATATTTACGTCGATATAGCGTCCGGCTGACTCCCAGCCGCTCGGCGCGCGCGGCGTTATCCGGCTGGTCATGGCTGAAGGGCACCACTAAGGTTGGTTTCCCGGCGCGCAATGCCTGGGCGGTAGTTCCAATGCCTCCTTGATGCACCGTAGCAGCCGCTCGGCTGAATAGCCTGGAATAACGCGCGTATTCGACGATGTAGACGGACTTGGGTAACGCTCCACGAGGATGTTACCGGCATCCGCGCCGATGACCAGGACGGCGCGACGCCCCAGCCGCAGGGCCGCAGCCAGACTCTGCTCGTAAAAATCTCCGGCTTCCCGCACGGCGGCCGAGCCCAAGGTGAACACGATGGGCGGCTCGCCCTTCGACAAGAAACGATCGAGCGCGGGATCGGCTTCACGGCCCGGCTCGAAATAATCATAAAAGGGGAAGCCGGTGATGATGGTTTGGGCCGGCCAATCCGCCTGGGGAGTTGCGAAGAGCTTCGAGAACCAAGCGAGGGTACCGTAGGGAGAGAAAGCTCCTTCCACAATCGGATGCAGGCGCGCCCGAGGTAGTCCGATTTTCAGGCGAAGACGATCAATGGGTGCGGCCCAGGAGCGGCTGATCGTTTTGAAAATCGAATATGCGAGTGCATACGGCCAGCGGCCGAAGCGCCGCATGCGGTGAAGATAAGGCGCGGGCGCGAGAACCGGTGGATCGATGGCGGAGAAAAGTCCGATAGGCGCCAAGACTACTGAAATCCACGGCAAGCGGAGCTTTTCAGCGACGAGTGGCAGCGCGTAGGCCAGCGGATGAGTCAGCAGCAGATCCGCACTGCGGGCTGCAGCGAATAGATCTTCGTATGCCTGGTCGATGAATGGCATAACCAGGGAGCGGATGACGTATTCGGTTCCGGTCTTGAGGTCCAGCGCGCGCCGAATAACGTCCCGATCCTGCAGCAAATCCCGCAAATCCGGACGTACCGGCGCGAAGCCGATCCCTTCGCCCTCGATCTTGCCGCGATAAGCTTCGGCCGCGGCGATCGTCACAGCGTGGCTGCGCTCTTTCAACCCGAGCGCCACCGCGAGATATGGATGCAGGTCCCCGAAGGAGCCCCAGGTGGTCATGAGAATCGAGCGGCGCACAGGTAGCCTCTCCCATTATGCTTTTAAGTAACAGCCGCACAACGAAGGCGGGCGGCAGTTTCTTTCCAGTGATGAGGCGCCGCCTGCCTCTGTGCGGCTAGGAATAACGTGGGGCAAAATTCACGCATTCGAGTGGTGCTGGCCTTTGCGGCTCTCTACATTCTCTGGGGTTCGACTTACCTGGCGATCCGTATCGCGGTTGAAACCCTTCCGTCTTTTTTTGCGGCCGGCGTGCGATTCCTGCTCGCCGGGGCTGCGCTCTACGCGTGGTCGCGAATCGCGGGAATTGCCGCTCCCTCCGGGAGAGAATGGCGCAATCTTTGGATCCTTGGCGTGCTGATGTTCCTGGTGCCTTACGGCGCGCTTTTTTGGGCTGAGAAAACAGTTCCTTCAGGCATCGCTTCCGTGCTGCTGGCCACCATTCCGGTATGGACATCCCTGCTCGAGATCTTCGTGCTCAGGGCCTATCGCTTGCAATGGACTATGGTCGCGGCCATGGGTCTCGGTCTCGGAGGAGTGACCGTGATCGCTTTCGACCAAGCCTACGGAAGCGCGAACCTGCTCCCCTGCCTCGCCATTACGGCCGGGGTAATCACCTGGTCGGTCGGAACCATCTGTTCGATACGCATGCAACTACCCTCGTCGAAAATGCTCAATGCGGGGGGCCAAATGCTGACCGGAAGTTTGCTGCTGCTCGTGTGCTCAGCAGCCGCCGGTGAGATGATTCCATTTCCGCGAATCTCCGGTCGAGCGGCGCTGGCCATTCTCTACCTGGTCGTCGCGGGATCGATCCTGGCCTACACCGCGTTTGTGTGGCTGCTCGGCGTGCTGCCGGCCACCAAAGTGTCGAGCTATGCCTACGTGAATCCGGTAGTGGCTCTGGCGATCGGCTATTTTGTGGCGGGCGAAGCGATTGGCATTCGCGATCTGGAGGCGTCGATGGTAGTATTGTGCGGCGTGGCGCTGCTTCTGACCAGCAAATCCAACCTGCACCCACTGAGTTCAAAGGCGGCGGCATGATATGCTTTGGTCTGAATCCCTAATCGAGAGTGAGGTGAGTTACGTTTGGCCGAAGTACATATTCAGGACGGTGAAACCCTGGAGAGCGCGCTGCGCCGCTTTAAGCGCAAGGTCCAACAAGAGGACATCATTAAGGAAATCAAGAGACATTCTTTCTACTTGAAACCCGGTGAGAAAAAGCGCACCAAGGAGGCGCTGGCCCGCAAACGTAATCGCAAGAAGCGTACTCGCGAACCCGAATAATCTTTGCAGTTCAAAATAGCGGCAGGGGCAGATCTGTACGAATCAGATCTGCCCCTGTTTGATTTTAGGGCGCTACGGCGTGAGTGTCACGGTGACTATAGCCGTAGTTGAATTGCCCTTGCTATCCGTCACCTTCACGTTGAACAAATAGACTCCACCGTTTTGGTCGAGTCCTCCGGCGATATTGCCCAGAATTACACTGGGCGTGGGCGAATTCGCATTCACAATCGAAGCCGTGCCGTTCACCGAGGTCCACAGGTACGTCAAAGGATTGTTCCCCTGCGGACTGTAAGAGCCGGAAGCATTGATGGTGAGCTGACGGAAGACGGTAGTAATTGAGTTTCCGCCGGCGATCACCACTACCGGACCCTGACTGGAAGGAGGCGCCGCGGAGACGGTCACGGTAGCTTGGCCTGTGACGCTACCGGCTGCGTTGGTCGCGGTTAATGTATACGTGGTCGTCGCGCTGGGAGACACGCTTTGCGAGCCGCTAAGCGCAAGATTACCGCCGATCTGACTGATGCTGACGGTGGTCGCATTATCAACGCGCCAGGTAAGCGTCGAGCTCTGGCCGGCGGTGATAGTCATAGGAGTTGCGGAGAAGCGGACGATGCGAGGCAAAGCGCCGGGCGTCACCGTAATCGCCACGTTACAGCTCGCAGCTCCAGTACCGTTGGGTCCGGTGGCCGTGATGATGTAGTTAGTGGTCTGCTTCGGTGTCACGGCATAATTGCCGCTGAGGCCGACCGTGCCGATCCCGGAGATGGTAACGGCGCTGGCATTCTGGGATTGATAGAACAGCGTGGCCGACTCGCCCGCCATAATGGTCGCGGGTTGGGCATAGCAGAAGGTCAGGCTGGGTTGCGCAGCGCTCACGCTGCCGACGGTAACTGTCGCGGTAGCGGTCGTTGTGCCGCTGCTCGAAGTCGCTGTCAAAGTATATGTCGTAGTCTGGGCCGGCGATACCGACTGTGAGCCGGAAAGCGGCAGATTGTTGCCGACGCCGCTGATGGAGACTCCGGTCGCGCCGGTCACGTTCCACGATAAGGTGGACGATTGGCCCGGTTGAATCTGCGGCGGATTAGCAATGAAGGACAGAACACTTCCTCCCGACGCAGTGGTCGTGGTGACATTGACCCGTGCCGTACCCTCTCCGCCCAAGCTGTCCTTGACGATTAACTGGAACGTATAGGCCTGGCCGGCCGCGGCGGTGAAAGTGGTGATCGCGCTGGTCGCGCTCGATAGTGTAACCGACGGTCCGGCCTGCTGAACCCATTGATATGTGAGCGGCAGACCGTCCGGAGAATAAGAACCGGAGCCGTTTAGGGTAATCGTGCCCGCGGCTACGCCATTCTGGTTGGGACCAGCGTCCGCCACCGGCGGAGTATGGCCGACCCGCACCGTTCGCGTGAGAATGTCGTAACGTATGCGCGGGATATCCACCGGGACGGGATGATTCGCACCCAGAAATTCTTTCGGCCGGAGGGAATTGCCGAACTGTAATCCGACCACCGCCCGGCCGTTGTTGCCGGAGCCCACCAAGGTCTCATTGAGACCGCCTTCGACCGTGAAAGCGAGCTTGTCGTTCAGCGGGAACACGAAACGCAAAGTGCCGCCGAAGCGGTCGCCATAAGCCGCGCTCTTCAAGAAACCTATGTTGCCCTCGGCGTAGTTGTTGCCCCACATGCTGATCGAGCCGCTGATGCCGGCCTGGTCGACGATTCTTAGGTAAGTCTGGGTAATCAGGTCGGGCGAAGTCATGCCCGATGGCAGCACCGTCCCGACGCCCACGCCAGGTGAAATGGTTGCGCCGCCCACGCCGGACGCAAAGACGACCGGAGCATTGTTGACGACCGCGTTGTCCAGGAAACCCTTGGTGCCAAAAATCCCCAGCTTGCCGTATTTGAAAATGTAATCGAGGGTGAGCGAAGCCTCTCCCAGGTTGCCGCCGCTTTGGTCGCCCGAAAGCGACACATGCTTTAAGCTGGCGAACAATCCGGCCTGAAAGCGGGACCAGGGGCGGTCCACCAGACCCAAGTCGAACTGACCTTCCTTCTGATTCCTGAAATACAGGTATTCGCCTTGAGCCTGGACCGCGAAACTTCGACCGAAAGGCGCGAAGAACCGGCCTTTGCCCGTAAAGGTCAGGTTGCCGTTCCCGTCCGCACCGGCATTCGCGCTGAGCAACTGGAACATCGGCTGCTTATTCTTGTTTAGCTCATTGGCGACGGCAGTCGCGACTTCACTGGTGGAAGGGGGCGGGGGAGTCTGGTTGACCTTGGACTCAAGTGCCTGCTGATTCTGCCTTAATGTGTCGAGCTGCTGACGCAATGCCGCGTTCTGATTGGCAAGATCCTGGAGCATCTTGGCGATATCGTCGAGCTTGTCGAGGCGTTTCAACACCTCCGTACAACAATCGGTCATCCCCTGGGGCGGCGGGGGTGGCGCGATGGCACGAATCGCCTCCCCAATGCCTGCGGCGCTGACGGTACGGCCCTGATCGTCGACTACGGTGACGGCCACTCGGCGGTTCATCCAGCGTGCCTCGTCGGTTCTCGAATAGGCAGATTTCTGACCGGGATATTTGGGATCGGCTTTGCCACGGGTAGAAGTCGTGATCTGTCCGGCGTTGGCGCCGTATTTAACCAGGAAGTCGCGCACCATATCCGCGCGAGCCAGACCCAGCCGGTTGTTCTCGCGGCTGCCGCCAATGACATCGGTATGGCCTTCGAGGCTTACCTTATAGCCAGGATTCTTCTGGAGCAGTTCGGCAAGCCTGAGCAGGCTCGGGAACCCGTCAACGAGCACGGAGGAATTGTACTCGAAATTAATTTCCTCCCAGTCGTCCTTGGTGGCTCTGGTGTCGAGGCCTTGCGCCGAGACTCCGATGACAATCAGCGGCAGAACCGCAATTATCGCGGCCAATCTTTTAAACATGGGCGATTCCTCCCTCACGCGACTATATATTTCCGGAAATAAACCCTAGCGAGCTAATATTCCCCAAGAATACACGAATTACTTATCGGCAGCTAGGAAAATATTCTTTTCTCCGGCGTCTTGAAATCGGCACGTCCCGCTTGCTCTCAAACCCACTCTGTCCGCATAATAAATGCGGGCCTGCCGGACGGGCAGTCGCCCGCTGGAGGTGGGGCAACTCATCTTTGGCGGGAGGAAAGTCCGGTCTCCATAGGGCAGCATGCCGGCTAACGGCCGGGGGGACTTGGTCAAGCGAGTCTTACGGAAAGTGCCACAGAAAAGATACCGCCTGCCGGGATTTTCCCGGTGGGTAAGGGTGAAAAGGTGCGGTAAGAGCGCACCGCGGCCGCAGTAATGCGCGCCGGCAGGGTAAACCCCATGCGGAGCAAGACCAAATAGGGGAGGAGGAGCGGTCCCGCTCCGTTATCACTTCCGGGTAGGTTGCTGGAGCCGGAGAGAGATCTTCGGCCAAGAGGAATGACTGCCGCCCGCCGCTTTCGATATGGAAGGGGCGGGGCACAGAAACCGGCTTATAGTCCGGCAGGCTCTTAAATACCCTCGGCCTCTGTTCGGGGAGAGTCAAACGGCGCACACCGCTGGTCTCCTGCTCAGGTTCACTTCACCGCGATTGTGGCGCTGATCGCTGTGACGGTGCCGTTTTCGTTGATCGCCGGCGAGAAAGAAAATGCCCCTGGAGCTACGTTCAGCGGTACTTGAAAATTAATCTGCACGATCCCGCACACCAGGGTTGGCGCGCTACCTGCATATTGTGCCGTTGCGAGTTGCAGCGCTCCCGATGAGTCGTCGTAATAAATTGTTGCGCTTACGCCAGGGCTCAGTGGGACGGCGTCGGGAACGTTAAGTCCACCGACTGGACACGGAGGATTCGTCTTGCCATAGCCCGTTCCCCACACCGCCACAATGGACCCCCGTGCCGCGGGATTCGCTGGTCCGTTGAGCGTCCCGTCCTGGTTGATAGCCGCGGCCTGCGCCGACTGCCCGATCTGCAGCCGAAAAATTCCAGGGCTGCCGAATATCGCATACGCTAATGCTGGTCCGAGCTGCTGATTGTTGTAAGTCACAGTAACGCTATGCGGTGTATTAATCGTCCCCAGCCCCACAGGCGCAATCGCATTGATCTGCCGCGACTGCGCATACAGTATCGGCACCGGCACACCGCCGAAGAGCACCTGAACGCCGGCCAACTGCGTGGGAACATTGCCTTGTGCATCGGGCTGGTAGACCACACCGTTATCAGGCCCGATTCCAAAACCGGTGAGAGTGATCAGATCCCCAGGCGCGGTCCCCGAGCTGCCGTCTAGCGTGGCGGAGTTGAGCACATCGGTGGAAAGGCAGGCGGGCGCCGTCCAGCCTCCGCTCCCAAACTGGACCTTGGAGACTACGTCATTACCGGACCCCCGCCAGGCGACCAGTGCGTTACCACCGCCAAGCGGCAACAATCCCCCGACGGATTCGACATCGCTTCCCGGGCTGTTCCCAAGGTAGGTTGCATCGAGAAGCGCACCGTTTGCGTTGAGGTGAGCCAGAAAGCCGTTAGTGCGGTTGATCGAGCCCTGGAAGCAGATCACAGGAGCCGAAGGTGTCACTGGAAATCCTGGTCCGGTCAGCCCTCCGATGTAGATATCGCCAGCCGGGGCCACCGCAAGTGCGCTAACACCCACGTCGAAGCTCGCTTCAGCACTGGTTAGGTGGAAACCGAAATCGGAGCTCATGACATAACTCGCCCAGTTCAACGAAAGGCCGTCCGGAGCGAACTGCGCGACGTACCCGGCGGGCGCGAACTCGTTCCAAGCGGGCACGATCGCGGACGCTTGCATGACGCCCTGGGTAGTCGCGAGATCCAGTGAAGTGGTGGATCCCGCGACATCGATATTCCCGGCAGCATCAACCGCGATCGACGTCGGATTGTCTGATCCGCTCCCGCCGAAGTATGTGCTGCTCAGCACGTTGCCGGAAGGATCCAGCCGGACAAGGAAGTTATTCTGGGTTCCTTTTAGATGCTGCTGGAATGCACCCGCTGTCACTGGAAAATCCGGCGAAGTGGTTTGCCCTGCGACAAACGCATTGCCCGCTGGATCGACGGTGATGGCCGTTGCCGCGTCCGCACCACTGCCGGCGAGATACAGGGTGTAAATGATGGCAGAGCCGTCCGCGCTCAACTTAATGACGAATACATGGCCATCGTATGTCTTACCCGCAATGTACGCGTTGCCCGCTGCGTTCACGGCAATGCACGAAGGAGAGACCATCCAATTTTGAAGATAAGTGGAATAAAGAAACTTGCTGCCATCCGCAGAGACCTTGGCGGCGAACGCCGTGGCGCTTGTGCTGGATGCGATCGCCGCGCCGGGAGTGGTGGGGAACTGGCCGCCCGTCGAACCAGTGAATGCGACGTTTCCGTTGGCAGCAACGGCGAGTGCAGTTCCGTTCTGCGGCGTCGGGCCGCCGAGCTTCGCGCTCCAAATCTGATTGCCGGAAGCGTCGGCTTTCGTCACCGACACATCGGGGCATGGCACGGGAACGGGTCCGTGAAAACCACCCTCACCGAGGCACACGCCGCCTGCGGTTAGGGTTTGCGTCACGCCCACCGGTGACGGTCCAGACAAGTAGTACGTGTTTCCGGATGCGTCAAAGACCGGGTGACCTGCGATGGGCTGCGGGATCGTGCCAATGCTTGCCGGAGCCGATTGCCCAAGTGCGCTCGCCGCAGACACGAGAATCAGGGCGATGAGTCCTAGTGCCCCACCTCCGAGACATTCCGATGCCTCCGGCCCCGCATCGCTACATGACTTCAGAGGGAATTCCTCCACGATGACATCGGAGCCTGCACGCATGTGGCCGCTCAACTGATGCACTTTCAAGATTGACGCGCCCCCGGCAGCGATACTTCGAGACAGGCACCGCCCTCCGCGCGGTTACTGGCTGAAATAGTCCCGCCATGCTGGGTCACAATGCCTTCGGCGACCGTTAATCCCAGCCCGGTGCCATTCGCATCCAATCGTGTGGTCACAAAGGCGTCGAAAATATCCGGGAGCATATCGGCGGGAATGCCGCGGCCGTTGTCCTCGACGCTGATGGTAATCCAGGATTGACCATGACGCTCCCGGCGCCGCGCGTGCACTTCGATCCGTCCGGAAGTGGATTCAATCGCGTTCAGGGCATTCCGCAATAAGTTAACGAACACTTGAACCAGGCGGTCGGGGTTGCCGATCACATGATCTTCCGCGTGGACTTTATTCCTGAACTCTACACCCGAAGATTTCTCGTCAATCGCGACCAGTCCCCAAGCTTCGTCAATCAGAGGCCGAACCGCCAGAGTCTCCATGTGTTGCTTGCGGGTTTTAGAAAAATCGACCAGGCTTTCGCTGATGCGGCGCAAACGCTGCGCCACTCTTTGCATTCGCGCCAGCCGTTCCAGCGTGTGCGGGTCGCTGGTGGTCTCGATCAACTTCTCGATGGAGCCATTTAAGACCGTGAGGGGCGTGTTTAGCTCGTGCGCGACGCTGGCCGACAGTAATCCCAGACTCACCAGCCGGTCCTGTTCCTCGAGACGTAATAGCGCCATCGCCAGCTCGTCCTCGCGCCGTCGTAGCGCGGCGATGGTCTCATTACGGGACCGCATGATCTGTCCGATCTCGTCGCCCATGATTTGCTCGGAAGGAATCAGCTCACGCTCAAGATCGCCGGTTTGGGTCGCCCGGTCGGCCTGCAGCATTCGCCGCAGAGGACTGTACACATATAGCGGCATTATGGCCGATTCAAGCAGCAGCACCGAGAGAATATAAATACTCCCGAGCACCAGAAAGAGGGTAAGCCTGGCGCGCCATACCGCATCCTGGTAGGAACGCTGCGAGACCTTTACGTCGCTCAGGGCTTGGCTCTGCGTTCGAGTAGGGGAGATCTGCTCAACAATGCTGACTTCACGCGCGCGGGCGTCGGCTACCAACCTTTCAAATAGCGGAATCAGCGAAAAATACGCGGCGCAGGTCAACACCAGGAAGAACAGATTGTGCAGCACGATCAGCTTTGGCCGGACCTTCAAATTCCCAAAGGCCCGGGCCAAGCTGAAAGGTCTGTCTCGAGACAACGGATCAGTCCTGCTGCTGCTGGGGACCGGCCGGAGGGGGCGCATCGCCCGGACGCAGCAGCGTAGGCGGCTTCCGCTTCTCGGTCGTTTCCTTCTTGTCCGACGCCTTCTTGGCGGCCCGTTCCGCGGGCGTCATCATCGCTTCGCGCTCGGCCTTCTCCTTCTTCTCTTTGGCGGCTACCTCCGTGGCGCGCTCCTTGAGATCTTCTTGGGCGAGATCTACGCTGTCCTGGGTGGTGTCGATGGCCTCTTTAAGCACGAATTCAAAGCGCTCCAGATCTTTAGGCGGAGCGTCAGTGATTTTTTTCAGTTTTTCGAGAATTTCCCGTTCGCCGGAGGCAACCGCCGTGGTTCCAACCTCGATATTGAGCTTGCGATTCAGCGCGTCGTCGGACACGGTATCGATGGCTTCAATAATCTTGCCGTAATCTTCGAGGAGGTCATGAATCAGCGCGCTTCGTCCGGGCCTTTCTTTCGCCAGGAGCTGAGCAACCTGATCGACGCGCTGACGGGCAAAGTGGAGATAGAGCTTCATGCGCTCGTTTGGCTCCTGCGTCAAGCGAACCTGATCGGTTTCGTTGGTTGTCAGAAAATCGCGCTGGCCTTGTGCTCCTAGATTCGGAATCATGAGCGCGGCGCCGAGCGTAAGAAGAGTAATTTCAAAGAGTCGCATGAATTTAGACAGTCTACTTCTTCTTGGTCATAAGCTCCTGGAGCAGGTCGTCATGAACCGCGTCCACGCGTTCGCGCAAGCCGTCGATCAGAAATCGTTGCTCATAGCCCACCGAATCGCGGACGCTTTCGAGGCGGCGCAGGAGCTCGCGGCTCCTCAATTCGGCGCGCTTGAAGAACTTCGGGTTGCGGCGAGCATCCTTGCCCGAATCTTCCAGTGAGCGGTAGGCCATCTCCACCGATTCACCCACCTCTTTGAGTTCGAGTTCCATCTTCGATACGTCGCCAGCCTGATAAGCGTCGCGGGCTTGATCGAGCGCGGCATTGGCATTGTCCAGCGCAAGCTCGCTCCGCTTTTGCAGATTCGCCTCCATTTTTACGGAAGCAAGGTCGAACGCGAGAAGAGTGACGAGCAGCCACTGCATGTACTTCTACCTCTTGCCCAGCGCCTTCTCGAGGATTTTAACCCGCTGCCGGGCCTTAAACTCCTCGTCGGGATGCTTGCCCTGGCTCAACTCCAGAAATTTATTGTAATCCGCCACAGCCTCCTTGCGTTGATGGAGGTGGTCGAAGGCGAGCGCGCGGAAATAGTAATTGCCGGTAGTTTCGCCTCCGAGCGCGAATACGCGATCGAAGGCCGCAATCGATTGCGGATACTGCTCCGCCAGGATGAAAGCGGTGCCCAGCTCATTCCAGGATTGGACGGAATCCGGCTTGATCTGCGCAGCCGCCAGAAATTGGGACGCTGCCTCGGCGTACTTATGCTGATCGCGGAGCGCGCGTCCGTAGAACATTCTCAGCTCATAATCGCCAGGCTCGGAGGCCACAGCTTGCGCCATCAGCGGACTCGCCTTGTCAGGTTGTTTCGTGTCCAGATAGGCCTGAGCCAGCGCCACGCGATTCGCCGCGGTAGGAGATTTGGCAACCACCGCTTCCAGCGCCGGGACAGCCTGGTCGGCATGGCCAGTGTTTAGCAGCAGCGCGCCCATGTGCTCGACCGCTCCCGTATCATCAGGGAATTCGCGATAGATGGCGATCGCTTCGGAGGCCTGATGATTCTCCTCATAAAGGGATGCAAGTTCGAGGAGAGAATTTTTATAAGTCGGATCGAGGGACGCGGCTTTGCGGAAGTGCGGCTCAGCCTCGCCGCGCCGCCCTTCATGAGCCAGGGCCTGGGCCAGTCCCGCTTCCGCCGCGGCCGATCCCGGATCTAACTCAAGCGCGGCGCTGTAGGCAGTCTCCGCTTCAGCCCAGTGCTTTTGATCGAGCAACGCCCGAGCCAGATAAAAGGCCGGCTGGAACGCCTTCGGCTTCTGTGCGGCGGCGATTTTCAAATGGGGAACTGCGCTGCCGGCATCGTGGACCCGCAGCAGGCACATGCCGAGGTTGATTTCCGCCTCATACAGTTCGGGCTTAAGCTGAAGCGCGGCTTCGTACTCGCGAATGGCATCGGCATTTTTCCCGAGCAGACTGTAGGAAAGCGCGAGGTGGAATCGCGCAGCGTAATCGTGGGAGTCCGCCGCGACCGCTTTGGTGAACAGATCGACCGCTGTGTCGTACTGCTTCGCGTCCAGCGCTTTGATGCCGTCGGCTTGATAATCGGCTGTTTGTGCGATCAGCGCCACCAGCAGGAGCCACATACGCCTATTTCGATTCTAGTCCCAGTTTCCGGTATGCGCCGCGTCACGCGCCATAGACTTTATAGGATTGTAAATCTGCCCTTTTCAAAACCAAGCCAAATCCGAACTGCGCCAGATCCGGGCGCAGAAATCCATCCGTCACTTCGCGTGCTCCCTCGAATGCCATTCTCTCGATGCGCGCGTGATCGAAAAAATACTCGACGTTGATAGCCCGCTGCGCCGCGCAGCAGGCGTGAGTATGAATGGAGGGTGAGGTATGCGCCGAGAGAGGCAATAGCTCGCTTACGCACAGCGCATCGGCCTGAAGAAAGCCTGTGATTCCGGCGCACCGGGTAGCATCGGCCTGCAAGACGTCGACTGCGCCGGCCTCGATCATTCTGCGGAAATACCACGCGTCATAGCCGTATTCGCCCGCCGCAATATTCATGCCGGCGGGAGCGGAATTGCGGATCAGCCGCAGTCCTTCAAGGTCGTCGGCCGGGACCGGTTCTTCAAACCATGTCACGCCCGATTCCACAAAGCGCTGCGCTTGGTAGAGAGCTTGTTTGCGCGTGTAGGCGCCGTTGGCATCGACATACAGGCCAACATTCGGACCAATCGCCTCGCGCGCGTGTTTCACGCGATTGAGGTCGGCGGCGGCATCGCGGCCGATCTTCATTTTGACCGCTTTAAATCCGCTGTCGGCCCAGCCACCCAATTGGTCCCGCAATTCCGCCTCGGAATAAGAGGTAAAGCCGCCGCTTCCATACGCCATTACTTCAGTTCGAGCGAGGCCGAGTAAACTCGCGACGGGCGCCTTTAAAAGTTTACCTTTCAGATCCCATAGCGCGTTGTCTACTGCCGCGATTGCCATGGAAGAAATGCCGGGCCTGCCCAGGTTTCGAATGGCGGCGACCATTAGCCGCCATGCTCCGGCATTCGCCAAGGCGTCATGATCTTTCAATTTCGGCCCGAGTAGATGATCGATCAGATGGGCGGTGGCAGCGTCCGCGTAGCTGTAGCCGAGCCCTACTTCGCCGCCCGCGGCAACTTCGACGGTGACCAATGTGGTTGAATTCCATTCAATGGTCCCGTCCGACTCCGGTGTCTTCGTAGGGACGGTGTACGCAGAGACCTTGATACCTTCAATACTCGGGTTAGATTGCATCTTCATAACCAGCCATTTCTAAATCCAGCACGGCGTAAACCCTCGACGAGATATGGGCACCGCCTCGTTAGCCGCCAGATAAATCCCGACAGATAATTCTCAATCATTACTACGATCGGCCCCTCGGCAAGCCCGTAATCATACGCGGAAATCCAGCCAGACTTATTTGCGGTTCCAATACTGAGCGTTGGATTGAAACTATGCTTAAGCCCGTAGTTAGTCGACATTTCGGGATAAACAGCCTGGAGATGCGCGAGCGATAATAAAACAATTTCCGGAGCAAACGGCAGTGAAGCCGCCGCAGCCCACGGAGCAATGGTGCCATCGTCAGGGCCGTCGGGAATCTTCCGTTCCGTGTAGCCGTAGAAGTGACGCTCGACGTCGTCTATTTTCCTTACTTCCGGACCGGGACCGTCGCAAGCCGTTATCCCCCAACAATCATTGCTATAACCCTTAAAGTTTCCGGGATTCCTGATTGCATATTCTCTTTGGATATACGTCGCGCGCCGGCTATTCTCGAAGTAGTCCATTCCACGCTCGCGCATGAATTCGTCTTGAATGCCGCGAAAATCTATCCATACATGTGAAAGTTGGTGGATAAAGAGAGGGCCGGCGTGTAAATAAAAAAGATCGTAGAGCTTTTCCCAGCGGTATGTTCTAGTCCAAGCCGTATAACTCTCCGCGGGTAAAGGGTGCGTCGGGGATCCCAAGCCAAGCGCGTACAGGATGAGGGCCTCGGTATAGCCTTGCCAGCGAGACTGCAAAAAGCCGCTTTCCGGTTTCCACCCCATCGAAACCGTCAGCCCGCCATCCAACGCCCATGGCCAATCGGCGCGTCGGTAGAGTGCATCGGCCAGCGCGCGGATCTCCTGTTCATCGGGCGTTTCGCGATCGAAGTACAGCGCGCAGGTCAAAGCTCCCGCCAGCAGATACGCAGTGTCGATCGTCGAAATTTCTGAATTCCCGGTTCGACGACCGGTCTGCATGTCGACAAAGTGATAGTAGAAACCCTTGTAACCGATCGCGTCCGGTCCTTTCCCTTGTGGCTGAGTCGAGAACCAGCGCAGTGTAGTAAGAGTCCGTTGGATGGCTTCGTCACGCGAGAGGAAATGCCGCTCCACGGCGATCGGATAAGTTGTCAATCCAAGACCTACGGAGGCGGTGCTAGCCGGGGCCCCAGCCCCCGTGTTGTCGGGCGCCAGTCCGTTGGCTGGATTGGTTTCGGTTAGGAAATATCCAAACGTGCTTCTCTGCAGTTCATGCAGCGCCTCATCGCTGAGCGGTTTTTGTCTCGTGTTCATTGCGCGGTTCCGAATTCTAAACTGATAGCGGATACCGCCTGTGCCGGCAGAGTCAGTTCAAGGAATATCGCACCATTCTCATACCGCAGCGGATGCGATTCCTTGCGCAGACTGGAAGCGCCTTCAAGATGTGCGACATCGGACTCCATCAAATATTCCGGGCTGCCCATCTCCAGCCAGATTGCCTTCGCATTGGCGTGAGTCGAATCAATCCGTTCTATAAATGCCGCGGAGGGCGCCTGTGCGTTCTCGAGGACAATCGAGATTTGTTCTGTATCGATTGGATGCAGGGGCAGAGCGTAATTGGTCAATAAAATCGTAATCGACCGCTCGTTTTTTATAACCCAGGCACCCACTGTATTGTGTAAGCCATCGACCAGTAGACGCTCCGTTCCCAGAGCGTGCATCAGTTGATAAGCTCGGTAGGACGGCTTGGCAATACCGTAAATATTGAGCAAACCGAAACCGCCATAAAATGGCTCAGAATGAAAGTACTCTTCTTCGAAAATGTCGCTGAATGTCCAGAAGCTGTACCCCTCCATCAGACCACTGGCTTCCATAACGGTCTTTATAATGAACGCGGCCGCATATGGCTCATCGTGCATCGAATCGCGCGGATTCGATGAGGTATTCCATTCGGTGTAATACACGGGTAAGCCATGTGCGCGGTGAAAAGTCTCCTGCGCTTCTTCCCGAAGAATGCTGCGTCTGCTCCTCGCAAGCTGCTGAACGGTATCGTCGCTTGCGCTTCCGAAGGCATCTGTCGGGTAATGATGGGTGCTGATGAATCGAACAGGTACGTTGTTCTGATCGCAGAAATCGCGAAACTCGTCAATCCATTCATTTTTTGCCGTCGCAGGACCGCCGACCTGAAGCGAGTCGTCCACATTTATAATCGCCTTGGCTGTGTCATGGTAGAGCTTGAAGTAATCTTCCTGCGTGCCTTTCCAAAAGTCATTCGGAAGATTTGGTTCATTCCATACTTCGAAGAACCATTGCCTCACTTCTTTCACGCCGTAGCGCTGGATCCAGTGAGAAATCAATTTCGAAATGAGCTTCGCCCATTGCTTATAGTGCTTCGGCGGCGTGATATTAGCGCGATAGTGCAACACTGTCGTATCGCCCGAGGCGAGCGCGGTAGGCATGAAGCTTAGTTCAACAAAAGGCCGCATTCCGGACGAAACCAGAAAATCGAAAATCCGATCTGTATTAACGAACGAATACACCCGCTCGCCCTCATGCTCGATAAATGTGCTCATGTCGTCGCAGAGCAGGCCGTGAAAGCGCACATGACGAAAGCCCAAATCGAGATGACATTTTTGTAATTGCTTTTGCCAGTCGGCCCGGAGGGCTAGCGTCGCATGGCCGCTGCCGACTGTGTGTTCCCAAAAATGTGGGAATGGCGTGGTCTTTCCGGCTAAATCGCAATGAAAGGTGACCTTACCCATAATGCGAATCTCATCTACTAGAGTCTGGGCATGCCATGGCCCCAGGTATCGGGCGGGGACAAATCGCGCCGCATAGGTGGGTTTTCCATATTTCGTTTTGCGGACTCAAAGATCTCGCTTCCCGCGGCAATCAGATAGTCCGCCGCGCGCGCAGCCAGAGCCATGATCGTCAGCCCCGGATTGGCCGAACCCTGGGTCGGCATGATGCTGCCGTCGCAGATGAATAGATTCGAAATATCGTGTGTGCGGCCGAATCGATCGACCACCGAGGTTTCAGGATCGCTGCCCATACGCGCCGCTCCAACCAGGTGAGCGTATCTGGCTTCCTGCACGACCTCCTTCGCGCCCGCTGCCCACATCACCTCCATCGTTTTGTTCTTGCCGTATTCAATCAGCTTTTTGTCGTTATCGCTGAGATTGAAGGTGACCTTGGCGACCGGAATTCCGAATTGATCCTTTTCATTGGCTAATTGAACGCGATTATCCGGGTGCGGCAGAATTTCTCCCAAAAGTCCGAACGCCGCCCAGTGGTTGTAGTCCATCATTACGCGCCGCAATCCCCATCCCCACGCGCCTTTCGCGGTCATCATCATTTTGGCGAATGCAATCGGAAGCGGCCCCACGGTCTGGATCGCGAAACCGCGCGCGAAATCCCGCCTAGGATCGGTTTCGTAGAACTCCTCGGTCAAGGCATGCGCGGGAGGCGCTTTGTACATGCGGACCAGCTCCTCGAAGCGGCCAAGCACGACATTTCCAGCTTGCGCCATCAGGTAACGGCCCACGCAATCGCTCGAATTGGCCAGCCCGTTCTCGAATCCCCGGCAAGCGGAATTCAGCAGCAGGCGTGGAGTCTCGATGGCATACCCGGCGACGATAATTGCCTTCGCCTTTTGAAAACGCTCACGGCCGTCGGCGTCGAAATAGGTTACGCCCGTAACGCGCCGATTATTTCCCACGTGAATCCGCGAAACCATGCAGTTCGCGCGGATCTCCGCTCCGTTTTTGATGGCGTCCGGCACGTGAGTGATTAGCGTGCTGGCTTTCGCGCCCACCTTGCAACCCTGAATGCAAAAACCGCGGTAAATGCAGTGAGGCCGATCGGCGCGTGAACCGTTCAAAATCGCGACCGGGCCACCCGCGCTCACTCCAATTCCGAGTTTGGTGCAGCCCCGGATCAAAGCGTCGCCTACCCCGCCCATCGGATGCGGACCGTAGGGATAGCCATGTGGGTCTCCCCAGGGAAAGTAAGAAGGTCCCGACACCGGTAATTCCAGTTCCATGAGCCGGTAATAAGGCTTCAAGTCCTCGTAGGCGATCGGCCAGTCGACGCCAACTCCGTCGCTCGAATGGATTCGAAAATCCGAAGGATGAAGCCGGGGTGCGAAAGCCGCCCAATGTACGCTGCCGCCTCCCACGCCTTTGCCGGAATTATTCGCGCCGAGCGCCAAGGGATGGTTGCCCGCAGTGACGCGCTGATCGTTCCAATAGAGTTTGTGGGAGCCCTTTTCATCGCTGACCCAATCGCGTTCAGTGTCCCAGAAGGGGCCTGCGTCGAATCCGATTACGCTTGCTCCCGCGCTCGCGAGGCGCTGCAACATAACGCCGCCGCCTGCGCCCACACCCACGATGGCGTAATCCACTTCCTCTCCTTCGGGAAAGCGGCGCATCGGCGTCTTGATCCGCTGCATGGGGCCGAGCATGTGCGGCTGATTATTGGGAGCACGAAATTCCCCCAGAATGGGCGCTTTCAATGCGAGCCTCCCTGTCCGGGTGAGCCGAGATGCTCCAGTTGGCCGGCGACGGGTTCGTATCGATCCGAGACAGAGGCGGCAGGCGCCGTCCATTCGTAGCGTTGTTCGGGCGATTCCCAAGGCTCGGCCTCCCCGCGCTCCAGGCGTATATAAGCGCGCGGATACGCAGGTCCCCCGAAACCAATTTCATCCCACGCCCATGGGTGCGAATAGTATGCGTCGGCGCAATCCTGAACCAGCAGCATCCAAAAACGATGTACCGGCATGCGCGCCCAAATTTCGTGGCCTGCGCCCGGTGTGGCATCGTGCAGCGAGCGCAGCAGCTCATCCTGCTCTTGTGGACCGATTTCAAGAAATCGACAGCCGTGTAGATGCCGCGCGATTTGCTCAATGGCCTGGAGTCCCAACCGGAACGCCTCGGGATCGGGAGGCATTCCTTCGTACCGGTATCCGTCATGCTCGTTGCGATACAGCCTCTGATCGATTTGCGGCACAATCGGGATTTTATGCGCTTCATCGCGGTCGTCCTGCGGCAGAATGCGATCGCAGACAGCCTCCATAAGACGGGCTTCTTCGGGGCTGAAAAATCGGATTGGCGGTACCCGATTCACCCGCTCCAGGATTATTTCACGGGTTTTCGCGTCCCAAAATTTCTGCTGGGAAAGCGTCTGGAAACCTGCATAATATCCGGGCTGAGGCATCGGCCCGATGGGCTGTCCGCTACTCGGGTCGGTCGGCCGTGTATCCACGTTGCCTGTAACAGCGCTCATCTGCGTTTCTCTCTTCGTGTCTCTCTACGAAGCAAGCTTGCCAGTAATCCTAAAAATCCGCTTGCCGCGAACAGTAAAGGCGCGAACAACGGCGGTCCATAGATGATGTTGTAGATCGGTCTTTTCATGCCGCCGGGCCGCCGCAATACGCCTCGCGCATGATAGAAAAACCCGACCGCTCCGTCCGCCATCGCGACGGCAGAGACAGCAGGAAGCCAGGTGTGGGCCACGCGCGCGCTCTTGACAGCCCCCGCTCCCGCCGCCATCAATAGGGGAGTGGCAATCACCGGCGTCCACTGCGCCGTGTAGCGGAAATTATTTTTGTAGTGTGAGTACCAGGCTTCGACTCCGCTGAAGAATGCGGAAACAGCGGTCGCCACAGCCATCTGTTTTTGGAAGCGGCCTTCGCGTAGATCCTGCTTCCAGCTAATCGGTTCGTGGCCCCCTGTCAATACGGCCGCCCAGTGATGCGGATGAGTGGGCCGAGGCAGGAGCCGCTGGTTGGTGTGCTCGTCGCGCCGCAAAAAGGACGCCAGCAGCCCCAGGTAGGCGCTTACCCCGAACAGCAGCGGAGCGAATACCGGCGGACCCATAATCATGTTGACGATAGGCAGCCGCCATCCCCCTGGTTTGCGCTGTATTCCCCGCACGTGAAAATAAAAGCCCACGGCGCAGTCGGCCAGGGTGATCGCTGAAACTGCCGGCAGAACCGTTCGAGCGGCTCTACGGCTGAAAAAGCCGGACGTACCGGCCGCTATCAGCGCACCGCTGAGGATCACCGGGGTGTACATGATGCGGCGGCTGTAACTGCCGCGATAATGCTCGTAGGCAACCTCCAGACCGCTGAGCGCGCTCGCAACGCCGGCGATCAGCGCGAGCCAGCGTTGGAACCGGCCTTCGCGGACGCGAACGTCTACGTCCACGGCGGCGCGTTCGATCTCTCCGCCGTTCCGCATTAAAGACCTCTCTTGGCCAGCGCAGCCACAAGCAGCCCAACCATGGCCGCGCCCGCCCAGGCCGCCACGCCGCGGTAGGGCGTAAGGTCTATCGCGCTCTGCACGCTGAAATCTTTCGCGCGATCGTCGAACACGCCATGCGCGGCATATTCGCCTTGGACCGGCTCGAATAAATTATCGGGACGCCCAGGGGGAACCGGTTCGGAGGTCTGCTGGCCCGAGTAGGCATGCTCCGCCAGGTAACGGTCGGCATAACCAGGAACCAGTTCCTGGCCATAGATCGCTTTCACTGTGGGCCAGGCGACGTAGACTTCGCGCCGTTTATGATTTGCCGCCCACACGATCGCGCGCGCGGCCACTTCCGGCTGGAAAATCGGCGGTACCGGCTGAGCATGGCGCGGCATTCGCGTCCGGCACCAGCTAAACTGCGGCGTGTTCATGGCCGGGAGATGCACCACAGTAAGATGTATGCTGCTCCGGTCGTGAATGAGTTCCGACCGGATCGAGTCCGTAAAGCCTACGATGGCGTGTTTCGCCCCGCAATAGGCGGATTGCAAGGGTATGGAACGGTAGGCCAGCGCCGAGCCTACCTGCACGATTTTTCCCCGATTCCGCGCTTTCATCCGTTTGAGCGCCGCCATGGTTCCGTAAACCTGACCAAGATAGGTGACTTCGGTGACGCGCTTGAATTCATCCGGTGTGATCTCGACGAAGGGCGCGAAAATGGTCGTCATCGCGTCGTTTACCCAAATATCGATCGGCCCGAGCTCTTGTTCAACGCGCTCGGCAGCGGAATCCACTGCCTGGGAATTGGCCACGTCCGCGGGAACAACCAGCGCCCTGCCGCCCTGTTCTTCTACTTCCCGCTTCGCCGCTTCCAGACGCTCGCGGCCGCGCGCAATCAACCCGATATGCGCTCCCTGCCGCGCGAATTCTCTGACGACCGCGCGCCCCACGCCCGCAGATGCGCCGGTAACGACTACCACTTGATCTCGATTGGTCTTGTCCATCCGATTTCTCCTTACCGTACTTGCACCGAGTGGTTGCGGCCTTCCCACTGCCGGCTCTTTGGCCAAAAGAAAGTGAACTCGACTCCCGCTTGCACGAAAGAGGGAGGAAGATCGACGTATTCGGCGGCGAGGCCGTTCCCTTGCGAGCCTTTGTCTTCAAACGTCTTCCACTTGTCGACCGATATGCGGAGGCGGAAAGGTTCTTTCGCACAAATGCGGAGCGTGCAATCTTTCCGCATCTGCCGGATGGGGTGTCGCGGCAGCCAGAACTCTACTTTGCTCGCCGCTTTTCCATTCCGGTAGCGCGCGACGACCTCCGGAATCAGGTCGAACACGTGGGAATCATGACAGGAGCGAAGCAGCCGCACGTATTCGGAGTGCGCCCAAAGGAGAGGCGCGGCGGAGCCGGTGGGACCGCCGGGGGACAACTGCGCATCCGGAATGTCCTGACCATCCCAAATCTGTTCCGGCAAAATACAAGTGCCATTCGAAAGCTGTTCCATGGTGTGCAGCAGAGAACGGCAGTCGTGACCGGCGGCAAGCTCATAGTGCGCTCGCTCACCGGTGAGGAGCGGCCACGGCCGCCCCTGGCCCCAGTGGGCGTAAGCCCCGCCGTCGGGCCGCTGGCCGTACCCATCGTGGTTATAGCGATGCCAGCACGGGCCGGAAGGAGTTTCCGTTTTCAGGACCGCATCCACCACTCGCAAACTATCGACTATCAACGGATCGTCGGCCGCAAGGATTCCATATCGAACCAGCTGCAAAAAGCCCGCATCCACGATATCCCGCGCTGGATATGAAGATGACGATCCGGGCGGTTGGCTGGTTAGCTTCAATTCGGCTTGATTCACCGCGCCGGGTTCCGCCGCTTCACCAGGCTGGGCTGGATTCAGCCGCACAAAATGGCGCGGCGTTCCCGCCAGGAGTGAACCCGCGGTGGTTACAGTCCATTCCTCGAGATGCGAACGGAGATAATCGGCATACGTCTCCAGGAAGGTCGCTGTTTCCTCGTCCTGGTTATGTCTTGCGAAACCCGCCGCGCAGATAAATGCGGCTATGATTACCGCGAGCGTGGAGGGAGAATAACCGCTCGCCTCTTCCCACCGCTCCTCTCCGGTAACCGGGCCGCTGTGCAGCAGGAAAGACGCCGCGCGATTGACCATCACGCGCGGATCGAAATTCGCCAGCAGATGAAGCTGATGGAGGCGCCAGGCGAGCAGCACCGGGAACCCCACTTCATCCAATTGCATACCTTTACGGAACGGCGTGCCATCCACCCAAAAGTTCTGCGCAAAACTGCCATCTTCCTCTTGACGCGCCGTCAGATAGATCAAAGCACGCAACGGAGCTTCCAAGTTTCCGGCCGCCAGCAGCCCCATCGCGCTCTCCACCATGTCGCGCGTCCAGACCAGGTGATAGCCGGTCTGCCCATCTTTGTCGCCCCGCGCCTCACCCCATGGGATACCCAGTGACGCTACGAACGCGCCTTGAAATAAATTGTCTTCATGGGCCAGCAGCAGGTTGTAACTAGAGTCGTAAAGATGGCCGTGATCTCCGCTGGCATGCCCGAGGTGCTTCTTGGAATTTACGACAGTTTTCCACTGCTCGACAAAAATCCGGCGCTGCTCTTTGTAAGGCACACCCAGGCTTTGGAACAGAGTCGATACCACGCTCGATCAGGGTTTCCCCGAAGGCTAGTCCCACCGTGAATTCGCGAGTTCGAGAAAGGTCCAGCTCGCCCGTCAGCGCTACGTTCCCATCTCTGGCCTCGTCAAACTCGAATCTCATGCCATGGCCTTGGGCTAGATCGGTATATCCATCGCTCGACCCTACATATCCGCAGGAAAGTCGCGAGAAGTGGCACGAAGCGCCCAATGCCAGCCAGCGATTTTGTCTTTCGGCGACCAGCAATTCACGTCCCGAGACCTCGACCACGAAGGCGTTGTTATGGTTCCCTCCTATTTCCAAATGAGGTGCGCACAGCACGTAGGTCTTGAGTCCCGCGGGAAGCTTGCCGTTGGCGTGGAATTCCGTGTGGATCAGGATGCAGGGCCGCGTGGGTTCCGCGATGATCTCCTTGGTGAAAGAGAACCGCTCCTGGCGATCGCGACTGCGGATCGTGTATCCCTGCGCAGGCGTCATCCGTTCGATTTTGTAATCCAGATCGCGCTTCTCCTCTAGAAACATTCCTTTCCCGTCCGAGAAAAGAAATTCCAGGTCGCGCAATTGTGGATGATCCACGGTTGGGTAGTAGACCTCCGTGAGAGCGCCTTGCCGGATTGTGAACCAAACCCGGCCTGCCGGCGCTAAGGCCGTTCCGATGCCTTCCTTATCGCCAGCGGTCCACCGAGGCTCCACTCCGGGCGCGCCAAACGCGCTCTTGCTGCCACGAAAGCTCGCCATTTCACTCTCTCCGCTTAACCATCGATCACCAAATCTTCGAGGCCGCATTGAAACGGAGTGAGCACTTCCGCACCCTCCTCCGTGGCCGCCACCAGGTCGCAGTGACGGATTCCACCGTATCCGTCGAAATAAACAGCGGGTTCAACATTGAACACCATGCCGATTTCGATCGTGTCTTCGGATTTCGGATGAAGGCGAGGCTGCGCGTTGGCATCGATCGCGCCGAAGCCGACTCCATGTCCGGTCGAATGTTTGAACTGCGGCCCGAATCCACGGGCCTCGAGGACATCCCGCGCTGCCTTATCGATATTGGCCGCTTTCACGCCCGGGCGAATTGCTGCAAGAGCGGCTTCCCGCGCCAAGAATACCGCGTCGTACATCCGCTTACGCCGATCGTCTAACCGGCCCATGGAATACGTCCGCGTGATATCGGTCCAATACCCGTCGGCATAAGAATTACAGTGCATTAGGACCAGATCGCCCGCTTGAATCCGCTTGGTTCGCGAACGCGCGTATGCTCCCGAGGCAAGCGCCGAGTCGGCGCCGGACATACACCAGGCGAATCCATCCGCCCGCCCTCCTTCGGGAATGTCGGCGAGAGCGCTGAGAGGAGCGCGGAACATCGTTGCGATTTCTAATTCGCTCTGCCCGGCCTTCAGCCTTCCGCTACCGTGCTCGAAGGCTCTCCCGGCAATCTGGCAGGCGCAGTGGATCTGCACAACTTCGAATTCCGTCTTCCGCGCGCGCAAGCTAGCCAAAATTTTATCGGCCGGAATAAGCGTTGCGGGATGAAATGCTTTCTCCAACACCTCGCGCATGCTCTCGCCATAAAAATGCATGGCTGCGTAGGAAGCCGGTTCGGACGTTTCCCAGGATTCGAAGCCGACCCGAACCGGACTTTTCGAAAAGCTTGCCGCGAAATCGCGCAGAGGATCCAGTATTGCCTCGGCGGCGGTGGTCAGCGCGTCCAGCGATCCCGGCTGGAAGGTCCGAATTTCATCTGCCCAGCCCTGCTTCGCCAGATCCAATTCATCTTCTGGAACCAGAAGACCGATTCTGCCTTCCGCCGAAGCGACCACCACGCCCGTGCCAACTACAGGCCAGTACCCGGACAGCATCAGGACATTCATCGGAAGGGAGCAAACGATCTCATCCATTTTGCTCTCGCGCAGCGCCTGGCCCACGCGATTTACGCGCTCGCGTTTCTTATCCACGATCGAGTCCCTAAACCACTTCTCTGATTTTGTCTTCAAGGACCGTTTTGATGATCTTCCATCGATCTTTTTCACCCTTCGCCAAAGCCTCGCTGAAACGCAGCGCTTGTTCCGCCGTGACATTTCCCGGTAGCGGCGGTTCGTTCGGGTCGACGACCGCCTGCACTACAACCGGACCAGGATGGGCGAGCGCCTGCCGTAATATGCTTTCGGCATCGGACGGATTTTCGATGGTGAATCCGGTTGCTCCGCAGTTCCTGGCAAACCCGGCGAAATCGATCGGCTGCAATTCGACACCGTATTGGGGATTGCCCTCCATGACCATCTGCTCCCACTTGATTTCGCCGAGAACATTGTTCTTGATGACGATCACTTTCACCGGAAGATTGTATTTCACCAGGGTCGCGATTTCGCCCATAAGCATGGTCAGGCCGCCATCGCCAACCACGCATACCACCTGCCGCCCCGGATAGGCGACCGCCGCTCCGATGCTGTAAGGAAGGCCATTCGCCATGGTCGCGAGAGATCCCGACAATGAAAATTTCATGTCTCCGCGCATATCTATGTAGCGCGCCGTCCAGGTTGCAATAGTCCCGCTGTCGGACGAGACAATGGCGTCGTCACGTAGAAGTTTATTCAGGTGATAAGTCACCACCTGAGGCTTCATGGGCATGTCGGATCGGGTGCCGCGTTTTTTCATCAGCTCGCGCCAATCCTGCATGTTGTCTTTAGCCTTCTCGAGAAAATCCCGGTTCTTTTTTTTCTGGATCAGGGGCAGCAGGGCCTGTAAAACGGTGCGGCAATCGCCTACCAAGCCAACCTCTACCGGATGCCGCAGTCCGATTCGCGTGGGCGAGACATCGATTTGCACGGTCTTCGCTTTTCCGGGCTTCGGATAAAATTCCATGTAAGGGAATCCGCTGCCTGCGATAATCAGCGTGTCGCACTCCTTAAGAGCATCTTGCGATGGTGCGGTGCCCAGCAATCCAATGCCGCCCGTGGTGTAAGGGCTGGCGTCCGGCACTACGGCTTTCCCCAGAAGCGCTTTCACGATGGGAGCTCCCAGCTTTTCAGCAAGCGCGAGCAACTCGTCGCGGCAGTTGAGGCATCCGCGGCCCGCCAGAATCGCGACGCGTTTTCCAGCGTTGATAAGCTTGGCCGCCTCTTCGATCGTTTCCTTACGCGGCGTCGGATAGGAGGGTGCGAACAAATCTTGGCTGTGCTTCGCAACATTAGCGCCGGAACGGGTCTCCTCAGAGGCCGGCCAATCCTGAATATCTTTCGGAATAGTGATGTGAGCGACCGTGCGGTAGGACAACGCGGTCTTAATCGCTTCGTCTGTGACATTTACTACATGGGCTGCGCTCATCACGCGCTGGTTATAAGCCGCGACATCCATGTACAGCTTGTCCAGATCCACATCCTGCTGATAATGAGTGCCGATCAAATCGTGAAAAGTATGGCCGGTGATCGCGAGCACCGGCTGGCCGTCGCATTTCGCGTCGTAGAGCCCGTTCAGCAGATGAATACCGCCGGGACCGGAGGTTGCGATACAGACTCCCAGGCGGCCGGTATACTTGGCATACCCACAGGCCGCAAACGCGGCCGCCTCTTCGTGCCGCACTTGAATGAACTTCAGCTTGTTTTCATGCCTGCGTAGTGCTTCGAAGATCCCGTTGACGCCATCTCCAGGAAAGCCAAAAATAGTATCGACTCCCCAAGCGATCAATCGTTCTACCAGGAGATCTGCAACCGTCGCGGTCTTTGCCATAGCTTGTCCTCCGAAGAGAGTGAAACGCTTTCCTCATTCTGAAGGGCTCAGCGTCAAAATGGCGTCAAAAACCTATCTAGTCAGATAGACGGTGAATTTGGTGGCGTCGCGAAAGCCCATGCGCCGGTAAAGCGCATAACCCGCTTCGGTGGATTGAAGTGTTAGCGGCTCCGGACCCGCGAGACGCTGAACCTCGGCCACGGCGGCGCGCAGCAACGCCTCGCCAAGTCCTTGCCGCCGAAATGCCGGAAGTGTTCCGAGCGAGTAGACGCCCAAGGCTCCGGCGGCTGCGACGATTGCCACAGCCGACACCGCCTTGCCAGCCGCCATCCCGACGAAGCCCTGATAGCCGCCCTTCCAGGCCTGCTCGCGCGTATAGATGGCTTGCGCCACTGAGTTGGGGATGTCGAATGAAACCGAGGTGATCTCGGCGAACGCCTGCCGCGCTGGCTGATCCATCACGCGGCGACACTCAATTTGGGGAAGAGGACGCGCGGACGGCAAGAGCGCTGGAGCCAGCATCCCGGGCGGATGGGAAATAGGGCGCAATCCGAAATTGAGAAAAACCTGGCGTTCGCGCCGCCGCGCCGCTGGATCGAGCAGGTCCTCGCATAACCAGACCGACCAACGTGGCGATCGTTTCTTGAAGTAGCCCGCGATCCGCTCCAGGCGCGAGTCCAGATCGCCGCCGTTTCCCGTGACGGGCCGGGTCAGCAGCGCGATATTAAAAACGCCATAATCGAATCCAGAAAACATCGCCACCGCGCCGTCGACCGTGCTCACATCGCCGTTACCGGTCGCTTCCCCGAAGAAGCGCATGGCGCAGCGCAGGTTCTCTTCGATAATGAGATAGTCGGGCATTGATAACGCGACGTTAGATTAAGGTCGCCGGGTCGACGTCGATCGCCAGCACCGCCGGATTCCATTTTTCGGCGGCCGCGAAGCGGCGCACCTCGCCCAGAATTTCGTTCAAGCCGTTTCCGGTTTCCGGCTTTGAGCAGCAGTTGATAGCGATATTCGCTTTTAACGCGCGCCACCGCGGCGGCGGCCGGTCCCAGCACTTTCACTCCCTCCGGCGCAGGCTGAAGCAGGCGGCCTAATTCCGCGCTACGCCGGAGCGCTTCTTCTTCGCGCGCGCCGCGAATCAGGATATTGGCGAGCGCGCCGAACGGGCGGATAGTACATGAGACCGCCTGAATTCGATCTCCTTAGCATAGAACGCCTCGTAATCCTGCGCCGCCGCGCAGCGCACTGCGTAATGATCGGGATTGATCGTTTGAATCAGCACGATTCCAGGCGTTCCGCCCCGCCCCGCGCGCCCGGCGGCCTGCGTCAGAAGCTGAAACGTTCGCTCAGCGGCGCGGAAATCGGGCAGGCCGAGCCCGCTATCGGCGCTCACGATTCCCACCAGCGTGACATTTGGAATATCGTGGCCCTTGGCGATCATCTGCGTGCCCACCAGAACGTCGAAAGCGCCGTCGCGAAAACCCGCCAGGATGGTTTCGTAATCCCCTTTTCCGCCCACTGTATCGCGATCGAGCCGGGCCAGGCGCGCCTGCGGAAATGCCGCATGCAGCTCGTGCTCGACGCGCTCCGATCCCTGTCCCAGAAATTGGATGTACTCGCTTCCGCACTTGGGACAGTCTTCCGGAACGCGCGCCGAATATCCGCAATAATGGCAGAGCATGCGCCGGTCCCGGCGGTGATAGGTGAGCGTGACGGAACAGTTCTCGCATTCGAGACGGTTGCCGCAGGCGCGGCAAGCCACGAAACTGGAAAAACCGCGGCGGTTCAGCAGAAGCATGCTCTGCTCGCCATTTTGGAGGCGATCCGACACGGCCTCGACCAAAGCGCGCGAGAAGATGGCGTTCTGGCGCGTTTCGAGAAACTCCCGGCGCATATCGATCAGCTCGACCCGTGGCATCGGCCGCCGTCTCGATTCGTTCCGGGAGCAGCAGATGCGCGTACTTGCCGCGCTCGGCGTTGTAGCGGCTTTCGAGACTGGGCGTGGCCGAGCCGAGGACCACCACCGCGCCGGCATCGCGCGCGCGAACCAAGGCCACATCGCGGCCCTGATAGCGCGGCGTCTCCTGCTGTTTATAGCTTTGATCGTGCTCTTCGTCGACGATAATCAGGCCCAGGTTGCCGAGCGGGCGCAAAAATTCCCGAGCGCGTCGCAATGACCACATCCGCTTTGCCGGCGCGGATGCGATGCCATTCCTGGGCGCGCTCGGAATCGTGAAAAGCCGAGTGGAGAATCGCCACGCGCTCCCCAAACCGGTGGTGGAACTGGCCGGCAACGGCCGGCGTAAGACCGATCTCCGGCACCAGCATCAGCGCACTGCGCCCCAGAGCTAGCGTCGCTTCGATTGCGCTCAGATACACCTCGGTTTTGCCGGAGCCGGTCACGCCTTGCAGCAGAAAAGGTTGAAACTGTTTCGCCTCGAGCGCCGCGCGGATTCGATCGAAGGCTTCCTGCTGATGAGGATTCAGCGTCATGCGGAGGACGCAGAGGCGTCGCCGCCGCGCCCACGGGCTGAAGCGTAAGGCTTACCAATTGGCGACGCGCGAGCGCGCGGGCCGCCGCGCCAGCCTTAGCGACCGTTTTCGCGAGTCTCGGCCACATTGTGCGTGCCCGGGTGCAGCTCCAGATAGGAAAGCAATTCCCGCTCGGGCTTGGAGAGCTTCACATCTTCCGGACGGCCGCAAAATTCCACACGCAGCCGCGCCGGGTCCCGCGCGCAGCGGATCGCGCTCCGCGGTCACGTCCTCAGCTTCAATGAATTCTTTCTTCTCGAGCGAGCGCAGCACGGCGGCGGCCTTCTCGATTTTCTGAGTGAGATAGGACGCCGGACAGCGGGCGAGTTTCAAGAAGGCGGAGAACTTCGAGCGCCGGATCACCGCCGCCTGTATCCAGGTGAAACTGCCGCGCCGCTTCGCGACCCGATTTGGTCAGTGAGTAAATCTTTCCCCGCCGGATGTCTCCGGCAAGCGGCGTCATGGCTACGCAGCGTTTCGCCAAGCGGGCGCGCAATAGTAGTCGGAGATCCACGCCCTAACTTCAGCAGATCCGCATCGAGCGCGGGTTCAGCATCGAGCAGGCGCAGGGCCTCGCGCGCGATTCCGGCGGGGGCCTCGCCGTGAATCCGCAGGACCACGCCCGCGAGCTTACGCGCGCCGAACGGAACCAGAACGCGGCACCCGATCCGCACCTGAGATCGCAGCGTCTCCGGTAAGCAGATACGTGAAAGGCTGACCTAGAGGCACAGGCAGACTGACATCGCAATAAATGGGATGGACGGCAGACATCCGATGAGACCCGATGTATAATCTTAACTCTGGAGGCCGCTGTGAAGACTTGGATTGCTGCCATTGCATTATGTTCGCTCGCCGGTTTGGTCTCGGCCGCGCCCGACGAACTGGACGATTCCTATGCCAGCTTGAAAGACGCCGTCGCGAAGAAGGACGCCGACAGCGTCAAGAAATTGTCCGCCCAGGTAGTGAAACTGGCGGGCGAACGGCCGCCGCGGATCGAGCTGAGTTCGCCAAAGAAGTGGACACTTACACCGAGTACGCGTTGGCCACCACCGCCGAGCAGCCGGGGATGGAGCCATCCAAGACTGTCGAGCTGGTGGATCAGTTGGAGGCGCAGAATCCGAAAAGCAAGTATCTCGATCTCCGCTGTCTGGCCGCCGACGTCACGGCGCTTTCCTCACTCGCCCAGAGTGCAGCGGCGAAAAGCCCGGACCGAGCGCTGGCTGATGCTAATAAACTGATCGCGGTGGGAACTCGGGCCAAACCCGAGGGCGCCCCCGACGCCGATTGGGAGCGGATCAGGGCCGCGGCGCTCGGCAACGGCTACTATCTTGCGGGCGCAATCTACGCGCAGAAACAATCCTGGGTCGATTGCGACCGCGAGCTGAAGGACGCGCTACCTTATATCAGTAAGGAGCCGGCACGGATGGGCCCGGCCGAGTTCTATCTGGGTCTGTGTAATTACCAGTTCGGAAGGCTCACGCAGGACCGGTCGAGATTGATGGCCGCTCAGAAATATAGCGAGGCCTCCGCCGCCATACCAGGGCCGATGCAACAGCAGGCCGCCCGAAACGCAAATGCGATCAAGTTGGAACTGGCAGGTCCAACCAAGCGCTAGACTCCTGAAGACCCGCTCTCAGGCGTTTGGTTGCGGCTGACTTCTTCGGCCAAAATGATCGCCTCCGCCAGATCTTTCATAGGCCTGCGTAACCGGCGGCTTTCGTTTCGGATCCTCAAATACGCGGCTTCTTCGGTCAGATTCTCGCGCCGTTGCAGAATCCCTTTGGCCCGTTCCACCATCTTGCGGGTCTCAAGCTGGCGCTTCATTTCGGCAGTCTCCTCGGCCAGACGAGCGTTTTCTTCTTCGAGAAGACTTTTGGCGATAGCGCTGCCCATTTGCTCACCAATGAACGATACTGTTGCGATTTCACCGGCGGTATGCTTATGCCGCTCGCGATGATGCACGTTTATGACGCCGATCGCCTTCCCTTTATTAACCAGGGGAACCGAGAGGAACGCCTCGTAAGTATCCTCCACCAGGGCGGGGAAAATTTTGAAGCGGGGATCAGCCGAGGCATTGGATGACAGGGCTACGGGGGCTTGATGTTCGGCTACCCAACCGGTGACGCCTTCACCCATTTTCACGCGGAAGCTGCCGAGATCCCCGGAATGGGGAACTAATGAGCCGCGTAGTACGAACTCGCCCGTCGCGGATTCGATCAGGTACACCAGGCAGGCATCGCAGGCCGATACCTGCGCCGTCAGCCCGATGATTTCTCCGAGCATCTCATCTAATGTCAGTTCCGAGCTGACGATGCGGCTAACTCTATGTAAAATCGAAACGTCGGAAGTGGGAGGCTCCAAAGATTCACTCACCATAGATCGTATGAGCTTAAGGTTTTTTGGTGCGCGCGTCCAATCGAAACTTTCTATGAAGTGAATAGGCTTAGCACCTGACGAATAAGCTTTTTCCTTGACAAGTAGCTGGAACTCTGGTAAATATGACAGGAATCTAGTTTTCAGTGGGACCGGCCTGGGGAATAAGTGCCGGGAGAGAAGACTAATCGCTGTTTGAACAGGGGGGCTCGTGAAGAATCTGAAGTCTCGTATTCTATTTTTAGCTGCGTTTGTAATCGCCGGTGTGTCGATGCTCTGCGCCCAGAATTTTGTGGGCGGCATCCGCGGCTTGGTCACCGATCCCGGAGGAGCCGTGATCGCAGGCGCGACTGTCACGCTTACGAATCAGGCTACCGGCGTAACGCGCACTACCACGACCAACGCCACCGGGGAATATAGCTTCACGCAATTGGATCCCGCGACGTATTCGATAGCCGTCGAAGCTCAGGGATTCAAGAAGCTGACTCATCCGAACGTAATCGTCGGTACGCAGGAAAACGTCGGCGTGGACATCAAGATGGAGCTTGGCGAGGTCACCCAAAGCGTTGAGGTGACCACCGAGGTTCCGCTGGTCGAGAATACCAACGCGTCCAACGGCCAGGTGCTGAACTCGCAGCAGGTCACGGATCTGCCCAACCTAGGCCGCAACGTGTTTTTGCTTTCCAAACTTTCTACCAACACGGAAGCCGTGGGAGATCCCCGGTTTAACCGTTTCCAGGATCAGAGCGGCTCCTCTCAGATTTCGATTGGCGGCGGTCCCATCCGCGGAAATAATTACTTGGTCGACGGCATTCCGATCACGGATTCGACCAATCGCGCAGTTATCATTCCGCTGTATGAAGCAGTACAGGAAATGAAAGTCCAGGAAGGGACCTACGATGCCACTATGGGCAGAACCGGCGGCGGCGTGTTTAATACCGTGCTGAAAACAGGAAGCAACGATTTTCATGGAGACGTATTCGGCTATATCCGGCCGAACGACATGACCGCGAATACGTTCTTCAACAACGCCTCTCGCGTCCCCCGCCAAGTCACGTCGTTCAAGAATTTTGGCGGCGCGATGGGCGGACCGGTGGTAATCCCGAAGCTCTATAACGGCAGAAACAAATTCTTCTGGTGTATCTCCTCGGAAGCCTACCGGCAGCACACGCCGGAGTCCGATTCTTACGCGCTGCCGACCGCGCTCGAGAAACAGGGGAATTTTTCGCAGAGCAGCGTGACCATTTACGATCCGTTGTCGAGCCAGGTCTCAACGCAGCCCCGTACGCCTTTCCCGGGAAATATCATTCCGGCGAACCGAATCAATCCCATCGGCCAGAATCTCATTAATGTGCTGCCGAATCCCCAATTCGCCGCGGCTACCGACAACATAAACTTCCAAGGAACTGACTCGCTTTTCGACCGCGCCGACGAATACGCTTATAAGGCGGAGTATAGCGTGACAAATTGGCTGCGGCTCAGTGGATCTTTTATGTATTACAAGAGCCGCGAACCAGGTGGAAACAGCTTGGGAATTCCGGAAGGCAGCGATCCCTCCAATTCCCCCTATCTTCTGTACCGCCACGTAGACGCGACGGCCCTGAACGCCATTATGACGCCCAATGCCACGACCGTCATTAACCTCCGGTACGGTTTCAATCGCTTCCCCAACCTCACCGAGGGCGTAGCCTACGGCAACCCGCAGGCTCCCAATCTTACACAGCTCGGTTTCCCCGCCAACTTCGTCAGCCAGAGGCAGGCCAACTACTTCCCGGATATCGAATTGGAGAGTGAAGGTATTAGCAATGTTTCGTTGAGCCCAGGGAATTTTTATTCGAAGAACCTACTGGGCAGCGTTTCTAAGTTTGTCGGACGCCACAGCCTCACTTTTGGACTTGATTACCGGGTTCTGAACGCCGGCCCGGCCGCGACTTACAACTCGGCTATATTTACCTTCAACGGGGTTTTCTCGCGCCAGTTTCCGAACCAATCGAGCACCACTACGGGCGCGGATTTCGCCGACCTGTTGATGGGCTACCCCTCGGACGGATACGCCAACACCCAGACGTTGCTCAATGAATACGTGCGTTACTACGGCGGTTACCTCCAGGACGATATTCGCGTGAACGACAAGCTTACGATGAATGTCGGCCTGCGGTATGAATACGAGACTGGAGTAGCGGAAGTCCAGCAGCGCATGGCGGTAGGTTTTAATCAGACAGCGATTAATCCGATCGGGGCGAATCTGCCAGCCGGCTCGGGCGTGATCCCCTATGGCGTGATCCAATTCGCAGGCATTAATGGGAATCCAAACGCATGCTGCTCGCCTTCCCATACCAAATTTGGCCCGCGGTTCGGAACCGCGTATCAGTTGAGTCCCAAGACTACTTTGCGCGCGGGAATCGGGATCTTCTACGCACCGATTGGATTCGCAGCGGGCGAGTCCTCGCCGGGCTACAATCAAACCAACGAGTACGTCGCCAGCAACAACGGGAATGCGACACCGGCTAATTCGCTGAGTAATCCGTTTCCACAAGGCATTCCACAGCCTTCGGGTAATACACTCGGCGCTTTGACCTCCGTTGGGAACAGCTTCACTTATTTGGCGCCCAATCGAGCGAGTGGCGGTACCGTGTACCAATATTCAGCGGATATTCAGCGGGAGCTCTGGGGCGGCATCGCGTTTGAAGTCGGCTATGTCGGTTCCAGATCGACCGGTCTTTCACCCTCGCCGACATCGCAGAGCAACGACACGCTACCCATTAATGAAGTCAGTCCCGCCAACGTCGCGCTGGGGCAAGCATATCTGAACACCGCCGTTCCAAATCCATTTTTCGGTCTGCCTGGAGCTACCGGGATCATTGGCGCCGCAACGACTACAAGAGCCCAATTGCTGCGACCCTTCCCGGAGTACGGGACCATTAACGAAGTGGTGGCTTTATCGCATGCCAGATACGATTCTCTGGTTTGGAAATTGCAAAAAAGGTTCACTCATGGGCTTACGTTCTTGACGAGCTTTACTTGGTCCAGGAATGAGGATAATGAGTGGGCCAGCGGCGGCAGCAATGCCTTCAACACCTTGGGCAGCTCGGGTCAGGGCTTTATTCAGAACATCTATAACATCGGCGCAGAGTGGGCATTGGCGGCGGCAAACACGCCCCTTAAGTGGAGCGCCAGTTGGACCTACGAACTGCCTTTTGGTAAGGGAAAGCCTTTCGCGCACGACAGTAACATACTCAATTACGTCATTGGCGGCTGGGAACTCCAGGGGGTCGCGTTGGTTCAAGGCGGCTTCCCGTTGTTTGTTTATCAGACTAACCTCAATGCGAATATCGGCGTTTCCAGCACTTATGGTCAGCGTCCCAACGCATCCAACAACGGAACCAACCCCGTCGGGACAGGGAATCTGGGCCAACTGCTCAATCAGTGGATTAATCCAGGGGCTTTCTCGCTGGCGCCGGCCGATACCTTCGGAAATATCTCGCGCGATCTGCCCGTCTACGGACCTGGTATCACGAACTTCGACCTGTCTCTCTTCAAGACCGTCACGATTAGAGAGCGTTTTACTGCGCAATTCCGGTTCGAGGCTTTGAACGCAATGAACCGTCCGACGTTCGCGCCTCCGTTTACCAATCTCAGCAACAGGACGTTCGGCGAGGTCAGTCACCAAGTGAACCTTCCCAGATTAGTTCAGCTCGGTATCCGCTTCGGCTGGTAGAACTGTAGTTCTTCAGTAGTTTTTAACGGAGCCGCCCCCTCACGGGCGGCTCCGTTTCTTTTTTGAGGGTATAATCGATTCCAGTATGCGAACCGAATGGGTGGCACAACGATCGGGCGACGGCATCCGCACGCAGATTCATTACGCGCGAAGGGGCCAGATTACGGAAGAGATGGAATATGTCGCGCGCCGGGAAAAGCTCAGCGCTGAGACCGTTCGCGATGAAGTAGCGCGGGGCCGGATGATCATCCCCGCCAATATTAACCACCAGAACCTGGAGCCGATGTGTATCGGGATCGCCTCGCTTTGTAAGGTCAACGCGAACATCGGCAATTCCTCGACCACCTCCAACATCGACGAAGAGCTCGAGAAGCTTTCCTATTCAGTCCGCTACGGCGCGGATACGGTAATGGATCTATCCACCGGCGGCGATATCCCGCGCATTCGCCAAGCCATCATCGACCATTCGCCGGTGCCGATCGGCACCGTGCCGATCTATGAGGCGCTGGCGCGCGTGAGGCGCGTGGAGGACCTGAACACCCAGGTGATGCTGGAAGTGATCGAAGCGCAGGCCGAGCAGGGCGTCGATTACATGACCATTCACGCGGGCGTGCTGGTCCAATACATTCCGATGACCACGGGACGGGTCACCGGAATCGTCAGCCGGGGCGGCGCGATCCTGGCGGAGTGGATGGTGAAAAATCATCGCCAGAATTTCCTCTATGAGCATTTCGAAGATATCTGCAAAATTTTTCAGAAGCACGACGTGACGTTTTCTCTCGGCGACGGCTTGCGGCCCGGCTCGCTCGCCGATGCCAGCGATCGCGCGCAGTTTGCCGAGCTGGAAACTTTGGGCGAGCTCACCAAGATCGCCTGGAAGCACGACGTGCAGGTGATGATCGAGGGTCCCGGTCACATTCCCATGGACCAGATTAAGCTCCAGGTGGACAAGGAATTAGAGATCTGCCAGGAAGCTCCTTTCTACACGCTGGGGCCGCTGGTGACTGATTTCGCGCCCGGCTACGACCACATCACGTCGGCAATCGGCGCCGCGATGATCGGCTGGCATGGCGCTTCCATGCTGTGCTATGTGACGCCTAAGGAGCACCTGGGACTGCCCAACCGCGAAGATGTAAAGCAGGGCCTGATCGCTTATAAAATCGCCGCGCATGCAGCCGATATTGCCCGGCATCGTCCCGGCGCGCGCGATCGCGACGACGAGCTATCGCGCGCCCGCTTCGCCTTCGACTGGAAACGCCAGTTCGATCTATCTCTCGACCCGGAAACAGCGCGCGCCTACCACGACGAGACGCTGCCCGAAGAAGGTTTCAAAGATGCCGCGTTCTGCTCGATGTGCGGTCCGAAGTTCTGCTCCATGAACCACTCGGTGAAGACTCGCGAATTCACGGAAGCGGATGCTGAAGCCGTGCTGACCAAAATCGCGAGTTCAACGGCGATCTAACGCCGCCACGCCCGGCAGTTCCATCCCGGCCAGAAATTCGAGCGACGCTCCCCCACCGGTCGAGATATGAGAGATCCTGTCCGCCACGCCCGCGGATTTGATCGCTTTTTCAGAATCTCCGCCGCCGACGACGCTCACAGCGCCCGCGTCTGACGTCGCGGCGACTGCCTTGGCCAGCGCCACTGTGCCGCGATCGAAGGGTGGTGTCTCGAAGACGCCCATAGGACCGTTCCAGATAATAGTTTTCGCGCCCGCAACCACTCGCGCGAAGGCATCGATTGTGTGCGGGCCGATGTCGAGCCCCATCATTCCCTCCGGAACCTGCTCGGTCACCTGGGTCGCAATGCCAGGTTTGATCTCGGCCGCCACCACATGGTCAATGGGCAGCAGCAGCTTATCCCCGGCTCCGGCCATCAGCTCGCGGGCCAGATCGATTTTATCCTCTTCGACCAGCGACTTTCCCGTAGATTCGCCGCGAGCGCGCAGAAATGTGTACGCCATCGCGCCGCCGATCAGGAGCCGGTCCACGAACTTCATCAGGTTTTGGATAACCTCGATCTTGTCTGAGACTTTAGCTCCCCCGAGGATCGCAATACAGGGCCTCGCCGGATCGCGGGTAGCTTTGGTCAGATATTCGAGTTCTTTATCCATCAATAGACCAGCCGCCGCTTGTTGGACGAACGCAATCATTCCGACAGTGGACGCATGAGCCCGATGCGCTGAGCCGAACGCGTCGTTCACATACACGTCGCAGAAGGCCGCGAGCTTTCGCGAAAACTCCGGATCGTTTTTCTCCTCTTCGGGATGGAAACGCAAATTTTCGAGCAGAAGCACTTCGCCCGGCTTCGGGAGCATGGCTTCCACAGCCGGACCGATGCAATCAGGCGCCATGGCGACGGGTCGTCCGAGCAGGGTTGCCAGCCGCTCCGCCACGGGTTTCAGACTCATCTCCGGATTAGGCTTGCCCTTCGGGCGCCCCAAGTGACTCGCCAAAATGAGCGCAGCCCCATGGTCGAGCGCATATTGAATGCTTGGAAGCGAGGCCCTAATGCGCTTGTCGCTGGTGATTTCGCGGCCGCCGGCTGCCAAAGGGACGTTAAAATCAACCCTCATAAAGACGCGTTTGCCATTCAGATTGAGATCGCGGATCGAGCGTGCCATGGTTCCAATATAGCGGGCATGCCGAACGCCGGCCGGTATTTTCCGGGGAGCTTCGTGGGTTTGCCGTCACGGCCGCAGAAAACGTGTTTGGTCTGTCCGGTTGCAAGGCGGCGCCCTCCCGGCGTTTCGGTCATCTCATAGCCGAAGCGAATCATGCGCGGGCGGGCCTCTGCAATCCACGTGCCGACGATCACCTCTTCGTCGTAGAGCGCTGGCGAGAGATAGCGGCAGCTCGCCTCGACCACGGTGAGCAGGACGCCATCGTCCCGCTCCATATCGCGGTAGCGAATCCCGGCGGCGCGGCAGTACTCGACGCGTCCGATTTCCATCCAGACCAGATAATTGGCGTAGTACACGATCCCCATCTGGTCGGTTTCGGCGTAGCGGACGCGCAAACGCGCGCCCACGGTCGCAGAGGCGGATGACATGGAGCCTGATTATAGCAAGGCTGGTGAATTACAATAGAGGCGGTGTCGAATCAGCAGCTCTATCTGGCCATCGGAGTCCCCATGCTGTTCAATGCCATCCTTATCGGATTACTCATTGCTTATATCAATGCCAAATTCGAGAGCGTCCATGCCAAATTCGAGGGCGTCAATGCCAAATTCGAGGGCGTTGAAGGACGTTTCAGGGGCATCGATCAGCGCTTCGACCAAATCGATCAGCGTTTCGATGACATGCGCGATCTTTGGCGCGCCGAACTTCGCCGCGTCGAGGAAATCATCGATGCCCGCTTAAGGCATCTCGAAGAGGGATGAAACCCATGTCTAATCGGATCAGTCTGTTAATATGACAGCACGTGCGCATCCGAGTCCTTTTTTTTGGTGTTCTCCACGAAATTGTGGGGCTGCGTGAGGACTTCCTCGACGTCCCGGAAGGAACCCGTCTCGAGACGATTTTCGAGCGCTACGCCGAGCGTTTTCCTCGTTTTCGCGAAATGTCGCGGAGCGTGGTCCCTGCGCTGAATCAACAGTTTTCTTCGTTCTCTGTGGCGCCTTCCGAGGGCGACGAAGTGGCGTTCCTGCCGCCGGTGAGCGGAGGCGCTGGAGCGTTCACTCATCAGATCGGCGATCCGCAGAGGGGCCATTTTTTCGCGCTTACACGCGATCCCATCGATGCACCCGCCGTCATCGGGCGACTGTTGCGCGGCGAAGATGGCGCCATAGTCAATTTCGAGGGCGTGGGGCGAAACAACACCAAGGGCCGCGCCACGCTTTATCTTGAGTATGAATGCTACGAGCCCATGGCGATCAAAACCATGGCCGAAATCGGAAACCAAATCGCCGGCGACCATGCCATCGGCCGAATCGCAATGCTGCACCGGCTGGGGCGGATCGAAGTCGGCGAAACCAGTGTATCCGTGATTGTTACCGCGCCACATCGCAAGCCGGCATTTGAAGCGGCGCTTGAGGGCATCAACCGATTGAAGCGCCTGGTCCCGATCTGGAAGAAAGAATACTTCGTCGATGGCGAAGTTTGGGTGGACGGCGAGTGGGACGAATCCGTCGTCAAAGTTCATTCATGAAGCTCGCGCTTCTATTCGTGGCGCTCGTCACGGCGAATGCTCAGTTCCAGGTGGACGTGCATCTGGTCCGTTTGCTAGTAAATGTGAAGAACCCGGCTGGAGACCTGGTGGGTTCGCTCGACCGGAAGGAATTTTCCGTTTATGATAATGGCGTCCAGCAGGAAATTGCGGTTTTCGAGCGATACACCACTCAGCCTCTGAAGGTTTCCTTGCTGGTCGACATTAGCGGGTCGACGGCCAAGGACCTACACTACGAAGTAACCTCGGTCGGGAAGTTCCTGCACGCGCTGTTCAGCGAAGGCAATCCGGATGACCGGGCGGCGCTGTTTTCGTTCAATTACGACGTTACGCTGCTGAGCGATTTCACGCGGCGGCAGCAGTTGCTCGAGGATCGGCTGAGGTCGGTCCGCCCCGAGGGCGGCACGTCCCTCTACGACGCGATTTGCCTGGCCTCCGAGCACATGCAGCGGCGCGAAGGTCGCCACGTGATGGTGATTGTCTCGGACGGCGGCAACACCACCAGCACCAGAAAGTACAAAGATGCGCTCGATGCCGTGCAGCGGGCCGATGCAGTGCTATATCCCATTGTGGTGGTGCCGATCACCAACGACGCCGGCCGCAATCTGGGCGGCGAGCACGCGCTGCAGACGCTGGCATCGGATACCGGCGGGCGATGGTTCTACCCCACTATCGGGGAGCAACTGGACCAGGCTTTCGACGACATCTTGCGCGACTTGCGCGCCCAATATATGCTCGGTTATTACCCTCGTGGGCTGCCCAGAGACACGCCCGCTTTCCATCTGGTGCATGTGGATCTTAAGCGTCCGGATTTGCGGGCCTTCACTCGCACTGGCTATTATGGAGAGGAATCTCGCTAATCTTCATGGCAGGAAAAATTAGCAATGCCAAGGCCCCGGAACAGACTTTCGAAGAGGTGAAATATCTAAAACGTCTGATCGACGACCGGGTTCCGGTGCGCGTGCGGCTGAGCGATAACGAGGAAGTGGACGGCACCATTGAGTTCTACGACGCCAAGTTCATTCGCATCACCCGTAAGGACCTGCCGAATCTCTTTTTGTTTAAGCACGACATCAAGTATCTCTACGAGCTGAGTTAATCTTGGATTCCTTTCTCGAAACTGCTTCGGGGATCGCCCGCGAAGCCGGTGCGCTGCTCGCGAATTATCTGGAACGGCATATCGGCTTTGAATTAAAAGGCGATTTCGACCTGGTGACGGAGGCGGATCGTGCCAGCGAGCGCCTTATTGTCGAGCGTCTGGAGAGTCACTATCCGACGCACGCCATCGTGGCGGAAGAAGGCGGGGGACAGACGGGGTCTTCGGAATACCGGTGGTACGTCGATCCGCTCGACGGCACCACCAATTTTGCCCATGGATTCCCGATGTTCAACGCGACTCTCGCGCTCGAGCGGGCCGGAGAGCTGATCGCCGGCGTCATTTTCGATCCTTTGCGAAACGAGCTGTTTACGGCAGAGCGGGGGAGCGGCGCATGTCTCAACGGTCGCCGCATTCAGGTGTCCAAAGTCTCGCAGATTGAGAGCAGCCTGGTGGCCACCGGCTTCCCTTCGCGCAAGCGCCATCAGAACGTAAACGTGCACTTTTACTATCAGCTCGCGATGCAGTCGCACGGAGTTCGCCGGGCGGGCGCCGCGGCGTTGGACTTGGCTTATGTTGCCTGCGGCCGGCTGGATGCGTTCTGGGAGTTTAAGCTCAAGCCGTGGGATGTGGCGGCGGGCATTCTATTGATTCGCGAGGCGGGCGGCGCTTGCTCGGATATGTATGGCGCTCCGGTCGACCTCCGCGGACCCCATATTTTGACCGATAATGGCCTGCTGCACCAACCCATCCTGGATTTATTCGAGGAGATCTTCGCGGGGCGCTACCGGTTTCCGCTGCCAGAGATGGCGGAAATTCGTAAGTAGTTGATGGCCAGCAGCGTCAATCCGCCGAGCGCCACCAACACTAAGGAAGTGGGCTCCGGCACGGTTGAGGTATCGACCGTGTAAATCGTCCAAGCGGGCTCCGCGTAAACCCCATCTGTGTCTGGTTGGTCTTGGCCAGAAGCTGACGCGTAAGCAGTCAGGGTTATTGCCAACGGGAATGGAATGCCGTAGGTGAAGTCGTAGGCCTGTTCCGTCTGGCCGCCGCTCATGTGAGCAGGATTACTGGAGCAGATGTTCAACTCGCTCGGCGAGCCGAAAACGTCCTGGATTTCGAGAGAAGTGACTACTCCAGACGACATATACGACTGGCTTGGGCAGAAAATGGCTGTACCTCCGCCTGTGCCGCCAGTGATCGTGACCGAGTAATCCCATGTTGCCGACGCGCTTGCGTTGGCTTGAGCGGATAGCTCCGGGATACCGGCGACGAACGTATTCAAGAGTAGACCTTCATTATTGAAGGCGGCGCTGGCATATAGAGCGCTTCCGCTTTCCCCGCTGCCTAAGTTCTCGAACCCGGATGTACAGGAGAGCGGTGAGGCGACCGACTTTGAGAAGCCTGTCGCGGAACAATTCTGCGATCCGTAGTAGGGCACTGCAGATACCGACGTAGACACGCTGGACGAGAACAAGGTTAACTGAGTGGAAATAATGTCGCTGGCTTCAAGTGGAAGCAGAGCAATAAACAGCAGGGCAAGTTTCATGGATCCTCCTCCTGAAACGCCTCTGTCCCCCAAAGCGGATCAGTCAACCACGATCTATGGCGGAGAGGGGGGGATTCGAACCCCCGGTAGAGCTTTTGACCCTACGACGGTTTAGCAAACCGCTGCTTTCGACCACTCAGCCACCTCTCCGTGAGGTAAACGCCGACTGCTCAAGAGGATCTTAACATAACGCGGATGAAAGGGCCTGCCACGCGTGCTGAACGCTTCCATCATGGCAGGATCAAACACGGCACCATCGGAGCCGCCGATCATTCGAGGCGCTTGTACCGAGAGCTGGAATATGAAAAAAAAGCGGCCCGCCGCAGCGGACCGCCCTGATCAAAGCGATATTGCCCGGCTAGAAAAACAGCTTGAGCGCGAACTGGATATGACGCTCGCTGCCGACAACGGAACTCGTGATCTTGCCGAAGTTCCCGTTGCCGCCCACCGCCGTCGCGTCGGCATAGTCAGCGTCCGGAATGTTCAGCACCGCAAAGTTGCCGAGGTTGAACGCTTCCGCGTGGAACTGGAACTTAAAGCGCTCGTTGAGGGCGATATTCTTGAACATCGAGAAATCCAGCATCTTGACAGGTGGACCGGTCATCGTCTGGATACCGAGGTTGCCACCCGTGAGAGGCGCGGCGTTTGTGTAAGCATTGACGTTGAAATACTCCTGGTCCGTGCGGCCCCCAGGAGGCGCCTCGTTAGCCGTGTAACCCGGGACGATATCCGTTTCGCATCTGCCCCAAACGCCCTGGCAATTGGCGCCCGCCAGGCTGTAATGAAGTCCGGAGTGCAGCGTCAGAATGCCATTGGCTTGCCATCCGCCAACAATAAGTCCACGGCTTTGGGCATATGAGCGCCAAATCTCTGTCCGGTGCCGACCGGAATGCTGTAATTGAACCCGGTGGTGAAGTTTAGCCGGATATACCAGGCAGCGCTGGAATATCCCGAGGCCCAGTTCGCATCGTTCGGAAATAAAGCACTGGAGGAACTGCCTAGATTGATGCCGGTTCCGCTGAGCGGCGTTATGGTCGGGGCTTTGCTGGCAGCGACTTACGGTAACGTCCGGGAACTGAGTGGCGAAATTCGGCGGCAGAGGCGCATTGCAATTGGGGCCAGACGCGATATAGAGAGTCTCGTTCTGGTCTGATCCAATTCCCGGGAGAAGATGCTGTCCCGGTCGTGGACGAGGAAACGGAAGGGATGATCACCAGGGAGTGCTTCGCGTAATTGCTGCTGGGTCCACTCCGCGCTAGGGTGATCGGTGACGTTGACGTGCAGGATTCGTCGCCGGCCCTGTTCCATCAGAACGAACACATAAAGGATACGGAATCTGGCTGTAACCACGACGAAGAAGTCACAAGCCACAATAGCCTTGGCATGATTGCGTACGAAGGTTAGCCAGCGCTGGCCGGGATCGGCTTCCGGCGGGGACCCTGGGCCAGATACTTGCCCACCGTACGCGACGAAACTCGAATGTCCAGCTTCAGTTTCAACTCGTTGGCCATGCGCTCCTCTCCCCAGCTCGGGTTCTCTTTCGCCATTTGACCGATCAACTCTTGAATGTTTTTCGGCAGACATGGCCTTCCCATGGGCCGGGACTTCCGCCGCCAGAACAATCGAAATCCTTTGCGATGCCACCGGATCAGTGTCTCAGGTTTAACGACGACCAAAGCATTGCGGCAGTCGAACCACCCACTCACGAAGCTCATGAACCAGCGCGTGGCGTCCTCGGCCGGCCGAGGTGCGGTCTTCCGCTCCTGAAACAGGCCAGTTGTCTGCGCAGAAACAGGTTCTCGGCCTCCACGGCGCTCCGAACTCGCCACGTCAAAGCGAGCAGCCGAAGAAATCCAGAAGTACGCACCACGCAGTCCGGATCGAATGCCGGAGCGGTTTCAGCCCACATTCAGGAAGCTCATGAAACGCTCAGCATCGCACGCTCGAAAACTGATCGCACATCCGCTAGTTGCGGCCTGCACTACTTTCTGCGGACCACAGCTGGCTTTTGATGTATGCCTCGGCCGCCTCACGCTGTGCCTGCAGCGAATTGAATTCCTGCTCTAGCTCTTCCTCTGTCGATTTCCTGGTGTAGACCGCGCACCGCACCGGACGCCGGGTCTCCCGTACCTCAGCCATCGCGCCGCTCCTCGAGTCCAAAGAACCGCAGGCCATTCCAGCGAGTGTCGGTCATTTCGCGAGCGGTAGCGCTGAGATTGGTATTCAAAGCCATCTTCAAGAATCTTCACGACGATACGCCGGTTTTCAAACTGGCGGGTGAGCAGCGTGCCGGGGCAGGGAAGCTGCCGATCTCTGGAGACCCTGTGTTACCGGCAGATTTCGAAGAAGCCCTCAGGCGCACAAATGCGCAGGTCAGCCGGCGTGCGCGCTCACCAAGGTCCCCTTCCACCCTCGCCTGCAGATGCCAGACGATGCGGCGGAACATAAGCTGCCGGTTCGACAATCGGGGTTCTTCCCCGAACAGCGCGCGGTATCTGGAGCGCAACGCCCCTGCTTTCATTTGGCGTAGTTCCTCGATTTCAGCCAGCACGGTCACGTCCAAGTTCTCTCCTTTTGCATGCTGTTAACCACAGCTCCATGGACGCTCTGTTTCGATGCCAAAGCAAGCACGAATGGATCGATCTGCCGCTTGACTTGCGGTTGTGAAGAGCATCCAGGTGCCCAAGAAGCCTGCATATTTATCCGTTCAAGCTGCGAATGTAGGTTTTACGGGTTGAATCTGAATGAGTGTCCGGCAAGCGTGCGTGACTGCGGTTCGCGATAACTGATACGGTATGCCAAGGCGGGAGGCCCGAACGGCCGTGGCAGGTGGGAAACCCGAGCTCAGATCTCAGGAGGTTCAGCCCTAAGGAAGGACGATCATTCCCGCGCCGGTGACGTCGTTATTAAGATCCCAAGTCTTTTCGTGCTTGAACGTGGCTGCGTCATAAACTTCAATCTCAAAACCCGCGCCGTAAATATAAAGCTTTTTGCCGTCGCCGGAAATTCCGAAACTGAAACGCGTGCGGCAAGGCACCTCGGCTGTTTCAGTCCGGCGGTTGCTGGCAAGATCGAAGCCCCAGAATTCGCACCGTTTATTCCCGTGCAACCCGTTTGCAACTATCGTGTAGGCCGTTTTCTTGTCGGGCGCGACCTGCAAACCCGCCATTCCCGTGGGCGCGGGACCGATCGGCGTAAAGTTCACATGCCTGGTACTTAAGTCGAAACGCGCGATACCGAATACTCGGTTGTGGATGATGGGATCGGCTGAGTTAAAGAGCGAAATATGCTGGCCCGGCTCCCCGATCGAATCTAGAGGACCGCCAAAGCCGATGTTTTCCATTTCTGGAAAATCAGGCTTGGACAGCTCGATCCGATCGACCACACTGAAGTCATCCGCCTTCAAAATGACGACACTATTCCGGAACTGATACAAATACTTTCCGTCAGGAGAAATCTCGAAGCCGCCGCGCCCGAATCCGCCTGCGATCTCATTCTCATCCTCGCGAGGGATTTCGATGGTTTTCGCGATCTTCTGTCCGGCCAGGTCAATCACCGTGTATTTGGGCTTGCGGACCTCATAGCGGTCGATCTGTTTATCCATCTCCGTGGTGACCGTGTAAAACAACTTATCGGAAGGGTCCGGCGTCCCGCCGTTGAACCGATATCTCTTCGTGCCGGTGTTCAACTCGAAATGGTTGATCACCTTGCGGGTCGCGACGTCGATCACCTCAATGCCGCTGTGATCGTTGGTGGTGACGTAGATCTTCTTCCGGTCCTCCGACAGTCGCATACTGGTCGGCAGACCGGTAGTCAGCGGGATTCGGTCCACAATCTGGCCCTTAGCTTCATCAAAGGCCAGAATCGAATTCGGATACGCCCCCAGAAAAATGGTCGCGGCATGAGCGACCGCGCAGGCAAAAACGAGAGTGGGAATGAGCGCCTTCATAGAAACTTTTACGGAAATACGAGGTCGAGATTGCGCCAGTCTTTGGTGGCCGCGGCGCATTTGCTGGACCAATCGGGATAGTTGTTGAGATGATCGGGAACCTGCGCCGGCCAGTAGCAGGTGACCCAGCAATCGTAGATATCGCGCTCGACTGGCTGGCAAAGGCCCGCCGCTCCGCCGGCCGCATCTACCTCCCAACCCGGCGAGAACATGAGCGAGCATCCCATCGGCACGTGGGGACGCTGGGCGGGCTGCTGGTTCTGCAACGCCACCACATCTTCCTCGAGCGAGGCCAGATGGCCATCGAGGCGGCGCGCTTTCTGATTCAACGGTCGTAGATGTTTCATGCTGCTGCCTTCCTTTCGGCAAATTGCTGGAGAAAGTCCGGATTGCGGGCGCTGATCGCGCCATAGATATGGAGACAGGTATCGGTCCAGTCCCGAATCCAATCGCAGAAATGCAGATTCGGATGGCCGGTGTCTCCATACCGCACGAAAGCTTCATGGTGGCAGCCGCCCGCACACAGCGGACGCGCCCAGCAGGTGTGGCAATCGTACTTGGAACCTATATGGCCCCGCCGCAGAAAATCAGCCTGTTTTTCGCGGTCGATTCCCGTCGCGATATGCCCGAGGGCGTGCGTATCGGAGTCTACAAAACGGTGGCAGGGGGCGATATCGCCGGATGGCCCGACCCCAATCAAGCCCAGGCCCGCGCCACATGGATGCGATTTGTTGACACCCTGGCACAGCTCCGACAGAGTATCGCTTACGTTAGAGAAGCCGTGCATTTCGCCCCGGAGCGCGTATTCGAGATACTCGCCGGCCAGAAGTTTGAATTGATCGAGCACGCTGTCCATTCCCCGCGCGTTAATCGCATAAAGCTGATTCGGGGAAGTCGTTACGGGCGCAAATCCCACTTCATGGAATCCGAGATCCTGTTTCAGGTGGCGGAAGATGCGGACTACGTCCGTGACTCCGGCAGTGAGTGTGACTCGCGCCGTAATCGGCCGGGTACGATGGTTTTGAATCAGCGCACGAACTCGCGGCTCGATGATGTCGTAGCTTCCGCGGCCGTTCGCAAAGACGCGAAGCTTATCGTGCAGCTCAGCAGGACCGTCCATGCTGACTGTCACGCCGATCCGGTTCTGGGAAAGAAATTCGATGATCGCCGGCGTCAGCAGAGTGGCATTGGTAGTGAGGCTGAAATCGAAACGCCGCCCTTGCGCCGCCGCCCGCTCATTGGCATAACCGACTACTTTCTTGAGCAGCGGAAAATTCATCAGCGTTTCGCCGCCGAAGAATGTCACGTGAAGCGTGCGCCGCCCGGCCGATTGCTCCAGCAGAAAGTCCACAGAAGCTTTAGCCGTCTCGAAATCCATGAACTTCGGCTTGCCCTCGGGAGTCGCGACCTTATCCGCGCCAAACTCGTAGCAATACTGGCAGGCAAGATTGCACTGATTCGTGAGATTGAGCACCAGGGTTTGCAGCGGGAAATCCGCTGGTGGAGCTTCTGGAAGCTCGGGCCTGACGTGCTCGCCCGCAATCAGCCGGGCATAGCAAAGCTCGCGAATCAGTTCCTCAGCCTCGCCCGAGCCGAATCCCTGCCCAGCGAGGTCTTTCAAGAGCTGCTCGTGCGATACTGGCCGCCCAGCCAGACGATCCATAACCAACGACGTGGAATCGTCGATTTCAAAGATGGCGCCCGCAGGAAGATACACGAACCGCCGTCCCTCAGATTTGAAGGAATGAAATTCGCCCAGGCGATAGAGCGGCGCTTCAACTGGAATCACGGCGCTATCTCCGGCTGATCGAACTGCACGTAGAGAGGCACACTGACAACCAGATAAGATTTACCCTCCAGCGGCATGCCATCCTTGTCTTTCTCGTTTTTCGCAGTCGCCACGACCCATACGTCGCCGTAATTATTGCGGCTGAATTTGCGCTGCGGATTCGGTCCGTCCAGGGCAGGGGTGAAAAATCCGGTAGAGCTCAAAGAGCCCACGAACTCCTTATCGTCGTCGGCGTAAACCGAGTAAAACTCTTCGACCGACCAGTTCACGTCAATCGGTCCGAGTTCGACATCGTCGGCAGTATGAATCTTGCCGTCGTCGCCGCGCTGATAACCGATCGCCTCGAATTGCTGATAGCCCTTGGGGTGCACATCGCTTCCCAAGCGCGCCAGCGACGATTCCGGAACCACTTTGATAAAGTCCACTCGATCGTAAACCGCAATGCCGCCCTGCAGCACCGAGCGCCCCAGCGATATATCGCGCTTTCCCGATACTGCATTGGCCGCAACATCCACTTCAGCGACTACTTCGTTTGCGCTGTGGGAAACCATGCGCCGAACCGTTATCCCGGTTCCGAAATCAAGGTCCGCGGGCGTAAGTTGGGCGGGAAGATTGTTTCCGAGAAGGCGTATACGTGCAGCTTGAGAGCCAGTCTTCAACGACAAACGATCAACCGCCAGTAACATGGGATCGGCGGAGGCGCGCTCCAGCTTCACATCGAATCCAAATTCCTGGTACTCGCCCCAAAACCAGCGGCCCTCCGCTTGGGATTGATCCGGCGAAAACCACATCGCTTCCCGCGCCTCTTTTTGAAGATCGTCTGGCGCCGAACCTGCCGCGCTCGATCCCCCCGGTCCCTTTGATCGGCCCCGCCAGGCATAGCCGGCGTAAACCAATCCGCTGCCAGTACGGGTCAATTTGGATCCGTCGTTCACATTCGTCAGCGTAACGCTGGTTTTAAATTCGTCTTCACCCGCGCCGGGTTCCATCTGCATCTCTCCGTAATAGCGCCCATGTCCCGGGATGTGCGCGGAAACCAGCCAGCGCCCGGCGAGTTTGGGAGCGCGCATCCGTGCGCGCCAGGTGGCCCACTCCGGCGTATGAAGTGGAGCCGCTTTATCAAGAAAATCGAGCGCGATATCACCCGGCGTGACAGGCGGACCCGCCGCATTAGCCGCCACCGGAGGCGCATTGCCTCCGCCGCCGCCTGCGTTCAAGCCTCGCCGAAACGCTTGGTCGGCGGTCGCGTACATGGCGATGTGCAGATTCTCAAGCAGTTTCCAATCTTCTTTCGAGCGCCGCCATGACAACGGCTTGGCAAACGCGTGGCAATTTGCGCAAGCTCCACGCACGTCATCGTTAGGAATATTCGTCTCATCTATGATGCGATGCTCGGCCAGATACATGATCGGTTTGGCTTCTTCCGGGGCCAGGCCATGGTAGGTGGCGAGATATTTGACAATTGAACGCGCCTCAGCAGGCGTAATGGTTAAGCCATTCAGCCGAACCATCCGCTTGATAGCCTCCTCCCAGCCTTCCGGAGTGGTGCGCTCCCAGGAGATCCGCGAGAGATTCCCCTTTTCGTCCTTGGTATGGCAGGTTCCGCATTTCGAGACTACTAAAGGGTCGGTAACGGGGATGCCCTCTTCCGGCTTTTCTGGAGGAGGTGCCGCTGGCTGGCCATTCCGTCCTCGCTGGGCCATTGCCGGCAGCGCGCAAAGCGCCGCTACCGCCAGACCTGCTACAACTGTTTTCGACATCATTATTCTCGGCGCCGATCTTTCTCATGGTATACCAAAAATTGCGCTCTAGAAGGTAAGCCGTCCACCCAACTGAATCGCGCGCGGGCCGGCGCCCTCGGCAGTTTGCAAACTGTAATGTATTGAAGATCGCGCCACTCCCGATATCGATGTTCGGCACGCCAAGATTAGCGTGATTGAAGAGATTCGAGGCGAGAGCGCCTCTCTCCCCGGGCCGACCACATTGCCCACCGAGGAATCTCCGAACCGCCCGATGTTGTCCGGCGGGGCCGTAAACGCAGCCGGGTTGATCCACTGGCCCTTCTTCGTTGCATAGATCGAAGTTCCGGACACGATGTCGGCGCGCGGATCGCCTCCATTGAAAGAGTTATCGAAATTGGTTCCGGAAAGATCGGTATACGCGCCGCCCTGCGCCGTGAGGAACGGTCCGGACTGGAACAGCAGCACGCCTGGCGACTTCCCATCCACCCACAAGTTGATTCAAAATTTTATTTCCGGCGTGGCTGGAAGTTTCATAGGGGAACGTAGCCAGCAAGCGATTGCGAGGCGTTAAGGCTACGTTGCCATAGTCCAGCCTGGGATTGAAGTAATCTGAGATCTGTCGCCCCTCGCGCTGGCGAACGAGGTCGGCGCCCAACTTTGCGCATCCGAGAGGTTCTTCGCGACGTTGTAACTCATCCCGAACTGAAGACCCTTCGACATGCGCTTGTTCAAGGAAACTGTCAGTGCGTTGTAGTTGCTGATGCCGCCGTTTTGCACGTTTACGGCAGGCGCAGACCTCATAGGATCATGAAAGAACGTATTGTCGTGATGGTTGTAATCATTGGGAATGAGATCGGCCCGCCTATGAAAACCCCGAAATTGTTCATGATTAGCTTGGGTATGGAGTTGGTGAACATGTTGCGCGCGGCAAAAGCGGAGTTCTGATGAGTCTCGAAAACGCCGCCATGATAGGCGTTGCTTCCGCTTTGGAAATGGTGGTGATATCACTGATGCCACCGAACTCCGCGGCGTTGTTCACTTCGCTCACGCGGATCTCTGCGATCCCATCGAACGACGAAAAAGTTCGGAAATCGGGGCGAGATTGCGGGGGCTCATGCTGCTGATGCCTTCGATGCTCATCGACATCATGGCAGGCTTCGACCCGGCAACTGAAATCCCGCCGCTGTTGTCGACTTCGACGCCAGTTGGGTGGTGAGCGTCGTAAACGCACTGGTGGAGCCAGTCGCGCGAGAACCGAGCGCTAGGATAAGATCGGCCAGCTCGCGTCCGAGCTTGGTCTCCGCGATGTTCGAGACCTCGGTATGGATGGGGCAACCGACTATTCGCTTACCTCGACCGTTTGGGCCTGTATGCCCAGAGTCAGCGTGCCGTCCACGCGAACCGTTTACCGCAACAAGAGCGTGAGGTTCGTATAGGTAGCCTTCTGGAACTGCATTTCCACGGTAACCTCGTGTCTTCCGGCTCGAGATTCGCTACCGTATAAGTCCCGGTTGAATCCGTGGGCGCCGTCCGCGTGGCGGAGGTCCCGAGATTCCGGACCGTTACCGTGGCGCCCACAACCACGCTTCGCGGCGATCCATATCAGACTAAACGCCGCGAAACGCGCTTTCATTCCATGCTCATTCGGAAGGCATTCGCGATTAGACCGGCGATGTCCCAATCGTCGCCCCCGCTTCAGCAATGAGGGCCTCTCGTATCGTTTGGGGAGAACGCTTGGCGAGGCTTTCGCACGCTCGAGCGACGAATCCGGTCATATTGGCGACGGCGAAGCTGATGCCATACAAGTTGCGTTCGAGGGGCATCCCAGGAACGGAGCGGGGATATCCTGAGGCGTAGAACACCACCGCGAATTTGCGCCTGCTCGACACGATAAGAATTTCGATCGCACTTCCAATCGAGGCCAACGCCAAGCACATCCGCCAGGCAGCCTGGGAAACAGATCTGTCCATCTGCTTCTAGGGCCGAAACCAGCGTTACTCCGCGCTCCAGGGCTCGCGCGGCCAGGGTCTTAAATTGTTCCGCGTGTTCCGTATTCCGAGTACCGAGACTGAGATTGACGACATCCATGCCATTCTCGACGGTCCATTCGAGTGCTTGAAATAACGATTCCGTTGTAGTCCGGAGCGAAGAATGAAACAATTTAACCGCGTAGTATTCGGCTCCCGGAGCTTTTTCCTGGATCGCCGCCATGACCGCCGTGCCATGGCCGATAAAATCCGAATAAGAGCCGCCCTTTCCGATCGCAATTCCTCCCGCCACTCCGCTGATATGCGGATGCCGCTCGTTTACTCCACTGTCGATCACGGCAACCCGCACGCCTCGCCCGGTTCGCCCTAGGAAAGGAAGAATCTGGGATTTCTCAGCTTGCGGCGATGGTTCGGAGATCATATTTCGTGGGCGTCATCTGGGCCTTCGCGTTCTGAATGGTGATCACGGCGTCGGCGATTTCGGCTAGCGCGGGACGGTGGGTGATTACGATCAATGTCCGCCCTGGTAAGGCTTGACGCAGATTCGTCGCGATCAGCCTTTCAGTTTCCGCGTCCAGGGCTGAGGTTGGCTCGTCGAGAATCAGCACGCTAGGACGGCGCAACAAAGCGCGCGCCAAGGCGATGCGCTGGCGCTCTCCAGCCGAAAGAGCCAAACCCCGCTCGCCCGTTTTGGTTTGATAGCCTTCCGGTAAGCGTTCGATGAGCTCATCCAAACCCGCTTCCCCGCCCGCAGCCTCAATCTGTTCCTGAGCCGCCTCTGGATAACCAAACGCGATATTCTCGGCGATAGTCGCGTTAAACAGGTACGGCGATTGGTCGACTAGGATCACGTGTCTCCGCAGATCCTCCAGGCGCAACTCGCGAATGTCGCGATTGTCGATCAGAATCCGGCCCTGGTCCGGGTCCAAATAGCGCACCAGCAGATCGGCAAGAGTCGATTTTCCGACGCCACTCGGTCCGAGAATGGCGCAGAAACATCCTACCGGGATTTCTAAAGAAATATCTTCCAGCACGGGCGCACGATCGTGCCGTATCGACACGGCGTCCAGCCTGATAGAGCGCTTGATCCCCGGCAGCGGCGCGGCATCCGAACTCTCTCGAACCTCGGCCTTGGTGTCGAATAATTCGAAGATCCGGCCGAGCGACACCCGCGCGGAGGCGAGCCCTGAGGTCATGCCCATCAGAGTCTGAACCGGCGAGAGCAGCCGCATGTGATAAGCCATGAAGGCGACTAGCGTGCCGATGGTCATCGTGCCCTGAATGATGAGCCATCCGCCGTACAGAAACACTGCCGCAGTGGCCACACTGAGAATCGTACCGGGCAGTGCGCCCGTGAGGAAGGAGGCGATTTGAACATCCAGCATGGTGCCGACAAAAGCGTCATTACGCTCGCGAAAACGCTGCGCTTCATGCTGAGTGGCGTTCAGCGAAACCACAACGCGCATGCCCAATATAGTATCGACGAACAGACTGCCCAAATCCGCGCTGCGTTCGCGCAATGTTTTCGTGAGAGCGGTCAACATCTTCTGATAACGGAGAAATGTATATAGGCAAGCCGGGATTAACACAACGCTAACGAAAAAGAGCCGCCAATTCAGCCACAGCATCATCGCCACGCTGCCTACCAAAAAGACTATGTTGCTTAGAACGGATAACAATGTGTCGGCGGAGACCCGCTGCACTTCCCCAATATCATTGTTCAGACGCGACATCAGATCGCCCAAGCGATATCCGGCGTAGAATCGCGGAGAAAGAGTCTGCAAATGCCGGAACAGCGCAAGCCGCATGTCGAACAGCATCGCCGCCGACACTTTCACATAACGATAGCTGGCAAGAATATTGAGCACGAAGCCAAGCACCGTGACCGCCAGCATAATGCCGGCGATCCAGATGAGTGCATGGAGATCGCGGCGCATGAGCGCCCGGTCTATCAGCAGCTTGGAGATATAAGGCTGAACTAAGCCCAGAGAGGTCGCGGCCAGACTGACGACGAGCACAAACACCAGCGGCCGGGCATAAGGACGCAGAAATACCCACAACCGGCGGTAGGTTTTCCACTGCGCCACCTGGCTTGGCGAAGACTCCGTCACAAGATCTCACATTACCGCTTCTCTCGTGTCAACGTCGAAGCGCATACAGTTCAAGACCATCTAGCCGGTACTGAAATTCCCTGCGATCTCCGAGTTTACCGGCGCACCACTCCAGACCCTGCTGCAAGGAGCGGGATTCCGAGTCCCACCAGCGTCCGCTATGGCCCGATGTATAGAACTGCACGCATTGCGCGAGATGGCGTTCGAATCCGGCAGTCAAGCGCGCCTCATAATGCGACAAAAGTTCCTGGGTCTCAGAGCCCTCAGCCGCCGCTCGAATCACCGCTGACGGCCAGAATGGCTTCCCGAATCGCATGCGCGGTGCCATCGCCGCAGATCGGATCGAAGGCCATCGCAGCCGTCCCGCAAACGAGCCATCCCGCTCCGCAGAGCGGCGAAGAAATCCGCGGGTAAGCTGGGAATTCACGGCTGGCTGGACCAAAATTTGCGATTTGACCTCGCGATAACGCGGCTGTGATTGAGGAGCGCGTCTGAGGACGCGCCTACGGACAGGAGCCAGCCGGAAGCCGGCGCATTTGGAATCAAAAATAGCCAGCCGTCTTTAAGGGATTCGATCCAGCACGAGGCCGGATTGAACTCGTCTTTCAATTCCACCGGCGCGGCCCAAGCTAAGCGCGATCCAAAACAATGTTCGAGCGCTTCCACCGGGAGCTTGCGGGAGGCAAACACCGTCCACGCAGGTTCATCATTCGCCGCTCCGATTTCAAGCCCTGAACCGGGCCACAGACTCTCTAAAAGGTGTTTTTCGGAAATGACAATCGCCGAATGGTCCAGTACAATCGGGGCGGCTTCCGAGCCCCAAGCCACCACCGCTTTTATCGATTCGAGGAAGATCGCGAAACAAATCTGGCTGCTCAAACACGTCGCGAATTAGAGCGACCGCCGCATCCCCCAGCATGATTACCGGTAACCTGGGCCGATCGGTTCGCTCTAGAATCACCCGGAAACCAGCCGCCTTCAGCAGATGCGCACAGCAATACGCCGCGACTCCATCCCCGCGGATAACGACGTGGCTCACGCAAGTATCCCCAGGTCAGTGTATCGCATGGGCTACGCCCGATAAACGATGTTACCGTATTAAAAGGACCGAAACACGATGCGAGTGGCAGGTTTAATGGTTCTCATGGCCGCCGCGGGGCAGTTATGGGCGGCGGAGCCGCTGGCGGGAAGGTGGACGTTAACCAGCCAGGAAATAGACGGCAAAAAGGTCGATGCCGATCCGCTCCTCCTCAGAATCGTGCAGCGAGGCACAGTTCTTGAGTTTGGATATTCGGTGCCGGTCAATAATGTGTATTTTGTCAGTATGAGTTTCGTGTCGAAGTTGGATGGCACGGAAGCGGATGTTAAGGACGCGAAAGAGAACAAAATCGGCACCGTCCAAGTGACTAGGGCAGGCGACTCGCAATATAAGGTCATACTGCAGGGTACCAATCGACCCACGGCAGTCGGCACCATGAAAGTGTCCGCGGACGGAAAAACCTTGACTTGCGCATCCGACTCGAAAACAAGCGACCAGCGAACTGTCCACACCGTGCAGGTGTTCGCCCGCCACTAAAGGCCAAGAATGGCCTTTCTCACCCAGTTTATTCGCAGGCCCCAACGCCTATGGGTGCGTCGATTCAATTTTCAGGTGCATCTTTGGGTGGGAATCCTTCTGAGCTTGTACTTGATTATGATCGGAATCACCGGATCGATCCTGGTGTTTCGCACGGAACTCGAAAAGAGCCTGAATCCATGGCACAACCTTCGCGTGACCGAGCCGTTCACCGATATCACTGCTGTCGTCGACAACGTCCGAGCGGCTTACCCAAAAGCGCGCCTGATCTCGGTATCGACACCCACTTCAAGCAATCCCACGTTCCTGGCCATCGTACAGAGCAGCGATCGAGAAAGACGGGAAGTGAGAATCGGTATTCATCCCGTAACCGCCGTTGTTTTAGGAGAATTCCCCCCCGCTAATTCCTGGATTAGTGTCATACAACGGCTGCACGTGAACCTTTTGATCGGCATTCGGGGACGCCAGGCCAATGGGGTCGCGGCTGCCTTTTTAATCTTGTTGAACGTTACCGGAATGGTGATCTGGTGGCCAGGCTTGCGATGCTGGACGCGCGCCCTGAAGGTGGACTTTCGCCGACATTGGCGGCGAGTCAATTTCGACCTGCATCGGGCCGCGGGCTTTTGGACGCTTTCGATCGCCTCATTTTGGGCAATCTCGGGGATTTATTTTGGATTTCCGAGCCAGACTGTTAAGATCATAGACCGGATCTCGCCGATTATTACCGCGAAAGCTCCCCTGGTGACTGTATCTCCAGAGCGAAATCCCGCCCAACCCGATCTTCGCGCAGTGGTTGCGCAGGCTCGCGCTCTCGATCCGGGGACTACGCTGAAGGGAATCGCCTTCCCGTTTAACCGGAGAGCTCCGCTTCTAATCTTTATGAATCGCCGCAATGCCCCCGGTTATGACTATGCAGACACTCTGTTCTTCAATCCTTATCAGGGCCGGCATTTGGCGACTTGGCGATATGGAGTCAATCGGAGTTTCGGAGATTGGTTGCTATGGTTGCAAACGCCTCTGCATTTCGGCACGGACTGGGGGCTCGGCATCAAAATTCTCTGGGCGCTCCTCGGGCTGGCTATTCCGCTTCTCACCGTTACCGGAGCAGTGATGTATTGGAATCGGGCATTAAGAAGGAAATGGAAGCAACTACGGTTAGGCGCCGGGCGGAGATACCGGCCCGACGGGGAGGCCTTTTCCTCTTGACGTCACGAGATGTGATGAAGCAGCGCTTTGAGTATCCCAATAGTTGAGAACGCCGCGCTATTGAGCGCCGCTAAGCTCGCGTATACTTACACATTCGTGAATTAGCTCCTGCGAGGGGGCAGCATGACTCAGAAGCGCGAAGTCGTGTTCGTTTACGTTTTTCGAATTCCCTGCGTATGTTTACAGCAGGATGCGACTGGCACGCTCCACTCGACAGCGGAACGACCGCAGGGCGGACTTTCGCTGTGGGAATGGACGACGGACTCCAAGACTGTTCCGAGTAATGACGAGCTGAGCACATCTGCTTCACAAGCAGCACGCCATCGAAGGATAAAAACAAGAAGCGGCCGCCCAGAGAAACAGGATGAAATGAGTATTCGGGACGAGGCGGTGCTCGGGGCGTATGAGAGTGTCGCGCCTCGGAACGAGCCAGGATTAATCCATGCGATCGCTTGGCCGCAAATCTGTCAGTTCCCTGTGCATTACATAGGAGATCTCGGTTGATAAGCCATTTCGATACTTAGTTTTGACGACAACCTGATAATACCGAGGAATCTTGCCGGTCCGCGATTTGAGCTTGCCTACTAAAATCCGCACAAGGGCTGGATCGGTCAGGAATTGAGCTGCACCCATACTTGCCCACGCTTTACGGCCGGTTAAGGTTTCGACAACAGAATTCTTGCTCAGTGGTCCGGGAAACAAGGAGATGAGTGCATAGACTTCGCCTTCAAGTGACGTCGGCTTGCTTTCGTCGGCAAAAAACGATGGTTCTCCTGATCTGGGATGCAGGTTGCGGATGCCGGACTTATCAGCTACGAGTTCCGGTTGAATTGGCAACTCGGCAAGCATCTCGCTGAGTCGATGTTGAGCTCCTAAAAGGAGAACATTGTTGTTAGATAGGTCGTCGGCTGAAACGGCACTCAATCTGAAAACAGAGATTGCCGACTGCCGGGCTGCCAACGCTTTCGTCACGATAAAGAGGGACATCATGTCGCCGCGCAGAGCGAAATCTTGATTCGGTCTCATATCCTGGATTTGAAGCAACTTCCGGAGACCGCGGAGCTTAGGAGATTGGCGCGCGTCTTCCCAGTGCTCTATGGACCGATCCCGGACGTAATACTCATCGGTACCATCGTCCCGAACCAATCCGACAAAGAAAGGGTCAGCAAAAGCAATGATCATGGGACGACCAGTCGCTAAAAAAGGCCGCCATAATTCTTCCAACTCAGGTGTCCAGGTCGACGGTGTAGCTTTTCGCAAGTGCGAGAGATCAATTGTCACGTAAGCGCCCCAGCATACACTGATTAGCAGCGCGGCGGTGAGCAAAAACGTGGCGTTCCAGGGTACACGAGTAATGGATCGAGGGGTCGATGAATTTTGGGCGGGCACGACTGTGGGAATCCGCGTCTTCCAGACTAACTGGAAGTGACCCTTCGGTAATTCGAATATGATCGGGTCTTCCTTGCCCTCAGTAAAGTAGTATTCTGTAAGCTTCTGCCGTAAACGGCTGGCCTGGAGCCGAACGCTCGCGTCCGTCCGGGGATCGTAGGTTTCGGGTTTCCCCAAGCCGTCTACGCCGATCGTGTATTCCTTGAGTTGCGCCGCCTTGCCGGAGAACGCCTTCTCGGCCAGGAATTTGAGCAAGCACCGAAGAACATCGGAGGATCGAAAGACCCCGCTTTCCAGAATACGCGCAAGCTGTTCCCTTGACCCTGACTCTACCCCTAACATGCAGTGAAGCATCATACCACATACCGGCCTTGATCGTGTCGCCGGAAGATTTGGCACACGAAGGTATGCTACGAAAGTAGGCTACGTGTGTGTAACCCTCGGTATCTAATTGAAAGAAGGAGCCTTGGGCCAGGGCCTCGAGTATTAGCTATCTCGCACTGTAAGGTCGCGGGCACCTTTCGCCAGAGCAAAACGATAGATCTCTTCCGGTATGTTTGAAGGGATGTTCTCAACCGAAGAGAGCCCGAAAAGCGAATCGAATCGGTATTAAACCAGTATCTACGCCTTCTTGATTGACGGAAGCTTACAACTCCGTTAAGCTGTCGCCCAGCGTTAACATCTCTCCGCGCAAGACCACCGAAAGGGGCTAAGAAGGTGAATTTTCAGCGACAGTTTCCATTCAAAAGTGTACTCGCGATTCTGATCTTTTGCGGGGCCGGATACGCCCAGTCGACCTTCGGCACGGTCCTAGGCACGGTGCGAGACCCGTCCGGAAGTGTGATTCCCAGCGCGAAAGTCGATCTTGTTAATACCGGCACGAACGCCGTGCGCTCGATCAAATCAGACTCGAATGGCGATTACCAGTTTGTGAACATTGATGTTGGAACATACCAGATAAACGTGGATGCTGCGGGTTTCCAAAAGGCGGCTATCACGTCCTTCAACCTTGGCGCTCGGCAAACACAGCGCGTCGACATCACTCTGCAGGTCGCTTCGCAGGCGACAGCAGTTACCGTTGAGGCGAGCGTGGCGGTGGTGACCACCGACGCTTCTAACGTGGCGGAGACGAAGGGGAGCCTGGAATTGAACGACCTTCCGGTAGCCATCGGCACGCGGGCAAGCGGATCGACCAGCGCCTTCTCAACCCTGACGGCGCAGCCTGGCGTGCAAATCGATGCCAATAACAATCTCGCCGTTGCGGGATCTCTGCCGTCGATGACTACATTCTCCGTAGACGGGATCAGCACGGTTGATCTGGGAAATTGGGATGCTCTGACCGAATTATTCCCCTCTTTCAACGCAATAGAAGAAATCAAGGTCAGCGAGAGCTTGAATCCGGCGGAATACGGCGGCGTCGCGGACGTAACCACTATTTCCAAGTCGGGGACCAACACTTTCCACGGTGGCGCCTTTGAAAACTTCCAGAATACGGATTTGAATGCGAGCGATACATTCAGTCATGAGGTTACCCCGGTCAAGCTGAACGACTTCGGCGCGTTCCTGGGCGGTCCGATTGTGCGCAACAAGACGTTCTTCTTCGCCAGCGGAGAGATCCTGCGATTGCCCAAGAATCTCACTTCGATCATCAGCGTTCCCACCCAGGCGATGCGGAACGGGGATCTTTCCGCTTATCTCGATCCGAGCCTGGGAGGGTCAGCTAAAAATCAGTTGACCGGATACCCCGGCAATATTATTCCTCCGAGCCAGATCTCTCCCTTTGCCACAAAGTTGATGAATTTTCTTTATCCGTTGCCCAACTACGGAGCGCCCGGCGCGGTGGCAAACAACTATCTGGCAACTTACGATACCCCGATCAACAGCGCCCAAGGAGATCTTCGCATGGATCAAATGCTCACCTCGAAGCAGCAAATCTATGCCCGGTACACATACAAGAATCGCCGCGTGTTGCTCGCTCCCGGCAACGGTCTCAACGTACCCGCGCAGGGATCCACTTCGGAGCCTCAAATTTCTGAAGCGCTGGTGGTGGCCCACAATTGGACCATCACTCCTTCGATAATCAATGAAGCGCGCGGGGGATTCACAAGGGTGCATACCGGCTATGGTACCGGCATCACTGCACAGCAGTCCCTGGACGCGCTGGGGCTCACCGCTCCTCCGCTGCGAGATATTCCGCCCGTCTATGGCGTGCCAGTAGTGACCATCACGGGATTTGCGGGGGTCACCGAGCCCGTTGTTTTTACTCGTCCGCATGAAGCTACCTATCAGTTTCTCGATAATCTGACATGGATCAAGGGGAAGCACACGATGAAATTCGGCGTCGACTATCGCCACATGGAAGTTTTTTTCGGCGATGGGTTCACCAGTTCCGAGCTGGGCCAATACAGGTTTAACGGCTCGGTGATGAAAGGACTGCTTGGCTCCGGAAGCGCCACCCCGTTCGCCGGTTTTCTGCTCGGCTATCCCGACCGTACGGCTATCTCCTCCGTAACGAATCCAAACACCGACGCTTACTCCCATGCCTATGCGACCTTCGCTCAGGACGATTGGAAGATCTCCAATAACCTCACACTCAATTTTGGGCTGCGCTGGGAATATCATCCGGCATTTAATGATTATCAAAACAACATCGCCAACTTCGATCCGACCTACACCAGCACCGTGAATGGGCAGACAGTTAATGGCGCGGTTATTATCCCCGACAAGGGGCTCAAAAATTTGAATCCGGATTTTGTGAATTCGATTGCCCCCACGCCTGTGCTGCTGGCGAGTCAGTTGGGAGTTCCCCAGAGCCTCCAGTTTGTCTCTAAAACGGGCTTCGCGCCGCGCGTCGGTTTCGCATGGCGCGCTTTCGGCAACGACAAGACGGTGATACGAGGGGGATACGGAAGGTTCATCGAACCGCTGACCAGTGGTTCGGCGTATTTTGGATTCGCGGTGCCGGCAACCGATGAGGGATTTTTCGCGAATTCGATCGTCAACGGAAAGCCGACATTTTCGCTTCCCTACTCTTTCCCCTCCAACATCGCGCAGCCGGGTACGTACTTTTTTGACTTGGGCGCCGCACTTCACTTCAAGAACCCGATCGTGGAGGAGTGGAATCTGACTTTCGAGCAGGACCTCGGCAAAGGGATTGGACTCCGTGCTTCCTACACCGGAAACCATTCCTATAACCTGCCAACTTCGGCCAATATCGATCAGCCCCCAGTGAATACGGCCGGTTTCAATTCGCCCCAGACCCAAGCCGCCATTCCTTTTCCGCTGCTGAGCGAGATTCAGGTCAATCAGAATGCCGGTTTTGGCAACTATCAGGCTGGGACGATAGACGTACATGCGCGCAAGGGCGCCTATCAGTTTGAGGCGAGCTACACCTACACGCGAGATCTGTCGAATTTGAACGGCTGCTACTCTGGGGGAACCGGGTCAAACTTCGCCAGCGAATTCGGTAATCTGGTATGCGATCCCAACAATCCGGCGCTCGACTACGGGAACACTCCCTTTGATCGGCGCAACCGGTTTTTGGCCACCTTCCTTTACAATCTGCCGTTCGGAAAGGGCCGGACGTTCCTGAACAGCGGTGGTGTGCTGGATAGAATTGTCGGAGGCTGGGTGTTAAGTGGGGTCGTGCTGCTTCAAAGCGGGCCTTTCCTCGACGTCTCGACGCTGAACGATCCGTCGGGCACCGGGTACCTCATTAACAACACCACCGGAGGGCGCGCTGACACCGTGCGGGGAGTCAACCCATACCAAGGCCAGTCGCTTAACCAATGGATCAATCCCAACGCCTTTGTCGATCCGCCGAATAATATCGGCCGTTTCGGCGATTCGCAGAGTGGAGCCGTTCAGGGGCCTTCGACGAAAGCCGTCTCGATGTCGCTGCTGAAGCAAATTTCAATCACGGAAGCCGTTCGGTTAGAGTTCGGAGCGCAGGTATCGAACTTGTTCAACCATCCCAACTACGCTCCTCCTGCGAACCTAATACTCGGAGTGCCGGCATTTGGGGCGATTGAGGCTTTGCAAAGCGCAGAGGGCGCAGGCCCACGGGCGATCCAACTCACTGCGCGAATCACCTTCTAAAAACAGTTTGGCCTCAGACCTAGGGCCATTGGACAGGTTATACAACACTAATCGCCCTGCTGGCCCAGCCCGCACCCGAAGAAGGCATTCCCGTTACATTTCACTCGCTTTCAGACTGGTGCAGCGGTGCCGGCCTATCTCCTCTTCTTGACGCGGAGTTCGGAATGACGACCGCCTGCCCAATGAATCATCAAAAACGATCTCTCGGCTTCTCTCATCTACATCGGCCACCACCTCGTGGATCAAAATGCGGACAATGCGCTGTTTCAATCGCCTGTCGGTAGTGGTGAGTTCCAGATCGCATGTAAGTCCTGCGCCAAGCTCAGGAATAAATGACGGCATCGCGGCGCCAGGTCCTCGCGCGTGACCACGGTATTTGCGCCATCTGCTCCGTCGATGCCTGTGGGCCCCGGAGTTGGGCGGCGGCCTGCCGCGCCTTCGAAACCGCGCGCGCCGACGCATTGGTGCGTGCCGGCAGCACGCCGGCTGTTAACCAACTTGGAGGGTTCAGCGGGTCTCGGAGAATATGCGCTGTTAGAGGCTGAACCAGCTACCTGCATGGTCTCCAGTGCGGTTTCCCGGGGCACCGGCGAGACGGGAAGTTTGCAGTATTGCGCCAGTCGACGCCGTATGATCCGAAAATCGAAAACACCTTGTATCCATGCGTTCATCACCGCAGGTCCTGAGCATCGCGATGATAAATTAACGAGATGCCGAGAGCCCTGGATCCGTTCCGGTTCCGTGCTGATCTCGATGGCCGGCTGGATGAACAAGGCCAACTGCAGATCATCGATTACCTTCTCGAGGAGAACCGGGTGCTTCGCGAGCAACCGGTGGGCGACGGGTGCGGTTCAACGATGACCAGCGCCGTCGATTAGCCTCTAAGTCCAAAGGATTAGGACGGAAGCTTCTGGCGGAGGTCGCCACCATTGTCGCGCTGGAGACCTTGTTGGCTTAGCATCGGAAACTGATCGCGCTGAAATACGACGGCAGTGGCAAGCGTGGACCGGGGCGATCTCGTACCGTCGCGGAGATCGACGATTTGGTGGTTCGAATGGCCCAGGAGAACCGGGATTGGGGCTATTGGCGCATTCAAGGTACCTTGTCCAACCTGGGGCACGAGCTTGCCCGCACCCGATATCGATGCTGATCTTGCCGACGGTAGGAAAATCGCGGTCGACCTCACGTCGTGGTTGGACGAAAGCCAGATTGGGCGCGAGAAGAAAATTGAGATGATTGAGCGCCGTTCCGCGATGCCCTCCAGCCCCGAGCCCGCAAATAGTAGCGAACACATCTTCTTAGTATGGCTCTCGCCGAAACAGCGGATGAGGCCAGTAGATAAGGATGCCTTCCGGATCGAATTGCTCGCGTTAGTGGAAGCCATCGACAAAGACTGGGGAAACATTCCGTGGAGCGATTCTTCGCAGGGATTCGAAGGATTTCACGAAGTATCCGACGACGCTCTCGAAGTACTCAACTCTATTGATGTTCACCCTCGCAGGGAAGTGCTCGCTTCAATTATGCGTAAGGGCGGCCTCTACTGGCTCACGTTCCCGGCCAGGGGAGGCGCCTATTCGCCCGATTGGATGGTCGATGCGCTTGCCGAATGCATCACACAGAAGACGACGAAGTATTCGGCGAAGCCACACCACGCCGCAGAGTTTCACCTGCTCGTGCATTATGACAAGGCGTTCGTCTACAATTCACCAGTGTAGGAATCGAATTCGATACGCGGATGCTGTGAAGACTGCAGCGGCAAAGATGGCAGTGCGGTTGGCGTATTTGACAAGATTTTCGTCTTTGTCCCGGTAGCTGATGGGCAACAAGCGTTTCAGCTCTATCCATGAGCCTGCCGACTCGCGCCCAATCCTGTCATCCCTTTGTCTTATCCGTGTTTACAGCAACTAGAGGCTGAACCGACAGTACCCCAATCCGCGGCCAGAATCCGGTTGACGCCCACAATGCGACCGCGTGTCCAAATTCATGAATCGGCTGCGTCAGCACCGCGAGGAGCACGCTGCCGATGATCTGTTTCACGCCCGTAACCGCAGCCATACAGCTCCGTCCTTTACAAATTTCCCACCACACCGTCCCTCTGCGCCGCCGAGGATTCCCTTAGTAGTTAGGAACGGCTGTTCCGAGTTCAACCAACGAAAGGGCGCATGATGCATAATTCACAGCAATTTGAGGCGTCGATCCGAATTATCCGGGGAGCCGGACGAAAGGAATCACGCTGTGGTTAACCGCCATGACCGGTGTAGGGCGATCCACTTCAGTGTCGCCGCGCATCCCACGGCGGAAGGGACAGCACAGCAATTGCGCGAGGCATTTCCGTTTGATCAAATCCCGCGGTATCTGCTCCGCACCAAATCAAGGGGATTCGGATTTGTCGAGACGGAGACTTAGTCGCGCGGACCATAATGAGGCGCCTCCTGCCCCAGTTCAATCGCTCCCAGATCCGGAGCCTGGCCCGCAAATCCGTCGGTAACGTTCGGAAGAACCACTCCGCGGTCAATGGCCGGGGAATTGGGCTTCAGCCGGAAGTCATAATCCGAAGCTTTAAGGAGCTGCTGGACGGTTTTCACGTCATGCCCATCGCGCTTCGGCACGTTCACGAACGAATCATAATCTACCAATATGCTGTGCTGGTCCTGGCCGGTTGCCTTCTGATACTCCTCGAGGTTTTTGAAGCGGCGGCTTTCGAGATCGGCGTTGTGGCCGCGGCTGTTGAAATCGGCCACAATGCCCGTCGGCGGCGAGTTCCGCTCAAACGAATCCTCGGCGCCCGGATTCGGACGAAAGCCGTTGTAGTCGGAAGACGTGTAGTTGGTGAAGGTGCTGAAGGCGAAAACCGGCGGCGAACCCGCGAGCCCGGCAGCTCCGCGTCCCGATTCCCCGTTGTCGTCCGCGCCATTCCGTCCCGCGCCGCCCCTGCCGCCGGGCGCGCCGCCTCTGCCGCCCCGGCCGCCTCCTCCGAAGCCACTGAAGGAGTTTTGGGCGAGTATCAGGTTATTGCGCCAATGGGTGTTCCCAGTGCTGCCGCCGGCGAACTCGGAAAAGACCGTGTTGTTGTAGAAAAAGATTCCGGATCCTCCCGACAGCCGGGCCGCGCCGCCCGGCGCGTTATAGGCGATGTTCCGAATCCAATAAATCGGGCCGCCTAGCGCGGGCTGATTACAGAAAGGCTGTGAGGCGGAGTTGATCATCATGTTCCGCATCACGCGGATATTGTGCATGCTTCCATCGATCTCGAAGGAGTTGTCGTGCATGTTCGTCATGTAGTTGTTGTAGTAGTCGATGGAAACCGTCCGGCGATCCCAATATTCTTTTGGTGGATATTTGGGGCCATCCACCGCGTCCGAGCCGTCGGGATTGCCATAAGTCTCCGTGTCGATTCCATCGTGGAAATTGGCGACGTAATTGTAAGCCATGACGTGCCCCGAGCCGTACACCTTCACCGCGATATAGGACCGCATTATGGGCGGAAACACCTGACCGTCCACGCCTGCAAACTGCGCCCAGAAGTTGCCCGACCATCCGATCATATGATTTGGATCGTTGCGGCCGATGATGTAATTATCCGCGATATAGAAATCCTTCGATCCTGAGTAATTGCTGTACACCGCCATGCCGATGTCTTCAATACGGCAGTGTTTCACCGTGAGACCTTTCGATCCGACGATGAACTGCGTGCCGGCCCAGAAAGCGATTTCCGTGTTACGGACGGTCAGACCTTCGAAGTAGTTATAGTTGCCTCCCTTAACATTGAAAAGGTTGAATGCGCCATTGCCATCGAAAATCGCCTCACCGTCGCCGGCCGCCTTGATGGCGATCGGTTTATCCGGCGTGCCGCTGGCGGTTAAATAATAGGTGCCGTCGAAGGGTACGGTGCTGATCGCCAAATTGTTTGTGTATTCGTAGCGATTGTATTTGTACAGACCCGCGTGCACTAGAATTGTGTCGCCTGGCTTGACCCGAGGCCGTGAGGCAGTGGCCCAGTCTGTACCCGAGCAGGTTCGGTAGTACGCGCACAGCAACCCTTCGAAGGCCGGCTCTGTCTTCGGTCCCTTGTAGCCGTGCGGATACACGTGATAAACGTTACCGCCCGCATAGGGCTTTGGCTCTGGACGGGTTCGAACAGTAACTATTTTTTGCGCCGGACCCTTCACCCCGTCCGGGTCCGTCATCTCAAACCTGGCTTCGTATTCCGTGTCAGGCTCCAGATCGAGTATGCTGCCGGCGAACATATTGGGCGAAATGACATCCATCCGGTCGCCCTGGTAAATCTCCTCGTGTTGGAGACGCATCAGGGGAAGGGCCTGCTTCCATTGCGTTTCGCCCTTTTTCCGGTAGGAGACCGCGACCGCCGCATTGCGGTTATCGTCGCCTTCGATCCTCCATTCGAACGCGAGATTGATCAAAGTCGGCGGATCGACAGTAAACTCCCCAGGCGTGACCGCCTTCACTGTCCTTTGAGTCGGCCGCATGAAGAAATCCGGCGGCAGAAAAGATCAGTGCCGCACTGGAAAACGCCATCAGCACCTTCGTTTGGAATCTCATGTAAGTCTCCTTCGGCCCTTGGCGGCCGGATTAGTTAGAAATTGTATATAGCCATCCGCTCGAAAGATCTATTGCGAACTTGCAGTCGCCGGAGCGGTTCTCTCGGGTGGAGGCCCGGTATAAGCGCGGAAGGTCGAGCCGTACTTCTGTACACCAACAACAGGCGTTCGAGGGCCATAGTGCGGCACAGGCTGCCCGAATTCCAGCGCGCCTAAATCGGGCGCCTGGCCCGTAAACCCGTCCGTGATGGTGGGAATCACCATGCCCTTGTCGATCGCGGCCGACCCCGGCCTTAAGCGGAAGTCATAATCCTCCGGCTTATACACGTGCTGTGGGTCGGAGTTGTTGGGTATTCCTACGTTCACGAAGGTGTTGAAGTCCACCAGAACACTGTGCTTCTCCTGCCCAGTGGTCTCGGAATAATCCTGTAAAGTCTTGAAATGCCTGGTTTTCAGCTGCCCGCGACGAAGTCCGCCTGGACCTCGAACGGCGGCGAGTTCCATTCGAACGCGTGATCGAAGTCAGGATTGGGACGGAACCCGTTGTAGTCGGACGTCGAGTAGTTCGTGAAGGTCGTGACAGCTAAGACCGGCATCCCTTCTGGACGGCATCCCGCCGCGCCCACCACCGCCAAAGCCGTACGCGCCCTGCGCTATAAACAAATTGTTGAGCCAAATGCGCGTTGCCCATCGGCCCCCCGCGGCATTCGCCAACGAACGTGTTCTGCAGAACGTAAATGCCGGAGACCGGCGAGAACTTACAGGAGCCGAACGTTGGCGTGTTGTAGATGATGTTCTGGATAAAGTAGACCGGGCCGCCCCATACCGGCTGAGCGCTGAGAGCCCCGCCCGGCGCATCGAAGCAACGGTTTCGGAAGACCCGGATATTGTGCGCCCCCCCGTCGGACTCGATGCAGTTGTCGCCCATGTTGTAGAAATCATTGTTGTAGAAATCGATGGAGACCGGCACGCGGTCGGGGTCTTCGTTTGGCGTTCCATCCGGGACTCCATAGGTGGCCACGTCCACCCCATCGTGCCAGGCGCCAAAATAGTTGTAAGCGACAACGTGACCTTGGCCATAAATCTTTACGGCATACTCGGAGCCTATGCTGCCTCCCACGATTTCCGGATACTCAGGAAATTGCGCCCAGAAGTTATTGCTCCAACTCATCATTTTTTCCGGCTCGTGGCGGCCGAGGAACACGTTATCTGCGATGTAGAAGTCTTTCGATCCCGACCAGTCGTCCTGGACCGCCCGGCCCATGTCGTAGATGAGCGAGTGTTTCAGGGTGAAGCCGGTCTCGCCCATTTCGTCTTTCCGTCCGAGCAGGAATCCGACGTTCGCGTTGCGGAACGTGATGCCTTCGAAATAGTTATAATCGGCGGCCATTAGATCGAAGAGCACTTGCGCGCCGGCGCCGTCAAAGATCGCCTCTCCGTCACCGGCAGACTTGATCACGATCGGCTTGTCGGGAGTTCCCTTCGCGGTCAGGTAGTAAGTGCCGTCGAAAAGCGTGCCCAAGCTCAAGTGACCAGGCTGCGGCTGGCCGTTCATATAGTGAAGCCGGTCGGCCAACGTAGGTTCCCGCATGTACGAGGATCACGTCGCCCGGCTTCACGCGCGGCGGATAGGCATTTTGCCAATCGATGTTCGGCGCCGCCAAATAATACGCGGCCATAAGCCCGATATAGAATGGACTCGTTTTCGGTCCCGTCCAGTCCGGCGGATAAACGTTGTAGACGTTTCCGCCTACCGCTGGCATCGGTTCCTTTCGTGTATGCACGGTCACCGTCTTCTCTTTGTCTCCGGTGACACCGTCCGGGTCGGAAAGCACGAAGCGGCATTCATAGTCGGTGTCCGGTTGCAAGTTGAAAATACTTCCCGCAAACATGTTCGGCGCAACGTACGTAACAGAGAGCCTCGCCGGATCGTTTGGGTTGGGCGGAGTGGCAGGCGCGCCGGGCTGGGGTTGTGCGCCGCCGCCCGCAGTCACTTCCTTATTCAAACGCAGCAGAGGCATCGCGTTATGCCACTGCTGCTCGCCTTTCCTGCGATAGGTGACTTCTACCTTGGCGTTCCGGTTATCATCGCCGGAGATTCGCCACTCAGACCCTAACGAAGTCAGTGTTGGCCGCTCCATGGTGAATTGCCCTGCGGTGGTGGAATTTTGTGCGAGGGCCGGCATCGCCCAGAAAATGAGCGATGCAAATACGACGATCGTCACGTTCCACACGCTTATGCGTCCGATTCTTACGAGACTCCTATCCATCTGGAACCTTTCATTCATCATTCTTGAATCCACAAAGCACGCTAGAACTGGTACACGAACCCGAAACGGGCGATTCGAGGCGGCGTAATCGAGCTTACATTGTAGATAGTTAGCGCTCGAGTTGCTGGTCGTGTACGCCCAAGTGGAAGAGCTATTCAGGATATTCAGCATTTCGAGAGTCGGCCGGAAGCATCCCGTGCTTCTCGAATTTGAAGTCGCGCGAGAGCCGCACATTCAGCAGTGTTCTAATCGGGCCGCTGATATCTCCGTATTCGTTGACGGGCAGAACGATCGTTCCGGCATTAAGACCGGATATACTCTCCAGCTGCTGCCGCCGAATACCGCTATAAATCTGCATGGTAGCCGGCGAAATCGAAGTTTTTGGGCAGCCTGTAGTTTCCGGTCACGCGCGCTTGCCAGTTCCATGACGTATCGAGCGGGAAGTAATTTTGGTTGGGGTTAGTGGCGATGGGCTGTTGGCCTTGGTTCGCCGTGCCCGTGTTGAGCCAGTTGTGGTCCCTGATGAGCCGTAAAGTTAGCGACTACACTCCATCTTTCCGCTCCCGTTGCTTCGTTTCGTAATCGTGGCTTCAAACATCGACACGTGATTGGAATTACTATTCGGCGCGTTGACGTATTGCGTGGTGGAGTAGAGCGCATTCGTGTACGGAGAACCATTTGGCAAATCGAAAACGGTAAAGTTGGTTCCTGTTGCTCCTGCCGGGCACTTATTCACCGGCGCCACTTCGCAGGCCGCTGCGGATGGCCCCTGGTTGAGGAAAGTGTCTTTCTGCGTCCATGCGCTGTACGGAATGCACGGATTTGATGCCGTAGCATTGCCACACGGAATCGGCGTCTGCACCCACGTATTCACGTTGTGTATATAGGTAACACCGAGCCGGGCCAATACACTGGGCGCTACCTGGGCCTCGACGAAGCCTTGAAATCGTTCGAGTACTGCTCGTTAAGATTGGGATTTAGCGTGCTATTTGCCAGTTTGGTTCCGGACCCATTATTGCCGCCCTGCGTCGATAAGTGATCTGGACCGTTCGGGTTCAGGTTCACCGTTCCGGGAATATAGTCGCACCCCCCCGTCGATGCTACTGCGAACGTGCAGACATTACCGGCTCCGGCCGGATTGTTGACGTTTATTAACGCCGCGCAACCTCCGTTATCCACCTGTCCCGGCACGCAGCCGGCAGACTCCGTCCACCTGTAGCTATTGATCGTCACCTCGTTAAAGTTGAACGGCGAAGCGAAATCATCTCCCGGCGTCCAGTCATAACGTCCATAGCTCGTCTTGAAGACCACTTTTCCGCTCCCCAAGATATCCCACGCGCCGCCTATCCGGGGAGCATAGCCGGTCCAAGATCCCGCCGAAAAGCCCGGATACGTATGCGCCGCGCCCGTCCAGATGTTCGACCCTGGAGCGGACTGGGTCCATGAGCAAAACGTGGAATTGCACAGACCGCCAAATGTCCCCGCTGGTTGGGATTGCCCCGGAACTGACGCGATGTAGGAGTCAAAACGCAACCCAAGAGTCAGCGTAAACCGCTTAGCCATATGCCAGGTATCCGTGCCATAAATACCACCATCGTTCAGATTCTCCCTGTTTTGCGTAAGGGGATAGTTGTAAAGGTTGAGCTGAACGGGATTGCCGTTTGCGTCAAATTGCAGCTGATAATTCCCGTGGATTCCTTCGGGCTCGTCCGTTCCTGTGTCACATGAACATCCACGTATACCCGACTTTGAACTCGTGCTTACCCAAGAAGCTCCAGGAAGGCAGGTAGGCCGCAGAACCAGTGATTTGATACTGATGGCGGCCGCGGTGATCCTGCCCTAGCGTCGGGCCGTTCACAAAGCCGCTGGCCGATGTCATGGTCGGTATGTTTTGCGGATCCGCATTCGCGGTATAGTTTGCCTGATACATGTGATGGCCGAGAAAGAAATCGAGTACCAGGTGCGAATTCGGCGTCCCCTGGATTTCCCCCTTCCACTCCCGAACCGGCTCATGATAGAGCACGGTGCTGAGCAATGGCGTCGTTGCGCTGCCGTTCCGCAAAGGATAGTTGACCAAGTCCTGTGTGAAAAAGCCGATCAGTCTTGTAGTTTTGTTGAGCTGGTACGTGCTCTTCCCTGTCCAGTTTGAGGACGTGATCGATTCGATAATCGGAGCGCCGCTCGCGTTTACGAAGCCCACTTCCTTCTGGTCATCAAAGTTGCCGTGACCTCCGCCAAAGAACCACCACTTATCCTTCAGGATAGGGCCGCCGAGGTTCGCGTCAACATCCTCCACGTGCGTGACTCCCGCGTCGCTCGAAACCCCATGGCTACTCAGGTAGGGAGTGATGTTGCTGCTTTCGAGGGCGTCGGTTTCCTGAGTATATTCAGCGCGGCCGTGAAACTGGTTTCCGCCCGACTTCACAATTGCGTTCATGTATAGCCCTGGCGTTTCAACCTCCGCATTGCCTGCCGTGGGCACCAGCTGAAATTCCTCCAACGTCGGGAAGTCAATATCACCTTCCGCGCTGCTCGAACTCTTTCGCGTATTGATTCCTTCTATTAACAATCGTGGACTGTCCAAGCATGCCGTAGGCGGAATACGATGCAGATGGAACATCGCCGCCGCTCAGGTTCGGAGCGGTCTGGGGCGTTACGCCGGGGGCAACCGTCACGAAATCCTTCGTCGTACGGGTCAAAGGCAGCTCATCGGAAAGCATATTGCTCGAAATACTGGTATTGATCTGTGTCGATGTGGTATCCACTACGGGACCTGCAGCAGATACCTCAACCGTCTCCTGGATTTGGCCTACAGCGAGCTGCACAGGGATATCGGCCGCAAATCCTGCCGTGATCTGAATATTCTCGCGTACGAACTTGCTGAAACCTTGCTGATCGATGGTCAGAGTATAGGTGCCGAGCGGAATCAGCTCAAAGTGGTATGCACCCTTGCTGATCGGTCTGCATGGATTGTGGCACAATCAGCGCGGGGCTAGTGAGTGTCACATTGGCCCCGGCGACCGCTGCGCCGGATGTGTCAGTCACCGTACCGAAAATCCTTCCTGTCTGGTTCGTTTGACCAACAATGAGAGAAGGAAGAGCCGCTACAATTATCAGAAGCAGGAGCACAAACGGAGTGAAGTTCGCGGCATGCCTCAAGGCTCCGCTGGATTTAAGCCTGATGAACATTTTGCAGCAGGGCAGTTGAAACCGCATGGTTCCTGAAATGTATTTCACGACGCGCTCCTTTGACTATGCTGGGCACTCGGGCCGTGTGGCTGGGAAGACCCCGACCCGATGGCCCGGAAAACTATCCCAGTTTATGGCCGAATCGAAATTTACGGGGAATTTGGAGGTGAACTACCGGTTAAATTCCGGTATAACACTGGCTAAGTCATTCATATTGAAATCTTCTGGAAATGTGGAGCTGAACCAGACCGGTGAGCTGTCGGCGAAATATCCGTTTTAATACCCTCCCCAAAAAACTGAAAAGGATCCGGCTGTCCGGGCGAAGCCCTCCTTCTGGCATGTTGCGGTGGTGCCGGAGTCGGTGATACAATCTCGTTAAATTTGGCTCGGGAGCCGAACACGCCATGCTCGCGGTGGACGAAAGTACCCGTTTACAAATCGACCGAATCCTCGGTAGTGAAACATTTCGAGCCTCCGAGACTCTGCGTCGTCTCCTCAGATTTTTGGCGGATAAATCCCTCTCGGGGGAGGCCGACAACCTGAAGGAATACAGCATCGGTGTCGATGCATTAGGCCGACCTTCGACATACGACCCGCGCCATGATTCTAGCGTCCGAATTCACGTCGGGCGACTTCGACAAAGACTGAGGGAGTATTACCAGACCGAAGGCAAAGACGACCTGACGGTGATCGAGCTGCCAAAGGGCGCATTCAAACTTGCATCCCAGAACCGGCCAGTCACGGTTTTCCACGAGGAGGTACCCCCCGTATATCCACGACAGCGTACGGATTGGAAGCGAGGGGCGCTGTGGGTTGCCGTCAGCATGCTGATTCTCGCGGTGACCACCTGGGCGGCTTACGCAACGCTGACGCTGCGGGCGGAAAAACGAGAAACCGCAGTATTCCGGGCTCAGTGGACTCCGGAGCTCCAGACACTCTGGAAGCCATTCATAGCTTCAGATCGGCCACTCCTCATCTCGATCAGCGCTCCGTTGTTTCTGGATTTTCCTGGGTACGGAGCGTTTCGTGACGCCAGCGCAGACAGAGCCGAAGATTTGCCAAGATCAAAGAACGCTGCGGCGCTGGAAAAGTTGTTTAACGGCACAAAACCACAGCCGCTCATCTACTTCACCACGATCGGTGACGCAAATGTCACCTTCAGCCTCGGGAGATTACTGGCGTCACGGAAGGTGAACGTCTCGATGGTAAACGGAAACGAACTCTCCTGGCGTCAGATTTCTGAAAACAACGCCATATATGTCGGTTCACCGAAGTTCTTCAATCAACAATTGGCCAGCATGCCAGTGCGTACTGAACTGTATCTTGAGCCTCGCGTGGGAGTGCACAATCTGCATCCACGTGAGCACGAATCTGCCACTTACGTGGACGAATACATTCAGAGCCGGATCACCGGCATCGCCTATACGCTCGTCAGCCACACTCCGGGCCCGCTCGGCCATGGTGACGTCATGAGCTTCGCCGGCAGAAATGGAGCCGGAATCCTGGGAGCCGTTGGCTGGTTCACCGAGACAGGCGCCGCGCGGGATCTTTTGAATAAGATCCGAAAACCGTCAGGGGAGATACCCCGTTATTATCAGGTGCTTTTAAAGGTGCGCTTCCAGGACGGTGTGCCTGTTGAGACATCGTACATTCTTCACCGGGAACTGGTATCAAACCGGAGATAAGTGGTGAGTGGCGCCCCAGCCTGGTTCGGCATGATATCGTCGGTGCTGGGAACACCTGTGATGTAATTGCAGCCCGCCATACACGTCGGCATTCTCGATTCCCGCAGCGTACACCTTCGGCGATGCTGGCTGGGGCATTCTGGAAGGGCCCGGGCTGATTACGGCCGACCTCGGTATCCACCGCGTGTTTCGGATCACTGAGCGGACGAGGCTGACGCTGCGTTGGGAGATGTTCAACGCATTCAACCGTGCTAATTTCCAAAATCCGAACGCAGTTATCGGAAGCGCGGCTGCCGGTACGGTCAGCTCGACATATCCGTCCAGAAGCATGCAGGTCGCCCTGAAGCTGGCCTTCTGAGTGCCAGCTCGTAGGTCTCAAAAGAGATATGAATCGTTTGTGTTTGCTCATTGCGGCGGTAGAGAAACCGGCAACCAGGTCCCACAACGCAACTTGAGCCGTGGTCAAACCGTATGTTGATAGGCACGCTGGAGAGCCCACAGGGGAAGCTTGCGGGTGCGATGCCTTTGTTGACGGGAACTGCTCAGGTCTGACGCTCAAATTCGAGGACAGGGTTCCGGCGACGGTTGCGAATATCACCTAAATAAGGAAACAGGTCTGCGATCCAGCCTGTTGCCATCTAGGTTTAGAGCTAAAGACCGGAAGGGAATCGTCCACCCGCGCCGGAAACTGGCGCTTCGGTGAGAGTCGCACCTGGACTTAGATTCGCTCGGCTGATTCCGACACCCCGTTGAGCCGTGCCGAGCAACACTCGTTAATCAGGACTTACGCGACTTCTTGTCCTTCCGAGCAGAGGATATTTCGAGCTGACCAAGGTGCAAGACGCGCACGACCGCAGGAAGTGCCGGGACTACAACGGTTCGGAGCACTGGGCTTGTGGTAATTGCGATTCGCGATCCAACGGTTTTCCTTCTCAATCCTCATGTCTCTTTGCCGGGGAAAACAGCTACGGGACCGCGTTTAGGCTAACACCCCTTCACGAGATCAACTATCCCTGACGCCGAGCGTGTCGGCGATAATTTTCAATGTTTGGACCGTAACATTGCTCTCGCCGCGCTCGATTTCACGTCGCCGTGGGGGGAACCGCTGCACGCGGTCTTATCCCTGGGTTGGACTTCAAATAGTGATATCCACGGCGCTCGACAGCCAATATCGATCGTCGGCGGTGTTTGTCCGATTTTGTCGCTATACCATCAGAGGCAAAGAGCTCAATCGGGCCAGCAAACGCTCGCTGCCCGCTGCGCTGTATTTCGAGAGGAAATGCTATGAAGCCATTAGTGGGTTTGGGAACGCTGGATTGGGGAGATTGGCCTACTTGGTGTTCGGCGTCTTATGGTTAACGGCATTCTGAACATAGTGTCGTTCTTAAGAGCCCGTCAGGCGGGCGAGGAGGATTTGTGAGCTTTCCCAAAGGAACCTGGGTTCCACTTCCGTCTAATTGCACTCGAAGCGTCACTTTGACGTATGCCCGATGTGCGGAATGGGGAGTTGAGATCGAGCTGCAATGCGTTTCGTACACGTGGAAGTATGTCACCGAGTGCATTTCCTGGGTGTGGAAAGAAACAAAGAAGTGCAGTTGGTGGAGCTGGCTGTTCTGCGTTCTGTTTGCCATTGTCGCAACTCTGGTTTGCGCGGCCGTGGGCGTCGTGGCGGTCGCGGTGTGTACGGCTATTACTGTTGTGGAGTTTTTGATTTGCCTGCTGTGGACGCTGGTCTCGATCATCTTCTGCCTGTCGAGAGCCAATGGCGGAACGGCGTTCCTGTTGACGGACGGCACGGTCATGATGCAGGAGTCCATGTCGGAGGATCTGTACTTTTTGGGAATTCCGAGAGCGGCCTGGAGCACGAACCGGTGGTGGAAGTTGACGCCGGATTTGACGGGAAGCTATGCCAATGGAACGTGGACCAGGCTCGCGGATTCGAACCTATCCCGGACCTTTTATGCGTCGGCCGTGCTGGCCGACGGCAGGGTGGTGGTTTGCGGAGGCGAGTACTCCGACGCCTCCGGCCCAGTGGAAGAGGATATGAACAATACGTGCGAGATCTACGATCCGGTGGCGAACACCTGGACCACGTTCGCCTCGCCTACTAAACCCGGCGCCACGGGAAAGGTGTGGAGCGAAATTGGAGACGCGCCTTGCACGCTGTTGCCGCGTGGAGAACTCCTGCTGGGTTCAGATGCTGACGGAAATATCGCGAAGCTGGATCCTACGACCCTGACCTGGACTGCCATGAGCCCGCGTCAGCGGGTTGGAAGCAGCGATGAGGATTCGTGGGTTTTGATGCCTGACAATACGATTGTCGCGCCGAGCTGCCAGGACTCTCCGACGACCTGGGTCTACGATATCGCTGGGGATTCGTGGACGGCGGGGAATCACCTGCTGAACAACATCGTCGATACGAATACCGACGAGATCGGGCCGGGGTTGCTGCGGTATGACGGCACGGCGTTCTTCCTCGGCGCGAACCAGCATACGGCGATTTATTCGGCGAACACCAACCCCAACTGGTCGAACGGGCCCGATATTCCGACGCAGACCGTCAACGGGATTGCCACAAATCTCGGAATCCAAGACGGACCAGCGGCGATCCTCCCGAACGGAAACATATTGTTTGGAGCGGGCGTCAAGACAGGAGATCCTACGGACCCGGAGAGCTCTCCCTCCTGGTTTTTCGAGTATGACGGAACGGCATTCAACCGCACGAACGATCCGCCGAACAACGATACCTACACGTACACCACGCGGCTTTTGCTGCTGCCGACCGGCGACATTCTCTTCTGCCGGGAAGATGATTCGTCGTTCTACGCCTATCACTCCGACGCGGCCGTCCCCCAGGACAGCTTCCGGCCGGTGATTCAGACGTGTCCGGCGAATTTCAACCCGGGCGACACGATTCAAGTTTCCGGCATGCAGTTCAACGGCCTGTCGCAGGCAGTGGCCTATGGCGACGACTGCGAAACGGCGACGAATTACCCGCTGGTGAGAATCGTGAACAAGCAAACCAATCACGTCTGGTACTGCCGGACGTCCGGCCATACGACGGTCGACAGCAACGGGAACACGGTGACATCGATGGGCGTGGCAACGGGAAACGCTGTAGTGACCTCGAACATCCTGATTCCGACTTCGATCGAGACCGGCGACTCTTCCCTCTTCGTGGTGGCCAACGGGATTGCGTCGCTGCCGTTTGACGTGACCGTAAACCAGACCATTTTTTGAGCAGGACCGGTCATCTGATGAGCATCGGCACGAGGCGAAAAGGAAGAGCCCGATGGAGGCGATTCGGGCGCCACGGAAATTCTCCGGGAACGGCGGACACGTGCGGCTGCGCGATGGGGGCGCGATTTGTCCAGACAGTCATGATCGGATCGATCGCCTGGTACTCGCTGCACTGGAGATCCTCCGGGCTCTCCTGGGCGTCAATGGCGCTGCGGGTCCTGGGATGGTCGTTCCTGGGTGGGACGGCGGGGAAGATCGTCGGGATTGCCTTGGCCAGAGTTCGCGCGCGAAGAAACAGGCTCGTTTGGCAGGGGACTATTTCCGCAGATTGAGAATCTCGCCGGTTCGGCGGGCGGCTCGATACGCTCCGGCGCCGGGCTTGGCGCCCATCTCGCGGGTTTTCGCGTATATCTCGCCCCCCTCGACGCACGGGAGCTAGATTAAATCCAACTGATCCAAATGTCTTCATACGAAAGGTGGCTACCTGTAGTTGGCGCCATCAGCTTTCTCTCGTACGCTAGATGCCCCAATTCCTGTATACATTTCCAGATGATTCCGTTCTCCTCGTACTGTCGCGGAGAGTCGTTGTCCAGACTTCGGTGAGTCCTCTCCGGTACCCTTCCGCCTGAGATCTCCGTTTCTCTGGAGAGAGCCGTCGCACTGTTAACGAGTTTCGCGTCTCGGTTTACTTTTTGAACTCCCTGCGTATGCAGCGGAGGTTGCTTCGTATCTTTCAGCAGTGACATCGGAACGACCGCGACGCAAACTTTCGTTGTAGTGCCAATCCACAGCGAGGTGAATCGTCTTGAATTCCGACTGAAGATTTGCGATCCATCGCCAGAACGCGGTTGAGGTATCAGGCGCTTTTATATAAGGTTCGATAACGCGGTACCCAATCGCATCAGCGCCCCCGCGCGACATGCAGTGGAAACGGCGTCCGCGCGATAAAGGCATTGACCGCCTCGAGCAGGTCTGTGCTCCTGTCGCGCACGACGAACACCGATTCCTCGCACTGGCCGGCATTCAAGTCGTGGTGATCGATCAGTGCGACGTCCGGCCCGTACGATGGAATGACGCGGCCGTCGAGGGTAAAGTACTCGGCTTCCGCTATGGCGTCAAGCTGGCCCAACCTAAACCGCTCGTAGAGTTCTGGAAAAGTCACGGTCGAGACGATCTCCACGGCCGATGGCGCGCGGCGAAGCAGGTCACGCTCGGCGGCCATTCCCTTGACTACGCCTATCTTCTTGCCGGCAAAGTCGGCAATGGTGCGGTACCGCGACCGATCGGCCGCCCGGATCCGCAGCGCGCGCTGCTCGTAGAGAAAAGGCGCCGAGAACGTGCCGCCGGGGCTGACGCGGTCGGGAAAGTTGGCGAGGTTCGTAGCGACGACATCCACGACGTCCTTGCCCGCCAGCTCCCACGACTTGTCGAATGGCACAACATGCCACTCCACGTGAAGACCTAGAGCGCGCCCGAGGCGCTCCGCGTAGTGATACATCCAGTTCTCGGGGTCGAGCGGGTCGGTAACCTTTGTGCTTGTCACGGCGATCTTCACGACACCGGCCTTAAGCGTCCGGACCACCGGCCGTTTGGGAGTCGCGTTGCACCCCGCGAAAACGGTGAGCAACACGATGAGCATGGTATGCTGCCGCCCCGCGTTGATCCTAGGAGCGGGAGTTGTAGGCATTAGGCAGTCTCGAGTGTTTCAGGCCTCACCGTTGAAGGATGGTACGCCGCCGCACGATTGCAGTCGCAGCGAGAAGCACATCCCGGGTTGGGTTGCGAATCCCCCGACGGTTGCTTGAATGGGGAGATCGCCCGGGCCGAGATCCTTCGGCACCACAAAATTGATCTGGCACTAGGAGCGTTAGTTCTTTGTCATCGTCAGACCGGTTACCATGACATCCGTATTGTGCGCGAAGCGCAGGCCATACGTCCCGTCAGTTGATTTCAGCTTGCCGCCGGTTACCAGCAGCGCTTTGTCATAGCTGGCCACTACTGTCCCGTTGATGGAGCATTCCACCCTGCTGCCCTTTACCGAGAGCGCCACATCTTGACTGACGGGCTGGCCCTTTCCCGCAGCCTTGTGAACGGCGTCATTGGCTTCGCCGAGAAAGCCATCCATTTTGAACGGCGCCGGGCCGAATCCGCGCACGATGAACTTGCCATTTCCATAGGCCGCACAGTAGAGGTCCGACTGGCCTGGCGTTCCCATGTCATTGCCGCCGATGAACACCCCGTAAGGGTGCGGATGAGTGTTGAGATTCATGTATTTCGGCTCATGGAATGTGGCCTTCACTGTGTAGTCCCCGGAGGCGTTTGCGCCATTCATCCAGTAAGTCGCTGCGGGACCTGTGGTGACGTGGAGGGAGTCACCCTCCTGCGAGAGTTTCGCATCTCTGATACTCATGCCCGCTCTTTTTTCTGCGGCATCCACGTCGCCGTTCCAACCCTCAATCTCGACGCCGCCGTCACTGACGGCGCGCGAGCCATCCGCGGTGCGGCTCCCGGGAAAGCCGACGAAGGGGCCCTTGAGGTAGAACAGTGCGGCGAGCAACGCCACAACCGCAAATAAGGAACCGAGAACGATCAGGACGATCTTTTTTATCATTTGTGTTGAGCCAAAAATATCCGCATCAGGAGATTCTATCTTCACCACAGTTTAATCCGTTTTGGCCTTCTGCGACCAAACGAGTTCCGTGACGGCCCAATCTGCTCGACTATGCCGAAGGAGACCGCATATCCTGAAGAGAAACCCTCAAACATTAAGGCCGAATCGAGTCAGCATTTCGCGTCGCCCAAGACTCGTGATGGCCAAGGCCCTACTGTCGAGATCCTGGTTCACCCATTTTCTTTTCAGCGCGACTTTCAGAATGGCTGCCCCCAGCGAACCCCCGACGTGAGGCCGCCGCTCGCTCCAATCCAGGCAGGCGTAAGCGAACCGCCGGCGTAAAGTCCGAGTTACCTTCAGGTCGATGCCAAGTACCTCAAACGCCTTCGTGCCATCTCGAGTCAGCTCGTATGCATCGGCAGTGCCCGTCAAATCAGCTGACAGCCACCCCAGCTGTGTGAAGCGGTCGTGGAGCGATACGCCAAGTTTGCCCGCCATGTGATCGTAGCAACTCCGCGCGGCAAGCAGCCGGCTGGGCGTGTTCGGCACGAACTGGTCGCGGGACCCACCGGCCAGGACGCTCAGCCCTTCCAGCGCACTGGCTACGCTGGGTCCTCCCAAGCTGTAGTAGCGATGCTTCCCCTGGACGTGCACGTTGACCAGGTGTGCCGTCTTTAGTCGATTCAGGTGTACACTCGCGGTTGACGGACTCACATCAGCCACTATGGCAAGCTCGGTGCTGGTTCGTGCATGACCGTCCACCAGGGAGAAAAGCATGCGAGCTCGCGCTGGCTCGCCGATTGCCGCCGCAATTCTCGAGACGGCCTCGTCGGCATGGTTGCTGTCATTCATACTTTGATGGTAGACGAAGTATTGCCGTGCGGCAAACGGTATATTTCCAGACGTGAGTACGAACGAGTTCTCAGCCGGGCAAATAGATTGCCCGAGGCTAAAGCGAGGTGCAACTTGCGTAAAGATTGGATGACATTTGTATTGCTAGTTGTCACGGCATTTTTGGTGCCTATCGGTTCACGAGCGCAGTGGAAGACGCAATGGAGTTACGAAGGGACAGCCGGGGCCGAACATTGGAGTGCTCTGGATCCGGACTACGCTTCCTGTAACGCAGGCAAAGAACAGTCTCCGATCGACATTCGAAATGCGGAAAAAGCTGAGCTCCCTGCCATACGATTCGAATACAAGAGCGGCCCCCTTAAATATCTAATTAACAACGGCCACACGATCCGAGTGAATTACCACGACGCGCCGGGAACGGGAAGCTTTCTGGTCGTGGGAGGCAAGCGCTACCAACTAACGCAATTCCATTTCCACCGTCCCAGCGAGGAGTACATTAACGGTAAGCCGTACGATATGGTAGTCCACTTGATGCACATAGCCAGCGACGGCAACATTGCCGGGGTCGCAGTTCTTCTGAAAGCAGGCAGCGCCAACGCCACCATTCAGCGGATTTGGGACCATATGCCAAAGACCGAGGGCCAAGAGGAGGAGGTTGCCGGAGTCGAGGTTAACCCCGCCGGTCTGCTTCCTAACGAGACTGGCTATTACCTGTACCCGGGGTCGTTAACGGCGCCGCCATGCACTGAAGGCGTCACGTGGTTTGTGCTGAAGACTCCGGTTGATATCTCCGTAGGGGAGATCAACGCGTTCGCCAAGCTTTACCCGCACGATGTCCGTCCCATTCAGCCACTCAACGGGCGCATCGTCAAAGAGAGTCAGTGACACGAAAATTCTCAATCACAACGCGCCACATGGAGCATTTTCGGGGGATGCCGACGCCGTCCTAGCCTATCTCCGCGATCGGTGAGAGCAAACTCTCACAGTGCATCCGATACGGTAGGCGGCCGAAATGAAGATGAAAAGCCAAACAAAAATTTGAGAGGCTCGAAAATGAGAGAACAGCGACGAGGACGCGCCGGTGACATGGCCGACATCGGTTCCACACCAAAAGCTACGCGGCGTTTGCTGTAGGAGTCGTGGGACTTTGGCTTCAATCGGCGCTTTTTGAAGAAGTCACAGCGTTTCGCGCCCGCTGATCCGCGCTGGAGGCCCGCCCAGGACGTGAAGGCCTGTCGCCTGCTTTGGGATAATCACTCCGGTGCCGCGCCCGACGCGGCTTGATGAAAAGCCTTGTGAGAGCGATTCATCGCTCGGGCTACACACTGCCCGCCGTGCAAGGAAATGGGAACCACCGACGACGGAAAAGTCTTGGCCGCTCCTTGATCGGCGTTGTTGCTCGGCGCATTGACCGCTCCAGCTACCAGCGTCGTCAAGACCGCAGCGTTGCGGCCGTTCAGCGGCAGATCGACCATACGCGCCGAGTAAACCACCTGCTTCAGGGTAGAACTGGAGGCGTCGACCTGAGTCGCCGCCGCCTCACGGTGACGCTCTCAGTGGTCGCCCCAATCTCCAGTTTGATGTTGATGTATCGCCAGCCTCCAGGAAAAGGTGGTGAGCATCAAATCGAGAGGCTTTTTTGTTTTGATGGCTGGCTTGGTAATGCGCCTTCAGTATGTCCCCGCCCCAATCGCCATTTAAATCGCGCCACACCGAGTGGATGTGGTTGGCATTGTCCTGCGTCATATCGAATTCGATCAGGAACGCCGCCGTCTGCACCCGGTAATAATGCGGATCGCCTGGTTGGGTGCCGCCTGACCAGGCAAACCACGCGTCGCGCCCCGCCGTGTTGATTTGGTCCATACGCCGCTCCGCCATTTCCTCCGGCAGATTGCGCGCGTAGAGCTCCGCGAGCGCGCGCAGCGCATCGAACTGCCGGGTGCTCATCTTGGATGCCGCTAAGCCTGATGGCTGCCCTTTCAATGCCGCGATGCGCGTGTTCGAAGTGAGGATGTCGTCATAGGCTTTGGAATCGACAATCGCTGCCTTCTGCAGCGGCTCATCGAGTGTATGGAGCACCTCGAAGCCGATATCGTCTTCGTGTGCCAGCACACGCAGCCCCTGGCGCGGCCCCTGCTTCACTTCCGCCGGGTTGGAGCCGAAGAAGCTCGGCGCATCCACCACTTGCCCGTTCGTTATGGTGTAGTTCTGGCTGACGTGGTGTCCCTCTACGCGGTATCCCCACGTACCCGTGTCGGAGGGTGTGCCGAAAATCGAGAAGTGATAGTTCTCCGGGTCGCGCCGCGGGCCGCTACCGTTCTCCATAACTTTAAGCACCTCTTCCAGGCTCATGATGGTGACGGCTTTGATGTAGCCCGCCTGGCTCAATCCGGCCGCGAGCAGCGCGCTCGCCAGGTGTCTCTGATAGGGACTCATTTCGAACCACGTCAGCCCCTTGCGTTCTACCGGAGTGTAGAACCAGCGCATGCGCTCTTCATTCCCGAACGGGATCACCATCTTGGCCTTCTGTTCCGGCCCTAGCGCGGCCAGCAGCCGGTTGGCAGTCTCGCTCATAACCGAGACTGTGTGGACATGGTGGTGGAGATCCTTGGCGGTTTGCGCGTGGCCCTTCTTTCCGGCGATCAGACCGCCTCCGAGCAGGCTGGCGGATGAAGTCAGAAACGAACGCCGTTTAATTTGGCACATATTCCCTCCCTAGGTCCGTCGGCACGGCGTGGGCGCGTCGGCGTGGACCGACAATCAAATACTAGTATGAAGGGAAGGTCAAGGGCAGGGCTGAAACTCTTCGCTGGAACCGCTGTTTCTAGGATCTAAATTGGATCCTCGGAACGCATGAAGAAAAGCCGCCACCCCCGCCAGTTCGCCCGCGGCGAACAACCGCCATGCAAAAGGCCGAGGAAGTCCGCCCGCCGTGATGTTCTGAAAGTCCCACATGAACGAGATCAAAATCAGTGCTCCGCCGAGCGTCATTGCGCACCAATGCGCGGGCAACATTCGCATCGGCCGCGCGAGCGCCACGAGTCCCGCGCCAATGATCGTCATCGATACGATCGATGGTGCAAGAACCGGCGCCGCCCAAGGCACGGGAATCAGAAACAGGATATCCCACGTCATAATCGATACAGGCCAGTGAAGTAGCAGCTTGAGAAACACGTAAAAGAAGAGATCCCAGGTTCCGAACGCAATCGCAAACGAAGGGAGCCACCGATGTCGTCTTCCGGCGCCAACCAGAGCCACTGACATCAGCATGACTATCGTAGCCGCTTCGCGCGCGACTTCAACGCCCAGGAGCCATGATGTTTCGGGCGCTCCGTCCCGCAGTTGATCCACGCTAATCAGGGGAAAAAGCTCGCCGGCGGGTCGATCGGGACGAAGCTTGTGCCGGAGAGGATCGTAAATGTCGCGCAGATAAACCACAACCGATGCCTCAACGTAGCCAAAAGAGATACCGAATAAAATCAGCCCCGCTGCGAGACGCCCCCACTTTTTATTAATCTTCACAATTTCAATTATGGTTGAGGTTGGGATGCGGAACCTTTTTGCAGTTTTTGGGTTAACGACACACCGTAACGCCGGGCGGCGTTGGTCAGTGATCAAGCGTTCCAGCGGTTCTTCTGTAACGTCACCGTTTTAATAGAGAACGCAGTCTGCTCCACGGCGAACAATTCAGGACGAAGTCCTTCGTCAGGCCCGCGCGGCGGGCTTGGTCAAGACCATAGCGGATGAGGCCGAGTTCTCGCGTGCTGTGCGCGTCGGTCGAGATTGCAATCTTCACGCCAAACTGCGCGGCACAGCGCGCATTGTCCGCCGATAGATCCAGCCGATTCGGACTGGAATTGATTTCGAAAAAACAACCGTTCCGACGGGCGTGTTCAATGATGCGATCCATGTCCAACTCGTAACCGGGACGCTTGAGGAGCAGGCGGCCGGTGGCATGCCCCAGGATATTGAAATAGCGGTTGTCCATCGCGCGCAGAATGCGCTCGGTCTGTTGCTGTTTACCAAAGCCAAAACGCGAATGGATGGAGCAAACGGTGTAGTCGAGTTCCTGGAGCAGAGCGTCGGGATAATCAAGCGCGCCGTCGGCGAGAATATCGACCTCAGCGGACTTCAGGATACGAATACCGCCTAGCCGTTCATTCAGCCGGTCAATGAAACGGATCTGCTGCCAGAGATCGTCGATCGAAACGCCACGCGCGATCTTCAGGCTCTGCGAATGATCGGTGACGCCGATATACTCGTAACCTTTCTGCTGCGCCGCTCCAGCCATCTGCTCGATGGAGTGCGCCCCGTCGCTCGCTGTCGAATGGGCGTGCAGCTCGCCGCGGATGTCCGCCAGCTCGACTAGGGCTGGGAGAGCGCCGCATTTCGCGCGGTCCACTTCGTCGCGGCCTTCCCGAAGTTCCGGCGGGATGAAGCCGAGCCCATATTTACGGTAAAGCGCGGTTTCCGTGGGAAACGGCCCCGCCTGTTGCAATCCCTTCAGATTGCCTGTCACCGCCGTGAGTTTCCTAAGGTGAGTTTTCGAGCCGGTGCAGGCAATCAGCGCCAAGCCCCAGTCCTCTTTTGCTGCCGCGCGAACATACAGCAGGATACCCGCCGACAGCGCCAATAGCGCGTCGTTCGCTCCCGCCTTGAGCAGGGGCGTGCGGCCGCCGAAGCGCTGCAGCCCGGCAACGACCGAACTGAAATCGTCAGTTTCGATCACAAAGGCGATTTCCTCGATCACTTCCAGCCGCCGGCGGCAGTCGCCCGCAACCTCGGCGCGGCGGACGCCGCATTTGCTAACCAGGAATTCCTCAACCGCGGTGTGCACATCGTCAGCGCGGTAGAGCAGGATGGCCTGTATCTGGGTGAGGCCCTGCCGAACATGCTGCGCCATACGGAGCCCGAGGGCTTTCTCAATCTCGCCGCTGTCGAGCTTTTAGCGCAATGCTTCGACGGAAGCGATGCCGAGTTTTTTGTAGACGCGCAGAACACGCTTGGGGTCGAGGCGCGGGTAGCGGCTGATGCCGACCAGTTCGGGACTCGCGCCCGCTCGCAGTTTTTCGAGCTTGCCCAGCGTGCGCGTAAGCACGATTTCCCGGATGGCCGCGGCGATGGCTTCGCCAATCCCAGCGTAGAAGGTAAGGTCAGCATTCTCGCGGACAAGCTCATCGACGCTTTCCGGCAAAGTCCTGATCTTCCAGGCGGCGCGTTGATAGGCTTTGACCTTGTACGGATTTTCCTTCTGGGCCGCAAGCAACTGCGCTAGGCTCGCCAGACGATCGGCGATCTCGGCATTGCTGAGGACCGGAGCAATGGCAGTGACGGGACCCTGATGCGGCGAGTCTGCCATGCCCTTCTCTTCTTATCATGCCTCCAGAATGGCTTTATCCCTGAATGCGAATCTTCCTTGTTCATGCGCCAGTACAGACGAAAACCGGCGGAGTGCCAGCCCATAACAATCTCGGGCTTCATAACAACCAGAACCTCGGCCATCGGGACCGCGCAGGTCGTCCAGAAGAACCGGTCCAGCCGATTCAGACGGCGCTCGCGTTTCGACCGCGGGAAAAGACGCCGATCACAGCGAGGATGGAGAGGGTGAAATCCGGCACGAACTCATTTCCTGAAGAGGAGTTGATCCCCGGCACCACCCCCGCAGTACATCTAACTGCCCACGCTCATCAATCCGGCCACACGGACCTTATCAGACGGACGTGCTGATGGAAACGCGCCATACTTTGTTCAACAAGGTTCATCTCACTAACGCTTATTTATTTGAGACTTCGGCCGGAACGTTTTTCAGCAGCAGCGGATAAACCCAGCCCGCAGGCAACACACGCTCCGGATCGGGACGCACGCTCAAATAATCGACGTGGTCCGTGATCTGGCTCCAGCCATGGGCCACGCCGGTCGGGATGATGATGATATCGCCCGGTACCACCCTGCGACTATAGGCACCTTTGCCGGCGGTGCCGCCTCCGCTAGGACCATTCATAACGTTCGGGACGCCGGTGCCCGGTCTCTTATTTTCGATCACTCCTCCGGTTGTGAGAACGCCCCCTCCCGACTGGATGATGTAAACCTCGGGCGTGTAGTCATGATAGATGATTATGATCGGGTCGCCTGGCTTGTCGCGAGTCGGACCTCGATGAATAATCCCGACGCCCAGGTTGTATTTCCCCATATCGACCACGCGAAGCTGCCGGTCGGTTCCCGGGCTTTTCAGAACCATGTCAATGTCGGCTTTCGTAATGTCGAAAGCATAATTCGGCGGTGACCCAGCCGGTACGGGAGGGGGATTTTGCGGTATCTGTGCAAGCATGAAGGCCGGTAACGCGACCAGGCCAGCAAGAGCACCCGCGATAATTTTGTTCATGACTGATCTCCTTTGTCCGGAATTTCCATTTTGGATTCCCCTGGACGGTTCAGTATATACGAGGTGGCGTCCCTTTTATCCGGCGAGTTGCTTTTCCCGAATGTCCGGCTTCGATCCTGGCAGAGTCCCACGCACACCCCTCAGGGTGATTCTGTCCGGATTGCCGATGATCATAGAACTGACCCACGCCCGCACCTTGTTAGATTGAGTTGGGCGCCGGCTCTGCGGCTTCGACGATAGCTACCATCAAAGTAGAGGCCAAAGCATGAACAAGATCACACCGTTTCTGTGGTTCAACGACAATGCCGAAGACGCCGCGGAGTTTTATCTCTCGGTATTCCCGGAAGCGAAGAAGCTGGGAGAGCTGCGTTCGAGCGGGGTGGGTCCCTGGCCCGCCGGAAAGATCGCGACCATCGCCATCGAACTTATGGGCCAGCAGATGACGTTTCTCAACGGTGGCCCCACGCAGGCGCTCACGCCGGCTTTCTCGTACTCCGTTGCGTGCAAAGACCAGGCCGAGATCGACCGCTACTGGGACAAGCTGCTTGAGGGTGGCAAGCCCATGGCCTGCGGCTGGCTGACGGACAAGTTCGGGCTGTGCTGGCAGATCGTGCCGGAGAAGATTGGCGAGATCCTGAAGCATCCGAAGGCAATGGCTGCGATGATGAGAATGGTGAAGTTCGACATCGCCACGCTGGAGGCTGCGGCGAAGGAATAACAGCGCCCGAATGACTGACAGCGCACCATAAGCTAAACCGAATTTGCGCGCGAAGGGTATCTTCGCGAACCGCACGTCTGTCGGCATAAGACAGATGGCGATGTGCGACAAGCAGTTGTGGATTTCGCTTTAGGCCGCCCGTGATCGCGGTCGTCTAAACCAGAATTTCGCCGCAGAGGGACGCGATGAAGCACACGTGGACAATCATAGGTGTAGGCGACGTGCCGAGCAGTTTCAGATGGTACAAAGCGCTGTTCGGCCAGCCTGCTACCCTCCCTGCCCACGACTACTTTGGGCAAGTTCTGGATACAGATGGAACTGTCTTGCTCTGCCTCCACGAGTGGGGCGCCCACGGGCATCCCTCATTGGCGAGCCCCGATCACGGGACCCCCGGCAACGGGCTCCTGTTGTTCTTCCGTGTCGATGACTTTGACCTGGCGCTTCAAAGGGCACGCTCTCTCGTCACTCGGCTCGAAGAGGAGCCACACGTAAATCCGAACACTCACACCAGGGAGTTCTCGCTTCGAGATCCGGATGGATATTACGTTACGATCAGTGCGCTCTCTGAGGCCTAAAAGCGCGGCGCAGCTTTCGAGCGCTGTGCAGAGCTTCATGGGGGCGCTGTCTAGCCCAGTATTAACGGCGTTGCCGGAGTTTTGGATGATTCTGATCGAGCACGGGCAACCCGGAAACTGAACTCACCTGCCGCGTAGATCATGCGTGACGGCTTAGTGTCTAGGGATCCATAATGTTGCCGCCTCTGGAATGCCACCAGAGTCTCCTCAGCGATCCTGAATCTGCGCTACGAGCGGGCCCATTAGCGTGACACATCGATCTGCTCCCAGGCCGGTTGGCAACCCACGGCTACGCTCGGTGGCTTGAGCAGAAGGATCTCACGGCCGGCAAAATCGACCGAGGAATAATCGGTCGAAAACGTAACAATAGAGCGGCGCATTGGAGGAGCCATAGTGTTGAGGCGCCCTGAATAATCCAATCATGTGGAGGCCGGCGCCGGGTGCCTTCGGTTCCCTCGGTAAGGGAGCTCTTCGGGGACCGGGTTGTTTAATACGGATGCGGGAATCTACAGGATATTTCAATTAAGGAGCACGTGAACGTCCAGTTCTGGCTGGCTCATGATCAACGTATTGGACAACTCGCATTACAGCCTTCTTCGCCGGTGACTTGCTCGCCTTTGCCGCTTCAGCCCTCTTCAGCGCCCAACGTTTTTTGTTGCCCTCGATGATCCGCTTCATCCCCGCTGCGCTGATTCGCCGCTTGGGATTTTCCACGACAGCTTCCGAGTCGGATTGCCCCTTGATCGCTGCCCACCTTTTCTTCTGTACAAGCGCCATCCGCCGACGCGCGGCGGCGGAAATCTTGCGTTTCCCAGCAGCCTGAGCGGGAGCCGCTTCCGTTGTCCGCTCACTGTTCAGCAGGTTTCGAAGTTCGGCGATTTGAACATCTATGTGTTTCTTCTGGGCCTCGAATCCTGCAATAGCGGCCGTGATGATTTCATGCTACAGATGATTTCATGCTAACAATTGTTGGGGCATGTGGGTGAATGTGTCTCGACTCCTTCAGCGAAAAGATAACTACGCTACAACAGCCATGGATGAGATCCCCTGAAGACACGCAGGCGCCTGTGCTAAAACGAAGCTGATCGTGTGCGGTAAAGTCATACTACGAAACGATCGATGAGGCAAATATGAACCGTCGGATCCACAAGCGCTTTCCAGCCAAGTTCGACGCAAAGGTGACCCCATTGAGCAACCAGGAAAACTCCGCTTCCGGCCATCTCGCGAATATATCCGAATCCGGCATTTGCGTCGCTCTACCGCTCCAACTCGCGCCCGGCGACATCGTTCAGTTGGACATGGCCGACAGCGTACTGTTCGGCTACATCATTTATTCCAATTCGGAAGGATCGGCATTCCGGACGGGATCGAGGTCGAGGAAGTCCTGCTGGGCGGACCCAATCTAGCTCAAATTCTATATCAAAGCCTGATAGATAAGATGCCTGATGCGCCTGGGCTGCAACCCTCCGGGCGTCCTCTTTTCAGGTGATCTGCTCCAGTTCATCTAGGCGCTGGAGGGTTCGCTTTAGCTCCTCCTCTATTTCTTGTAGACGCCTGAGATTTCCTGGGTTGTTGTTGGTTGAAAGAAACTCCTTCAATTCCGTGAGGCGTGTGAGAGCTTCCCTCAACGAAGGGGCTTCCTTATCAGCCTTTGAGCCGTTTGACAGACATACTTGAGACTGTTTCGGAATCGGATTTTAGATTTGGAAGCATTTGATTGCTTTGTTGTAGCATCGTGGTCTTCCGGTGACCGGAAGGCATGATGGGCTTGTGGCGAGCCGGTGGTATTGGCGGATGAACACCGCCAATTGCTGTAATCTAGTCCCGGTGGAATTCAATATCAATCATTTGACTAGGGGCGCCGACGCAGTTGATCGCAAAAGTTGCCCTTTCTGTTTTCGATTATACTCGGCTAGCCGCCAATGCTCCCGTTGAAGCGATCAGCAATGCGATCCTACCGGCTAGGACCCATTGCCGCTACCATAAATGGCTCGAGTTTATGCTTGATTGAAGGAACTCAATGAGCACCTCCAGGACGATGCCTGGCGGCCGAGTAAATCGAGCCGGGCTGAGAAAAGGACACAGCGGTCAATCGCTCTGCCGTTGGTGCGACCTCGAGGTCCCCTCAGGCCGGTTCACGTTCTGCTCGGAGTGGTGCGTACATGAATGGCGTCTACGTACCGATCCCGGGTATGTTCGAGAGCAGGTTCTCCGGCGTGACCACGGTATTTGCGCCATCTGCTCCGTCGATGCCTGTGCCGCATACCTGGAGTTGAAACGATCTCGGGGAGTTCACCGGAAAAAGCTTCTGGCGCACTGGGGCCGGCGGAGAATGAATCGCAAGACTCTCTGGGACGCCGATCACTTCATCTCGATAGCTGAAGGCGGCGGCGAGTGCGACCTAACGAACATCCGAACGCTGTGTCTAATATGCCATCGCCGGGCCACACTGGCGCTCCGCTCGAGACTGTCTGCGCGGCTACGCGCTGGGGTAAACGACTAGTGAACATCCACTTCAGGTATGGCTCGAAGACTGCCCGCGTTACGAAGTTGATACCTCGGCGCGGTCTCACTCTTTCTCGACCGAATTGAGCAATGACGTGAACTTCTTCTGATTTGCGGCGATGGTCTTGGGGGCAGGGCCGGTGAATTTGATGAACAGGTTTCCGCCCGGACCTTCAACGATCGCGCCCAACAAACAGCCGGAATGGATCTGGGACGTTTTGTTGAGAATTCGATGCGGATTCGACGGAGCCTTGGGTGTTTTCGAATGGGCGGGCATCCCTCTCGGGAGTGTCGCCAGCTCCACGGTGTTGTGGCTCTGGTTCTTGCCGACGGCGTAAAAGAGTGAATCGAAAGGCACCAAATCCGGCTACCGATTGGTGTGGTCCGTACTCTTCGCTCATCCGTGCGATGACCGAGAGGGGCGCAGATTGGGTTTTCGGACGTTACGAGATACCCGCGTGGCGTGATCGCAACGAATGCGCTCAATCCGTGCCGTATGCAATGCGCCAGATTCGGCCCTCTTGCGAATCCGCGACGTATAGTGCTCCATCCGGTCCCACCGCTGCGCCGATCGGGCGATATTTGGCGCGGCCGGGAGTCTTACTGGATGCCTCGAAGGCAGGGAATCCAGCGGCAAAGACCGTAGGATCGCCCGCCCTTCCGCCGCGATTAAAAGGCACGAAGACTACATCATAGCCGTTCTTATTGCGAGTGCCGTGCAGCACCACGAACGCGCCCCCGCGATAAGCGGCGGGGAACTTGTCGCCCGTGTAGAACACAAGATCCACCGGAGCCGCGCGCCTGGATTGAAAAGTGAGCACTGGTTTAGAATATTTGCCCGCTGGCGCCGCAGTCCTACCGTCTCCACCGTATTCCGGCGAGACAAAGCGAAGCTTCCGCACGCCATCGTAGTAGGTATACGGCCAACCAAAATCGGTTCCTTTGGTTATACGATGCATCTCATCAGCAATGTTGTCCTCATCCTCGGTGCTGATAATATCTGGCCAGGCGCTGTGCATGTTGTCGCGGCCGTGCATGATGCCGTAAAGACTTCCGTCTGCAGGTGACCAATCGAGCGAACTGATGTCGCGGATACCGGTGGCTAACTGCTCACCATCGGTGGGGAATTTCTGGCCAATCTTGTCAGCACCGAAGCGCCATACACCAGCGCGTGCTCCTAAATCCGGACAGGGCTTGCTTCCTACAGGTGGCGATCCCCCGGGCGTGTTGGGCTCGGCGCAGATATTCGCGGAGGCGTCCAGGGCGACAAACAAATCGCCTTTTCCGTCAAATGCTAGCGCCCGGTTCACGCGGTTGAAGCCGGGGTGGGTCGTGGGCATCCCGTCCACGATCACCTCCGGATCCTTCCCAGGCACCAGCGCATTCCCGCTGAATGTGAAACGATAAATGGCCGAAGGCGAGGCGGCGTAGAGCGCACCTTTATAAAAACGAATGGCAGTGCCACCATCGACCCTCCCAAAATGCTGGACCTGATCAGCCTTGTGGTTTGTGTCTAAATGAAGCGCGATGATTCCACTTCCGCTGTTCTGCTTGTCTACCGGCGTAGAGACATAGATGTCGCCATTCTCCCGAACGGCGAGATGACGTACCGGCCCCAGACCCTCGGTGACGATGGTGGCGTGAAAGCCCGGTTCCAGGGTCAACCCATCTGGTTCACTGCCAGAGGCGAGCCCCATGGTCCAAGCGAAAACAAAAACAATTGAGAGCGTCTTCATAACATATAATCCCGCATCTTTATCATTTTACTTCGACACGCCTGGATTGAAAGCACTGGGGTGGAATACTTGCCTGCTGGCGCCGAAGCTCGACCGATGAACCGCGAAGCTGGAAGATTTTGATTTACGCGGGCGAATTTTGAGAGAGCAAAATCGCAATACGATACTTGGAGGAACGCTCGCCAATGCGAACGTCATCTATAACTATATCGGGCAATCCGTTTACGGTCTTTCAAGGGAGTTACGGATGCACGGCCGGAGTCGGTGTCGACCACCGAAAACGTGGCGGTATTCGCCGCAGTCAACGGCCAAGCCTCGATTAAGCAGGCGCGCAGATGAGGGCAGATGTGGGCAGATGAAGGAGCACGGCGCAAAATTCGGCCGGAAAAGGAACCAGGCAATTGCTGCGCTCAGAACGGTTCTATGTTTTCGCGTTCAACTCACTCCAGATGGCTAGAGAGGGATGCCCGCTGGCCCGCCTCCGATATCATCGACTGGCGGTCATAGGCATTCGGCGTTCTGAATTGCATCGCGGTTATTTTCTTTTTTATTGCTTCACCGGCGACATCAAAATCGCGCGAGTCAGCTCGACAAGCATCGATCCCCCCGGCTCAATCGCCGAAACCGATGTCCGGATTAGCGCCGCGTCTGGCCCGGCTGGGTCGCGTAGCGCCCGCCGCATAAAGCCCAGGACATCGCCACGCTCAAGTGAAATCCTTTGGTCGCTGCCATCCAGTAAGTTCTGTGTAGCTTTTGGGTGCCTGATGACGAAGGACCCCATGCAACGCGAGCGAAAGCCCGTTCTCTTGCGGAAGATGGCCCGGCACTGTCCAAGTTTGAAGCAAGAGCGGTCGTAAAATGGATGTAGTGGTGGTCCTGAACTCAAGACACGAACTGTTCTGCCAGAAGGTTGACGTCGTACACAAATCACGGATTGTTAGATACACCGACGTGGTACAGAACTGTCTGGCTTTTGACTGCCGACTCGCTCTTGGCCGTGGACATTTATCCTGGTACAAATATCCAGTCTGTGGTCGACGGTTAATCCGCCGGGGACGAGCTCCCAGCCCAAGCCGATCCGCAGACCCAACATGCCCTGCTTCGCATTGGAGTCCTTAGCTCCCGGATCGTCAGTGACATACAGTCCGGGAATGCCGATCGCTCCGCCGGCCCGCGTCACTGTCATAAGCGAATTCAGCACGTTAGCAGGTTGTTCGGTTCCAGTCATGCGCGAAAGTCATTCAGGCAAACGTTCCACCGGTAAAAGCATGGGCGGAGTGCGAGCCCAGTTCTCGACGCCTGTAAGCATTCAGATGTCACTTCATTCGATTGGCTTCTTCCGCGATTTCGAAGAGATCATCGGGCATCCTTCGGGTTATCGCGCGCAAGGGTATCTGTTATCAGATTCAGGTGAACGAAGGGCTGTCAAATACTGTGCTGGGATCGCAACGAGATCATGCGCATATCCCCGCAATTGCGCTCCGATGATATCGTAGGGAAGCTTTTGCCCGACCGATGGATTCGTCGATCCATACAGCGTAATGACGGGATTCATGCTGCGGGCGCGGGATCAAGGCGCGTGGTGGATGTGCGACACCACTGTGACCGGAATCGACCTGGATGCATGGAGGGTAACAGGTGTCCAGACGACTCGGGGAGCATTAGCGACCCCGTGGTGGTGAATGCAGCGGGAGCTTGGTCCGCTCACGTTTCAAAGATGGCTGGCGTGGATCTCCCCGTTGTGCCGCTGCGACGGATGCTTGTACCGACGGAGCCTTTCGACAGGATTGCGCGGAGCGCGCCCATGACCATTGACATGACGACGGGATTCCATTTTCGTCCTGAGAGCTTGGGCCTATTGCTCGCCTGGGTCGATCCGGAGGAGACGCCCGGGTTCAAGACCAGCTTCGATCGTACCTTCATCGAAAAGATTCTCACGCGGGGAGTGGCTGCCGGCGCTCGAAGAAGCCGAAGTGAATCCTGCGCGGGTTGGGCTGGGTTGTACGAAATGACACCGGACCACCATCCCATTCTCGGTCCCGTTCCGGCGTCGAAGGATTCTATCTGGCGACAGGATTCAGCGGGCTTGGAGTCATGCACTCACCGGCTACCGGGAAAATATAGGAAAGGGTGTTCTCAATCTCAAAATGTGATGTTCAGATGACCCATAATGTGATATGGGCGGGTCCAATATGGATCAAAAAAAGACGCTGCAAACCGGGACAGCTTACGGACTCGCCGCGCCTTCTTATCGCTCCGATCTGACTCTGGTATCGGCGGGAACTAAGTGCGGTGAATTTCTGCGCCGCTATTGGCATCCGGTAGGTCTTTCGGCTGATGCTACGGAACGCCCCATTCGAGTCCGCGTCCTGGGCGAGGATCTGATCCTCTTCCGCGATCGCGCCGGGCATCCCGGGTTGCTATATCCGAGATGCGCTCACCGCGGTACCAGTCTTTACTACGCGCGCGTAGAGCAGCGAGGAATCCGCTGTTGCTACCACGGGTGGCTGTTCGACGTTGAAGGCCGCTGCCTAGAGCAGCCCTGTGAACCGAACGCCGGAGAACGGATCCGCGACCGCATCCAGCAACCATGGTATCCGGTGAGGGAACAATACGGACTCATTTTTGCTTACCTTGGTCCGCCGGAGCGTAATCCGGTGCTTCCGCGCTACGACATCCTGGAGGAACTAGAAGAGGGCGAATATATCGAGAGCGATTCCTCCAGTATTGGCAGCGGCGGAGCCGCAATCGTTCCCTGCAACTGGCTCCAGCATTTTGAGAACGTGATGGATCCCCTTCACGTTCCGATTCTGCATGGCTCCTTTAGCGGCCCGCAATTCGCAACCCAGATGGCCCAGATGCCGGAAGTCGAGTATTCGGTCACCGAACGCGGAACGAAGTGCGTCCAGATCCGCAAACTTGAAGACGGCCGGACCTTTCACCGCATTACGGAAGTGATTCTGCCAACCTTGCGCGTAGTGCCTAGTCCCCGTGTTTCGTCCTATGGCCGCGCGGCTTCAATCGGCTGGGTAATGCCCATCGACGATACGAGCTTCCGAATCTATGTGGCCGGACGTGTTCGCCATCCTGGCGAACTGCGCCAACAGACGTCGACTTTCAATGGGAAACGTTGGGCCGAACTGACTGAAGAGGAGCATCAACGACTGCCTGGCGATTATGAGGCACAGACCGGCCAAGGCCCAATCACCTACCATTCCCAAGAGCACTTGGTGTCGAGCGATCGGGGGGTTTCGATGGTGCGCCGCGCGCTCAAGCAGCAGATCGACGCGGTATCTTCCGGTATTGACCCGGTCGGCACGAATTTCGACCTAAACGCCGGGATGGTGCGCACCGAGGCTGGCAATTATCTGCTCGCGAACGGGGATTCGCGAGGGATCCGTTCAATATAGCGTGACCCCATGAAGGACCATAACGGGGACCGATGAGCAACGGGCACCGATGAGCGAAGCTTCGACTTTAGACGTGCGGCAGTTCATCGACGACCAGCCGTTCAGCCGCTATCAGTTCATGGTGGTCGGCCTGTGTGTCCTGGCTGTCGTCATGGAGGGATTCGACGCTCAGGCGATGGGATACGTCGCGCCGGTCGTTTCCCGCGAATTGCACATCACGCGAGCGGCTCTAGGCCCGGTCCTGTCAAGCGGACTGGTGGGAATGATGATAGGCGCTCTGGCCTTGGGTCCGTTCGGCGATCGGGTGGGGCGCAAATCCATTCTTCTTTTTTCGATCTTGCTGGTCGGTATGGCTTCGCTGCTGACCGCGACGGCTACTTCGTTGGACTCGCTACTGGTGTTTCGCCTGTTAACCGGTTTGGGGCTGGGCGGATCGCTGCCGAACCTGGTGGCTCTGAACTCGGAATACACGCCCCAGCCGCTCAGAGCGACCGCGATCGTGATCGCAGGCTGCGGCTTTTCGATCGGCGCGACTATCGGAGGCTTCGCGTCGGCCGGATTGCTGGAATGGTCCGGCTGGCGATCGGTATTTGTGGTGGGTGGCATTTTGCCTTGCGCAGTCGCGGTCGTACTATTCCGATGGCTCCCCGAGTCGATCCGGTTTCTCGTTGAAAAGGGTGGGGAAGAGCAGAAAGTGAGGCGTGCTTTATCGAGAATCGCGCCGGGAGTATCCATATCACCGGCGATGGTATTTCTGGCGGGGGAGCGGCGCGTGAACGGGTTCACCGTAAAGCAGCTTTTCACAGGTGGCCGTGCGGGATTGACCCTCGTGATTTGGGTCATTTTCTTTATGAGTCTGTTGGATGTTTATTTCCTGAACAACTGGCTTCCAACGGTGATGCATGACACCGGAATCGCATTGCACAAGGCGATCACGATCACGGCAATGTTTCAGGCCGGAGGCACGATCGGGGCGCTCACGCTAGGGCGGCTTATCGATCGATTCTCGTCCTTTCGAGTCTTAGCGTGGGCCTATCTGGCCGGGGGCGTATGCGTATTTGTTATCGGTGCGGTCGGCGCCTCGGTGGTCCTGATCACTTGTGCTGTATTCGGAGCCGGATTTTGCGTGGTTGGGGGCCAGATCGGAGCCAACGCGCTAGCAGCCGAAGCCTATCCGACTAGCGTTCGCTCCACCGGCGTAGGATGGGCTCTCGGAATCGGCAGGATCGGCTCCATTGCTGGGCCGCTTTTGGGGAATATGTTGCTATCCAGCACGGGTGGCGTCCGTCACGTTTTCTCAGCAGCGGCGCTCCCTGTTCTGGTGGCCGGCATTGCAGGATTTTTCGCAGGCAACTCCCCGTCATTATCGGTCAGAACAACGGGAGCCGATGGACACACTCGAATAGCGACAGCTTTGGAGTGAACTGTCGTTCCGTGGAACTGAATATCAAATAACAGTATGAAGGAGGTCAAAAGGCGGGACTCACATTTGTTTGATGAAACCGCTGTTTCCCCGGATCTAAATTCGAGGAGTGGAACGCAGGAAGGAAAGCCGCCAGGCCAGCCAGTTGCCCGTACCGAAAATAACTCTATCACACCGGCGGCGTAAGCGGGTTATGGAAGGTTGCGGCTACGGCGAATGTCTCATCGATCTCCATGGCGCCCCACGCGTGCGAAGGTCCGATCGGCGGACTTGCGACGATTCACGTGGACGCGGCCATGCCGAACTTCGTGGTGCAGGAGATCTGCGGGCAGGTCAAGCCGAACGCCGCAGATAAAGTCTGGGAGGAATGGTTCGGATTCCCGGCGATGCGAATGGTGGATGGACGATTTCCCCTATCCGAGAAGCCTGGTTTCGGTTTTGAGTTATCGGAAGCGAGTCTTGCGAAATTCCCATTTGGCGGTACGCGTCCGATGGCTCGGGTGTTTCACGAGGATGGTTCGGTGGCCGAGTGGTAGATTCAAGTTCGCCAAAGAGGACCGTCCCGGGCGGTTTTCCTGCGATGGCGATCAATGCAGAGTCATGTGCCGCGCGGGGCTTATTATAATCACCGGGTGAGCCGCATGCCTAATTCTGCACGTACGGATCTGTGCGCGCAACGATGGGCAACCACCGTCCCTACCACAACTAAACCACCGTTTTTCGAACGGCTGAGATTTTTAACGACGGCAGTGCGACCGATGCGGTCGCGGGGAGTTGTGACTCGAGCCAGTCCAGTCCGCTCCGGCTCGCACACCGGAGCTCTATAATCTGAACATTCGCTGGATCCGCGAACGCCTTACGAAAGAACCGCTTGGCTGAAGCAGCATCGCGCTTCGCCGTGAGCAGGAAATCAATAGTCTGCCCGGTTAAGTCCACTGCCCGATACAGATACCGGTCTTGAACTTTCACCTTAATATAGGTTCGTCGACCAGGTAGGATTTATTCGTCGACTTCAGCTGAGGACGGCAGCGCCTATCGAGTTCCAGCCCGAAGACTTGGATCCAGCGCCTTCATGAGATCCGCCACCTGCCGGTAGCTCAGCGGGGGTCGCAAGTACCAACGCACACAGACCAGGATGATTGGGCCTTCGTAATGCCGCCAAAAGAATGGATCGGAGGGCCGAATGGGCATCGCGTTACCCTTACCGCAGCCCCATTTCCGGTTTTCGCAACACAGCCCCTCCCTAGAGACCGGCGACGGTGATGTAACAAACTGTTCCGATTTGTTTCCAGGCCCGTGGTCATATACTTCCCACGTTTCCCAGGGCCAAAGATAGACATAGAGGTTGCGCAGGTGCTTGCTGTTGACTTCTGCGGCCTGATCGCCCAGAATCGGGAGATTCTCGCCTTGACTCGTCACCTTCTCCAGAGCAATGGATGTGTTGACCTGTAGTAGCCAGAACTTGATCTGACAAACAAGATCAACAAGCGGCGAGAGCGGCCGGCGCGTCTCGATCTATCGGAAATGTCAGATCAAGTGGTGACTAGTACATTCAAGCCGATAGAGCCGCCTGCAGCATGGCCCGGGCATAACCGACGTTGTAGGCGAATGCTGCATAACCGCCGGCGCCCGGAGAAGTCGATTTGAAATTCAGCTGCTGGCGATCATAGTCTATGGCGCGCGGATGCTCAGGGTAGACTCGACGCGGATATTTCTGCCTCACCAGTTCTTTCGTGACGAAGAACATATTGTTCTCGCCTTCGGTGTGCCACCCACCCATTTGCCCTTGCGCCTTGCCGCCGCCATCTTATCTCGCGTTCTGTCGGCGATCATCTGCCGTTCAAATTCCGCAAACGAGAGCAAAATATTCAGCGTCAGCCGGCCGAGCGACCCAGTGGTATTCAGCGGCTGCGTAACCGATACCAGGCTGACCTGATGTTTTTCGAAGATCTCCATCAGCCGCGCGAAATCCAGCAGCGATCGGCTGAGCCGGTCGACTTTGTACACCAACACGCAATCGATTCTCCTGGCTTGGATGTCGACGAGCAGTTGGCGGAGCGCCGGGCGACTTAAAGAAGCCCAGCGAGTTCATGTAGAGGAGACCTTCACGCAGCTTCTCCAAGTGTTCCCTTTGGCCGAGTTTAATCAGGAGCATACAATCTTCGCCCGTTTTTGTCCTGAGGCTCATAATTGATTATCCCTTCCCAACGTTGTCCGGTCGCAGAACCTAAGGCAACTCCCTTGACGAAGTATCGGGGACTTAGAAATGATTGTCTGCACAGACAAACTGACCCACTGCCCGGCCGTGACGTTCTGATGCAATTCATGTAATAGTTTTTACATGAGCGCCACTCAAACCTTGCATGCCCTGAGCGAAAATACGCATCTTCTCAAATGGGTGGAGAAGATGGCCCGGCTAACGAAGCCCGATTCGATTCATTGGGTCGACGGCTCCAAAAGGGAGTACGATGAACTGTGTGCCCAAATGGTCGCCTCCGGCACATTTATCAAGCTGAACGAAAAACTTTGGCCCGGTTGTTACTATGCGCGCTCGGATGCGGGCGATGTCGCTCGCGTGGAGGACCGCACCTTTATCTGCTCGCTCTCAAAAGACAACGCGGGACCTACGAATAATTGGGAAGATCCCTTCAAAATGCGCCGCAAGTTGAAGGAACTTTTCCACGGCTGCATGCAGGGGCGCACCATGTATGTGCTGCCGTTCAGTATGGGCCCGGTTGGATCGCCGATGTCGCAGATCGGCGTTCAGCTTACCGACTCGCCTTACGTGGTCGTGAACATGCGCATCATGGCGCGAATCGGTCTGCCCGTTTTTAAGGAAATTGACAAGGACATAAAACGAGTCGTCCCTTGCCTGCACAGCGTAGGTTATCCGCTCAAACCTGGGGAGAAGGACGTGCCCTGGCCGTGCAATACAGAGAAGTACATCGTCCATTTCCCGGAGACGCGCGAGATTTGGTCCTACGGCTCGGGGTATGGTGGGAACGCGCTTCTCGGCAAAAAATGTTTCGCTCTGCGCATCGCCTCCAACATCGCGCGCGATGAGGGCTGGATGGCTGAGCACATGCTGATTGTCGGCGTAGAGAGCCCGACCGGCGAAAAAACTTACGTAGCCGCAGCGTTCCCCAGCGCCTGCGGCAAAACCAATTTTGCGATGATGATTCCGCCGAAAGGATTTGAGGGGTGGAAGGTCTGGACGGTCGGAGACGATATCGCCTGGATCAAGCCGGATGCCAGCGGCCGCTTGCGCGCTATTAATCCCGAGGCAGGATTTTTCGGAGTCGCGCCCGGTACATCGAAGATGACCAATCCTAATGCCATGGCGACGCTCGCGAAGAACAGCATTTTTACGAATGTGGCGCTAACTCCCGAAGGTGGAGTCTGGTGGGAGGGCATGACCGATAAGCCTCCAGCCGAGTGCACGGACTGGCAGGGACAGAAATGGACCCCGGAGATTGCGAAGAAGACCGGCGCGAAAGCCGCACATCCGAATGCCCGTTTTACCGCGCCCGCCTCGCAGTGTCCCTCCATCGATCCTGCATGGGAAGATCCTGAAGGCGTGCCCATCGGCGCCATCATCTTCGGTGGACGCAGGGCCGCAACCATGCCTCTGGTCTATCAGGCCTTCAATTGGAGTGCCGGCGTGTACATGGGCGCGACCATGGGGTCGGAGACGACCGCCGCTGCCGCGGGCGCCATCGGAAGGATTCGCCGCGATCCGATGGCTATGCTGCCGTTCTGCGGCTATCACATGGGAGATTATTTCCGGCACTGGATTCAGATGCAGCGCGCGCTCAGCGAGACGCCCCGTATTTTCGAGGTGAACTGGTTTCGTAAAGATGCCAACGGCAAATTCATATGGCCGGGCTTCCGCGAAAACATGCGCGTCCTCAAATGGATCGTGGATCGCGTGCGGGGCCGCGCTGCGGGGAAAGAAACGCCTATCGGCTGGATGCCGCGGTATGAGGATATCGAATGGAAGGGGCTCGATTTCCCGAAAGAAAAGTTTGATGAATTACAGGCATTCAATCGCGACGAATGGCGCTCCGAAGTGATCGATCACGAACATCTCTTTATTGAGTTGCACGACCACTTGCCGCCCGAGATCGTGTACGAGCGCGAGCTATTGATCTGTCGGCTCTGATTACCGGCTACCCTTCGATCTCGCTCATTTCCTTCGGGTCGAGCTTCAGCCCTGCCGCGCCCACGTTTTCTTCGAGGTGTGCGACCGATGAAGTCCCGGGAATGGGAACGATAACAGGCGAATGTTGAAGAAGCCAAGCCAGCGCTACCTGCGCTACAGTCGCGCGATGACGCTTGGCGATTTGATCCAGCGGTCCTCCCGCGCGGACGAGCTTACCGGCTGCAAAGGGAAACCATGGAATGAAAGCCAATCCGTGCTGCTGACAGTACTGAACTACGCTTTCGTGCGTGCGATCGCCGAGGTTATATTGATTTTGCACACTGACAATGGGAATGATTTTGCGCGCGCGCTCGATCTCTTTGGTTGAAACTTCGGATAACCCGATGTGCCGGATCTTACCCGCTTTCTGCATTTCTTTGAGCGCTCCCAGCGATTCTTCCATGGGAACTTTCGGATCGAAGCGATGGAGCTGGTAAAGATCGATCCGCTCCAGCCGTAACCGCCGAAGACTCATTTCGACACACTGCGTCAGGTATTCGGCCCGCCCTACGGGAGCCCACTTGCCGGGACCCTGGCGCGTGAGGCCGCCCTTGGTCGCAATCACCAATCCTTTCAGATAGGGATAAAGTGCGTCCGCAATCGTGGTCTCATTCACGTCTGGCCCATAACTGTCGGCGGTGTCGATGAAATTGATATCGAGCTCAATGGCGCGCTTCAAAACCCTGCGAGCCTCCTCGGGATTCTTCGGGTCGCCCCAGACGCCTTCCCCAACCAGGCGCATGGCGCCGAATCCGAGACGATTTATAGTGAGGTCGCCGCCGAGAGTCAGGCGCCCGCTTTCCGTTGCATGAATGGCTGTAGTCATGTCTTTATGTTGTCATATCAAGCGTTTTCACCAATAGCCGCGCACGGGCACTCTGTTATCATTGTTCTGGAGCGTTTCTGCTGAGTTTGTGTGCGGTCTCTAAAAATTGATCCAACATTCAATGTCATGGGGTCCGGCTCGATATCGTGCCGGTGAGCATGCTCCGGCGGGAAACCGCCATGGAGAAGCCTGAAGGCGCGCGGAGGACTCCCCCTTGTTACTTCGGGGTCAAATGACAGGGGCTGTGACGGCTGAGTGGGGCGCTCCATTATCCGTATTTTCCTTTCTTGACGAATCTTCTTTTCATCGGGGATATTTTCGCTTCGCCTGGCCGGGGAATGGTCGCGCGTCATCTGCACGACATCATCGCATCCGAACATATCGATTTGAGCGTCGCGAACGCTGAAAATTCTGCTGGAGGCTTCGGCGTTACTCCGCAGCTCGCCGATGAACTATTTGGATACGGTCTGGACGTCCTCACCAGCGGAAACCACATCTGGGATAAACGAGAGATTTACGACTATCTTCCAGGGCAGCCCCGGCTGCTGCGTCCGGCCAATTACGTCGAGAGCCTTCCAGGACGGGGAGTCGTGGTGGTGCAGGCCCGCAACGGGGTCGATTGCGCCATTCTCAACCTGCAGGGGCGCGTTTATATGCCCAATACGGACTGCCCTTTTCGCAAAGCCGACGAGCTCATCGAAGCTCTGCCCGCGGCCGTTCAGGGTCCGCCTCGTCGATTTTCACGCCGAGCTGACCAGCGAAAAGATGGCCATGGGATGGTACCTCGACGGACGGGTATCGGCCGTGCTCGGCACGCATACCCATATTCCGACCGCGGACACCCGGATTCTTACGAACGGCACGGCCTATCAGACCGATGTGGGCATGACCGGACCCTATCATTCGGTGATCGGGGTCGATAAAAATATCATCCTGCAGCGCTTCCTGACGCAGTTGCCGATGCGCATGGAAGCGGCACGGCATGGGGCCGAGCTGCACTCGGTGATCGTCGAAGTGGACGAGTCGACGGGGCGGGCAACAGCTATTCGCAGATACACTGTAGTTTAGACTCAGTGGCACTCAGTTTCCAGCAGGCCCGCGAATGCGTGTTGCGTGAGGTGCGCCCTTGCGTAACGGTCGAGCAGGTTCCGGTGCTCGATTCTTCGGCGCGCATTCTGGCAGAAGAAATCGCCGCCGACCGGGATTATCCCCCCTTTCATCGCTCTGCCCGGGATGGATTCGCTGTGCGCGCGTCGGATCTGCCCGGCGATCTGCGCGTCATCGGGGAAGTGCGTGCGGGCGAGGTTTTCGCCGCCGCAGTCGGACCAGGCGAGGCGGTCGAGATTATGACGGGCGCGCCGGTGCCCAGAGGGCGCCGACGCGGTGATCATGATCGAGCATGTCGTGCGCGAAGGCAGATCGCATACGTGCGGATCGGGTGCTCAAACCCGGTGAGAATTTTAATTCGCGGGGCTCCGAGGCGCGCTTTGGCAACGTGTTGCTCGCGCCCGGCAACCGCCTTGGATTCGCGGAAGTGGCGCTGCTGGCCATGGTGGGCCGCCAATGTGTCTCGGTATATCGCCGGCCGCGGGTAGCAATTTTGCCGACGGGCGATGAAATCGTCGAGGCGGGCGAGGAGCCTCGCGAATTCCAGATCCGCAACTCGAATGCCTGGTCGCTGTCCACCCAGGTGCGCCGCGCCGGCGGCATCCCGGAGCTGCTTCCGATCGCGCGCGATAACTATCAATCGACTCGCGGCCTGATCGAACGCGGGCTCGACGCGGATTTATTGGTGCTGTCGGGCGGCGTTTCCGCCGGTAAATACGATATCGTCGAGCGAGTACTCGCCGGACTCGGGGCGCGGTTCTTTTTCGATCGTGTGTTGATCCAGCCGGGTCAGCCCCTGGTGTTTGGCGAAGTTCGCGGGAAATTTTTCTTCGGTTTGCCGGGGAATCCCGCTTCCACCATGGTCACTTTCGAGCTGTTTGCGCGCGCGGCGATCGAGCGGTTGGGCGGATCGGTCGAGACCCCTTTGCCGTTACTTCGCGCGACCGTGACACGGGACTTCCGGCATCATCCCGGATTAACGCGATTCCTGCCAGCGCGGCTCAGCCAGGACGGCGCGACCGTAACTCCCGAGGCGATGGCATGGCTCCGGCGATATTCCCGGCCCTGACGCGCGCCAATGCGTTTCTGGTCGCCGAGGCTGAGCGCGAATCCTGGAGCTCCGGCGACGATATTCGGGTACTGCTCAAATGAAAACGAAAGTATCAGGCCGCCTGTCCCATTACGACGACGCCGGCCGCGCGCGGATGGTGGATATATCGGCCAAGGCCGAGACGCGCCGCACCGCGACGGCGCATGCATTCGTTCGCATACTTCCTTCCGTGCTGAGAAAAGCTTCCGGAGAACCCCAAGGGCAATCCTCTGGAGGTCGCGCGAATCGCCGGGATCGCCGCGGCCAAGCGAACGCCGGATCTGATCCCGATGTGCCATCCGCTGCTGCTTTCTCATATCGATGTGGCTGCGGCGGTCGAACCGAAGGGGGTCCGGATCACGGCGACGGTGATCACGACCGGTCCCACCGGCGTAGAAATGGAGGCGCTGACGGCCGCCGCAGTGGCCGCGCTCACGGTCTACGATATGACTAAAGCCCTCGATAAAGGAATTGAGATTCAAGATCTGTATCTGGTCGAAAAGACGGGAGGCAAAAGTGGAGATTTTAAAAGATGATCAGTGTCGCGGTGATCACCATTAGCGACTCTGTAGCTGCCAACGCGCGGGAAGATCTTTCCGGCCCAGCGCTTCAGGCGCGCGTGGCGGAGCTGGGTTGGACCGTTGCGGAAGCGCGCGTGGTTCGCGATGAAGTCGGAATGATTTCGATAGCGTTGCGAAGGCTCGCCGATGCCAAGTCCGTGGATGTCATCCTGACAACGGGCGGCACCGGGGTCGCGCGGCGGGACGTGACACCGGACGCAGTGCGCAGAGTCGCGGATCGGGAGATTCCCGGGTTCGGAGAACTGATGCGCAGCGAGGGTCGAAAATCCACGAAATTCGCTCCGCTTTCGCGCGGCGGGGCGGTCACGCGAGGCGCTGCCTTGATCGTCAGTTTACCCGGATCGCCTCGCGGTGCGGTAGATTCATTGAATGCCGTTGCGGATTTGATTCCGCATGTCGTTGATTTACTACACGGGCGAACCGAGCATCGAAACTCGCCCTCTGACCAAAGCATCTAACGTACGGGGAAGAATGCGAAGAATCTTACTTGTTCTTGTGTGTTGCGAGTCTTCCTCGCAGCTCAAACCACGCCCAACGCAGGACGCACCCAGACTGGCCGCACCGGAAACGCCAGCGCGCCGAAATCGGACACTACCCGCCCCGATGTAACTTTTCGCGAGTCCTTCAAGTTCGTGCTTGTGCCCGTGACGGTCACAGATCGAAGCGGAAATTTCGTAAATGGGCTGACGCCCTTCGATTTTCGCCTGACCGATAACGGCAAGCTTCAGAAGATCACGGAGGATATTGCATCGCACCCCCTTTCCATGGTGGTTGCGATTCAATCCAATGCGGACGTGGAGAAAATCATTCCGAAAATCCAGAAGCTCAGCAGCGTTTTTGAATCGCTGGTGCTGGGGGATACCGGGAGAATCGCAGTATTGGCATTTGACCATAGGGTTACAACGCTCACCGATTTTACGGCAGATCCGGCTAAGATCGATGCGGCATTCAAGAAGCTTCAACCAGGCAGTTATTCGAGCAACTTGAATGACGCGACGATGAAGGCGATCAACATGCTTCGCGATCAGCCATCCACCCGCCGCCGCATACTGGTCCTGATGAGCGAGAACCGCGATAAAGGAAGCGAGATCAAAACGCGCGAGGTTTTGACGGAGGCGGACTTCGCCAATGTCGCGATCTATTCCATCAACATGTCGCAGTTGATCGCGGCTCTCACGTCGAAGCCGCTGCCTCCGCGTCCCAATCCGATCCCACCCGAGGCGCGCCAGTTGCCAGGCGGTACGATCGGCACTCCGACGACGGATTCGCAGATGGAGATGGGCAACTGGGTTCCGGCCCTTAAGGATATTTTTCTGGCTGTCAAGGGCGTTTTTATTCCCGATCCGCTGGATGTCTATACCAAATACACCGGCGGCCGCGAATTCTCGTTTAAAACCCAGAACACGCTGGAGCGGGATATTTCCGGCTTGGGCGAGGAGCTGCATAGCCAGTACATGCTCACTTATAGCCCCAACAATCAGGACGAAGCGGGTTATCACCAGATCGTCGTCACCGTCGATAAACCCGATCTCAAGGTGCGCACGCGCGACGGTTATTGGCTGGCCGGCAAGCCTGAATAATCAGCCGAAATTCCTACGCGCGGCCGGCAGGTTCGACGATGGCGGTCATCGGGCCTTTGGATTTGGCCATCCGCGGATCGGCGCCATAGGAATGGATCTGGTCGCGGCCGAACTCGGCCTGCTCCCGCTCGCATGTCATCACGATCGTCCGGCCGGTAGTATCGACCTCCACCGCGTGGTGGAACGCTACCTCGGCCGGAGAGAAGAAAAATTTTGCAGAGCATCTCGATCACATAGTCGTAAGTGTGATCGTCGTCATCAAGCAGTACCACGTGAAACAGGGGCGTGAGCTGATCGCGTTGTGCGCTCTCGATCTCGGGCGTAGCGGTCGTCCGCGGCATGCCTGCTACTATTTTTCCAGGGTGATGGGTATTCGATCAACCGGCCGCGCAATTATCCCTGAGAGCCCGCGCATGGCTAAATGGTAAAATGAAATAGAAAGGGGGCGCAACGGATTCGACGGGATTGCATCTGTCGTGGGAAGTCGTGCCGGGTTCCGAGCTCCCGTAAAACGATCGGAAAACTAAAACTGCCAACAATCAGCAGTTTGCTTACGCTGCTTAATTAATTAAGTAGCCGCCCTGAGCCGCCGGGCCTGCACGCGGTTTAAGGACGTCATTTTGCAGGATAGGTCCAAGGCTTCTGTCCGGAGCCGAAAGCCGAGATCAATCGGGCTAAGCCGCCTCTCTCTTGCCGGCTCCGCATGAGGCGGACGAAAACCAAAGAACCGGAAACGCACGTAGTCTTTTCGCGGTAGACTTTCTCGGACGCGGGTTCAACTCCCGCCGCCTCCACCACACAACTTTGTTGATTTCCTTTGGTCGTCTCCACATGAACGTATATTGGATTTCACCAAACTCCGGCGGCAACTCGAACTAGGAGCTTTGACGTTCGAGCCAACTTCAGATGCTAGATAACACTCTAAGAAAGCTTTCCCGCCGCCAGCACTACCTTCCGCAGATGTATCTCCGAGGCTTTGCTGACGAGTCCGATCTCGTGTGGGTCTTTGATCGGCAAAAGAATTCATATATTCACCAACACGTCAAAATTACCGCAGTGAAAAAGGACTTTTACACCATCGTAGGTCCCGACGGACAGAAGACGGATGCAATTGAGACGTTGATGGCGAATATCGTGGAAGGACCCATGAAGCACATCATCGAGAGGCTTGATAAAAGGAACCTCACATGGGAAGGTGAAGACCGGGCGATCCTGGCTCTTTTCGTGGCCCTACTCAAGACACGCAACTTGGCGTTCGATAGAGACCTAAACGAGATTACTGAGCAATTCCAGCGCTGGTGGGCAAAGGCAAGGCACTCCTCGCTGGAGGCAGTCGAGGAATCGTTCCGGGAGTACCAAGAAAAGACCGGAGAAGATATGGCGGACGTTTCGGCTCAAGAGCTTTTCGAGATGATCCGTGACGATCAGTATGAATTGCATAATCCTCGCCAAAATAACATCAAGATGATGATGTCATTATCGCTGGAGGTGGCGAAAACCCTTCTTCGTCTGAATTGGGAAATTCTCGCTGCCCCAAAGGGAACGTCCTTCGTTACCTGCGACCACCCGTTCACGGTCGTGCCACCTCCGTTCTTCGATAACACGCTCGAAGGCTACGGGATTCTGACGCCGGGAGCCTCAACTGTCGTTCCTTTGAGCCGCAAAACGGCAATCTGTTTTTATGGTGAAGGTGAGCGAACTCGGGGCGCGGTGGTTTACAAAGATTTCTTACGGTACATAAATCTTGTAATGGCGGCGAACAGCGAACGATTTGTGAGTGCCAGAGAGGAACCGTTGCTTCGGAGCCTCGTGCGAAAAGGGAAACTGGAGCAATGGCAAGCGGGGCCACAACTCAAAATGAATGCGCCCGACCCGTATGGGTGTAAGCCGAGGGAATCTGAACCGTAGCAATGTGGACTACTTACAACGAAGCGAGGGAAATTCTTGGGAACTGAAATGGGCAGACAGGTAGCTGGCGTGCTTTACGTGGTGGCGATGGCAGCCGTCATAGTCGTTGTAGATTTCGTGTTCTTCAGAAACCGATTCTGGGAACGGTTGACAGTGAACATTGGCATTGTCTTGGTGTTCGCTAGCTTTCTACTCCAGATTCCTCAGGCGTCCATGAACAAGGCGCGATCGTGTTTAACGGAAACCGCCCATTCAAATTTGGATGGCTGAGAAGCTCTGGACCGGGGTTCCAATCACACGCGAAATTCAAAGCCGAATCAGCAGCTTACCGCAGATTCACTAGGAATCGCCTGCTACCCTGAAATCGGGGAATGCTTCTCGGCCGAGAAGTCCGTTGCATTAAGAGTGGTGCTGAACTCCCGGAGGCCGTTAACGCTCTACGGCGTCAGCCAGTGGCATGGCGTCGACGGGAAATTGTTTCGAATCGATTCGATAATCTTCGACCCGGAGTTGTAAAACAGCCGGTCGGAAATCAGAGAGGATGCATTGAAAGCCGAGAAATAAAGGGCCGCCAGCCAGCGGATTCCGAGACCCTCGCGCTAAATAGCTCTTCAAATCACAGGCGGCCGAAAACGCACGGCGATAAGTCCGAAAGCCCCGGCCGCCCGCAACGTTCACAGCTGTAGTGCCTTTCTCCTAGAATTGGCCGAAGTCCCTTTTCACCGGACGCTCCGATATGCTAAACTCCCGATGACTAACTGCCTGCGCTGGCAAGGAGGCATTCGATGAACCGGAGAAATGTAATTCAATTGGCCGCGGGAGCCGCCGTAGCCGCTTTCCAAAATAATTTCATCGAGCGGGCCAAGGCCGCACGATCCGTAAACGACCGGACGCCGGAAGATGTCGCGGCCGACGAGGATTTCTGGACAGCGGTCCGCGACGCATTCACCGTGGATCGCAATGTCATCAATTTGAATAACGGATATTGCAGCCCCGCGCCTCGAGTGGTTCAGGAATCCATGAAGCGGTTCTTGGACAACGCGAATATGGGGCCGTTCCACACTATGGTCCAGGTGCAGTATCGGGAGATAGAGGCGGCGCGCCGGAGAATCGCGGAAGTCGCCGGCTGCGATCCTGAAGAGATCGCGATTACCCGAAATTCGAGCGAGTCGAACGAGATCGCCCAGCTCGGGATCGATTTAAAGCGCGGCGACGAGGTCCTGACGACCAATCAGGATTATCCTCGCATGCTCACCACCTTCCGTCAGCGCGAGCTCCGCGAGGGCATCGTCCTGAAGACTATTTCTTTCCCCGTGCCCGCGATCAGCATGGACGATCTTTACAACCGGTATGAACAAGCCGTGACGCCGAATACCAAGTTGATTCTGGTCTGCCACATTACCAATCGCACCGGACAAATTTTCCCGATCAAGAGAATTTGCGATATGGCCCATGCGCGGAATATTCCCGTGATTGTCGATGGGGCGCACGCCTTCAATCATTTTCCGTTCAAGCTTTCCGATCTCAATTGCGATTACTACGGCGTAAGCTTGCACAAGTGGACCTTTGCGCCGGTCGGGACCGGGTTCCTTTACGTGCGTAAATCCCGAATCAAGGACACCTGGGCGATGATGGCATCCGGGACAGCGGCAAGCGGATAATATCCGGAAATTCGAGGAGATTGGGACTTATCCGGCCGCCAATCGCCTGGCGATCTGCGATGCCTTGAATTTCAATGAAGACATCGGGATTGAGCGCAAAGCGGCGCGTCTGCGATATCTTCGGGATCGCTGGGCCAATCGCCTCGCACAAAATCCAAAGGTCAAAATTCTGCACAACCCCGATCCGTCCATGTCCTGCGGCATCGGCATGCTGACCTTCACGAGTGGGATTGAATGCGCCAAGATGACGCAAGTCTTGCAGTCCAAGTACGGTATTCTTACCGCCACCATGCCCCACGAAGAATACACCGGAATTCGAATCACTCCGAGTGTGTACAGCACCGTGAAGGACGTCGATTTCTTTGCTTCCGCGGTAGAGAAAGAACTGGCGAACGGGTAAGCAAGACGAGATTCGCATCGAGCTGTGTCGCGGCGGTCGCAGGGCTGGCAGCCGTGTGGTGCGCGGGAGCGCTTCCCGCTTTCGCCGCCGATAATCTTGCCGAGGGCCAAACTGCTGGTCGCCGATCGGGATCTGGACGACCCGGCCCTGCGTCAGACTGCGATCCTGCTGATCAGTTACAAAGAAGACGGGCGCGGTCGGGCTTGGTTCTGAATCGCCGGACGGATATTCCCATTTCGCAGGCGCTCTCGCTAAAGGAGGCGGAAGGCCGGAACGATCCGGTATTTCTCGGAGGGCCTGTCGAGCAAACCAGCATTCTGGCCTTGCTTCGATCGAAGATCCAGCCGGAAGGCGCGAAGGGAATTGTCAACGATGTGTATCTCCTCGCCGGCAAGGAGGTGCTCCAGAAAGCGCTGGCTTCGAAGGCGGAAGCGAGCGGGCTTCACGTTTATGTCGGCTACGCGGGCTGGGGACCCGGGCCAATTAGATGCGGAAGTGGACGCCGGAGCCTGGCACGTCCTCACCGGAAACGCAAACACAATCTTCGATCAGGACCCGGATTCGCTATGGCCGCGGCTGATTCGCAGGACCGAGGAGCACATCGTGAAACTGCAACAGAGCGGATTCAGCCCCGATCTCGCGAGTCGTCGGATAGTCCGAGCGGACGGCGTGGCACGGCCTTAAGGATCTCCTCGCGCTTCCGTTTCTCCTGACGCACGGCATGGCGCAGCCGCCAGCAGCAAAGCGAGAATCACCAGCAATCCCGGGCTGATTCGTAATATGCGCGGACCAAACGGATGAATAAACTCGGCCAGCGCCAAGCCCAACACTAATACCGCGAATGCCAGGGTCCGGCTCATGAGAGTCTCTCTATCAGCCTACTTCTTCTTCTCTACTACGTCCACCGCGGTGCCGTCCAGGTCCTCAATATGCAAGCGAATATCCTTGCGCACGTCGATCGCGGACTCGGGCAGCTCGAAACGCGCGCCGATCATGCGATCCATGGTCTGATGCGGGGGAATCTTGTCCTTGATGCCTAACACGTCGTTGTATTTTGGGCCGAGCAATTTCTCGTATTTGAAAACGTTTTCGGTATCCGGCTTGGAGATGGTCCTGCCGTCGACCGGCGCGCCCGAGTAATGATCGAGCTGCAGCTCCGCCGTCCTCACCACGAAGGGCACATCGGTTGGATTCGCGATCCGAAAATCGACCACCACCAGCGAGGCGTCCGGACTGAGCGCGAGCACGCGCACTTTGAGGATTTCGCCCTTCAAATCGAGGTGCGCGCCTTTCGTGGAGAGAAAAAGCAAGCCGATGCCGATCGCGACGATCGACTAGCCCGATGCCCAGGAAAGTCCAGAATTGTTTGCTCACAGTAATGTTGATAGCGTCAATCGCCCAGCAGCCGGCCGTAAGGCTGCAAGCTGCTTACGTTATCACAAACGGCCTTGATCGCGGCGGTCAGAGGAATGGCGAGCACCAGGCCGATCCCTCCCCACAAAATGCCCCAGAACATCAGTGCAATGGTGACGACCAGCGGATTCAGATGCACGCGCGCTCCCACTAATTTCGGATATAGCAGATTCAGCGCGAGCAGGTGAAGCAGGGCGACGCTGGCCGCGAGAAACAGATACAAAGTCGGCTCCCGCGAGGCCGGCAGCGCCGCGATCATCGGAGGCGCCATGGCCATGGGCAGACCGATATACGGAATCAGGCTCAAAAATCCGCTGAGCGGCGCGACCACTATCCAGTAGGGCAGCTTCACCGAAGCAAACAGCAGCCCGCTCGCCACGCTGAGCAGCAGCCCCAGCAGAAAATTACCGATGACATACGCGCGCACCATTTCGCCGACTCCGGCCCAGGCATGGGCCGCGGCAAAGCGGTGGTCGTCCTCGAACAGATAAAGATAGCGGGAGCGCAGATGGTCGCGCCAGCTCAGCAGAAAATAAACCAGGAACGGCACGAAGGACGCCATCAGGAGCGCGTTATAAAACGAATTCAGATACATGCCGATATAGTCGATCAGCGAAGTTGGCTCGGGGTGTATGCGTACTTCCTGAATCGCGGGCGCCGGAACCGGCGGGGGCGGGGCTGGCCGCCGTTTTCCGCGCGCGGGCGGCGGGAGTTGGCGATCTGTCGGGAGAGGCTGATTCTGCTCCTGAAAACGCTTCGGCATGAAGGTCCGGTAGATGCGCTGCTCGAATCCTTCGATCCGGGTGGACACGTTATCTACCAGCTCGTTGATGCGCTCGCCATAAGCCGGCAGGTCGTCAAGCATGGAGACGGATTCGGTATAGAGGCCCAGACCCGCCAAATAGAGGAACGCCAGGCCGATGCCGCAGACGACAAAGCTGGCGACGCCGCGCGGCAGGCGCAGCCTCATGAAGAATTCGACGATCGGATCGAGAAGAAACGTAATTATGGAGGCAATGATGACGGTTATGAAAAATACACGTCCGTAATAAAGCAGAATAATGGCCGCGCCCAGCGCAATAATCCCGATACCCGCCTGGGTGGATTTCGACGTCGAGGAAGAAACGACCACTGTGCCTCTAACCGCGCATTACGCCCCGAATCGCGCTCTGTCTACCACTATAATTGGACAGGGCGTGGATTACCACTCCAAACCAGCGAAAGGCCGAATACTTGCGCTGGATCTGGGGAAAAGGCGCATCGGACTGGCGGTGAGCGATTCGCTCTGGATCACGGCGCAAGGCCTTCCCACGCTCGAGCGCACGAACATTCGCGCAGACCTCGACGCGCTCCAGCTCTTAATTTCCGAGTATGATATTCGGCTCATTCTGATGGGAAATCCTCTCCATATGAGCGGGCATGAGGGGCGGCAAGCAGTCTACACGCGCGAGTTCGCCGAGCGTCTTGGCGGAGCGGACCGGCCTCGAAATCAAGTTCTGGGATGAGCGGCTGACCACGGTCGAAGCCCAGCGCGTGCTGCGGGAAAGCGGCATCAGCATCGCCAAGCGGGCTCGCGCAGTGGACCGGCTGGCAGCCGTGATTTTGCTTGAAAGTTATCTGGATTCGGAGGCTGGAGCTTGAGACGCGTGCTTGCTTCGGCAGGAGTGGCGCTGCTGCTCGCCGCCGCGCATTGCTTTTTTCCTGAATGAACCCTATCGCGGGTTCTCAAGGTGATACATTTGTGCGGCTGGAAAAAGGGCACGGGCACGATTGCTATGGGACGCGCTCTGGAGCAAGCTCGGGTGATTCGGTACGCATGGACGTTTTGGCTGGAGCGCGCGTTCCGGCCCACAGCGAAGCTACAGGCAGGGGAATACCGCTTCAACCAGCCTGTTTCTGTCAGCGACGTTTTCGACCGGCTGGCGCGCGGCGATGTTTATTATCTCGAGTTCACAGTACCCGAGGGAAGCAACATGTTCGATATTGCGCAGGCGCTGGAACGCGTGGGGGCCATGCCCGCCGCGGAATTTCTGCGCGCCGCCGAGGATCCGGCGCCGATCCACGACCTGGCGCCGGAAGCCATAACGCTCGAAGGCTATCTCTTCCCGATCAACCTACCGGCTATCCCATTGGATCACCGGACCCGAGTTGTGCCGTCAGATGACCGATCAATTTCGGCGCGAATGGAAGAAGCTGGCGGCGGGAAGAGATGTGGATGTCCATCGGATCGTGACGTTGGCATCGATGGTCGAAAAAGAAACTGGCGTAGCCAGCGAGCGTTCCCTGGTAGCGGGCGTTTTCGTGAATCGCCTGAACAAAGGGATGCGTCTCGAGTGCGACCCGACCGTAATTTACGCAGCCCTGCTTGACGATCGATTCCGCGGTGTCATTCACCGGTCTGATCTCGCGAATCAAAATCCTTACAACACTTACCAGCACATTGGACTGCCGCCGGGCCCCATCACCAATCCGGGAGCCGACGCCATCGAGGCGGCGCTGAATCCGGCGGAAGAGGATTACCTTTACTTTGTCGCGAAGCCGGGCGGGGCCGGTCACGAGTTTTCCACTACCTTGGCCGGGCACCGGAGGGCGACACAAAAATACCGGAAGGACGAGGGAAACACGGCGAGGAAACGGGGGCGTATTGGCTAGAGCGGATCCGCCGGTTGCGAGCGCGGGACGAATGTATTATTATTCAGTAAGCTGAATAATAATTCAGTGCTTGGAGAAATGCCCGTGGCCACTCCCATCTCCTGCCCTCACCGAATCCGGGCGCCAAGCACCTGATCTCGGATCTCGATCTTGCGCCTGACGCGCTCCTCGCCGCGCTAGATCTCGCCGGTCACATGAAGCGCGCGCCTACGCGTTTCGCGAGGGCGCTCGACGGACGCTATCTGGGGTTGCTCTTTGAAAAGCCATCGCTGCGCACGCGCATGACTTTTGAGCTGGCGATGAAGCAACTCGGCGGCGACGTGGTCGTCTCGACAGGACCGATCGCGGAGCGCGAGCCGGTGAAGGACGTCGCGCGCAACCTGGATCGCTGGGTGCAGGGGATTGCCGCTCGCGTATTCTCCCAAACCACGCTGGAGGAGCTGGCTCATTGGTCGAGCGTCCCGGTGATCAATGCTCTGAGCGATCTCTATCATCCCTGTCAGGCCCTCGCCGACGTGCTCACGTTGAAGGAACGCTTCGGCCGCCTCGACCGGCTGAAACTGGCTTTTGTGGGGGACGGGAACAACGTGGCGCACTCGCTCATGCTCACCGCCGGACGAATGGGCGTGCAGGTTTCGGTCGCGACGCCGCCGGGATATGCGCCGCGTCCGGAAATCGTCAGAACGCAGCCGCAAAACTCGGCAGGATCACGATCACCAACGATCCGGCCTGGAGGCGGTCGAACAGGCCCATGCCGTTTACACGGACGTGTGGGCCAGCATGGGTCATGAATCGGAAGCCGCCGAGCGTGCGCGGATTTTCGCGCCGTATCAGGTGAACGAGAAATTATTCGCTCAAGCGCGGCCTGATGCCGTCTTCATGCACTGCCTGCCGGCCAAGCGCGGGCAGGAAGCTACGGACGCAGTGATGGAATCGCCGCGCTCAGTGGTCTTCGATCAGGCCGAAAATCGGCTGCATATCCAGAAAGCGCTGCTGGTGACGCTGCTGGGCTGAGGCGCCGCGCTACAATTCGAGCTTATGGCAAAACCCAAGAAGGTGGCCCTCGCCTATTCAGGCGGTCTGGACACCTCCATCATCATTCCGTGGCTCAAAGAAAATTATGGCTGTGAAGTCGTCGCGGTGTGCGGCGATATAGGGCAGGGCGGGGAAGAGCTCACCGGCCTCGAAGCGAAAGCCCGCAAGACCGGCGCGTCGGAAGTCCACATCGCCGATCTGCGTGAGGAGTTCGTCGGCGATTATCTGTGGCGTCTGGTGCGCGCCGGCGGCGAATACGAGCACAAATATCTTTTGGGCACTTCCATCGCGCGTCCGCTGCTGGCGCAGAAGCAAGTCGAGGTGGCGCTCGCGACCGGCTGCGATGCCCTCGCCCACGGCTGCACCGGGAAAGGTAACGATCAAGTCCGTTTCGAGCTGACCTACAAGGCGCTGGCGCCGCATCTCGACGGTGATCGCTCCGTGGCGCGAATGGGATATCGTCTCCCGCGAGGACGCCATTGCAATATGCGGCAAGCCACAACGTGCCGATTTCGCAAACGACGACGAAAATCTATAGCCGCGATCGCAACATCTGGCATATCTCGCACGAAGGCGGCGCGCTCGAAGATCCGGCCAACGCCGCGCCCGACGATGTCTGGATGCTGACGCGAAGCCCTCAGGACGCGCCCAACAAATCCGCCGACGTGACCATCGGATTCGAGGAAGGCCGCCCCGTTTCGGTGAACGGAAAATTCCATCTCTCGGCCGTCTCGCTGCTTGAAGAGTTGAACCAGATCGGCGCAGAACACGGCGTCGGCCGCATCGATCTGGTGGAGAATCGCTTCGTGGGCATGAAATCGCGCGGGTGCTACGAGACTCCCGGCGGGACGCTCATTATGGCTGCGCATCGCGAACTGGAAGCGCTGACGCTCGATCGGAACATGGCTCACTACAAGGAGAAGCTCGCGCTCGATTATGCCGAGATGGTTTACAACGGCCTGTGGTTCACTCCCTTGCGGGAGGCGCTGGATGCGTTCTTTGCGGAAGCGAGCCGCAGCACTACGGGCGAGGTCACGCTGCGCCTGTATAAAGGCAGCTTCCAGCCAGTGAGCCGCAAATCGCCGAATTCGCTCTACTCGCTCGACATCGCCAGCTTTCACGATGGGCGCAGAGTATGACCAGCGCGACGCGCGTGGATTCATCAATCTGATCGGCCTGCCGATTCAGGTTCGGGCTTCTCTGCAGAAATCCGCGAAGAAGACGGTATGAAATTGTGGGGCGGCCGGTTCGAGCACGGCGCCTCGGAGGTGTTCGAGCGCTTCTCCGGCTCGCTGCATTTCGACCGCCGCCTGATTCATGCCGATATCCGCGGCTCGCAGGCGTATGCGCGCGCGCTCGAAAATATCGGCATTCTTTCCGCTGCTGAATGTGAAGCGCTGACCGCCGCGCTCGACGCGATTCAAGAAGAGGCGCGCTCGCCTGCATTTTTCGACGGCGCCGAGGACGAAGACGTTCATACGCTGGTGATCCGCAAGCTGCGCGAGCGGGCCGGCGCGCTAGCGGATAAGATTCATACCGGCCGCAGCCGCAACGATCAGGTGTCGCTCGATATTCGGCTGTGGCTGCGCGAGGAAATCGACGCGAGTTTCCGCGCTGTTAACGGATCTGATGGCATCGCTGGTGGCGATGGCGCGCCGCGATCCGCATGCTATTGTCCCGGGTTACACTCACACGCGCCGCGCGCAGCCGGTGCTGTGGCCGCACTATCTGCTCGCCTATTTCGAGATGTTCGCTCGCGATCTCGAGCGTTTCAAAGAGACTCGCCGCCGCGTGAACGTGATGCCGCTCGGCAGCGGCGCTCTGGCCGGGTCCGGGTTTCCGCTTCGAGCGCGAGGCGATCGCGCGCGATCTCGGGTTCGATGCGATCACGCGCAATTCCATGGATGTCGCCGGTGATCGCGATTTTGCGCTCGATTTCCTGCACGCCTCGGCCGTCACGATGCTGCATCTGAGCCGCATGGCCGAAGATTGGATTCTCTATTCGGGCGAGGAGTACGGGTGGCTTGAACTTGGCGACGGGGTGACCAGCGGATCGAGCATGATGCCGCAGAAGAAAAATCCCGATTCGCTCGAACTTATTCGCGGCAAGTGCGGCGGCGTGTTTGGCGATTACAGCGCGGTGTTTCTCATGATGAAGGGGTTGCCGATGACCTACAACCGCGACATGCAGGAGGACAAGCCTCGGATTTTCGATGCCGCGGATCAACTGCGCGGCTCACTCGAAATGGCGAGGGTCGTGGTCGACACTACGCGGCTGAATCCCGCGCGTCCCGCTGCCGCAGTGGAAGAAAGCTGGGCCGTGGCCACCGATGTCGCCGACGCGCTGGCTCGCAATGGTCTGCCGTTTCATCAGGCACATCAACTGGTCGGACGTTTGGTGCTGGAGAGCGTGCGCGATTCTAAAAAACCATCGGACTGGAGCGCGGAAGCGCTGGTCGCATTCGATCCGGCTTTCACCCCGGATATGGCGCGCTACCTGGCTGCCGCCGAAGGCATTCGCACACGCGAGCTGCCCGGAGGAACCGGCCCTCGCGCCGTGGCCGCCGCGCTCGGATGAAGCGGAAGCGCGCCTCCTCGCATTGCGCCGATGAACAAGAGTTATCGCCAGGGACAGATTCTTAAACTGATCCGGACACGGAAGCTGCACACGCAGGAGGATCTCGCGCGCGTTCTGCGCGCCGCCGGTATCCGCGCGACTCAGGTCACGCTTTCCCGGGACATCCGCGAGCTCGGCTTGGTGAAAACTTCCGAAGGATACGCGCAAGTCGATTCCGAACCGGCCGCAGAAGCCTGACGTAAGCGCGCTGATGCGCGATTTCATGCTGGACTGTGCGCGTGGCCCAGAATCTGCTGGTACTGCGGACTCCGGCTGGACACGCCAATTCCGTTGCGGTGGCGCTCGATCAGGCCGAGTGGCCCGAAATCACAGGCACTATCGCCGGCGACGATACGGTGCTGGTAGTTGCGCCGGACTCGAAAACAGCCGGCAGCTTTGCGCGGTCAGGTTTCTCAGGTTCCTGAAGTAGACATCGGTCAGCATTATACAATCGAAGATTGACGAAATTTATCGAAGAGGCCGGCGGTTGGTTCCTTCACTCCGGAATTCAGGAGCCAGGCGGCGGAGTCGCGCGATATTACCGTTCCGATGTGGGACAAAATGCCCGCGTATCGAATGAAATCACCGGCTATGCAGTCAGCGTGTTCGCTTATTTGCACTCGCTCCTGCCCCGGGCCGGATATGGAGACGCAGCGGTACGCGCGGCGCGATATCTCATCGATCAGGCTTGGGACGCATCGAGCAACACGTATGCGTTCGAGCCCGGATCTGAGCACGCCTACTTTTTCGATACGGGAATTATTGCGCGGGGATTACTGGCGGCTTGGCGCGTCACCGGCGATGATGTGTTTCGCGCACGGGCCCGCGATGCCGCGCTTTCTCTCGCCTTCGATTTTCTGGGCGAGGGCGTTTTTCATCCCATTCTTTCGCTTCCTGAGAAACAGCCGCTCATTCGTAGCGGCACAGGAAATGACGAGCGCTGGTCCCGCCGCCCCGGCTGCTATCAATTGAAGCCGGCTCTGGCGTGGCGCGAGGTGGGCGACGAACACGCGTCGCGATTGTTTGAATCGGTGCTCGCGTATTCGCTCGCCACCCACGAATCGTTTCTGCCGGGCGACACGGATCGAGAGAAGGTCATGGATCGCCTGCACGCATATGGTTATTTTCTGGAGGGTCTGCTGGCGGTAGCGGATCGGGAGCCGGTTCGGCTCGCCATCGCTGAGGGTCTTGATCGCGCCGGCGTACTCCTCGGTGAGATCGCGCCAGACTTCGAGCGCTCCGACGTGAGCGCGCAGCTGCTCCGCGTCCGGTTGATCGCTGATCATCTCGGCGGTCCTTTCTTTAGATGAGCGCGCTGCATGTCAGGAAGCGGATCGAGCGGCATCCTATCAGGTCCGCTCGCCCGACTCGAAGCTGATGGCGGCTTCTGGTTCGGACAAAAGCGCGGCACGGTGTTGCCCTTCGTGAATCCTGTCTCGACCGCGTTCGGCCTTCAGGCACTTGCGCTTTGGCATCAACACCGAACCGGTACGTGGCGCTTCCAGCTCCACGAACTCATTTGAGCGAGCCCGTCAAGGTCCTGTTCGCCTCCGGCTCGGAGGCCGTCATGGCGCGCACTATCGAGCGTCTGACGAGCATTTTCTCCGAACTGCCGCTGGTCGTAGTTTCGGAATTTCCGCCTCCAGCGGGCGAGTGGATTCCCTATCACGTGAAGCGAAGCTGGCGTGAGAATCGAGCGCTGGTGCGCTCTAAACTTCAGGCTCGCAGGATCCGGATCGCGGCCGTGATTCTGGAGCCGCGGACGCCTTATTGGAAGTTGCGCCTGCTGGGGTTCAGTCTGGCGCCGCTGTATTTTCTCGCATTCAACGAAAACGGCGGCCATTTTATGCTGCGGCTCCGCAGCGCTCCCGCCATCCTGCGTCATGTGCTGTGGCGAGCCAGAAATTTTCTGCGATGGCAGCTTAACCCCGGAGGGTGGACCTACACGTTCATCTGGCGCTTCGGCCATCCAAGGGAGCTCAGGCGGCCCATCCTGTATCGGCTGGCATTGCTCAGGGGGCGGGGATTTCGCCGCACGCTGCGAGATAAAAAATTCCATCCGACTCGTAAAACCCTCGGGAATTTCGGTCGTGATTCCCTCGCGAAATGGGCTCCGGTTATTGATGGATTGCCTGCCGCGTATCGCCGATGCGGACGAGATTATCGTCGTGGACAACGGCTCGAGCGACGATACGGCCGGCTTTCTTCACGAGAAGTATCCTTCGGTCGTGGTCGAGCATGCTCCGGACGCGTTGTCGTTTGCGCGAGCCGTCAACCGCGGGATTCGTCGCGCCCGCTACTCGCATGTATGCGTGTTGAACAACGACATGCAGGCGGAGCCGGGTTTTCTGGCAGCTCTGCGCCGCGCGTTCGACCAGGTTCCGAATTTATTTTCCTCAACTGCCCAAATCTTCTTTCCAGACGGCCAGCGCCGGGAAGAGACCGGCAAGACGGTGATGCCGCCGGTCCGCGCTCTCACCGATTTTCCGGTGCGCTGCGATGAGCCGCTCGAAGGCGAAGACCTGAGTTACGTCCTCTACGGCAGCGGCGGCTGCACGTTGTACGATGCGGCCAAGCTGGCCTCGCTAGGCGGCTTTGATGAGGTCTACGAGCCAGCTTACGTCGAGGATCTGGATCTGGGCGTGCGCGCATGGCAGCGCGGCTGGCCAAGCGTTTACTGCGCCGGGGCGAAGACGCTGCACCTGCATCGCGCCACTACTTCGCGATACTTCACGCCGGAGCAGCTCGATCGCGCGCTGGAGCACAACTACATCCGGTTTCTCGCGCGCGCCCTCGGGAATCGCAAACGCTTTAAGCGTATGTGGCGCGAAAACGTGGTGCGCTTGAATCTTAAAAAGAATGTGGACGCTCTGGCATTCGCGGCGGCTCAGCCGCTCGCGCGCCCGCCCCATGGCGGATTCAGTGGAATTTTTCGATCTGGTCAACGGCGATGTCGCAGTTTTTCCCGGTAAACCGAAGTCCGGCAAACCAGTCGTGCTGGTGGCGAGTCCCTATCTTCCCTTTCCGCTTTCTCACGGCGGCGCCGTTCGCATCTACAATCTGATGAGCCGCGCAGCTGCCGATTTCGATCAGGTCCTGGTGGCATTTGTCGAAGATCCGCGCCCCGTTCCGTCGTGAATTGCTGGAGATCTGCACGGAGGTCGTCACCGTACGCCGCGCCGGGAGCCACGCCTTCGCTTCCACGCCCCGCCCCGACACGGTCGAGGAATTCGACGTCCCATCGTTCCACGCCGCTTTGCGGCAGACCGTGGCCAAGTGGCGGCCCCGCATCGCGCAACTCGAGTTCACACAGATGGCGCAGTACGCGCCCGAATGCTGCTCCGGCGCGCACGATTCTGGTTGAACACGACATCACCTACGACCTTTATGCCCAAATGCTCGGCCAGCAGGACGATTGGGAAATCCGCCGCCAGCACCAGCGTTGGGTTGAATTTGAACGGGAAGCTTGGCGCAGCGTCGATCGCGTCGTGGTCATGTCCGAGAAGGATCACGCGAGGTCATGTCCGAGAAGGACCGCGGCGCGTTCTCTGGCGCCGTCATCATTCCCAACGGCGTGGACCTGGAGCGATTTCAGCCCTCGATATCGCAACCCGAGCCGCGCCGTCTCCTTTTCATCGGCTCCTTCGCGCACCGCCCCAACGTGCTCGCGATTGAATTTTTCCTAAGCGAGGTTTGGCCGCGCCTGTCCGATATCACTCTGCACGTGATCGCGGGCCAGCGTCATGAACGTTTCTGGGATCTGCGCCATCCCGGCGTGGAGGTCGAGGGCTATGTCGCCGATGTTCGTCCGGCTTACCGGCGCGCCGCTGTGGTGATTGCACCTTTGGTCGCATCGGCCGGCACCAATATCAAGATCCTGGAAGCGATGGCGATGGGTAAAGCGATCGTCTCGACCGCTGCCGGCATTCACGGTCTTGATTTCGAGCGCGGCAGGGACCTGATGGTAGAGGACTCCGCTCCGGAAATGGCGCGTGCGCTGACCCGGCTGCTCGAGGCTCCAGAGGAGCGGATCGCTCTGGAGCATCGCGCCCGTCTGGCGGTCGAACGAATCTACGGCTGGGATGTCGATTGCGCGCGAGCAGAAGCGGCTGTACCAAAGTCTTCAGGGTGCTTAAGTCGAAATGCGGCCCGGCTTCTAAGGCTTTCGCCCCGTAGTATTTTGGTCCCGCTACCCGTACGTATTGGACCATGTCATGGACCAATGACATTCGCTGCCTGTATTGCGAGGGAAACTCCCCTTATATCGAAAGATCACAAGCGGGCAGTTTTGCTCGACTGCTCACTGCCAGCGTATTGGCAGGAACAGGATCGCATGGCCGTGGAGCGCTTGCAGCAAACTCATGACTTGCTACATGCGCATCGCCCGCTCGGAAGTAATATCGGAGAGCAATAGAGGATAAACCGACACCGGAGTTCGGCGGCTTGATTCCGCTCGATCTGAATTTCAACCTCTATACCTGGATTGGCACTTCGGCGTGCGATCCTCTCGCAATCGAAATCAGTTTCGTCGTTCGCTGGCCCTCGTGGATCGATTCGAAAGGCGCGCGGCACGCGGGCTCTCCATGGCGATTCTTATGCCCTTGGATATTTCCATAGGGGCGACCTACCTCGGGAGGATTCGATCGGAGCCGCGCCCCCTCGAATGCATGGGAGGCTTATCTGGTCCTGCAAGGTCGGCGCTAAGACTCGAGCGCGAACTGACGTTTGCCGGCGCGATGGCGTTGCCGCTCGCCGGAAGAATTTTAGCCGCTGCGCCGGATCTTTCGTGGATTGGCGAGGCCACGCCGCTGGCTGCGAATATGCAACCGCTGTACCCGGCGTATGTCGCGGCCCCACCTAGAAGCGAAGACCTTACGCAATTGCGCGATGAGCAAGTTCCGCACGCGCGATAAATTACTGTCGCTTCCTCATCCGGTTGCCTGCGAAGGAATCAATCGAATTGTCGAGGATGCCGGGCAGAAAACGCCAATCGTCAGCAGTCTAGCGCCAAAATTTCCATCGTACCTACGGAATGAGCCAGTTCCACACGTTGATAAGTTACTGTTGCTCTCGCTGCCGGCCGCCTGCGTGGGAATGAATCGGATCGCCGAGAACTCCGGGCAGAAAACGCCAATTTTCACCAGTCTGGCGCCACAATTCCCATCGTATCGGCGGAATGAGCCAGTTCCGCACGCGGATAAATTACTGTCGCTTCCTCATCCGGTTGCCTGCGAAGGAATCAATCGGATCGCCGAAGATGCCGGGCAGGCAACACCTATCTTCACCAACTTGCCTCCGCAATTTCCCGCGGTTCACGTCGATTCCCCCGATCTGGCTCCAATCGCACCCATGCAGGCCGGTCTTAGACGGCTTTTCTTGGATCACATTCCACTGGTACAAGGGACCTGGATCGACAATCTTCGTGCGGTCGAGCCAAGCGGCAGTGCAGAGGCTCCGCCGCTCATGTTGGGGACCCCGTCGCGTGGCCCGCATCTGCTGTTGGCCGCGAGCAGCCGATGTCTAGTCGAGACTCGGGATCACCAATCAGCGGCTTTGACTGAAATTGACCCGGCCGGCTTTTCGACCGCGTCTCTTAGCATTTCACTGTCGCTCACCAACGCTCCACGTCCCCAGACACAGAGTTCAGGTCCCGGCATGGCGGGCCTACTTCCGTTAAGGCTGGCAGCCGGCGGCGCGAAGCCCGGTCTTCAATCCATTTCGACGCTGCGCCATTTACTACCTGTCCCGCAGCCGCCCAGCCTAAAACCAATATGTCCCGGGTCAAAACTCGATCCGATCGCGGCCCTTCGTCCCGAAGGCCTACCGGCGGTCCCAGCGGAAGTTGTCCGGCGGTCCTATCAGTGGGCATATACCGCAGCAGCTGTTCCGGTACTTCTGGGATTGGCGCTGTACTACGGGGTATCGAAAGCCTCCGGCGGCATTCCGCGCGCTTTCGAAAGTGCAGTGAATACGCAGTTCGCAAACGTTCGGCGGACCGTGCTCGAACGCGCCGCCGTAGCGCTCAACGAAGATTTTCGCGCGGGGCTCGACGAGTGGGCCAGCCGCGACGGAGCTACCGATTGGTCTTTCGACGCTACCGGGTTCGTGCGTCCAGGACCGTTGGCGCTGTACCGGCCTTCTCTCGGTCTGCGAGATTACCAGATGCAATTTCTGGGTCTGATCGACAAGAAAGCTGTAAGCTGGGTGGTCCGCGCCGCGGACTTCCGGAACTATTACGTGGTGAAGCTGGTCGTGCTGAGGGCGGGACCGCTGCCGAGGCGTCGGGGTGATTCGTTACGCGGTTGTGAACGGCCGCGCGGATTCGCGTGTCGAGAAGGTTGCGGCCATTGACGCCCGTCCGGACACGCTCTATCGCGTGCGCATGGACGTACGCGGCGACACCTTCCTCCTGACGGTTCAGGGGCAGATCGTCGACAACTGGTCCGAGCCGCGGTTGAAACACGGCGGCGTGGGTTTATTCTCTGGGGCAGGCGAAGCCAGCCGTGTGCGATGGGTGCAGGTGACCCATCAGTATGATGTGCTCGGGAGACTGTGCGCGTATCTTGCGCCCTACGATTTCCAAATGACGAACGGGAGCTCGAAATAATGATCACACGGAAGAACGGAACCGAAGCGGCGGGCGCCGGCCTCGAGGTCGATGCAAAAGTGCCCTCGCCGGCTCTGGCGCGCTCAGTTTCACTGCACCTGGATGGAAAACGCAAGGACGCGCTTCGGGAGCTGAACACCGCCATCGAGAAGGGCGAGGAAACACCCGAAGTATTCACCGCGAAAGGCCACATCCAATTCGAGCTGGAGCAGTATGAAGAGGCTATCAGGACCTATGAAAAGCTGCTCGCGCTTGCGCCGCGCCACTCCACCGCGAATTTCAATTTGGGCATCTGCTATGAGAAGCTGGGGCGCTGGCAGGATGCCGCTCATGCGTTCCAAAAGACATTGGATGCCGATCCGCGGCGCGAGGAAGCGCAATTAGGGCTCGGCATCTGTCTGCTTCACCTTGAAAAGCCGGAGCCGGCTCAATCGTCTCCTTCGATAAGGTTCTCGCTCGCGACGCCGATCATGAAACGGCGCTGTTCGGCAAGGCTGTATCGCTGCAATTGCTCTGGAAGTTTGACGAAGCTACCGCTTTGTATGCGAGAATCCTCGAAAAGAGTCCTCAATCCGAGGAATGCCTGACGAATCTGATCACCATCGGCATCGCGCGCAAGGATTACGAGGCCATCCAGCAATATTCGGAGCGCCTACTGGGGATTCGGCCGATCTCGCAGGCAGCTCTCGAAGGGCTTGCGACTTGCGCCTTCCATTCCAATGACTATGACGCAGCCGCGAGTTTTTGCGCCAAGCTGGTGGAGTTCACGCCCGATAATTTTGAGCGCTGCTTTAACCTGGGGGTGGCGGAGCAGAAGCGCGGGAAGCTTCCGGAAGCGGCGCATGCCTACTCAGAGGCGGTACGCATTCGTCCAGACGCCAAGCAGGCCCACGTAAATCTCGGCATCGTGCGGCAGGAGTTGTGCGAATTGAAACCGGCCCGCGAATCCTACGAGAGGGCTCTTCAGATCGCTCCCGACCTGACCGACATCATGTACAATCTGGCCAGCGTTCTCGAGCAGCAGGGCGAAAAAGACGGCGCCGAGCGGCTCTATGTGAAGCTGCTGGCGCGCAATCCGGAGTGGGAAGATGCCTGGTTCCGTCTGGGCTATCTGCGGCTGCAGCGCGCGGATTATCGGGCCGCCGCCGAGGCGCTCCAGGCGTGTGTCCGCAAACGTGCAGCCTGGCCCGAGGCGCAGTTGAACTTGGGCCTTGCTTACTGGAATATGGGCGATCATGAAAGCGCTGCGAAAGCGTTTGAGAGCGTCCTCGCGGCCGATCCGCTCTCGATTGACGCCATGCGCGGCTTGGCGGCGCTCGCGGTCGAGCGCGAGGATCTGGACCGCGCTCTCGACCTTCAGGCCAAGCTGATCGAGCTGGGCGAGCGCACCCCGGAGCTGTTCTATAATACCGGCCTCCTGCTCCAGAAATCGGGGCAGATCGAGGACGCGATCCGCCTCTATCAGGAAGCTCTCGCTGAACGCCCCAATTTCGCCGAAGCGCTGCTCAATTTGGGTCATGCGATGAAGGCGCAGGGCGACCTCGAGGGCGCGCGCCTTTACTGGCGCCAGGCGCTCGAGCAGAAGCCCGGGCTAGCCGCGGGGTACTTCGAGCAATAGACGCTTTTCGTCAAGAACCAGATCCGCCAGCGTGCGCGGATCGTCGACGATGAAATCGGGCGGCTCCGCGGCAAACGTTTCGGGTTGAAAGCCCCAACTGACTCCGCAGGCGCGAACTCCGGCATTGCGCGCCGTGTGAATATCGACCGCACTGTCTCCCACCATAATGGTGCGCGCGCGATCCGCGCCGGATTCCGCGACCAGACGGTCGATCCCCATCCGGTGCGGCTTTTTTTCCTCGAAGCTGTTACCGCCATAGACGCGGAAAAAGTGCGTCTCTAACGCCAAGCCTTCGAGCAGCCGCACGCTGAAGCGTACCGGCTTATTCGTGAGCACCGCCATCGGGATTCCGGCGCGGTACAGGCGATCGAGAGCCTCCCGCACCCCGGGATAGAGCGTGGTTGAGTCGAGCATGTGCTCGCGATAATACTCGAGGAAATATTCAAGCGCACGGGTCACCTCGGCTGCGCTCGCTTCCGGTAGTGCTCGGCGCATCAGCACCGGAGCGCCGTTGCCGACATAGGAATAGATGCGCTCATCGGCGAGCGGCGGCAGCCGCATCCAGCTCCGCGTCGCGTTCACAGAGTCGGCCAGGTCGCGCTTGGAATCGATCAGAGTGCCGTCCAGATCGAAGATCAGCAGATCCGGTTTCAGCTCTCCACCTTTCTCAGGTCCGGTTCTCTCTTGCGAGGCTTCTTTTTCAATTGCTCATCCCAGGCTCTGCGGATATCGCCCATACTCTCGCGGAATGCCTCTTTGATCGGATTGGGGGCAAGCCTGGAGCACAGATTCGAGGCGTCGATCGCGTAGGGCAGCACCTTGGAATCCACCATCCAGGGCGGCGTAGGCTTGGGCGTGAACGCGAGCAGCACGGCGACGAATGCGATCGCGATGAGGCTGCCGCGCACCAGGCCGAACGCTCCGCCCAGCAGCCGGTCTATCCATGAGAGCCGGGTCCACTTGAATACCGTCGCAAGCAGTTTTGCAAATAGAGCTCCAAGCAGGACGCACGCGAAAAAAACCAAAAAGAAGCCCAGCAGGTTGGACGCGGTGGCCGAGCTCAGATGCCGGTGAATCCACTCGGCGGGGATGCCGTAAAACCAGAAACCGAACAGGATTCCGGTAATTACGGCGATAAAACCGATCCCGGCTCGCGCGAACCCGGCCATGAATCCGGTTGCGACCGAGGCGGCGACGATGACCAACAACAGCAGATCCAAAAGGTTCACAAATCTTTCCCGGTGAGGACGCGATAGGCTTCTCTATACTTTTCGCTAGTGCGCCGGGCCACTTCGTCCGGTAAGGCGGGCGCGGGAGGCTGCTTGTTCCATGCTATCGATTCGAGATAATCGCGCACGTATTGCTTATCGTAAGAAGGCTGCGGGCCACCGGGCGAATAAGTATCGAGCGGCCAGAATCGCGAGGAGTCCGGCGTCAGAACTTCATCTGCGAGAAGGATCTGCTCCCCCGCCGCATCGCGGACCAAGCCGAATTCGAACTTCGTGTCGGCAATGATAATGCCGCGAGAGCGAGCGTATTCCGCGGCGCGGGTGTAAATGGCGAGTGTCAGATCGCGCAGGCGCGCGGCCAGGCGGTCCCCGATCGTGGAGCAGACGCGCTCGAAAGAAATGTTTTCATCGTGGCCGCTCTCTGCCTTCGTAGCCGGCGTAAAAATCGGCTGTGGAAGCGCTTCGCTCTCGCGCAGGCCCGCGGGCAAGGCAATTCCGCACACCGCGCCAGTTACGCCGATACTCGTTCCAGCCGGAGCCGGCCAGGTAACCGCGCGCCACACATTCGATCGGAACCATATCGGCGCGCCGCACCCACATAGAGCGCCCTTCGAATTCGGGCGGCAGGCCGCTGACATCCGTGCTTAAGAAATGGTTGGGGATCATGTCGCGCAGAAAATCGAGCCAAAACAGCGTCATCTGCGTCAGCACGCGTCCTTTATCGGGGATGCCGGTGGCAAGAATGTAATCGAAAGCGGAGATGCGGTCCGTAGCGACGATCAGCAGACGATCGCCGTCCTCATAGATATCGCGCACTTTTCCCCGCCCGCGCAGCTGCAGGCCGGGCACATGCGTTTCGAGCAGCACACTGTTCCGGGTCATATTAGTTTGGATTGCCAATCCCAATTATACTGAGGTATTCGTGAATGCTTCTTTCGATCCTGATCCCGGTCTACAACGAACGCACAGTGGTCGAGCGTAGCCTTTCGCTGGTGCTGGCGGCCCCATTACCTGAGAACATGGCGCGGGAACTGATCGTGGTCGACGACTGCTCAACCGATGGAACATCGGAAATATTGGAGCGCCTGGCGGCACGCGAATCGCAAATCAGACTGCTGCGCCATGCGGTGAATCAGGGCAAGGGCGCGGCGCTGCGCACAGCCATTCAAAACGCAGCGGGGGACTTTTGTCTGGTTCAGGACGCCGACCTCGAATACGATCCCTCCGAGTATGAGAAGCTTCTGCGTCCCCTGCTGGACGGGCACGCCGATGCGGTGTTCGGCTCCCGATACATGGCGGGCGAGCAGACCCGCGTCCTGCCGTTCTGGCATTCCATGCTCAACAAGGGTCTCACGGTCGTGTCGAACATGTTCAGCAATCTAAACGTCACCGACATGGAGACGTGCTACAAAGTATTTCGCACGGATTTGCTGAAGAGCATTCCGATCCGCTCCAATCGCTTCGGTTTCGAGCCGGAAATCACCATGAAGGTCTCCAAGCGCAAGCTGCGGGTGTACGAAGTTCCGATCAGCTATCACGGGCGCACTTATGAGGAAGGAAAGAAGATCGGATGGCGGGATGGGATCAGGGCGCTGGGCGTCATCTTTTATTTCTGGCTGATCGACGATCTTTACGTCGCCACTTACGGCCGGGGATTACTCAATAACCTGACCGGAACGCCGCAGTATTTGAGCTGGCTGACGCGCGTGCTCCGGCCCCACCTGGGCGATACGGTGCTCGAGATCGGAGCGGGGCTCGGCAATTTGACCGGACGGCTGATGGCGCGGAAGCTGAACTACGTTGCCGCCGAGCATGACCCGCTGTATCTGCATGCGCTGCGGAATCGCTTTCTGCGCACTCCCAATGTGACGGTCTGCCAGCTCGATCCGGAAAATCCGGCGGACTACGCGCCCTGGGCAGGGAAATGTGAAAGCGCGCTGTGCGTGAACGTGCTCGAATCCGTGAAAGATCCCGCGGCTGTGCTCGCATCCTTGCGCGCCTGCCTGAAGCCCGGGAGGAAACGTCGTCGTGCTGGTGCCGCAAGGCCCGGCCTTATACGGATCGCTCGACCGCGCCATGGGCCACCAGCGCCGATTTTCCGCAAGCCAGATCGGGGAGATTCTGGACCGCGCCGGATTTCGCGTGGAATATCTTCACCAGCTCAATAAAGTCGGCACCGTGTCGTGGTGGATTTACGGAAAGCTGCTGGGCCGCAAACGCATCCCTAAGCCGGCATTGAAGCTGTTCGACAAAACGGTTTGGATCTGGCGCCGCATCGACGGAGTGCTGCCGTGGCGGGGGCTGTCGCTGGTCGCAGCCGCGCGCAAACGGGAAGAGTGATAGCGATGCAGGCGCTGGCTCTTGATTTCGAAACGCGAGCTCTGGTCTGGCGCGATGCCGACGAGCCGGAGTTCTTTGCGGGCCGCGACGTTCTGTTTCGAGTGCACGAAGTGGGCGTGTGCGGCACCGACCGTGAGTTGGCGGCGTTCCGGATAGGCAAGCCGCCTGAAGGCGAGACTCATCTGGTGCTGGGACATGAGGCTCTGGGGCAGGTGATCGACGTGGGCCCAGCCGTTGTCTCCCTGAATCGTGGCGATTGGGTGGTGCCGATGGTACGCCGCGGCTGTCACCCGCCGTGCGACTCTTGCGCGGCCGGCAGGCGCGATCTCTGCACCAGCGGCCGGTATACGGAGCGCGGTATTGTCGGGCTTCACGGTTATTACACCGAGCGCGCCGTCGATTGTGAAGACGATCTGGTGCGCGTGCCGCCAGCGCTGATTGGCTTCGGCATTCTGATCGAGCCGCTCAGCGTGGCCGAGAAAGGGATTGCCCGCGCCGTCCGCGTACATGAAGGCGAGCCTGGCCGCGCGCTGGTGCTGGGCGCCGGCACGCTCGGCACGCTGGCGGCCCTGGTTCTAAAGCTTCGCGGCTACCGGGTGCGGGTGCATTCGCTCGAACCGGCCGATCATCCCCGCGTGAAGCTGCTCGCGCTCCAGGGAATCGAGTATGAGCCGGCGCTCTCCTGTGAACCCGCCGATATCGTCGTCGAGGCTACCGGCTCGGGCGAGTTGACTCTGGCCGCATTGGCGCGCATGGCGCCCCTCGCGGTGATGGTGTTGCTGGGGGCGGCGGATGCGGCCGGTGCGGTGCCCTTCCGTCAAATGATCGTCAACAATCAAACTGTTATCGCGAGCGTAAACGCAAATCGGGACGCTTTTCGCGCCGCTGTCGCGGACCTGGCGCGATTCGATCAGCGTGTACTGGCGGGGTTGATCTCGCGGACGCGATTTGCGCAGATCAAACATAGCCTGACCAGCCCGCCGCAAACCGCGGCAAAGCTGGTGCACGTCCTCTCCGATGGAGAGTCGCGCACTCGCACGGCGCGATCCCGTTGACTAAATCGCAGAATCCAACACAGGAGACATTTTAGAGGCATGACTAGCATCAAGAGAAGATATGTGGTCACTGGCGGGGCGGGATTCATCGGCTCGGCTCTGGTCCGGCGGCTGCTCGAGGATGGCTCGTTCGAGAATGGGTCGGTCGCGGTCATCGATAATCTCCTGACGGGCCACGAACGCAATCTGGACGAAGTGCGCGACCGCATCGAATTTCATCGCGCCGACATTCGAGACGCGGCTGCGATCGCGCCTTTAATTCGCGGTGCGGAGGTGGTATTTCATCTGGCGGCGATTCCCTCCGTGCCCCGCTCCATCGACGATCCGGTGCCCTCGCACGAGGTGAATATCGATGGAACCTTCAACGTGCTTCGCGCGGCCGCCGAGGGCGGAGTCCGGCGAGTGGTCTATGCGGCGTCGTCCTCGGCCTATGGCGACAGCGAGACTCTGCCGAAAGTTGAGACGATGATCGCCGCGGCCCAAATCGCCCTACGCCGTGCAGAAGCTGTTAGGCGAATATTACGCCTCGGTGTTTTACTCCTGCTTTCAATTGGAGACCGTATCGCTGCGTTTCTTCAATGTTTATGGGCCGCGCCAGGATCCCTCTAGCCCCTATTCTGGTGTGCTTTCTCTATACATGAAGCACCTGCTCGCGCACACATCGCCCACTATTTTCGGCGATGGCGAGCAATCGCGGGACTTCACTTACGTCGAGGATGTCGCCGCATTATGTTTGAAGGCCGCTCGTGCGCCCGCCGCAGCGGGCAAAATGTACAATGCGGGTAACGGCGGCAGATACACGCTGAATTTCATCTGGAATCTGCTTCAAAAAATGGAGGGTGTTCAGATTCCCGCGAAGTACGGTCCGCCTCGGACGGGTGACGTGCGGCATTCCATGGCCGATACGACGGCGGCCGCGGCCGAGCTTGGGCACGCGCCCCAATTCACCATCGAAGAAGGATTGAAAAGGACACTCGAATGGTACCGCCAGGAGGGATAAGAGGCGGGCGTCCACGCCTGGGCGGGCATGGGGCGCCGCGCCTGCGGACGCCCGCGAGTCCGGTGAAAAAGCGGGTGCTGTTCGTCTGCATCGGAAACTCCTGCCGCAGCCAGATGGCGGAAGGTTTCGCGCGCGCGTATGGATCGGATGTAATGACCGTGCAAAGCGCGGGCCTGAGTCCGGCGGCGATGATCGCTCCGCTGACCAGGCAGGTGCTCGCGGAGCGGAACATCCATATTGACGATCATTTTCCCAAAGCGCTGGATTCGTTTTCGCAGATGCCGTTCGACATCGTCGTCAATATGAGCGGCGCGAAATTGCCGCTGCCCGCTGCCCGCGCGGTGGAGTGGCCGGTTCCCGATCCGATCGGACAGAAAGACGGAAGTTTACCGGTCCGTTGCAGCCCAGATCGAGGGATTGGTGATGCGGCTGATTCTCGAATTACGCGTCAGGCGTGCGCGCTTAAGCATTGACTTGAGCGCAGGAGTCTCCGAGAATGGAAATAGCCATCGACGTGCGGATATGGCGGAATTGGCAGACGCGCATGGTTCAGGTCCATGTTCTCGCAAGGGAGTGGAGGTTCAAGTCCTCTTATCCGCACCAGCAAGACTAGACAGGGCTGAAAGACAGCGATTTATTGGCTACTTCTCGGCTCATACCGCATCGCTACCGCCCCCGAGCCGAACTCCAGCCGGCTCACGAGCCTCAAGTCGACGTGCTTCGATAGCCCTGCCAACAATGTCGGTCCGTGGCCCGCTAGCCTGGGGTGCACCACGAACTCGTACTCATCGATCAATCCCAACTCCGCCAACGCGAGCGGGAGCTTTACGCCTCCCACGAACAGTCCCTTACCCGACTCCCGCTTGAGCTGCTGAACGGCCGTCCCTAGATCCCCGCGCACAAGCTCTGCGTTCCAATCGACCCGGTCGAGGGTGCTCGACACGACGTACTTCTTTGCCGCGTCAATCGTCCGGGCGAAGGGTTCCATCCAATCAGGCCTCGCTCCCGTCCGCGCCGGTGGCCGCCACGCTGCCTCCATCATTTCGTAAGTCACCCGGCCAAAGAGGAGAGCATCGGCCTGGTCGAGGTTCTCGGCCGCGTGACGATGCAAGTCTTCGTCCGGTGGTATTACACGATGATCGCAGCACCCGTCCAATGTGACGTTAATGGAATACCGCAGGGGTCGCATTACGGAAGAGTACCTTGCAGGTCGAGAGAATACGTAAGCAGCCCACGTCGTGTAAGGCGCCGGGCGTCAATCCATTTCGATCGGCAAATGTTCCGACCGTAGGATAGCCGCTTCTTCAAGGGTAAGCAGCTCGGGTTCAGGGGCGCTTTCCCCTTCCTTGCGTTGCATCCGCTTGGCAACCTTGTCGCGCTGTTTTTCAACGCGGGCGAGTTCTTTCTGGCGTTTTTTGAATGTGGTATGTGATCGTGAAGCCATAAAATCTCCCCTCCTTAATCCTTGCCGTTTGGATTGGACCCGGTCTGCACCGGGATCGAACTCAAGTCTCGCCGAGAGAGCTGCGAGCATCTGGGTTAGCGCCTTCGCGCCCGCTGCAATTAGCGCGAATTAAGAGACTACCAACGAGGCTCGCGCCGTTGCCTGGGTCCGCCGCCGTCGCGTCCGCCCCGGAAGCCACCGCCACCCGGTCTCCCGCCCCCGCCACCGCTGGTCTTGGGACGAGCTTCATTGACATTCAGCGCTCTGCCGCCTACATTCGAGCCATTCAGAGCGTTAATAGCCTTGTCCGCTTCCTCGGAGTCCGTCATCTCGACGAACGCGAAGCCGCGCGACCGTCCCGTGTCGCGGTCCGTCATCAGACTAACGCGTTCCACAGTTCCGTATGCTTCGAACAGCGAGCGGATCGTATCTTCGGTCGCGCCGAAGTCCAGGTTACCTACAAAAATATTTTTCAAGAGTCTCTCCTTACTATTTGAAAGCAGCGATCCGAGGCAGGAGCATAAACTGAGCCAGGTTAGCGGGCAATCAAACGGCACCTAAAGTGTAGCAGATTTTGGGACTCGGCGCTCAACTGGTGTAGCATACCAGCTATGAGGCCAATAGTAGTTTTCACCGCATTTACATTATGGCCTCTCACCGCCAACGCCGCGCCGCCACCGACTTTTGCCCATGACATCGCTCCCATCGTGTATCAATATTGCGCGTCCTGCCATCGCCCTGGCGAATCTGGGCCCTTTCCGCTGCTCAGCTATGCCGATGTAAAAGAGCACGCCCGCCAGATCGCGGATGTGACGCGCCGCCGTTTCATGCCGCCCTGGTCTCCCGAGCCGGGTTACGGCAATTTCTCGGGTGAGCTGCGGCTGAGCAATGCGCAGATCGCCACGATCGCCGAATGGGTGAGCCAGGGTGCGCCAAAGGTTCCGTCATCGGAGACTCCACCGCTTCCACATTTCACCGAGGGATGGCAACTCGGTCCACCCGACATGATCCTGGAAGCGCCGAGTGCGTACAGCGTGCCTGCCGGGGGCCCGGATGTGTATTGGAACTTCATCTTCACGCCCGATATTAAGGCGACGCGCTATGTACGCGCGATAGAGATTCGTCCCGGCGGCAAGCGGATTGTGCATCACGCGAACCTCTATATGGACCGAACGCGCTCGGCGCGCCACCAGGAGATTGCGCCAGGTTCGGGTTTTCCGGGAATGGATCCGGTGATCGAGCGCACCACCTTCGAACCCGATGACGGACATTTTTTATTCTGGAAGCCGGGCGGGATGCCCCACGTAGAGCCGGACGGGCTCGCGTTACGTCTCGATCCGGGCAGCGATCTGGTGCTGAACGCCCATCTTCGGCCCACCGGGAAACCCGAGCAGGCGCGGCCCTCCATTGGACTTTATTTCACCGATAAACCGCCGGATCGTTTCCCGATGTTGATTCAGCTAGAGCATGACGGCGCGCTGGACATTCCTCCCGGCGACCCGGACTTTCTCGTGTCCGACGATTTCCGGCTTCCGCTTGACGTCGACGTGCTCGCGGTCTATCCGCACGCGCATTACTTAGGGCATCTCCTCGAAGGCTACGCCACGCTACCGGGCGGGGAGCGTAAATGGCTCATCCGCATTCCGGATTGGGACACGAACTGGCAGTCCGTATATTACTATCGCGAGCCCTTATTTCTTCCCAGGGGATCGACCATTTCAATGCGGTACCACTACGACAACTCTGAGGCGAATCCGAGAAATCCGAACCATCCCCCGCGACGCGTTATGGCCGGCAATCAATCCACCGACGAGATGGGCCATCTGTGGTTGCAGATGTTGCCGCATGGGACCGGAGACGGGCGCATGGAACTGGAGGAGGCCCTGCTGCGGCACCGTCTGGAGAAGTATCCGGACGATTTCATGGCGCACTTTAAGCTTGGCGCGCTAAGGCTGGCCCGGCTCGATCCTCCGGGAGCCCTTTCGCTGCTTCAGGCAGCGGTGCGGATCGAGCCAGATCACCCGGAAGCACGCAACCTGCTCGGTTCGGCGCTGGCAGCTCTGGGACGTACCACAGAGGCAATGGATCAATTCCGGCTAGCGCTCAAGACACGACCGGATTACGGCAATGCGCGCTACAATCTCGCCAGGATACTTGTGAAAGCTGGCCGCTATGACGAGGCCATCGAGAATTACCTTCAGGTTTTAGAAAGCTTTCCGCGGGATGCCCAGGTGCGGAACGAACTTGGGGAGCTTTATTTGCGGCGGAGCAAGTTTGCCGAAGCGCTCGAAATGTTCAATCAGGCTCTCGCCATCGATCCTTTAAATGAGGCTGCCCGGCGGAACCGTGAGACGGCGCGGCGGGGCAGCCCAGAAAAGTAAAAACCGTTAGGCTTTCCTCCCGCGCCGCAACAGGCCGAGCGCCGCCAGACCGAATCCGCCCAACATAAACGAAGCTGGCTCCGGGACTGAAGAGGTTTTATTGAAATCAAGCTCGCTCAGGAGAACGTTGCCACTGGTCGCGGTAACGTCGATATACGTGTCCGCAACAGTTCCGAGAGAGAAGTCCCCTTCGGTGCTCCCGGATAGAAGTAGAGTCGCGCCGTTGTGACCTGACCCGGTCAGATTATATACGTTTGTATTGGCCGAATTGGTCTCATATATCGCCCAGCCATCGTCGCCGGTGCTGCTTTCCATTCCGATCGATAACGGATTGTCTCCCAGAATTTGAGTGATATTGAGCTGGATGTAATGTCCAGAAGTGATCTCGTGATCCCCCGACGGATCGCTGGTCAGACCCAGCCCATTTTCGTCGCCTCCCGCCATTTTTTGATACAAGTCGTTGTTATATCCGCTGGGGTCAGCCGTTGCAACCACTGAAAAGCCGCCGCCGGTGAATGTCGCGGTGGAACCAAGATTTCCTCCGGCCGCACTCCCAAAATTGATAAAGACCGGGGTTGCATTTGCAGCCACAGCCAAAAAGAAACAATTAAGCAGAATTGTCGTTTTCATTATTCCTCCGAACGTTGAATTACGTAAATCGATCCTACCGGCATGGTTTGAGCCCAGCAATAGTTAACTCGTACCGGTACGATTAATTGCTCAATCTCAGTAAATCTACTGATTAAGGTTCTGGATGGTTCAGTGCCGCCGACAATTTCTCGTAGGTTGTGTCCAGATCCTCCGGAAGCACTCGCGTATCCGCGACGGTGGTCATGAAGTTCACGTCGCCGGACCAGCGCGGCAGCACGTGCATATGCAGGTGCCCCGGTATACCCGCGCCGGCGCAATGGCCGATATTGATGCCGAGATTGAAGCCGGCCGGCCGGTATACGATGTTGAGCGCCACCTCGGCCTTCCGCGCCAGCCGCATCATTTCTTCAAGCGTGCGCGGATCGCATTCCTCAAGCGTCGGCGCATGCGCGTACGGCGCGATCATCAGGTGTCCGGTGGTGTATGGATACGGGTTCAGCAGAATGAAATTTCGTTCCGCGCGCAGCAGAATGTAGTTCTTCCGGTCGTCCGGATCAGACGCCTTTCTGCAGAACAGACACTCGTCCCTGAGAGCCGCCGAGGAGATGTACCGGTATCTCCAGGGACTCCAGAGATACTCCATGAATCAGGTATGCGCGGCGTCGGGCGGAATGGCGTTCGCCGCTGCCCTGGGAGTCGCCATTGACCAGGTCTTTCAGTTCCTTGCTGGGCTTGAAATAGGGGATACGCTTGGCCGGGACTTCCACGCGCGCGCCGGTTTTGGGATTGCGGCCCACCCGCGGCTGCCGCTGGCGAGTGCGGAAGCTGCCAAAGCCCCGGATCTCGATTTTATCCCCGCCGCGCAAAGCGCGAACGACGCTGTCGAAGATGGCCTCGACGATCACCTCCGAATCCTTGCGCGTCATCTCCACGACGCGGGAGACCTCTTCGATCAATTCCGCCTTGGTCATGTTAACGGCTTTCCCCTTTTCCTCGTAAGCTCATCACTTCCTCCATGGTCATGGTGGCGGCTGTCGGCCTGGCGCTGATAATCCTCCAGGCGCGTGCGTTCCTCGTCGTCGGCCACGGCGCGAAGGCTCAATCCGATTTTCTTGTCGGCCTCGTTCATCTTAATAATCTTGAAATCGTACTCGTCGCCGATCGGCAGCGGCGCGTCACCTGCCGCGGCCCGCTCCGGCATGGGCGGGATCTCCGATTTGTGGCACAGCCCTTCCACGCCGGGCGCCAGCTCCACGAATACGCCGAAGGGCGCCGCCCGGCACACGCGCCCGCGCACCAGATCGTCGATTTCATGGGTCCGGAAGAAACTCTCCCAGGCATCCGGCTGAAGCTGTTTGACGCCCAGCGAAAGCCGGCGGTTGGGAGCATCGATATTCAGAATCACGGCCTGCATCATCTGGCCCTTTTTCAGCATCTCGGAGGGATGTTTGACGTGCTTGGTCCAGGACAGATCGGAGACATGCACCAGCCCATCGATGCCCTCTTCGATTTCGAGGAACGCGCCGAAATCGGCCAGCTTTCGGACCCGTCCTTCGACCACCGAGCCGATGCTGTAGCGCTCCGCCACAGTGGTCCACGGATCGGCTTCGAGTTGCTTGATTCCCAGCGAAACGCGCCGGTCGCGCGGCTTCACTTCCAGCACCACCGCCTCCACCTGATCGCCGGCCTTCACCACCTTGCTGGGATGTTTCATGCGGCGGCTCCAGGTCATTTCGGAGATATGGATCAGGCCCTCCACGCCCGGCTCGATCTCGACGAAAGCGCCGTAATCGGTGATGCTCATGACGCGGCCGATCACGCGGCTGCCGGGCGGGCAGCGCTGCGGCAGGGTCTCCCAGGGATCGGGAGCCAACTGGCGAAGACCGAGCGAAATCCGCTCCTTGGCGCGATCGAATTTAAGCACCTTGACGGTGATTTCATCGCCCACGTGCACGACTTCCGAGGGATGATTGACGCGCCCATGCGACATGTCGCTCACATGCAGTAAACCATCGATGCCGCCCAGATCGACGAACGCGCCGTACTCGGTCAGGTTTTTTACGGTGCCGGCGACCACCGCGCCTTCATACAAGTGTTCGAGCGCGGTTTGCTTGCGCGCCTGCAAATCTTCTTCGATGGCCATCTTGCGCGAAACCACCACGTTGCCGCGGCGGCGATTGATCTTCAGGATTTTGACCGGGATGTCCTGGCCGATGAATTGATCCAGATCGTGAATGGGCCGCACGTCCACCTGCGAACCGGGCATGAAAGCGAGCACGCCTACGTCCACCATCAGCCCGCCCTTGGTGCGTTCCATCACGTGGGCCGAGACCAGAAGCTGCTCGCGCATGGCCCGCTCGAGCGTGTCCCAAACCCGCAGGCGGCTGGCCTTGGAATGGGACAGCAAAACGTAGCCCTCGGGCTGCGGCGCATGACGGTCCACCATCACGTCGATGGGGTCGCCGGCCGTCAAGGCCACCGTGCCGTCGGGCTGCTGTACCTGCTCGATCGGCACCAGACCTTCCATCTTGTACCCGAAATCGACGATGACTTCTAGCGGCGTGATTTTGACTACGCGGCCCTGCAGCAGTTCCCCTTCAGAAGGGGGAGCCAGGTGGCTGTAGTCTTCTATGAGATGCTCGTAGTCTTCTTCGGCGGGGAAGTTGATTTCGAGATCCCTTTCATTGGTGCTGCTGGCCATCGCCAAAGCTCCGACAAATCGTTGATAGATCAGTACTTCAGAACTATACCGGACCGGAGACATCTTGTCAACTTGGGAGAACAGGGTCTAAGCATCTGTTGCCCCGGACGCTCGGATAGCCTTAGGCTAGTTCTTGCTCCTCCTTAAATCAATACCATGGAAATCACAAAAATAGTGGACAGAGAGATTCTGGACAGTCGCGGCAGTCCAACGGTGGAAGCAGATGTGCACCTGAGCAACGGGAGTACGGGCCGTGCGGCCGTCCCATCCGGGGCATCCACCGGAGAGCACGAGGGGGTGGATTGCTGCGCGACGGGGACAAGGCCCGCTATCTCGGCAAGGGGACTCTCACGGCGATCGGAAATATAAAGGACCACATTGCGCCTGCGCTGTTAGGCATGGACGCCGAGCGTCAGTCCTCGCTCGACCGGCGGATGATCGCACTCGATGGCACGCCCAGTAAGGGTAGGCTCGGGGCCAATGCGATTCTGGCTGTTTCGATGGCGGCTGCGCGCGCGGCGGCTGCCTCGCAGCGAACTCCCCTGTACCGGTATCTGGGCGGCGTCGCAGCCTGCCTGCTCCCCGTCCCCATGATGAATATCCTCAACGGAGGCGCGCACGCCGACAATAGCGTGGACCCGCAGGAGTTCATGATCGTCCCTTATGGCGCGGAGAAATTTTCGGAAGCTTTGCGTTGGGGAGCCGAAGTTTTCCATACTCTAAAAACCGTGCTGAAAAAACGCGGTTACTCCACCGCTGTCGGCGACGAGGGTGGCTTCGCTCCGAATCTTAAGTCCAACCAGGAAGCGCTTGAGGTGGTCCTCGAAGCCATCACGCAGGCCGGCTATCAGCCGGGCGATCAGATCGGCATCGCGCTCGATCCGGCGGCGAGCGAGTTTTACGATTCGGCCAAACACAAATATGTGTTCAAGAAATCCGACAAGAGCGAGCGGACGCCGGAGCAAATGGTGGACTTCTGGGCCGGATGGGTGCGCCAGTATCCGATCGTTTCGCTGGAGGACGGAATGGCTGAAGACGATTGGGAAGGATGGGAAGCTATTAACCGATTCGCTGGGCGAGAAAATTCAACTGGTCGGAGACGACGTGTTTGTCACCAACACGGCGCGTCTTCAAATGGGGATTGAAAAAGGCATCGCGAACTCAATCCTGGTCAAGGTGAATCAAATCGGAACATTGACGGAGACACTTGAAGCGATGAAGATGGCGGCCGACGCGGGCTACACGTCGGTGATCTTGCACCGGCGCCCAGGAATGCAGCGATCTTACGCAATGGGATTCAGCGATATCTTCGCGAAAAGACCCGGCTGGGTATTCCGGAGTTGTTCATGGGCGAAGCGCTGCATGGTTTCATGGAGGATGGCAGCACCAGCTTCCCGCAGGCGATTGGACTTGCGAGCACGTGGGACCCGCAACTGGTGAAGCAAGTTTTTACGGCGGCGGGCGACGAAGCAGGATCGGCGGGTGCGGGTCAAGTCTTCACGCCAGTGTTGGATATCGCGCGTGATCCGCGATGGGGCCGCACTGAGGAAACTTACGGAGAGGATCCGTACCTGGTTTCGCGGATGGCCGTCGCCGCGATCACTGGACTTCAGGGAGACACGTTCGACATTGGCCGTCATCATGTGGTGGCCACGATGAAGCACTTTGCCGTGCATGGCCAGCCCGAGGGCGGAACCAAATACGGCGCCGGGAAATTATTCGGAACGTATTATTCGCGAAAACTTTCTGGTTCCCTTTCAAGCGGCCGTGCAGGAAAGCTCACGTAGGAAGCGTGATGGCTTCCTACAACGAAATTGACGGCATCCCTTCGCACATCAATCACTGGCTGCTCGATAGAGTGCTGCGGCAGGAGTGGGGATTCAGCGGATACGTTACCTCCGATGGCGAGGATTGCAGATGCTCGTGCAGACGCATCATGTGGCCGCAACCAAGGCCGATGCGGCACGCCTGGCAATTTCTGCCGGTGTGGATTACAAACTTTCGGATGGCTCCGTGTACCGCACATTGCTCTATCAAGTGAAACAAGGAATCGTTCCCCAGAGTGAGCTTGATCGGGCAGTGAGCCGCGTCTTAGCGACTAAGTTCAGGCTCGGACTTTTTGATAATCCGCTGGTTGATACCGGACTATGCGCAAAAAACCACGAACAGCGCCGAGCACCGCGCGATTGCGCTGAAAGCCGCGCAGGAGACCGTGGTTCTTTTGAAAAACGAAAAGAATCTGCTCCCACTCGATTTGGGCAAGCTCAACAACATGATTGCGGTGATTGGCCCGAACGCGGATGGATTGCACCTCGGTGGCTATAGCCGCAAACCGGCGCATGGCGTCACCATCCTGCAAGGAATTCAAGACCGCGTGGGATCGAAGGCCAAAGTTGTTTACGCCGGAGGCTGCCGCTTTACCAACAAACATCAGGACTGGCACGGATGGTTTGACGACAACGTGGAGCTGGTGGATCCGAAAACGCAGGTGGACAAAATCAAAGAAGCGGTGGAAGTTGCCAAAAATTCCGATGTTGCGATCCTGGTTGTCGGCGAGAATGAAAGCTCAAATCGCGAAGCTTGGTCAGAGCAGCACAGAGGGGACCGCGACTCGCTTGACCTTTTGGGCGCGCAAAATGACTTAGTCAAGGCTGTGGTCGAGACCGGAACGCCCACTGTCGTGCTGTTAATCAACGGACAGGCCGCTATCCATTAACTACATCGCGGAACATGTCCCCGCCATCCTCGAAGGCTGGTACCTCGGTCAGGAGGGCGGGACCGCAGCGGCGAATGTCCTTTTCGGAGATGTGAATACCGGAGGAAAGCTGCCGATTACGTTTCCGCACTCGGTCGGAGATCTGCCGGACTTCTAAACAATCACAAGCCATCCGCGAACCGTAGCTACGCGTTTAGCACTCGCGAACCGCTGTTTCCATTCGGCTATGGGCTGAGCTATACGACGTTCAAGTTCGAGAATTTGAGAGTTGAACCGGCACAAATCCAAACCGGTGGTACCGCGAAAGTCAGTGTAGATGTCACGAACACTGGATCGCGCGAGGGCGACGAAGTCCCGCAGATGTACATCCATCAGAAAATTGCGTCCGTAACCGTGCCGGTGAAGGAATTGAGGGGATTTCAACGCATCACGCTGAAACCGGGAGAGAAGAAAACGGTTGAATTCACCATTACTCCGGATACGCTCTCCATGCTCAACACCGATATGCACAAAGTGGTCGAGCCCGGCGCATTTGAAATCATGGTGGGCCCAGATTCCGTGCATACCACGACTGCCACGCTGAACGTGGTTGGCCCTCATGGCTGAAACCCGCGTATCGCGCCATTGCCGCCTGCACCTGCCGGGTCCGAAACAGGTGTGGTGAGCAACTTCGACGATCTAAAAGTTTCAGCCAATTATGGTGCGTGGATGATTACTACCGACGCGGATTTGGGCGGTAAGTCCCATGCGGAGTTGCAGCCCGTGGAAGGCGGGGCCGACGGTTCTAAGGGAGCGTTGAAAGTATCCGGCGAGATTGTTCCCTGCGTCTCCTTCGCTTGGGCAGGCGTGCTTTTCCATCCTGGTTCTTCGCCTGAGGATGCGGTCAATCTTTCCAATAAGAAGACGCTCTTTGTTTTGGGCAAAGGGAGACGGTAAGCACTACGCCGTGGCCGTTCAAACCGGATCCACTGCCGGACAGATGCCGGCAATTTTGCCTTTTGAAGCGGGTCCCGAGTGGAAGCAATTCTCATTTCCCTTTTCTCAGTTCCACACCGACGGACACGATCTGCTCGGAATTGTTTTCGCGCACGCACAGGAACCCGGCAAGTTCGAATTCGAGATTGATGAGGTGGAAATCAAGTAACTCGTAAGCGCCGAACAGCAAGGAGCCAATGATCTCCTGAAAAAGAAGCGAGGAACTATCCGCCCAATTGAAAGGATGCCCCGACATTCAAGCCAACCTCCACCGGTTCTCCGTCGAGCGTCGTTGGTTCGAACTTCCACTGTTTAACCGCGTCCGACACTGCTTCGCTGAGAATAGAAGGACCTTCGACCGGAGTGATCTCTTTTATCCTGCCGAGAGCATCCAATGTGAGATGTATTACTACATTCCCCTTAATGCCTTGCTTGATTGCTTCATTCGGATATGTCCATTTGACTTGGTTGGTTATCTTTGAACGCATCACATTCATATCAAGCTGAATTATTATCGGCCGTTCCTTCGGAAGCATCATGAGAATTTCTTGTGGAATATACCGGAAGCCATCCTTTGCATATACGTAGTACCCTTGGAGATCACCTGCGATGATGTTCAGCTTCCCCCCTCGCCGGCAGGCCCTAATTGGAAACGGGTATCAACCCCGTTAAATGCGGTTTGGTAAATCGGCGTGACCTCATCCATGCAATTCAAGAAATTATCTATCGGAGAGTTCACATGGGCAGCATCCGCGTATTGAAATATTTTTGGAGATGACCAGCCGCGCTTTGCATTGCCGTCGTAAACGGTTTGTAATTGCTGTGCAATGGTCGCCGCTTCCGTTTGATAGACGGCTGCGAGCCGAGGCCCGAAGGCGGGTCCGAACTCGTCTTTGAACCAGGTTGAGTCTGAAGGCATGATTAGCGTTTGAATCAGCTCGTCTTCCTTGGTGGTGTCCTTCGATGTCATTGCTTTCAGGATGTCCTGGCAAGACCTTCTGAAGGCCTTCAGCGCCGTTGGGGTAGGCAGCCGCGGAAGGTTGGCCGGTAACCCCTTCTTGTTGAGCAGGAACAGACATGGACTGGATTACAAGAAGTAGAACGACAACGCAAGAAAAGGCTCGAGTTCCATGGGTCATGCGACGCTCCTATGTAAACGCACAAGAAGAAGGAAGATGGTGCGCCCGGAGAGATTCGAACTCCCGACCTAACGGTTCGTAGCCGTTCGCTCTATCCAACTGAGCTACGGGCGCAGTTCAATAATGGTTTCAGTTGCGGCGAGTCAAATTATAAACGAAATGCCCAGTTAGGGCGTGCCAGAGCCAGTTTCAAACGGCTAACAGAATCCCTTACAGCGGCACGGGACCGAAGGAGGCTGGTAAAACTTTCCACGCATCCGGAAATTCCTACGCCTTAGGCGTCGGAACCTCGTCTTTATTTTCATCACATTGAAGATGGCAGGGCAGGTGCTGACTGGAAAGCTAGACGAAGTGGCGCGCAACGGGGACGTTCACAAGAATAATCTTCGGCCAGAAGTTTTCTTTGACGTCCCCTTGCATTTTGTCCGGCCCTCCCCCTCTTCCCCTGAGTAACTACTAGGCGAGCGCCAGATTTTCCTGGATGTCAATTCCCGCTCTGTCGCAGAAGTGCGGCGATCACCGGTTCCTTAAAGCGCGAGGCGTCAAATTCCACCCGAATTGATCGATCTTTTTCGTTGAAGCGAATTCCGCGTACTCCATAGACCTCGCGCACGTTATCAATGGCGCGCATCTCGGCCTCGCCGGGGGCGACGCCGTACCGGTAGAGAACTTCCATCTGGGTCATTCAAGTAGCCTTTCGGTCGATTGGGATTCGATTTGGGGTTGTAGTAATGTGCAGTGAATCTTTAGCACAAGCAACTGTCTCTATAGTCTGAGAGCCTATAGTGTAAGAGTTTCTCATATTGCTGGAAAACGGGACAACGGGCCGGATGACGTGACGCGATGCTGGAGTTCTAGAAGTGACGAAGGACGACGCGATGAAGGACCCGGTTTGCGGCATGACCGTGAACCCGATCACCGCGAAGTACGCCTGGACTCACGAAGGAAAGACGTATTTTTTTTGCGCCTCGTCGTGCATGGAGAAATTCAAGTCCGATCCTGAACGGTATCTGAGACCGCCAGACAAAGCCGCAGCGTCGTTGGTAAGTATCGCAGCAAACTCCGCAAATTCAGGAAGTTCTGGAAACAAAAGCTCTCGAAATGATGGGCGGGGACGCACGTCCCGCGATAGTGATGATTACGTGTGCCCATGTGTCCCGGGGTGCGGGCAAAAGAAGCCGGGGCCGTGCCCAAGTTGCGGAATGGCACTTGAGCGCGAACTGCCGGCAGCGGCCGAAGTCGAATATACCTGCCCCATGCATCCGCAGATCGTGCGAGCCGGGCCGGGAAGTCCGCCCAATATGCGGCATGGCGATGGAATCGCGCACGATCACAGCGACCGAGGACAATTCAGAATTACGCGAGATGACCCGCCGATCTGGATCAGCTTGGCGCTCCACCATCCCTCTCTTTTGCCATCGCTATGGGCAGACATGTTTTCCGGTTCGCCCCTTCAGGCGCGTCTTGCCAGTCGAATGGTTGCCGCGGGTTCAATTAGTCCTGGCGACTCCCGTGGTCCTGTGGGGCG
>CAWCYF010000002.1:0-1165000 GCA_963799805.1 uncultured Acidobacteriota bacterium
ATGTCGCTGGTTACGCGCCGCAGCTGGTCAAGCCCCAAATTCCCGTTCTTTTCAGACGGCGTGCCAACGCAAACCAGAGCTATATCCGCGTTCTGAACGGCATCGATTGAGGTAGTTGCTGTTAGTCGACCGGCGGACACACTCTCAGTTGGTGGAGCTAGATTACCAGTTCGAGAAGAAGGGCGCAACTCCGTTGGCGATGTTATTGACTTTGCTCTCGTCGCGATCGATTCCTGTGACATGGTGCCCCAGAGTGGCCAGACATGCCGCCGATACGCAGCCGACGTATCCAAGGCCTAGCACCGCAACATTGAACGGTTGGTTCCTCCGAGCTCATCGTCTCCGTCCAGTATGTCATCGGCAGTCGCGGTCAGCGTCTTTAGGGTTACTGGCGGATCAGCGGGACATGTGCGTGCGGAACTACGAATATTGGGTATCATAGAGAGGCAGCCGCAAGCAGCTTTGATCGCGGCAACCAGCGCGTATCGAGCGGGAGTAATTCAGCGGTAGAATGCCAGCTTCCCAAGCTGGACGTCGCGGGTTCGAGCCCCGTCTCCCGCTCCACTAATTCAACAAGTTGCGAGCATCCCGGATTTCCTGAGCACCATTTGAGCACTGTTTAGCGCCCACGAAGCTTTCAAGCCGGTTTACCGCCGCCTGCCGCAGTTCCACGCTTGTCAGCGTGTACGTGTTGATATCGACATCGACCTCATGGCCGAGTTGATCCGCGACCAGCTTCGCATCCACCCCGATTTCTTTCATCAGCGTTGAATGCGTCCGCCGCATGACCAGAAAATTCGCCCAACCGAGACCGACCGCCGCCAGCTTCGGCAACATCTCCCGCCGCCAGCAATTGTCTTTCGATAAAGGCGTCATCCGCTCAGACGGAAACACCCAGGCATCATCCGCCGTGGTGACTGCCGCCGCCCGCCACGCTTCGATATCGTTCAGCAGCCCTTCGGAAAGCGCCGCCTTGCGTGTGCTGTTCGTGGTTTTGGGGTATCCAGCTTGCGCCGGTAGACCCGCTGCCGGATATCCGCGTGCGTGGACGCCATACGGCCCCAGGTCAGCGCGAAGATTTCTCCCGGCCGCATGCCTGCCAAGACTGCAAGTTTTGTTATCAGCCGTTCCCGCTCATCGAGAGCGGCGAACATCGTTTGCACCTCCTCAATCGTCATCGCGCGGCGAACCGGCTTTTTCGCTTCCTTCGGCGTAAACAGCAGCAGGGCGGGGTTTCGATCTATTTGCCCCTCCGCCAACGCCATGTCGAAAATTTGCTTCAAATCCCATCTCAGGTGATCGACCATCGAGAAGGAAAGGCTCCTTGGCCTTCGCGTCGAGCAAATCCTGCAATTCATCGCGCTTGAAGCTGCCGAGTTGCCGTTCCCTGTACGCTTCGACCAAATGCACTTCGATCCGGTTCACGTTGTTCTCTCGCGTCGAATGCTTCCATTTCCGGCTGTAGTAGGGGAAATAGACCGCTTCAACGAATTCCCCGAACTTCCGGGGCGTTTCATGTTTCGCGCGGATTTCGGCAACGATCTTCGCTACCGCCTCCCGCGCCTGGCCCTTCGTCATATCCTTGACGAAGCCGACCACCTTGCTTTTTTTGACGCCGCCTTCGTACCAAAATCCTCTCCAGCGGCCCCGTTGCTTTCGGACACCTCCTGTGGAGTGCCGTGTACGCATAATCGATTTCTCCTTATGCGTTCCTGCGGCCTCGTTCTGGCGATAACGGAATCTTACCAGCAACGGCAGCCTGTTCGTTGTGTTGCGATCCAGGAGAGAAGGGAGGCGCGGCGCACCAGCTTGCGGCGGCCGAGAGACACGGCGGGAATGGGAGGACAGCCGGGCAGGCGGCCCGCGACCGCATTGCAGATATGGGCCTTGGAGCAGTGCAGGAGCCTCGCTACCTCGGCGAGCGTGAGCAGATCGAAATCCGCCAGCCGGTCCATAAATCATTGCCGGGAGCGTAACGCTCCCCGTCGATAACCTCCCTTCTGTTTTCCCTATTGCCGATCCCGGTTTAACCTCGCGGCAAGCCGGGAAATTTAACGAGCCATGCGTTAAACGGGGCAGGGGCGCTACCCAAGCAGCCAAAGAACCTTCATCGCGCGTGGAGGCCCTTAGAACGGGATTTCAGCCGCATCGACTGTATCTTGATCGTTCCGGCCAAGCATCGATAATGCCCCCGCCGTGTTTCTTTCCTAAGTCCGCGAAACCAGATAATCTTCGATCACGTTCCGGCTCGCGTAGCCGTTGCGCCCCCTTTCGACCGCGAGCCGAAGCCGCCCGCGCTTGCCCTTGAAATCATCATCATTGAGCGAGCCGCTTTCGTATTCCGCCATCAGGTCGCAGGCCGCGCAGCAGTGCCGCAGCTTTTCCGGCTTCTTGGCGTGGAGGTAATCGGCCAGCACGCGGGTAAGGCCGCTCCCGTTCCGCGATATGCGCACTTTCACTTCGATCATGGGATTGCCCGCATCACTGGTCCTTTCCCAGGCATCGAGAAATTCAAAATCGTAATCGCCCTTCGGCAGGAGCTTCCTTTCGGAAATTTCCTGCTCGGAGCATGGATTGAATTGCATACATTTGTACCGTTCCTTTCGTAAAGTTCACTCGTTCAAAAATCACTTGCGCCGCGCCGGAGGCAGCAGCAGCCGCGCGGGGTTATCATTCGCCGCCGCCGGAGCTTTCCACATCCCCGCATCGCCCGGGATTTTTCCATTGACCGCCCCGCCGTGTTTCTTCACTCACACGGGTTTTGGTTGCCGGTTCGCCGATTTCCCAGACCTCGCCGCAGCTATCGCGGCAGCGGAACCACTTGCGCCGTTGATCGACCCGGCCCCCGCAGACGATGCCGCAATCGCACTCAAATTGCCCGCGATCATCGCCGCACCACGGACACGGCCCCATATGTCCTCTGATCTGATCGAGACGCAACACGCGGCTATCGCCCGGGCCCGCAAAATTCCCGACGACCTCATCCCGGAAACACCCGACGCGCAGATACAGCCCCGAGGATTGCCGCTCGATCGCGTGTAGAACGCGCGATCATGCACGGCGCAAAAGCCCCATTCGAGAAACACGGCGGGGGCAGCAGGAACAGGAGGCGCGTAACGCGGCGACGAGACCGACGGGCAGGAGAGCAGGCCGCGCCGTGCGTTCAGCCCGTTGTTCCGCTTCCAGCTTCGCCGCCAACTCATACATGCGTTGCCCGGTTTTTACGAGTTCCTTGCTCATGGTGTTTACCTCGATCTTCCGGCCCAGGTTCCACCACCGGCCCACCCGCCGCTCATGGGAGAATTGCCCTCGCGCTCGCGTGTCCGCTGATGATAGTCAGGCCTTTCCTTTCCGGCCTCCGTTACCTCTCTGCCTTGCAGCCGTGCTTGTCTTTCGGCCTCGGCACGGGCCCGAAGCCCGGCCATGTATTTTTCGTAATCGTCCATAGATGCACTCCTTAAACCTCAATCACGAACCGTTCTAAAAACCCGTTCCAGGCACTCCCCACGGCCCGGAACACATCGTTATCCCGCCAAGACAGCCAATTTGTTCGGCGCTTGAAACACATAACCCGCCAGCGAATGAACAGGCACAGCAGCGGCGCCGCCGCGAGCATCAAGCCGTAGCCGCTCCATCGGTGCGTCACGTGTTGCGGAGGATAGTCGCAGAACCAGCCCGCGAGGATTGCGCCGCCGATCACAATCGCGACGACACGGCGCATGATTTCGCAGGACCCGCACCACCGCGAACGTGCGCGGTATTTTTCCAACTCCCTGGCCAGCTTCTCGCCGCAGCTTTCGGCCTTCTTCAATGCCGCCTCGAGCTCGGCCACGCGCCCATTGCCGTCTTGTTCAAACGTTTGCTGGAGGGCATGTCGCCGAAGCGCAGGCCCGCAGCCCTGCACATCCGCGCGGCCTGCCTGTTGCCCGTTGCCGCTCGAAAGTCATTCGCCGAATCCATGAGCCAGACGAGCTTGCAAAACAAAACGGTCAATCCAGTTTTGCTTTACCGGCCATAAGTCACCCGGCCAGGCCCGCCCCGTGTTTCTCTTGTGCCTGGGCTGCCATGTATTCGTAAGGGTCCGGGTCATAACAGCCGTCCCATTCAGGATCGAGAAAGTACGGCTTGCGCCCCGCGCGGATGAACCCGCCCGTTCCGGGAAAATCGCCGAACACCAGGGCCTCATCGTTGCCGAGGTTGGTGCGCGTTTCATGCGGCAGGAAGCAGCGCCGCTCTTGCGACGAATAACCCACGTTAATGGAAAGCCCGCCATCGGGCCGGATGCCCATCGAGCACGAGAAGCCGCGAACGGATGACACCCCGGCCATGTCGGAGATGTAATCGCTAGTGGTCTTATCGCGCGGCGCAAAGAAGATGCGGAAGCCGCTATTCGCCAGGAAGGTTTCCCACCCTTGCGGGTAAAGCTCCTGAAGTTGCGAGAGGTTCTGAAATACAGGAAGAAGTTGAAGGCCGTAACCGCTGGCAAGGCCCATTGCCGTCTCAATCACGCCGAGCCTGCCGACCGCAGACTTGAACTCATCGAGAAGGCCGAGCACCGGCACCGTGCGCCGTGTCGAACGCATGACGGCATCGACAATCGTTCCGCTCATCAGCCGCAACCAGTTGCTTGTGTTGCCGCCAAGATATTCCCCAGGCACGATGGTGAACAGGCTGATCGGCTCGCGTGTCATATCTCCCGGTTCAAGCGTGGAATTGCTCAGGCTGTCCGCTATGCAGGCATTACCGATGAACTGCAATGCAACCCTTGCTTCCGAATTCACCGATTGGAAATGGCGATCATCGGGCGCGGCATTGGCCGCGAAAGACAGCCGGTCAACGATGAACTGATGCTCCGGGCTTGATGACCAGTAGCGTCCACCCGGCATGGCATCAAGCGCGAATTGCTGCAACTCCGGCCCGGCTATGGTGTGATACACATCCACCAGCGTTTTATCCGGCCACCATTTCTTGTGCTGCATGATGACGCCCGAAGAAAGTTCGCGCGCGGCATCGATGAAATAAGGGTCGCCGCGCGGATTGTGCGGTATTCCTGCTTCCGCGATACCGTCCGCATCCGCCGCGTAGGTTTTCGAGGCGGGATCGAGCCGCTTCATCGGATCAATCTTTGCCTGGGGTGGGCATTCCTCCACGCCGGGCAACCGCTCCATAAGATTGAACGGATCGAGACGATAGACTTTTTGCCCGAGCCGTTTTCTTTGCCGCCACCCAACAGCACAGCCCTGGCCCTTTACGTCCAACATAAACAGCGACAGCAGCCACGAAAACAGAATTTGTGCCAGAACGTCCGTAAACTTGCCCTTTCGCGCCCCACCTACCAACACCCCGTGAGCAGGCCCCGGATAAAACAGCGGCTCAAGACAGCGCCGATTGCGGTACATAATTCGGATGCGGCGACCGTTCATAGCCAGCCTCCTTTCTTCAAATCCTCGTCGGAAGCTTCGTGCGCATCGCCGCCCGTGCGCGGATAGCGGTTGCTCATTTGATCGGTTTCGTATTGCGCCCGCCGTCTCGCGGCCCGCCTCATCAGCAGCCAGACCAGCAGGGCGATAACGCCGCTGATGACCGGCCCGTAATAGCTCGCGTCCAGGACGTTGCAGCCGATAACGACAATGAGCGTTGCGACCAAGCCCCGTGCGAAGCCGCCGCGTTCCCTCACGCGCATATCGACGCCCTCATATTCGGCATGAGCCAGCGCTGCCATTTTGAAATCCGCAGGCCCTTTGACCTGACCGCCGCCCCAGGCTTCATCAGCCAGAAGCACGGCGGCGCGGTAGACATCGGCACCGCCACAAATAGGATTGATGTTCCTATCCGTGATCTTCACTTCGCCGCCCCGTGCCGTTCTCACGGTGTAGCGGCCCAGGAAACTTGTAATCCGCGCGTTTGCTCCGAAGTAACGCTCAATCATCTCCCGCGTGATCGGTATCGTTTTGGGTTTCATGCGATATACCTCCGCGCTTCGAGAAAGCGCCGCTTTGCCGCATCGGTGACAGCGCCGCCGAGAATTTGCGCGATCATCAAGCGCAAATCCGGCGACCGTTCCGCCGCCCCGCAGACCTCCTGGCCCACCAGCCCGAATAGTTTTTTGTCGTCCTTCTGCTTGCGCTTTGCCACTTTCATCCGTTCAGCCAAAATCAGAGCGTCATCCTGTTTGCGTCGTTCCAGCAGCACCGTCAGCCGCTCGTTGCCGTTGCCGTTTTTTTCGTTCACCGCGTTGTCACCTCGTTTCTGTTGCTTCTCCTGGTCCGCTAAGATTGTTGTTGTTTTCGTATCCATGGGCATCAAACGTTCACCGCCTATGGTTCGTATTTTGGGACCAGTTCTTAGTTTTTGAACGGGAAGGCCATGCTTCGAGAAGCAATCATGCTGATTCCCGCATTCGAGTGCGCTGCTGCACCGTGGAGGGCCGCGTCCGGTGCCTAAGCAGGAGCTTTATCCGATTGATCGGCTCCGCCAGATTGCGAGATGGTTTTACGACGAGGGCCGGAAGCTCGAATACATCCGGGACCGCTTGGAAATCGAAACCGGTAAAGGCCCCGATGTTCGAACGCTTAGGAAAATGCTCAATCAGGCGAGGGCGCGCGGCGTCGTGCGCATCGAATTTCCAGAATCCAGAGAAGAAAGCGAGCTTGAACACCGCGTTCGTGTCCGGTTTCCTCATTTGCAGAAGGTTATCGCTATTCCTGAAATCGAGGGAGAAAAGTACAAGGACTTAGTGGCCCGGTGGGGATTGGAAGCGGCAAACTATTTTGACGAGCTCGTTCTGGAGAGCAGTGACCTTCACCTCGGCATTTCGGGAGGCGAGACACTGCTAACTTTTGCGAACTCCGTCCGCGAACATCCCCGGCACGGGGTTCATATCCATACAACGGCTTTGATCGGTCGTGGGAGGCTGAAAGAGAATTCCTCACACATCGATCCTCTCGTCAACGCTACGGTGCTGTGGATGAAATGCGGGCGCTTGCCCGGTCATTGCTCTTACGCAACCGTCCCACCCTATGACAGCATCGATCGGGCGGCCGTCTTAAAGGAAATAGAACGATTTGCAAAACGGCCCGCAATCGAAGCAGTGCTTCACGACATGAACAAGATCACCGTTGCCTTCGTGGGACTTGGGCTTGTAAACCCGCCAAAATTGGCCGAGAGCACCGTCAATCAACTCACAATGACCGGCCTGCTTGAGGACATCGTTTCTCCCGCAACACTCGCTGAGGAGGGAGCTTTGGCCGATCTTAGTTGCTGCATATTCGACCGCTCGGGTCAGCCAAGTGAAAAGTGGAAATTTTTCTTAACTGCCGGTCACAACCATCCCGATCCGGGACACCGAGGCATCGGCTTTTTTAAAGAGATGGTCAAAGAGCGGAAGAAGGTGATCGTTATCGCGGGCCATCGCAAGGAAGACGCGATCCGCACGGCACTCGAAAAGAAGCTTTTCAATGTATGGATCACGGATGAAAACTCAGCGCGTTTTGTTCTTAAGAGAAAGCAGTAAGACCGTACAAACGAGCCGTCGCGTTACGTTGGAGTTGGAGCGCGGCGGCTTCTCGCGGCACGTGCCCTGTTTGTCGCTTTGGTTGCCCTGTAGTCCTCCAACAATGGATCGTGAGTGCCGTTCGCTAAGTATCGAATGAGTTCGAAACCAAGGTCTTGATCCAGGCGATCCCGACCACCCTCGACGCTGTTCTTAATAGTCAACTGCCGATCCGAGTCCTTAACAACCTGCCGGATTTCGTCGAGGACAGCTTTGTAATTTGTCCGCTTCGCCACGATGATCTTCCCTGGTCTCGACTGGTTAAGACCGCGCCTTCCGCGAGTATCCTCGCATGAAAGGATGAAAGTAAAAAGCCAAGTTTTCTTCAACCTTGCCCGTGCCGTCCTGGTGATCCACGCGTGACGAGATCGGTTTCGATATCACGTGCCTTTCGGCATCATTGCGGATTTTGCCGTATCTCCTTGCCGTATTGTCGCGAAATGGCCGCATCATGTACTCGTGTCTGATCTAGGAAGGGTTGATGGTGCGGCGCTCTTAATCATGGCCCCCTCAGCCCCCGCCCGTGACTCTGAAATTCACTTCCTCAGTTTGAGTCTGAATAGTTCCCAGAATGCAGGATGCATGCGGCGGTCGCCTGCTTCCCACTGCTGCCATGTTCGCAAGGATGCATGTATCAATTGGCCTGCTTCTGTTTGCGTGAGCCCGGCTTTCATGCGCGCGTCGGCGATTTCGTTCGGCGACGGGTTAGCGGACGGGTTTTGCCGTCCTCTGTTCGGATGGTTAGGCATTCCTGGCAGCGCTACAGTTGCAAATCGGAACGGCAGCATATGTGAAAACCCGCGCCGTTGCCAGCGGCGCGGGAGATCAGGCGCAGGCTTAATATTCATCCGGCAGAAGGAAAGTCGTTACGCTCCGATCTGCTTCGGTGATGATCCAGAGGGTATTTTCGCCGAAGCCCTTGCAATCCTTTCTCGGATCGATTGGATACGAAGACAGGATACGGGAGTCATCTTTCACCGCCTCGTTATTCAGGGCTGCATCCTCCTCGGAAACTTTCCCCCAATCGCCCGTAGCATGGCGCGACAGGCAGTGCGCGAGATGTTCGGGCGAGCAAGCTTCCAACGCGCCGGGGGTGCTCACAATTTCGCCGAGTTCAAAGAGCTTGTGAGGTATGAACAACACGGTTTTCATTCGACTTCTCCAGCCCCTGAGAAACAGCCGAGGCGCACTGTCTTGATGCGCCAAACCATACGCTCAATGAGCGTATTGAGCAAGAGAAATCACCGCAATGTTGTTGCTTTTTGACAGGTTATCTGCTGCGATGATCGCGGCCTTTCGCGACCGATCACTTACGAATCGCCCCGCCTCACTTCAACGTCGCAGTGAAACGGCCTTCGCCCATTTCACTGCTAAGCCAGCCCCCGCCCGTGTTTCTCCCGGCGCGGCTTGCCGCGCCGTTCGATTTTTTTCAGCCGGTGAGATCGAAAGCCAGGCCGCGAGCGTCCCGCCTTTCTCGTCGAGTTGCATTGCCGGAATGTTCCGCGCCCGAATCAGCAAATTGCTTGCGCGCGCCCGTGATTCTCAGATTCACTTTCGCCCTATGAGCTATCGCCGCTATATGCGCCCCCGGACAAGCTATGTGTTGTGGCCACCGCGCATCCTATCGGATGCCCGGTGTCCCCAACACGCTTGCCAGGGCTTTCCGCCCGTGGACCCGACCAGGGAGGGGGCAAGCCCCCTCCGCTGGACCCTCCCCCGTGAAACACGATGCGGCGGTGTCGTATGAGCTACGACCCGCGCCAACAGCCGCCGCCATCGCCGCCGTTCCCCGGTTCCGATTCGGGGAACGGAGCCGCCCCGCTTCCGAAGAAGCCGAAGCGCAGCGGCAGCGCCACGCGGCGGCGCGGCGTGATGAACAAATTTCGCAGCACGGCGGCAGAACACGCCGAGATGAAGGCCAACGCCGCAGCCGTTGGCCTTCCCTTCGGCGCGTATATGCGGAGCCTTGGATGCGCCAGCCCGACCACCCGCGTTGTCCGCCGCCGCTTGCCGGAGTTGCTGCCATTCACGCAGGCACTCGGGAAGCTTGGCATCCATTGCAGCAACGCGTATCAGCTCTTGAGGCTCGCTAATCGTGGCGAATACCCCGATATCGACGAGGTACGCGAGACACACAAAAAACTGAATATGGCCGCCGACGAATTGCTGGCGCTCATTCGGGGCTACTAAATGATCGTCAACGGCGGTTCCTATCGGGCCGTCGATTGGTGGGCGAACCACCTGCTATCCAAAGAAAACGACAGCGCCGAAGTCGTTAATTCTTACGGTCTACGCGCCGAAGACATTCATGGCATGCTCGAAGAAATGATGGGCCTTGCCCACGGGACCAAGTGTCAGAACCCGTTCTATCAGATGAACCTCAACCCCGCAGCGAGGCGAACGTCTTAGCGCCGATCAGTGGGACCACGTTCGGCAGATAGCCGAGAAGCACCACGGGTTTGAGGGCCAGCCGTATTTCGTGGTTGAGCATGTGAAGCACGGGCGGCCGCATCAACATATCGTTTGGTCGCGCATCGACCTTGATCGAGGGCGGGCCATATCGGACAGCAACGACGCCCGGAAGAATCACGCCATCGCCCGCGAGGTTGAGCGGGAATATGGGCTAGAAAAAGTTATCGGACCTTACGACCGCGAGCCGGGAACGCTTCGCCCGCCGCGCGCGCCGGAGCCCTGGGAGATGTACCGCGCCGGTCAATCCGGCATTACTATCGAAAGCATTGAAGCGGACCTGGCGCAGCTTCGTCCGCAATGCGCGAACGCCACGGAGTTTCACGCCGTCCTTGACCGTCACGATTACATTCTTGCCCGTGGCGACAAGGTGACAGCAGGCCAACTCACGCTGATGATTATCGATCCCGCCGGAGATGAACACGCCTTGGCGCGGCGGCTCGGCATCAAGACGAAAGAGCTAAACGAGTTCATGCGCGGCGTGGACCGCGCCGCCCTGCCCGACATTCACCAGGCGAAGGAAATGCAACAGGAGCGCCGCATTTCCAAACTCGAAGCCGACCGCGATTATCTCCGCGATGAAATCAAATGGGAACAGGCGCTAGACCGCGCGGGCATCGAGCACGAAGAACGCGAGCGCCGCTTTGTCGAGCCGAAGGAAAGAGAAACACCGGGCGGGACAGCGCCGAAGGAGCAGGAGCCACAGCACAAAACAAACATCCCAGACATTCCCGTGCTAGCCGCGATCCGCGACATGGAGCAGCCGCCAACGCAAGAGTCGAACATTACCGAGCTTCTGAAAGCCGAGCTTCGCGAGACTGACAGGGTTATCGCCGCTCACCTGCTACGCCTTTCTGCAGAAGACCCGGCCCGTGCGGAAAAGCCGTTACAGGAGGCCCGCGCCATTCCCGGCGTGAACGCCGCCCTTCAGCAGTTTCTTGCCGAACAGCGGCAGCGCGAGGACGAAGAATTTCAGCGGCAGCTTAAGGATATTGACATATTCATCGCCGCCGAAGCGGAGCGCAAATACGCACAGCGTGACCCGGCCCGCGATGAGATAGCATGGCAGGACGCCATAGCAAAAGCCGCGATTGAGAAGGAAGAGGCCGCGCGGCAATTCCTTGAGCCGAAGCCGGAGAAAGAAACACGGGCGGGGGGGCGAGAGGAGAACGAAAGCCCGAAACAGGCGCAGCCGCCCGCGCCGGAGCTTGGCAAAACGCAGGCCGAAATCCGCCTTGCCCGCAGCCTGTCACCTGGCCCGCAGACTTTCGCGAATGCGCTTGAGGACCGGGGTTTCATTCTCGCCTCGATTACGGCGGATGACATTCAGAGAGACATCGAGCGCCTTGTAATGGAGTGGGAACAGCGCCGCCAAAATCCGCAGGCTTGGATGGAACACAACGAAGGCTATACCGCGTTAAAGCCGGAGTTTCAGGAGAGCGCCCGCCGCAGTTTCGACGAATGGGAAAAGCAGCAGGAGCAGAAACGGCAGAAACAGCAGGAGCAGCACGGAAACTACGCCGTCGTTTTCCCCGAGCCGAGCGCCGCCGACATTCAGAAAAGGCTCGAAAGCTACGTCAAGTATGTTCAGGGCAAATGGGCGGAAGGCCCGAAATCGCAGCTTGAACGCGCCACGGGCGGGCTTGCCGTGGTGACGCCCTTTGGCAGCATCTATACCCTCACGCCGCGCAATACCGGCCTCGACCGCGACGAATTGGCGGAGTACCTGAAGGGCCTCGACCGCAACCCCCTGCTTTCTGTGACAGACGCGCAGGCCGTCATGCAGGAAATCCGAGAGCAGCGCCGCGCGGAATGGAAATTCGACCGGCGCGAAGAATGGCTGGCAAAACAGCCGCTCGGACGCGCCGCCGCCGAAATCCGCCTGGCCTACAGCCTCACGCAGACCGGGCCGCAATTCGCCGGGGCGCTTGAGGATAAGGGCCTCGCCCTGGCTTGCATGTCGGAAGCCGAGGCAGAGCGGTTGAATAGATGGGAACGGCAGCGGCTCAAGGAGCAACGGAACGCAGCGGCCCCCACGAAAGGCGAGGCCGAACGCCCGCCGCTCAGCTTCGATGAATATGCCGAACAGTTGAACAAGCGGGAACGCCAACGGGATGCACCGGCCCCGAAGAAGCAAGCCGATGCGCCGAAGAAGGAACTCGATCTTGACGCCTTCGAGAAATACCGCGCGGGCGAGCTTGTTGTAGTCAACCAGTACGGCGCGATTTTCCAGCTTACGGCGGCAACGACCGGCGCACACGCCCGCGACCGCGAGGAACGCCTGAATGAAATCGACCGCGCCGCGCTGTTAAGCGTGACCGCCGCGCAAGCCGTCATGCGGGATTATCAGGAACACCGCCGCGAGGAAAAGCGGCAGATACGGCAGCAGGAATGGGAGCAGCAACGCGCCGCGCAACAGGCCGAGCGCGACCGCCAGCAGATGCAGGACGGCCCCGAAAGTCTCAAAGGCCCCGCCCTTCACATATGGAATGCTCGACATTGCAGCGACACCGCCAGAGCCTTTGCCGCCGCCCTCGATGAGCAACAGATTGCCTTAGCAACGCCCACGAAAGATGAAGCGCAGCGCAGCCATATGAACGCGAGTTTCGCGCGGGAGGTTGAGAGGTTCGCACCCGAATACCGCGACGGTGAGATTCTGGCCGTAACCTTAGAAGGACAGATTTACAAACTCACGCCGCGCAATACCGGCATGACTCGCGAAGATATGGAAGCGTTTTTGGCACCGCTCGACCGCAGCCAGCTACACGGCATTGCAGCCACGCAAGAGAGCCAGCAACAGCGCCTGAATGAAATCCACTGCCCCACCGCGCCGCGCCCGGAGAAGCCGCAGCAACACGCAACCGGCCTTACCATGCAGGAGGCCCCGGCCACATCTCCGGCGCTTCACTTTGAGGACGCGGCGCAGCGCACTATCCGCGACACGCCGCCGCTCGAAATGCCCGCCGATCTTCGCGGCACCGCCGCCGAGATATGGACCGCGTACAACCTCCGCCAGGTTGACCGTGAATGGCAGCGTGAAAACACGGACGGCACCAAAGAAACCATGCGCGACCGCATCACGCTCAAGAGCGGGCGCGATCCCCATCAATTCGGGCATACGCTTGACGAACGCGGCCTTCTTCTCGCCCGTGTGACGAAAGAGGAAGCCGAGCAGAGCCAGAAAGACGCCGAGCACTACAAGGGATTCGGTGACTCATACCGCCCTGTTTATCAGGAAGGTGAATTCGTCGTGATCGACCGGCGCGGCGAAGCGTGGAAGCTGAGCCAACGCACGACCGGCCATGCCGCCAGGGAGGTTCAGGCTTTCTTGAACAAGGCCGAATGGAAGGCCCTGCCCGGCATCGAGGCCGGACGGCAGACGATGAAGGCCCGAGCCGATGAGAGACTTTCCGAATCCCGCGACCGCGCCGCGCATTGGGACGCCATTCGATTAAAGAACGCAACCCGGAAACGCGGCGGGCGTGGTAACGGGCGAGTTAGCGAACCCACAGCGCCCAACCTGGCCCGCGTATCAGGCCGCGCGATCGGCAGCGTATTCGGCGCACTCGGCAAAATGGCGGACGGGTTTTCACTTGACGCCCTCACGCCGAAGGAGAAATACGAAGCCGCCAAGCGTGACGCCCGGAATGAACGCGAGGCCGACACGAACGCGGATTACGCGGCCTACATTGCCGAGCTTTCCGCATCGTGGAGGCGCGACCAGCAGCGCCAGGCCGAGCAGCAGAGACAACAGCGGGAACCCGAACGAGAACGTTAGCGGCGGAGAGGCCGCGCCCCATCCTCTCCGAAGAACCGGCAGGCGCAAAGACCGGAAGCGATCAAGAGAGGGACAGCCAGGCGCAGGGCGCCGCCGCGCCGATTATTGCGGAACCACCCGCCGCCAAGCCCAGGCTGTTCGGAGCCGGAGCCATCAAGAAGCTATTCCGCAAAATCGCGAAGGCCGTCATCACGGAGCTTGCGCCGAAGCCGCGCCGGAAGCGCAAACGCGACGGCGATACGCGCGGGCTGTTTAAAAGGCTGGCATTGAAAATTTTGGCCCCCGCGCCGGTAACGATTTTCGCCCTCTGGGATTTCAACTGCTTCACACCCCCCACCGAGCTCGACGAAACGCAGCGCCTTCTCCTCCGCGAACGCACCAGCGGAGTGGCTCTTCCGCAAAACCAGCAGAACCAGGCTGTTCATTACGACCATTCAACCCATCTTTCCCCCCGCCTGTAACCGTGTTAGGAAGCGTGTTCATGGACCAGTCGAAACCCCGCAAAATTCCCGTTTTCGTATGGGCACCGTTCTTTGAGCGGGCGAAATTTCGATACTGGAAAAACATCGGACGCGGCGCGGTCATCATCGGCAAGGATGGCATGCCCCGAACGGAGTTTTACTTTGACGCACATGTAACGGGCGGCAGCATATGGGCGCGTGTCTTGCCGGAAGGCGAAGCGCCGGAGGGACAACCCGACGATGCCGAGGAGCAACCGAACCGCCCCGGCAAGCCCGGCACCGACATCAGTGACGAGGATATTTAGACAAACCGCCACAAGAGGATTTCGCGCGATGTCTTACCAGGGCTCGCGTATTCCTTGACAAGTGTTAAGCTACAGTTTACGGTTTCCCGGTGAAAATACGAAACTTCGTCCATAAGGGCCTCAAGCGGCTCTATGAAGAGGATAAGGCGAAGGGCGTTCCTCCCGATACCGTGGACAAGCTGCACAAGATGCTGGCGTACCTCGACGACATGGAAAGCCCGGAAGAATTGCGCGCGCTAACGGCGTGGAAGGCCCACACCCTGACCGGCGACCGCAAAGGCATATGGAGCCTCAGCGTCACCCGGAACCGGCGGCTGACGTTCCATATCGACACGACGGAGAACGAACTTTGCGACGTGAATCTGGAAGATTACCACTAGACACAAGGAGTGAACACTATGCCCATGAAGAACCCGCCCCATCCCGGAGATTTTATTCGGACCGAGATCATCCAGCCCGTGGGCCTGTCCGTGACCGCCGCCGCCGCTGCGCTCCAAGTATCCCGTCCGGCATTGTCGAGCCTGCTTAACGGCAGCGCCGATCTTTCTGGTGACATGGCGCTCCGCATCGAAAAGGCTTTCGGGGTGAAGATGGATACGCTCATGCGGATGCAGGCTTCTTATGACATTGCACAGACGCGCAAGCGCGAAAAGAAAATCCGCGTCCCTCGATTCCATCCCGCTGCGCACGTTCACCCGTAACACGGCGCATTGGCGCTAATCGCGAAGGGTTGTTTTGACAGATGCTTTCAAGGGCCTCAATGGACAAAAATACGCAGGGCACCACGCAAATGCTGAATGTAACGGACATTCTCAAAGGCTCCGACTACGCCCTGACGATCTTTACCGAACAGGAAGTCAAAACACTGAAGCTGTTCGACAAGGGCGGAAAGCCCTACCTTACCTGCGCCGCGAGCGATAAGCCCCGGCCCGCCAAGCCCGAGGAGATCGTCCGCCAGCTTTATCTGCGCAAGCTGATGAGCATTTACGGATATCCAAAAGACCGGATCGCCGTCGAAAAACCGGTGTACTTCGGCTCCGCCGTGCACGAGAAGGCCGCCGACATTGTGGTGTGGGAAAAAGACGCGCCGACCACACCCTACATCATCGTTGAGGTCAAAAAACCAAAACGCAAGGACGGCCTGGAACAACTCAAAAGCTACTGCAACGCGGAAGGCTCGCCTATTGGCGTATGGACGAATGGCAGCGAAACAATTTCCCTCCACCGGGAAGACCCCAACATTTTCCGCAATCTACCGGACATCCCGACGGCTACCCAGAAGCTCGCCGAGATGCTTGCCGAGCGATGGACGCTTGAAGACCTTGAGAAACACAACAAGCTTGTGACCGAGCGGCGCTCGCTAAAGAGCGTCATTCTCGACATGGAAGACCTCGTTCTGGCCAATGCCGGTGTTGATGCCTTCGACGAAGTATTCAAGCTGGTTTATGCAAAGTTGTTCGACGAGTGGCAGGCCGCGCGTGGCGGCAAGACAAAACGCTATCTTGAATTCCGCATCGGCGGCTCAACCGCGCACGAATTCTCCGAGAAGGTGGACACACTTTTCAAGAAAGCTATGGCGCAATGGCCCGGCGTGTTTCCCGAGGGCGAGCGTATCGACCTCGAACCGGACCATCTGAAGGTATGCGGCTCGTTTCTCGAAGACATCAAGCTCTTTAACTCGAACTTGCAGGTGATTGACGAGGCTTTCGAGTACCTCTCCATTAAGGCCGCGAAGGGTGAGAAAGGCCAGTATTTCACACCACGGCATGTGATCGACATGTGCGTGAAGATGCTCAATCCCTCTATCGACGATTACGTGATCGACACCGCCGCCGGTTCATGCGGGTTTACCGTGCACAGCATATTCCACGTTTGGGGCGATGTCTTTACAGCCAAGGGTCCCGAGAAATGGCAATCCGACTACGCGTCAACTCACGTCTATGGCCTCGACTTCGATCCCCGCTCCGTGAAAATCGCCCGCGGCCTCAACCTGATCGCGGGTGATGGAAGGACCAATGTCTATCGTGCGAACACGCTCGACCCAAGGATGTGGAACGAAGAAGTTCGCGTCGGATTAAAGCCGCGCCTGCGCCGCTTCCCGAAGAACGCGGAACGCGATACCTGGAACCGGGATCATTACAGGTTTTTCGACTTCGACGTGCTGCTTACGAATCCACCCTTCGCGGGCGACATCAAGGACAGCCGAATCATTCATCAGTACGACATTGCGAAGAACGGCAAGGGACGATGGGAAGGCAGTATCGGGCGCGACATCCTCTTTATAGAGCGCAACCTCGAATTTCTCAAGCCGGGCGGGCGCGCCGCTATCGTTCTACCGCAAGGCCGGTTCAACAACTCCGGCGACGAGACTATCCGTCGCTGGATCGCAGACCGGGCGCGCATTCTCGCCGTTGTCGGGCTTCAGCAAAACACCTTTAAGCCGCATACCGGGACGAAAACCAGCGTGCTTTTCTTGCAGACGTGGAACGATGATAAGAAATCCCCAACCTACAACCCCAAAGCTGACAACTATCCGGTTTTCCTCGCCACAAGCCTTAACTCCGGCAAGGATAACTCCGGCGAGTATCAGTACCGCCTTGGGGCCGATAATGCCCCCCTGCTCGATGAGCACGGACACATGGTTGTAAACCACGACCTCGATGAGATCGCGGAAGCGTTCCTGAAATGGTCGGGAAAGCAGAAGATGCAGTTTGCTGAAGGTTCCTAAAATGGCCGTCTGGAGCAGCGTTGAAGTTGATGATCTATCCAAAGACTTCAGGCTCGATGCCGAGCACTATCAGCCTGAATACCTGACGCAGGAGCGCGCCACCGCCAAGCGGCAGAGCGTCGAACTCCAAACGGTTGCGGGCGTGTCGGACGGAAACCACCTAAGCATAGCTGAGGAGTTTTCAGAATCTGGCATTCGATACCTTCGCGGCCAGGACCTCTCTGATTTTTTTATCTCTGACGCCGATCCGATCTACATCCCCGAGAAGGTTTACAAAACACTGATCCGCTCCCACATGCTCGAAGGTGATGTCCTTGTCGGCATCGTAGGAACAATCGGCAGTGTTGGGCTAGTCACGAAGCGCCACGGCAGTCTTACAGGCAATTGCAAATTAGCAATCATCCGCGCTCATACGCTACCCGCCGAATACATTGCCGCCTATTTGACCTCGCGCATCGGGCAGAACGAGATTCAGCGCAGAACACGCGGCGCGGTACAAATGGGCCTTATTCTTCCCGACATAAAGACACTGCCCATCGTTGTGCCGACCGACGAGGAACGGGAAACCATCGTCAATCTTGTAAAGCGGGCGGAAGCCAGCCGGGAGCGTTCCCGCGAACTTATTCAGGAGGCCGAAAACCTTGTCACAGAGTCCGTTGGATTGTCCGCCCTCGATTTCTCAGAGAGCCTTTCCTATGAACGTCAGTTCGCCGACCTCTCCGCGGCCCGGAGATTTGGCGCCGAGTACTTTATGCCCTGCAAGCAGCGCGTCCTAGACGCGCTCGGGCAGAAATCTCGCGGGCCACTGAGCATGTACTACACCTCTGCGCGGGACCTGTTCGATCCGAGCGGTGCCATGCGTGGTGAGATGGTGCGGAACTTCGATCTTTCGGATGCACTCAATCCGGTCCTCGATGATCGGCTGCCGCCTGTCGCTGCCCTCGAAGTCGGCAGCACCAAGAAAAGGCTTAAGGCGGGAGACGTGGTGATTTCCCGATTGCGGGCCTACTTGCGGGAGATCGCCCTCGTTCGAACGACCGATACGATCCCCGCCGTAGGTTCAAGCGAATTTATAGTGCTGCGCCGCCGTCTGAGCGAGAAGCTGTCCTTGAGCCGCGAAACGCTACTGATTTTCTTGCGTTCCCTTCCAGTCCAGACCATTCTCAAATGGTCCCAGGACGGTTCCCAACACCCGCGCTTCAACGAGGATGGACTTTTCGAAATCCCCGTGCCGACTGCGGTCGAAAACATCAGCCCCCAGGTGGACAAACTCGTGAACAAAGCACTGACGGCACAAGCCGACGCGTCACAACTCCTGGCTGAGGCCACAGCCAAGGTCGAAGAACTGGTGCTCAAAGGAGCAAATTAGCGCCTCATGGCGGCTCCGCGAGACATCATCGATGCGCTTGAGTGTGTGGGTTCGATTTATTTCTCGGATGTCCGGCACAAAACCCGCGCGGCGTTTACGGTTAAGCGTGCAGCCCTAAGCACGTTCTAAGAAAGGCCCTGTGGGGCGTCGCGGGCAGCACCACGGGTGCAACGAACCCCTTCCGCCGAGTGGATTTACCACAAGTGCTTTCTCAGAAGTTTCCAGGGGAAAGCCCTTCACGCCCGCAAAAGGGTTCGTCGCTTCATCTCTATCGGCATAGGCTTTGACGGGTCTTTTTCGACCCGCACGAATTACAGGGGCCGTGCAGACAATTAGCCCAAGGAGACACGGCCACCACAGAGGTAGGGGAGCGCCCACCGCAGCCCACAGCTGCGTTTCTTGTAAAAACGATTCCAAAAGCGAAGAAGATCAGACGCACGATACAATGCCATGCGCTGACACAGCCGGTTGCTTGCGCCTCCACCAATGACGGAGCCATTGCTCTCACCTACGTTTACACGCTTTGAATTTGCAACGGCGGCTCGACAAAGTGGCTTCAGTCAAATGACGCTGAACCGCCTGTTCGTGGTGAAGGCTCGACATACAGGCAGGCTTCGGGGAAGCTATGGCCCACCCGGACCGACTCTCTTGGATGTCATACACGCCTGAACTTTACCGACTATCTGTGAAGCTTCCTTTTGCGCTAAACGTGCCGCACCTTGCATTTGAGGAGCTTCGGTCCCTATTAAGTGAAACCCACCCGCATAGGTCACATTGGTAGCTTCTTTAACCACCACCTTGCCGTCCTGCTGAATATCAGCTGTGACAGTCCCGACAGCACTATCACCCCCAAATACCCCCTCATTGAAATAGGAGACCTTAACCTGTAAGTGATGGGGATCAAATGCCCCGTCAACTGTGGCAGAAACACCCTTCCCGTTCTTGCCGCTTTTGTCACCTTGGCTAAATGCTAAGGTGTTGCCGTCGACGGCAACGTCCCTGCCCATTGCATCTGAAATGCAATTCAACAACTTCTCTCGATAATTAGGACGGCTGGACTTCTTGGGGGTAATGTCTGTCTCACTCATGATCTACCTCGTTAGTTGACTTAAAAGAATATCGACCATGCACTTTACCATGCACTCAATAGTTTCAGAAGCCCTTAATTTTTATGGTTAACGGAGGCTCAAAGAACGTGCCGGAAACAGCATCGCGTTGTTTCCACACGCCCCCGCCGTGGTTCTCAAATTCCCGTAATGGGTAGATGCCGGTGAAAAACTCCCGCATCAGTAACGGTCAGCCCTTTTCAGCCTTCGAGTTTTTCAACGTGTGTGGTGTGTGGACGGCCCTCCCGTGTCAAGGGCAATGTTGACGCAAAGATCTCAAACGCAAGAGTTGCAGTCGTGTGTCCGGCCTGTTGATGTTGCCCATGGGCTCAGCAAGCAAAAGCTTGCCAGGCTGGACAACTGGCCCTGATGAGATCCGCGTATCGGCGCACCAATCGAAATGACGCGCTTGAAAAAGGCGCCTGGTGAAAAGCGGTGTCAGCCGATCAGCGGTTCCACTCCGTTTGGACTTTCGTCATCATTTCCTTTGCACTTCGCGGGCCGCATCCGCGCGGTCGTTCTTCTGCCGGCGAGCATACGGCTTTACGTAGGCCGGCGGGATCAGTTTCACCCGATGCCCAAGCTTGCTCAATTCCCGTGCCCAGTAATTCGAGGTCGCGCAGGATTCCATGCCCACCAGACAGGGGCTCAGCTTGGCGAACCAGCTCAGCAGTTCTGACCGTTGAAGCCGCTTCTCGACAATAACCTGACCTTGGTTGTCGACCCCATGCACCTGAAAAACTCGCTTGGCCAGATCCAGCCCGATTGTGCTAATACCCTCCATGGATGGTCCCCTTTTCGCTAGTGGTTGAACGATCAACCCTATGGCACTTTGATGCCGTTACGAGAAGGGGCCGTCCACCTCATCAAAATGCGTAGTTTTTGGGACTCAGCCGAAGGCCCTGAATACAGCGCCCGCGCGGATGTTTTTGCCTTTTTAACCTTTTTCCGCTAAGGTGCGTCCCATGGCCGAAACCGTCACGAACGAACTGATTTATGAAGTGCTGAAATCCGTTCAAGCACAGGTGGCGCTTACCCGTGAGGACATAGCCAGCATCAAGGCTCGCCTCACTTCACTCGATACGCGGCTTGGCGTCGTACATACTGATATGGCTCTGCTTTCTGACCGCATGGACAGGCTTGAAAGCCGCATGGGGCGAGTGGAAACGCGATTGAATCTCGCCGACGCCTGACACTCTCACAATCGGTCCGTTGAACCATGTTGCTGAAAAATTCTTTTGCACCTGCATCCGCCTAATCCCTAGACAGAGAAGTTATTTCGTTGCAAGCTTGCTTTCTCCGCTACTCACCGGCCCGAGCTTCATGAAATCCCGCTTCTGCCGCGTCGCTTTTATTCTGACTGCGTTCGCCGTCTGTCATTTCGACGTATGAAGCACCCGCGCTTGTACACAGGCAGTACTGCGATAACACTTCAGCGATCCGCGTCGTCCGGCTTTTTGCATCTGCGCCTTCTTCTTGTAACCCTGTTATTCACCGCCTTCTGGTCTGTCCCAGCTGCTTTCGCCCAATACGCGGCACCCGGGCAATCGTGTTCACCCAACAACATACTCGCCAACAGCAATGGCTTTCTGTCTTGCAATAGTGGCGCGTGGGCCGCTAACCCCATCTGGGTTGGTTCTCAAGGGGCGGCATGCTCTTCAACTTATGCCGGTCAACTACAGTGGACCGGCTCCGCAATGGAGTATTGCAACGGGTCGGCATGGACGAGCATCGGCGGTGGGTCAATTACTTTGGGCGCTTCGGCAAGCGCCACAAACCCGCAAGTCTCCGGGGACGCAACAACGGGCTTTTTCTCTCCCGCAGCAAGTACGGTTGCCGTGTCAACGGGCGGAACCGAGCGGTTCCGCGTCAATGCGAGCGGCAATGTCGGCATCGGGACTACATCGCCGGCGACCACGTTGCATGTGTATCAATCTACTGGCGTTACAAGAGTCGCCGCTCAAAACAATTCCGCCCTTGTGGAGTTGGCTGCGGACCCCGCCAATGGATATGTCTCTACCGAGGGGACTGGCCCCCTGCAATTACGCGCATCTTCCGCCACGGACCAGATGACCATTACCACGGGCGGTTTCGTGGGGATCGGCACGACGAGCCCGGCCAATGGCCTCACGCTGTACAATCAGGTGCTTCAAGTTGATGCTCCTGGTGGAAACGCTCAGATGCGAGTGGATTCAAATCCCACCGGGCGGGCGGAAATACTCTTTGGAGACAATGACGGCACGAGCACGTTCTTTGCGCTGGGCAAGGACTCAACCAATAGTAATTTTGTTATTGCCTACGGCAGCAGCATCAATGGGGGCTCGAACATCGTTCTTAATAGCAGCGGCAATGTCGGGATTCGGACGACGGCGCCTGCTACTTCGCTTGATGTAGCCGGGACCGTGCGTTCCACTGCGCAGGTCGTGCCTTCGTCTGGCGCGGGCGTAGAACTGCTCTATAGCGGCGGGCAAGGATATGTAACTGCCTTTGACCGTACCGGCTCTGCTTACTTGCCGTTGAACGTCACTGGTTTGCCGCTGGCGTTGAATGCGACAGGCGGCGGCTATGTTGGGATCGGGACGACAAGTCCCACCTTTCCGTTCACAGTGCAGAATAATTTGGGTGTATCCAGCGGTGGTCACATCTTGACCTGGGCCGGGCAATCGAACTCAGGCACTTCGGCGGGCATATACACAGGCTATGTCGCCGACGGATCTGCTATCACTGGCAGCTTGGTTGGGTCAGGAGGCAATGCGACTGGTGGAAATGTCCTCTTTTTAGGGAACAATATCAATTCACAACTGTTGACTCTGAGCAGCGGCAACGTCGGGATTGGGACGACGGCGCCTGGGCAGGTATTGCAAGTAGCGGGAACTGTTGCAGCTACGGGTGCGCTAGGGGGGACAGTCAACGCTAATGGCGTTTACCAATACGATAATGGTACCAATGGTTTCGTTGCTGCTTATGGATCGGGCGGCGTCGCAAGAGATTTAGATATTGATGGCCAAAATCTGCATTTGTTTACAGGAAGTACATACACCGAAAAGTTGACAATTTTGAGCGGCGGCAACGTCGGCATCGGAACCACATCACCGCAAACCACCCTACAGGTCAATGGCGGCGTTTCGGTCGGCGTCGTTACCCTAACGAGCAACTACACCGCCACCTCCTCAAACTACCTCATTCTCTGTAATCCGAATTCAGGAGGTTTTACGATCACGCTGCCGCCAGCTCAAAACAAGGGGCAAATCATCATCATCAAGGATATCGGCACATCCAACAATTGCAGCTTTCAGACCCAAGGTTCCGACACGTTCGGTGACACAGGCGGCACTTCCAATGCCATCGGGCCCTACAGCAATCCACAGGTTTCACTTGTTGCTGATGGAATAAGTAGCTGGTGGTATCTCGTCTTGCCCGGACCGACACATTAGCACAGAGGGTAACTGCTGCGACATGACGCGGCCCAATAAAAAGCGGCTTCTCACTTCTCGAGACTCAGCCTCAAAATCCCTGCGGCCCCGCCGTGTTTCTAGTGACAACGGTACGACTCCGCGAGCGCTTCTCTCATGCACTCTTCGGCATCCACCTTTCCGAGCTTAGGGTGATTATTTGCCCATCGTACGAAGGCCCTCTGTACGTCAGCAGGCTTATCCCTCGGCGCGCAGATCCTGTTATTGCTGCTGCTCAATACATCGCGCATTACGGTCTCGCACATTTGATCGACGCTATAGACTTCTAGCGGCGATTTGCAACGGGCGGCCAGTTCCTTACATGTGGTAGCCGTTGCGCTCGACGACTGAAACAACACGAATAGCGCTGTGGTGACCGTGATGCAGAATCGGTACGCGCCCATTTTTTAGCCGCTCAAGTTAAACATCGATATTTTCTCAAGGGAGTGTTGAAAGAAGGTAAACGAAAACCGCGAAACTCAAAAGCCATTTCGCATTTATGGTTAATACCGCCGTCGGTCAGAATGGTAGATTTCGACGAACCCCAAGTCGGGCATAGCTCAGCCCGCCTTGACGCGCACCGCGCCGGATTGCAAGGCCTTAGTCAGAGCAGCCTTGTCGCCGGTATCGAAAGCGCGTTGCGCGGTCTCGGCTTGCACGGATTCTTCCATCCAGCGCAGGACGGCGCTGCGGGTCGTGCGCCAGGTGCGCCCGACCTTCCGGCCAGGAAGCTCGCCGGATTTGAGCAAATCATAAACCGTGTCCGTCGAGATGCCGAGCAGCGCAGCGATGCCGCCCACGTCGAGCACATCCGGCCTGGACCCGCCATTGTTTCGGGTACGGTGCTTTTTTGTTGGGCGTCGATGCGGCATTGATAGCGTTTCGTTCGGGGATGCCCGGCCTTGTGCCCAAATCCCGCGCCGCCGTCAACCTTTTTCGCCCCTGCCCCAAATCAATATCTTGTGTTGCCGAGAGACGCCGCGCCCGTGTCTCGGCAAGTATTCGCGGGCGTTGCGGCGGGATTCTGTACTGGCGGATTGAAGTTAAACCCCGCCCTCTGCCCCCGCCCGTGTTTCTCTATTTCCCGAGGACTTGAATTTGCTTAACATAATGGCGCTTATCCGACTTTGACGTGTAGGCGCAGGACACAACATATAGAATCCCCGTTTCGGAAATTGTCCCTACCCGCGATGCGGAGCTAAAATGCAGCACATGTACAGGCGCGCGTTTCTGACCATGTTCCCATCTGCCTTGATCCTTCGTCTGCGTAGCGGCTGGTCTCAGACCATCCCGCGAGCTTCATGCGCCGCCCTCGCCTATTTGACGCCGGAAGACGTTCGAGTTTCGTGCGCGCTTACCCGGCATTGACGTTTCAAGCTTCCCCGGTCTCACTTCAGCGACCAATCCGTCTTCCTGCCATGCAGCGCATTCCACACCGTTATGCAGACCCAAACGCAATACAGTTGCGCCAGCGCCAAATACATATGGGCGAACCCGATCATCCTTCGCACACGCATACGGTCAATTCTCCCATAGACAACCATGACTCACGCGCCCTCTTACAGCCCCAGGACTCGCCGCTATGAGGCTTTGGTTAAGTCTCGAAATGGGTAGTTTTCGCCCTTCCCTGCGTGGCAACTTCGGGCTATCGTTCCGTCCATCAAAATCGTGAAACTCAACCGAATGGGCGGCAGCGGAGGCGGAGCCATGAGTAGTTACATGCAAATGATCTACATCGACAGCGAGGGAGACGCCCGCCATACGGGTGTCGGCGCAGCGATGGAAACGAACTCCGCCACGCGAAAAGCCTTCAACGCGCTTCGTTCTCTAGCCTCGCCGTTCGAGCAAGCTGCGTTCCTTTGCGACTATCACGACCGCAAAGGTGATCTGGTGGACACGATTCCTATTCGCCGCGAAGACTTCACGCGCATCACGGGCGAGCCGGTAAAATCCGACGCGGAATATCGCCGCATTGATGCCGAGTATTGGCGTGAGGCTCGCGCCGCGCATTCTCACAAAGGGTAGTGTTCGCCCTTTCCTGCCCCGCAGCTTCCCGGTATCGTTCGTGCATGCCGCGCTACAACAAAGACCCCGCGACGATGACCGCAGAGGAAGAACTGCGGAGCCTTCTCAAGTGGGCCGAACAACAGCGGTTTCAAAATGTTGCCGCCGCGATTCGGCGCGTTCTTAACAAATTGTCAAAATGACCACCCGCGACTAGCGGAAAATTCGGCTCGACACGAATCAGAGAAAGATTCACACTCCGCGTTTATGCGGCGCGGTTGCCGCATGTCGCCTCACCAACACGGAGAACGCGAAGTCCAGAAACAGCAAAGCCCGCCAGTGGCGGGCCGTGATGCCGGTCGAAACCGGGGAATAGTTTGTTGTCGCAAGACCGAATTTCCCCAAAATCAGGCCCCAAGTCAAGCGGAAAAAACATCTTTCCGCAACGGGTTGTTTTGCGCCGATTTTCCGGCCTTTCCGGGCGGGTTGTTCTGCAACCACCAGGAGAACACCCATGAAAAAACATCCCCTTGTACGCCCAACTGCTCATTACAAGAGCGGCCCGCCCGTTTATCTCGAAAAGGACGGTGCACTTGAAAAGCCCGAAGGCCGCAGAAGAAAGAGCTTCGGCACGAAGCACGTTTCCGCTTGCATGCCCTTCATTGCCGATTTGCGCGATGGCACGACCTATGCCGCGTGGCCGGTATGGTCAGGCAGCACCACGAAGGACACCCGTTTCGTGCCAATGCCAAAGAAGGCCGTCATTCGCATCTATCACAAGGCCGTTGAATGGAACCGGCGCGGGAAGCTGTCCAGGTGTCACGGCGGGTTAATCGGCAGCCACGTTTTGCTGGTCCTGCATACGCTGATTTTCGACTTCCTCAATCACGCAACAGGACGGCTGGACCCCTCCTATAGCGCCATTCAGCGCCGGACCCGGCTTTGCCGTCAAACCGTTGCAAAGGCCCTGGCCCGGCTCAAGCAACTCGGCATCATCAACTGGATTCGGCGGTGCCGCGAGGACCAGGACGTAGACGGGCGCTTTATGCTCCGGCAGGAAACGAACGCCTACGCGATCCTGCCAGCCGACGCAATGGCGCGGCTTTATGGATGCCCCTATGCCGGAACCACCCCACCCGGCAACATGGGGAGCCTGCCCGCCCCTGCCCTCTCTTGTCGAACAGGCATGCACAGCCACACAGGAGGGCGGCAGCATGGCGGCAATCGTCGCACAGCTTGACGCCGATCCGCGCGACACCTTGGCGGCCACGCTCGCCAGCCTTGGCCGCGCCCTCGGCTTCTGAAACCCCTGTTTTTACCGGAGTCTACGAGCCAGAAAGAAACCACCGACGGACCTTTATTTAAGTACCGTTCTATACGGAAACGAAGCCTAAGCGGAATCGCCGCTAATGCGGCGATACTCCGTTGAGGCTCGCTGCGCTCGCATTTGAGCGGAGCGCCGCCATGCGGCGCAACTTTTTACTTGAGATCGAAGCACTACAGCGCCAACCTGTTCACATTCTGAGCATCTGTATTAGAGAAACACGGCGGGGCGTGATGGAGAACGGCAGCGCAAGCGACACACCGGCAACCAAGGCCCTCGCCATGCTTTCGGCGTTCGCATCGGTAGGCGCGCGGGCGTTCAATCTCACGCTCACGAACATCGACGGCGAAAAGACTCCCGGAGGATACCGGCCCAATACGCCGCTTGAGCAACTTCGCCGCACCATCGGGCGCGTTCTGGAAGACGCCGAAAAGTCCCGCCACAACGTCATCATTCGCCCGCGATCGAGCACGGCCACGCTGATACAGCTTGACGACCTCGACTTCGCCAGGGCCGAGCGCATCGCGCCGCACAGCGTCATCGTTTTTCGGACTTCACCCGGCCAATTATCAGGCGTGGGTTGCCGTCGAGAAGGACGCGCCGGAAGATTTCGCCCGCCGACTTCGCAAAGGCATCGGAGCCGACGCGACCGCCAGCGGATCGACACGCATCGCCGGAAGCCGGAATTTCAAGGCGAAGTATGGCCCCGGCCCGGATACTGCCGTTGCTATCGGCGGCAACTTCTATCCCATGATTGAAATCATTCATGCGAACCCCGGCAAGGTGACGAGCGCCGCCGTTTTCGAGCGGGCGGGTTTCGTCGCCTCTGACGAACAGCCCCGCCCTCCCCAGCCCGCGCTTTCGTCGCGCCGAGAGCGTTATGCGTCAGCACGTGCACGCTGGAAAAATTGGCCGAGCTACGAAATATGCCTTAACGGAGCGCCGAAAGGCACCAGCGGCAAACCCAAGCGCAGCCTTGCGGACTTTACATGGTGCCGGACGGCCATTGAATGGGGATGGAGCGTTGAGGCAACGGCGGGCCATCTTCTGGAAGTCAGCACGAAGGCGAAAGAGAACGGCGAAGCCTATGCCATGTTGACGGCTACCCGCGCCGCTGAATCCGTAGAGCGTAATCCCTACCGCCAAAGATCGACTCCCCGCCCCGCTTGAGGTCGCGCGGCAGCCTAGCCCATTTCAAGCTCCGCCGTACGCCGCTCGATAAAGTCTGTCACCTCGGCCAGCATTTTCTTATCCGCCCGCGCACAAGCCGTTTTGAAACGCCGGTGCAGACTTTCGGGCAGGTCAACACTCAATCGACGCATCGGTTCTACTTTTGCGCTCGGCACGGGGTTGCTGATTTCCACTTTTGGGGAAATGTGGGTTTGTGTGTCCTGTCCGGTTCCGCCGCGCTCGAAAGCCGCGATTGCATCAGGCGACAGCGGCCTGGGTTTCGGCGCTTGTGTAAACGTTTTGGTCAATTAGAACCTCTAAAAGTTCGTGAGCCAGTTTCTGCACCTCAATGACGGCTTGGCCCGCACCCGCCCATTCAAAGACCGTCTTGCCCATCGTCGTCGCCTCGGCGTAGGCAATGCGTTGTTCGATTTCCGTCTCGAATATCGGAATACCGAGGTCGGCAGCCATCGCGCGAGCATCCCGCCCGAGAATCGTTGACCCAATTTTGCGCGAGATCACAAACCCACATTTGAGGGTTGGCTTTAGTTCTCGCGCTTCCTTCAACTGGCGTACCGTCAGATCGGAAGACCATCGAGAAGCTCCGCCTGGCTCGATTGGCACAACTACGAGATCGGAAGCCACGATGCACGAACGGGAGATCGTCTCAGCCTGGGGCGGCCCGTCGATCACCGTGAAATCAAACTTTGCTGCAAGGCTTAGCGCGTCTCGGGCCATATTCTCGCGGGACATCTTAACAACCTGAAAACTCGTTTCAGAGCGTAAGCTGGCCCAATCCGAGGCCGTGCCCTGTTTATCAGCGTCGATCAGCAATACTCTCGTATCAGCTATAAGGCCCAGGCAGGCGGCGACGTTGATGGAAAGGTTCGACTTTCCAACACCGCCCTTTTGGTTCAGGAATGAAATAACGGACGACATGGGCTGCAACGGTTGATTTCGGAAGCCCACTTTACCTGATTCGCGGCTTTGTGCAAAACCTCAAATGGTGGTCTGTGAGTATGTGGGTAGTGCTCGAGCTCCTAACTTCTAATCATGCATACAGATTCGTCAAAAGCCTCAGATGATCGTTTGTGTGTTTGTGGTAAACCACATAACCGCGCGACAGGTAACACGTGAAACATTGGTGAAACCCCAGAGGGGGCAGCCCGTTCGCTTTGGAACGCGTTTGGCAGCTACGATGTTTACATGGAAAACGCCTTGGATGAACGTGAAGCCATCGCAGCCATCGAAAAAATTATCAAAGAGCAGAAGGTGCTGGAGAAGCACCAGCGCGCAACGAAGGCGTCAGGCGAAACGCTCCAGGATTCGATGGTGTACGCCTACGATCAGATTATTGAGGTTGTGCGGCCTTTCATGGAGGACGAACAATAGGGCAGGGGGCTCGACGCGGTGAGCACTATTTGAGCACTATTAAGCTTCGCGGGAGAGCCGAACTCGAAAACCCTATAACTTCAATCGCCAGAATGAAGCTTGCAAGAACGTGATGTTCTTTGTTTTCAAATGACGTCCCCTTTCCCAAGCTGGACGTCGCGGGTTCGAGCCCCGTCTCCCGCTCCATCTTTAAGCGACTTACGAGCACGCCGAAAAGAGCACAGTCCAATAGAATCCATAATGCCCCGATCGCCCGCCTCCAGACTATTCATTGCTTCCGCTGCGGCGCTTGAGTGACGTGATCGTATAGATATTCTCGTTCACGTCAATGGTGTGCCCCATCTGCTCAGCCCGCACTTGCGGATCGAATCCAGCCCTTTCAACAAGGAACCGTGCGTCCGCCGCATCACCTGGAAGTTCGCCCAAGTCAGACCAACCGGCGCCACTTGGGAAGGAAACTCCTGTCCGCTTAATCCGATCCCATCCGCGCCCACTCCAGGCCGAAAATCTCGCCAGGCCTTATCCCGGCCAGCAACGCCAGTCTTGCGATCAGCCGCTCCCGCACATTTAATATCGAGAACATCTGCCACACCTCTTCAATTGTCATAACCCGCGTAGCCGCCCGCCTGCTGAGACTCTCGCGGCGTGAACAATAACATTGCCGGGTTCCGCTGCAAATATCCTTCTGAAACCGCCATATCGAATATCTGCTTCAGATCCCATCTCAGGTGATCTACAACGCTGAAGGAAAGCGTCTGGCTTCTTTCGATCAAGGGATGCCTGCAAAGTCATACCCGCCGAAGGTGCCCAAAAATCGAGCGGCAAAGTCCGACGTGAGATGGTGTGCCACACGATCCTCGTTTGCCATCGTGGTCGAGCGCTTCCACTTCGGCGGTAGAACGGCAAATAGATATCCCGAACTAAATCACCAAAGCTCTTTCGCTTCGATGGTTCGCTCCGCTTGCTGTTTGCCGGCGCAACGAGAGTCGCCAATTCGGATTGCGCTTGCGCCTTGGTCATCTGGGAAATTCGCCCCAGTATTCGGGCCCTGCGTTCCCCGTCCCTGTCGCACCGTCTACGTATGTACTGTCTCCTTGATGCGTCCAACAGTGTCGATCGCTGATGAATGAGGCCATCCTAACACCGATGGCGGCGGTTCCATTCGCCGCTATCCAGTGTGTCAACGCGGCGCGGCGGACCAGTTTTCTACGGGCCCAAGATAAAAGCCTGTCGAGGTCCTGATCGCTTCCTCGAAAGTAAGCTTCCTCTCACGCATGCGCCGGATATTCTCGCCTAATGTGTCGGGTGGTCCTTGGGGAATACCAATCGACGTCAGGACCTTCTCGCGGTTATCCAGATAGACCTGCATCTTATCGAAAGTTTTGCCCTCACGCGCGACAGGGCCGAAGTATTCGTTGATCCACACCACCAGACTCTTCTCGGCCGCGGTTTCCGCCAGAGTTTTGAATCCTAAAAGTGTGTCGTTCAGTATCTCTCCGCCGCTCACTCGGAGTAGCACGTAGACGCGCCGACCCGCCCCTTGCAGGATCGAAATGATGTCCGATCCACGATATAGGTCCAGAAGGGCAGAAAGGCGGTCGCGCCGCTGTCCACCACGAAGACCGCCTCCTCGTTCAGGAAGCATTAATCAGCTCGTCATAGCGGGAACGCATGACGAGGCCCTCCTGGTTCACCAGATCCAATTTCTCGACATCTAGGGCTTTGTATTGTCCGAGTGATCGATTTACGGGATCGCCGTCAACGCACCGCACTGCTTGGGCCCACGGCGTGGATATCTACAACAGCACGGCCGGACAGATCGACTTCTATGGCAACACGGGGCTGACCGCCGGGAGTGGTTTCACGCCTACTTTTAGCAGCATAAACGCGAGCGGGTGAAAGCTCAGGAGCTATCGTCGTCTAGCAATTGCTCAAAAGCTCAGCATCGCCGGTAGTGTGCGGAAGCGCCTCCGCCGGATCGATGACCGTCGCGGCGGGAGCAACCACGAAGGTTGTCGATACCAAATTCGGTGTTGACAAAAGGCCATATTCTGGCAAATCATATTCATTAAATCACTGTTCGGCATCGCCATCTGATTCCCGCCGACGCACCCGGTAGCCACGGTCTGTGCCTTACACCTTGGTCAACACAGGAGCTTCTTCAACCTCGACCTCGCCGTTCAGGACCCGCATCGCCTGCGAATGATCAAATTCCTGCTCCCACTTCGCGACCACGATCGTGGCAACGCCGTTCCCGATCAGGTTTGTGAGCGATCGCATCTGAGACATGAAACGGTCGACGCCAAGCAGCAGCGTGATGCCTGCGACCGGAATCGTGCCAAGAGAGGCTAGAGTCGCGGCAAGCGTGATAAAGGCTCCCCCCGTGACCGCTGCCGCACCCTTGGAGGTCAGCATCAAAACCAGTAAAAGCGTGAACTTCTCGCCGGCACTCAAATGTGTATTTGTGGCTTGGGCCACAAAAAACGCGGCAATTGTCAGGTATATCGCGGTTCCGTCGAGATTGAAAGAATAACCGGAGGGAACCACCAATCCCACCACTGATTTCGAGCACCCCAGCTTCTCCAATTTTATGATCATGCGTGGTAAAGCTGTTTCCGAGGACGACGTGCCGAGCACGATTACAATCTCCTCTCTAAGATATTTCAGTAATTTCCACAAGCTGAATCCATGGAAGCGCGCAATCAACCCCAGCACCAGGAAAACAAAGAGCGCGCTGGTCAAGCACACGCACAACAGTAACTTGATGAGCGGCAATAGAGTCCCGACTCCGTACTTCCCAATGGTGAACGCCATGGCTCCGAAAGCGCCGATGGGCGCTATTCTCATGATCAATGCGATCATGCCGAAGAGCACATGCGTAATGGAGTCGAATGCAACGATGAGTGATTTGCCGCCCTCGATCATTGCCAAAGCCAGTCCGAAGAGAATCGCAATCAATAGAACCTGCAGAATCTCTCCCTTTGCGAAAGCATTCACCGCAGTATCGGGAATAATATTGAGAAGGAAGTCCACCGTGTGCATTCCCTTCCCTGCACTGGCATATTGCTGCGCGCTTTTGGTATTGAGTGTCGCCGCATTCGCATTGATTCCGGCTCCGGGTTGGAAGACGGTTACGACGACAAGCCCCAGCAACAGCGCTAGCGTCGTCACGACTTCAAAATAAAGCAGCGCTTTGAATCCAACCCGGCCGACCTTGCGCATGTCGCCCACGTTGGCGATACCCACCACTACCGTGAAGAAGATAATGGGGGCGATCATCATGCGGATGAGATTGATGAAGCCGTCGCCAAGGGGCTTCATCTTCTCACCCGCAGAGGGATAGAAGAAACCAAGCATCACACCGAGGATCATCGCGACGACGACTTGGAAGTAAAGCGTCCGATACACCGGGCGCGAAGCCGGCGTCGTTATGGTTGTCATAGCCTCGCGGAATTGATCCAATCGCTGCTGCGTCTCACCAGCCGACGGCGTATCCTGTGCGCCGCGGGTCCGCGCCGGCCTTCATGGTCCCCTTATCGAGATCAATCACGATCGCCTGCATTCCTCCAACGGCAGCTGCGAAATCAGAAGTAACGTTGAAGTGGTGGCCCCATTCTTCCAGGGTGTGGATAGAAGCCGCCGGCACACGATCCTCGATTGTGATCGAGATCGCCGCGCCCGGCTTGTAGAAGTTAGGTTTGGCCGAGACCTCAAAGCGAGGCGCTTCTACCGCCTGCTGAACCGGCATGTGAAAATCCAGAACATTGACGAGCATCTGGAACTCGGTCTGCCCGATTGTCTCTCCCCCGGGCGTCCCAAATACCATTGCCAGCTTCCCGCCTTTGAGCACTACGGTCGGCGAGTTGTTGAGCACCGGAATCTGGCCGCCCCGTACGTAATTGACATTATCCGGGTAAGGCGAGGTCGACCCCAATCGCATGCCGTTGTTCAGCAGCAATCCTGTATTGCCCACGACTACGCCATTACCGAATCCGCCGCCCAGCGTCGGTGTGCACGCTACCGCATTTCCATACTGATCCACAATAGAAAAGCTCGTCGTGTCATATTCGATATCGTAATCTTCGGGGAACGCACGGCCACCACCTGGCCGCTGGAGCAGCGCGACGGCACTGGCGCCTTTTTCGAACTGGGCCGGCTCACCCCAGCCGGGATAGTCGATCGCTTTGTGCGGATCGATCAGCTTGCGGCGGCTCTCTGCATAGCTCTTTGAGACGAGCCCGCCCACAGGAATCTGTGTGACCTTCGGATCCGCGACATAGTGATAAATATCGGCCTTACTGACCTTGATCGCTTCAATGAGGAGATGCAGCGCTTCTGGAGTGTTGGCGCCAAGCTTGCCGAGATCGTAGGGTTCAACCAGATTCAGCGCCATTTCGAGCTCAAAGCCACCGCGCGAGCTCGCCGGGTTACTGTAAACGTCATAGCCATGATAGGTGACATGCAGCGGCTCCGCCCAAGCAGGCCGGTATGCCGCCAGATCGGCAGCCGTCATGACGCCGTGATTCTCTTTGAAGAAGCGATCGAACTCCTGCGCGATATCGCCTTTATAGAATCGGTCGAAGGCCGCTTGGATCGCATCTGCCCGCGATTTTTTTTGTTTCAATGCAGCCTGCTCCGCCTCCACTGCTTTGCGCAGAGTGAGGGCCAGATCCGGATTCCGAAACAGATCGCCGGCTTGGGGCGCGTGTCCTCCGGGTAGAAACACCTTGGCCGTGGTTGGAAACTCCTGGAGCCTTTTTTGAGCGCGCGCGATGGCTGTGGCGAGCGAAACATCGATGGGATAGCCATGATCGGCGTAGTCGATCGCCGACGCCAGGACCTCGGCCAGGCTCATCGTGCCGAACCGCTGAAGCGCGGTTACATAGCCGCCGAAATTTCCCGGCACAATCCCCGCATTAATACCCCAATCGAGCGTCGCGGGCGTCATGGTTTCGCCCTTGATGGCCTTGGGAGTAGCGCCCGCCATGGCCAGGGAGTAAACCTTGCCGGTGCTTTTTTCGAACACGGTCATGAACCCGTTGCCGCCGATACCATTCATCTGCGGCTCCATCATGTTGAGTGTGGTCCCAACAGCTACGGCTGCATCGATGGCGTTGCCGCCTTTCATCAGCACCTGCAATCCCGCCATGGCCGCGAGAGGATGGCCTGCGGTGACCAACCCATGCACTCCCGGCACAGCGGGCCGGTAAGAGGCCAATGGCCGGCCGCGGCCTGCGCCTTCATCGGGGTCCTGTCCAAACATTACGGCTGCGGTGAAGAGCACGCACACGCCAGTCGCCCAGCACGCCACAGCAACTCGTTTGCTCACGCTAGCCATCTTATATCCCTCCTTACATCCGAACGCCACGCCGGGCCCGAAACATTCACCCGTGTTGCTCCAGTTCGCCTAACTCATTTCGGCATGCCAACTTTGGGCTTACCATTCTGCTTATAGATGACTCCGCCCTTGATCACAACCTGCACATGTCCCAGGTCGGTCATATGGTCATAGAGGGGATTGTCGGGCACAACAATGATGTCCGCGAGTTTGCCAACTTCAATGGTGCCGAGATCTGTTTTGCCCATAATACCGGCGTTTACGCGGGTAGCGTCACCGATCACTTGCAAAGGAGACAGGCCTAAGTCGGCGAATACTTTCATTTCCCGCCACAGTGCGTCGGTGTGAAAATTCATCGGCGTGCCATTGTCGGTCCCCATGCCCACGACCGTACCCGAGTCGATCCATTGTTTGGTGAGCGGATCGCGATACTCCATCGCCGAGACGATTGCCCTGAAATAGCCTAAATTCCTCCACTCCTTCAACGAATCTTGAAGGCCCGCCCACATATCGGGCGGGAAAAGGCTCTTGAGTTCGGGATCTTCAAGGCTTTCCGGGAAAATCGATGGTGTCGGGGTAGAGGTAGGATCGATGTGCCACGGTCGGCACCACCGGACGGCCGGCCACGGCAATCGCCTTCACGAGTTCCGGCGAGTACGTGGGAACTCCCGCGGAACCGACATGCTGGAGCACATCCACTCCTGCTTCGAACGCGTTCCGCAGCGCCGGCTCGTCGTAAAGATGGGCATGCACTTTGATTCCGTGTGCATGCGCGGCCTTCACGATGGCGAAATAGTCTTCGCGAGTCAACCCGGCGTGCGCTTTGATCACGTCGACGCCCATCGCAGCCAGCTTGTCGACTTCCGCGGCGGCTTGTTCCGGGCTGGTAACGACGAAGGTGCAATCCTCGGGAAAACCACGGTACGGAATGCGCGCAAGCAGGGGACCGCTCACTATGATTCGCGAGCCGGCAATCTCTCCCCTGTTGATGCGTTCACGGAGGTCGATGCTTTCCTTAGCAGGGCCGCCGAGATCGATCGCCGACGTAACGCCGGACATCAGAAGTTGATACGCGGAAATGGCCATTACCTTCTCGATGGGATATTCGGCCTGACGCGGCTTGAGCCATTCGAAAAATCCACCTTCGTCTCCCCAGCCAACGAGGATTAGGTGAATGTGGGCATCGATCAAGCCGGGCAGCATGGTTTGCCCAGTGGTGTCGATAATGGTGGCTCCCTGCGGAATCTTCACTCTCGCCGCTGGACCAACCTGCACGATCCGGTCACCTTGAATCACAACGACCGCATTGTGCATGGGAGCCACATTCTGCCCGTTGATCAGCATGCCCCCAACAAGAGCGATTGTTGTCGGTTGCTGCGCATGAACGGGCGCCAGCAGACCCGCCGCAAGCAGCAGGCTCCAGATCAGCGATCGAATTGTTTTCATTTTTGGAAATGACATAGACTGTTCCTTACTTGAGTTTTCGATTATAGACCGAAGGCTAGCAGGGATGGTTCCGTACCGGCTCCGCCCACGGCGATGACCACGTATTGGCGCCCGTTGATGCTGTACGTCATCGGAGTACCGTTGGTTTTGATGCCTGAGGTTGGGTAAGACCAAAGCTCCTCCCCGGTCTTCTTGTCCATCGCGTGAAAAGCTTCATCGTTGCCGCCGACAAACAACAAGCCGCCCTTGGTGACGATCACCCCGGCATCTCCCACCGCGCCAAGTTTGGCCGGCAGTTTCACGCCTCGTAGCGCAGGATTATTGCGCAACGCCGCGTCATCTCCAAACGGCACTTGCCAGACAAGATCTCCCTTATTCAGATCCACCGCATCGACGTACGCATACGGGGGCTTCAGCAAGGGGATACCGTTGCGGATCGTGAGAGTCGGGCCGCCGCCTCGCCCGCCGCGTCCGGCGGGAATGTTTCCCTCTTTGTCCGGGATACGCGGACGAAGAAGACTGGGATTGGTGTTGACCTTGACGAATAAAATTCCGGTCTCGGGATCGAATGCTCCGCCCGCCCAATTAGCGCCGCCGAGCACACCGGGGCGCATGAGGGTTCCCTCCATACTGGGCGGAGTAAATAGCGGACCCACGCGCATTTTCTTGAGGGCCGCCTGCGCCTCCTCCTTCAACTCAGGAGTAAGATCAAAAGCGTCGTCCAAGGCTGACACCTTGCGGAGTGAGGGCCGGAGGCTTGGTTGGGAAAGGCTGGGTGGGCCAGGCTTTTTCCCCGGCTACATCGCTCGCGGCAACCGGCCGCTCTTCAATCGGCCATACCGGTTTACCGGTAACGCGATCGAACACGAACGCAAAACTTTGTTTGGTGAGTTGAACCACGGCATCGATGCGCTTGCCATTCACCGTGATCCTGACCAGCGCCGGCGGTCCGGGCATATCGTAATCCCAGAGCCCGTGATGAACGATCTGATAATGCCACTTGCGCTGGCCGGTCGCGGCATCCAGACACACCAGCGAATCGGCAAACAGATCTGCGCCCAGACGATTTCCGCCGTAATTATCGTTGCTCGGCGTACTCACCGGCAGATAGAGCAATCCACGCGATTCATCGAGCGACATCGGCGCCCAGACATTGGTATGCCCCGTGTAATTGTTCGAGCCGCCTTCCCAGGTATCGCTTCCGAACTCGCCATCGTGCGGAACCGTGTGAAAAGTCCACACCAACTTGCCCGTGCGCGCATGAAACGCCCGAACATCTCCGGGCGGATCCTTACGGTACACCAGCCGGTCCGCCACTCCGTTGCCGACAATAATGAGATCCTTGTAGACCACCACCGGAGAAGTATTCGTATAGTGCTTCGGATTTACTTCCCACGGCAGGCCCTGCAAAAGATCCACCACGCCGTTATCGCCGAAGTTTGGGACGGGCTTGCCGGTTTCCGCATCCAGCTCGATCAGCCGGTAACGCGAGTTCATCAGAATTCGCGTCTTATTAGTGATGCTATCGTGCCAGGCTGCGACTCCCCGATGGACGAATCCGGTGCCGTTGGGGACCTGGCCGTCTTCGTAAGCCTTCGGGTCATACGACCAGCGCTCTCGGCCCGTCGCGGGGTCCAGCGCAATCACGCGATTATACGGAGTGCTGAAGTAGAGCACGCCCCCGATCATGATCGGCGTCGTCTCGAACATGCCGGGAGTGGTTCCGAACTCTTCCATCGGCTTCTCGCCGGAGTGCCACTGCCAGGCGGGCTTCAGCTTTGATACGTTACCCGTGTTGATTTGCGTCAGCGTCGAATATTTAATGCTTCCCTGATCGCCGCCCGCATAGGGCCACTCTTCGGGAGATGCGGCCGAACACAGGACCACCGTGCTCCCCGCCACGAAAATAATTCCGGCCAGCTTAGATTTCGACATCAGAATACAAATCTGGCGCCCCATTGAAGCTGCCGTGCGGGAAGGGCCATCGTATGAACCAAGAACGAAGTGGAGTTCATACTGTTTACTCCTCCATAGTTGGTCACATAGTTGGTCACGTTATAGCCTTCGAAGAAAAGCTCCAGACGCCGGCTTTCGGTGATTGTGATAGATCTTCGTGACGCGCATATTCAAGCTGACTGCAGCTTGAGGCGAGAGGAGGTTCGCGCTAATAGGAGGCAAGGGCTTTGCCGTACACGTGACATCTGAGGAGTAGGTGAATCCACATGGATTGGCTCGGAAGGCGTTAATGAGGGCAAGCTGACCACCGACGTCGCCATATCCCACCGTTACCGGCAAGCCGCGAGGACGGTCATTGGTGGGGTTGCCATCGCCATCTAAATCGATTCCCGCCTGCACCGCATTCGGGGGACCGCTGACAGCACTAAATTCGCCGCTCAACTGGATTTTCCCGGGAAGATTCACGGTTGTCCACGTGAGGCTGAGATTGTTCGGAGTATGGGTCGGGTTATATCCGTAATCATCCCGGAACCGGTCCGTGCCGCTGAAGGTGCTGTACCAAGTCACACCGTTGATCAAGCTCCTCGAGTAGGTGTAAGCGGCCGAGACGTTCTGGAACCCTTTCACCCTGCTGGTGCGATATTGGATTTCCAATGCATCGTACCACGATTGGCCGAAGGGGGATGATCTCCGCGACCCTGCCGAACTGTGGCACCGGCCGCGGATTCGATGCGGTGAGCGCTCCGGTCGCGGGCAGGTTCGCATCGGTTTCGCCGAGGTCGTCCAAATCGTGAGTATGCACGTAATCGACATTCAAGGACGACTGGGCATTGACTTTCCAGCCGAAGCCGGCCGTTGTGTTCAACGAATAAGGCAGCTTAAAATTGTCAGGGATCAGAATCGCGGAACGAGCAGCGGTAGTCACATAGGACGCGAGACTCTGGCCGTTAAGCACGGCAGTGATATTAGGATAAATATTGCAATTGCTGGGGATTGGTGATGACGACTGCGGCCCCAAACGTCTGAGTCTCCGCCGAGTTGTTCCAGTACTCGCGCTCGCGCGTCATATATTTCCCAAATCCCGCGCGGACCACAAAGTCGCCTTTGCCGTTCACGTCCCATGCGAGTCCAGCGCGTGGCTGCCAGCCTTCGGCCCAGTTGGTGCCACGGTTGTTACTGACGAAGTGGTTGATGCCTGTGAAAGCCGGGTTTTTCAGTAAGGCATCGTAAAAGCCGTTGTCGAGCAGATTGGTTTCAAAATCGTAGCGAAGTCCGAGATTCAGGCGCAACCGGGGAAGCACCCGCCAGTCATCTTGAATATATGGACCGAAAGCCCAGGAATGATGATAGTAGTTGCCGGCAGTCTGCTGCGTAAACGAGATCGGCCAAGTGGCGGGGTTCGCGGCGTTAAACGGAGCGTCCGAGGTGAATTGAAAATACCCGTCCTCATAATAATGAGAGAAGTAGGAGGTGAACTGCTTCGCTGCGTCCATGCCGATCTTAATGTCGTGTTTAGACTTGCTGAGGAAAAACGTATCGCTCAGAGTATGGTTCGTGCGCGGAAAGTACTGCGGAGCGGTGGTATTTTGACCGAAGGTAAAATCCGTGTACCCGATGCCCAAATTGTAGTTTGTCGGCAAGGTAGCCAGATCGTGATGCAAAAAAACATAGCGAAGCGTGTTGACCTGAGTCGGAGCTAGAATCCAGTTATCCTCCAGGACCAGACTGTGCGCCCGGCTGTCGCTACTCGTACCATTCGAGTTGGAGGGGAGGGCCGAAGGAATCGTAAAGTGATCGTATGCATACCTTGCGTAGAAACTATTGGTATCGGAGAAGCTGTGGTCGATCTTGAAGTCGCCGATTTTTTCAGTCTGAACATAAGGAATATTACCGTTTTCCTCAGCGGCGAACGGATTGGAGGGAGGGAGCGCCTCAATACCCGCAGTGTGAATATCGAGATATTCGAAAGCGGCGAAATAGTGCGTCTTGCCGCGCTTAATCGGGCCGCCCACTGTTGCGCCTCCTCGAAAAAGGCTGTAGGGCGGGGTAACGGTTGCTTTCGCATTCCTCGCATTCAGGTCCACGTCGCGTCCGAAATAATAAAATGTTCCGTGCAACTGGTCGGTGCCCGACTTGGTAGTCGCACTAACCACTGCGTTTAGGGCGTGACCGTACTGCGCATCGAACTGATTGCGGAATACCGTAAACTCCTGGATCGCGTCCTGGCTGATGTTGATGATTGGGCGTCCCCCAGGTAGCATCGTCTATGGCGGTGCCGTCGATCAGCGTGGTATAGCCGCTGGATTGGTCGGCTACACCGCCGAATTTCGTGACGGAGAATGGGCTGACCTGCGCCAGGTTTGTGGTCGAAGCCGCTCCCGGCATGTTCTGAGCCACTGCCAGAAAAGCACGATTCAATACCGGCAGATCAGATAGTTCGGTGCTGTCGATGACCGACCTGGGCGCCGACTTAGTGGTCTCCACCAGGGCAGCCGCTTCCCCTGTTACCGTGACATTCTCCGCCACTCCCGCGACGCCGAGACTGAAATCCACGGTCACGTCGGAGCCAACCAGCAGCGTGGCATTCTTCTTTACGGTCCCAAAGCCGGCCGCTTCGGCCGTGATCTCGTAGGGGGCGGGCTGGAGATTCACCGCGCGATATGCCCCCTCCGCGACCTGCTTTGAGGGTTTGCGAGACACCGTTGCTGGTGTTCGTGATCGTGACTGTCGCTCCGGGGATAACCGCGCCCGTATTGTCGGTAACCACGCCGCCCACGTTGGCGCCTACTTGCGCCCATGCGGTCACGCTAACAAAAGCAATCAGCGCAAAGACAATCACATACTTTCGGAGACTTATCATTCCGAGACTCCCCCTTAACCAGGACTTAGTCGACCCCAAATGCCAACAGCACATTGCCGCGCTGATTGCCCCCAAAGAGATCCGAGTACCCAGACGGAACAAAAACCATTCCCTCGGCCACGACTGGCCCCGATCCGCTCATTGCGCCGCCTTTGGCGGCGACCCCGTTGACCGTCGTGAATTCTTTCGCAGTATTGTAATTCCAGAGTTCCCGCCCATCCGCTGTCGAGTAGGCATAGAGTGTGCCGGAGCCGGAACCAGAAAATACAGCGCCAGGGATCACGGTAGCGGGCGCGGAGCTGCCAATCGGCGGGGAAGCGCGCCAGGCGAGTTCACCGCTAGCCAGATTTATAGCGGCGAGGCCGAGCGTCGGTCCCGCTCTGGTGACCGGAAAATACGCTTGCTTCTCATCCGCGGCCGAGCCCCATTGCATCCCGCCGCCTCCCGAGTCCAACCCTAATCCGACCATGCGCTGCCACACTACGGCACCCTTTTTGTCCGGATCAAGCGCCCAGGCATGGCCGTCCTTCTGTCCGATGACGATCAGAGTGCGTCCATCGGGGAGCGTCCGAAGAATCGGCGCATTCCCGAAATCCATGTCGGGTCCCAAATCAGCGGGACACGTCTCGGATTTATTTGCGGTGGGCACATTCGGTCGATATTTACCGGGGCAATCTCTGACGTACGAATCGTTCGCCGTCACCTGATTTATCCAAAGCCGCTTTCCGGTGTCGAGATCGAAGGCTACGATCGCGTCTGAAGCTTCCACCGCCGGCTCGGTATAGGAATTGCCAGTTGCAACGTAAACTGCCCGCCGTTTGAGGTCGATCGCAGGCGACGACCAGACTCCCGCTCCCGCGGGTCCCCACAACTGCGTCCCGATCGAAGTCTTCTTGAGCGGTTTGGCTTCTTCGGCAACTGTGTACGCCTTCCAAATCTGTTTTCCGGTGTGAGCGTCGTACGCGACTACGCTGCCCCGGAAAGTGCAGCACTGATAATTCGGGTTACCGCCTCCGGATTCTTCAAGCGATGCAACGGGCACGTACAGACGATCCCCTTGCAACTTGGGGGTCCCCGTTATGCGCGCGATCGGATGCTTGTCCGCCCGCTGAGTCCACACCTGAGCGCCGGTATCGGCGTTCACGGCATAAACATTTCCTTTGATATCGCCAAAGTAAGCCAGGTATTTGGCGTTCGCATCGGCGCCCGGCCCAATGCTGACCGCGGTGCGCACACCCGCGTTAGCCCTAAACGACCAGTTGACGCAGCCGCTGGCCGCATCGAGCGAGTACACGAAGCCGGTATCGGCGCCGACGAAAACCTTCCCGCCCACGACCGTCGGTTGCGCATAAGCCGAGTTGCCATTTGGAAAACCAAACACCCACTTCAGCTTCAAACTCGGTAATTGTTCGGCGGTAAGTCCCGGCGCCGGCTGGAAGCGCGAGTTAGTCGAATCGAAGCCCCATCCATTCCACGTCCCGGCTTTAGAGATGTTGCTCAGCGGCCGGCTGACGCTGCATTGGTTCTTCATCGTAGAGGCTTCACCTTGTTTTGCGGAACCGAACGGCCGTCCGCCGACATAGACGGCAATTACGCGCATCTGCAGCTCGGTCAGGCCCTTTGCGTAAGGGGCCATCGATCCCGTTGCCATGTTTTCGAGGATTTCTTCCGGAGTGTTGCGGTTGAGCGCGTAGCGATCCGCCGCGCCGCCTTTCCCGGTGTCATGGCAAGTGCCACAGCGTCCGGAGAACGTATATATACCTAAATTGGTGCCTTGCGCGTGAGCAAGGTCCTGATTGGGATTCCTCTGACCCAACGCAATCGACGCCGCTACCACGAGCAGGCTGATAAGCAGAGTTGATTCCCGTACTCTAGCCATATATCTCAAGAGAGTTCTCCCTATTACATATCTATTTCTGAATTCGCACAATTTGGATTTCCTAAAGACACTCTTAGGCTGGGCTTAACTCCATCTTTGGAGCTTCTGTAATCGCCTTTAGTGGTCTTTGTGAGTCGTCGCTGCAGCACGCTCGCTAATGCGCAATTCGCGGTGCATTACGTAATCCGTGTCAGTCGGAACGCCATCTTTAAATTTTACCTTCAGAACCAGTTGATAGTAATGTGGAAGTTCACCAGATGGTTTCCTCAGCCGGCTGTACAGAATTTGCGCAAGCGCCGGGTTTGTAAGCCATTCCACCGCTCCAACCCGTCCCGGGGTTCGATTGCTTGTAATACTCTCTACATCGGTTGTGCCGAGGGGACCAGGCACGTGTGTAATCAATGAGTAAACTTCTCCATCCTCGGCTACGCCCGTCGGAAGTTGATCCAGCAAAATATCGGGCTCTCCGGGCCGCGGATGAAGAATATGGATTCCAGTGCGATCCTGTATCATCTCCGGATCAACCGGCATTCCGCCCAAATGTTCGTCAAAAAACCAGGGAGCCCCGATCAATAAGACGTTGTTATCCGCAAGCTGCTGCCAATAGATCAAGCTGCTTCTGGCCAACGTCATGTTCTGCACCCGCGTCGAGAGCAGCCGTCCGAGCAGGAATGCGACATTGGCTTCTCCCAGATCCGTGTAATAATATCGGGGACGAATCTCTACGTTCTTGAAGGCCTTCCGTATGGCTGCGACCTTCGGAGAATTGAGAACGTCCTCCCATCTATTCAAGGACTTATCGCGATAGTATGTTTCTGTGCCCTTGAGTTCGACAAACAACGGATCCTCAATCGCTACGATCAACGGCCGGCTGCTCGAGATAAAGGGATGCCATAGTTCCGTAAGCGCCGGCGTCCAGCCATCAGCGAATGCAAGGTTTGCTTTCCGTCGCTCGCTCCTCAACTCGAAGGTCGTGTAAGCGCCCCAAGCGATGGCGACCAGTAAGGCTCCGCAAGCGACCTGAAAAAATCGGCGCCATTGCACGCCTGGAAGCTGCGGCTTGGGCATCATTTCTGGATCGGGAGCAGGCTCGGGCGCCGACGAGCGTGACTCGCAGCTCAGGATGAAGTGCCCCTTAGGCATTTCAATGATGAGGTGATCTTCTTTGCCCTCGGTGCGATAATATTCGGAGAGTTTGAGCCGCAGCCGCCCTGCCTGAAGCCGGACAATGGAATCGTGCCGCGGATCGTAGCTCGGGGGCTTTCCGAAAGCTTCTACACCGATCGTATATTCTTTCAACTGTTCGGCTTCCCCGGAAAGGGACTTGTCCGCAAGAAACCTCAGCAGCCGGCGCAAGGCTTCGGCGTTCTGAAACGTATCGCTGGAAAGGATACGCTCGACCTGAGCCCACGTCGCTTCCTCGATGGCCCGCACGTTTCTTGGGAATTATAGCATCCCGTATCCGCCGTCCCAGTCTTGGATCAAATCGCACGAATCGCCGGCAGCGTCCATCACTTTACGCATCAAGTATTTAGAGATATGTAACCGGTTACTAACCGGATTCCTATCTACGAGTTCACCGCTTGGTTGGAAACTCCTGGCGGGATCGGCCGTATACTTCCTGAAAGCAATTCCGGCTTGATGTCTTCAGGAATTGGTACTCATGCCCACTCAATTTGATCTCGTCGATATTAAGCTATTTGTGAGGATCGCAGAGACGAACAGCCTTACTCAAGGCGCCCACCACTCCTACATGTCTGCGCCGGCAGCGAGTGTGCGCATAAAAAATATTGAGGAGCATTTAGGCACAAAACTTCTTTATCGGACCAGCCAAGGCGTGTCGCTCACCCCTGCTGGTCAAGCTTTCATGCGTCACGGGCGCCTCGTTTTGCAGCAATTGGAGCGGCTCGGTGAGGATTTACGGGAGTATGCGGTAGGGGTGAAAGGCCATCTACGAATTTTTGCGAGCAGTAGCGCCATCACCGGTTCCCTGCCCGGTGCGCTGTGCACATATCTAGCAGCCCATAGGGACGTGAAGGTCGATCTGCATGAGCACCTGAGCTCCGATATTGTCGGTGGGGTGCGTGACGGGACTGCCGATATTGGAATTGTTGCGGATGAAGTGGGCACAGAGGATCTCGAGGCCATCCCGTACGGTCGTGAGAGGCTGGTGCTGATTGCCGCCCTCAACCACCCACTCGCGCAGAACAAGAAAGTCAGCTTCCGCGAAACGCTACCGTTCGACTATGTTGCGCTGCTTGAAACCAGTGCGATCCAGGTATTGCTCGATCAAGCGGCCCAAGTTGCACGCCAGCCTCTCAAGATCCGGGTCCAGGTCGGAGATTTAGAGGCACTCTGCCGTATCGCCGAATCCGGGGCTGCCATTGGCGTTTTGACCGAATCGACCGCTCGCCGGTATGCGAGGACGACGGCGATCCGGGTGGTTGAATTGGCGGATGCGTGGGCGGAACAGAATTTCCAGATCTGCGTTCGCGAACTCAATTCGCTCCCGATTTTCGTCAAGGATTTCGTCAAATTATTACTGGCCGACGGATCGGGGGATATGGGCTGGCCGCTCGAGAGGCATTCGACGAAGGATCTCGCCGGGTTACATACGACCAATCTGGATCGCGCGCCGTTTGGGCTGGCGACATGAATTTTTCATGAATCGCCGGCGTTTTTTCGCACTCCTTCCCTCCGGCGCGGCTCTTGCGGGACAGTCGCCACAGGCTGATCGGCAATCGGAACACGGGAATGCGCCGCAGCCGCCCCGCATTTGAACTCGATGAGCTCACCATCGACGATCTGTCGCGAGCGATGCAGACCGGCAAGTATACGGCGCGGCGTATTACCGAACTCTATTTGGCTAGAATCGAAGCCAACAATCGCCGTGGACCAATGCTGCGCGCAGTGATCGAGATCAATCCCGACGCACTCGCAATGGCGGCAGCGCTGGATGTCGAGCGAAAGAGTGGACGTGTGCGCGGTCCGATGCACGGGATTCCCGTCTTAGTCAAAGCCAACATCGCACAGCGGATCGCACTCACACCACCGCCGGATCGCTGGCGCTCGCGGATTGGATTCCTCCGCAGGACGCTTTTATCGTTCAACGCCTGCGGGCCGCTGGAGCAGTGCTCCTCGGTAAAGCCAATCTGAGCGAGTGGGCTGGGGGCCGTGGCCTCGGCAGGATCGGCGGTTGGAGCGCGCTGGGTGGGCAGACGCGAAACCCGTATGTGCTGGATCGCAGTCCCCAAGGGTCAAGCGCAGGGTCGGGCGTCGGCGTATCCGCTAATCTTTGCGCGGGTGCCGTCGGTACCGATACCGGTGGGTCGGTCACATATCCGGCTTCCGCGAACGGTGTAGTGGGACTCCGGCCGACGTTGGGATTGCTGAGCCGCGCTGGTATTATTCCTTTATCGTTGTCCAAGGATACGGCTGGGCCGCTGGCGCGAACCGTTCGCGATACTGCTGTTTTGCTGGGCGCGATGGCCGGGATAGATTCAGAGGATGCCGCGGCCGCTGCGAGTGGCAGCCATTTTACATTCGGACTACACGCAGTTTCTGACACCGGGCGGGCTCCGAGGGGCGCGCTTGGCAGTGGCGCGCGAATACTTCGGATTCCATCCAGGCGCGGATGCGCTAATCGAAACTTGTATGAAAGTTGTCAAAGAGGAAGGCGCCGAACTTTTCGAACAGGCCGATCTGCTGAGCTCGGCGCCGTATCAACAGGACAGCGGCTTGGTTTCGCGTTATGACCTCAAGGCGGATCTTAATGAATATCTTGCCAAGCTCCCCTCCCATCTGCCGGTCCGCTCTCTGACGGAGTTGATCGCGTTCAATGAACAACACCGCGAACAAGAATTAAAATACTACGGGCAGTCGAACCTAATCGCGGCGGAAAAGACAGGCGATCGCTCAGAGAAGAAATATCAAGATGCGCTTGCGCGATGCCGGCGCCTGAGTGGAGCGGAAGGTATTGATGCCGTTGTGGCGAAGCACCGGGCAGACGCGATCATCGCGCCGTCGCTGACGCCCGCCTTCGTGACCGACTGGGTAATGGGCGACGGTCGCGCGAACGCCTGCACCATCCCGGCATGCACAGCTGGGTATCCGCACATCACCGTTCCGGCCGGATTCGTGGACGGGCTGCCGGTGGGGCTGTCGTTCTTCGGCGCCGCATGGAGCGAGCCTGTATTATTCCGATTGGCTTACGCGTTTGAGCAAGCTACCAAAGCTCGGAAAAACCGCAGTTCCTGCCGACGCTGAATTTCCCCGGCTGATTTTCGATTGACCGGTGGTGGAATCGGTTTCAGTTCCCGCCCCCGCCAATCGGCGCTCCGGGAGGTTCAGGAGCTTCTTTGGCCGGCTGGAATGATGAAGGCGTCCGCTCAAACCGGGAAATCTCTTCAATGCCGGCCGCAAGGTGCGCCCGCAGATCCCGGTCGCTGGCAGCTTGGCCCATTTGATCGGAAAGCGATTTCTTGAGCCCCTCAATTTCGCTGTCGGCTATCGCTCTCGCCTGCGAGCCGATGGTGGGGCTTGCAGCCATTGACAGCAAGTGGTCGAGCACCACGGTTTCCACGGTAAACTGAGTTTCGCGAGCCAGACCTTGTTGACGCGGCGCATACCAGGTGGCCTTGAGAGTTGCGTCTAACACTTCCATTAGACCTGGAAGGCTTGCGTCGCGAGCGTGATATTCCACCAGCCGGGACGCCCGGTCGGGATGAAGCAGAACATTCGCCGTAATCTCCGCCGCAGACTCGACGGCGCCCAGCGCGTCGAACGTCGGACCGGTATGCGCGCCGGTGAATGACTCGCGGGTTCGCGGGTATTCGGGAGGACGCGGCGGAAAATCCTGCAGAATCGATTCCGGGATCGTCAGATTTGCCGGATCTAACGTCTTAAGCACAGCCGTCAGAGCCTTGCGTTGCTGATCGCCCGCGACCATCTTTGTGACCATCTGGCCGTCGCCCCGCACCGCGTAGCGAAAATCGAGACCTCCGATTTCCTTGGCTGCCGCTTCCGTCTGATAGCGATGCAATAGGTACAAAGGTACAAACGTATCCTCGAGCAGGGCCATCGGCTGCCCGATGCGAATGGCTCGCTCCGAAAAATGCGACATCGCCAGTTTCCGGATCGCGAGCAGACGCTCCAGCTCTTCGGCCGGCTCGGTACCGTTGTCCCATTGGTTTGAGTAGGGATGAACGCTGTTGATAGGAGCGGAGTCTTCGGTAGTGATAAAATATAAGCCCTTTTTTCGAGCATCTTCCAGAATCTGGTTCAGCTTGGCCTGCTGATCCTTTTCGCTCGTGCCTTTTGGAAACTCGGTATACCCGTAGGCAATCGCAACTTTGTCCCATTCGCCAATACCATCGTGGTAAGCCTCGGACAAATCGATCTCCCCTTTGCATTGAGTTTGATTAAGGGGAAGGGGTAATCCGTCAGTGATCCGCCCATGCCCGTGGCGCTTGCAGCGTGGTTATGGCCAAGGCCGAGCGTGTGGCTCACCTCGTGCGCGGCCAACTGCCGCATTCGTCCCAGCACCATCTTTTCGATTTGCAGATCGACATCGCCATTTTCTTTGTATGGCGAAAGCAGCGACTCCGCGATGAGGTAGTCCTGTCGGTCCCGTAACGAGCCAAGCGACACTTCCGCCCTGATGATTTCACCCGTGCGGGGATCGACCAGGCTCGCGCCGTTGGAAAATCCGCGCGTCGTACGATGAACCCACTCGATCATGTTGTAGCGGATATCCATCGGGTCGGCGCCCTCTGGAAGAACATCGACCTGAAAAGCGTTCTTGAATCCGGCGGCCTCAAAGGCCTCGTTCCACCAGCGAGTGCCTTCCACCAGGGCAGTACGAATCGGCTCCGGCGCTCCACGATCCACATAATAGACGATGGGTTTGATTGGCTCACTCATCGCGGCATTGGGATCTTTCTTTTGCAAGCGATGCCGCATCAGGTAATGAGTATCCAGCGGCTTGCTCCACGGGGCTGAATAATCGAAGAAGATCGTACTGTTGAAATAACCTGCCCGGATATCATAAAGGCGCGGTGTATAGCCCGGCCCTGGTAATTGGATGAAGGACTGACGCTGGTGCAACGTAATAAAGTGCGGATCGGGCGCCACCGAAACGATTCCTTCGCGCCTGCCCCCGCCATCGAAAGCCGGTAATCCCCGAGCCTGCTCCGCCGTAAATGTGAGACTGCTCTCGATTTCCGTGTTTTGTGGGAAGCTCTTGGTGTCTTCGGAGACAATCGAAGAGCGGGACGCGTCGAGACGATAATTACCCTCCTTCAGGTTTGTGAGCCGCTCCAGGACTCCATGCGCATCGCGCGACACAGAAATCCGTGGCGTCAATCAACACGTGGGTCGGCGAATCTTCGGCTGCGCTGGTGAAACCCCACATGGTCGATTCCGGAAACGACTCCCGAATAGCCGCACGTTCAGAGGGATTGTCGGACGTCGAACGCCACGCGTAGTTGGAAGCTACCAGAAGGATCTTTGGCCCGACCCGCTCGAAGCGGACGACCTTAGGCAGTCCCATCTGGCCGCGATCCAGGCCGGCCAGTCCCAGGCCTGAAACGAGCTGATCCATGTAGAGAAACTCTGTCGAGAAACGGTTGACCTCGATATAGATTCGCCCGGTTTTGGCATCCCAGTACAACGGGAAATAGCCGTCGATCTTCTTAAGCCCATTGGTTCTTTGCTCGATGGTCACCGAGGGACCCGCGGCTGGAGCCGCACCGCCCCTGCCCCCCGCCGGCGCTTCTTGTGCATAGAGACAAGTGAAGCCTGCGAGTAGCAGAATGAAATAGCGCATTGTTAATTCCTTAAAGAACTAGGTCAGAGTGAAGTCTTTTAGGATACATCATTGCTTGTCGAAGAATTCTTCATACTCGTCGGATTTGCCGTCGGCGCCCTTCGCAATCCCGCGCCGGACGAAGCGTTTTCCGCCGGGCATGAGCTGATAAATCGCGCTGACGAGCACGTCCCCGTCCTTCATCTCCAGGATTTCCATTTCGTTCTTCCCAAGGGACCGAACCTGAACCTGATTGAATCGGGCGCTGTTAGGGAATGGATGAGGTTGCCAGTCCATCTTAGCGGTGTAATCCGCATAATTCGGTTTTTTCTGCTTGTTAGTATCGTTGATCGAGTGATACTTGAGCTCATCTCCATTGAAGCTCAGTGTAATCGCAATGCTCATGTTCTTTCGGAAATTTACCATTGGTCCAATTCGATTTTGGAGCATCGATTTTCCAAGTCCCGTTGAACGGGTTATTGGCCGCGAGCATCCATCCGCCGGCCAGCAGAAATAAGTGCTATTACTTTGGATCCGTTTGTTAATCATTTTTTACTCCTTTGAATCACATTAGAACGAGAACTTTACACCGAGCCTAAAAATTCGAGGGTTAAGAACTCCCGTAGGCGACAGAAACAGCGGCGTGTTGTATTTCGTGCCGTTAATGGTTACCGATTTGACTCCTGTGGTCGAGCTCTGAGTAGTCTCCGCATTGCTATTTAAAATATTGAATGCATCGAAGAACACGCCAAAGCGGAACCTCTCGCGAATCTTAAATTGTTTCTCCAGCCGGGTGTCAAAAACATAAATATTTTGGTACTGATAGGTGCCAAACGGGTCAATCACAATGGATTGGGTCCCCACTCGAAGGCCAGTGACATTCAAAATTCGATCGGTCGGCTGGCCCTGCTGCATACGAAGAATCGGCGTGACCAATATACCCCAGGGCGCCTGATAGGTGCCACTGATATGCGAGGTCCAGTAGTGGTCCTTGACATAGTTATTGATGGCCATGTCCGGGTTGGTGGGGACGCCGTTCAACAGATAATGCGCGCCGGTCCAGTAAAAGCTTCCCAAAACCATGAATCTCCGTGACATGCGCTTATTGACTTCGAACTCGTAATTGACCCAGGAGGCATTGTTGCCAGACTGGAGTCTGCATTTGGTATTGGCTCACCGGGATCGCCACACCGGCTGGAATATCGTATGCCGTGATATTCCCGCGATCTCGGAGGTGCCCGTCACGCCGTCTCGGCCCAGGGTCGTAGAACTGCACCGGCTGCGTGAAAAGATTGGAGGTCAGCGTCGTGTTCACTTGCTCCCAATCATGATGGAGGTAGCGATACACAAATCCTGCCCGGATGGATAACGTATTGGAGAGTTGCTGCTCGAGGAAGATCCCGCTATCGTCCAGGGCCGGGTCCGCGATGTGCGGCTGGACGGTGATGCCTTGCGCAGGCGCACCCGAAACATAAGCGCCCAACTGGTTCAGATTGAACGGAGCATTGGTAGGGTTGTTCCATTTGAAGATGAACCCAGTGCCCACGTTGTCGGTTCCAGCGCTAAAGATCCCACCAACATATTGGACTCCATTGACATAAGTGGAGCCAAAATCTCCGGCGGGGTTTTGATAGAAGCGGCCATAATTCATCTTCAGGACGGTCTTTCCCTTTCCCCGTCATATCCCACGCCAACACCGATTCGAGGCGCGATATCGAACGGGTAGCGCAGTACCTGGCGGGCTGGAATCACGTAATTGGGCGCGGTCGCGGGAATCGAATAACCATTAGGCAGAGCCTGACCCGCGTAGTAGAAAGCGGAGAACGCTCCACTCGGGTTCACTTGCTCCTGTGGCTCGTATGCGCGCCAGTAATCCCAGCGAACGCCGAGATTCAGCGTGAACTCGCTTAATGCGGAGTTGGTCCGTAATGTAGGCGCCATTGTGAGTCTACATAGTCTTTCTCATTTGTGGGACCGTTCAACAGGCCAACTTCGTACGGCGTAGTGAAGTCGGGAGAGCCGATCGGGCTGTTGTAGATCTGGACGACTTCATTGAGCGGGCCGTACTCCTTGTGGCCGAAGAATTCCTGTTCATAGGTGTACCCGAATTTGATCTGGTGATTTGCGTGCAAAAAATTATCCAGGAAGTAGCTGCCGGCGGGCGTAAATTGATTCCGGCGGCGGGCTTCGTGGAAGGGCGGGAAGCTGCCCGCGTAATTCCCATCCTGAATCTCAAACTGCCGCGGAGCGATCTGGCCATTCGGACCGTGATACACCGATGTCAGCCAGTTGTAACCCCATGTACCGACTTGTACCGTCACGAAGAATTTCGGCGTAATAATGCCCTCATACGCGATGTTGCCAGCCCACGGGAGCAAAGTCTGCTTGTAGACCGCGTCAGCATAATAAGTGCTGGCCTCATCGCGGTACGGCAGTTCCTTCCGGCCCCAGGTCAGGAAATGCGAGATGCGATGGTTCTTATTCAACTGTCCGGAAAGTTTGTAGGTGATGTTCTGTAGAAGTGTCGTATTGGCGGGTCCGGCGCCAGGATTGTTAGCCGGGAAGCCGGTAACCGTGTTGCCCAGCGCCTGGTCGCGAATCGAAAAGTAATACCACAGACGATCTTTCTTGATGGGACCGCCGAAATCGCCGTTGATGTCCCGATATTGCGTGATGCGAGTGCCCGTGCCGGCGCCCGCTTCCAACTGCGAGATGCTGATATTATGACTCTGAAAGTCCGGGTTTTCATAGTCAAAATAAAAGGTCCCGTGCAGATCGTTTCCGCCGCTCTTGATGATGGAAGCAGCGTATACCCCCGGCGTGGGAACTGATGCATCGTTACCCTGCGTGCTGAGCGTGTACTCCGCGAGCGTACCATAGTCGGAATACATGCCGGTCCCGTTTCGCGCCTCAGTTGTGTTCACGCCGTCAATCGTGATGTATTGATTACCGAAGCTCGCCGGGGGACCGCCGCCAGCGGTTCCGTATCCGTAAGCCGTATATGCGGGCTGGGAGCCGGCGGCCGACCCGCCCACATCGATGGTGGTCAAGTTCATGCCTGGCGTGACACCCATCATCGACCAGACATCGCGCGAATTCGGCAAATTGTCCATTTGAGCCCGGTTGATGGTGTTCTGGACGTTTGAATTTTCTGTGTCGACTAGGGGCGCTTCGCCTGTCACCACTACGCTCTGCTGCTGCGCCGCGACAGTCATAGCGACATTGATTTCGGCCGCGAAACCGGCATTGATTGTGATCTGATCCCGCACCTGGGTCGCGAATCCTGGGGCCTCCAGAGTCAATTTGTAGACGCCGGCCGGAAGCGTAGGAAATCGGTAGAGTCCTTGCTCGCCGGTGACCTGGGTCTCCTCGCCAATCAACGTCGTGCCGGTCACCGTGACCTTCACACCCGGCAGACTGGCGCCTGAAGTGTCTGTAACCGTTCCGTTTATGCTGCCCGTAGTTCCAACTTGCCCCAAGAGCGAACGACGAGAAAAGCAGAGACACTACTGCCAACTTCCACCCTGCTGAAGTGTTTAACATTTTTCTATGTTAAGGTAACTTGCAGAATTGTCAATCCGTTAAGGAATGCTTAATGCGCCGTTTAGAAAATAAGAACACGCCGGCCCGTGTTTCTATTTCGGTATTAATTATCTTTACCTCGACGGGAACATTCGGCCGGGCGGCGAGTGGCGCAACCTATGTGGGCGCTGCCATCTGTGCAAAATGCCATGCGGGGGAATATCGGGAATGGTCTCAAGCCCGGCACGCGAAGATGTTGCAGCCGGCTACCCCTTCGAGTGTCAAGGGGGATTTCACTCGCGCGCCAGGTCAAATTGCGGGGTTTGGTTTATCGTCTGCGCGAGAAAGACGGCGTCTTTCTATATAACCGAATCGTATCTCTCGGGCCAGGAGCAGGAGCACCGGATCGATTATACGCTGGGCAGCCGACGTATCCAGCATTACCTCACGATCCTGCCGGATGGGCGTATCATTGTGCTCCCGCCAAGCTGGGACGTTCTGCGAAAAGAGTGGTTTCACAACCTCGATATCGTAAATCCCGAGGAGACTACCCGGGTGCTGCTGCAGGTATGGAACAAAAGCTGTTATTCCTGTCACGTGAGCCGGCAGGAAAAAAGGTTCGATAAACAACACATTTCTTACAACAATCGATGGGTTGATTTTGGAACAAACTGTGAGCGCTGCCACGGACCGGGGAGCGAACACGTCGCCCGCTACATGCAAACCAGCCATGCGCAACCCAACACGGTTTCCGGGATCGCCGGCGACGGCATCGTCGTACAGACACGGCTGAACGCAACTGCGAAATACGATGATCTGCGCGCAATGCCATTCACTTCGGGATATCGTCGCTCAAGGCTACCAAGCCGGTGCCGATTACAACGATTATTTTCTTCCGATTCTGGAGTACGGCCAAAAAGTGGATCCAGATCCGGCTTATTGGCCGGACGGGCGGACGCGACGTTTTTCGAACGACGCGATCGGATTTTGGCAGAGCGAGTGCTTTCTTAAGGGCGGCGCAACTTGCCTCGACTGCCACTCCAACGTGCACGATCCGGAGATCGAGAAAAACGTGCAGCTTCGCCCCGACGCGAATACACTTTGCATCAGGTGTCATCGCTCCATCGGCGCGGCGGTCTCCGCGCACACCCATCACACGGCCGCCAGCCGAGGCAGTTCCTGCGTCGAATGCCATATGCCGCGGACCGTTTTTAGCATCAGAACTGCGATCCGAGACCATTCCTTGAGCGTGCCGGTCCCCGAGAATAGTATTCGCTACGGAATCCCAAACGCATGTAATGTCTGCCATCAGGATCGAAGCGCTGAGTGGGCGCTCAAGCAGATGAATGGATGGTACGCCAGTGGGTCGCGCCAGAAGCTGATCCGGAGAGCCGCCGCGTTCAGTCAGGCACGCGCGGGCGACCGGGCTGCAGTCGACAAGCTCCTCGACATTCTGGCTGATCCGGCTGAGGGATTTCTCATGCGGGCCAACGCGGTGGGGCATTTGAGCCGCTTCTCGGATGAACCGCGGGTTCAGAGCGCGTTCGAGCGCGCCCTTGGAGACCCGGAATCGCTGGTCCGTGCCGTAGCCGCCCTTCGTATTAAGCCGGCCCAGGGCAATGCGTCCGAGGTAGTAAGCGCACTCACGCGCGGGCTACGGGATCCTGTGCGCACGGTGCGGATTGGGGCCGCGCTGTCGCTGGTCAATCTAGGAGTGCGGCGGATCGCCTCCGACGACGGAGACCGCTTCGAGCATGCCAAGCAGGAGGTCCTAGCTCGCTACGAAATCCAGTCCGACGACGCCGAGGAGCAGCTGAATGCCGGGAAATTCCACTATCTGACGGGGAATCCCCAGCGAGCGTTGGACGCGTTTCGATCGGCTCTGAAGCTCGATCCACAACTTTCCGTGCAGTACTTCCTGGCTTGCGCGCTTTCCCAGGAAGGCAAGACCAACGAAGCGCGCAAGCAATTCAGAGCGATTCCGCCTTCGGATCCTTATTATGCCGAGGCACAGCAGATGTTGAAGACGCTCCCGGAACAGAGGTGAGGGCGCATCACAGAACAGATGGAGGCGACTCGCAAAGCAAGGAGCCGGAGCCCCCGTAAATAAATATTAGTGATCTAGTATGGTGCGCCCGGCATGACTCGAACATGCGACCTTCTGGTTCGTAGCCAGGAACGAACGTACTTTCATAGACTTAGCACTGGGCACAATGGTTATTCATCATTGCGCGTTGTTGCTAGTTATCAAAGACTTCCGCGGCGAGATCGACCGGGAGCTAGCATTCGTGCGCGATGCTTCTATGCGGGGAGTGGGCACAAAAGGTGGACACAGATTTTAGCGACGACACGAGATCAAGCAATCCGAGAAATCCGGCGATTCTCAAGTGCGGTTCTCCTCATAGAACGCAAGGGCCTGACCTCGGACCGAAAGGGCGCGGCGCTTCGTAACGCTGTCTGTTATGGCAAGGCGGACGAGAAATGTTAGCGAACGGCGCGCCGACATGTGCTGATCGTCACTAATGCTGGAACGCTCTGAAGTGCCGCGATAGCTACCGATCCGGATTAACATGCCCAGATTAGTCCGGCTCGAACCCAGAGTTCTCGAATTTCAGCGTCCTGCAATTCTCCGTGACGGTTCGCACCACGTTGTCCGGCGCGCCGGACGGGATTTCAGCTTCGATCTCGATGGTGACCGTCACCTTCACGCCGAGCAAGGCAGCCAGATGTTGGACGACCGAACCCGCGATCGCGTCAACATCTCGCGAAAGTCGGGTCGCATCGATCTTCGCCGAGCCATGGAAACGGCGGAGAATTGGTGGTGTGGGTTGAGAGCCCTTACCGGTCTCAGCGACAGCGTTGCCCATGGCGGGGTCCGGCCGCGACGTAACTTCCTCGGTTCCCTTCCCTGCAACCGGCGCCGCCGATCCTTGTGGCGCGGAGTCGCCCTTCAATTGCTCCGTAGCGACCTCCGGCTTAACCACCACACTATTCGCGTTCAAAGCGACCGTCGGGCGAACGCCGGCTTCGAGACCGCGATAACGGACTGCCGTAGCGTCGTAGTAACCCGCGTACCCGAAAGTATCCTGCGACCAGGCGAGTCGGCTCACCCCGTCCTGGATCGCGTCGAGAATTACTTGGGGGTTCTTGACGCGCGGCAGGTAGAGGTAGTTTGCGAAGTCGTCCACCAGCTGCTTCACCCCAACATGGTTCCCGCGCCACAGCGGCACCTGGTCGATTTCGAAGCGCAGGACCGCGCCGGCCATGCTGGTGATGAGCAACCCGTCGTTCTTAAGTTTCTTCGAAGCACGCTCCGCGAGCGAATCCTGCCCCTGAAGCCTGAACTCCTGCCACTCAACCGCAGGGAACGCCTGACCAGGCTCCGGCCGCTTCTGCCCGGCCACAAGCAGCCAGACATACGTCTCGGGGATTCTTCCTTTCACGGCCTGATCGGAACTCGCTAAGCGTTGTTCTACTTGATTGGCCTGGAATGGTGTCAGGTTAAGTGAGACTGTTTCCTTCTCGATGGACTGCCAAGCCAGGTAAGAACGGACTGCCTTGTCGAGGTCCACGAACCGAGTTTTATCCGCGGCGAGGAAGACCAGCATGTTCCCGCAGTTCCGGCCCGCCGATCCGCGATCGAGAATCTCTGCCGCCGATTGCCGACCCGCGCTCGAATCTGCCTTTGCGCTGTGCGCGGATTCTGGACTCAATATCACTAGCCTCGCCTCGGGCTCGTCCACCACGTCACCAGAACTGGCAGGGCAGACATGGACCTTCGAGAAGTCCCCACGATGCTTCGCCTCTTCCGCGAGCCTCCCGGAGCGTAGAGGACGCGCGTCTAGCCCGGCGACGTCCAACTCAGATACCCTGCTGTCTGTAGCGTAGTTCCAAAGCCACACCCCAACTGAATTGGCTCAGCGGATCACACCTCAAGATCAACGCTCACAGATCGGTCCGCTGAATAGCCAAGTACCTCATGATGCAGGGCTTGGCAGATGCCTTGTATCCCGAATTACTGCCATTTCGTGCCATTTTCTGCCACGTGCAACAACGCATGTGGTTCAGCATGCCGATTGGAAAGCGGACCCGCACGGAAACCGCATCTCGGAGCTCGACAAACGCGACCCGACGGGAAAGACCCAACTCCTGCCCATTCATTCGAACGCCTGGGTCGTAAGCGTTGATACCGGCTCGCCGGAGTTTGGTCGGGCCGCGCGGGCTAGGCGCGGTTTCTCAAAACCAAACAAAGCATTACGCCGCCGGGTCCTTGGTCATGAGTTTTTTCTTGGAGGGAGAAGGACGCCCTCCATCTTGTTCGGCTGAGGAAGTCAGCCACTTAGGTGGACGGCCTCGACGCTTCCCCTTACCCCGGACTAGCCGTTCCAGAGCGAGAATAGCCTCGTCGACCATGCCGCGCTCAACGCGCATCTCTTCGAGCATTTTGTCAATGTTCATGCATTACCCATACTGGATGGTTTCAAAGGAAACGACTCGCCGTGAGGATCTCTTATGCAAGGCATGGGAGTCGCATGCCTTAGCCGGACTCGCGGCCGAAATTGCACGGCAAACGAAAGAGCACGCGCAGCGCCATCCGGGAGGATGCAATTTAAATCAGCGCGTTTTTAGAGATTAATTGGGGAATGCGGCACAATTTACGGATTCGATGGGATAATAAACGCGCCGTTATATACTCTTTTTGTCTATCGCCTTAGTGACTATTGGATTCCGCCTCATTAGCTGACATTACCTCTCTTTTCCCGAATTCTGACCACCGAGTTGCTCCAGAGCGAGAATGACTTCATCAATCTCGTGCCGGATGTTGCGAAGATCAGAGATCGTTCCGGCGAAGTCCAAAGTTGCTGTTCTTGCTGCTCGAGGCTCAGAACAATTGGAATGCGACTGCCCTTCGCTTTCTAAGTAATTCTGTTCGCTAGCCTTCTCTATAAGCACCCGCGCCATCTGTCGAGCGCCCGCACTCCTCCTCCGAAGTCGTTGAACATGATCTGAAAAATGCAGCGCCATTACCTGGGCTAAAATACTCAGGCCCATCCGGGAAATTGATTTATCGTATTTCCCGAAGAAGCGATTGCCAACTGTTTAAAATTTAGTGTCAGAGTGTTAGTAGTCTCTTGGAGACTAGGCTTCTCCAAACCACCGAGCTAATTCTGAGGAATAGACGATGCTAATTGATTCCTCAATAAATGTCAATCAGTTTTAAATCGAATGATGTTTGTCGCTAATCATACTGCCGAATCTCTATATGCATTGATCCCGATGAGGGTGTTCTATTCGAAGAAAGACGCCTTCCTTTCACCTTTCACGCTGATGGAACGCCGCTGAGGTGAAAATCCGCCGGCATTTGGCCCGCTCGCGCCGTTTCTGCGCGCTTCTGGCCAGAGCAAAGGGGCCACCGGCCCGGCCTATCTCTGCTCTTTGAATCGTTTCCAGAAAGCTGACAACTGCTGATGAAAAATGCTTACGTCGCGCATGATCGATGTGGTGCTGGTGTGACGCCTCGACCGCTGGGGCCGGTCGGTCACGGATTACCTCCAGGATCGCCAGAGTAGGTCGCCGGTATTGTCATTCCGGCGGAGAATCTCGGTATCTACCAGCGAGGCCGTTCGGAAAAATGACGCACAATGATAGGTACCGTGTTTCGGCCGGCCGCATTGGACAGCGCCTTGCGCAAAGAAAGCTCTTCTATCTGTTCACTTGCGAGTACTGCTTTAGTTTTTACGTGACTGCCGTTTTGCTGGCCCTCACCCATTTTCGGCTATTGTACCCAGATTGGAGGGGCTACGTAATTTCGCTCTTCACGCTCGTTTGGATAGCCAACCTGTACATGAGCCTTTTCGCGCGCCTTCGGCTCGATATAAAGCATGAGCGGGTCGCTGTAGAGAACGACGAGGACGAGGAGCACGGGCAATGATGCTTGCGTCCCTGCGTTATTTACTTGCTGGTTATCCGCACGTCATGACAACTTTTTCGACGCGCGGAAGATCTGGCGGCGAACCTGCTGGTGGGCTGCAGTCGTTCGCTAAGATTAGCGAGTTCGCTAGAAGCTCGCGACGGGTACGGATTTTTGTTGCTGAGGACGCATAGCTTACCGAGCAACAAGGCCGCTTTGAAGTCAAGCCAAGCTATGTTGCCCATAACGCTGACAAAACACTGTAAGAGGACAGAAAAGCGACGTTCAAGACGCATGACGTGTTCTGACCCCCTTTGTCAACGGGTGAAACAGGCTATTCACGCGGCAAATTTTTTTTCAACTCGTCCGCGAGTTCATCTACAGCGGTGTTCTTGGTCAGCGTTTTCATCTCGTGGTCGTCGCCGACATCTTCAATGCCCAGGCGGTGACAAACGCGTTGAAGTAACTGCAAGGTTTTAGTCGATTCCTGTTCAGCGAGAAGATCAATTTGCAGGGTCAGCTGCTGCCGGTGTTCGGCGCGCTTGCTTTCCCGGTTTTGCTTCATGAGGACGAAGGTGGACAAGAGGACGGCTTCCACCGAAACAACCATGCTGAGCAGGATGAAAGGGTACGGATCGAATGCGAAAACACCAGCAACAAGTTTTCCGTTGACGGTAAACCAGAGCGCGAAAAATACCACATGCAGCACGACAAACGACATGCTTCCCGCGAAAGAACCGATCGCATCGCCAATCCTCTCGACGGTATTGCGCTCCTGGAGGAACGTTTCTTCCAATTTCACCACGGTGGCGATATTTTCTGCGGGCGGGGAACTGGTTTCTGTTTTCTTCATAGGGGAATTATAGTGACGAAGGCAAGCGCGGCGAGCGCGAACTGGGGAGCAATCGCGCTTCAGCCGCTGATTAGGGACAAGCTCTTAGCGGCGCCGCAGAACCGTGCTCGATCTTCTTCGCGGTGGCCGGTCCCACGCCGGGCAGAGATTCAAGCTCTCACTGCGTCATTGAGATCGACAGAACCTGAGGGCGGTGCGCTCTTGATTCCGGTTTCCAGAACGCGCCTATCACGCTGAATCGCGAATCCAGCTTCAGATTTTCCTTCGGCATTTCAACACTTTAGTTCATTCAGCGGATCGACTTTCCGACCGGCAGCCAGGGCGCTACTCGATCCCTCCGAAACTACGCCTCGCGGAGAACGAGCGTTGGATCTACTCGCGCTGCACGGCGGGCTGGGACGTAGCAGGCGACGTTGCTGCGGAAATTCGGCGCTCGAGAGGGCCGCCCCAAGCCATGGAGCAAGATTTGCGGTGCCCAGCTGTGGCCGGATCTCCGCGTTCACCATTTCCAGCGGGTGGGTGTATACTTGTTGCGCTCGGAATCTGAATCTTGGAGGTGACAACGTCCATGCCGGCGAAAAAAGGATCAACCCCTGTATCCTTAAGCGAGTTGGTCAAGAATGTCGCCTGCGAACTTCGGCTCCTGAAAGCCGATAAGCCCGCCAGCGGCGAAGAGGTCATCAGCCTGACCAATTGCGATATCGAGCTCTCCGTGGAGGCCACCATGGAGGGCAGCGCCGGGATCAAGTTTTACGTCGTGGAGCTTGGCGCGAAAGGCTCGGCCCGCGCCTCGCATAAGATCACGCTCAAATTTGCCTCTCCCGCCGGAGCTGTGGCGGCCGTCCAGAGCGTGAGAGCGCCCGACGACGAAGTGCCCGCGGCCAGGCGGAACCCGAACCGATAAGAAGGCGGCCTTTGGAAGAGTCTGCGGAAATGAGATGGCTCCGCGAAGCCTGGGACTCCGAAGTGATTCGCAGTCACGAGAATCAATGGATCGCCATTTCCGGCCAGGAAATCATTGCCTTTTCCGAATCGCTTGAGGAAGTCCTGGCCCGCATCGCCAACATTACGGTTGCGCCCCTTCTGGCGAAAATCGTTCGAGGCCCGATCCAGTGATCGCCCCGTATTACGGATGGTTGATCGCCTTTTGCAACGGCGTGCCGATGGCCGAGGTTCACGTCATCCATCCGAAGACCGGGCAGAAGACGCGATATGCGGGTATTGTGGATACTGGAGCCGACCACCTCCAGCTCGATACCGCGGCTGCCGCGTATGCCGGACTCAATTATGCGATGCTGCCGGGAATCGCGGTCAAAACGGCCGGAAGCTCTAATGTGGTGCTTAAGCAAGGGAGCGTCGATATCGAACTTCAAGGCGTTCGCTTGACCGTGCCCGCCCTTTTCGGACCGAGTCCGGCCGGGGTCCTGCTTGGCCGAAGCGCTCTCCTCAAGGCCTTGGAAGTGGCTTTCGATGCGACGGATTGGGGGTGCAACGTACTGGTGGGCTCGGGGACTCTCGCGGCAGCGGGACCTTCGACGGGAGCGCAGCAGGCATCGCCCGCGCCAGCCGCGGACACGCAGGCCGGCCAGTTGACGGACGAAGAAATCGCCCGGCGCGCGATCGCCGAGGTGGCCCTTCAGGCGGCTGCCGAAAGGAAAATCGACATCGAACGCGCTGTCCGCGCGATTATGAGCAATACGCCCCGTGACGAGGCAATCCAAAATGCTACGAGCCGAGGACCTTATCCACTCATCATCGATAAAGGCGATCACTTCTTAGTCGATGGTGAAGTCGTCACCAAGATGGCCCTGATCAAACTAAAGAACAGGCGCTAGGAGGGTGTGCTGAGTTCGGTGTAAGCGTTGTATGAGACGGGCGTCCTCACAGCGCGGAACCGAGGTGCATGGATGAATGCCCCGGATCGTGCGTCGCGAGAAGAGTCGGTGCGACAGTACTGTCGCGTGTTGCGCCTGCCCACCATGGGCGTGCAGTTTGTCCGTTTGGCGGAGCATACGATGCTGCCGACTGCGGGCTTTTGAGCCCCGACCTTGCTGCCGGAATCCGTCGGGTTGGTGCGAAGCGGCGCCAAGGATGCCGACTGCCAGTAAACCGGGTGGGGAGAGAAGTTTTGCGCGAGATTTCTGGCTCCCCAGCCAATTTGGAAAATCTCCTTTTAATTAACCCGCACGAGTTTCAGAGAATAAGTTTAGATCGCTCGGATGGGACGCGTTGCCGGGGGAGCCCGATCTGCACGAACTCTTCGGTTCGCCGAAACCGCTGATGATTACAAGCGAGTTGCAGACAGGCGAACTCGCGCAGCGGCGGCCGCGCAGCTCCCGAAGCTTTGCAGGAAAAAATAGCAGAAACGATATCCGCAGCTATGGCCCAACTCGACAACGCCTCGTTCGGCGCCAAAGACACTGGTGCCGAATCTGGCATTCGGCAGCCGGCAAAGTTCCCGCATAAGCTGCCTCCGACGAGATCAAGTTATCCTGCCGGGGTCTTCGAACCTGGCGGCACGCCCTGCAGGAGTTCTCTCCATTTCGGCCCGAGAACACCCTCAAGGTTGTGGGCGAAAGCGCGACGGATCTGTTCTTTGTCGTCCTCTGAAACGTCCTTCAAATCCGCGATACGTTTCATCATGTCGTTAAAGGTATCGTTCGCCGGGTTGGTCTCCTGTTTGACATCGACGGACTCTTTCCCCTGCGGGTGCAATTTCTTTGCGTACGTGATCAAAACGCTACAAAGCGATGCGGCAGCCACTATTGCGGATTGAGCGTTTTTCAACCAATCCGCCCACTGTTTCAGGTCCGCACCGCTCGGCAGGTGGGCAAGCATCTGGATGAACAGGTCCACCCAAAAGGTCCCTGTCCCGGCTGATCGGATTTGCAGCTTGAAGGGAACCAGCTCCTCAAGATCGCTGTCATCGTTCGCCGTGAAGAGCAGCGCAGCCACCGGTATGATGTCTATGTCCCTGAGGACGGGCACACGGAGGCAAAATGACAGCGCATAGAGTTGCCGAACATGCCAGAGCCGTTTTTCGACAAGAGCCGCCGTAGCTATCTCTTCGTCGCTAATCAAAACAACTCTTACTTCCGCCAGATCGTCTTTTTGCGATCCTGATGGCGCATCCGTGGTCTTGGTCGGGCGTTCTTTTTGGGGCATAACGAGAACTCATTCTACTCCCTGGAGAATGGGCGCATGGAACGCGATGCCGACGCCGGGCGCCTATTTACCGAAGTCACGGGGATAAACAAGTTGGGCTGGGTGCTCGCGCCGTCATAGTTCGCCGTGAGAAGAAGGTCGCCATCGCGTGCGTTGGACAGCACGATCAGATTGATCTGATATGTGCCAACCGCGATCAACTGGGGAGCCGCGATTACGGTGGCCGGGATGCCCCCGACCTGGATCAACGGAAGAGGCAGAGGGACCGTTCCCGAGACGCACAGCCCGCCTGTTGCAGCAACGCTGTGATGCGCCGGTATCCGTAGCGTCCGTACTGGCTTGCCAGAGTGATGATGGCTTTAGTCAGCCGGTCTTCGTCGTTGCGTTGCGTGAGCTGATACCGCTGGGTTCCCCGCGGCTGACTCACCAGCCGGCATGCTGGCCGTTCACTCAACCCCTTTTCCCGAGCGTGCTGAACGGCGATGCGGCGCCGCTCGGGACTTAGAAGTTTCCCTCGGCGATGTCTTTCAGAATCTGCTTCTCCACCGTTGCTTTTGCAGATCCTTGAGCTTCTTGGCCTGCTCTACTTGCAGGCCGCCGTATTCTTTCCGCCACCGATAGAAGGTCTGCTCCACGTTCCCCGCTTCTTTGCAAGCCAGCGGTGCGTAATAGAGTTACGGAGATCGCCGTAAACAACGCCGCTATAGATAAGGAGTGGGTCATAGACGGGCTAGCCAGGAACATCGTCGATGCGCGGGCAGATAAGCAGTACGGCGTCGTCAAAAGCTGTTATGAACTCATCGGGAAAGAACTGAACATGTTCACGCGAGAAGCTAGCGTCGCAGAGCTCTGGGACGGGGATCTGACTTCGCTCACCGATGCGCAGTTGGATCGGATGGCTAAGTACTGCGAGCAGTTCCTGCCCCCGGACAGAATAGAATATTACCGCCAGCGGTGCGCCCTCGAGGAGGGCCCGGTGATCGACGTGGAGGCTATCAGGATGCCGGAGAAACAGCCAGCATGTGATGCGCGGACTGAACAAGCACAGGGGAGCGAAGATGCGCAAGGGAGCGTCGGGCCGGAAGATCCCGAGGAGGACTGGTAGCGCTGAGCAAGCCTAAAGTGGTGCTGGGGCGGCCCCTTTCGGAGGATTGGCCCTTAATGGCGGGCGGCGCCATAAGACGAGTGTTAAACACCTCTTGATTTCGGCCGAGGCGATCTGTCCAACCCTGGACAGGCCATATCGCCAGGGCTGCCCTCCACACCCACGGCGGAAGGAGAGTGGTAATCCATGACAGGGCGAGAGACGGGACGCCTTAGAAACGGCAATCCTGCTGGCGATCCGTCCACAGCTCCACGATGCGGGGCGAAGACACGGAAGGGCTGGGCATGTACCGCGCCCGCCATGCGAAACCCGAAAGAGGCCAATACTCCCGCTGCCGGATGCACGGTGGGGCTTCCACCGGACCTCGAACTCCGGAAGGTTTGGAGTGCTGCCGCAAGGCGCGATGGGAGCATGGGCGCCGATCGGCCGATGCAATAGCTGAACGCAAGCAGCGAGCTATGAAGAAAGCGCCAGACCTCGGCGGAACTGCGGCGTCTGGAACGGTTGCTTCCGTCTTGGTAGGAACACAAAGCTGGTCCAAAGACTCATAAAATGCGGAAGCAGAAGAAATGGGCATTTATCCAACTTGGATAAAGAAGCAAATATCCGTCCCGGCCACCTTCCGCAAAAATAACAGGCGATCCTCGCGTTGCATGGGGTCCTTCGTCGTAAGGCACGCGAAAAGTTACGCGGAACTTACTGGCATCTCCCGTCCACCGGGCCCGCGTTGACCGACGCGACGAGCTTCTTTGCCATGGCCTCAATTAGACGGGAATTCTGGGGTCGCACAAGATGTTCGATTTCGGCGATTGCTTCGGACAACCGTTTCCGAAATTCGCCCTGCATCCTCTCGACAATCTTTGGCGTTGAGAATCTCCGTCAGCAATTTCCGGAGCAACTCTTCTTTTGGCCGGTAGGTTTGGCTCATTTCGAAAATTAGAGACCAATCGACAAACTTCCGCCAGATTGTGGGCTGATCAAGTCCGACGTTCATCGTCTCCCTCCGCATTAGGTTCAGCTCCCGAAGTAAGTTGGCAGCGATCTCAGGGAGGCGCTCTTCACGGACTGCGAGGATGTTGTTCGACGAGAACTCGCTGTCATTCTCGAGGAACATAAAATGATACCTGCAAACCAGCTCAAGTCCTTTGAGCAACAGTGTGGTGCTCTTATCGCCATACTCATCGCGGGACAGCGTTTCGACAAAATAAAGATTGAACTCCCGGCTGTCGTCCCAGTATTTTGTGCTGGTGGTCAGCACTACCCGGTAAGTTTTGCTTTCATCGCTTGAGAGAATGATTTGGCTGTTATCTACATTGATCTGATCGGGCAAGGATGATGAAATCACGCTGGTGATGGCTTCACGCCAGGATTCCTTATGCCGTCCCGAGGTCAATTGTAAAAAAGTCTCCCAAGTCATTTCCTGGTCGTTGAGAAATCCTGGACCATGGCGGCTCCGACTGGGGAGTGAAAACCTTCGTGATGTTCGTGCCGTCGCAGGGAATCGGAGTGGTCGTTTTTACCAACGGAGAGAATGGGAAACAGGTCATCCGAAAACTCATGGCGACGCTGTACCCGAACAGGCTATACGCGGCTATGACGGGAGATTGACATGAAAGTGTGCAGCAAAACGCGGCGCTCCCACCCCCGCTTGAGCCCCATGGCCTTAGCGGCCTTTTGGAAGATGCCGAGAGCCGCAAGGGCATTGCTCGCTGTGTCTTATCTTCTTTCATACAAGCCGTGAGCAAGCCCGGAGAATATCTAGTGTGCCGCTTCTAAATTCCCTAAACAACGGCGCGCTTTTCGCACCTTGCGGATGATGTCTTTGGGTGGAGCTGTCCACGAACCGCTTGGGATTTTTGTTCCGATCGCGAATATAGCTTGTGATTGCTCGAATCAGTTCTGGCAAGCTGCGGAACGTACCTCGCCGAATACGGCGTTCGGTAATCTCCGCAAAGAAACGCTCGACCAGATTTAGCCACGAAGCGCTGGTCGGTGTGAAGTGTAGATGATATCGCGGCCGCGCTGCTGACCATTCTTTGACTGCCGGGTGCGTATGCGTGCCGTAGTTGTCCAAGATCAGATGCACTGCGCGCCTTCTGGGGATCGTGCCGTCCAGTTTGGTCAGGAAGTGCAGAAATTCCTGATGTCGGTGCCGGGGAGCGCAATGACCCACCACGGTCCCATCCAAAACATTCAGTGCAGCAAACAACGTGCTCGTGCCATGGCGCTGGTCGATTAGTACTGGTCCCCGGCGTGGTGTATTACGGTCATGTTGGCGCTTGTGCAACCCGGAGAACTGGACACTGTGATCGAGGTCGGCGGCGCGTCTACGGCGTTCAATCTCGTTTCGTAACTGATCGATAGGAGGTGTGAGTTGCCTGATAAGCGCTTGCGTCCTAACGTGGTAGCGCATCACGTTTCGAGGCACCTCTGACGCCGTAATCGCGTTTGTGTGCTCTATTGTTCAAGCGAGTGGCGGGATTCATTTGTGACCCTGTCGAGTGCTGAAAGGACAGCATGCAAGAGTTCAGCAGCCGATTGATGCCGAACTGGAGTATCCGCAGGCACGGTCAAAGTGAAAACATCAGGACCCGACCCGACCTTCGCGACCCGTTCGTCCGAGATGAGATCACGAATCGTATTCATCCGGCATCCCTGATCGTCTTCCCGCTTCGATTCAATCCGCCAGCTAAGGTAAGTGTTCGCCGAGATAAAACTCACGGTTTCCTGGCGCTCTAGCCAGACAGACGGCTCTCCCCCGGCGCTCCACCAAAAATAGGGTCGTCGATCCTCGGCGATACCGACGCGGTAATAGGGATCGCCGTTCTTTTGTTTGCCCTCCTCCATAGTCAACATAACCCGGGAGAGCTTATCAACATCGTTCGTCTGGTCCGTAATCACGCGCCAGTTGAAGCGCTGATCGCTCAGGACAGGTTCAACTAGGTATCCTCGATCCAGGTAGGCACGAATTACCAGCTGCCGATTTGCCGGGAAATTTTGAATTGCTGCGTAGTACTCCTCAGCAGTGGGTTCCACGCTCAAGAGTCCACGAGGATTCGATTGACTTGGCGGAAAATATACAAGGTGTCGGTTTTGAGGACGTGTAGTATAGGCCCATCTTAGCGTTCCATCGCTTCTCATCGAACGCCCTGCAGACCGCACTTGTCCCGTCGTCTCCAGCCATTCGTCTATTGTTCCGGTCCGAACTGAAGGATTGCCGCCGGCCGGACATGTTAACTCCACTCGGACCGACCACCGACGATGCAGTATTTCGTCCGGACCCGCTAGATTTGCAAGTGCAGTCTCCGAACGCGCCAGAACCGTCGCGGCAGAGACGGGCACCGCTCTCGAGAACCAGACAGCGAATACCACGGCCAGCGCACATGCAAGTCCGAGAGGTGCATGCAAACTGAGAGGACGCGACTTGATCTCTGCAAAGACAGAAAAGAAGGGCGGACGACTTCTAGTCTCGGCTTCCTCAGCCTTGCGGAAGATCTTCTGTGATACATTTTGATGCAACGCTTCAGGCATCAGAAATCGTAGCTCGCTCAGATTCTCAGCTAGACGCGCTAGTTCTCCGAGCGAGGCATCGTTGTCGCAAGGTCCCGTTTCCTCAGCGCGAGAACGGGTGATAATGCTATCCACATACTCTGAAAGGCACCGCGCTTGGTTTTTTTCGGATTGGTTCATCGGACAAATTCCTTCATGGTTTGTTCGGTCGGCGTCTTTACCATCCAGCATCCGTCAAACGGCTTCGTAGCGTGCGAAGCGCCCGGAGCAGCCGCATGCTAACTGCCCCTTCAGTGATTTCGAGGATAGCCGCGATTTCCCGATTTGTGCGCTGGGCGAAGAACTTCAGAATAAGCACCTCCCGGACATCTATTTCGAACTCATTTACCAGGCGAATCAGTAATCTCCTTCGCTGTTGCTCCAGGTACAGGCTTTCAGGATCTGCTGTAAATTGCGGCGGAAGCGCGAGTTCCTCGAGCGGGATGCTCACAGCCTCTCGCCGGCCCTCGACGCGAAAGTAGTCAATCAGGGTTGTCCGGGCAATCCGCAAAATCCAAAAAGTGGTTTCTTCGTCGCTCTCAGGAAATTTGGAGCGATGTTGATAAGCCTTGAGATAGACGCGGCCAACAAGTTCCTGAGCCGTACTCACGTTATGCACTTGTGCGCGGATGAAACTGTACACCTGGCGAACAGAACCCTCATAAATGCGAGTGAACCGTACAGAATCCGGGCTCAGCTCGTTCGCTTTCGTGAATTTCCAGTTTAGGGATATTGGTACGTCGCCAGACGCCACAGGCGCAGACACCTCAATGGAGTTAAACGACGCCCCGTCCAATGTACAACAGAAGAAGCCCGATTGCACAGCACTTCAATCTCCCCGCCCCAAGCGGAAAACAAATGCGAGGATCGCCTTACTTCAGCGATCGCCGAAATCAGGCCTATCCTTTAGAATCAGCTCAATTGGCCGATAGTCGAAGTCGAAACCGAAATGACGAGGACCAATGATTTCTATGCCCCTGGGGGTACGCCAGGCTAGGGAGAGAGCCGGCCTGCCGATGATTGTAACGTGCGAGCCCATCGGATAGCTCCCCAAACCGGCGCTTGCCAGTGCCTGACCGGTATTAGAGTCGAGATTATAGATGAGATCGGGCGACATTACATCGGGCTTCCCGTCCAGCCATGAAACAATATTTTCGTTTTTGACCCAGATCCGGTACGTATGGGTTGCATATGGCCCTCCGCCTGTCAGATAGACATCCCACCAAGTGAACCCACGCTCTCCCTTCTGGTCGGCACGAGAAACAACCCCTTCAAACATCTTGTGGCCTGCAGAGGCCTTCAGCAGGGCATTAATGGGGTCCGTGCCGCTCTGTTTCGCCTCGCGAACGGTTCTGCCGAAGCGAATTGCTTCGGTTAAAGCCCCGTGGATGGTCACGTCCCTGACCTCCTGAACTGTAAGTACGCCACGAGCGTTGGAGACCCCGCCGCCGCTCGCGACCGCAACAGCGCGCGCAAGATCCTCATAACGGTAATCATCCGCTGCGTGATCAATGAAGAGGATGTCCCCCCAACGAGTCACCAGAGCTGCAGGGGTCACGGAGAGACCATTAATAAAAGTCAGAGATTGTTCAACTTCGGGCTTGGCGCGGCCGGCTGGACAAGCATCAACAACTGGAAGGCCCGCCTCAGCCGCGACTTCGAACGCGTTCAGAGTCGCCCCGGCGGCCTCATTCCGAATCACAGCGTTGAATTTCTTGCCAAGATGGTGACTGAGCGCATCGAGGGCTTTGGCGGTCCCGTTTGGGACGGAAGGGATGTTCTGCCGCTTTATTCTTTCTCCAACGTAAGCCCATGCACCGCCTCCACCGATGCCGCCAGCGGCAGTAACGATCACCCAGTCTGCCGGGAGGTCGTCAACGGAAATGATTCTGAACGCTTTCCCCTGCCCCAGCATGTTCTTAGCCCGACTAACCATGGCCGTGGTGTCCGAGCTTCGGGTACCCTGGATCGCGGCCCCGACCATGAGATCGACTACCTCCTGCTCGCTCAGGGTCCGAATTCGTGGGTCAGTTTGGGCTTGAATCCCCATCAGCCCGACGATCGCGAGCAACGCAGCGCTATTAGGTCTTCTCATCTGTTTTGGTTTGCTACTGCTTCCCAGCATTGGCTGGTTTTGAGGAACGAGGCAGCGGCTGCGAAAGCTCCGCCGTGACGTACGCCATAACCGCTGTCGCCGCAATGCAGCGCGAAAGCTCCCCCGGATCGATCTTGTCGACCGTATCGGCAGCAGTGTGGTGAATGTAGAAATACCGCTGGTCATCCACATCAAGTGCGATCAGCGGGACATTTTCGGAACCCATTGGGTTCACGTCGGCGCCGTCGAACTTGTCATTGACGTCGGTGGCACCGATGCTACCCAATAGCGAAGCGATCTGCCGGATGACGTCCGTCGCTTCTTTACTCCCTCGGAACCCGAAGCCGCGGATCGGCAGGACACCCATATCCGATTCCAGAGCAAGAACGTGATCATGCATTTCGCTGGCGTGCTGTTGATGATAGCCTTGACCGCCGCGGGTTCCATTTTCTTCGTTTGTGAAAAGCACGAGACGGATGGTTCGGCGCGGGACCAAATTCAACTTTTTGATCATCCGAAGCGCTTCCCAAGTGGCAATTACGCCGCCCCCGTCGTCCATCGCGCCAGGCGCGATATCCCAAGAATCGAGGTGTCCGCCGATCACCACGACCTGTTCGGGGTTCTCGCGGCCCCGGATTTCGGCGATCACGTTGGCCGATTCGACGTCGGGAAGCGTTTGCGCACCCATCTTGAGGCGGATCGTAATCGGCTGTCCGCGGTCCTGCATGCGCTGGAGCTTGTCCGCATCTTCCCCGCTGATCGATGCGACGGGAATCTGAGGCGCATCGTTGGAATACCGCATGGCCCCAGTATGGGGCGTACGATGAGCAATCGGCCCAACCGAACGCACCAGTGCAGCGACAGCGCCGTACTTCGCCGCGCGCGATGCTCCCGAACCGCGATATCTGGTGCCCTGGCGGTACTCGGCGAGCGGATCCCCGGACTGATGGAAGATCACGTTGTAAACGACGATCTTTCCTTTCACGCGCGAAGCCTGGGCATCGAGCTCGTCGAAGTTGTGAACGACGATTGCTTCCGCCTGAACACCGTCCGGCCGGGTTGCGACGCTGCCACCGAGTCCAGCGATCGCCAGCGGCTGCGCGACGTCTCCGACGATTTCCGCGCTCTCGTTGTTCCGAACCCAATGCGGCACCGTCACCTTCTCGGTGTGAACGTTATCGAACCCATCTTCTTTGAGCTTGTCGGTGACCCAGGCGATCGCGTAGGTTAGATTCGGCGACCCGCTTAGCCTGCCTGGAAAGCGGTCGGTCAACTCCGCTATCCGATTCCAGCCCGTCTGCCCGTCGCCCAGAGATTCAGCGATGATTCGGTCCGACGCTTCTCGGTATTGTGCGACGGCGGAATCCTGCGCTAGAACCTTACTCACGAACGCAGCAAGAACCAACTCAATCGCCGCGATCGTGAGGATGAGTTTTTTGTCAGACATCGTAACCAATTCCGTGAAGACTAATTCTTGCGCTGCTTTTGAAGTTGCTCTATGGGGGCGTAGTCGAAGTTAAAACCGAAGTGCCTCGGTCCGAAGACCTCGATTCCTTTCTCCGATCGAAAACGGGGGTCATTCGGCCATCCGACCATGATGATCTCCGCGCCCACCCGATAGGCTCCCAACCCTGGACCGTTGTGAGCATCGCCGCTGGGTTCGAGGTCCTGAATGAAGTCAGGCGACATCGCGTCGGGCACTCCGTCACGCCAGGCGACGATGTTTTCGTTTTTGACGAAAATCTTGTAATTGTGGCCCTCGTCCTCCCGAATCCCCTGCAGAGTGACGTTAGACCAGGTGAACCCGCGATCACCCCAGGTTTCATCGCGCTCCACGATGCCGTGGAAGAGTTTGTACCCATGGACGATCTCGAGAATCGCTGGAATCGGGTCTTTGCCCTGAGCGACTGTCTCACGCACGGTTTTTCCAAGAAGAATGGCCTGCGTTAACGAGCCGGGAATGACGCCCCGCTTGGCATCGGAACCGGACATGGGATTCATCACGCCCGATGCGCCGCCGCCGCTGCCTACTGCAATTGCTCGGGCGATGTCTTCGACGCGATAATCGTCAACCGCATGCTGCACAATGATGGTGTCGCCCCAACGCGTGACATAAGCAGTCGGGTATGAGGGTATGCCGACGATCCAGGGAATCTGCTGCTCGATTTCCGGACGCGCGCGCCCCGACAGGCAAGCGTCAACAATAGGCACGCCAAGGTCTGCTGCCAGCAGCAGCCCATTCACCGTAGCGCCGTCCCCCTCGGTGCGCACGACGGCATTGAACGGTTTCCCGATATATTTGCTGAGCGCCTTTGCGGCCAGTGTGTTGCCATCACGCACCGTCGGCAGCTTCTGATCGCGCGTTCGCTGAATAACGTACTGCCATGCGCCGCCACCGCCCGCGCCGCCCGGCGTTATTGTGGTCCAATCGTCCGGCAGGTCTTCAAGCGAAATCATCGTGAAGGTTTTACCGGCGACTAGCGCTTCCTTAATCCGCATCACCGTTTGCGGTGTGTTGCTGCTCCGGCTAGCCTGAATTGATGAGCCGAGCATCATATCAACGAGCTCCTGCTCGGTCAGCGTCCTTACCTTTGGACTCTGCGCATTCACTTGCGCGGCCAAGAGCAACACAGAAGCGGCCGCACAAAGCGCATGTTTAAGAGTTTTTTTCATACCTTGTATTCCTTTTTTGAACGTAATGATTGGACGGCGTAAATCGGCTAAGCTGAGAAATTGTTCCACACATCCTTCTAGCGATCGGCAAATTTTGGTCTGGTTTCCAAGCTACGTTCGATTGGTTGATAGTCGAAGTCGAACCCGAAATGGCGAGGGCCAATGACTTCGATGCCTTTCGGGCTCCGCCACGCGGGTGCCGGGGCTGCTCTGCCAACCATCGTGACATGGGCGCCAACTGCGTAGCTTCCTAGACCGGTGGCAGCGAGAGCTTGGCCGGTATCAGAGTCGAGATTGTAGATTAGGTCCGGCGACATGACATCAGGCTTGTCATCCAGCCAGGAGAGAATGTTTTCATTCTTTACCCAAACTCGGTATTTGTGTCCGGAATAAGGGCCGGTTCCGTCCAAAACGACGTTCCACCACGTGAAGCCGCGATTCCCTGCCTGATCCGCGCTGGCCACGACGCCTTCGAACATTTTGTAGCCGCCGGACACCTTGAGCAGGGCATCTATGGGGTTTTTGCCTTGCGCCTTCGCCTCCCGGACGGTCTTGCCGAAAAGAATCGCTTCAGATAACGCGCCATGAATCGTGATCCGCTTAATCTGTTCGGTGGTCAAGAGGCCGCGAATGCTCGATACTCCACCTCCGCTTGCGACCGCAATAGCGCGACCGATGTCCTCATAGCGGTAATCGTCAACGGCGTGGTCGATGAAGATCACATCGCCCCACCGGGTCACGAGCGCGGCCGGCGTTGTATTGACGCCGGCGATGTAAGTCAAGGTTTCCTCGAGTTCCGGTTTGGCCCGGCCTGCCACGCAGGCGTCCACGACCGGAAGATCGAGAGCGGTCGCGACATCGAAGACATTTAGCGTCGCCCCGGCCGCTTCGTTGCGGATCACGGCATTGAATTTCTTCCCCAGGTGCTGTTCGAGGGCCTTCACTCCAATCGCCGTCGGATTGGTAACAGTGGGCAAGTTCTGCTGTTTGATCCTGTCACGCACATAATCCCACGCCCCCCCCCCGCCGATACCGCCGGCCGCGGTCACAGTGGTCCAGTCGTCCGGGAGGTCGTCGACAGAGATGATCCTGAATGCCTTGCCCTGGGCGAGCAAGGCTTTCGCCCGATTCACCATCTGGACCGTATCCGAACTCCGGGTGCCCTGTATTGCCCCGCCGACCATGAGATCGACTACTTCCTGCTCGGTCAGCGTCCTCACCTTCGGATTCTGCGCATCCGATTGCACTGTGCAGAACCACATCATCGCCACGGCCCAGAGAGCGTGTCGGACGTGTCTTTTCATAAATGCATTCCCTTCTCCGGTCGTAAGCGATCCGCGCTAAAAAATCAACCTCAATCCAAACTGAATTTGGCGGGAAGTCGTTACGGTCGCGGTGATGCGGCCCGCGGTCGGCGAGATTACACCGCATGCGGTCGGCGAGCTGGCCGGATTGCAGTTGGCGGCCCGGCCGGTAAAGATTGAAGTCCCCGACGGCGTCTGGAAATTCGTGATGTTGAAGATATTGAAGAACTCAGCTCGGAACTCAAGCCCTACACGTTCTGTGATCTTGGTCTGTTTAATCAAACTGGTATCCAGGTTTCGCAGCGGCGGTCCGCAGCCTGTATTCCTGCCGAGATCGCCCCATGTATCCGGTGCGGGCAACGAGTAGATGCCCGGATTAAACCACTGATTCGGATTGCCGGTATTCGCACATTCGTTAGCTCCAGCAACTACATTTGGGCGATCATAGTTACCGCCGCCCGTACTATTGATGCCGGCGTTGTTCAGACCACTTCCGTTAACTACTGTGAACGTTGGCCCGGTTTCGAGACTCAGAATTCCCGACCAGTTCCAGCCTTCGATCAATTTGCCAAAGAAGCCGGTCGCATTGCCCCCAAGCACGTGTCCGGACCCAAGCGGGAGAGCATAGAGATAATTCGCGACGAAAACCTGTCTGCGGTCAATATTCGCCGGACCTTTATCTTGCTCCAAGTTGAAGTAATTTTCAGTTACACCGGGCGCCGAGACAGTGTCGGTTGCGTAAGGGCCGCTGGCGGTATCGATATTGTGGCTCCAGGTGTAGGAAATCTGAAACTGTAGACCTTGTGAGAACCGCTTTTTTAAAGAGACCTCCATCGCGTTGTAGTTCGACGTCGCGTCGGTAACCACCAGCGGTAGGCTACCGAAGTTAGGGTTCATCCGCTGCACACCATAGCTCGATGGCGGACACAGCGAAGCTGGTTGCCCCAAATTTGCTTGACAAACCGGGTTCGCCTCTCCAGTTCGGGGTAGATGGATGCCTTCCGAACCAGCATAGCCAACCCGCAGCAATAAGTTACCGGTCAATTCTTGCTCCACGTCTAAACTGTACTCATGATAATAGGGCATCTCCGGAGTGTAGGTGATCCCATAACTTCCCATCGTCTGCTGTACTCCGCCCAGCGCGGCCAAGCTTGTCGGAGGTAATTGGAACGTTGGTTTCGTGGATGCAATAATTTGATAAAATGGAGGATATAGACGAACGTCCCCGTACAAGTTTTCCCATAATTGATCCCGCATCAGGCCATAGCCGCCGCGAATGCTCGTCTTGCTACCGAAGGGCTGCCAGGCGAAACCGAACCGGGGCGACCAGAGGTCAAGCGGCACACTCTTATACGCTGGCCCCGACATGACTGTTAAGCTTGTTGCCGTATAAATATCAGGGATGTTTCCTGCTTGCCCGTGTTGGTCAGTCGGATCGCTTTGGTATTCCCATCGCAGGCCCACATTTAAAGTGAGACGAGGAGTGATTTTCCAATCATCTTGGATATAGAATCCCAGATAATCTTGGCGGAAGCCCCGATCAGAATCGGACAGCGCGGGGTTCACGCCCGTATACGTGAAGGGATCTCCCAGGAGGAAATCCTCCAGAGTCGGGTTGGTCGAGAGTGCAGGTCCCGGGAGTCCCGCCGAGGAGAAGGTATAGGAACCATGCAAGCCGTACGAGTAAGGACCATTAATCTCGATATGAGGCTTCAGGTCTGCACCAAACTTGATGGAATGCTTATTTTTATCCCATGAAGCGTTGTCAATGATCTCAGGCACATTTGAAAATGTGCCGAGCGGATAAATCGTCGAATAGCCCAGGCCAGTAAGTCCGTTGCTGATGCTGCCGAGATATTGATCGTTCGGGGTCAGCCCAACGGACACCCCATGGGTCTCCCCCGGATTGGCGATATACGCGGTCCGGTTGTAATTTGCCTTCAATTGATTGAAAAATGTCGGTGAAAACACTCTTTGCCAGCTCAGCATTATATAATCGGCCGACGAAGGTACATCCAGAGGAAAACCGGGCGTCGTTGAGGGTTTGACAAGTGTCCCGTTATCCACGGTGTAACGAAAGAAGACTTGATCTTTGCTGGAAATATTGTAGTCAATTCGGGCAACCCCATGGTTGTCGACGGCGCTCTCCATTTGCGATCCGCTCCAGAGGGCGACTCCGCCTCCGATATCAGGGCCATTGGGAAGCGGATACAAGGACATTAACTTCGCACTTAGGGGATTAACGCCGATATTGACGAGCGTGCCGGGGCTGAACGCAGATGGCAAAAGGCCGTTTCTAGCAGCTGCGTCCGGAACAGACAAATTTCCGTCCGTAATGGCTTGAACCTCGCGTAGAGATTCGTAGTTCAAGAAGAAGAACAAGTGATCTTTCTTGATGGCGCCGCCCAAACTCGCACCGAATTGATTTCTCCTAAAAGCGGGAATGGGATTGACATCAAAGTAATTGCGGGCGTCAAGGTCCGAGTTTCGCAAGAATTCATACAAAGAGCCGTGCCAGTCGTTGGTTCCGGATTTGGTAACGTACTGAACGTTCGCCCCGGCGTTACGTCCGTATTCGGCGTCATAAGCATTGGTGAGGACCCGATACTCTTCGGTGGCTTCGACCCCAAGCTGGACGCCGGCAGGACCGCCAGGCGGAATATTAAACCCTGGGTCATTGATATCGGCACCGTCCGAGGTGATGTTAAACATGCTCGGTCGCGAGCCTTGAGTCGCGCCTTTGAAAATATTTCCCATCGCAAACTGGTTCCCGCCGGCATTCGTGTCCGGAACGACACCTGGCTGCAGGAGCGTCAGCCCAAACAGGTCTCGGCCATTCAAAGGTAGTTCACTGAGAGTCCGAGTATTGACGACGCTGCTAACCTGCGCGGTGCTCGTTTCGATTTGCTGAGCGTCGCCTGTTACGGTAATTGCCTGCTGACTGGAACCGACCGACAGATCGAAATTAAGCGAGAGCTGTTGGTTGACCTCGACTGTAACGCCCTGACGTGTGGAGGTTTGGAAGCCGGGGGCTTCGACCTGCACAGCGTACGACCCTGGCGGCAAGCCATGTATACGATATACGCCATCTCGTTCAGTGGTCCCTGACAGCGTAAGTTTTGTCTCCGCGTTAGTTACCGTGGCGGTTGCGCCTGGAATCGCAGCGCCGCTCGAGTCCCTCACGATTCCCGACATCTCCGAAGTCACCATTTGCGCGAATATCGCGATACGCGGGAAGAATGCCAACGTCAGAAAGAAAGCAGCGAACCGGACACCCCATTTTTTCATTTTGCGGTCCCTCGTCGTAACTGGATAGTCAATTCAATGGACGTACTCAAAACATGAAATCCTTGAGGCAAAACGACATTATGGAATCTCAATGCACATCTGCATTCCTTTTATGAAGTTTTTCGATCGGCACATAATCGTCGCTGAATCCGAAATGCCTGGGCCCCATGCCTTCAATCACTTGCGGAGTTCGCAGAAGATCATGGTTCGGAAAGCCCACCACAGTTAACTCCTGACCCACAACAAAGCCTCCGATAACACCACCGCCTCGCATCGCCCAACCTGTCTTCGGATCAAGGGCATTGATAATATCCGGCGCCGCCGCGTCAAGCTTGCCGTCGCGCCATGCGACCATATTCTCGTTCTTGTTGTAAATGTGATATTCGCTTCCGGCGAATTCGCCCGTACCCTGAAGATACGCGTCCGTCCATCCAAAGCCGCGCTCACCCTTGGTATCCGAGCGGGTCACCTTGCCGTCAAACAGCAGGTACCCGTCCCCGGCGTCGATCACCGCCTGCACCGGGTCCTTGCCGGACGCCACAGCTTCCCGCGCCGCCTTGCCGAATTTGATGCACTTGCTGAGGAATCCGGGAATGAGGTTCTGCTTGAGAGTCTTGCCCGGAAGCGCATTTGCCGCTATCGTGACCCCGCCGCCGCTGCCTACTGCAAGCGCCCGCGTGATGTCTTCTGTCCGGAAATCATCGTGAACCGAGGGCACAATGAAAATGTCACCGAATCGAGTCACGCCCGCGAACGGCGCGCGCGTGATCCCATGATTCAGATAAAACGTGCTCATTTGAACTTCCGGAAGGCAGCGGCCCGAGGGGCATCCATCGATCACCGGAATATGAAGCCGAGCGCCCGTGAGCAGCGTGTTTGCCGTCGCTCCTCCGGTTTCGGCCTCGAAGGTCGCATCGAACTTCTTGCCTAGGTATTGGCTTAAAACCTGGACCGCCGTGGGCGCGTTCGGGTCTCGCCGGAAACCCTGCTTCTGCATGCGCTCGTTTACATATGCCCACGCGCCGCCACCCCCGATTCCGAATTCAGTGAAGCCGAACCAGTCGTCCGGGACGTCCGCAAGCGAAACCATCTGAAAAGTTGCACCATCGTGAAGCGCCTTGGTTACGCGATCGATCATCCCCTGAGTATCCCCGCCCCGGGAACAAAGGATGGACGCCCCGACCATCATGTCGCGAAGCTCGGTTTCCGTCAGCGTCCGAACCGGAGGAAGCGATTGCGCACCAACCGTGCAGCTCAGCAGTAGCACGAGCGCATACCGCGATCCCGCCGCACGTGAAGTGCTCAAGTCGTCCCTTCGGCGAAAATTGCCATGTTCGGACCCCTGCTTGCATGCTTCATCGTTTAGGCGTATATAATGTCGCGTCTTCAAAGCATGCCGCTGTAATCTAAAAGTGCTGTTGAATCTTTAAACGAACGAACGCGGGAAGTACAACAAGAAAAAATCAAATTCATGAAGCCGCGGTTTGCGATTGAAAAACGCTCGTCTAAATGTAAATGCGAAAAGAATTGATTCGGAGATGCGATTCGTGTACAATCCCGTTACAAACGAAACAAATTCGGTCAGGAGTGAAAAATGCTTTCCAGACGATCGGTCATTTTTCTCGGAACTCTAGCGATCTTCGGCTTCGTGTTCCCATGTCTGCCAACGCAAGCTCAGGAGCCTAAGCTCAGGACGCTGAGCGAGCAGGAACTGGTCGATATGATGATGGGCGGCTCGATCCAGGCGAGCCGTAGCAGCAACACGCCGTCTTCCGTCACGCGCGTCAAGCAGGCGCTTGCGCAAGGCAAGAAGTTTCAGATGATCACACTCGAAGACGTTCCCGACAACTGGACGGTCGTTTCGCCCGGCGGAGTCGGCGGTGGTGGCGCGTGGCAATATGTCCGGATCCGCACCACCGAACAGAATCTGCCCCGCGTCGAGAACGGAAACGTGATGGCTGCCCAAGCGCTCTCCAAGTATACCGGCAAGCCGATCAACGCCGTGATTCGAAGCGAGGCCGACGGCGCCACGATTGAAGCGATGCTGCTAGCATCCGACCTGGGTGTGCCCGTCGTGGACGGCTGCATGGTAGGCCGGGCCCGTCCTGAAATTCAACAGCAACTTCCAACGGTCCTCGGAATCCCCGCATCGCCCGCCGCTTACGTCTCGCGGTGGGGCGACACCATCATACTGGCGCACGCCGTGGATGATTACCGCGTCGAAGATATCGCCCGCGCTTTGGCCGTCGGCAGCGCGGGCGCCGTTTCGGGCGTCGACACCATGATCTCCGGCCGCGACGTCAAGCGCAGCCTCGTCCCCGGTGCTCTGACGCAGGCGATCCTGCTCGGGCGCAGCGCCCGCGAAGCCGTCGAGCAGCACAAGGACCCGATTCAAGCCATTCTTAAAATCATGCACGGCTACAAGATGTTCCACGGCGTCGTAGTTGAGGATGATACCAAGGGCGAGCGAGGCTTCACTTGGTCGGTTGCGAGGCTCGAAGGCGTCAAGGAAGACGAAGGCCACACCTACAAGATTTGGAACAAGAACGAAAATATCATCGCCTGGTACGACGGGAAAGTGGATGCCACCGCGCCGGATACTCTGATGGATCTGAATCCCCAAACGGGCGATGCGCACAATGGTCCCGGGCTGGGCGCGTTCCAGGTCGGCGCGGAAATCGTGATGGTCGGATGGCCGGCGGACCCGCGCTGGAGACAGCCTAAGGGGATCGAGGTTTTCGGTCCCCGGCACTTCGGATTCGACTTCGATTATGTGCCGATCGAGCAGCTCGAAAAGGCACGGAACAATCCCCGCGTAGAATGACGGTGATGCCGGGCGAGGCCAGCGATGCGATTTTCGCCGACGCATTATCGCCACATGATGAGGAGTGGTAATGCGAGCAGTATCCGTTGCGCTCTTGACTGCCGTTTCGCTCTCGGCTCAGACGGCCTCTTTCCGGGTTGAGGAGGCCACCATCGCGGAGGCGCATCAGGCGATGAATGCCGGACGCCTCACCTGCCACGCGCTCGTTGGCGATTACCTCAAGCGTATTGAGGTTTACGATAAGAACGGTCCGGCCATCAATTCGATTGTAGTGATTAACCCCGAGGCTGAAAAGGAGTCCGAGGAATTGGATCGCCGTTTCTCGCAATCCGGCCTGACTGGACCGCTACACTGCGTGCCGGTGATCGTAAAAGACAACTTCCAGACGGCCGGCCTCCAAACGACCGACGGCGCCCTGGCGCTGGCCGGATTCATCCCGGTACAGGACGCGTTTCAAGTAAAGCGCCTGAAGCAAGCTGGCGCGATCGTGCTGGCAAAATCCAACATGGCCGAGTGGGCATTCAGTCAGTATGAAACAGTCAATTCGATTCTGCCTGGCTACACGAGAAATCCGTACGCACTCAATCGGGTCACCGCCGGATCGAGCGGCGGAACAGCAGCTGCCGTTGCCGCTAGCATGGGGCTGGTCGGATTGGGCAGCGATACGGGTCCATCCGCGGACCAGCATCACATCAGGCTCTAGTCGGAATCCGATCGACCATGGGTCTGACCAGCCGAGCAGGCGTCATACCCGTAACTCTGCTGGCTGACATTGCCGGTCCGATGGCGCGCACCGTGGAGGACGCCGCCAGGCTATTTCAGGTAATCGCCGGCCCAGATCCGGACGATGCTGTCACTGCTGCCGCGCGGAGCCATCCGCCGGAGGACTATATGGCGGCCCTGGTTCCCGATGGTCTTCGCGGAGCGGTCATTGGCGTGCTACGCCAAGCCTTCGAAAGTCCAACGGCGGATCCGGAGGTCATTGGCCTTTTCACCAAAGCGGTCGAGGACATGCGTGGGGCTGGCGCGAGGATGGTGGATCCGGCGATGGTCGACGGACTGGATCAAATCAAGCGGCCGCCAGAAGCCGGCCAGTGTATGGGATTCAAATATTATCTGAACCGGTATTTGGCGTCGCAAGGAGACCTTGTTCCGGTGAAAAGTCTCGCCGAGATCATCAAATCCGGCCGTTTTCATCCTTCAGTCCAGCGCCGCCTGGAACGGTCGGAGGCCGCGCCCGAGAACGGACCAGATTCGGTGGCATGCCGCGCCGACGCCAGCTATCGCGAGGCTGTACGCCAGGCCGTGCTGCGAACCATGGATAAATTCAAGCTGGATGCTTTTGTGTATCCTACCTGGAGCAACCCTCCCCGCTTGATTGGCGACTTGAACACGCCGGATGGAGACAACAACCAGTTCTTCTCGCCAACAACGGGATTCCCGGCGATCAACGTCCCCATGGGGTTCACACGCGGCGGCACGCTGCCGGCTGGCATGACAATCTACGGGCGCGCCTGGTCGGACGCGATGCTGATTAAGCTCGCCTATAGCTACGAGAGCCATACACATCATCGCCGTCCACCCTCGAGCACTCCACCTGTGGGCTAAACAAACCGGAGCTAGGCTCTTGACGAATTTGGCTCCACATCACCAGCTTCCGTCTTGCCGCGCTCGATCTTAGAGGTAGATCACCGGCAGCGCACGAGGGTTCCGGGATCAGAACGCGAGTAAGTGCGCCTCGTTCGTAACCATGAATCGTCGTGAGTTTTCGGGAAGGCTCCGTACGTCAGCCTCACAGGTAAGATTCGTCTGCTGTTGTGGTGCGTTCGGATTCATCGGGCTCATCCGTATGGGAGTCCAAAAGAAGTTATGTTATCTTCCCGCGATTCAAAAATCATCGGCCAATGGCTTCGAGAGCCAAGCCAGCCCGCACACGCGGAACTGCTACCGGCGCGACTCTGACCGATTTTTCGAGCACGTGCACAAACCGCTCAGCCGAATCACTTGGGTGATCTTCAGCGCTTTGCCCAATCCGTCATCGAGTCGGGCCTAGCTCCCATCTCGGGCGTCCACACGCTGGCGGCCATGAAGGACCTACAGGGAGAATCTGCCGGGTCCGACGGTGTGTGTCATACCCGGCGGTGGGGCATGTCGATGATCTGACTGTGCGGCTACGCCTGCGCGCCGGTTAACACCGGGAGAAAGTCAGTTCGTCAAAATTCTCCAAACACGTGTTCGGATCTGTGTTCCTCTCGGGGAGCCAAATCTTTCAATGACTTAGCTTCCTTCCGAACTTTGAACCTGTTTTGATCCGACTATTGCGATCAGTGGTTCGCAGCGCCTCTCAATTGGGACCCGGGCTTTTTTAATAGGGCGACAAAATCATGCGCAGTCCCGTGCCTTCAGCGGTTGAGGTATCAGGCGCTTTTATAGGATTCGATGACGCGGTACCCAATCGCATCAGCGTCCTCGCGCGATATGCAGTGGAAACGGCGTCCGCGCGATAAAGGCATTGACCGCTTCGAGCAGGTGTGTGCTCCTGTCACGCACGACGAACACCGATTCCTCGCGCTGGCCGGCATTCAAGTCGTGATGGTCGATCAGTGCGACATCCGGCCCGTACGATCCTTCGTCACCGCCCGTCGATTGTTACGTGACTCCTTCTACGCCGCGGATTCGGTTTCGGCTACGGACAGCTCCTACAGGTTCAGCGCGCTAGCGTCCGACCCTACCAGAGAGCCCGATGACTTATTTGAGACGATTGAGGGATGTCAAGCCGACCTCGCGGTTCTTCTACACATTCGAGACAAGTGCGGAGCGTTGAGATTCATTCTGCGAGGAAGAGTGATATGGCTGCCATCCGCGAGTTGATCCGGCTGTTTCCTCAACACTTGGTCCAGGCGAATCTCCCGCGTGTCCGGTCATTTCTCGCTGCGAAAGTCAACGGCGAGCTCGTCGGTTGTTGTGCTCTTCAGGTGTACTCGAAGAGACTGGCTGAGGTGCGCAGCTTAGCCGTTCATCCCGATTTCCAAGATTGCGGAGTCGCCTCAAAGCTCGTGGAATGTTGCACGCAGAGAGCGCGTGACCGCGGAGTCAAGGAGCTGTTCGCCGTTACTAGCCAAACTTCCTTCTTCGAGCGGCTTGGCTTCGCCACGTTTCGCCGCGAAAAAACGGCCATGTTCCTTGAGGTGACGCCGCGTACCTGATCGAACTGAAATTCGCGCTTCGCTCACACACAAGATTACTGCCTGATCCTTAGAAGCAAGCGGCTCATATGGACCATCGGTCGCGCAATATATTCTTTACGAGAAACATTACGTTGGCGGGGCGCTCGGCAAGCCGCCGCATGAAATATGGATACCAAGCCCTTCCGAATGGAACATATATCCGGACCGGGTGTCCCTCGCGCAACAGCATGTGCTGGAGGTCCCGTCGAATGCCATAAAGCATTTGGAATTCGAATGTCTTGACATCAATTTTTAGGCTGGAGGCAATCACCTGAATTTTCCGGATAATGGCCCCGTCATGAGTCGCGAAAGCGTGAAAGAGCTGACTGGACAGTAATACTTGTGCAAGCGCTAGATACTGCGCATCGACTTCACTTTTGCGTCGGAAAGCAAGTTCCGCCGGTTCCGCATAAGCGCCCTTGCACAACCGAATTCTGATATTTTTGTTGACCAGGCCCTTGACATCAGCGGCACTTCGCTTCAAATAGCTTTGGATCACCGCCCCAACATACCCTTTGCAGTCCTGTTCAGCGTTCAGCGTCCGTACTAAGTCCAGCGTAGTCTGCGTATAACGACTATCTTCCATGTCGATACGAACGAATGAATCGATATGGGCAGCATGACGAGCAAGATCACGAACAAGTCTCTGTGCAAGTTCTCGGTCGACGTCCAAGCCCAGTTGCGTTAGTTTCAAGCTAATGTGGGAATCCAACCCCCTGCGATCGATTGCAGTAAGGAGTTCATGATAGACGTCGCGTGTAAGGCAGGCCTCATCCGGATTTTGTACGTTTTCGCCTAAGTAGTCCAACGTAACCGCAAAACCTTCGCCATTTAATTTCTCGGTGACATCGAGGGCGCTGGCCGCGTCAGTACCTGCGACAAACCTTCTCGAGATCCTCCGCCCCCAAGAAGATTTTTCCGCGATGTAGCGGCATCCTGAGAATTGAGACAGCCCTATGAAAATCGGACGCATTAGGGGCATGGCGAAAGATTAAACTGGGTGGTAGCGGCGCCCGAACACATCGATCGGCGACAATCCAGATACAGATATCCGATCTGCGCAATAGTGCGCCTACCGAGCGGCGACATCACCTAAGATCTCGCTGGTGAACATACAAGTAGAAACCTCCTCGTTGACGTTCGCGTGACATTAACTACTACGGAGACTAAATTACGGGAGAGCGAGCACACAAGTACTAAAGCGGCCGCGGGGCGAGCATCATGCGTTAGCCCGCGTGATTCTTGGCGCTATATGCGATGCGCTTTTACGATTTTTACAGGGGTTACTAGTCTCTGCTTCTCAGCTGGCATTTCCCATATTTTCTTAACGACATCCATGCCGTCAACGACTTTGCCGAACGCCGCGAACCCTTGACCGTCGGCATTGCGCATACCTCCGAAATCAAGCGAAGGTGTATCTTCAATGCAGATGAACACTTCCGATTGTGCCGAGTCGGCCGCCCTGTTTCGCCCCATCGAAACCGTGCCTGCAAGGTGTTTAAGCCCCGTGACGCTGGTTCGCTCGAGCGGAATCGGCGGAAATTTATCCTTATTCCTGCTACGGTCCAGGTCCCCGTCAATAACATTGATCGGGTTATCCTTATTAGTTTCTGTATCGGGCCGAACCGTGCGATAGAACGAAGCGCCGTCGTACAGCCCTGCGTCCACGTACTTGAGAAAATTCGCCGAGGTGATCGGAGCATGCACCGTATCAACTTCAATCGTGATGTTACCGGCCTCGGTTTCAAAAACCACCTTGACCGGCTTTTGTTGCGGTGCTGGAGCGGCAATCCCTTCATAGGGCCACAGCACCGCAAGACACAGCACTACCAGAGCCGATCTTAAGATCATCTTCAGCATATTTATCCTTTCGTTAAGCCAAACGTGGCGAACTCCGATGCCTACCTAACCGTTCCACGAGTCGAAGCACTCACGGAGCTTGTATTCGTCGGCCTCAATAACTTTTGTATATCGTACACACGTCCGCTTCGGACGACAGTTGTGATTTTCATTGCGGCTTTGATGTCTGTCAGAGGATCGCCATCGACGAGGACGATATCGGCAATTTTCCCATTCTCGAGAGTGCCGAAATCAGCGCCCGCGCCCAACCCCTCGGCCGCATTGATCGTCGCTGTCCGCAGAGCATCATAGGGCGACATGCCGAAGTGGACATAAGTCTGGATCTCCGTCTGAAGCGCTAAGCCGTACGGCAGGTTGGGAGCGTCGGTCCCCGCCACAATGTTGGTCCCGTGCTTCATCAGGTCGAGAATCTGTTCACCTTTCTGCTTCACTGTCGCCTCGCTCGCCTTTGTGTCGCCTCCGGCCGCTTTGATCCGCTGCATCCGCGAGTTGACGCCCGCCAATGCCCAGTTCGGGACCAATACCTTCAGCCGCTCGTCGGTGAGCAATGAAGGGTCGAGAGTCGCCATCAGCCCGAAGGAGTTCATGTTCAGTGTGGGACAGATGGCCTGTCCGCCTGCTTCAATGAGCTGCCTCGTATCGGCATACATATTTCCCAAGTCAGACGCCTTCTCTGGCCACTCATCCAAATGCTCGGTTCCAGCCACGCCCCACGTCGCGATAGGGTATATCTGGTGCGAGGTCACACCCATACCATTCTTCTGTGCGAATTCCGTGACTCGTTGCTGCAATGTATAAGGGGACCGCGCGTACATCTTAAACCACTCGAATCCGAGGTCGTGGTGGCGCTTCAACTCCAGATCAATGCGCGAACCGCCCTCAATCGTGTAAAACTCGGTGTACGATGTGCGGGTACCGTCCCACGCCGGGCCAGATTCGAATGCGCGCGGCCCAACACGCGCGCCCGACTCCCACATTTCCTTGTATTCAAGGGAGCGATACGCCTCCATACCGACATCGCGGACAGAAGTGACTCCATACGCGAGGAGTTGTCGCCCGAGGGCCTCTCCGTATTGCTGATACAAATGCACGTGCATATCAATCAGCCCCGGAATCGCCGTTAGCTTAGAGCCGTCCACAACATGATCGCCCTTATGCGAGTCTTTGTGAGGCTCGATGGACTTTATCCGGTTCCCTTCAATGACGATGTCGCGGTCGGCTTGCAGTGTCTTATCCCGGCCATTCCAAATGTGACCAACGTGGATCACGGTGCGCCCCGCGGGTGCTGTCGGGGTCCAATTCAGGTCAAGCGGTATATCCTGCACCTTGCCATCTAAGATGTTGACCAGCCGCAACCGGTCCGTCGCGAGATATAAGATATGTCTGGAATCGGCCGTCCAGGAGGGCGCGTGAGCCAATTCGCTAGAGAACTGAACGACAGGACCCACTGGATTGCCAGCGCTATCGACCTCCATCGTCGAAAGCATGCCCTGATGGACGAACGCCAAGCGGGTGCCATCGGGCGACCAAACCGGCCCTCCGTTCACCGGCAGAACGAATGAAGAGTTTGGTGTCGCCTCAATAATCCGAGGTTGCGCACCTGCGGTGGCAGAGATCGCCATGAGTTTGTAAATGCCTGCGCGGCCGCGGGAGTAGGAACTGATTCCCGCCAGAAGAAGCGTGCGCCCGTCGGGCGACCAGGTCGGCGCACTGGGCGCAAATCCGTTGAAGCCCTGGATCTTCGTCTGTTTTCCGGTCGCGACATCTACAACCAACAGGTCGGCACCCTGGGCGTGACTACGAATGCTGAGGAACGCAATCTGTTTGCCGTCCCGCGACCAGGCAGCGTCGCTATCCGCGGTGGGTGTATCCGTTATCTTGCGCTCCTGCCCGCTCTTGATGTCATGAACCCATAGGTCCAGATTGCCGTTGCCCGAACGATCGGACGAATACACAATCTGCGACCCGTCCGGTGACCAAGCCGGATTTGTGTTCAAGGCGTATTGATCGGATGTAATTCGCTTGGGTTTACCCCCAACGTCGATCAGCCAGATATCGCCCAACGCGGAGAAGACGACCTGCTTTCCGTCCGGACTAATCATCGGTTGGACGATGCCGAGTGCTTTTCGCCCCTTCGTCAGATCGAAGTTCCACCGCCTCAGCGTCCCCGAAGCATGCTTCACCTGAAAGGTGACCTTAAACGGCACGTCTTGCGCCTGCCCCCCGTTCAGAGACCGTTTGCGGATTTTGCCATCGCCCGAGTAAATGAAATCGGTGTTGGAGACGAAGTTCGCGTGAAAAGGAAACACGTCTTCGCCGGTAAAGATAGGTTTGCCTCCGATTTCGTAACGGGAAGCCTCTCCCGCGACTAAGTTGTAGATCACCTTCCCATCCGGTGTCCAGGCGGGAGCGGAAACGCGGCCGCGTACCTCTTGGACAAGCCTCTCCGTCCCGTCGGCCACGTTGATGGCATAAATTCCCCCCGGCGTCCGGGCCGATACGAAGGCAATCTCGCGGTCGTCGGGAGACCAGGCCGGCATGGAGTCATTCGCAGGGTTCTTGGTTAGCTGGCGAAGCTCGCCCGTGCGGCGATCGAGTATCCAGATATCGAGGTTACCCCCGGCTCGCTCAGAGCTGAAGGCGATGCGAGTCCCGTCATGGGAAACGGCGGGGTCAGTGTCATCAAATGGGCCCCACGTCAGGCGCTTTAAATCGGAGCCATCTGCCTTGACTGACCAAAGATCCCATCCATCGGCCTCCAGGTAGCCCTGAAAGATGATCTCCTCGCTGTTCGGAGTGAAAGTAGGCTCTCCGGCTCGTAGCAGGTCTTCAGTGAGACGCTTGGCTGTTCCCCCCTGCGCGGGAATTGTCCAGATGACCCCCTGAATATCCATAGCTATCGTGTGACCATCAGGTGATACAGCGGTTGAGAACCCGGTGCCTTCATTAACTGCGACGTCGATAGCGGCTCCGGTTGCCGCGGCCGCCACGAGCAACAGAGCTATGTAGAAGCCCTGGCATATCCAACTCCTGCAGTGCGTACGCATATGAGATCTCCTTTTTAGCTGATCGCGCGGTAATGCGCGACCTATGCCAGTGGCGCGAACGGTTGCTCGAGCGACGGGCTAGGCGGCGTGAGGAGCTCCGCTGCAGTTTCTGTAATATGCATGTCGTCCTCTAGCCTGATGCCAAATTCGCCGGGAATGTAAATGCCCGGCTCATCACTGAAGACCATGCCGGCTTGCAGCGTGGGCTTGACGTCCCCTCCGAACATATTGTTGTCGATGAGGTAATTCCACTCGTGCATCTCCATTCCCAAGCCATGGCCGAGGCGATGCGTAAAATACTTGAATCCAGGGCCGTATCCGGAATCGACGATCACCTTCCTTGCCGCGGCGTCCACCGTGCCATCCACCACACCGGGCTTTGCCGCTGCGAGCGCAGCTTTCTGCGCGCGCTGCACGATTTCGAATACCTTGATCATCTTGTCCGTCGGCTTTCCAAGCACAAATGTTCGCGTGATATCGGATGTGTAGCCTTCCACGCGGCATCCGTCGTCGAGCATTATGATGGTGCCTTCCCGAATCGTCTGTGGCGTTCGTGAGCCGTGCGGCGAAGCGGTGTATTCGCCAATATTCAGGCTGGCTTCGCCAGGAAATCCTACTCGGCCGTACGCGGCCTGAATCAGCGCGTTGACGTCGCGCTGGGTCATACCTTCCTTCAGCGCATTGTAAACGGCTTCGTAGACACGCAGAGTTGCCTGGCCCGCCAGACGAAGGCAGTCGATTTCGTGCTGATCCTTTATCATCCGGCAGCCTGCTGTGACTGGCGTTGCGCTGACCACCGTAAGGGCCGGCGCGCCCGCGTGCGCAATTCCGTCGGCGAAAACGAACTTAATGGTCTCTTCTATTCCGATGCGGCCCGTGGAGACACCTCGATCCTTCAAGCCCTGGATCAGCCGAACGTAGGGACTTTCGTTCTCCTGCCAGGTCCGAATGTCGGCGGTTTTGGCAAACGGAGAATTCGCCAGCAGTTCTTTCGCGCGGTCCTCTTCAAAGGCCGGGCACACAATGAACGGATCGGCCTTGGCCGGAATCACAATTGCCCACAGTCTTTCGCCGCCCGACATCTGGACATTGGCGAAGTAGAGCGACGACGCGCCGCCGGACAGCACAATGGCGTTGATTTTCTTGTCCACCATCAGTTTCTTGGCTTTTTCAATGCGCGCCTCGCGCTCCTCATTCGTGATCGGGCGGACCTGGTCCGTCATCGACTTGAGCGCCGCGATGGACGGCGGAAGGGGCCCGCTCATCGCCGGAGCCTGTGATCGCTGCGCCTCGGCTCGCCATACCAACTTAGTGGCCGCTGCCGCTGATGAAATCCACATAAACGAGCGTCTTGATAGCATTTGATCCTTCTCTCTACGATTTTAAGTTAGCGTATTAATCCGATTTGCCTTTGCCCACAGTCGGTGTGATCTCGATCTTGCTAATCACATCACCTTCGAGGACTCGATCAACCACTTCCATACCCTTCACGACTTCCCCCCATACTGTATATGCATGATCGAGCTTGAAATTATCGCACAGGTCGACATAAATCTGAGCGTCGCCCGTGTCATGACCGCGCGTCGAGATCCCCAAGGCTCCCCGCACATGCGGTCGCAACCCCACTTCATCCTTCATGAATGGACTGTCGCCCGCCAGCTCGTTTGCTCCGGGACTGCCACCCTGGATGACCCAGTTCGGAACCACGCGGTGAAATGTCAGCCCATTGTAATAACCGGCACGCGCGAGATGCACGAATCTATCGACGGTCGCCGGGGCATCCGACGGAAACATGCGGGCCTCGATGATTCCACCACTTGCCATAACGATTCGGACGCGTGCAGACCCAAGCTTCTCGATTTCCGAAATATTTGGTACCTGCGCCGGTGCTCGGATAGGGCTCGCTTTCACTGGCAAACCCGTCCAAGCCGTTAAATCGTCGGCAGCAATTGACGCAACTCGTGGATCGAAGTCCGTCAGATAAGGCTTGAGAGCGTCGGCTTGGTTCACATCACCGATGCCTTTCAGTGTTTGAAGGATTCCGACTCGCGCGTCCCGAGTATTATCCTTTTTTTTCTGGGTCAGGCGATCGAGGGCAGAGAACAGAGCGGCAACTGCAGCAGACTTATCAGGAGTTCCTCCCAAAGCCCTGGCAGCTAAGCGAATGACCTGATGATCCGACCGCTGCAAAGCAGCAATATAAACTTTGTCACCTGCGTGACCCTCTATTCTAGACAAACTCGTAATCGCGGCACTCCGCACATTATCATCCGAATCGTTTGCGAGCTTTTCAAGCGTAGCCGCATCCTTCAGGTTGGCAGCGGCACGCGCCCCATACATTCGAACTTCCCACGAAGGATGCGAGACGAATACGGGCAGTAGCTGACCAGCCGATTGCGGAGAGATATTCGACAATGATACAAATGCGTGAGCCGGCCGATGCCACGTGACCTGCCCCTTTGGCCCTGTACCACTTGGCAGTTCTTTGGTAAGACTGACTAGGACTTCCGCAACTTTTTCTTTTTCGCTGTCCGGGCATTCCTTCCCGAGGAGATCAACTGCGAGCAAAGAAACATGAGGACCGGGGTCCTTCACTGCTTCAAGAATCGACTGGCAAGAAGTCTTCTGTAGATATGCACCGTAGGCCTGGAGCGCATCATACCTTACCATCGGATCGCGATCGCGCAGCGCTTCCGTGATCAAGCCAGTTCGGTCCCCCTGACTAATCGGATCTTTTGCGGGCACTAATGAGAGGCGCGAGAGTGCATCGTTAGAACCAGCCGCTATAGCGGCCAAACGCCGAACTTGAGCATCAGAATCCTTGAGCGCAGTCCGCACAATTGCCGCATCAGCACCGCCCCCCGCAATCAGCGCCGCCATACTTAGCCTTCGCACCCTTGCCGCCGTCTCACTTGGCTTATTGACCGATTTAACAATTACGCGCAGACGCTCCAAGCTGGTCGCCGCGGGCATTCCCTTTTTGACTTGCTGACGGAATAAAGACTCAAGTCCGGTGACGGCTCCGAGACAAGCGGCCAAAGACGGATCTTTATTTCCTTCGGCCGTACCCTTAATGAGGACTGCTTCTATCTCGCGCACATCCGGCTCCACCGAATAAGGCAGGCGGCCAAGTGTCGCATAGATCACGCCCCGGACAGCCGGATCTGTCTCAATGATCAACCGTTCGCGCAGCGGCCGTACCGCGACCTCTGGATCGTGCTGCCCAGGCTGCGCCAAAGCTTGACCGAGCGCGTTCGCCGCTTCCACTCGCACTTCAGCTATGGGCGAGGCTAAGCTTGGCAGGATATCAGGAACGACCGCCACCCGTTCAAGACGACCTAGGGCTCGGACTGCCAACACCTGAATGGATGCCGAGCTACTGCGTGTGCTCTTGACCAGAACTTGAACGTCCGCGGGTTCAGGCGCCCTGGCCTCCTCGGCATTCACGATCGCCTGTGCAGAGACATCGCCCGATTCCGTGGTTTGCGAATAACAAACACCCGGTATAGCCCCGATCAGAACTGAGGCACAAATTCTAAGAGACAGCTGTCCGCATAAGGTCGCCACTATTCTTTGCGACATAAGAAGGTCCTCTCCTAGAAGTCCAACCGCAGCGCCAGCTGGAACACGCGCCCAGTCCCATGCGGAAGGACCGACGTCAGCTGCCCGAAGGTCCCAGAGCTTAGAGTAGACGTTGGCACTCCAAAATTGGCGTGGTTGGCGACGTTGAATACTTGAGCCATGAACGTAGCTCTCAGGTTCTCGGTAATCGGCGTCTCCTTTCTCGCCTCGATATCAACGTCGACAAAGGATGGTGCGCGGAACTCGTTGCGAGTTGTCTGTTGGCCGGGCGTTCCGGTAGTAGCAAGAATTGTTCCATTGGCTGCCGGATTGAGAAACTGGCTCTTGCTGGTGCTTCCGAAATTCGTCAGATTTGACAGATTCGCAGTGGGAATTATGTACGCACGGTCGTTCGTATTTCCATCCTGGTTGTTGTCTTGACCGGATGTGATACTAAACGGCTGGCCCGAGTTTGCCGAAAAAATCGTGCTGAGCTGCCATCCGCTTTTTACAAAGCACGTAAAGCCGGTAGAACACTTGCCAATCGCCTGGCCGCGCCCGAACGGAAGCGCATAGATCACGTTGCCGGCAAGAACCTGCCTGATGTCGAAGTCCGATGGACCGTAATCGAGATTTATATTGTTCTGATATTCGGCAATCGCCGTGCCTGCGGATGCATCGTCGAGCGACTTGGAATACGTATATGCAACCTTATAGGAAAATCCAGACGTGAATTGATGCCTCAGTTGGACCGCCACGCCATCATAGTTGGACCGAGCATCCGTAGCTATTTGAATGACCTGGCCATATAGCGGATTCGGACGCACCGGATGAGCTGCGTAGCTGGTATAGGTAGGCCCTCCATTGGGTGTGTCCTCAATGTAAAGGTGCGAGCCCTTATTTCCTAAATAACTAACGCTCAAAATCGTGTTCGCGGTGAGGCTACGCTGTATCTGTACGTTCCAATACTGGACAAATGGTAAAACATCAGCAGGATTGTATACATTAAGCGTGGGGCTGGCCACGGCCGCGGCACTACCCAATTGAGCGAAGTATCCGAATGGCTGGCCATTTACCTGACTCAACGTGACATAAGGGATATTCGAACCTACGCCATACATGTACTGCATGTATGGCCGCTCATAGGCCGTGGAATAACCTCCGCTAATGGCGGTGCGGCCCGTGCCGAAAGGATCCCAGTTAAAGCCCACATTGGGTGAAAAGGCCTTCCATTCTTGCTTCGTGAATGGCAGACTGTCAGTCGAGGTAGCCAACACGGCGGTTGCTATGGTGTTGAGGTTAACGGAAGCACCGGCGATTGGTTGCCCACTCGAATTAGTGGCATAGAGATTGTTGAGCCGCCCAAACCCCTCTGTAAACGGCGTACTGTAAGTCCACCTGAGCCCGTAATCGAGCGTAAACCTTTTTGATACGCGATAGGTGTCATGTGCGAACAGTGCAGACGTCTTGATGCGATAACCTTTTACGCCGTTGTCTCCTGGGCTAAAAAGGGTCTCTGTCTGAGTCTGGAAGATACCAGTCGTAAGGCCATATTGCAGGCACAGAGTGCAACTCGCGGCATCGAGTCCGCTTCCAAAGCCATCAAAGATCGTGGCACGATTGATGTTGCTGGCGGCGACCATGTTGGCTTGCTGGGGAAGAAATTGGACACCAAAAGCCATTGAATGCGACGCCTTAGTCCAACTGAACGTGTCGGCGTATTCATAAGAGTTCTCATGACGTCGCTCGGGAAGAAAGGTCGGGTTGCCAGCGGCTGCCAGACCGGTACCCGTTACGGTAATATTTGGAAGGCTGGTATTTGTTCCCGAGAGCGGATTGAAGCCGTCGGCAATCAAAGCCGCCGGTGGAGGGGCTGCGCCAAAATCGTAGTTGTGACGATCGTAATCAGCATGGATTTCATTGACCATTGTTGGCGAGATTATAGTCGTAAGGCGGATGATTGCATTATTCCCTGCCCAGACCTCGTTGCTAGCCCCGCCAATCACGCCCGATGCTCCCACGGCTCCATACCCGTTGTAACCCGTGACTTGCATGTAGCGTAGCGTAAGCGAACTCTGGTGAGGCAAGTCGAAGTCAGCGCGGCCCAAACCCATATCTTTATGGATACCAGTATCATAGGTACCGATACCTGTTCCGACTAAGCCATTCTTACTCGTACCGGGTATATACGCCGGAAACGTGTCCTGATAAATCTCTCGCAAGTAGCCATTGGATGGCCCTCCAGGAATCATCGCCAGTAATGTTGGCGTCGGAACCGTTACCGCCGTAGAGAGATGCTGAACGCTTCGAAATCCTTCATAATTTCCGAAGAAGTAGGCGCCCTTGCGCCGGATTATCGGACCACCAAGCGATCCGCCATATTGATTCTGATTGTAGGGATGGAGAGTTGGATCAAAGAAGTTGCGGGCATCGAAAACAGTGTTGCGGAAGTATTCGAATACGCCGCCATGGAAAGTTGAAGTACCACTTTTCGTTGTAAAAGCCTCCAACGATCCGGATTTCCCGCCGGCATCGGGAGGTTTATTGGTCGTGTAAACGCGGAATTCCAGAATGGCGTCCGGACTGATACCACCGTTTGTGACGAGCGCCCATAACGGTTGGGGCCACACAACCGGCGATGCGTTGCCACCATCGACAGTGAACGCGGAATCAAAAGCCCGTTGTCCGGCAACGAATCCGCCAGTGTCCGTGTTCACTCCGGTCTCCTTCGTTGAGATGGCACCGGGTGTAACTCCTGGTTCGGTCCTCAGCAATGCGGAGATGCTTCGCACGTCCGTGGGTAAGTTTTGCACCTCGGCCGCGGCGACAAGATCACTCACCGACGTTTCTTGGGTATTTACTATTTGGGCGGAGGCGGAGACCTCAACGCTCTCGGTAGCCGACCCAACCCGCATCTGGATGACTACTTGAGTGACAGCTCCGGTCGTGATGCTGACGCCAGTTTGCTTCTCAGTTTGCATGCCTGGGGCAGTAATAGTCAACTCATACGTCCCTGGCTCGATTTCAGGCAACAAAAATGCCCCAGTTGAGTTCGACGTCGCTTCTCGCACTATTCCGGTCTGCGTATTCCGCACTTCGATTTTGGCGCCGGGGATTTGGGCACCTGTGGGGTCCTGTACGGTGCCGCTCAGACTTCCCTGCGTGCGCTGCGCAACGGAGATGCCGCCGGCCAGCCAGAAACCCAGCAGGATAAATAGAAGTGAATGGAAACTTACCAACTTCGATGCTATCGGATGCCTCCGACGGCATGAGCTTCTGTCAGGTTCTTGAGGTTTCATGGAAGTGGCCTCGCAATGGGTGTAAGAGCCTTTATCTTGAGTTGCGGAACTGGAAATTGAATTCTATATGGGATACAATCATCGGATTTGACACAGTGTACACCCTCACATAATCACCTGTCAAGAAAAAAATAGATTTCGATTGGGATCAATGAAATCTCAAGCTTCCGAAGGGTTGACGGCTAATTTCTCGTTTGGGTTTGATCCATGGGATACCAACTCCCGCGTTCGCCGAGTGCGTCAATCACACGGCCCATACGCTGTGCACCATTCTCCCAATTCAACTGAACGGCCCTTTCCGCGGCATCGGGATCAGCACTTCGAATGGCGTGCACGATTGAAAGGTGTTCTCGAACGCTGATCCCTAGTTGGTCGACAATAGCCCCCGCATAAAGCCGCATGTAGCGTTCGGTTTGCGGCTTAATGGACGCGTGAAGACTCCAGAGACGAGGACCGAAACCCGCATCAGCTATGAGCTCGTGAAAGGTCATATCGAGTTCAAAGATGAGATTCGCGTCGTTTCTGCTCGTCTCCGCGAGCTCCCGAAGTTTATCGTTTACTCTGACCAGTTCCTCAAGGAGCTTGTTTTGCCTGCTCCCATCGATTTCTGCAGCGGTGCGGGCAGCCAAGCCCTCCAGACGGGCGACAATTCTAAACAGCTCGATCGCATCTTGTTTCGTGAGGGGTGCAACGGTCAGACTCGTTTTTCGTTGGCCGTTCGAAGTCGAGATGACATATCCCTCCTTCTGGAGCATCTGCAATGCGCCCCGGACTGGAGTGCGGCTGACCCCCAGGCGCTCCGCCAACTCGCCTTCTATAACCCGGCTTCCCGGGGCGAGCAGACCGCGAATGATCATATCTCGGATATTCTCAAAGCACTTGCGGAGACTAGAAAAGGCGCCCGACGCGGGGCGCCTTAATTGAATGGAAGCTGGTGCGTGTCGCATTTTAGCATCCCCAGTATAGCCCGTAAATCACCGCCGCTTAGTAAAATGTGGACGCGCTCAGTCTGCATCCCTCGTACTAAGAGTGATAAATTCGGCGATATCGGTTCGCGTGATCCCAGATTCTTAAACCTTACGCCATCGACCTTAACGCCAGAGTCTCTCGAGTAACGCCGTGAACGATGAGTTCTACGGATAAATTTTATGGCTAAAGCGATCTACGCTTCAGAGCCGGGCTTCAGCGCCGCCGCCCGCTGGAGCCTAAACTGTTCGACTCTCTCATGGTCGTGAGGGTAAGGATCTCGAAAGAATTTCTCATTGAGACGCCATGCAGATTCCCGGAGTTCGCGCACAATCCAAACATGATCCGCGTTCCGGATCCATCGAGCAGAACACGAACGTGTGGCCTTTGTATGGTACCACTGCGCTGTCTCGGGCTTATACGCGTTTGAAAATCGAGCCGAGGATTTGGCGAAGAGATAACGGAGTAGCTGCCGGTCTATTTAACCCCCGACATGAGCCGCACGGTTGGCTTGATAAGCAAGGTGAGGATCAGGCCGGCCACGATGGCGAAACCGGCCACCGCGCCGAAGAGCTCCGGCAACGGCATCGACTCATAAACCGACGCGGCGATTCCGGCCAGATAATCGCCGATGCTAATTGAAACGAAGAAGAGGCCCATCATCAATCCGGCTATGCGCACCGGCGCGAGCTTGGTCATGGCGCTCAGCCCGACCGGGCTGAGGCACAACTCGCCGAGGGTGTGGAGAAAATAAGTGCCGGTTAGCCACCATGGCGAGACCATCACGCCCCTGGCGGACAACATGGCGGCGGGAACCAGCAGCGCAAATCCAAGGCCGACCAGGAGCAGGCCCAAAGAGAATTTCGTGGGACTCGAAGGCTCGCGTCTGCCGAGCGCAATCCACAGCCACGCAAAAACCGGCGCCAGCGCGATCACGAAGAGCGGCTGAACGAACTGGAACCAGCTCGCGGGAAATACGAAACCGAGAACATTGCGGTTGGTGCTGCGTTCCGCGAAGAGATTGAGAGACGATCCCGCCTGCTCGAATGCGGCCCAGAAGAGCACCGACGCGAGGAACAGCACCAGAATCGCGGCCGAGCGCTTTCGCTCTATCGGCGACCATCCGCGGCCCAACAGAAGCCAGGAGAAAACCCCCGCCGATACGATCACCAGGACTACTCCGAGCGCGTTTGAGATGGACTCCGCCGTGAGAACAACTTTACCCGTCGCAGCCAGCACGCCCAGAGTCACCAGCACTGCCACCACAGCCGCGCCGCCTAGCGCGACGTTGCGCTTCTGACGCCGGTCCTCTTCGACGTTTTCAGGGATGGCCGCATAGAGTCCCGCCGAGCCGAGGTATTTGCCGCCGAACGCATATTGAATAAGTCCGACGATCATGCCCAGTCCGGCCAGACCGAATCCCAATCGCCACGAGATTCGCTCGCCTACCCAGCCGCAAGCCAGGGGCGAGATGAGCGCGCCGATGTTGATTCCCATGTAGAAAATCGAAAAGCCGGAGTCGCGGCGCGCATCGCCCGGCGCGTAAAGCTGGCCCACCATGGTACTGACGTTGGCTTTCAGCAAGCCCGTGCCGATCATGAGCAGCGCGAGTCCTACATAAAAGATGGTCACGCTGGGACTCACCAGACAGAATTCTCCCGCCGAGATGAAAACGGCGCCCCACAGCACAGCGCGCCTCTGGCCCATAATCCGGTCCGCGATCCATCCACCGGGCAGGGTGAACAGATAAACCATCGCGGTATAGAACCCGTAAATCGCGCCTGCTTTCACGACCGGGAAGCCTAGGCCTCCCGTATTGACGCTGGCGGTCATGAACAGGATCAGGAGCGCGCGCATACCGTAATAGCTGAAGCGCTCCCACATTTCGGTGAAGAAGAGAGTGGCCAGGCCGCGCGGATGGCCGAAGAAACTATGGTCGGCGCGTACCAGTTTTAGAGATGCGTCGACATCGGGGCGGGAGGCCATCGAAAGCTAATTGTATAGGATCGCCAGAGCGGAAGTTTAGCGTGGCATTCCAAGCACTGAAATGCTCTGATGATAGGTCCACCAGAATGGCTTGCTAGCGCATAAAGGAATGGCTTGAAACCTCATTTCAATGCATTGGTTGGCCTTCATCGCCGGAAAAGAGGAGCGGTTTCCAGAGCTCCAATGCGTTTTTCAAGTCTCATAATTCGCTAGAGGCCGCTCAGAACTTCCGTCCCCAGATTTGGCTTGCTCTGTGCTCTGCTCCAATCTCGACAGGCGCGCTTCGAGATCCGCTCTGCAAATCAAAGCTTCCCGGTTCCGAGCGCGCTGATTGGCCTGACCGTGAATTTGTACCAGTTTGATAGAGAGTATAACTCTGTACGCAAGACTCGGGGCAGGACGATGTTCGAGGTCTCCCTTGGCCTGCATCGCAGGATCTTCAGGCCGGCGGATAGCGGGGTCAAGGCCGAGCGCAGCGAGTTCATCGACAGAGCCTTGACGCCGCTGCACGCCGGCCTTAGGGACACTCCGGCAGGCGAAGGGAGACTCAATCAGGGCCGGGTCAGGCTGCCGCAACCCAGCTCAAGGGTGCCGGAGGTCGGTAGCTCAGAGCACTGTGGGGACGCACGGTGTTGTAGTGCTTCCTCCAGCTTTCGATGATGACCTGGGCTTCCTTCAGCGAATAGAAAATCTCTCCGTTCAAACACTCGTCCCGCAGTTTGCCGTTGAATGATTCGCAGTACCCGTTTTCCCACGGACTGCCCGGTTCGATGAACAGCGGCTGCGTACCCACGGAGGCTAGCCAGCTCTGGACCCGCTGTGCGGTCATTTCCGCGCCATTGTCGGAGCGAACGTTCTCCGGCACACCGTGTTCCAGCATGCACTGGCCGAGCACCTCGATCACATGCGCGCTGTTCAAACGCCGCGCTACGCGGATGGCCAGACATTTGCGCGTGAACTCGTCGATCATGGTCAGCAGCCGCAAATTGCGCCCGTCGTGCGTGCGGGCTTCGACGAAATCGTAGCTCCAGACGTGATTTTGTCGCTCAGGGCGCAGCCGGATGCAAGATCCGTCGTTCAGCCAGAGTCGTCCCCGCGGCTTGTGCTTGGCCGGAACCTTCAGCCCCTCGCGCCGCCAAATGCGCTGCACGCGATCTTTGCCGACAAACCAACCCGCCAGTTGGAGCAGCGCGGTGATGCGGCGGTACCCATAACGGCCATATTGGCAGGCCAGTGCGATGATGGCCTGGGTCAGCCGATCTTCATCGCGGCGCTGTGTGGGCTGATAGCGCTGGGTGCCACGCGGCTGATGGGCCAGGCGGCAGGCCCGTCGTTCACTCAGTCCTTTTTCCCGAGCGTGGTGAACGGCGATGCGGCGCCGCTCGGGACTTAGAAGTTTCCCTCCGCAATGTCCTTGAGAATTTGTTTGTCGACGGTGAGATCGGCAACGGCACGCCGGAGTTGCGCGTTTTCCCTTTGCAAATCCTTGAGCTTTTTCGCTTGTTCGATCTGGAGACCACCGTATTCTTTTCGCCAGCGATAGAAGGTCTGCTCGACGATCCCGGCCTCCTTGCAGGCCTGTGGCACGGTCTTGCCCTGGCTCATAAGCACTTCGATCTGACGCAGCTTGGCCACGATCTGCTCGGGCGTGAACGTTTTCTTTGGCATTTCCCGGTTCCTTTCTCTTTTCCAGTCTCTATCCGACTGGTACAGAAATCCCCGGTCAGGTCAGTATAAGCCGCTCGGAAGTTCCGTCCCGAAGGCTTTGCTACTCTGTGCTCCGTTCCAATCTCGACAGGCGTGCTTCCAGATCTTCCAGCTCGATCGCCCTGGCCGCATGACTCAAGGTTCTGTCCGCCGCCCGGAGCCGACAGGCAGGGGGTGAGTTCGGGTCCACCATCATCTTCAGCAAAGTAGAGGCTGCCGCACTGGAGGCGTGTTGCAGGCGCGCGATGGATTGGCCATAGGCCTGACGGCGCGCCGAGCGGTAAGCTGCATCAAACTGCGGCTCCTCCAGCCAACGGTATAGCGTTCTAGAAGAGGTATGGCAAGCCCGGGCGGCCTCTTCCACGTTTCGGCTGGATAGCAGGGCCACAATCGCATCTTCCTGCTTGCGGCTGAGTTTGCGGCCGGAATCTCGCGTTTTTAAATCGGCGGCGGAATTTATTCTCTGCATATGACTCTCACGCGAGCCGCCCATCGAGTTCTGACACAAGAACAGCGCCGCATAATTTGTCAGGTCGATTCTTTTCGGCGCTCGCCACCGATCTCGTCGAACGACCGGCCAGCGCCATCGAGCGTTGCTTTTTTGCCGGATAGCTGTTGCCAGCGCTGGACGACAACATCGACGTACTTGGGATCAAGCTCCATGCCATGACAGACACGCTCGTTCAATTGTGCGGCCGCGAGCGTCGTGCCAGAACCGAGAAAGGGGTCATATACGAGCTCGCCACGCCGGAGGTGGTTGAGAATCGGCCGGCGCATCAATTCAACGGGCTTCTGGGTCGGATGGTCGAATTTATCCTCGTCGGAGCCGCCCATGATGAACTTCGGTGAGGGCGACTCCCAGATAGTCGAGTTCTCGCCCGCTTTGCCGAACCATGGCGCGTTCTTCTTTCGCACGAACCAGCATGGCTCATGTTGGAACCAATACAGTGTCCTTGTTAAAACCGTCCGGCCTTTGTTCCAGATAATCTGCTGGTGATGTTCAAACCCGATCTTCAATAAGCCATCCAGCACCTCGCGCGTGAACTTCGAAGCGTGCCAGACGTAGGCCACCTCGAGACAGGGAACAAGCGCGAACGCCTCGGACCAGTCGGCGCGAGTATCGCCCGAAATTGAAGTCTCAGTGTGCCCCGCAGTACGTTTCTTCAAATAGCTCGGCTCCGCTGGTCCACAGCCATTCAATCCCGCTCGATCCCGCCATTCCGAGTCCAGTTCAATCCCATAAGGCGGGTCGGTGACCATCAGCCGCGGCTTGCGCTCCCCTAGCAGGCGCGCTACAGCTTCCGAAGAGGTCGCGTCTCCGCACAGCACCCGGTGCGGCCCCAGGATCCAGAGGTCGCCCAGGCGGGACACCGGTGATTCCGGCAGAGGTGGCGCGGCATTGGCTTTTTCCTCATCATCGAGCGCCAGGAGTTTATCGATTTCGCCGGTCTCGAACCCCGTGAGAGTGAGATCGAAATCCGATGCCTGAATATCCTGGAGTTCCAGAGCAAGCAGGTCCTCATCCCAATCGGCCCAAGTCACTGACCGGTTCACCATCAGCCGGAATGCCTTCACTTGAGCCGGCGTCCACTCGTCACAAAGAATCACCGGGATTTCGGCAACTCCGAGCTTGCGCGCTGCCTTGAGCCGAAGGTGACCGTCAACGACTTCCCCATCGCTTCGGACCAGGCATGGAATCTTAAATCCAAACTCGCGAATCGACGCACACATCTGATCGACCGCAGCGTCATTTTTGCGCGGGTTGCGCGCATATTCGACCAGCCGGCCAATTGGCCACAACTCGATACACTGTTCCGTCGTTGGCGGCATGTGATTGTTGCTCATGCGCCGATTATAAACTCGAATGCGTTTCTTGTAAACTATTGCGACTGCATGTGGTTATCTGTTGCTAAGCAGTGATCACCATGACTATAATCCACTGCTGCAACCGGCGATTTGCCATGTCGGACCACGTTTTGACCAATAACAGCATTGCCCCAATTGTTCCCGATGCGTCGCCTATATGGAGTCGACGCGCCACGTCAAAGCCGAGCCCGAATCGCTTCGTACTCGTCCACATATGCCTGTCTTGCAAACGTCGCTAGTCGAGCCTAGTTGCGGCGAACTCACTCCCCTCTGATCAACTCCATGCTGTGGCTGTTTCGTGCTCTGTTCATTGCAAATATTTCCAAATAGTATCCCTCAAATATTCCGACATGATAAAACAATCTTTAAGGGCAAAGGGCGTTCCACGCCGGCGAATGTTTAAAGCAAACTTCTCCAACGCGTCGATAACCAGCCGTTATGCTATTAGAATCGCTGAGCGAGTATTAGCCGGATGAGTACACCAAACAGACGCTGGCCCCTTCACCTGCATGAGGCGGTCGGGAACGTCGAGAAGCGGACAAGAGCGCTTCTGCTTGACTGCTTCAACGATGGCTACTTTGGCATGGCGGTCGATGTCGTGCAAGTGACCCAAATCATGCGGGCCAGTGCGGCTGAATCGTTCAAGGCGAGGGTGGAATATTACGAATGCCAGCCGGGTTTCTGCCGAGAGCGGCTTGACGAAATTGCCGATGAGACGGTAACCGCAACGCTTGGTCTAGTGCCACTCTTCGTTGTTGGTTCGCGTTACCGCGCAGCTGTACCCGCAATACGAGAACAACTGAAAGCGGAACTACAAACCGCTTTCAAACTGCGGGCGGAAACGGCAGCGCGCCTGTCGGCCGGATCCACACAGGTGTACGAGCTGGAAGTCTTCGGCACTGCAAGGCAAGAGGCGCCGGGTCAAGGCCCTAAGCGGCAAGAATCGCTTCCTGCCCCCCGCCAGCCGGGAGCTGTTTCTAGTTGGGATGAAATCGAGATCAGATTCCTCAGCGATCATCGGATCGAAGTCAAATTGGGCGCTTCCATCGAAACCTACAACTACCACGAAATCGGGTTCGCCGATCGCCGGGCGAAGGAAGGCACGCCGAAGCCTAACGAAGCATGGACGACTTTACGCGCTCTGGCAGAGGCTGACGGTGTCGCGCCGATAGCGGCGCCTGCACTGTTAAAGATAGCTGGTCAGGTTCGGGATCCCGAGGGTGAGCAGCTTGCCTCGAGGAAAGCGCGTGGTCGGCGTTTGGCGAAATTTGAGAAGCGTATACAGGAAATTCGAAGAGCGCTTCGGAAGCATTTCCGGATCTCCGGCGATCCCGTTCCGTTTACCAAACGCGTGGGTTACAAAACTCGCTTCAAAATCAGCTGCGCTCCTTCGTTCAATTCTTAGGCACCCGAATTTTCGCCTTCGCCGCGAACAAAATCTACAAAATTGTTTTTAACTGACTTGTCAGCAGTATAGGTCGTTCGTTCGCCGAAAATTCGTTCTAGGTGTCGAATTTTCGCCCAGTAGCAGTATATGAACAATTCACTCCCACTGCGACGCGAGAGCGCCAGCAAGTCTGACTTAGAAACACTGCTCACCGAGCACGAGTATGCCCACATCACAAAACGCAGCGTAGCGAGCGTGCGCCGCGACCGGCTGCTTCGGCAAGGCTGCCCTTACGTTAAGCTCGGCGCTCTTGTGCGCTATCGCCCGGAGGATGTAAGGGCGCACCTCCAGCGCAGTTTGCGTACATCCGGGAACCAGCCGAGCGAAGGCGCTGAATGATTGGGCGACACACGCCCAGAGTGCCCTAATGAATGGACCGAACCCACCGATGCTGCGAGTACGCAATTGGGACCAGATCTACGAAAATAACAGGAGCCGAGGTTTGAAGCGAACGGATTGGTTCCCGGCCCCGAACGATCTCAGCGCAGACGGATACGTTGAACTCGTAGCTCACGAGCAAGGCGCAGCACATTTTGGAATCTGGAACGCAGTTTTGATGGTGGCGTCGAGGACGAAACCGCGCCGCGGGCTATTAGCAAAAGAGGATGGTCGACCGCATACGCCAGAATCGCTCGCTCGGGTGACACGACTTCATAAAGCCCTTATAAAAGATGCGCTCCAACGCCTTCTTGAGATAGGCCTGCTGGAAGTTGCCGAGGGCGCCCCAACTGAAATCATCAATTTGCCCCTGCACCCTGGTGCGGGAAAACCGCAGGAGCCTGCTGGAAAGCAGCAGGAGGGTGCCATAGAAGGGAAGGGAACAGAACATCATCATCAGGAAGAGAAAAGAAAAGAAAAGAAGGGAACCGAACGCGCCGGCTATGAGAGCAAACCCGTGCGTTCCAGCGGAGCTAGCACCGCTGATTTTTGTCAAAGAAGGACTGATGATGAGAAAAACCCCGGAGAAGTTTACGATTCGCCCGAAGATGAGTTGAAGGCAATTTACCTGGCCAAAGCGGGCGAGCCGATCACTATCGCGGTGCTGGACGTCATTCGCCTGAACCTCGAGCTGAACCGAGTGACGATGGGCGAGTTCGTCTCGGGCTTGAAAACGCATCTCGCGGGCAATTGGAAAAATCCAGCGGGGTTCCTGTGCTCCCTGTCAAGGAATTTTCTTTCGAAAAGCCAGCCGGCTGCGGACCCTGTCACTGCTGCCGAAGCCGCAGACCGGAACTATCGTTGCCCGCTCTGTCACTCGACCGTTCGCGGCGAAGGCGTCGTTCTTGGCCCGAACGGCAAACCTGTCCCATGTTCGTGCGCAAGCCCCGAGTATATTGAGCGGCAACGAGGACGCGGTGTGTTCGCGAAGGAAACGGCGCAATGATCTGTCGGCATTACCGAGGCGGACCAGGGGTTGACTTTGCCAGCCGAACCACGCGACTAATGTCATGGCCCGCGGAAAGGGCGGGCGCGTAGCGATGGCGGTGTACAAACGCGGCCGAGTCTGGTGGTACAGGTTCACCTGGAATGCGGAAGCGATCCGCGAGAGCACTAAGCAGACCAACAAAAGGGTCGCTGAACAAATCGAAGCCGCGCACAAAACATCCCTGGCCAAGGGCGAAGTCGGGATCCGCGATAGAAAGCCAGCCGTTACAGTTCGGCAATTTGCAAACAGTGACTTCCTTCCGTTCTGCAGGTCCACCTTCGCCGCCAAACCCAAGACGCTGTCCTACTACGAGAACGGAGCGGCGCGACTACTGGAGTATCCCGCAGTCGCGGATGAGGCGCTCGATACGATCACGACCGAGAAGATCGCTGGCTATGCCCGGCGCAGGCAGGATGCTGGCATGAAGGTCGCTACGGTCAACCGCGAGCTTCAGGTCTTGCGACGAATGTTTGCGCTCGCGATGGAATGGGGGAAGGTGGAAAGAGCCATGCCCCGCGTGCGAATGATTCCTGGTGAAGCGCATCGAGACCGAGTCATCGGGCCAAACGAGGAGAAGGCATATTTTAATGCCGCGCAGGCCATCGGAACGGAGAAACAGGACGAGTATCATCGGGCGCTAGTGGGAATCCGAGCGTCAAAGCGCGGCGAAATTCCGACCAAGCCTCGCGACCCCTACATGCTGCACGATGTGACAACGATTCTGTTGGATTGCGGAATCCGGCCGGAAGAGTGCTTTCGCCTCCGGTGGGAGAATCACCAGAACGACGTCATCGAGATCATCTATGGCAAGACCGACCACGCCCGCCGCCGCATTCCCCTGTCCCAGCGCGCGCAGTCAATTCTTGAAATGCGTCGCGGAGTAGTTGAAGGATACTGGATTTTCCCAGCACCTACAAAAAGCGGCCACATTGAACCATCGAGCCTTCAGGACCAGCACGCCAAAGCCTGCACACTCGCTAAACTGGAGCATTTCCCGATCTACACGTTTCGGCATACGTGCCTGACGCGCTGGGCGCCATTCATGGACCCCTGGACGCTCGCCTACCTCGCTGGGCACCGAGACATGTCAATCACCAAACGATACGTGCATCCGCAGGAATACAATACCCGTGCAGCGATGGAAAAGGCCCGGCTGGCGCTGAGTGGGCACAGTTCTGGGCACAGTCCGATTTGGAACGGGACAACGCTAATGGCGAATCTGCGCGTAAATAGCTAAGAAATTGAGAGTTAGTGGTGCGCCCGGCATGACTCGAACATGCGACCTTCTGGTTCGTAGCCAGACGCTCTATCCAACTGAGCTACGGGCGCGATCACAATAAATCGAGTTTATCATAGCGCCTCCTTAAGGCTTACAAATTCGGCCTTCACGATCCAGTTGCAAACGTTGCTCGCCCCATATGACCGTGCGGCCGAACAGCGCGGCGCACCAGACCGCAGCCGCGTACAGGTCCCGCAGCGGAATCAGATACCAGAGCCGCAGCACATCCCGGCTGCGCATCATAAACCATCCAGATTCGAGGGCCATTATCATGCGCAGCGCCAGCAGCATGAGAGCGATCTTTTCTTGCCCGAGCACTGCCGCCACCACGGCCCAGAGCGTCGCATAGGTCGCCGGCAGCCCCAGATACCCGAAGAATTTCGAGACCCGGATTGTTCGCGCCCAACGGACCTGATGCTGCCAGACAGTGTGCCACGTGGAACAAACGCGCGTGTCGACGATCACATCTGAAAGGACGCATTTAAGCCCCAGCGCATGCAGACGATAGCCTAACTGGTAATCGTCGGCGAGGTAATCGGTGATGGGTGCAAATCCTCCGGCACGATCCAGGTCGGCGCGGCGGAAAGCCAGCGTCGATCCGAATGCGAACTCATCGACCCCGGCCAGGCGGGCGACTAAAGTAGAAGGCGCGAAGTCGGTAGAAATGCCGAGTCCCTCGAAGCGTGCCGCGAGCGTGTCGCCCGAGGCACGATACAGACATGTGACCAGACCGACGTGGGGATCGGCCAGAGGCGCGGTAACGCGCGCGAGATAATCCGGCTCGACGCGAATGTCCGCATCGTTGATCACCAGGATCGGATATCGCGCCGCGGCTACGAGATCCATTAATATTCCGACTTTGCCATTCGGAGTTCTGGTGCGGCACTCGATCACCCGCACGCTCGGAAATTTGCGCAATACGGCTATCGCGGGATCGTTCAAATCGCTCACGCCGCATAAAATTTCAAATTCCCCTTCGAGCGCCACATGAGAAGCGAGCGCGTCGCGAAACGCGGGGTCCAAACCATGGACAGGCTTTAGAATCGAAACCGGCGGCGCGGAATGAAGACGAGGGAACGGGCCGCGAGGGCGCAAGAGGCACGCGATAATAACAGCCAGTTGATACGCGGCCGCGATCGCCGCAATTGTCCGCAGAATCACTGGGCGAGCAGCGCCACACCGCACGCAACCAGGCAGGCCCCTGCCCAGCGCCGCGAATCCACCCGCTCCTTTAAGACAATCCTGGCAAGAATTGTTTCAAATACAACCGTGGCCGCGGAGGCGAGGTACGGCAAAACTCAAATCAGCGATCTGGAGCAGCGTAATGAACGCGAAAAACGAGACGGCCATGAAGCCGATCGCCAGGATCAGGAATCTCTTGCGAGCCAGTGCCGTCAGAAGCTTTCCAATTCCGCGCAGATGGAAATCGAGAATTTCGCCGTGCCGCTTCATCTCCAGGCTCTGCAGCAGGTCGCTCATCACGGTGCTGCCCACGATCAGACCGAGCAGCCCCCACTGCTTCACAGGTCGCCTCGCGAGTGCGGGCTTCCCAAGCCGACCAGCATTGTACCGGCAACAATGAGCAGTGTACCCATCCACCGTGCCGGCGTGATCTGTTCACTGAGAAAAAATCGCCCGATTACGACGCTGGCAACATAGCCGAGGGCGGTCACAGGCAGGACATAGCTCAAATCCGCCCAGCTCAACAATGCCATCCGGCTAAGCAGCCACAGAATCAACAGTGAAGTTCCGAGCAGGACCCACGGGCTGAAGATTGCGGCAAGGTAGTTCGCGGGAGAGAGCATCAGGCCGGCGGGACGATGATCCATGCCCCACTTTAGCGAAAAGTTCCCGAAGGCGTTACTCAGAATAACGATGATGGCGAAAACTCCGGTTTTCCACCTGAGCCGGGGATCGGGATACATCCGCCTTATGCGCGCTCTTCGGCCTGTTCCTGATTCAGCAGGCGGCCGGCTTTATGATCGGCAACGTATTTCTTGCGCTTCGCGCGCAGGGTCATATAACTGCGAGCCTCTTTGTAAAGCCTGCTCCGTTCGTGGTTATCGAAGATGGCCTTGCGTACGATGCGCCAAGCGGCTTTAGGGCGGAAATAGTACTCTCCGTAGAATCGCTCCACCCACTCCACCAGCTCGCCGCGATCGAGAATTCCAGGATAAATCACGTTGGGCAACTGATGACCCTGCTCATCGGCCATGTTGATCGTGACCAGATTATTCTTTTTCGCGAAATCGTAGAATTCGGTGCCGGGAAAAGCATGAGCGATCGAGACCTGGATGGTTTCCACATCCAGCCGCTTGGCGAAATCAACCGTGTTTCGCAGGGTCTCGCGCGTTTCGCCAGGCAGGCCCACAATAAAATCGCCATGAATCACCAGGCCGAGCTTGTGGCAATCGGCGGTAAATCGCTGCGCCATATCGATGGTCGCGCCCTTCTTAATGTTCTTGAGAATCTGCTGGTCACCCGACTCGTAGCCGACGATCAACAGCCGGCAACCGGAGTCCTTCATGGCCTTCAACGTTTCATAATCCGTGGTAACTCGCGAGGTGCAGGACCAGGTGAAGTTCAGCTTTTTCAGCTCCGCGCATACTTCGAGCGTGCGGGCCTTTCGATAGTTGAACGTGTCATCGTCGAAGAAGATTTCTTTGAGTCCCGGGAAATTTTCCAGAACATAACGGCATTCATTCGCGATATCCGGCGCTGAACGCAAACGCCAGCGATGACCCGAGTGCGTCTGCGGCCACAAGCAGAAAGTGCACATGGCCGGGCAGCCGCGCGTCGTGTAAAAAGATACGTAAGGATTCAGAAGAAACGGGACATTGTACTTGCGAAAATCGAGATCGCGTTTGTAGACCTTCGATACCCATGGCAGCTCGTCCAGATTCTCGATCACGCCGCCTTCAGGATTGTGGACGTTCACGCCATCCTTGCGATAGCTGACGCCGGGCAGATCCGCCAAAGGAGCGCCTTTGGCGTAATTCGCGATCTGGTAATCAAACTCGCGCCGGACGATGAAGTCAATGGCTTTGGACGCATTGAGGGTCTTGTCGGGCTCAATGGTCACCGGCGGACCGACGAAGGCCACTTTCATCTTCGGGTTCACGTCCTTCATCATTTCAGCGATTTTGACGTCTACGTGGAACCCAGGCGAGGAGGTGAATAGTACCAGGAACTCAAAATCCTTGGCGGTCGCCACGGTCTGCTCGATGGAGACGCCGTGCGGCGGCGCATCGAGGACCTTGCTGTCCTCGATCATGCCCGCAGGGTAGCAGATCCAGACCGGATACCAGTACGATTCAATCTCGCGCGCGGCCGGCCAGCGGGAACCGGCGCCGCCGTCGAACCCCTCAAATGACGGCGGATTTAGAAAAAGCGTTTTCATGGACATGCCGGGCGATCTCCCTTATTGGGTGCCGTCACTGGCCACCACGTCGTCTTCTTCTGAATTTTCCTGCTTGGTGAAGTTGCTGAAGTTGATGCTGAGCTCGGCGCGGCCAACCAGTCGCGTTTCCACCGTGCTCTCGATATGCTTCGGAAAAGCCACACCGTCGCGCATTTCGTAGTCGCGAATAAATTGTACCTTTTTGAGAAAAATCGACGGACTCTTCACGAAGCTGCCGGATTCACGCACCGGCATTCCGGTCTTCGCGTCCAACCACAGCTCGCCCTTATATAACCCCGCAACCTTCCTTCGAGGCGTCATCTGGAAACTAGCCAATTTCCAGCCGCCGACATTGGTTATGCCTTTGTACTTGAATTTATAGTTAGCAGGCGTAATAGCGATAGAGCTGTTGTCGCGGGCGGCGCTCTCTGCCGAGAGATAGCGCGTAATCACTTCGTTTTTAATGCTTGCGTCGCCGGAAAAGCCCAGCGCCTTATAAGTAATTTGACCCAGCCTTGAAATGCGTCGCAGAGCACGTAACTTCCCGTATTTTTCGAGCTTGGGAAGATTCGCTTCGATATCGACCTCCATTTGTACACCGCGCAGAACGGACTGTTGAGTACGGGTCGCGTCCAGGTACTTTGTGACCAATTCAGCGGACTGTTCCGATTCCGGCTCGCCAAATGCCAAACCCGTCGAAAGCGGGGCCGCAAACAGCACAAATGCGAGCACGCTTCCTGATAGACGCAAGTTCAACGCATGCGCGATCTGCCCCATTGGTACTAGCCTCAGTGTATCAGATGCGTTGTGCCACAGAAGGGTGCTAAAAGCCGTCGGCGAGCGCCCAGTTGAACGACTGTTCTCCCTTCCACCAAGGCGATCCGCCGCGCCACAGCATGGTGTTGAACGATAGCCGCCGGCCGTCGCTACGCACGGTAATCAGGCCATCGAGATCGGTCCGCAGAACGGCGGAATGACGCGCGGCGAGACGCGCCAGGACGTTCTTATTGGGATGGCCGAACGAATTCTCATAACCCGCTGAGATGACGGCGATGGAGGGTGAAACGGCATCCAGGAACGATTGTATGCTTGACGTGTTCGAGCCGTGATGTCCTACCTTCAGCACATCCGCGTGCATCGCGCGGCCGTCATAAAGAAGGCGAGACTCCATGGGCCGCTCCATGTCGCCCGTGAGCACGAAACTGTCTGCTCCGTAGGAGATACGGAAGGCCAGTGAATCGTTATTTCCGGGTTTTGCAGCTTCATAGCCGACGGGCGGCGAGAGGACCTCAATAGTCGCGCCTGAGAAATCGAATGGCGCGCCAGCCCGCATATCAACAACCCGGACGTGCAGGCGCGCTGCGCGATCGAGCAGACTCTGAAGCGGGTATGCGCCGATCCACAGCTCGCGAGGCCGGAAATTTTCGAGCACGGACCCGAGCCCGCCAGTATGATCCTCATGCGCATGCGTCGCTACCACCACATCGAGGCGCCGGATGCCCCGATTCCAAAGGTAGGGCGAGACTACGTCCTCGCCGGTATCGAGACTCGAGCGGCGGCGCTTGCCGAACTGGAGCAGGCCTCCTCCATCGATGAGCATACGCCGGCCTTCCGGGAACAGGACCAGCAAACTGTCGCCCTGACCGACATCGATGGCTGTCAACTCGAGGGTGTGGGGCTGAACTCCCGATGCATACTGGCGCGCCAGCCAGGGCTGCCACAGCAATAGGGCAAACAGCGCCAGGACTGCGGCAAGCGCGAATTTTCGCCAGACGCGAGTGCGGGCGAGGATCGCAAGCGTTATTAGAGACCCAGCGAATGCCAACGCCAGCCACAACGGCGGGTCTGGTAATCGCCAGGATGGCTCCAGCCGTGCGTGCCAGTCGGCTATTCTGGCCGAAATCGCGAGTAGCCAGCCCGCAATGGCGGCCACCCAATGAAGCCCCGAAAAGATCGCGAAGAATCCGATAGGGACCACTGCGGCGAGAAGAGGCACGATCAGCAGGTTGGCGGTGAGACCGGAAAAGGAGACGCGGTGAAAATATTCGGCCATCGGGAGCGCCAGGCCTACCTGCACCACCGCCGAGATCACCGCCATTTCGAACGCGAACAGAACCAGCCGGACCATAAGAGCCAGCGACTCCAGTACGGCGCGCTTGGGCAAATGCGTCCACCAGCACAGCGTCTCGGCGGCCAGCCTTACTTCGACGCGAAATTGCGCCGCGCGAGGCTCCAGGTGCGGGTCGATATCTCGATTGACGATCGACCGCATACCGCGGGCGAGCGGCGCCGAAGTGGCTTGAAGAAACGGAGTCGCCAGCGCGCCGATAGCGGCCACGCACATAAATGAAAGTTGGAAACTCGCCTCGAACAACTGCCCTGGATCCCACAGCAGGTACACCAGCGCAATCGCCGCCAGCAGGTTCATTGTTCGTCCGCGGCGAAAGAAGAACCGCGCGACAATATACAGACTCAAACCAGCTGATGCCCGCACCACCGGGGCCGAGAATCCGGCAATCAGTGCGTAGAGCCACGCCGCCACCGCGGTAATCGCGAGCGCGGAGAACTCCGGGAGCGCGCAGAGGCGCAAGAGGAAAAGCAGCACTCCCGCGAGCACCATGACATGTAACCCGGAAATGACTAGCGCATGAAACGTGCCGGTGCGCCGAAAATTTTCAGTCCATATTTTTTCGAGCTTCGAGGATTCGCCGATTAGGGTCGCCTGCATCATTCCGATCGCGTAGCTATTGCCGCCATACAAGCGATCGATGCGCTCAAGCGCGATCGTGCGTAATGTGAACACCAGCGCCATAACGCGGGAGCCGCAGCGCACCGGAAACACGCGAGCGGCTGAGCCGGGCGTCATCACCGCGGTCCAGTAGATGTTCTGGCGTGCCAGGTAGCTGGCGTAATCGAAGGAACCGGGGTTGTTATAGTTATGCGGACGACGAACACGCGCCTCGATTTCGACCTGCTGTCCGTAGTCGAGACGCTGCGGCATATCGTCATCCCGCAGTGGGAGGCTAACGCGGGCACGCGCGCCTGGATCGACCTCCAGTGTGAACTTTTCGCGATCGGCTGAGAAAACGCTCGGCTCTACCACGCAGCCGTCGAGAAGCACCGTCTCGCGTGAACCTGCATCGATCGCCGGCGGAGGCCCAGGGCGATGCCCAGCTTCAGCAAGAACGCCGACGAACAGAAGTGCGAGACCGATGCAGATTCTCGTAACGACTTTGGTTCTGGCGAGCGCGGCCAGCGCCAGAAACACAAGAATCGGCCACGTCGACTCCCGTATGGAGAACCCGAACCAGCGTCCCAGAATAATACCCGCAATTATAGCGACGAGCGGTGGAATGAGGGGATCGCGCATGCCGGTCAAGTGAGATAGTCGGCCGCAGCAGCAAAACTCTCCTCGAGACCCGACCCTTCCCAACGGAATCAGCGAGTTGTATACTTGCAACTGCGGGTATAAAGGAGCACCATGCAAATCGATCGAAGAGCATTGATCGCAAGTCTAGGCGGGGCGGCCGCCGTCGGTCTGATGAGCCACGAGGCTAAAGCGGACGCCCTGGAACATTTCATGTCGCACCAGCTGGACTTGGCTTTGGAAGGCCAGCAGGCGATGCCTGGTAAGGCCGCATCGGGCGAAGCGCAAAAATTTCCCACCGTCGCCGAGCTTCAGGATCAAATCGAAACCCGATCCTTCCGGCGCGGCATCGGTACAACATTCCTCGGTGGCGGTCGCAATGGCGGCGGCCATGTAAAAAGGCTAGTCAAGATGCCGGAAAAGCCGACGCTCATCGACTACTACAATTTGAGATTTGCTCCCGCTAATCACGTGCTTCAGAGTGCGACCCGCGCTATGAAGACCGGGATGACGGAAGAGATCATCTTCGCCTGTCTCACGCATGACGTGGTGCAGGAACTCATCAAACCCGATCACGGATGGTGGGGAGCGCAATTAATCGAGCCCTATGTTTCCGAAAAAGTATCTTTTGCCATCCGCTATCATCAGACGCTTCGTTTTTATCCCGATGCAGCCGCGGGTTATGAATACCCCGACCTTTATAAGCAGATCTGGGGTGTAGATTACGAGCCGCCCGCTTACATCCAGGCGACCTATAAGTTCGTTCGCGGCCACAAGTGGTATATGGAACCGCGCTTGGTGACTGTGAACGATCTCTACGCATTCGATCCGAACGCGAAGGTTTCGGTCGACCCATTCATCGACATCATCGGTCGCCAGTTCAAGCAGCCCAAAGAAGGTCTGGGATTCGACAACAGTCCTGTGGCCCACATGTGGCGGACCTTATCGAACCCTGACGCTCCCCTCTAGAATCATCGAGGAGACGGCGGTTTTTAAGCGCCGTCTCCCGCCGCTAACCTAGTGATCGCGGTCTTCGTTATACCAATCGTGATAATGCTCGCCGTTCCGCATCTCACCCCGGTCTGCGACTCCCATCTCAAGCGGGCGATCTAACCGGAATCTCAACACAGCATCTTTAGGTACCTTCACCACCTGGCCCCTAACCTGGGCCCCGGTGACGGCTCCTATGATGTTGCCGACCAAGCTGTTGTCGCGCTGTGCTTCCATGCGGTCGGGATTTGCCCTTATGGCATAACGCTCGCCATTCACGGTGACCGACTCCAGGTCGAGGATCAGGTCGTTATCGGGCGCTACTCTAACGATCATCTCGACTTGGGAACCCCTTGGGATCGCCAGGCGACCGTTTTCCCCTCGAACATCCTGATCCACAGTGCCGTAGTAGACGCGGTTATCGCGCCGTTCGACATTGATCCAGTCATTATTACGCACCGGGATTACCGTACCCGGTTCGAGTCTGGTCATTCTGTCGTGGTCGCGATCATGATCTCGATCCCTATCTTCTTGCGCTAAGGCGAAAGGCGAAGCGCAAAGCGCGATCGTTAACAACCCGCCGGCTATCTTCCATTTCAAAATTCCCGTTTGTGGTGACATGACGATCTCCTTTGTCCTGCTACCTGCAAACGAAGTTCCAGTCGGAATTAGAATAGGTGGGAACCAATTCCAAACAGCGTCGTATTAAGAAACATGAATCTGGGGAACCTACGTTCCGATCTTCGCTATTCTTTTCGTGTCCTGCTGAAAAGTCCAGGGTTCACGATCGTCGCGGTTCTAGCACTGGCACTAGGGATTGGGGCGAATACAGCCATCTTCTCGGTCATCGATCGGGTTCTGTTGCGCCCTCTGCCGTTCCCTGATTCGGAACGAATTCTGCGTATCCAGCGGCACTATCCCAATGACCACGGGGACGCGATCTCAATCACGAAATTTATGGTTTGGCGAAAAAGCCAGGTCTTCCAATCTATGGCCGCGTACGACCAAGACGGAGTCGGAGTAAATCTGGGCCCGGGAGATCGTCCCGACCCGGTAAATGCGCTGCATGTCTCATCGGGATTCTTCGATGTTTTCGGCGTCTCCCCGATCATGGGCCGGACTTTTACTTCCCAGGAGGATCTGCCGAACGCCGGTAAATTCGTGGTCCTGACTTACGATTTATGGAAGAATCGTCTCGGTGGAGACCGCGACATTGTGGGTAAACCCATTCTCCTCAATTCCGAGCCGAACACGGTCGTGGGTGTTCTGCCCGCCGGATATCAGCCCGATCCACCCACCGATTTATATATACCTTTGCAGGCCGATCCGGCCAGTACCAATCAGGGACATTATCTGTTTGTAGCGGGGCGGCTCCGCCCCGGTGCGACTATTGAAGCAGCCCGCGCAGAACTCAAAGTAACCGGCGAGCGATTTCGGTCCGTCTATCCGGATTTCATGGACAAGAACGAGACCGTGGGCGCGATACCCTTGCGGGAAGCGATCACCGGCGACATCAGGCCCGCGCTCTGGATTCTGGCGGGCGCGGTCAGCTTTGTCCTGCTGATCGCCTGTGCCAACGTAGCCAACTTGCTGCTGGCCCGCGCAGCCGGCCGTCAAAAAGAAATTGCGATTCGCACCGCCGTCGGAGCAAGCCGCGGCCGGATCGTGAGTCAATTGCTCACGGAAAGCATGCTGCTGGCAATCGCCGGGGGCGCGGCCGGATGGCTGCTGGGATCGCTTGGCATCCGCACGCTGCTAGCTTTCAGTCCGGGCAATATTCCCCGCGTCAATCAGGCCATTGCTCATCCCACTTCGACAGCCTCCCTACTGGATGCACGCGTACTCTTATTTCTATTCGGCGTCTCGCTGCTGACGGGCGTTCTTTTCGGACTCTTCCCGGCAGTGCAGATTTCGCGCCTGGACGTCAACGCCTTTCTCAAAGAATCGAGTGGCCGCTCCGGCACCGGACGCAAGCAGAACCGGATGCGAGCATTACTGGTGATCGGCGAAATCGCGCTCGCGCTGATTCTGCTGGTGGGCGCAGCGCTGATGATCCGGACCTTTGCGGCCCTGCATTCGGTAAATCCAGGGTTCGATATTTCCAACGTCCTTACGCTGAAAACTTCGCTTGCCAACGGGCGTTACACGCGCGCGGCGCAGGTCGAAAATCTAGTGCGCCAGGTTACAACTCGCATCGAAGCTCTGCCGGGAGTTCAATGGGCAGCCAGCGTAAGCGTGCTGCCGCTCGGAGGCGGCATCGATCTGCCGTTTACGATCGCGGGCCGAACCCCGGCGAACGGCGCCAAGTATGAAGACGATCATCAATGGCGGGCGATATCGCCTCATTATTTTCAGGCTCTCCGCATTCCTCAGCTTCGCGGCCGCGTGTTCGACGAGCGGGATACAGGCCGGTCCGCGCCTGTCGTGGTGATCAATGAGGCCTTCGCTAACAAACATTGGCCTTCCGGCAATCCGATCGGACAGCGCCTAATTATTGGGCATGGCCTCGGGCCGGAATTCGAAGAAGCGCCGCGGGAGATCGTCGGAATCGTCGGCAGCGTCTATGAAAACGGATTAAGCAAGGGTGCGCAGCCCGTAATGTATATTCCGGAAGGGCAGGTCACCGAGGGCCTAAACAAGCTCTTGAACAGCGCCCTGCCGCTAAGCTGGATTATCCGAACCCGCACCGATCCTCTCGCGCTGAGCAGCGGCGTGCAACGCGAATTATTAGCAGTCGATGGCCAATTATCAGCGCTGCAAGTCCGAAGTATGCAGCAGGTCCTCATGCAATCTACCGCTCGCGAAACTTTCAATATGCTGCTGCTTACCATATTCGCCGGTGTTGCGCTGTTGCTGGCCGCGATCGGTATCTACGGGCTGATGTCTTACAGTCTCGAACAGCGCACGCAGGAGATCGGGATTCGCATGGCTCTGGGGGCGCAGCGCGAGCAGATGGTTAAATTGATGCTGGTCCAAGGGCTGCGGCTGGCCGGAATTGGAATCGCGCTCGGCCTGGCGGCATCGTTTGGTCTGACCCGCCTGCTCTCGAGCCTCCTGTTCGGCGTAAAGGCCGGAGATCCGCTCATATTCGCGGTCGTCGCGGGCATTCTGGGAGTGGTAGCGCTCGTCGCCGCATTGGTACCGGCTCGCCGAGCCACGAGAATCGACCCGATCCTGGCGCTCCGTAAATGAGTTTACGCTTCGAACTTAGCGCTGGGCCCAATACCGGTCCCGGGCCTGAAGCACCAGCCCCTTTTGCTTCGTGGTCAATTGGATTTCGAAATTCAGAGATGGTGACTGGCTGATCCGAGACATAGCCCAGGTAATTCGTCTTCGATGAGACCGAAGATGCGCTCGATGCTCTGCTTTTTCGAAACCTCGAAAAATCCTCCGCCAGTTTCTTTGGACAGCCGCATGAGAATTCCCTTGCCATCGGGAGCGCCCAAGGAGAGCCCGGGAAGGCCGCCGTAGTAGCCTTCATCGGAAAAAAGAATGGAATAGACCATCGTATCCACGCGCAGAGCTGAGTCGATGGCTACCTGCAAGGTGGCATCGCTCCCGGTATCGACGCCATCGGAAAGCACGATCAGCGCTTTCCGGCCGCTCTGATTCTTCATGTACTCTTTTGATGCGGTCTCGACGGCATCATAGAGTAAAGTGCCTCCGCCCTCCTGTCCCTTCAACTGATTGATCGTCGGGGTATCGACGTAAGCGAGCGCTTCTTCCACTTCTCTACGAGACGATGTCAGTCCTTGACGCAACAGCACCCGCATATCGAATTGCATGACGAATACTTTGTCCTTTTCCCGCAGGACTTGATCGACAAAATGGAAACTGGCGCCGCGCTCGGCGTCGAGAACGCGCTGCTGGCTCATACTGGTATCCACCATAAGACCAATGGTCAGTGGCAGATCGGACTGACGCGCGAAATAACGGATGTTTTGTGGCTGTCCGTTTTCTGAGATTGAAAAGTCGCCCTTGGTCAGGTCCCGTACGATTTCTCCTTTTTTGGTCCTAACCGTCGTGAGCACGTTAACGACTTTAACATCGGTTGAGAAGGTGGCATCCTCCTGAGCTTTCAAGGCAGGGCTCGCACAAAACCACGAAGCTGCCGAGAGGAGGAGTTTCCGCCTGGAGCCCATAACCCCAGTTAAACACATACCGTTAGAACATTCCAGCAGCGCCTCCTTGACAATAAGGCACTAACATTGGATAATGATCACAGGCTAAGTTATAGGCCGCGATATATTAGGGGAGGAAGTAACACATTATGAGCAAGATCATTGGAATCGACCTCGGTACTACGAACTCAGTTGTCTCTGTTATGGAGGGGGGCCAGCCCGTCGTCATTCCGAACCAGGAGGGTGGCCGCACGACCCCGTCCGTGGTCGCCTTCACCAAGAGCGGCGAGCGGCTGGTCGGCCAAGTCGCTAAACGCCAAGCCGTTACAAATGCGGAGAACACCGTCTATTCAATCAAACGCTTCATGGGCCGTCGCTTTGACGAAGTATCGCAGGAGATGAAGCTAGTCCCTTATAAGGTGGTCCCTGGCGATTCGAATGACGCCCGCGTGGATATTAACGGGAAAAAATATTCGCCGCCGGAAATTTCGGCGATGATTCTCGGAAAGCTGAAGGAGGCGGCTGAGGCCTACCTCGGCGAAAAAGTCACCAAGGCGGTGATCACAGTACCCGCGTATTTCAATGACGCGCAAAGGCAAGCTACCAAGGATGCCGGTAAAATCGCGGGACTCGAGGTGATGCGTATCATTAATGAGCCGACGGCCGCCGCGCTGGCCTACGGCCTGGACCGTAAGAAGAATGAGACCATTGCCGTTTACGATTTCGGCGGCGGCACGTTCGATATTTCAATCCTCGAAGTGGGCGACGGCGTGGTGGAAGTTAAATCCACCAACGGCGATACCCATTTGGGGGGCGACAACATCGACCAGCGAATTATCGACTGGCTGATCCAGGAGTTCAAGCGAGACCAGGGTATCGATGTTTCCAAGGATCAAATGGCGTTACAGCGGTTGAAGGAAGCCGCGGAAAAAGCCAAGATTGAGCTCTCGACCCTCCTCGAGACGGAGATCAACCTGCCCTTCCTCACCGCCGACGCGACCGGACCGAAGCACCTGGCGATCAAATTAACCCGGGCCCGTTTCGAGCAGATGGTGGCCGATATTCTGGATCGTTCGATTGAGCCTTGTAAGAAATCGCTAGCCGATGCCGGCATTCAGCCCGCGCAGATCGATGAAGTGGTGCTGGTAGGCGGGTCGACGCGTATCCCGAAGGTACAGGAGATCGTCCGCAACCTGTTCGGCAAGGAGCCGAATCGCAGCGTAAATCCGGATGAGGTGGTCGCAGTGGGAGCAGCGGTCCAGGGCGGCGTGTTGGGCGGAGAAGTAAAGGATGTGCTGCTGCTGGACGTGACTCCGCTGTCGCTTGGAATCGAAACTTTGGGCGGCGTATTCACGAAGCTCATCGAGCGCAACACCACTATTCCGACGCGCAAGAGCGAGACTTTCTCGACCGCCGCGGACAGCCAGACCTCGGTCGAGATTAAGGTCTATCAGGGTGAGCGCGCCATCGCGCGCGACAACCGGATGCTGGGCGTGTTTCAGCTCATCGGCATTCCCCCGGCTCCCCGGGGGATTCCGCAGATCGAAGTCACTTTCGATATCGATGCGAACGGCATCCTGAACGTGACCGCGAAGGACAAGGCGACTAACAATGAGCAGAAGATTACTATCACTTCTTCCTCCGGTTTGAGCAAGGATGAGGTCGAGAAGATGGGGCGCGACGCCGAGGCTCACTCAGCCGAGGATCGCAAGCGCAAAGACGAGATCGACGCGCGCAACCGCGCCGATTCGATGGTCTATCAGGTCGAAAAAATGCTGAAGGATCATCGCGACAAGATCAGCGATGCCGATGCCAAGCAGGTAGAGGCGGCGCTCGACTCCACTCGGAAAACCATGTCCGGCGGGAGCGTCGACGAGCTGAACAAGGCGGTGGATAACCTCACCCAGGCCAGTCACAAGCTGGCGGAGGCCATGTATAAAACGGCGAGCTCCACCGGCGGTGGCCCCTCGGGACCGCCTCCGGGCGGCGACGGCGCCGGACCCTCTTCAGAAGAGGCCGCGAAACAAAAAGAAAACGTCGTCGATGCCGAGTTTGTAGATGTAGACGAGAAGAAAAAATAGTGGCGGTGGCCATTAAATATGGCACAGCAGGATTATTATCAAGCTCTCGGGGTGAGCCGCGACGCCAGTGTCGAGGAGATCCGCAAGGCCTATCGGCGCTTGGCGCGCAAGCATCACCCCGATTTGAATCCCGGGGACAAGACGGCCGAGGATCGCTTCAAGAAAGTCCAGGAAGCCTATGATGTCTTGAGCGATACAAAGAAGAAGCAGATGTACGATCAGTACGGCTTCTATTCGGAGAATGGCGCGCCCGCGGGCACCGGTGCGGGCCAGCAAGGCCATCCCAATATGGGCTTCGGAGGATTTGATTTCTCCGAAGCTTTTTCGCGCGCCGGAGGGGGCGGCCGCAGGCCTGCGAGTCCCCCCACAGGCGAATCCAACAATTTTCAGGATATTTTTAGTCAATGGTTCGGCCGATCGCAGCCGGAGGCAGCTTCGGCGGCTCCCGAAAAGGGCAGCGATCTCGAGTACGGCTTGAGCATCGATTTTTGGCAGGCCATCAAGGGTACCCAGGTGCGCCTCAACATCACCCGGCAGGAGACGTGCGCGACCTGTGGCGGCTCCGGAGCGGCCAAAAACGGCGCGAGCACCGTTTGCCCGGAATGCAACGGAAGCGGCAACGTGACGCAGGCCGCCGGCGCAATGCGTTTCAGCCTGACCTGCCCTCGTTGCAATGGCACGGGCAAGCTGCGCAACACGTGTCCCACCTGCCAAGGGGATGGCGTCGTGTCCAGCAAGGAAACGGTGGACGTGCGGATTCCTCCCGGAGCCCAGCAGGGCTCGCGACTGCGGGTAGCCGGGAAGGGTAACGCCGGTACTCACGGGGCGCCCTCGGGAGATCTCTACATCACCATTCGCGTCGAGGAGCATCCATTTTTTCGCCGACAGGGCGACGACATCGAGATCACGATTCCGGTACGCATTGATGAGGCCGGTTTAGGGGCCAAGATCGAGGTACCGACGATTGACGGCCGCGCCCTCCTCAAGATTCCGCAGGGGACGCGCAACGGCCAGAAGTTCCGGATGCGCGAGAAGGGCGTTCTGAATTCGCGCAGCGGCAAACGCGGCGATCAGATCGTGGAAGTTGAGATTGACGCCCCCGAAGTACACGATGAGCGCACCAAGGAATTGTTGCGCGAGTATGCCACGCTCCACCCCGAAGATCCGCGCGCGCCGCTGTGGGCAAAGGTATAGCTATGACCAAAGGACGCAAAGCGGCATACATGATCTCGGCGGTTGCCGAGCAGTACCAGATCCATCCCCAGACGCTGCGCCTTTACGAACGCGAGGGGCTGCTCAAGCCGTCCCGAAGCGACGGCAACACACGCCTTTATACCGAACAGGATCTGGAACGGCTGGAGATGATTCTGAAACTTACGCGCGATCTGGGAGTAAACCTCGCGGGCGTTGAGATCATCCTGAATATGCGCGAAAAAATGGCGGAGATGCAGAGGCAGATTGAAAACTTCGTCTCGAGCCTGAACATTGAGATCACGCAGCGCGCGCGTCCGGTGGCGGCGGAATCGTCCCATTCACTAATTCCAGTGATTGAAGTTCGGCGGGCGAAGCGCTGAGGTTCTCCTGTCAAGATAAAGATCAACGAACGAACCTGAAGACTTGCCCAGCCGCCTTATCGGCAGCATAGAATATGTGGCATGGATTCGGTTAAGGTTTTTATTAGCTGGGCTGGAGAAACGAGCCGACAAGTTGGCGAAGCGCTACACCAGTGGCTCCCGCTGCTATTTGATGGGGTGACCCCCTGGATATCGGCCCGTGACCTGGATAAGGGAAGCAATGGCAGCATGAGGTGATGGAGAACCTGCGTAAAAGCCAGTTCGGAATCGTCTTAACACCTGATAACCTGACCCGGCCCTGATGCTTTTCGAGGCGGGGGCGATTTCAACGCTGTCTCAGGCGTATGTCTTCACTTTTTTGTATCGCGTTGAGTATGCCGATGTGACGGATCCGCTATCGATGTTCAATCATACAGCAAGTCGGCGAGATTATGTGTACAGGATGGTGACCTCACTCAATAATGTACTCGATATAAAGAAAATCTCGGATCGTGTTCTCACGGAAAGATTTGAAAGGCTTTTGGCCAGGTATTGAGGAAAAACTGAATCGAATTGAGATGAACCAGCCTGTAACAGAGATTGCATCTCCACGCGACCAAGGCGCGATCATGTCCGAAATACTCACGGTCGTCCGGGATACTTCAAGGAATCTTGCCGCAGCTTCGGCAAGAAGGCCGCAGGTCAAACATGAGAATCGTTCAGTGCGAAATATGATCATGTCCCGATGTCGACAAAGCTGAGATAACTAGGAGGTCTATCAACAAATTGTATATACCGATGGAAGCTTCAGCGGGAAATCACGATAATGTTGAATGACTGGGACATAGACGTATCAATAGGCGAGGCGACAGATTTTGTCGACGGCATTCTGAAGCCTGTTGAGTTCTTAAAGCGGCTAGAAATTTGACGAACTTGAAAAATGTGTTAATCTGCAGGCGCGTATAGCGCAATCGACGTTGATATTCGGGTGCGCGGGAAATACCGCCGTGATCCGAATCACCAGGACCCATGGGGCCTATAATCAGGGCAGGCGAGGAAACTCGACGTGCTGGCGGCCGAAGCGGTAGGCTCTTGGCGTGAATCGGAATGACTTGCAGTCGCTTTCCCGGACCAGGCTCGCGGAGGCCAAAATACTATTGGGCGCCGGCCGCCCGGACGGTGCATATTACTTGGCGGGCTATGCAGTCGAGTGCGCGCTAAAGGCCTGCATCGCGAGGCGAACGCAGCGTCACGATTTTCCAGACAAGAAGAGCGTCGACGCTAGTTATACGCATAATTTGAAGGACCTGATCAAAGTCGCTAATCTGGAGGAAGCGCGTGAGGAAGAGGCGGATCGAAATCCTATTTTTCGCGGAAACTGGGATCTCACCCAGGAGTGGTCAGAGCATAGCCGCTACCTGAGGCATGGCTCAGAAATGGCGCGGCAACTCGTCGAGGCGATTGCGGACCGGAAACACGGGGTAATTGCATGGCTAAAACGGCATTGGTAGCACCGGATTATGAGATAGGATTGAAGGTTGCCCAGGCTCTGGATCGTTCGGATCTGTCGATCAGCGTGGCCCTTTGGGCCTATCTTCCGGAGTATGAAGATTGGCGATTTGTACTCGCATCGCGTCGCCTGGACGAATCTAAGCGTGCGGAGGCGTACGGTCTAATCCATGATGCGCTTGCAGCGGCGGGAATATCCTTGGCACGAACTCCAACGCTTCTGATTATGAAGATGTCCGATCCGTTCATCCGCGAGTTGCGCCGCATCTTCGCGAAAACGAAGAGCGTCGAAGGTATGCGTTTGGGTGGCCAGGTGATCGGGGATCGATTTGTGGAAGACGCTCTCGTTTACCGTATTCGTTAAAGATCGCGTCGCGGCGTATAATCGGGGCAGGCGAGGACACTCGACATGCATTTTTTTCGTGCCTTCACGATCGCGGCGGGTATCGCCCTCCCGGTCGCTCAACTTCCGGCGCAAATGCCCGCGCCTACCAGATCCGGCGGCAACCTTGGCGGAGCAAATGCTGGAGGGATAGGGTCCGTGGGCTCTCCCACCGGCAACACGCCCAACAATAACCCCAACTCGCCCATGGGCACAAATACGCCCTTCCCCGGTCAACGAACCGGCTCCATTTTTCTCTCGGGCAAAGTGGTATTGGACGACGGTACGACGTTGTCCGAACCGGTACTGATTGAGCGAATTTGCAATGGGAGAGCGCGTCCAGAAGGATACAGCGATTCAAAAGGTCGCTTTAGCTTTCAGCTTGGTCAGGACCGCGAAGTGTTTGCCGACGCGAGTGAAGACATCCCGAATAATCCAACAGGCCGTTCCGGGGGCCGGCCCAACGATCTGATGAATTGCGACCTCCGCGCGTCACTGCCTGGATTCCGCTCCGATTCGGTCTCCCTCGCGACCCATCAATATATGGACAATCCCGATGTCGGGACAATCATACTGCATCGCATGGCTAACGTAGAGGGCTTCACTACCACTGCGACTTCGGCGCTCGCACCCAAAGATGCTAAAAAGGCATACGAAAAGGGATTGGAAGATCTCAAAAAGAACAAGCCCGACGAGGCGCAGAAAGAGTTTGAGAAAGCCGTCGGGATTTACTCTAAATATGCGGTGGCGTGGTTCCATCTCGGGGAGCTCGACGAGGAGCACGGCCGCGTGGAAGATGCGCGCAAGGCTTATACTCAGTCGGCCGCCGCCGATAGTAAATACATTAATCCCTACGAGCGCCTCTACATCCTCGCGTTTAAGGACGAGAAATGGCAGGATGTAGCCGATAACAGCGACCGTATCCTGCATCTGAACCCCTATGATTTTCCGGCTGCTTACTACGCAAATGCGGTCGCGAATCTGCAACTTCAAAAACTGGATGCGGCGGAGAAGAGCGCGCGCGCCGCTGTCAAGCTCGACGATGCGCATCGCAATCCCAGGGCGCCTTACGTGCTGGGATTGATCCTCGCTCAGAAGAAGAACTTCGCAGAATCGGTCGAATACCTGCGCGCCTATTTGAACGCGACGCCGAATGCGCCCGATGCCGCAGTGGCGCGGGAGCAATTGGCCCAGGCGGAAAAGCAGGTACAGGCTAAGGCGCAATTGCCGCCCGAAAATTAAGACTTGCAAATGGGACGGCTTCTCATCGTGGTCGTAGCGGCTGCGTCGATCCTGACGGCGGCGGATCCGATGTACGAACGCGCGCAGCATAAGCTGGACCTCATTGCGTCCGGTCAGGCGCGGCCGGGCTCGGTGACCACCTTCACACCGGCCGAGATCAACGCTTGGGCGCGCGTCAGCGTTCCAGAAGCCGTGCCGGACGGAGTTCGCGATCCGCGTGTCGATCTTGGCTTCAATACGGCCGATGGTTACGCGCTGATCGATTTCCTGAAGATACGGCAGGCCAAAGGCGAGACGACCAATTGGCTAATGGCGAAGATGATCCAGGGAGAACGCCCCGTTAAGGTATCGGTACGGCTCCAGTCGGAGCATGGCCGCTGCACAGTGGAGCTCACTCAGGTCGAGATCTCGAATGCAGTGATAAACTCCACGCTGCTCGATTTTATAATCAAGACGTTTTTTCTTCCGTTATACCCGGACGCAAAGATCGACGAGCCGTTCGACCTCGGTTACAACATCGACCGTATCGAAATACGCCCGCAAGGGATCAATGTCACGATCGCGAAGTGAGCACCGATGCGTAACGCAATTCAGTTCGTCGGGCCGAATGGGGCCGTCCAGCTATTTGGCGTTAAACTTGTCGGGGTCAACGCCGAGAACGCCAAAAAACTGCTATTCTCGGTCATTTTTCTTGTCGTCGTCATCTTTCTAGGACGCGCGCTGCGCTGGGTTGTCCGTAGAGGGGCATCGAACAAACGTAGCGCCCGCACAGCCTTCTGGACGCGGCAAGGTGTTTCGATTGCCGTATCGGTAATCAGTCTGATCGGGCTGGTCTCCATCTGGTTCAACGATCCTGGGCGACTTACCACCGCTCTTGGATTGGTAACTGCCGGCCTCGCTTTTGCCTTGCAAAGAGTGGTAACCGCCGTTGCCGGATATTTCGTCATTCTCCGCGGCAAGACCTTTAATGTTGGCGACCGGATCACGATGGGCGGAGTTCGGGGCGATGTAATCGATTTGACTTTCCTCCAGACGGTAATTATGGAGATGGGCCAGCCTCCGGAGGTGCAGAGCGCCGACCCGGCTATGTGGGTCCAGGCGCGGCAATACAGCGGACGGGTTGTCTCGGTCACGAATGCCAAGATTTTCGATGAGCCGGTCTATAATTACACCCGGGGCTTCCCTTATATCTGGGAGGAGATGCACCTGCCGATCCCCTACAATGCGAACCGGCAAAAGGCTGAACAGATTTTGCTTGACACCGCGCACCGGCACACGGTCAAAGTCGAAGGGCTAAGCGAACAGGCTCTCAAAGATTTGGAAAGCCGCTACTTCCTCAAAGCGGCCGACTTGGGGCCGGCCGTGTTCTTCCGGCTTACCGATAATTGGATCGAGATGTCGGTACGATTCATCGTCGAAGACCATGGTATTCGCGAGGTAAAGAACCGTATGAGTCGCGATATTCTCGCAGCGTTCGACCAGGCCGGAATCAGCATTGCATCAGGCACTTACGAGGTGGTGGGAATGCCCCCGCTTAAGGTCCAGGTGGTTTCGTCTACTGCTGCGGAGCCCGTTTCAGACGGCTCAAATTCGGGGAGCTGAGGATCTCTCTGGCCGCCGTACGCCCAGTGCGCACGCAATCGGGAATGCCGATCCCCTCGTAGGCATTTCCCGCCAGATACAGCCCTCTAATGGAAGCCATGCGATTCCTGATTTCCAGTACTCGCGCGCTGTGCCCCACAGTATACTGCGCCATCGACCTCGGCCAGCGAGAGACGGTGTGGAACAGCGGGGAGGCGGTAAGGTCCAGAATCCGGTTCAGCTCCTGGCGGGCCATCGCCACCAGCGATTCGTCGGATTCCCTCAGCACGGCTTCGTCTCTGGTTCCTCCGAAAAAGCAACGCAAAAGGACGCGATCCTCGGGCGCGCGATAAGGAAATTTCGTGCCCACGAAGGTTGCGGCCACTAACCGTTGGCGCTCCCGCCGGGGAATTAGGAATCCGAACCCGGCGCGCATGCCGTCGAATTCCGAAGCACTATAGATCAGCGAAAGCGTTACGGACGAACTATAGGGAATCCCGGCGAGCTGGCGCGCAATTTCCGGGTTCAGTCCCGAAATTAGATCGGAGGCCGCCCACGCGGGGCAGGCGAGGATAACTTGCTTCGCTTCGAGCCAGTCGCCCCCGGCACGTACTCGAAATCCTCCGGTCTGATTCTTCTCGAGCGCCTCGGCGGCTTGATGTCTTACGGTCAACCCGGCAGCCAGAGCCTCGACCAGCGTTCCCAATCCACTCCTCAGTGTTCGGAAGAGTGAAGCGTTGGGTGATGCTTGGCCGCGGGTATGGAGCACCGCCCGCCCCAGGCTGCCGTACTGCCTTTCCATCTGGACAAAGCGCGGCAAGACGCTCGATGCGCTCAGCTCGGCGGGATCGCCGCCATAGACGCCGGACAGCAGTGGCTCGGCAAGATAGTCCAAGGTCTCCCGGCCGAAATGATCGATGACGAACTCCGCGACGCTGCGATCCGGCGCTGAGCGTTTGAGTGAAGTAGGACGGCGGAAAAATTCACGCGCCATGCGGATCTTGGTGCCCCAGCCGAGCAGCGGCGATTTTAACAACGGCATGATTCGTGACGGCACGATCATTATGAGGCCCTCGGGAAGCGGGACCAGGCGTCCGTTCCTCAAGATGTAGGTGATGCGCTGGCGGTCGTTCGAACCAATCACCTCGCTCTCGAGACCCAGTTCCCGGATGAGCGTCATCGCCTCCGGCTTGGAACTGATGAAGCTGTCGGGTCCGCCCTCGATCACGCAATCTTGGTGGGATTCGGTCTCAATGACGCCGCCGAGACGGGGCTGCTTTTCAAGAATCGTGCACTCGACGCCGGCTCGCGTCAGATCGTAAGCCGCGGAGAGTCCCGAAATCCCTCCCCCGATGATGACGGTCAGAGTTTAAATTCCCGCACGATCTCGACGCATGCCTTGACATTTTCGACCGGGGTTTCCGGCAGAATCCCGTGCCCAAGATTGAAAATATGGCCGGGGCGCGAGCCGGTTCGCTTCAACATTTCGTGAACGCGCATGCGCAGCTCGGACAACGGCGCCAGCAGCACTGCCGGGTCCAGATTTCCTTGCACCGCCGAACGATAACTGATATCCATCCAGGCCTGATCGATATTGACGCGCCAGTCCACACCCATTACGTCGCCACCAGCGGCGTGCAACTCGCGAAAGAATCCCGACGCGCCGGTGCCGAAATGAATCACCGGAACGCCGGCAGCGCGGATGCGCTCGATCAGGGCGCGTGAGTAAGGTGCAACGAAACGCACGTAGTCGTCAGGACCCAATGCGCCAACCCAGCTATCGAAAACCTGAACGATCCGCGCGCCTGCCGATGCCTGGAGCACAGCGAACGAGCCCAGCACGTCCACCAGTTTCCCCATGAGTCTGCGCCACAGCGTCTCATCGCAATACATCATCTGTTTGGTGCGCAGAAAGGTTCGCGAAGGACCGCCTTCGATCATATAGCTGGCCATGGTAAACGGCGCACCGACGAAACCGATCACCGGCACTCTGCCCGCGAGCGCTTTTACCACTATCTGGATCGCTTCGCCAACATAACCCAATTCGTCGGTATTCGAGATGGAGAGAGTATCAATATCGCTCGAAGTTCGCACCGGATTATCGATGACCGGCCCTTCGCCCGCCGCATACCTCAGTTTCAAGCCCATAGGCTCGACCGGCAGCAGCAGATCGGCGAAAATGATGGCCGCGTCCACGTCCAGCATTTCCACCGGTTGCAGGGTCACCTGTGCCGCTAGATCGGGCCGTTTGCAGATCTGAAGCAGCGTGTGTTTCGACCGAAGATCACGGTATTGCTTCATGTACCGGCCCGCCTGCCGCATAAACCACACCGGGCGAACATCGGTCGGCCGGCGGCGGCAGGCATCGAGAAAACGGCTATTCATGGGAGCCACGCGCATTTATGAACTAAAGTTAGCACACCGGCTTTCTTCAAATCGGATTTTTTTCAAGCCGGGGGCGTCCGCGTGTGATTCGCTTCAGAATCTGCGGAACCTTGGCGCCAAGCTCCGGCGGGAGAGCCGCTTCGAAGCGTAAATCGGGCGTGTGGAAGAGCTGCAATCGCTCCGCTAACTGCTGCCGAAGATATTGCTTCGCATGGGACAGAGCGTCCAGTGTCGTGGCCTGCTCCCGCGGCGTGCCGGATAAAATGAGGCGAATATGCGCACGGCGAAAATCTGGCGAAAGATGCACTTCGGCAACACTCGCGGGGCCGACACGAGGATCGGACATTTCATATCCGATGAGCTCGTCGAGTTCTTCACGAATGCTTTCCGCGACGCGCTCGCTGCGATGGGGATCCAAACTTCAGGATAACGTCCAGGGGTCTTCAGTACAATCTCCTGAACACCAGTAAACGTTACAGGTAATATTACTGTGAAAACTCAGGGTTATATTCTGATGTTTCTGTGCTTAACTCCTATCGAAACAGAGAACGTGCGATATGTTGTTCACGCCGGATAACCATTGGCAGTATGGTTGCTTTGTTACTGACAACGAGGAGCGAAAGAAATGACCCCCTACGATTTGGACAAGACTGCGGAAATACGAGATGAAGAGCCGCGCGAACACTCGAAAATGTTCGGTGTGTTGATTGGCGGCCTGGTGCTAGCGTTGGCCGGGGATGCCTATCTTCTGGTGCAATCGAGCCATCTCAACGATCAGATCGCGCAACTGCAAGGGACCACGCAGGCGCAGATCTCTAAACTTGGCGAGGCCACCACCACACTTCTTCAGCAGAGAATGGAGACCCTCAACGCTGAAGTAAAGGACGCGCAGAACGCGGCCGGCGCGGCGATCAAACAGGCCCGCACGGAATCACAGCGGCAAGGCGCGCAGATCGCCCGCAGATTGGATGAACAGCAGACGCAGGTTGGGCAGGAGCTCACGCAATTGAAGGATGAGACGAACACCGCCGCATCCAAGCTCAACGAAGTCTCGACCGACGTAAGCGGAGTCAAAACCGATGTAAACGGTGTCAGAACGGATGTGAGTGCGGTGAAGGCGGATGTCGCTTCGACGCAGTCCCAGGTGGAAAAAGACGGCGCCGATCTGAAGCGGGTCATGGGTGATATGGGAGTGATGAGCGGTCTCGTTGCTACCAATGGCAAAGACCTTGCTGCGCTGCGCGAGCTTGGCGATCGGAACTACATCGAGTTCACGCTGAGCAAGGGCCAGTTGACAAAAAAATTCGGTGACATCACCTTGACGCTCAAGAAGACCGACCCCAAGCATAATCGCTTCTCGATGGAGATCGCGGCCGACGACAGGCGAATCGAAAAGAAGGACCGGACGATTAATGAACCGGTGCAGCTTTATGTCTCAGGCAATCGGCAGCCTGACGAGATTGTGGTTAATCAAGTTAAAAAAGATGAAGTGGTGGGATACGTTGCCACGCCGAAAGTTAAAGTGGCGCGACGATAGTACGGATCGAGCCAGTGCTGTTGGAGGCGCGCGCAGACCCCAGATGGCTGGGGCTGCGCGCTTGCTGCGTCAGGCCTCGGTTTTTTACAATCAGTGCCGTGCCGCGTTCCACCATTTGTGTGTTACTGATTACGGCGGCTACTTTAAATGCTCAGCCGCTGCGAGTATACTCCGAGTTTGCGCGGATTGATGCTGCCGGGGAAGTATCAGCGTCGTCGAATCCACGTGAAATTTTATCACCCGCTATCGCCCGCAACGCGTTCACTTCTTTTCAAATCGTAGTGCAGCCGAAAAAAGGCGAGCGTTACTGGATGTATCTCGGCCAGAACCCCGCAGACGCGGTACGCGTCACCCTGTATCGCGAAAGCGGCGAGCGCCTGAAACCTGTCGAGATTCCGTACGGAGGCGAAGGGACTCAGGTCTTCTGGATGGATGTGTGGACGGATCGTAATGCTCCTGTACGCCGCATCAGGATCGAGCCGCAATTGCATATCGGCGCCGAGTGGGTGGTCTACCCGATGGAGGCGCGAGTCATGACGGCGACCGTGCCAGACAGTCCTCCGCCGGGAGGCTCGATGATGGGTTTTCTCTGCGGGAAAGAGATTGATTCTGCGGTGGCGCCTCTCTCCATCGCTGGCGTTCACTTTCGTAACGCGCAACAAGATCTCGCGCTGGCTCGTCAAGCTCCACAAGAAGACCTTCAGAGGCTCGCGGCGGGATGCAGGGTAATGCCTCCGGCAGATCCCGAATGGTATCTGCGCGTTCGCGATTATCTTTTTCGCATGCGTTAGACTGAGTACTGCAAACCCGCCGGAGAGATGGCCGAGTGGTTGAAGGCGCACGCTTGGAAAGCGTGTATAGGGGAAACTCTATCGAGGGTTCGAATCCCTCTCTCTCCGCCAGTCCCTCCTTAGGAAATGGCGACCACGGCTGTACCGATTCAAAATTCCGTGTATCATTTATTCGATCCAGAGAGGATGACAAATCATGAAACGAAATTTTTATGTGGGCACGGCTTTTCTCGCGGCCGTGAGCCTCCTGGGAATCGGCTCCGCTGTGCTCGGAAAGAAAACGACCGTTCAGGCGGCTTCAGTCTCGGCGCCCCGGTTTGAAGTGGACCCGATGTGGCCCAAGCCGCTGCCCAACCACTGGATTCAAGGCCAGACAATCGGTGTCTCTGTGGACGCCAACGATCATATCTGGATCATTCACCGGCAGGGTTCGCTCGAAGCTGGTGAAACGCACGCCACCACCAGTCCACAGATCGCTCAATGCTGCGCGCCGGCTCCGCCGGTCCTCGAGTTCGATGAAGCGGGCAATCTGATCGGGCATTGGGGCGGACCTGGCGAGGGCTACAACTGGCCCGATTCAAACCACGGAATTACGGTCGATTACAAGGGTAATGTGTGGATCGGCGGCAACGGCCGCGGCCCGCAAAGCGGGCGAGGGGCGATCAATGGCTCGGATGAGGAGCCGGGGACCCCATCCGGTGGTGGCCGCGCCGGTAAGGGCGGGTTTCCCAGCTTCAACGACAATATGGTTCTGAAGTTCACGCAGGATGGGAAATTTCTGATGCAGATCGGCAAGCCCAATCATAGCCAGGGCAGCAACGACACCGAGAATTTAAGGCTGCCGGCCAAGACATTTGTCGATAAGGAAACGAATGAGGTATACGTCGCCGACGGGTACGGTAATCATCGCGTGATTGTGTTCGATGCCGACACCGGCAAGTACAAACGTCATTGGGGGGCTTACGGGCACAAGCCGGACGACGCCGATATGGGCAGGTACAAACCGGATGACCCGCCGCCGCAGCAGTTTCGCAATCCAGTGCACTGCGCCGAACTCTCAGTCGATCGGTTGTTATACGTATGCGATCGAGTGAACGATCGCCTGCAGGTCTTCAAGCCAGACGGCACCTTCATAAAAGAAAAGTTTTATGACAAAAATACGCTGGGTTCCGGGTCGGTGTGGGACATCGCCTTCTCACGGGACCCACAGCAGAAATACATGTATATGGCCGACGGCGAGAACGACCGGGTGCACATTATCCAGCGAGACACGCTCGAAGTTCTGACGACATTTGGCGAGGGCGGACGCCAGCCCGGCGAATTCTACGGCGTTCATAGCATCGCCACCGATTCGAAGGGCAATATTTTTACGACTGAGACCTATCGCGGGCAGCGCGTGCAGAAGTTCGTTTATAAGGGCATCGCGCCAGTCACAAAAGAGGATCAAGGAGTCGTCTGGCCGAAAGGCTCCAAGTAGGAGGAATCGTGAAGAAGAGCGGAATCGTTAAGCTCACGCTTGGTGTCGTCGCGATCGTGTTCGCGCTTTCGGCGCAGTCGCCCACCTGCCATCACTGCCAGGCCACGTATATTCCTAAGAGCGAACTCGACGCCTACACCGCGAAAGGCATCAAATATAAAATTGTAGATCAGCAAGTTCGCTCGATTGACGTAGGAAAGTTGCAGGTTGGAATCGGCATGGTCACCCGAGGGAAGCTGCTTCCGGAAGCCGCGCGGAAAGGCGCGGTCGCCGAGCATGAGCAGGTCGGGGAAGTCTACTACATCATCGACGGGAGCGCGACCTTGTTGACCGGTCCCGATATAATCGGCGCAATAAAGCGGCCGGACAATCTGAAGACGGTCCGGCTGCAAAACGGTCCCGGCTATAACGCCGATTCGATCACGAACCCGCAGGTTAACCATCTCAAGGCCGGAGACATGATCGTGATTCCGGCCGGAACCGGGCACTGGTTCACCGAAATTCCCGATCATATTACGTATATGCTGGTCAGGCTCGATCCCGATAAGGTTGTACCCACCAAGAGCCAGGCGCAATCCGAGGCCGACCTGAAGGTGATTCCCACGGGCGGAAAACAGGAGCAGTAGTGCTTCGCGATCTCCGCTTCGGCGTACGCATGCTGGCAAAAAGTCCGGTGTTTGCGGCGACCGCTGTGCTGCTGCTCGCCATTGGTATCAGCGCGAATACATTAATCTTCAGCGTGGTCGATGTTCTGTTGCTGCGACCGCTGCCGGTATTGCATCCCGAGAACCTCGTCAGGCTCGTCGTAGTCCGTCCAAACAATTTTGTCACCTGGGACCTGCCCTACAAGCTCTGCGATGAATTTGCTTCCAGAGACGCGAGCTTATCCGAGGCGATCTGTCAGGGCGAAACAGACGTAGCCTTGAGCGATGGGATTTCGACCGAACGCGTGCGTGTCCACCTGGTCTCGCCGAATTTCTTTTCATCCCTGGGCGTGCGCGCCTACCTAGGTCGCGTGCTCACCGCTGAAGACGAACGCACACGGGCTACAAACGCTGTTCTCAGCTATGAATTCTGGCAAAGGAGGTTTCGGCGCGATGGCTCGATTCTGGGCCGGAGCATCGACTTGGGCGGCCATCCTTTCACGATAGTCGGAGTCTCGCCCGAGGCGTTCAATGGTTTGACGGTCGACACCAGCCCCGATATCCGCGTTCCCTCCGCTGTGGATCGGCTCATCGTAAGACGAGACGGCGATGCAAACCCCGACGCCAGATTTCTTTTTGCACAGATCTTTGGGCGATTAAAGAGCGGCGTACCTCTCGAACGCGCTAGCGCCGAGGTCGATCCGTTGCTGAATGCGGCTTACCAAGATGAGCTGAATGAAATCTTTCCAGCCGAGAAAGGGATGACGCCGGCAAAGATAGGAATCGACTATCATCTCCGGCTGGAATCCATCGTCAATGGAGTATCGACGCTCCGCAAACAATTCTCCCGCGGCCTCGAAGTACTGATGGCTGGGGTCGCGCTCCTTCTTCTAATGGCATGCGCCAATGTTGCCGGTCTGCTGCTGGCGCGCGCAGCAGTGCGGTCTCAAGAAATAGGCATCCGCCTGGCGTTAGGCGCGGGGCCGGGCCGCATCTTGCGGCAGCTCCTCACAGAGGGGCTGCTGTTGGCGCTGCTCGGAGGTGTTGCTGGCATCCTGCTCACCCGCGCGTGCCTGCCTTTGCTGATTCGCAGCCTGCCGCCGATTCGCGACCGTGCGGCGATCCTGCAACCACTCGCCGTGCACATCGACATTGACCTCCGCGTGCTCGGATTCGCCGCGGGAGTCACCATTCTCACCGCGATTTTGTTCGCGTTATCCCCGGCGTTGCGCTGCGCGCGGACCGATCTAGCGAGCGCTTTGAAAGCGGGCCGGACCACAACGCAACATCTGCTGCCGCGTAACCTGATTGTCACGGCGCAGGTGGCCATCTGCACGCTCATTCTGATGGGAGCGGCTCTGCTGGCCGAGACGCTCGAGCGAATGCATTCCATGAATGCGGGTTTCGATCCAGACCGCGTAGTGACCTTCACGCTTGACCCAGGTCTCAGAGGCTACAACCCGGAGCAGAGCCACGCTCTGAGCAAGGTGCTTCTGGAGAAAACGCGTGCGCTTCCCGGAGTTGAGGCAGCCGGCATCGCCTCGCGCGGACTTATGCGCGGCACGGGCGTGAAGTCCACTTTTGGAGTGGCCGGATCTCGCATCAGCGCCGCCGACTTCATGAACAGCAGTCTGAACGACATTACGCCGGGATATTTCGAAACGATGGGGATGCACGTGCTCGCCGGGCGTGATTTTAACGGGTACGACCGGAATCAGACTACACCGCGCCACGTAATCGTGAACCAGACCTTCGTAAGGCGTTTTTTCCCAGGGAGGAATCCGATCGGCGAGCGGATCGGACTTCCAGGCCTAAGCGGCATCGTCAAAGCCGACCACGAGATCGTCGGAATCGTGAGCGACGCTAAATACCGCTCGCTTCGCGAGCCAATTCCGGCCATAGTCTATAATCCTGCGGCTGGTGGATTCGATTACGGTTTCGTTCTGCATGTGCGCACGCGACAGCATCCGGAGACGATGATCGGGCCAGTACGAGGCATCTTGCATTCTCTCGATCCTGAATTGCCGTTCATCGAGGTGCTGACCTTGCATGAGGAAATCGAAGCATCGCTCTGGCAGGAGCGTTTGCTCGCATGGCTCTCGACGATCTTCGGCGGAATCGCCGCGCTGCTGGCGAGCATTGGACTGTATGGAGCGCTCGATTACGCCGTGAAGGCCCGCACGCGTGAGATTGGAGTGCGGATCGCTTTAGGAGCGCAACCGGCGCGAATTGTGTGCCTGCTCTCGCGCGAGGCGCTCCTCGTGATCGCAAGCGGCATCGCTCTGGGTCTATGCGCCTACGCAGCGGCCGCCGTCTGGTTACGCCGCGTCCTCTATAGCGTTCCGCCCTGGGAACCAATCGCTATGGTCTCTGTGGTCCTTCTTGTGGTATTAATCGCGGCGATTGCATCCGCCCCGGCCACCTATCGGGCGCTGCGAATTGATCCAGCATCGGCTCTGAGATCGGAATAGAAGGAGTGGCGTTACTTCTGAAATCCTATACACGGATAAATCCGTGATTGCCGCTGCTGCCTGTGGCTAAGCAAGTGCCTCTACGTCAGCGTACATGGCCACGACACCTAAAATCGTTCCAGTATTGCGAAAATGGGTTTCAATTCGGGATTCCATCACCATTCTGGAAATCCGCGGAGAGGCGGGATGAAAGAAGCTACCAAGATGGAAACGGTAAAAAAAACCGTCTCCGTCCGGCGCCCTGTCTCCAAGGTGGCTGCGATATCGGCAACCGACCGCGAACGCTTAATTCTCGAAAATCTTCCGCAGGTGCGGCTGATCGCCCGGCGTATTCATGAGCGGCTTCCTGAAAGCGTCAATCTGGACGATCTGATCTCTACCGGTACGGTCGGGTTGATCTCGGCGATTGATCGCTTTGATGCCACTCAGAACGTTAAGCTTCGCACCTACGCCGAATACAAAATTCGAGGCGCAATTCTCGATAGCCTGCGCGGGCTCGACTGGGCGCCGCGCCAGCAGCGCAAACGCGCCAAACAGATCGAAGCGGCCATTTCGACGGCCGAACAGCGCCTGCATCGCTCGCCGAGCGAGGAGGAAATCGCGCTCGAGCTCGGCCAGACCCTCGAGCAATATCACGACTGGCTGATCGATATCCGGGGCCTCAACTTGGGAAGCCTGGAGAGCGCATCTCCCGACGATGAAAATCGCGATTTGCTGAACTATCTCTCCGACAATGAGGACTCCTGGCCTTCGCGAGTGGTCGAACGAAGCGAACTGCAATCGCTGCTCGCAGAGGCACTGCTGAAGATGCCGGACATGGAAAGGAGCGTGTTGAGCCTGTATTACTACGAAGAACTGACCCTGCGCGAGATCTCGAAGATTGTGCGGCTGCACGAATCGCGTATTTCGCAGCTCAAATCTCAGGCAATTCTGCGATTGCGTTCCTATATGGAGAGGCGTTGGCCCTGCCCGCGAGGCCTTTAGCGATCATCGCTGTCCAGCATGACGATCAGCGTCATTTCCTTGCGATCGCGCACCAGGACGATGGGAACCGCGCTGCCGCGCAGCGCGCGGACGCGGCTCGAAATATCGGCGGGTGTAGCCACGGCGCTGTCCCCCACTCGCGTAATCACATCGCCGGCCTTGATTCCGGCCTTCTCCGCGGCCGATCCCGGCAATACGCTTCGTACCAGCACGCCCTCCTTCACCCCAAAATACTGCGCCAGTTGACCATCCAGGGACTCGACCTCGACACCCAGCGCGGCGCTACGCCACGACATGAAGCTTCTGGGAACATCCGGCAGACGCAGATCGAGGCGTTGATCGGGCGGGATCGGAAGGGCCATGCCGGGTGCTTGCGTGAAGAATCGCGGAATAGGACGAGCGCCGGTCTTCACTGTCACTGTCTGGGGCGCGCCGCCGCTAAAGATATCGAGTTTGACTTCGCGCCCCGGAGGCGTCTCGTGCACCAACCGCGAGAACTGCTCCATACCCTCGACACGCTGGCCGTTGTAACGCGCGATAACGTCGCCGGTCTTGAGACCCGCCTTATCAGCAGGACTGTCCGGCTCGATGCGAGTGATCTCGACACCCGCCTCCTCGGGAAGCTTGAGCGCCCGGGCGCGGTCGCCGTCGATCTCCTGAAGCATCACTCCAACGTAACTGCCGGAGGTGTTGGCTACGCCCGGCTTAGAGACTTGGCCGGAAACGGCAGGAATTCCAATCCACGCGGCGATGAACAACAGGAGTTTCGCCTTCACTCTCACTTCAATCTCCGCAAGTAAATGGTCCCACCCTCGACATTGATCCGAAGCACGGGTCCGCCTCCGTTAATGGCCCCTTCGGCGACCAATGGCGGCGCTGTAAATCCGATATTCCGGCTACGCACCGCCGCAAAATCCGAGACAATTCGCGGATTCCCGCCCGAATCGTTTCTCGCCACTACCGACAACGCCAGGTTAGACGGAATTAGGACGGTAACGTCACCCGCGCCGGCCACCAGCGATGCATCGTCCAGGTGCGTTCCGGCTATTAATTCCGCCAGAATGCTACCCATTACTGTCGAGAGATGCAACGGACTGGATGAGGTCTTGACGCGAATGGCGCCGGCAGCCGATTCACAACGTACACCCCGGGCAGAGCCCACCTGTATAGACCCGCCTTGTGTGTCCGCGAACACCGCGCCACCCGCCTGAATAACTTCTATGATGCCTCCAGCCGAGTGCGCCTCTACGGATGACGCTGCTCTATCGACCTGAATGTTGCCGCCTTCAGTCGAGAGCACCAGGGGACCGCCGGCCTCGCGCACCACGATCTCGCCGCCGCCGGTCTGGCAATTCGCCTCGCCCGCCACGTTATCGACGAAGATCGAGCCGGCGCGGCTCAGGCAGCGAACCGGACCGCCGATCTTGCCCAGGTGGAGCTCGCCGCCGCCGGTGCGGGCGACGACTCCGCCGCCGATTCCGTCGCAATGGATCAAGCCTGCGGTCGTGTCGGCTTGTAGATTCCCCTGCAAACCGTAAGCCTCGATGTCGCCGAGCTGAGTCTCGAGAATCGTAGCGGCCACCCAACGCGGCACATTGATCTCAAGCTCGGTAATCGCGTTTTCGTCAGCATTCAGGGCCGCCATCAGAGTGGTGAGGCCGGGGAGTTGGCTTGCTATTGCCCGGACGCCGCCCAAGATGCTACGCGCCTCAACTTCCGATACCGCCCGCACACGTTCCGTCAATTGATAAGTGATCCGATCGCCACTGGAGCCGCGCAGCACGACATGACCGCGCGTCGAAACCCGAAGACGCGGCGATTGCGCAACGCCCGCGACGCCATGGATCGTCCGCACCCAGTAAGCGCCATCCTGTTCCATTCGCGCCTCCTGCGCCACGAGTGTCGCGGCGAGCAGCGGCATTAAACAGGCGATTCGTACGTTCAATTCAGTAGGACTCCGCAGAAGCATTCATAGCCTGGAGCACGCGCCGGCAGCGCTCCCGCACATAGCCTTGCTGCTCTCCGCGCTGCATTAATTCCTGCAGCGTGCTTACGATCTGACGATCCGCATTAGCGTTGATTCCAGTGGTCAAAAGGTCGATGGCCTGCGTGCGGAGTCCTGGATTTGAATCCGTCAGGAGCACCTCAGAAAAAGCGCCGCGCACTTCCGGCTCCTGAAGAAATGGCCTTAATCCCTCCATGGCTTTCAAACGCACGCCCGCATTCTGATCATGCCGCAAAGCATAAACTAAAGCATCACGCACGTCCGCCGATCGGGCGCTCGAGTTGAGAATTGCCACTGTCTCGGCGCGCAATCCGGGATCGGAAGGATCCTTGGCGGCGCCGAGCAGCAGCTCCCGTATGTGCGCATCGTCCAGACGCCCGGAGACGACGCGTTCCCTGGTCTCATCGAGCACGATCTGCACGCGTCCATTCGAGGCCGGCTCGACGTAACGCACCCGCGACAACGGAGATTCGGCAATTCCCATCGCCTGATATGCGGCGCTCCCGCCGCTTCCATTCCAAGCTCGATTCCAGGTTGATTCGAGGACCGGCATCAACCGTGCGCCCAGGAAACCGGCAGCCAGCAGCGCAAATGCCCCCACCGGGGGACCCCAACGATGCAGGCCCATCCATTGTCCCCAGAAGCCCGAGAGCGGTAGCTGCGGCAAGGGAGGCTGATCCCTCAACCGGGCGCGCAGATCCTCGCGGCACTCCCGCAACAAGGAAGGCGACGGTCCGATCTCCACTGTTGCGAATGCCGCATGAAAAGCTTTTTCGCGTTCAAGCGCGATGCGGCATGCCGCGCAACTATCCAGGTGCGATTCGATTCGCTCCTCAGCATCGAAACACAACTCGCCGTACAGCAGCATTGCAAACTGCTCCCGAGCCGCTGCGCAAGTATCCTCGTTCTCTTTCCTCATATGAAATCACCCAAGCCAATCCGCATTTTTTGTGTTGCACGGAAGAGGCAATTCTTCGCTGCCTCTTCCGTGGTCCCCACGATTTCCCCGATGCGCCGCAGCCGCAGGCCCTGATAATGTCTCAATTCGAATACCAAGCGCTCGCGCGGCGTGAGTTGGTCCAGTAATTCCTTCACCCGCTTCCTTACCTGCCCGGAGAAAAGGTGGCGCTGGGGATCGCCATGCACTCTCTCCTCTCGCGCTGCGCCGGTGCGGTCAAGCGGACCATCTTCAGTGGCGAGGATCGCCGGCTCCTCTTTCCGCACCTTACGTTTTCGGAGATGATCGAGGCACAGGTTGGTAGCAATCCGATACAGCCATGTATGAAAACTACAGTCGAATCGAAACGAGTTCAGGTTGCGGAACACGCGGAGAAAAGTTTCCTGATAGACGTCGCGCGCATCCTCGGGGGACCTCAATAGATTCATGGCCAGCCCGAGCACACTTTGATCGTATGCACGCACGAGTTGCTCAAAGGCGTCATAATCCCCGTCTTGAGCAGCCCGGATCAGCGCCGTTTCGTCTATCTGAACGCCCGATTCAAGGGCCACGGGAGCGGTTCCACTCTTCCGGTACAACAACTATAATGACGGTGCCGAGATAGAAAAGTAACGAAAGGCTGGAACACCAGCCGCTACGGTTTCAGTCCGAAAGCGTAGACGTGGGCATCCCAGGAAACGACGAAAACCCTTCCCAGGGCCACCACCGGCTCGCTGTAGTGCACCCAACTCGTGATGATTTTCTCGCTCGAATACAGTTGCTTCCCCGTCTCCGCATCCAGGGCGTAGAGGACCAGGTTACTGACGGGTGTAGCGCGGAATTTGGCGGATTGGAGCGCCGCAGCCTCGGCCGCGGCTCTGTCTTGCCCTCGGCCTCCACCGCGCCCTGCCTGCTGAACCCCGGCCCCGCCTGGTGCGCCCCGGCCCGCTGCAGGAGGTGGGTTGCCAGTTACATCTCCTCCTGGACGGTTCGGGTTTTGGATGCTCTGTTCCCCGGTCTGGATCGCGTACACCACGCCATTTGCGACTGCGGGTGGGTCAGGCACCTGCATATCGCGCGAGATCCATGCCGCAGTTAACGACGGCTTATCGCCTTCCGCAGAAACCTGGAAGGCCATCACGCTCCCATGCGGCGCGTCGTTGTAGCTGTATTTAAATTGCGGTGCATTCTTCGAAGGCGGACCCCACATAGGCACGTACAGAAAACGTTCGCCTTGCGGATTTTGATAAGTAGCCATGGCTCCCCAAACTCCGCGGCCTCCGAGCAATATCTCGTCGTTTCCCAACTGCGGCGATTGATATAGAGGCGTAGAGTGCTGCGGCGCTCCACCGCCGAGCGCGTTGGCGTCGAGCAGATACACCACTGCCTCCTTGGCCGCACTGGCCACCAGCGTCCGGTTCTGGAACGGGAATACGACCGGACTCGCCGAGCCTAGATCCAGATCTCTGGCGTTCAGATACTGCCAATTCGAAGGCGTGAACGAGTCAACAACTCTCAATTGATTAGGAGCCAATGCCAGCACCGTCTCCCCGTAAACGCCGGAGGCCGGATCGGCCAATCCGTCCGCGGTTTGTGTGTAAACGCCCTTTGGACCCTTTGCCACCCCGGCGCGTCCCCACGGGCCCGCGGGCCGGCCGCCGCTAGTGTAAAAGCGCGACTCTTGCATGTGAGTGGGATCGCTCACGTCCATGGCGGAGATGTTCGCCATGGCCCCGCCGCAACCACGGCCACTGGGCGAATAGATCACATCATCAATCAAATTCAAGCTCCAGTTTCTGGCGAACGGAGTCACGAAATCCGTAGGGGGAATGCGGTCCTCACCGTTGCTCAAGCTGAGGCCGCGCAGCTTACCGTCGCTAGTATTCAGGTAGATAATGCCTTTTTGTTTGTCGATCACCGGCGTTGCGTTCTGCGTATTCGAGCACAGCCAGGTAGAAATCTGCCGCGGAGTAAGCTGGTTGGGAAAAGTTTTCTGCCAGAACACTTTCCCAGTGTCGGCATCGAGCGCGAATACCGTGTCGTCGCTGCCCACCAGGAAAACCAAGCTTTTTGTGCCCTGTGATGTGTTCACGCCTTCGACTACCAGCGGCGCGGTGATGGTCGAAAGCACCACTTCTTTTGGATGAGTGCTGAGCTGGGTGTTCCACTTCAGCTCTAGCCTCGATACATTATATTTTGAAAGTGTGGTTTCCCCCTGGTTCCAGCCGGTTCGTTCCTGATCGTACCCCCAGGTAAGCCAGTCCCGCGCCGGTGTGTTTTGAGCGAACCCGGCTCCGGCGAAGAGAAGCGAGACCAAAACCAACCAGGAAAGTGGAAAACTGGATCTTTTCATGTGACCTCGTATCAGTTAATCGAAATCTACCCAAATTGTCAAATTGCAATTCGCCCTGAAGTACATTTTTTGAGGTACAGTCTATAAGGAGATCTTCCATGTCTTTACGAATTAGTGAACGAGGGCTCAGAAGACGGGAATTTATGTCTTCCGCTCTGGCATGGTCCGGTATGGCCGCCGCTGCGAGCTTCGTGGGGCCATCCAAAGTATGGGGCGCGATTTCTCATCAGCCGCTCGACCCCATCAACCCCGACATTCTCTTCGGGACCACCAGCTCGATCTGGGGCAAGCAGCACGATATCGTGTGGGCTGTAAAAAGAGTCGCCGCCCTGGGCCTGCAGGGGATCGAGCCCTATGGGGATAACGTCGAGAAATATCGAAAAAATCCGCTGGAGCTCAAAAAGATTTTCGATGAGGCGGGCATTACATTCATCGACGCGTCCAATGGCGAGGCGGGCCAGTCGACAAATTTCATCGACCCGGATCAAATCCCCAAAACCATTGCCGATCATGTGGCCTTCGCCCGCGATTTTCTGCAGCCGCTCGGCTGCGACCATTGGAAGGTCAACATGGGCCAGCGGCCGCCCGGTGGTCCGAGCGACGATCAGCTAAAGAGATTGGCCGATACTCTCAACGAGATTGGCAGGCAAACCATCGCCATGGGAATCAGACTGGCGCCGCATCCCCATATCTGGGGGCCCATGGAACGAGAAAAAGACATGCGCCGGGCTATGGATCTCACGGATCCCAAATATGTTTGGATGACGGCCGACACCGGACATCTAGTCTTAGGCGGTGGAGACCCGGTGCAAATCATCAGCGATTATTTTCCGCGCATCGCCGAAGTGCATCTCAAAGACACTTACGCCAAATATCGCGGCAACACTTCCACGCCGACGCAGGCGGAACACCGCGTAGCGAGCGTCTACCATAATCTGGGCGGTGGAGGCGTCGACTTCACGGCCGTCTTCAAGGTGCTGCGCGACCGGCATTATAAAGGCTGGACGATTTTCGACGTGGATGGCCCGAGAAATGGCGACGATGGTTTCGATTCCATCGGCGGGAACATGGATCTAGCGGTCGACGACTATATTGCGCACAACATCAACTACATGCGCGACGTTCTGGGTATAAGGCTGCCGCCGGCCGGTTAATCTTGAGAGTTAATTATGCGAAAAACGCGAATAGCTTTGATCGTAACTGTTATGGGAGCGACGGCAGTAGCGCTGGCTCAACCACCCGCTCAGCAACCTGATAAGACCTTCACTAGCGGCGCGGAAGTGGAAGCGATGATCGCGAAGGCCAAGGCCGAACGGAAGCCCGATCAGCCGAACTTTATTCAGCCGTTATTGAGACTGGCTCCCTATGCCGTGAACCTGGAGTATCGGGTGGAGGGAATCGACACCACCCCGAATGTGCACGAAAAGCAAGCTGAGCTGGTTTACGTGGTCGAAGGCGCAGGAACTTTCACAATGGGCGGGAAACTGCGCGACGAGAAGCGGCTAAACGCGGGCAATCTGACGGGAAGCAGCATCGAGGGTGGCGCTCAACGGCATATTTCGAAAGGCGATTTCATTTTCGTTCCGGAGAATACTGCCCACGCTTTCACCAATACCCAGGGCACGCTAGTCATAATGTCACTTCATTTACCCCGAGGCGAAGCCTCGCGGTAGGGTCGCTCATGCCTGCTCCAGTTCGATCCTTTTGGCGCCCGCGTCCAAGGCAACGATCCTGAAAGTGAGGATCTGGCCCGCGCGCGGGGCCTCGGCCTCAGCCTGTTTTCCACCACCGGATTTCCACTTCGCTTCGAGCATCGCAGTCAGAGAGGAAAGATCGGCTTTGGAGTTAGCCGCCGCTGCTTCCGGCCGCTCCTGCGCAGCCAGCTTACAATAAGCGAAAACGCCTTCACCCAGCTCCACCTTGGCGCGATTCCCCGACACTTCCGCAAGCCGGCCGGTGACCACTTCACCCACCTTGCGCTCCAGAATGTATTCGTCGATGCTGGTTGGTTCAAGCTGCTTGATCCCGAGCCGGATGCGCCGCCTCTCCCTGTCCGCCTCTAGCACCTGCGCCCGAACTTTCTCGCCCACCTTGAGCACTTCGCTCGGGTGATTCAGTCGCTTTTCTCGGCTGATGTCGCCGATGTGAATCATACCCTCGATTCCCGCGCCTAGGTCTATAAACGCACCAAACTTGGCCAGACTGGTTACCTGAGCTTCAACCGCCGCCCCCACAGGGTACTTCTTCATGGCCTCTTCCCAGGGATCGCCGAGCGCTTGCTTGAGCCCGAGAGCAATCCGCCGCTCGCCCGGATTCACTCCGAGCACCACCACGTCGACCACGTCGCCCACTTTCACAATGTCTGCGGGACGGACATTTTTCTTGCTCCAGGACATCTCGGAGACGTGAATTAATCCTTCAACGCCCGGCTCAAGTTCGACGAATGCGCCGAAGTCCGCCACTCGCGCCACTTTGCCATGGACACGCGAACCTTGCGGATATTTTTCCGCTGCCCCGGTCCACGGGTCCTGCGCTAATTGCTTCAACCCAAGCGAAATTTTGTGTGTTTCGCGTTGGATCTTTAGGATTTTGACATCGATGGATTCCCCCACTGAGACTACATCGGCGGGCTTCACAGTCCGGGAATAGGACATGTCGGAGACATGCAGCAGGCCGTCGATCCCGCCCAAATCGACAAATGCGCCGAAATCGGTGAGGCTGCGCACGGTGCCTCGGACGATTGCGCCTTCTTGCAAATTCGCGAAGCTCTCGTCCCTTGCCGCGCGCTCACGTTCTTCGAGGACCACGCGCCGATCCACCACGACATCCTCGGTGGCCGTGTCGAGCTTGGTAATGCGGCACTCGATCTGCTCACCGATCAGCTTTTCCATCTCGGCCTGATCGCGCACGCCGCTGCGGGATGCAGGCATGAACGCACGCACACCGACGTCCACCCTCACCCCGCCTTTCACCACTTCGAGCACGGTGCCGCCGATGGTTCGCTTGGCCGCAAAGGCGGCTTCGAGGCCGCTCCAGTCGCGCGGCGTGTCTACTTTCACCGTCGATAGAAGATAGGTCCCGTGCTCATCACGCCCTCGAATGGAAACCAGCAGTTTGTCGCCGGGCTTGCGCGTATGGGCCGCGTCGAGGGGCAATACTCCGTCCATCTTGCGGCCGATATCGACAAACACGCCGTCCGGCGTTACCGAAACGACAATGCCCTCGACAGCCTCGCCTCCCGCGCGATGTGTCTGCTCGAATTGGGAAAGGATATCGCCGAACGAGACATCGGTAGACACGGGCTCTGGCGATTCAGAAAGTTTGGATTGGGTCATGCAAAGAAGCGCGCTTAATTTATTGTGTCACATCCCGGTGCCTGCTTCCGTTATCATGACGTTCAAATGCCGTCTAGCTGGCGCGGCTACGTCCGCCCGCAGGATTTTGTTTGGCTGCTTCTGTTTTCCGCGCTGGCCGTTTTTAGCCCGGAGCGAAGTCCTATCGTGATCATTCTGCTGATCGCGGTGGGCGTGGTGCAGGCGCTTGAACCGCGCACGGGCGCAAAAATTTCCATAGTATTGAACCTATGCCTGTGTTTCCCGATTATTTATTTTAGCGGCGGCATCTCGAGCAGTTTCTGGCTGATTCTGCTCTTGCCGGTGATCTCCGCAGCCACCAGTTTCGGTCTTCTGGGCAGTACCCTGATCGCGCTTCTCGCTTGCGCGGAGGATCTTTTTTTCCTCCTATTTATCAATTGGGAGACGCAGATCATTTTGCCGGACCAGCAGCTTGAGCTGGCGCTGCGGATTCTTTCGCTGATGTTGGTCAGTTACCTCACCCATCAGCTTGCGGAAGGCAAGCGCGCCGAGGCCAGGAGATACCAGATGGCGGCCGAGCAACTGGCGGCGGCCAATCGTAGTCTCAAGGAAGCGGAAGCGCAAGTGCGGCGCTCGGAGCGGCTGGCGGCGCTCGGGCAACTCACCGCCGGGCTGGCGCATGAGCTGAGGAATCCGCTGGGCACGATGAAGAGCTCAGCCGAATTGCTGGCGCGCAACGTCGACCGCGAAAATGCCATTGCGCGGGAGATGGCCGGCTATATCAACGATGAAGTCGACCGCACCAATTCGCTCATTACCCGCTTCCTCGATTTTGCCCGGCCCCAGCACCTGCGTCTGGAGGAGGGCGACCTTCCGGCTTTGCTCGACCGCGCCATCAGGCGATTCGAGCGCGAGAAATCCGGCGCGATGTCCAGTATTTCTGTCTTTAAGAATTATTCCCCCGATGTTCCTCCGCTGTTCTTCGACGCCGAGCTGATGGAGCGAGTGATTTCGAATTTATTGCTTAACGCGGCGCAGGCCAGCCCGACTGGTGGCAGCGTCACGGTGAAAACGCGCCGGCTCGATTCCGTCGTTGAGATTGTGGTCATCGACCGCGGCTGCGGCATCGAAGCCAAAAATCTGGAAAGTATTTTCAACCCGTTCTTCACCACCAAATCCGACGGCGTGGGTCTGGGACTCGCGATTGTATCCAAGATTGTCGACGAGCACGGCGGCCGGATCACGGTCGAAAGCACACCCGGCGAGGGTAGCGTATTCCGTGTGTGCCTGCCTCTCGACCGCCGCACAATAGAATAAGATGGCACGCCAAACTATTCTGGTGGTCGAGGACGAAGAGAAATATCGCCGTGTCATCGGCTTGCATCTCTCTTCGGCTGGATATGACGTCAAGCCATCCGGCACCGCCGAAGAAGGTCTGAAAATGGCCGCTGACGCCGATTTGATCCTCACCGATTTGAAGCTTCCGGGCATGGACGGTCTGGAGATGCTGGCGCGGCTAAAGGAGCAGAACTCGCGCTCGCCCGTGATCGTGATGTCGGCGTTTGGGACGGTGGGAAACGCAGTTGAGGCCATGAAGCGAGGCGCCGTCGACTTTCTTCCAAAGCCGTTTTCGCTCGATCATCTGAGCGTGGTGGTGGAGAAGGCGCTAGAGCTGAGCAAATTGCGCGATGAGAACCGCGAGCTGCGGGAAGCACTGGGCCAGCGTTATCAATTCGAGAACATCATCGGCCACAGTCCTGCGATGCAGGAAATTTTCGCCACAATCACGCGCGTGGCCGCCACCCGCGCTACGGTATTGCTCGCAGGGGAGAGCGGCGTCGGAAAAGACATGATCGCCCGGGCCATCCACCAGCATTCGCCGCGGCGCGACCGGGCCTTCGTCAAAATTAATTGCACAGCGATTCCCGAAAATCTGATGGAAAGCGAATTATTCGGGTATGAAAAAGGCGCATTCACCGGCGCCAATGTTTCCAAGCCCGGTAAATTCGAGGCCGCCGACACCGGAACCGTTTTCCTGGACGAGATCGGCGATGTGCCGCCGTCCATTCAGGTGAAGCTGCTGCGCGTCCTGCAGGAGCGCGAGTTCGAGCGCTTGGGCAGCAATAAAATTCTTCATGCCGACGTGCGCGTCATCGCCGCGACTAACGTCGACCTGCGCGCCGCGCTCGAGCAAGGCACATTTCGGGAGGATCTGTATTACCGTTTGAACGTGGTGCCGTTAAATATTCCTCCACTGCGGGAGCGAAAGGACGATATTCCTTACCTGGTCGAACATTTTGTCAAGAAATTCGGCGGCGAGATTAGCGAAGGCGCAATCGAACGACTGATGAGCTATCACTGGCCGGGGAATGTGCGCGAGCTCGAAAATGTGATCGAGCGCAGCGTCCTGCTGGCGCAGGGGCCGCGCGTAGAGGAATCCGATATTCGGATCGACACCGCCCAGCACTCGCGCCAAACGGCGTCCTCCGATCACTTTTTGCCGGAGGGAATGTCGCTCGACGATTTTGAGCAATCCGTTATTCGCGAAGCTTTGAAGCGCGCTAATGGGAATAAGAGCCAGGCCGCGCGCCTGCTCGGGCTGACTCGTAACGCGCTGCGCTATCGCCTGGCACAGATGGGAATTGAATAGATTTAGGTCTTTGACTTCATGACATCCACAAGCTCCTGCACCGCCGCCGCGCTTTTCGTAAGCGCGCCCTTCTCCTCGGCCGTAAGCTGGATCTCGTAGATTTTCTCGATTCCACTCGCGCCGAGCTTCACCGGGACGCCGACAAAGAGTCCGTGGATCCCGTATTCGCCTTCGAGTAGAGCCGCGCAGGGCAGCACTTTTTTCTTATCCTTCAGAATCGACTCCACCATTTCCACCGCGGCGGCGGAGGGCGCATAATACGCGCTACCCGTCTTCAAATATTTCACGATCTCCGCGCCGCCATTGCGCGTGCGGTCGACCAACCGGTCGAGTGTAGCCTGGTCCATCAGCTCGGCCAGAGGGATGCCGGATACGCTCGAAAGCCGGGTCACGGGCACCATGGTATCGCCGTGTCCGCCCAGTACCACCGCTGTTACGTTCTCCACGGAAACGTTCAGCTCCTGCGAGATGAAGGTCCGGAAGCGTGCCGTATCGAGTACGCCCGCCATTCCGATGACCCGGTTCTTCGGGAATTTCGTAACCTGATGCGCGGTCCAGCACATCGCGTCCAAAGGGTTGGTCACCAGCACCAGAATGGCATTCGGCGAATGTCTTGCTACCTGCTCGCTGACAGCCTTCACCACGGCATAGTTTGCCAGCAAAAGATCGTCGCGGCTCATGCCAGGCTTGCGGGCCAGGCCCGCTGTGATGACGACCACATCGGAGTTCGCCGTAGGCTCATAATCGTTCGCCCCGGTGATCCGCACGTCATACCCCTCAATCGGACCGGCCTGCAACATGTCCAGACCCTTGCCCTGAGGAACACCCTCCATTACGTCGACCAGCACTACATCCGCCAACTCTTTAAAAGCCAGAGTGATGGCGCAGCTCGCGCCCACATTCCCACCGCCCACTACCGTCACTTTTTTGCGCATAGATGTCTACGGATTTTGCTGCGGCGCTTCCTTCCGCGCCTGCTCAAAAAGGAAACTGAGCGTCTTATCGGTGCGGATATGCCCGGCGATCCGGCCGATAGCGCCATCCTTCTGGAGCTTGGCCCGCGTCACGGCGACCGCTTCCCGCTGCTGGCGCGCGATCCGCTGCACTTCCCGGTCGACTTCCTCTTGTGTTGCGCCGATCGCTTCGCGCTCCGCGATTTTATCGAGCAGCAGCGATGCTTTGACATCGCGCGTAGCGCGATCCTTTTGCGTTTCGCGCACCTTCTCCCAATCGAGCTTGATCGAGCGGGGATCGACTCCCTGCCCGGCCAGCGCCCGCAACTGATTTTCCACATTGATCTCGATCTGCCGGTCGATATAAGCGGACGGAACGGGAAAATCGTGCAGATCCACCAGCTCATCCAGCAATTGGCGTTTTGCTTCTTCCTGGGCGTGGTGCTCGCGCTCGCGCAGGATCGATTTACGAACCGCTTCCTTTAGCTCGTCCAGGGTCTTATAATCCCCGAGATCCTTGGCGAATTCGTCGTTAAGCTCCGGTAATTCCTTACGCCGGACAGCCTTGACCGTAGCCCGAAAACGCACGGTATGGCCGGCCAGCGCTTTGCGCTCGTAGTCTTCGGGATAGGTCGCATCGAATTCGCGAACTTCATCCGGCGCGGCGCCGCGTAAATTTTCGCTGAACGCGGGAAGCGTGGTTTCATCGCCGATCTTCAGCATGGTCTCATCCTGCGAGATTTTTTCGTCCACGCCCGCCAGAGTTTCAAGCGACACTACGGCGTAATCGCCATCGACGAGCGGGCGGGGCTCCTCGTCCACGTATTCGGCTTTTTGACTGCGGATTTCTTCGAGCCGCGCGTCGACATCGGCATCGGAAACCTCAGGCTCGGTGTAGTTCACCAGGAGACCCCGATATTCCTTCAGCTCGATCGTGGGCGCGACTTCAAAATCCGCCTTGAAGCGCAGGGGCTCACCGGCGTGGAAGTGGACATCGCTGACGTCCGGCTGCCCCACCACCTGCAGGCCGTCCTGATCGATCGCGGCTCGAAAAAAGCGCGGCACTAATTTTTCGAGCACATCCTGACGGATGTCTCCCGCAAAACGCGATTTCACTAAGCCGACCGGCACTTTGCCGGGGCGGAACCCCGGGAGCTTTACCTTTTTTTGGATCTCCGCGATAACCCTCTCGGTTTCCTTCTCCACTTCCGCGAGGGGCACGGTAATTTCCAGAGAATGCTTAACGCCGTCAATTAATGCCATAGCACCTTAGGTGCCCGCCATAGCAGGTTACGTACCCTCGGACCAGCCGGCCAGGTATTCCTCCTGCTCCAGGGTGAGTCTGTCGATCTGCACCGACATGGCTTCGAGCTTCATGCGGGCCACGCTCTTGTCGATATCCTCGGGCACTGAGTAGACCTTCTTGTCGAGCTTGGCGTGATTCTTCACCACATACTCGGCCGACAGCGCCTGGTTGGCGAAGCTCATATCCATGACGGACGCGGGATGCCCCTCGGCCGCGGCCAGATTGATAAGCCGCCCTTCGCCGAGCACATACACTTTACGGCCGTCCCGTAAGGAGTATTCTTCGACGAATGGACGAGTTTCGCGGCGGTGTGAAGCCATCGTCGCCAGCGTATCCAGGTCGATCTCCACGTTGAAGTGGCCTGAGTTGCAAAGTATCGCGCCGCTCTTCAAGCGTTCGAAGTGATCGCGCGCAATTACGCTTTTATTCCCCGTGAGGGTGACGAAGACGTCGCCAATGGGCGCAGCCTCATGCATGGTCATGACACGGTAACCGTCCATTAGGGCCTCGATCGCTTTCACTGGATCGATTTCAGTCACGATGACGTGGGCGCCGAGGCCGCGCGCGCGCATCGCCACGCCCCGTCCACACCAGCCATACCCGCAACCACCACATTCAAACCCGCGAGCAAGATATTGGTGGCGCGAATAATGCCGTCGATGGTGCTTTGACCGGTGCCGTAACGATTATCGAACAGGTGCTTAGTGAGTGCGTCATTTACCGCCACAATGGGATAGGCCAGCACGCCCTCCCGTGCCATGGCGCGGAGACGAATGACTCCGGTAGTAGTTTCCTCCGTACCCCCGAGCACGTTCTTCAGAAGATCCTTGCGCTTGGTGTGGAGCAGGCTGACCACGTCCGCCCCGTCATCCATCGTAAATTGGGGAGCTTGGTCAAGCGCGGCATTGAGATGCGAATAATAAATCTCATTCGACTCGCCCTTAATAGCGAAAGTAGGGATGGAATAATCGCGCACCATGGAGGCGGCTACATCGTCCTGCGTAGATAGCGGATTCGATGCGCATAACGCGATCTGGGCGCCGCCGTCGCGCAGCGTGATCATCAGGTTCGCGGTCTCAGTGGTCACATGCAGGCACGCGGCCACGCGCAGTCCTGCCAAGGGTTGTGACTTGATGAACTGTTTTCGAATGGTCGCAAGCACCGGCATGGATTGAGCGGCCCATTCAATGCGGCGCTTCCCGGCCTCGGCGAGCGCCAGATCCTTTACATCGCAGGCAACAGTTGTGGTAGGCATCATAGGTCTTGTGTTCTCCGGTTGAAATTAACTATGCGCCGCGGCCAGCGGCTGCGCGGCTTCTTTGAGCGCGGCGGCTTTGTCCGTGGCTTCCCAGGTGAAAGACTCTTCGGTGCGGCCGAAATGGCCGAACGAAGCCGTTTTTCGATACACCGGCCGGCGGAGTTTCAAATGGTCGATAATGCCCTTGGGCGTAAGCGGGAAATGCGATCGCACCAACTCCACGAGCCTCTCCTCTTCCACCGCACCGGTCCCGAATGTATGCACCATCACCGATACAGGCTCGGCCACGCCGATCGCATAAGCTAACTGCACCTCGCATCGCGGTTGCCAGGCCGGCCGCCACAATATTTTTAGCAATGTAGCGCGCCATATAGCACGCCGACCGGTCCACCTTGGTGGGGTCCTTCCCGGAAAAAGCGCCGCCGCCGTGGCGGCCCATGCCCCCATAGCTGTCGACGATGATCTTGCGTCCTGTCAGCCCGGTATCGCCGTGCGGACCGCCGGTCACGAACCGGCCGGTGGGGTTGATGTGATATTTCGTGCCGGCATCGATCATGTTCGCGGGCAGCACCGGATCGATGACGTGCTTTTTAACCTCGGCCCGCAGAGTCTCCGTCGAAACCTCATCGTCATGCTGAGTGGAGACGACCACCGCGACGATGCGCGCAGGCCGGCCGTCGACATACTCGACGCTCACCTGGCTTTTCCCGTCCGGGCGTAGAAATTTGAGCTTTCCGGACCGCCGCACTTCACTCAACTGGCGAACCAACTTGTGCGCCATCATGATCGGGAGGGGCATCAACTCCTCTGTCTCGTCGCAGGCGTAGCCGAACATCATACCCTGGTCGCCCGCGCCTCCGGTATCGACCCCCAAGGCGATATCGGGAGACTGACTCTGGATCGTATTTAGAACGCCGCAAGTTTTCGAGTCGAAGCCCATCTCCGCATCCGTGTAGCCGATCTCATGGATTACCGCCCGCACCAGTTTGGGTACGTCCACATAAGTTCGGGTGGTGATTTCTCCTGAGACCACGCAGATTCCGGTAGTCACCAGCACTTCGCAGGCAACCCGCCCTGTCGGATCGTCAGCCAGGACTGCGTCCAACACCGCATCCGAGATCTGATCCGCCATCTTATCGGGATGGCCTTCGGTCACCGATTCAGAGGTAAAAATATGCCGCATTCGATCCGCCACTTGAGATCCTCCAGGAAAATGAATTTATATCAATTTGCTCAAGTGTAACATGCCGTGGAGGACCGGAATGGCGGACGAGCGGCTCGCCTAGCTCTTGTTCACAACAAGATCATTGGTTACAGAAAACGTGCCGGGGACCTGCTTGGCAGCCATCCCCGCCAGATTCTTATCCATTTCACTTATAACGCTCCCGACCAGAGTTACATTCCCGTTTTTCACGATGATGTGAATCGACGGTACGGCAGCTAAAGCGTAGTTTTGTAGACCTTGCGAGCCATATATTGCCCGGAAGACCGCACGCCTGATCTGCTCATCGTTTGGTGAGAGGGGCAGAACCTCGATCTGATTGTTAACTCGGGTAACTCCCTCAATCTTTTTGACCACGTTTTCCGCGTCAGACTTTAATACTGGATTCGTTACCGCTCCGAACAGCGTAACCGTTGAGCCATCCACTCGATACGAAAGGTCGTCGAATACGTTGTAATAGGGCAGCATCACCAACTCGTGATGCACTTCTTTGGTGATCCAATCCGCGCTGCCTTTAGCAGCCTGATCTTTGTCCTTCGCATACAAGCTGCTGGATATGACCCCAGCGGATATCAGTCCAGCGCATAGGAGCGCGACGGTCCTCGTATTTGGTCGCATTTTGCGCACCTCCATGCCCATGGCAGAGCACTTTTTAGGCCATCAATAGAGCGATGGACGGGGAGCGCCGCCCAGTAAGGACGAGTTAATAGCCGCGGTGGTGTGCGTTCCTTCGTGGCCGCCCCAGGAGAAGAGGAGGTAAATTTGAGGCAGTCCTCCTGCACGGAGGGTGAATCCGGCAGTATAGCTGTGCAAAAGGTGCGCAAAATCGATATCGCTACGCGTCAGTGCGACCTTTCCTTCATCGATCATGGCTGTAATTCCGAATGGGCCATAGAGGGAATGCTCAAAGCTGGCCCGCATGAGAAGCGTATTCGGCGCGCGGAAGCGGTAATCCTGATAGCTTGGGAGCTCGGGAATGCCGTTGATGTCCGAGCCGCCGAGCGTCGGCTGAAAATAGAAAGGCACAACGTGCCCCGCCGATACGAACGACTGATTCATCAAGAAACGTAAATCAAAGCTGCCTTCCAGATTCCGCGTAACGCCCGGGCAAGAATGCACGCCCGCGGCGACCGAACAGTCGTCGGGACCGTTAGAATCCAACGCCACTAGCGATCTCGTTCTCCTGTACAAAGGGAACTGATGCGACAAATCGACCGTGAGCCGATTGAAGGAGGATGCGGAGTTACCCGGCGAAAAATATTCCTGAAACGTTACGAAGTAATTCAGCCGGACATAGCCGCCGGCGAGGTCCGGCCGTATACGGACACCTTCGCCAAATTGCGCGAAGGCAGGCTGCGCGGTTAACCCGGGGGTCGTCGCCGCCGTATAGAGCTGTTCAATCGACGGACTGGCTTGGCCGAGGCTCGGGCGGATCTCCACAAATCGGCCGTTGACTTCTCCATAGAGCGACACGTTGAGCGCTTTTAAAACCGGCAAAACCGCGTTTGTGCCAAGGATCGTCTCACGCATGCCGAAGTAGGAACGCGCGGTCTCGCTGGTATTCGGGCCCTCGCCGAAGTACGTCAGCTTGTTAAGAGAAATACTCTGAGCGAAGAGATGAAAAACTGGATACTCCTTGACCGCCAGGTTAGATTGCGTGCCAGGCTTCAATCCTCCAGGATTGACGACGACCCCGCGATGGCGATCCCAAATCGCGGTCATATAAGCCCCGGCTCGCCAGGACCCATTCGGAGAGGCGACGCCGTCCAGATCCCAACTCAGCCGCCAAGATTCATTTGGAGTCCAGTGGGTCACCAAAGCCAAGCCAACTCCGACTCCATTCTGCGGAGCGAGGCTGCCCACCGCAATGTGCATCGGATGATCTGTAAACAGCTCCTCGGCACAGCCGCCCAGCGATTTGAAACTGAAGCTCGAGCAACTGGATTTCAAGCGGTCGCTTTCGCCGCGGAAGTCGGCGCCTATTTGAGTCTCCTGCGCGTAAACAGCTCCTGCAGCAAGGAAAGAAGCGAATAAAACAACGCGTCGCACGTGTTACCTTCCGCCGCTCTTGGCTGCCCTAGAACACAGGATGGCCGTCATCTTTCGAATGTATTCGGCCGCCTGGCCCTCGGTTTGAATGGAGGCAAAGTCTATGCTGGTTTGCTGCTCGGGTGGAAGCTTCTCTTCGAGCACCCGGAAATGTTCGACTTGATGTTTCAGCAGGGTATTCTTGACCAGCAGCCGGTTGGGGTTAAACGAGCTGCGGGGAGTCTTCGGAACGTGAATCACCTGAGAGGGCGACGCCATGATGTCCTCCTAACTGAAGCTGAAACTCGGACAATCCGAATCCGGCCGCATTTGATCCGAGAGCAGATCGAGAAAGGTTTGCGCCACTTTTTCTCGGGGCGAGCGATTGTCGTAATTGCCTACAAAATATTGCGTTACCGTCGCAGGAATGGAGGCATGTTCGAAAACGCGCCCGTTCACCAGGTCTTCCGGGCCCGGAACCACTCCTTTCGCCACCCAAGGGGAGATGAGAATCGCAGGCACGCGAACACCGAGCCGGTCGAAAGCGAACGGCACGCCGCCCGTGTCCTGGAGATCGGCAGTAAATCCGTCGGGCGTGCAGGAGGGTGGCGGGACGTGATCGAAAATGCCGCCATGCTCGTCATAGACCAGCAGGAGCGCAGTGCTCTTCCACAAATCGGGATTCCCGCGAATCGCGTTATAAATCGACGCAATAAATTCTTCCCCTGCCCGAACGTCGTGATCGGGATGCTGGTCCGACGCTAACTCTTCGCCTCCGCCGTCGCCAGTGTGGTCGCTGTAATTGGGCTCGACGAAGCTGTAATCGGGAAGCTGCCCTTTGACGCAGTCCGATAGGAATTGCGGATAAGTGGCAAAGAGTTGCGGCTGATTTTTCAACAGATTGACGATCTCCATGGTCGAGCTGGACTGATCGTAATAATAGATTTTGGCCGTCCGCCCGGCAGCGAGCAAACGTTCGTACACGCTCATGTAGGGCACCTTTACTTCAAAAATATCCATGCTCACCTGGCCAAACGATGTCCCATAGTGGGCGAATGCGCGATTGCAGATCGTCGGGCCAGGAATGGACGAGAACCAGCCGTTAAAAACGGCGTAACCGCGGGCCAGCGCATAAAGCACCGGAAGTTTGTCTGGCTCAAAATAGTACATGATCTTGCGGGAATGAGTGACATCGTTCCGCTCGTCGTAATAACTCTGTACGAAGCCCTGCATTGCGGGAGCCGCCGGCGGTCCGGAAGTGCCGAAATACAATTGTTTGTTTACCGCCGGGAAATGATGATTCGGGTCGGGATCGAGCTGGCTCTGAAATTCAGCCAGGGGCTGGACCTTTGCTGGTTCGTTGGTCGTATCGAGATTGGTCTCGGCGCCGGTAAGGCCGTTCACGCGAGGGTCCTCCGCCTTCAAGGCCCCCAGCATGTGGTCGAAGGAGCGGTTCTCCATCATGAGAACGACAATGTGCTTCAAGCTATCCAGTCCCGCGGACATAGGGTAGAGTATAACCCAGCAGTTGCCTAGACTCCATTGGTCCGTTATCATAATCTGATTGCGGCTATAAGACCCAATGGAGGATCAGTCTGAAATGAAGATTTCCGTGGTCGGTCTGGGTAAATTGGGGGCGGTTCTGGCTGGTGTGCTGGCGGATCGAGGACATGAGGTAATCGGCGTCGATATTAATCCGGTGTCCGTGACCGCGCTCAACGAAGGCAGGGCGCCTGTCTCCGAGCCGGGACTAGACGAGATGATGCGCAGGAACGCCGCGCGTCTTTGCGCTACCGGCGATCTCGATTCAGCGGTATCGGCAACCGGGATCACATTTGTTGTGGTTCCCACGCCGTCAGGCCCGGATGGAACATTTTCACTCAAATACGTTCTAACCGCTGCCGAATCGATTGCGCGAGCTCTACGGAAGAAATCCGAATATCACCTGGTGGTCATCTCGAGCACGGTCATGCCCGGATCGACCGGGGGCCAGGTTCTGCCGCTGATTGAATCCGTCTCGGGCCGCAAGTGCGGTCCCGATTTCGGCCTGTGCTACAACCCCGAGTTCATCGCGCTGGGCAGCGTGATTCATGATATGTCCAGCCCCGACATGCTCCTGGTGGGCGAATCGGATACGACCGCGGGCGGAATCCTGGAGGAGTTATATCGCGGGGTTTGCCTGAATCATCCGCCCGTCGCGCGGATGAATTTCGTGAATGCAGAACTGGCGAAAATTTCCGTCAACACCTTCGTAACCACGAAAATCTCTTACGCCAACATGCTGGCTGAGGTTTGTGAACAGGTGCCCGGCGCGGATGCGGACGTGGTGTCGGAGGCGATCGGTCTGGACACCCGCATCGGCAGGAAATATCTCAAGGGCGCGCTCGGTTACGGCGGTCCTTGTTTCCCGCGCGACAACACCGCTTTCTCGAGATTCGCGCAACAACACAGCGTCGAAGCCACCATTGCCGATGCTACCGACCGGGTTAACCGGCGGCAGGCGTTTCGCTTAGGAGAGCGTATTCTGGAGCTCTTACCGAGCGGGGACTCGGTGGGTATTCTGGGTTTATCCTACAAACCGGATACTGACGTTATCGAGGAATCACAGGGAATTATGCTCGCCCAGCATCTGCTGACTGCCGGGCGAAAAGTGATCGTTTACGATCCCGTCTCCATGCAAAACGCGCGCCGTGTACTCCAAGGCGAGGTGATTTTCGCTCCCTCCATGGAAGCTTGCGCCGCCGAAGTGGGGGTTCTGGCTATCGCCACTCCCTGGAATCACTTCAAGGCTCTCCGGCCTCATCATCTTCGCCAATCAGGTACACGTCCGGTAATCCTGGATTGGTGGCGGATGCTTCCGGAGGCAGATTTTAAGCCGGTGGCGGATTATGCGGCGTGTGGCCGGGGACCCGCTCCATCTATGGGTGACCATATCGAACGCGAACAACTGGTATACAGTGCGAAGGGTGACTGAGAGCACATAGGAGGAGATGGTGAGCCGAGTTTTGGTAACGGGCGCAGGTGGCTTTATTGGGCATCACCTGGTGGCTTTTCTCAAAGATAAGGGTTACTGGGTTCGAGGAGTCGATCTAAAATATCCCGAATACGCGCCCACTGCCGCGGACGAATTTGAAAGACTCGATCTGAGGCGCTGGGAGAACTGCCTCAAAGCCACCGAAGGCGTCGACGAGGTTTACGCGCTGGCCGCGGATATGGGTGGGATGGGCTTCATCAGCGCGAATCATGCCCAGATTCTTCATAATAATTCTCTGATCAACCTGCACACGCTGGAGGCGGCGCATCAGCGGGGTGTCGGGCGCTATCTCTACACTTCATCTGCGTGCGTGTACCCCGAATTCAAACAGGTCGACGCTAACGTCACCCCCTTAAAGGAAGACGATGCCTATCCGGCGCAGCCGCAGGACGCCTACGGCTGGGAGAAGCTGGTCACGGAGAGATTGTGCATCCACTATGCCGAGGACTACGGGATGGAAACGCGGATCGTTCGTTTTCACAACATCTTTGGTCCACTCGGTACGTGGGACGGCGGCAGAGAAAAAGCTCCGGCGGCTATGTGCCGTAAAATCGCTACTGCGAAAGCTACTGGGAATCCAGAGATCGAGATTTGGGGGGATGGCGAGCAGACGCGCTCGTTCTGCTACATCGACGATTGTCTTGAAGGCATCTACCGGCTCATGCGCTCGGGTTTTCGCGAGCCGCTGAATTTGGGCCAGGACCGCATGGTCACCATCAACCAGCTTGCGGACATTGTCGCCGAAATCGCCGGCGTACGAATTGTCAAAAAGCATATTCAGGGGCCGATGGGCGTGCGCGGGCGCAACTCCGATAACACGCTTTTGCGCAGTGTCCTGAAGTGGGAACCGGGAATATCGCTCGAAGAAGGGTTCGCCACGACGTATCCCTGGATTGAAGGCCAGTTGCGAATGAAGTTAGGCGGGGAAAGACCGGTGGCCGCGGTCCACGCCTGAGATGTGGACCGGAGACTACGCCTTCGTCTTACAGAACCTGATCTTTAAAGATTTCAAGGTTCGCTACCGGAACATGTCTCTGGGAGTCTTTTGGAGCCTTCTCAATCCGCTAATTATGATGGGCGTTCTCACGCTCGTCTTCACCCGAATTTTTCCCAATGGAATCCCCGGATTCCCGGTTTTTGTCCTGTGCGGCCTGATCCCTTTCAATTTTTTCAGTCTCGCGTGGTCGTCAGGGACCAACTCCTTAATCGATAGCGCGGGCCTCATCAAGCGGGTCCCCATTCCCCGGGAAGTTGTGCCCGTATCGAGCGTTCTTTCAAACTGCCTGCATCTGGTGATCCAGATCGGCATCCTCCTAGCATTTACGCTCATTTTTGGTTACGGCGTGAACCGCTATTGGCTGTGGCTGCCCCTAGTCTGGGTTCTTGAAGTGTTATTTGTGATGGGGCTCGTACTGGCCTGTTCGGCGCTGGACGTCTACTTGCGCGATATGCGCTACGTCGTGGATTCCACAAACACGATTCTGTTCTGGATGGTTCCCATCTTTTATCGCATGGAAAGCACTCCGGCCAAATTCCACGAGCTGTATTATTGGAATCCGATCTCGGCGATCGTGCTGGCGCTGCGAAAGATCCTGATGGAGTCCACGGCGCCTCCCTCGTCTCTCATGTGGAAGCTGAGTTTGGCTTCCGTGGCAACACTGGGCCTCGGTTGGACGATGTTCCGCACATTGCAACGCCGGTTTTACGATCATTTGTAGAGATGGATCGCATTATTTTCCAAAACGTATCCAAGAAATTCTCTTTAACCGGAGGCCGCAAATTGTTGCGGGGGCATTTGCGCGACCTGTTGAACAAGGGCGGCCGCGCTTACTTTTATGCGCTGCGCGATGTCTCCATTCGGGTCAGGGAAGGCGAAAGCCTGGGAGTGATCGGGGCGAACGGAGCGGGCAAAAGCACATTATTGAATCTCGCTACGCGGTTATGCCAGCCCGATGAAGGGCAGGTAACCGTGAATGGGCGGCTATCGGCGGTGCTGGAGTTAGGCGCGGGATTTCATTCCGATCTTACGGGGGCCGAGAACCTTCGGCTCAATGCTTCGTTGTTTGGGCTGAGCCGGCGCAGAACCGAGGACCTTTTCGATCAGATCGTCGAGTTCTCCGGCGTCGGCGAGTTCATCGAACAGCCTTTGCGCACCTATTCAGCGGGAATGATAGTGCGGCTGGCGTTTGCGGTCGCCATCAACGTGGACCCGGACATTCTGGTGGTTGATGAGGCGATGGCGGTGGGCGATCAGGCGTTCCATGCGAAATGTTTCGACCGAATGCTCGCGTTCCGCAGGGCTGGAAAAACGATGTTGTGCGTTTCGCATTCGCCCGAGACGCTTCGTCAGATGTGTAACCACGCGATCTGGCTGGACCATGGACAGGTGATTATTCAAGGAGAGATCGAGGAAGTGCTGGCCGCCTATCAGGGGCGTACTGTCGGGCCGGTGTGAATCTGCTCGCGGCAAGCTTCGGCGAGAGGCAGCGTTTCCTTCAACTCTTCCGACGCCATGCCCCAATCGTGATGATTGAAAATCATGGGCACATCGAAGCGATTCATAACACGCGCCCATTGCATCACATCTTCATATCCTAGCCAGGGCAGCCCTTTCGCCGAAATACGCTCGAACAATTTCTGCTGTCCTTCCGGTGTCCAGCCGGAGCCGGTGCCGTGCTCAATATGGTAAATCCGCATCGGATCCTTTAGGACGTGTTCACGCGCCCCTCCATGATGAGCGGCCCAGCAGAATAGGGAATCGATATTCATCGAAAATAGATCGAGTTCGGGATAGCCTCGCAGATCGACCCAGTGCTCCCGCGCCATGAGCGTGAAATCTCCGCATGCATTCGTGTGCAAGTGGACCGGCGCGGAGTCCAAGCCCGGGGCTGCGTCGACCGGGATACGGATCGGGTCTCCACCTTGCTCGTTCGTCCAGGTTACGGCTGAAAGCAGCAGCAAAGCCAGATCCGATTGGCTCGTGGCGGCCGCGGCTGTCTCCATCCGGAAGTGCAGAACATAGTGATGATCTGGCAGCAGCGCGCAAGGGATGTGAACAGCCTGCTTGCCGGTAATGCGGCCGCGATGGAGCACGCGGTCTCGCGCGTGCTCAACGATCAGGTCGAGTGGAGCGTCCCCGGCGGACGGCCCGGGCGCGATTTCAAGGACGGGATAGCGCGGGGAGCCTTTGGGCACGCGAACGATCATCTCCGCTTCATGAGATGCCGCCAGGGTCCGTTTGCCGTTACGGCTCATAATCACGGTCCAGCCTGCGACGCACCAGACTCCCGAGCCGGCCGATCCTATTTCGAAGGGAAGGGCTGGCGGCCTCATGTCCGCTCTACCCGTATTCTCACGATCGCGAGCCCACTCGCATCGGAAAATGCGGAACGCCATCGATCTCGAATCTCCCCGAACTTTTTTCGGCGCGCCGCCTCCCTGCGCCCGCAGCGAAATGACGAAGGCGCCCCTCACTTTGGGAACCGGCACACGGACTTCGGTCCGTCCCGCCACCCGAGCCGTAGCCAGAATGGAGTTCCACTGGTCCCGAACCTGGAGTTCAAATGGCTCAAAGCCGAGTGCGGGGCCGCTCTCCACAAGCAGAGATAGGGTGGATTCGGCATTGCCCGGCTGTAGCAGGATCAAAGTGCTGCTGCTGGCCGACCAACGAAAGCGTTCACCGGCGAAAACTTCCTCGGGATACCAGCCGCTGGCCCACATGGCCGATAAGCCGGAGGATAAAAGAGCCTCATCGGAGGATGCTCGCGCTTTAGCGAACCCCGGCATCGGTAAACGGATCTGTCCATTCCTGCGCCTTCGTAAAAGACTGCGCATCAGATGCAGGCCTTGCCCAGCGTAGGACGCCCAAGTCCGTGGAGGTCTGGCGGCGGCGGATTTCGCCTCCAAATCTGCAATCAGCTTATCGACTTCGGACGCTGTTCCGATCTCACATCGGAACACTCGGAAATTCAGCGTTCGGGGATCGGAAGCGATCTTCATTCCGCCCCCGTGCGCATGAAGGCGAACGACCACGAGACTCGTGCTGGAAGCGGGCGCCGGCAGCGCGACCACACTTCTGCGCCTTACAGAGACTGACGATTGCGGCTTTCCGGCCGCGTCCTGAAGCTCAAGAAGGAAGGGTTCCAGTTGCACGCCCGGCCCCGGCTCTACATCGAGCACCAGCATGCGATCCGCATCTGGGGATGGGTGAATCAAAATCATTGCGTCGTTATCGACCCAGCGAAAAGGCTCTTCTCCGAGAAATTCCCGCGGGAACCAGCCACTGTCTAATCCCAGTACGCCATTCGGGGTCGCGATATCGTTCGGCTCCAGCGATCGCAGGCCGTTGGCTTCGGTGCGGAAAGTTCCTTCCCGGACATTCGCGCGGATCAGGTGGGAGCGGCAATACGCGAGCTGCTCTTCGACCGACCCGTCCACCGGAACATCCTCCATCACATCGTACCGATCGACCCGGTACATATTCCCCCGCTCGAGACGACGTTCGGCGATGAATTCTATCAGCTCGTCGGAGAAGAGAATGTCGATGTTGGTGGCCACGATGAACTCGCCGAGTGCGCGCCGAATCCCGATATTTTTAGCAATCATCTGATAGAGCGGTAATGCGTGCCAGTGCGCAAACCGCCGGTGCAGGCTGTGAGGAACCTCGATGATCCGAACGCCGCAAAAGTCTTCGCCTCCCGGCCAGCGCAGCGCTTCCGCAAGCCGAGGACGATCGGGCGGAGGGTTCCATTCGACCATCACCAGCTCAGCGGGAAGTTGATGACGCCGGCATTGGCCCAGCAGCGCATTGACGAAAGACTGCATCCGCTGGAGAAGATTTCCTCCGTGATCGTCATTGCGAGCGGTCACGACAACGGACAGGTACGGCTGCATCGCTAATCTCTGTTGGGCCAGGCTCCTGTCACGGGCGCTGCACCGAATGCGCCGGCTCGAAGCTCGCGTTCAAGCACAAGTGCCATCCGGCGATTCTTTCGAACCCGTGAAAAAACCAGTGCGGCATCCAACGAAAATACCAAACTTTGATATATCGGTATTCGACGTAATCCCGGATACGGAAGGGAAAGACATGGGCCACTTGAGTATCCGTTACCTTCAGACCGCATGATTCGAGCAGCCGCCGGCCTTGGCTGCGTGAATACACGTAGGTGACCGGGCAGCCCGTCTGCGCTTCGGAATTCTCAGCGATGAGCCGGTCCAGGCGCCAGAATCTGCCCCTTCCATAGCCGAGAAGAATCCACAAGACTTTCCAGGACCAGCGGTGGTAGACCATGATCTTCACGGTCGTGCCAGGTTTGAGATACCGACGAATCTGGTCGAGGATGCGCTCCGGGTGCGGTGTGTGGTGGATTACTCCGAACGAATAGATCAGGTCGTAGGGCTCGACCGGGACCGACTCAGAAAGATGTTCGGCATCGGCCTGGATGAAGCGAATCCGATCCTGCATCTCGAAGATCTCGGCTCGCTTACGGGCAACGCTCAAAGAGTTATCCGATAGGTCGACCGCGGTTACCTGCGCGCCATGCCGCGCGAAATTCATGGTGTCGGTGCCAATCCCGCACCCGATCTCCAGGACCTTTTTTCCTCGCCACCTTTCGAACTCCGCAAATTTGGGAATATGCGGCTCGACCGCGTACTTGCGCTGCTCGACTTCGTTGAAGTACTCTTCGGTTCCGACTGCTTTGGTGGAATGCCGTATGTTGCAGGGACGATCGTTCCAATATTTCCGCACCGCCGCGAGCGGCACTTTTTCAAAGAGTCGCGTCCGTAAAGTATCCATGCAAGCTGCCCTCCCGATGGAATCACAATATTGTAACGCGTTGCAAATGAAACGCGTCGTGGGTAGGGTACAATTGATGATTTCGAGACTCTATGAAAATTTGCGTGTTAGGCGGCGACGGCTACTGTGGTTGGGCGACGGCGCTGTATTTATCGCGGAAAGAGCACGCGGTTGCAATCGTCGACAACTTCGCGCGCCGTCAATGGGATCATGAGCTCGCCGTCCAAACCCTGACGCCCATTCGTTCTTTGTCGCACCGGCTGAGAGTTTGGCAGGAACTCACGGGCAATCGAATCGAAGTTTTTGCCGGGGATGTGACCGATTACGACTTCCTGGCCTCCACCATGGACGCATTCATGCCGGACGCGGTCATTCATTTCGCAGAACAGCGCGCGGCTCCGTATTCGATGATCGATCGCAAGCATGCGGTATTCACTCAGGTCAACAACGTAGTGGGCACGCTGAATGTGCTGTTCGCGATCCGCGAGATCCAACCCGATTGCCATTTAATCAAGCTCGGGACCATGGGAGAATACGGCACACCCAACATCGACATCGAAGAAGGCTATATCGAGATCGAACACAACGGGCGGCGCGACCTGCTTCCTTTCCCGAAGCAGCCCGGGTCTTTTTATCACCTTTCGAAGGTCCACGACAGCCACAACATCATGTTTACCTGCAAAGTGTGGGGGCTGCGTGCGACCGATCTCAACCAGGGCATCGTCTATGGAACGGTCACGGATGAAGTTGCGCTCGACGAGGCTCTCATCAACCGCTTCGATTATGACGAGATCTTCGGCACGGTTTTGAATCGCTTTTGCGTCCAGGCCGCGATGGGACATCCTCTTACGGTGTACGGGAGAGGAGGGCAGACCCGGGGTTTTCTCGATATCAGAGATACAGTCCGGTGCATCGAGCTAGCTTGCCTTCAGCCGGCCGCCCCAGGGGAATGCCGCGTATTAAATCAGTTTACCGAGCAATTTTCAGTGCTTGAAATCGCCAAAATGGTGCAAATGGCGGCGAGAAAGCTAGGCATGATAGTCGATCTCCAGCATCTGCCGGACCCACGCGTCGAGGCCGAGGAACATTACTACAATGCCAAACACTCGAAGCTGATCGACCTCGGCCTGAAGCCCCATTATCTTTCCGATTCTTTATTGGATTCTCTGATGAATATCGCCATGCAATATCGCGACCGCGTCGACGCGTCGCTGTTTCTGCCCCAGGTTAAATGGCGGAACGCCCGCAACGATCGCCGGAGCCAGGGCAGCGCGGAAGCTACTGTCTCCTTGTCGGAAACCACATTCTGATCCACGATCGCGCGAGCGCTTCTTCTGTCTACATCACGGTCGTGCTGTTTGCCGCCGCGATCTATCTCGGCTGCCTTGTCTCTCCCCCCTCGCTTATGGACGATGTGGACGCTGTACAGGCGCAGATCGCCCGAAACATGCTCGATGCAGGCGACTGGGTGACACCGCGTCTCGATGGCATCCCTTATCTCGAAAAGCCGCCACTCATTTATTGGGCAATGGCCGTTTCCTACAAAGTGTTCGGCGTGCATGACTGGGCGGCGCGAATCCCGGTCGCCCTGTCGGCGATTGCGCTTGCATGGCTGACAGCCGCATTCGGGATCTGGGCATTCGGGAGACGCGCCGGATTCTACGCGGGTTTGTGCATATCCACGTGCGTCGGGTTATTTCTGTTTACGCGAATCCTAATTCCCGACGTGATGCTGACAGCCGCAATCGTTCTCTCCATGTGGGCTTTTCTGCGCTCGCTCGATGAGAACGAAGGCCATCCGCGCCTCTGGGCACTCGTGCTGGCGGCCACCCTGGGTACCAGTCTGCTGTTCAAGAGCTTGATTGGCGTGGTCTTCCCGCTGGGCGCTGGAATTGTCTATTTGGCTGTCGCGCGCCAGCTATTTTCCCGCCGGACCTGGAAACGCCTGCACCCCTTCACAGGGCTGCTGATTGCGGTTTTGATCGCGGCGCCCTGGCACATTCTGGCAGCGCTGCGAAATCCTCCTTATTTCGATTTCACGTGGCATAGCGTTCCCGGTCAATACCATGGATTCCTCTGGTTCTTCTTCATGAACGAACAGGTCCTCCGTTTTCTGAACCTGCGCTACCCGCACGATTACAACACTGTTCCGCGGCTGTATTTCTGGCTCCTCAACCTAGTGTGGCTTTTTCCCTGGAGCCTCTACCTGCCCGCAGCCGCCAGACTCTCTTTCAAACCTTCTGATCGCGCCGGCCAGGCCCGTTTGCTGGCCCTGTGCTGGACCGGCTTCGTGCTGGTATTCTTCACGTTCTCAACGACTCAGGAATATTATTCGATGCCCTGCTATCCCGCGCTCGCGCTCCTGCTCGGTTCGGCAATGGCGGGGAAAGATGCCTGGGTCCAGCGCGGGACCCGCGTCCTTGCGATCCTCCTTGGGTGCGCCGCGCTCGCTGCCGGCGCCCTGTGGTTCCTGGTGCGGAATACTCCCACACCGGAAGATATCTCAGCCGCGCTCAGCCAGCATCCCGAGGCTTATACCCTTTCGCTCGGCCACATCGAGGACCTCACGCTCCAGTCCTTTGCATATCTGCGCGTTCCTCTCCTGCTGGCCGCGATCGCTTTCCTGATCGGCGCGCTGGGAACCATTCGAGCAACCGGCCGGCGCGCATTCCTGGCCGCCGCTGTTATGGCTGTGCTGTTTTTTCATGCCGCTCGCATGGCGCTGGTGGTTTTCGATCCCTATATGTCTTCTCGTCCGTTGGCGAACGCACTGCTGAGGTCACCCGACGGCAGGCTCATCGTGGATCACCACTACTATACTTTTTCCTCTGTATTTTTCTATACGAACCGCACCGCCCTGTTACTGAACGGCCGGATCCAGAACTTGGTATATGGTTCCTACGCTCCCGGAGCGCCCGATGTTTTCATAGACGATTGGCAGTGGAAGAATCTGTGGCTGGGGCCGGAGCGCTACTATATTGTGGCGAGTGATCCCGCGCTGCCGCGCCTCCAAGGACTGGTCGGCCGCGCGCGGCTCAATCTGGTGGCCGCGAGCGGCGGCAAGCTGCTCCTCACGAATCGTCCGATTGAGGCGCGCTCGCGCGTTAGCGCTGAGAAAGTAGAATAGAGACGTGCCAGAGGATTATAATGCACCGGCCACCAAACACGACGTAATCGAACTGCGGGTACATGTGGATCAGCTCGGCGACACGCTCACCGAAAAAATGCGCGACATGCAAACCGAAGTGCTCCGTGCGTTTCACAACTGGGCCCGGCCGGTCGAGCTCAAGCTCCGCTCGCTGCCTGCCATTGAAGAACGCTTAGGGTTGCTGGAAGAGCGGATCGGCCGTATTGAACGTAGAGACAAGCTGCACGGCTCTTCTTCATGAGCAGCAGTCGGAGCTTAAGTTGAAGCCTCCTCAGCCGATGAAGTAGTCTTGAGCGTGTGAGCCTAAGCGCGCACTTTTTCCTCGGCATAGCGGCGATCCCTTTCATTTATTACTTGCTCGTTCTCTACAGCGCTCTGCAATTCTTTCGGCAGCCGCTCGAACTCCCTGCACCGAGTTTTATGCCGCCCGTGAGCAACCTTAAGCCGATCCGGGGTCTCGATCCCGAGGCTTACGAAAATCTCGCGAGTTTCTGCCGCCAGGATTATCCCGATTACGAGGTTATTTTCTGCGCGGACCGCAACGACGATCTCGTGCTTCCCGTCATCGATAAGCTGATCCGCGATTTTCCCGAGCGCCGCATTCGGGTGCTTTTCGGCTCAGGCCGCATCGCCTCCAACGATAAAGTGGCGAAGCTGGCGCGCTTAGTAGGCGAAGCCGGGCATGAAATGGTCGTGATCAGCGACAGCGATGTCCGCGTCAGGCCGGATTATCTGCGAACCGTAACCGCTCCTCTCAACGATCCCCAAGTCGGCGCCGTGACTTGTTTCTACATACCCACCGACGCGAAAACATTTGTAGATCATCTTCAATCGATTGGCATGCTTTCGGATTTCTATGCCGGCCTCCTGGTCGCGTGGAAACTGGATGGAGTGAAATTCGCGCTGGGACCGACAATCGCCACCACCCGCGCGAGGCTGGCCGGATTCGGCGGCTATCAGAGCATCGAAAATCGTCCCGCGGATGACCTTCTAGTAGGCCGCCTGATCGCCGGCCAAGGTTATACCGTTAAACTTTTGCGGTATACCGTGGCCACGGTTGCCGATTATAAGTCGCTCGGCGATCTCCTTCAGAAACGCATGCGATGGATCGTGGTGATGCGGCATATGCGGCCCTGGGGCCACTTCGGTTTGCTTTTCACGCAGGCATTGCCGTGGTCGCTCGCCGCCATCGCGGTGCATCCATCCACGGGACTGGCGCGCATGTATCTCGGCACCTACCTCGGGCTGCGCATATGCATGACTTGGCTGATTGGTATCCGGGGTCTTAAGCAGCCTGGCGTGTGGCGCAAAATGTTCCTCATCCCGGTGTGGGATGCGGTCGCATTTGTCATTTGGCTGACCAGTTTTCTTCGCAAGAGCGTGCGCTGGCGCGGCAGCGACTATTATCTTCGCGACGGGGAATTGGTCGCGATTACCGCGGCCGACAAGTAATCCTCGGCATTACTGTCCGAGCAACAGCACGCCGCCTAATACCAGCAATACGCCCGCGGCCCGCCGTCTTCCGACATGTTCCTTGAGCGCGAACTTGGCCAAAAGACTCTCGAAAATGAAGCCCGCCGCAGAGGCAGGCACCGCAAAACTGAGCGGCTCCGCCTGGACCAAGGCCATGAATGAAAAAAATGAGATCGCCATAAACAGCATCGCCAGCATCAGGTAACTGCGGCGGCCGATCAACTTGAGCATTCGCGCCATGCCCCGGGCCCCCACCGATTGTTCGCCCGCTCTTTTCATTTCGTGGCTTTGAAGCATGTCGCTCAGAACGGTCGCAACTATCATTAGCGCGAGCAACAGCCATTTCATTTCGATTTCTCCGCGGCTTCGACCGTGGTTTGCGATGTCGAGCTCACCAGCGCGGCTCCAGCAAAGATCAACAGGGTTCCCAGCCAGCGTTGGGGCGTCACAATTTCGTGCAGAAACACTTTCCCGAGCAGCGCCGCTAACACATATCCGATGCCCGTCACGGGCAGCACGAAACTCAGGTCCGCAATACTCAACAGCGCCATACGAGTCAAAAGCGCCAGTATCAGCATGACTACGCCGAGCGCCACCAGCGGATGGAACATCGCTCGCAAATACAGCAATGGATTGGCGGAGACGGTCCGCGTATGTTTCATGCCCCAGGCCAGCGATAAATTCCCGACCGCTTTGAGCGCTATAAACAGGAACAGGATCGCGCAAGTCCGAATGAACTTATCGCGGCTGTAAGCATTCGTCCATGCGACTGTATCAGTTTCGGTGCCGGTCAGTTTATCCTCCGGAGACGCTACGCAAGAGCTTTTCAGCATCTTGTTTGGGTGGATCGTCCGGCGTGATTGCGGACTTGAGATACTGCTGCAGGAGCTTCCGGGCCTGGTCGAGGTTACGCCCGTTTTCAATATAGGACTTGGCTCGAGCGAAGGCGATGCGAGGATCGTTCACCGCCAGTTTTTCGGCTTGGGCAAAAATAGCGTCACTCTCGTCCACGCGGCCCCGTTTTGCGAAATAGCGCGCAAGCTCGATCACCCGGCCGACTTCCCGGGGCGCAAGCTGAATCGCCCGCCGAAGGTGCGCTTCTGCCGCCGGATAATCTTTCCTTTTTTCCGCCAGTTGGGCTTCTTCCTGCTCGTATTCCGCGGGCCTGTCTAGCGCGATACTCTTCGCGAGGGTTTCGGCCTTATCCAGGCCCCCACCAAAGAATCCCGGCGCATTCAGGTAATAGTCGAACAGGTCGTTTAGTGCCTCGTAGTTATGGGAATCGAGTGCCACGGCCTTCTCAAAATATTGGCGCGCCTTGGCTGCATAAATTCCAGCTAAAAGTTTGCTTCCCGTCTCCGCTCGCCGGCCGTAAGCACGGCCCAGCCAAAGCATGGTGTCGGAATTCCGCGGGTTCAGCGCTACCGCTTTTTCAAAGCTCTCCGAAGCGCTCTTGAACTCGCCAAGCATGAAGTAGTTTTTTCCCATCAAGCTGTACACCGCTGCATCCGGCGCGGGATCTTTCGCTAGCAACTGAAGCGAGCCTTTGTAATCGGTCCGCTGGTAGAGCGCGGCAGCCTGCTCCGTTGTATTCTGCGATGCGGACGCAGAGCAGTAAAGTAGCAACAAACCTGCCAATGCTCGCATAACCCCGCCGCTCTCTTCTATTCCTAGGCTACGCGAATGCAAGTCGCCTTCGCAAACCTCTGCTGGGTCTTCGAGTTGTCGTAGGACCGGATATTGCCGACACTGGTAGGTTATGACCTATAGCCCCATCCTCCGCACCTCAACCGATGCCGATATTCCCGCGGTTACTGCTATTTATGGGCACCACGTGCTGACCGGTTTGGCTTCCTTCGAAACCACCGCGCCCAGTGAGGACGAGATGAGCCGCCGCCGGCTGGGAGTACTCGAACGGAAGCTGCCCCATCTGGTCGCGGAAATTGATGGAACGGTTGTAGGATACGCTTACGCGAGCGCCTATCGCCCGCGAATCGCGTACCGTTTTACGGTCGAGGACTCCGTTTACCTTCACCCGGAGCACATCCGCAAGGGCTTGGGCCGACTCCTCTTATCGGCGGTACTTGCAGAATGCGAGCGGCTCGGTTACCGGCAAATGGTCGCGGTCATTGGCGACAGCGGCAACTCTCCCTCGATCGGACTTCATCACGCTTTGGGCTTCCAACACGCCGGTGTCTTGCGATCGGTCGGGTTCAAATTCGGGCGCTGGGTGGACACCGTGCTTATGCAAAGGGCGCTCGGCAGGGCCGACACGGCTCCGCCCCAAGAAATTTCTTGACTGCCAGGTTCGCTTCGGGCTAAACTGGCACAACTGCCAGGGTTGCTCTTTGCTAGAGCTGTAGGTTCACTAACAGCTATAGTGCCACGCGGGCCAGGGCGGATCGCTTCAAAAGGGAATATGCATCTACCAACGAGATCGCTTAAGAACTGTGCCGCTGTATTCGCGATGGCGATTTTTGCTTCCCTGCCGCTTCTGGCACAACAAACCAGTATCAGCGGCCGCGTAACAGATCCGTCCGGGTCGGTTATCGCGGATGTTAAGGTGACGGCAACCGGCGAGGATGGAACGGCGTTTAGCACGAGCACCAACGCCGGCGGTCTGTATCAATTCCCCGCGCTTCGCGCCGGTAATTACCGGCTCCGATTTGACGTATCGGGATTTGCTCCGGCAGAACGGACTGTTTCGCTCCTGGTAGGGCAGGTGGTCAGCGTCGATGTGGCTCTGCAATTAGCCCAGACGACCTCCACCGTGAACGTCGAAGCGGCTGCCAATGCTGTGGAAGCGTCCACCTCGCAGCTTGCGGGCGACGTCAGCCCGGCCGAGGTCCAGAAGCTGCCATTGAACGGGCGCAATTATCTGCAGTTGGCTATGTTGGTGCCGGGGATTACGAGCAACGATGTGACCAATTCGCCGCTGGGCGGGACCGATAGCGGAAAGATTCAGATCAACGTCGACGGCCAGCAGGTTACGCAGAACTCGGCTGCCGATTCTTTTGGAGAACCGCAATATAGCCAGGATGCGATCGATCAGTTTCAGATCATCACGAACCGGTTCGACGCCACGCTGGGCAGGTCGGCGCGGCTCCAGGTGAATGCGCAAACCAAATCGGGGACCAACAGTTATCACGGAACCTTGTACGGATACTTCCGCAACAGCTATTTCAATGCGGACGATTCGGCGGTGCACAGGCTACTGCCTTTTTCCGATCAGCAATTCGGCGGCACATTCGGCGGTCCGATCAAGAAAGATAAGCTGTTCTTCTTTTTTGGGTACGAGGGGGAACGTCAACCCCAGACCTTGTTTATCACTCCTACTGGATTTACTGGAGAATCGTTCACCTTTAACAACGAGCTTCGCACCAATAGCTATATCCTCCACACCGATTGGCAGATCAGCAATAACCATCGCCTCTCCGTCCGGGCCACGGGTTACACATGGGGAGAGCCAGATAACAATCTCACGGGAACGTCTTCGCCCACGCGCGTGACGGATTCGACCAGAACCTCCTATGCCGTGCTGGGAACTCACACCTGGACCATTTCGCCGGCGCTCGTTAATGAATTGAAGATCGGCTTCAACCACTTCGGTTGGTCGAATACCAACCTCATTCAGAGCCAGGAATACCGGCTGCCGACAATCACCGTGGGCGCACCCTACAACTATCCGCAAACTATTTCTCAAAATGACGATCAGTTCCGGGACGATCTGTTCTGGCTGAAGGGCGGCCACAGCTTCAAGGTCGGCGTCGACTATCTGCACAACACCTATTCCGGCTACTTCGGGCAGAACGTCCGAGGAACCGTTCTGGGCTTCTCCTCGGGCGTCAGCGCGCTGAATCTCGATAGTGTTTTCCCGGTGTGGAACGACCCGTCCACATGGAACCTCGCAGCGCTCGCGCCGTACGTCACGTCCTTCACTCAAGGATTCGGCAACTGGAATTATTCGATTCCCACCAATGCGATCGGCACGTGGGTGCAAGACGATTGGAAACTGAGCCCCAAGCTTACCCTGAATCTTGGGCTTCGCTACGATAACGACCTCGGTATTTTCAATCCCGGCCTACGGTTGAAGAGCGGCATCCAAACGCCGCATTATAACGACAATCTTCTCTTCCAGCCCCGGTTTGGGTTTGCTTATGACGTGACGGGCTCGCGCAAGACCGTCATCCGTGGCGGCGCGGGCCTCTTCTATGCCGATATTCAGGTGAACCAGGCAATCGATGACCAGGTTTTCAACGGTCAAACTACGCTGGCGCCGGCCATTCAACCCACTGCGGCCAATCCTATCAATCTAGCGGCGCCCTTCGGGAGCACAACGGGGGCGCAGTTCCTATCCGGCGCTGTTCCCGTTAACGCACAGACGATTCAGCCTCTTGCGCCGAACGTGCAGACCCCCTACTCGCTTCAGATGAGCATCGGAATCGAGCATCAGCTAAGCAATTCGTGGACGGTATCCGCCGATTACGCGCACTTCCGTATCTATCACGATTGGATCCGAACCGACGCGAACCTCTACTTCAATCCGGCGACGGACTACCCTCAAGACCCAGTCAAGTTTGGCCGTCCCAATCCAAATTTCGTCGGTATTCTGAACTTCACCACCCCGGCCGCGGCGGGCTCACAGAACGACGCGCTTCAAATCGGGATCACGCATCGGTTCTCGCGAAGTTTTTCGGCGCAGGCCGCTTACACCTACGCGCGGCTGAAAGATTCAACCACCGCCGCATTCTATTATCCGAACGACCAAATGAATCTCGCGTCTGAATGGGGACTTTCACCGGATAATCAGACTCAAACCGCTACCATAGCCGGTTCTTACACGATGAGGTGGGGATTTGCGCTGAGCGGGTCATTCCACTATGGATCGGGCCAGAATTTCACGACTACATCGAATCAGAATCCCTTCGAACTATCGGGAGTCACCGATCGTATTTTCCCGGCGTCAATACCTTATTACGGGCCTGCATCTTATCTGATCCCTTCCGGTGTCCCTGGTTACGATCTCATCAAACGCGATGCGTTCTCGGGGAGCCCCATTGAACGTGTGGACCTGCGTCTCTCAAAGACGTTTACGGTAAAGGAGCACATCCGCTTCATTCCCATGGTCGAAGCCTTCAACCTGTTTAATCATTCGAATTTTGGACAGTATAATCTCACCGTCAACCTGGCCTCGTTCGGATTGCCTGCTCAGAATGTGGACTTGGCCTACGCAGCGCGCATGCTCCAGTTTGTTGGCCGCATTGAATTCTAGTAGAGTTGTAGATGTGCGAAAATTGCTGTTGTCAGTAATGGCTGCCGCGGCATTGCACGCAGCTCAGCCCGCCTGGCTGGAATCCGTCTCGCCGATTATCACCTCCGCCCAGAAAAAGCTTTATCTTTCACTGAAGCCGGAGGCGCGCGAGCGCTTTGAAGAAGAGTTCTGGGCGGATAAGTCGATTACCCAGGAGGAATATTTCAGGCGTATTCAGTATATCGATGCGCAATTCGGATCGGGCAAACTGGGGTCGGGAGCGAATACCGATCAAGGCCGCATTTATCTCGCTATCGGACCCCCGACCAAAATCACCCGCATTCCATCCTCTCGTATCTTCTTCCCGCTGGAAATCTGGTATTACGATGTTGTCCCTGGAGTCTTGAACACGGAGCTGCGTCTGATCTTTTTTCAGAAGAATAACGTGGGTTTTCTACATCTTTATTCTCCGACCACCGATACCATTCGAGCGCTGCTGATCCCGCAGGCGGCGGTTCAGAATACGTTTGGTCCCAACGACGACTACACCGAGGCCGACATCCGCAACATGATCACCGTCCCACCCGGGGAAGACGAAGTGGTCTCCGCGGCGGTTAACGTGGCTACGGGCATCCGATACATGGGCAACGATGAGATCCTCGGGAAAATCACTTCGCCCTCGCTGATGCTCGGAAAATCGCTGACGGCCAACGTAAATTCCAGGATCATTTTCAATCATCCCAAGCTCGATATCCTGGAGAGCGCTTCGCCATTTGGCGGGTCGCAGATCGATCTCGGAATCGATGCCACGGTTCAGCGCGAGTTGGACGTGCAGGTTGCCCAAGGCCCTCTGACGGTCTATCAGAATCAGCTTCATCTGAAATTCCCGGATAAGCGAGCGATCCGCTACACGCACCGGCTGGATCTGCTTCCGGGCTCTTATCGGGTACTGTTTACAATTGATGGAACCGTTCACCCCTATCCGCTGGAGGTGAAGAATCAACTCACGATGAGCGCCATCTTCCGAGCGGATCCCGGCGGCGATGTCGAGCGCCGTCAGACTCCTTTCGAATTTGATGGCAGGCAAGTGGATCTCGACCCGAATGGGAGATTCGCGGTGGTCGCCGTCGAGCCGGCCCGGCAAGGTGGATTGGACGATTCGACGGGGCGTAATGGACGTGCTCTGGAAATCCACAACCGACGCGCGGGAGATGGCCATGGTCGAATTGCCTACGACCGGCATCCCGCCTGGAACGTATAAATTGGAAGCGAAATCCGAACTTGATACCAAGTTCACCGATTTTGTCGTGAGCGAAGACAAAAAACCTCCCTCTGAAGCGACACTGGTATCGTTCAACGCCAACCTGGCCCCCGCCTTGCGCTTTGCCTCCATCGGCCATCAATGGCTGCTGAGGGGCAAGCTCGATCAGGCCATGCACAGCCTGCAAGCATCTCTCGAGCGAGGATCTACGAGGGAAGCGGTGATTGAAATGGCCCGGGTGGACGCCTTAGCGGGCCGCTACGACGCCGCCCGTGATCGCTTAAAGCCAATCTTGGCCGCTCGGCCGGACGATTTCGACGCGATTTCAGTCCTGGCGTTTGTCGAGGCACAGCTGCAGGATTATCGGGTAGCCGCCGACCTGTATCGGCGCGCGCTCGCCATTCAGGACTCGCCCGACATCCGCATGGCTCTAGCCAAATTACCGCAGCCCTGAAAATGGCGCGAACTCAAGACGACAAGAGGGGACGAAAAGTGAAAAATCTTTTTGCAATTTTCCTGCTGGCTAGCCTTACGCTTGCCGGACAGCAGCAATCGCGCCAAAACGCCGGGGCGAAGATGGTCACCGTCACCGAGGGAACCAACATCATTGCGACTGTTTCGCCTGACCAGCGCACCATTGTCTTCGATCTGCAAGGCTCGCTCTGGGCCATCCCCTTCAAGGGCGGGACTGCCAAGCAACTCACCGACCCGCTACTCGAACCTACCCGTCCGGACTACTCCCCCAAGGGCGACGCCGTGGTGTTCCAGGCCTATAAAGGCGGGACGTTTCACATCTGGGTCATGAAGCCGGACGGTTCTGGCGTGCGCCAGCTCACGAACGGGCATGGCGACGACCGCGAGCCGCGATTCTCGCCCGACGGCACGAAGGTCGCGTTTTCTTCCGACCGCGCATTTAAGGGGAGCTACGATATCTGGGTTGTCGATGTCGCGACTGGGAGTTTGACCCAGCGTACTTCGAGCCCTGCTGACGAGTTTGAACCGACCTGGTCGCCGGACGGATCTGAGCTAGCATTCATCAGCGGAACCGGCTCCAACGGAACCACGATTCAGGCAATCAATGCTTCGGGTGCGACGCGCACCTTGCAGACTGCGCCCACCGGAGCGCATCTAGACTCGCCCGCGTGGTCGCCGGACGCTAAGAAGATCGCCTACGTTCAGATCGGCGGCGGTTTGATCGGCGGGACCGGCCAGCTCATGATTTCGGGCGCGCCCGCGGGTGAGGGGAATGACGTTTTTCCGTTTTACCCGGTCTGGCTTCCCGGCAATCGCATTTTTTACACGGGTAATGGAAAAATCCGCGTGACTAATCTCGATACCAAGAGCACCACCGATATTCCATTTCAAGCGCAGATTGTGCTGAACCGTCCGCCTTATCAACGGAAAAAATTCGACCTTGATTCCGCGACTCAGAAACCCGTCAAGGGCATCGTTAGTCCGGGCCTGTCGCCGGATGGCAAGCGAATCGTATTCGAAGCGCTCAACGAACTCTGGGTCATGGATATCGGCGGCAAGCCGCAGCAGCTTACGAATGATAAGTATTACAAGGAGGATCCGGCCTGGTCGCCGGACGGCAAGCGCATCGCTTACTCGTCCGATAAGGCGGGCACCGAAGATATTTACGTGATGGATCTGGCCACGAAGACGGAAAAGCGCATAACCTCGGATGCGAACTCGGCTGAGGTCTCAGCAGCTTGGTCTCCCGATGGCAAGGATCTCGCCTTTCAGGATCACGAGGGCGCAACTTACATCCTCGACCTGCAATCCGGCAAAAAACGGCTCATCATTCCAGCGCAGTTCGCGCCCTCGAAGCCAAGTTGGTCGGCGAACGGCAACGCGATTTCCATCAGCGCGTTGAAGCCTTACACGCGCCGCTTCCGCGAGGGCACCAGTCAGATTCTTACCGCGAATGTAGCGACGGGAGCGCTGACCTACACCGAACCCGCGCCCTTCATGTCCTTGAGCACGCGCGGCGAGGATGGTCCCCTCTACTCACGCGACGGGTCGTCAGTGGCCTTCGTGATGCAAAGCGCGCTGTGGGTCCGGCCTGTAGATAGGAACGGCATCCCGACCGGACCCGGCCGGCAAATTAATCGTGAAGTGACCGATGCCCCAACCTGGAGCGGAGACTCCAAGCATCTTCTCTACCTATCGAACGGCAAGTTGCGCCTGATTGGCGCGGATGGCTCAAATCCGACCACCATACCGCTCGAAATGAATTGGAGCTATCAGGACACTGCCGAACGCACCCTGATCCACGCCGGCCGCCTCTGGGACGGGCGTGGCTCCGCGGTGCAGACCAATGTCGATATAGCGATCGCTAACCATCGCATTCAAAGTATCCGGCCGCACAGCGATGCCGCTCAGCGTGCCGCCACGCAGAACAACGGGCATTTCGTCGATGCTTCGAACATGACCGTCATTCCCGGGCTGTGGGAGCCGCACACACACGAATGGATCAGTGGCAAGTTTTATGGCGATCGTCTGGGGCGGCTATGGCTGGCATACGGAGTTACAGAATTGCAGACGCAGGGCGATCCGGTATATCGCGCCATCGAGACTCGGGAATCGTTTGGAACTGGCGATCGGGTTGGGCCGCGCTTCTTCGCGAGCGGGGAAGCCATCGACGGCGAGCGCGTCTACTACAATTTCATGCGGCCGACCTATAGTGACGAGCAACTCCAAATCGAGCTTTCCCGGGCACAGACGATGGATTACGACCTGGTCAAAACGTACGTCCGCCTTCCGCACGCAATGCAGAAGCAGGCTGTGGCATTCTCTCACGAGAAAATGGGCGTGGTTACCTCCTCACATTACATGCTGCCCGGTATGGCATACGGAATGGACATTATGAGTCACGTTAGCGCGACGGCGCGGCTGGGTTACGCCTACACTCGCTCTGCTGGGGGCGTTAGCTATCAGGACGTCAGGAGTCTGTTTGAAGCTTCCGGCATGACTGTGATCTCGACTCCTTTTGCATCTTTCCCTCTCTATGGAGAAGATTCCACAATGGTCGACGATAAGCGGCTTCAGACGCTCAACACGCCCTGGGAGGAAGCGGGCTTGCGGGCAAAGCGCGATATGGCACTCGGCAAGAAGCCGTCCATTCCTGAAGGCGCTCACATGCCGCCAATGGGACCTTTGTCGGGTGTGCTGGAGTCACTAAAGAGGGAAGAGGAGACGGTCGTGGCGATCCTCCACGGCGGAGGGACTGTGCTCACCGGTACCGATTCGCCACTCGATAATGTCGCCACTGCCCTGCACCTTGCGTTGCGCGCGGAAGTGAAATACGGCCTCGCTCCTTGGCAGGCGCTGCAGACGGATACGCTTCTGGCGGCGAAGGCATATGGGGTCTCGAACGATCTCGGCACGCTCGAGCCGGGTAAACTCGCCGATCTGGTGATCGTTTCCGGCGATCCGCTTCACAATATCAAGGATGCCGCCAATGTGCAGAGCGTGATGAAGAACGGCAGGTTGTATACCGTTTCGGACCTGATGGCGCCATTCGCCCATTAGACCAAGAGATCGTTTGGGGGATCGATGGATCTGCCGCTGAAACTCCCGCAGATTAGGATTTCAAAGCACTCGGCCCATTTGAACCGAGTAGCTCATTCACTGCCCGATAAGCCTGGTCAATGGCTTGGTCCGTGTAAGCCGCGGCGGCGGCATCCGAATTGGCAATGGTGATCCGTCCAAAGGGCTTCCGCGCGATTTCGCACGGCGATTCTCCTTTGGGCCACTCCGGATCCCAGAGATAGTTGTACTCATAAGCATACCCGTGCGGCCAGCGGTTTACGGTAATGGCGGTGATGTCGCGGGCAGGATCGAACCCTCCCTGGCCTACAGTACGCGCAAATTGATCGCGGATGTGCCGCTCAAAGACGGAAAACGGAGTGACCAGCAATTCGGCCTGTCCGGCGCGCTGCTGATTTCTGGCGGACAGGCCGGGCTTGCAGGGTTCCTTTCCGGTCCGCACGAGAATTGGATTTTCCGGTGCAACTTGCGGGCGATAATCGCCAATATTGGTAGGGGCTTCCAGGTTCACGCCGGAGGTGTACATGCCAGGGCACGACACGCTGCGAACGTCCAGTTTCTTGAACGCCGTCCAATTCGCAATCTCAATCGCTATATAGCACAACGGCACCTTCACACCATACAGAAGCGCTTCTTTTTGTTTTGCGGGCAGCTCCGGAACGATAAAGGGGATCGTCATATTCCAGTTCGCCATGACGACGCCCTTTGCGCGCACAGTGTATGCTTTCTTGTCCCGGCCGTAGACAATCTCGACTTCTTTGCTCGTCGCCGGATTTCCCACGTGCTTGGCTTCGACGACGGTGCTGCTCAACCGGATTCGTATTGGAGAATCCGGCTTATCTAGTTTGCTGTAATCGACTTTCGCGGTAACGCTGTCCTCGGCCGTGTTTCCCGGCATCGACCCCGCAATAAGCGTCCGCACGAGAATACGAGCAATCGTCGCGTTCCCGTCCGGGAAATGATAGTTATACGGTTGCTTCGGAACGTGGCGGCCATAGGCGGTGAAGCTCATTCGTTTAGTCGCGCCCGGCTCTAGATTCATCCCTTGGAATCCAGGGTATCCCGGCCACACTTCGAGTGCCCCCACCGCATCGATGCCAACGCCATACAGGCCGTGAGTGCGTTTTTGGTAGTACGGAATCACTTCCGGGCTCACCTTCACGTAATTGAGAAGGAAATCCTTATAGCTGATCCGGGAGAGCTTATCCTTCTTCTCATCCGACGTCAAACCCGGCATGTAGTCGACTTTGTCTTCCTGAAGCCGGCGAATATCTTTTTGCGCCTGCGGAGAGAAGGGCGTTTTCGCCAGCCACTCTTCCCAACTAATTACTGGACCATTGCCTCCCTGGCCACGGCCGCCGCGACCGCCGCCTCCGGGTGACCCGATCACCAGCCGGTCCTCTCCGAAGGTCTCTTTATCGAAGAAAGTGGCCTGCTGGAGACCCTGAAATGCGCTGCGATCGGCCAACTGGCTCGATTCCGCAGCGAGTTTTTGAGGCTCGATTCCCAGTTCAGTGAGCAATCCTCGCGCCTCTTTGCTGTAGTCGAACGGGGACTCTATTCCCGCCGTTCCACCGTTCGTAATCAGCAGACGCCCGTCCGGACGAAACTCATTCCGCTTGGCGTGACCTCCGAAATCATCGTGGTTGTCGAGGATCAGGATCCGCGCGGAGGGATTGTGCTTGCGATAAAAATACGCTGCTGCTAGGCCACCGATTCCGGCGCCTACGATTAACAGGTCATAAGCTTCTCGAGTGTTGACCGGCGTTCCGGCAGTTTTCCAGAAAGTCCCATCCCGAAGCGAATGAGCCACCTCATAGGATCCATCATGGCTGCCTCGCATTCCTGTGAGCAGCGGCGGATAGTACCCCGGCTGGTCCTGTGCTGCGGCTCGAGCGCTCTGCGTTCCAAGCAGCGCCGCACCCGCACCAATCGCCACACCGTTGAGGAAGTCGCGGCGGGTAATCGGCCGATTCATGCCGAGCTCGCGATCGTTATTTTCCATGAAGACCTCGCAAATTCTCAGAAACCCAATCGTAGCGCCAATTGTCCGATTCGCGGAGGATTGACCGCCGTCGCCTGGCCGAGCAGCCCATTGCTGAACGAGGTTCCGATGGTCGTGAACTCGGTGTGATTCAGCACGTTAAAGAACTCGGCGCGAAACGCGAGATGGAGGCGCTCATTGAAGAAATCGACTTTCTTTTCAAGTGATAGATCCAAATTTACCAAACCCGGTCCGATAATCGAGTTTCTTCCGAGCGATCCATACGTGATCTGAGAAGCGGTCGGCACGATGGTTTTCCAACTGCTCGGCACATTCAGATCCGCCGGATTGAAGTAGTAGTTTCCCGATTGTCCGTTGATCGTCTGGATCCGGTGCGGGTCATAGAACTGAACGGGACTCACCAGGTTCGGGTCTACAAGTTGAGAGTCGCCGTCGCCCGCCGGGCCCGGCCGCGTGATGCTCTGGCTCACTCCTGCCGTGATGTGCAGCGGGCGGCCCGCTTGGTCCGTAAAGATCGGGAAGAGGCTCCAGCCGGTCGTCAGTTTCTTGGGACCGCGCTCCCATAACCGGTCGAAGGGAAGCTCCCAGCCGCCGCTGAGAACGAACCGCTGCCGGATATCGAAATCGGAGTTGCCGCGCAGCGCGTCATGATTGTAGTATGGCACAGTGCTGGACGGATGAAGCGGTCCATCCACGTTATCAATCGCATGAGACCAGGTATAGGATGCGGTGAAGAACACATTCCCAAAGCCGCTCCATTTGGATATGCGCTTGGTGAGGCTGGTAACCAAGCCGTTATAGGTTGAAGTGCCAACATTCGAAAGCTCCCACGGAATCGCGCCGAAGCCGTTGCTGGATGTGCTGGTGGGATAGCCGTCTTCCACATTGAGCAGGCGGTTCTTGGTTCCGATGATCATCGGATCGGCATCGACAAAACCGACCAGCCGGTGGCCGTCGCTGCCGACGTAGTTGACCTCCATCGCCAGGCTGCTACCAAGCTGTTGCTGCAGGCTCAAATTATATTGATACACGTAAGGAGTCTTGAGGAACGGATCAACGGGATACTCGCCGCCGCCGTTATATGGCAGAAGCCCCTGGTTCGCGAAAAAGTTGGGATCTTTGGACCCGTGGTTGGGCGGTGACGGGAATGGATCTGAAATTCCCTGCGCCGCAAACGGATTCGACATCACATTGGGAGCGGAGGTGATGGGGCCGCTGGGAGGATTGAAGGTGAAATCGACGCCTGCGTAAAATGGCGGAGTGGCCGCATCGAAATCCAGATTCCAGCCGTTCAGAACGTCGTAGAACATTCCGAAGCCGCCGCGGATGCTGGTTCGCCCTTCGCCGAACGGGTCCCACGCGAAACCGAAACGCGGGGCGAAATCGCGCTTGTCGGGAAAATACGCGCCGGAGGGGGCGCCCGGATCGCCTGCCCAGACCGCGCCTCGGGGCGCGCTCGGGAATAGGGCCGACTGGTCTCCAGGAATAATATTCAAGGTACGGCCCAGGATATCCCGCTGGGGCGAATCGTATTCGTAACGAAGTCCCATCGTCAGAAGCAGCCGCTTGGTAACTTTCCATTCGTCCTGGAAGAATAATCCGGTTTGCTTCTGCCGAAGAGTGCCGGTTCCGGATGGCTCCTGCGCATACTCGTCCGGCAATCCGAATAGAAAATCAGCAAGCGAATTGCCGGAGCCGGTCGAGGTGCCCGATCCATAGAAGTAGTACACGCCGTTAATTTGATAGTTGTACAGCGAGTTATCCTGCGCAGCGGCAAAACTTGCGCCGCCCTTGAACGTGTGCCGCCCCTTTATCCACGTGAGCGTGTCCGCATAGGTGTAAGTGTTATCGGCGATGAAGCCTTCATTGCTCGGAAAACCGAACCCCAGCGCTCCGGTGAGGCTGATTTGGACCGGCCCGTCGGGACGATCCGAATTGATATTCACTCCCAAACTTTTCGGAAAGGGCTGGGTTGCGGCGGGTGCATCCAGAACTTGATAATACCGGTTCAAGGAAGCGCGAGCTTCATTCAAGAGGTTCGGTGTGATCGTTTTCGTGTAAGCGATATTTACCAGATCGCCTGAGTTGATGTTTTTGATCGGAAAACCGACCGTTAAGCCATTCGTGTATGGATTCGACTGCCAGCCCAGGGTCACGGCCACACGATCGCTTGCAGTAGGAACAAAATCCACCTTGGTGGTGACTTCATTCGTGTTGTTATAGTCTTTGGCTTCAGGTACGATCAAGCCGGTCGGGGAAGCCGTGATCAGATTGCTCTTCGTGTAGTTCTGCGCGACAGGATCGATTTTGCTCGGATCGATGATAGCCTGCGACGCCAGCGCCGGGTTGGATTGGTAATAGGGATTCGCTAATAAAAACGCGGCCACGTTTGGATCGGGTTTCCCATTCACCGCCTGCGAGAAATTTCCCTGGAGTTCGGCGGGCGTGTAGGTTGTCGTCTGCGCTCCCACATCGGTCTGGGTCTGACGTTGCCCCTGATAGCCGAAGAAGAAAAATAACTTGTCTTTGCCGTGCACCAGTTTCGGAATCACGACCGGACCACCGATGGTCCCCCCAAACTGGTTGCGTTTCAGGATGGGTTTGGGATGGCCGCTCTCATTGCTGAAGAAATCGGACGCGTTAAAGTCTTCGTTTCGCAGATAGTCAAATAGGCTTCCATGGACTTGGTTCGTGCCTGATTTGGTGACTACGCTGACCACACCACCGGCGCTTCGACCGAATTCCGCTGTGTAGTTGTTCGTCAAGATGCGGAATTCCGCAACTGTGTCGGGATTCGGATTGAAGCTCACTCCGGTGCTCTTCACTGAGTTATTATCGGCGCCGTCCATCAGGTAACTGACGGAGTCCGGACGGCCTCCGGCCACGCTAAAAGTCCCGGCAACGGTATTTCCTGTATTCGGATTGGGAACGACTCCCGGCTGCGTCAGCGCGAGGTCCAACGTATTGCGTCCATTGAGAGGAAGATTCGAGACAGTTGCTCCCGTAACGGTTCCTCCGATGGTAGGAATTTGAGTCTCCACTTGCGGCGCCTGCGCTTCTACAGCCACGGTTTGCGATACCGAGCCCAACGTTAACTGCACATCCAGACGCAGTGTCTGGTTGATCGTGAGCTCGCTCGGTTGCGTGACGGCGGTCTGGAATCCTTCCTGTTGTACGGAAACTGTATAGGTGCCAACTGGCACATCCAGGATCTGGTATGTGCCGTCTGTTCGGGTAGTGGTTTCCGATCGCACCTGCGTGGCTGTATTTGTGAGCGTTACTTTTGCGCCGATGATTACTGCGCCCGCCGGATCCGCTACGGTTCCTACTACTCGTCCCGACGCAGTCTGCGAAAAAGCCGGGAGGTTGAAGAGGCACAGTACTATGAAGCACAGTAAAGACAGCGAACGCGTGTTTTTCATTAGAATCCACCTCCTGCTCGATTCAAGGGATCGATGAGACTAAACATCCAGAGTCCGCGCAACTTTATGTGAATTGTGTAAAGTTTAATAGAAGCCTATGGTCTTGTCAATATCGCCACAAAAAAAGATGGCACGGAAGGACCGAGTTCGCGACGTTGCGGCTGCGCTTCAGAAGGCGTCACTGTCATCGCAGGCACATCTCGCGTTGCTATGAGCGTATCGGTCCGGCTATAATTTTGAGAACTTTGTATATTTCATCGTATGCTGAATGACAAAGCTTTCGATCCTTGACGATTCCAAAGGAACCCTTCACACCCGATGTATCCAGCTCTGCAAAAAGAAATCGACACCTACAAAAAGCGCACGCCCAAATCGCAGGAGGCGCATCGCCGGGCTAGCTCCCGGCTTCCTCTCGGTGTAGCGAGTAACTACCGGTTTTATCCTCCTTACCCGCTGTTCGCACGGGATGCCAGCGGCGGCCGGCTTCGCGATTTAGACGGCAACGAGTACATCGACCACAATCTGTGCTACGGCGCGTTGATGGCGGGACACTGCCACCCGGCGGTCATGAAAGCCGTGGAGCAGCGTCTGCATTTGGGCACAATGTTCGGCATGCCGCATGGAATGGAAATCGAATTAGCGGACGAGCTATGCTCACGGTTTCCCATCGAAATGGTGCGCTTCACCAACAGCGGAGGCGAAGCGACCATGAACGCGCTCAGACTGGCGCGGGCAGTCACCGGCCGTGATAAAACCGTCAAGATGGAAGGCGGTTACCACGGAGGGCACGACGCCGTGTCGGTGAGCGTGAAGCCACAGGCGGCCGAATTCGGGGACCCGGATGCTCCCAACACGGTGATTGTCAGCGCCGGGGTGCTCAAGGCCACAGCGGATGCCACCGTGGTCGCGCCATTCAACAATCTTGACGCGATGGAGCGCATTTTCGAACGGAATCCAGGGCAGATCGCGGCGGTAATCCTGGAACCGATCATGATGAATATCGTCTTTGTCATGCCGGATGAAGGCTACATGCAGGGACTTCGGGAGATCACCAAACGACACGGAGCCATGCTGATCTTCGATGAAGTGAAGACCGGAGCAAAGCTGTCTTATCGGGGAGCCTCCGAATACTTTAAGGTGCAGCCGGATATCATCTGTCTGGGAAAGTCTATCGGTGGCGGTTTCCCGCTGGCGGCATTCGGCGCGAGCAAAGAAATGATGGACGTGATTTCCCAGCAGAAGATGTATCACGCGGGAACATACAATACCAATCCCACCGTCATGGCGGCAGGACTCGCAATGTTCCGTGAAGTATTGAAGCCGGAGATTTACCCATTCGTCGATTCGCTGGAACGCAAGCTTGTCGAGGGATACAGCAGGATCATCAACGAATGCGGCCTTGTCGCTTACGCGGACGGCGCGGGAGCAAACGGTGCGTTATGTCTGTATCCGAAACGAATTCGCAATTATCGCGACTGGTACAACCATGATGGCGACCTCTGGATGCATTACTGGTTCGCCATGGCCAATCGAGGAGTGATTCCGCAGCCCTTCTGGTACGACGAGCAATGGACGCTCTGCGTTCAGCACACCGAGCGGGATATCGATCGACATTTGGCGGCCTTCGCCGACATTGCGCCCGCGCTCGCGGCGGCACAGGGAGAGCGCAAATCCATGGGCGCGTCCGTCGCCTAAGGTCCAGCAAATGGCAACGCCTCCGGCCACCGCGGCGGGATCTTCTCCTTCTCTCATCCGAACGCTGGGTGTGGGCGATCTGACTTGGCTGTACCTGGTGGCGGTGGTCAATCTGAACACGATTCCGGTGATTGCCGCCGAGGGGTTTCGCGTGATGTGGCTGTGGGCGGCGGTGACCCTTTTCTTTTTTTTGCCGCAAGGAATCGCAGTGATCGAACTCGCCGAAAGAATGCCGGGCGAGGGTGGCCTATACCTTTGGACCAAGGAAGCCTTCGGCGATTTCCACGGCTTCCTGTGCGGCTGGTGCTACTGGATGACTAATATGTTCTTTGTACCCACGCTGCTGTTTTATGTGACCGGCATTACGGCGTATATCGGCGGAAGGGCGGCGGCTGGTTTGGCTGAGAACCGGCTCTTCTTTTTCTTCCTCACAATGTCGCTTCTATGGCTGACGATTCTTGCGAACATCCGCGGCCTGGGCGTGGGCAAATGGGTGAATAACATCGGCGGTTTGGGATCGCTGACGATCGCAGCCGTGCTGATGATCCTGGCTGCGGTGGTCATAGTTGCGCATGGGCAGGCGCCGCATTGGGAAGATCTGACTGTGGGCAAACTGAATAGTCTCCCGCTGCCGGTTATCGGAGTGATATGTCTGTCGATGGTAGGACTGGAATTGGGACCCGTGATGGGCGACGAAGTGCGCGAACCTCGGCGGACCATTCCTCGAGGGGTCCTGCTGGGGGGCGTTTTATGCGCCGTAGCTTACATCGGCTCGACGTTTTCGCTGGACGTGGCGGTACCGCGGTCTCAAATGGCGGTGGTCGAAGGAATGCTACAAGCCATCGATAAGATGAGCGCGGGCCTGGGACTAAGCTGGATTCTCCTTCCGCTGGCGATTCTGATGGCCGCATCCATCGTGGGATCGACTTCGGCTTGGGTCAGCGGCTCGGCGCGAATCCTATTTGTCTGCGGTATCGATCGCTACTTGCCCAAACGTCTCGCTAGAGTCCACCCGCATTATGGTTCGCCCTATATCGCTCTTATCATATTCGGAATTCTGGCTTCAGCGATCATCTCCATGAGTTTCGCGGGCGCTTCGGTGAAAGAAGCCTATCTGACCTTGCTTGACTTGGCGGTCGCGCTGCAGATGATCTCTTACGTCTACGTGTTTGCCTCTCTGATCCATTGGGCTTTTTCCAAACGCTGCAAGCCTAGCGTATATTTCCGGACGAGTATCTTGCGCGTAATCTCCGTGGCCGGCCTGGCGATGACCTTATTTGCTTTGGCGATGGCCTTCGTACCATCGCGCCAGATCGCATCCGTGTTTTCATTCGAATTGAAGATGTTCTTGACGCTCGGGTTCTTTCTTCTGCTCGCAAGCGCACTGTTCGTCTATTATTCTCACGTGAGGCCGAAAGTCAAGACTGTGGTGATCCAATGAAACGGTTCAGGATGTATATCGATGGCGAGTTTGTGGAGAGCAGCGGCCAGAGTTGGTTTCCGGTGTATGACCCTTCTACCGAAGAGGCGATCGCGGAAGTTCCGGAGGGCGGCGCTGCCGATGTGGATCGGGCGGTGAAGGCCGCTCGCGCGGCTTTTGATTCCGGGCCTTGGGCGCAGACTACTGCACAAGAGCGGGGAAGACTGCTGTTCCGTCTCGCGGCCAAAATCCGCGAAGAATCCGCGATGCTGGCGGAACTCGAGTCTAGGAACAGCGGCAAGCCGATCGTTGAAGCGGAATTCGACGTCGCGGACACCGCTACTTGCTTCGAATACTACGGCGGGCTCGCTACCAAGGTGCTGGGCTTCGTGAATCCAGTACCTGACAATGCCCTGAGCCTCTCATTGAAGGAGCCGGTCGGCGTAGCGGGCCAGATCATTCCCTGGAACTATCCACTGGGAATGGCAGCCTGGAAGCTGGCCCCGGCGCTGGCTGCCGGTTGCACCTGCGTGCTGAAGCCGGCCGAACAGACTCCTTTGACCATTCTTGAAGTCGCGCGGTGGTTCGACGAGATTGGCTTCCCCCCGGGCGTAGTCAATATCGTAACCGGGTTCGGCGAAACGGGTGCGGCCATTGTGGCGCATGCCGGAGTGGATAAAGTCGCATTCACCGGCAGCGGAGAAGTCGGCAAACTGATTCTCCGGTCGGCGGCCGACCAGATCAAGCGCGTGACCATGGAATTGGGCGGCAAATCGCCAAACATTTTTTTCGCCGATGCGGATTTCGAAGCCGCCATCGATGGCGCGCTGTTCGGCGTATTCATCAACCAGGGCGAAGTTTGTTCGGCCGGAAGCAGGATCCTGGTGCAGCGGAGCATTTATTCGAAATTTGTCGAGGCCATGGCCGAGAAGGCCAAAGCGATCAAATTGGGTCCTCCCCTCGACCGCACTACTAAGATGGGCGCCCTGGTCAGCAAGGAACAATACGAGCGCGTTCGGTCCTACCAGGAACTGGGAAAACAGGAGGCTCGGCTAGTATCGGGAGGCGGACGGCCCAAGGCCTTTGAGAAAGGCTTCTACATCGAGCCAACGATTTTCGCGGATATCGATAACAGCGCGCGCATCGCCCGGGAGGAGATTTTCGGTCCGGTCGCTGCGGTGATTCCCTTCAACGACGAGTCCGATGCGATCCGTATTGCCAACGATAGTCCGTTTGGGCTTGCCGCTGCGGTCTGGTCGCGCGACATTTTTCGCGCCCTGCGCACCGTGAAGGCGCTGCGCGCGGGAATTGTCTGGGTGAATCATATGCAGCCGACCTATGTGGAAGCGCCTTGGGGAGGCTATAAGCAATCCGGTTTCGGACGCGAGCTGGGACCGTGGGGAATCGACGAGTATCTCGAGATCAAACAAGTCCACATCAATTTGAGCGAGCAGCCCATCGGGTGGTATTGATGCGTTCTTCAGGAGTCAGTCGTGAGTGAATTCAGCGATCGCGAATTAGGAATGGACCGGCCGATTACGCGCCGGGACTTTCTGAACGGCATGGCGGTGAGCGCCGGTGCGGTGGGCACAGCAGCCGCGCTTCCGGCCTACGGGCAATCAGGGCATTCGGGTGGCAATTATCCGCCGATCCGGAGCGGAATGCGCGGGAGCCATGCGGGTTCGTTTGAGGCTGTGCATGCCCTGAAGGATGGAACGTTCTGGAAGAGCGCCGGCAGTCCGATCGACACGGGCGAGGTCTACGATTTTGTGGTGGTCGGCGCGGGCATCAGCGGTCTCTCGGCCACATATTTCCTCCGCGCCCGTGTAGGCGATTCGGCTCGCATTCTTATCCTCGAAAACCACGATGACTTCGGCGGCCACGCGAAGCGCAATGAATTTCACATGGGCGGCCGATTGCAGCTTACAAATGGCGGAACCGTAAGCATCGATAGCCCCACACCTTACAGCGCTGAGGCGGACGGGTTATTGAAAGCTCTAGGTATCGATCCTCCGGCGCTTTCCGCGAAGTACCGCGGCTCGAATGTACTAACGTCCTTGGGACTGCGACCGTCGTTCTTTTTCGACAAAGAAACGTTTGGCCAGGACCGGTTGGTGGTGGACACTCCAGGAGGTGGTCGCGGAAGCCGGGGCGGTGCGGGCGCGAATTTGATTTCATGGAAAGACTTCCTGGCAAAGACACCTCTTTCCGGGCAGGTGCAGCGCGACATTGCCCGCATACAGGAAGAAAAGATCGATTATATGCCCGGCCTTTCCTCGGATGAGAAGAAAGATCGCTTGTGGAGGATAAGCTACAAGGATTTTCTCCTGAACGTCGCCAAGGTGGATCCTGGAGTAATTCCTTTTTATCAAACCCGCACGCAAGGAGAATGGGGCGTGGGAATCGATGCGGAGCCGGCTCTGGATTGCTGGGCGCAACGCATGCCTGGCTTTCAGGGCATGGGTCTGGAACCCGGAGTTACGCCGCACATGAGTTATACCGCGGCCGGGTACGCAATCGGGGGTTCCTATCGGTTTCATTTCCCCGATGGCAACGCGTCCATCGCGCGGTTGCTAGTTCGGCGTCTCATTCCGCAAGCCGTTCCAGGCAGCACGGTCGAGGATATCGTCACCGCTAAAGTGGACTATGCCCAGCTCGACAAAGCCGAATCGCCAGTTCGTCTGAGGCTGAATAGTCCCGTGGTTCGCGCGCATCACCTCGGAAGCGAAGATCCGTCTTCCGCTCGCGAGGTGGAAGTCACCTACGTGCAGGGCAAAAAAATCTTCACGGTCCGAGCGAAAGGTTGCGTTATGGCTTGCTGGAACATGGTGGTGCCGTTCCTGTGCCCGGAAATGCCCGATAAGCAGAAAGAGGCTATGCACTATTTAGTCAAGGTTCCTCTGGTCTACACCAGAGTCGGAATCCGGAACTGGACCTCTTTTGCGAAGCTCGGAATGTCTGGCGCCAGCTCGCCTGGAATGTATCATACTGGCGTGAATTTAAGTCCAGGCGCGGATATGGGCGCGTATAGAGGTTCCAAATCGCCGCAGGAACCGGTTCTGCTCACGATGACCAGAACTCCCTGCAAGCCCGGTCTCCCGGCTCGCGAGCAGCACAAGGCTGGTCGCGCGGAGTTGCTCGCAACTTCATTTGAAACCTGCGAACGAAAGATCCGGGATCAATTGGCTCGGATTTTGGCTCAGGGCGGATTCGACCCGGCCAGGGATATCGAGGCCATTACGGTGAATCGATGGCCGCACGGATACGGTTACGAATACAACCCGTTATTCGATCCGCAGTGGCCCAAAGGCGAAGCGCCACACGAGATCGGCCGGCAGCGTTTCGGCCGGATCACCATCGCGAATTCCGATTCGGGGGCAACTGCGTATACGGATGTGGCGATCGACCAAGCTTATCGAGCTGTCAACGAGCTGTTGACGGCGTAGGGAAAAGATTCCTTAAACAGGACCGCTTCGAAGCCGCTCTCGATCACGTCGAGCGCTTCATCGAACTCGTCGTTCGAGATAACCAGCGGCATCAATAATCGAATTACGTTTCCGTATGTCCCCGCCGTCAGAATGATGACCCCATGCTCGGAACAAAATTGTGCGAGGCGCGTCGCCTCCTCGGTAGCGGGCGTGCGCGATTCGCGGTCTCGAACCAGCTCCATCGCTTGCATAGCGCCTAACCCCCGGATCTCCCCGATCAGCGGAAAGCGCGACTGCCAGTTCACCGCTCGCTGGCGGAAGCGATCTCCGAGCAGCATGGCTTGCCCGCAAAGATGCTCATGTTCGATCGTGTCGAGCGTTGCCAAAGCCGCTTTGCATGCGAGTGGGTTGCCGCCGAAGGTTCCACCCAGCGACCCAGGCCCGGTGTGGTCCATAATGTAATCTTTCCCGGTGACTGCGGCGAGCGGAAGGCCTCCGCCCAGCGTCTTGGCGGTCACCAGCAGATCGGGCTCGATACCATAATGCTCGCAGGCAAACATTTTCCCTGTGCGGGCAAATCCGGTTTGGACCTCATCTGCAATCAGCAGAATTCCATGCTCATCGCAAATGCTGCGGATAATCTGAAAATATTCTGCGGGAGGCGCGATAAATCCGCCTTCCCCCAGCACCGGCTCCGCGACAATCGCAGCCACCGATTCGGCGGCGACGACTCGCTTGAAAGTATTTTCCAGAACCCGTGCGCAATGCGTGTCGCATTCCGGGTGCTTACGTGAATAAGAACAACGGTAGCAATAGGCGAAAGGGACGCGATACACATCGCCCGGGAACGGCTCGAACCCGGCCTTGTAAGGATGCGTTTTGCTGGTCAGCGACATCGCCATCATGGTCCGGCCATGGAACGCATCCTCAAAGCAGATGAGCGCGGGCCTGCGTGTGTAAGCGCGGGCGATCTTGACCGCGTTCTCGACAGCTTCGGCGCCGTTGTTCAACAACAGCGTCTTCTTGGGAGTGTTGCCCGGCGCGAGCGCATTCAACCGCTCCGCCAGACGTATATAGCCGTCATAAGGCGTCACCATGAAGCAGGTATGCAGGAACCTTTCGCTCTGCGCGCGGATAGCTTCCGTCACTGCCGGCGGCCGGTGGCCTGCATTCAGACAGCCGATCCCGCCAGCCAAATCAATGAACCGGTTGCCATCGACATCTTCGAGGATTACGCCCTCGCTGTGCGCGACAAAGATTGAGGTGAGCTGCGCCACACCGCGTGGAACGGCTTGATCGCGGCGCTCGGCGAGTGCCTTCGAGCGCGGGCCCGGAATGGACGTTTTCAACTGAATGACGGGCATCGTGTTCCTTGCCGCAGCCATGCAAGGTTATAGAAAATCATAACCGCAAATCCCTTGCGTAAGCAACATCTTCGCATTTAACGTTTATCGGAGCGTTCCAGTAAAACTCGGGCGAAAAGCTACAAAGGTACTCAGAGCGAGGCCTCTGAATCCGTAGTAAGTAGTTGCCCCATGCATCGACGCGCTCGTTGGAGAAGTGCGACATCGGACTGGATGTCGTCAGGTATAATCGAGAGCCGGATTTACTATGCCTAAGAGGACGATTCAGGAATTGAATCCGGGTCTGCGCCCTCGATATTTGACCGTCGGCCAAACGGCGCGTATTCTTGGCATCAGCCCTTCGACTCTGCGGTTATGGGAAAACGTGGGACTGGTCAGCCCCGCGCGCAGCTCAGGGCGCTATCGTCTTTACGATCCCGAGCTCCTCGAAGTCTTGAAGCGAATTAAGTATATGAGGGATGTGAAGAAGCTAAGCGTTCCGGGCATCAAACAGCAAATGCTCGGAAAAAGGCTAAAAGGCGCGCCTAATTCCGGCTTACATCATAATGCAGATATTGGCGCCCAACTCCGGAAAATGAGGAAAAGTCAGGGTCGGGGAATTGTCGAGGTAGCCAAACAAGCAGGAATTTCGTCTGGTTTTCTCAGTGCAATTGAACTCTCCAAGGCCAACCCGTCCATCGCCACTTTGCAGCGGCTGGCAGCCGCCTACAACACGACGGTACTCGAGTTCTTTGACGTTCCGCATCATACCAGGCGATTGATTCATGCCGGTCAGCGTCGGGTACTCAGGACTGAGTCGGGAGTTACGATGGAGCTGCTCTCAATCGGCACCAAGATGCTGGAATGCCATTTATTTCGGGTTCCCCCCCATACGGGGAGCGATGGGGCCTATTCGCATGCCGGCGAGGAGTTCATTTTTATGCTCCGGGGAGTGCTTGAAATCTGGCTTGACGAACTGGAGCGCCATGTCTTACGGGCACAGGACAGCTTCTGGTTTGAAAGCAATGTCGGCCACCGGTGGTTCAATCCCTCAGAGGAAGAAGCGGTGCTTGTCTGGGTCAATACCCCTTTGACTTTTTAAAGGCGGCCAGTTGGTTGCGTTCGAATCCGAATAATAATCGTACCGCCGACTGCGACCCCAGGCCGATTTACTACTCAAGACGTAATCAAAAGGGATTAAGTAAATGGCGGTGAGGGTGGGATTCGAACCCACGGAACCCGCAAAGGTTCAACGGTTTTCGAGACCGCCCGATTCAACCGCTCTCGCACCTCACCAGATCTTGATTCTAACCTATTGGTGCCGGAGAGAACTACTTCCACCCCAGATGTAATGCCACTGCGCCGCCCGTCATACGCTCGAACTCAACGCGCGCAAATCCTCGATCGCGCATTCCCTTAGCCAGCTCTTCCGCATCCGGGAACTTGCGGATGGATTCCGGCAAATAAGAATAGGCTTCTCGGGACCCGGAGACCAGGCCTCCTACCCAGGGCAGCACCCGGCCGGAGAAAAATCCGTATAGCGCTCCGAATGCGCGATTCGTCGGCTGGGAGAACTCGAGAATCGCGGCCACCCCTCCCGGTTTCAGCACACGCAGCAGTTCCTCCATACCTTTTCCGTAATTGGCCAAATTGCGAAATCCAAAAGCGATGGTAACTATATCGAGCGAGCCATCCGCCAAAGGAAGCGCCAGAGCGTCCGCTTCGAACAGTGGAGACTGGAAACCTCGCCGCGCAATTTTGCGCGCCGATTTCAGCAGCATGGGATGGCAGAAATCGCTCCCGAATACCAGCCGCTTTTCTGGAGCTTCAAGAGCCAGCAGAACGTCGCCCGTGCCGCAACACAGATCGAGAATGCGCGCCGCGGATGGATTAGCCTCGATCGCACGCTTCACTGCGCGTGCGCGCCAATGCCGGTCGAGATTGAAGGACAGCAGATGGTTCAGCAGGTCATAATGTCCGGCGATGTGCCCGAACATGCCGCGCACCCAGCGGGCCGCCGCCTGCTCTCCGCTTACACCCGGCGGCGTGGTCCCTGTCATGCCCAAAACGGCTTCGATGGATTCGACCACTAAGCGATGTTCGATGCCCGAGACAATCCGTACTTCGCCGATCTTCACCGGCAGCACGAAATGCACGTTGCCCTGGACCGTTTTCTTGTCGGCCGCCAGGCGCGTCGCGAGTCCCATGCCGGTGACACCGTCGAGCGCCGGAATTGGTCCGTACTTCAAGATGACACTCTGAATCGCCGCAGCATCGGACGCGCCCAGGTTTCCGATTCGCTCGGCTAAAGCGGTAGCGGCCCGCATCCCGAACGCGACCGCCTCGCCGTGCAGAAATCGAGAGTATCGGGTTTCCGCCTCCAGCGCATGGCCGATGGTATGGCCGAAATTCAGGATGCGGCGCAGATCTCCTTCCCGCTCGTCCGCCGTGACCACGTCGGCCTTAATCCGCACGGCGCCGGCGATGATCCGCTCCACCATCGCCGGTTCCTGCGCGAGTACGCTCGCCTTGGATTGATCCAGCGCTCGAAACAAATCGGCATCGCGGATCACACCGCACTTGATGATCTCGTAGAGGCCGGCACGATACTCCCGCTCCGGCAGGGTCCCGAGCACGTCGGGATCGATCAGAACCACTAGAGGCTGATGAAAACTTCCGAGAAGATTTTTGCCGGCGGCGAGATTGACGCCGGTCTTGCCTCCTAGCGCCGCATCTACCTGCGCCAGCAGTGTGGTCGGAACCTGGATCACGGGTATGCCGCGCATGAAGATGGCGGCCAGGAATCCACCCACATCGTTGACGACACCGCCGCCGAAAGCGACCACCAAGCTCGATCGATCTCCCCCCTTAGCGACCATTCGTTCCGCTAGCGCTTCTATTTCCACGAGACGTTTATGCGTCTCACCCGCGGGAAGAAACAGTACCTCGCGCTCGCGATCGCCTAGCGAACGCCCGAGTGGAGCTCCATGAAGATTCCACACCTCCTCAGTGGTGAGGATAAAAACTTTTCCGACGCGCGATGGAAGGAACTCCGCTATGCGCCGCAGCGCGCCGCGCTCGACGATGGCATCATAGGTCCGCTGCGGAGTCTCTATGCGAAAGCCGGGCATACGTTCGTTGTACCATGACGATGTTTAAAGACACATGCCACAGAAGATGGTTCAACGCGCCGAGCCGCGATGGCCGGCCCTGATCGCGCTCCTCGCGATAGGCGCGCTCTATTACGCTCTGCCGTCCGCCCTGACGGTGGGGCCGGACTGGCTCGTGCTGGCCTTGTTGATCGTGCTGGTGACGCCGGCGATAATCTCGAATCGGCAGGGATACCGGCGGATGGGCCAGTTTTTTGGGTACGCGGCCAGCTCCGTTGTGACGATCTCATTAATCGCATCGCTGGCGACGCTAGTTTCGCGCCTGCCCTCCCACAAAGACTCCCCGGCGCAACTGCTGCGCGAGGCCGCGGCCCTGTGGGTCTGCAACGTTTTGGTCTTCGCGTGTTGGTACTGGCGTCTGGACGCTGGAGGTCCATATCAGCGGGAGCTTCGGATTTCCCATACCGACGGCGCATTCCTGTTTCCGCAGATGATGCTTGATCCGGAACTTCGTCGGGAGATGGGAAAGGAGAAGTGGAGTCCCGGCTTTATTGATTATTTATTCTTAGCATTTAATACCAGCACCGCTTTTTCGCCTACGGATGTGCCAGTGCTTTCGCGCTGGGCCAAAGTCCTGATGATGGTGCAGGCAGCCATTTCGCTGACTACCATCGCGCTTCTCGCAGCTCGCGCGGTGAACATTTTATGAACTCGTATTATGAAGCGGTTTTAATACGCCCTTAAGCGCGACTTCATGTCGGCCTGCGATCCTTAAGGCTGACGACGGATCTACCGTCGACACACCACAAGGAGAAAATAGCCAAATGAAGAAGATTATGGGCCTGATGCTCGGCATGTCGCTGGTTCTCGGTTCCGTCAGCTTTGCGTTCGCCCAGGACACGACCAATACCACGTCGACCAAAAAGATGAAGAAGGGGAAGAAGAAGGGTACGAGCGGCACTAACACCAGCACAACCATGTAGCTCTTTCGAGCTATTCTGAGGACTCTGGCCGCGCCGGGACATCTCCAATGAGACCGTCCCGGCGCGGTTTCGATTTATTGGATGTCATTCCAAGCGTGAATACTGGACTCTCCGAGCCAAGGCCGAGACCCTTCGTTGTGCTTACGGGCGCTATGGCTCTCATCGGTGCGGCGATTCTGGCTTTTTCCCAGACACACGCCTTCGCCATGGATGAAGGCTTTCATCTGCTGACGGCGCAGTTGATTGCATCCGGCAAAAGACCGTACCTCGATTTCTTTTTCCCGCAGACCCCCTTGAATGCATACTGGAACGCATTGTGGATGCGAATCTTCGGTGAAAATTGGCATGTAGCGCATGCCATTGCGGCGCTGCTGACTATCGGCGCGATATGGATGATTGCCGATTATGTTTATCGGTTTTTCCCGGTCTCGAACTGGCGATTGCCTGGCGCGGTAGTGGCGATGTTTATCATCGGCACGAACGCTGCGGTATTTAACTTCGGGGGGGTCGCGCAGGCATACGGTATCTGCCTGTTTCTTATCGTCTGCGCCTTTCGGATCGCTGTCCTCTCGGTGGAACGGCGCGGTTGGCTGGCGCCATTCGCTGCAGGTTTTTGCGCCGCCGCTGCGCCAGCCTGTTCCCTGCTCTCGGCACCGGTTGCCCCTGTCCTTCTCGTCTGGATGTGGATCGAAAGCCGCAAGGGAAAGCGCTGGATTAAAACGGCGGCATTCATCGCCGGCGCGATCATCCCCGTGCTGCCGATCCTGTGGTTGTTGGTGGAAGGCCCGCGTCAGGTATTCTTCGATATCGTCCAATATCACACGCTGTATCGAGCCGTTGAATGGCGCGGAGCAACCCGGCACAACCTGGAAGTGATGACCGACTGGATCGATTCGAGCCAGGTAATGCTGCTCCTGTTGCTTACGTTAGCGGGCGTGCTATTTCTCTTTAAAAATAAGATGTGGGACCAGCGCCGCCGCTCTGAATTATATCTGTGCCTCTGGCTGGCGGCGGCGGTGAGTCTGTACGTTTCGACCGCGCATCCGACCTTCGCGCGTTATTACCTGCTGGCCTTGCCGTTTATTGCAATTCTCGCGGTGGTGGGACTCTATGATGTGGGTTCGCGGTTGAGCTCTGCGGAGCGGCCTCTCGGACCCGCGCTCACGGTATGTGTGCTCTTGTCCCTAACACTCGGCAAGTGGGTCTATCAAGATCGTGATTCCACGCACTGGAACGATTTCGAAGCCATGGCGAAGAAAGTCGACCAGGTGACTCCACCACAAGGACGGATCTGGGCGGATGAGCATATTTTCTTTCTCACCCGGCGGCGACCGCCCATGGGGATGGAATCCGCGGATTCGCACAAACTTCGATTGACGCCCGGCATGGCGGCCGAGCTGCATGTTGTGCCACGGCCGGAACTGGATAGCCAGGTCAAGGCAGGGGTCTTCGATACTGTAGAGACTTGCGCGAACGACGAAAAAATCGCCGACCTCGGTTTGGACAAGACCTATGCCATGAAGCAGGATTTCGACGATTGCACGGTATATTGGGACCGTAAGCCGCATTCCGCCACTGCTCCCGCAGACCATCAAACCCAAGTCTCCTCATCAGTTGCTGGCGAGCATCAACGTTAAAGTAAACGGTCGTCCCCTATTCTGGGGATATGAAACGCGAAGAGTTGGCGCGCGCGGTGGCTACGCAGTCCCATGTTTCAAGCGGGGCGGCACGGGACGAGGTCGACAAGCTTGTCCACAAGATTCTTAAGGCTCTCCGCGGAGGACACCCGATAAAGTTGCCAGGAGTCGGAAAACTAATCCCCAAGCCCCAGGTGAGGCGGAGCGCGCGATGAGACAGGCTGATATCAGCCACGCGCCGGTATCGAAGGCTGTTCAAATCCTGCGCCAATCGCTCGAGTGCGGCCATACCGTCGATATCGAAGGGCTAGGCACGTTCGAACCGGCCGGAAATGGCGCGTATCGCTTCGCGCCCCAGACTCAGCCACAGGTTTTCGTAGCATACGTAGTCGAAGATCTGGCTCCAGCGCGCCGGCTGTGTGAGGCGCTGAGATCAGCGGGCTGCTCACCTTGGTTAGATAAAGATAAGCTGCTTCCCGGACAAAACTGGCCGCGGTCGATTGAGCGCGCGATTGGGATCTCGGACGTATTCGTGGCGTGCTTCTCGGCGCGGTCCATCGTCAAGCGCGGGCAGTTCCAGAGCGAGCTCCGCGTTGGGCTGAATTGCGCCCGGCAGTTGCCGCTCGATTCCGTGTTCCTGATCCCGGTCCGCTTCGAGCGCTGTGCGATCCCGCGCCGAATCTCCGACCATGTGCAGTACGTCGACCTTTTTCCGGACTGGGAACGCGGCGTAAAGCGGCTGGTGCGGGCAATCCGGCGAGCGGCACGAGGCCGATCCCGTTCGGGGTGCAGTCTGGTCGGCGGCGAGTAGCCGGAGAGTTAATTCAATTTCAGAATCTGGAACACATTACTGTAGTCGTCGGTCCAGGCGCGAAACCGGGGAGAAGCGGTGGCCGGCTCCATATCCGCTTGTTTGAAGCTGGGCATCTTAAACCATTCCCCGTCGGAGGTGACCAGGACCCATGTGGATGAGGAATAATACGTGTGCGTTTCGCCGTCATCGTCCACGACCATAGCTTGCTTACCGAATGCCGCCGCTCCGGTCGCGCAAACCGGTACAAGGTCCAGATAACGATTGGAGACGTGCAGCGCGAGGATGCCACGCGGCTTCAGGTGCCGGAAATAGAGGGCCAGCGCCTCCCGCGTCAGCAGGTGAATCGGAATCGCGTCGCTCGAGAACGCATCTACGGCCAGCAAATCGAATTGCTGGCTTTCCTGACGTTCTAATACCAGACGCGCATCGCCTAACAGGATACGCTTATCGGCAGGCGAGTGTGGATAAAAACTAAATTGAGTCTGGGCGATCGCTGGGACTAGCGGATTAATGTCGTAGATGCGATAGAAATCACCGGCTCGCCCGTAATTCGAAAGCACTCCCGCACCTAAGCCGATGATGCCAACGCGAGTGGGTCCCTGAGCTCCGAGCGCCCGGAGGGCTCGGCCGACACCCGAATCGGGTCCATAGTATGACGTCGTCACGTAGCGAAGTTTCTCGTCCAGAATTTGCGATCCGTGATTGATGGTGCCGTTGGTGAGAACCCGCTCCGTATAATGTTCGACGTCGTCATAATTGTCGTTGACGTGAAGCACGCCGTAGAAGTTGCGCTCGATAAGTTTGTAGCCCTTTCTCTCTATGTGCTCTTGCCGCGCCATGTATCCGGCTAAGATTCCCACCGCCAATACGAGCGTCACGCGCACCGGCCAAGCCCCGAATTTGGGCAGCCCGAGGTTCCAGAGGACGATAACCGCGAGCACCGCACACGCAAACATCCCCACGGGTAGTTCCAGATTCGTTTTGAAAACGCGCGGCGCGATCAGCGCGACAAAAATTCCACCCACTGCGCCTCCGAGCGCCACCATTAAATAAAACAGCGTTAGATGACGCGGAGCCGGCTTCCGACGCGACAACTCGCCGTGGCACATCATGCAGCAGATGAACAAGCCCAGGGCGAAGCCGGGTACCAGCCATTTAACATGCAGGTTTCCGGAATTGGTCCAGATGCAGTAGGCCATCCCTCCTAGCGCGGGCACCAGCAACGGCAAAAAGATCCAGCGCCGATAGATTCGATCGCTTTCAAACGACAGAATAAATGTGGTGAGATAGAGCGCGAGCGGCAACACCCACAGCAGAGGAATGGGCGCGAGGTTCTGGCTCATATGATTCGTCACCGCCACCAGCAGTGTTGATGCGCACGCGGCAAGGGCCACCCATAGCACCAACTCGGCGAAGCTCGGACGCTTTGCGAGCGCGGCCTTTTCGCTCTCAGGAGGTAACGCGTGTTGCATTTCCTTTCGATTGAGAGCTTCCCTACGGCTAAGCCAGGCCGCACCCGCGCATAGCAGCGCGAACAGGATGTACACGCTGGACCAGGTAATGGCCTGCTGTCGCGAAGTAAGCCGCGGCTCGACCACGAACGGAAAGCTCACCAGCGCCAGCAAGGAACCGAAATTAGAAAGTGCGAACAGGCGGTATGGCATCCCGCTGCCGGAGCGCCGCACATACCACGCCTGCAGCAGAGGGCTGGTCGCCGAAAGCAGGAAATAGGGCAACCCGATGGTCACCAGAAGCAGCGCCAGAATGCGCAAAGTCGGGTCGCCTGCCACTGTTGGCTTCCATGCGGGTGAAGGCAGAATCGGCAGCAGCGCGCAGCTCGCGGCCAGCAGGCCAACATGGAGCGCCATCTGTCCCCGTGCCTTCAGAAAACGGATGGAGAAATGGGCATACGCATAGCCGGCAAGCAGTAAAAGTTGAAAGAACAGCATCGCTGCGCTCCATACCGCCGCTGATCCGCCGAACCAGGGCAGAATCATTTTGGCGATCAGCGGTTGAACCTGAAACAGCAAAAATGCGCTCAGAAAAATTGTTACGGCGTAGAACAACATGGATCGTCCAGGATAGCGTAAAAGATCTGCTCAGTCGTTCGCGATCCAACCGTCGACAATTTTAACGATCCGGTTTCCATAGGCGGCGTTCGCTTCCGAATGGGTTACCTGAATGATGGTCGTACCGGCGTCGTTGAGTCTTTTAAACACTTCCATAATCTCCTTGGCTTGGCTGGAATGAAGATTCCCCGTCGGCTCGTCGGCCAGAATCACATTGGGGCTGGCGATGATGGCGCGCGCGATCGCTACCAGTTGCTGCTGCCCTCCAGAGAGCTGATTTGGAAACAGATCCTTTTTCCCTACCATCTGAAACCGGTCCAGCGTGTCGCAGACGATGCTGTCGCGTGCGGCTTTTTTCACATTGCGGTAGGACAGGGGAATGTCGAGATTTTCATAGACCGTGAGCGAGTCGAGCAGATGATAGCTCTGGAACACGAAGCCGAACTGCTTTTTGTACAATTCGTCCCGCTCCTTCTTTTTGAGCTTATGGATCGGGTGATCGAGAAGATAGTATTCGCCGGTCCAGGCGCTGTCGTGCATGCCGATCAAGTGCAGCAGCGTAGACTTGCCTGCGCCCGAAGGACCCATGATCGATACAAACTCGCCCTCTTTAATTTCAATATTGATGCGGCGCAGCACGAAGGTTTTGGTGGGGCCGTGCTCGAAATATTTTTCAACGTTGCGCAACGTGATCATAAACTAAATAGCTGGAGGGGCACTTCTCGCGATTCAACTTCGCCGGCTCTAGCAGCGAGCCGGTATTCGCCCGGCTCGAGACCAGGCGGCAGCATCGCGTTTACCTGTTTCAGACCGCGTGCGTCGGGTGCGGATATATAGACGGCCGGGAGGTCCGCTCCATCCAGGCGAAGAGATATATCCGTCTGGGCAACTCCATCCGGCAGACCGGCTATCCATGCCGAAACGCAGCTTTCGACGCCGGTCCTCACGCGATTGGACTCAAATGTTTTACCATCCGTGACACCGGCGATTCGCATCGTATCGGATCCCGCCACAGGAGCGGTGCGCCGATCGCTGCGAGACAGATCGATCGGAATTCTGATCCGGTTGCTCCAGGCGCTGCGCTCAACGCTCACGCTCACGTCATGCCATCCGCGCGAAAGACCAGGAGCCAGCTTACAGTTGGTCTGCCAACCGATCCCGCCGATATTGCGGACACCCACGGGCCGGCAACCGTAAGGGCCAACCTGCACGAAAACGTTGTCGCAATTAAGATCGGTCTTGGGACTATTAAACCAAGCCGTAAAATAGTCATCTCTCGCGGTCGAGAAGTAATGGTTGCGTGTCCAGGTATTTTCGACGCAGACTAGCTCGGGTCCTGATCCGAAGCGCTCGATCCGCGGCCATTTGCGATATGCAACAGCGTGCGCGCGATAATCGAGTACGCCCGTCATCTCGACTCGCGCGAATCCCGCCGTCCGGCAAAACGCGAGTAAACACGCTGTGTTCGGGCCGACCCAGTTATCGAACTGCCCCGCCAGCTCGGTTCCTTCATAAAATTCCATCGAGGGCACCGCGCCCGACGGCGGATCGTCTGTCACAAGCGATTCAATACAGGCCATATCGGTGGTCAATTCGCACACTCGCTCCAAAGCCAGCAGAGGGTGCTTCAAGTGATACAGCACGCCAAAGAACAGAACGATATCGAAGTACCCGATATCGCGCGGAGAGATCCTGCAGATATCTTCGACTATGTATTCAACTTTGGAGTTGAGCAGTTGCTTCGCCTTGGGGAGTGTCTCTTGCCGGGCTGAATCGAGCGCGACAACGTTCGCGCCGCGGCGCTCCATCTCAAAGCTGAACCATCCATCCCATGCTCCAATGTCAAGCACGCGCTTGCCTGTCAGATCGTCGGGGATGGGATAACGCGCAATACGGGATCTCAGTTGCTCCAGAGTCTGCAATCCGGGAATGATGCCGCCATCCGGCAACTCGATACTGTGATACCAGCCTAGCTGCGCCAGCTCGCCGCTTAACCGGCGAATGCCCTCTGTAGTTTCCTGGTTCCTGGCTCTTTGCACCGGATCACTCATTATACTGGTTAAAGTTCATGCTTCGCCGTTTCGCGCTCTTGTTTGTTATGCCGCTTGCTATCGCCGCTGCTCCCGATCTCGCGAGTCTGAATCGCATGCTCGCTCGGTTCGCGCCCGCCGAATTGCGTGTGGATACGACGCAGCTTTCGAGCGGCGATCGTCAAGCGCTGGCGAAGCTGATCGAGGCCGCAAGGATTATAGACAACATCTTTCTTTCGCAAGTGTGGAGCGGCAACGTGGTGCTGCGTGCCGAACTGTTGAAAGATACGTCGCCGCTCGGCAAGGCCCGTTTGCACTACTTCGATTTGAACAAGGGGCCGTGGTCGGACCTTGATAATCATCAGGCGTTCGTGCCGGGAGCCCCGCCTCGGAAACTTCCCGGTGCGAATTTCTATCCCGAGGACATGGCGCGAGAGGAATTCGAATCCTGGGTGGAGCGGCTTCCCAAATCTCAACAGGAACAGGCGCGAGGATTTTTTACCGTGATCCGGCGCGGTCCCGATAAAGCTCTGAACATCGTGCCCTACAGCCAGGCGTACGAGCGGGATCTGCAACAAGCAGCGCATCTGCTTCAGGACGCGGCCGGGCTGACGCCGAATGCGTCCTTACAGCAATTTCTCAGGCTCCGGGCCACGGCATTTTTATCAAATGATTATTACGCGAGCGATATCGCGTGGATGAAACTGGATGCGCCCATCGATATCACGATCGGTCCTTACGAAACTTATAACGACGAGTTGTTCGGATATAAGGCGGCGTTTGAAGCATACGTGACATTGCGCGACGACCGGGAAACGGCCAAGCTCAAGGTATTCGCCGATCACATCCAGGAGATCGAAAACAACCTGCCCGAGGACGCGAAATATCGCAATCCGCGGCTGGGCGGACTGGCTCCGATTCGCGTAGTGAACGAGATCCTGGCGACTGGCGACGGTGCGCACGGGGTCCGCACGGCTGCCTATAATCTCCCTAACGATGAGCGGATCGTTCAGCAAATGGGATCGAAGCGGGTGATGCTCAAAAACGTGCAGGAGGCGAAATTCACGAAAATTCTGGAACCCATCGCCCAGCGGGTGCTCTCGTCGACCGAGCAGCGCGACCTGAGCTTCGATTCTTTTTTCACGCATATCCTGGCGCACGAGATGACGCACGGCATCGGCCCACAACAGAACGTCCGCCAGTCACTCAAGGAACTACATGCCGCAATTGAAGAGGCTAAAGCCGACGTGACCGGCCTATTCATGCTCCAGTATTGCTTCGATCATCAGCTTCTGTCGGCCGCCGAGCGTCCGCTATATACGACATTCCTCGCCTCGTCCTTCCGCACTCTGCGTTTCGGCGTGCATGAGGCGCACGGCAAGGGCATGGCGGTGCAGTTTAATTACCTGATGGACAAGGGCGCGTTCGTGGCGCGGCCCGACGGAACGTTCGCCATCGATTTCTCGAAGATCAAAGGTGCGGTTCGCGACTTGGTGCAGGATCTGCTGATGATCGAAGCGACGGGCGATTACGCGCGCGCCAAGCAAATGTTGGACGAGTTGGGCGTGCTTCGTCCTCCCGTTGAGCAGGCGCTCCGCCGTCTCAATGACATTCCTACCGACATTGAGCCTGTGCGTTAGGAGCGCAGCTCACGATCCAGCCATGCCAGATAGGCTTGCGCACCATCAATGATGGTCAGCGCGATAATTTCCGGCGTTTCGTAGGAATGGATCTTCTGGATCTCCGCGCAAAGCGCATCGAATAAGTCCCTTCGGGATTTGATCGCCAGGACCAACTCGGCATTATTATCCTCGATTTTTTCTTTCCAACGATAAATACTGCGCACTCCTGGGAGGATGTTTACGCATGCGGCCAGCCGCCGCTCAACCAGATGACGCGCGATCCGCAGGGCCAGTTCCTCGGAATCGCAGGTGCTAAGGACGACAATTTTGTCCGTCATTCGACGAACCAGAATATCACTTGCGATCGAGCGCTATTTCTTCGCCGCCTGATCCGGCCACTTCGCTATTTTCTTCTTAATCTCGGGCGCGTTCTTTGCGTCAGGCACGAGCGCCAAATACTTGGTGTAGGCGTCCCGTGCGCCAGGAAAATCCTTCACCTTCTCATCGGATTCGGCCAGCTTGAGCACTGCCTCAGCCGAGGTGGGATCCCAACGCGTTGCCTCTAAATATCGTCTGGCAGCCGCCCGGTAATTGCCCTTCTTGTAATAGAAATTACCGGCCGTTATATTGCGGGCCGATTCCAGAGGGTTGAGGGCGTACTCCTTGGGTTTGAGCGATTCATCCTCTTCGGGAGGCTCCTGCTCATCGGGCTTCGGCTGCGGAGTTTGCAGTTTTTTAGGCGAGGATGGCGGTGGTTGGGGCGACTGCGGCGGCACGGCCCACGCGCAAGTCATGAGAGAGCTTGCAAGTAAAACCAAAACCACATCTTAAGTATAGACCACGCGTGCGAAAATTAAGTTATAGAAGTCGAATTCAACCTGCGCGATAAAGCTGCCGAGCTCCCGGCGCTTCCAGGCGTGTATCTTTATAAGGACGCCCACGGGACTGTGATCTACGTGGGCAAAGCCAAAAACCTGCGCAGCCGCGTGCTCAGTTACTTCAACGATGAGCGCCTGGCAGACTCGAAGACCGGCACGCTTATCGGCGAAGCCCGTCAGATCGCATTTATAGAAGTCGACAACGAGAAAGAAGCGCTCGCGCTTGAAAACAATCTCATTAAGCAGTGGAAGCCTCGGTACAACATCCTATTGCGCGACGACAAGACGTACCCATACATTAAACTAACCGCGGAGCGATACCCGCGAGTGTACGTGACGCGGAGACTGCGCAAGGATGGATCCTCATATTATGGGCCTTTTTTCCCCGGCAACTTGGCGCATCGCCTAGTGCACTTCATTCATCGCCATTTCAAAGTGCCTTCCTGCAATGTCGACCTGACCCGCGCTCATACGCATCCCTGCCTCGAATATCATATTCATCGCTGCCTCGGGCCGTGCGTACCGGGTTTGACGACGGATCAGGAATACGCGGAGGCGGTCCGCTCCGTGCGCTTGTTCCTGGAGGGCCGTCATAAAGATTTGGCACAGGAGCTGCGCGCGCGAATGGAGACTCTGAGCCTGGACACGCGCTATGAGGAAGCCGCGGCGCTGCACGAGTTGATCCAGACGGTGGAAGAGATGGGCGAAAAGCAAAAAATGGCCGCGGCTGAGGGCAGCGACACCGACATCTTCGCTTACTACGCCGAGCCGCCCCTGCTGGCCGTGAACTTGTTCCATCTGCGCGGTGGGCGGATCGTGGACCGGCGCGAATTTTTCTGGGAAGACCAGCGGGATTTCGATCCATCCGAGTTCATTGCTTCGATGCTTAAGCAGTCTTATCTGGACGATCCTTATATTCCAGCGTTCATTCATGTGCCGGTAGAATTCGAGGATCGCCGCCTGCTCGAGGATTTTCTCTCCGAACGGCGCGGGCGAAGGGTGGAAATTCACACGCCGCAGCGCGGTCAGAAGCGAGCCATGATGGAGCTGGTCGAGTCCAACGCGCGCCACAGCTTCGAACAGCGCTTCCGCGTGATGAAACCCTCGTCGACGGCGATTCAGGTGGCGCTTCAGGACGCACTCGGGTTGGAACATGCGCCGCGCCGGATCGAATGCTTCGACGTTTCGCACATTCAGGGCACCGATAAAGTGGCGAGCATGGTGGTTTGGGAAGACGGGCGGATGAAGAAATCGGATTATCGCAAGTTCATCATCCGCACGGTCGAAGGCAACGACGATTTTGCGTCGATGCGCGAGGTGATTTCGCGCCGCTACGGCCGATTGAAGGAAGAAAACCAGTTGGCGAATATCGGCTTGGTGCTAGTGGATGGCGGCTTGGGACAGCTGCACGCCGCCGCCGAGGCTCTGGAGGGCATGGGGATCACCGGTCTGCCGCTGGCGGCGATCGCCAAACGGGAAGAGTGGATTTACGTTTACGGTCAGGAGAATGAGCCGGTCGTGCTCGATAAATTTTCGCCGGTCCTGCACCTCGTGCAGATGGTACGCGATGAAGCCCACCGCTTCGCCGTGACATTCCACCGAACGCGGCGCAATGCCAGCCGGCTCAGGAGTGAACTCGACCAGATCCCTGGTGTGGGGGAGAAGACCGTGCTGAAACTACTCCGTCATTTTGGGAGCTTGGAGCGCGTACGCGAGGCCTCGGAGGAGCAGCTCGCGGGAGTGGCGGGTAACTCCGCGGCGCGCCGCATCCGGGCCAGTCTCATCGCTGCTCAGTAAACGCGCATAACGGAGCACGGCTGCGTCTGTGTGCTGCTAGTAAATACGCACAACCGAACGCTGCTGCGTCCTGTGCGCTCAAAACAAATCGCCAATGTCCTTGGCCGACACGCGCGCTTCGAGATGAATCAGGCCGGCATTGCCGCCCTGAGGGCTAAGCACGGCAAGGACCGCCTTCGATCCTGCCGAATATACAAACAGCGAACCCTCGTCCGCCTGAATCGAAACCTCACCCAAGATCCCGGCGCTCATCGTCTCACTAACTCGCCTTCCCAGGGTCGACGCTGCGGCAGCCATCGCCGCCACACGGTTCGGATCCGCCCCGTTCGACAACGAATGTGCGATGGGCAGTCCTTCATTAGACGCCAGTAACACGCCCTTTAATTCTGGAATCGCATTGCGCAGCGCCTCGATATGGGTCTTCAAGGCTTCACTCTTGGCCATGTGGTCTCCTTACCTCTTGCTCAAGCACTCCTTCATCGACGGCTAAGGAGGAAAGCTTTACGGTGGATCGGAATTAGCCGCTCAGTTTCGAAGGATACCTGTTCTGGTATCCAACCCTCGACAACGCCGCGAGTGCGTCGCTGATTGGGATCATTGCACGCATCGCAAGTACCCGAATCCGCTTCCATCGGGATGCTGATCGGGGTCTTTTTCTCAATTTTTACGGCGTAATGTAGAGTCTTCGTTCTAAGCCGTCCTAAGGCTTGTTACGCCATACCCACGCGTAAGGTATCCACTGGGTAGAAACCCTTGAGTAACGCTTAAGCGCCGCGAAAAACTTGCCGATTAAAAACTATGCGGTGTTTACTCTGCGGAAAAGAGCTGGCGCTCATGAAGCGTTGGACTGGAGGCGAATTCTGCTCCGCAGCTCACCAAAAACAGTACAAGGAAGAGTACAATCAGCTCGCTCTGGGTCGCCTGCTGCAAGCCCAGCCTGGAGATGTGAGCAAGCCCGCTGAAGTACCCGAGCCCGCGGCCGCTCTTATGCCGACGGCTGTGCATGTGCTTGCTGCGGATGTGCCGACTGCCAGTGTGTCGGCGGACGGAGCCGCGGAACACGATCCGAGTTCCACAGGGTTTATAGTCGAATTGCCGCCAGCCGCGAGAGTCGGCGGAATACCGCCAGAATCTCCTGACACGGCTCCTGTTTGGCAATCGTTGCTTTCGCTTCCAATCCGCCCGTTCGAGATCCGGGAAGCGCAGATCTCCTCGAACGCCGTAGTCGAGCGGTCCATTCAAATCGTGGATTATGCCACTCGCCGAAACGATCGAGGCCTGGATGTACGGGAATTCACGCGCAACAGTCCGGTCTTCGGGTTCGGCTTGGCGATGGCTCAGGCGACGGGATTGGAGAAATGCAAAGAACCTTTGGAGGCGGCTTATTTCCCGTATCCCCCACCCGCCTCGCCCACGCCATGGCAAGCGCCGGAAAGGAACTTCGACACCTCCGGAACGGAGCTAGGCGTTCTCGCTCGTATCGCGTTCCGTCCGACCGGGATTCAGGACGAGGAAGATCGGGAGCACGAAAGAACGGACCCAAAAACCGGTGAACTGAACGCACAGGGAGAGAGTCATGCCGAAGGATGAAGATCGACAGACTTTCTTTGTAGATGACGAGCTGGTGGAGCGATTGATGCGCGCCGACGTTATCCACACTCCGGCCAAAAAGAAGCACGCAGCAGATTCGAGCGCACTGGCGGAAGCGGTAAGACTCGCCTCCGATGGCCGTCTGGATGACGCTGTTATGGAGTTGCAGCGCACCCTCGATGAGGGCAACAAATCCGTGGAGATTCACGCGGCGCTGGGGCAACTCCGCTTCGAACAGGAAAAATGGAGCGAAGCCGCCGATTCTTATGCCACGGCCGCGGCGATCGAGCCGAAACATCGCTCCGCGCATTACAACCTGGGGCTGTGCCTGGAACGTGAGAGCAAATTCGAAGAAGCCGCGCACGCCTTCGAAACCGCCGTTTCGATCGACCCAAAGCGGTGGCAGGCGCAGCTCAGCCGGGGCCTGTGTCTGCTGCAATTGGGAAAGCCCGGCCCGGCGCTGGAGTGTTTCAAGGCTAGTCTCAAGGAACGCCCTCGTCAGGACCGGGCGCTCTTCGGAATGACTGTGGCTCTGCAAGCGCTGGCCGGGGCGGCGCTGTCGCGCGCGGATTACAGCGCCGCGGTCGAGCTTTGCTCGGAACTCGTCAAAGTTTCAACTGATCATTACCAAGGCTGGTTCAATCTAGCCTTGTCTTACGAGAAAACTGGGCGCCTAGAGGAGGCTTGCGGTTCCTATCGCGAGGCCGTGCGCATCCGTCCGGAATCCGTAGAAGCCGGCGTGAACCTCGGGGTGGTCTTACAGATGCGCGGTGATTCCATCGCTGCACGCCGTGCTTACGAGCGTGCGCTCGCTTCCTCGCCCGAAACTCCCGGCGCGCTCTGGAATCTGGCGCTGCTGCTCGAAGGAGATGGCGCCCTCGAAGAAGCCGAACGATATTTCGAGAAGCTGGTCGCCTTGAAGCCGGATTTTGAGGACGCTGCGTTCTGGCTCGGATATCTGCAATTGCAGCGTGGCGAGTTCGCCGGAGCTGTGGACAGTTTCGAGCTGTGCCTAAAGAAGCGCGGAAATTGGGTGGAGGCGCTATTGAACCTAGGCTTGGCTTACTGGAAATTCGAGGATCTCGATGCCGCCGCCGAGACCTTCGGGCGGGCGCTAGCGCTTCAGCCGGACAACCCCGGCGCGCTGCGCGCGCTCACCGGCATCGCTATCGAGCGAAGGAATCACGAGCAGGCTTGGAAACTGCACCAGAAACTGATTGCCCTCGGTCAAGATTCCGTGGAGCTCTCTTATAACCTCGGCCTGTTGCTGCAATCGGCAGGTGAAAATCAATTGGCGGTAGAGTGCTACCAAACGACCGTCAAGAAGAAGCCCGGCTTCCCGGAGGCGCTGTTGAATTTGGGTCATGCTTTAAAAGCCGCCGGTAAAGAAGACGAAGGCCATCAGGTTTGGAGCAAAGCTGTTGCTGCGGACGCGGGGCTGGCGGCGAAGTACTTCCACTAGACTCGTTATGATGGACTATTGGGTGATGGAAAATCCAGCAGGATCCGTTCGAGATCCTTCCTTGTCCTCACGAACCTGATTTCGATCGGCTGTCTGATTTGGACGCTGCACGACGCGAGACTGGGGGAGCTCAAGGATGATCTCGCCACCATGAACTGGTGGTGGGTGGGAGTCGCGGTCCTGGCCGACATCTCCGTCTATTGCTGGCACGGCTGGCGCTGGCTCCTGCTCCTGCATCCAGTGGAACCGGTGACCTTCTGGCAAACGGTTCGCGCCATCTATGTGGGGCTATTCGCGAACGAAGTTCTACCTTTTCGCGCGGGCGAAGTACTCCGTTGCTACGTGGTGTCGCGTGGAACGGAGCTGCCTTTTTCCGTCTCGCTCTCAAGCGCGTTGATCGAGCGCATCTTCGACGGCATCTGGCTCTGTCTGTGCCTGCTGGTAACGGTCAAGATTGTCTTGTTCCCGACGCACCTCCGGTATCTGGTCGACGGCGGTTATGTGCTCGGCGGGGTTGTAGTGACGGGCGCGGCGCTGCTGGCCTTGGCCATGTTCCACCGGAATCGGGCGCGCGCTGTCCTGAACAAACCCTGGCAGCGGCACCTGCGCGTGCTGATTGACGATCTCAGCCTCATCGGGCACTCTCGCTATCTCTATTTTGCATTTGCCCAGAGCCTGCCTTATCTCCTGCTCCAGGTCGTCCCCATTTATGCGGCGTTCCGGGGCTACGGTTTTAACGATCTGTCTCTGGGGCAGGCCTTCGCTCTGATGGTGATTCTGCGATTGGGTAGCGTCGTTCCGCAGGCACCGGGGAATCTCGGTTTATTTCAGTTCCTCGCTAAGGAGAGCCTGGAAAAAATTTTCAACGTAGTGCCGGACGAGGCTGCGCGCTTTTCGCTGGTCCTATGGGGAATTGTTACTCTGCCGCTGCTAATTGGGGGCCTGATCGCGTTGTCCATAACGGGCGCCAAAATTGGAGAACTGAGGGAAGCAGCCCACGTCGAGACCCGCGAGCTCGCCTTGCAACGCGCGCAGCGCGATCAGGAGCCGCCGGAACCCGAGGAGTGAATTTATTTGAGCTCTTCGTAGACGGCCCAGGTGCGCTCGATTGCGGATTCCCAGGTGAACTGGCGAGCCCGCTCAAGACCGCGCCGCGCGAAATCCTCTCGCAAACTGTCTTCAATCGCCAGACGCTCGAGCGCGGCGCCGAGCGCGTCGACATTCTCAGGATCAACGAGCAATGCAGCGTCGCCCGCGACCTCCGGCAGCGCCGAACACATTGAAGCGACCACCGGAACCTGGTGAGCCATGGCTTCGAGGACCGGCATTCCGAAACCTTCATCGAGAGACGGAAAGGCAAAGATGCGCGCGCGCCGGTACAGCGCTTCAAGTCCGGCCGCCGGGACATAGCCCAAAACATCAATATCGGCGCGACGCGGGCTCTCCTCAACCGCCCGCAGCTCCTGCGCCGCGCCGAAACCATCTGCGGCGCCGGCCAGTGCCAGCCGCCAGGAGCACGGCATTTTTTCGAAGGCTTTCACGAGGCGCGCAACGTTCTTACGCCGCTGAATCGCACCGACGAACAGTACCAAATTTTCGCGTGCTGCCGCGGTGGCGGGCGGGACGCGCACACCATGGGGCACCACTCGGATACGGGTCGCCGGGATCGAGAGTAGTTGCTCAACCTGGATAGCCGTGAAGCGGGAAACGGCGATAATAGCGTCGCTCCGCTCTGCCGCCCTTCGCGCCTGTTCCGTGAAGCGAGCGCGAAATTCCGCTGAGGAGTATTCGGCAGTCATAACGAAGAGGTCGTGAAAAGTAGTCACGGTGCGGCGCGCCCGGAAATCGACGCGTTGATTCAGTGCGTGGAAAAGGTCGCATGACGGCGTCCCTGCCAGCAGATAGCGGCTGGCATTCTTCGGTAGCGTCTCGCGAAAAGAGCGTATCAGGCGATGCGGCCGGTAGCAGTAGAGAAATTTCTCTTCCGGGTGAGACCGGGCCAGGCCGAATAGCATCTCCCGAGAGTAGACACCCACGCCCGACAGATTTCGTCCCAGGCTGTAGGTCGCGTCGAGAGCTGTCGGCACTCCACTGCTATCGTCGCATGGCGCCCGCGCGCGCGGCAGTCACAAACTTGTGCCGCTCAATCGCGTGGCGAAGGGCGTGGGCCAACGGCGCGCAATCCACCTGTTCTTTGAGCAGATAATCCTGCGCTCCTTCCCGCATCATCCCCGCGCTGAGTGCATCGTGTTCAGCGCTGCCGAGTAGAATAATCGGGATGTGCGGGAACGCGGCCGCAACGCGGCGAAATGTTTCCACGCCCTGGCTATCCGTCAGATCCAGATCGAGCAGAACGACATCGACCGGCTCAGTATTGAGCACTCCCATGGCGCCGCAGAGCGTGACCGCGTGCAACGTCTCAATGTGGACCCAATTGCTCCAGTATCGGCCCGACTCAATTTCCGTCAGCGCTTCCTGGAGAAAGAGCAGGTCTTCCGGTTCGGACTCGACGATGAGGACGCGGAGGTTCATGGTTATTCGTCGGCGGCAGCACCCGCCAGCTGGTACTCTTTCAATTTCCGGTACAACGTCGTGCGCCCAATCCCGAGCAGGTGAGCAGCAACGGCACGATCGCCGTGCGTGTATTCGAGCGCCTGCATAATAGCACGACGCTCGAGCTCGACCAGCGGAATCACCGCGGGGTCGATCGCCGCGAGAGAGGAGGGCGAGGATTGTGAGAAGTTGCCGCTGGCATTGCCGCTATCGGGGGGCTTGGACCCAAACGCGGACGCTGCTGCTCGTAGATACTGAGAATTCTTCTGCAGAATGTGGTTCTGCAGACTCGACGGCAAGTCGGGAACGTGCAGAAGCGGGCCGGAATTAATTGCCACCATGTGCTGAATGCAATTCTCGAGCTCGCGTACATTCCCCGGCCAGTCATAGCTCAGCATGACTTCAAGCGCTTCCGCCGTCAAAGTATGGATTCCTCCAGCACGTCCCAGGAAATGATTAATCAGCACGGGAATGTCCTCGACACGTTCCCGCAGCGGAGCAATGCGAATGTTGATCACGTTCAAGCGGAAGAACAGGTCCCGCCGGAAGGTTCCTTTTTCGACCTCCTTGGCCAGGTCCCGATTGGTTGCCGCAATGACACGAAAATCGGAGCGGCGGGTGCTTACCGACCCGACCGGCCTGAATTCCTTCTCCTGCAAAACTCGCAGAAGCTTTGACTGTAAATCCAGCGGCAGCTCCCCGATTTCATCGAACAGTGCTGTGCCGCCGTTCGCGCTTTCGATCAGGCCGATTTTGGGTGTGTCCGCGCCGGTGAAAGCGCCCTTCACATGCCCAAACAACTCGCTTTCCATGAGCGGGCCGACCATTGATGAACAGTCGATCGTGACAAACGGTCCGCCCGGGGTCTTATCGTGAATGGCCCGGGCAACCACCTCTTTGCCGGTTCCGGTTTCGCCCAGCAGGAGTGCGGGCCATCGGCACTTGCCCAGCTTATCGATCAGGTGCAATACCTGACGCGTGCGGGGAGACTGACCTACCAGCACGGGCCTGATTTCCGTTGTATTAGGGAGCACCTACTGGAGAGTGCGATGAACCGGGATAAAATCTACCTTAATTTCCTACCGATCCGGCACCGCCAGAGCCTCGCCCGCGGTGTTACGAACTTCCGCTGCCAGCTTTTTGGCGGCATCGAACGTCATTCGATGTCCCACCAGCACGTGCCAGAGCTGTGCGTTCTCAACCACGCGCGCGTCCTCGAAGCGGTCTTTTAACGAAACACGGAGGGTCTCGGCACGATCGCGATTCGAGAACGCTCCGGCCTGGACTGCGTAAAGTTGGACCGGTGGTAAGCGTGTCGAAACGCCTGTGGGAGCGGCGATCACTTTCAAGCGGACCCGAGCGGTCCCCGGCCTAAGCATATCGATTCGGCGCGCCGCCTCATGCGAGAGATCGATTACTCGCCCCTCGACCAGGGGACCTCGATCGATGATGCGTACCTTCACGCGCCGGCCATTATCCAGATTGGTAACTTCGACCCACGCGCCGAAGGAAAGCGAGCGATGCGCGGCGGTGAGCTTCGTCATATCGTAAATTTCGCCCGACGCGGAGGGGCGCCCGTCGTAGGGTGCGCCGTACCAGCTTGCGATGCCGGTTTCGGTGTCGCCGATGCGGGCGGGGGCAAACGGAGACGCGGGAACTCGCGCGGTCGATCTGCGCGCGCAGCCCGCGAGCGCGAGTATCAGCAGCACGGCAAATAATGTGGCGAGCGTCGCCGGACCCGCATGAATACGTCTTCCGATCATCAGAACAATTTTACTCGGATGCGTTTCGGAGCTTTTTGAAGGCGCTCAATGAACGCGATCGTCGACGCAGACGATGCGAGCAACTCGCGCCGGGCAATCGCCTTTCTCATTTTTTTCTTGACTTTCAACGCAAAGCACATTATAAAGGGGACACAACCGCGCTCTCTATGAGCGGCGCGAAAATTTGATGTAAGGGAGAATCAATCGATGAAGAACGCAACTAAGAAGAAAGCAGCACCTGCCAAGAAAAAGGCTGCTCCGAAGAAAAAGAAGTAGTCAGAGCAGGTCACTGTTCGAGTTCAAATATCGGCCCCGAGAAATCGGGGCCGTTTTCTTTGGTCCGGCCGAGCCTAGATCGAAGACGATCACAGCGGCAAGGCTTTTAAGTACTCCCGGAATTCCTCCCCAAGATCAAAACGCTTCAACGCGAACTCGACCGTGGCTTTCAGAAATCCGAGTTTGTCGCCGGCGTCGTAGCGCGTGCCCTCAAAACGATAACCGTAAATGGGACGGCTGCGCAGAGCGTGCTTCAGACCGTCGGTCAATTGAATTTCGCCGCCGCTGCCTGGGTCGATTGCATCAAGGGATGCGAAGATTTCAGGCGTCAGCACATAGCGGCCGATGATCGCCAAGTTCGAAGGCGCGTCGCTGGACTTCGGCTTTTCCACCAGGTTGCGGATCCGGAAGAGCCGGTCGCGGCCTCCATTGTGCGCCACAGGTTCCGCATCTACGACCCCGTAGGCGGAGATGTTCTCCCGGGGCACTTCCATCAGCGCCAGCACTGGCGCGCCGTAGAATTCGTAGACATCGAGCAATTGACGCAGACACGGCGTTTCGGCATCGATGACATCGTCGGCAAGAATGACGGCGAAAGGTTCTGTGCCCACTAGTTCCTGGGCGGTCAGGACCGCGTGCCCGAGACCCAATGCTTCCTTCTGCCGCACATACGCGACCTTGATCATGTCCGAAACGGCGCGTACCGTAGCCAGAAGGTCTTTTTTGTTGCGGGATTCGAGCAGATGCTCGAGCTCAAAGCTGACGTCGAAGTGATCCTCAATGGCGGTCTTGCCGCGGCCGGTGACAATGATGATATTCGACACACCGGAGTGCATCGCCTCCTCGACCCCATATTGGATCAGAGGCTTGTCCACCAGCGGCAACATCTCTTTCGGCTGCGCTTTCGTGGCGGGCAAAAAGCGCGTGCCTAGCCCAGCGGCGGGAAATACCGCCTTGCGAACTTTGACAATCATCGTTTTTTAATTCTAACGAGGAAGCCGAGCGGCTGGATAAGAGAAGGCTGACGCAAACCTGCCACGCAACTCGCGTGCTGTTTTTATTTCAGGATCTTAACGATGGCCCTGAGCTCTTTGCGCACGATGTCGAGCAGCGGGGCGGCATCGGGGAAGAGTTTCCCCTGCGTCTTGGCCGGCTGAGGACCGGGCTGCGCGTCGTTCTTGCCTTTCGCCTCCAGGAATTTCCGGGCGCCTTCTATGGTGAACCTCTTTTCGTACAACAGGCGCTTGATCTCAAGGACCAGCTCGACATCTTTGCGGCGATAGAGACGGTGTCCGGTCCCGGTCTTCCGCGGTCCTAACGAGGGAAACTCGGTTTCCCAGAAACGTAGCACGTAAGGTTTGATTCCAGCCAGGCGCGCCACGTCGCCGATGCGAAAGTACAGTTTGTCCGGGATTTCCTGTGCCGTATCTTCCAGAGCGGGAGTGGCATGATCGATGCTGGCCGCGTTTTCTGGCGCACTCATAAAAGTACTCTTATCATAATGTCATGTCCCCGCTTGCAGGAATCCATCCCGTCCGGGAGGCGCTCCGGGCCGGGCGGCCGATCGATTACGTTCTGATCGCAAAGGGGGCGGCGAGACCGCGGCTTCAGGAATTGATCGACCTTTGCCGGGAACGTGCCGTTCCCGTTCGTTTCGAATCGCGTGAACACCTGGATCGCGCCTCGGGCGGAGCGCCTCATCAAGGAGTGGTCGCGTTCGGCGCGGCGGAACAATACGTCTCGCTCGATGAAACCGCTGCCGAAGGCGGCCTGCACGTCGTGCTCGACGGCGTCGAAGACCCGCACAATCTCGGCGCAATTCTTCGGACCGCACACGCCGCCGGGGCCGCGGCGGTGGTAATTCCGGAACGCCGCGCGGTTGGGCTCACAGGTACCGTAGCGCGTGCCGCCGCCGGTGCGCTGGCGTACCTGCCCGTAGTCCGAATCGTCAACGTCGCCCGTGCGCTGGATGATTTGAAGAAACGCGGGTATTGGATCTTCGGCCTGGATGAGCGCGGGGAGCATCGCTATGACCAGGTCGAATTCGCCCGGCCTATGGCCATCGTGGTCGGGGGCGAGGGCCGCGGCCTGCATCAGCACGTCGCGAAGCACTGCGATTTCTTGGTGCATATCCCAATGTCCGGAGGCGTGGCGTCGCTCAATGTCAGCGTAGCGGCCGGTGTGATGTTGTTCGAGTGGCGCCGGCGCACATCGTGACATGATGTCCTGTGATACTACTTCCTGACGGTTGTTATATACTCACGAAGGATGCCAGATCTGCGACTCGGCGACGTAGTCGACGATTATTGCGTTAAATGCCGCCGCCTGACCAACCATGCGATCGTCTCGCTCTTGAACGGAACAGCAGCGAAGGTTCGATGCCGCACCTGTTACAACGATCACGACTACAGAAATGAGCAGGCCCCTCCCTCGAAGAAAGAACTCTTGAGGCAGAAGGAGCTGTACGACGCGGTATTATCGGGCGTCGCGCCGGTTGCCCTTTCCACGCCCGTTGAATCCATCGAAGATCCTCCGGTTGCGGAACCGTCTGCCACCGCAAAGCCCAAAAAGAAGAAGTAGGCCGATTACGGCACGCCAACCACTGGAACCGAAATACTGTTAAAACAGGCACTTTTCGCAAGCGCAATAAAATGATCGGAGCGATTAAAAGGCTGCTTGCGCACCCCGACACGCGGGATCTCAGCATTGACGACCCGCGAACTACCCTTAAGCGGCGTGGAATTATTCAGAGCAATCGATTTTTGTGGCGAATCTATGATGAATGGTACCGATTGATATCTGGTTGCATCCCAGATGGCCCCGGCAGCGTGCTCGAGTTGGGATCTGGAGCGGGTTTTCTTGGGCAGTATATACCCGGCCTCATCGCGTCGGAGGTTTTCCTGTGTTCTGATATTCAACTCGTTCTCGACGCTCGCCGCCTGCCATTTTCATCTTGCAGTTTGAAGGCAATCGCGATGGTGGATGTCCTCCATCATATTCCCGATAATCGTGCATTCCTGACGGAGGCACAAAGATGCTTGCGACCCGGGGGAAGCGTCGCGATGATTGAGCCCTGGGTTTCTACGTGGTCACGGGCAATGTACTCTCGCCTGCACAGCGAGCCTTTTGATCCTGAGTCAAAGGATTGGACCTTCCCTGGCGCCGGCCCGCTCTCTGGCGCCAATGGGGCGTTGCCATGGATCATTTTTCAGCGGGACCGGTCTAATTTCGAATCGGAATTTCGTGGATTTGAAATTCGTACCGTGCGGCCTTTCATGCCGTTTCGGTATCTCGTCTCGGGCGGAGTTTCGATGCGGCAGTTGATGCCGCGATCTACCTTCAGTACGTGGCGCAAACTGGAATCCTGGGTTTCTGCCTGGCCTCATCATTGGTCCATGTTTGCCCTCATCCATCTCAAGCGGCGATGAGCCTGAGCCTCTATTCTTTTCTGAGCTCACGCTGGATCGACTCGATTACGCCGTTTGCATCCTTGGCGGCCAAATCCTTTTGCAAGCGGCGCAACGCCGCGCCCACCACATCGCGATGATGTAGTCGCGCTCCCAGGCTCTCCGATTCGGACAGCTTCAGCCAGAGGTCGTGGAGCAGATCTACATCTTCCGGCCACAGGCGTGGCGGATGCGGCCCGAGATTCACATAGATGGAGGGGCGGTCCGGGCTGATCACCTCCAGCGAGAAAGGATGGCGTGGCTCCGGTAGCTTTTCCCAGGCGAGGCCAATGCGGCGCGCCAGTTCATCGGACTCCATGCTGGGGCTCACGCCAGTCACCAGACGTGAAGCCCGCAAACTAGTAGCGGCCTGCGCCAAGGCGTCAAAAGGATTCAGCGCGGGCACGACCAGCAGTTCCACCGGCTTGCCTTCCTTTTCCGCGAGCTCGACCACGTGACTGAACAGCTCCTTTTCGTAATCGCTGAAAATCTGCGATTCGGAGAGCTCATACTCGCCCGCGCCCGTCGGCGAAACGGGGCGCACGGTCATGACCACGATGTCGTGCCGCCGCAGGTTGGTCTTGTCGAGCACGCGCCTCAAATGGTCCAGCCGATGATAATCGCGCACGGCCACCAGCACGCATCCCGGCCGCGCATGCAGACTCGATGAAATCTGCGACTGCGGGTCCAGATTGAATTGTTCCAGCCCTTTTTTCTCGGAACTCTTGCGGCGCAGGTTAATGCGCTCCGAGACGGTGAAGATCGTGAAAAAAATAATTGTGAAGGCGACGCCGTACTCGGTGGCAATCTGCTTGGAGAAGAGATTGGCGACGGCGACCAGCCCTAGCACCAAGGTCGTCAGAGCGAGACCGACGGGAATTTCTCGCCCGCCGATCCAAAAATTCAGGGGAACCTTGTACTCCTGATCGGTTCGCTGAAACCGGAGTACAGTTACGCCCAGCGACTTCATGAAAAAACTCCACACCACGCCGAAGGCATACGCCTCGGCTAGCACCGTCATATCTCCCCGGCTGCCAATGATTGTCGCGATCTGAAGGATCACAATCATGTTAATGATGCGCGAGGTGGTACCGTAGCGGCGATGCGGCTTGCGAAACCAGGGCAGCAGCACGCCGTCTTCGGCGACGCGGTTCAACACGCCATTGGCGCCGATGATGGATGTATTCACGGCTCCCGCCAGAATCAGACCGCCCACAATAACCACGAAAATATGGAACCCCAGGCGCATTAAATAGGGTCCGCTGAGATTCATCGCAAGACCGCCAATGAGATTGTCGAAGTACCGCGCCCTTTCGTGATTGGGGATGATCATCCCCGCAAATACTGTCACTACGCCCGTGCAGATCACCGCGTACCAACACACGATGTTGGCCGTGAGGCGCAGGTTTTTAAGTTTGGGATAGGCGATCTCGCGATAGACCTGGGCCAGGGTTTCAAACCCGCTCATCGAGAGCAGCGAGTGTCCGAAGGCGACGATGATCGCGACCACTGAAATCCGCAGCCAGAAGGTTCCCGCGAACCAGCCTTGCGCAGCGGGTGCGAACGTCAGATTTCTAGGCAGCGGAGCCGGCGGCCAATTGCCCCAGCGGCCTTTCAAAAAAAGCGTAATGGGACACCACACCAGTAAGATCACAACCATGACTGTGGTGATCTGCATAATGCGGAGCGCCTTGCCGCTGGATTCGTGTACGCCTTTAATATTGGCCCACCAGAAATAAATGGTGATCAAAACGGCCACGCCCGCAGCGAAAATGTTCACGTCGACCTGATAGCTTTGGTGCAGCAAATGGCTGATCTCGTTGAGCAGTGCGCCGATGTACTGGCCGGCGCTGACCACACTGATCGGTCCAGTAAGGATGTAATCGAATACGAGAGCCGAGACTGAGAACTTGGCTGCAATCGGTCCCATGCTGTCGTGCACCACGACGTAAACCCCGCCGCGCACGAACATGCTGCAACTTTCCATGTATACGCTGCGCACGGCGAAGCTGAACAACATCACGCCCAGCACGAACCAGGGTGCGGACCGGCCTACGGCCTGCTCCGCCGCCCCGCCCGCATAGAAGGCGGACGAAGCAAGATCGCTGAGTACGATGGAGGCTCCGCGCCAGAAACTGATGAAGGCGAGCGCTACTGTCGTCGCCACCACCACTTTCGGGGCGGCTGACGACAGCTTATCGTCTAGTGAGGACATTCCTAAGAGTCATTCTAAATCTTATGATTCCACGGATCGGCCGGCCTGTCTCTCAAGCGCCTTGCCGGAGGTGCGCGACTCCCGTTCGGACGACTCTTCCGCGTATTCAGATGTATCATAATTTCTTGGCACGGGAGGGAAGCGATGATCAAGTACCACGTGGCCCAGGTCAATATCCGCCCTGTGGTGGGTGCCGGCTGGCCCTTTCCGGCAGTTTAGCTGTCAGGCGCCACGATGGAGGCGGGCGGCTAGAGAATCCGGCAAACCGGCGGCTCGGATTTTGGCGGCGGCCTGCTCCACATCATAGAGAGCTCGGCAATATTCGACGACCCGTTCCTCCGGCGAGTAGAGCGCATAAGCGGCGCGCGGATCGCCATCACGCGGCTGTCCCACTGAGCCCGGGTTCAGCAGGTAGGAGTGGTCCGGCTCGAGCTCCAGCGCTTGCTCCGGCGCAATGCGCTTGACGCCGCCGCGCGCCACCAGAAATCCTCCCTGCACGTGCGTATGCCCAAAAAACGAAATCGCTGTATCGAGCTGCGTCCGGATCTGCGCCACGTCGCCCAGGGTGATGAGGTAATCGTCTTCATCGAGCGGAGAGCCGTGCACCAGGTCGAAGCCTTCATAACGCAATGGCCCGCGCGGCAGCCCTTCCAGATACTCCAGATTTTCCGGCGTCAGCGCGGCGTGCGTCCAGATGGTCGAAGCTCGCGCCGCCGCACGATAATGTTCAAGCGAATCCCGGCCGGTGCAGGCTTTGTCGTGATTACCACGGATAGTCGCGGTGATATGGGCGCGCGCCCATTCCGCTACCGCGTTAGGGTCCGCTCCGTAGCCCACCAGGTCTCCCAGGCACAGAATTCGCTGGTAGCGGCCCTGGGCGTCGGCGAGCACAGCCTCGAGCGCCTCCCAATTAGCGTGAATGTCGCTGAGAATCAGGTACGGCACAATCGTAGGAACGCGACTTCCGGCGGGGCGCCCAGGCGCGCCGGGAGTCCCAGGGTCCCGATGCCGCGAGAGACGAAGATGGACGACGAGCCGTCACGATAGACCCCGTCCACGTAGCGAGTGAAAAATCGCGCGATATTCAGATCCTGCCGCAGGATCTCTACGCGTACCTGTCCGCCGTGAGTATGTCCGGCGAGCGTTAGTTGATATCCCTGGCGCGCCGCCACCGGAAAAACATCGGGATTATGCGAGAGCAGCAGATTAAAGGCGCCGGGTTTTACCAGCCTCTCCGCACCCACCAGATACGGCTCGCTAAAACGTTGGTAATCTACTCCGGCAAGATTCAGCGTAGCATCGCCGCGGCGAAGCGGCACAGCGGCGCTCCGCAAAAACCGGATACCCAGACGCGCGCCTTTCTCCAAGGTGTAATCTTCAACGCCGGCGTAGACCTCATGATTACCGAGGCAGCCGAATACGCCCGCATCGGCGCGCAGGCAGGCCAGACGTTCGAGACACGCATCCAACGGGTTGCCCCGCTCGGTGATAAGATCACCGGTGATCAGCGCGATATGGGCTCGCGTTTCGTTGGCCATTGCTACGGCGCGAGCCAGTTCCCGCTCGCTCAGGAATGGACTCAAGTGAATATCGGTTAACTGCACCAGGCGGAGACCGTCTAGATCCGGGTGAAGACCCGGAATCCGGATAGTTTCTTCGCGCAAGGAGATTCGGAGCCGCTCGATAAAGACACCGTAGCCGATCGCCGCCACTGGCGCTCCGAAAAGCACGACCTGCGCGGCCCGTAGAAAACCGCGTCTCGCGCCGCTATATCTCGGCAAAATCCGCAGGAACAGATGCGAGATCCCGAACGCCACCAGGAAAGACAAGGAGAGCAGAGACCATCCGATGGCTACTCCCCGGACGCACGAGCTGAACCATAGCGTGAAGTGTCGGTCGAAGCGTGTGAAGCCTAACAGGACTCCAAAACACTCGAGCGCTACCGATCCGATCGCGCACGCGCCGAGGGTCCAGCGAGCCCATCGCAGCGCTCGCGCCATGGGACCACGGAGAATAAAAAATAAGCCCGCCGCCTGAGCCAGCGTTACCACGCACAATATGATCAGATCTGGAATATGACGGGCACCCGGAATGAAAGCCACTTGTTTCATCTTATCGACGGCGCGAATCGCCTGCATACAGCTACAATCAATAAATGTCACTGGTGGTGGTTGGCTCGGTTGCCTATGACGGCGTCGAAACGCCGCACGGTCGCGTGGACCGCATGCTAGGGGGAGCCGCGACCTACATCTCACTGGCGTCGAGCTTCTTCGCCAAGACTCATCTGGTCGCGGTGGTGGGAGAGGATTTCGCCTCCGAAGATAGCGAACTTCTCGCCAGCCACGGTATCGATCTCGAGGGCCTGGAGCGCGTCCCAGGGAAGACATTTTTCTGGGCGGGCAAATATTCCGACGATATGAATGACCGAACCACGCTTCAGACGGATCTGAACGTATTCGCCGACTTCAGCCCCAAGCTTCCCCCTAGCTACCGCTCGGCGCCGTACTTGTTGTTGGGAAATATCCAACCGGCGCTGCAGCGCGCCGTTCGCGAGCAGATGAACGGCCTGCGTCTAGCCGGCGGCGATACTATGAATTACTGGATTCAGGACTTCCGCCAGGAACTGCTCTCCACCATACGCGAATGGGATTTCCTACTGATCAACGACAGCGAAGCGCGTATGCTTTCCGGTCATCAAAATCTTCGCAAGGCGGCGAGCGCGATTCTGGACCTGGGCCCGCACACACTGGTGATCAAGCGCGGTGAATATGGCGCTATGCTCTTCCGCCGGGATTCCTTTTTTATCGTGCCCGGATACCTTCTCGATGACGTGTTCGATCCCACCGGCGCGGGCGACTGTTTCGCGGGAGGTTTCATCGGCTATCTGGCCCAGCAAGGGTTCGATCTGAAAAACGGACACATCGGCCGGGGCGATCTGAGCCGCGCCGTCATTTATGGTTCTGTGATGGGGAGTTTTTGCTGCGAACGGTTTGGCGTCGAGCGTTTTCGTACACTTACGCGCGCCGAGATCGATGCTCGATTTGAAGAATTCAGAAGGTTCACCTCGTTCTAAGGTGACCCTGATCGGCGCGATGGCGCTGCTGGCCCTGATCGGCGCAAGCGCGGCGCACTGGTGCCTGGCACGCGGTTATGTGCTCTATTACGGCGACGCCGAGGCGCACCTGAACATCGCCCGCCGCATCCTCGATTCGCGCACCCCCGGCCTGGAGCAGATCGGCACCGTTTGGCTGCCCTTGCCGCACCTGCTGATGGTTCCCTTCGTGATGCGCGACGAATGGTGGCGCAGCGGACTGGCGGGAATCATTCCTGGTGTTGCGTGCTTCGTTTTGGCGGGCGTATTTCTCTTCGCCGCGGCTCGGCGCATCTTCGCTTCAGATTACGCGGCGCTGGCCGTAATGTTGCTGTTCGCATTGAATCCGAACATGCTGTATCTGCAATCGACGCCGATGACTGAACCTGTGTTTCAGGCTTCATTCGCGGCGTTATTATGGGCGTCGCTGTGGTTTCGCGACTCGCAAACGGCATGGGCAGTGCTGGCGGCTGCCGCGGCGTCGAATGCAGCCTCGCTCACTCGCTACGAGGGCTGGTTTCTGATCCCGTTTGTGTGCCTCTATTTTCTACTAATGGCAAAACGCAAGTGGCTGGCCGTGCTGTTCGGCGCATTGGCGATGCTGGCTCCGCTGGCGTGGCTCGCCCTTAATCACTATTACGAGGGAAACGCGCTCGAATTTTACAGCGGGCCATACTCGGCGATGGCGATCTACCGGCGCTACCTGACCCATGGGCTGCCTTATCCCGGCGATCACAACTGGACCGTTGCACTCACGTATTATTTCGCCGCTGCGAGATGGGTGATTGGCTGGCCGCTGATCGGGATCGGAATCGCCGGCACCTTGGCCGCTTTCTGGCAGCCTGGCCTTTGGAAAAAAATCTGGTGGCCATTGTTTTTTGCCGCGCTGGTCCCAGTCTTCTATATCTGGAGTATCCACTCTTCCGGTACACCAATCTTCGTGCCGGAATTGTGGCCAAACGGATGGTATAACACCCGCTATGCACTTGGTTTTTTGCCGCTGATAGCGCTTGCGGGAGGAGCTTTAGTGATTCTGACGCGATCGCGCCTGCGCCTGCCGGTAGCATTGGCCTTGGCGGCGATACCGGCGGCAATCTGGGCTGCGACGGGCGCTCCTGCGATAACCTGGAAGGAAGCTGAAGTGAATTCGATCGCGCGCCGGGCCTGGACAACCGAAGCCGCAAAGTTTCTGGCCGCCAATTATGAGCCCGGTTTCGGCATTATTTTTGAGTTTGGCGATCTGGCAGGCGTTCTGCGCGAGGCTGGCATCCCGCTGCGGGAAGGATTTCACCAAGGCAACCGTCTCGCGTGGGTTGCTGCCGTGATTCGGCCGGACCTGTTTCTCGATACGGGATGGGCGCTGGCAATTTCAGGCGATGAAGTTTCGACCGCGATGCTGAGAGCGGACCGGCATGGACAACATTACGAATTGCGGAAGCAGATTATCGTGAAAGGAGCGCCGGTCGTCGAGATTTATCAGCGGCAATGAAGATACCGTTTACGAAGGCGCACGGCGCGCGTAATGATTTTCTGCTCACCTGGCGGGACCAGACGCCTGAGAAAGCCGATCTCGCCAACACGGCGCGCGCGATTTGCGATCGCCATACCGGCGCTGGCGCCGACGGCTGGCTGCTGGTCTCGGCGACTCCTAATCGGGACTCTGACGGATCTATCGAACTATGGAATTCCGACGGCAGCTCGAGCGAAATTTCAGGCAACGGAACGCGCTGCGCCGCGGCGTTCTTAATCGAAGCCGGGCGTACTCTCGACTGTGTCCGCATTTCCACGGGAGCGGGCGTAAAGTCGTTGCGGTTGCTGGAGCGGACCGGATTGAAATTTTCTTTCGAAATGAATATGGGATGTGCCCGTATCGAGGAGTTGCACGCCGCACTGCCTTTTGGACCTGGCGCGAACGATATCTCCATCCTGAACGATGTCGCCATTCTGAACGTCGGGAATCCGCAATGTGCGGTCTTCGTCGATGATTTCGAATTCGATTGGCGCATGCTGGGCGCCTGGATCGAAGCCCATCCGCGCTTTCCCAAGCGGGCCAACGTTTCGTTCGTGCGCGTGGTGGATCGGAATACGCTCGAGGTTCGGTTTTTCGAGCGGGGTGCGGGCGAGACTATGAGTTCGGGTACTGGCTCCACGGGGGCTGCCGCAGCGGCGGTCGCTCGCGGAATAGCGCAGAATCCAGTCCGGGTATTAACGCAGGCCGGTCCGCTGGATTTGCGCTGGGCGGACGATGAGATCCTATTGGCCGGGCCAGCCGAGATCGTGGCCCGAGGCGAGTTTTATCTATAAGGGAGGAATCTTTGAATCACGCACAGGAATTACGCCGTAAGATCGAATCGCGCCGGGCGCATACGGGCGTCGTCGGATTGGGGTATGTGGGCCTGCCGCTGGCCGTCGAATTAGCTCAGGCGGGGTTCTCCGTCACCGGCATCGACATAGACAAATCCAAGGTGGACGCGATCGGGCGCGGCGAATCATACGTGCAGGACGTTCCGACCAGTGTGCTGGCTCCGTTGGTTCAGGATGGCAAGATCCGCGCTACCACCGATTTCGGAGCGGTATCGCAGCTTGACACGATCAATATCTGTGTGCCGACGCCTCTCAGAAAAACAAAAGACCCGGACATGAGCTACATCGTCAGCTCATGTCAGCAGATCGCGAAATATTTCCACCCGGGAATGCTGGTAATTTTGGAATCCACAACCTATCCGGGCACGACCGACGAGTTGATGCTGCCCATGTTCGAGCGTCCGGACCTTAAGGTCGGTGAGCACTTTTTCCTATGTTTCTCGCCGGAGCGCGTCGACCCAGGCAATCCTAAATATCAAACCAAGAATATTCCCAAAGTAGTCGGCGGCATCACGCCGGCCTGCACTGAAATCGGCGCACTCTTCTACGGTCAGGCGCTTGAAAGCGTGGTGCCGGTGGGATCGACTCGCGTGGCGGAAATGGTGAAGCTGCTCGAAAACACATTTCGCATGATCAACATCGGGCTTGCCAACGAAATTGCCCTGATGTGCGACCGCATGGGAATCAACGTGTGGGAAGTGATCGACGCGGCCGCAACCAAGCCCTTCGGCTTTATGCCGTTTTATCCCGGGCCGGGCTTGGGCGGGCACTGCATTCCGATCGATCCCTTCTATCTTTCCTGGAAAACCAAGCAGGCGGGGATTGAAGCGCGCTTCATTGAACTGGCCGGCTACATCAATGGCCAGATGCCCCACTTTGTCGTGGACAAGATCCAGAACGCGTTGAACGAGCATTCCAAACCGCTCAAAGGATCGCGCGTACACATTCTGGGAGTGGCTTACAAGCGCGATATCGACGATGTGCGCGAATCTCCCGCGCTCGATATTATTCATCTGCTAGGCCGCCGCGGCGCGAAGGTGAGCTATAGCGATCCGTATGTTTCAAAGCTGCGGGCCGACGGCTTCCTGCCCCAAAATATGGAAGCTATCGATGCCGAAAAGGGCGCTGCCGAAGCCGACTGCGTGGCCATCGTGACCGATCACAAGAGCTTCGATTATCCCGGTATTGTAAACGCCGCCAAGCTGGTCGTGGACACACGCAATGCGCTTAAAGGGAACACGTCGGATAAGATCGTCAGGCTGTGAAAAGCGGTAGCATAAACTGAAACGGAGTCACTCATGAAGAGCAAATTTTGCCTGAAGCTAGTGCTCATCGCCGCGGCCGCGTCGACTGCTTTCGGTTTCCAGGCAGGAACAAACGAAGCGGCGCGCTGGAAGCAGGAGGCCGCGAACGTCACGATTATCCGTGACGATTGGGGCATCGCCCACGTCTACGGGAAAACGGATGCCGACGCGGTCTTCGGCATGGAGTACGCTCAGGCCGAGGACGACTTCAACCGAGTCGAGACGAACTACATCAATGCCATGGGACGCCTGGCGGAAGCCGAGGGCGAGTCCAAGATTTACCAGGATCTGCGGATGAAGCTTTTCATCGATCCGGTTGCTATGAAGCAGCAATATGCAGAGAGCCCGGCCTGGTTGAAGGCGCTCATGAATGCATTCGCCGACGGCCTGAACTACTATCTTTCCGTCCACCCCGAAGTGAAGCCGAGAGTCATTCAACACTTCGAGCCCTGGATGGCGATGTCCTTCACCGAAGGCTCGATCGGCGGCGATATAGAGCGCGTGAATCTCAAGCAGCTCGAGGCATTTTACGGAAAAGGCGGTGCGCCCCTGACGGCTTCGATTGACGAAGACCTGACGCGTTCAGAGGAGCGCGAGCCATCGGGATCGAATGGCATTGCTGTCGCGCCCTCGAATACTGTTGGGCACCACGCTCTGCTGCTGATCAATCCTCACACGTCCTTCTATTTCCGCTCCGAGCTACAGATGGTGAGCGACCAGGGTCTCGATGCCTATGGCGCAGTGACCTGGGGCCAGTTTTTCATTTACCAGGGATTCAATCCCCGCGTCGGCTGGATGCATACATCGAGCGGAGTTGATGCGGTCGATGAGTATCTCGAAACGGTGACGAAGAAGGGCGATCGCTTCTTCTACAAATACGGCAACGAGGAGCGTCCGGTGACGGCGTCGGAGATCACGGTTCCCTACAAGAACGGCAACGGGATGGCGGAAAAGAAATTCACCGTCTACCGCACTCATCACGGGCCCGTTATCCGAGAGGCAGACGGAAAATGGGTGAGTATCCGGTTAATGCAGGAGCCCATAAAAGCGCTGGAGCAATCCTATACGCGCACCAAGGCCAGAGATTACAAATCGTACCGGCAGACGATGGAACTCAAGGCCAACTCTTCGAACAACACCATCTTCGCCGATGCCGACGGCGATATCGCTTATTTCCACGGCAACTTCATTCCCAGACGCGATACGAAATTCGATTTTACGAAGCCGGTCGACGGAAGTAATCCGGAAACGGACTGGCACGGACTTCTTACGATCGATGAGACGCCTCACCTGCTGAATCCCAAGAGCGGTTGGCTTTACAACGTCAACAACTGGCCGTGGTCGGCGGCCGGAGAGAGCAGCCCGAAAAGGGAAGATTATCCGGCGTATGTAGAGATGCACGGCGAATCCGCACGCGGGCTGCACGCGATCAGGCTTCTGAAGAACACAAAGAATTTCACGCTCGACTCGCTTATGACCGCGGCATACGACAGCTATCTGCCGTGGTTTGAGAAACCCATGCCGGCTCTAATCAAAGCTTGGGACGAGACCTCGGCCTCCAATCCGCTGAAGGCGAAAGTGGCCGATCAGATTGGGCTTTTGCGCAATTGGGATTTCCGGTGGGGAGTGACGTCCGTACCCACATCGCTCGCAGTGTTCTGGGGCACGGATCTCGTGCGGCTAGTCGGCGCTGAGGCGAGAACGGCAGGCATTTCGGCCGACGATTACATCGTCAGCAAAGTACCGGCGGAACAACTTCTGCAGTCTCTTGCGGCGGCATCTGACCGGCTCACTTCCGACTTTGGGAGCTGGAAGACACCCTGGGGCGATATTAATCGATTCCAGCGCCTCAACGACAATATTGTTCCCCAATTCGACGATGCGAAACCAAGCATTCCCGTGGGCTTCACATCGTCGCAGTGGGGATCGCTCGCCTCATTCGGCGCGCGCCCGTACCCGGGAACAAAGAAATGGTATGGCACCAGCGGAAACAGCTTCGTCGCCGTGGTCGAGTTCGGCGACACTGTGCGAGCTAAGGCCGTCACCGCTGGGGGCGAGAGCGGCCATCCGTCATCGCCTCACTTCGACGATGAAGCCAAGCGGTACAGCACCGGCGATCTGCGCGATGTTTACTTTTATCGCGCACAACTCAAGGGACACACCGAACGGGAATATCATCCAGGAAGCTGATCTCTACGCGCCTAAGCGCCGAGTAGCTTTTTAAGCGTGAGTGCATTGTACACGGCGTATCCGGCTTGATCATTGTCAAAGTAGACATATACTGCCCTCTGGTCCCCACGCCATTTGCGGATGCGCTGCGCCCACTCGGATAGAGCATCGTCGCTGTAGCTGCCCTGATATTTGCCGCCCGGCCCGTGCAGCCGGATATACACTAGGTCAGTCGTAACCTCGACGGGGGACTGGAACCCGGCAAGATCATAGATGCAATAGCCGACCCGATAGTGCGCCAGCAGATTATATATTTCCTGCACGTTCCAGCTTGCATTGCGAAACTCGAACGCATAGCGGTGATGCTTTGGCAGCGCGTTCAAGAAGTGGGTAAAACGCTCGACATCAAGCTGCCAATTGGGCGGCAATTGGAACAGGATGGGTCCAAGTTTGTGCCGCAGCACATCCACCGCGTCAAAGAATTTCTCAAGCCCGGGTTCCGGATCCTTCAGCTTCTTCATGTGAGTCAGGAACCGGCTGCCCTTAGCCGCAAAACAGAAACTTTCGGGAGTGGAATCGCGCCAATTTTCTAACGCACTCCTTGTGGGGAGACGGTAGAAGGTGTTGTTCAGCTCGACCGTGTCGAACCGTTCATAATAGTACGGGAGCATCTTCGAAGCAGCAGTGTGTGCCGGATAAAATGGCCCGACCCAATGTTTGTAGTGCCACCCGGACGTGCCGATTCGAAGCGTGGCAGCTTTATTCAAATTTTTACTCGAGAGCTTCCCTTGCGGCCTTGGCGATCTCGGGCTCGGGATCGGCTGTCAGCTTGGTGAGCAGTGCAGAAATATCCAAGCGGCCGGCCTGCTTCTGAGCCCGTAAATCGTAAACCAGGGTTAGTCGCTCGGCTGGTGTGAGCTGGGCCACGCCGCGATTCGTCCATGCGGCCAGCTGCGCCGCGGTCCACTGGGTGCGATAGTAACCAGTACCGCCAGCGTTAAGATAAGTCCACGCAGGGCATGCGGTTCCTTTTGGTAGCTCGATTTCCCGATGCGGTGTGTCGAGCACTATGCAACTCGGCACCTGCGACCCATCAGTCCTCCAGCACACTGGGACGGACCACTCATGAGAAGCGTCGTTTTGCGCGATCTCCAGGCGTGGGCCGGAGTCCTCTGCGCAATTCACTTCACCATGAATTTCGGGAATACCGGCCTGATCGAGGAAAGCATGCATGACGGACGTTGGATCCGTGCCGGCCGAACCCCGCAGTGCCGCCTCCAGATCAGCAGTGCTGGCGTTCGCGAAACTGTGCTGCTTCAAGTATGCCCGCAGCCCGTCCTGCACGCGATTTTCGCCCAGCCAGCCTTCGAGCATCAATAGAACGGCCGCCCCTTTCTGATAAACGAACTGGCTGTAGACCCCACGCATCTCTTCGGGGCTTTGCATGGCGAGACGCACTGGACGGCTGAGCGGACCGGCATCGGTGGTCATGATTCCTTCGCGGGCGGTGATGGCGTTCAGGTGCTTGCGCGCGGCTGGCTGCTCCTCATCCATCACTTTCGCGGACAACCAGGTGGCGAAGCCCTCGCTCAGCCATACATCCTGCCAAGTCTCCTGCGTAACTAGATCGCCAAACCACTGATGCGCGATCTCATGCGCTTCGAGCGCGCGGATCGAGCGCGTTTTCTCCGGAGTTTCCTCAGCCGGGGAGACCAGCAAGGCGCGCGCAAGATACGTGATCAATCCAGGATTCTCGACCGCGCCGTAAGCGCCTTCGGGGAGTGCAATATGGTCGAGCTTGCCGAATGGATAAGGAATGCCCGTATACATTTCGAGCCGGGGAAGCACGTCGACGGTCGCTTGTGCTGCGGCTTTTCCGTCGGCCGCGTGGCCCTTGGCCGTGATCACGCGGACGGGTGTGCCATGCCCTGCGCTGGCGCCTTCAAATCCATCGAACGGACCGACCGCGAACGCGACAACTTCGGCGGGCAATGGTTCGGTGGGAGCGAAGTGGACCGCTTTCATCCCACCGGGCTCTTCCGTCTCGCTCAGGACACGCGTATTAGCAAAGGCTTTCTGATCGCGTGGTACATGAAGCGTCAGATCCCAGCGCGTTTTGAAACCTGGCTCATCGAAGCACGGGAAGGCGCGGCGTGCGTCGATGGGAGTGAACGTTGTAAAGACGTACCAATCGCCGGCGACCTGCCTCCGATACGGACCAGCGAGGGCCGCTTCATCCAGACGTCCGCGATGCCGAATCGAGAGTACGGAGGGTCCGGGTCCCACGGGAGCATCGAGCTCGAGGGCGATAAACTCACCGCCTGCCATCTCCGCGCGGGCTCGATGAGTACGGCCGCCGGTTTCGACGGAAGCCTCCGCCGGAGTGAGATCCTTGGCGTTCGCCCAGATGACCGACACCGGCTTGTGCAGTTCGACCTCAATTCGCACCCATCCCTCAAAACTGGGCTGGTTGGGATCGATGGTGAGATCGACGATGTATCTCGTCGGGACTACATCATCTGGTAAGAGGAAGGCCGGCGGAGGAATAGCCGGGATTGTCGTGGCGCCGAGCAGCGACCATAGTACTAATGGCAATAGCCACGCATTTCGGACGTTCAAAAATTTGCCGGCTTGATGTATATTAGCGAAAAGGCGGCAGCCAAAATAATAATTTTGTTCAAAGGAGTGCAGCAATAGGATGCCTGTTAAAATTCTGATTACGCGTCCAAGTCCGAGCAGAGTTCGCGCCGGAAAGCCAATTTTATCAGGCATGAAGCGATTGCGAACTTTGCTCGTATTCGCAGCCGCGTAGGCCGCTACACCCGTCCAAGGACAGGCCCCCCTTTACGATCTCGACGATCGCGGGCAATACGAAATCCGGCTATACGGGCGACGGAGGTGCAGCCACCAGTGCCCGAGCTGAACGACCCTAGGGGTATCGTGACCGATCCTGTAGGAAATGTATATTTCTGCGACCGTGAAAACAACGTGGTCCGCAAGATCGACAGTAACGGGATCATCACCACGGTAGCCGGAACGGGCGTTGCCGGTTATAACGGCGATAATATCTCGGGAGCCAAAGCGCAGTTGAATATACCGTGGCGCGTGACTATAGATCCGGCGGGCAATCTCTACATCGCCGATTCCGGCAATGATCGTATTCGGAAGCTCGCGCCGAATGGCATCATCAGTACTGTGGTCGGCAACGGACAGCCGGGTTACACCGGCGATGGTGGACCGGCCACCAGCGCGACACTTCGGATTCCCGAGCAAGCCGAACTGGACGCTTTCGGAAACCTCTACATCGCCGATACCGGCAATAATGTTATTCGCAAGGTCAATACCAGCGGAATTATTACCACCGTAGCGGGCACCGGTTTCGGCGCACCGACCGGAAATGGCACTGAAAGTTCGGCAGTACCGGGGACCTACTCCGGCGATGGTGGACCAGCCACTAAAGCAACCTTGAGTCTCCCGGTAAGCATCGCTGTCGATCCCGCCGATAACATCTGGATCTCGGATCAGTTCAACAACGTAATTCGCAAGGTCGACACCAACGGAAACATCAGCACCGTGGCGGGCCATTTTGGCACGTCTGGCTTTGGCTACACGGGCGACGGAGGTCCTGCAAGCAGCGCCACATTTAATGGTCCTGCTGGGATCGCAATGAATACGGCCGGCGATCTTTACATAACCGACTTCGGCAACAATGCGCTTCGTGTGATGCTGGCCAGCGGAACTATCTGGACCGTGGCCGGCAATGGCAAGGCAGGTTTCGCAGGCGATGGCGGACCGGCCACGGCGGCCGAGCTGGACTCGCCGCGACAGGTGGCAGTCGGCACTTTCGGAGAGGTCTATATTGCCGATTCCCTCAACAACGCGATCCGCAAATTGAATCCGTCGGCAACGACCGTGGGCCACGTCACGAACGCATTCGGCAATATCGAAGTGATCGCGGAGAACACATGGATTTCAATCAAGGGAACGAATTTGGCTCCGGCAGGGGATTCACGCATCTGGCTAGCTTCCGATTTCGTAAACGGAGCAATGCCGACCGCTTTGGATGGCGTCAGTGTGAGCGTGAGCGGAGCCAATAATTATCAGGCTAACGCTTACGTGTATTACATCAGTCCTACGCAGATCAACATTTTGGCTCCGCCCGATCTCCAGCCGGGAGTTGTGCAGGTCCAAGTCAACAATAACGGGGTCAAGAGCGCTCCCGGATCTGTCGTGGTGCAATCGATTTCCCCAACGTTCTTTGCGTTTAATGGCGGCCCTTATATCGTCGCCGTGCACCTGAACGGCTCTATCATCGGTCCAACGACTCTATTTGCGGGGGCGAGCACGCCCGCAAAACCGGGCGAGACTATCGTATTGTTCGCGAACGGATTCGGACCAACGAGCGTGGCTGTGACGCCCGGATCAAGCCAGCAATCGGGAAACTTGCCGTCTAAGCCTGTGATCACTATCGGCGGCATTCAGGCCAATGTGTCATTCGCCGGTCTGATATCGCCCGGACTTTATCAATTTAACGTAATCGTACCGCCCGCGGCCGCTACTGGGGATAACACAATTACAGCAAGTTATAACGGGCTTACGACACAATCCGGAACGTTGCTAACCGTGCAGCAGTGAGCCATTCACGGCAAATCTGGAGGCGGTGCAGCGATCTACTGCTCCAGATACGTGTACCCGTTCAGCCCGTCCTCATAAAATCGTAACAGGAGGCCGGACTCTTCATATCCTATACGGCCATCGCGAAGGGCGGCCTCGACGTCCTTGCGAAACTGCTCGAACAGCGCGTTCGATTTGAACTGCACGTAATCGAGCACCTCGCGGACGGTATCGCCCCGGATCACAGCATCCAGGACCACCGCGCCCTTCTCATCGAGTTTCACGTGAACGGCGTTCGTGTCGCCGAACAGGTTGTGCAAGTCCCCCAAAATCTCCTGATAAGCGCCCACCAGGAATGACCCGAGAAAGTAGGGTTCGCCATTGAAGGTGTGGAGCGGCAGTGTCTTCTTCACATCGCGGCGATCGATGAATTGATCCACTTTGCCGTCGGAGTCGCACGAAATGTCTCCGAGAATTCCGTGCCGGAAAGGCTCTTCCTCCAGCCGGTGAATCGGCATGATCGGAAAAAGCTGCTTCACAGCCCAACTGTCTGGCATGCTCTGGAACAGCGAAAAATTGCAGAAGTAAGTGTCGGATAGTAAGCCGTCCAGGCCTTCCAGTTCCTCCGGAAAATAATCCAGCTCCTTGGCCAACTTCTGTATGCGCCGGCAGATCACCCAATAAATGCTCTCCGCCCAACTTCTCTGTTGCAGCGGCAGGTAGCCGAGGCTAAACAGGTTCAGGCCAGAGTCGAGCGCCTGTTGAGCGTCATGGAAGCTCTCGAGCAGGTTTTTGTTACTCAATCCGCGCAGCGTTTCTTTAAGATCGATCAGTGGCTGCTCGACATCGTCGGGGATCTCCGGCATCGATTCCTGGTCGCCGAAGCCCGTGACACCGAGAACGTTAAACACCAGCACGCTGTGGTACGCGGCGATGGCCCGCCCGCTTTCTGAGACGATGGTCGGGTGCGCCACCTCGGCCTCGTCACAGACGCTCTGAATATGATAGACGACGTCGTTGGCGTATTCCTGCAAGGTGTAGTTGACGCTCGACTCGAAATCCGTCTGAGAGCCGTCGTAGTCGATGCCCAGTCCTCCGCCAACATCCATGTAACAGAGCCCGGCGCCAGCGCGCTTCAGCTCCACATAGACGCGAGCCGCCTCCATCACCGCGCCCTTGATCTGGCGGATGTTGGTGATTTGGCTGCCAAGGTGAAAATGGAGAAGCTGGAAACAGTCTTCCATTCCGGCGGCCTTGAGCTGATCGAGGGCGCGCAGTCCTTCGGTTACAGTCAATCCGAATTTCGACCGGTATCCGCCAGAGGACTTCCAGCGTCCAGAGCCGCGGCTGGCTAGTTTGATCCGCATCCCGATCACCGGCCGCACTCCCACGCGGGCCGAGTGCTTGAGAATCAGATCCAGCTCGGTGTACTTTTCAACCACGGGTATGATACGCCGGCCAATTTTGGAGGCCAGCATGACCATTTCGATGTACTCGTCGTCCTTGAAACCGTTGCAGATGATGGGCGTCTCGTTGTCGGCGATCGCCAGGACTGCCAGCAGCTCCGGCTTAGACCCGGCCTCCAGACCGAAGTGAAAGGGACGCCCGTACTCGAAGACTTCCTCGACCACCTGCCGCTGCTGATTGACCTTGATCGGGTACACACAACAGTAGCTGCCGCGATAGCCGTTGTCAGCGATCGAGGTTTGAAAGGCCTGATGCATTTCGCCGAGACGGTGCTGCAGGATTTCGCCGAAGCGTATCAGAATCGGCAGCGAGATCCCGCGAAGCTGCAGATTGTCGACTAGCTGCTTAAGGTCCAGGCCGCGATTCGGGTCCTTGCCGGGGTGAACCCACAGGTGACCATTTGCTCCCACCGAGAAGTAACCTTTGCCCCAGCTCGCGACATCGTAGAGGTCTGCCGCTTCAGCGGTCGTCCAGCGGTCGGCGGGTTCTCGCACCGACGCGCCATTAGTGAGCCTCACGGTAGACATGAAATTTCAGTGTCCTTCGAATTGACGCGTGGGGCAAGTGGAAAATTGCGCCTATCGCAAGTTTCTTAATGAAGGATCATCGCGGCTGGCCCATGATATATTGAGGATCGAAGTCATAAAGTGGGCGGCTAGCTCAGTTGGGAGAGCACGGCGTTCGCAACGCCGGGGTCGTGGGTTCGAGTCCCATGCCGTCCACCAGCAAACCCTTCTAATAGACGCCATGTCCAACGAAATCACCCTTCAGGAGCAGCTCGAAAACATGCGCCGAGCATGGGACGCGCGGGCTCGCGAGAACGCGCGTTATTACGTCGCGACCAGCCGAACAGATTGGAACGACGAAGAGTTCTTCGCTTCCGGCGAGAAAGGCGTGGCCGAGGACATCCTCACGGATATGGGGAATATCTGCCAGGGCAAGGAACCGTCTGAAATGCGGGTGCTCGAAATCGGCTGCGGCGCCGGCCGCCTGACGCGCGCGCTTTCAAAACTGTTCGGGGAAGTGCACGCCGTCGATATCAGCGGTGAAATGGTCGCGCAGGCACGGCAGGCGCTAGCCGACCGGCCGAATGCGTATATCTACCAGAACAACGGCTGCGATTTGAGCGTCGTGCCACCCCTTGGATTTGATTTCGCATACTCCGCCATCGTCTTCCAACACATCCCCAGCCGGGAAATTATCGAGAACTACGTTCGCGAGGTGCACCGGCTGCTGTGTCCTGGAGCGTTGTTCAAATTTTGGGTTCAGGGGAACGCCGACGCAGGGAGCACGCCTGAGGAAACGTGGCTGGGCATTCCCTTCTCCGATGCTGAGGCCACCGCAATGGCCTATCGCTGCGGTTTCGAGCCGCGCTATCGGCACGGAGCAGGACAGCAGTATTTCATCTTGTGGTTTTTCAAGGTGCGGTAACGCGATTCCTATCTCGCTAGAAATGGCGAGTGCCGGACCACGTGGAAGTGGAACCAGTGGATCGCGACGAAGACGGCAACCGCGATGACCAGCAGCGCGACGCAGAACCAGATCAGAACCTTCGCCCACGGGAAGCGCCGCCCTTCACGCTTGAACACCAGAACGAATCCAGCCAGGAGCCCGACGAAGTACAGCGCGACCATCGGTATCGCGAAAAGCATCAGGTTGAAGACGTCCGGAGTCGGCGTCACAATGGCCGCGATGATTACGATCGCGAGAATCGCGTAGCGCGAATGCTTCAGCAGCCACCTGGGCGAGGCCAGGCGCAGCAGTGTGAGAAAGAAAATCACCACGGGAAGCTCGAATACTAGCGCCACCCCAAGAATCACGTTGACAAACAGATCGAAATATTCGGTGATCGTGACCATGGGCTGTACGCCGCCCGAGAGTCCGATGCCCAACAGAAATGCCAGGCCGTAGCGAAATGCAATGAAGTAAGCGAACAGGCCGCCGCTGATGAACAAACCAGCCGTAATCAGGATGAAGGGGACGGCCCATCTTCGCTCGCGTTTATAGAGTCCTGGCGCGATGAACGCCCAGATCTGGTAGAGCACCCAGGGCGACGCGACAAATAGCGACGCAATCAGCGGCAGCTTCACCCAGATAATGGAAAAATTCTCCATCGGGGCCGTGATGACCAGGTGGCCGTCTTTAATCCCGATCTTCCGCAGCGCATCGAAGGCGGGCGCGCTGACGACATTCCATAACGGAATGGCAAAGCCGACGCACAGGAAAAACGCTACGCCTAGCCCGATCAGAGCCTTGATAATCCGCGAGCGCAACTCTTCCAAATGTCCCAGGAAGGACATGCGCGCCATGCCTTCTTCGTCGGCTTCTACTTCGTCCTGCGGAGGCGGATGAGGCGGGGGTATTCGAGCACGGCTGCCCGCATTGGTCAGGACCAAGGCTTTGTCGACAGGCTCGTGCTGGTCCGTAGACGGATTTCCGCCCTTGGGGTCATCCATGTGTTTCTAAACTAGCTATGCTGAGGCGTCTCGACATGTGCAGCCGGATCTTCGGCCACCTCGGTTCGAGAAGCTTCCTTGCGGGGAACCGTGCCCTCGACCGCCGGCGCTGCTTCCGCCGCCTGCTCGTCGCTCGCGACCTCATGGCTCACAGCCTCGTGATTGGCAGCCGGGGCGGTTCCATTGGATTCGGCAGCAGGGATTTCGGAAGAACTTGCCGTGTATGGGGCGGTCAGGGCAGGATCGGTCCAGGCCGTGGTGTATCCGGATTCATCGTAGAACGGGTCCCAGTCGGTTTGGCCCTTGATTTCGCCCGCCACTGAATGCGTAGCTTCCTTGAGCGATTCCGTTTCCCGTTCGAGCGCATGCATTTCCCTCTCGAAGGTGGCTTTCAAATCGCTCGAGGCGCGTCGGAATTCACTAATCGCCTTCCCGATCGTCCTGCCCAGCTCGGGAAGCTTCTTGGGCCCAAACAGAACCAGGGCTAGGATGAAGATGACCACCATCTCCTGTACGCCAACCGTACCCATCGTGTACCCTGCTCCTTCTTAATTTACAGCTTCTACCACAAGTGTACCTCACTACCTTGAGATAGAATACATCATGGTCCTTTCGGATGTTGACATTCGCCGGTATCTCGAGGAGGGGAAAATCAGAATTGACCCGCCTCTGCCCGCGGAACAATTTGGAAGCTGCTCTGTCGATTTCCGTCTGGGCAACGAGTTCAGCGTCTTCGAGCATTCCCGGCACGCATTTATCGACCTGAAACAGCGGACGGCCATCCAGGACCTGATGCGAACCATCCAGGTGGCGGCGGGAGAACCCTTCATCCTACAGCCGCGTGAATTCGCGCTGGCCATCACCGAAGAGATGTTGGAGCTCGACGATGACGTACTGGGGCGCCTCGAAGGCCGCTCCAGCCTCGGCCGCATCGGCATCATCGTGCACGGCACAGCGGGGCTGTTCGATCCGGGCTGGAGCGGTAAGGCGACTCTGGAACTGAGTAACCTCGGCCGTATGCCTGTGGCCCTATATCCAGGTATGCGGATCTGCTCGTTCACATTTGAGCAGGTGTCCTCGCGCGTCGCTGTCCCCTATCGCGACAAAGCGGGGAATAAGTACGCGGGTCAGAATCGTCCGCTCGCCAGCAAGCTGGCGAGTGAAACCAGCCGCTGATTACCTTTACGTTTTCTCCAAAAAGTTCTTGCGCCTCGCCGCCGCCTTGGGTCATATTAGGATTGACGTTCGTCCATATATGGGCTCGGATCTTCGATGGAGCGGCTCCTGTTCCTTACCGAACTTCTCGGCCTCAAGGTTTTCGACCTTAAGGGGCGCAGGATCGGTGTCATTAAAGATGCCGGACTGGTTCCGCTTGTAGATCCCGTACGCATCGACCGCTATCTGGTCGGCGGCGGCTGGACGTGGTTAAACGTCCGATACGACCAGATCCAGACTATTTCGATCGATGGAATCCATCTCCGCGACGAGAACCTGACGCCCTATCATGCCGACGAATACCTGCTGCGCATGGGGCGCGATCTCCTCGATCAGCAGATCATCGATGCACAGGGGCATAACGTGGTCCGCGTCAACGACATCACCTTCGAGATCCGGCATGAGAACGGCGGCGACCAGCTTTGGGTGCTCGAAGTCGATATCGGCATCCGTAGCATCTTTCGGCGCGTGGTTAAGGGAATATTGCCGTCGGCCTGGGTCCGCCGTCTTCAGGTGTCGATTCCGCCGCACTCCATTCGATGGGAATTCTGCAATATTTTGGAACCAGATCCACAGCGCCGCTTGCGGCTGAATATTTCCAACCGTCTGCTCGAAGACATGCATCCGGCCGATCTTGCCGATATCGTCGAAGACCTGAGCCCGCAGGACCGCGAGGCTATTTTCGAAAATATCGACAGCGAAGTCGCCGCCGATGCGCTCTCTGAAGTCGATCCCACGATTCAAGCCAGCATTCTCGAGTCGCTCGAGACCGATAAAGCCGCCGATATTGTAGAGGAAATGGCCCCCGACGAAGCCGCCGATGTGTTGAATGAACTACCCCAGGAGACGAGCGACGAAATCCTCGAAGAAATGGAGCATGCGCCGAAATCCGAGGTCCGCGAGCTGCTCGGGTTCGAAGAGGATACGGCCGGCGGCATGATGAACACTGAATATGTGACGCTGAACGAGAATGCCACTGTGGGCGACGCGCTTAAGGTTCTCAAGGAGAACGAAGAACTGCTGGAAAGTCTGAATACGCTTTTTCTGGTGGATTCCGAAGACCACCTCAAGGGCGCGGTTCCGTTGGCGCGCCTGTTTCTATACGACGATTCGGCTCCGCTGGCTACTCTCGCGACCGAAATGTTGATCGATGTTCCCGTCACCGAGGCGCAGGACCGCGTCACAGAACTTTTCGACAAATACAACCTGCTGGCTTTGCCCGTCGTCGATCAGGAACGCCGGTTGAGCGGCGTAATCACCGCCGATGACATTATTTCAGTATTGAGGCAAAAATGATGGCGGCTACCGGTTATGGAAAGTCTTGTAGACGGTGCCATCCTTCATCACGAACTCCACATGATGTAAGGCCGAGATGTCCTGTGTGGGGTCGCCGTCGACAGCGATAAGATCGGCGAGCATGCCCGGCTTCACCTGGCCTATATCCATATGTAGGACGCGGCCAGCCACTGAAGTTGCAGCTTTCAACGCATCCACAATAGGCATCCCGTAATCGACCATCAGCTCGATCTCCCGCGCGTTCTCGCCATGCGGATATACGCCAACATCGCTGCCGCTCAGGATGGTCACACCTGCGTCCAGCGCCGCCTTGAAACTGGCGCGCTTCCTTACAATTCCCGGCGGATCGGGTTGCTGGCCCTTTTTCCAGCCCGCGTACTGGGCGGTGGCATCTCCGGCCGCGAGGGTCGGGCACAGGGCCACCTGATGCTCGACCATCAATTTGAAAATCTCCGGCGTCCAGGCATCCCCGTGCTCAATCGTCTCAACTCCCGCCAGAATTGCTCGCCGCATTCCCTCCGGCGTGCTGGTGTGTACGGCTACGGGCACTCCGGCGCTCTTCGCGGTCTCGACCGCCAGCTTCATCTCTTCGAGTGAAAACGTCGGATGCGATCCCGGCAGCGGCCCCCATCGATAATCACCATATAACTTGATCCAATCCGCGCCATGACCGATCTGATCGCGCACGACGCGCGTCAGGCTATCGACACCGTCCGCTTCTTCGGCGCCCTGCGGCACACGCCATTCGAGCGCGAAGCCTTTAGGCCCGTAGCTGCCGGTAGCAACAATGGCTCGCGTCACGACCTTCATACGGGGACCGGGAATAATGCCCTGCTCGACTGCCTGCTTCAGCTCGACATCGGAATATCCAGCCCCTTCTGTGCCGAGATCTCGAGTAGTGGTGAAGCCGGCCATCAGGGTTGTGCGCAGATGATTAACAGCGCGAGCGGCGCGTAATGCCAGGCCTTCGTGCGCGACCTGATCGTTCCAGGGTGTCTCGTTGTAGGCATGCAGCAGCATATGCGAGTGCCCTTCGACCAAACCCGGCATCAGCGTCGTACCGGGTAAGTCCAGAACTTGCGCGCCAGCCGGATCGATACCGGCGGCCGGACCAGCCGCGTCAATCCGGTTGCCTTTCACCCGCACGGCCCAACCCTCATGGACTATGGCGCCATCAAAGACCCGCGCCGGTCTTAGCACCGTGAGTACGGAGAGATCGCGCGGGGGTGGTGTCTGGGCCCAAGCCGTGAGGGGAACCAAACTGAGGAAGAAATACTTACAAATGGAGTGGAAGACGGGGCTCGAACCCGCGACGTCCAGCTTGTGTTTTGAATAACGTGAATGCGCACGGCATGGATTCAGTGGATGGAAACGCCAATAAAACAAAAGTTCCTTTCGGCTGGTGTGCTAATGGAGGGTTTTTGGAGGGTGCGGGTGCCATTAGCCCACCCTCAGCATGATTACCTATCTGGCGGGCACCTGTCAATATAGTTCTAATATGGAATGTAATTGACCGTGCCTCAACCGCGCGGTAAGAATCAGGGGTCAGCTAACCGTTCGGATTTGCGGCCGGGTGATCGCGACGTGCGCCCGCCTGTGCAAGCACGTGCGCCGCAGCACGCCCGAGCCGCTCGATCCACCGGTAATCAGAACTACTGTGTTCTTGGGTAAGAGAGGGTTGCCGTACCGCCAAGGCCCGGCAAGGTATGCCCGCTGGTGTAGCCTCCACGACAGCCTCGTTAGGAGCCGTAAAGATCAAGATTTATCTTGATGGTCTCATGGAATAGCGAGTGCCGAGTTCCATCAGTGGCAGTTCCATGCATTGTTCTCTCGGAAGGCGAATGCTCCCGTACCAGAGTTGGAGCATGGCGCAGTCGAGGTATTGCAATCCTGACAGTAAATGAACGATCCGTTCGGCCAGCTTGGAAGGTTCGCGAAAGTTGAGGTTTTTGCCATCGTAGCTGCTTGATCGAAACGGACGGTGTTTACACCCGCATCGACTATGGGATTCTGCACAACTTCATAAGTGTTACCTATAATCTGGTTATCTGTCACTTTGGAACTGCTTGCAAGATTGATAGCAATTTCGCCGGACGAGCCGTTGATGCCTCTAAACCCATTACCTACAATGCTGCCACGCGCTCCATTCCAGGTATTCGAGCCGGTGTCGTCGATCTGAATACATGGAGTTGGACTCGGGCCGCAGTTCTCGAACAAATTGCCGATGATTTTAGGCGAGTTACCACTGTGATAAACACCTATTGCATAGGGACTGGAAGTCGGCAGGTCGAATTTGACTCCCATTAACCGGACCTGTGCTCCGCGTATTCTCACCCCAACTCCACCTCCCCGGGGCGTGATGTCGCCCCCGGTCATGACGAACCCGCCTTCCTGGACCACCTGATCGACGCAGGTGGTGGTGTCGGCACACACGATCTGATCGAGCCTGCCCCACGAGGCATCAGTGGATTCCGCGTCCACAGCAATACCAGTGGCTGCATTTCGAACAGTCACATTCCGAACCACGTAGTGGTTCATAGATCGTACTCGAATCAGCGTGGCAGTGTGGCCGATCGAAGTTTGATCAACGAAATTGCAGCCCTCCACTTCAGGCCCCTGCTGAACCAAATTGCCGTTGTTGCTGGGATCGCCATTAAAATCGAGCAATATCATGCTATTCGTTTTCGCGATGAACATGGAGCCAGTGTAGTACCCCTCGCCACCTTCGTTGTATGACAGACCCCCATCGCAGACGAAACGGATTCCTGCGTCGTTTACCGTAATTCCCGTTGTAAAATCATACTCTCCTACCGGAACGTAGACAGTTCCTCCTTTGTGGGACGTGGGGTTTGTTTGAAGATAATTAACCGCTGATTGAAATGCAGCGCTGTCGTCACTTCCGTCGTTCGGCACGGCGCCGAAGGCTTGCACGTTCACGAACGTGTTGTCCCCCAAAAAGCCGCTGGTTTGACCGGCAAACTGCCAAGAACCTTTGCTGCCCGACTGTGCACATAAAACTGCGCACCCTGCGGCAACGAGAAATGCCATCCAAGTCGATCGGTTCATGCAGGATCGTGCGACATTTTCCTCTCATTGTCAAGGTTTAATTTAAAACAGCTTAAGTTCATAAAGTTTGCGGTTGTTGAATCTCACACTATTAAGAAGTTGTACGCTCGAAATAAGCTTCGCGCTGCGGTCAATCACTACATTCAGCGTTCTGGTATCTCGCACCTGGACTCGGTTCAGGTAGTGCTGTCCTCCGCTTGTCCTGACGTAAGATAGGCCTCGATTCGCAAGGCGATAGTGTCTGCTCCAGAACCGCATAGCCCAGGGACATCTTGGTGAACCCGACCAGGCCTCTAGAATCCAGGGAGTGGGGATCGGATCATTATACGGTGATTTGAAGCGCCACTTAAGTGCTTCACCCTACCATAAGGTGGACGCTAGCGTACCACTCTTCTCGTCCATGCCATTACGGGCACCGTGGATTTTGGAAATTCGAACAGAGTCGCATCTCATTCAGTTCGATAGCCATACAGAGCACGGCAGGGGAATCACGAAAGAGGGTGAACGGCCGCCTGAGTTTGGCGGTTTGATTGCGTATTGTGGCAACTCACTCCTTTGAACGGATGTGAGTTGCGGTAACTATGTCAATCAACTCAATCGCCCGGGATTCGCTTGCTTTTAATAAATTTAACCGACAGCGGAAATGTATCATTCTAGTGGCCGCTTGCATGATCATTTTCGCGATGGCCATGGCGGCGGACGTGCCATTGGCTTACGTTTTAGGCCCCGGAGATGAGGTCGCGTTATGGGCCTTGGGCGCCGAGGAAATCTCCGCGCATCCCATCCGCGTCGACCCATCGGGGTTCATAGATGTGCCGCTCATTGGCCACTTTCAAGCCGGGGGCCTGACTGTCGAACAACTCCGCGAGGAATTGACCAGGAGGCTCCAAGCCCAAATACGGCGTCCGCAGGTTTCGATTAGTATTACAGAATTTCGCAGCCAACCAGTCTCGGTTCTGGGGGCGGTTAATAAGCCGGGAACGTATCAACTCCAAGGGCAAAAAACGCTCTTGGAAGCGCTCTCGCTCGCCGAGGGGTTCGCAACGACTCAGGCAACACCATCCGGATTATGCGAAGTCTGGACCAAGGTCCGCTCCCGCTCCCCGGCGCTAGAGAAGATCTGACGCAGCATGCCTGGATTGCGGAAGCTAACCTGCGTGACGCCCTGGAGGGAAAGAGCGAGGCAGGCACGCTCGTGCTGCGATCTCATGATGTTATCTCGATTAGCCATGGGCAGACGGTCTACGTGATCGGCGAAGTTCACAAGTCGGGAGGCTTCGCGTTGAACGAGCGCGATCACATCTCCGTGCTGCAGGCCCTGGCGCTGGCCGAAGGCCTCGGGCCGATGGCTTCGGCTAGTTCCGCCAAAATTATCCGCGGTTCTACCGATGGCGCCGACCGTCAGGAGATTCCGGTCAACATCAAGCGGATGCTCGAGGGAAAGAGCAACGACATCGTCCCGCAGCCCGAAGATATTTTGTTTGTGCCGAATAGCGTAACCAAGAATGTGGCCCTTCGCGCCGTCGAAACGGCCATAAACATAGGCACCGGCGTCACTATCTGGCGGGTTGGATATCCGGTTTTGCGTCCTTGAGGAAAGCTACATGAGCAATCGCAGAATGTTAGCGGATAACGTAGCACCGCCTCCGCTGGGGGCCGCTCATCTTCCGTCCCTACTTGCTTCCACCGAACCCGCGCCGGAGTGGATGCCAATCCAGCGCTCCGAGCCGGATATGCTCCCGGATCTCGGCCGGGCGCTGTCGCGGCACAAGGTCGCGGTGGGCGCGATCGCCTTGGCCGCGCTGGTTATCGCCGCCATTTTCACGGACTTCCAGATTCCGATGTACCGCGCCCAGTTAACGCTCGAGTACCGCGATCCGAGTGCGAGTCTGTCCTCGTTGCGTAGCTCAACGGCCGGTGGCGATCCGACCAGCGAGACAGCTATCGAAACCAATGTGGCCCTGCTCGAAGGCGCACCGCTGATCCGGCGCGTAGTTGCCCGGCTAAAACTCGATCAGCGCTGGGCTTCCGAAAAATCTTGGGATCCCGCCGCTTTCCTCCGCCGCTTCCTGGGCCCGATGGGCCCGCACTCACTTCCGACGGAGTCGCCAGCCGAACGGGCGCTGCAGCGTGCGCTGCAGAATCTGGTGGTCTCGCATGAGGCAAGAATCATAGAGATTAGCTACGCCTCCGAAGATCCCCTCCTTGCAGCCGACTTCGTCAATACGCTTGCCCATGAGCATCTGCGCCGAAGCGAGGAAGTAGATGCGGATACAATCCAGCATTTTGGCACATGGCTAACGCGAGACGGAAGATCTCCAGCGGCAATTGCAAAAATCCGAAGCGGAAGTGCAGAGCTATGCGCTGAGAACGGGTCTGCCTGCCACCGCCGATCAAAACACCGCGGGTGAACGCAATTTGCAATTGGCGGGCGAAGAATTGGCCCGGTCGCAGGCGGATCGGATTGTGAAGCAGGCGAATGCCGAAATGGCGGCCTCCACCCAAACCGAGTGGCTCGCCCAATCCTTGGAGAATCCAGCGGTCCGCGAGTATCAAAGCAAACTTACAGATTTGCGGCGCGAGGCAGAGCAACTTAAGTCATTGCTCACTCCGGAGAATTACAAGGTCCAAAGAGTAGAGAGCGAAATCGCGGTGGTGCAGGCGGCGCTGGACAATGAATTGGCGAGTACGCGCAAGCGCCTGGACAACGATTATCAAGTCGCGCTCGGCCGGGAGAAGATGCTGTCGGAGCGCTATTCTCGCCAGGCGGCCCAGGTATCCGAAGAAGCGGCTAGCTCCATTCACTATGCAACTTTAAAACGCCAACTCGATACCGCGCGCGGACTGCAAGCGGAGATCCTCGAAAAAGCGCAGCAGTTCCATCTTGCAGCCGCCACACCCTTCAGCAATTTAAGAATTGTGGGCGACGCGTTCCCACCGTCTCGGCCGTACCGGCCCAACTACGCGCTGAACCTGTCGCTCGGGTTTGTTCGGGGGCCTGTTGGCTGGGGTAATGTTTGCGTCGGTAAAAGAGCGCCGGCACCCCACACTTCGGGCTCCCGGAGAGGCGCCCTTCCTGCTGCGCGTACCGGAGTTCGCGGCTATCCCGAAGGCGTCTAAGCCCACGGCTATGACCGGGGTGAACATGCTCGGTCTGGAAGCTCGCGATCCGTCGATCGGGTTGGCGGCTTGGAAAGGGCCGCCATCGCTGCTGATTGAGTCGATCCACGACATAGTGGCGTCCATTACCGGGCGATGCGACGGCAGATCGAATGTAGTCATGCTTACAAGCCCCAGCCGGGGCGATGGAAAAACCACCATTACAGCCAACCTAGCCATAGCGCTTGCCCAGACTCAGCGGCGCGTTCTGCTCATCGATGGGGACCTCCGGCGGCCGAACCTGCACAACATTTTCCGCGTCCCCCTCGGCCCGGGACTCAGCGAATTGTTAGAGGACACGCCTCTCTCCGACCCCCGCATTCATGCGGCCATTTTGAATCCGCTTTCAATTCCCTATTTTCATTTCCTCCCGAGTGGCCGGCTCACGATCCCCAGTAGCGCACTGCTCCTTAGCATTGGACGCTGGTCCGAACTGGTCTCCCGCTTGCGCTCCCAATACGATATCGTGCTGATCGATACGCCGCCCGTGTTGTATGGCCCAGACGCGCGCCTGTTGGGCCGCCTAGCGGATGCGGTGATCCTGGTCGTGCGGTCGCGGAAGACCACGCATCAGGACGCCCATGCGGCAATCATGCGTCTGGGGGCCGACGGAATCCCCGTAGCGGGCACGATTCTCAATCACTGGAATCCGGGGTCCGATAGCGCCCCGTATGGCTACCAGTCCTTTACAGCTTACGCGGCCGCCGATGGGCGGGACTGAAGAGATGATGCTGAGTTCATACTCTCCTTCCCCGCGGCTGGCGCAAACGAACAATATTGCGCCGTACTTGCCTTCGAGAATGGAGCGTCCGTGGCGACCCACTCTTCTGTTCCTGACGAATGGGCGCTTACGTATTCTTCCTGCCGATTCAGTTTCAAACTCGATTAATGAATTTGGCCCCTTCGGATTTGTTCCTCGTCCTGGGGCTGGTATTGGGGATAGGCCGACTCCGCTTGGTGACAAATGCGTGGAGTATCCTTCATCCCAGCCTAATTCTGATTTTCGTGATGAGTGCAGCAATCGCGGTCTCCCGAGACGGGAAGATGATATCCTTCGTCGCTATCAAACTCTTCGGCTTGGGGACGCTATTCGCAGCTTACTTGGCCCTGACCAGCGTTGTCGAGCAATGGGAAGATATTCGGCGGATCCTGCGGGTCTTCATACTTGCTACCGCCCTCAATACTCTGGTCGCTCTAGCGGCCTTTGCGGTCGGGTTCCAGGCCGTATGGATGAATTACGGCACTGCGCGAGTTTCCGGAATGCTGCTCGACCCTAACGCCTTTGGCGGGCTGATTATGGTTGCCCTGGTGCTCCAGTTAGTTGCCCAAGAGAGCAAGCAGGCTCTGGTAAAGGGTTGGGCAGGAGCCGCTGTCAGCGTTACGCTCCTGACGGGGCTCGCCTTAACCGTATCCCGATCGGCTTGGATTGGATTCGCATTCGCGTTGGCAATGGCGGCGATTTTCCGGCCTCAGCGGGCCATCCTGGGCGCTATCCTGATCGGTGCGCTGGGCGCGGGCGCCTGGCTTGTAATCGGCGGCAATCATCGCTCGATAGCGTTGGTCGAGCGCTCTAACACCGCCATGCAACGCATCGACCAGATCCGCGAAGCACTACCCTTGTTCGCCACCAGCCCTATTTTTGGAATCGGCATCGGAGGCTTCGACGCCCGCAACGGCACCACTGGCCGATATCCCCGCATTATTCATAACACCACGATATGGATCATGACCGAATTCGGCTTAGTCGGGTTGAGGTTTACCTGGGCTTTATCAGGTGGTTTTTTCTGCAGGGAATGAGCGTGATGAAGTTAGTCCGTTTAGAAGCCAAGCCGCTGATCCTAGCTCTCCTGTGCGCGGACGCCGGCATGTTGGGTATGTCCACAGATATTGAAGCTTTTTATCAGAGGCACTGGTGGATGGTAATGGCAATGTTGGCGAGCTGCATCGCTCTATGCCGGAATAAAAGAGCCGCACAATCAGGATGGATTCAGGTGGCTCGACGAATGAAAGGGCCACGGTGGCTGCACCAGGCGCCGATTTCGTGAACCTAGAGATTTCCGATACCAGAACCTGGCGCGGAATGCCTGTGGGGGTTCTCCACAATCTATTTGCCCTGTACGGGCTGTACTGTTCCACTTACGTGCTGGCGCTGGTTACAGTGCCGTACTTGAGCCGCGTATTGGGACCGTTTCAATGGGGATTGCTGGCGGCCGTGCAATCGTTTGGCGGATATTTGCTCATCACCGTCGAATTCGGATTCAATTTTTCCGGCACTCGCGAGGTCGCGCGCCTTCGCCACGACAGGGCGGCGCTGCGCGACACCTTCGCTGGCGTTTTCGGCGCCAAAATAGCGCTCTGCCTGGCAGCCGTACTGTTGTCGATGGTACTGGTGCATTGGCTGCGGTTGTTCGCGATCATGCGCTCCTGTTTTGGTCCGGCGTATACTGGGCGACCGCTCAGGGCGCGAGCATGATGTGGTTTTTCCAGGGGCTGGAGCGGATGCGGCTGATGGTTACTTGCGATCTGATCGCCAAAATCGCTGCCCTGGTCGCCACGTTTGCGTTCGTCCGAGGACCCCAGGACGACTGGAAGGTGCTGGGATTACAGGGAGCCGCAGCCACACTATCGTTACCGATTTCTCTGGTGTTGGCGTGGCGGGAAGTAGGGATGCGGGTTCCGACTCTAAAGCTGGTCCGAGACGCGTTGCAGCGCAGCCTTCCAAGTTTCATCCCGCGAAATGCATCCGTATTCTTCACTCACGAATCAGAACCTGCATAATCCTTACCTCCAGCAATATGACCTGTCGCTGGAACATCAGTTACCCTGGTCTACGCTGGTGAGCGCTGGATATGTCGGCTCGAGGGGAACTCATTTAGCTGTTTTCTTACCCATAAACTCATTCCTCCCGTCATTCGTGCCCGCGCCTGCTACGAGTGTCGCGGACGAAACAGCCCGGCAGTCGCAATTCCAGAGCGTCTCCAACCAGGAATCGACCGGCGCGGGACGCCTGGATCCGCGTTTCACTCAAGTCAACTACATCACGGATGCCGGAAACTCGGATTACAATTCTCTTCAATTACTGTTGAGGAAGTCTTTCAATAAAGGACTAATGTTGCAGGCTTCGTATACCTGGTCGAAGTCCATTGATAATGAATCTACCGCTTATCCGACTCAGGATTACCTCGGCGACGGCATTCCGCAAAACGTCTCGAATCTCGCGTTAAGCCCGCTGTTTCGAATTTCGATATACCCCACCGTTTTTTAATTACGGGACTCTATGAGCTGCCGCTGTTTAAAGATCACACTGGTCATCTTTCGCGCTTGTTGTTCGGCGGCTGGCAACTCGGCTTCGTGGCCGTGCATCAGTCCGGTGTTCCGATGAATATCTTCTCAGGGCCGGTCCTCGGAATTACCGATGTCAATATGGACGGAAACACCAGCGGTGGAGCGGCTGCGGATAATACACTGGCGAATTGTCTGACGAACGGTTCCGGTCTCCATCTGCCGAGCGCGTTCTCGAGCCCCTATTCTTACTCTCAGCCTCTGCTCGGGAACGACGGGACCTGCGGACGTAATATAGCGCGCCAACCCGGGCTTTTCAATTTGAATACTTCCCTGACGAAAAGCTTCCAGCTCTCCGAGAAGGGTCCCATTGGCTCCGGCCCGTGGAATCTGCAACTGCGCTGGGAAATGTACAACGCTATTAATAACCCGTCGTTCTACGTCGCAAGTGTGAATAACTTGTATGTCAGCAATCACACGACATTCGGCGCGCTAACAGCGCTGCCCCAGCGGAAGATGGAGATGGCTGCTCGTCTCACTTGGTAAGGCGCGTCGCGGACAAAGAGATAAGCTATGAGCTGCTGCTCACTTGAGTTCCTAGGTTCATTGCAATGTTATGATTGCAGGAGAAAGCCACCCTAGCTCAGTTGGTAGAGCGGCTGATTCGTAATCAGCAGGTCGCCGGTTCGATCCCGGCGGGTGGCTCCATTTGTCAAGTATTTCCAGGTACCCACGCCTGCGGGTTTTCGCAGACGGAAGCCGATTTTTGAGGGTCCTCACGCGCGCTGTCCAAACCGCGCCCCATATCGGCGTGTGTTTACGGTTTGTAGGTTTTGCTGAAGCCGTTCCGGCTATTGCTCACCGTGAACATCCCGTTCGGTTCCGCCGACACCTTGATCAATTTCCCTTCGTCGCCCGGATCCAGGTTCGCGATGAAATCAGAAGGGGGATTGGTTTCCTTCGTACCGGCGGCGGAATAGTGGACTTGCCAAATGTCTTCCAGCCCCGGAGTCGCGCGAAGGATAGGCCAGGTTTGCGGATCCGCGCCTTTTCTCGCGCCGTTGCCCATAATCGCCACTTTAGGGTGTAGCGCGCCGATTAGTTCCGGCGCAATACCCTTAAACTGGCCGTGCACGTTGACCTGATACACGTCCACCGTGCCGATCAAATTATTAGGGCACACCAGTTCGCGGCTGTGATGAGCCTCCAAATCCGCCAGGTCGAGCATGCGGAACTTCCCTAACGTGAACAGCAGGCCAATCGACAGATTATCTTCCACGTCGCGCGGAATCACGGGTATCTGAGGGTTGCTCGCACAGAGAGGATTCGGTGCGCCGCCGTCCTTAACCGGTTTGTGGATGAATTCCCCTCCTGCCGCGACCACTTCGACTTCTACGCCCTTGATGGGAATCTGATCGCCGGGCCGGAGGACTGTATGGCCAATCCTCTTCCGAACCTCGTCGTAAGCTTTGAATCGCGCCTGCGCAGCTTCAAGAGAAGCGGTGTATCGCGCGTCGGGAGTGGCTGGAGCGGGAGCGGGTTGAAACTCTCCATGATCGAAAATATGGCGGATGGCGATCTTCGAAGCCAGTTGCGGCACATCGCCGATATGGTCGGCATCGAAATGCGAAATTGCCAGATAATCGATCTGCTTCAGACCGGCCGCCTCGACCGCCTCAACGATTCGACTCACCGAGGCTTCCCGAGTGTTTAGCTCGGGCCAGCCCGCATCAATAAGCATCGACTCTCCCGCCGGAGAAACGATCAGTACCGACTTTCCTCCTTCAACATCGATCACGTAGACGTCAAGAGTTTTGGCGGCCGGTAAAATGGATGCGAAGAGCACCGCCAAAACCCATGTAAAAAGAATTCTCATGTGCGCTGGTCTCCAGATTCTTATCAGTTCACAGAAAACGCCAGCAAGACATTCCCCGGCATGCTCGAGTAGCCGGAGTTCACGTAGAGAAAGCCGTCGACCACGGTAGCTCCGGTCGCGCTAAAAGAGCCACCTTTTGCAGCGATTCCGTTCACCGTCGTGTAGTCGCGAACCGCGTCAAAATCCCAAATGACCTCGCCCGTCTTGATCTGAAAAGCGCGAATGTGCCCATCCATGGACGGCGAAATGACGGCCCCCGGAATGACTGTGGGAGGGGACCTCTGGGCGCCGGAGCAACCCCGCTTCCCGGCGCACGAAGGTACCGGCGGCGGCGTATGCCACACGACCTTGCCGGTCGCTGGATCAAGGGCGAACAGGCCGCCTCCGCTCGAGGGCTCGCCTCGAACTGTATCGGCAAGCGGCGCGAATACAAGCTTGTCCGCAGGACTGTACGCAATCCCCCACTGGATTCCACCGCCCGGACCGCCCTTGCCGATCCGGGTTTGCCATACGACCGCACCTTTTTTGTCGGGATCGAATCCCCACATTACTGCGGATTTCTGGCCCGCCAGAATCATCTGGCGGCCGCCATCCAGATCGGCCAGGATTGGCGACGCCCCGAAATCTACGTCGGTCCCCGCGTTCTCGGGACAATTACTAGCTCCGCGCCCAGGCCCTGCGCAGCCCCAATTGAACATATCTGGATTGGGCTGCTGTGACCAACGGATTGCGCCCGTCTCCATATCCAAGGCCACAATGGCGTCGGCTGTTTTGATGTCGGGATCGGAATATCCGTTACCGGTGGCTACGTAGATCAGCTTTCGTTTGAGGTCCAGCGTAGGTGACGACCAAATCGTCGCACCCGAGGGCCCGTAGAACTGAATGCCGGTCGCGCTCTTTTTCGTGGGCTGCGCTTCCGGCGAGGTATAAGTTCTCCAAACCTCAGACCCGTCGCTGGCTTTGAGAGCGACCAGATTACCCCGGAAGGTGCAGCAAGAGTAGGTCGGGCTTGCACCCGCATTCTCCTCCTGTGAAGCGATGGGCACATACAGCACGTCTTGATACAGCTTCGCCGTTCCAGTAATGCGGGTGAACGCCTGGTTATCGAGCTTTTTTTGCCAGATCAGTTTACCGGTATTCGAATCCAGGGCGTAGAAATTGGATTCCAGATCGCCAAAGTATGCACGCGATCCGGAGCCGATGACGACGGCGTCGCGAACCATCGCCTTTGCCTGATACATCCAATAAATGCACCCGGTTTGCGCGTCCAAAGCGTAGACAGTGCCATCATTGCTGCCGACATAAACTCGCCCGCCAAACACCGTCGGCTGTCCGTAAGCTGTGATGGCATTCGGCAATCCGAATGCCCATTTGAGTTTGAGTGACGGGAGCTGCGCTGCTGTCAGGCCTCCGGCCCGTTCCGGCTGATAACGAGTATTGCGCTCATCCGAGCCCCATCCGTTCCAAGCGGAATTGGATACCTTCGGCTTTGAACCTGCCGGGCAATAACCCGTCATTTTTGGAAGCACGAGAGGACCCGCTTTCCCCAGGTAGCGGGCCACAGCGGTGCGATCCTCCGCTGTAAGTTGTGCTCCCTGAGCCCTCATACTGCCGGTTTCGAGAGCCTTCAGAATATCTTCCCACGCCATGTTTCCCAAGGCTTCCACAGCCGGGGCATGGGCGTCGCTATTCTGATCGTGACACTGCTGGCAATGGGCGATATAAACTCTGGTCCCCTCCTGCCCGGCACAAAGCCCCGCTATCGCAAATGCAAGGCTGGCAATTCTCACCTTCATGCTCTTCTCCTGGCTTTCAGCGCTTCACCAACTCACAACTCCTTTGACGCTGCAAGCACCACACTTTTCCCGGAGCGATCGAGAATCGTCAACTTCCCGCCTTCAAGTGCGACGTCATCGATCTTGGTGAATCCTTCCGGCACCCTGGTATAAAAGATGAGAAACCGATTCTCGATTTTTGCCTTGGCGGGCAGCCAACGGAATGTTGGCGTGTTGAAAAGCGGGCTCATCGCGACGGTGTCGCGGCGTGAAATATCGAAAGGCTGCGAGGAAAATTCCATACCGCGGGCTGCGCGATCGTCGCCGGTAAAGTTCATCCAGCTCATAAGCCAGGGATAATCCTGCCGCCGAAACACATACCCGTAAACAATATGCTTTTCAAGGTGCAGGGCGGTAACGAATTCAAGTCTGCGGCTCGGGTCCATTTGGCAACTGGCGAGGTCCAGCCAGTTATGGTCAGTCGGAATGAGCCGGATGTCGGCTTGCCCGCCATCGTTGGTCGGAGCCATCGGCCACTTGAAATCACGATCATAAACGAGATGACCTGGAATGGCTCCGGGCTTGTACGGCCGCACCCGGCAATTAGTTGCCGGCATGTCCACGACGACCTTACCTTTTTCCATGAACGGGGGACCGATGGTCGCGTGTTCGGCCCACGAGATCGGCCGGTCGATGGTCAACCCGCTTTCAAGCTGGCTCGTGACATAGATGACGCTCTCGCCGTCGGCCAGTTCAACGGTCCGGGTCAGTGTCTCCTGTGCCAGCGGAAGCTCCGCTTGCAGCGTCACCAAATGCACCGGTCCTGAATCGTTTGTTGCGATCACCCTGAAGGATTGATGGCTGGCCTCGCCGTGAAAAGGCATCCCGAGAGCCTGCTCCTCCTCGGAGGGAGCTCCAAAACCGTCAAGCGCGAGAAAGTGGCCGATCGAGGCCAGCGGACTGAGCGGCTCGCCGCTTCGCATGACGAGTTTAGAGAATCTTCCGCCTCTCATAAAGATCGTAAACTCGAGCTTATCGTTGGCGAGAACGATAGGTTTACCTTCGGGCGGTCGCTGTTTGCCCTCTCCGCGCGTTTGCGCCGGAACCGACACCGTCAGCGCGATCGAAAAAACCGCAAGCATTAGCAGCACTGATCTCGTTCGGTTCATGACTGCTCCTGGGCCGTCTCAGCGCGTGAAGCACAAGCGCGCCACGCATTTTCAAGGACTCCATTATACGCTGAACACGGGCTAGAACCGGAACCGGAGTGAAAGTTGCATTCCTCTCGGGGGACGAGTCGCATTCGCCGTACCGAAAGAAGAGTTGGTTTGAACACCGGCCGGGGTAAATAGCGCCGCGGCATTCACACCGCTAAACTGGGGGTGATTGAAAACGTTGTAGATTTCCCAGCGGAACGTGAGAACTCGCTTCTCGCTCCCAAGGTTGAAATTACGGAAAACCGTCACGTCGAAATTGTTGATGCCCGGTCCCCGAATCGGATTTCTCGAAGCATCACCGAGGTTCCCGACTCCCATGAACTGGACGCACGAAGTATTGAACTCCTCGTTGGGGCCGCGATTGCTTACGGAATTCGGATTGCACGTCAAATTCACCCTTTGCGGATCGCCCCCACCCGAAGTATTCTCGCCGTTAGTCATTGTAAAAGTAATCGGAACGGGCAATCCGCTTGCAAACGTGGTAACACCGGAAATTTGCCTGTTCGAGGCAATCATGTTGGCTGCTCGGATGTTCTGCCAAGTTCTGGCTACCGGGATATCGTAGGTGTAATGCAGAGCAAAGATCTGAGTCTGGTCGAAGCCGGCCCACGAATAGTTCCTGCGCGCTGACAAATATGTCGGGGTGCCAGCGTTAAATAACGATGTTGGGAAAGATTATCATAGAATTCATTCCCCTACAAGAAAAATTCACTGGGCTCGTGTTGTTATCAAGCGTTGCCGTCGGCCGGTCCGACCCTAATATAGACCTGGTCCCACTGGTGATGTTTGCCTGACGGAGCCGGCCGGCCGCCTTTAAAGGTCCGATCCAGCAGTTCGACGTTGGAAATCAGGTCTACATCCATCCATCGCCAATTTGGGAGCTTTCCGCTGCTGGAGCCGCCAATTTGGTACGCAAGAAGTCTTCGATAGCCGTTCTGGACGCCATAATCGTGGGGTTCGATAATCCGCTCCCGATTACGATAACGAAGGCGAATCATCCGTCTGTTCTGGATTGCGCATCGGAGCAATTCATCAACACCAGACTTTAGAGTTGCCATAAAGCTCACTATCTATGATACTATTCACTAGGCGAAGAATTATCGAAAGGATGGAGGGAATGCGCTCTCATGCCATACGATTCCAAGGCCATCGCAAACGAACTCCTTAACATAGCGCAAGCAGGTAGCATTTCCGTGTCCCATATGAAGCTGCACAAGCTTCTTTACTATGCCCACGGCTGGCATTTGGCGATTCAAAGGCGACCCCTTCTTGATGAGCGAATTGAAGCCTGGAAGTTTGGTCCGGTGGTTCCTTCTGTCTATCACGAATTTAAAGGCGTAGGATCGGGAGTAATTGAATCGCGCGCGCTGGACGTAAGCTTTCTCGATGACGGAGAGATAAAAGTTTATGAACCGTCTATAGCCACTTGCCGGGACTCATCGCCGGAGGACGATGAGTTCGCCAAACGACTGCTTGACCGGATCTGGAGCTTATACAGTAAGTACACCGCGCTGCAACTCTCAGATGCCACTCACAAACCGGGAACTCCGTGGCACCTGATCCATTCGCAGTATGGAGATGTCAAGAATATCGACATCCCCGATTATATGATTCAGGAATATTTTGAGTCCCTCGCGAAGAAACCGCAAGTCCTGTGAACGAACTTAATGACTCCTCGGATATCACACTAGAAAATGTAGCGGCAGATTTCGCTGCAACACCGCCTACCGCTGCGGCAAGCCAGGAGAAAGAGTTTTTTGAGCATAGCCGGGCGAGGCTGTTGCTGGAGGGCTTGGGACAAGATCTCCTCGAGCGCAAGAAGTATGCTCATAGAATCTACTGCCTGGTCATGGGATGGTTGGTGGCGATGCTCGGGCTGATGGCGTGCGAAGGATTTGGATCACGCATTCGATTCCAACTGTCAGACTCCATCATTCTTGCGGCGATCGGCGCAACCACGGTAAACGTGCTTGGGATGCTCTACGTGGTAGCGAATTACTTGTTCCCCAAAAAACTGACCATTGAGACGAAGCCGGACGCCTGACCCTCCCAACCACGCGGCTCGCATTTGAGCTTATACTTGAATGTTAGTGTTCCACCTGCTCCTGGAGACGGCGGAACAAGTCTCTTTCCGATATGGATCAGAAAATTCGGGTGCTGGTGGCCAAGCCCGGTCTCGACGGGCACGATCGCGGCGCCAAAGTAATTGCCCGCGCGTTACGCGATGCCGGTATGGAGGTAGTCTATACCGGTTTGCGCCAGACCCCGGAAATGATCGTCAATGCCGCGCTACAGGAGGACGTGCAGGTGATTGGCCTGTCCATTCTCTCGGGAGCGCACAACGCGATCGTGCCGCGCGTCATGGAGTTGTTAAAAGAAAAACAGATGAGCGATGTGCTCGTCGTTGTGGGTGGCATCGTTCCGGATGAGGATGCCGCGCAGCTAAAGCGTCTCGGTGTGGCCGCCGTGTTTCAACCCGGCGCTTCGCTTGAGGAGATCGTGGAATTCATCCGCAACTCGGTGAAGCAGACGGCCTGAAAGGGCGTCTTTCTCCACTGCTTATGCCGCCGGATGGCGGCTTAAAAACGCCGCCTGAGGACGGCTTAAGGAAAAACAAAATAGATGCAAGAAAAACTAAACATCGCGGTGTTCGTCGATTACGATAACATCGAGATCGGATTGAAATCGACGCTGCGGCGCGATTTTGACGTATCCCTGGCGCTGGACGCGCTGAAGGAGCGCGGCGACATTGTGGCTAAGTTCGCTTACGCCAACTGGGGCCGTCAGGACGGAGCCACGCGCCAGATGGCCGAGAGCGCCGTGCAGATGGTGCAGCGGATTCCATCGCCGCGCGGAGATAAGAATGGCGCGGATATTAACCTCGCTTTAGATGCTCTGGAGATGGCTTTCACTCATACGCACGTGAACGCGTTCGCGATTGTGAGCGGCGATAGCGACTTTATTCCGCTGGTGAATAAGCTCAAAGAATACGGAAAAACCGTTTTCGTGGTGGGAGGCAAGGCTTTCACTTCCACGATTCTCCAGCAGAATTGTCACGAGTTCATCAGCTTCGAATCGCTGTTAACCGATACCGTGGAGCGGCCCATCATGGCGGGCGAGGTGATTCGTCAACAGCAGCAGCCGCGCCCCCGCATGGACCGGCCGGAGCGCACCGAGCGCACCGACCGTCCCGAGCGTGGAGACCGGCGGCAGCGGCCCGCTCCGCTCGATCTCGCCCAGGTTATGCCGCTGGTGGAACGCGCTTTGCAAGTCCTGGAGCGCCGCGCTGTACAGCCCCAGTTGGGCCTGCTCAAATCTACTATGCTCCAGCTCGATCCGGCCTTCAATGAACGCGCCTATGGCGGTTCAAGCTTTTCCGATTTTGTAGAACGGCTCAAGCGCGCCGACCTGGTGAACGTCAGCGGCACGGGCGGGCGTTACATCATCGAGCGCAAGAGCTCGGCGCAGCCCGAGCGTCCGACGCTCAAGCCCGAGGACCTGTTGCCGGCGCTGCGTGATGTTCTCGAAAATCATCGCCTCGAAATCGAGAACGGCTGCCCGGTTGAAGACCTGGCCGGATGGTTTAAAGCCGAGCAGTCCAACTTCGAGCCCAGCGCTTATGGTTTTCAGGAGTTCATCGAATTTCTCAATTACGCGCAGGACAAGATGGTGGTGCGCCTGGAGCCGCACGAAGACTCGGATGTCCTGGTGTACCTCGGCGCCGAATTTTATCCGCCCGCAGAGCCGCCGCGGCCCGAGCCGGAGGCCGTTCCCGAAGTCGAAGAATACGAGCCTCAGCCCTATGTGGAGGGCCAGCCCACGATCTTTGAGCCGAATCCTCCGCCCGCCAAACCGAAGAAGGCTCCCACGCGCAAGCGCGTTACCAAGGCTCCCGGTGTGGGCGGACCGCGTCGCAGTCCCCGACGCAAGAAAGACTGAAAACGTATGCCGGTTTCGCTTACGCGCCGTGCGGCATTGGCTCGAACCATCCTCGCGCTCACGATTCCACGGGGGATGCGGGGAGGCGACGGAGAGAGCTTGGCCGTTCGCCTGACCGAGATTGAAAAACGCAGCGGCGGGCGGCTCGGGTGCGCGGTCCTGGACACATCAATCAGGTCGGTAATCGGCTACCGCACAAGCGAACGCTTTCCGATGTGCAGCACGTTCAAAGCGTCTGCCGCCGCGTTCGTGCTCGAGCGCGCCGATCGGGGCGCGGAGCAGCTCGATCGGCGAATCGTCTTTTCACCGGGTGACATTCTCCCCGCTTCACCGATTACAAAGCTCCATGTGCGCGGTAACGGAATGTCGATCGCCGAACTTTGCAGCGCGGCAATCACGGTCAGCGACAACACGGCGGCCAATCTGCTGCTCTCGAGCTTCGGCGGACCTGCGGCGCTGACGGCCTTTTTTCGTTCGATTGGCGATACGGTGACTCGCCTCGATCGGAACGAACCGGAATTGAATGAAGGTGCTCCGGGCGATCCTAGGGATACGACATCGCCGGCCGCGATGCTCGAAGATCTTCGCAAATTCGTGTTCGGCAATGTCCTCCGTCCGGAATCGCGAAAGCTGTTCGCGAACTGGCTGGTCGCAAATAAGACTGGAGGCGCGCGTTTGCGAGCCGGTCTTCCGCGCGATTGGGCGATCGGCGATAAGACCGGCACTGGCGACAATGCGACTAGTAACGACATCGCCGTGATCTGGCCGTCGAACCGGAAGCCCTTCGTCGTCACAGCCTTCCTGACCCAGGGAGCAGCTTCAGGCGACGAACGCGAGGCGATCCTGGCCGATGTTGGCCGCACAATCGCACATGAGATCGCTTCAACGGGGTAGCGGCGGGCGATTTTTCGTCCGGATTTGATGGCATGTTAGCATTATGCGGATGAGTGCTCGGACCATCTACAGTGTGCTCGAAGAGACTGCGGCCGCTCATGCCCAGAGACCCGCGCTGCAGCAGCCGATAGGCGGCGGCAAATACCGTACCTGGACCTGGCGCGAATACCAAGACTCTGTGCGGCAGATCGCCGTAGGCCTGCACGCGATCGGCGTTCGCACAGGTGAGATCGTGGCCTTGCAGTCGGAAACCAGGGCCGAATTTTATCTGGCCGATCTGGCCATTATGTCGGCCGGCGCCGTCTCCGCGGCGCTCTACACCAGCCTCCCCTATGCCGATCAGGCGCGGACGCTCGAAGCCTCGGATGCGCGCGTGGTGTTTATCGAAAACGTGAAGGCCATGCAGTCGCTCGAAGCCGCGGGCGCAGATAAACTGGGTCTGCACTGGATTTTACTGACTGGCGCGGCGGAGGGGATTTCGACACTCGACGATATGCGCGCCGACGGGCAGAGGCGGCTTGCCGAAGATCCTCAGGCGTTCGAGCATATTCGCGCCGGGATCGAGGATTCCAATCACGCAGTGCTTTACATGACGTCGGGCGCCACGGGTGAACCCAAGATGGCGCTGGTGACCCATCGAGCCCTGGTTGCCAATATCGATATGGCGCCGGTCGTGTTGCCCGTTACGCCGGACGACGCTATCATCGCCTTTCTGCCTTCGGCGCATATCGCGCAGAGAGTAGTAGTGGAACTGGTCCCGGTGCGCCAGGGCGCCTGCGTTTGGTTTTCCGAAAGCCTGGCTCGGTTGCCGCACGAAATTCGCGCCATCCGGCCGACCTTTTTTCTCGCGCCCCCGCGTGTATGGGAACGGGTTTATTCCACCATTTCGACTGAAATCCGCAAGCGGCCCGCGGCGGTACGACGCCTGTTCTATCTGGCCGTGGGAGTAGGTTCAGATGCTATGCGTCGACGGCAGGCAGGCAGGCCTGTACCCGCCTGGATGAAGGCGTCGCTGCGCGTGTTCGATCGTCTCGTATTCGCGAAAATTCGCGAGCGCCTGGGCGGACGTCTTCGCATCGCCGTGTCCGGCGCGGCTCCACTCGGCAAGGATCTGGCCGAGTTCTTCGCTGCCATCGGAATGCCCCTCATTGAAGGGTACGGGCTGACCGAGGCGGGCGTAGTATCCATGAATCCGCTGGATCGGCCCAAGCCCGGCAGCATCGGAAAACTTCTGCCTGGCGTGGAGGGGCGCGTCGAACCGGATGGTGAGTTGATGCTTCGCAGCCCTTGCCTTTTGTCGTCATATTATAAAGATCCGGAAGCTACCGCGGCGGTGCTGCGCGACGGCTGGCTCGCGACCGGCGACATCGCCGAAGTGGACGACGACGGCTACTGGTATATCACCGGCCGGAAGAAAGAAATGATCGTCGCCTCCAACGGAAAGAAAATCTATCCTGCGCGCATCGAGGTTCTTTTCAAGCGCGAACCGGCGATCAATCAGGTGCTGCTGATCGGGGACCGCATGCCTTACGTCACTGCGTTGTTCACGGTGAATGGTCCGGCTAACGAAACACAGTCCGCGGTAGAAGAAGCCGTGAAATCGGTGAACCGGCAGCTCCCGCCCTTCGAGCAGATCCGCAAATTCAAAATCGTGGAGCGCGAATTTTCCATTGAGCAGGGCGAGTTGACGCCCACCATGAAGGTGCGGCGCAACCGTGTGCTTGAAAACCATCGGACGCTGGTCAGCGAAATGTATATGGGCAAAGACGTCGGGTAACTTCGGATACTCCGGTGGAAGCATTTATCTTTTTTGGGTCGACGCCCGGCACTTTGATCCGATCTTCCCAGCTTTTAAAAGGGCCATGACCTTCCCTGAAACTGACAATTGCCTCGGCTTCTTTCGAAGGACAGGTCAAGCCCTTGTGAAAGCTCGCTGGAGGTGGCTTTATTGATATTTATCTTCTCTGTTCGAAGTTTTTCGCAAGGTACTCCATAACCTCCGCAATTTCATCCTCGTGCTGGTAGCTCCACGCCCGACCATGTCATCAGCCAGGGCGGACCACCCTTTCTTTGACATCCGTTCCGCAGTGACCATATCGATTTCTTATGAGTCCTGAATCGCGCGCAAACAGGACCTTGGCTCGGGAATCCTCGGCAAGGATGCTCAATTTGGCGTTGGTCCGCCATTCGGCCAAGTGATAGCTGGACCCTACGGCGTTTATCTTACCAACCGGGAAAGGCAAACTGCGATAAGGTCGATTGACATCTTACAAATCTTGCTAGACTCTGCCGCATGAGCGTACTGGACTGGCTGCTCGATTCGGATCCTGCTATTCGCTGGCAGGTGTTGCGCGATCTTATCCATGCGTCAGCCGAGGTCGTCGCGGCGGAGCGAGCGCGAACGGCTACCGAGGCTGAGGGCCAGACTGCTAGCGTTGCAAGGTGAAGGCGGCCAGTGGGCGGAGGCGCGTGCTTCCCGGCGCGGAGCCTATACCAGTGGGACAAGAAAGAGGGCAACCCTGGATCTCCACACTACCGACTCTTCAACTGTTGCATAATTTCGGAATCGATCCGCATTCTGACCGGATCGGGCGGGCGGTGGCGCTGGTGCGAGATTACTGTCACTGGGAGCACGCTGGGCAGCGGTTCTTCAGCGGCGAGGTCGAGCCGTGTATCAATGGCAGGATCACCACATTGGGCACCTATTTTGGTCCAGATATGAATGGCTTGGTTGGTCGGCTGCTGAATGAACAGCTTGCAGATCTGGAATTGCGAGGCGGAAAACGGCTCCGTCCGCTCGTCGTTCGCAACCACGATCAACGTTCTGGAAGGTTTACTGGCGCACGAGCGTGCAACCGGGGGCTCTGCGGAATCCATTGCAGCTCGGCACCGGGGTGAGGAGTATCTTCGGAGCGAAAGCTGCTTCGACGTAAGAGCACAGCGAAGTCGTCAATCCATCCTGGCTGCAATTCTCGTTTCCCGCTCGTTGGCACTACGACGTGCTGCGTGCTCTCGAATACTTCCGCTTGGCAGGAAACGTGCCGGACGCGCGTATGGACGAGGCCATCAATTTGCTCCGATCCAAGGAACAGCCCGATGGTATCTGGCTTTTGGAGAATACTCATCCTGGCAAGGTCTATTTTGGGTTGGAGGAAGGCGACAACCAGCCTAGCCGATGGAATACGTTGCGGGCACTCCGTGTCCTCAGCTGGTACGACAAATTCGCTACCTGAGTCCTGGTTCCCCTTCGCCGGGTGGCACCTATAGGTCCTCGGAAGTCGGCTTACGTCCTCCGAACACCACCTGCCGGTATTTGGCCGTGTCACGCACAAACCGGAAGTTGGCTGACTCCAGTCCGCGGTCGCAATGTCCAGGTTGACTATCTTGTAATTAGCGGTGGGCGCATCCAGGCCAACAACAGGCGCGTCGTCCCCATCCTAAAGGCTTGAACAGGCCCACTCGATCCGGCGGAATGGCGTACAAGATCAAACCTGGTTTCTAATAGAGTAAAGACCGATGATCGCCCGATATACTCGCCCTGAAATGGGGCATATTTTCTCCGATGAAAACCGGTTCGCCCAGTGGCTTGAAGTAGAGCTGGCGGCGAGCGAAGCGCTGGCGGAAATTGGCCAGGTTCCTCCCGAGGCCGCCCGCGCTCTGCGCCAGCACGCCCGATTCGAGCTTGCCCGCATACACGAAATTGAGCGTGAGGTGAAGCACGATGTCATCGCATTCACCACCGCTGTGGCCGAGCGCCTGGCCGCCGCCGCCCAGTCGGACGCCTCCCGATGGCTGCATTATGGCCTTACCTCCAATGACATTGTGGATACTGCCCAGGCTCTGATTCTTCAACAGGCGTCGGCTGTCTTGGTCCGCGGCGTTGAGGCGCTTCGCGAGGTCTTGAAGCGGCGCGCGTTTGAGTTCAAGCGAACCGTGCAGATCGGGCGCACGCACGGCGTCCACGCTGAGCCGATCACGTTTGGCCTCAAGCTCGCCCTCTGGTATGACGACCTGTCGCGCGGTGAAGCGCGGCTTCAGGCCGCCGCGGAAGATTTGCGCGTGGGTAAAATCTCGGGCGCAGTGGGGACTTTTGGCCACATCGGGCCTGAGGCTGAAGAGAAAATCTGCCTCCGGTTGAATCTCAAACCGGCGCCCATCGCTTCACAGGTGATTTCGCGCGACCGGCATGCCGCCTGGGTTTCCGCGCTGGCTCTCCTTGCGGCCACGCTAGAAAAGATTGCGCTCGAGATTCGCCACCTGCAGCGCACCGAAGTGCGGGAAGCCGAGGAGCCGTTCAGCGAGGGCCAAAAGGGATCGTCGGCGATGCCCCACAAACGCAACCCGGTGACCGCCGAGCAGATTTGCGGTCTGGCGCGTCTGGTCCGCGCCAATGCCCATGCTGCGGTCGAAAATATCGCGCTGTGGCATGAGCGCGATATTTCGCATTCCTCGGTCGAGCGCGTGATCCTCGCCGACTCCGCTATTCTGCTCGATTACATGCTGGCGAAAACCGTGTGGCTGATCGATGGCATGCGAGTCTATCCAGAGCGCATGCGCCGGAACCTCGAAGCTACTCGAGGCCTCATCTTCTCGGGCCAGCTCCTTTTGGATCTCGCGGCTGCCGGAATGTTACGTGAACGCGCCTACAGAGCGGTCCAGGAGCATGCGATGAAGACCTGGGAGGCAGAGGGGGATTTTCAGGCGGCCATCGAAGCGGACGATGAAGTCCTATCGCATCTATCCGTTGCACAGATCCGCGAGGCCTTTTGCCTGGATCGGTACCTTACTCATGTGGACCGGATCTTCGAGCGGGTCTTCACGTTGAAAGTATCTGATAAGACTGTAGTTACATCGCTTACCCGCAACTCTACTGAACTTTAAGCTAGGATTTTTTAACTTCTAGGTTACACTATTACTGTAGCCATGAGTTCTTCGCCACGTAGCCTCGAGTATGACCTTGCCCGGGTTCTTCTGGTAGACGACGATCCTACAGCTCGTTTGACGCTCAAAACTGTGCTCGAAGCCGGCGGCTATAACGTGGAAGCCGCTGCCAGCGCCGCCGAAGCGGTCGGCAAACTGGATGAGGGCGAATTTGAGCTGGTTTTGAGCGATTTAAATTTGGAATCGCCGGAAGCTGGGCTGAAAGTTTTGGCCCACGCCCGGATGATGGCGTACAAACCCGCGACGGCGCTCTTCACCACATATCAAAACGCCAGGCCGGCCTCGTCAAAGCATCAAAATTCCTTGCTTATCAAGCCGGAAGACCTACCCGGTCTGCTCGGTAAGGTGGCGGGCTTGATCAGCCTGCGAGCCACACGGCGCATGGAACGTGAGCTCCGCCTGGCGACGAACTAATCCAAGCCGGCAATCGCTTCCTCTAATTTCTCCAAAGCTCCCGCGAAAAAGTGATCCTGCGCGTCAATCAGGATCAGCCGCTTCGGCCCCCGGAGTTTCGCGACCAACGTTTCGATCTCGGCCACTGAGCCGTATTGATCGTGCGTGCTTTGCACAAAAATTCGGGGAATCGTGCAAGTTTCAAGCGACGAACGATCATGATAGGTCGTCGGGAAACCGACCGCAATCAGCCGTCTTGGGCCTGGCCCAGGACACCCCAGGCGCAGAGCGATTCGTGATCCGAAAGAGAAACCGGCCAGCGTATAAGGTAAATGAGGATAACGCCCGCGCAAGTAGGCGAGCGAGCCTCGGGCATCCTCCAGCTCTCCTTCCCCCTCCGCGTAGACGCCTTCGCTCAAATTGACCCCTCTATAGTTGAAGCGCAGTACTACAGCTCCCGCCCGGCGCAGCCCCCGCGCCACGCGATGAACTACTTTATTGTGCATGGTCCCGCCGTGCTGCGGGTGCGGATGGCAGACCAGGGCGGCTTCGCGCGGCATTACTTCATCCGGCTCCTCAAGAAGAGCCTCAAGCCATCCCGCGGGCCCAGGGAGAGATAGCGATTCGATGCGTCGCGCCATCAATTCGAACGATAGTTCGTGAATTGCATGTCGATGCCGAAATCGGTATCCCGCAGAAGCTGCATCACCTCCTGCAGGGTGTCCCGATCCTTGCCGGAAATGCGTACGAGGTCACCCTGAATCGATGCCTGCACCTTCTTCTTGCTGTCTTTGACGACGCGCACGATCTCACGCGCCTTCTCTGTCGAAATCCCCTGCTGGAGCGTGATCTCCTGGCGCACGGTGGAACTGGCGGCCGGCGTAACAGTACCAAACTCCAAGCCCTTTAGTGGAACTTTACGCTTAACCAGTTTCTGCTCGAGGATGTCGAGCACAGCTTTCAGCTTGAACTCGTCCTGGCTGTGCAGCAGGATCTTTTGATCTTTCTCCTGAAGCTCGATTTCGGAATGCGAGTTCTTCAGATCATAGCGCTGATGGATTTCCTTGAGTGCCTGCTGAATGGCATTGCTCACTTCAGGCAACTCGATCTTCGAGACAATGTCGAAACTGTTCTCAGGCATAGGAAGCGAGATGTTTTCAGCCTCAGGGGTTCTGTGGCGCGGCGGGCGGCGCGGCCGTGGGTGTTGCAACTGGTGTAGCTTCCGGAGTAGCCGTCGTACCTTTAGTCTTGTCGTTTTTGACAGCCTTTTTCTTATTTTTCTTGTTCTTGGAATCCGTCACCTGCCGCGGGTCCTGCGGAGTCTTGGAATCGGAGTTGGCGGCGCTGGTGCCCTGTGGACTCGTAGTCGGTGGAGTCGCGGTCTGTGGAGTCGCGCTTTGTGGAGAAGATTCGGGCTTGGTTGCCGATTCACCAGTCGAAGAGGCTGGCGGATTGGATCGCGCGGCTGGCGGATTGGATCGCGCATCGGGATTGGTATCGAGAGCCGACGAGCCGGTTATGGGCGCCACCGTCACGTCACCTGCGAATCCCGCCGCCCCGGCCGGAGCGGGAACGCTGGCTGGAATCGAGGACCTGGGATTGGTCATTGTGGGCGCACCCGACTTGGCCGCGCTGCTGACTTCCGGATTGCGCCGGAGGAAATCCAGATTGCGCTGAACGATACCTGGTTTGACGCGATTCTCCATCTCAAATTTCATTCGTGCTACAGCCGCGGGATCGGGTTCAGGCACGGCGAGCTCCAGAGATTCGAGTTTCTGCTTGGCTTGGGCGGCATACGGACTCAGCGGATAATCCCGAACGATTTTGGCCAAAGCTTCGCCGCTTTTTTGGCGGAAGCGTGGGCCCATGTGGCTATAGGAATCGGCTTCTTCCCACAGCGCCAGATCTGCGCGGCTGTAAAGCGGATATTGCTCGACCAGAGCGCCGAGCCGGTTTGCGGCCGCGGCATTCGAACCCTTGTGGTGGTAGAAATCGCCGGCGCGCATTTCCGCATCCGCCAACACTTCCTGGATTTCGCGTAAGCGTTGCTCGGCGATTGGGGCATATTTAGAGTTGGGGAACTGGATCATGAGCTGCCGGCAATCCTGCTCGGCTTGGAGCGCGTTGCTCGGATCGCGATCCGCCTTTTCCATCTGTTTGTAATGGATCATACAGATCCGTTCCTGCGATTCTGCGGCTTCCGGCATGGTCGGGTAGAAGAGAATGAAATCCTTGTACTCGGCTTCAGCCTGCGCGAGACCATGCGCGCCGCCCTCGCGATACCAGCTATCCGCGATGGCAAGTTTGGCTTTGGCGAGGTATTCGCTAGTGTCGTAAGTATTGATCAACGTGTTCAGAGTCAGACGAGCGGTTTCGTAGCGGCCGTGTTCGATATCGGCTATGGATTTATCGAACAGGACCTTATCCGGCTGCTGGGTATCTTTTGTGATCGGGTTCTCATATTTCTTGCGTTTGAATCCGCAAGAGGCGGAGAACAGAAATACGATCGGCAGAAGGATCAACGTGGCGGCTTGTGGCAAACGAATCATGTCGACAAACTTCCTTATGATTATTCCCGGCTGTTCTTATGACTATACCCGAACTTCCGGGGTTGTGCGGGCGCTTTCCCGCAGCTCCTCAAAAGCGGCCGCCGGATTCACAGTGTGAAAAATGGATGACCCCGCGACGATCCACTCCACGCCCGCATTCACAACTTCGGCAACGTTGTTCCTGGTCACTCCGCCGTCGATCTCGATGGGGAAGTGCAATCCACGGTCCCTTTTCCGCTGGACTAACCGGCGCACCTTTTCAAGCGCGTTGGGAATGAAATTTTGGCCGCCGAAACCCGGGTTTACGCTCATGACCAGCACGTAGTCGGCGACATCCAGTACGTCTTCGAGCATAGAGACCGGTGTGGCGGGATTGATCACTACTCCGGCGCGCGCGCCTTCATTTTGGATCATGCGCAAAGTGCGGTCCAGATGCGGGCAGGTTTCCTGATGCACCAGCACCTGATCCGCGCCGGCTTTAATAAACTCCGGCGCGTAGCGGTCCGGATCGGTAATCATCAGATGGACATCGAAAACCATGCGCGTAGCCTTGCGAAGCGATTCGACCACCGGCGGCCCGATAGTCAGATTAGGCACAAAATGCCCGTCCATCACATCCAGGTGAAGCATCTTGCAGCCGGCGGATTCTAATGCCGCGATCTGCTCACCCAGGCGCGCGAAATCGGCTGAAAGAATGGATGGAAGAATCTCAACCATGTGTTCGCAAACCCACCCAGACGTAGCTTAAATCATGTTATCACGGCGGCAAAAAAGCCATCTCCAGCATCTCGCCCTGGGACTCGCAGCGATGTCTCGATGACGCTGAATCCGGCGACCACGCCCTCATTTTCCTCGGACTCGAGCGAACAGGTGGAATAAACCAGCCGACCTCCCGGTCTCAGAAGTGGAAGCGCTTGTTCCAGCATTGTGCGCTGCCGCTCACGAAAGACCGGGAGATCTCCCGGCCGTAAGCGCCACTTTATTTCGGGATTGCGCGCGAGAGTGCCGGTGCCGGAACACGGCGCGTCGATGAGAATGCCATCGAATTTGGCGTTGAACGGGAGCGGTCTGACGGCATCGAGAACCACCCGTTCGGCGGCCGCTGGAACTTCGGCCAGTCTGCGTAAATAGCGGTCTCCGGCAATTACGCGTGCGCCCGCCGCGAGCGCCTGCGCCGTCTTGTTGCCGGGCGCGGCGCAGAGGTCGAGCAGCATCATGCCGGGGTCGAGCGCCAGCAGCGGAACGATCGACTGCGAACCGAGGTCCTGTTGTCGCCCTGTGGCGGGGTTCACACATGCCGGCGGTTCAACCAGTGCGGCGCGCGCAATCCCTTCCGCTGTTTCGAGGCCGTACTGCGCGCGCCACCGATCGAGCATCCACGCAGGAGCGCTCAGCCTGACGGCGTCATCAGACCATTCCACCGGCTCTCGATCCACCCGACGTAAGACGGCATTCACAAATCCCGCCGCAGATCGCTTGTGCGCGCGTTTCACCAGTTCGACACTTTCGGCGACTGCGGCGTGCGCCGGAATGCGATCGAGATAGCGGAGCTGATAGATCCCCATGCGCAGCGCGGTGCGGACCTCCGCGTCGAGTTTCGGCTGCGGACGCCCCGAGAAGTGGTCGATCAAATAGTCGAGTTGGCTTTGATAACGGAGGCAGCCGAAGACAATCATCTCGGCTAGGGCGGCATCGCGAGAATTGAGCCCGGCGGATCCTAGCCGCAGCAGGTCGGAGGCGTAACCCCCACCGCGAACCAGTTCGAGAATCCGAAAAGCGGCATCGCGGGCGGGGGACATGGGTGATCTTCAGTTTACGTGTTGGGTCTACAGTGCGCGATGGAGCGCGGTAGACTGAGCTAATGTCCAAACAATACTCCAGTTCGCCGCCGATGACCATCGATCCTAAAAAGAAATACACCGCTACTCTTGCCACATCGCGCGGCGAAATCGTTTGTGAGCTTTTCGCCAAGGATGCCCCCAAAACGGTTAACAATTTCGTATTTCTAGCCCGCGATAACTTTTACGATGGCACCGTGTTCCATCGTGTTATCGAAAACTTTATGGTCCAGGGCGGCGATCCGACGGGCACCGGCCGAGGCGGTCCCGGCTACCGCTTTGAAGACGAGGTCAAAGGCAACCCGCACAAGCATGAGGTAGGCACTCTGTCGATGGCCAATGCGGGACAAAACACTAATGGTAGCCAGTTCTTCATCACGCACGTGGTTACGAACTGGCTGGACGGGAAACACACCGTATTTGGCAAAGTCCTAAACGGACAGGATGTCGTCAACGCTGTGCAGCAGGGCGATCAACTGGTCAGCGTGACCATCGCCGAAACTTGAGCGGACGCGCTACCATCCCATTGCCAGCTTGGCGAATGTCCGAACGCACACCCCGGTGGGTCCCTTGGCCATATAAGGCTTGGCGTCATCCAGCCACGCGGTACCGGCGATATCCAAGTGCACCCAAGGTGTTTCTTCCGTGAATTCCCGGAGGAACCACGCGGCGCTGATCGCCCCGCCCCAGCGTCCGCCGATGTTAGCCAGGTCTGCGAAGGCGCTCTTGAGCAGCTCTTGATATTCTTCATCGAGCGGCATGTGCCACATCTTTTCCCCCTCGACTCGCGCCGCCGCCATTACCCGCCCGAGGAGCGCTTCACTATTGGTGAATGCGCCGATGTTGACGTGTCCCAGCGCCACTACAATCGCCCCTGTCAGCGTGGCCGCATCCACCAGATGAGTGCAGCCCAGGCGCTTTGCATAGGTGATGGCGTCGACCAGGATCAGGCGGCCTTCGGCGTCGGTATTAAGCACCTCGATAGTCTTGCCGGAGAGCGATCTGACGATATCGCCAGGGCGCTGCGCCCGGCTCCCGACCATGTTCTCGACTGCGGGGACTAGCGCGGTCACCTGAATCGCCGGTTTCAGTTGTGCGATGGCTCGCATCGCGCCCAGCACCGCCGCTCCGCCCGCCATGTCGTATTTCATCTTGTCCATGGCCTCGGCCGGCTTAATAGAGACGCCGCCAGTGTCAAATGTCACACCTTTGCCGACCAGAGCCAGATGATCTGAGGATTTTGGTGAAGCCGGTCGATAGCGGACGATAATCAGCGCGGGCGGCTCCGCACTACCTTGCGCCACGCCCAGCAGCGATCCCATTCCCAATTCCCGCATACGATCCTGATCGAGAATTTCGCACTCCAGGCCACATTCGTCCGCCATGGCGCGCCCACGCTCCGCGAGAAGCGCCGGCGTCATGAGATTGGCCGGCTCGTTGACCAATTCTCGAGTAAAGTTTTGGCATTCGGCCAGGATGCGCCCGCGTTCAAAAGATTGATCGATTTCGGCTCCGTTGGCCGTCGCAACCACTTGAAAACTTTCCAGCGGCTTGGCGTCGCTCGAAGGCTTGTGGCGATCCGGCTCGAAATTGCCCAGCACAGCGCCTTCGACCGCCGCGTCGGCATCGCCACCGTGAAGCCACCAGGCCAGCCGTTTCACGCCTTTCTGTTTCAGAGCGCGCGCCGTGGCGCCCGCGGCTTTGCGCAGCCCGGAGGAATCGAATTCCCCACGTTTGCCGCCGCCCGCCACCGCTAATCGTTTGGCATGCACACCCGAAGGCTGATGCCATACGGCGAGCTCACCCGTTTTGCCGCTAAACTCACCCGAAGCGCGTAGCTCATCGAGCCATGCCGAGGCGAATTTCAGCTCCGCAGGCGGAGTCTCATTCTCAAACAACACCACCGCGACGGCATCGGCCTCGACGCGATCCAGGGGTTGATAAACCAGCTTCGTTTCCATAATTGATTTTCCCGTTCGACTTTCGCGCGCTACTCCTTACTTCGGCGGCGCATACCGGCGCGCGCCTCGGCATCCATTTCCCGCTCCCGCTCGCTCTCCCGTTTATCATGCAATTTTTTGCCGCGGCCCACCGCAAGCTCCAGTTTGATACGTCCGTCTTTCAAGTACAGCTTCGTCGGGACCAGCGTCAGCCCTTTCTCACGGGTCTGACCGAGTAGTCTGTCGATTTCCTTGCGATGGAGCAGCAGTTTCCGGCGCCGGGTGGGCTCGTGGTTCATGATATTGCCGTGAGAGTACTGCCCGATATGAGCATTCACCAGCCAACCTTCGTTCCCGGTCACTTCTCCGTAGGCTTCCTTTAGCTGAATCTTACCGTCACGCGCTGCTTTCACTTCGGTGCCGGTAAGAACCAGGCCAGCCTCTAGCCGTTCCGCCAGGTGATAGTGATGACCTGCGGCTCGGTTTTCACTCAGGATTTTGATTTTAGATTCCACGCGCGGCGCCGTAGCTGCGTCAATACCTTCAGAAGCTGAACCTCAGTGTAACATGGCGGTGATTGCGCGAGCCGTAACCTAATGAGTAACAGATACTTACGGGCCTGGGTAATATTTTGCGCCGTGCTCCTTTTGACCGCCGGGGTACTCGAAGCCAAAGATAAAGGGCAGAAATTCTACAAGCTGGGTGTAGCTGCGGAACAAAAGAAGGACTGGGACGCGGCCGTCGATCTGTACGACAAAGCTCTGGACCTCAGTCCGGGCAATCCCGCCTACATGATTGCCGTGCGTCGGGCGCGATTTCAGGCGGGTGAGAAGCATGTCGGTCTAGGCCAAAAACTTCGCGCGGACGGGAAGCTGAAAGAAGCGCTCGGAGAATTTCAAAGGGCGCTGATCTCCGATCCGGCCTCAGCGATAGCGATTCAGGAGATCAAGCGCACGCAGGCGATGATCGACGGCAAGGACGAGGCGGGCGTGAAGCCGGAGGATCGCAATCTGACACCGGCTCAGAGGGCGCGCCGGGCGAGCGATGAGCGTATCGCCTCGATTCTGGCGCCTCCAGAGTTGAAGCCGGTCGTGCGCCAGGTGGGGCCGCTGAAGATGAACAATCAGCCTCCCAAAGTGCTCTACGAAACCGTAGGCAAGCTAGCTGGCGTGAACGTGCTGTTCGATTCGCAATATAGCCCGCCGACACGCAATTTCAATGTCGAGCTCAACAGCGGCACCGCCGAGCAGGCTTTCGACTATTTGGCTCTGCTTACTCACACCTTCTGGAAGCCCGTCTCGGAAAATACGATTTTCATCGCCGAAGATAATCCCACCAAGCGCCGCGATTACGAAGACGAAGTCGTGAAGACGTTCTATGTGACCAATGCGACTTCGGTACAGGAATTTCAGGAGATCGCGACGGCGATCCGCACCGTGGCTGAGATCCGGCGCGTATTTACTTACAATGCGCAGAAAGCGCTGGTGGTGCGCGGAACCGAGGATCAGGTTGAGCTGGCAGAAAAGCTGGTTCACGATCTGGACAAGCCGAAATCTGAAGTCATCATAGATGTGATCGTGATGCAGACCAACAGCGATCGTGCGAAAAATCTTGCCGCAACCATCGCCTCGGCGGGAACCGCCGGTTTAAGCATGCCGATCGCTTATACGCCTCAAAACGGGATTCAGGCGACATCGACCGCGTCTACCACTTCGACCGCCACAACCCCCACAACCACGACTACCACGACCCCAACCACTACCACTACACCCACCACGACCACCGGTGCGGTTACGCTGTCGCAGCTCGCCCATACTTCGATCAACGACTTCTCAACGTCGCTGCCCGGCGGTCTGCTGAACCTGCTCGAGACCGACACCAGTACGAAGATCACGAACTCGCCGCAACTGCGCGCTTCCGACGGGCAGAAAGCTTCACTCAAGATCGGGGAACGCTATCCTTATGCCACAGGAAGCTTTCAGCCGGGGGTAGGCACGGTAGGCGTGAGCCCGCTGGTATCGACGCAATTCAGTTATGCCGATATTGGGGTGAATGTGGAGATTACGCCGCAGGTCCACTCGGCGGAAGAGCTGACCCTGCACGTCGAAGTGGAAGTATCGAATATTGCGGGTAACGTCAGCCTAGGCGGCATTTCGCAGCCAATCATCGGACAAAATAAAAATACTGCGGACATACGAATGCGTGAAGGCGAGGTCAACATTCTGGGCGGCCTCAGCCAACTATCGGATTCGAAAAATTTGGCCGGGCTCCCGGGGCTTACCGATATTCCAGTTCTCGGCGGGTTTCTGTTTGGCAATACCACCACGGACAAGCAGAACAATCAGCTATTGATCGCCCTGATTCCGCATATTGTGCGCACGCCGGATTACTCGGCTGAAAACCTGCGCGGCATTTATGCGGGCAATGACCAGACCATTAAGCTGGACTACGCTCCGAGGGAAGAGGCTCCCGCGCCGGTTCCCGCGTCTGCTCCAGTCCAGGCTCCAACACCCGCTCCACCGCCTCCCGGACAGGCCCGAATCGGATTTATGCCGGCGGCGATACAAACCTCGATCAGCAGCCCGGTGGTGGTGACAGTGCGGGTAGAGAACGCGGCCGATCTGTTCGCCGCTTCGCCCATCCGGGTCAAATTCGATCCGGCCCAGCTGCGCCTTAACGATATCTCTCCAGGCGATCTTTTGTCGCGCGACGACGGACGGCTGACCTCGGTGAAAGATATACGGAACGACGCGGGTGAGGCGACACTGACGGTATCCCGGCCACCCGGATCAGCGGGAATTTCGGGCTCCGGCGCGATCGCAACCCTGAATTTCGTAGCTGTCGGAAAAGGGTCGAGCACGGTGACGGTCACCGGCTCGGTGTTGAAGAATTCGCAGCAGCAACCACTGACCGTAACACTCGGGGAGTTACCGGTGACGATACAGTAAGAAATATGAATGGTGAAGGAGAACGCGGATTAACCCTGATTGAACTGATTGTCGCGTTCACCATCCTTTCGCTGCTGACGACCATGGCGCTGCCTCTCGCACGCTACAAAGTCCGGCGAGATCAGGAGCGGGAACTGCGGTACGATCTGCGTGTGATCCGCGATGCGATCGACAATTATAAAGACGCCACGCTCGCCGGTAAGATCGAAGTCAAGCTGGGAACGGAGGGTTATCCGGAGACGCTGCAGCAACTGGTGGACGGGGTGAAGCTGCTTCAAGACGCCAATGGGAAGAAGATCAAGTTTCTAAGGCGCATTCCCAAAGACCCGCTGACCGGATCTTCGGAATGGGGGCTGCGCAGTATGGAGGACGATCCAGACTCGCAAAGCTGGGGCGGCCAGAACGTTTTCGATGTCCATACCAAAAGCACGGAGCGCGCACGCGATGGAACGCTATATTCAGACTGGTAAGAATCGCGCGGTGCCCCGATCCGGCTACACGCTGATCGAGCTGATTATCGTAATGGCGATCATCTCGATCCTGATGGCAATCGCCGTGCCGCTTTATCAAAAGTCGCTGCTGAGCACCAAGGAGAGTCTGCTCAAGAACAACCTATTCACCCTCCGCACTGTGATCGACGAATATACCTTCGACAAACAGAAAGCCCCGCAGACTCTGCAGGATTTAGTGGATCAGGGCTATCTTCGCGCCGTTCCGGTTGATCCGATTACAGGCAGCGATCAGACCTGGAAGCTGATTATCGAAGACTCGGTCACATCGGTAAGCCAGACCGATCCGGGGATTTTCGATGTGCGCAGCGGGTCCGATCAAAAAAGCCTGGAAGGAACGCCGTACTCGGATTGGTAGTGGTATAGTTTCAGCGTTTGAGCATGTGCTGAAGTGCGATGGTAACCGCCATACCCCCGATGGCTTTTATTACCTGGGGATGTTGAGCATAAAAATTACTCACGTCGTCGACAATAGACGGATTCTTCTGTTCGGCCTGAGCCGCGATTTGCTGGACCTGGTTGGGCGAGATCTGGCTTGCATGTTCGGGCGAAACCGGTTGGCCGGCAAGGAGTCCCGCAAGAGTGCCGAGGGCTGGTAACCCGCCAATTCCGCTTGGTCCTAACGAGCTGAGTAGACGGTTCAACAGCCCGGCCTTTTGGTTCGGATCAGACTGCCCAAAAAGCTTCCCCACCATCTCCGAGAATGGGGGTGTCTGATCGGAATGAAAGGCCTGCGAAAGTCCGTCCGCCACTACGGCTGGCGGGGCCGCGCGTGCAACCTGCTGAAAATCCCCATGGGGATCTTCGGAGGCTGTCGCTGTGGCGCCACTTTGTCCTGAGTACTTCTGAAAGATCTCCTCTACTGCATTTGTCCAGTCCACTTCTTCATCCTCCTAGTCTTCATCTCTCTTGCAAGCCGGTGGCCAGACATTCTGAATATGAAACGGGTGAATGAGTCCCAATTGGCGAGGAACCGAAGTGTCCGGACGAGTTGCGCATGTTTCGAGAGCAATCCGTTGGCTGTCCCATCAAAGACGGTGGAAGTAAATGCCATATTCGGATTGGTAGGGGTGCGCGTGATAGACTGAGGGTCGAAGTTTCCCGCACCGAGATCCCCGGTCGTCTAATGGTAGGACAGCGGCCTTTGGAGCCGTGAATCGTGGTTCGAATCCATGCCGGGGAGCCACAACCTTTCATGTCGCAAGTCCAAGCAGGTTCCACTACTAGGCCCCGTTTCGAGTGATATGAAAACCTGCGCCCCGAAATGGGTGAATTTCAGAAATCCACCACTGATTCGAGCACTGCGATAAAGCTAGTCGGCACGCTTGCTGCTCGCTCGCCGAGGCTTCGGCTTGCTTTTGCCCCTGAGATTGAGCGCCACTGCAGCGCGGATGAGGTCCTTCAAGGCAGCCTCATCGACCTGGTCGCCTTCGTGGATGTCGATGGCGCGCCTGACATTCCCGCCGAGGCTGGAGTTGAATAGACCTGAAGGGTCCTTCAACGCAGCTCCCTTGGCAAATGTCATCTTGACGACATTCTTATACGTCTCTCCCGTGCAGACGATGCCGCCGTGGGACCAAACGGGAGTCCCCGGCGATGTCGGCTTGACCCACTTCCACTCTTCGACCATCTCAGGGTCTGCCTCGTGTACGATTTCGCGCACTTTCGCGAGCATCTTCCCGCGCCAGTCCCCAAATTTCTTGATCTTCTCGTCGATTAGGGCAGAGGCGGATTCCAACGGAACCGGCTTTTTCATGTACAACTCCAACTTTCGCATCTATTTTTAGCTGCGTTCAGCGTAACCTGCACCCTCCGCAAACGCATCAGTCGGTCCGTCGCCTGCTGCGCCACTTGGTGGCATACGGCAGCACGAACAAGTACAGACCGGTGAACAGGAGCAAGGCGAGGGGGAGCAGCGCCAAGAGGCCCACCCAGACGGTATACTTCTTCTGTGCCACGGCGCCGCCGTTGACGATGACGGCCACGGTAAACGCAATGGATACCCAGCGGTGGGTCTGCCGAACCCATCTGTTCCAGTTCAATGGTAGCCTCCCCGAACGTGGTGCATCGTTTTGCGATCCAATCGATTCACGCCTTTTGAGCCGCGTTCGGCGGCCAGTTGGGCGTTTCAACGCCGAACTGTTTGGCGTACTCCGCATTCAATCGCGGCCAGCCGAACTTCATGGCCTCGGGGCCGACGATGCGGCCGATGGGAGTTCCGCTGAGAAGGCGATCCAGAACATCGAAACAAATATGCCACCCGGCAGCACCCATTGAGATGAATCGGCGATCGATATTGTGCCACAGCGTCAGGCGCGTGCCGCCACCGAAGGCTTCGAGTTCCCACCGGATGTCGTCGTACTCAAGCGCCTTGGGAGCGTCGGCTCGCGTCACTGTGGTTTCCTGCGGCGCGGGCGCTCCCACCCAGGTGAGCTTCACCGTTCCTACCGTACCCAGGTTCCCATCGGCCTTAAAGGGCGCCCACTCGCGCAGATGCGCTGGGTCGGTAAGCGCCTGCCAGACTTTTTCCGGCGAGTGGCGCAGTTCTCTGACGAGAATGAGCGTCCACTTTTCTCCGTCCTTCCGCACCTCCGCGCCGCTGGCCGGACCCGGTGTGTATTGATCGCGATCGGTCATCTTCTTCTCCTTGTTTTCCTTTTCGTTGATTGATCCATGTGATCGAGGTGGCGTTCGAGAGCATCTACGTGAGCGGACCAGAACCGGCGGAACGGAGCCAGCCAAGCATCCACCTCCTGAAGTGGTTCAGGTTTCAGCCGGTACAGACGGCGCTGTGCGTCCACCGTGGATTCGACGAAACCGGCCTCTCGCAGCACTCGCAGGTGCTTTGACACGGTTGGCTGCGGCATACGGAGCCGCCGCTCAATCTCTCCCACCGACTGTTGTGACGAGACCAGGAGATTCAATATCGCGCGGCGGTTCGGCTCCGCAATGATTTCGAATACAGATTCCACTCTCTTGATATACTCCACGGAGCATATGCTTGTCAAGGTATACATAGCGTCAGGCAAACGTTTTCAATCGACATGCGGATGTACCCTCTGATGGAGTTTCTGGGGGTGCGATTCAGAGATCTGGGGGTGTCAGATCAGGGACCTGAAAGGGAATCTTACCCGCGCGGAGCTAGATGACCTTCGCGACGGGAAGCGCGCCATCGAGAGAGCCTCGCCGCGCTGCCTCGATGGCGTCGATGTCGATCTTCCCCATCGTCATCATCAGCCTCGAAGGCACGCTTTGCTTCACCGCCACCAGCCGCAAGCGCATCGGTTAGCGCGCGCGGAGTGATCTGCCAGGAAAGGCCCCAGCGGTCCTTGCACCAACCACACCGGCTTTCCGTCCCGCCATTGCCAACGATCGCGTTCCAGTAACGGTCCGTCTCTTCCTGATTCTCCGTCGCGATCTGGAAGGAAAAGGCCTCGGTGTGCTTGAACGCCGGGCCGCCGTTGAGACCGAGACAGGGAATGCCCAGGACAGTGAACTCCACCGTCAGCACATCGCCCTTCTTGCCGTCCGGATAGTCAGCGGGAGCCTCGTGAACAGCGGTTACTTTGCTATCTGGAAAGGTGACGGCGTAGAAGCGCGCCGCCTCATGCGCGTCCTTGTCGAACCAGAGGCAGATGGTGTTCTTTGGCTTCATCTTCGTGTGCTCCTTGTACTCGATCAGGACGGACGACCCGGTCTTTGGTCGGTCCGTATCAGTGACCCACCAGTTCATCTGCTGATCTGCTTGGGCCGATATCTCAAATGGATCGCCGCCCGTTCTGCCCTTTCTGAAATTATATCGCTGGCATGTAAGATGAAGTTTAGGCTACTTAATACACAAAGGTTTCCGGAGGCTGTTTAGGCTCGACCACGACCAGCTTGGTAAAGAGGCTCCGCCCGTCGAGCGCCCGCCAGGCGCACTGGCGCACGATCGTCGGATGATTATTGTGCTCGCTCAAGTGGCCGAGGATCAGCGTCGAGGTGCGCGTGTCCAGACCGTCCCGTATGAACTCGCAGGCGACTTCGTTCGACAGATGTCCCATCCGGCCCATCACCCGCTGTTTGACGGGCCATGGATACGGACCCACTTTGAGCATTTCGACGGAGTGATTCGATTCGAGCAGCAGCACGTCCGAGCCGCATAGATGATAGCGGATCGAATCCGGCAGATAGCCGAGATCGGTGGCAATCGAAATCTTGACCCCTTCCACTCGAAACGAGAATCCCACCGGATCGGCTGCATCGTGAGGGATCGTAAAGCTGGTGACGTCGATGTCTCCAATGGTGAAGCTGGTACCGGCTTGAAACAGCTCGATAGGCGGCACATATTCGCCCCAGGCGAGCGAGGGGGCGGTCAGCCGCGACAGGTACACCGGAATCCGAAGCGTCTTCGCGATCACTTGAATGCCTGCGACGTGATCGGAATGTTCATGCGTGATCAGAATCGCAGTGAGGGAGGCGGGATCGACGCCGGATGCGGCCAGACGCTCAAACGTATCCTTGCGGCTCAGTCCTGCATCCACCAGCAGACGCGTCCGCCCGCTCGCCACATAAGTGGAGTTGCCGGCGCTCGACGAGGCAAGGACCGAAACTGTGACGATGCAAGGCTCCTTCCCATCCAGTATAGGGGCGATGAGGCGAAACGGCTAAAGAAATTCCGTGTATTATACGAACTACTTGTAAGATAGGTTCTATGAAGGCGCGCGTATTTGTATCTTTTAAGAACACCGTGCTTGATCCGCAGGGCCAGACCATCCGGGGAGCCTTGAACGGTCTGGGCCATAGATCAGTCGCGAATGTGCGTCAGGGTAAGTTTTTCGATATCGAGGTCGCCGCGGGTGTTAATCGCGAAGACGCGGCGCGTGAAATGGACCAGATCGCCCGCGACGTTCTGGCGAATCCAGTAGTCGAAGATTATCGAGTGGAGTTTCTGGACTAAATTTATGTGTGGAATCGTCGGCTACGTAGGCACCCGTAAAGCGGTCCCGATCATCCTCGATGGGTTGAAGCGCCTGGAATATCGCGGCTACGATTCGGCGGGCCTGGCAGTGCTTGGAGGCGGTAACGGCCTGTCGGTGCGCCGCGCTTCGGGTAAACTGCGAAACCTAGAAGAGGTACTGAAGCTCCATCCCGCGGAAGGGACTTATGGGATCGGCCATACGCGCTGGGCGACGCACGGCCGCCCTACCGAGGAAAACGCGCATCCGCATCGCGACTGCCACGGCGATATCGTGGTGGTGCATAACGGAATTGTCGAGAACTACCTCGCGCTCAAACGTCAGCTCATCGAGGAAGGCCATAAGTTCGTCACCGAGACGGATACTGAGGTCATCGCCCACCTGATCGAGAAATATTACGACGGGAACCTCGAAAATGCCGTCCGCGATGCCGTGCGGAAGCTCACCGGCGTATTCGCGCTGAGTGTCATCTCGCGCAAGGACCCCGGCAAAATCATCGCTGCCCGCCTGGGGCCGCCGGTCGTGGTTGGTCTGGGCGATGGCGAATATTTCGCCGCGTCGGACGTGCCCGCAATCCTCAGCTATACCCGCGACATGTTTTTCCTGGCCGATGGCGATATGGCCGTACTCACGTGCGACGGCGTGCATCTCACCGATTTTAACGGCCGGGCAGTAAAGCGCCAGGTCTCGCACATTCTGTGGGACCCGATTATGGCGGAAAAGGGCGGCTACAAGCATTTCATGCTCAAGGAAATTTTTGAGCAGCCGCGCGCGGTCCGCGACACCACCCTGGGACGTGTCGGCCAGGAATCGGGGCGGATTTTCCTGGATGAAATGGATATTTCGTCCAAGGAATTTCGCGAATTCCGGCAGTTGCGCATTGTGGCCTGCGGAACCAGTTGGCACGCCGCGCTGGCTGGGAAATTCATGATCGAGCGCCTGGCGCGGGTGCCGGTCGAGGTCGATTACGGAAGCGAATTCCGTTACCGCGATCCCATTCTCGGCCGGGACACATTGACGGTCGTGATCTCACAGTCGGGCGAAACCGCCGACACGTTGGCGGCCCAGCGTGAGGCCAAGCTCAAGGGATCGAAGACGCTGGCCATCTGCAACGTGGTCGGTTCGATGATCACCCGCGAGGCCGCGGGCACCATAATTACGCACGCCGGCCCCGAGATCGGCGTCGCCTCGACCAAAGCCTTTACCGGCCAATTAACGGCGCTGTTTCTCCTGGCGATGCATCTCGGCCAAGCACGCGAAGCGCTGGACGCGGAAACCTCGCGCCGGCTGGTGGAGCAATTGCTGCGTGTGCCGTCACAGCTCGAGGACCTGCTGCGCCATGAGTCGATCTACGAAGATCTGACCAAGGTCCTGTTTCGCGCGACCGATTTCTTATACCTGGGGCGCGGCATACATTTCCCCATGGCGCTCGAAGGGGCGTTGAAGCTCAAAGAAGTTTCCTATATCCACGCTGAGGGTTATCCGGCCGGTGAGATGAAGCACGGTCCCAACGCCTTGATCGACGAAAACCTGCCAACAGTGGTGCTGGCTACGCGCGATCCTGGAAACGAGATGAGCCGCGTGCTTTATGAGAAGACGCTTTCGAATATCCAGGAAGTGAAGGCTCGCGAGGGTCTGGTGGTGGCCATCGCGTGCGAGGGGGACGAGGAAGTCCTCCGGACCGCCGACCACGTGATCCCCATCGGAACGACGAATGAGCTGCTCCTGCCAATCCTCGAAGTGGTGCCGCTCCAGTTGCTGGCCTATCATATCGCCGTGAGACGAGGCTGCGATGTCGACCAGCCTCGCAACCTTGCCAAGAGCGTAACTGTAGAGTGATAAAGGTGGAGTGAATCAGTTCACTCATTCGCTGGAGATACGAACCCGAGGCAAGGGCTTTTACCCTTTTACGCGCGAGGTCGCGACGTGGGTTTCCTCAACCGGCATCCAGACTGGACTACTGACGCTGTTCGTGCAACATACCTCGGCCTCTCTCGTGATTCAGGAGAATGCAGATCCGGATGTGGTTCGCGATTTGGCGGACTTTTTCGAGCGTCTGGCGCCCGAGGGCGACCCGCGCTACCGCCACCGCACCGAAGGCCCGGACGATATGCCGGCCCACATCCGGACTGCGCTTACCCAAACCCAGCTCTCAATTCCGGTGATCGGCGGTCGCATGGCGCTCGGAACCTGGCAGGGAATCTACCTGCTCGAACACCGTTCGTCACCTTACCGGCGCAGCGTGGTACTGCATTTGATCGGTTGAGTCCTTTCCGGCAAGGTGCTGCGGCGGTTTGCCGGCGCCCCGATATATTGGGACCGTTGAAAATACCTGTTTCACCTGCAGCGGTGCGGCTAATCGATATTCTGTTTGTGCCGCAATTCCGAGCGCCGCCGTTTCACTGTGTACGTTGAACAAGTTGGACGGGATTGCCATCCGGATCAGCGATCCAAGCAGCGCGTAGCTTGCCGTCGAGAAAGTCATGGGCAGGAGAGAGAAGAGGCGCGCCCTTGGCAACTAAGGCGTTTAATGCGGCGTCGGTGTCGTCGGTCCAAAGCACGATTTCAATCCAGCGTCCTGTTCCGCCCGCTCGAAGGCTGTGGTGTTCTTTGGCTGCCTCTATTGTCGCGATTCCGAGGGTGAACCCATCCAACGTGAGCTCGATATGGACCGGTTCGCCTGACGCCGGAGTGCGGAAAGCCTCAACAAAGCCGAGTTCCGAATAGAAAGTCGCCGCCCGAGAAAGATCGCGAGAGTAGAGATTTATCATTGGAGCTCTAAAGGTGGGCATCATTGTCCTTCAATTATCATTTAACCGCGCATCGGTGTCGGGAGCCGTCCAACTATTCGCCGCCAAGCCCCTGATGAGCCAACGGCGGAAACTCCACGGCGCTCGGAACATCGCAGGAAGTTATCTGTTCGAGCACCGTCCCTCCCTCTATCGGCGCAGCGTGGTGCTGCATTTGATCGGTTAACCGACAGCTTCAATAGCCTAGGCCAGCCCGGTTTTGCGACCACCAGCTCTTCCAAAACGATAGATACGAGGTTTCATTCTTCGCAATCGCACGGCTCCCCATTGCGAGATTCGCGATGGTGCCGGCGGTCTGGTAGGGAGCGCTGGCCGGGAGCTGCAAATACGCCAAGCTGGCGGCTCCCGCACTGGTCTGAATTGACAGGCCGTTCACGAAGGCTCCCATGCCCCCAATCGCCTCAACTCGCAAGTTAGAATCGGGGTCGTCGAGCAGGGTGGCCAAATATGGTAACGCAGCGGCCGTGTGAATCGCTGCCAGAGCGTGCGCGGCTGCCTCCCGAAAAGCTAAGCTCGGATTTGTAGAATCGACGGCAGCTTGTCCCGCAGCGGCAACCGAATTCGCATCGGCGGCGCGGAAGTAGTCTCGAATGCTCAGGAGCAAGATGCCATTCTCGGTGGGATAGCTTCCAAACGTCGATTCCGCGCCAGCGGCGGAAGCGAGGGCTGCTGCGCTTCCGCTGCGGATCAGCCCGCTCAGACCCAGTATTTGTTGTTGCGCTGAACTCGAGGTCGACATTCGCTGATAGAGCACCGCTATAACCGGCGATTTCGGCTGGTCCAACAGGCCATACTGCAAGTAACACAGTTGAAAATTGTAACCGCCAGTGCCTTCTATCGCAGAGCTTACCTCCGATGCGACTTTATCTGATAACGGCGCTGCCAGGCCGTAAGCGTAGGCGCTCAGAATCGGACCGGTTGGAGCTGGGAAAAATGTCGTGCTCAGATCCCAGCTCCCCTGCATAACAGGGAGCAGCTGCCAAGCGCTTGACGATTGCTGAAGAAACCAGATGCCGTTGCCGGTCGCAGTAATGTTGGCTCCCGCTCCCATCGGGCTCGGATTTACGATAGTCCAATACGCTGCAATAGCTTTGCCCGCAAGGTCCGGGTCGCCCTTCACGACTCGGCTTACCTGGAGTGTGAAATCCACGGTAGGGCCGGACTGAGATGCCCCCCTGGCAGTCCCCACGATAATGAGGTCGGCGTTCTGCTCAAGATCTAGAAGCGACCGCGGCGCTATTAGACTTCCGTATCCACTGCTGGTGGCAAGGAGCAGTCCGATAGTCGACCAGAAGCTCATCCAGTTCGTATTCATACTTTCCCGCTTTTATTTAACAAATTCTATGTCGGCGGTACATCCATCGCTTGGAGCCGTAGCTGTAGCGACCGGGTTTGTACAGTCGTAGCAACTGAGACTCACGTCGCCTCCGCCAGTTTGGGTATATACGGTCCACGCCGGAGAGCCAGGTGCGCCATTGGCGCTAGAAGTCAGTTGAGATTGGGCCCAATAGTACGGTCCAGTATACCCGCTACACATCTCCATCCGACAAAATGCCGCTGCCTAGCCATCAGATTGCGTGGGCGCCAGAAATTGTTGACGTGTACTGAGCGACGCACGTGTTGTACTTGTCGGCTAACGCCGGGGCGGGTTATTGCACCATTCTGCGGCGCAGAATCGCGGGAACGTCCAGATCGTCGAACAGCGGTTCCGGCGAGGGCGCGTGGCCATTCGAGGCTGAAACCACGGGTACGGCCGGTTCTTCGTATACTGGCTCGGGCGGCGGCGCTTCGGCATGGACCGGTTCGGCATAAACGGGTTGCTCACTTACGGGAGGCGGAGCCATGACCGGCGCGGGCGGCCGTTCCGGAATACTTGCTTTGGTCGCACGACGCTCGATGGCGGGAAGATTTTCGCGCTCGAAACCAGTGGCAATGACGGTGATCTTCACCTCCTCGCCCATGCTCTCGTCCATCACCACGCCGAAGTTGATCTGCACGTCTTCATTCTGCGCGGCCTCGCGAATCAGGGTACACGCCTGGTTCACCTCGTGCAGCGCCAGGCGGCTGGATCCAGTGATATTGATGAGCACTCCGCGAGCCCCACGCACTCCGCCCGCCTCCATAAGCGGGCAACTGATCGCCTTTTCGGCGGCGATCACGGCGGCGTTTGCGCCGCTCGCCGAAGCTGCGCCCATCATCGCGTATCCCATACCCAGCATGATGGTGCGAATATCCGAGAAGTCGCGGTTGATGAGACCGGGCGTGGTGATGATGTCGCTGATACCCTGCACGGCTTGCCGCAGCACATCGTCGGCGATCTTAAAAGCTTCAAAGAAGCTGGTGCCCTGAGGAACCAGATCCAGAAGCTGATCGTTTGGAATCGTGATGACCGTGTCGACCACACTCGCTAATTCAGCCAATCCGCGGTCGGCTTGCCTGCGCCGCTTGGGACCTTCAAAGGCGAAGGGCTTGGTGACCACGGCCACGGTCAGCGCGCCCAACTCCTTGGCGAGCGATGCGACCACTGGAGCCGCGCCGGTTCCCGTGCCGCCGCCCAGTCCGGCCGTCACGAATACCATGTCCGCACCTTCGAGCAGATCGATGATTCTTTCGGTATCTTCGAGCGCCGCCTGACGGCCAACCTCGGGATCTGATCCCGCCCCCAAACCCTTGGTGATCTTGGAGCCGATTGCCAGTTGATTCGGCACGGGCGTGGCTGACAGCGCCTGCACGTCGGTGTTGAGCACACAGAATTCGACGCCGCTCAGCCCTTCGTTCAGCATGCGCGCAACCGCGTTCGAACCGCCGCCACCCACGCCCAAAACCCGAATCTTGGTGTGAGGGGCCAATTCATCTTGAATCACGAATTTCAGTGCCTCGAGGGCCATGTTTGTGCTCCTTCTGCGTTATCTCAAAACCAATCCCATTAAACCGGGCATCCGCCGCGGCGGCGGCTGATGCAACTTCAATTTCGCCGAATACAACGCGAGCCCGGCCGCCGTCGTCCACACCGGGTTCCTCAATTCGTCCGGCCAGTCGCCAAAACCTTTGGCGAGTCCATTCCCCGCCTGGCAGTTCAAGATCCGCTCCGCCATATCGCACATGCCGTTCAACAAAGCGCCACCGCCGGTGAGCACGATGCCTTCAAATAGATTGCGCTCCATGCCCAGGCGCCGCAGCTCGGTTCGCACGTGCAGAAACAATTCTTCGGCCCGCGCTTCCAGGATCTCGTTCAACTCACTGCGGCGGGCTTCGCGCGGAGGCCGACCTTCCGGCGCAGGTACTTCAATCAGGCTCGAATCCGAGGTCAGGCCCAGCAGCGCGCAGCCGTACTGCTGCTTCATGCACTCGGCGTCTTCGTAGGTGATCTTGAAGATCGAAGCGATATCGCGCGTCAGATGATCGGCCCATACTGGAATGCTGGTGGCCAGAAGCAGCGCGTCGCCGTCGTAGATCACCAGACCGGTCGAGTGAAATCCTATATTGACCACGGCCACGCCGCGCGCGCGCTCTTCCTGGGAGAGGCATGCGTAAGCGGCCGCCATCGGCTCAAACACCGTCTCCTCGACGAGCAGACCCGCCAGATGCGCTGCCGAAACCACCGCCTGGTGCTCCTGAAAAGAGCCGGTGACAATATGGACGTTCGCCTCCAGGCGGGAGCAGACTCCTTTATCGGGCTTACGATAACCGGCGCGGCCGTCGAGGGTGAAGTCCTGCGGCAGAACGTGGAGCAGAATGCGTTCGCGGTCCAGGCGCACGCCGGACGCGAGCTTGACGGCATAGGCGAGATCATCTACGTGCAACTCGCGCGGCCTGCCGAATTCATAAAGCCCGCGGCTCTGCATGCCATGAATGCCCATACCGCCGATGCCGATCGTAACTCCCTGCCCCGTCACGCCAGCCCCTCGCTCGGCATCGGTCACGGCGGCGCGCATCGATTCGGCGAGCGCGTCCTGATCGGTTACGCGGCCTTTGGCCCAACCGGCGGCATTCGCCAGCCCGTGCCCCAAGTACCGGATCCGATCCCCCTCCAGAGCGCAGATCACGCAACGCGAGCGCGCGCTGCCTGCATCTAAACCAATCGCGAGCTGAATTTTAGAAGCCATTTACTCCACCACCGTGATTCGATCTTCCAGCCGCAGATCGAGCGTAGCCGCGCCGGGTAAGTGCCGCTTGATCTCGGAATAATTTCTTGCGAAGTTCTGATAGCGGAGGGCGAAATCGCGGTCGCCGAGCAGCAGCGTCAAGATTCGTTCTCCCTCCGGCTGTGTGATTTTCAGGTTATCGCGATCGGAGACGTCGATCTCCGAGATCTTGGACGTCACATCCCCCAGCTCGCGCGTGAGACGCAGCATCCGGCCCACTCGCGCGCGCCTTTCCACCAGCGGATCGGAGGCGCGGATTCCAATCAGTACAGGAAGCGTGAAATGGTCTGGCGCAAGCGGTAATACAACGCCGTCCCGGTCAATCAGCCCGAAGCGCGACTGTCCCAGCGACAGAAAGGCCACCGGCTTTCGCTCGGAGATGTTCACCACGATCCGATTCGGCCATAAACGGGCGATCGAGGCGTCTTTCACCCAAGCCACCGCGCACAAGCTCGCGCGGCGCTCGCTCAATGGAAGGAGATAGACGCTGCGTCCGGCATCGTTAGCGAACACCGCATCGATCTTCCGCTGCGAAGCGTGCGCCGCACCCGCAACCTCGAGCGTCCGAGTTTCCATCGAACCCTCCGGCCCGTTGAGCGCGAAGCGCGGATCGCGAATCAAAAATTGTTCGAGAACGTGAAATCCGGAGAGCAGCGCGATCACTATCAACCCCAGTCCGAAAACGACGGCAATAACGCGTGGAATCGACCAGTCGGGCCGGTATGCCGCACCCGCCCGCCCGGGCTCCTTGCGCGGAGATTTGGCAGCGTCTTCAATCATGCAAACCTGGCTTCAGCCGTTCCAGAATTCTATCCGCGGCTTGATATACATTGCCCGCACCCAGCGTCAGAATGGCGTCGCCGGGAGCCGCCGCTGCGCTAATCGCTTCGATCCCGCTGTCCATGGTTTCTACGTAATGCGCATTGCGATGGCCGAAAGCCCGGATTCTTTCGGCAAGCGCCTCCGCCGTCACGCCTTCGATGGGCGGCTCCGAGGCAGCGTAAATATCCATAAGGTAGACCGAATCCGCTTGATGAAATGCCCGCGCGAATTCGTCCATTAGCGCACGCGTACGAGTGTAACGATGCGGCTGGAACAGCACGTGGACGCGCGCAAACCGGCATGACCTCGCGGTCGCGAGCGTTGCACGGATCTCCGTAGGATGATGGCCGTAATCGTCGATCACCGTAATCCCGTCCTCGATGCCGCGGATCTGGAAGCGCCGCTCTACACCCGCAAAATTGGCAAGGCCCTCGCGAATGTTGTCGATCGGGATCTCGAGCTCGAGACCCGCGGCCACCGCCGCCGCCGCATTTAACACATTGTGCGCGCCCGGTACGTGCAGGCGGAAGCAGCCCAGATCGCGGCCTCGAAACACGAGGTGAAATTCGCTTCCCGTGTGCCCGCTCGAGGAATGCGTGATGTGGAGAGCAGCCTGCGCGCTGGTCCCGTAAGTCAGCGTCCGCCGGTTCACCGCAGGCAGGATCTGCTGCACGTTCTCATCGTCGATGCAGAGAATGGCAACACCATAGAACGGAACCTTGGCCACGAACTCCGCGAAGGCGCGTCGGATTTCGTCAAGATCGGAGTAATGATCCAGATGCTCGCGATCGATGTTGGTGACGATGGCCACGATCGGCGCAAGCTTCAGAAACGACCCGTCGCTCTCATCCGACTCGACTACCAGGAAATCGCTTCTCCCGAGGCGAGCGTTAGCCCCGCCCAATGCGGCCACACGCCCCCCTACCACTACGGTCGGGTCGAGACCGGCGTGGCTCAAGACGGATGCGACCATGGAAGTCGTGGTAGTTTTGCCGTGGCTGCCGGCCACCGCAATTCCATATTTCAGGCGCATCAGCTCGGCGAGGAGCTCGCCCCGTGGAATCACGGGAATTGTGAGCCGCCGCGCCTCCACCACTTCGGGATTATCGGGACGTACAGCGGAGCTGACCACCACAGCCTTGGCGTCCGCCAGATTCTCGGCGGCGTGCCCTTCGAAAATAATGGCTCCCCGTGTAGCGAGACGTTCTGTTGCCGGCGACTTTTTCAAATCCGAGCCGCTCACGCGGTACCCCAGCTCGAGCAGCACTTCGGCCAGGCCGCTCATGCCGATGCCTCCGATGCCAACGAAGTGTACGGGCTGAGGCTTAAAAAACATTTCGATATTGTATTGTTCCGGCTTTCCGGAGCAATGTCAACGTTCTTTCTTGCTCCCCCCGAAAGATTCGAGAATCTCCGCCGCGAGCGCCGCCGCTCCGGGCCGCGCAAACGCCCTCGCCGCCTGACCCATATCTTCCAATAGTTCTGGCTGGCGGACTAAACGCTCCACTTCCTCTACCAGGCGCACTCCGCTCATTTCCCAATCGAGTACCAGCCGTGCCGCCCCGGCGGCTTCGAAGGCTTCCGCATTCCGTAGCTGATGCTGATCGCTCGACGTGGGCAGCGGCACCAAAATCGATGGTTTCCCGGCGGCGGCCAGTTCGCTGACGGCTCCCATCCCCGCGCGGCTGACAACCAGGTCGGCTTCGGCAAACGCGGCCGGCATGTCCGCCATAAATGGCGAAATCTCGCCTTCGAGGCCGGATTGCCGGAAGCGGGTCGATATATCTTGGTACGCTGCGACGCCAGTCTGGTGCAACAAACGGACGGAATTTTCTCTCCACAAGGGCCAGCTCTCCTCCACCGCGCGATTCAACGTTCGCGAGCCTTGGCTGCCGCCTGTAATGAGTACCGTCAGAATTCCACGCCGTGATTTGATGGGCACCCCGAAAAATTCCCGCCGCACGGGCATTCCCGTGACTTCGACGCGACCTGCCGGAAACCAGCGCGCTGTTTCTGGAAAACTGACCAGCGCGCGTGCTACGAAGCGAGCCAGGCGCCGATGCGTGAATCCCGGCACCGCATTGGGCTCCATCACTACGATCGGTAGCCGCCTCCACACAGCGGCCAGCAGCACCGGTCCAGCCACAAATCCACCGGTTGAAAAGACCGCGGCTGGACGGACTCGACGGAGCATGCGTGCCGCCTGCCATACACTCGCCGGCAGCTCCGCGAAAGTGGTCAGCCTGCGTCGGATTCTGACGCGCTTCAATCCACCGATCTCGATCCATTCGATTGGGAAGCCCTCCGGCGGAACGAGTTTCGACTCGATCCCCCGGCGCGTTCCGATGAAGCGCACCGCGTGTCCACGCTCGCGCAATTCTCGCGCCACGGCCAGCGCGGGAATCACGTGGCCTCCCGTACCCCCACCCGCCATTACGAAGGTTTTCATCCCTCATGTTCACTGACGCTCAACAGCATCCCCAGGCATACCAGGGTGCTCAGCAAAGAGCTGCCGCCGAAGCTGATCAGCGGCAATGGGAAACCTTTGGTCGGCACCATGTCCAGCACCACGCTGATGTTGACCAATGCCTGCACCACAATTGACACGGTCACTCCCAGAGCCAGATACTTTCCGAAATCCTCCTGGGCAAGGAGAAACAGCCTGGCTCCCCGCCATAAGATGACGAGGAAGCCGGCCAGTACCGCTGTGGCGCCCCACAGCCCCAGCTCTTCGCCTACCGTGGCGTAGATGAAATCGGTGTGCGCGTCCGGCAGAAACATAAGCTTCTGCTTGCCTTGCATAAGACCTACGCCCAGGACGCCACCCGCACCAACTGCGATCTTCGATTGCCGAGGCTGGTAGGAGGCATCGCGCACACTGCTCGATCGCTGCACATAGGCTTTGAGCCAGCCATGCGGATCGATCGTTTCGATTTTCGAATAATCCGGGTCGATATAACTGATTACACGGCCGATCCGATAACCTTTCGAGAGTATGGCCACGATAATCAGCGCCACGCCGAGCAAAGCTACCCGCACGATGTAGCGCCTTTCGAGCCCGGCCACCCAGAATACGATAACGGCCGTGATCACGGGCACGAGAGCCGTCCCCAAATCGGCGACGACGACCATGAATCCGAGCATCGCCACTGCGACAAAGGCTTGCTGCAACGTCTGCCGCTGATTGATCGCCTGCGAACGCCGCGAGATAAAATAGGCCAGAAAAAGTATGAGCGCGGGCTTGGCGAATTCGGACGGCTGCAACGAACCCAGACCCGCTATGCGGAACCATCGATGCGCGCGCGGGTCGGCGAAATAGACAATTACCAGCAGCCCCAGCACCACGCCTAATCCCGAAAAGGCCCATGCCGGCGTATTTAAACTCCGGTAATCCCGGCGCTTCAAATACATCAGCAGCAGGAATGAGGCCACGGCCCAAATGAGTTGGCGTACCACGAAATGGTAAGGCTCAACGTGATACCGCAGTTCGGCCACTGCGCTTGAAGCGCTGTATAGCATTACCAGCCCGAAGGCGACCATGGCCAGGATGGTGAGAAACAAAATCCAATCGGTCTTCAGTTTCGCCATCGCCATTTCAGTTAAGCTCCCACACTAAGCGCTTGAACTCTCTTCCGCGATGTTCAAAATTTTCAAACTGGTCGAAGCTCGCGCAAGCCGGCGCGAGTAGAACGGTATCCCCTTGTTGGGCGCGGGCATGCCCTTCGCGGACCGCGGCTTCGAGCGTCCCGCAGCGCAGCAGCGGAACCGCATCATCAAGCTGCGCCGCTATTTTTTCAGCCGCAGCGCCGATCAGCAGCGCTGCGTGGGCTTTCATGCAAAGCGGCCGGGCGAGAACAGAGTAATCGCTGTTCTTATCCTTGCCGCCGAGCACTACCCATAAACCGCCGGGAAAGGCGTTAATCGCTTTCAACGCCGCATCTACATTGGTGGCTTTAGAGTCGTTGTACCAAGCCACGCCGTTGACCATTCGCACCAGTTCCAGGCGATGCTCAACCCCCAGAAAACTCATCACAGCTGCGCGAATCTGACGATGGGTCGCGCCGGCGAGATGCGTCATTACAGCCGCCGCCATAACGTTTTCGAGATTGTGCAGGCCGCGCAATGGAACCTCGGCGGCGTTCATCAGAGGCTCGCTGTCGAGCAGGATTTCTTCGCCAGCCCTCAGCCATGCGCCTGGCCAAACTTCCCGTGTGGAGCTGAACCACATCGGAGTCGCTGCGGTCCGACCCGCGTACCCGCGGCAGATAGGATCATCGGCATTTAATACCGCGAAATCGCCGGGGCGCTGATTCACAAACAGGCGCGCCTTGGCTTCGGCATACTTCTCCAGAGTGTAGTGGCGGTCGAGATGATCCGGCGTGACGTTCAGCGCGCTCGCAATGTGCGCCCGAAACCGCTCCGTCGTTTCGAGCTGAAAACTCGAGAGCTCGAGAACGTTCCATTGTCCGGCGCGCGATGTTTTCACCATCGATGCGGGAGGCGTTCCGATGTTGCCGCCCACCTGCGCAGGAGTTCCAACGGCCGCCAGAATATGCCCGGTAAGCGCGGTAGTGGTGGTCTTCCCGTTGGCCCCAGTGATCCCGATGATTTCCCCGTGTAGACACCAGCTCGCCAGTTCCAGATCCCCGATTATACGCACACCGCCGCGCCGGGCTGTATCGATCACGTCGAGATCTGCAGGCACCCCGGGCGAGAGCACGATCAGGTCGGCATCGATAAATGCGCCTTCATTCTGCGGTTCAATCGCGAGGTCGAGGCCGGGAACGTGCGTCACTTTCTGATCCACTGCCCGCACCTTGGCTCCTTTCTCTAATAGGAGCGCCGCCGCCGCGACACCACTCCTGGCCATCCCCACCACCACTACCCGGGCGCCCTCCAGCTTCATCGAAGTTTCAGCGTGGTGAGCGCGAACAGCGCCATCACTAATCCCGCGATCCAGAAGCGGGCGATGATCTTCTCCTCTGGCCACCCGAGCGCCTCGAAATGATGATGCAAGGGCGCCATCTTGAAAATTCTTTTGCCGCGCAGCTTGAAGCTCGCCACCTGCAAAATTACCGAGGCACACTCGAGGACGAAGACGCCGCCGATGAACAGCAGCAGAATTTCCTGCTTCAACAGAACGGCCACTACCCCCAGGGCCCCGCCCAAGGCAAGCGAGCCCACGTCGCCCATAAAAATCTCGGCAGGATGCGCATTGTACCAGAGGAAGCCCAGCGAGGCTCCCGTCATAGCGGCGCAAAATATCGTTAGCTCGCTCGCGCCCGGGGTGCGGGACAGTTCCAGATAGCGGGCAAAATCCGCATGTCCTGTCACATAGGAGAGCACGGTCATTGCTCCGGCGGCAATAATCATCAACCCGATCGCCAGGCCGTCCAGACCGTCGGTCAGGTTCACCGCGTTGGACGAGCCTACCAGCACCAGCATCAAGAACCCGAAAAAGAACACGAACGCGAGCGGATAAGTCCAAGGATTGTGAAGGAGCGGGTGAATCAGAAGATCGGGCTTGAAATCCTTCAGGAATGGTACGTTCATGTTGGTGGAGTAAACTCCGCGGGTGTTCATGGCGAGCAGCAGCACGCCCACCAGCAACGATGCGATGACTTCGAGCGCTAGTTTCTGCCAGGCCAGCAACCCGAGATTTCGTTTGCGGACCAGCTTGGCATAATCGTCTGCGAATCCGATCGACCCGAAACTGATCAGACCCGCGAGCGCCACCCAGATTCCGGGAACACGCAAGTTGGCCCATAGCAGAGTCGGCACAACGATCGATAAACAGATCAGCAAACCGCCCATGGTCGGCGTGCCCGCTTTTTTGTAGTGAGATTTCGGACCGTCTTCGCGAATGTGCTGACCGATCTGAAATTTGCGCAGACGCGCGATCATCCACGGCCCCAGGGCGATCGACAGAAACAAAGCCGTGAGACTGGCCATCGCCGTGCGGAAGGTAGCATATTGAAACACGCGAAGAGGCGAGTAGAAATGGAACAGCTTTTCGTAGCAGAGCCAGTACAGCATGAGTCAGCGCTGGCCTCCTTCTTCCGAGGAAACCAGGAACTGCTCCAAGGCGCGTTCGACATGCACGCCGCGGGAACCCTTGAATAGAATAGCATCGCCTGCCTGCGCCAACTCCCGAACCAGGCGGCCCGCTTCGGCGGGATTGTCGAAAAAAAAAGTAGAGGCGGTCCGCATTCCGGCGAGTCCCGCTGCATCCACCATGTGACGGGCCGCGCCCCGAATTCCTACCAGCACATCGATTCCGCACTTCGCCGCGTATGCGCCGATCTCGCGATGTAAGGATTCAGACCAGCGGCCCAGCTCGAGCATCTCGCCGAGCACCGCGATCCGCCGCCTCGCGGGCGTGTCGCTCAACACGTCCAACATGGTCCGCACGGCGTCGGGATTGGAATTGTAGCAATCGTTATAAATCAGAACGCCGCAATGATGCAATCGCTCGCCGCGCATTTTCGCCGGCTGGAATTGGCGGACTTTTTCCGGCAGGAGCTCCGGCGAAATTCCATAAAGACCCGCGACTGCAATCCCCGCCAGAAGGTTCGAAACGCTATGGCGGCCGATGAGCGGACTTTCGAACGTGACGGCGCCCACGCGGAAGCGAACACCCGCCGCCGTGTCTTCGACATCCTCGGCCCGAATCTGAGCCTCGCGCGATTGGCCGTATAATACAGTTCGGCCAGGATGGGTTCGCGCAAACGCACGTACGCGGGTATCGTCGGCGTTCAGGACCGCAATCCCGTTTGAGGGGAGCGCATCGATCAATTCGCGTTTAGCCGCGGCGACGCCTTCGATGGATTCGAAGTTTTCAATGTGGGCGTAACCCACATTGGTTATCACGCCGATCCGCGGCCTGGCGATACCGGCGAGCTCGCGAATTTCCCCCGCGTGATTCATTCCCATTTCGATGACCGCGACCTTGGCTTTTTCCTCGAGGCGCAATAGCGAAAGCGGCACACCAACATCATTATTGAGATTGCCCTTGGTCTTCGTGGTCGAAATTCCTACAGCGAGCATCTCCGCAATTGCATCCTTGGTCGTTGTCTTTCCGGCACTGCCCGTCACCGCCACCACGTCCCCCGGCCAGCGATCCCTGGCTCGCGCGGCTACCCACTGAAGAGCTTTGAGTGAATCTTCCACCCGCAGCACGATTCCCGCTCGAGCGACATCTCGATCCGCTACGACCGCCGCTGCACCCCTAGCAAACGCCTCACCCGCGAAGGTGTTCCCGTCATGATTAGGCCCATGCAATGCGAAGAAGAGATCGCCGGCCTGAAGCGTGCGCGAATCGACGCTCCATCCGGTTACCTCGCGATCCGCGTCAACTTCCAGGCCCAGAATCCCCGCCACATATCGCAGCGGGATCTTCATCCGAACTCACTTCCTCCATATCCAAAAGATCGCAGCACCTGGCGCGCTGTTTCTCGATCGTCGAAATCAATGGTGCGGTCTTTCAAAACCTGATAGGTCTCGTGCCCTTTCCCGGCGATCAGCACCACGTCGCCCGGTTTGGCTTCTTCGATCGCGCGCCGGATCGCTTTGGCACGGTCCGGTTCGGCAATATTCGGAGTATCGAAGCGCCGCAGCCCAACCATCGCATCATTGATAATGTCGAGCGGGTCTTCCGAGCGAGGATTGTCTGAAGTCAGCACCACGAAATCGCTCAACTCCGCCGCAGCCATTCCCATCAGCGGACGCTTGGCGCGATCGCGATCTCCGCCGCATCCGAATAAAGTGATCACGCGGCCGTCACGCGCCAAAGTCCGGGCGGCGTGAATCGCGTTACGCAGAGCGTCGTCGGTGTGCGCATAATCCACGAGCACCAGAAACGGCTGGCGGCATTCGATGCGCTCAAAACGCCCTGGCACGGGCTGGCATGCTGCGATTCCGATGCTGATGCCCGGCAAGTCCAATCCGTAGCTCAGGCCCGCTCCAGCGGCGGCCAGAACATTGAATACATTGATCTGCCCGGCAAGCGTGGATTCAACCGCCTGCCGCTTCCCTTGATAGACCAGTTCGAAACGCAGCCCATTGAAATCGGGATCGAGATTTTCGGCGCGGAGTTCGGCGTCACTTGAAACTCCGTACCACAGTGTATGGCTCGCTCCGCCGCTCATCTGAGCGCTGGCCGGATCGTTGGCATTTAGCACCGCCCATTCTGGCGCAGGTCCTTCGGGAGGTGCGAATAGCAGCCGCTTCGATGCGGCATACTCTGCCATGTTGTGATGAAAATCCAAGTGATCCCGCGTAAGGTTTGTGAACACCGCGGTATGAAATCGGATACCATAAACGCGGCCTAATGCGAGGGCGTGCGAAGAAATTTCGGAAATGAGGTGTGTGCCTCCCCGGCGCTCCAGCTCGACGGCGAAACGAATCAGATCAAGTGATTCCGGCGTCGTGTTCAGCGCCGGCCAACCCTCCCCGGCGAGGCGGTACTCGACCGTCCCGGTCAACCCTGTGACGAAGCCCGCGTGCTGTAGAATGGCTTCAAGTAAATAAGACGTTGTCGTCTTGCCGTTAGTTCCGGTAATACCGGTGAAGTGCACCCGCTCATCTGGATGTCCGTAGAAATTGCGCGAGGCCGTAGCCAGCGCGTGGCGGCCATGCTCGACCTCAATCCAGCGGCTGGAGAACTCTGTAGACCCGGGCAAATCGCTCACAATGGCACATGCGCCGCGATTCACCGCATCCTGAGCGAAGCGGCGTCCGTCGACGTGCGAACCTGGGAACGCGAAAAACAAGAAATTCTCTTCCACCCGGCGGGAGTCGTATTCCAGGCCGGCCACCACCGCCTCGGCGATATCTGGCGCAAGGTCGGCCTTAAGTCTTACGCCCTGTAAGACCTCTCGCACGGTCATAAATAGACACGGGAATCGCTGCTATCTTGCAAATTGCACCCGCACGCGCTGTCCCGGCGGGAGCATCGTTCCGGGCGGAGGATCCTGTTCTCTCGCCAAGCCATTTCCCGATACTTCGAGCTGCATCCCGCTCGCGGCGGATTTCTCGAGCACCGCCCGCAGCGTCATTCCCCGAAAATCCGGCACCTTAGGCCCCGCCAAAACCGGGCTTAAAAAAGGCCGCCGGTCCAGATCGGACTCCGCGTGTGCTGTGGAATCCGCCGGAACCGGCGGCTGAGGGATGGAGGACACAACTCTTGACTGCAAAACCTGATCGTTTGCCTGCGATGCCGCGTCAGGCGCCTGAGGAGGCGGCTGACCTATCCCGGCGATGGCGAGATCGTCTTCATTAATCGGGCCGCGCGAAGCGCGCACCACGGTATCCGGCAAATCCTTGGGCACGTCCAGCATCCGCAACGCCGATGTGGCCACTTCGCGGAACACGGGTGCGGCAACCGGCGCGCCGAATCCGGCCTCACCGTGGGAGGTGCCCTCCACCGTCACCGCGACCACGATCTGCGGATTGGCAACCGGCGCAAAGCCGAGGAAACTCGCGTTGTAATGATGCGTGTAGGCGCGAGTCTTGAAATCGTAGATCTGCGCGGAGCCGGTCTTGCCGCCGGAAGTGTAACCTTTCAACGTCGCGTAACGATGGCCTGTGCCATATAGGACGACGCCTTCCATCATCTGGCGCATCTTGATCGCGGTCTCGGGCGCCATGATACGATGCGGCTTTTCAGCCGGCAAAAATTCTTCCTCCCCACCCGGCTTCTGTCGTGATAGCACCAATCTCGGCTTGACTAGCATTCCTCCATTGGCGATCACCGCGCCGGCCAGCGCAAGTTGCAGCGAAGTCACGCCAATCTCATGTCCCATGGCGATCGATCCGATGGAGCTCGGCGACCATTGTTCCACGCGCCGCAGCATACCCGCGGATTCGCCAGGCAGATCGACGCCGGTTTTTCGGCCGAGACCGAACTTCCGCTCGTAACTGTACAGGCCGCGATCGCCTACTTTGAGAGCGATCTGAATTGCACCGATATTGCTGGAATGCGCTAGCACGTCGGCCATGCTCAGGAAGGAGTAGCGATGCGCTCCGTCGTCATGGATTATCCGGCCGAACAAGTTGATGCTTCCATGGCCGCAGTTGATCATCGTGTCCGGCGTGAGATTCGTGGTTTCGAGCGCCGATGTGAGCGTGACTACCTTGAGAACGCTGCCCGGCTCAAAAGGAGCGGCAATGGCCAGATTACTGCGCGCGCCCGCGGGTTCATTGCGCCCTGGTGGCTGGTTGGGATCGTAGGTGGGATAATTTGCGAGAGCCAGGATTTCGCCGGTGTAGGGATTCAGCGCGATCACCGAACCGCTCCGGGCTCCGTTCGATACCACCGCCCGCTCCAGCTCCTTTTCGGCGTCATATTGGAGATTCGAGTCGATGCTGAGCTTAAGATTCGCTCCCGGATCGGGAACGCGAGCGACTACTGAATCGTAGGGATTCTGCTTTACATCGGTAAAAACGCGCGCTAACCCCGGCTCGCCGGCGAGGACTTCTTCAAAGCTTTCTTCAATCCCCGCGGTGCCATGCTCCGCCGCGTCATCGCTTACCATTCCGATGGACCCAAGGACATGCGCCGCCAGCGTGCCATGCGGATAAAAGCGGCGCATCTCCGGCCGGAACTCAACCCAATCCAGCTTGAGACTGCGGACGCGCGCCGCTTCCTCCGCAGTGACCCTGCGCTTCACCCACAAGAAACCGCTTCCGCGCCGCCCCGCCCTCTGAAGCTTTTCAAGCAGCGGGGCGCGATCCATTTCAAGAAGCCGCGAAAGCAGGTCCGCAGCCACTTCGGGATCGGGGATCTTCTGCGGATTCACGCACAGCGATTCGGAGGGCAGACTCTTGGCGAGGGGTTGCCCGGCGCGGTCGACAATCGCGCCGCGCACTGCCTGGATCTCTACCTGGCGCTGCTGCTGCTGTTCGGCCAACCGCAGAAGAGCGTCGTGTTGGATCACCTGCAGCCACACCAGCCGCAACAGGATGACAGCCACCCAGGCGAGGAGCGCCCACAACAGCCAATGCAGGCGCCGCGTAGATTGAGTCTCGGGCATGATGAGCTTTCTTTTGGACCCGAAGCGCTACTTCCGGTTCATCGCCAGTGAGCTCTTCGAATCGAGGTAAACAACCTTCTGCGCGGGCGGATCGATGAACTGTTGCATGCGCGCCAGTTCCTCCATGCGCGCGGGCGATAATAGCGTGGCTTCTTTAAGCTCAAGCGAAGTTTGCTCTGTAGCCAGACGCTGCGCCTCTTGCCGGAGGGATTGGATCTCGAATCCCGCCATCAGCCCATACGCACTTGGCAACAGCACTCCGATCAGCAGCACTACCGCAAGCCCCGCCGAGCCGATCAGTTTCCAGCACGTTCCGCGCGCCTTGGGATCGGATTCGCGAGCTACTTGGCTATTGTCAATTCGCTTCGAAAAGAAGTAGATGTCTTCATTGGGAAACACCGGGACTCGGATAGAAGTGTCAACCGCGCGCGAGGGCTGCACGCGCTCGAGACTTCTATCGAAGAGCCGATGATATCTAGTTGCTAATGTTGCCATTGTTTCCTGTTCCCTTTAATCGCTTACCGACAACAACTCGATCGCCCGCAGTTTGGCGCTGCGCGACGGTGGGTTGTTCCTGATCTCCTGTTCCGCGGGACGTACCACGTGACGGGTGAGAATACTGGCTCGGCCTTCACGCGCGAACGCCTGAAATCTTTGTTTTACCTTGCGGTCCTCCAAGGATTGGAAAGTCAGCAACACCGCGCGTCCTCCCGGCTTCACCAGCCTGGGGATCGAATCGAGCAGTGCATCCAGTTCCTCCGACTCCTGGTTGACAGCGATCCGCAACGCCATGAAGGTCTGCGTTGCCGGATGTATTTTTCCCGTGCGGGGCGCGACTCCCTCGATCAGTTTGGCCAACTGACCGGTGGTTTGTATCGGCCGCGCCCGCACGATTGCTCTGGCTATCTTCCGGCTCCTCCTTTCCTCGCCCAGCTCGTAAATCAAGCGGGCGAGCTCCTTTTCTGATTCGAAATTGACGATATCGGCTGCGGTTTCCCGCTGGGTTCGATCCATTCGCATATCCAGCGGTCCATCCATCATGAGCGAGAAGCCTCGCCCGGCCTCTGTCAACTGATATCTCGAGACCCCCAAGTCCGCGAGTATCCCGTCCAGTTGTAGAACCCCTTCTACTCCCAGTGCCCCTTCCAAATGCGAGAACGAAACTTGATGAAAGCGGATTCGCGATGCCCATTCCGCTGTATTCTCCCGCGCGCGAGCGAGACTCTCCGCATCGCGGTCGCATGCCAAAACCAATCCACCTTGATGTAGCCTCTGCGCTATCGCACCAGCGTGTCCACCCCAGCCGGCGGTTGCGTCCAGATAGACGCCGTCCGGTTTGAGCGCTAGGTATTCCAGGCACTCGCCCAGCATGACCGGATAATGCATACATAGCCGCTACTTCAGCCCCTTCTTCTCGAGCGCCTTCACTTTGTCGCCCAAATTGACCAGGGCGCGCCGCATGCGCTCTTCGTAAATGTTCCGGCCAAAAACGTTGATGTGGCCGTTGTAATAATCGAGCCACACCGGCTCAGCCTCGATCTCCAGAGCCCGCCGCAATTCAGTCGGCACCAGCACCCGGCCCTGGCCGTCGATCTCCGATTCGGCCCCATACAAATTCGCAATGAAAGCCACGTCCTGCGCGATTTCCGCATCCTCGCCGGCGGTATCGAAAAAATTTCGATTGCGCTCCCATCCCTCTTGGGTGTAAATTCGAGCTAACTTCATGTCAACCGTGGTGATAAAGACTTTTTCCACTCCCAGCGCCTTCAAATACTCGAAGAATACCGAGGGCAGCTTGAGACGGCCCTTGTCGTCGCATTTGGCCTGGAAGATCCCAAGCGGGGCCTCCACAGTCGCATTTTGTGCTCCTTGCTCCACCCTTAACCACTAATCGCCACATTGGACCGCTTTAAGAGAGTGTAAAAGAGATTTCCCTTGATTGCAAGAAATTTGTTGAGGGCACTAGGTTTACCCTATTTCTTCGCCCTCGGCGCACTTATGCTAGACACGCTGGGAGTACTTCAAAACCTGACTTGTAGCTCGACCCATGTCCTTCTCGGTGCGCCTGGCGCAAAGAAGGTTGCGCTCTGAAGAGGATAATTTCCGGTTTCGGGTCCGGTGGTATACGCCGGGAAAGGCTGGAAAATAAGCGTGCCCTTGTTGGTGAAGGGAGTATTCTCGATCTGCGCGGCCGTGTAGTAATGGCGGTCGAATAGATTATCCACCTGGACGGCAACGCGCAACCTCCGGTTTAGATCGTAATGCGCCGAGAAATTAACGACGGCATAGCCGGGTGAAACTCCAGGTCCCAAGTAGTACATGCCGTCCGCCTTATATGCGTTGTTCTCGTTGCCGCGTGCGTATGCACTTGAGTTCGCTACCACGCCCAGGTTAAACATGAATTTTTTAGTTGCCTGGACATCCATGAAAGCCTTTCCAGTCTGTTTTGGAATGAGCGGAATCCGGTTGCCGGGATTGACCGTGATCACGCCCCCGATTCCCGGGTAGCCCGATAACGCGATATCGCTGGTGTTATTGGCTGTGCCGTCGAGCACCTCCGTGCTTTGATAAGTCGCGGAAAGAAACGTGTAATCGAGACCAAGGCTCACGCGGTTGATGTGGCCATCCAGGCTCGCCTGGAATCCCTCTCGAAGGGTTTTGGCAAAGTTCTGAAAATATCCGGTGCCGGTCTCCTGCGACGCGACGAACAGAATATCGTTACGGTTTTCTGCCCGAAATGCACCGAGATCCCAGTCAGCGTGGAACTGTTCCAGCTTTCCGCGCAGGCCCGCTTCCCAGGTAGCGGTGACGACCTGGCTAAGTGGCGGATCACTCGACAACGCATTGGGCAGGCTACAAGGATTATTGGGATCGGCGCAGCCGAGTTCAATAGATGTCGGCGCGCGATTTGCCTGAGCGTAATTCGCGTACACATTCAGACCGGCCATCGCGTTGTAGGTCACTCCAATCGACGGATCGAATCGGCCGTACGTGTAATCGCCGTTGAGCGAACCAGGACCGGCGACCGGATTGAGGAGGTCGGTGTTGTGAATTGTGGTCTGATTATAACGTCCGGAAACCGTCACGTTCCAGTTCCTAGCGGGTGAAAATGTGTCGGTTGCGTAGAAGCTCCCGTGGGGGGTGACTCCATGTAAGTTGACGCGCGAATCGATGGGTGAGCCATCAACACTGGTCGAGCCGTCCTGCCACGCCGGCACGCCCGCGATAGTGCCGTCCGGATTGAGATAGCCATATTGCGTGTTCTGTGTATAACGCACCGTACCACGGTCGAAAACCGCACCCACGGTAAGCTGGTTGCGATGTCCCCAGGGCCTGGCGAGCCAGGCGATCTGCCCGGAAATCCCGTAATCGTTCTGCACTTCTTTGGAGTAGACAGTAACAGCGTCGCAGGTTTCATCGGTATCGTTAAGCGTCAGCGCATTTGCGATGCAAGTCAAGGATGGATACGGGGTGTTGGACGAATTCGCGCCGCCGGTCGGAACGGAATAGCCGACAGCCATGAGCGCATCCTGATCCCCAGCGGTGAGTTGATAAACTGGCCCGCCGAACGCGTCGTTATTGGCGTTGCCGTTGATCTCCTCGGTGCGGATGTACCGGTACCACGTGTTCCCTGAAAATGTCAGCGCGTCATTAAAACTGTGTCGCGCCACGAAATTGAATAACGGAGAGCGGTTGCCGGTGGTATCGGGTATGGTGTAGACGCTAGAGTAATCGGTTAGCAACCGGCGATAATCCTGAATGCCATTGCCGGTAAGTGTGTTGTACGCAAAAGTTATGATCAGGGCGAGATCGGTCTTCGCTGTGCGCCAGCCCAGCTTCGCAAATCCCTGGCGAACATCCGACGGTGAATCGAAGCGCCAGCCTGATTCGTGGAATATGTTAGCGGCGAGAAACCAATTCAATCCGCTGGCGTTGCCTCCGCCCTCCTGGACTTGAAGAGCCTTTCGCCCACTGCTGCCATACGTTAGTTGCCCACTCAAGCCTGGATTGCTAACGCCATCCTTGGTCTGGATGGAGAGAGCGCCGCCCAGGGTATTGAGTCCGAACACCGGATTTGATCCCGGTATGAGGGTCATCTCAGAAATGGCGTTGCGCGGAATGAGATCCCAGCTCACGACATCGCCGAAGGGCTGATTTTGCCGTACGCCGTCGACATAGACGGAAATCCCTTCGGGTGTGCCGAGCAGCGGCGAAGCAGTGTAACCGCGATAATTCACGTCGGGCTGAAACGGGTTTCCCTGCATCTCGTTTAGGTAAACGCCGTTGAGGCGACGGTTCATGAAATCTGAGAGGTCGAGAGCGCCGCTCTTCTCGACATCTGCCTGGGTAGCCGTCTGCACCGGCGCGGGTATTTCTTCGAGCGGGAGATTGACTCCGGGAAGGGGTGTGGTGCCGACAACATCGACGCTGTTCGAGGCTTGCGTCAGCGGCATCGTGAACGTGCGCGAAATAGGAATCGCCGAACGCACGTCCACGCTCGCGGACTGAGTAACGAATCCATTCCTCGAAATTTCCAGCCGGTACCGGCCATACGGCAAGCTCCGAAAAATATAAATCCCCTGCGCGTCAGTCTGAAAGGTGCGTACCGCTCCGCTGGCTATGCTCTCCAGCGTTCCCGAGACTTCCATGCTTGCGCCGGAAGGGTCTTGGACGGCTACACGAAGCTCGCCTGACGGAATTTGGCCATGCAGCGCGACAGAGCATAAAAGCGCTGCCGCGACGCGCCTATTTAACCCCACTCGCGATCCGTGCGGGCAGGAACTCGTCGCCCGCGCGCCAGCTCGGGAGTTTGGGCGCGTTTGCCACGTTAATTCCGATCAGGAACCCGAAGCGCGCATACTGCTCCATGCCCGAAAAGTCCCAATCCTCGCGATATTCGTCCGAGGGCTGATGATACCGATGGTCGTTAAAATCGGCGAAAAGCTTCGCGCCGATCCCCTGAGGTTTGCCGAGAAGATCTTCGCCGCCTTCGATCGAAAATGACGGAATCCCGAAGCGCGCGAAAGAGAAATGATCGGACCGGTAATAGGACCCTGCCTCGGGGTGAGGATCGGGAGCGATGGTCAATCCAAAGCGGCGGGCAGCTTCTTCGACAATCGGATACATTGTCGTGCGCTCGGCGCCGGTAACGTTGACATCGCGAGCGCGCCCGAAGGGCAGGAACATATCGAAGTTCAGAGCAGCGGCCGTCTTGCCCGCCGGCACAACTGGATTCTCACCATAATATTGGGAGCCGCGTAGGCCCGCTTCCTCGGCCGTGACCGCGAGAAAAATCGCGGAGCGCCGCGGCTTTTCCGGCAGCATGGCCCAGGCACGCGCGATTTCGAGAAGCATTCCGCAGCCGGTGGCGTTATCGGCCGCGCCGTTGTAAATAGAATCGCCGTTGACCGGCGTGCCGATTCCGAGATGATCCCAGTGCGCGCTGAAGATCACGGCTTCATCCTTCAACCGCGGATCGCTCCCCTCGACTTTCGCTATCACATTGCGGGTCTGGATCTCGCGAAGTTTAGCGGGCGCGCTCCCTTTGAAACGCAGCGGCAGGGCGATCGGAGTGAAACCACGCGTGTTGGCCATCTTCACCATCTCATCCACACTTTTACCGATTGATGCCGCGATCTTCTCACCTGCATCCTTGGTTACCCAGCCGGCGAACGCCAGCTCATGAGCATCTGGCGCAAGCTTCACTTGCTGATCCTCGCGGCCCCAGGAACTACGCACCACGTCCCATCCGTAGCTCGCCGTAGGCGTGGTGTGAATAATAATTGCAGCCGCGGCCCCATGGCGCGCAGCTTCTTCGTATTTGTAAGTCCAGCGGCCATAGTAGGTGAGCGCGCTGCCGGTGAAAAACTTCGGATCGTTCGAGGGCGGCTCATTCGTAAACAGGACCACAACTTTGCCGCGGACATCGACGCCCTTGTAATCGTCCCATTGGTATTCAGGCGCGGTAATCCCATGACCGACGAATATCGCGTCCGCATCGAACTGAGCATTAGCGCGCTGTTGCTCCGTGATGCCAACGAAATCATCGAGCCAACGGAATGTCATCGTTTTGCCGCCGCGGGTGGTGGCGGAAAGCTGCGTGTCCGCTTGAGGATCGACTCCTACTAACGTGAGCTTCTGGAAATACGTGCCGTTGTCGCCGGCCGGCTTGGTTCCGGCGAGCGCAAACTGAGTCGCGATATATTCGGCGGCCAGGTCGCCGCCGCGCGCGCCTACACCCCGTCCTTCGAGCAGGTCGCTCGACAGGAACTTCACATGGGCGCGAATACGCGGGCCCGAGATATCGTTGATTTGCGCCGCGGCCGCAAGAGTTAAAAATGTGAATAGGAACAAACGCTTCATATGAGGCTATCTCATATGGTAAGCGGAATCTGCGATAGACTGAGGGAGTTCGGGCCGTGGCGCAGCCTGGCTAGCGCGCTTGCTTGGGGTGCAAGAGGTCCCGGGTTCAAATCCCGGCGGCCCGACCAAACGTTTCAAACATTTCCCGAGTTCGACGTTCCTGCACGTCAGTTTGGAGTCGAACTGGCCTCCAAACCTCCTGGTTCTTGTGGTCACGGGCGAGGTGTGGTTTTCGACAGAGCTCACAACCAACCCTTCCGCTCCTAGGGATCGGGAACGCGGTCGCCCCTTTGACGTGATCGACATTCAGAGGATCTTCACGCCCTTGCTTTCGGCGCGCGGACGACTTGCGGGCTTGGCAGTCTTTTTTTCGGCCTTGGCTTTGATGGATTACAAGGTCTCCGCCGACGGGGCTGTCGCCGTCTTGAGCTGAGTTGGCAAAGCTTCGTCCGGAACGAACTGCCGCTCAATCCTCTTTAACATTTTAAGCACCATAAACATCGGTGAGGAAGGGCTGATCGTTCTTCATTCCGCTATTTTAGAATTTCCGGGACCAATTGCTGGGCCAGCGCTCGATCACCACTTTCTTGTCGGTATAAAACTCCACGCCGTCGCGCCCTTGGCCATGGAGGACACCGAGAAAACTGTCTTTCCAGCCGCTAAAGGGGAAGTAGGCCATGGGCGCTGCGACGCCAATGTTCACGCCCACATTGCCGGTAGGGGCTTCGTATCTGAACTGGCGGGCGGAATTGCCGCTCGAAGTGAATATGGAGGCCGCATTTCCATATGCACTGCGCGACAGAATCTGGATCGCCTCATCCAGATCGGTCGCAGTCTGTAATGCGAGTACCGGCCCGAAGATTTCCGTGCTGGTCAGCTCACTATTGCCGCCAATGCCGGTGAGAATCGTGGGCTTCAAAAACGCTCCACGCTCGCCGTTCTTCACCTGGGCGTTGCGGCCGTCGAGGATCGCTTTGCCGCCATTTTGCACTCCCTTCCCAATCAGTTGTTCGATGCGCGCCTTACTTGCATCGGAGATGACGGGACCCATTTGGACGCCCTCGTCAAGACCGTTCCCGACATGAAGAGTGGACGCCAGATCGACAATTTTATCCGTAAATTTCTTGGAAGCATCCCCGACTGTAATCGCGGCCGAGACTGCGAGACAGCGCTGCCCGGCGCATCCAAACGCGCTGTCGCTCACGATCTTGGCGCTCATATCCAGGTCGGCATCGGGCAGCACGACGACATAATTCTTCGCGCCGCCTTGGGCTTGAACGCGCTTCCCGTGGGCCGCGCCTTCCGCATAGACGTACTTCGCCACAGGCGTGGAACCGACAAAGCTGATCGCCCTCACATCCGGGTGTTGCAGCAGGGCATCCACGGCCGCCTTACCTCCCACGATCAGGTTGACCACGCCCTTGGGAAGGCCGGTTTCGTGCAGGAGTTCGATCAGCCGCCGTGCCGTCAACGGCACTCTTTCCGAGGGCTTCAGAATAAATGTATTGCCGCACGCGATAGCATATGGCAGGAACCACAGCGGAATCATGGAGGGAAAATTGAACGGAGTGATCGCGGCCGTTACTCCCAGGGGCTGACGAATCATAATCTCGTCAATCCCGCTCGCGACATCCTCCAGGTTGTAGCCTTGCATCAACGTGGGGATTCCGCACGCTACTTCGACATTCTCAATCCCACGCTGCAATTCCGCGCGCGATTCCGCCAGGGTTTTTCCGTTCTCCTGGGTCGTAAGGCGGGCGATTTCGTCCGCATGCTGTTCGAGCAGCCGCTTAAACTTGAAAAGAAATTGAACTCGATCCTGCGGCGGAGTCCTGCGCCACGCGGGGAACGCGGCAGAAGCTGCAGACACGGCCGCGGCAACATCGTCATGGCCTGCCCAAGCGACTTTAGCGAGCACTTCCGCAGTCGCGGGGTTGAACACCTCCGTTGAATCCGAAGAACCGCCGTGCCTCCACTCGCCGCCAATGCAATTCAAGAAATCGTCGTTTACTTGTCGAGTGGTCATGTAATAATAATGTGCCATGAATCGAAGATCTTTTCTGAAAGCGCTCGGAGCCGTGCCGGTGATGAGCGCGGTTCTTCCTAGGCACATGGAGGCTGCGCTTCCGAAGGCCAAGATCATTCGCGTCCGGATTTATCAACCGCCGAATCTAAATCCGATAATCAATCAGAGCAATATGGTGGTCACGGTGGAGACCGATATCGGGATCACCGGGGTTGGAGAAGGCGGCACCAAGGACTTGCTGGAGCAGTGCGCGGGATCGCTGATCGGCAAAGATCCGTTTCGCAGCGAGGCGATCTGGCAGGAAATGTACATGGCCTTTTTCTACCCTCCCGGCCGGGAAAAGATCGATGCGGTGGGCGCGCTCGACCTGGCGCTGTGGGACATCAAAGGAAAGGCGCTCAAAGTTCCGCTGCATCAGTTTCTCGGAGGCGCGGTGCGGAACTACTGCGAATGCTATCCGACCAGCGGCCTTCCGGGCGCCAGCGCATCGATGAGTCTGAAAGACCGCGCAAAGGCTGTCATTGACGCGGGGTATCGCGCCTATCGCGCCGATGCTTCGGTGGGTGGTCCCATTATCGATAACACCTTCGAGACGCACCGGCGGGTTCGTCTCGTGGCCCAAGCCTGCAAAGAGATCCGGGAGGGTGTGGGAAAAGACGGCGACTTCACCATCGACTTGCACCAAAAATTCGATTATCCGGATGCGCTGCGCTGCTGCAAGCTCATCGAAGACTATGAGCCTTATCTGGTCGAAGATCCCACCCGCGATGAGCAGTTCCTGGAGGACATCCCGCGCTTGCGAAAAATGACGACTGTGCCGATCGCCGCGGGCGAGGAGTGGGGGCAGCGGTGGAATTTTAATAAGCTGGTGGAGAATCATGACATCGACTACAACCGCTGCACGCTCCCCAACGTCGGCGGGATCACCGAGTACCTGAAGATCATGGCGTTGTGTGAGACTCACGCAGTGGGAATGGTTCCTCATTTCACCGGGCCGGTTGCGACAGCTGCCCTGGTGAATTGTCTCTCGACCTTTCCCGGCCCGGTGCTGTTCGAGTACAACTACGGGGACCGGCCCATCGATTATCTTCCCGAGTGCCTGGATTTCAAGCAGGGCAAAGTGTATCCTAACGAGCGGCCCGGCCTCGGCGTGACGCTGGATGCAGCACGCCTGACCTCAATTAGCGAGGTGACTCAGCCGGTACGGCGGCAAATTTACAACCGGCCGGATGGATCCCTGACGCATTGGTAGACTGGGGTGATGAATTCACGAACTGGAAGCCTCGCTTTGGTTGCGCTTGCGATCGGTGGACTCCTACCCGCCGCACGCGCTAGCAGTTTCGACGCAATCTATGCTTTCGGCGACAGCCTGTCGGATGTCGGAAACGTTTACGCGGCAACCGGCGGCGCGGAACCGGGCGCGCCGTATGTGAATGGCCAGTTCAGCAATGGACCGGTGTGGATTCAGGACCTCGCTGCCGGACTCGGCCTCGCGCCTCTCACGCCCAGCCTGCTGGGTGGAACCGATTACGCCTACGGCGCAGCGGAAACCGGTCCGACGGCGTTTAATACATCAAATCCTTTGACCGACCTTACCGGGCCTGGGGGACAGTTGACTCAATTCCAGGCGACCCATCCCACCGCCGACCCGAATGCGCTTTACACGATCTGGATCGGCAGCGACGATATCGTCGATATTCTGGCGGGCGCGGCGCCGTCGCAGTATGCCGCCGATATCGGCATCGCCGTCAATAATGTCGATACCGCAATCGGTACTCTAGCCGCCGAGGGAGCCAAGAATTTTCTCATCGCGACTGTGCCGGACCTGGGCGTGACTCCCGAAGCGAGAGCCGGTGGTCCGGCAGTGCAGGCCGCCGCGTCGCCATTGGCGGCGGGTTTTGATAGCGGGCTGGTCAATAGCGCGACCATGCTTGCGAGCTTGGACAGCTTGAATCTATCCATTTTGAACACCTATTCGCTCGTCGACGCGATTGTTGCGAACCCATCGTTTTACGGCTTCACTAACGTTACGACTCCCTGCCTGACAGGTGCGGTCAACTATTCGGGCGGCACGGTCTGCGCCGCGACTACCGCTGCGCAGAACCAGTATCTGTTCTGGGACATGCTTCACCCGACCGCGGCGGGTCATGCGATCATCGCCGATGCTGCGCTGGCGGTATTGACTCCCGAGCCGGCCTCCGTTTCCTTGATGATTACGGGATTGCTGGCCATGGGGCTGGTTTTCCGCCGCCGGCGAGTGTAAGACCGCAGCGTCGATGCTGGCGCACGCGCGGAGTGACCGCCTGCTATGGCTGAATACACTCTCCAGTCGATTGCTTTTCCAGTCCTCAACGAGGATCAGATTGCTCAGTTAGCAAATTGCGCCACACTAGCCCCCAGGCATTGCCAGGATGGGGAAACGCTCATCGCAGTGGGCGATCGCGATCTGAAATTCTTTGTCGTTAAATCCGGTGAAATTGAGATCCTCGACTATTCCGGCGACGAGCCGAAGACGATCGCGATTCACTAAGGCTGGCGAATTCACAGGCGATATCTCACATTTGACAGGGATGCCGGCCATCGCCACTGCCATCGCGCGGGGCGATTGCGAAGTGTTTGAGATCTCGGGAGAGGCGCTGCGGCACGTATTGAACGAGTGCCCCAGCTTGAGCGATATCATCCTGCGGGCGTTTATCGCGCGGCGGCAGTTGCTTCGCGAGTCGCCCAATTTCACTGGGCTGCGAGTGATCGGATCGCGTTACTCGACGGACACGTTTCGGGTGCGGGATTTTCTCGCCAAGAATCGCGTGCTCTTCACCTGGGTAGATCTCGAATCGGACCCGCAGGTGGACCGGCTGCTCAAAGAGTTTGGTATGACCGAGGCCGATACGCCGGTGGTGGCCTGCTCGCACATGCTCCTGCTGCGCAACCCTTCGAACCAGAAGTTAGCGGATGAGATTGGTCTTCATCAAACGCTCGATCATGAGGTCTACGATCTTCTGGTTGTGGGGGCGGGGCCGGCGGGATTGGCGGCCGCGGTTTACGGAGCCTCCGAAGGCCTTCGGACAGCGGTACTGGATAGCATCGCTCCCGGGGGCCAGGCGGGCAGCAGCATGCGGATCGAAAACTACCTCGGTTTTCCGACGGGGTTGACGGGCGCCGAGCTCACAGACCGCGCGATCCTGCAGGCCGATAAGTTCGGCGCGCACCTCTCGGTTCCCACCGCCGCGATTCGCCTGTCATTCGAGAGCGGATACGCGATTCTCAATGCGGATGAGGGAGAGCCCATTACGACCAAGTGCCTTCTGATTGCGACGGGTGCACAATATCGGAGGCTGGATGTCGAGGGCTTCGAGCGCTTCGAAGGGAGGGGCGTTTATTACGCTGCGACGCCGGATGAGGCGCTGCTTTGCCGCGGATGCCCGGTGATCGTCGTGGGGGGCGGCAACTCGGCGGGGCAGGGAGCGGTCTTTCTGGCGGGGCACGCCAGCCGGGTGCTGCTCCTGATTCGCGGCGATGACCTGAACAAGAATATGTCCAGCTACCTGGTTAGCCGGATCGAGCAGACCGGGAATATTGAACTACTCACTAATACGACGATCAAGCGGATAGTGGGGAACGGTCACCTCGAGGCGATCGAGATCGTGAATAGCAAGAACGGGGAACAGCGAACGGTGGAGACTCCAGCGATATTCAGTTTCATCGGGGCGACGCCTCGAACGGATTGGCTCCCTTCTGAAATCGAGCGGGATGCGAAGGGATTCGTGCAAACAGGAGCAGCCGTGGCGCACTCACGGTACTGGAACGCCTCGCGGGGGCCGTTCCTGCTGGAGACCAGCCATCCCGGCGTGTTTGCCGCGGGAGACGTGCGTTCCGGGTCCGTTAAGCGTGTTGCCTCAGCGGTCGGCGAAGGCGCCATGTCGGTGCAGTTCGTCCATGAGTATCTCAAGGAAATGTAAGTTCAAGGTAAAATGAAGTCAGATTGACTGGAGCCAAAAATAAGATGCCCATTTTTGAATATCTGTGCGATGAATGCGGAACGAAGTTCGAAAAGTTGGTGCGCCGCTCGGGGGACACCACATTGTGTCCATCCTGCGGCGACAGCCACGTGACCACGCAGTATTCAACCTTCGCAGCGCAAGCGAATGGAGCACCGAAGGAATCGTCGATGCCGTCCTGCCCGTCGGGCATGTGCCAGAACCCGGGTTTCTGCGGCAGAAATTAGAGCGCGCCGATTATTTCAACGGTGAAAAATCCATCGGGTCCATGAACGTGGACTCGACCTTTTCGACGATCTTGCCGTCGGCTTCCGAACTCTTTTGAAGAACCTTCCAATCCGGATCCGCGCTAAAATCAGCCCAGTTCTTTTTGGCGGCGTCCCGGTTCTCGTGGGCCAGCAGATAGATGAACAGGTTCTCATGGTTCGGGGCGTCTTGCGGCACCCACGCGCCTATGAAGTTCATGTGATTCTTTTCAAATATTTTCACCTCGCCGCCGCGGAATCGCGTCTCAAGCGCCGTCAGGCGGCCTGGGAAAGTATGGTACATGCGAAGCTCGTAGACGCGATTGCTATCGGCTCGAGCCTGTTGAATGGTCATGAATCGAGCGGTCAGCAGCGATCCCGCCGTGAACGCGCCAACCAAAAGCGCACAATACCGCAGGTTATGGATCGTCATGGTTCCCGATCTTATCAGATTAAGGGTGGAGCGTCAGGATCGCTTTCCCGCCTGGACCGGCATAAATCAGCTCGATCGAACGGAGACTTTCGGTTTTCCCCCGGTGTTGGAAGAAGATCAGCCCTGCTTCGGGAAGTACGCGCTCTCCTTCCGGTAGCGAGGCATTCTGAACCCGCTGTTCCATCACGCGCTCGAGAGCGATTGGCATGTGGACCGGCGCAGGCGTCGAGCCGTCGTCCTGACCCTTCCCGAAACCGCCGACACTGGTCTTCGACTTCGCTTCGGTGGGAGGCGCCCAATCGGGATCTTTGAGGGACTTGAACACCAACTCGTATGGCTGGGAGGGCAAGGGCGCCTTTTTCCCGTTGATGCGGAGCGAAAAATCTTGGTAGGAGAGTTGGAGGCGCGCCTCTGGCGGCCCGAACAATCCCACTTCGACGACCACATAGTCTTCCGTCGAGAAGACCGCCTGCGGGGTAGGGACAGAGTGTCCCGCGAATTCGGCCGCGACTGTGATTGCGCCTGCCTGAGCATGCGCCTGATAGTCGGCAGGAGTTGCTCTCGGAGGAAGGCCCTTGGTCCCATGGATCGGCGCGTCCTTACTTTGCGCTTCCGGGTTTGGCGCGGCATTGCTTTGCGCTTCCTGCACAGGCGCACCCTGGCAGAGGATCGCGGCCAAAAAAGCGACGATCACACCGGCTCTTGGTTGAAGGGGAAACTGCATTTCATTTCACAATTTAACATGGTGTACGATACATCCGATGATGTTGAAACCCGCCACACGGCTCCTTGGCTTTCTTCTTTTGGCTGCTATCCACGGTTTCGCCCAGGACGGCATCACGATTCGCGTCGATGCCGCGGAGACGATTGGCCCGTACAAACCGATTTTCGGATATTTTGGTTATGACGAACCCAATTTCACCTACGCGACGCACGGCCGCAAGCTGATTGGCGAGCTGGGCCACCTGAGCGGCACACCGGTTTACATCCGCACTCATTTCATGCTGGCAACCGGAGATGGAACGCCGGGCTTCAAGTTCGGCTCGACCAATGCCTATACCGAGGACGCCTCGGGCAAGCCGATCTACGACTGGACCATCATCGACCGGATCATCGATACATACATACAGGCGGGCGCAAAACCATTTATCGAGATCGGATTCATGCCCCAGGCTCTCTCCTCGCATCCGGACCCGTACCAGCCTGCCTGGAAACCAGGCGATAATTTCAGCCAGTATTATCTCGGCTGGGCTTATCCTCCGAAAGATTACGCAAAATGGGGCGAACTGGTAAACCAGTGGGTGAGACATGCGGTGGCGAAGTACGGGCGCGCCGAGGTTGAATCCTGGTATTGGGAGGTCTGGAACGAACCTGACATCGGATATTGGCACGGCACGCCGGAAGAGTACGACCAGTTGTATGACTTCACCGCGGATGCGGTAAAGCGCGCTCTTCCAGAAGCGAGAATCGGCGGTCCTGCGACCACCGGGCCGAGCAACCCGCGCGCCGCAGCTTTTCTCCGGCAGTTCCTGGAGCACTGCTCGACAGGGAAAAATTCTGCCACCGGCGCAGTGGGAGCGCCGCTCGATTTCATCACTTATCACGCTAAGGGCCAGCCTTCGGTGGTCGATGGGCACGTCCGAATGGGTATCGCGAAAAACACCGCCGACGCCGCGCAGGGATTTCAGATCGTGAGCTCTTTCGCGAAATTTCACAACCTGCCGATCGTGATCAGCGAGTCCGACCCAGAGGGGTGCGCGGCGTGTTCGGCCCGCATCTATCCCCAAAATGCATACCGAAATGGACCGCTCTACGCCTCTTACGAAGCCGTGATGCTGAAAAATATGTTTGAGCTGGCCGATCGCGAGAAAACCAACATCGCGGGCATGCTGACATGGGCCTTCGAATTCGAAGACCAACCCTATTTCGACGGTTTTCGCACGCTGGCGACGAATGGCATCGACAAGCCGGTGCTCAATCTGTTTCGCATGGCGGGCCTGATGCGCGGCAATCGCGTGACGGCCGAAAGCAGCGGCCGCGTGCCGTTAAGCGCCATTCAGGCCGGCGGGGTTCGCGGCAATTCGGACATCGATGCCCTGGCGGTTCGCTCGGATCGCGAGCTTTCCATCCTGGTCTGGAATTATCACGACGATGACGTACCGGGACCCGAGGCCGGCGTGCAGATCCAGATCGCAGGTATTCCCGGCAACGTGAAGCGCTTCCTGCTGCGCCAATATCGCATCGACGACACGCACAGCAATGCGTGGACAGCCTGGAAGGAAATGGGATCGCCCCAGCAACCGGCGCCGGAACAATACACGGCCCTCGAAGCCGCCGGCCAGTTGCAGGAACTCGAATCGCCGCGCTGGATCGACAGCGGCAAGCTAACGAAGGTCGATCTCCGTCTCCCGAGAGAGGCTCTGTCGTTACTTCAAATGAGTTGGTAGAGCGGAGGCACCGTACTCTTCGACCATTATGGGGCCGGTTTCTAGTCCGCGCTTCGGGTCCCGACCTGAACAAACTTTTGCACGCGCTTCCCTTCATACGTCTCCGTGATGAAGAGATCGCCCTTCGAGTTCACGGCGAGGTTGTGCGCGCCGTAGAACTGTCCTGCCCAGTGGCCGGCGCCGCCGAACGCGCTGAGCACCTTCAGCGATTTCCGATCGAGAATATATACCTGCTGGTTCGTTCCGTCGATCACGAACGCGAACTGTCTGCTGTGGATCGACCGAGAAGCCGATGTCCCACACGGATCCGCTGCCGAACGTCTCTTTCGCGATGAAAGCTTCCTGAACGAACGTGCCATCTTTTCGAAAGACCTGAAGGCGATCGTTGGTGCGATCGCAAACGTACACGAGGCCGTCATGCGAGATCTGCACGGCGTGGACGATGCGGAATTGCGGCGGGGGAGGACCGGCCGGATCGTACTGGCTGGGTTTATTCTCATGCTGCACCGCACCGCTGAAAGGCGGCGGCAATTTTTCACCCGCCCGCGTGAAGTAACTATCGTCGGGCCGCTTGCCATACGCGCCCCAGTGGCGTTTGTACGAGCCGGTAGTAGCATCGAACACGATGATGCGATGGTTAACGTAGCCGTCTGCGACGTACAGCTCGTTAGCTGCGGCATCGACGACCATGTTCGCCGCGGCGCCCAGATTCGCCGTGTCGTTGCTGCCGCGGCCCTGCCCCTGATGCCCGATCTGCAACAGGAACTTACCTTGCCGAGTGAACTTGAGGAGTTGCGCGTCCTTGTCTCCTCCCGCGCCGAGCCATACATGATCCTGCTGATCGACGTAGATGCCGTGCTCGAGCTGCGGCCATTCGTAGCCGGGTCCAGGGCCGCCCCAGGACGAGACCAGGGTGCCGTCACGATCGAACTCGAGGACCGGCGGCGCGGCGCGCCAGATCGATCGCGTTTCGTTCGGCTGCAGCGTGGACGGCCGGTGTGTGATCCAAACGTGATCGCGCCCATCCACCGCGACTCCGACAACCGCGCCCACAATCCAGTGGTTCGGCAGCGGCTTCGGCCATGCCGGATCTACGCGAAACACTGGCGCCTGTTCTGGCATGTTTCTCCTGTGGGCCGTCGTCTGGGCAAGGATCGCAACGGCGCAGCCGGCTATGCACATCGCGCTAAGGGCAGCCCGGCATAAATTGTGAATTGTTTGAAACAACAAACCAGTATAGGCCCGCATTGGCAGCCTACCAGGTGATCGGCATCTGCTCGACGATCTCGATGCCGAACGCATCCAGGCCCGGTACCTTACGCGGATGGTTCGTCAAAAGCCGAATCGTGGTGAGGCCGAGATCGGCCAGAATTTGCGCACCAATGCCGGATTCATATTGCGGAGGGGCGTGGCCATCGGCAGCGGGATAGTGCGTCCGCGGAGCCAATCCGGATTGGTGCAGATACACGAACACACCCGCGCCCTCCTGTGCAATGCGAGCGAGCGAGGCGCGGACGATCTGATGACAGTCGCATTGCGTTGAGCTGAAAACGTCGCCGTAGATGCAACGGGCATGCATCCGGACCAGCACGTCCGAACGCCCAGCGACATCGCCCATTATCAGAGCGAGATGCGCCGAATCGTCGATCGTACTCACATAAGAGATAGTCTTGAACGAGCCGAACTCGGTATCGACGCAGCCCTCGCCGCGCCGCTCGATGAAATGTTCGGTTTCGCGGCGGTACCGAATCAGCTCGGCCACCGAGATCATCTTCAAGCCATGACGAGCGCAGAACTCCGTCAGATGCGGGACGCGCGCCATGGAGCCGTCCTCGTTCATAATTTCGCAGATCACGCCGCCGGGCTCGCAACCCGCCATGCGCGCCAGGTCCACGGCGGCTTCGGTTTGTCCGGCGCGCACCAGCACGCCGCCTTCTCGCGCGCGTAGCGGAAAGATATGTCCGGGCCGGGCGAGGTCGCCGGGACCCGACTTTGGGTCGATGGCCACGCGGATTGTATGGGCGCGATCGGCGGCGGAAATTCCAGTGCTGACGCCTTCGGCCGCGTCAATCGATTCGCAGAAGGCCGTGCCGAAGCGCGATGTGTTCAGGGCCGACATCAGCGGCAACCGCAGCGTATCGCAGCGTTCCGTGGAGAGCGCCAGGCAGATCAAGCCGCGGCCATGCGTGGCCATAAAATTGATCGCGGCCGGCGTTACATGTTGGGCAGCCATGGTGAGATCGCCTTCGTTTTCGCGATCCTCGTCATCGATCACGACCAGCATGCGGCCGGCGCGAATTTCCTCGAGTGCTTCCGGAACGGTTGCAAAAGACATCGGCTATTCATCAGAATACAGAATTCCCGCGCCCAGGCTATAGTCCGAGGCGTTTATCGAGATCCGCGGTAATGTCGGCCAGCCGCTCCGGATTGCGCACCAAATTGGCCAGGCCGTACTGGCTGTAGTTTTCGAGGTACAGCTCTACCGCGGCCAGCGATAAAGCATAGGCGATAATCGCGTGCCCGGCGTCCATGCGCGACCAGTCCTGTCGAAGATTGCTAAGTCTCGGGAGCTTCCCCTCCTGGGCCATGCCGGCGAGCTTCTCGCGCAATCCCGGCGAAAGCCTGTCACCCGAGAGCTTCTGTGCCAGGCCCTCCTGTAACCATGCCGGCCATTGTCCCAGCATCGAGAGGCAGGCGTGCGTACTCTCGTGCGCGAATACCCTTCGAAGGGCCGGATCTACGCCCTGTCCGCCGGCGACAGGAACGCGGATGCGCCCGTCGTACTGCCCTCCGCTCCATTCAGCCGAATCTGTCGTTTTGCGGTAGGCTTCGCGGCTTTGAACGATGGCGACAATGCGCTCCGCCGCGCTACAGCCGAGCTGGTCCGAAATGCGCGAGAACTCCTGGTCGAGCGCCGCCACCATCTCGCGGGCAGTCGCGACCGGCACGGTGACGCTATCGTAGCGTAGCAGCACCCGAACTCCGTAGATTTTATCCGTGCCCTGGTCCGCCTTGCTCTCGCGTTCCACCCGGCGATACAGGCCTTCCACTTCCGGGTTCGGCTGGATGCTCAGCGAGTCACGCAAAAAATCCAGGGCCCGACGGCTGTCGTCGGACCGCCAGGCCGCCACCGCTGCCAGCGCGAGTAAGGTTGAGTCCTGCCGTTTGTGGATGGCCGGTTCGAGCAGCTCAAGAGCTTTTCCAGGCTGGCTGGTCTCGATGAGCTGCACGGCCTGATCCACCAGGCCCGACGATCCCGCGCCGGACTTCAGCGAAGGCAGGGTGGCGGAGGACCGGATCGCATTTACTACCTGCGTTGTCTGGAGCCACGCCGCCTCGCGGCGGCCGCGTTCGAAATGCTCTAAACCTTCGATGGCGCCGGCCGGCAGATATCCTTCGAGGGCCTTGCCCTCTCTTTCAACCGCTACTTTGTAGCATGGCGCGCTTTCCCCGGCGAGACTATAACGGACGATTAACTGTGCTCCGGCGGGCAGATCCGCAACGATCTCCGAATCGATGGCGCACCCCGCGCGCAATGCTGTGCGATCTTCCTTAACGGTCAGCGCCAGGAACAATAGAAATAGCAGCGCGGCCATATTTCGAGAATAAGGCGCCGCTGCAAGTAAGTCGCTCGGGGAATCGCCTTAGATCGGGATGCCGGAACCTAGGGCTGTAGACCTCCATTCCGGGAAGTACTAAGGCCTGGCAGGCACCACAATCGTTGAGATCCTGAGCACTTTCATGGAGCTCATTAGGCACAAAGCCCGATTTCATCAAATTGTGAGGGGTGATAATTTTTACATAGCGACGGAAACCTGTCGCGCACTCAAAGGGAAAGGAGAAAACGGAGAAAATATGAAGAACCTAATTTTGAAGCTGAGAATTTGGAAGGATACGCGCGGACAGGACCTCATCGAATACGCATTGATGGTGGGTTTTGTGGCCGTCGCGGCCGGCGCGATTATGCCGGGCGTTGCGACCAGCATCAGCACGATCTTTTCGAAGATCACTTCGGTCATGACGGCTGCAGCAGCGAGCTAACGATTTCATTCCCGGGGAGGGCGGCCAGGGGATAAACTGCCGCCTCCTCAGGAGACACAAGGAAACATGAGACAACTAATTCTGAAACTGATGATGTGGAACGATACGCACGGACAGGACCTCATCGAATATGCATTGATGGTCGGTTTTGTGGCGGTCGCGGCCGGCGCGATTATGCCGGGAGTCGCAACTAAAATCAGCACGATTTTTTCGAAGATCACTTCGGTCATGACTGCCGCGGCAGCGAGCTGACGATTTCTCTCCCGAGGCGGGAGGCGTGGCTCAACTGGCCCCTTCTCCGGGAGATACGAAGGAGAAATATGAAGCGCCTAATTTGGATGCTAAGAATTTGGAAAGACGGGCGCGGTCAAGATCTTATCGAATATGCTTTATTGGCAGCTTTTGTGGCGACCGCCGCGGCCGCCGTTACCCCGACGTTTGCGACCAGCCTCAGCACCATTTACTCGAAGATGGCGTCTGTCATGGCCGCTGCAAGCGCCAGCTAATCAATTTCTCTCGCTGCTCAATGTCCGGCCGCGGCTAGTTCCAGAACTCCTGCCAAGTTCCCCTCACGATCGAATTCCAAATCCTCCGCTCCCCCGATAATTTCCAGATTCGGGTTGGCTTCAATCTCCGCACGAAGACTTTCGCTGATACGAAGAGTGCCCAATTCCAGTGAATTCGCGATCCATCCGATGGTGACGTCGCGTTTATCGAGCTGGCCCACCGTGGTCCAGATCTTATCCAGGCATTCGCGATCGGTCGAAAAATGGATGGGCGTGCGAACTCCCGCAGGTGTGGAGGCGGTAAGGGAATTGATATACGTCGGATTCCAGTCAATCGCGTTTAGCAGCCGGTCGTGAATCACGTCGGCCAACCCGATGCCTACCCCGTTGCCATAGCCGTGCTCGCTGAGGCCGCGCGCGTAGATGCGGTCGATATGGGGCGCGGTGTCCCACGGATTGTATTCGCCGTTCATGCCCCGGTTGATGACTTTTGTGTCCATACCCGCGCCGGAGAAATTTTTCCCGATCTCGTCGACGATCAGGATGTTCAGATTCACGGGAATCCGCCCCATCCAGGATTTCGCGAGCTCCAGCAGCTCCTCTTCCTGCTGTTCCATGCGCTCGACGGGGACGGCCGTAAGCTGAGCCGTATTATGGTTGGCGTCTTCGAGGATAGCCAGGCCGCCAAGAATTTTGCCGCTGGTGAGCACCTGCCGGCCGACGGTACGAATCACGTGTTCCAGACCCAGGCGATAGCCATAAATGTGATACCGCTGGGCGCCGGCGAATTTTCCCAGCCCGATCGCCATCATTTTGAACAGCCCGCTTTCGATCTTGCCGGCGAAATCGGTATGCCATTTGACCCGGCCGATCAGAAAAACTCCGTCGGCCGCATGCGCATTCCGGTCCATGAAGGTTTCGATCCCATCCGGCGTAGGTCCCAGAGGAACGACCTCGAGCGAACTCACGATCGGGCATCCCATCGCGGACTCTCGGATTCCGAAGTGCTCGAGCACGTCGGCCTGACCTTCCGCCGTCGCTGCGCCGTGGCTTCCCATGGCCGGGAAAATGAAGGGTTCGAACCCGCGCGATTTCCAGAAATCCACCACGGCGCGGACGATGGCCGCCAGATTGGCGATGCCTCGGCTTCCGACGCCGATGGCGATGCGCGCTCCCGGTCTCAAGGCGGTTCCAAATCCGGAGCCGGAAAGCTCCCGAACGATCGCGGCGGGAATATCACCGACGCGCCGGTTGGGGAAATGCTGACGGACGGTTAAAAGCGGACAGAATGAGTCGGCTGATGGCATATCACTTAAAGCATACAGAAGCCGGATGTCAGGCGCGACTTGGCTACTGGCTTCCCGACCCCAGGACCGCGATACCCACCAGAATCAATCCCAGCGCGAAGAATTTAGCCCGGGTCAATGGCTCGCCGAAGAAAAGCTTGGACCAAAACATGGTCCAGACATATCCGAAGGCCACCAGCGGGTACAAAATACTCAGCTCGCCCCGCCGTACGCCCAGCAGGAAAAAAATCGCCGAGACCAGGTACGCGCCCACGCCCGCCACCAGCTGCCAATTGGTGTAAATCGACCTGAGGTTTCGTTCCAGCCGCTTTGCTCCAGCTTTCAGAAATACCGCGCCGAAACTGCCGATGAAGGAGCCGCACAGCACCCAGGCCATCGAAGACAGAGGCGTAGTCACCGGCGGCCGCCCATGCCCAAAATCGCGACTCCCCCGATGATGAGCGCAATCCCAGTGGCCTTCAGCGGGTTAATCGAGTCGTGAAAGATCAGTATCGAAAGGATCGTCACCCACACGAACGTCAGCGCGATCACCGGGTACAGCAGCGACAGCTCGCCATGCCGCAGCGCCATTACGAGTAAGATCGTGCTGATGCCGTAAAGCGCATATCCGAGGAACAGCGGTAACGTCGTGAGAATCTTCACTCCCATCTCGACGACAGAGGGATGAGGTCCCAGAGTATTTGCGCCGAATTTGAGCAAAATCTGAGCCGCCGCGCCAAAGATCGTGCAGCAGAAAACCAGCAATACGGAGCGGCGCTTTTGCTCTGCGGTGGGAAAGGTCAAAGAACTTCCTAGCATATCCGAACTTGCTCGCCCGAGTTACTCCCCACTTTGCTGCAGCAGCTTTGCGACCAGCGCGGTCCAGCCGGTCTGGTGGCTGGCGCCGATTCCGGCCGCGTTGTCGCCATGGAAGTATTCGTAAAACGGAATGTAGTCGCAGAAATTTGGATCGCTCTGAAGTTTTTCCGCTCCGCCGAAGACCGCGCGCCGGCCCTGGGCATCGCGAAGGAAGATTCGAGCGAGTCGGCGCGACAATTCCGCAGCCACATCGCCAAGATTCATGGAATGCCCGGAGCCAGTGGGAAAATCGACTTTCAGATCGTCCCCAAAGTAGTAGTTGAACTTTTGGAGCGATTCAATCATCAAGTAATTTATCGGAAACCATACGGGTCCTCGCCAATTTGAGTTCCCGCCAAACAAGCCAGTCCGCGATTCGGCCGGCTCATAATCGACACGATATTCGTGACCGTCTATATCGAGCCGAAACGGATGCGCTTCATGATACTTAGATAAAGATCGAATGCCGTGCGGCGAAAGAAACTCGGTTTCATCCAGCATTCTTGCGAGCACGCGCACCAGCCTCGATCGCACCAAGACGCTCAGGAGCCGTCGCGATTCGACACCTTCCCGCGAAAGTGAGGCAAGATTGCCGCAGAGGTCCGGGCGGTTCTTCATGAACCATTCCATGCGGCGGCGGAAGCCGGGTAGCTGATCGATCACGCCAGGCTCGATCGTATCTACCGCAAATAAGGGAATCAGTCCGACCAGGGAACGCAGCCGCATCAGTTGGCATTTTCCATTGGGCAGCCGTAGCCCATCGTAGAAAAACCCATCAGTCTCGTCCCAGAGACCTCCGCCCACGGCATTCATGGCGTGAGCTATATACAAAAAATGCTCAAAAAACTTGCTGGCGATATCCTCGTAAATGGGATCGACCTTGGTCGCCAGCTCGAGGGCGATTTTCAGCATGTTCAGACAAAACATCGCCATCCAACTGGTCCCGTCGGATTGTTCGATATAGCCGCCGAAGGGCAGCGGCTTGGAGCGGTCGAACACACCGATGTTGTCGAGACCGAGAAAGCCGCCCTCGAAAATATTGCTGCCCCCGGAATCCTTGCGGTTCACCCACCACGTGAAATTCATCAACAATTTGTGAAATACGCTTTCGAGGAACGGATAATCGGGGTGTCCGGCAAGCTTGCGGTGAATCTGGAACACGCGCCAGCAGGCCCATGCATGCACTGGCGGGTTCACATCCCCGAAGGCCCATTCGTAGGCCGGAATTTGCCCGTTGGGATGCATGTACCATTCGCGCAACAGAAGCTCCAACTGATCCTTCGCATTATCCGGATCCACCAGCGCCAGAGGGATCATGTGAAACGCCAGGTCCCAGGAGGCGTACCACGGATACTCCCAGTTGTCCGGCATCGAGATCACGTCATCGTTGAACAGATGGATCCAACGGGAATCGCGTCCCTTGAGCCGGCTCGCCGGGGGAGGGGGCTGCCCGGGATCGCCCTTCAGCCATCGCTCAACCACGAAGTGATAGAACTGCCTCGACCATAAGAGTCCCGCGAAGGCCTGCTGTTGAACACGCTTCGCATCCTCGGAAAGACCAGGCGGGCAGAAGGAGTAAAACTCCTGGGCCTCGGCGATCCGTTCGGCGAAAATATCATCGCTGTCGCGAATCAGCCGGGAAGGCTCGGTGCGGAGCGTCAGGCGCAGACGGATAATTTTCGCCTCACCGGGCGCGAGGTCGAAGTTATACCACGCGCAAGCTTTGGTGCCGCGCTGCGCGGGGTTCACGGCGTCTTCGCGCCTATGGATCACGCGCTGATGAAAGGCATCTTTCACATAGGGCTGGTTGCCGCTCCATCCCCAGAGCGCGCGTGTATTGGAATCGTTATCGGTAAATAGGAGCGGTGGTTGCACCTCATAGGTGAAGCGAAACGTTCCCAGCGAATCCTCCTGAACGTCAATTGACGAATCGGCGGACTTCGCGAGCACCGGCCGTTTCGCGCCGGGCTCCCAGGACCAGGTATTGCGAAACCACAGGGTCGGCAGGATGTGGAGCGGCGCGGATTCCGGCCCGCGATTGATCGCAGTGATCCGGATCACGATATCGTTGGCGTCGGCCTTTGCGTATTCGACAAAAATATCGAAATAGCGGTTCTCGCTAAAGATGCCGGTATCGAGTAATTCGAATTCGGGATCGTTGCGCGTACGGCTCCGGTTCACCTCGAGGAGCTGCCGGTAAGGAAATTCGGCCTGGGGATATTTGTATAGACACTTCATGTAGGAATGCGTCGGCGTGGAGTTGAGATAGTAATAAATCTCCTTTACATCTTCGCCGTGATTGCCTTGGTTCCCGCCCAGTCCGTACAAGCGCTCTTTGAGAATCGGATCGCGCGTATTCCAGAGCGCGAGCGCGAAACATAAACGCTGGTGGTTGTCGCAAATTCCGGCAATGCCGTCCTCCCCCCAGCGATAGGCGCGCAAATGAGAGTGCTCGAAGGGAAAATACTCCCACGCCGTCCCGTTGGGGCTGTAATCTTCGCGCACGGTTCCCCAGGCGCGCTCGGATAAATAGGGTCCCCATCGCCTCCAATGTTGCGCGCGACGGCCCGCTTCGATCAGACGGCGTTTCTCTGCATCCACATCCATGATTCTAGCCGCGGAGGTCCATTCGCCGCCCGGACAAGGAAGATCACACGAAAAGTCGACGGGTAAAAGCTTGCGAATATCACACATAGAATGGGCTCGCGTGCGCTAGCCGGTAAGTTCAAGGTCTAAATAAGAGCGGTTATAGCCGATGAAACTACTTTTTATTTGCGTTTTCGCAGCCGCGGGACTTCAGGCCCAGACGCCCGGGCCGCAAGGCGCGGTGGCGTGCAAGTTGACGATCGAAGGCAGCGCCACCGCCAAGAAGCTGACGGGTGGAAAATTGTCTCTTTACAAGGGGCGGATCGAGGGCAAGAACTATTCCTCGTCTACCACCGCCATCACGGGCGTGGATATTGATCTTTCGCTTTCGACGATCGACACGCTAGCTGCGATTGACGCTCAGGCGTTGATGAACCTGGCCTACACGAACCAGCCCGGGCAGCGAGCGGCTCGCGATCTGGCAGCCGGTATCGGCGCGCTCGGGGCCCTGGAAGCGGCGAAAGTGCTGGGATTGGCCGCTGGGCCATTTGGCTGGATCGTCGCCGGCGGCGCCATCCTAACGCAGTATCTGATTCCTCTGTTCACGGCGGGCCAGCCTGCGTTGGATTTATCCAATCCCTGCGACTCGCTTCAGACCACGTTGACGCCAGGCCAGAGTTTCGCTTGCACGATCTACATCCAGAAGCCTCCCAAGAAGGCTCCCCGGCTGCCAAGTGCGATCACGTTCGATCTGGCGTTAGCGGCTTCCGCTCCAAACGGACTACCTCCTGCTCCAGCACCCCTGATGCTGCGTCCGTTAGCCCATTAGCAACAGCCACGCGGCAGCCCATTGGTAACAGCCGTGCGACTAGTTTTGAACACGGAGGGCTTGGCGGAATAGTGTGAGCTGCGGCGTATTGCTGAGGATCACGGTAACCACATCGAATCGCACGCGCTCCCAGGGGACTTGGCTCTTACGCGTATACTCGCGCGCTACCCGAAGCAGGTGCGCACGCTTTTCCTCGCCGATAGCGCGTTCGGGCGGCCCATACTCGCCGGTCTGCCGCGATTTTACCTCGATGAATACCAAGCTATCGCCCTCCCAGGCGATCAGGTCTGCTTCCGCATCCCCCGCTGCCAGACGATAGTTGCGCGCAACGATCGTGTATCCTTGCCGGCGCAGAAAGCGGTGGGCCAGATCCTCGCCGCGCCTTCCTGCCGCCTGATCCGCGCTCCAGACCCGGCGGCGGCGGACATGCCGCAGCCAGTCCGAGAAGGTCCCCATCATTTTTTAATTACCTGCAGACGCCACTCGATCACCTTTCCACGAACCACATAGCACAGGTAATATTCCCAGAAGCGCCGATATCGTGGAAACGCATTCACCAGCAGCTCGAAACCCAGCCATCTCCACAATGCTAGTAGCTTCACGTGCACGGAAATCTCGTTAAACCGCGCGGCCGAATAATAGCCAAAGCCGCCATGATCCGGGCCGAAATAGCGCAGCGAAAAGCTGTTCAAGTGCCAGCGGTGCGTGGGATCGCAGAAGGAGCTGAAATCGGTATAGTGCGGCGTGACGATATATACCTCTCCTCCATCGCGCACCAGACGATGAAATTCCTCGACGACGCGGATAACGTCGCCGACGTGCTCGATCACGTGCACGGCCTGAAGCGAGTCGAAGACGGAATCGCGAAACGGATAGGGGAAGCGATCCAGCTCACAAAGCACATCCGCACGGCTGGCGGGGTTGCGGTCGATGCCGATCGATCCCTCAAGTTTGTTGATCCCGCAACCTACATCGAGCGTCCGCATTCAGGGCCTATCGATTGTAGCGCTACAATTGAATCAATTTTTGCACGGGCTATCGGAACCGTTTATCTAAGCGTGCTCGTGGCTGTTTCCGGCGACACCGACTCTGTGGTGATAATAGACCGGAGGCGCATCTTCACCACGGACCCGGAAATCCCCGGGGCCAACCAGCCCTATCACTATGCAGCGAGCCTCGGATTCCAGGAACCGGAGGGATACCTTGCGGACTATGCAGCGGCCTCAGAGCGCTTGACTTTAGCGGCGATCGGGGAAGAGTCCGGGAATTGGACACCGCCTCAAATTTTAGAGCTACCGCTGCTCCGGAAGCTTCGAATCGCTGCCGACGCGCCACTTCAAAGCCTCGTCCACCGAGATATGGTTTACTTCGAGCGTCTCCCCCAGCACCTGATCCAGAGACACGCGCGCGTGGCTGTATATGGAAAGCGCGGATACCTCAATCGATTGCGCAGCCGCCAGACTACGCTCCGCTTCTACGATGGCGTTTAGGTTCGAGCCTCCCAGCGCGAAACTTTGCTGTTCCTTCTCGAGTAATTGCTCCTGCAAGGCTCTGGTATCGACGGCGGTCGTATATCTCGCGCGCGCCTGGCGAAGCGCAACCATTTGATTGGAGATGTCCACCACCACTTGATTCAGGTTCCGGCGTTCGACCAAATCGCCTTGCCGCAACTGCAACTGTTCGACACCATAATCGCCCTGAGCGATATGATTTTCCATCACACCTTGAAACAAAACAGCGCCCCTTTGATTGGCGTAATCATGACGAAAGACCTCGCCCAGAGCAGTCCCGAGGCCTCCAATATAGCCAGGCAGAGGCACCCCTGCCCGATAATTCGGAGTCCCGGCCGTGCCACTCGCGCCGGCTGCGGCAATGCCTTGGAGAGTAGGTAGCAATCCATTCGCGGTCCCCAGCGCGGAGATTTCCGCAGTCTCATCTCCGATCTTGGTTAAAGCAATGTCGGGCCTCTTGGCCAGCGCTCTGGCAAGAAGTTCCCGCAGCGGAGGCAGGTCGTCCTGCGCGGGAACTTCCATATGATCGAGGGGAACAACCTCGGCGCTGTCTACCAGCGGATCTTCTATGCCGTTTCGGCTCAAAACATTTTTGAGCAAATCCTCCTGCTGGCGCACCGCCGCTTCGGAAATCGCGAGCTCCCGCTGCCGAGTTGACAGTTCAGCTTCGGCTCTATAAATTTCAACCCCGGCCACTTCGCCCAGTCGAATCTCCTGCTTAGTGTCATCGTAAAATTTCGCCGCGATTTCCCGGTTGTGCTGTCTCGCCTTCAGCTCATCGTTATATGTGACCAAGTCCCAGTAGAGGTTGAGGACATTCGCAACCAGGTTCAGCAACTGCGACCGAAAGGTTTCGTTGGCGGCGGTCACGTTCTTCTGGGCGACACGTATGAACCGGCTGTTGACGTTCGTTCCGAAACCGCTGAGGAAATTATGCCGGAGATAGATCTGGACCACGGGCGCCACCGAGGGGTTGATCACATCGCTGGGCGCGTTCTCCTTCAGATAGGATTCATTGGCCGCGACTTGCACGTAGCCGCCCGACAAAAATCCCTGCTGGACGAACGAATTGAAACGGTGAATCGAATCCACGAGTGCGGTTGTCTCGCTAATAACCGCGTTCGGCTGTGGAGCGGTGGTATGGGACCAGGCGCTCGAGTTTTGAAAGACCGCATCCAGGTTCTGAGTGATCGGCCCGATCTGGGATATGACAGCATTGCCGTTGGAACTGTTGACGTTCGTGTTGGTGAGCAGGCCGGCGCTCAGCAAAGCTCCCGACACTCCCTGACCGCTGGTGACCTGGTTGACGAATGAATTGCCACTCGTAACGCCCTTGAGCGCGCCGCCGGCCTGCGCTCTCTCGACGGCCCACTCAGCGCTCAGAGGTCCGTAGCGATCGACTTGAAGGTCGAGATTGTTCTCAATGGCGAGTGCAATCGCGTCCTGAACAGTCAAGTAGAGCCTGCCCGCCCGGATCAGATTAGCGAGGCGGTCCGGGTTCTTCAATTGAACCGGAGAGACATACGGCGCCTGATAGGAGCGCACAAACACGGGCGCGCTGGGCCTTTCAACGGCTGGCTGCTGGGCGTTCAAAGTGAGGCAGCCGAAGCCGAAGAGAATTGAAACTGGTTTGGTGAAACTCATTGGGGTATCGACGAGGGCCGCGCCACCTGTCCCGACTTCGCCTCCTCAATCGAGATGTGGTTCACTTCGAGAGTCTGTCCGACGGCATCGTCGAACGCCAGTCTGGCGTGCGTATAGTTGGCCATCGCCTGAACCTCGGCGCTTTGATCGCCCGCCAGATCCCGCTGAGCTTGGACCACCAGAGCGATGGTCGATTCGCCAAATTTAAACCGGTTCTGTTCGGCTTCCAGCGTTTGCTGCGCCAGGACCCGGGTCGCGACGGCAGTCTCGTAGCGCGCGCGGGCTTGCTGCAATCCGATCACGGCATTTTTCACATCGACACGAACCTGGTTGACGCTCCTCTGAAGCTGAAGCTCGCTCTGTCGCAAGCTGAGCTGGTCGGCGACATAGTCCGCCTGCGCGGCCCTATTCCGGAAAGGGATATTGAGCGAGAAACCGGCCGAGTAGTTTGGGAAATTTCGGCGGGAGATCTCGGCCAAAAGGTTTCCGTAACCCCCAACCAGATAGGGAACGGGCGCGCCATTCACGAATCCGGCGTTCAGAGGATTCGGATTGCCCGTCAGCCCGTTGTTGGTAAGCTCAGCGAAAGCCTGCAAAGTCGGCAGCAGAGCGTTCTTCGTGCCCGCGATGTTGATCTTGCTGCTCTCCAAATTAATCCTGGTTTGCTCGATTTCCGGACGATTGACGAGCGCCTCCTGAATCAGTTCCGCGGCTGGTTTCAGCTCCTCCTTCTCGGGAACTTCAATGTGGTCGACCGGGATTATATGGACTTCGTCCAGCCACGGACTGGCGATGCTGTTCCTGCTCAACGCATTCTTCAACACGATTTCCTGCTGCGCCACGTTGGTCTGCGAGATCAGCAGATCCTCCTTGCTCGATGAAACCTGGGCTGCCGCGCGGGTCACTTCGATAGCCGGCAGCGTTCCCAGGCCAGCCTCGTTTTTGTTGTCTTCGTAAAGCTTCTCCGCCGTGGCCAGCGCTTGCTCTTTGATGCGCACATCTTCGTTGAAACTCACCAGATCCCAATACAGATTTAAGACGGCGGAAACGGTAGTGATCACCTGCCGCTTTAATTGCAGGTCCGTCACTTTCATGTTGTTCTTCGCCACGCGAATATTGCGATTGTTGACGGCAACTCCCCACCCCTGCATCAGATTTTGAGTGATGTAGAAATCCAGATAGCCGATCGTGTAGGGGTTCAGCACATCCGCGGGACTGTTTACCGCGCTGCGATAACTCGAAAAGGTAAGCTGCGCGGACGTTCCTGTGACGAACGACTGGCCGTAACCAAATTGGAGCTGCCGGGAATCGTTCGTGAGAAACGGAACCAGATTTACCAGCGTATTGCTCTGGGGAGTGGTTGCGTGCACGAAGTTCGCGTAGGCGAACAGATAGGGATCGAGATTGGGCGGGACACTGCCGATTTGAGCCACGATTCCGCCGCCGGAACTAACCCCCGATCCGCCTTCCGCCAGACCCACTGTATTTACGCTGACGCCCGCGAGGCTGACACTCGACGGTCCGGGATTGATGGGAACACCGACGGTTCGAAGAAAACCGCCACCCTGAGCGCGCCGCAGGACCTCTCTCGCGAGAAAAGGCCCGTAGCGCTGAATCGCAATGTCGATATTGTTTTCGAGCGTCAGCGCAATTACGTCGTCTTTGGATAAATACAAATTCCCGGCGCGGACCAGAGACTCGAGCCGGGGTGTATTAGTGAGCTTCGCGGGCGCTACGATTCGGCGTTCCAGATGGAAGGGCCGGAGCAGAGGTCCGACGAACGGCGCGGGCCTGGGTTCTTGAATCGAGATCTCGGATGTCTGAGCCAAGACGGAAGAGGCCAGGATCAATAGAACCGCGGCCGGGGTATAACGCAAGCAGCTCATTGCTAGGAATCCTGAGGGACGGGTGCAATTCCCCTGCCACTTATATAAGGCCGAATTGTAAGGTTTCGGACTCTAAAGAGCAGTACTATGTTGTTCGATTTCGTTTCGGGCTGTCCGATTCTGGCACGAGTAACTTAGGGCTGCACTGTTTGATAAATGGCGTATCTGGGCGTGCGGAGATACGGCTGAAAGAGGGGTATTGCATCTACCTCAGATGCAAATTCAGGATTAACGACCACCAGGACGACGTGGCGCGGATACCTCTCAATCGAGGCCTCCAGATTGGCAAACACTTTCCTCATAACATCCGGACCGAATGGATTAAAGAGATAAACGACGAGATTCCCCTCGGGAAAACGATAATCCGCGGCATCGATATTCATCGAATCGATTTGCCGGCAGTGCCGTTTAGGAGAGCTATACCGCTCAATGTTATTGACGGTCTGCTGGTGAAGCTCGAGCGCGAATTCTACGCCTTGGATCTTGCGAAAGGGATATTCCTCGGCGAGAAAAAGCACCCGGCCTTTCCCGGAGCCGAGATCCACGAAGGTATATTCCGAATGATGCTGGATCGGCAAGCGCTTCAGCGCCTGTCGCGCCACGGCGGGGCGCGTGGGAAGATATTCAAAACCTGATTTTGCGGAACCCGCCAGGGTGAGGTTGTGAAGAGCGGCGCCGCCGGCGGTTTGCACATTCCTGGTCCTGTCGAACCACCATCCTTCGGCCCGCATGACCCACGAGCGCAACAGACGAAACGCCCGTGAATCCTTCACAATCTTGGAATCGAGTGGATGTTCACGCGGAGCTATCCAGCTCGCGAGAGGTCTCATGCGCTCTGGAAGAAGTCCCGTGCTCCAGCTAATCGTGCGCCGCGAAATGCGCCAGACGAAGGAGGGAGTATCCAAATGCACGCCAATCGTTGGAAGAAACCGGCAATAACGATCCAGGGGACTGCCTGTTCCAGCCCAGAAGAGCAAATTGGGCACACCCTCAGCGATAAGATTTTCGATCAGATATCCACGCATGACCACCGATAACGCGCTATGAGGGTGATCCCGGTCGTCATTCATCTGGAAAAACACCATCGCACGGTCGAATTCATACCAGCCGCCTAAGATACTCAGCCATTCGCCGTTCTTATGTTTCAGGCCAATGCGAATAGGCCGGCTGGAGGCGGACAGCATGGCGAGCGCTCTGTTTGCTCCGGCGCGGTCCGCTCCCACTACCGCTTTCTTGAGCAGCTCCGATGCTACATGCTCGAACTCCGAGGTTGGAACTTCCGCGACAAAGCAGCCAAGCGCCTCAAACCGGCGGCGATAATATCGGAAATTGCGTCTGGTCTTCTTCCCAAGATTATCCAGGAATAAATCATAGCGATGGGGGAGTTGCAAAACGCTGTGATTCTCAACGCGAGTGTGACTGACGTCCAGAACTCTCGATCCGGATATCTTTTGGATCGTCGCGTATTCGAATCCTTCAGGCGGAATCAAAATGCGCAGACCGCGGATTCCTTTAAAATCCAGGAGCCGTTGCACCGACATTTCAAACACGCGCTCGCGATATCCCGAGGCGGAAACTACCATCGCGTCCAAAGTAGCGTCCGCATAAATAATTCCCGTCGGGATACCCGCAAATTTCCGTTCTTTAGCATAAACAATTCCGACTAGTTTCCCCGCGGACGTGATCGTAACCACTCGGGGTATCCATCTCTTCTGATCGATGGATGCTAAAAAGAAGCGCGGATCGGAGGTGCTGTTGCGGTCCGGTACGAGACGCGCGGCCGGTTCTGAAAGATTGCGAATTTCCGCCGGCGAGGAAAGGACCTCGATGGACCACGCCCGTTGCTGGACAGGTATCTGGCCTTCTTCTGATCTCAACACGTCCCGATCCCGCACGACTTCCCGTTCATCGCCATACGCGCTCTGGATTCGCTGAGTTGCGGACCGCAGAACGTTTGGCACCGTGGAGAAATCGTAGCATACGAGCGGCAGATATTACGAGGAGCGAATTGTATAGCAGTACCAGAACTTACATGGGCGGGTACGGGCAGGCGCTAAGAAACTTGCGCAAGAAACATTCGCCACTGCGCAAGACCGTCGTAATTGTGCCTGGCGAGCGCCTGAAGACCTTCAACGCCGCGGTTCGGATCGGCGAGTAGATAGCGCCCCACGCGGGCGATATCAAGGGCATCGTCCATTTTCGCCCGCCAATGCCGCGGCGCCCAATCGATCGCATCGGACACGACCGAGGCGACGCCCTCGGCCACGCCGTCCGCCGTGACCATATTGAAAGATTCCGTATAGGAGCAGGAAATCAGCAGATCCATGCTGCTCACGTTCTTGCGATGGTTATGCCAGGACGGCCACCCCGCCTCGATCACGCGGCCACGGCGCGTTACGGCGAACAGTTCCTTGATTGCGCGTATAATTCCGGCGCCGCCTTCTTCCCGGCCCGAGTTGATCCATAGCTCCAGATCCACGTGGAGATCGCGCGAGATCGCCAGAGCCGCGCCGGCTGCCGACATCAGATTCTTCAGCACTCGTGTGGCTCCGAAAGCTCCCACCCGTAGCGTGCCGCCGCCGAAAACCGGCCTGCGAACCGGAACGTGATCGTCCAGATAGTAAAGATTCGGCAGATAAGCGCAGGGGACGCCGAATGCGGCCTGGGCCCAATCCGTAAATTTCCGGCTATTGCCAGCCATCCGGAAATTGTATGAGCCGCGTTCGATCTCCATGCCCTCACCGAACAGCCGAACCCCATTCGAATCGGCCTGGAGAAAGCCGACATTCGAGTGGCAATTCACGGCGAACTGGATTTCGTGCTGATCCAGCGTCAACTGTTGGAGATCCGATGACGGAATCCACGGCGCCGCGACGATCACATGGGTGATTCCGCTTGCGGAAGCGAGATGCGCGCGAAGGTCGGCGACGTCGAGGATCGGCCACACCTCCGCCGGAATTCCCGCCCTCCGCAGGCATTTCGCGGTATTAATCGCGGAGACACCCAGCCCGATGTGGCTGATATTCCGGCTAGCGGCGAAGTTCTTATAGGCGAATGCAACTCTCATATCTGCTCCCGGCCCGCTAAGATGTATGGGGCCGGCGGGCAGTGTCGGCCTGCTTCATTCTTGCGTGCGCTCGCTCGAAATCGGGATCAGCCAATCGTCAGGGATGTTGCAGAGATAGGGTATAAGAAGTTTTTTCGTGAGGTGTGAAGCGCCGGGGCCGGATTCCTGCTCTATCCAGTGGTGGGTACCAGACTCTTTGTCGTTTGCCTATGCGCTTCCGCCTGCTTTGCGCAGGAGTTCGACTTGGGAGGCGCTCTCGGATACGGCGATTATCGGAAAGATAGCGTATACGCCCCCGCGGGGGAAGTAACGGCTGGTATCCGCAGCCGGTTCGTGGCCGGCATCACGATTGACGACGATTTATATGAGCACATCTCCGGCGAACTCCGGTACCTTTATCAGGACGGCGATCCGTACTTCTCCGGCGAAGGCGTGAAGGCCAACGTAAATGGCCAGTCTCATGCCCTTGACTACAGCTTGCTGTTCCAGTTTCGCGATCGCCAGCGGCGTTTCCGGCCTTATCTTGCGATGGGCGCGGGCATTAAAGGTTATGTGGTCAGCGGCCCGCCCCCATTCCCGCAACCCCTTCCGCAAGTCGCGACGCTGACCAATCACGATCAGTGGATGACGGTCTTCACGCCTGGATTTGGCGTGGAGTATAAGCTCAGCAAGTACGTTATTCTGCGGGTGGATTTCCGCGATTACATCACCCGTTTCCCGAACACCATCATCGTGGCCGCGCCGCATGGAACCGATCGGGGCATTTTCAACCAGTTCACCCCAATGCTGGGAATCAGCTACATCATTCCCAAGCCAAAACGGTGACTCCGTCCTTTCTATCGCGCCGCCTACGTTTCTATTTCGCCGCTTCGCGGCCGAAGAAACGGATCCTGGCTACAAAATGCCGGCCCTCATCGCCATAGAACTGTAGAAATTGTGGCGCGCCGATGGTGTTATTCACGGCCGTGGGGTTCGCCTGATCCGTGACATTATCCATCCCGACGCGAAGCGCGAAGCGGTGGCCCCGCAGCGTGATCATGCGCTCGATTGCAATATCCAGATCGAAGTTCATCGGATAACGATGCGCGTCCACACCTCCCGAGACGACATCCGTCTGCTGCTGGATGGAGAATGGAAATCCCGTCCGCGCGTCGGACAAAACCGCGACCGCCCACTTCTTCCAGGGAAGCGGAAAATAGGCCCAAGCGAGCAGGCGGTTGGGACTGTCCCACGGCATCGGAACCAGATTTGGAAGCACCTGCAACGGGTCGGCCGAGTTGTAATCGAGAACGGCATTCGATCGTGCCCGGGAACGAGTATAGGAAATCATCCATTCGTATTGCCCCGAAAAAGTCTGCCGGGCCGAGACCTGAACGGCGTCGTAATCGTCACGCCGTAAATTGGTGAGCTGATAAATGCCGCCCGACGCAGCGTTCGGCAAGGGCAATTCGGAGGGAGGCGCATTGGGCGCGAGCGTATTAATAAACGCGAAACCGTCACTGGTCCGGCGACGCAAATATTTTGCGTTCACAAAAAAGTGAGGCGACACTTCATGGTCGACGCCGAAACTCCAGTTTGTGGCGCGAGGCAGCGCGAGCGGACCGTTCGCGCGTAAACGTCGTGAGCGCAGGGGGTCCAGCGGGGGTTCCGTCGGGATTGTAATTGGTGGTGAGCGCGCTCTGATCCAAAGGGCGTCCCAGAATCTCCAGGGGAACCGCATCGGGAGTGATTGAATAACCGCCGGAGATCCTGGTACGGGCCGACGCAAAAGGCGCCCAGGAAAAGGCCAGACGTGGCGACCAGACGAAATCGCCGACGCGCCGGTCCCAGTCTCCGCGTACACCCAGGTCAACTTGAAACCGTTTGGAGATTCGCCACGTATCCAGCAGGTAAGTAGAGAGCACGGTTTCGGAAAGATGAAAGAGACCCGAACCCTGGAATGAGGTTGTCGAAAGAAGCTGGCCCGAAAGCCCGATTAATTCGTATCCGGTCCGATGAAAATTGCCGTCATAATAGAGAAAATCGTCGTCAACGCCGGCCTTGATCTGATGCGAGCCCAGAAAATTAAAGCTAGGCAAATAGCCGTTGATCAGGGCCTGATCGCGCGCCGCCGTCTGGCTGGACGTGACGAAATAATTGCCGCTTCGGCCCTCCGGCGAAAAGACGTACAGATTCTCGCCTTGGGGAGTCTGCCCGTCCGAAAAATAGTTATGAGCGTAGCCGAATTCGACGAGGGCCCCGTGGCCCAAATAAATCTGGTCCTTCACGCTGCCAAAGTACTCCCGGGTGTGCACGTTCGAAGTTGTCGAGATAGGGTCGAGCGGACCTAGCCCCAATTTGTTCTCGTTATCCACGTTTACAAGAAAATCCGCGAACAGAATGTTGGAGGATGTGAGGTTGGCTTGCGTGTGCAGCAGATTACTTCCGGCCCATCCGCTGCGCGTATTTTGACCCTATGGGAAGACCGTTGATATAGGCCTGGGTATATTCCGAGTTGAAGGTATCGGAGAACCAGGCCCGCCCGCTTAAGGATCGGCCCGGACACACCTACGCGTGGATACCAGTTCCCGATCCGTACGCCATGCTGGAGCGAGATCCCGGGAACAAAATCCGTAGCCGTGTAATGGAACGCGTCCGTGCCGTTCTCGGTGCTGATGGCTAGAACGCCGGCCGATCCATTTCCGAACTCCGGCGAATAGCGAGCCGACGAATAATCGAGCGAGCGAATGCCTTCGATCGCCAGCGTCGTCTGAAACAGGTTTGAAATGGGATCTGTAATATTGAACCCGTTCAGAACGTAAAGAACCTGGTTCTCGGACGATCCGTTGAAGTGCATAGCGCCGGTCGGGTCTTCGAGCACTCCCGGCATGAGCGTCATTGCGTTCCGCAGGCTATGGCTGTTCGGGTAAAAAATATCGTTGACTTCCGTGCCGGTAAGACGTTCCGCATTTCGCGTCTGGCTGATGTCAACCGGCGAAGGTTCCTCGTTGACGTTGGTGGACTGAAACACTTCCCGGATACTGTTCACCACCAAAGTGACCTGCTGATCGTTTTCAGCGTGGATCGGATGATCGCGCACCTCGTAGTAGCCTTCGCGGTCGACGTTGACCAGATAATCACCCGGTTCGGGAATCGTAAGCGAGAAGGAGCCCGTGGGATCGGTCTGGGTCTGCCACAGGGCAGCGGGCGCGGTGGAGCTCACGACACGGCTCACCGTAATCCGCGCGCTTCCGACCGGCGCCTCATTCTCGTCCACCACACGCCCGCTAAGGGTGATGCCGGCAGCCACGAGCGGGAAGAGAGTAGCGAGGATGCCGGCGAGGAGCAGTGTAATTGCGGGTGCTTCGCGAGTCATCCGGGACTCCTCCAAGCTGAAACTTACTGAACGCTACTTCCCGCCCGTCAATTCGTCCGACAGCGGACCCGCGTCATAGAGTTTCCTGAGCGCCTCCGTCATGGCCGCCGTATGCACGGCTACCGCACGATTGGTTTCGCCCTCGTAAACGAAGTCCCCGACTAGCGACTCGATATTGCCGTCGAAAATTAGGCCCACGATCTGGCCCTCCTTGTCGATCACCGGAGACCCAGAGTTGCCGCCAATGATATCGTTGGTGGTCACGAAATCGAGCGGCGTCGCAAGATCGAGCTTATTCCGGCCTTCGAGGTAACGGGCGGAAAGGAACCAGGGTCCTTCATAATTGAAGCTGGCCGCCCGGTCGTAAAGACCGTACATTGTGGTTTTAGGCGGCGCTACGGTACCGTTCATCGGATAACCTTTCACCTGACCGTACGACAGACGCAAGGTGAACGTAGCATCGGGATATGTGCTTTTCCCGTAAACGGCAAAGCGCGCCTTGCCTAGCTGCTCGCCGCCGCGCTGCTCGACGCTCTGCACGTTATCTTCGAACCACTTGATGGTCGCCCGCCGCATGGGATCGAGATTCCGAGCTAGCACAATCATCGGATCGGTCGACGCATTCACCGCCGCTTCTCCGCCTTGAACCAACTGACGACGCTCTTCCACATCCGTAAGCTTGGTCCCGTTGACCAGGGCCTCCGCGACTTCATGGGGGCTCTTGCCGTTCAGCACGATCTTGAGGAACGGATCGTCCGGCCCGGCTTGCTGAAGATCCAACTGAAGCGCGGCCGTGATGCGAGCGATCTCCATGTCGGGATAAATCGGCGCTGGAGAGAACAGGCGGAATCGGAGTGATTCGAGCTGAGCTTCGTGATAGCCCGGCAGGCGTTCGCCGTCGGGCTTCTTAATTTCCGCGACGTACTGAACGATGGTTTGCGCGATGCCCGCGAGCTGCGAATCCATGCCGTGGTAATACTGATCCTTTACCCGCGATGCTGCTTTCTGCTCGGCTGCGGCGATCTCATCCCACGCGCTTCCATACTGCGCTTTCCATTCCGGATTGGCCATCACTTTCGCTTTGAATGCAGTTTCGTCCTTGCGTTTGATGTCCATCACGCGCGGATCGAGCAATCCTTTGTGCTCGCCGTCGATCGCTTTCACGGAATTTTGCAGGTTGAAGATCTGGGATCCGGCTTGCAGCGCATGGTCCGAGCTGGTGCCGGAATATGCTTCCAATGCCGCGATGCGGTTGCGCAGAATTCTCAAGATGTTCGGCTCTTCCACATCGCGATCCGCCTCGAGTTGCGCCATCGTGTCCATCCGCTGCGTCGATCCAGGATTTCCGGAGACGAACACGAGATCGCCGTCGGCTGCGCCCTTGGCGTTCCACTTCAAATAATCCGGGCTCTCGATCGGCTTCCCGTTTTCGTAAACCCGGAACAGCGCTATATCCAGGTCGAAGCGCGGATAAGTGAAGTTGTCGGGATCGCCGCCAAAGAACGCCGCTTGCTGCTCCGGCGCAAACACGAGACGCACGTCAGTATATTTCTTGTAGCAATAGAGCCAATATTCGCCGCCTTGATACAGCGGGATGACGTCGGATCGCAGACCGGTCTTGGACTGGCTCTCCTCCTCGATGGCGGCAATCGCTTTTTTCCGGGCGGCGAATTCCGCTTCGGCGCCCTTCGCGTTCTTCACTGCCTCCTGAACCCGCGCCGTGACATCCTCTGTCGACATCAGAACGTTGATTTCGAGGTCCGGCGACTTCATTTCGTCGGCCGGAGTGCGGGCATAAAATCCGTTCTTGATATAGTCGTGCTCCGGAGTCGAATTTTTTTGCAGTTGTCCGCGGGCCACGTGGTGATTCGTCAACAGCAGCCCGTGCGGGCTGACGAACGATCCCGAACCGCCGTCGTTCAGCCGGACGGAGGACAACCGGACATGATCCAGCCAGGCCTTCGTAAGCGTGAAATTATATTTGTCCTGGATCAGCTTCGCCGGAGGATTATCGAAGGTCCACATGCCCTCGTCGGCCCACCCGGCTCGAAATGCAATGAACGTCCCGCCGGTGACCAGCGCGGCAATGATGGCCCTACGTTTCGATAGATCCATAAACTCACCCAACTTGACCTTAAACCTTCTGTACGCTGCCTTGCAATCGTTCGCGACCGGAGTCTGATATCCTCTGCTTAATTGTATGAGCACTCTTTTTGCTACCAAGCCATTGTCCGTGATTCTTGCGGACTCCGAGAAGGAGTCGCTGCGGCGTTCGCTCGGTCCCATTCAATTGGTCGCGCTAGGCATTGGCGCGATCATCGGCGCCGGAATTTTCACGCTGACCGGCATAGCCGCGGCGGATTTCGCGGGACCCGCCATCGCATTGTCATTTGTCGTCGCAGCCGCTGGCTGCGCGTTCGCCGGCTTCTGTTACAGCGAGTTTGCCACCATGCTTCCCATCGCGGGCAGCGCCTACACTTACGCCTACGCGACCATGGGCGAGTTGATTGCATGGATCATCGGCTGGGCGCTGGTGCTCGAATACGCCGTGGCCGCCGCCACGGTTTCGGTAAGCTGGTCTTCTACCACGGATTCGATTCTAAGGTCGTTCGGTATTCGCCTTCCTCCTTCTCTCCTTGCCTCTCCCTACGATCCCACTCCCGGAATCCTGAATCTGCCCGCCATGGTGATCCTGTTCATCATCTCCGGCATCTTGATCGTGGGAATCAAGGAATCGGCTCGATTTAACGCGCTCATCGTAGTGATTAAAGTGACTGTCGTCATTATGTTCATCGGAATCGGCTATTTCTTCATCAACTACGCCAACTATCATCCCTTCATTCCACCTAATACCACCGGCGAGTTTGGCCATTTCGGCTCAACCGGCATTATGAAAGGCGCAGCCCGCATCTTTTTCGCTTATATCGGATTCGATGCCGTCTCGACCGCCGCGCAGGAGACCAAGAACCCGAAGCGCGATATGCCCATCGGCATTCTCGGCTCGCTCGGCATCGCTACGGTTTTGTATATTCTCTATGGGTTCGTGCTGACGGGCGTCGTCAACTATAAAGATCTGCACGTGGCAGCGCCGCTGGCCGTTGCCGTGGATCACATGCGGGGAATTCCCTGGCTGGGCTTCGTCATGAAACTCGGGTCGCTGGCTGGCCTGACTTCGGTGATGCTGGTGATGCTGCTGGGACAAAGCCGCGTCTTCTTTTCGATGTCGCGGGATGGCCTGATTCCCCGGCTATTTTCCGATATCCATCCGACTCATAGGACGCCGTGGAAATCGAATCTGCTGCTGATGGTGATCTGCGCGCTTTTGGGCGGGCTGGTGCCGATTACCCAGTTAGGAGATATCACCAACATCGGAACTCTGTTCGCCTTCGTCATGGTTTGCATCGGGATCGTCGTGATGCGCAAGACGCGTCCCGATCTGCCGCGTCCGTTCCGCACTCCCATGGTGCCTTTGGTTCCGATTTTGGGCGTGCTCATCAACGTAGCTTTGATGGCGAGCCTGTCGGGCGTCACCTGGACGGTGTTCCTGATCTGGATGGGGACCGGGCTGATCGTGTATTTCGTCTACAGCCGCAGACATAGCCGCATACAAGGCCCGCAGGTCACATAAAGCTAGTTCCAGTTTTTCACGTGCGGCCAGAATTCGCTGACAGGCTCCTTTAGTCCTTGGCAGTAGTACACGTCGAAATGCTGGTAAGGCATGGAATAGGGATGCGAGACATGCGCCACCTTGCGCACGGAAGTGAACTCGCGCTCTAGCGTGCTTTCGTTGTCGTCCATTACGATCATGCTCTCACCCGTGTAGCCGCGCGGTCCCCACAGGAAGTAATTCTGGTGGCCGCTGATTGCCTGCGGCAACCCATACCGCGGACCGAAAAGATCGATAGCGCCGGCTTGACCGTAGTTCTGGCCAAAGATGGCGGTGCGAGCGCGTAAATCAGCCGGCAGACTGTTATAGACGCCTGCGACTGTAGCAGCCATCTCCTGCCAGCCAAACTGATCGGCGAACAACTGCGGCAATGGACCCAGCCTATGGTTCTCGATGGGCGGCGGCTGCAAGTGTGCGGCCGCAGCGTAGCGGATAAACGTCTCGGCCGGCAAAAGAGGAATCACGGTCGGCGCAATCAGTGCGCCTACCAAGATCATTAAGGCGCAGTAGGCCGGTTTGACCCATCCCAGCCGCGGGCGGGCGAGCCACTGCTCCCACAACACACTGCCGCCAGCGAACAGCACCGGAAATGCGGGGAAGAGGTAGTAGGTACGCGGGTTGAACGCCATGATCACGATCGCAGTCACCACCCAAGCCCAACCGAGGAAACGGAACGGTTTGCCTTCGCGCCGGAAGAAGAAAAACCACAGGCCTCCCAGCCAGATCGGAACGCTGAGCGGCAGCATCGCGAGAGCCTCCTGCAGCAGGAACGTGAGCGGCGGCATGGCGACATTACGGCCGCTGCGTTTGATGTTGGCTTGGAGTTCTAGAAACGGGAAGCGATAGTGAATGTTCCACAACAGATTGGGCAGGAAGATCAGGAAGGCGATGGCGCCGCCGATCCACAGCCATTTCGTGCGCAGCAGCCGGCGCTGCTCCGTCAGCAGCAGGCCTGCTATGAGACCGAACCCGAAGATCGCCATGGAGTACTTGTTTTCAAGGCCCACTCCTGCCAGAACGCCGAACCCGAGCCAGAGCCTGGTGTTGCCAGTACGGACCATTCGAATCGTCAAATACGCGCAGCCCATCCAGAACAGCGGCTCGAACGTGTTCATACTGAGAAAATGATCCAGGGCCAGTATGCCGGGCGCCAGCAGAACGCATAAAGCGGCCAACCCTGGTGCGAAACGGCGGCCGCCCAGTTCGCGCGCGATCAGGCCAGTCAACAGGATCTTGGCCGCGCCCGAAACAGCGGCAAGGAAGCGAATTGCGGAAAGTGAATCGCCCAGAACTGCGCGCTCCAGCCGCGCCACCAGCGCGATCAGCGGCGGCTGATCGACGTACCCCCAGGCGAGATGCCGGGCGCAGTCCAGGTAATAGAGCTCGTCGACGAAATAACCGTAGCGGCGGCCGGCGTACAAATGCAAAGCCAGTTTCACTGCGGCGATAATTCCAACGGCAAGGCCAGTCCCGCGGAGCCAGTGTTTTTGGGATGCGGGATCGGAAATAGATTCGGTTTCGATCTCAGTCACGTCCTATATTTTAGTGTGCTATATTCGTGAAGGTTGTCGTCGACGGCCAGATCTCCAGGAAATTTTTATGCCAAAGCTGAAGACCCATAAAGGTGCGGCCAAGCGGTTCAAAAAGACGGGTAGCGGCAAGATCGTACGCCGGCATGCGTTTGCCCGTCATATTTTGACCTCGAAATCGCGCTCGCGGAAGCGCCGGCTCGGACAGAGCTCGGTGGCCGATCCCGCCAACTCGCCCGAAATCGCCCGAATGCTTCCGTATTAAGGCGATCGCGCTTGAAGAAGTGAATTCGAGTGGACAGAGCGCCGCACGTGCCTGATCCGCCGATGAGCGTGCAACGCGAGACGTTGTTTCGCCGCCCAAACTGAAAACAAGGAGAGAAACGTGCCCCGAGTAAAGCGTGGAACCAAGCGGCGTGCCAGCCGCAAGAAGACTCTCGCCCTAGCCAAGGGTTTTTTCCTCACCAAAAGCAAGCTGCATCGCTCCGCGCAGGAAGCGGTAGAGAAATCGCTGCGCTATGGCTACGTCGGGCGGCGCTTGAAAAAGCGCGATTTCCGGTCTCTATGGATCGTTCGCATTGGCGCAGCTTGCCGGCAGACCGAAATTTCCTATAGCCGGTTCATGAACGGCCTCAAAAAAGCCGGTGTGGATCTGAACCGTAAAATACTCGCCGACCTGGCCATGCAAGATGGAGCGGCGTTTGCCGCGTTGGTGACTCAAGCCAAGGCCGCGCTCGAGAAGGAGTAATATGGCCACCGCGATGCACGAAGAAGACGATTCGCTTGCCAGTCTTGAGGAGAGAATCCGGCGTACCGCGGAGCTGGTCGCTAACCTGCGCGCTGAGCGCGACGCGGCAGTTGCCGAGCGAGATGCCGCGCGAAACGCCGCCGGGACCGCCATGTCGCAAATGCAAAAGCTTCGCGAGGAAGTCGAGGACCTGCGAAGCGAGCGCAAACAGGTGCGTACGCGCATCGAAAAACTGCTGGGACAAATGGATCAGCTCAGCGGGGCGTAGCGTCAATGGAACCGGCAGCGGAACGCAATAGCGTACGCGTCACCATCTTTAACCAGACCTATACCCTGGGAGCAACCGGCGAACCAGGTGAAGTGGAAGCTCTGGCGCGCGTGGTCGACGAACTTATGACCGACATCGCGCAACGCGCGGGCAATGTAGATTCGGTTCGCGTTGCCGTGCTCGCCTGTCTGCATCTAGCCGATCGCCATTTGACCCTCGAACGTGAGCTCTCCGAGCTGAAGGCGCGCGTGGATCTGAAGACGCGGCAGTTCTCGATGTTGCTGGATAAAGCAATCGAGGTAGTGGATAAAGCGATTGAGTAGCCCCGGGATTCTCAGATCCCCCCTCCTGGAGCGTCTGGACTGGATTAAGCACGGTTTCGGGACCCGCGATGCGCCTTTGTCCCAAGATGGAATGGCCAGCTTGAAACAGATTCACTCGGTCTTACCGCTGATTACGGGCAATTCGGGCTGCGCCGGTCAGGGAGACGCACTCATCACGAATCGGCCAGGCATAACTATCTCTGTGAGGACCGCGGATTGTTTTCCGATGCTCTTCGCGGATGAACGTCGGCGGGTCGTCGCCGCCGTACACGCCGGGTGGCGAGGAACAGCGGGACGAATCGGGCCTCTAATGCTGCAAAAAATGCAGGATGAATTTGGAACAGCTTCGACCGACATCCACGCCGTCATCGGCCCGGGAATCGGCGTTTGCTGTTATGAAGTCGGTAGAGAAGTTGCCGGCCGCTTCGGACTGGACCGACGCCGGACATCTCGATCTGGCGGAAATCAACCGCCGACAGTTAATTCTAGCGGGCGTGCCGGAAATGCACATCCACGTCGTCGGCGAATGCACTTTTTGCGACCGGCAGCGGTTTCATTCCTATCGCCGCGACGGAGTTCAGGCCGGCCGCATGATTTCTTATATCCGCATTCTCTGAAACACAATCTCGAAACACTTTGGGCGCGAGCTGTCCCTGCCCGCGCCCATAGGAGACGAGATTTTAGGCTGCGTTCACGAGGAGGTCGTCAAAGTTCTCCGACCCATCACTGCCTTGGGTCCGATCGGAAATTTCTTGACATTGGATGCAAAACGCGGTCCACGGCACCGCTGCCAGCCGCTTCGGGCTGATATCTTCTTCGCAGTGCAGGCACACCCCAAATGTTCCTTCATCGATGCGGCGCAGTGCGGCGCGAACATTCCGAAGCATGTTCGATTCACGGTCCAGGTTCCGAATCGCCAGTTCGCGCTCAGCGGCGTGTTGCACTTCATCGAGTGCATCCGGACTCTTTTCGATCGCGATTCCCTCGCGGTTCCGTACAAACTGAGCCAGCTCGGTTTGCTTGGCCTCCAGAATACTTTTAAATTTTGTTAACTCACTCTTCGTCATAGCTGCCTCTCTCTGATCTCTTCATCTTCCTTTTATTTTTGCGTCTCTCTTTCAGTTACTCTCAACCCCTTTACATCGCTTTAGACGCGACGTGATGCAAAAAGGTTCAAAAGTTCAAATGGTTTTTGAAACCTGTTTTTGACACATGGTGGGCACACGACGCGGTGCGCTTCGACCTTGCCACGCTTAGCCTGCCAGGAAGATATCCGGGCAATGGCCGAGTGTTCCCAAAAGTGCTTTGCACAGGTTACCATATCCTTCCGAGTCTTTGCAAGCAATTTAAATACCAATTCTTGTGTCCACCAAACCGCCCAGCCGAGCCCCACCTCGTGCCGAAAGGTCTTATCGGCCTCAGGTCTCGAAATATGATATTGGCTGGCCGCTGACATACACTGTTTTGCAGATCTGGTAAAAATCTCACCATTTTCCGCGTGCAAATCATACCACACGTTTTTAAATCGAAAGCTACTGTCCATAGCGAGAATTACGGTTTCCTCCGCCAACTGGATTGGGCCTTGCTCGTGAGACAAATCTGTACCGTTCTGTCTCAACTGCGTGTCGAAGATCTACAAAATCTTCCGGTAGAATGCGGCAACCTTCCTGTAATCAATAACCTACGTTGGCGAGGTGCGTGCAATCAACAGATTTGCTGTTCCTATGCGGATTGTGTCCTTCACCCTCGCGCTGATGGCTCTAGTTGGAGTGACGCCCTCGGCGCGAGCGACTACGCTTCAAAAGCTGAGTACAGACGACATGATCCAGAAATCGACTGCCATCGTGCGCGTGAGGGTTCTGGGTTCGCGGAGCGCTCTCCATGGGCAGGATATCTTTACGTATTACCAGCTTCAAGTCCTTGAGGAATTGAAATCTGGCGGCGCACAGCAGCTTGAAGTAGCGATCCCAGGCGGGGTAGCAGGCGGAATCCGCCAAATCGTGGCCGGGGCTCCGTCGCTCACTTCCGGCGGGGAATACGTGATCTTTCTTTGGACCAGCCGCTCCGGCCTGACGCAAATCATTGGACTTTCTCAGGGCTTGTTCAATATCACGGGGGATAGCGCTGGGAACGCGGTGCTGATCCGGCCGGCCCTCGCAGGCCTGATGCTCGACAAATCCGGACAGGTGGTGAGCGACTCAAGCGTCAGCATGACGCTCCGCGGTCTGCGATCACAGATTCAGCAAGTGCTGGGGGCGGGGGAATAGCCATGCGGCGGATTCTGATCCTGGCCATAAGCGCGGCGATAGGCCTGATCGCGTTGCCCCCGGCCGCCTCGGGCTATTACAACTGGATTTACTACGCAAATCGCACTGGCCCGTTCAATCCGATCCCGGTGAGATTCGATCTTAGTACGCTGCCGGACTCGCAGACAGTTTCTTACTTCATCTCGGATCAAGGCCCATCGCCGATGATGCCAGGTGACAGTTTTCAAGCCTTGATAAGCCAGATCCGTCTGGCGGCTCAGGTTTGGAATGCTGTGCCAACTTCAAGTCTAAGGCTGGCGTTCGGCGGGATCTCCAACGCGACGACGCTCCAATCAACGCCCGGCATCGACATCGTTTTCGACGACGACATGCCGCCCGGAATTCTGGCGCAGAGCAGGCCCGCCACAGTAGCAAACGTGAGCGGCTTAATCGCCAACGGAGCCTCTTTCGTACCCATCGTGCGCTCCCGTATGCAGCTTAGGAAAGATCTGACAGCATATCAGCAAGCCAGCTATTACGATAGTTTCTATCTGACCATCGTGCATGAATTCGGGCATACGCTGGGTTTGCAGCACACCTTGACCTCGGGAGTGATGTCGACTTCCGTCACGCGCGCGACCACCAAGGCCCAGCCGCTTTCTCCCGACGATATCGCGGGCGTTTCTTTGCTTTATCCCGCGACGGGTTACACTGCGAGCGTCGGGAGCATCTCGGGATCCGTGTTTGTGAGCGGGACCGGGGTGAACCTGGCTAGCGTGGTCGCGATCTCAGCCGGCGGCATGGCGATCAGCGGCATGACCAACCCGGATGGCAGTTATCGGATCAGCGGCATTCCGCCCGGCAAATATTATGTTTACGCGCATCCGCTGCCACCGCCCGGCTCAGGGTGAGGCTTCGCCCGATAACATCGTGCCGCCGGAGGACCCAGCGGGCAATCCGTTCCCGGCCAATACCGGCTTTGATACGGAATTTTTCCCGGGAACGCGCGATTGGACCCAGGCCACGCTTGTGATTGTGAATGCCGGCAATACTGCCACGGGCGTCAACTTTAATCTACAATCGCGAAGCGGACCGGCCATTTATGACATGGTGACTTACGGCTACCAGGGCCCTGGGCAGCAGGTTCCGGTGCAGGCACCCCCGTTCCAGTCTGGAACTCGAACCTATCCTGGTCTTCTTTGCATACGGGACCGTAGTGAATAACAACCAGCTTGCGCCGGGACTGAACGTGACAGTCATCGGAGGGACGGCGCAAGTGGAGACGGGGACACTACAGTACTGGACCGGAGGGTACCTGATTGCGGTGATCGATACCGGTCCTGTTACATCAGCAACACCGGTAGCGCTGGCCGTAACGATCAATAACGATATGTACGTTCTACCGGCGGCATTCACGGTAGTTCCCTCCCCGCCTCCGGCGATCTCCTCTGTGGTTTCTGGCCTGGACAATCAGGGGAATGCGACTCGCCACTATCTCCGGGTCAAACCTCGGCCCGGCTCCGTGGGTCTTGTTCGATGGCGCTCCTGCGAGTCTGCTGAATGTAAATCAGGATGGTTCCTTGCTGGTAAGCCCGCCTCCGGCCTCGAGCGGCTATCAGGCCGCGGTCGAGGTGCTGACGACCGATGACCAGACATCGTCCGAGGCGCTGGGCGCCGTAGAACCGATCGTGTTCGCTTATAACGGGCCGTTCAATCCCAGCATTAGCGTGAGTCCGGCCAGTATTATCGCGGGAACGGACAGATGGTAACGATCACAGGTTATAATACGACCTTCATTACGGGGCGCACGGTGATCGCCTTCGGGTCGAGTGATATTTTTGTCCGGCAGGCTTGGGTTGTCGGCCCAGGACGTATGCTGGTGGATATTTCGGCAAGCGCGACGGCGCCGGCAACATTATCCTCCATCAGCGCCGTCACGGGCCTGCAACTCAGCACGCTCTCAACAGCGTTCCAGATTCTAGCCGCCAATCCCGGCCAGGTAAGCCTGCACACGCCCATCGTGAACCAATTGACGCAATTGGCCGGAGTTCCGGTAGGCGGGATCGCGGTGATCAATACCAGCGGTCTGCCTCAGAACATGGCCGGCTGGACGCTGACCATCGCCAACGAGCAAGCCGCGTTTTCGGTGGGGAGTAGCGGTCAGATCTTCGCGTCCGTTCCAAACGGTATCTTGTCCGGCCCGTCGGTAGTTCAGCTCAGCTCTCCCAGCGGCGGCAACGCTCCGCCGGTATTGATGCAGGTCGATCCGCCGCCGCCTGCCATTACAGCCGTAACGAATTCTTCCGGCGTGCCGATCAGCGCTTCAAATCCGGTCAATCCAGGCGATCTCGTGACGCTTGCGGTATCGGGGCTGTCGGATTCAAACAATAATCCCGCCTGCGGCGCAATCCGTCCAGATCGAGATCGGCGATATTAATCAGATCGCCTTGCAGGTCTCGTCGGTTCCTGGGGGCCAGGGCCTCTGTCTGGTCCAGTTTGTGATTCCTTCCAATCTTCCGAACAGCGCCGCGACATCGGTCACAGTCGGCGTCGGGACGCGCGTTTCAGCGCAGTACTTCATTGCCGTACAGTAATCGAATTGCGATTTTCGGCAGCGGCGGCCAGCTTGGGGTCGAGCTAATGGCGGAATTTACCGCACGCGGATATGAGGTCACGGGCTTCGAGCGCACCATGGTAGACATCACCGACGCTGTGCGCGTCGAGCAATGCATAGCCCGGCATGATCCCTCTATTGTCCTGAACGCAGCCGCCTACAATCAGGTGGATGTCGCCGAAAAAGAGCCGCAGGCCGCGCTTCTCGTGAACGCGCTGGCGGTGCGGAATCTCGCGATGGCGTGCCGCCAGGTGGATGCGCGGCTGGTGCATTTTTCGACGGATTATGTTTTTGACGGGCAAGCGGGCCGGGCCTACACGGAACAGGACACGCCTCATCCGCTTGGCGCCTATGCAGTATCGAAGCTGGCCGGTGAACTTTACGCGCGCGCTTATCTGGATAATCCCCTGATTGTCCGTACTTCCGGTGTCTTCGGCGTGGGTGGCCTGGACACGGCGCGCGGCAATTTCGTCGAATTGATGCTGCGACGGGCCACCGAGGGCCAGCCGATCCGCGTGATCGAAGATCACGTGGCTTCACCCACTTATGCTCCGGCGCTGGCAGCCCGGACTGCGGACCTGGTCGAGCGCGACGTTCACGGGATCATCCATGCCGGCGGAGGCACGCCCATTTCCTGGTTCGATTGGGCGGTCAAGATTTTCGATGCAGCCGGTCTCAAACCCGCGCTGCGAGCCCACCAACGAGCGCGAATTCCGGACCGCCGCGCGCCGGCCAAAATACTCGGCATTGTCCAATGAAAAAATGGAATCTCTGGGTATCGCGCCCATGCCCTCGCTTGACGAAGCGGTCCGCCAGTACCTCGAAGCGCGAAGCCGCCGGGCCTTGTGCGCTCTAGAAATAGTGACGTGGGTCCCTTCCTCCGGCGAGTCCGCCTTACGCTCGAGATGATCAAGTTCGAGCACTCCATCTTCGCCCTGCCGTTCGCCTTGACAGGAGCGCTGCTGGCCTGGCGCGACGAGGGTTTTCCCATGCAGGGATTTTGGCTGAAGATCGGCTGGATCGTCGTGGCGATGATCGCCGCGCGCTCCGTAGCAATGGCGTTTAACCGTGTGCTTGACGCCGAGATCGACGCCCGCAATCCGAGAACAAAATCGCGCCACTTGCCGGCGGGGCTGCTATCGTTTCGTTTTGCCTGGGGATTTATCGCGATTTGGGGACTGGTATTTTTCTTCGCCGCAAGAGAGCTGAACCCGCTGTGTCTGAAGCTGGCCCCGATAGCGCTCGCGATCTTGATGTTCTATTCCTTCACCAAGCGCTTCACGACGCTATCACATGTGGTGCTCGGGTTCGCGCTGGGGATTGCCCCGGCAGCCGCGTGGATCGCGATGCGCGGCGCGCTCGATCCTCGCATCCTGTGGCTGACGGCGGCTGTCACTCTTTGGACCGCCGGATTCGACATGATCTACGCCTGCCAGGATTACGCTTTCGATGTTCATGCGGGCCTGTATAGCGTCCCCGCACGGTTCGGCATTGCCGGAGGCTTGTGGATCGCCCGCGCTTTACATTTGGGCATGCTCCTGTGTTTAATCGCGCTGGTCCGTGCGTTTGCGGTGGGCGCGGTAGCGATCGCCGGCATCGTGGCGGTCGCGGCGTTGCTCGCCTGGGAGCATCGTCTGGTGAAAGCCCGCGACCTCTCGCGTATCGACGCGGCCTTCTTCACCATGAACGGGTATGTCAGCGTGATATTCTTTGTGTTTTGGGCGACCGACATTTTTCTTAAATAATACAGGCTCAGATGACACCAAACTTCGAAGACCCGCGTCTGGAGCCGATCCGCCAAAAGGTGGAAGCGGCCGAACCGCTGAGCTTTGAGGACGGCGTGACGCTGTACCGCTCTCCCGATATGCTCGGCGTGGGCTGGATGGCGAACCTGCGTGCGCGAGCGCCTGCACGGCAGCGCCACGTACTTCAACGTGAATCGGCACATCAATCCGACCGATGTGTGCGTCGCCAGTTGCCGCCTATGCGCTTTCGGCAAACGCGCCAAGGATCCCAAGGCCTACACGATGTCGCTCGATCAGGTGTGGGAGACAGCGGGCCACGGCTGGACTGAAGCCGTGACCGAATTTCACATCGTCGGCGGATTGCATCCCGAGCTTACGCTCGACTGGTATTGCCAGATGCTGCGCGGGTTGAAGGAGCGATTCCCGCAGGTTCATCTGAAGGCGTTCACGATGGTCGAGATCGGCTATCTCGCTCAGCGGGCCAAACTGACCGCGCGCGAAGTGCTGGAGCGGCTCAAGGACGCCGGCATGGACTCGCTTCCCGGCGGCGGAGCGGAGATATTTTCCGAGCGCGTGCGGCGCATCATCTGCGATCACAAAATCACGGGAGAACAGTGGCTGGAAGTCGCGCGCACGGCGCACGCAGTTGGGTCTGCACTCCAACTGCACCATGCTCTACGGCCACATCGAGACGGAAGAGGACCGGGTGGATCACCTGCTGAAGCTGCGCGGAATTTACAGGAGGAGACTCACGGATTCGTGACATTTATTCCGCTGGCGTTCCATCCGGCTCACACGGCGCTGCAGCACATCTCCAAGACGACCGGCTTTGCCGATATTCGCGAGATCGCGGTATCCCGCCTGCTGCTCGACAATATCCCGCATATCAAGGCGTACTGGATCATGATGACGCCGCAAATCGCCCAGATCGCGCAGCGCTTTGGAGCCGACGATATCGATGGGACGGTGGTCGAGGAGAAGATCTATCACGACGCGGGCGCGACTACCAGTCAGAACCTGTGCCGCATCGACCTACTGCGTCTGATTCGCGAAGCGGGACGGGAGCCGGTGGAGCGCGATACGCTATACCGTCCGGTGGAGCGGACCGAGAGCGCATTTACAGTGCTCGTGTAAGGTGATCGCGTTACCGTGCTCGCGTGAGCGCTAGTGCTCGAAGCGCCGCTTCCAGAGACTCAGAGTAGGTACGGTTTTTTTCATTCGCGCTGCGAAGCGCCGCCGCCTCGAGCCTCGAGATCGGCGATTTGCGCACGCGCTTGTTCGACCTCGGGTGAAGGCACTATAGGCTGGGGCTCTCGGCACAGAACGCGCACGATTTCGCCTCGCGACGTCGATCCGCGGTCCTCAATCAAGAGACGTACTTCGACATCGCCCGTTTGCGGCGTATAGGTCGCATTCGCGAGAGTCCTCGAGAGAGGAAGGGTTGCGCGTTGTGCGCCGTCGACGATTTCCAGGCGGCCTCGCTTTCCAGCTAAAGCGGGATTCCAGCCGATCCTTAACTGGTCTTCCTCCGCGTGCACATTAAGTCCTAGCGGAGGGCGGGATTCCAACCATCCCCAGCGAAAATGCGCTGCAACCGGAATTATGACCAGCATCAAACCCCCCAAGGACCAGCCAAGCGGATCGCGGTATGAAGCTGAGAGACCACGAACGCGAAAGCTCGACATAAAACGTAGGTGCGGGCACGGCGGGGAGGGAATCCGGCGGGGGGGCGCTCACGGGATTCTCCCGCTCCGGCGGCAAATTCTCCCGGGGAGGATTGTCCGCTAGCCCAAATTCTTCATAACTGCGAATGGTCTGGAAAGACCCGTCCGGTTCCGGTACGAAGAACCCGCCTCTCGCTCCCGCCACCACCAGAGCCACGCCGCTCGCGATTTTGGCCTCTTCGAATCGCTGCAGGTCTGCTTCGGTAAGGAACACCTCGCCGCGTACACGCGCCGCGAAAATGCCCACCGGCTCCAGGCCCTCCAAACGAGGATCTTTTCTATCGGGCGGACTGCTCGTCAGGCACCGCGCTGCCGCAACGCGCAGGCTGGTTCCGCGGCGTGTGCCGAACAGGAGACCGCCGGCATCGTTGTTGGCGCTTCCAAGGCGAAGCTCCCGCAGCACCTCTGTGGAGTACTCGATCTGGACCCGGCTTTCAGGCGGAGCCCAGGTTCGATATTGAACGCCACGCATTCGAGAGAAGTCGGCCCACAGGCGTCTCATCGACCAAACCGCAGCGGCTTTGAGACGGGGCCATTCTCTGTTTCAGGTCATTAGTGCCGTAATTCGAGCTAATTCTCTCAAGTATTATCCGGGTCACGGCGATTTAATCGCGAATAAACGACGTAATTTCTCAAAAATAAAGTGTGGCCGGCAAGGGGTCTGCCGCGGCTTTGCAAGTAGGGTGTGGCCATGAGACAAACCCTCGGCCACTATGGATGGATTCCCGATTTGCCGGACGCTCGCGACCAATTATACCGCGCGCCCAGAGCCACCGGGACGCCTCCACCCTCCGTGGATTTGCGCCCGGGATGCCCGTCCGTTTACGATCAGGGCGATCTGGGCAGTTGCACGGCAAATGCGATCAGCGGCGCAATCGAGTTCGACCAACGCAAGCAGAAAATGCCGCAGCCTTTCACTCCATCGCGGCTGTTTATTTACTATAATGAGCGCGCTCTCGAAGGCAGCATACAGACCGACAGCGGGGCCATGCTGCGCGACGGAATCAAATCCGTAGCCTCCCAGGGAACGTGTCCCGAAGCGATGTGGCCTTACGTCCCGGCCAATTTTACCGACCGTCCTCCGACGCAATGTTATAAGGTCGGCAAGTTACATCCAGCCGTGCAATATAGCCGGTTGGCGCAAGATTTGAATCAGATGAAATTGTGCCTGGCGGCCGGTTATCCCTTCATTTTCGGCTTCACGGTTTATGAAAGTTTCGAAACCGAGGAAGTCGCGGCCACCGGAGTGATGCCTATGCCAAGCGCCTCAGAAGTTGTCCTGGGCGGCCACGCGGTGATGGCCGTGGGCTACGATGACGCGTCCAGCCGATTCCTGGTTCGTAATTCCTGGACTCAGGAATGGGGAATGCGCGGATATTTTACGATGCCCTACGCTTATCCGACCGACAATAACCTGGCAGACGATTTCTGGACCATCCGGCTAGTCAAATGATCTGCCCTGCAGCTTGGCGTATTCTGTCTTGGCTTGCTTGAGGATCGGGATGCCAGTTTACGGCTTCGTGAACGACACGAATGAAGTGGTCACTCCTAACTTGGCGAACGGTAACACCAGCTTCATGAGCAACTTTGATCCGGCTGCCGTGCCAATTGATGGAGCCGCCCAGTTCCTGAGCCGGCTTCGACTGCCTTGGTCGGTATCGGAATAGCAGGAATTTTTCTCTTGAGACGCGGCGTTCACTCCGTAATTAGCACGCGGCGGCCGTGAACGCGGAATTTCTCCGATAGCACCAGCGCGATTGCTTCCGTGTAGATCCGGTGCTCCTGTTCGAGAATTCGGGCCGAAAGCGACTCGGCGGTATCGTCGTCGAGCACCGGCACGACGGCCTGACGGAGGATCGGCCCCGAGTCGACGCCTTCGTCCACGAAATGCACCGTGCAGCCTGAGAATTTGACGCCGTGCGCGAGCGCCTGGTGCTGCGCGTCCAGACCTGGGAATGCCGGAAGCAGAGAAGGATGAATGTTCAGGATGCGCTGCGGAAATTCGCGAATGAAATATCCGCTGAGGATACGCATATACCCCGCCAGACACACCACATCGACGCCGCAATGGCGCAGCTCGGCCGCAAGCTGCCGATCGTAGACCTCGCGATCGAGTCCCGTCGAGGCCAGCACAAGAGCGTTCAGGCCGCGGGTCTGGGCCATCGCGATTCCCGGTGCATCCGGCCGGTTGGAGATGACCACCGCAATTTCGGCATTCAGGCGTCCGGCGTCAATCGAGTCGGCGATGGTTTGGAAATTCGAGCCTCGGCCCGAGAGCAGAATGCCCAAACGCCGGTTCATTGATAAATGACACGCTCGCCGCGCGCGCGGATGACTGCGCCGATCCGGTGCCAAGGTTCGCCCATTTTTTCCAAAATCCGCGTGGCTTTCGATAAATTTCGCGACGACACGACCAGGATCATCCCAATGCCGAGATTAAATGTGCGCCGCCAGTCGTCTTTCGGGATGCGGCCGATACGGCGTAGCAGATCGAAGATGGGCAGGACAGGCCAGGAGCCGAGGTCGATGCGCACCCCCAAGCCTTTGGGCAGAATGCGAGGCGTATTGTCGGTGATGCCGCCGCCGGTGATGTGCGCCGCGCCCTTCAGCACGCGTGCATCGTGGAGGGCGCGAATGGGCGCAAGGTAACTTCGATGAAGTTTCAGGAGCTCGCCGGCAATGGTCCCGCTGATCTCCACCAATCTGGTGTCGGCCGAGTGGCCCGCGACTTCAAATAGCAGTTTGCGCGCCAGCGAATACCCATTCGTATGCAAACCGGTGGAAGGCAGGCCCAGCAGGATATCGCCGGCACGAATGGAAGCTCCAGTGAGCATATTCCGCCGCTCGACCGCCCCGACAACAAAACCGGCAAGGTCGTATTCACCCGGGGCGTAGAGACCGGGCATCTCGGCGGTCTCGCCTCCAATCAGAGCGCAATCATTCGCCTTGCAACCCCGGGCGATCCCCGATATCACCTCCGCTGCGACGCGCGCATCCAGTTTTCCGACCGCGAAATAGTCCTGGAAAAACAGCGGAGCCGCGCCCTGGACAGCGATATCGTTGACGCAGTGATTTACAAGATCCTCGCCAATGGTCGAATGACGGCCCGTTAGAAACGCCAGCTTCAATTTGGTACCGACGCCATCCGCGGAAGACACCAGCACCGGATCGCGATAACCCCGTAAATGGAAGCCTCCTCCGAAGCTCCCGATGTCAGTGAGCACGTTACCGTTGAAGGTACTGCGGGCCATGGTTCGGATGGAAGCGACGGCCCGGTCCGCTTCTTCGATGCTGACGCCCGCGTTTTTATATCGGATTGATTTTTTGCGCTGCATGAAGTAACGGCAGACGAATCTCTATCATAAGCGCTGCAGCTACGAAACAAAACCAACTCTAAAAAATATTTCATCGCTCCCTATTGACAAATTCCGATGGGGGGGGGGTATACTTGCCCCCGCCGTAAAGATAGACAGGAGGGTACCAAATGCAGACCTTTCTCACAGCTAGTGGGCCCAGAGCCATGCTGTTGGCCGGAGCCATTTCCGCCGTGTTGCCGCTCAGCGGCTTTGCCCAGACTTACGATGCTGTCGCACAATTCAACACTAGCGGCGTACAGATCATCGGCGCAGTGTGGACCTATGGCACGGAAACCTCACTGAACAGCGGATTTTCATTGCTCCCATCCTATCAGAGCAATTATCCCTGTGGCGTTTTACCTTCGGGCGAAGCTAGCACGTGCGCTCCCACGACGCAGCAGTTCAGCGACTATTACCTTGCAATCCCTTTCTATGGCCCAGCAATCGCCAAGAATACGTCTGCCACTCCTGCTACCATGACGTTTACGGTAGCAGGACCATCCCTAATATGGCCCGGCAGCTCCTTACTCGTCATTCCTGCCTGCGGTTCGCAAGTGGCTCCTCCCTTGTCTATCGTGCGGTGGACGGCGCCTGCGGCAGGAACCTATAACATCGCCGGTATGTTCCAGAACGACCAAGAAGCGAATACCCCCGTGTATGTGTCCATCAATGGCATCACCATATTCGCAAACACCTCGGCTTTGAATGGAGCGGAGCCGGTCGAGAGCACGGTCGGTTTTTCCGGCGGCGCGTTGAGCAACGTGAGCCTCGCCGCGGGCGATACCGTGGACTTCATCGTTGCCAGCGCAGGGTACAACTCGGGAAACTGCGCTGTCGGGCTATCGGCTACGATCTCGGTGCAGAGCACCCAGGGTGCCACTCAAGACTTTACCGAACGGGCCGCATTCGCGGCTGCAACTACCAACCCCACTACTATTGGGTTTAACGGAATCCTGCCGCCCGGAGTACTTTACGAAAGTTTCAACCCACTCATCGTCTCAGGAGTTAGCTTCTCGACCCCGGTACCCGGTGTGTCTGTGGACGTCGCAATAGGCTCTTATTATTCACCTAACAACTACACAAATGATTTTACAACAAATTCTGTTATTGCCAGTACCTCCCAGTCGAGTCCCAACAACGAACTGATCATTTCACTTCCTAATCCGACTTTCGCTCTAGGTCTTGATTTCGGAGGGTTGGGCTTCAATGGCGTCGGTACCGCCGCGATCACTCTGTCCAATGGCTACGTTTTCACACAGCCGGTGTTACCGACAGTCGGTCAGACTACGTTCGTTGGCTTTGTATCGACGGACCCCATCACTGGTTTGACGCTTGTTACAACGAACGACGACTGGGTTCTGGAGGATCTTGTGCTGGCAAGCGCCAGCCTCGGACTGTCTTGCGTTCCCGCGCTTTCCCCAACCGGCCAAGGCTTTGGCTCGCAAGGCGGATTGGGATCTTTCACCGTCACTATTGGCTCGACGTGCATCTGGAGCCTTAATCCTAGCGCAAGCTGGATCACGATCCTACCCAGCGGTTCACAAGGCAGCGGTCAAGTGACTTACGCTGTTGCGGCTAATACCGGCGGGGCGCGAACGGGGACCATCTCAGTTGCCGGCCAGTCGTTCAATATCAGCCAGTCGGGGTTTAGCTGCACGTACACGATTAACCCAGCGTCGGCAAGTGTATATGATTCAGGTGGAACCGCCCACACGACAGTGAATACTGCTGCCGGTTGCCCGTGGACCGCAACAAGCAACGCCAGTTGGATCACGGTGACTTCGGGCCAAGCGGGCACCGGCAACGGTACTGTTGTGATCGCCGCCGCTCCCAACACCGGTGGACCTCGGTCGGGAACGGTGACAATTGCCGGCCAGACCTACACGGTGACAGAAGGAGCAGGTGCGTGCGGAGCTGTCGATGTTTCGACGGAGGTTCATGTATCCGCGGGGCAGTTCATTCCCTTCTCTGTTGGATTTGGCAGTTCACTTTTTACGCAGACTGTATCTGTCACCAACACGTCATCCAGCGTGATCCAAGGGCCGGTCTACTTAGTAACCATAGGAATGCCGACCCACCAGTTCCCTACTGATCCGTCCTTCGCCAATTCAGGGCTGGCTACCACGCCGCCTGGGACGACGTTCACCACGTGCTTCACGGCCGCGGGCGACTATCTTATACCGCTTGCCGTCGGAAGCCTGGGACCGGGCCAAACCGTCAACCTAGGGGCTTTGACCTGGATCGCAGGACCGGGGGGACTCGGGTATTCCACCAGAGTACTCAGCGGAAAGCCCTCAAAATAACGAAGGAGAGAACCGATGATGAAAACTGCTCTTTTGGTGTGGGCTTTCTCAGCGCTTTACCAAACAGCGATTGCCGATGAAATTTATAGTGTGACCCTCGATACTGCGCCCTTGGTCGGTCACCCTGCCGGTCCGTTCTACGTCGAGTTCGCATTCGTCGACGGGAGTGGGTACGGTGATGGGAACAACACCGTGACCGCAAGCACCTTCGGCTTTGGCGGCGGGAGTGCCCTCGGAAACCCAATCGTATTTGGCGGCGCCAGTGGCTCCTTGGAGACCGGAGTTACAATTACACACACCTCCTTTCTAAGTCTCTTCTACGAACAGTTCGCCCCCGGACTGCAGTTGAGCTTTACTTTAGATCTCACCTCCAATGATGATGTCGACGGGATTCCGGACGGGTTTACCTTTTTCGTCCTCGACAACTCCGGTGTTTCCCTCCCGACGCTAGCGCCCAGTGGCGACTATTTTCTTACGGCTGCTCTCGGTTCAACTGGCACAGTCTTCAACGTGTACGGAAGCGATCCGTCCCGCGCGCCGTCCATTGGAGGTCCGGTTTCAATTGACGCTCCGACTATAACCTCAGTTCCCGAGCCCAGGACGCTTTATCTTCTCGCGGGCGTGCTCATACTGATGATTAGCCTCAAACACCAAACTGTCGGCTCCTCTTAAGCGGTGCAACTCACGTTCAACAAAGCAATTGCCTGCGCTACAATAAAGACACCCTCCTGGAAGTGACCCCGTAAGTTCACGGGTCCCGAAGCTCACGGCTGAGGGCGATTCATGTTTGAGAATTTAAGCGACAAACTGCAACGGGTTTTCAAGAGTCTTCGCGGCGAAGGTAAACTCACGCCGGAAAATATGGAGTCCGCACTGCGCGAAATTCGCGTGGCGCTGCTCGAGGCCGACGTGCATTTCCGTGTCGCCAAGCAGTTTATCGAGGCGGTCAAGGAAAAGGCCATGGGGCAGGAAGTGCTGACTGCGCTCTCGCCCGCCCAGCAGGTTGTTAAGATCGTCCGCGACGAGATGGTGAAAATGCTGGGGACTCATCAGGCCCGGCTGCGGACCGCCAACGAACCGCCAAGCGTCATGATGATCGTGGGATTACAAGGCTCGGGCAAGACCACGTCGACGGGGAAACTGGCGCGATGGCTTTCGAAGAACGGTCACTCGCCGCTGATGGTATCGGTGGACGTTTATCGTCCCGCGGCGCGAAAGCAGTTGAGCGTGCTTGCGCGAGATCTGAAGCTTCCGGTTTACGAAGGCGCGCCCGAGGAAACGAAACCGGCAGAGCTGGCCGGCTCGGCGCGGAAAGAAGCCACGCAGACCGGCCGCGACGTGCTCCTGGTGGATACGGCCGGACGCCTGCATATCGACGACGAACTGATGACGGAGCTCAGCAACCTAAAAGACCAGCTCAACCCCAGCGAAATTCTGTTCGTGGCCGACGCTATGACCGGCCAGGATGCCGTCAAATCCGCGGATGAGTTCAACAAACGCCTGGGGATCACGGGAACCATCCTGACCAAGATGGACGGCGACGCGCGCGGTGGAGCGGCCTTGTCGATTCGAGCGGTAACCGGCCAGCCTCTGAAGTTCGTCGGCGTCGGCGAAAAATCCGATGCGCTCGAGCCCTTCCATCCCGATCGCGTAGCGCAGCGCATCCTGGGCATGGGCGACGTGCTGAGCCTGATTGAGAAAGTCGAAGAATCGATCGATCATAAACAAGCCGAGGAGATGCAGCGCAAGCTGATCGAGGACGATTTTACGCTCGCTGATTTTCGCGATCAGATGCGACAATTGCGCAAGCTAGGCCCGCTTGAGTCGATTCTAGGCATGATGCCGCAGTTAGGGCCGCTCAAAGATTTGAAAAATACGAAGGTGGATGAGAAGGAGATTACGCGCCTGGTGGCGATCGTCGACTCCATGACGCCACGTGAGCGTGCCAATCACATGATCGTAAATGGCGCACGAAGGCGCAGAATCGCCAAGGGCAGCGGCACGTCCGTGCAAGAGGTCAATAATCTGCTGAAGCAATATTCACAGATGCGCAAGATGATGAAAAGCTTTACCGGTGGCGGATTCCTGAGCAAGCGCCTCGGAAAATTGAAGCTGCCTATGGGTTTCGGACCACAATAGAGGCGTTTCGGGCCACAATAGGGAACAGGAGTTGAGGATAGAGCGATGCTGATGATTCGATTGGCGCGGTTCGGCGCGAAAAAGAAGCCGTGCTACCGCGTGGTGGTAATTGAGAAAGATCGCGCCCGCGATAGCCGTTCGGTGGAAGTGGTGGGAATTTACGATCCCTTATCCAAGCCGAAGGCGGTGAAGCTGGAGCATGACCGGATAGCCCACTGGATGAAGAATGGAGCGCGGCCTTCGGATACGGTCGCGCGGCTGATGAGGCTAAATCCAGAGCCCGCCGCGTAAGAGCGAAAGGGCCGATCTGCTAGAATCGGTCCAACAGGAGGGCCAAAAACGGGTGAAGGATCTGGTTACCGAAATCGCAAAAGCCCTTGTGGACATCCCGGAAGAAGTGACGGTTCGCGAAATCCAGGGCGAACAGGTCACGGTGCTCGAGCTGCGTGTTGCGCCCACCGATTTGGGAAAGGTCATCGGGAAACAGGGTCGAACTGCACGCTCCATCCGGACATTATTAGGCGCAGCGGGAATGAAATTGAACCGCCGGTTTACGCTCGAAATACTGGAGTAAATGAAAGGTTGGATCGCAGTCGGGCGATTGAAGCGCACGCGCGGAAATCGCGGCGAGCTGCTGGGGGAGATTTATAGCTCGCAGCCTGGGCGGGCGGAGCGGCTTAAGAACGTAATCCTGGCGCTTGAAGACCGGAGGGTTCCCGCCGAGATTGAACGATTTTGGAGCCACGACGGCCGGCCGGTATTTAAGTTCAAAGGGATCGATTCGATCTCGGACGCGGAGCTATGGCGTGGCGCCGATATCCTGGCGCTGGAGGCCGAGCGCGCGGAACCCGGAGAAGGCGAGTATTCGCACGCTGAACTGATCGATTGCAGGGTGGTGCCGGACGAATCTGACAGCGAAACTCCGGTAGGCGTGGTTAGAGGCGTAGAGGATTACGGCGGTCCGCCTCTTTTACGAATAGAGGGGGCGGACGGCCGCGAGATTCTGGTCCCATTCGCAAAAGCGATTTGCCGGGAGATCGATGTGGCGGCGAAAATCATCCGGGTGCGCCTGCCGGAGGGTTTGACGGAGTTGCCATGACGTTTCACGTGCTGACGATTTTCCCCAAATTTTTTGTGGGGCCGTTCGAGCATGGCGTGATTCAGCGGGCGCTGCGAGCGGGTCTCATCGAGATTCGCGTTCACGATCTGCGGGACTGGACGCATGACCAGCATCGGACCGTAGATGACCGGCCTTTTGGCGGCGGCGAGGGTATGCTGCTGAAGGCTGGGCCGATCTTTGAAGCGGTGGAGTCTATCTGGCCCGAACGGGACGCGAGAAAGCACGTTGTTCTTTTGTCCGCGCAGGGTCGCAAGCTGGAGCAGGCGCGGGTCCGGGAGCTCAGCCGGTTTCAAGAACTGCTGTTGATCTGCGGCCGGTATGAAGGGGTCGACGAACGGGTGGCCGAGCAACTGGCGGACGATGAGATTTCGATTGGAGATTACGTGCTGAGCGGTGGTGAACTGGCGGCGGCCGTAGTGATTGACGCCGTGGCGCGCCTTCAGGAAGGGGTGCTCGGTAACGAGAACTCCGCCGTGGCGGAGTCGTTCAGCGAGGAAGGCTTACTCGAGTGCCCGCAATATACCCGGCCGGCGGATTTTCGGGGCTGGAAAGCGCCCGAAATTCTGCTCGGAGGCAATCACGAGCAGATCCGGAACTGGCGGAGCAAGGCGGGAATGGAAAAAACGCTCCGGATTCGTCCGGACCTGATAAATAAGTTGAGTCCACACGAAGGAAAATTATATGCAAAACGCAGTCCTGACCAAGGTTCTGAGCAAGAATAAGCGCGCGACCAACCATCCCGAGTTACGTCCCGGCGATACGATCCGGGTGCACGTAAAGATCAAGGAAGGCGATAAGGAACGTCTGCAGGCGTTCGAAGGCACGCTCATCGCGCAGCACAACTCCGGCATGGGAGAAACGATCACTGTGCGTAAGGTCAGTTTCGGCCAGGGAGTGGAGCGGATCTTCCCGATTCACGCCCCGGTGGTAGACCATATCGACGTGGTTCGCACGGGCCGCGTGCGGCGAGCCAAGCTTTATTATCTGCGTGAGTTGAAGGGTAAGGCGGCACGCCTACGCGAGCGCAAGTAACTACGGGCCATAACGGGCGCGCCGCGGCGTACGGTTTAATGCCCTCCAGCCGCTACGAGCGCGCTGCTCGAAAGGCGGGTTTTCGGGTCATCGCCGGACTGGATGAAGCCGGCCGGGGGGCATTATTCGGTCCGGTATTCGCGGCGGCGGTAGTGCTGGATTCGGATCGTCCGATCCGGGGGCTGAACGACAGCAAACAGCTCCTCCCGGAGCGCCGCGGGGTACTGGCGGCCCGGATTCGGGAACGCTCTCTGGCCTGGGGCGTGGGCGCGGCGGACGCCTTCGAGATTGATCGTGTGAATATCCTCCAGGCCTCGCGGCTGGCTATGCGTCGGGCTGTGCAGCAGCTCAATATTCAGTGCGATTATCTACTTATAGATGCCACCACAGTCGACGTGGAGGTGACGCAAAGGGCGGTGATTCACGGGGATGCGCGGTGCTTCTCAATTGCCGCGGCATCCATCCTGGCCAAGGTCGCACGCGATGCGGCTCTGACCGAGTGGGACCGTGTTTTCCCGGAATATTCCCTGGCCCAGCATAAAGGATACGGGACGCCCGAACATCTCGCCGCGCTTGAGCGCTTTGGTCCCACGACTTTGCATCGGTACAGCTTCGAGCCAGTCCGAAACGCCGGCAAGTACCCGGCTTGGACCGGCTACCCTATCTGAATGGCTCTGACGCCAAAGGACGCTCCCGTATCTACAACCCGGAGTCTCTCCTCCGAGAGCGTATTTGCATCGCCCGAAGCTCCCGTCCGCCGCCAAACAAGGCCCAAGCGCCTGTTCAGCCTCTATTTTGGAATTTTAGCGTTCGCAATCGGTCTCTTTTTGGTGATTTTTCCCTGGATGGATATCTGGAGTTTTAACTCTATGCGGGAAATGATCCCCCCGTTCCGGCATATTTGGGGAGAATTTTACGTTCGCGGCGCCGTAACCGGACTAGGGCTGGTTAATCTCTACATAGCCGGCCTTGAAATTTCCTGTCTTCTCAAACGCGGCTGACCGTACTTCCAGTACCCGCTAGCCGCTTGGCTATCAGTGGCTTACAGCCATACCCTACTTCCATCTCAAACAAAAGTACTAAGGTCAAATCCTAGCGAACTGAGGCAGGGACCTCAAGTACGATTAAGGTGTTCAGCCCAGTAGTAAGTAAATTCTCTCTAAGGTAGGTACAATGATTAGACTTCGTGGATCCTTTCTGATCTGTGCTACAATCTGCACGGTAATTGTTTTGGCGCTCATCGTGGGCGCCTTCGTTTATGGCCCCAGCTCGAACGTGCGGCAGTTCTCACACGGTCCGAATCCGCCGCCGGATGGTAACGGGAATCTGGTTATGGCTCATGGTCCGAATCCCCCGCCGGACGGTAACGGGAATCTGGCTCTGTCGCATGGACCGAATCCTCCGCCGGACGGTAACGGGAATCTGGCTCTGTCGCATGGACCGAATCCTCCGCCGGACGGTAACGGGAATCTGGCTCTGTCGCATGGACCGAATCCTCCGCCGGATGGTAACGGGAATCTGGTTATGGCTCATGGTCCGAATCCCCCGCCGGATGGTAATGGGAATCTGGTTATGGCTCATGGTCCGAATCCCCCGCCGGATGGTAACGGGAATCTGGTTATGGCTCACGGTCCGAATCCCCCGCCAGATGGTAACGGGAATCTGGTTTAATAGCTTTGCGCAAGATCCAATCAGGCTCCGGCATTGCCGTGTCTTTTCCGGAGCCTGATCGTGTATTATCTCTTCACTATCCTTCAGCTTGCCAGTGTGGTCGGGCAGCTTGGCCTCATCTTCGCACTCCTCCAGGGACCCTTTCGTAAATACCTCATTATTCTGGTCTACTGTGTTACACGGCTGGTTCTGCTGGTAACCGAAACACTGGTCTATCACTACGCCGGTGGGGCAAGTCCTCTCTACAGCCGCCTCTACTGGACTGACGAAGCAGTATTGGACCTGCTGCTTTTTCTGACCGTAATCATGCTCACCTTTCAGTCGCTGGAGGGAAACCCGATAGGGGCGTCTTTGGGTAAACTGTTGGCCATCGTGGTAGTAGCAGCGGTAGCTCTGCCGTTCTTATTATTCAAGCAGCCCTATTGGGGATCGCGCTGGCTGAGCCAAACCAGCCAGCTGTTGAACTTCGGGGGCGCACTGATGAACCTGGCGCTGTGGACGGCGCTGCTCGCAGGTAAGCGGCGGGATCCGCAGCTTCTGACCGTGAGCGCGGGATTGGGGATAGCGGTCACGGGCGCGGCAATATCATGGGGAATTCGCCTATTGATCCTGCAGTCTCGTTGGGCCGCGGACACGTTACTGAGCGTCACGCATGTTGCCGGCGTATTCATCTGGTGGTGGGCATTCCGGCCGGCTGCAAAGGCGCGGCAAGCCCAACTCGACGCTATCGCGCCGGTCTGAGGGATTTAAGGTCCATGCCGGAGCCCACGCGCCGCGATCTTCTTCGCTGGTCGAGCCTCGCCGCGTGTGCGACACCTTTCCTATCGGGCCTGCAGGCAGGAACATCTGCGAAAAATGTACTGGTAGCGGGCGCTGGTCTCGCCGGACTCTCGGCAGCGTACGAACTGGTTCAAGCTGGCCATCAGGTTCGCCTAATCGAGGCCCGGGACCGGCCCGGAGGGCGTGTTCTCACGCTCCGCGAACCGTTTTCCGATGGTCTGTATGCAGAAGCGGGTGCTGAAACCTTCGGCGACACGCATACTTTTGTTCAGCATTACGTCCAGCATCTCGATTTGCCGGTTATTCCCGCCCTGGATTTCGGGAAACTGCGATCTCTTTATTACATGCGCGGGCAGCGGCTCCCGGCAGCGCGGGGCGGTTTCGATTGGCCGGTGAAATTGCCTCCCGGCGAACAGCGCATGAGCTGGTACGATTTGGCGAAGAAGTACATCCATCCGGCCGTAATGGAGATTGGCGATCCGCTCGCCCCAGGCTGGCCTTCATCGGAGATTCGGGAAAAATATGACGGGATTTCTTTTGCGGAAATGCTCCGGCGCAGCGGTGCAACGCCCGAGGCGATCGCGGTGCTGAAAATCGGCTATAGCGATACATGGGATAACGGCACGGAGCTCGATTCCGCGCTGTGCTCGCTGCGCGATGAAGCGATCGCTCGCAACGCTCGAGGATACCAGCGGATCGAGGGCGGAAACGATCGACTGCCTAAAGTGTTGGCGGAGAAATTAGGGGACCGCGTACACTACGGGGCGGCGCTGACACGGATCGAGCAGAACAGCAAGCGGCGTGATCGGTGACGGTGGAAGAGCGCGGTCGACGCAGCAAAATTTCCGCCGATTACCTGATCTGCGCCATTCCGTTCAGTGTGCTGCGCTCGATCTCAGTCGAGCCTTCCTTCAGCCCGGGCAAGCAGAGGGCGATCCGTGAGATCGGCTATCAGTCGGTCACCCGGGTGTACGTGCAAACGAAAACGAGATGGTGGACCGCCGAAGGGCTCTCAGGGTTTGCAGCGACCGATCTCCCCATCAGGACCGTATGGGACTGTTCGGCGGGCGAGCCGGGACAACACGCGATCCTTGAATCCTATATGTCGGGCGAGGAGGCGCGGCACATGGAATCGCTTCCAGGCGAGCGTCGCATCGACGTGACTCTAGACAACCTCGAAAAGCTGTTCCCGGGCGCGCGTGACAATTACCAGGCCGGCGCATCCGTGGCGTGGGACTCCGACCCGTGGGCGCGGGGTGCCTTCGCCTGGTTTAAGGCCAATCAGATGTCTACTCTGCTGCCCCACATGGCCGCGCCCGAGGAACGAGTCTTTTTTGCGGGCGAACACACCTCGCCGTGGTTCGGATGGATGCAAGGGGCCTTACAATCCGGCGTGCGAGTCGCGCAGGAAGTGAATCAGGCCTGATCTCAGGGCTTGTGTCGGATTGCGATACCGAGCTCCCGAAGTTGCCGGTCGGGGACTTCCGCCGGAGCGTCGCACATCAGGTCGGTTCCCTTCGCGGTTTTCGGAAAGGGAATAACTTCCCGAATGGACGTTTCGCCCGCGAGAATCATTACCAGACGATCCAGACCGAGAGCGATGCCGCCATGCGGAGGCGCTCCGTATTCGAGTCCATCGAGCAGGAACCCAAAACGTCGCCGGGCTTCATCTTCGCTGAATCCGAGCGCTGCGAAAACTTTGGACTGGACGTCGCGGCGGTGAATACGGATCGAGCCCGAGCCGAGCTCGACGCCATTCAACACCAGATCGTAGGATTTAGCACGGCAGCGAGCCGGATCGGTAGTGAGCTTGTCCAGATCTTCGTCATGCACCGAAGTGAAAGGATGATGCGCGGCGTTCCAGCGATTCTCTTCGACATCCCATTCGAACATGGGGAAATCGACCACCCACAGGAACTGGAGATTTTTCGGATCGAGCAGCCTGTGCCGCTCGTTGTATCGTTGTCCAGCCTCGAGGCGAAGCTGTCCGCAGGCTATCAACACGGTCTCTTCGGGACGCTGGCCTCTGGGATCGCCACCCCAACCCGCCAGCAGCAGGAGATCCTCGCCGGTCGCTCCGGTGCGCGCCCGAACTTCGGCCATCGCCGCCGGGAAATCGCGTTCCAGGCGTTTAGGATCGTCGTAAACGCGGAGACCGCGTTCCAAGCCCGCCGCTTTCAGATCGTCCCGCTCTTTGCGGCTAAGCGCGCCAGTGGCGGGAGTGCGAATCGCGACCAGCGGCAGGCCGTCCGGAGTAAGATTTGCGCCGCTAAACAAATCTTCGACGCAGTGGAACGGAGGCAACCGCAAGTCCGGTTTATCGATGCCGTAAGAACGCATAGCCTGGGCGTAGGTCAGGCGCGGGAATGTCGCGGGAATCTCATAGCCCGCAATCCTGCAAGCGTTCTGGACCATTGGCTCGACAACGTCGAAGATGGTGGCCTGCTGCGGGAAGGACATCTCGATATCGATCTGCGTGAATTCGGGCTGGCGGTCGGCGCGCAGATCCTCATCGCGGAAGCAGCGCACGATCTGGAAATATTTATCGAAGCCGCTCACCATCAGAAGCTGCTTGAAAATCTGCGGAGATTGAGGCAAGGCGTAGAACTTCCCGGGATTCACGCGGCTCGGAACCAGGTAATCGCGCGCGCCTTCCGGCGTGGAGCGGGTCATGAAGGGCGTTTCAATTTCAAGAAATCCCATCCTGTCGAGGGTCTGGCGCACTTCAAATGCGATTTTCGACCGAAGAATGATATTGCGCTGCATGTGCGGACGGCGCAGATCGACGTAGCGGTATTTGAGGCGCGCCTCTTCCTTGACGTCGACGGTTTCCTCCATGGGAAATGGAGGCGTACGGGACTCATTCAAGATCCAGAGTTTTTCCGCGACCAGCTCCACCTCGCCCGTGGGAATGGCCGGATTGATTGTATCGGCGGTGCGCAGCTTCACCGCGCCTTCAACCGCAATCACGTACTCGGCGGCCAGCAGCGCGGCCTTAGCGTGCAGCGCAGGATCGGTATCGGCGTGGAACACTAGCTGCGTAACTCCGTCGCGGTCCCGCAGGTGAATGAAGAGCACACCGCCCAAGTCGCGGCGGCGATGGACCCAACCCATCAATGTGGCACGTTGGCCGGCATCGGCGGCGCGCAGCTCGCCGCACATGTGCGTACGCTGCAATTCGCCGAGAAAATCTAGCGGTACATTTTCCATGTCAATTCTTTTTGATGCGCTGAGCGAGAGCCTCCCTCGGCAGGGATTCCTGCTCGCCAGACGCCATGTCCTTCAATGAGAATTTCCCTGCCGCATATTCATCCTCTCCGAGAATCAGCACAAATCGCGCGCTCATTTTATTGGCGACTTCGAGGGCGCGCTTAAGTTTGCGGTCCACCGATCGTTCCACCGAGATGCCGGCTGCTCTCAGCTCGGCCGCCAGGTCCCCGGCGCAAGCCTCGGCAATCCCGGCTAAAGGCACGAGAAACAAGTCGACAGGATTCTGAGGCGCGCCGTTTTCGACGCTCATCACCAGGCGATCCTCACCGATCGAAAATCCGATTCCAGGCGCGGGAACGCGGGAGCCCAACGCTTCGGCCAAGCCGTCGTAACGGCCGCCCCCCAGCACGGAATTCTGCGCGCCGAGGCCTCCGTGCGTGATCTCGAAAGTGGTGCGCATGTAGTAGTCCAGACCGCGAACCAAACGCGGACGGATCTGGTATTTAATTCCTCTGCTATCGAGCGAGGCGCGTACCGCGCTGAAGTGTTCCGAACATGGAACGCAGAGATAGTTCAAAATGGCCGGCAGCTCATCGATGATCTGTTGATCTTGCGGAACCTTGCAGTCCAGAACGCGCAAGGGATTGGTCACGGCCCGCCGCTGGCAATCCTCGCATAAGCGGGGCGCGACTTCCTGCAATTTCTCGCGGAGAAGGGCCATATACGCCGGTCGGCAGGTCGAGTCCCCGACGGAATTGAGCAGCAGCTCGAAATCTCCTAGACCCCGCGCGCCGCAACATGTCCACAACCATTTCGATTACTTCCGCATCCACAATGGGCGATTCAGATCCGATCGCTTCCGCGCCGATCTGATAGAACTGGCGGAAGCGTCCTTTCTGAGGACGTTCGCGGCGAAACATCGGGCCAATGTAATAAAACTTTTTCACTCCCGGAATCTGATCCAGACGGTGCTCGATATAGGCGCGGATCACCGGCGCGGTAGCCTCCGGGCGCAAGGTGAGAGAGCCGCCGTCGCGATCCTCGAACGTGTACATTTCTTTGCCGACGATATCGGTGTCTTCGCCCACGCCGCGCGCGAACAACGCGGTCTCCTCGAAAATGGGTGTGCGGATCTCGTGATAATTATAGGTTCGAAAAACTTCGCGAGCCGCAGATTCGACGTGATTCCATACGGCGCTCGCCGGCGGCAGAATGTCGCGGGTCCCTTTGACCGCCCGAATCATTTCGCTCGCTGCGCCTCTTCCCGATACAGGCGCGCCTTTTCGACATATTGCAAAGCGCCTTCGCGGAAGCGCTCCTGTTCCTCAGGTGTGACGGAGCGGCGAGGCTTGGCGGGAACGCCCATGACCAGCGTAGCGGCTGGTACTTCCATGCCCTCTGGAATCAGCGACCCAGCCGCCACCACCGCGCCTTTGCGGATACGCGCGCCGTTGAGAACGATCGCGCCGATTCCGATCAAACTGTCGTCCTCCACTGTGCAGCCGTGCAGAACGACGGAGTGGCCGACGGTAACACGATCGCCCACGATGAGCGGGAAACCTTCGTCCAGGTGCAAGGCGCAGTTGTCCTGAATACTGGTTTCAGCGCCGATGCGAATGGGGCCGATATCTCCGCGTACGGACGCGTTCGGCCAGATACTGGAACGCTCGCCGACGGTAACGTCGCCTATTATCTCCGCGCCCGGATCGATATATGCCGATAAAGCGATCGTGGGTGCGATGCCGCGAAAACTACGAATCATGGTGCCGGGGGTGAACTTCAATGATACAAGAACCCGGATGACAGCCGAGGGCTGGGGAATTCGATATGCTCGGGACATGCGGGCGTTGCTGACGCTGCTGTTGTTCGTCCCGACCTTGTGGGCAGACGAGCAGACGCAGAAAATGACGGCGCGCCTATCGGAAGAGGCGGAAGCGTTTCAGAGGCTCGCGCCGGAGGTTCTCGGGGTCGAAACGCTGCACCAAAGGGCTCAGAAAGCCCCCACCGCGATTCCGGCCGCGCGCGGGCGCCGCCGCCCTGATGCCGCCTCCGCTGGAGTGGAAGCAGCGCGACATCGTCTCCGAATACGGTTTTGCCGCGCTGGGGAGCGACCCCTCGGCGCTGCATGAATTGCGCCAGGTAGTCTCGGTGAATGGCCGCAAAATCGATGACACAAAAAAGGCGCAGGACCAACTGGCTAAAGTGATTACAGCCAGCGATGACGCCCGCAAAATGGAAGTGCTAAAGCAGTTCGAGAAATATGGCCTGGTGGGCGCCGTCACAGATTTCGGCCAGTTGATCCTATTTTTTACCCGCCGCGAGTTGGAGCGATATGAGTTTCTTCCGAAGGGCGCCCGAACGCTGGGCGACACCAAAGTGCTGGTTTTTTCCTATAAGCAACTGGACGGGCCGGAGGGTCTTACGCTGATCGAAGCTAATAAAAGAGATCGATTGCTCCACCTGCGCGTCGAAGGCGAGATCTGGGTACGGGCCGAGGACGATTTCCCCATGCGGATTACGCTCAATGCCAGCGAGGGTGACGGCGCGGCCGCGTTGCGCGAGGAGGCGAGCGTCGATTATGCGATGAGCCCTTTCGGCGCGGTGCTGCCAACCGCCACTTTTCATCGCGAGCTGCGCGGGGGCAGAGTGAAAGCGGAAAATCGCTTCACTTACGCCGATTTCCATAAGTTCGGCGCTTCGAGCGATATTAAATTCGACATCGACAAATGACGCCTGTCGTCTACCTGCATGGCTTCGCTTCGAGCCCGCAGTCAAGCAAGGCTCAGTATTTCAGGCGGCGATTCGCGGAGCGCGGCGTGGATCTCCAGATCCCGCAGCTCGACGAAGGCAATTTTGAAGCGCTGACCATCACCGGCCAACTTCAAGTGATCGATCAAGCGGTGAAAGGAGAACCGGCGATCCTGATCGGTTCCAGCCTAGGCGGATACCTGGCGGCTATGTACGCGGAACATCATCCGAGGATTGAGCGGTTGGTTCTGCTGGCCCCGGCGTTCGAGTTCCCTCGCCGCTGGTGGGATCAGTTCTCCGCCGAGGACCTGGCGCGCTGGAAACAGGACGGCTGGCGCAAGTTTTACCATTACAGCTATGGGGAGGAGCGCCCGCTCAGCTACAAATTCGTTGAGGACGCGGCCCGGTACGAGCAAGATCAGCAGGATTTCCGGCAGCCCGCGCTGATTCTTCACGGCATCGCGGACCCGGTGGTGCCAGCCGAGGTCTCCATGCGCTTTGCAGAGCGGCACGCCAATGTTACACTGCGCCTGATAGAATCCGGGCATGAGCTGACCGATGTGCTCGATCGATTATGGGCAGAAGCAGCAATATTTCTCGGATTCCAAAATGCGTAGCCCGCTAAGCGCGGCGGAAGCTGTCTTTCTGCTATGTTAAGCTGTTGGTAAGGCGGCCCGATGGTAAGAGATTCCAAAAATGAAACCACCGCCCGACCCTGGTCGTCTATTGTTGGGCGTGGAGAGATTACACGCCGGGGGTATTAAAGAAGTGCCGGAGCAGCAGGTTCATGACGTCGAGAAGACGCCGGTAGACACTCCTGATGCCCATCTCGAGCATTTGCTGACGCCCGCATCGCTCGAGACGCCTTGGTATCGTACCTTCTTTAAGACCGTCAAAGAAGCCATCCACCCGCCCAAGCAGCCGCCGCTGGAGGTCACCTCGAAGCCTGTGGCCGTGCCCGAAATGTGGGGCTGGTATCACGGCAATGAGACTAAGGCGGGCTTTACTTCGCTCCTGATTCACGTGGGAGTGGTGGCGTTGCTGCTCTTCCTCGGATCACTCAAATCGGTCCAAAACGTCGTGAAGGAGCAGGTGGTCCTATTCGCTCCGGACTTGAAACCCTATCTCGCCTCTGCGCCGAAGAAGAACCAGATGCACGGCGGAGGCGGGGGCGGGACCAGCGCTCCGCTCGACGCGAGCAAAGGGAAGCTTCCCAAGATCGCACCTCGGCAGTTCACTCCGCCGAACGTAACTCCCCCACCAGACCCCAAGCTGCCAATGGTACCCACCATTGTGGCCGACACTCCGCCTCCTAACATTCAGGATCCCAACTATGGCGACCCGCTGAGCCGGCTGGGAGTGCCCTCGAACGGGTCGGGGATCGGCGGCGGAATTGGGAACGGTAAAGGCGGAGGCGTCGGACCGGGCAGCGGACCAGGCGTTGGTCCTGGCTCGGGCGGCGGATTCGGCGGAGGCGCGTACAAGATCGGTGGCGGCGTATCGGCCCCCGGGATTCTCCACAAAGTCGAGCCCGAGTATTCAGAAGAAGCTCGCAAAGCCAAGTGGCAGGGCACAGTGGTGCTGCAACTCGTGGTTGACGACAAAGGTCACCCGGCCAACATAAAGGTGATGCGCTCGCTCGGACTGGGCCTGGATCAAAAAGCCATCGAGGCGGTGGAGAAGTGGCTGTTCCGCCCCGGGATGAAGGACGGCAAGCCTGTCCCTGTGATCGCCACTATCGAAGTGAATTTCCGGCTGCTGTAAATTCCTCTTTGTGCGAAGCGCCCGTATTCTCGGGGCAGCGGCGGCAGTCGCTCCAATCTTGGCATTTGCTCAGCCTCATCGTCCGCAGCCGCCCGCCTGGACGTCTTCGCCCGCCAACGCTTGGATGAAAGTCCCGGTAAAATGGGACCCCGGAGCCGATAGCGTCAACCCCACCCTTCGCCTTGTTCGCGATCAGCTTTACGATCAACTGATCGGCTACCGTTACCCTCTTACGCCGGATACCGCACCCTTGGCCCATATATCCGAAGGATCGAGACTGGGCGGACAGCCGCGGCCGGAGATCCCAACGTTTAAAGACGAAGCCGTTGTCATCGGCACCTTCACGTCTTATCAGCCTGTCCTCAGCGCATCCGGGCGGTCAGTTTATACGGAAGTCAAGTTTCAGGTCGCTAATGTATTTGAAGATGCAGGAGGTGTCACGGCCGGCTCGAACAATTACATCTATTTTTGCTGGTGGCACCATCCTAACCGAGTCGGGCGAGATACTCTCGTATATGGCGGATCCGCGTGAGTATTTCGTGCAGCCATCCAAGACATATCTTTTGGTGCTTGGATACGACCCTGTCATAAACTCCTACAGATTTGCAAAAAGACTGGGACTTATCGACCGGGATCGTCAGCGCCGATAATATCGAGGATTAATACGAGCTAAAAGCAGTACCTCGGAGCTCCTTGGTCTCACAGTGGACCAGGTGATTGGTGTGTTGACCTCTAAATTCAGCATTAAATAGCAACGGTACGCGCGCGGGTGTACTCTGGGGGAACATGGACAAGATGTTCCCGCGCCGCCAGGCGCCGCAATATCGCCTCGTCGTAGCGGCGGTCGCGCTGCTCCTACTATTATTCTTCAGCCGGTCCATCTGCGGCTTCATCATCGACTATTTCTGGTGGCGCGAGCTCGGCCAGGTTCCCACCTGGGTGCTGATGTCGGTTTACCGTTACGCGCCCGGGCTGGCGGCGTGGCTGATCGTTTTCATAGTTCTGTGGGTAGCGCACGCGCGCGGGATGAGGTATGCGGGCACGCGCCTCGGGGACCACACTTGGTACGCGAGAATTGCCGCCCTCGGCCTCGCGCTGGTGGCTCTGATCGTGACGCTGGCGGCGGTCGACGGCTGGACTGTTGCGCGCTACATCGGCGGTTCTCCTGGGGCGGAAGGTCCAGCGGCGGCTTCAACCTGGCACGATCCCGTGTTCCATCGCCCGCTGGGGTTCTACTTTTTCGAGCTTCCGTTTTACAGCATGCTCATCGATTTCCTGGCGGCATGTGCACTCGGAGGAGCGCTCGCGTATTATCTGGCCGCGCGCGGATGGCAGCTTCGCCGCGATTTCCCGGGCTTCGGATCTGGCAGGGAAATTGACTTCAACGATCTGCGCTCGCTGGGCCGTCTCGAATCGGGTGTCCTGAAAGGCCTGATCACGCTGTTTCTCCTGATGCTCGCCGGTTATTTCTGGCTGGGACGCTACGATCTTCTGTTCACGGATCACGGAAACCTGATGGTCGGAATCGATTACGTCCAGCAGACGGTGGGATTGCCGCTGCAAACCGCAAAAGCCCTGCTCTCGGTCCTGGCGGCGATGCTGGTTCTCGCCGGGCGGAGAAAGCTGGCGATCGCTTGCGCCCTGGTGCTCTTGGTGGATTGGATCGTGCCGCCACTATTGAGCGGAGTCTACGTGAAGCCCAACGAACTTACTCTCGAAAGACCATTCCTCGAGCGGCACATCGAGGCGACACGCGCCGCCTTCGGCCTGGATCACCGCACCAAGGAAGTGGTGTATAACGTCCACCGCGAAGGGAAAATCGATTTTGCCCGCAACCGGGCCTTGCTCAGCAACGTGCGCCTGTGGGATTGGCGAGCGTTTCACGATACCCTCAGCCAGACCCAGCCCTTGCGCCCTTACACCTACGCAGATACGGATGTCGATCGCTATCAAATAAACGGGGAATTGCGGCAAGTGCTGCTGGCCCCCCGCGAGCTCGATCTGAATCAGTTGGGCGACGCGCGCAATCGCTGGATTAATCGCAGCCTCATCTTCACGCACGGCTACGGGCTGGTGCTGGCGGAAGCGAACCGGATCAGTCCGGAGAGCCTTCCCGATCTCTTGATAAAGGATGCTCCGATTCAGGTGCTTACGCCGAGCCTGAAGGTCACACGTCCCGAGATCTATTACGGTGAAACCGCGCAGGAGCCGGTTTTCGTTCGCACCGCGCAGCCGGAGTTCAACTATCCTTCGGGGTCGAGCGAGGTCACTACGCGCTACGACGGACGCGGCGGGTTCCCGATGTCAGCGGCGGGGCTGCGTACTGTGGCGGCCATCTCCGACGGAGATTGGAACATACTTCTCACGAATCAATTAACTCCGCAGAGCCGCATGATGATCCGCCAGCGCGTGCCGGACCGTTTGAGCCAACTGGCCGAGTTCGTCACGTGGGACCCAGACCCATACCTAGTGATCACTGACGCCGGACGCCTGGTCTGGATCGTCGATGGATACCTGACCAGCGATGCGCATCCGTATGCACGTGACGTGGTTCTCGATAGCGGGCTGCGGTTCAACTATATTCGCAACTCCATCAAGGCCACTGTGGACGCCTATAACGGCGACGTCCATATGTACGTCTTCGACGACGAAGATCCGCTGGTGGCCGCGTACCGGCGGCTATTTCCAAGTCTGTTCCTGCCGGCCTCGGCCATGCCCGCCGATCTTCGGGCGCATACCCGCGCCCCGGAATTGCTGTTTCGGACCCAGGCCGAGATTTATCGCACTTATCACATGCGCGATCCCGAATCGTTTTACAATCGCGCTGACATGTGGGACCTCGCGACATTCACCACAGGACAAGGTGGCCAGCCGGAAACAGTGCCGCCGACATACATGATCGCGACGCTTCCCGGCGAGAGTCAGCCGGAATTTCTGTTGATGGTCCCCTTTACGCCGCGTAATAAACAGAATCTCATCGGACTGATGGTGGCGCGCTGCGACGGCGAACATATGGGCGAGGTAGTTTATCTTGACCTTCCCAAGCAGGAGATCATTCCAGGGCCGATTCAGGTGGAAGCGCTGATCAATCAGGATCAGACCATTTCGAAAGACCTGACGCTTTGGAACCAGCAGGGATCGCAGGTTCTTCGCAGCCAGATTCTGACGCTACCTATCGATCAAACGCTGCTGTATGTTGCGCCCATTTACATCCAGGCGTCACAGGCGCGAATGCCGCAGCTTAAGAAGGTCGCGCTGGTGGTGGGGAACACGCTGGTTTATGCCGACACCTATGAGCAGGGACTAGCGCAGCTCGAAGCCATTCAAAAGGGTCAGGCTCCCGAAACCGCGGCGAAGCCGGCCGCGGTAACTTCATCGGTAATCCCGGCGCCCGCTCCGTCGGGAGAGAACGCGCCGCGAGATAACCGGATCGAAGAGATCCGCACTCACTTGCAGCGCTATCGCGAACTTTCCGCCCAAGGCAAATGGGCCGACGCGGGTAAAGAACTGGAAGCCATCGAAGCCATTACCCACAAATAGAAGTTATAGGATAAAAGTAGATGGCGCATCATCACCATCATGCGGCAACTGGACGAATCCTGTTCGCTTCGCTGCTGTTGACAGCGGCGTTCGTGGTTGTCGAGGCAGTAGCGGGCCTCCGCGCCGGTAGTTTAGCGCTGCTATCGGATGCGGGCCATAACTTCGCCGATGCGTTTGCGCTCTTACTCGCCGGCATTGGATTCTATCTTCAGTCGCGTCCGGGCAATCAGGTTAAGACTTTCGGTTACCAGCGCGCGGGCGTGCTCGTGGCATTCATTAATGCCGTGATACTGGTCATCCTTGCCGGCGTGCTGTTCTATGAAAGCTATCAGCGGCTGATGCATCCACGGCCGGTCGCGGCCATTACCATGATCGTGATTGCCGGAATCGGGCTGCTTATGAACTCTGCGATCGCGTGGGGGCTTGGCGCATTTCATGGACATGGAAGCGATCTGAACCTTCGCGCGGCATGGATGCACATGCTCGGAGACGCGGCGAGTTCCGCGGGGATCATCGCCGGTGCGATCGCGATTCATTTTACCGGATGGCTTCAGATCGACCCCGCATTGTCAATCCTGATTGGCGTCGCCATCGTGGGCTCGGCGTGGAGCATTATCAGGGAATCGCTCAATATCCTGCTGGAGGGTCTGCCAAAGGGGTTGACACTTTCCGAGGTAGCCCAGGATCTATGCCAAATTCCCGGCGTAGTTGAGGTCCACGACCTGCATATCTGGAGTCTCGGATCGGAAGCTCACGCGCTGAGCTGTCACGTGCTGATTGAGGACATGCCTCCTTCGGCCAGCGAATCGATTCTGAGCCGCATCAATTGCATGCTAACCGATCATTTCGCCATTCATCACACCACCATTCAGTTCGAGCATGTTAAATGCGCGCTGGCGGATGTTTCCTGCACCGTCGTTAACCAGCATCAGCATTGAATGAGCTGGTGCCCGGCGGCGCAGAGAGATCAGGCGGTACCCCAGCCGCCCAAAAAAGCGTCATTATATGAAGTATGAGAGCCGTTCGTCTAGCGCTGACAATGTGTGCGCTTGGGCTCGCCGCACAAGCGCAGTTTGGGGGCCGGTATCCTGGCCAGTATCCCGGGCAATATCCGGGACAATATCCGCCGGGGGGTTACCCTCCCGGAAGTTACCCGCCCAATAGCGGCGGCACCAACGGGCAGGGCCAGCCCAGGCAAAGCCGGCAAGGACGCAACACCGCACCTGCCCCTGAGGTGGTCACCACCGCTGGAATGCTGCGTGTCACGGCCGGAAGCCAGTTTGTGCTCGAAGCCGACGATCATCGCATCATGACCTTCCGTATCTCATCGAAAACCGCCGTTCAAAAGCAAGGTAAAGATGCAGATATCGCCAGTTTTGCGACCGGCGACCACCTCGAAGTAGACTCGACCGAAGACGAGCAGGGCTATTTAACGGCCGTTGCGGTGAGGTTTGATAAGCCCGGCACACCGACCGAGCGTGCGGCCGCGGCCGAGACATGGGACCTGCCCAAACTCGATCGCGCGCCCTCGTCCGCTTCCGCGCCTTCATCGCCGCCTCGCGAACCGGGTGACGATCGCCCCGTGCTGCGCCGGAGAACCGACAATCAACCCAGTCCAGCCACCAGTCCGGCAACGACCGACAGCGCCAGCGCTAAGGCCGACCCGGAAGAACGGGTCGACACGCGCCCCTCTACCACCATGCGCCCTCGTGATCCCGCGCCCGACGCAGACGATCCCGGACCGCCTTCCCTGCGCCGAGGAGCTCCGCGGGCGCAGCAGGCCGCTGCGCTTCCGCCCCCAGGCAGTTCGGGCGAATCCTCCACCAGCGGTCCCGTGATTCTGTCCAAACCACCTGCCCCCGTGCTCACCGCCGCCAACGATGATGCCGTGATTCAGAAAGTCAAGGAGGTGGCCGCGAACTTTAGCGGCGCGCTGCCCAATTTTTTCTGCCAGCAGGTGACCACGCGTTATCAAAGCGATCATCCCAAGCAAGGATGGGATGCCCTCGACGTAGTGACTGCGGATGTCGCCTACGAAGACGGGCGCGAGAGTTATAAGAACATCAAGGTCGGGAATAAAGTGGTGAATAAGGCCATGGAGGATATCGAGGGTACCCGCTCGACCGGCGAGTTCGCATCCATGCAAGGAGATTTGCTGAGTCCCGAGACGGGAGCGCAGTTCCGCCCCGCCGGTCAGGACACTATTCACGGCCGCGCGACTTGGGTGTACAGATACGAAGTGCCGCGCGAGCGTTCGCATTGGCGCATCGAGACCACGGCGCAGCTTTACTATCCCGCTTACCAGGGCACGGTATGGATCGACCGCGAGACATCGCGCATCCTCCGCATCGAGCAACAGACTCGCAATATGCCCCGGCTGTTTCCGTTTGACACGGTTGAGACTGCCAATGACTACGACTTCGTCCGTCTGGCCGCCACTGAGCCTTTCTTGCTGCCCGTCGATGCCGAGGTTCTCAGTTGTATCCGGGGGACCAGCCACTGTTCCCGAAATCGAATCGAATTTCGCAACTACCGCAAGTTCGGAGCTGAATCCAGCGTAACTTTCGGCGCCAACTAGCTTTGTAGCGTGCGTTTGGATCGCAACCTGCTTCACTCGAATCGCGTCGTTAGACTGTTATACTGAATCTCAACCCACTCGTCATTTCTAATGCTGAAATACTGTGCTTTTTTTTCACTGTGGGCCGGATTCGGCCTGGCTTCGGATTACATGACCTATCAGGCTGCCCGGCTCGTGGTCGGCCAGACCACCTTCACATCTCAAAATTCGGGTGCGACAAATACTCTGATGGGAAGCGGAAGCGGAATTGCGTTCGCGGCCAATACATTGTTCTATGCCGACGCGAATCGGCTAGGCTTGACTCCTGTGAACAATCGTGTGCTTCTATTCGGCAATGTCACTCAGAGTATGCCGCAGCCGCTGGTGGCAATCCCGAATTTTACCGGGCGTTGTCCGGTATGTGTGGGTCAGGCGACGGTAGTGCTGGGACAACCCGAATTTCACGAGCACGAATATCAATACCAGCCAGACTGGTATGCGCGCTCCCACCGCGGTCGCCTCCGATGGACAGATTCTGGCCGTAGCGGATACGTCCAACAATCGCATCCTCATCTGGAACTCGATCCCCACCATCAACGGTCAGCCGGCGGACATCGTGCTGGGGCAGCCGGATTTCAATACAGTGGCGCCCGTGATCGCGACCGCGTCCAGTGTTCGTGCGCCGCAAGGGGTATGGGTGCAGAACGGCAGGCTGTTTGTCGCCGACACTCAGAACAATCGCATCCTGATTTGGAATTCGATTCCCACGCACAACAATCAGGCGGCCAATGTCGTGCTCGGCCAGCCGAACTTCACCACGGTGATTCCCATCAATCAATCCCGGCGAATTTGGTCGCGGCGGCAAATACCATGTTGAGTCCGATATCGGTGACCAGCGACGGAACGCATCGTTTTCGTCGCGGACCTGGGTTTCAACCGGGCTTTGATCTGGAATTCGATTCCCACGCAAAACCAGCAGCCTGCGGATGTGGAGATCGGTCAGCCGGATATGGTCAGCGCGCTCCAGCTTCCCGATAACGCGTTCACCGGCGTGGCATCCACGGCCAGCGGTCAAACCACGCAGGAAACTCCGGTGCTGTGCACTGTTCCTACCGGAATCGACTACAACAACAATCCCACTTACCCCAATGTTTGCGGCCGCACGCTCGCTTTTCCGCGGTTTGCGCTCTCCGACGGCAAGCGCTTGTACGTGGCGGATTCCGGCAACGATCGCGTGCTCGTTTACGAGACGATTCCCACTCAGAATGCCCCCGCGGCCGACGTGATTCTGGGACAGCCGGACGAATTCTCCGACGTGGTCACCAGCGCCGCCAATGGCTCGAATAATCCCAACACCCCCAACCTGACACAATCGGCTTCGAACGTGATTCCCGGAGCCCACCTCTTTGGCGTGGGATGGGGCGAATCTTTACGTGGACGACCCCACCGATTATCGCGTGATGGTTTTCACGCCGGCTCAAACCAATGTCGCCGCCAATGGCGTGCGCAACGCGGCTAGTATTGAGAAATATGCCACGGACACGATCACGATCGGCGGAACTATCACGCCGGCGACGTCTTAACGGTAACGGTCTGCGGTCCGGTAAACGGAGTTGCGGTGAATTCCTGCACCTCTACTTCAGGCAACGGCACGAATTACACATATACAGTCGAAAAGGCCGATACTTTCGACACTATCCTGCAAGGGATTGTGAGCGTAATCAACGCGGGAAATGGCGACCCGAACGTGTACGCGGAGCCGGAGCTGGGTACCCAGAGTTTGCTTCTCATCGCCCGCGCCCCCGGGGGCGCCGGAAATATCGTATCCATCGCGACCATGGTCTCAAGCGGTGCGACAACTCACTGCTACTGTTACCAAGCGCTAACTTGTCGGGAGGGAAGACCCGACCATTCTCGCGCCAGGCACGCTGATCTCGATTATGGGAACCAATCTCGCGGACACTCCGGTATCGGCGCCGCCCAACGCGCGGCAATTGCCGTATCAATTAGGTGGCGTGCAGGTGTACGTGGACGGTATCGTCGCGCCCCTGATGTACGTTTCTCCCACCCAGATCAATGCCCAGATTCCGTTCGAGGTAGTCAACGCCAACAGCAGTAGTCTGTACGTGCGCACGCAGCACGCCGATGGCTCGGTAACGATCACCGATGCCGTGGGCATTCCGCATCGACCTTCAGAACCCGGGCATGTTCGCGTTAGGTGGGCAAGATCCGCGGCCGGCCATCGCTTTCCACGGATCGAGTTACGCGAATGGCATTATCTCAGTCGACGGGTCGATCAGTGCCGGCGACGTTGGCAACATCACCATCGGGGCGAATACCTATACGTATTCGGTCCAGAGCACGGATACTCTGGCGTCGATCCGCGACGCGTTCATCGCCCTAATCAACTCCAACTCCGAAGAAGTCGTGACTGCTTCCGCAGCGCCGGCCTTCACCCGAATCCTGCTGCAGGCGAAGGTGCCGGGGCCGGAGGGCGACTGGGATCCCGATCGGCGCGAATCACCACTTCCTCCACCTCGACCACCGCGGGCACGGCCGCGGGACTGGCTCTGACTGCTACCAACTCCGTGTTATGCTGCGCCAATGTCGCCGGTGCGCCCATCACGCCAGATAATCCGGCCGTTCCCGGCGAGATGATTTACCTGTACGCCGCGGGACTCGGCCTGGTGTCAGCCGGAGGCCGCTAAAGATGCCATTGTCGATGGCGGCGTATACACAGGGCCGGCAGTGAACACGTCCGACCGCTTCCGTGTCTTCGCTGATCGGCGGGCGCACGGCGAATGTGGTGTCCGCGGCAATGGCTGTGGGCGGGATCGGGGTCTATCAGATCGTGCTGCAGCTAGGCCTCGGACTCCCCACGAATGGGATTACGCAAGCGACGATTGCGCAAAATATTTATACCAGCAATATTGTCACGATTCCGGTTTATAACCAGAACCCCGCGCCTTCGCAATGAGTGAGAAACTCTACCGCTTCCGCCGCAGCATAAGAACGCCAAAGAGCGCTCCTGCCGCGAACACACCGGCCAGCATGCGGATATTTGTGAACGGGATAAAACGCGTGCCTGCCGCCGATATTTCCAGAGCGCCCGCGGGTATTGCGGTTACGCCTCCGCCGCCCCCGCCGCCCTCTGCAAGGTTGCCTTTCCCGGTCCCCGCCTCTTCCGTGCCAGTGCCGTCAGACTTCGCTGGCCCTGTTCCGCCGCCGCCGCCAAATCCGTACGCGACGCGCGCAACGGGAATAACGGTTCTGTCATCGGTCCGAATGGGCTCGCCGAACACGCTCTTCACCGTAGCGGTTGAATTCAGATGATCGCCGATCCTTTCCAACATATCTTTCGGGTTCATAAAAAATGCGGCCTCCTATCCGCAGTATCGCGCTACGGCAGGCACGAAAGAGAGGCGCGTTTTATTTCATGGAGTGTTTTCTATGAGTCGAAGGCCGCGCGACTCGTCCCGCCCGCGCCTCCTCAATCGATACATGGTTCGCCTCGAGCGTTCGTCCCACCGTCTGATCGAGCGCAACCCGCGCATTGCTGTAGGAAACCAGCGCCGCGATTTCGTTGGATTGCGCCGTGGCCAAGTCCCGTTGCTGTTGAACCACGTTATACGGCGTCGATGTTCCCAGTGTGTATTTTTCCTGCTCGGCATCGAGTAATTGTTGCTCGAGGACACGGTTCTTGACAGCGGCTTCATACCGTGACCTGGCCTGCCGCAACGCCACTACATAGTTCGACACATCGACGGCCGCCTGGTTGAGGTCCTTCTGAGTCGTCAATTGCGTTTGGCGAAGCTGAAGCTGATCGATTCCGTAATCCGCTTGCGCCAGCCGGTTGCCGATCGAAGCTTGAATAAAAGCGCCAATGCGTTCGGTGGGAAAATTACGGCGCAACACTTGGCCCAAAGCGTTGCTCATTCCTCCCACGAAATAAGGATCGGCGGTTTCAACGAATGCCTTGGAAAGTTACCGTTTTCGGAGTTCCCGCCAATCCCGCCTGGCTCTCGGCGCCAAAACCTGTAGCGGAGGCAGGACTCCGTTCCTGGTTCCCAAAGCCGAGATCTCGGCAGTGTTAATGCTCGCTCTCTCCGCCGCAAGATCGCTCCGGTTTGCGAGCGCCTCCGCCACCAGATCATTTAACGGCGGCAGATTATCTTCGCTGGGCACGACGATCCGATCGAGCGGTATGATTTGTGCTGCGCGCCAGCACCGGATCGGCGATGCCGTTGCGGCTCAGGACATTCTTGAGCTGCACCTGTTGCTGCTGAAGATTGGTTTGCGAAACCACCAGATCGTTCTGGCTGGAGGCGGCCTGCGTTTCGGCGGTGGTCACATCCAGCGAAGACACGGAGCCGAGTTCTTCCTGCCTTTTGGTATTTTCATAGAACTGCTGCGCCGACTTCGAGGGCCGTCTGCTTCGCCTTCAGGTCTTCGTAATCGGCGACCAGGCCATAGTAGAGATTCAAGACGTTGGCTACGGTCCCGATCACCTGCGTCTTGAAATTGAGATCCGACGTCTTAAGATTGATTCGGGCCACTTCGATGTTCCGCGAGTTAACCGCAATGCCAAATCCCTGCAGAAGATTATGCTGAAAGGCGACCGACACGCTGGGCGCCGACGGATGGATTCAAGAGGTCGGTGGGGGCGTTCTCGTTGAGGTAGTGTTCACTGTAAGTGACCGTTACGGCGCCGCCGGTGAGAAAACCTTCCTGCAGGGTCGCGAGTATAGGAGCGAGTATTCGAGATCAGATTGGGGATGAGACTCTGTTCGACATCCGGCTGCGGAGTGGTGGTGTGGCTGAATACGCTCGTGTCCTGGAACGGTCGGATCGAGCGTTTGAGCGACGGGGCCAACCTGAGAGATGGTCACGTTTCCGGCGCCATTTCCCGCCGTGGTGGCTCCGGTTATCGATACACCCGCAGCCGCGCGGCTGCCCGGCGATTCCCTGCCCGCTCGCTACCGCCCGGCTTGAGATGCGCTGCTCGGAACGCCCGGTAAGGCTCCGCCGGCCTGTGCGCGTTCGAGTTGCCACGCCGTCGCAATGGGACTGTAGCGGGCGACTTCAATGTCGATGTTGTTCTCGAGAGCGAGCGCAATCGCGTCCTGCGCGGTCAGATACAGATTCCCTGCCCGAACCAGATCGCGCAGCCGTCCGGAATTGGCAAGGCGGATGGAAGGCGTTTCCGCAGCCCGATAGGGACGCACCAGGAAAATGCCCGACGGCCTGACCGGATCAATCGAAGGCTGCTGCGCCCACGCGAGCGAAATCGAACACAACGCACAGCGCATGGGATAATGCGCGTCTGAGATTCATCTCGCATCCTCCGCGGGCAATGTTGCCGGAAGCACCGACACCCTAGGTACATGTCCCGCTAAAGCTTCATCCAATGACACGTGATTTACTTCGAGCGTCGTCCCGAGAGCCTGATCGACGGCAATTCGGGCATGGCTGTAATTGGCTAGGGCCTGCACTTCCGTGCTTTGAGCATTGGCCAGATCGCGCTGGTCCTGCACCACCTGATAGGCGGTGGTCGCGCCCAGCCGGTATTTTTCCTGATCCGCATCGAGCGTCTGTTGCTGAAGCACACGAGCTTTCTCAGCCGCATCGTATCGCGCGCGCGCCTGCCGCAGTCCGATCACTGCATTTTGCACGTCGACGCGAACCTGATTGATGCTCTTCTGCAGACTCAATTCGTTCTGCCGCAGCTCCAGTTGGCTGGTCACGTAATCCGATTGCGCCGCGCGATTCCGCAGCGGGATATTGAGAGCGATACCGGCTGAATAGTTAGGATAGTTGCGCCGGAAGATCTCGCCGAGCAGACTGCCATAGCCGCCCGCCAAAGCGCCTACGCCCGGTTGGAACGCCCCCAGCGCGGTGAGCTGGCCGGCCAGACCGTTATTGGTGAGCTCGGCAAAGGCCTGCAAGCGTAGGTTTTAAAGAACTCTTGATCCCGGTCAGGTTCAATTGGTTGCTTTCGATATTGATCCGGCTCTGTGCGATTTCCACGCGGTTATTAACCGCTTCCTGCGCCAGTTCTTCTTCCGGGCGGAGCTGATCCGTCGGCGGAATTGCGATGCTGTCGAGCGGAATAATATGCACGCCGGCCAGGTTGGCATTGGCTGCGCCGTTGCGTGTGAGCGCGTTCTTAAGCACCGTTTCCTGCTGCAGCAGGTTGGTCTGCGAAACCAGCAGGTCCTGCTGACTCGTATAAACCTGCGCTTCCGCGCGCGTGATTTCGATCTCGGCCAGGGTGCCGAGCGCAACCTGCCTCCGGTTATCCTCGAGAAGCTGCTGCGCGGTTGCAAGCTCGCGCTGGCGCGCGCGCAGGTCCTCATGAAAGCTGACCAGGTCCCAATACAAATTGAGAACGGCGGAGACCGTGGCGATCACCTGCTGTTTGAACTGTAGATCCGTCACTTTCAGATTGTTCTTCTGCACCCGTATGTTCCGGCCGTTGACCGCCGCTCCGAAGCCCTGCAAAAGATTTTGCGTCACCTGCAGATCCAGATCGCCGGAGGTATAAGGATCCAAGCTGAAATAAATGGCTGTTTACGTTGTACATGCTGGCTCGCATAGGTCAGTTGCGCGGTCATGCCGAAGACAAAGTTTTGGATATACTGCGCCTGGTAGGATCGCGTGTTCTGAATTAATGCCGTGGTTCCGGTCAGGATCAGTATTGCTCTGCGGGCTGGTGGCGTGCTGGAAATTCGCAAATACGGCTAACGTGGGGTCGAGTGAAAGAAGCGCGGGTCCTAACTGCGTGACAATCCCGCCGCCCGAGCTTACGCCGCTTCCAGCCGCATTGCTAATGGCGAGATTGGCTACGCTCACGCCTTGCAGGCTGACGCTGGTCGGTCCCGGCGCGACCCCCAGTCCGACGCTTCGCAATGCGCCGCCTGCTTGAGCGCGCTTCAGCACTTCTTGCGCCAGCAAGGGTCCATACCGCTGCACTTCCACGTCCAGGTTATTCTCGATCGCCAGAGCGACCGCATCCTGCGCCGAAAGATACAGATTTCCCGCGCGCATCAGCGATTCGAGCCGGGACGAATTCGTCAGATTAATCGGCGGAACCGTTCGAGGCCGGATAATTGCGGGTCAGCCAGATGAGGCTGCCCGTCGCGGGTTCAATTCTGATTGCATTCTGGGCCGCGGCCGACCCCGCCATCAGCAGGGAGACGCACAGGCACACGAAAAGCCTTCGACTACGCATTACAATACCTCCGGGATAGGGACTGAATTACTTAACCCTCTCGTCGCGCTCCACTTTTCCATCGCGGATGTGGATTACGCGCCAGGCGTGCATCGCGATCTCATGTTCGTGAGTCACCAACACGATGGTGTTCCCTTGCTCGTGCAGTTTCGCGAACAGCGCCATGATGTCGTTGCCGGTGGCCGTATCGAGCGCTCCGGTCGGCTCGTCGGCGAGCAAAATGGAAGGATCGTTCACCAGCGCCCGCGCCACCGCCACGCGCTGCCGTTGGCCGCCGGAAAGCTCACTCGGCTTGTGCAACATGCGCTGTTCCAGGTCCACCGCGCGTAGAGCCTTCTTGGCGCGCTCCTCACGCGCTTGGTGCGGAAGCCCTGCATAAATCAGCGGGAGTTCCACATTATGCAGCGCCGTGGCGCGGGCCAGCAGATTAAAGGTCTGAAAGACGAACCCAATCTCCTTGTTGCGGATGCGCGCCAGCTCGTCGTCATCCATGTCGCTGACCAGTTTGCCGGCCAGATAGTACAGGCCCGAGCTGGGCGTATCCAGGCAGCCGATGAGATTCATGAGCGTGGATTTTCCCGAACCCGAAGGCCCCATGATGGCCACATACTCGCCCTTCTTGATCTCGATGTCGATGCCGTTTACGGCGTTGATGACTTGGTCGCCCATGACGTAGGTCTTGTGAAGATCCCAGGTGCGAATGATGACGCCTTCGCGCTTGAGTTGTTCGCCGCGCTCCGGCTTTTCGAGAACTGCTGCCTGTGCCATTTGATTTTTTGCATTGCCGCCTAAGCTGCTGGTGTCGGGAATGGGCGTCTTGTTGTCTACCTTGATTCGAGCGTCGTTGCGCAGAGTGCGGATCACCTTGTAACTGCCGGTGATGATCTGATCGCCCTTCCGTGAGGCCGCTGAGTACTTCGATATCGGTCACGCCCGTGATCCCGGTCTCCACTTTGCGGAATTCGGCGCGCCCATTATTCACCACGAATACGCCCTGGATCTCTTCGTTCCGCGATTTGTTGCTTTGAGAGTCCGTGGCCGCCAGCACGCCGTCTTTAGCTGCTTCAAGATCTCCTTTCTTGCGAACTGTAAGCGACTGGATGGGAATCGAGAGCACGTCTGCGCCGGACGCCGTCGTAATTTTGGCCGAGCAGGACAAACCCGGCCGTATCTCGTCGGGAGGCTGATCGAGCGCCACCACCACTTTGAAATCTTTGGCCTCCTGATTCGACGTCGCGCTCTGCGACGCCGCCAGACCCGTCGATCGCAGGATCGCAGTGTTGCCGATATCGATCACCTTGCCCGTGAAAGTGCGATTGGGAATGGCGTCGATGGTGACATTGGCCGTCTGCCCAATCGAGACGTTCACGATGTCGGTCTCGTCCACCCTGACTTCCGCGGTGATCAGGGACATATCGGCGATGGTCATGATGGTGGATGCGGCCGAGTTCTGGATTCCGGGGACCACCGTCTCCCCGACCCGCACCGGCAAATCCGTCACCACTCCATCGAGCGGGGCTGTCGCGTCGAACTTCGCCAGCACATCGTCCACGCGCGTTTGGTTCGCCTGGGCCTGCGCCACGCGGCGCTGAGCGGAAGCCAGTTGCGCCGTGAGCTGCGCGCGTTGCGCATTCATCTGGGAAAGCCGGGCTTCGTCTTCCCGGAGCGCCGCCACAGCCGATTTATAATCGGCGGCTTTCTGATCGTAATCCTGTTTGGCAATCAGTTTGTCTCGCCAAAGCGCCTCATAACGGTCGAGGATAACCCTTGGCGCGCTCCAATTCCGATTTCGAGTGGTCGAGCGTTGCCGCCGCGGTCGCAATGGCATCGTCCTGGACCTTCATGCCGGCTTCAGCCGCCGCCGAATCCGCCAGCGCCGAGGCGACCGCGGCCTTCTGCGCCGCCACATCCGCCTGAGCCTGGATATGCTCGATCCGCGCCACCACTTGGTCCTTGCGGACCCGGTCCCCTTCCTTTACCAGCAGGTCCGTGATGCGGCCCTGGGCATTCGCGCCTATATTGATATAATTTCGAGGCTTTATTTCACCCGATGCGGTGACGATCGCGGTCAGATCGGTGCGCACCGCGGTGCCGGTCTGAATCGTCACCAAGCCGCGCTGGCTCCAGCGGAATCCTGCATAGCCGCCGGCCGCGGCCAGGATAAGCACAATAATGCCGATGATCAGCTTTCGCTTACGCTTCACTTGTTTGGAAGTCCTGTTCCCAGTTTACGACGAGATCTTCGACCCCGAAGTTCCCCGCACAGTTGCATGCTACTCACTTATGACGGGCGTGGGTGACGTTTATTGTAATTCAAGCGGGTAGTTTAGCGTCTTTTCCACAATCGAACCGTCGCGATTGAAGATTGAGTATAGCCGGGCGGATCTGTTTCAATGCCCAATGTTTTCAGAGAGTTTATGGTGTTGGTTGTCAAGAGACCTCCAACATATCGATCCGGAAGACCTGACAGATCGAGAAAGCATTTTGAAACGAGCAGACCTTTCTCAGGAAAATCAGCCTTGCTCCGGCACTCGCCAGTTCCCTTAAATACGGCGCCACCAAGGGTGCCTTCTCCATAGAAATTAACAATTGCCGAGTCCGAAGTACGCCCAAAGCACGCGTGGATGCTTCCGATTGTCCCCATGTTCATGCCGACCATACGACCATCAGAGGAGCGAGTAGCTGTCGATCGAAAAGTAAATCGATCCTCGAATAAGGTATCGCCAAAACCGCTTCTCGCCTGCTTGCAGAACTCCGTTGGTGCGATCCGAGACTCGCGAACAGAACGCGCCACGTAAATTTCCTCTACCTGGAGCGCCGGATCTTTACTGGTATCCGCGGGACCTTGGGCGGGCACTGGTGTTTGCCGTAATACGCATAATATGCAACCGGACGCCACCACTCTTATTAAGCGAGTCACGCGAGGACTATACTACCAAGTTCAGCGTTCCAAAAATAAGCCAATAACTAGTTACTATAGAGTTTCCATGAAACTTAACAGCTACACCATCACTCAGGGGCGCGACCGCGCGCCGGCCCGCGCCATGCTCAAAGCTATCGGTTTTAGCGACGAGGACTTGAAGAAGCCCATCATCGGCATTGCCAATACCTGGATTGAGACCATGCCCTGCAACTTCAACCTGCGCGAGCTGGCCACGCACGTGAAGGCCGGAGTTCGCGCCGCCGGGCGGCACGCCCATGGAGTTCAATACCATAGCTATCAGCGACGGCGTGACTATGGGGACCGAGGGCATGAAGGCCTCGCTTGTAAGCCGCGATCTGATTGCCGATTCGATCGAGCTGGTGGCGCGCGGGCATATGTTCGATGGCATCGTGGCGCTGGTCGCTTGCGACAAAACCATTCCGGGCGGCGCGATGGCCCTGCTGCGGTTGAATGTGCCGGGCGTCGTGCTCTATGGCGGAACGATCCTGCCGGGCCACTATGATGGCCGCGACCTGACCATTCAGGATGTTTTCGAAGCCGTGGGCGCGAATGCCGCCGGACGCATGAGCGACGCTGAGCTGCTGGCGATCGAAAATGCCGCCTGCCCTGGGGCTGGCGCATGCGGAGGCCAGTTCACCGCGAACACCATGGCTACAGTCATGGAGATGATCGGCTTGGCACCCATGAACACGGCTGCCGTCCCGCAAGTGGACCCGCGAAAGGCTCAGGTCGCGTTCCGATGCGGTTTAGTAGTCATGGACGCAGTGCGTGCCAATCGCCGGCCGCGCGACATCGCCACGCGTAAGGCGTTCGAGAACGCCATCGCCTCGGTCGCCGCTACCGGAGGGTCCACCAATTCCGTGTTGCATCTGCTCGCGATGGCGCGTGAGGCCGGAGTAGAATTGTCGCTCGACGATTTTCAGACCATCAGCAGCCGTACCCCTTTACTGGTAGATCTGAAACCGGCGGGGCGTTTTGTCGCCGTGGACGTGGATAAAGCCGGGGGCATGGCGGTGATCGCGAAGCGGCTGAGCGACGGAAATTTTGTGGACGGCTCGGCAGTAACGGTCACCGGCCGCACTTTTGCCGATGAAGCCGCGGGGCGCAGTGGAAACGCCGGGTCAGGAGGTGATCCGGCCTTTATCGAACCCGATTAAATCCACCGGCGGACTGGTTATCTTGAAAGGCAATCTTGCGCCCGAAGGCGGAGTAATCAAAGTGACTGGGATCGACCGCAAGGAGCAGCGCGGCCCCGCTCGCGTCTTCGATTGTGAGGAAGATGCGATGCAGGCCGTCACCAGCGGCAACATACATGCTGGAGATATTTTGGTGATCCGCTACGAGGGTCCTCGCGGCGGTCCGGGGATGCGCGAGATGCTGGGCGTCACCGGCGCAATCGTCGGAGCGGGATTATCGGAAAGCGTGGCTCTGATCACTGACGGCCGATTCAGCGGCGCGACGCGTGGGTTTATGGTGGGCCATGTCGCGCCGGAAGCCGCGAATGGCGGGCCCATTGCCGTAGTCCGCGAGGGCGACATCGTTGCCTCAACATCGAAAAGCGAAGCATCGATATTGAGCTTACCCCGGAGGAGTTGGACGTGCGGCTTCGCGCCTGGAAAGCCGCCGGAGCCGAAATACACAACCGGCGTCTTTCAGAAATACGTGAAGCTGGTCGGCTCGGCCGCGCAAGGCGCGGTGACTTGTTGATGCCAGCGACCGCACGGCTGCTTTTTGGAGCCTAACTCGCCTTTTCAGCCTTAGCCACGTGCGGGTCCAGCATCTTCAGCAGGTCGGGCTTGCCCATCGCGCCGACGCGCTGGTCCACCACTTTGCCGCCTTTAAACAGGAGCAGCGTGGGGATTCCCCGGATCTGATACCGCGCGGCCGTACCCGGATTGTCGTCGGTATTGAGCTTGCCGACCTTGAGTTTGCCGGCGTACTCGGCCGCCACCGCGTCTACGGTAGGCGACATGGCCTTGCAGGGGCCGCACCATGGGGCCCAGAAGTCCACTAGAACGGGGACCTCCGAGTTCAATACGTCCTGGTCGAACGCGCCATCGTTAAAGTTCAATGTGTGCTCACTGGCCATATGTGTTTTCCTTTTGGACTCCGTTATTTATGATGCTGTAACCTTCCCTCGCAGATGCAACTAAAGAGCCGGGAACCGGCGACGAGGCTGCCATCATCGAGACCGGTAGATTTCTTGATATTTTGCCGCCGATGCGTCCCAGGAGAAATCCCTGGCCATGCCGCGCCGCATCCTGAGCGCCCATCCCTCTCGATCCTGCCAGGCCTCGAGCGCTGCTGCCAGCGCATCGGCGAGCGCTTCCGGCGTATAATCCCGAAATTTGAAGCCGGTCTCATCGTCGACTGTATCTTCCAGGCCTCCCGTCGCGCGCACGATGGGAACGGTCCCATAACGCAAGCTATACATCTGGCTCAGCCCGCAGGGTTCGTAACGGCTGGGCATGAGCAACATGTCCGACCCGGCCACGATCCGATGCGCCAGCGCATTGTCGTATCCAATGCGCACGGCAAACCTGTCGGGCCATGCTGCCGCGAAGTCGCGGAACATGCTTTCGAATCTCGGCTCACCCGAACCGAGCGCGACCACCGCCACATTCTCCCTGGATAAATCCGCCGCCGCGCCCGCGAGCAGCTCGAATCCCTTCTGTTCCACCAGGCGCGAAACGATGCCGATCAGCGGCCGGTCCATCCGAGACGGAAGGTCCATTTCATCGAGCAAAGCGCGTTTCACGACGCGTTTTCCCGAAAGATTCTCGGCCGAAAATCGGGCTGGGATCAGGGGATCGCATTCCGGGTTCCACTCTGCGTAATCTGCGCCGTTCAGAATACCGGTAAGATGCGCTGCCCGCGAGCGCAGCAGATCATCGAGTCCCGCGCCGTACTTCAGGCGTCTGGATTTCCTTCGCATAAGTGGGACTTACCGTGGTGATCGCGTCCGACCACACGATGCCCGCCTTCAGAAAGCTCACCTGCCCGAAAAATTCAATCCCTCGCGCATTAAAGAGAGCGCGGTCGAGGCCGAGATCTTCGAGCGCGGATCTCGGAAAATTCCCTTGATAGCCGAGATTGTGAATCGTCAGGACGCACTTGGCGCCGAAAAAAGTCGGATCTCCGGAGAGAATGGTGCGAAGATAAGGCGCCAGCAATCCGGCCTGCCAGTCGTGCCCATGAAAGACATCGGTGCGGAAAATATTCCGCGCGATCGCAATCGCCGCGATATTGAGCAGCCCGTAGCGGATGTGGTTATCGGGGTAATCGGAATCGCTCTCGCCATAGATCCCGGCCGATCGTATAGCGGCGGACAATCGACGAAAAAATAGCGCACCCCGTTGTGAACCGTTTCATCAATGGCCACCGTAAATGAATGCGGCCCCAGCGTGAGCGGCATCGACAGGACCTCTCTGCGCCGACGGAATCGCTGGCCACGCGATAACGGGGCAGTGCCACGGCGACCTCATCCCCGCGCTGCGCCAGCGCCGCCGGGAGCGATCCCAGCACATCGCCCAGCCCGCCTGTCTTAACGAAGGGCGAGGCCTCCGCCCCCACCATCAGGACGCGCGACATAGGAGATGCTTCTGCACCTTGCCGAGCGCATTGCGAGGTAATTTTTCGACGATCTCAAACCGGCGCGGTATCTTAAATGACGCAAGTTTCTCGCGGCATCGCGCCTCGAGCGCCGCCGTATCCGAGCGGTCCGCTCCCGGTCTCGCGCAGAACCAGATATGCGATCGGGACTTCGCCGCGCACATGGTCCGGCTCGCCCACTACGGCTGCTTCGGCGACTTCAGGCTGCTCCATCAGGAACTCTTCAATCTCACGCGGGTAGATGTTGAACCCTCCTGAAATGATGAGATCGCTTTTGCGCCCGCACAGCGTGTAATAGCCATCGGCGGAGCGCGTAGCGATATCGCCGGTTTTGAACCAGCCATCCACAAATGCCGCGCGGGTCGCGTCCTCGTTCTTCCAGTACCCGGCAAAAATATTCGGACCCTTGAGATAGATTTCTCCCAGATCATCCGAGACGATACCGAAACTCCAGGAAGAGGAAACCCGACGCTGCCCGACCGCCGCTCCCCAAATACGGATTGGACATATTCATCATCGTTTCTGTCATGCCGTAGCGCTCGAGGATCGTGTGTCCGAAAAGATTACGAAATTCTTCAAGAACGTGTGGCCGGCAGCGGCAGCCGATCCGGAGACGAACAGCCGCATGATGCTTCCAATTTCGCGAGCCGCGTCCGGATCGCGTTTCGAGCAGACGCACGTACATCGTGGGCACGCCGAAAAACAGCGTCGGGCGGAAATCGAGGAGCTGCGCGGTCGCGGAGCGGTGATCGAAGCGCTCCAAGAGCCGCATGCGGCAGCCCGAAATAAGCCAGCAGTGCAGTCCGTTACCTAGCGCGTGAACGTGAAACAGCGGCAGCGACAGCAGAAAGCGATCGCGCGCCGTAATCTGCCAGCAGGTCAGAAGATTCAGCGCATTCGCGGCAAAATTGTTGTGCGTGAGGATCGCGCCTTTGGAAGTTCCCGTGGTGCCGGAGGTATACACCAGCGCGGCGGGCGTATCGCCATCGAGGGATAGCGTCGGGAAAATCGTCCGGCTGCGCTGCCGCCGCTGCGATCAGGTCCGGCAGGTCCTCTGCGGTCGATATAGAGCTTCGGCTCGGCATCGCCAAGAATATGCGAGATCTCGCGCTCGCGGTAAAGAATATTGATCGGCACGAAAATCGCGCCGAGCTTGAGCGCGGCGAGATACAGGTCGATCATCTCGATGCGATTGGCGAGATATACGCACAGGCGGTCTCCGCGCGTAAGCCCCCGAGCCGCGAGCGTGCGCGCCAGACGGTTGCTGCGCGCGTCGATTTCCCCGAACGTATATTCGACGCCCGCCCATTCAAGCCCAGTTTCATGCGCCGCCCAGTGAGCGATAGATTGAAAAGATCGCGCAGATTCATGCCGTGGTCGAATCACAACACACGGGTGCGGGCGGTGTCAAACGCTAATCGTTTAAATCGACGAACGAGCGAGCCACTAATCTAACCCCCGTCGCTGTCAAGAGTTATTCCGGCTCTCATCTGGCCGGGAGAAGCAGCCGCGAGCGCCAACACCAAGCAGGGCATGTATTACGATCTGGCCAACGCGCAGGCCGGATCTTGACACGTCATGCCGGTGTAACCATCAGTGGCGAGGTGCGTCGGGACATACCGAACCCGGCTAGGCCTTCTGTTTCGTTTCGGTCCAGCGCTCTCAAGGGATGTTGCGGTATATACCTGCTCGCCGACCCGCTCTCTGCGAAACAGCGAACCAAGAGCGTCAGCGTCCTTTTACCGGATCATGACAGCGGCCTGACTGCGCCGGGATCGGCTGGCACTGCGGTCGGCTAGAGCATGCCCCGGCGGTTCATCAATACGCGCTGCCCTACGTTGAAGGGCCGGTTTGCCCCGTGCAATGCTTTCTGGATGGCCAACAACCTCCGGATTCTCCGAGCGCGCGGCTTACGATCCTGTCTTCCCTGAGGCCTGGATTCACTACCGCGTCGGCGGAGGACTACAAGAGCTATCCGGTGATGGAATTGCCCCACGAGTTGCCGGATGCTGTTATTACCCAGCTTGCGAAGCTCGACGATTTCGCGCGATCAAGCAAACACACCATAACGCTCGGCCCTCGCTTCGGCGCGGATGTGAACGCCGCGGCAATCGCATCAGATTTTCGCCAGGGTCTGGCCGAATTAGTTCGCACCGGGATGCTCACCCGCGATTCGGATTTCTTAAAGCAACTGCGCGCCGCTCTGGCCCAAGCTGCTCAGACCGGACGCTGGATGCCACACGCCTCGTGAATCCTTCCACGGAATTAGAGCGTGAGATTGCCGAGGCGGTTAATTCAGCCTCGGTCAGGATAGGCCGACCCGTTCATGCCGCCGCCCATTGAGCGATAGATTGAAAAGATCGCGCAGATTCATGCCGTGGTCGAATCACAACACACGGGTGCGGGCGGTGTCAAACGCTAGTCGTTTAAATCCGGGCTCTCGACGAAACAACTATGGAAAGCGCGATCGAGCACATCACCGGTCAGCTCCATGGGCCGGCGCTCGAAATTAAGAATATCGATCGCATGGGTGATGACGTCGCGCGGATGACAGCGGCGGAACCGTTTGTCTCCTTCAATGTAATGTTTCTGGGCAAACTGCTCGGCGAGCCCCGGCGGGCACGCGAGCTCGTGGGCTCTGCAGTAACGGTCGAAGATCTGGATGAACTCGGGCGCGTCGGGGCTCCGCAGGAACATTTTATATTGAATGCGCCGCAGGAACGCCTCGTCACCCAGATTGTCCGGGCGCAGATTGGTCGAAAAGATCAGGAAGGCCTCAAAAGGAACCGTCATTTTCCCGCCCGTCTGGAAGCTTAAATAGTCGATATGGCGCTCGAGCGGCACGATCCAGCGATTGAGGATCTCGGCGGGACTCGCCCTCTGGCGCCCGAAATCGTCGATCAGGTAGATTCCATTGTTGGCCTTGAGCTGAAAAGGCGCATCGTAGACCTTGGAGTGCTTGTTAAAACTCAGGTCCAGCATATCCAGCGTCAATTCGCCGCCCGTGATGATGAACGGGCGGCGGCACTTGAACCAGCGGCCGTCATAGGGCAATTGGGTCGAGAGCGCCGAAATTTCCGTGGTCTGATCCTCAATTTTCTGGTGATAAATAGGATCGTAGAGCTGGATGATGTTGCCCTGACACTCCAGGGCATACGGCATGTAGATGGGATCGCTATCCAGGCGGAACAGCGCCTCGGCGAGCGCGGTCTTGCCGTTGCCCGGTTGCCCATAAATTAGGAAGGACTTGCTCGCGTTCACCGCCGGCCCTATCTGGGCCAGAATGTCCGCCTCCACCACCAGATGTTTGAAAGCCTCAACCAGCAGATCCGGGCTCAGCCAATCCGCCGTCAGTTTCTGCAGCCGCACCGCCTCCGCGTATTGAGACAGCGGCACGGGCGCGCGACCCGCATACTGGTTGTCTTCTAGAAATTCGCGGGCGAGAGTTCTTCCGGCTTCCGTCAGGGCGAAAACTCCCGACATGTTGCCCATCCCCAGCGACTTCTTAACGCCTACCACGTGCTGGCGCTTCATGGTCTCCAGGATTTCATCAAGCAGGCTGAACGGGAGTCCGATTGAATTGCCGATTTCGCGGCCTAACAGCTCGCCGCGGAAGTAAAGATATTTCAAGATGAGGTGCTCGATGATCGCTGAGGAAATGCCGGTGTCCTCAATCGATTCCGGCACAGGGGGAAGAATGCCTGTATGCACTACATCACATATCGGACGCGCACGCCTTCGTGTTAGGCCTCGCTGCTTTGTTGTTCAGGCAGCTTCGCTGCTCTCTTCGACGATCCGTCCATCAAAGAGCCGAATGGAGCGATCCGCATATCGCGCGTATCGCGGATCGTGCGTGACCATGCAAATGGTCGAGCCGCCGCGGTGCAGCTCGCGCAGCAAATCCATGACCGCCTCGCCATTGGCCGAATCCAGGTTTCCCGTAGGCTCATCGGCGAGCAGAATGGAGGGATCTCCCGCCAAGGCGCGCGCCACCGCCACGCGCTGCTGCTGACCGCCAGAGAGCTGCGACGGATAATGTTTTACCCGATGCGACATGCCCACGCGCTCGAGCGCCTCATGCACCCGTTTTTTACGCTCGGCCCCCGCCATGCCCCGATAAGTGAGCGGCAGCTCGACGTTTTCATACACCGTGAGATCGCCAATCAGATTAAATGCCTGAAAGATAAAGCCGATTTCGCGATTGCGGATACGCGCCCGCTCGCTCAGCTTCAGCCCCTGCACGGGACGGCTGTTCAGGACGTACGTGCCGTCGCTCGGTGAATCGAGCAGCCCCAGAATCGCCAGCAGAGTGGATTTGCCGCACCCGGAAGGCCCCGCGATCGAGAGGTACTCGCCCTTTTGAAGATCCAGATGAATACCCGCCAGCGCGTGCGTCTCCACATCGTCGGTGACGAACACCTTGGTCACGCCATCCAGATGAATCAATGCTTCGGTCATTACGCTTCCTTTCAGTTCAGTCGAATCCGGGAATTCTGGTCCTGCGCAGTCATATCGGATAGAATCACCCGGTCGCCTACCTTCAATCCGTCCAGCACCTCGATACTGTTCACCGAAGCCCGCCCGAACTTTACCGTGACGCGCGAGGCGCCCTTTCCGTCTTCGTCGATTTTGAAGAGACTGACCGTGCTGTTCGGCTGCCCGAAAACCGGCCGGCCTACATACATCACATCCGCTAGCCGCTCGATCTCGATAGTGCCGTCGACGCTCAGATCCGGCACTGCGCCGGACGGCAGCGGTCCGTCGAGCTTGACATCCACTGTGCGCGTTCCATTTACGATAGATGCATCGATGCGGCTGACGTGCCCGGGAATCACGCCATTCCGCGTATCGATCTCGGCCTTTTGACCCAGCAGGACATCCTTGGCCTGCGTCTCGGCGATCTTTAACTCAGCTTTCAGCTTCCAGGGCTGCGCGACTTTCGCCAGCACGTCTCCAGGCTTCACCCGCTGCCCCACCTGCAAAGTCATCTCCTGCATGCGGCCTTTGATTCCCGCCCGGATGGTCAACTCATCCACCTGTTTCTTCTTGAGCAGATAAGTGGCGCGCAGCTTCTCGATCTGCACTTTCTGAGAGTCAAGCTGGGCGTCCGCCGATTCCTTCATAATCGCGAGTTTCTGCTTTTCCATCTTATATTTACCGACTAACTGCTCCCACTTTGCCACGGAGAGTTTCTCCTCCAGATCGGCCTTGAGATTCAGCTTCAGCAGTTGCTCGTCTCGATCTTTGGTGAGGGCCGCCTGATTCAAATCGCTCGCCATGCTCTCGACCAGCGATTCCTGATCGAAGCTCTGGCTCTGAAGTCTGGCCTTAAGATCGGCATAGTTCGCTTCGGCCTGCTTCTCCTGCCACTCGTAATCATTGGCATCCAGCTCCATTTGCGGGTTGCTCAAAACCAGCAGCACGCCATCCGGAGTCACGTCGTCGCCGGAATGGGCCAGGATCTTTGAAACTTGACTATCGAACTCCGCGCCAATCCAGATGATGTCCTCGGGCTGTAGCGTGCCCAATCCACGCACGTCCCGCAGCATAGGGCCGCGCTTCACTGTATCGGGCCAGACGGTGGCTAGTTCAACGGTCGGCGCCGCCGGCTTCAGAAGCGAAATCCGCCAGCTGACCGCCGCGACTGCGATGGCCGCCAGCGTAAAGTAAATAATGCGCCGGATCAGTTTCTTCTTGGCGACGCCTTCACGTTTAATATCCATAGCAAATTCATCCTCAAACGACGCACGTCCTCTGCCAATGGGCTTATCTCAGTCATCATACGGAAAATAATAGATTTAGGAAAGCAGATCAGTCACACGGCAGGGCTTGACCTGTCCGCTCTTGGGAAACGCCTGTGCGGCGTGGAAGCCAGAGTTTCGCGAGTCTATGGAGCGGGAGACGGGATTCGAACCCGCGACATCAACCTTGGCAAGGTTGCACTCTACCAACTGAGCTACTCCCGCGCCCGGAGCGGAAACAGTCCATATTGTCGCGCCCGCCAAAACACAAAGTCAAATCATGTCGCTGCGCGGTAGTGGGTCCGTTTGAGCATCTAAAACAGCAGTGAAGTTCGACGGTTCAAGCACCCGTCAGTTGGCGCACAATTTGGGAGCTTTTGTTGCCCGCCGGAAGGCTAATCACCTTGACCAGCTTGGTCCTGAACAGGGGTTTGGTTACCTTCTCCGTGGTTATGAGGGCCGCGCATCGCGAAAGACTCGCCGCCGCGACGTGGAGTGCGTCTACCACGGATATGCCGTGTTTCTTGGCATCCGGCGCACCGATCTCATACATTCTATTAAGATCCCCGTAGCAGTTCGCTTGCCGGAAGTATTCATCGTAAAATTTCAGTTCGTCGGCTTGTTTATGGTGGATTGCTTGGAGAGTCACTTCGAGATTTAGCAGAGGGCTGTACCAAAATTCAAGGTGTGGACAATATAGTATTGCAAAGGCCGCCTCTCTAACGTCCGGTTCTCCCTTGAATGCGCCGATGAGCACATTCGCATCGAGGAAAACCTTAACCATTCCTTACCTTTGCCGAGAGCCACCCCGAGCCTCCAGCACGACTCTCTGTATTTGCTCACGAGAAAGGGTGGCTACGCCAGACGCCAGTGCGCGGTCGCTGATCTCACGCAAACGCTGACCCAAAATTGAAACTCGGATTGTCATCTTGGATGATCCAGCGCTCTTGGGGATGACCTTCGTATTCTTACGCATGCCTGGGTCAATTATATTTGACTACACCGACTCATGTCAAATATAATTGACGAAAGTAGATGGGCAGATCTGCCAAAATATCAAAGGGCTTCGCCCGTGCTTTCGGCGACTCACTCAGGAGATTCATTCATGCGCGGGGACTTACAGAGAGCGATGCGGCTCGAAGGCTCGGACTTGGAAAAGCTAGAATCAACACTTACTGCCACGATTCACCTGATGGCAAACGGGCTAGTCCTGATGCCGAAGTGCTTTATTTAGCGTGCTCGAAGTTGGGATTTGAATTCGAGTATAACGGGTATAAGATCAATGCAGCCACAGTTCAAGGGATCACCGTAAAGCCAATCGGAGAAGAACAGCTCTTCTTCAACTTTGATCGTCAATTTAATTTGACTGACGACCAGGGCACGGTGTCTATCAGCCTGCGGCGTCCTGCTGGCCAAGTAGAAGTGTCGCTCTTCCTAAGGGCCGCCTCTTGAGAACTGTTTCACCGCCCTAGCACCGGACCGAAGGGATTGAAACTGCGCTCGCGGCCTTCTTTCCGCTCATCCCTGAGTAGGTTTACAATGTCGCTCATTTCCCATAGTCGGTCGGTTACGCCCGCAGCCATCGCCGGGGTCATGCGAATAGAGGAATGAATCTTTACAAAGTTGTAATACATGAAGTGCAGGCTCACGGCTGCAATGTGATGTTCCAGCTTCTTACTAAAGCCGTTCGTTAGCCGGGTGAACCGGCGCATATGCATCCTCATAGTGAGGTTCTGCCGCTCGACGTAGCTAGTGCTGATGTGCTTAGGATCTGGATCACCCGTGATCCTCTTGCGGTCACAACCGATGCATTCTGCCGGGCTGTAGCGCTTCTCGGCTTCCGCCGACTCACCGTAGATTTTAACCAGCATTGCGTAATCGATTTCGCTGCCAAACGCAGCTTCTACCGCATTCACATACACGCTATGGCCATCCGTCGTCAGTTGGACGCGATTGGCGAGACGGCCAGCAAGGTCCCGCATAAAAAGATACGCAGCTTCAGCGCTCCGATTTCCAACCATCCAAGAGCAGATCAACTTGGTATCCGCATCCATAGCCGTCCAGGTCCACGCGCTGCCAATACCGACCTCTTCACGACGCTCGACTGGAATGTTCTTGTCCTTCGCTCCCACATACGCCCAGATCTCATCGCACTGAATCCTCTGGCAACGGAGGTTACGTAGCGCCTTGTCCTGATACTCGGCACAAGCCGCGCCAGCCTGAATCAGCAGCCTGGCGACCGTATTCTTGCCGACACCGAACATCCGGCAAATTGAACGAATCGAGCTGCCTTCGACTAGCGCGAAAAGTATTTGGGCACGTTCGGCGGAATCAAGCTGGTTCATATGGACTAGTATGCTTGACCAAAGCCGATCTGTCAAGTAGTTACTTGGGCATTTATGGTTGCTACTTAGGGAACGTGGCGATATACTTTGCCAATGGAGCCAAACTACGCTGTTCGGTCGTTTGAAGAACTTCAGCGGTTAAAATTCGAGGCTGGGACCGTTTTCAAGCCGACTACGCCGATCACAGTGCGCGAGCTCTTCGCTGGTCGGTGGAACCAAATCCAAACACTTGCTGACGCCGTTAATCAGATAGGCCTGCATGTCGTGCTTTATGGAGAGCGCGGTGTTGGTAAAACATCTTTGGCGAACATTGTACAACCAGTCATTTCTACATTCGACGCACGCTCTGCGGCACAAAAGGGCATAGAGAAACCTCCGAGAATCGTCGTGAAGGTCAATGCAAACAGTGGAGATAGCTTCTCATCCCTTTGGAAAAAAATCCTGAGCGAAGTTCGATGGGAGGGTGATCGGCCCACAGTGGGCCTTATACCGGGAAGGAGAACGACACCAATTCTTGAAGCTTTTAAAATCGAAGAGGATCTTACGCCAGATAGCGTTCGGCGTGTGCTCTCTAACTTACCTGATTCACTTTTCGTTATCGATGAGTTCGATAGAATCGCCACGGAATCCGCTCAAGACTTTACGGATTTATTAAAGTTCGCTTTCCGACTTTGCCGTGAACTGCACGGTCATGCTCGTGGGGGTGTCCGATACCATCGATGCGTTGATAGCCGATCATGCTTCCGTCAGCCGCGCGTTGATTCAGATCATGCTTCCGAGGATGAAACCAGAGGAACTGCGGGAGATTTTGAGTAACGCAGAGAAGTCGTTACAGATCACGTTTTCGACCGAGGCCGCCAATCTCGCCGTGCACATTTCTCAAGGCCTGCCACATTACACCCATCTTTTGGGGCTATATTCAGTCAGGGCTGCCGTTGATCGATATTCAAGGGTCATCGAACGGCAGGATGTTTTCAGCGCTCTCAGGGAATGCGTCGGGCGAGCTGAGCAAACGGTCACGTCTAGTCATTCAAAAGCCATACATAGCTCGCATAAGGATGCGCTCTTTCGACAAGTCCTCCTTGCTGCCGGAGTTGCGGCGGCGCGCGCAACCGATCCACTTGGCTACTTCAGCCCCAATGCCCTAGTTGAGCCTTTGACGATTGTGTTACATCGTGAAAAACCCGTGCAAATTGCGCACTTTATTAACCATCTAGCTGAGTTTTGTGAAGGCAAACGCGGAGCCGTTTTAGAGCGGGATGGAGAGCAGCGCAGTTACCGTTTTCGTTTTAGGAATTCGCTGCTAGTTCCGTTCGTCTTCATGGATGCTATAGCTGCTGATCTGATAGACGACGAACAGCTATCGGAAATGCTCGGCGCTGGATTCTAACTCCTCTTCCAGCGCGTTTCGGCAGCTTTTCGCGCAATAGCCTTTCGTTTAGCCGGTGTGAGTTTTTCAGCCCTAGCCTTACCGCCCTTCAGTCCACCGAGCCGTCCTAGTGTTACAGCGGCCGGATTCTTGTTCGGATCTGGCGGCGGCTCCTTCGGGATCGCTCCCGTAGCCTTCTGTACAACCTCAAAGGCGATCTGGTTAAAGTCCCGTGGGCCTTGGCCTCGATTGCTTGATCGGTTGGGCATGTATCTTCAGGGTGAGGCAATTAAAACGCCACGTCAAGGGGATGGTTTTTGAAACGGACCCACTACCCGCTGCGCGCCGTGGGCGAGTTGAAACTGAGCTACGGGAGTGTTTTAGAAGTGGCATTACGTGGGAGCGACGCAGCATCCATGAAATGTTTCGCTGGATACCCGGCGGGTAAAAATTATTCGTAACTATCACAAAGCAAAGGAATTCAAAAAACGGAAATTAAGTCTTCCCCTCTGAATTTTTGTGGTATGCTTGAATACGTTTTTCGAGGAAGCGCGAGTTTTTAACGGCACCTCGTTTGAACTTTCAAAGGTCGGGCGACCCCAGATAGATCGGTGAGTTGAACTTGGTTTTTCACAGGCTGTGGAAAACTTGTGGGAATTCTTTGTGCGAATCTATAGCGGCGAATAGGACAAAATGAATCCGTGGGAACAGATCAAATCGTGGCTGGGACGAAAGATTGATGCTCAGGGGTACCAGAACTGGGTGGTGCGCACCAGGTTTGAGCGTTTGGACGGTAATGCGCTGCGGATTCTTGTGCCGGACCAGGTTACGAAGGACTGGTTGGAGCAGGAATACTTGGACGATATTCGGAAGGCAATTCAGGAGCTGAACCTTTCGATCGATAACGTAATTTACATACCGGCTGGCGGGCCAGCACTCTCTGGTGGCTCCGAGAACGGCTTCAGCGAGCCTATCTTCGCCTCGGCGGGGGGACAGCTTAATCCTAAATTCTGTTTCGATAATTATGTAGTGGGATCGTGCAACCAATTTGCTCACGCGGCCGCGCGCGCTGTGGCTAATAGCCCGTCGCGCAGCTACAACCCGCTGTTTATTTATGGCGGCGTGGGGATGGGAAAAACCCATTTGATGCACGCGATCGGACGCTCTCTCCGCGATCAGCACGCGAGCATGCGAATCCTTTACACCTCCAGTGAACGGTTCATGAACGAAATGATCAATTCCATCCGTTCAGACCGCATGCCGGCGTTTCATCGCCACTACCGGTCGGCCGACGTTCTATTAGTAGACGACGTTCAGATTCTGGCGGGTAAGGAGCGCACCCAGGAGGAGTTCTTTCATACCTTCAATGAGCTTTACGATCATCAGAAGCAAATTGTGATCTCGAGCGACACTACTCCGAAAAGCACTCCGGGCTTGGTCGAGCGGCTGCGCTCCCGCTTTGAATGGGGGCTTATGGTGGACATTCAGCCTCCCGATCTGGAGACCAAGATGGCCATCCTCGACAAAAAAGCGGAAATGGAGGGGATGATGCTTCCCGAGGACGTTCGTATTTACATTGCGACCAAAACCAAATCCAATGTTCGCGAGCTCGAAGGGGCGCTGGTGAAGTTGATTGCGTATTCGTCCGCGACTGGCTCGCCCATCACCCTGGCGATGGCGCAGCATATCCTCAAGTACCTGATCCCCAGTCAGGAGCGCCGCGTGACCATGGATTGCGTGCTGCGCGCAGTCGCCGAGTGCTTCCAACTCCAACCCGCGCAACTCAAGCAGAAGACCAACGCCCGCAATATCGCTTACCCCCGCCAGGTCGCAATGTACCTGATCAAGGAGCTGACGCAATCCTCGCTCCCGGAGATCGGGCGTATGTTCGGCGGCAAGCATCACACCACCGTGCTCCACTCGGTTCACAAGATCGATCGGCTCCGTCAGAAGGACACAGATTTAAACAGACTTATACTCAATGTAATCGACTCGATACATTGAGCTTAGATCCGTTTTAAACAGGTAGGGCCGCAGTCTGGCTGTGAGCGGCTGTGAACAAGTGGAAGATGCTTAAAAAATACTCACGCACGCACCGGGATTATCACATCCGTCACTGGCTTTAACCCCACGATCTTGCTATAATTTAGAGAGAAATCAACTTTTCAACCGGTCGCTATTAATCTTCTGTTTAATAGTGGTCTCACTTTAGAGAACTAGGAATAACTGAGCGAAGGAATCATTCATGGAATTTACCGTCAGTAGGGCAGACCTGGTTCGGGAATTGAACCTGTCGCAAGGCGTAGTTGAGAAGAAGACCACCATACCGATTCTGTCGAATGTGCTGGTGGAAGCGGCGGGCGATCACATTCAGTTGACCGCGACCGATCTTGAATTGGGTATACGGTGTTCCTGCCCCGCGCGCGTGAAGAAGACGGGCGGAGGAACCATTCCAGCACGCCGCCTTCTCGATTATGTGCGTCTGCTTCCCGACGGAGATGTCCAGGTAAAAATTCAGGAAAACCATTGGTCCAACCTGGTATGCGGCCGGTCGAGGACTCGAATCGCCGGAATGTCGCGTGAGAGTTTTCCCGAACTTCCCCAGATGCCCGCGCCGCTTGCGGAGATACCGGTGGGCGTGCTCGCGTCCATGATCGGTAAAACGATTTTCTCGATCTCCTCGGAAGAATCTCGTTTCACTTTGAACGGCGCACTACTGATTCTTCGGAAGGGCGGCCTGATTATGGTGGCCACGGATGGCCACAGGCTGGCTCTGGTCGAGAGTTCCGGGGAAATTCCCGGCATTGAAAGTGCGTATCGCGCCCTACTGCCACGGAAAGCCATGGGCGAGCTGCAAAAACTTGCCGCGGAAGCCGATCCGGCCGCGCTTCTGCGCTTCTCCGGCGATGACAATCATCTCTTTTTCCAGCTTGGCGACAGGCTGCTTCTGAGCCGGAAGCTGACCGGAAACTTTCCGGATTTCGAGCGCGTGCTTCCCAAAGATCACGCCAACTCCGTGACGCTCGAGCGCGACGAGTTTCGGAGCGCCATCGAGCGCGTGTCTCAATTTTCCGATGAACGGTCTCGCGCGATTCGCGTGCGCGTGGCGCCCGGCGAGGTAAAGGCGCACTCTTCAGTGTCGGAAACAGGAGAAAGCGAAGATAGCATTCCGGCCGTCTACGAAGGCCCCACGGTGGAGATCGGGTTTAATGCGCAATACCTTCTTGATTTTCTCCGCGCCGTCCAGGACCCGCAGATTTCATTTCTCTTCAAGGATGCGCACAGCGCCGGAGAATTGCGCCCGGCCGGCGAGAAGGCCGCGAATTATCGTTACGTCATTATGCCCATGAGGATTTGAACCGGCATGTCCACTACCATGTCTACTAAAGATATAACCAGCCCGCAAATTTACGACTCCACCAGCATCAAGGTGCTGGAGGGTCTTGAAGCTGTGCGGCTTCGCCCTGCCATGTATATCGGATCGACCGGCGAAAGCGGTCTTCACCATCTGGTTTACGAGGTCGTCGATAACTCGGTCGATGAGGCGCTCGCCGGTTACTGCACCGAAATCAATATCACTATTCACGAAGACGATTCGGTTACGGTGATCGACAACGGCCGCGGCATTCCGGTCGACATTCACGAGGAAGAGGGAATTTCGGCGGCCCAAGTGGTCATGACCATGCTGCACGCCGGCGGAAAGTTCGATTCTAACTCGTATAAAGTTTCAGGCGGACTGCACGGAGTAGGCGTGAGCTGCGTGAACGCTCTCTCCGAGGCGCTGCAACTGGAGATCTGGCGCGACGGTGGAACTTTCGAGCAGGAGTACGCCCGCGGCATACCGAAAGCTCCGCTAGCCAGGACTGGTAAAGCGGGGCGAAAGACCGGGACCAAAGTCACGTTCAAGCCCGACAGCTCCATCATGGACGCGACCAAGTTCAATTACGATACGCTTTCCCAGCGTTTGCGCGAGTTGGCATTCCTGAATAAGGGTTTGAAAATTACGCTTACCGACGAGCGTGAGGAGCCCGCCCGCGCGAGCGAATTTCTTTTCAAGGGCGGCATCGCCGAGTTTATCGTGTACCTGAATCGCGGCAAGGCCGCTCTGCACGACAAGCCGATTTATTTTGAGGGCGACCGCGACCTGCCCAACGGCGGAGTGCTTTCGATGGAAGTGGCCATGCAGTACAACGATTCCTACAGCGAGTCCGTGTTCAGCTTCGCCAATAACATCAATACCGTGGATGGAGGCTCCCATCTCAGTGGGTTCCGCAGCGCGCTGACCAGGACCATCAACTCTGCCGCCCAGCAGGCGGGCCTGTTTAAAGACGTGAAGGAAAATCTCAGCGGCGACGATGTGCGCGAGGGACTGACCGCCGTAATCAGCGTGAAGCTGCCGCAGCCTCAATTCGAAGGGCAGACCAAAGGCAAGCTCAATTCCGACATTCAGGGTTATGTCGTGCAGTTCGTCAACGAGCGTCTGGGTGAGTTTTTCGACAAGAATCCAGCGGTAATGCGCAAGATCGTGTCGAAGGCCATCGACGCGGCGCGGGCCCGCGAGGCCGCGCGCAAAGCGCGGGATCTCACGCGGCGCAAGGGAGCGCTCGATTCGGGAGGATTGCCGGGAAAGCTCTCCGATTGCCAGGAGAAAGATCCGGAGCGCTGCGAATTATTCTTAGTCGAAGGCGAGTCCGCCGGCGGCACCGCTAAATCCGGCCGCGATCGCCGCTATCAGGCGATTCTTCCCCTGAAAGGCAAGATCCTGAACGTCGAAAAAGCGCGCTACGACAGAATGCTCGGGCACGAGGAAATCCGGGCCATGATTACGGCCATCGGCACGGGAATCGGCAAGGACGATTTCGACCCCGCGCGGCTGCGTTACGGCAAAATCATTATTATGACCGATGCGGACGTGGATGGATCGCACATCCGCACGCTGCTGCTGACGTTTTTCTTCCGCCACATGCAGGAGCTGATTAAGCGCGGCCACATCTTCGTCGCGCAGCCGCCGCTGTACCGGATCAAGAAAGGCAAGTCGGAAAAATACATCAAGGACGACAAAGAGTTTACGCGCGAGATTCTCCGGCGCGCCACCGAGAACGTGACGGTCGAGTTAAAAGACGCGACTGCGGCCGGCGAGCCCGTCATTACGCTCAGCGGACCCGAGCTGCGAAATTATCTGATGCAGCTCGACGAGTTTCAGATCACCTGGCGACGCCTGGAGCGCCGTCTGCGCGATCCTCGCGTGATCGAAGTTCTGGCGCGCACCGATCTCGCCATCGATACCAAGGCCGATTTCAGTGATGAGAAGAACCTCGCGCGCGCGTATAAGGCTTTGCGCGAGGCGAAGATCGAGGCGCAGGTCAAGAGCGACGAGGAACATTCCGCGTGGATGGTCACATTCAAGGACCCTACCAATGCGGAGCGTGCGATCAATCTGGAGCTGGCCGGCCAGCCTGAATTCAAACGTCTGCGCTCTATGGCTCGCTCCACCGCGAGGTACAATCACCCTCCCTTTACGGTGGTGAAAGACAATCGTCGCGAGACCCAGGCGAGCTGGCGCGATTTGCTGGCCTATGTGAAAAACGAAGGTACACGTGAAGTGAACATCCAGCGCTACAAGGGTCTGGGCGAGATGAACGCGGAACAGTTGTGGGAAACCACTATGAACGTGGAGACGCGCACCATGTTGAAGGTCTCGCTTGAGGACCTGGTCGCCGCCGACCAGATCTTCACTACGCTGATGGGCGAAGACGTGGAGAGCCGGCGTAAATTCATCGAGGACAATGCTCTGGATGTCCGCAATCTGGACGTGTAGGAACCAAATGTGGTGGGGCAGGCTTTGGCCTGCGGCGAGCTTCAGCTCGCCGCTGCCGCGCCATCAATCGACATATACCCGCTTCACCCGAGCGCTGATCCCGCACAGCACGCTATAGGAAATAGTCCCGGCCCAGCGCGCGATCTGTTGCGCGTCAATCGATACCCCGCCCTCGGCGCCGAGCAGCGTCACCGCGTCGCCGATACCCAGATCGGGGCACTCGGTCGCATCTATAGTCGTCAGATCCATCGACACGGCTCCGATGATCGGCGCGAGTTTGCCTTTCGCGACGACCATTCCGCGGTTCGAGAGGCGATGAGGAATCCCGTCGGCATAGCCCGCGGCGAGAATCGCGATCCGCGTCGGCCGCGCCGCACGATGTATCCCTCCATAGCCGATCAAAGCGCCGGCCTCGATTTCTTTAACCGCGAGCACCGTCGCCTTCCAGGTAAGTGCGGGCCGGACGCGTAGGAGTGCCTTCACCGCATTCCCGCGTACGGGCGAGACGTAGCCATAAATGGCGTGGCCTGGCCGCACCAGATTTCCCCAGGCCGCGGTGCGGCGATACGCAATCGGTATCGTACTGGACAGATGCACATAACGTGGCGCGATGTTCGCGCGGCGGAAAGCGGTGAGCACTCTCTCGAAACTTCGAATCTGCTCCTCGGTCTGGGAACTCTCGTAATTGGCGGAAGACGCGAAGTGCGTCATTAAACCTTCGAGCGGAGCCGACGCCGTCGCCACCTTGCGCACGATCTCTTCGGGAAGCGCGCGTGTACCCAGCCGGCCCATCCCGCTGTCGATTTTAAGATGATACGGAACCCGCACATCGGCCAAATCCTCGAGACAGTGCACCACCGGAGTGAGGTGGAAGACCTCCAGCGCCCCCCGATCCTCCGCCATAAAGTCCGCCATTACCAGGATGCGAGCCGCAATCTCAGCTTCCCGCAGGACGATACCCTCTTCGACGCTCGACACTGCGAGCCAGCGCGCGCCCTCGGACTCGAGCCACCGTGAAATCTGAATCGCGCCATGCCCGTAAGCATCGGCTTTCACCACCGGCATCGCTTCTAGTCGCTCGCCCACTAGGGCCCGCACAGCGCGAAAATTTTCGAGAATACGCGAACGCGAAACTTCTACCCAGCTCCGCATGCCAGTCTCGTCAGAAGATTTTCATACGCATCCGTTACCGCATCCCAGCTATACCGTGACCGGACGCGTTCGGCCGCGCGAGCTCGCCATCATCCCGCATTCCTCTTCCGGCATGTCGAGCACGAATTTGAGGACCTCGTAAAGATTGCCGTGATCGAACGGAATGCCCGCTCCACTGGCAACCTCGGCGTTTTCGGGTGTGTCTAGATACAGCGTAAGCGCGCCCCGTCCCATCGCCTCGATCAAGGCCGGATGCGTGCCGCCAACCTCGGTCGCGTGGATGTATGCGAAGCAATGCGATCCGAGCTCACGGTATCCCTGTCCGTAAATCGCGCCGGGAATCACGACACGCGCGTCGTGTGTGTCGCGGACCTGGCGAATATAATCGGCTGCGTAGGGGGCATCGCCGACCAGCGCCAGCTTAAATGGTGTCTTGACACGCTCGAAGGCCTCGCGCACCAGCATGGCGTTGTTCTCAGGCTCCATGCGGCTCACATACAGGAAATAGCCGCGGCGCTCGAGCCCGAGCCGCTCGAGTATTTCCGCCGTTTCCACACTGCCCACCTCAGCGCCATAAGGAATCATTGCCGAGTCCCGATGGTACCGCTTCCGGTAATATTCGGCGATACTGGCCGCATCGGTGACGACCGCATTCGGCATCCACGTGGCCAGCCGCTCGGAAATACGATACCAGGTGCTGAGCGAGACGGTTCCATTTCTTGCGATGCCGCTCCAGGCCGTCGACATTCAGCGCCACAGGCATACCGAGACAGCGCGGCATCCAGGTAAAAATCGCATTAGCCGCATTGCAGTAGAGCACGGCGTCCTGCCGCGTGGTGGCCAGATGCAGGGTCGATAAAAACGTGTGAGCGACGGTGTCAAAATATTTGTGACGGATGGTGGGCAGATATTTCAGATGCACTCCGCGATAAATCGAGCTGTGAGGAGCGCTCGCGGCAATATACGGTGATTTCGTGCCCACGCGCGGCAAGTCTGGTAGAAAGCTCTTCGGCAAAGGTCTCAAATCCGCCATAGCGAGCGGGAATGCCGCGAGTGCCGAGGATCGCGAACCGCACCTAAACCCGTTCGCCTATCCGCGAGCGGCGCGGCCCCTCGCAAGGATGCGGGCCGTCGGCTTCGGCGCGGGACGGCTCACAGGCTCATAGGAAAACCAACTGGCGATGTAATCGTCCTTCACGCGCCTGCCGCTTCATGATCTCCCTGCGCTTGGCGATGACGCGCTTCCAGTTTCGCGTCATATACCAGAACGCCTTGAGAGACGTATGCTCGCGCAGGATGCACGCCGCCGACCACCACCAGGTCCCGCGCGGTGATGGAGAGCCAGTTGCGGCGATACAAATCCGCAGTCATGTTTTTCATGCGCATCAGGAACCGGTTCTTCACCGAGTGCATGTTGATCTCCGGCGGAAGCGCGCGCCGGTTTCCCGGAAGCACGTTGCGCACGTGATAGCCCCGCGCGAGCGGCGTATAAAGGCAGCGCCATCCCATCAACTGAGCGCGCCACGCCACGTCGGCATCCTCGCGGTAAACGAAAAAATCGGGATCGAAGAACTCGCCGTCAATCGCGATATCGTCGATCATCTGGCGCCGGTACAGCGCCGCCGCCGCCGTCGCGCCGAACACATATTCGAAATTGAGATAGTGGCCGTTGTCCACTTCCTGGCTGCCGCGATCCAGATGCCGCAGCATGGGTGTGAAATAAATCCCCGTGGAATCGACCACCTGCTTGTCGGGTAGATCGAAGCTGGCCCGGATGGTCAGAAGTTTCCCGCAAACCGTGCCGACCTTGGGATCGATCTGCCCGGCCTCGGTAAGGTCCTTGATAAAGTTCTTCAGCAGAAGCACGTCCGGGTTCAGCGTCAAAACCCATTCGCCCTGATGAAAGCCCGATGGCCTGGTTCTGCGCGGCCGCGAAGCCGATATTAACGGGGTTGTAATGAACCCGGCAGCGATCCTCAAACTGCTCGAGAATATCCACGGTGCCATCGGTGGACGCATTATCGATGATGATGATCTCGAGATTCGGATATTTCTGCTCGAGCACCGACTCCAGGCATCGTTTGATAAAACGGCCGCTGTTGTAAGTTACGATCGTGACGGAAACTAAGTCGTAATAGGCCATGGCTTAAAGATCCCCCGCTCTTTCCATGCCATCCCTCCTGAACCGGCAGAAGGCACAGCCCGCGAACCGCACGATCCTGCTATAAACGCCAACGGGTTTAAGGCTGCGTTCCTGAATCACCCGCAGGAACAGCCGCGCAACTGAACTAAGCACTACTGCCGCGCAAACCCCCCTATATCCTACAAAGCGAAAGTGCTTGTCCGCGTACCTTAGAAGGCTAACACACCAATACAGCGCCCGGCATCCCGAGGGCACCTGACCAATGGAATGCGCCCCCACGTGGCTGGCAATCACTTCGGGAACATATTCGATCCGGAAGCCGGCATTCACAGCCCGGCGGCAGTAATCGACATCTTCAAACCAGATCGGTCGAAATCCCTCATCGAACCCACCCAGCGTGCTCCCAAACATCTCGGCGAGTCATCAGAAACGCCCCGGCCGGCTGTTCCACTTCGCCCGGCGCACTCAGGATCGCGATCCAGATAACGATATCGCCGATTGACCGGATTCGTGGGCCACAGCCGATTGATTCCGAATGTTTCAAAGATCAGCGCCATAGGAGTGGGAAATCGGCGTATCGAAAACCCAATTTGTGTTTGCCCGTCTGAATTGACAAGTCTCCCGGCGGCGAGACCGCACCGCCTACTCGCCTCCAATAACGGGTTCAGCGGACGTGAGCAGACGCGTGTCCGGATTCAGCAGAAGGATAAACTCAGCGGCATCGGCGTGCCTGATTCCCTGATTGACGGCCGCGGCGAATCCGCGATTCTCTGCGTTGGCGATTATGTCGACACCCGCATGACGTGCCCGCACGCGCTCGACCGTTGCATCAGTCGAAGCGTTATCTACCACAATCGGAATCACATTGCTGGCCATCTCAGCTAGAGCGTCGAGACAATGCTCGATAACTTCCTCCGAGTTGAACGTAACGATCACCGCCGCAGCAGCCAGAAGTAAACCCTCCAGTACCAATCGGATCCCTGCTGCCGTTCGAGTTCAAAAATCTCCTTTTCACTGTCCTCGACGATGGCCGCGAACCTTGGCTCGCATCGCGATGGATGCTTACAGTCCGAGCCATCCGCAGTCCTGCGAACTTTCCCCGCAAATAAGACACCGCTCTGCCGTGGCGAAGAGCCACCAAGCCCCACAGCAATTGGCCCGCCAATATCGGCCAGCAACGGTTGACCCCGGAAGTGCTTGGCTGCCAAGACAACTTGATTCCGAGAGATCAAGCGCACCGTGTCTGAATTCCACCGGCCGAGCGTGGAACTGCCGCGATGATGCGCGATCGCGCTCGGAACATACACGCCCTCGCGCCCTGCGAGCGCACAGCGCAGGCCGAAATCCACATCCTCCAGATAAGATTCGAAGGATTCGTCCAGCAGACCAATCTCATCGAAGAGACCCGCGGCGAAACAACGCCGCAGTCATAGGGGCGAAGCGGATATGACGAGGATTATTCCAGACTGCCGAATCCGGCTTTCCCGCGCCGCATCGGCAGGCGCAGGCGCCGCGCGAAATCTCATCGAAGGCGCCGTCAATTGTGGATGGATCGTTGGCGCGCAGCAGCTTTCCCGTGGCGAACGACAGATCACCCTGCTCCGCCGCCTCAAGGAGCTTCGCCAGCCAATCCGGCGCCAGAGTCACGTCGTTATTTAGAATCGCGACCCAATCCGCCGCGCAATTCTCAATTCCCCGATTCACCGCGGCTGCGAATCCGAGATTGCGCCCAAGCTCGACCACACGCGCGCCCATGTCCCTCGCCCAATTCCACGGATCCATCGGAGGAGCCGTTGTCGGCGACGATAATTTCATCGAAGGGTCTGCTCTGAGCCAGCAAACTTGCGAAAAAGCGTTTCCAGGAGCTCGCGCCGATTCCACTGAGGGATAATCGCGGCCACGCGCACCGCGCTCATGAGAACCGCTTCTTCACCAGAAACCAGAGATTATAGAATCCGTCGCGCCACGGATTCAACTTGACCTCGCCCAGCCGCGACGTGTACATAATCGCGATCTCGGCGAAGCGCACGCGGTCGCTTTTGAGCGCCTCGATCTTGATTTCTTCCGAAAACGCCATGCCGTCGGACACGAGTTTCATTCCCTTCAGCATGGAGCGCCGGAAGACCCACATGCCCGATTGCGAATCGCGCACCCAGCGGAAATAGAGCACCGACATCGCCAGCGACAAAACCACGTTGCCGAGCTTTATGTTTCAGGCTCATGGACTGCCGGTCGCGCACCGGAAAGCGCGATGCGTTCAGAAATTCCACATCCAGATGGAGAAACGCTTCGAGCAGATAGGAAATGGCATCGGGCGGATAACTGTGATCGCCATCGAGCGTCACGATGATGTCGCCGGATGCCGACGCGAAGCCGGTTTTATAACTGCGCCCGTAGCCCCGCACGTCCTCGCGGATCACTTTCGCGCCGAAAGTTCTCGCGACTTCCGAGGTGCGGTCGGTCGAGCCGTTATCGACGACAATCACTTCATCGACGAACTCCGGCATGCGCCGCAATACCAGTTCAATCCCCTGTTCTTCGTTCAGACATGGAATGATTACAGTGATTTTCTGACTCTTGTACATTCGGCCGCTTCCCTCTTTGGCTGTTACCAATGGGTATCATGGATTCATGAAGTTGTTCCTTCTACTGGCGGCGAGTGTTATGATAGCGCGCGCTTCCAATCCCGCGCTCACCAGATGTTAAGGCGATTTATATCCTCCCGATGTCCAATGGTCTCGATCAATATCTGGCAATCCGGCTCACCAACGGAGTCGACCGTGCAGGTGGTGACCGATCCTCAGAAAGCCGACGCGATTCTCACCGACCGCATCGGAGCGGGATTTGAGCAAAAACTGGACGATCTGTATCGCGTTCAAGCCCAAGAAAGACTCGAAAGATCCGAAAGACTCTCCGGCATGCAGGAAGATAACGCAAGGCCCGTAATGCGCCGCTGTCGCGCAGCAAAGGCACAATTTTCCTCGTTGATCGCAAGACCCGCAACGTCCTCTGGAGCACCTACGCGCTTCCGAAGAGCGCGACTCCGGACGATATGAACCGTCTCGCCGACCACATCGCCGCCAAGCTGGCAAAAGATCGAAAAGGGCAAGCCGGCGCAATAGATGGCGACCGATGTTGACGCCGCGCTTCGAGGAAGCGCTGATCTATGCCACTCGCCTCCATGCGACGCAAACTCGTAAAGGCTCGCGGATCCCGTATATTTCGCATCTTATGGCCGTGGCTGCACTGACCCTCGAGTATGGAGGCGACGAGGACGAGGCCATCGCGGCGCTGCTGCACGATGCGGTCGAAGATCAAGGCGGGGAACCGACGCGCGCCGAAATCCTGCATCGGTTTGGACCGGCGGTGACCGGTCATCGTCGATGGCTTGACCGACATGGATACGCTGCACCCGCCGTGGCGCGCCCGCAAAGAAGCCTACATCGCGCGTCTGCGCAACGCTCCGGATTCGGTGAAGCTGGTGTCCGCCTGCGACAAGCTGCACAACGTGCGGAGCTTGCTGATGGATTACCGCACGCAGGGCGAGAAATTGTGGACGCGGTTCCATGGCGAGCGGGACGGCACGCTGTGGTATTACAGAACGCTGGTCGAGGTCCTGCGATCCGATGCGCGCGCCGCCGTCGTCGAGGAATTAGACCGCGCCGTGACCGAATTAGAATCGCTCGTGCGGTCGCATTTGAGCTCTTGCGCATCCGCTTCACTTCCACGCGATAACTATCGACCAGGCGTTCCGTCATAGTCCTGATGTCATGCTTCTCGACCACTTCGGCGCGGGCGCGCCGGGCCATCGCGCTCGCCTTGCACGGATTCTCGAGAAGATCGAGAACTTGCTGCGCAAAAAGCTCGGGTTCATCCGCGATCGCGCAGATCTCATCCGTCCATCGTCGACCAAACCCTCCGCGCCCAGCCGCGTCGAGACCACCGGTATCCCCGCCGCGAAAGCCTCCAGTAATTTCACGCGAACGCCGGAGCCGCTCAGGATCGGACATACAAACAGCGCGTAACGCGCCAGCGGTTCGCGCACATCTTCGACGAAGCCGATGAGATCGATCGCGCTCGCCTCGGGCAGGGAATGGCGCGGCGGCGGGTCCGATCCGATCACGATGAGACGGGCGCGAGGCTCGCGCGAGCGAACCCGCGGAAAAATCTGGTGAACGAACCAATGCAGAGCTTCCTGATTCGGAAGATGACGGAAGCTGCCCAGGAACAACATCGTGAACGGTTCACGTCCGTCGGCGCGAAAATCGTATAGCGACGTATCCACTCCCGCGCGAAATCCGTCGTCAATGCGGTCGCGGAGCTGAGGCAGGAAAGAGGCGAGATAATCCCGATTTTCACGGCTGCAAACCTGGATTCGATCCGGTTTCGGCAGCAGCCGCAGTTCGCAGCGAAGCGCCCGCAGATACTCCCACCGCGCCTGTGTTCTTTCGATCACAGCTGCGCATATAAGGCAGGCGGCTCGCGATGGATTGGAAATAGATATCGTGCTCGAACAGGATGCTCGGGATGCGGCGAAATTGCCCGGCGTATTGGCCCATCACGGTGTATTCGAGCTGCAGAACATCGATCCGGCGATTGTAGATCTGGCGATGAATCAGCCACGCGAGATCGGGATTTCGAAATTCGCGCATCGCGTGGGGCTCGATCGAGCCGATCGCTTTCTGCCGGCCCTCCATGCGCACGATGTATTCGGTCGATGCGCAAATGCCGTCCAGTTCCCGGTGCAGATCGCGTTCGATGCGGATAATCGAGAAGCACGATGAGGTGCAGCTCGCAGAGTTTTGCAAGCTCGCGGATGGTCTGGTACATGAAGACGCCGCCTCCGTGCACCGGAGGACAGATCGGATAGGGCGAGACAAACAGGACACTCAGGCGACGGCCGCGCTCTTCCATCGGAATGACGAAGATGTCCCGGAAATGCCCGCCCAGCGGCCGGCGGAATGCTTCGCGTATCGGAAACGGCGGCCAACGTATGCGCTCGGGCGCGCGATATAAGCGCTTGTGGAAGCTGAAGCGCAGCGCGGCCGATGCCCGATACGCTCGACGCGCTCCGGCGAATCTCCAAATAGCCAGCTGAGCATCGCGCCGGCCCAGGTGAAGAAGAAATGAGGAACGAGGCGGCGCCACTCATGGATATTTTTCCACGTGAAGAGCAGGAAATTTTTCTTGAGCACGGCTTGAATATACCCGCCGCGTAAAAGTGCGTCCGATGGTCCCGCGATGCTCGTGATAAACCACGCTCGCCGGCTGATACAGAACCTTCCAGCCGCGCTTCCACGCGAGAAAGCCCAGATCCGTGTCCTCGAGATAGAAGGGCGCAAGCAGCGGATCGAATCCGCCGAGCTCGAGAAATTTGCGGCGATCGAATGCGCACGAGCCTCCGCCGCCGTAAAAGCACGGATAGAGTCCGCGGATCTGCGGGTCTATGCGATGCCGGACCCGCAGCCCGCCCTGCTGCCACCAGCCCTCCGTAAGGCCGGTCTCCTCGCGCAGCTTGCCGGGTCGGTGAAAAAGATCTGGCAAGCCACGGCAAACACTTTTTCGTCGGCGAATCCCTCGAGCAGCGGCGCAAGAAAATCGCTCTCGACGCGCATATCGCTGTTGAGCAGCACCACGATGTCGTGCTCGCGCCTGGCGAAAGCCTTCGTTCGATCCGCCGCCGAATCCGAGATTTTCCTGGAGCGCGATCAGCCTTACTTGCGGGAAATGTTCACGCACAAACTCGGCGCTGCCGTCGCTCGAGCCGTTATCGACAACGATGATTTCGCTTCCGGGACGCTTTTGCAGCCGCGGCGATCACCGAAGGCAAATATTTTTCGAGAAGATCGCGGCCGTTCCAGTTGGGAATCACGATGCTCGCGGCGTCGGTGTTGGGCTTGCGAGTCTGCCGGCAACGGCCGGCGCGGGCGGATACGGCAGACCAGATCGCAAAGCAGCATCAGCGAGCGCCGCCAAGAGCAGCAGCACCGGCGAAAGAAGCGCGAGCGGCAATCCTTTCAGTACGCGCCAGACGCGCGCCCAGACGTCCGGCGCATCAATCGTCCACCTGCGGACCAAGACCGACCGTCTTCCCGAGCTTGAGCCAGCGCGATTCGCGCAGCAAGCGAAACTGGGCCTCGAGCGGTTGCAAACGCGCATCGAGTTCTTGCGCCCACCGGGTGCGCTCTACGACGGTGGCCTCAGCGGCATCGAGCAGACGGACAGTCTCGGCGAGTTCAGCGCACTTCGCCGTCAAGGCGAGTTTCGATTTCGAGCGCCCATTCGGTTCTCCGGCGTAATTCGTCTTCAAGCTCCGCTACTCTGCTGGCATATTAGCCGACTCGCTCCGGCGGACTTTCTGCCTAAGCTCGTCTTGAAGCTGCGCGATGCGCTGCTGCGCGGCTTTCAAATCCCGGTCAAGCTCGAAGCGCCCAGCGATTCTGTTGTTCCAGATGCCTGGTCTGCTGCTCGTGGATTTCGACCAGCTCCTGGCGTTCCTTGATCACGCGGGCGAGGTCGTCTGTAAGCATCCGAATATGCTGCTCGCGCTCCCGCAGCACGTTCGCGGCGTAGGGCACATACAGAAAACTGCGGAGCTCGGGCGCGGCGCCCGTCGAGCAAACGGCGACAAAGAAATGCGCCTCCGCCGGCGATCCGCGCGTTCCGTCCATGCGGGCGTCGAGCGGCGGGAACGACCGCCTGATGCGGACAAAATGAGAACGATTCGAGGCGGTTCTGAAGCAATATATTCACGCTCGGAAAGAATTCGGCGAGCGCATCGCGAAATTCATCGAACTCGAATTCGTGAGCATGAAATGGATTCGGGCCCTCGCGGGCGCGCGCTTCAGCGTAATACAGCTTGTTGGGCGTCGAGACCAGGAAAATTGCCGTCGCGATCCAGCACCCGGCGTGTTTCGGCGAGCAATGCACGCCAATCGGAGAGATGCTCGATCACCTCAAAGGCAGTGGCGAGATCGAAAGAGCGCTCGGCGAAACGGAAGGGCCGTCGCGGAGGCCTGCGAGATAACGAGCATTGGGAAGCGGGTAATGGACTGCGGGCATACTCGAATCGCCTCCGCAGCCGCGTCGACTCCTGTGACGAAGGCGGCTTGGTGCGCGAGCTCGGCCACTCCGTATCCCGTGCCGCACCCTAAATCCAGAGCCCGCTTGTTTCCCGCAAAGCGGGACGCGAACGCATAGCGCGCGACATGTTCGGCCCAGAGATCGTCGTTAACCTCGCCCGGGAATTACGCGCTCGCCCGTGAACTCGATCACAGCGCTGCGGCTCCGGCGCCGATCTTCGAGTTGACTTCCACGCGGCAGGGGAAATGGAAGTGTCCAAAAATCGGTCCGTCGGAGGGCTCCATCTGGAGAGCGATCGCATTATCGATCCAGTCGCAGATGGAGTAGTGTTCGAGACGTGCCGTCAGCCACCGCCGGTGAGAATGAAAACGAGGAGGCATAGAGCGCGGGCAGATCGATATAGAAATCGACCGTGCAGATCTCGCCGGACATCATTCTCGGAAGCGGATGGCCTTCGCGCGTGGTATTCGTGCCGGCAAAATCCACGCCCAGATGATTGCGGAACATGAATCCTACAATCGGATTATCCAGATTAGCCTTGGCCCGGACACTGATTCTTACGACAATTGTGGAACTGGGTTTGAGCGAAGAAAGCCGCTGGCCGGAATCGTTGCAGATGGATATGCCTAGAACCTCGGCCCGGCCGTCTCCGAATCGATGATCGATATTCGGGATTTCCTCGACCACTTCCACCGGCTTGGACGCGAGGCTTCAGCGTGCTCGGATTTGCATCGTGGGCCACGTACTGGGCGTCTTTTTGCGCCATCGCGGCCAGATATTTGGAAACCACCAGTTCCGTTTTTCCGATCGCCATAGTGTGTCCGCGCTCCAGCCAGATGGCGCGATCCCCCAAAGCCTTTACATCGCTGGTCGAATGCGATACGAACAGGATCGTAATGCCGCGGGACCTGAGCTCATGCACTTTTCGCATGCACCGCTGGCGGAAATAAATGTCGCCCACCGACAGGGCTTCATCCACCAGCAGAATCTCGGGATCGAGGTGAATCGCGACCGCGAACGCAAGCCGCACAATCATTCCGCTCGAATATGTTTTGACCGGTTGGTTGATGAAATCCCCAATTTCCGCAAAGGCCTCGATTTCTCCGAAGCGCTGGTCCATGTCCTTCGTCGAAAGGCCGAGGATTGCCCCGTTCAGGTACACATTATCGCGGCCCGAGAATTCAGGATTAAACCCAGCTCCGAGCTCGAGCAGAGCGGCCACTCGCCCATTGACCATGGCCGTTCCGGAGGTCGGTTGGAGAATGCCGGCGCAGATCTGTAGAAGCGTGCTCTTACCGGAGCCGTTCTCGCCAACTACACAGAAAGTTTCTCCCCGGCGAACTTCAAAACTGAGGTTGCGCAAGGCCCAATAATCGGTGTGAAACCGGCGCCGGTTGAAACATGCCAGTTCCTTGAGACGGTCGCCCGGCGCCGCATAAATCGAGTAACTTTTCGAGACCCGCGAGAACTCGATGGCAAGACCGGACGTCATCACTTGATGATTGTAGAATAACGAGTCAGCTCGGCCTTAATAATATAATAATATCCGATTATACTTGTTATACTTGACACGCCAGAATCCCCTGCATACGCTAGTGAATGCGCCGGTGTAGCTCAGGTGGTTAGAGCGACGGTCTCATAATCCGTAGGTCGCAGGTTCGACTCCTGCCGCCGGCACCACCGATCAGTTTATCGTACGATTCTCCATTGATAATTAAAAACAGGCGTTCGAGCTCAGCCTGGGAATAATATTCGATTTCGATTCGCCCTCGCTGCTCGCTTAGCTCAACAATGCGAACGCGGGTTCCGAGAGTGCGTTCGAGGTCATTGAGCGCGGCTTTGACATTCGGGTCGGAGGAGTTGTTCGCCTCACGCTTCGCGCCAGCGGCGCCAGCTTTATGGCGGTTGGAGGTCATTTCCTGGACCATAGTCTCGACTTGACGGACTGACATGCCTTGGGCGGCGCACTTTTCTCCCACTTGAATCTGCATCTCAGCTTCGGGCAAGGCCCAGAATAGCTTTGGCGTGGCCCATGTTAAGTCGTTGGGCGGCAACTAGACGCTTGTACCTCCTTCGGCAGCTTGAGAAGCCGCACCGTGTTCGCGATGGATGCCCGATCCTTACCGGTTCGCCGCCCGATCTCCTCATGAGAGAGACCGAGGTGCCGGTTGAGGCGATCGAATGCATGGGCGGCCTCCATAGGATTCAGGTCCTCACGCTGTATGTTCTCGATAAGGGCTAATTCGAGCATCTGGGGATCGGTAACTTCTTGAATGACTACAGGAACCTCAGTGAGGCCAGCGAGTTTTGCGGCGCGCCAGCGGCGTTCGCCTGCGACAATTTGAAAGGCGTCCCCATGTTTTCGAACGATAAGCGGCTGGATAATTCCGTTGGCGCGCATAGAGGCGGCCAGCTCTTCGAGCCGATCCGCTTGGAAGACGGTCCTCGGCTGCATCGGGATTGGCAGGATCGCGTGAATCGGTAGACGACCGGGGACAGGCGAAGGAACCGTAGCGGCGACGGTTTGAGTACGGCGCGAGGGAGCAGCGCTGATAATCCCCTACCCAGCACTTTGCGTTGATTTCCGGCTTCCTTGTTCATTCTCGAGTATCTCCTTAGCCAGCATTCATATAACTTTCCGCGCCGCGCGAGCGTGGATCATACATCAGGATCGGCTTGCCGTAACTCGGGGCTTCCGCCAATCGCACCGTTCTAGGGATCACAGTAGAAAAAATCTCCTTGCTGAAAAAGTCCCTCAGGTCGTCAGCCACTTGACGCGTTAAATTCGTCCGATCATCGAACATTGTGAGGAGAATTCCTTCTATTTTGAGCGGGTGAGAGAAGGCCTCACGAATCTTATCTACAGTATCAATGAGCTGCGAAATGCCTTCCAGAGCGAAGAACTCGCACTGGATCGGGATAAGCACCGAATCCGCAGCCACCAATGCATTCAGCGTTAAGAGATCAAGAGCCGGAGGGCAGTCGATCAGAATGTAATCGTAGTGGCTGCGAACATCGCATAGAGCTTGTCGAAGACGATGTTCCCGATCTGCCAAATCGACCATATCAAGATTGGCCGCAACCAGATTTTTATCAGCAGGGACCAGGTCAAGTCCTTCGCACTCTGTTTTCACGACTGTCTCAGCTAGTGGCAAGCCACCCAGTAATGCGTTGTAAAGAGTGAAACTCTCTGGGTTCTTCTCAATTCCAAGGCCGCTGGTAGAATTGCCTTGAGGATCGGAATCTACTAATAAAATCCGCCGTTGCTTTGCAGCGAATGAAGCCCCAAGATTGATCGCGGTCGTGGTCTTTCCGACCCCACCCTTCTGATTCGTAATTGCAATAACCTTTGACACTTGATTTCAGATCTTAACATGTTCCACGTGGAACAACACCAGCGAGCGACTGTCTCCCCACGGAATTTTTTGAATAAAAGATGCTTCGGCGATCCTAGCGGCATCACGCGAACTTACTAAAAGGGCCATATTTCGCGCCAAATTGAGTGCAGTCACCCCAGCGGGGCGCACCGCGCGAGCGATCGCCCAATCGTAATTGTGATCGCACGAGCCTGCGCGTTGGCAAAGAACTCTCACATTGGGAAGATCGCGGGTAGTCTCGCGCAGAAAAACGGCCTTGCGCTGATGGGATTCGATCAAATCGATCAAGCTATCGGAACGTAGAATTGCGACGGGAATTCCAGGGAATCCGGCGCCTGATCCGATGTCGACGATTCTAAGCCGCCCCGGAGGCAAAGCTCGGCCGAGGAACAGCGATTCGCAATAATGTAGCTGGACGATATCCGCCAATCGCCGAATTCGAGTTAGATTGATTTTTTGGTTCCACTTAGCCAGCAAGCGATAGTGGTGTTCGAGGCGACCAAGCTGATCTTCAGATAAATCCCCGTAAGGAGCAAATTCCTCCCGCAAGAGCTCTTTGAACATCGCAACTCAATGCTTCAGTCGCGTGTAGACGTCCAGAACCGCGATTGCAGCGGGCGTCACGCCAGGAATCCTGCCCGCCTGCCCCAGAGTCTCGGGCCTTACCCGATCCAGCTTTTCACGAACTTCCCGGGAAAGACCCGGTATGTCCGTGTAACAAAAGTCTCCGGGTATTAAGGATCGCTCCGAATTCTTGAATCGATCCACCTGGCGTTGTTGTTGCGCGATATATCCTGAATATTTGAGCTCGGTTTCAATGGTTTGGAGTACTCCGTTTAATGGTCTTTCCCCCAGTTGTTCCGTAAGCCACGCGCTGATCTGAGCGATCCGCGACTCCGGCCGGCGGATCCAAGCTGCCAAAAGTGGACGATCACCCGCTAATGCCAGAGGAACTCGTAGAGACTCCATCAACTCGCGCAGACGCAGTTTTTGACTTTGCTTGGTTAAATATAGATCCCAGCGCTCCCGGGTGACCAGGCCCATTCGCCGGCCGATCGGTGTAAGGCGCTCATCCGCATTATCAATTCGCAGATGAAGACGGAACTCCGCCCGTGACGTAAACATACGGTAAGGTTCATCAGCGCCTTGCGTGATCAGATCGCCGATCAAAATCCCTGTGTATCCCTCGGTGCGGCCGATCACGATCGGATCTGAACCTCCAACTCTGCAGACGGCATTCAGGCCGGCGATCAGCCCCTGGCAAGCCGCCTCCTCATATCCGGATGTTCCGTTAATCTGACCAGCGAGGAAGAGCCCCGATATTGATTTAACTTCAAGCGATTGAGCCAGTTCGCGTGGATCGATTGCATCGTATTCGATCGCATAGCCCGGGCGGATGATCTCCGCGTTTTCTAGACCAGGAATAGAGGCAACCGCCAGTGCTTGAACATCGGCCGGCATACTCGTCGACATCCCGTTGAGGTAAATTTCATAGGTATCCAACCCCTCGGGTTCCAGAAAAATCTGGTGCCGAGTTTTATCGGGGAATTTAACGAGCTTATCCTCAATTGACGGGCAATATCGCGGCCCGATCCCCTCGATTTGCCCGCTGTAAAGCGGCGAGCGCGAGATATTATCGCGAATGATCCCGTGCGTCTCCGCATTCGTGTAAGCCATGTGACAAGGTATCTGCGGCCGGTCTATCTTCGCTGTAAGAAATGAAAATGGGGTTGGCTCCGGATCGCCATACTGGGGCTCGAAGCAGGACCAATCTATGGTCCGTCCGTCAAGCCGAGGCGGAGTACCTGTCTTCAGACGCTTCCACGGCAAATCCAGTGTGCGAAGTTGATTTCCCAAGAGGTTTGACGGGGCTTCCCCGCTGCGCCCACAGCTATAGCGCTGGTCTCCGATATGGGCTAAGCCATTTAAGAATGTGCCAGTTGTAATTACAACAGTATCGCTTTTAATGGTTCGTCCATCGCGCAACAATACACCTTGAATATGTTTCGGGAGCTTATCGGAAATGAGGAGTTGACCAACCTCTGCCTGCAAGATCTGGAGATTCGGCTCTTTTTCTAATATTTCCCGCATCCGCAGCCGGTACTGTTTTTTATCGCATTGCGCCCGAGGCGACCAAACCGCCGGCCCGCGACTCGTGTTCAGAAGCCTGAACTGGATGCCGACAGCATCCGTCACCTCACCCATTAAACCTCCCAGCGCATCAATCTCACGCACCAGATGCCCTTTGGCAATACCGCCGACGGCTGGATTGCACGACATTTGAGCGATGAGATCGAGGTTCATCGTGACGATCGCCGTTTTGAGCCCAAGCCGCGCACAGGCTCGAGCCGCTTCGCAGCCGGCGTGGCCGGCACCCACCACGATTACGTTGTAATGGTTTGGCATCTGAAACCATTCTATCCGCTCGCGATAAACTAAGAATTCCCGGTGAAGATTCTAATAATCGGCAGCGGCGGACGCGAGCATGCGCTGGCTTGGCGCCTCGCACAGGAGGGGCACAAGATTTACGCAGCTCCGGGCAATCCCGGAATCGCGCAAACCGGCGAAAATATCGAAACCGCGGATTACCTTTCGGCTGCCGAGGCGATCCATCCGGACCTGACCGTTGTTGGTCCCGAGGGACCCTTAATGGCTGGCGTGGTCGATCAATTCCGCGCCCGAAACTTTCCGATAGTGGGACCAACCAGCGCTATGGCGCAATTGGAAGGCAGCAAGATTTATGCGAAGGATTTCATGCTGCGCTCGAGCATTCCCACAGCCCGGTTCATGCGCGCGGAAAACCAAGACGAGGCCCTCCGCTCGCTCGCTCGCTTCAATTACCCGCTGGTTGTGAAGGCCGACGGACTGGCGGCCGGAAAGGGCGTAATCATCGCTCATAACCGGAGTGAAGTGGAGTCTGCCGTCCGCACGCTGGGCCCGAGGCTCGTGATTGAGGAGTTCCTAGAAGGCGAAGAAGTCAGCTTCATTGTGCTTAGCGATGGCCGCAATTTGATCCCGCTCGAAGTCACGCAGGATCATAAAGCGGTTGGCGACGACGACACAGGTCCGAACACGGGCGGCATGGGCGCATATTGCGATGGACGCATTCTGTCCGACCGCGAGTGTCAGCAAGTGCTGGATACGATCATTGAGCCGGCGATTCACGCAACGGGCTTCACCGGATTTCTTTATGCCGGCCTAATGATGACGGCGAACGGTCCCAAGGTGCTCGAATTCAATGTGCGCCTGGGAGATCCAGAAACTCAGCCGCTGATGCATCGGCTGGAGGGCGATTTCGGGACCACACTCATGCGCGCGGCAACGACAGCGCTCGGGGGCGCAACCCTTAGATGGAAACCGGATCCTTCCGTTTGTGTAGTGCTGGCTGCGGCCGGATATCCCGGTCCGGTTCGCACAGGCGACCCGGTCCATGGAATTGAGGGGGGAATCGACGGCCGCGGAGCGAAGGTTTTCTACGCGGGCGTGAGGCTCGGTCATAGAGGCCTGGAAACAGCGGGAGGGCGGGTCCTCGGTGTAACCGCTTCCGGACCGGATCTGTCAACTGCGGTCGCGAATACATACGCGGCGGCCGAGCGGATTCATTTTAGCGGAATGCATTATCGCCGCGATATTGCCCAGAAAGGCCTGAAGCGATGGAGTACAATCGGAGCATCGGGGACGTAGCTCAGTTGGATAGAGCGGTCGCCTCCTAAGCGACAGGTCGGCAGTTCGAATCTGCCCGTCCCTACCATCCGCAGCCAATAAATTTATTATATTTTTAATTCGCGGATATATATTCGATAATTAGACTTGAAATTGCAATCGAGTTGGGTGCATAATTGAACCCTCTTGCCCATCTCGCATTTGGAAAGAGACCTATTGGCACCTGCTCAGGTCTCTGACCCTGGCGCGGCGACGCCCCTCTACGATCGTTTTGCGTCGGGAATTCAATCCCTGATACGCCAACATCTTCCCGGCACCGATCCCAGCATCGGCGTCTTTCATGCCCTGGTCACCGCCGCTCAAGCCCAGCGTAGGGGACAAGTTCGCGATGACGATCAGCTTGTATCCCAGGTTCGGGCAGCGGCGAAAGCTTTCATCGAACAATCGCGCGGGACGCCTATTCGCGGCGTCCGCCGAAAGATTCGCCAGCGTTATTTCACTCAAGGCCAGGGATAACGTCATCTCCGTTGTCCGCCCTTTTGTCAGCGCGCGCCACCTGTGCTATTAGTAGTAATTAGTTGACCCCGCCGGATTGATCCAGGTGACGTTGTGAGCGCGCTTCTATGGCTTATGTAATCGCAGAACCTTGTATTGGAGTGAAAGACACCGCATGTGTGGACGCTTGCCCGGTGGATTGCATTCATCCGAAGAAGGAAGCTGCGAAATTTCCCGACGAAACCATGCTCTTCATCGACCCGGTGGAATGCATCGACTGCGGCGCCTGCGTGCCGGTTTGTCCGGTATCGGCAATTTTCGCGCTGGACGATCTGCCGGAGAAGTGGTCTGAGTTCGCGCAGAAGAACGCGGTTTACTTCGGGCGCTGACAGTAACCGTCGGCGCTTACATCATTTGCGTTAGCCGCGCGGCACAACCGGTCTGAAGCCCGCCCCACCTTAGGGTCTGAAGGTCGCGCTTTGGATATCTGTTTCCCAAACTGTGACTTCACGGACTCGGGTCGGGGTTTCGGGTAATCCAGCTGACATCTCTTGATGAAAAAACTCAGCGATGTTTTCCGCCGACGGATTCTTGACGTCGAAGGGCGCGACCTCATTTATGAATTTGTGATCCAGGCGCTCGATGATCGCGTTCATCATATTTTTCACGTCCAGGAAATCCACAAGCAGGCCGGTGTCGTCAAGCTTCTCGCCCTCGATGGTCACGCGCACGCGAAAGTTATGACCGTGCACGTTTTCGCACTTGCCTTTGTAGTTGCGCAAGGCGTGGCCGGCGGCAAAGGTCTGTTCTACCGCGACTTCAAACATTCAAAAAACTCCTCGACATCGTCGCGCCGGGTGGTGAAGGCATAATCCGGGAGGCTGTCGAAAAAAATCTGGCCGTAGCGCGCCTTCGTGATGCGATGATCGAGCAGTGCCAGCACGCCTCGATCGCTACGGCTCCGGATCAAGCGCCCGAAACCCTGCTTCAGCGCGATGGCCGCCTGCGGAACCTGGTAGCTGTTGAACGCATCGCCGCCTTCGTCCCGGATCGCCGCGATTCGCGCCTCCACTACCGGATCGCTAGGCACGGCAAACGGTAACTTATCAATAATAACGCAACTTAATTGCTCCCCCGGCACGTCGACTCCCTGCCAGAACGACGCCGTGGCGAACAGCACCGCGCTCGGTGTGGCCCTGAATTCATCGAGCAGCGCATTGCGTGGACCTGTTCCCTGGAGCAGGGTTTGGTATGGGATTTCGAGTGAAACGCGGTCGTAGATCAGGCGCATCTGCTGGTAGCTGGTGAACAAGACGAAGGCCCGCCCCCGGCTCAGCGTAAGAATTTCAACGATCTCGCGGGCCGCGGCTGCCGTAAACGCTGGGGAGCGGGGATCGGGGAGCGCTTGCGGAACGTAGAACAAGGCTTGCCTGGGGTAATCGAAGTGGCTCGGGACTACCAGTGTGCGCGCGGTGCGCAAGCCCAGCCGCTCCTTTGTAAACTCGAATCCGCCGGAGACGGCGAGAGTGGCCGAGGTTAAAATCACGGTGTCCACGGCATCGAACAGCTTTTCATCGAGAAACGAGGAGACGTCGATGGGCGTGGCCTGAAGGAATGTTCCGCGGCCGCGGCGCTCGATCCAATACACGTAGGAGCGCTCGCCGCTTTCCATCCAGAACTGGAGCCGAGCCGCGATATCGCGGGCGCGATGCACCAGAGGGATCGCCTCCTCCGGCGCGGCTTTCAAGAGCTCAAGCTGGAGCGTCACCAGCTCGAGCGCGCGCAGCACGTCGCGATATACTTCCTCGTGCTGCATGAGAAAGGCTTCGTGAGACCGGAACCCGCTACGGCCCTCAGCAGCGCCGAATCCAGTCCCAAACAGGGCCAGGAACTGCGCTGAACGGTCCAGCAGAGTAATCAGGATGCGGTCCAGCTCCTGCGATTGAAACTCTTTGCGCCGCGCGAGCGCTCCCACGTCGCGCGCGAGCTCCTCGAAGTGATAATTCGAGATCGAAACCCCGAAGTACTGTCCCGCAATCTCTTCAATGTCGTGCGCTTCGTCGAAAATCACCGCGCCATATTCGGGAATAATTCCACTCAATTCGTCGGCCTTTACGGCGAGGTCGGCGAAGAACAAGTGATGGTTGACGATGATGATATCGCTTTCCTGCGCCTTTTGGTGCATGGCCGTAATGAAGCAGCGCTCGAATTGCGGACACTTCTGACCGGTGCAGAGGTCTCCGCGGGCATCGAGCTTGGCCCATACGGTGCTCGATTCGGGAAGCGTCTTGATTTCGGCGCGATCGCCAGTAATCGTAGACTTTTCCCACTCGCGAATAATTTGGAAATCGGCGACTTCCTCGAGGCCGTCGAGGACCGGCTCTTTTTCGGCGTCGTAGATTTTCTGACGGCAGGCATAATTATTGCGGCCCTTCATGTAACAGGCTCGCAATGGCGCGCCGAGATGTTTTTCGAGGAACGGGATATCTTTGAAGAAGAGTTGCTCCTGCAGATTTTTCGTGCCGGTCGAGATGACGACCCGGCGGCCCGAAAGAATGGCGGGAACCAGGTATGCGAGCGTCTTTCCGGTGCCCGTGCCGGCCTCAACGATCAAATGCCTCTTATCGGCGAGGGCCGATTCCACGGCCTCGGCCATCTCCAACTGGCCTTCGCGGTATTCGTAGTTCGGGTGCCACGCGGAGAGCAGGCCTCTTCGACCGAAGAACTGGCGAATGCTCGCGGTTTTGGCGGGCACCTACGAGACGATTTTAGCAGGGGACATTCAGAAGGCCATGGCTGGAGGTGATTCCATTGGCTTGCAGGGTCACAGCCATTTTCTCGAGCGCGGATTTATGGATCTGGGATACGCGGCTTTCGTTGATGCCGAGGATGCCTCCGATTTCCTTCATAGTCATTTCCCTGGTGTAGTACAGGACCACTACTTTCCGGTAGCGTTCCGGAAGCGTCTTCATGGCGTCGCCGAGCACGCTGCGAAGCTGCCCGCGCGCGCAAATCGAATCGGGCTGGCTTTCGGGCTTGCCTGGAAAATCGGGAGCGGGAAGGTCTTCGTTTTCGTTGGACCGTGTGGAGGCCGAAACGAGGCCGACATTACGCAAATCGAGCATCATGGTGCGCCACCGATCCACATCCATGCCCAGCTTTTCCGCTATCTCGGCTTCGGTGGGAGTGCGCTGCAAGGCCGTGGACAGTTCGCGCGTGGCGGCCTCGACCTGCTTGTGCCGCCGCCGCATGTCGCGCGAAGCCCAGTCGAGCTGGCGCAGGCTGTCGAGGATCGCGCCTTTAATGCGATGCTTGGCATAGCTTGGGAAAACCACCTGCTTTTCAGGATCGAATTTAGTGGCGGCGTCGAACAGCCCCAGAATGCCGGCATGCACCAGATCGTCCAGGTCCACGTGTACCGGGAGATTCTCATGCACGCGCACAGCGATGGCCTTCACCAGCGAGAGGTGCTCCAGGACCACACGGTCGCGGCGCGCGAGCATGGCCGCCTGGCTCACGCTCGCGCTGCTTCTGGCGTGAACAGGGGAGCACTGAGTTCCACTAGCCGGCATGGGCATGACGGCTAGCTTGCGTGTTCTCATGGGAACCGCATGCGGGCGAATCGAAGCGGCAGCGGCTGTCTTATATTTCATGAACGGGCATTCTCCTCAAAGTTCTTGGCTCCGGATCGGAAACCATTGACATCCAGCTCTTTGTAACGCTCTGCCAATTGCACGCCCCGCGCCAAATCGCGCTCTGGAGTGAACACGGCTGTCCTCCGATAGAACAAACAAGTGATCGAGCTTTGGAATCAGCAGCAAACTGCAGATCGGCCGCGTCGCTCGAATCATCCGGGGCGCGGCGGACTACCGAATTGGAACCGCGCTCCCGCTTGTCCCTCCCAACTTGGAACGCTCCTCGCCGATCCCATCACAAACTTCCCGATCCGGGATTAAGGCTCGGCGAAAAAGCTCACTATATGTAAGTTAAAGGGAGTAGGTATAGGAGGTATATCGAAGGATCACCTTAGGTGAGGTCTTAAATTAATCGGACGGCAATATGCCGGCGTCTTAGTCCAGCCGGCGCTTTAGGACTACGATCCAGGTCATGAATGCGAAATATCCTAAGATAATCCAGGTGCCGATGCGGATCTTTCCGTCGAGCGTGAAGCCTGCGAGAATGGCCAGCCCGGCGTAGGTCGACATTGCAGCTAGGAAGCGTCGGTTCATAATGCTCAATGCCGCATATCCGTGGACACATTATAGGAAAAGGCGAGCTGCAAACGGATCTGGTCGCCCTGAAATGCGGCGGGAAGCGGCGGAAACGGATTGGACGCGCTGATCCCGGCTACGGCGGCGCGATCGAATGCTTCCGTGCCGGACTCCTCCGCGATCACGAGTTTCGGAACGCCGCCCTGCCGGTCGATAATGAACTGGACCAGGACTTGCCCGCGGCGCCCCATGCGCGCGCTCTCCGGGATAACGGCCATCCAGTTACGCCGGACCGCGGTCAGGACCATAATCAGATACGGCTTGAAATCGACGCCCTTGGGATCGCTCAGCAACTGGAGATTGCTGCCGACGCGCCCGGGCGAGGGAGTCTGGCTGAGATTGGGAATGGTCGTGAGATCGTCGCCGATGTCGCCGACGGTTGTTCCTCCTCCGCCGCTCTGAGTGGTGGCAGCGCGCGCGGCGTCCTGAACGGAAGTCTTGGGCAGCGGAATCTGTGAATTGGGATTCGGCGCTGTGTGCGTTGACGCGGGCGCGACATTCTCAAACGCGAGCTTCGGCTTTTCCTGCGGTGGGGCGGCGGGGGCACGCGAATGGCCGGTCCTGCGACAGGCGGCGGAGGAGTGGACGCCGGAAGGTCGATCTTGGGAGGCTCGATGACCGGGGCGCGGATTGCGCCTGAGCGATCGGTCCTGGCAGCGGCGCGGGCGGCCGGAATTTGGGCGCCTGGGATTGCGGAGCCGGCGAGCGCGCTGCGCACATCCAGCTCACGGGTCACTTTGCCGTGATTGGGCTCTTTTTGGGTCAGCTCGAAGTTTCTCGGGCGCAATCAGGTGTACAGCCTGGTGGAGATCCGGAGCGACCGGGAACGGTTCCGGCGCTTGTGGGAGTGCTGGCCAGGAAGAGCAGCAGGACCACCAGGGCGGCATGCACCACGATCGATCCCACGCCGGCTCGCAGGATTCGCCCGGGCGAGGCAGGCTCGCGCCATTCGAGAAGAAGGTTCAAGCTCCGGTGAATGGGCGACTTTGACCGCGGGGGCATGCATTGGACAACGTAAAGACGCCTCTGCCCGGCTCAAGGTTGCCCAGCCCGGCTGCGTTTAACTCAAGACGCTCCCAAAGCCTGAGCCACCAACCCGGCGTGCTCTTCAATTTTATCAAGAATGTCATGGGCGACAACCAGCGCGGCCAGCCCCTGCTCCCCGGATACCCGCGGCGGCGTGCGGGTGGACGACGGATTCGATGAAACTTTCAAGCTCCAGGCGCAAAGGCTCGTCTTTAGTGACGGCGAGGGGAGCGAAATCGATCCCCATGGGAGGTTTCACCCTGAACCGCACCGCGTCCTGTCGGCTGTAATCGAGCGAAATGTATTCATGCGGCTGAAAAAGGCGCAGTTTGCGCACGCGTTCGGTCGAGACGCGGCTGGCGGTGAGGTTGGCGATGCATCCTCCGGGAAACTGGAGGCGCACGTTGGCGATGTCGACCTTGGGAGAAAGGATGGAGATGCCGGCGGCGCGAACTTCCGCGGGCGTTTGGCGCGTAAGCGCGAGCACGATATCGATATCGTGGATCATCAGGTCTAGAACGACATCCACGTCCAGGCTGCGCGGGCTGAATTCACTGAGCCGATGCACCTCAAAAAAGAGCGGTTGCGTGATTACGGATTCGAGGGCCAGCACGGCTGGATTGAATCGCTCCAGATGGCCTATTTGCAGGATTTTGCCGTGCCGTTGCGCGGCATCGATCAGAGCGCGGGCGGAGGCGGGATCGTGCGCGATGGGCTTTTCGACCAACACGTCCAGGCCGAGCTCGATTAGCCGGCAGCCGATCTCCGCGTGAGTCAGCGTGGGAGTTGCGACGACGGCGGCCTCGGCTGCGAGGCAAGCTCCTCCAAGGATGCGGAACACAGGGCAGCCGTAGACCGCGGCAGCTTCCGTCGGCGCGGCGCTGGTCGAGATCGAAGACCCCGGCCAGTTCGCCGCGTGCGCGGATTCGTGAACAATCCTGAGATGATTCCGGCCAAAAGCGCCGGCGCCGACGATGGCGATCCGGGGCCGCTCTTGCGGGTTAGGCAGGCTGCGCTTTCTGGGTAGCCCTGGCGGCGAAGCGCGCCTGCATCTCGCGGGTCAGGTGCGGCACCATTCCGAGCATCCGCTCGATCATCATGAGCTGGCCGCGATGATGCATCTCATGCTCCTTGACGCCGAGGATCATCTCGAAGCGCGTCTTGCCCGCGGGTGTCGCACCGGCCTGCATCGAGACCCGTTCTCCGAGAAAATCGTCGGAAAGGCCCTCCAGCCATTTCGCGAAATTTTCGCCGTCCTCGCGGAGAAGGGCGACGATCTCGAGCCTTCGTGCGCGGCTTCTGCTCTTCAGCCTGAATGCGGCCGATCGCAGCCGGAAAATCGAAGCCTTCGAGCGTGGTGCGGCGCTCTTGTGCCGTGGATCTGATGCTGCAGCTTGGTCGAACTGGATCCCAGATGGACCAGGAGCTGCGCCACCGTGCGCGTTTCGGGCGCGGGGCGGAAGTTATAGTTTTTCTCGTCGATTTCCTCGGCGATGGTCAGGGTGTTCTTGCGCACCGTGCGGAAACTCTCGGCTAGTTCTTTTGCTCCGTAGTAGTTCATAGGGTCTTATTCTAACGCGGGCCTGTTAAAATTGGGATTTCCCGCATGGAAATACGAATCGAAAGTTTACGAGCCCCAGCGCTTCGAGCCGCACTGGGCCGAGTGGTGGGTGGAATCACAATTATTCCGCGCGGAGGCGAAGCCCGGCCAGCCTTATTTTTCGCTGGTGATTCCGCCCCCGAACGTTACCGGCTCGCTGCACATGGGGCACATGTTCGAGCACTCGATCATCGATGCCCAGGTGCGCTGGCGAAGAATGCTGGGCGTCTCCACGCTGTGGCTGCCGGGCACGGATCACGCCGGCATTGCGACGCAGATCATGGTGGAGCGGCTAGCTGGCCCAGAAGAGGGTCTAACGCGCCGGGAACTCGGCCGCGAAAAGTTTGAGGCGCGCGTCTGGGAGTGGAAGGAGAAGTACGGCGGGCGCATCGTCGAGCAGATGAAGCGCGCCGGGGATGAGTTGCGACTGGTCGCGCGAGCGCTTCACCCTCGATGCGGGATTCTCGCGCGCGGTGCGCGAAGCGTTCGTGCGGCTCTACGAAAAGGGGCTGATTTATCGCGGCCAGTATATGGTGAACTGGTGTCCGCGCTGCCAGACCGCGCTTTCCGATCTGGAAGTGGTGCACGAGGAGACGGCGGGGAATCTTTGGCACATTCGCTACCCGGTGAACGGCAGTTCGATCAAGCTGGTGGTGGCGACGACGCGGCCGGAGACGATGCTCGGCGATACCGCGGTGGCGATCAACCCGAGCGATTCTCGCGCGGCGGAACTGGAGGGCAAGACGGCCCAGCTTCCGCTGATGGATCGCCCGATTCCGATTGTGCTCGACACGATGGCCGATCCCGAGTTCGGCTCCGGCGCGGTGAAGATTACTCCGGCTCACGATCCCAACGATTTCGAGGCGGGCAAGCGGCACAATCTGCCCAGCATCAAGGTGATCGACGAAGCCGGCAAAATGACGCTCGAGGCGGGGCGCTTTGCCGGTCTCGACCGGTTCGAAGCGCGCAAGCAGGTGGTGGCCGAGCTCAAAACGCTCGGATTGCTGGAGAAGATCGAACCGTACCAGCTCAGCCTCGCGAAATGCTATCGCTGCAAGACGGTGGTCGAGCCGCTGGTTTCGACGCAATGGTGGGTGAAAATCAAGCCGCTGGCGGAGCCTGCGATCAAAGCCGTGGAAGACGGGCGCATCCGGTTTGTGCCCGAAAATTGGGCCAAAACGTATTTCGAATGGATGTACAACATCCGCGACTGGTGTATTTCCCGCCAGCTCTGGTGGGGCCATCGCATTCCGGCCTGGCATTGCGGCGGATTGCAAGGAAGTGACGGTGGCGCGCGAGACGCCGGCGGCGTGCTCGAAATGCGGCTCGAAGAATATCGAGCAGGATCCGGACGTGCTCGACACGTGGTTCAGCTCGGGATTATGGCCGTTTTCGACGCTGGGATGGCCGGACGATACGCGTCGATCTGCGCGCGTTTTATCCGACCACTCTGCTGGTCACGGGTTTCGACATTATCTTTTTCTGGGCGGCGCGAATGATCATGCTGGGCATCGAGTTCATGGGCGACGTGCCGTTCCGCCAGATTCACATTCATGGGCTGGTGCGCGATGCCGAGCGGCAGAAGATGTCGAAGACCAAGGGCAACGTGATCGATCCTCTGGTGATCAACGAAAAGTACGGGACGGACGCGGTGCGATTCGGGCTGCTGGTGGCGGCGGCGCCGGGAAACGATATCGCGCTGAGCGAGGAAGTGATCACGCGGGGGCGGAATTTTGCGAATAAAATCTGGAACGCATCGCGATTGTTGTTCAGCAAGAGTAATCAGGGTACGGGCGCAGCCGTTATCGCTCGCGGATCGATGGATCACGAATCGACTGATCGATTGCGCCGAGAAGGCCAATGAGGCGTTTGAACACCATCGCTATCACGAGGCCGCGGATGCGGTCTGGACTTTTTTCTGGGATGAGTTTTGCGACTGGTACCTGGAATTGAAAAAGCGGGACGCGGACTGGAGTTACGCTTACGTTGTTTACGAAAACGCGCTGCGGCTGATTCATCCTTTGATGCCGTTCATCACCGAGGAACTGTGGCATCGTCGTTCGACCCGATGCCGGATCGATCGCACTGGCGAAATATCCGCGCGGGGATGAATTTACGCGCGATCCCGACGCCGACAAGCAGATGAGGCGTGTGCAAGATGAAATCACGGAATCTAGAAGAGTTGCCGCGCTCGCCACGAGGACTCCGCCTGGGCAAAATTCTATCGTCCGTGTGGATCGCGCGCATCTCAAAAAGGAAAACGAACAGCTCGAAAAAGTGATTGCGAATTCGAGGCGCCAGCTTACAAGCGAAGCGTTCATCAGCAAAGCCCCCGCGAAGGTGATCGAATCCATGCGGGCGAAGCTTGCCGAATACGAATCGCAATTGAAGAAGAATCGCGATGCAATGGGAGAGTGAGGCGCGTTTAGCGGTCGAGCGCGCTCTGGCTGAGGACATCGGCACCGGCGATCTGACGACCGATGCGTGTATTCCTTCGAGCTTGCGGGCTGAAGCTCGCTTTGTGGCGCGCGAGGCGATGACGGTCGCGGGGGTCGAGTTGCTGCGGCTTTTATTTGAAGAGACGGAGATTCAAAAGCGCAGTGGGGATCGGGTGGGCGCGGGCGAGCAGATCGCACTGGTGCGGGGGGCGGCCAGAACTTTGCTCACCCGCGAGCGAGTCACCTTAAATTTCCTGCAACGCCTTTCCGGAAGTTGCGACACTCGCCGCGAAATTTGTTGCTGCCGTCGAGGTAACCGGCGTACGAATTCTGGATACGCGCAAAACTACGCCAGGGCTGCGGGTGCTCGAAAAAATGGCGGCGGCGGCCGGCGGCGTGGTGAATCACCGCATGGGCCTGTATGACGCGGTGCTGATCAAGAATAACCACATTCGCCTCGCGGGCGGAGTAGGCGCGGCTATCGAGGGAGCCCGCGCCGCGGGCAAGCCGATCGAAGTGGAAGTTCGAACCCGCGCCGAGATCGTAGAGGCGCTGGGTTCCGGCGCGGCCGCTCGGCTCTTGTTGGACAATATGACGCCGGAACAAGCCGCAGTAGAGGTTCGCTTCATCGATCACCGGGCAGAGACTGAGATTTCCGGAAACGTGACGCTCGAAAATGTTCGCGCCTATGCCGAAGCGCATCCCGATTTCATTTCATCGGGAGCGATCACGCATTCGGCCTCCGCGGTAAATATCAACTGTGGCATTTATGCCGTTTGACTTGGCATCGGTTCGCGCACGGATGCCGGGACGCCGTATCGAGTGGTTCAATGAGGTGGACTCGACCATGACGTTCGCGATCGCAGCTTGCCCGGGAGGGTGTCCAGCCGGAACCATCGTGGGCGCGGACGCTCAACGCGCGCGGAATGGGCCGGCACGGCCACGTCTGGCATTCGGAAGCGAAGCGCGGGCCTGTATGTCTCGATCGTGCTGCGCTTGCGTCTCGAATGTAAATACGCTGCCAGTGATGATGCTGGCGCTGGGTCTCGCGACACAACAAGCGATTGGCGAAATCGCCGGCATCGCGGCGGATCTGCGCTGGCCGAACGACGTGCTGATCGATGGCCGCAAATGCGCGGGGGTTCTGGCGCATCTCGAAAGCGGAGCGATTGTCGGCCGGCATCGGCATCAACGTAAATCAGACGCGGATTTCCGCCGGATCTCGCATCTCCGGCAACTTCTTTACGGATGGCGGGAAAACCGGGAGTTTCGCGCGAGGATTTGCTGGTCGCGCTGGTGAACGGCATCCAGGATTGCTGCGCAATTCTGATGGAGCGCGGGCCTGCGGCCATTCTCGAGATGTTTGCCCGCTCGTCGAGTTATGCCGAAGGGCGGCGCGTGCGCGTCGAGAAAGACGGCGTCATCATTGAGGGTAGTTACCTGGGGTCTCGATCCGTCGGGATTTCTGGTGATTCGCGAAGACAACGGAAAGGAAACGACGATTCTCGCCGGCGGCATTCGTCCGGCTTGAATTGGAACCACTATGCTTCTAGCGCTCGACGCCGGAAACACCAATATTACGATTGGAGCTTTCGAGAGTCGGAAGCTTGATCGGGCGCTGGCGTCTGCGGACCATTCACGATCAGACTGCCGACGAATGGGGCATTCTGATGCGAAACCTGTTCTCGCTGTCCCATCTGGAACTGGCCGCCGTTGACGGCGTCGTGATTTCAAGCGTCGTGCCGGCCGTCGATCAGCCGCTGATCGCGATGGCGGAGCGCTACTTCCATCGCCGGCCGATGTTCATCAACTATTCGACCGATATCGGGACTCACTGTGCGCTACGATCATCCGCGCGAGGTGGGAGCGGACCGGCTGGTGAACGCGGTCGCGGCGTTTCACAAATATGGCGGCCCGTGTGTTTCGGTGGACCTCGGCACCACTATCAATTTCGATATCGTATCGGCGGCCGCGGAGTTCCTGGGCGGCATCATCTGCCCCGGCATCGGCATGTCGATCTCCGGGCTGTTCGCTAAAACGGCGCGCCTGCCTATGGTCGATTTCCGCGAGCCGGAAAAACTGATCGGGTCAAATACGGTCGGCAGTATCACGTCCGGCCTGTATTACGGGATTCTGGGGATGATCGACGGAATCGTGGAACGTCTCATCGCCGAACTGGGTCCGCAGACCAAAACGGTCGCGACCGGCGGCCAGGGGCAATTGATCGTACAGGGATCGCGCCTGGTCAAAAACTACGACGAGGATTTGACCCTGGATGGATTGCGTCTCATTTGGGAAAGAAACCAGACCCGAAATCCATCGCAGTGACGGAAAATTATTTCAACTATTTCACGGAAATCGAGGAGCATTTCCAGCGGGCGCGCGGCACGGGATTATTTCTGCTTTCGCCCCTCGATTGGGCGCTGATCGAAATCTGGAAAAATGCGGGAGTTCCGATCGAGGCGGTGCTGCGCGGGATCGACGCGGCGTTCGAGAAATGGCGCAGCCGTCCGGCGCAGGCGCGAATTCACAGGGTGAACTCGCTTGCGTACTGCGCTCAGGCGATTGCGGCGGAGGCGCAGGCGCTGTGTGATACATCGCCGGTCGCATCGCACAAGCAGTCTGCTCCGCCGTTTGCCCTGGAGGACGTTCGGGCGTTTGTCGAGCGCAATACGGAGGCGCTGAAGAAAGCCGGGCACGAGAATGCGGCGGCCTCGCTGGAGGCGCTGGATCTGGACGGCGCTCTATTCCGATCTCGAGCAGCTCGAGCAAAGGCTCACCGCGATTGAGGAAAAAATGATTGCACGCCTTCGCGCCGAGGCTCCGGAGGAAGCGCTGTTTGAAGCGCGCCGCGCGCTCGATCTCGATCTGAAGCCTTATCGCGGAAAAATGACCGCGGAGCAACTGGCGATGCTCGAAAAGCAGTTTCTGGATCGGCGGCTGCTCGAAGCCGCGGGCCTGCCGCGGTTAAGTTTGTTCTATCTGTGACATTTGAGCAGTGTTGTACACTGGGATTGTTGGTGGAGGTGGGTCTTCTCGAGTCGCCTGCTCCTGAGTAGAATATCTCTCATCGCGGAGAAGGTATTCTCCGGTGTGTTTCAGCTCGTTCTTCCCGATGAATGCCGCGTCTGCGGCAAACCACTTCAGAAAATTTCCCGGATTCCGGTGTGCGCGCGCTGCCTGAAGGAACCGGCTCCGCTCACGGCCGAATTTTTCTGCGTGGCTTGCCGCACGCCGTTTCTCAACCGGTTTCCCTTGGATGAGACGGGGCGCTGCACGTTATGCCGGCTGGGGGCTTCGGGATTCGACGCAGTGTATTCGTATGGCGCTTACGAAGGCATGCCTGCGCAAGCTCATTCATCTTTTCAAATATGGCGGGATGCGGCCGCTTGCACGGCCTTTCGGAAGGTTTCTCGCCACCGCTCTTCCTTTAGAGCAGCGCTACGATCTGATCGTGCCCATGCCTTTGCACTGGCGGCGACGATGGCAGCGCGGGTTCAACCAGGCCGGACTGCTGGCGCGCGAGATCTCCAAACGCCGGAGGCGTGCCCGCGAAGAACGTCGTCGCGCCGCATCCGCGCTACCGCTCCAGCAGGCGGGACTCACCAGCGCCAAACGCCGCGTCAATGTCGGCGGAGCGTTTTTGGTAAGCGCGGAGCGAGGCTGGATGGAATGCGGGTATTGCTGGTCGACGATGTCATGACCACGGGCGCATCGGCGAGCGCTTGCGCGCGGGCGTTGAAGAAGGCGGGCGCCGAACATGTCGCGGTGCTGGCGCTGGCGCGGGCGGATCGGAGAGACACGTTGATTATGCGGCCGCAACTTTCCGATGCGGCCGCGGCGGCAGGCGCAGGAAGCGGGATCGCATGATCGCGAAATCATCAGGAACGCCTGCACAGGCCGGTGCTGGTGCTGAATTCGAGCTATGAGCCGATCAACGTATGCGCGGCCCGGCGGGCGCTGGTGCTGGTGCTCAAGGGCGTGGCGGCGGCGGAGGAGCACGGGAACACGCAACGTGCATTCGGCGCGGCAATCCATTCGCGTGCCAAGCGTCATCCGGCTGCTCGAATATCGACGCATTCCGCATCAGACCAGGGCGCTTTCCCGGAAAAATATCCTGATGCGGGATCGTTATATTTGCCAATACTGCCTGCGCACGCTCAATTCCGGCGAGCTGACGCTCGATCACGTGATTCCGCGATCGCGCGCGGGCGAGACGACCTGGGAGAACCTGGTGGCCTGCTGCCATCCTTGCAATAATCGCAAGGGAAATCGCACGCCGGAGGAGGCGGGGATGCGCCTGGCGCGCGCGCCGCGCCCGTTCAGTCTGCACACCAGCCGGCATCTGATGCGTCTGCTCGGGAAGAGCGACGATCAGTGGCGGAAATATTTGTTCTATTAATTCCGCGCGACCAGCACGCGCGAAGGATAGCCGGTCTGGCGCACGAAGCGATTGGTCACGATCTTCAGACCGGCTTCCTGAACCAGATTCGGGACCGCATGTTCCACTTGGCGTCCCCAGAAGGCGGGAACCAGCTTGCCGCAGACGTAGTAAAGCCGGTTGAATATCTTCGCGTTTTGCCCGATCACCACCAGCGCCAGCGTGCCATTGGCCCGCAGCACGCGGCGGATCTCGCGCAATGCGAGCCGGATATCGTCCTGCGAGAGGAGCTCGAATAAATAACAGCAGACCACAACATCGAAACTGGCGTTGCGGAACGGGATATTTCGCACATCCACCGCGCCGCAATGGGATTGCGCGTCGGGAAACTCGCGCCGGGCGCGATTTTGTGTGCGCGCGGCCATATTCGGCGAAAGATCCAGACCGAAAGTCTTTCCCTCGCGGATTGGATTTGACGAGGCGACGAAACATCTCTCCCGAACCGGTAGCGACCTCGAGTACTCGCATACCATTCCGGATGCCCGCGTGCCGGAGCGCGCAGGCGTGCGCCTGGGAATGAAAGAAGAACGTGCTCACAGGGTAAATCGAGGCCACCGAATCGTAAATGCGCCGGGTGCGTTCGGCGATGGTGCGCGGCATCTGATCCGCGCGAAGGAGATGAAGGGAATAGTTAAGGTCGCTCAAAATGGCTCCACGTAGAATTCTCTATCCGCTGCCAACTAACGATTCGACTCTCACTACCGTACCACTGAGTTGCTCCGGTATTTCAATCCCGGTGGTGGTGCCCTCTCCGGGACGGCTGTCGATCCACATTTTGTAATCTTCGCCGAACAGCACCTTCAGACGCTCGTTGACATTGCTGACGCCGATCCCCTGCTCGAACAGCGTCGCCAGCATGCTCTCGGGAATTCCGACCCCATCGTCTTCGACGATAATTTGCAGGCGGCGTCCGATCATACGGCTGCGCACGCGAACCGTGCCGCCATCCACTTTGCTCGAAAGGCCGTGGCGGATACTGTTCTCGACCAGGGGCTGCAGCAGCATGCTCGGAACCAGCAGATCCAGCGTCGCCGGATCGATATCCTTGACGAAGCGGAGTTTTGTCGCCGAAGCGGACCATTTCGATCGCCAGATAATCGTCAATGAACGAAAGCTCCTCGCCGAGCGAGGTCAGATTTTCCGGCTGATGCAGCAGACGGCGCAGGATTTTCGAGAGTTTATAGACCACCTGACGCGCCTGATCGGGATTGATGCGAATCAGCGACGTGACGGAGTTCAGCGTGTTGAACAGAAAATGGGGATTGATCTGGCGGCTGAGGGCGGCCAGGCGCGCCTGGTTCAAGTGCAGTTGCTGCTGCTCCAGCTTTTTTTCATTGCGATTGCTGTTCCAGATCTTGATCGGCAAAACGGTCGCGAACAGCGTGGTCGCATAGACCGCCACAATCAGCCAAGGCCCGGCATCGCTCCAGCCCTGCTGCAACGCAAATACGCCCCCGTGGTGAAATTTAGCGATGGTCGCGCGCAGCAAGTTCGGCGAGCAGGATCACCAGCACACATCCCAGGCTGAAGATAGGCAGGCGCAAATCGCGTTTGCGTACCAGCCGCCATAGGCTCAGATCGGGGAACGGCGAGAATCTCCAGATGGCTTCCTTATCGGGGGCGAGATCGCGCAATAGACCGCCCAGGACGCCCGACTGCGGCGAACAGCAGCATCGACATCAACTCTCGGTGGAACATGGCCGGAATGGAGATGAGCACGCCAGCAACCAGACCTGTGACATAGCCGCCCAGGATGCCTAATGCGAGGCTGCCCTCGAGGCCCAGATCGAGCGCCTGATAAGCTTCTGGATTGAGCACGCGCGCGAGGACGCCAAGGCCGAAGATCATGGCGCATACCAGCGCCATCTGGAGCCGCTGCGGGAGAGTCCGCTCTTCCCGCATCAACATCCGCTGAAACCGGCCGCTACGCGTCAGAATGCTGGCGAGTGAGGCGGCGACGGCCAGCTTAACCAGCAAAATCAGCAGGTGTTGTTCAACCATTTGACGCGGACGGCCAGTATTGGCCGCTGCGAATAATTATAATGAAGTTACTCGTCGTTATTTTGCGCGCAAGGTTTGCGCTGGGTTTGCGCCCATGTGGTTTGCGCTCGCGGCTTGCATCCATGTCCCGGACATTTAAACTGCGCCGAATTGCCGAGGCCAACTTTCCCACGGAGTTCGGTCAATTCCGGATTTTCGGGTTCGAAGGAGGATCGGGCGGCGAGCTGGAAGAGGCCGTCGTCCTGAAGATGGGCGACCTCGCCGGCGCGCCGCCGCTGGTGCGGATCCACTCGGAGTGTCTCACGGGCGATGTGTTTCATAGCCTGCGCTGCGATTGCCGCGCGCAGCTCGAATTGGCGCTTCAATCCATCGCGCGCGAGGGCCGGGGGCTTCTGATTTACGAACATCAGGAAGGCCGCGGGATCGGCTTACTCAATAAACTGCGCGCTTATGAGCTGCAGGACCGGGGCGCGGATACGGTCGAGGCCAATGAACAGCTCGGCTTCGAAGCGGACCTGCGCGGATACGAGCTCCCGGCGGCGATTCTGCGTTATTTTAAGTTGGACGCAGTGCGGTTGATGTCGAATAATCCCGAAAAGATTCAGGCTGTGGAACGCGGCGGCGTCCGGGTAACCGAGCGCGTGCCGTGTATCGTTGCGGCGCACGAATCCAGGGAAGATTACCTGCGCACCAAGAAAGAAAAGCTCGGACACTTGTTCGATCCGGCCTGACCGAGCGGCGAGCCGCTGTCCGAAGAATATAGCCGTTAATAATATGGGGAACAAGAGTGTGTAGCCGGGTTCGGGAACCGCAGCAGCAGGGGCGATCGTGTACGTCGAGTTAAACACCGCCGGGTTTCGGTCTTGGATGTTTCCGGTAGCTGAGCAAGGAAAGGACGCACACATCGCAAAGCCAAACGGCGTCAGATCGACGTCCTTCGTATCTATAGGGATAGTGACGCCGCTAAGATTGGTGAACGTCAGCTCAGAGGGAATTACCGCGAAACCGCTGGGGGTCCCGCCCGTGATCGTAATCGTGTCCATTAGCGATGTTGGCGAATAGTCCGATGGATCGCTGAACGACAGCAGGACGGGCGCCGTATCCCCGACCATGGGCAAGTTGGACAGAATGAACGTACCTGACAACGTCGAGCCCGGATGCAGGGCTGAAAGATTGAAGCTGATCGATTCGATGATGGATGCCTGCATCAACCCCGAGCCGGCGATCAGTAATGCGCATGGAAGGAGTATTTTCATTTCCGATCAGTCTATCACAAGCCTCCAACTTTGGATCCTCCGAAGTAGAGGACGTAATACTTTTTCTTCGGAAGCTCACTAAAAAGCAGAATAAAGGGAAGATGACGCCACTAGTGATCAATGGCGCTGTTTCGCACCCGCTCGGCCGCTGTGTATGGGATCGATGCGCACCTGATCGATGTGGAAGTGGATATGTATCCTAGCGCCAGCCGGGATTTCATCACGGTAGGGATGCCGGACACCGCGGTGCGCGAGAGCCGTGAGCGAATCAAGAGCGCTCTGCTTAATTCCGGTTTCGGGTATCCCAACAAAAGCGTGACGATCAATCTCGCGCCCGCTAATGTGCGCAAGGAGGGCGCAGGTTTCGACCTACCGATGGCGCTCGGAATCCTGGGCGCGATGGGTATAGTAGGGGCGACCGACCAGCACTTGTTTGTCGGCGAATTGTCGCTCGACGGCGCGATCCGGCCCGTGCGCGGCGCGCTCTCGATTGCCGCATGTGCGCGCAAGCAGGGTATTTCGAATCTGCTGGTGCCCTTCGAGAACGCAGCCGAAGCGGCTGTGGCCGACGGCGTTCGCGTATTCGGCGTACGGCATTTGGCAGAAGTGGTCGCGCTGCTAAACCGTCCCGATGAGTTCACTCCGTATCAACCCAACCGATGTGCCGCGGCGATCGAGGCCGGATCGATTCTCGATTTCCGCGATGTTCGGGGCCAAACCACGGCGAAGCGCGCGCTCGAAGTCGCCGCGGCCGGCGGTCATAATGTGCTGATGGTCGGTCCGCCGGGTTCGGGCAAAACTATGCTGGCGAAACGGCTGGCCGGCATTCTGCCGCCTCTGACTTTTACCGAAGCCCTGGAGACCACGCAGGTCCATAGCGTCGCGGGGCTGCTTCCGAAGGGCATGGGGCTGATGTCGGAGCGGCCGTTCCGCTCGCCGCATCATTCTGTATCGGATGCGGGTCTGATCGGCGGCGGTTCTGGAACGCCTCGCCCGGGCGAGGTGAGCCTGGCGCATAACGGTCTGTTGTTTCTCGATGAGTTACCCGAGTTCCCCCGAAATGTACTCGAGCAACTGCGTCAGCCGCTCGAAGAAGGAAGCGTCACGCTGGCGCGCGCGCAAATGACGCTGAGCTTCCCGGCCAATTTCATGCTCGTCACGGCTATGAATCCGTGTCCGTGCGGATTTTTCGGAGATTCCGCGCGGGAATGCCACTGCACCGGCGGCATTATTCAGCGGTATCTCAGCAAAATCAGCGGACCTCTTCTCGATCGCATCGACCTGCACGTAGAAGTACCGGCGGTAGCGTATCAGGAACTTCGCGCTAAGGGCGATGGCATGACCTCGGCGGAGCTTCGCGCGCGCGTCGAGTGCGCTCGCGCCCTCCAGCATTCGCGAGGATTTTATAACTCACAAATTCCGGTGCGGCAATTGCGAAAATTGTGCGCGCTCGACGAGGCCGGGGAGCGTACGCTCGAGATGGCGGTTCGCCGGATGGGTCTTTCGGCGCGCGCGCACGACCGGATCTTGAAGGTCGCGCGCACGATCGCCGATTTAGATTCGAGCGAAGGCGTAACGGCGAAGCACCTGGCTGAAGCGGTGCAATACCGAAGTCTGGATCGAAATTACTGGCGCGCGTAATCGCCGGGTTCGCCTTGCACCGGCATAGAGTTGAGCAACGCCGGACGTACTCAGGCCGTCGGAAGTGAGCGCCGCGTTGTGCGCGTCAGATGCTGGACCAGTAAGAGACCCACAAGACCAGCGCCGAGTAAGAAAAAGGTGGCGGGCTCGGGCACAGCCGGAGGCGCACCGCCGTTCAGAGAGTAACTGACAGTGTAGGCGCCAAAATTATCGCCATACGCGCCGGGGCTGCCGTTATAACCGTTAGCGTCGCTAATGCCGAGATACAGATCCCCTGCTCCGGTCGGAACGTTGAAGAGCTGTTGCGATCCGGTACCGTCGCCAGTCCGTCCGTCGCCTATGAAGAAGGTCTGATCGAGCAGCGGCGAAAGCGAAGTGAAAGAAGTACCGCTACCAGTTGTGAAATTTAAGGGAGCGGGTGCTGCTCCGGATGGGCCCCCAGCGGCGACGAATACTCCGACCAAATATCCCGCTCCTGGAGCGGTGATCCCTGAGATGCTGCCGGCTCCAGTGTTGGATGAGGTGCTGGTGGCGGCCATGAGTCCGTCCGGATCATTGAGATTCCCATAGCCGTTTACTGTAATGCAACCCTCAGATGAGGCGCAGGAAAGTGATCCAGCCACGCTGCTGAATGTAAGTGAGGTATTAGTAGATGAAAGAGCGATGAAGCCCGGCACATTGCCGCCACCGGGCGCTGAACTCTGACCCGCTCCGTAAATATTGTCAGCTGCATTCACCGTAATCGTACTCGCGCCGGCCGGAATCTCCATTGAAAACCCGAACGATAAGAGCACCGATGCTGCAAAAAGGTTAAATCGCATATAGAATCCTCCGATTAGAATTTAGTCAGGCCAGAATGGTTTCTGGACTCGCTGGATCTAGGGTGCACTACTCGATGGGCAGTGTAAAAGGGCTCAGGCCGTGGTGTGACGGTGATATCACCGTTTTTGGGGGCACGGGAGGCAATCGGCGCGACAAATGTCGGCGTTAAGCCTAGTACTCGAGCAGCTACTATACGATTCCAGACAACAGATCGAAACTATATACTAAGGCTGGTGGTCGTAAAAAAGCTCAACCCGCGCGCTGCCCGTGTGGAGGAGCAGCTCGCCCGTCTTTTTGACTCGCCGGAGTTCCGCAATTCCCCGAGGCTCCAGACCTTCCTTCAGTTTGTTGTGGGTTTAGCGTTGGAAGGAAAAGCCGATCAGATTAAGGAATCGACCATCGCCTCCGAGGTCTTCGGGCGCGCGGAGATGTCGGACGAATCGATTGTGCGATCGGCGGCGCGGCGCCTTCGCACACGGCTCGAGGAGTACTACGAGCAAGCCGGCGTGAGTGACCCGGTGCGGATCGTCATACCAAAGGGCGGCTACGTTCCTGATATTCAGGAGCGGTCTCCCCTGGAACCCCTGGAAGAATCCGCATCTGTTTCGAGAACTGACACACCAAGCCGAAAATCGTGGGCGCTGGTGCTGGTCCTTACAGCCGCTGTGGCCGTCACAGTATGCGCGACCGTTGCGATTCGCTGGCGAAAGCCTACGCAGCCTGGGCGCACGAATCCCGAAGCCCACGAGCTTTATCTAAAAGGGCGATATTATTGGAGCAAAAGAACGCCGGACGACCTGAATCGGGCAGTGGACTACTTCACCCAGGCCGTCGTGAAAGATCCCAGCGACGCACAGGCCTATTCGGGCTTGGCTGATAGTTACAACCTGCTGAGCGAATATACAGCAATACCGTATCAAGAGGCATTCAAACGCGCGATTTCAGCCGCACAAACTGCCATCAAATTAGACGATTCGTTGGCCGAGGCGCACAATTCCTTAGCATTCGCATCCTTTTATGGAGCCTGGGACGCCCGAACGGCCGAGCGTGAATTCAGACGCGCTTTGCAGCTAAATTCGAATTACACCACGGCTCATCATTGGTACGCCACATTTTTGAGCTCCATCGGGCTGCAGCGCGACGCTCTTGCCGAGATCGAGCAAGCTCAGGCGCTCGATCCGTATTCTAAATCGATTGTGGCCGATAAGGGTCTAATTCTGTGGAATGGGGGCCAACTAGCCGCTGCTCAAGCATTGCTTGACGAAGTGGAATCGAGCGATCCGAACTTCCTCTCGCCGCACCGGTATCTCGCCTCCGTTTACCTCTTTGAAAAGCGCTATCGAGAGTATCTTTCGGAACTAAGGGAAGTGGCGTTGCTTTCCGAGGACAAAAAAGAGCTGGCAATTGTCGAAGCAGGAGAAAAAGGCTTTGCAGCGGGTGGATCAATGGGAATGCTGGAACGGATGTTGCGGACTTCGGAAGCCTCTTCCACCGGGCAAGGTGCCCGATATTATCCATTCGCAGGGATGTGTGCGCTTCTGGGGGACAGGAGTGAAGCCATGCAGTATTTGCAATTAGCCTTCAGCAGACACGATGTCAATCTGGTCGCGCTCACAGTAGATCCATCCTTTGCTGGATTGCGCGATGCCCCCGCTTTTCGGAAACTCGTCCGAAATGTGGGAGTGGCGCGATAAGCGCTCGCTTCAGAACAAAAACAACCGAAACTCTCTCGGGTCTGCGGGCATCCCCAATTTGGGAAGAGGTTTGCGAGACCATGCGGGTTTTCCATTTCTTGCATTCGTGGGGCAAAATTCTGCGGGGCAAGATACCGCTGCTATCCATCGAAATCACTCGTGAGTGTCCTCTGAGCTGTCCGGGATGCTACGCATATGGCGATTCACATCTGGGAAATGGCACGCGCCTTAAAGACGTGAGCGATCTGCGTGGGCCGGATTTGGTGAAAGGCATCCTACACCTGGTCGAGAGGCACGATCCAATCCACGTCTCGCTAGTCGGCGGGGAGCCGCTCATTCGGCATCGCGAACTGAGCCAAGTCCTACCAGTCCTCAGCCGGCGCGGAACATACACGATGGTGGTGACAAGCGCGATTGTACCGATCCCGGCACAGTGGCGCGCGCTGCCCCGCGTCACCGTCGCAGTATCGGTCGATGGTTTGCCGCCGGATCACGATCAGCGGCGCAAACCTGCTACATATGAGCGAATTCTGAAAAATATCGAGGGGCGAAAAGTTAACATCCATTGCACCGTAGTGCGCAAGCACATGGAACAGGGCGGATATTTGAACGAATTTTTAGCCTTCTGGAGCGGCCGCCCCGAAGTAGATCGCATCTGGTTCAGCGTCTATACTCCGCAGCGCGGGGAACAATCGGCGGAAATGCTCACGCGGGAAGATCGGCTTCATTTGGCAGAGGAGATCCCGGCGCTCTCTCGTCGTTATCCCAAACTATTGCTTCCAGGCGAAATGGCCCAGGCGTTCGTTCATCCGCCGGCGAGTCCGGCAGAATGCCTCTTCTCTAAATTATCGGTGAACTACACCGCAGACTTCCGGACGCGCATTGAGCCTTGTGTTTTCGGCGGCGACCCGGATTGCAGTCAGTGTGGCTGCTCGATCAGCGCGGGGCTGCACTGGATAGGCGCTCGGAGAGTGACCGGTCCGCTCAGGGTTCGCCATCTGGTGCGCGGTTCGGTGGCGATCGGCGCTGCCGCGAACCGTCTCCTCGGCGATCAGATTCAACTCCCTAGATGGGGCCGAAGTAAATCTGTTGCACCTCCGGCGAATTTAGTTCAAATCAGGTGAAAATGCCAAACGATAAGTCCTTACATGAACATGTTGTGTATCTGCTCAAAGACGGCGGAGCGCATGTAAATTTTGAAAAAGCGGTCAGCGGGCTGCCGGCGGCGCTGCGTGGAAAGAGGCCGAAGGGCGCTGAACATTCGCCCTGGGAAATTCTGGAGCATCTGCGCATCGCACAGTGGGACATTCTCGAATTCAGCCGCGACCCGAAGCACAAATCGCCCGAATGGCCGAGCGGCTATTGGCCGAAGACGCCAACTCCGCCGAACGAAGAAGCCTGGGACAGAAGCGTTCAAGCTTTTCAGAGGGACCTGGAGGCGCTATGTCAACTAGTGGGAGACGAATCGACGGATGTGTTCGCGCCCCTCGCTCATGGGGATGGGCAAACGATTCTGCGTGAAGCGCTGCTCGCGGCCGACCACAATTCTTATCACCTGGGGCAGATGGTGCTGGTGCGGCGATTGTTGGGCGCGTGGGATTAAAGACAGCTTATGGATTGGCGTTGGCGACTTGCCGATGGTGGAAAAATCTTTGCCTGATATCCGGCCAGAATTCTTTTAATACCTGCGACACCGCATCGGTGCCGCACATTTCCAGCAATTTTGAGACATTATTGCCGACGGTCCGCCCATCGGGATAATACGCGTTCGAAATCGCGGCCGCAGTCGCATTCCCGAACCATTCCGAATAATTGAATCGCGTCCCGCCGGAGTCCGTGCGGGTCACGAAAATGCGAGTGAGGGCATAGCCGGTGCGCGACCATTTCGGACCTTCTCCACGCCGGAAATAACGGGGATCTTCATGCAAAAGTACGGGAAAAAATCCTTCCGTCATTAAGTTCCCGATGGCCTGGTCACCATAGGCCGTTCCCCATCGCCGTGCAAAACCCGCCATTCCCTGACCAAAGGAAGGATTCTGATCGGTTAATTGACCCAAACCGGCGAACGCGCCCGCAAGAATCACCAAAGGATAATCGAAAGAATCTTTACTCGCGATAGTCAACTTCTGGCGAGCTGTGATGGGAGTATAAATTGCAGACTCGTTCGCGGTGCGGTAATTCGGAAGGACGCCGAAAGCGCGCTTGCCTCCCGGAGGAGTCGGCAAGGTCGCAGAAGGGGGTTCCACGATAACCGGCTGGTCGGATTTAGAAGGGACTGTCGTAGCCGCCGGCGAAGCTTCAGCCGGAGCCTGCTGCGCGAACACAGGCGTGAACGGATATAGGAACACACTCGCGGGCATGAGGACCAGGGGCAAATACATCTGAACGCGCCATGGGCATTTACGTGAAATCATCTACTGACCTATGATGTCACACGGGACCATTCGGTTACGTAAAACGCTTCATTCGACCTGAAATGGCTGGCTAACGTCCCAAGTCTGATTGCCGATTAGATCCCGGACCGTAACCACCAGAGTGTAATTCCCCTTAGGAACATTCTTATCCAGGCTCAAACTCAGCATGCCGGGGACATAGCGCTGCGGATAGAAAGACTCTTTCGAGTCGGATGCGGCCCCCGGCTGTGAGAATACTTGTGTGCCCGTGGCGTTCAACACAGCCAGACCATAATCGACCGAAAAGCGATTGTTGTCGCCAAATTTGTAACCTGTAATATCAAAACGCGCCCACAGCATATCGCCGGGATGATAGACGGGCGAATGTAATGCCACCTGATCGTCTTCGCTGCGAAGAAATTGAAAGTTACGCGCGACCAGCGTCGGACTGGGGTCGACTGGGTGGCCGCGAACGTGAAACGTTAGCTCCTGTTTAGTTTCCCCGCCGTCGACCTCGTCTTTCACCTCCATCGGAATGCGATAGATACCGCTCGGCGCGAAGGGCGGCACAACGAACGTGGAGACGAACTTCGGCATCCAGTTTTTGTCCTGCGGCAGGACACGGTCTTCAATGTGCCCGGACTTGGGTTTTTCGATGGGAATCCCGGCAGGGTCCACTGCCCGAATTTGCCAATCGAGCTTGACCTGCTGTACCTCGCCGATCTTCTCAAGATGGTAGCCAGTGAGACGGCAACTGACGTAGACACTCTCGCCCGGCACGAACTCATGGGTGGGGGACATCTCCGGCCCACCTTCGAATTGATGCAGAGCGCCGTGTTCAATGGCGATCTGTTTAGGCTGCGCGCACAGGATCGCCGCACAGACTAACGTAAACGCGATGCCACGAATGTTGCCCACGCTGATCTATTTCCCTAGATTCCCCGGCATGGGCGTCTGCACTCCTGTATCAGTGTCCATGGTCAAAGGAATCTCCACCCAGGCGAACTTCTCCGATCCCGGCTCGCCGCCGTCGGTGAGCCGCAACCGGTATGACGCCAGCGGAATATCGAACACAATGCGGCCCTGCTGGGTCTGCGCGGGATTCAGAGTGCGCAGCAGCCCGAGCCAATTTTCCACTCCCGCACCGTTGTCGGACTCGAGAAACGTCTGGCCATGGTCGTTTTCCAGCGATAGCAGAGGAATCGAAATATCTTTGCCGCCGCCGTTGGTCGCCGAAATGGTGACCACCAGGAAACGCTGATCGGGAACGCGAATATTTAACGCGTCGCCCAGTTGACTTCGCCACGCGGATTCGACCACGTTGTAGGTAAGCGGGCCGAGCCTGACTCTTTCTCCCATCGGGTACTCCAGCCGGCCCAAATTCTGCGCCTTATTGCAACCAACCAGGCCCAGAGCGACCCCCACCAAGAGCAAAGGTGGAAGAATCGCCGTGCGATTCAACATGATGATTATTGTACCCAGAAAGGTGCACAAAGACGCGGAACCTGATTTACTGAGGTTAGAATCTAGGATCAGATGCCTTATTTGCGCATTACCTGTCCCGAGATAGCTCAGGAACGGCGGCGTATGATTGCCGAGCAGCTGACAAGCGCGATCAACGATCTGTTTTTCAACCCGCGTGCTCGATTAACACGCGAGGAACTGCGCGATCGCACAACCGTACATTTTGTGCCGTATGCGGAGGCAGAACTCTTCATCGGTGGCCATACCCCGCTGGAACGGAACCGGACGGATGTGACGATCGAACTCTCAGACTGGAGCATGCCAGTGCGACAGCAGAGGCGAGTAGCGCGCAGTCTGACTCTCATCGTCGCGGACCTATTTGCAATCGCGCCAGAAGCTATAGGCGGGATTAATATTCGATTTCATCCGTACCCGCCAACTGACTTCGCTATAGGCGGTAGTCTGCTGTCGGATATGATTCCACCTGTTGGAAGATTTATGAAGCGGATGTTCGGTCGATGAGTGTGGCCGCATGCAGCAGCGATGCGGTCAGCTCAGAGGTTTGAACTACACTGAGATGCTGTGCCGGCTCGTTCGTCTCCGTTGTCGGTCCGAGCGGCTGCGGCAAATCCACTCCAGGTCTGCGATGGAAGCTATAACGCAAAGCTGACCCCGCGCCGCGCCGCCGCTCGTGTCATAATAAAGACATGTTTGAAGGCATACTGCAACCGATGCACCTGCTGGTGATACTGGTAGTTGGGGTCCTGGTATTCGGACCCAAGAAGCTGCCAGAGCTTGGCAAGGGTCTGGGCGACGGCATCCGCGGCTTTAAGGACGCGTTGAAGAGCGCGACTGAATCCGAGCCGAAGGATGTGAACAAGACCTAGCTGCATTCCGGGCGCGCCGCTCAATGCAGAGCGAGAGTTGTGCCCATCTGTTCAACCATGCCTATTAAAGTTGGAATTAACGGTTTCGGCCGGATCGGCAGAAACGTGGTCCGGGCCGGACTCGACAGTTCAAATGTCGAATTCGTAGCCACCAACGATCTTACCGATACCCGAACACTAGCGCACCTGTTGAAGTATGATTCGACCCTCGGTTCTCTCGGAGACACCGTTACCATCGACGGCGACACAATTCGGATTTGCGGCAAACCGATACGAGTTTTCGCGGTCAAGGATCCGGCCGAGATAGATTGGCCGAGTCTGGGCGTTCAGATTGTCGTCGAATCGACCGGCAAGTTCACCGATGCCAAGGATGCGCGCAAGCATCTGCGCGGGACGGTAAAGAAGGTGATCATTTCCGCGCCGGCCAAGAATGAAGACATCACCGTCGTGCTCGGCGTCAATGAGAAGTGCGTACGATCCCGCAAAGCACAATGTAATCTCGAATGCCTCCTGCACCACCAATTGTCTGGCGCCGGTGGTGAAGGTGCTTTACGAGAAGTTCGGAATCGAAAGCGGCTCGATGACCACCGTCCACAGCTATACGAATGACCAGAAACGTGCTCGACTTTCCTCACAAGGATTTGCGCCGGGCTCGGGCCGCCGCTATCAATTTGATTCCGACCACAACGGGCGCCGCTAAAGCGATCGGTCTGGTGATGCCGCAGCTAAAAGGAAAGATCGACGGCTACGCTCTACGCGTTCCCACGCCGAATGTTTCCGTGGTTGATTTCGTCGCGGTCACTTCGAAGCCAACTACGGAACAAGAAGTAAATGCCGCGCTCAAAGAGGCTGCCGATGGACCGCTCCAGGGGATTCTCGCTTACACAGAAGACCCGGTGGTATCGACCGATATGATGAAAAATCCCAATAGCTCGATTGTCGACGCGCAGCTCACCAAAGTGATGGGCGGCAACCTGGTGAAGGTGGTCGCCTGGTACGACAACGAGTGGGGCTACTCGATGCGCATCGTCGATCTGATCGAGTTTCTGGGCAAGAAAGGGATTTAGGCGGTATCGTCGCCAGGACGGCTGCTCGTTCCACAGCAGTTGATCGCTAACTCAACGCCAACTTGGGATCACGATTTCGGGATGATCGTGATCTCGCAGAGTAATCATTTCGAGCCCAAGCCACTCGGCGAAGATCTCGGACCATAGTGCGGAATTGGGCGATCCAGCTCATAAGCGCCGAGATCCGGGGCGCGTCCGGTGTAATCGTCGGTGATATTCGGCAGGACGATTCCAGCGTCGACCGCGGGCGAGCCTGGTTTGAGACGAAAATCGAAATCCTCGGTCTTATATACGCGCTGCGGGTCCGTCATGTCCGGCTTCTGCACGTTCGTGAAGACGTTGTAATCGACTAGGACGCTGTGCTGGTCCTGGCCTGTCGCTTCGCTGTAATCGTGCAGCGATTTGAAATGGCGCACCATGGGAGGCTTCTGGAAATCGCGAATAACCTCGAAGGGCGGGGAATTCCACTCAAAGGAATCATCAACACCGGGATTAGGGCGGAATCCGTTGTAATCCGAATTGGTGTAGTTCGTGTATGTAGTGATCGCGTAGACCGGATCCATCGCGCCCTGGGCGAGAATCAGATTATTGCGAAAAGTTTCGTTCGAGGCCGGGCCTGCGCGGCCCTCTCCAATAATAGTGTTGTTGTAGGTGTAAACACCCGAGGAGGCCTCGATGTATTTCAAGGATCCGGTTGGTGTATTGTATATCAGGTTTTGATAGAAATATACAGGGCCGCCGAATACCGGCTGCACACTCAACGCGCCGGAGGCGGAGTTGAAGCAGCGATTTTTGAAGACACGAACGTTTCGGGCGCTGCCGTCGGTCTCAAAACAATTGTCGCCCATGTTGAAAATGTCGTTATTATAGAAGTCAATCGCGAGCGGTACCCTATCGGGGATCTCGTTCGGCGTGCCATCGGGAGTTCCATAAGTGGCGACATCGATTCCATCATGCCAGTGGGCGACATAGTTATACGCGACGACGTGGCCCTGGCCATAAACCTTGATCGCGTATTCGGACGAGAGCAGCTCGGGATATCCCGGAAATTTAGCCCATAGCGCGCCAATCCAACTCATCATTTTATTCGGGTCATGTCTTCCAATGAAGATGTTATCGGCGATATAGAAATTCTTCGCACCGGACCAGTCCGACTGTACCGCCCGGCCAACGTCGTAGAGTTTGGAATGTTTCAAGGTGAATCCACTCGATCCCGCTATATTCTTTATACCCAGTAGAAATGCCACGTTAGTATTTCGAATCGTAATGCCTTCGAAGTAGTTGTAGTTCCCGGCCATCAGATTGAAAAATGTCTGACACCCGGCTCCATCGAAAATTACCTCTCCATCTCCAGCTCCCTTAATCACGATCGGTTTATCCGGCGTGCCGCTTGCGGTCAGGTAATAAGTGCCATCGAAGAGGGTACCCAACGCGAGATATCCGGGGCGCGGCGGACCGTTCATGTAATGGAAACGATCGCTTATATAAAGGCCCGCGTGCACCAGAATCACATCGCCCGGCTGAACGCGAGGCGGATACGCATTTTCGTAGTCGAAGTGCGCGGAACCCATATAGTAAGCGGCCATCAAGCCTGTAAATGCGGGCTCCTGCTTGGGTCCCTCCCATCCCACTGGATAGACGTGATACACGTGTCCGCCCTCCGCTGGTTGAGGTTCCTTGCGGGTACGAACGGTCACAGTCTTTTCGGCGGCTCCGGATACGCCGTCCGGATCAGCCAAGGCAAAATGGCACTCGTATTCAGTATCGGGCTCCAGATTTAAAATGCTCCCGACGAACATATTTGCCGCGGTGTACTTGAAAAGCGGAAAGCGCTCAGGCGGCCCGGCGGCGTTTGGACCGCCTGCTCTCGGCACGACGCCGATCTCTTCGTTCTGCGAACGCATAAGCGGCAGGGCCTTACGCCACTCCTGCTCTCCCTTTCTCCGGTAAGTCACATCCACATGAGCATTGCGGTTATCATCTCCCGAAATCCGCCACTCAAAACCCAGCGAAAGCAACGTCGGAGGCTCGACGGTGAAATCCCCCGATGTAGTCTTGGTCTGCGACCACAGAGGATGTCGCGAAGAGAATCGGCAAAGCGAGCGCCAAATTAAGCCACTTGCGTGAATTCATATGCTCGCCTTAAAATTCATAGATCAAACCGGCGCGCATAATTCGCGGCGTGTCGGTGGAGTTATAGTACCCGAACCTGGGCCCGGAAGTAAACGTAATACTCCACGGAGCGGCCGAGTTTAACACGTTCAGGAGTTCTATATTGGGCCTGAATAGTCCATGCTTCTCCGTCTTAAAGTCCCTGGCGAAGCGCATATTCAAGAGCGCGCGAATGGGGCCTTCCTCCGCGCCATATCGTTCCACGGGAATTGTGACTGCGCCGGCATTCGGAAGCGTATAAGTCTCGACGCGCTGCCCATAGAGTCCATTATAGAGATTGTAAGTCGCCGAGACATCGAACTTCCAAGGGAGTCTATAATTACCGGTCAACCGGCCTTGCCACGCCCAAGTGGTGTCCAGCGGAAAGAACAACTGATTGGGATTCGTCTGGATGGGCGAAAGGTTCTGATTACCATTAATACCGCTGCCATTCGCGCCGCTGAGCCAGGAGTGATCCCTCGTTGCCGTATAGCTTGCGATCACACTCCATTTTCCGGATCCTGGCCGCTTGGTGACGGTTCCCTCGAATGTTCCAAAGTGATCGCCGTTCCCGGTTCTGTTGACGTATTCTGTTTGACTGAAGGCTGCACCTGTGTAAGCTGAGGATACATCGTAAATCGTAAATGCCGGCCCATTGGTGCTGCACGTAACACTGGTGGGAAGGCAGGACGGCGCGGTCGGACCGCGTCATGCACGACATACGGTACATTCCACGCATTATACGGAACCTGGGTTTGTATCTGGACCCATTGATTGATGTTCTGAATATAAGTCCAGCCGAATCTTGCCGAAAGACCTGGGGCTAATTCGCGTTCGAGAAACATCTGGTAAATGTTCGAATATTCTTCTTTCAGATTAGGATTGTATACAGCGTTCGAGAGCTTGACCACAGCGCCGTTGCTGCCGCCGAGAACCGAAAGGAATGCCGGACCGTTGGGGTTTAAATTGACTGAGCCGGGAACATAGGTGCAACCCCCGGTAAGAGCCACAGCCTCAGTACACGTGGTGACCGCGGGAGTCCATCTGTAGGTGGAAACGGCGGTTGTATCTTGATTAAGCGGAGAGCCGAAGTCATCGCCCGGCGTCCAGTTGTATCGTCCATAACCCAGCTTGAGCACGGTCTTACCGTTGCCGAAAAGATCCCACACCAAACCGGCGCGGGGCGCCGGACTCCACCAGTTTCCCGTATTGGTGCTCGGGAAACTCTCCGCGGCACCTGTGTAAATGTTTGGATTTGTGCCAGGAGGCGGTGCAACCCACGGCGGCCCGAACGCGCCAGCCGGTTTATTCTGAGGTGGGATCATGGTATTGAAATTATCCATTCTCAGGCCTACATTGACGGTTAAACGCTTCGATACATGCCACGTGTCCAGGACGTAAACGCCGCCCTCAAAAAGATCTTCCCTATTGGAGAGGATTGGATAATTAAAAAACTGGATTTCAACAGGCGTACCCGGCACGCCGCCCACGGTTTGAAACACGAGGTTATAGTTGCCGTCCACTGCGTTTGGTTCATCCGTGCCGGTCCACATCAACATCCACGTCGACCCGAACTTTAATTCATGGTGCCCCAGGAAGGAGCCGGAGGGAATATACGATACCGACCCGGTCATCTGTGTTTGCCGACGCGCTCGACGGTCCTGGCCCAAATTCGGCCCGTTCGTAAGGCCCGTCGTCAGGTCGGTCATAGATGGAATGCCCAAGGGGTCGGGTTGAGCATTATAGTTCGCCTGGTATAAATGGTGGCCGGCGAAAAAGTCGATCACGAGGTGAGGCGTCGGCGTGGATTGGATTTCCCCTTTGTATTCACGCACCGATTCCGTGAAATTCCTGGTACTCAACTGAGGAATCGTGGTGCTTCCAAAGTGTTGCGGGAAGTATTCGCCTTCGTTAGTGATGAATCCTATCAGCCTGAGGTTCGGGGTGAACTGGTAGGTGCTTTTGAAAGTTCCATTCGTCAATCGCCCATAGGCAGAGCCGGGTTTACCATTCACCAGATATCCCAGCGCGGTCCTGTGGCTGTTGTTGACGTGGGCACCCCCGAAAAACCACCACTTATTCCTGATGATCGGGCCCCCCATATTCACGCTCGCGTCCACGGCGTCCAGGATCAGGTTCGGCGCGGTGTTTCCCTGGGCGCGAAGGAGCGGCGTCAAATTGTTGCTTTCGAAAATATGATTCTCGCCGTTTACTTCTCCCCTCCCGTGAAATTCGTTTCCCCCGGTCTTGACGATCGCGTTCAGAAAGACACCGGGCAAAGCTGTCTGGGCGTCGCCTCCTGTGGGCACAATCTGCATTTCGTCGAGAGTTGTATAGTCATAGTCGCCCTCGGAGCTGTTGTTGCTCTTCCGGGTGTTGATCCCATCGATCAAGGTGGTGGCCTGTCCGAAAATCCCATACGCCGAGAGCGAAAAAGAGGCAATGTTTCCGCCGCCCAAATCGGGCGCTGCCGTCGGCATGACCCCCGGCGCAATCGACACCATCTCCTGCATGGTGCGGGTTGCCGGGATTTCGTCCGCGACCGTGGTGGCCCCAACCGCGGTGGAGACCGTCGTGGACGACGTATCGACTACCGGACCTTCCGCGGATACAGTCACAGTTTCGGTTTGCTGGCCCACAGTCATGGGCAGATTCACTTCGGCCGAGAAGCCGGCGCTGATCTGAATATTTTCCCGGACGTATTGTTGAAATCCGGGCGCGGATGAAGTGATTTTGTACGCACCCACTGGGAGTTGCTCGAAGTGATAGTTACCGTTGGAATCGGTCGTCGCCGTCTGCGATACCACCAGCGCGGGGCTGGTGAGCGTGACCGTGGCGTTCGGAATGGGGGCGCCTGATGGATCCGCAACGGTGCCATGAATATCGCCGAACTGATTATTCTGCGCGTTAATCGAAGAAATCGTGGCGGCGGCGAGAAGGATCAGGACCCACCTTAACCCGCCTTGGGACGGTAGTCTCCGTAGAAAAGAATGAGCTAATCGTGGCACATTTTCCCCCTTTGTAAGGTTTCCCAAATAGCGAAACTGTAGCAGAATACTACGGCATCTCTGGAAATGCAACCGTCAATGGACTCGGGGTGGCTGACCATACCTGCTAACATGATCAGAAGCGCTTGGCCGTTGTTTTACGACCGGCGGCCCGTTTTCGGCTGAATAGCGAAATAAAACGAAAGGGATGATTTGAATGACGATGAATTTAAAACACTACGTCCGGGTTATGGCGGTAACGGCGGGCATTGTTATCGGTGGAGGCGCAGTACAAGCTGTCGCGGCTCCCTTGTTCCAGGAACACGACCAGGACTATTCGAAAAACAAAACATACCAGCAAGGCGTGCGCGACGGCCAGAATGATCGTGCTCATAACCGGGATCATTCCAAGAAGAGGCATTTCAAAAAGGACGAAGACCAGAAAGCTTATGAGGCGGGCTACCAGCAGGGGCGCGGCCACTGAGCAGGTAGCGTGTTAACGAAGATGCCGCTGGTGCGGAGAGAGTGAGCCGTTCATTCAGGATGTTCTCGTTGAACGCTTTTGGCGCCTGCCCCGGTTACCGCCTGTGATTTCGTCGGGCGACTGGAGCATCGGGTACTCCAGCAGGTATCCTATCGAAAGAGTCTTCAGGCCGCCTTCGTCGAAAAGGATGTCCACCTTGTCTTCGTGATATTTTTTGACGATGCCTCTGCCCAACTGGGTGTGCGCAACGCGGCTATGGACGGGAAATGGCCGGTGCGGCGCCGCTCTCGTTCTCCCTGAACGCTGTTTCGAACGAATCGGCTGAATTGCTTGAGGTTGCTGTATAACGCCCCGCTGCTTTTCGCAGTTGTCGCAGTTTCCACAAGGGGCGGTCACTTCTTCATCGCCGAAATAGCGCAACAGGTATTCACGCCGGCAATCCCTAAGTTCGGCATAGGCTTGCATCTTCTCCAGCCGCAACGCGTCGTACTGGCGATGCCGCAGCTCCTGTTCGCTAGCCCGGCGGGCGGCGTCGTCGATATCGGGATTGTCCCCCGACAGCACCGCTTCACCCGATGGGAGCCTTTCGACCGCGCCCGCGTCCTCTAACCGATTGACGACCTTTTCAATCTTGCGCTCTGAAAGATTCGTTGCTTGATGTAGAGCCTCGATCTCTACGGGGGCGCCGGCTTTCTCCAGCGCTCTACCCACCTCGCGAATCTTCCCCTCCTCGATTTTGCCGCCGCTTTTAAGGAATTTCGGTACACGGATGTCCTCAGGCCGATAGAACAGAGTCGCCTCTGCCGCGCCTCCGTCCCGGCCGCAGCGCCCGATCTCCTGGTAATAGCTGTCAAGGGAATCCGGAATATCGAAGTGATAGACAAAACGCACGTCGCTTTTGTCCACACCCATACCGAACGCGTCGGTGGCTACCATGATTTCTCTGCGCCCAGACATGAATGATTCCTGGATTTCATGCCGCTCCCGGGCCGCCATTCCGCCGTGGTAAGAGGCGGCATCGACGCCGCGCTCTATCAGTGCTTGCGCCACATCTTCAGCGTGCTTCCGAGTACCGACATACACAATCCCGGGCTTGGGCGCGAACTGTACGCGATTTAGAAGTGCTTCAATCTTCTCCTTTTCCGTAGGGAACGTGTCGACTCGCAAAGCGATGTTCGGCCGATCGAACCCGCGCACAATCACCTCAGGACCACGCATGCCGAGCCGTTCGATAATCTCATTCCGCACCAGTGGAGAAGCGGTCGCGGTCAGAGCCAGGATTGTGGGGTGACCTAAAGACTCGATTACGCTACCCAGCCGCAGATAATCCGGGCGGAAATCATGCCCCCATTCGCTTATACAGTGAGCTTCATCTACCACGAACAAGGAGGGAGGATTGGCCCTTAACCGATCCATTGTTTCCGCCTTGTGTAATTGCTCGGGCGATAGAAACAGATATTCGAGCTTGTTCTGTTTGAGTTTTTCAAACGCTTCCCGGATCGCGGCTACATGCTGTTGAGAATTTACCACCGCAGCTTCAGGAAGACCATTTTCCTGGATCGATTCGGACTGGTCCTTTTGAAGAGCGATCAATGGAGAGATCACTACAGTCGGACCTTCGATCATCACTCCTGCGATTTGATAGATCGCCGATTTCCCAGATCCCGTGGGCTGCACGACCAGCGAGTCACGCCTCTGGAGCAAGGCCATCACCGCAGGTTCCTGCCCCAAGCGAAGACGTTTGAATCCAAATTTCTCTTCAGCGATCCTCTGGATCTGCTTCAGCGACGGAGCTTTGATATTGAGTCTCCCGGTGCGATGACGAGCGCAGCTACCAGTTAGACCTTTATCTCACTCCGCCGTTTCGGTTCGGCTATTTGGGCCGTTAGCGGCTGTCAGTCGACGGTGGAACGAGCCCTTTCAATCGCAGGTACATCGCGAGATAGCCATATTCCTCAGTATCGTGCAGCGTAGCGTAAAGCAGCGTTCCTAATTTGGACCGTTCACTGTTGCCAGCCTTCAACATTTGTGCTGCTGTGGCATCGGTCATCAGGTCGAAGGCGCTATCGCACTCGTCAAATGAAGCCTTCAGCGCTGCGATCAAATCGGCTTTCGAAGTCTTGGAGCCCGCATTGATCTTTCTTGGCTCCCCTTTAACCACAGAACAGAAGCCCATCTGGGCATCGATGATGTGTGACAAGAGTTGAGCGAACGTGCGCACATCCGGAGTTGGCTTGTAGTCATAGCTCTCGGCCGGCATTCGATCGGCAGCCCGGAGGAGGTCGCCCTTCCTGATGGTGTAAAACTGCTTCAGCTCGGAAATGAAGGGATTCGAAGTTTGCGCAAAGGCCTCGACGCCTCCGACGAGGCAAACAATTATTAATAGGCAGCGATTCAAATTGACCCCCAGCCTTGAAGTCTGGTCGGGCCGCCGGGATTTGGAACCCGGGACCTCTTGCACTCCCGCAAAAATATCAATCAGTTACGAGGCAAGCCCAATGATAGCACCAGGCACCGCGCGTTTCTGCGCGTCGGGGGGAGTTGATGGACCTCAATGGACACATTCCCGCCGGTCCCGCTCACGCCTACCCCGGCTGCGAACCGAAAGCGGCGTTTGGAAGGAATCGCGGTCGGGAGGCTACTTGACGATATAGATAGGCGGAACACCATTACGGCCCTGCTTCGCGATAATAGGCGGAGGGGGATAAGATCATGAAGGGAACCTTTACAGCAGGCGTAATTATCGCGGCGCTGGCGTTCAGTGCCGCTGCCCAGGACTGGTATCACGATCGCGAAGAGCGCTTTCGCGGGGAGGAGTGGCGGCCGCACATTTTCATGAATGTGAGGACAGATCTCGAACATATCTGGAGCGCTGTCCGGGCAAGCGATAAAGAGCGCGGCCGTCTGGAGAGGACGAAAGAAGAGCTGACGCAAATGCAGACCGATCTCGATCATGGCCGCTGGGATAACGGCATCCTCAACGATGTGATCGATTCCATCCGGAAGTCCTCAAACGACGACCGCCTTGCGCAGCGTGATCGAGCAGTGCTGGCCGACGATGTGGGCCGCCTCAAGGAGTTTCAGGATCAACACAATCGCCGACATTAGCGCCTAGAGCAAACAAAAACCTGATGGGCGGAAGTTCTGAGCGGTCTAATGCCCGATCAGTATAAGCGAAGGGCCTTCTGGGCGATTTCCCGCACTCTGGGATCAGGGCTTTGGGCCGCCTTCTCATAATGCACCCGCGCGTCCGCCAAGTCCCCTTTGGCCGCCAGAATCTGTCCCAGCACGACATGAGCGTCGTAGGAGTTCGGGTCTAGGCGGACGGTCTCCTGCAGTTCGGCGAAGGCTTTGTCAACGGATCCCATTTTGAGGAGCAGAAACCCGTAATTATGGTGAGCTCCGATATAGTCGCGTTTGCTGGCGATCGCCTTCTCGAAATGATATTGAGCCTCAGCATATTGGGAGGCTCCGGCGAGAACATTTGCGAGGTTGTATTGCGCTTCGGCCAAGTCTGGTTGTGCCGATATCGCCTCGCGAAAGTGTTTCTCTGCGCCTGTCCAGTCACGTTTCTGGACTAGAACCAGTCCCAGAGAGTTCTGAGCCTCAGGGAGGTCGGGATTCACACGCAAGGCCTGCTGCAATATCTGCTCGGCTCGCTGGAGATTTCCCTGCATGAAATACACTCCGCCCAGATCCGTGAGAACCGCTGTGTTCGGCAAGGGGGGCGCCGCGGCCTTTTCCAGGACCGCCGCCGCTTGCTCCAGCCGTCCTGCCGCAATCAACGCGCCCCCCAGCTCTTCCAGTGCGGAACGGAAGTTCGGGCGGCGGCGAAGCGCCTCTTCATGCCAATGGATGGCTTGGTCGTAATTATTGGCTTTGACATAGGCATCTCCCAGAGCGACGTAAAATTCGGGCGCCTCGGGCTTGTATTTCTCGAGGTCCTGCTGCAGGCGGGGAATGCCGGCTTTCAGGTTGGCGCCATTCTGGACCTGAGCGACGTCCACGTAGAGTTCGTCTTCGCGTGTTCGGGGTGGGGGCGGAGGGTAGTACAGAATGACCTCTCCGCGGTAGTTGGCCCGGGCGGCAAAATCGGCTTCCTGAAGGGGCCTCAATAAGTCGCCTGCGGGTTTGCGCCGCTGAATAAAGTGGTCCGTCATCACCGCGTGCACGACATCTTCTGTCCGCCGCTTAGGCATGTGACACTCGGTGCAAGAACTCGCCCCGGCCGGCATCTTCGATTCGTGCGCCGATGCGTGACAGGTCCGGCACACCGCCGTGTAATGCTCTGCCGCTTCCTCGCCGCGCGGAATCGAGTGGGGATTATGGCAGGTCGTGCAGGTCATTTGGCTCGATTGAAAGCATGCCGATTTTCGCAGCCGATAGGCGGCATGCGCGATCTCAAATTTGTCGTCATGACCGGTGCCGGCTGCATAATCGAAGAGCACCACGTAATCGCCCAGCGCTTCGCCGGGCTGGTAGGAAAAAGGCCGCTGAGAATAGCGAAGGATTTGGTTCGGCAAGCCAAAATGGGTGGTTTCGAGATGGCATTGCATGCACACCTCCAGTTGCCGGTCGCGGTTCAGCTTGGCGGGATTGACGATGGAACGCCGAATGGATTCGAGACTGGCGTGACCGGATGCGGCGGCTTCGATGTGAGCGCGGCCGGGGCCGTGGCAGCGCTGACAGTCGATCCCTTCCGGAATATCGCCGAAAACAGGCTCGTTGGTGGTTAGATTTGAACCCTGCTCCGGGTAGCTGGTGTGGCAGGAAAGGCACTCGCTGATGATGGTGCGGCGAAAGTCTTCCTGGTTGGCGCGGTCATAGCCTGGGCTCATGGCCCAATATCCACCTTTCTCCGCATACCAGCTCACCGGAAGTTCCACCAGCGTTCCCTGGGCCGTCCGATTCAGGTAACTCCGGACATGGTTGCCTGAACCCATTACATAGTCGACTTGCTTCTCGACGATGTTGATCTCTTTGCCGTCGAACCCGATTTGATGACGGCGCTGGTACCACTTGCCGTCGCGTTCGAACATCGTGTAATAGCGATCCGATGCCTGGTTGTAAAGTCGGTTGTGGGTCTTAAAGTCCTCCACTTTATTTTCGGGAAGAGGACGGTAGAGAGACCGTCCCATTCCGGTAAGACGGTACGATTTCGCAATCTCTGCGTGACAACCGGCGCAGGCGGCAGAATTAACGTAACCGCTGCCCGATTGGGTGAGCGGCGAGGCTTGAGCGCGAATCGGTGTTGGTCGGGCGAAGAATAACGCGGCCGCAGCCAACACTACACCTACCGCGGCCAGCAACCACCTCTTGCGGCTCATCGTGCCCACTTAAGTCAGGAGTTTCAAAAAGTCGCGATCGGATTTAGGACTGAACCAGTAGCTCCGGGGACGGCCGCCGGGGAGGCTGTCACCAAAAAATCCCACCGATTTCGCTTGGCTGCCTCTTTACTCACAGCCTCAAGATCAAGATTGTCGAAAATAGGCATTCCCATGGCAATCAGAACCAGGGCGTGAATCGGTTCTGCTATCCCTTCGATACCTGACGGATGAACGTCTTCAGCTGCATCGCTGCCAAGAATCGCCGCATCATGTTCGTGAAGCCATTTTGCGCAGGTGATATAGAGACCCGCCAATTGCGACGCGGCCCAAGGGCCCTTGGCGTCACGCCGCGCCCATCGTCCCGTCCGGATGAGGACAGCATCCCCAGGTTCTACCTTCAGGTGAGCTTGTTTTACCCAGGCTTCCAGATCTTCCGGATAAATACGCGTGCCCGGCTCAAGATAGTCCACTCCCTTGAGACGCGGAATGTCCATCAAGACTCCATGCGTAATGATTCCGTCCTTGAAGCTGAAGATCGACCCCTCATTGCAACCCGTATCGGTGATCTCACTAGCCGGCATGCCATTGTACATTTGGCCTTTGTAAGTCCGGTGGCAGAATGCGTCCATGTGGGTGTGAACAAAACCGTGATACGAGATGAAGAAGGAGTCGGCGGCGCCTCCGATGTCGCTTGGTGGGTTTGCGCCTCCCCGTCCTCCCCGTCCCTTGTTCATTTCATGAACAATCGGCTGCGGATTGTCGAGGGCCTTTTCCATTTCCGCTTTCCGCGCCATCGACACAGAAAAACCTTCCGTGACAGAATGAAGGGCTTGTTTGCGCTTTGCCGGCGTAATGAGATTCACAGCCCCCAACTGATCATCCTTGCCCCATCGGCCCCAGTTGGATAGCTGTTTCATCAACTGATCGAAATCTTCCCGAGTCGCATTGTGATTCGACGTAGTTTGGGCTTGCGCCACCGGAGCCGATCGCGATAAAAAAATCCAAGAGACCGCCACTAGAACTACCGCGAATGGAACGACGAGCCGAGCCCCACGGGGGCGAGGGCGTATCATATTACCTCCCTATTTCTCACGTGTGAAGGACGACTAAACAAGGTAGCACAAGTACACTTCAAATGGGCTGTCGAGTTTGTTGGAAATTATGCAGCTCATTCCGCAGCGCTCGAATTTCCCGCGCGCATTAACCGGTATATGAGCAAAAAACCGATACACGACATAATTTTAATTTACTCTTGACACACCTTCTACCTTGCTGATATTCTTCTCCAGAATACAGTTGCGGTGCGTATAATTCTGAGCGGAAGAGGGATTGCACGCTGCGTGTTCGCGATTGAGCGATGGGATGCTGGTGGGACGTTCGATCCCGGATAGGATCTCCGTCGCAGATCATCGACCACGTCGTCAAGCTACCCAATCAGACATAGTTTCGCTTCGAAGCACGATATTGACAGCACGGAGGCGCGTAATGAAGGTTCCACGATCGATCTGGATTTGTTTGCTTCTTTTTGCTATTAGTGGCATGGTTTGGGCGCAGCGCGATTTAGCCACTTTGACCGGGACTATTTCCGATCCTACCGGTGCCGTGCATTCCTGGTGCTAAAGTAACGATTACTGAAGTTGCTACCGGTCTCGCCTATACGGTAAATGCGGATCAGGCAGGTGTATATATTCGGCCCGCTCTGAAGCCCGGCACCTACACGGTTCAAGTGGAAGCGCCAGGCTTTAAGACTGCCACGCAGCGTGACGTTCTGCTGACTGCCGGCGACCGCGTCGGAGTCAATATCGTCATGCAGGTAGGCGAAGCAACACAACAAGTGGAAGTGACCTCGAGCGCCCCACTTGCTGGAAACGGAGAACACCAACGTCGGAGGGCGACCTGAACTCGCGAGCGACCGCCGAGTTGCCGTTGGGGGGCCAGCGCGAAATCGCATATCTGGCGCGCCTCTCGGTAGGTGTTGTGCCAGACGAGGTCGGCGCCGCCGGCGCGATCGGCGGCGGATTCTCCGCCGCAGGCGTTCCCTCGATGGGCAACAGCAACTACCTGTTAAATGGTGTCGACAACAACCAGAATAATATCGACTATCAAGGCACGGCTGCATATGTGGTTTCGCTCCCACCGGAGGCGGTCGGCGAAATCCGTGTTCTCACGAACGGCTATAACGCCGAGTACGGACGCGGCGGTGGCGGCGTAATGGAAGTGACCATGAAGTCCGGCACGAACGACTTGCACGGTGTGCTTTACGAGTTTCTGCAAAATGAAGACCTGAACGCAAACACTTGGGATGCCAATAAGGCCGGAACGTCCAAGGGTAGTTGGAGGCAAAATCAGTTCGGCGTGTCGGTGGGTGGTCCGATCATTAAGAATCGAACCTTCTGGTTCGCGAATTATCAAGGTCTGAGGTTTCAATCTTTCGGTGCCGCGGTGCCGGGAACATTTCGGCGCTTCCACGTTATACACGATTCCCACGCCGGCGATGGTTCAAGGAAATTTCTCGGCTGAATTGGGCGGATTGAAAGGAACCGATAGCCTCGGCAACCCCGTTCGCGCCAACGAGATCTACGATCCCTCTGAGCACGACACCGAATGGGAGTGGCGGCTACACGCGCACTCCTTTCCCTGGAAATATCATCCCCCCGACCCGGATGGACCCTGTGGCGGCCAAAATCCTAAGCTTGCTTCCAGCCCCAAACCAAAACCTTGGCGCGGCGATTCCTGGATCGAACTACTTCGCGCCGGCTCTCGCCAAGCAGAACAACGATCAGGGCAATGCCCGCATCGACCATAGAATTAGCGATAAAGATAGCCTGTTCGGAAGTATCAGTTGGTCCCAAGGTTTGCAGTTGAATCCTCCGGCATTGAGCACGGCATTCGATGGCGCCCTCGGTCCTGGGTATACCCAGACCCAGGGATCGCGCCTCGGCATGCTGAGCTATACGCGCATCTGGACGCCTGCGCTTCTTTCCGAGACGCGCGTTGCATTTACCCGATCCGTTCAGGTGCGAAACCAGAGCACCCAGAATGACGACAGTTATAAGCAATTCGGTATTCCCGGTTATGATCCGTTCACGACAGAAGCGGCCGGCGGACTGCCAAATTTTTCGATTGCCAATTACTCCAGCCTCGGCAGCGCCACCTTCGAGCCGAGCTATGAATGGACCAGCGTTTGGGATTTTGTTCAGAACGTCGCCATTAATCGCGGGAAACATGCCTATAAGTTCGGGGCGGAGTTCCGGCCGGTCCGCCTGCCTACTTTCCAGCCCGATTACACCTTCGGCCAGATGTCGTTCACCAAGAACATGACCAATAACCCAAATAACGCTTATGCGGGCACAACTGGTGACGCCCTGGCCTCCTTCGAACTGGGCTATCCGAATAATTTCGCATTCTCCACGCCGTCGTCGGCCAACCAACAGCACTTCGCTTGGGCATTTTTCGCCCAGGACGACTGGAAAGTAACCCCGAAACTAACCTTGAACCTGGGCCTCCGTTACGAAATTTTTTCGCCGTTCTTTGACAATACCTCGGGGTCGGCGAATATTGTTCCAGCGAATAATCCGAGCGGATGGGTGTACGAGATTGCCGCAGGCCGGAACTCTAATGCTCCTCTGTCGCCGGCCGTAACGTCCATTTTGAGTGCGGCGGGAATTCCGGTGACCGTCGGGCAAGTGAGCAAGTATGTTGTTCCATGGGATAAGTTCGACTTCGGCCCGCGCCTCGGTTTGGCTTATCAGATTCAGAATAAGACCGTGGTCCGCGCAGCTTTCGGCATCTTCTATGACGGAGAGCAGAACCGTGGCGGCTTTGTTCCTCTGGACGAGAATCCGCCGTATGGCGAAGATCTGATTTACACGGGTGCTACTTATACCTTAAACCCCTATGTCACGCGGCTGTCCAACGGATTCCCTACAAACATTTTCAATCTTAACGTTCCGAGTAGCGTCAGCTTACATGGATATGCGCCAGATTTGCTCAACCCGCGCGTTGACAAATGGAATGTGGCGGTCCAGCGAGAACTGCCCGGCGGCAGTTCGATCGAGCTGTCCTATATGGGCAACTACATGTCGCACCTGTTTATCGTGTGGGACCCGAATTTTCCGCCAAACAACCAGGTGTCGGTGTCGCTGCGACGCTCAATTCGCTGAGGCCGAATCCAGCGCTCGGCGGAGTGCGCAATGATCTGTTCTCGAATGGCGTGGGAAATTATAATGCCGGGTCTGCGAAATTTGAGAAGCGGTATGCGGCTGGGTTGCAGTTCCAAGCCATCTATACGTATGGTCACGTCTTAAGCGATGCTCCGACGGGTCCATGGGCCTTGGGAAATATCGGTACTCCCAACGCTGCCAGTATGGGCGCCGCTTATGCCAACGCGCCCTGGGACATTCGGCATAATTTCGTAGCCAACGCCAACTACGAACTGCCTTTCGGTAAAGGTAAGGCGTTCGGCGCCAATTGGAACTCGATTACATCCGCGCTCCTGGGCAATTGGCAGATGAATGGCCTTCTCACGCTGCATACCGGCCATTACTTCACGGTGACCACGAATGAGGGAGTCGGTTATCTCGGCTACAGGTCCGGAGCGAACAGCTATTATGCTTCCGTGCTGCCCAATACGTCCTCCAATGCTGCTCCCCCGGGGGGTAGAAATCCGAATGAGTGGTTTAATACCGCCAATTACGCCGTTCCGACGCCGTATGTCCAGGGCAATCTTGGGAATGCAACGAATACTTATCCAGGAGTGGCGAACCTCGACTTTTCCCTTTTCAAAATATTCCCGATCACGGAACGCTTTAAACTGACGTTCCGGGGAGAGGTCTTTAATATCTTCAATACGCCGAATTTTGCAAGCATCGGGAGCACGCAGGGAGTTGGAAACTTCGGTCAACTGCTGACGACCATTCCGGGCAGTAATCGGCGCATGCAGTTGGGCCTTCAAGCTCGCGTTCTAGCCTAAGCTGCGCGCAATACATGAAAGTGTCGATGAAGAACAGTTCGCGGACATGGCTGGTTTCCGCGTTGCTCATTTGGAGTTTTTCAACCGGGGGCCGTGTGGATCTCCAGGCACAAGGCCCGGCCCCAGCGAGGGCGGGGAGCTGCAGCCGGTCAGGCATCTGCCGCATCACAACTCAGCATGCCAGTCCCCTTGTCGAGCGATTTCACCATCCGGAACCTCGAATGGGACACCTCGCTCGGCGCGAGCTATCCCAGAATCATTCAACTCAAGACCTACGCGCCGGGGAAAGGCCAGCTCCTGGCCACCTACGACCGCCGCGGCCCGATGCCCATCTATCGCAGCACCGACAACGGCGACACGTTCCAGTTTTTTTCCGAAATCAAAGGCCTGCGCGGCCAACCGGCGCTTTATGAACTGCCGGTGAAGATGGGCGAGTTTCCGGCCGGCACAATCGTTGCCGCCGGTGGGCAGGAGCCGACGGACCCGGCCAAACGGGCGCTCGGTTGTTACTACAGCAGCGACGGCGGCAAGACCTGGCAATATCTCAGCACGTTCGCCGTGGGCGGTCCCGGACGTTACGACCCCAATGACCGCGCCGGCATCTCCCTCAACCAGAATCCGGTCTTCGAACCCTATCTGTACGCTGACGCCGCGGGCAGGCTGGTAGTCTATTTTTCCGACGAACGCGACAAGAAGGACGGCTATAGCCAGCTCTTGGATCACAGAGTTTCCAACGACGGCGGCCGGACGTGGGGCGATTTGGTCTATGATGTCGCGATTGCCGACGGGCTGACCAGACCGGGCATGGCGGTCGTCACGCGGGCGGGCAACGGCAAGTTCTATATGGTATACGAAATGGTCGGCCTGCCAGGCCACGCGCTGGAACCCCGCAGCAACCTGGACCATTTCAGGGTATCGGATAACGGCGACAACTGGGGCGACTTCAAGCAGTATGGGACTCTCATCCAGGATCGCTGGCGCCAGTTCCCCTGGGCGACGCCGTATATCGTCTGGTCGCCATGGCCAGCGCCCAACGGCACGCTGCTTGTTACCGGCCGCGCAATCCTGCGCTACGACCTAGGAGAGGTCGGCAACGGAATGATGATCAACCGCAAGAACGGCGAAGGCCTCTGGACGCTGATCGAGACGCCAATTACCTACACCCCCGGGCCCGGCGGGTACAGCCAGACCATGATCCCCCTGGGCGATGGACGGGAGATTCTGCAGATGGTGCCGGTGGACGGCCGAATCCAATACGCGAAATTCAAGCTGCCGGAGACGGAGAAGCTGCCGACGTACCAGTTCCCTTGGAATCGGTAAATTTAAGCCGCCCTTTTCATAAGGGCCCGCACTTTTTTCAAGTCCGCAACGAAGTTTTGATACTCGAGATGCCGCTGCTCCTCGTCGGGGGCGCGCAACACGGCCGATGGATGGACGGTTGATGTAGCGTGAGGCGCCCAGGCGTGCTCGACGAATTGACCGCGCTCTTTGGTCAGGCGGTAATCCCGTCCGAAAACCGACTGAGCCGCGGTCGCGCCCAGGCAAACGATGATTTCGGGGCGGATCAGCGCCATCTCCGCCTCGAGCCAAGGCCGGCATGCGCTCGTTTCCCCTGCGCTCGGCTTCTTATGAATCCGGCGCTTCCCCCGTTCTTCAAACTTGAAATGTTTGACCGCATTGGTGACGTAAACCGCCGATCGATCGATTCCCGCGTCCTCTAAGGCGCGATCGAGTAAGCGTCCGGAGGGTCCTACAAAAGGATGGCCCATGCGATCTTCCTCATCCCCAGGTTGTTCGCCGATCAAAACCACCGAAGACGATCGCGGACCTTCGCCAAAAACCGCTTGGGTCGCGGGTTTGTAAAGATCGCATCCCCGGCAATCCTGCACCGCTTCCCGCAACACCGGCAGCGTCTTTTCTGCGGGAATAAAATCAGCGGCACTCTTCGATTCCGATCTTTTCACAACGTCCTCTCTACAACTAATACTGCCATTAAAGACCAGCTAGAATGGCGGTATGAAGAACGATCAACCTTTCCTCACCGATGTTAAGGAATTGCGATCCCGGGCGCGCGCCAGTCTGGAACAGGGTGCAGTCACCCCCGCTTATAAGGGCGACGTAAAGCAGGCGATCGAAATCCTCCAATCGGTCCTAGCGACCGAGATTGTCTGTGTGCTCCGATACACCATGAACGCAGTCGCTGCGACGGGTATCGCAAGCGACAGCGTGAAGGAAGAATTCGATGAGCACGCTAAAGAGGAGCGGGGACACATGCGCGCTGTCGCCGAGCGTATCAATCAGCTCGGAGGGTCGCCGAACTTCAATCCGGAAGGGTTGGCCTCGCGCTCAGCCTCACAATATAGCGAGGGCGGGAATCTGGTCGAAATGATCAAGGAAAACCTGATCGCCGAGCGCATCGCCTGTGAGCACTATCGCGAGCTGATCCGTTATTTTGGCGACAAAGATCCGACCACTCGCGTGATGATGGAAGGCATCCTGACCAACGAAGAGGAACATGCAAACGATATGCATGATCTGTTGGTGGCGCATGAGGGCAAGCCCATGCTCGCCGGCAATTCGTAGGAACAAATCCTGGCGATTCCTCCAAAGCGAAATCGCGTAGAGCTTTTCTTTTCCGATCTCGGGCCGGGCTTGATCACCGGCGCCGCCGACGACGATCCGTCGGGTATTTCGACTTATTCCATCGCCGGAGCGACGTTCGGCTACGGGTTGCTGTGGACAGCATTGGTTTCATTTCCAATGATGGTCTCGCTGCAACTCATGTGCGGGCGCTTGGGCATGGTCACTGGCCGCGGGCTTGCCGGAGTGGTCCGCCGGAGGTATCCCAGACCGGTTCTCTGGGGCGCGTGTTCGTTGTTAATCGTCGCAAACGTGATCAATATCGCAGCGGACCTCGGCGGCATGGCCGACGCAACGCAGTTGGTGACTGGAATCAACTCGCTGGTGTGGACGCCGCTGTACACGGCCTTGATCGTCGGATTTTTATTATGGTCGTCCTACCGGCATATTGCGAAAATCTTCAAGTGGATCACGCTGGTGCTCCTGGCCTACGTGGCGACAACCTTCTTTGCGCGCGTTAACTGGCATGAGGCCCTATTGGCAACCCTGGTGCCCCAGCTGGCCTGGACTCGCGACTCTTTAGCCGTGCTCGTAGGCATTTTGGGGACCACCATTTCCCCGTATCTGTTCTTCTGGCAGGCATCGCAAGAAGTAGAAGAAGAGCGCTCGCAGGGGCGGATCCTGGCGCAGCGGAAAGGCGCAACGGACGAGGAGCTTCGGCGGCTGCGAGTGGATGTGATGACGGGAATGTTCGCCTCGAACTTCATCATGTATTTCATTATTCTCACTACCGCCGCGACGCTGCACGCTCATGGCGTAATGAAAATTGAAACCGCGAGGCAGGCCGCGGAAGCCCTTCGGCCGCTGGCGGGAAACGCGGCTTACCTACTTTTTACATTAGGGCTGATCGGCACGGGCATGCTCGGGGTTCCAGTTCTCGCCGGATCTTGCGCGTATGCAATCGCGGAAGCTGCCGCGTGGCGGGGTTCGCTCGAGAAAAAACCGCGCGGCGCGAGAAGATTTTATGGTGTGCTCGCCGCGGCGATGGCCATGGGTCTTGCGATCGACTACGCCCGTCTCGAGGCCGTCAAGATGCTGTTTTGGTCCGCCGTAATCAACGGTGTACTTGCACCGCCGCTCATTCTTCTGGTTCTTCTCCTCACCAGCGATCGTAGCGTTATGGGAAACCGTGTCAATTCCCCGGCCGCGCGAATCCTCGGGTGGATCACTTTCGCGATTATGACCGCGGCGGCCGTAGGGATGTTCGTGACTTGAGCCTTACCAATCGATCTTATGTCCCAAAAGCCAGTCCTGCCCCCGCGCCGCAAACAGAGGGATGACGATCCGCATCATCTGCTGCTGGACCAGTATTCGACCGCGGACATGCGCTCTTTGCGCTGAGCGTTCCGGCGTCCCAGTGCGATCACGCGGTCCGTCCGGGGCCGCCGTTCGCGCTCAAACTCCGCAAACGTTTCCTTCACATTGCCGCCTGCATCCCGCAGCATCTTTGCCAGAATCATCGCGTCTTCGAGTGCCATCGATGCGCCCTGTCCGGAATGTGGCGCCACCGCATGCGCCGCATCTCCAATCAGAATGACTCGCCCGGCGCTCCACCGCGGCAGGCTGGGCACGTCGTGGATGGCGATGACTTCAATTTCCTCTGCCGTCTCAATCAAACGCGGCACCGGATGCGCCCAATCGCCATGCAAATCGAGCAATCTCCGTTGCAGGTCTGCTTTGGTAATCGCCGCCATTTCCTCTTTACTAGGAAGGGGAGCCGCTGCCGTGTTCCACCACCCCGCTCGTGGCCCTTCCTGTGTGAGGAAATTTACGTGGCCAAAAAATCCATTTTGCCCAAAGATTAAGTGCATTCGCTGCTTCGATCCGGCTCCAAATGATGAATCGTCCAGACACGGGCTGAATCCGCCCGCGCCCATCATCCCGGTGTACACCGGTTTTGGCGCTTCCTGCATCACCGATTGCCGCACCTGGGAACGAATGCCGTCCGCGCCCACCAGAAGATCGCCCTCTGCCGTGGAGCCGTCTTCAAATCGCGCCGTCACCGGACCGCCCGGCGTGTCCTCCACCTGGATCAGCCGCTTTCCATATTTAACGGCGATCCCCAGCGCCTGCGCTTGTTCGACCAGCACACGCTGCAGCAGCGCGCGCGTGATCATGACAGGCGCTTGACCGTACTTCGCCGCATGGGCTGAAGTCATGCACGCCAGCACCTTACCCCGCTGATTCTCAAATGTCATTTCGTGAGATTCCACGCTAACTGCTTTTATCGGATCGAGAATGCCCGCCGCGGCCAGCACGGTCATGCCATTCTGAGCGAGTCCAAGCCCGCCGCCAGTGTCGCTCGGCCCGGGCAATTCCTCGTACACGGTAGCCTCGATCCCGGCCTTCTTCAGAAACAAGGCGAGCACCGGCCCCGCCACCCCTCCTCCTATGATCAATGCCCGTGACATCCTCTAATTATCTCCATGACTAATTATCTCAATAACAGAGATAATGATACCATAAGGCAATATGGGAACGTCCCGTAAGCGCAGTGAATTGGAACGCCGCGTCGGCCAGGAGCTTGGGCGTGAGTTGAGCGCCCGTACGATCTTTTTTCACCAGGCCGTCGCCAATGTTGCGGGCGTGTCGGTGACGGACATGAAATGTCTCGATTATGTCCAGCGCGGGGAGAACGTTACCGCGGGCGACTTAGCACGTCTTACCGGTCTCACCACGGGCGCGATCACCGCCGCCATCGATCGTCTCGAAAAGGCCGGCCTTGCCGAGCGCCAGCGTGACTCTGCGGATCGCCGCAAGGTTTATATCCGTCTCCGCGAGTCGCGGGCCGCCGGGAAACCGCTTGCTATTTTCGAGGCGCTCGGACGCGAGATGGCTCAGCTCGTCACACGCTACTCCAAGCGCGAGCTCGAGACTATCAACGATTTTGGTGTTTCCTGCATCGAAATACTCAAGCGCCAGACGGCGCGGATCACTGAACCGGTACGGTCAGAGGCGCGCCCTTCGGAGCGAAAATGAGCGCGAGAAGCCGGGCCGGCTCGGTTTGGCTCGCGTTTTTTGAAACCTCATGCGTGCTCCCCGGGTACTCGTAAAACATCTGTCCAACATTGTACGTAGTTTCCGGCCCCCCGGAAATTTTAGCGACCACCGAGCCTTCTAAGACGTACGCCAGCACGAAGCCGGGATGACGATGCGCCGCGCCAACCCGCCCCGGCGCGTAATCCACATAGCTGACGGTTACTTCCCAATTATCCATGGTCAGGTTCGGCAGATCGTGCTTAAAAACAGGGCCGCGTCCCGGTGTCGATGAGGACTGGGCGGCGGCCGCCATCTCCGAAATCAGGGCCAAAGCCCCAGCGAGTACTTCCCGGCGATTATTCATGGCTAAACCATGATAGCTGCTTGCCCTGCCTCTGGCCGCCTTATATACTGAATCCCCAGGAGGATTCGATGCGCCCAAGTTCCGTTTCATTTTTGCCTCTTTTTGCTCTCGCGGTCGCGCTAAATGCCGCCAGTATCGGAATTTCCGTCAATGGTACGTGTAAGGCCGGGAGCTGTCCGGCTGTGGCGCTTCCCTTTAATTCGGCCGATACGCTGCCGGTGGACTTGACGGTGACGTTGGCCGATAGCGACATGTACCTGATCGACGGTTCGTTTACCGACACCAACAACAGCGACGGCTCGGGCTTTTCTACCGGCCATCTTTTCCAGGTTACCTATGAAGGAAACGCCAGCGGCGGACCCTCAGCGGCCGACACCGTAACCATCCAAGCGTATTACGCAATTCAGGCAGCGGTCAGCACGGTTACGTTCAATCGAGAACTGATAGGCGCATTCGGTTCCACAATTGCCGCGTCCAGTTCGGCTTCCTCTTGTGTAAATGGGACCTTGGGCTGCCTTGGTCCTGTCATGCCGCCCGGATCATTCAGTCCGACGACTAGCTTCTCGTTGAATAGCGCTAGCGGCGCCTTCGTATTTGATCCTGCCTTCACGAACAACTTTGGCGCAGGCTCGCCCGTTGGCTCCTATATTGTCTGGGGCCAGACCACACCCCTGCCGCCTCCGCCTCCGTCCGTGCCGGAGCCTGCATCTCTTTGCTTGCTGATATTGGGCCTGGGCGGGATCTTCCTACGCCGCGTTCATAGCCCTCGCGGCGAGTGAGATGTTGTCGATAAAAAATATACTCAGCCGCGGGAGCCCGGCAGCACGGTCGCTTCGCGCAACCTTGCCAGCTCGCGTCGCGCGATAACGGACCAGTGGCTCGAAGGGTCCAGCTTCAGGTACGCTTTCCAGTGCTGCACGGCTTTCATCGGCTGATTGGAAGCCTGAAAAATCAGGGCGAGGTTGTAGTGCGCATCCGAGTAATTCGGCGCGATGCGAAGCGCAGCCTCGTAATGCGCGACCGCTTGCACGCGATCGCCCTGGTCATCGTAGAGATTCGCCAGGTCGAAATGCGCCAGAGCATAATTAGGATCCACTTCCAGCGCTAGTTGATAATAGCGCTCGGCTTCATTCCAATTGCGCGCGCCGAAGTGGATCGTGCCGAGATTCACCAGCGCGCCCGCCGATTTAGGATCTAGCTCAATCGCGTTCCCATAAGCCTCGATCACGTCCGCGGCGGGCGCTCCGGATTGCTCCAGCTCGAGCCCGCGCTGGAACCAGCGCTCCGCTACCATCCGCTGATCGCGCTCGGCCGCGCCGCGATCCTTGACCGGAAATTCCAGCAGCCGGCTCAGTTCCACCTGATCGTAATTGAGCAGAAGCTGGCCGGATTCCGCATCCATGGAGTGTCCGTCCACCTCGACCCGGATCTTTCTACCATGGGCGTACAATTTGAGGTCTGTGAGCGGATTCTCGATTTCGCGGAGCGTTTGGCGCAATGCCGCAAGAGCGCGCCGAAGCTGTAGCGGAGGAACTTTTCTCCGGAGTTCGATCAGCGTCTTCAACGCCAGCAGCTCGCGGAAACCATAGACGCCAGCGGGCGTCACCAGCTTCTGCCGCTCCCAGCTTTTCAACTGGCGTTCCGAGATGCGCAAAACCCGTCGCGTCTCTTCGCGTGAATACGCTTGCTTCGCAGCCGAACCACTCACCGATGAGATTCTAACAAGTTCATCGATGAGTTCCTAACGAGTCTGAAACAGCGAGACGCCCGCGATACCCGCCGCGCCCGCCTCGATACATGCGCGGGTGTTGTCCCGAGTCACGCCGCCCAGCGCTAGGACCGGGATCTGAACGGCGCGCACAGCTTTTTCGAGCCCGTCGAGTCCACGGGCCGCGAGGCTTGAATTTTTGGATATGGGAGGGAACACCGGACCAAAGAAAACATAATCTGCTCCTTCCGCTTCAGCCGCAAGAACTTCTTCGAGCGTGTGACAGGATACTCCGATCAGAAACCCGCGTGGGGCGATCCCGCGCCATATTCGCGGTGGAATCGACCCGGCCGGAAGATGTACGCCCGCAGTCCCGATGGCTAGCGCCACGTCCATTCGGTGGTTCACTAGAAACTTCGTTCCAGTGGGATTCGGCAGCGCCAGCGCGCGCCTCGCAAATTCGGCCAGAGGCCGGCCGGGAAGGCCTTTTTCCCGTATCTGAATCCACTCAATACCCGTTTCGAGATTGCGCTCGATCGCTTCCAGAAGCGCATCTTCCGAGCCCAGCGGCGCGCGATCCGTAATGTAGCAGCGGATCATCCGGTATCGTATCTATTGTGATATAACGGATGCTCAGGCATGACTAAAGAAGAAATCATTTTAGCGAATCAGCAGTACCTTTTCCCGAGCGTCTTCCACTATTTCAAGGATCCTCTGGTGGTGACCCGCGCCAAAGATCAGTATGTGTGGGACATCGACGGCAATCAGTATCTTGATTTTTTTGGCGGCATTGTGACCGTCGGCGTCGGCCATTGTAATGAGACGGTAACCCGCAAAGCGCATGAGCAGATGGATAAGCTCCAGCATGTCTCGACGTTATTTGCGAATGAGCCGCAAGCGGCGTTGGCCAAGCGCGTCGCCGAAATCACGCCGGGCGGAAAGCTCACCAAAAGTTTTTTCACTAACAGCGGGACGGAAGCGAACGAGACCGCCATTTTGACGGCCCGCTGCTACACCGGCTCGCATGAGATTGTGGCGCTGCGCCACAGCTATCATGGGCGTTCCGCGATGACCATGGCCGCCACCGGCGTAAGCTCCTGGCGCATGGGCGATGCGCCTCCATCCGGATTCGTTCACGGGCTGAGCGCGTATTGCTACCGCTGTCCGCTGGGCCTGACTTATCCTTCCTGCAACGTGCGCTGCGCCCGCGACATGGAGGAGATGATCCTCACCTCGACGTCCGGTCGCATCGCCGGATTTATCGCCGAGCCGATTCAGGGCGTGGGAGGATTTATCACGCCGCCCAAGGAATATTTCGAAATCGTGGCCGGTATTGTGCGCAAGTTCGGAGGCGTGTTCATCAGCGATGAAGTTCAGACCGGCTGGGGCCGCACCGGAGGAAAATGGTTTGGCATCGAGCACTACGGCGTGACTCCGGACATCATGACTTCCGCCAAGAGCCTCGGCAATGGCGCGCCCATTGGACTCACCGTGGCGCGTCCCGAGGTGGCCGACTCCGTGAAGGGCAATACCATTTCGACTTTCGGCGGCAACCCGGTGACAACCACCATCGCCAAAGCCGTGATCGATTTTATCGACGATAATAATCTGTTGATTAACGCCGCGGAAACCGGCGCCTACCTGCGCGCGACACTCGAAGAGATGAAGGCTCGTTTCCCTCTGATCGGAGATGTGCGTGGCATGGGCCTGATGCAGGCTATGGAGCTGGTTGAGGATCGCGAAACCAGGAAACCTGCTGCCGCCGCGACCGCTGCTCTGTTGGAATCGAGCCGGGAAAACCGTCTGCTGATCGGCAAAGGCGGAACCTACGGGAACGTGATCCGCGTCTCCCCGCCGATGAATATTACCAGGTCCGACGTCGACGAGTTCGCCTCGCGTCTGGCAGCGAGCCTGCAGCGCGTGACCGATTCGCGCATGGCGAGTGCGGCACGCTGATGGCGCTCGAGGAAAAAGCGTTCTATCGGGAGTCGCCGACCACCAAACCCGCGACGTTGAACTGCCCTGCATGCCGCACCACGGACACTTACGAGCTGCGCTGGATGGTGCGAAAGAAGGTCGAGCAGTTGCCGCGCGGCGCCGATGAGCGCGATCGCGCCCGGTTCGCCAAATTCCTCAGCTACATGGTGCTGATCGACGACAAGGCCGTCTGCAAGAACATGCGCTGCCGGAAGCGATTCGATATTTCCGGGATCAAGACCATGGCCTTTATCTAGCGCCAACACACGTCGAACGGGTGGAACTGTGACTGCACGGGAGGCTTACGAGTTGACGACTCGGGGAGGCGCGACGGATTTCGCGCGCCTGATCGCAGCGTGTGAAGCGTTCGGGCCGTATTGCTTGATCGGTGGTTTGGCCGTCAACTGTTACGTGGAGCCCGTCTATACTCTTGATGCCGATATAGTAATGATTGCTGCGAATCTTCCCAAGCTCGCTGTTTACCTTCGGGAGCAAGGCTTCAAAACCGAGGAACATCCGCACTCTGTGAATGCGCTGGCGCTTGGAAGCGACCTGCGGATTCAATTCACCACGGATGAAAGATATCAGGCGTTCCTGGCTAGGGCCATCGAATCCGAGGTTCTAGGAATTCGTGTGAGGATCGCAAGCCTGGAGGACGTTACCCAAGGCAAGCTCTGGGCCTACCAGGATCCTCAGCGGCGTTTGAGCAAACGCAAGAAGGACGAACTGGATTTGATTCGGCTCGCGGAAGCCCATCCTAAGCTAAAATCTGATTATCCTCGAGAGCTAAAAGCTCAAATTGACCGTGAGTGTCAAGAATGAAGCTTGCGAGCTGCGTCGTAGCGTGCTTGCCGATTCTGACGTTTACATTGGCCGCGCAGCCCCAACCGGCGGACTGGAATAATGTCCAACAGTTGTCATCCGGCACGGAAATTCGTGTGGCGCTTTCTGCTTCCCATTCGGTGCGCGGCCAAGTTCAAACAGTAACGAATGATTCGCTCGAAATGAATTCCGGTTCAGCCCGGCAGACTTTCCGCGGCAGCAGGTTATGCGAGTTGCCGTGAAGAAAAAGGGGCGCCGTAGGCGAAATGTCCTCATCGGGCTCGGTATTGGCGCGGCTGCCGGCCTCGGGATTGGTCTCGCCTCCAATGGCGGGTTCATTCCCCGGTCCGTGCTTACTGCTGTGACCACCTCTGTTCTCGCGGCTGGCGGAGTGATTGTGGGCGCCGTAATTCCCTCGGGCGGATGGCGTGACGTCTACACGCAATAGTCTTGCTACAGCTTCATTAAATTAATCCGGCCATTCGTTGTTTCCAGGTCCACCACGGGGCCGCCCGCGCCGATCGCGCCCTCCACCTGGTGTTTCGAAATTGTCCCGCCGTGTACGCTTACTTCGAAGTCGGAATTGATCGATGAGTTGGAGGTGTGCGCGCGCAGGTTTGCGCCGGCCGATGCAGGCATGCGCACCGTAATCGAGGAATTGGAAGTGCGGGCATGAACCTCGCGAGCCGCGTCCATGGTCAGATCAATGCGCCCGTTGGAACTTTCCAGGCGTACCGGATTCGCATCCGCCTCCATCACTCGGGCCTCAATTGAGCCGTTGGAGGTCCGGGCCTCTAAACCACCTTTTCTGATTTCGGCTCGAATGCTGCCGTTGGAGGTCTTCAGATACGCCGGGCCCTCAATCGTATCCACGCGTAAGGAGCCGTTGGAGCTGACAATATTGTTGAGCTCGGCACGCCTAGGGACATGAATCACGTATCGCGCTCCGTAATTGCCGTACCGGTCGAGCGGCGGCACAGTTCGAATCGCGATCGAGTGAGGCGACGGCGTCACATCGATCCTGATTTCCCTCAACCGATTCTCGTTAGTGGCGTATTTGGTTCCGTCGATTTCCACGGTGTTCTGGTCCCAGCCGGAAATCTCCACTGAGCCATTTGAGTTCTCAAGTTGCACGCTGCCGTCCTCGGCCAGAGGGTAGCTGAAGTGAAAGTCCTGCTGGTAGCGGCCGCCATCGAAATCCCAATCATTGCAGGCAGCCAGAAAGAGAACCACAAGAGGGAGACACATCCAGCGGATATGCATTCGCATAATCGACTCCTCAGCTTTGGATTACGCAAGCTTTCGAGGTTTGGTTCCGCAAATTCGAGCCTTCCGCAATTGGGAGACTGAATTCTGCCGTGCTAATTTTATAGAAGAATGAAACTCTGCACGCTTTTGGCCGCCCTTGCGGCTACGCTTCATGCCCAGGTTCCGGCTCCCGTGGGAACGGCTCAGATTCCGGCTCCGGCCGGAGTGGCCGCGGATACGGTGGTCGCTAAAATCGACGGCAAGGACATCACCGCCGGCGAGGTTCGCAAGATTCTGGACACCACGCCCGCTCTCAGATCTCCATTTCAGCAGAACCCGTCGCTCGCTCTCGGCGATTTTTTCATTAGGCAGTATCTCGCGGGAGAAGCGGAAAAAGCCAAGCTCGACGAGGTTAGCCCCTGGAAGGAGCAGTTGGAAGAGCAGCGCGCCAGCATCCTCACCAACGCCTACGTAAATAAGGAGGCTAACGGCTACCCGGTCACGGCGGAGATGATCGACGCCTACTATAAGGAAAATCAGACCCGCTATGAACAGGCCAAGATCAAGGTCATTTTTATCGCCTTAAAGCCTGAGATTCCCTCCGGCACCTCGCCTCAGGACGTGCAGGCAGCCGCGCGGGCGGTGGTCGAGGGCGCCCACAATCAGCGTTCCGAGGCCGATGCCAAAGCTCTGGCGACCGATCTCGTCAAAAAGATTCGCGACGGCGCAGACTTCAGCAAATTGGTCGCCCAGTATTCTGAAGACTCTGTCTCTAAGGCAGCGGGCGGCGATTTCGGCGTCGTCAAATCGAACAGTCCTTATTCCGAGGAGATCAAGAAAGCCGTGTTCGCCCTTAAACCCGGCGAGGTGAGCGATCCAGTACGCCAGCCGAGCGGCTATTACATCGTCCGGTGCGAGAGTCGATCGATTCAACCCATCGACGAAGTTCGAGAACCCATTATTCAGGCGATCCGTCAGGCCCATCTCGGCGAATTTATCGGCGCTCTGCGCCAGCGCTTTGCCGCGAAAATTGAGAATCCCGCGTTCTTCCAGCAGGCCGGCGCTAACCTTCCGCCTGCGGCGGCTGCGCCTCCCGGGAAACCATAATAGTGCTGCCGAGACTTGCCGGGCGTCCGATTCGTGTCGAATTCCGGCGCTCGCTCCGCGCCCATATCGCCGCTACTTCGATCCCCCGGCGGCTGATTCTGCTGGATTCAGAAATATTGGTCAAGCGCGGAGACTTCGAACGCATTCTCATCCACGAAATTTTCCATTTCGTTTGGCCCCGGCTGTCTAACGCGTCGCGCCAAAACTGGGGAACGCTGCTGGCCACTGAGTTCGGCTGCCATGCAACGGGCGAGCTGGGATGGAGCGCGGAGTGGCGCAAGAAAAAAATGACAGCCTCCGACCTCCGGCTCCGCACCCCCGTCTGGCGGCGTTATGCGTGCGAAAGCTTCTGCGATTCCGCGGCTTGGCTCTTTGCCGGTCTCAGGAACCATGATGAATTCACGCTGCCTGCCCGCTTCCGGCGAGGCCGCCGAAGCTGGTTCGCGCAAAACTTTCCTGCGACCACGTCGATCCCGATATAATCGAAACAAGGGTGCCCCAAGTGCTACGCCGGTCTACGTTTGCCGTAATGCTCAGCGCTGTATTATTTACCGCTTGCGGCAAATCACCAGCGACGGCCGCGGTCAAACTCGAAAAGGACCGCAAGGCCGCCCCCGAATTCTCTTTGAAAGATGCCCAGGGCCGGACCGTCAAACTTTCCGATTTTCGCGGCAAAGTGGTGGTGTTGAATTTCTGGGCTACCTGGTGCGGTCCTTGCAAAATTGAGATCCCCTGGTTTGTGGGCTTTCAGCAGACCTATAATAATCGCAATTTTACAGTTCTCGGTGTCTCGATGGACGACGATGGGTGGACTTCCGTCAAGCCTTACCTCGCGACCAGCAAGATCAACTATCCGGTTGTGATCGGGACCGAGGAGATTTCGCAACTTTATGGCGGAGTCGATTCAATCCCGACTACATTCATCATCGACCAGGAGGGCCGTATCGCCTCGATTCACGTAGGCCTGGTGAGTAAGAGTGAATATGAAAATGAAATCCTTAATCTGCTCGACAAAGACGCTCCCAAGAACCCGGTGCGCGCAGCGGTCGATGAAAGCCGCCGTTAACGCCGCTGTTCTCGCTGGAATGATGCTGGCCGGCTCGACGCTGGGGTTCGGGCAGACGGTGGTGCTCACCGTGGTTCCGCACGACAAGGTCACAGCCAAGGCCGGCTCTACCGCCGAGGTTAAGCTGGAGGCGCAGCTTCGCCCCGGCTATCACGCCAATAGCAACACGCCTTCGGACGATTATCTGATTCCGATGCGCCTCACCTGGAGCCCTGGTCCTTTAGAAACCGCTGAGGTCGTTTACCCCAAGGGCCAGATGGAAAAGTACAGCTTCTCCGAAAACCCGCTCTCGGTCTATACCGGCGATTTTCAAATCGTCACGCGTTTCAAAGTCCCGGCCAATGCGACTCCAGGTCTGGCTGTGGTGGCGGGCAAACTTCGATATCAGGCCTGCAATGACCGCATGTGCCTGCCACCGAAGACCGTGGATGTGTCGCTTCCCGTAGATATTGTGAAATAGAGTTTGCGCAGGCTGCTAATCCGTCCCGGCGCGATTGGGGATTGTATTCTATCGCTCCCGGTCCTTGAAGCCGCCTGCGCCGAATACACCGAGGTGTGGGCTCCCCGCCCGGTTCTGCCTTTAATCCGGTTTGCCGACCATACTCGCGCTATTGCCGATACGATGCTCGACTTGGTCGGGGTGCTCGACGATGCGCGTGTTCCGGAGCTCGAATCGTTCGACTCGATTTATTCCTGGTACGGGGCTAACCGGCCGGAATTTCGCGAGGCCGTCAAGAGTTTGCCGTTCACTTTTTTCCCCGCGCTACCCATCGCGCCTGAGGGAGTGCCTCGCATTGGCGTTCCCGCAGCGCAGCGTGAAGATTTTGCGGTCATTCATCCTTTTTCGGGAAGCCTGCGGAAGAACTGGCCGATGGGATGCTACCGCGAACTCGCCTCTCGCCTTGGCGTTCCCGTGAAATGGTGCTGCGGACCGGAAGAACATCTCGAAAACGCCGTCCGGATTAGAAATCTTTATGAGCTAGCCTGCTGGCTCTCGACCGCCCGGCTGTACGTCGGCAACGATTCGGGTATTACTCATCTTGCCGCCGCTGTAGGCACTCCGCTAGTTGCAATCTTTATGTCAACCGACGCCGAGGTGTGGGCACCCCGGGGAGCCAAGGTCGAGCTTCTCCAGAATCCCTCGATCGAAGATGTACTTGCAGCCGTCCAGCGGCTCTAAAGCACTTTCTGGACCAAAAATGTGTGTCTCGTTGGCGCATGGCGAGAGTCTAATGATTGGGAGTAGTTATGAGACACGGCAACCTTTTCCGGGCATTTTGTGGGGGCTTTTTTGGCACGCTCATCATGACGCTTTTCGCCTATATGGTGCGGTCGTGGGCGGGCGGGGGATTGGATATTGCAACCATGCTCGGCTCTCTGATCCACCCTAGTATGGTTTCGCTCTCCGCCCGGAATGACGCATGGACATTCGTAGGAAATCGCGCGTGGGAAGTGGGATTGATTTGGCATTTCGTGAATGGCACGATCATCTTCCCGCTGCTCTACGCGTATTTCATTTATAAATTGCTGCCCCGCTGGAAGCTATTAAACGATACTATCCGCGGAGCGATGTGGGGTACTATTCTGTGGGTCCTGATGGGATTGGTTGCAATGCCGGTCTTGGGATTCGGCATCTTCGGCATTAAGATGCCCTCCTTCGTTCTGATAGGAATCGAAGCCTTTTTCCTGCACGCGATCTATGGCGGGCTGTTTGGTTTTATTGCAGGCAATCAAGCTGGCAGCGAAGCTGTGCCGCATCGTGCAGCCCCAGCGAAGCGGGGAATTCCACTAGAGCAGATGAAGTCCCACAGGAGCTGATCGGCTCTGCTAACAGCCGCATAGCTTCCTCCAGGACTTCCTTAGCCAGATTCTGTACCTCTACGCCATAGATTCTTGCAGCGGCGGTCAACGCCTTCACGAATCGCTTTTCCGATCTCGCATTCAGCATCGTTCCCCAGTCGATTAGCGCGTTGATCAAGGCCGATTCGCAGGCAAGCAGCGCGATCAAACGTTTTGGTTTCTTCTGCACTGCCACTAAAATATCCTGATGCCACACCGGCAAATAGCGTCTGCCCAGTGGAGGCGGAGCTGCTTGCAGCCGTATCGCGAATTTCTCTAGCTCCAGTTGCATGGCTCGCCCGATGGTCCGCCAAGCGGCAGGCAAAGTCGCGGGATCGGCGATATCGTAGGTGAAATCCGCCGGTCTCCGGCCATAGCAAGCTCGGCAGGCCGCATACACGATCATGGGGTAGGCCGCATCCCGATCCTCACATCGGGTAGGGTCCCGGAAGTATATTTCGGAAACCCAGGGACGCAATTCCTTCTGCAAATGAACCGAGATTCGCTGCCAGGTCTGAAAATAGCGCGGGTCCCTTTCGGCCGGCGCGCTCATCGTCATCAGGGAAGTCTCTAACAGCAGGGAATTCAGTTCGCTTTGCATTGGGTGACCCGATTGTACGTCGCACCCGCAAGTTCCTCATGCTTCAGACGCATCTAATCCGAAGATCCGAGTGAACATAACCTGGTTCAAGCCCCGCGTGACTCAGTTCAGCTATAATTTCGCCGACATGTCAACTTTCAAAGCTCTTCTCGTAACTCAGAACGAAGGTAAGTTCTCCGCTTCCATACAGCCGGTGCCGCGCGAGGCGCTCGCGTCGGGCGAAGTGCTGGTGCGAATCGCCTATTCGAGCCTGAATTATAAAGACGGTCTGGCCGTGACCGGAAAACCGGGCGTGATTCGGAAATATCCGATGGTTCCGGGCGTCGATTTCGCGGGTACTGTGGTGGAATCGAGCGTGCCTGAGTTCCAGCCTGGCGACGAGGTGGTGGTCACCGGCTGCGGAACTTCGGAGACGATTTGGGGCGGGTATGCTCAGTATGCCCGCCTGGATGCAGAATTTATCGTGCCGCTGCCGCCCGGCATAACCGCGCGGCAGGCGATGGGAATTGGAACCGCGGGGTTCACCGCCATGCAATCGGTAATGGCGCTCGAGCGGCATGGACTGAAACCGGGCGAGCGCGAGGTGCTGGTTACCGGCGCGGCGGGAGGCGTCGGAAGCGTGGCGATCGCGATCCTGGCGAAGCTCGGGTATAAAGTTACCGCGTCAAGCGGCCGGGCGGAGCTGCACGATTATCTGCGCGAGCTCGGCGCGAGTGAGATTCTCGACCGGTCCGTGCTGGCAGCTCCCTCCAAGCGTCCTCTCGAAAGCGAGCGATGGGCCGCGGCTATCGACAGCGTGGGCGGCGAGACACTGGCCGGAATCCTGCGAACGACGGCGATCGGCGGAAGCGTAGCGGCGTGCGGACTCGCGGGAGGTGCGGCGCTGAATACCACCGTGTTGCCATTTATTCTGCGCGGCGTGAACCTGCTCGGCATGGATTCGGTGAGGGTGCCGAACGCGCGAAGGCGCGAGATTTGGGGGCGATTGGCGCAGGATCTCCCGATGAGTCGTCTCGATCGCGCGATTCAGGTCGAGCCGCTTGAAAAGGTTTTCGAGTTGGGCGAGCAGATCTTGGCGGGGAAGATACGCGGCCGTACGGTGATCGATGTGAACGGTTGAAAAAACTCTTACTTTATAGAAGGCCGCGCGCGCGGCCCTCCGTCCGCATTGTCGCCCATCACGGTATGGGACCAGATGTGTTACTGGCTGACATATCCATCACTCTCAAACGTCGCACGGGGTTACTAGTATTCCGCGCTCGGTTGGACCGTCCTCTCGATGGGGAACGAACGATCTCCTCGGTTTGAGGTTACGGCAGGAAGGGGATCGCGTGAGGTGGACGGAGATGGTAAGTGGAGGAGTGGGTTGAAGAAGACTTTTCGACGGAGCGGCTAACTGATTCGCCGCAGGTTCGGTGACGGACATGTCTATTGTAGGGGTTGCGCGGCGAAGTACTTGCGCAATGACCCAGATCGCAGATGCCTAACCGCGCAAAGTCACTTCTCTTCCGGATGCATGTGGCCGCTATTTCCAAAGCGATCAGCGGCAGAGGATATTCCGTCTGCCAGAGGGCGTGTCAGTGCCGTTCGGAACCGATGGATGTACTCTCAAGTAAATGGACTGGAAGTTCTTCTTAGGTGTTATTGGTGCAGTTGGTGCTTGGCTGTGGTCCGTCTATACTTGGCGCAAAAACCAAGATGTGCAGCGCGCTCAGAACGAATATCAACGCAGGGAACAGTTATATCGAGAAATGCTCAAGTCTATGGCCGTTTTCTACAAAGGCGTCGGTCAATTGGCTGGGGCAGGTTCATTCCTAGAACAATACCGACTCGCATGGCTGTATGCCCCGGACGAGGTGATACGCGCGATTGAGGCCTTCCTGGTCACACAGAAAACAGAGATCCCGGCCGATCAAAAGGACCAGCTTGGGCGGAAGGCTCTCGCTGAACTGGTCTCATCGGTGAGAAAAGACCTGTTTGCGATGGCAAAGTTATCGACGACTCTTGCAGCCGCAGATTTCGGGCATTACAGCTAGCTCGCTGTCCCGCCCGGATGAAGTTGAAAGGTTACGGCAGAATGAGATCCTTCCGAGCGCTACCGGAACGAGCCTGGAGAAGCAAAACAGACGCGGTGAACTTATCCAGTTGACGATCTCACCCAAACCGGAGACTGGGCGCTGTTACCGTAGGGAGTCGATTATAGCCGGGACCCGGCTACTCGGGCTTTTTGAACAGGCTGTCGAACGCCGCGCGGGCATCGGTCGAATTGCGGGGGGCGGGGGGGACCGGGGCTATACCTCCTGCGGGCAGACCATTGGCGGGGCCGCCGTGCGCCGCGTCTCGAGCGACGGTTACACGCGGCTTGAACAACTCGCACTGGTTGGCCTGGTCCTTCGCCGCGATCCGTACTGGTACTGGCTTCAGGCACTGGAACCGCGTAGACGGCTCGAAGTGCGCACATTGCTTACAGCAGTGCAGCGCCGCGCCGCATTTAGGACAGTTGCTCTGAAAGTCGATATCCAGAGGAAGCGTCGTCGAGCAGTTATAACAGCGCGCCGCCGTGATCGCCTGCACCATCCGCGGCAAGCGCGGACCGGTGATTTCAATAGGAGGCCGGGGACCCTGCGGGCGGGGACGTTCATCCCGAGGCCCACCGTTGCCGGAATAGCCACGGCTAGAGTCCTGATAGCCGTTTTGCCGGTACTTGCGTTCGCCTTCCATAAGCTTCGTTGGTTGGCTCACTCCTTTGATGACACTGTGACGTACTCTGAGGGATCGGATTTACGGGAGATCGCGGGTAAAACCAGATTGGCGGCACGCGCAGGCCTGAAACCCACTCAAATGCCTAAACCATTATGTACCACGAATGGCCACTAACAATCCAGTGAATTCTTCAACTAAAAGTTTATCGGAGGGTTGGCGCTAGTACTTTAGTGTTCAAGAACCGTCGCCGGCCCATTTCAGCAGGGCGTTACAGGGGCGATTCAGCGGATCATCGAAATGGTTAGGACTAATACGGAGCGAATAGCCCAGCCGTCCGGTGGCATAGGGAGCGAAGTCGCGGCCGAACATAAACACCGTTCCGCGTTGTTCGAGCGGCGCCAGCGTAAGCACCTGGGTTTCTTCCAACTCGCCGTTGGCTCCGACGCGCCCCACTACCGCCTCCACGCGCACATCCTGGGGTCCCAGGCCGCCGAGCTCTACCGCGGCTCGCAACGGCACCGGCGATCCGGTCAGCACCGACGGGTCCGGGCCAATCCCGGAATCGACAAAAGTCACATTGGGCCATCGCTCGACGACCGTACGATTCCATCGCACCCGCTCCCGCGACTGGGCGAAACCATCCTGAGCGGCGCTTTGAAAAGCCCGATGAGCAGGCCCGTATAGCTGCGAACGGTACTCCTCAACCATACGCTGGCAATTAAAGTTCAAGCTGAGATACCGCAGCGAGGTCTTGACGCGCCGGATCCATTCGACCGGCACACCCTGCTCCCGGCCTTCGTAGAACAGCGGCACGATCTCTTTCTCGAGAAGCGAGTAAATTCCGGCCGCGTGGGCGTCGTCGCGATCGGGCGAATACGGCTCGCGATCGCCCACGACCCAGCCGCCGGAGGCCTCGGCCGCCTCATCGAACCATCCGTCGAGAGTACTCACATTCAGCACGCCGTTGATACCGGCCTTCATCCCGCTGGTGCCGCAGGCCTCTTCGCCGCGACGCGGAGTGCTCAGCCAGATATCCACGCTTTGGACCAGCTCGCGTGCGACCTCAATGCTGTAATCTTCGACGAAGACGATGTGCCGCGCCAGCTCCGGGTCGCGCGAATATTGGACAATTTCGCGAATTAGCGTCTTGCCGGGGACATCCAGGGGATGAGCCTTGCCGGCGATCACAATCTGCACGGGCATGTGAGGATTGGTGACGATGCGCTTGAGCCGCGCCAGATCGCGGAACAGGAGCGTGGCGCGCTTATAGGTAGCGAACCGGCGCGCAAAACCGATAGTGAAGGCCTCCGGATCGAGCACCTCCTTCAGCCGTTTCACCTCGGAGGCGGGCGCCTTGCGCTCCTCGGCGCTGGCGGCGGCGCGATCCCGAACGAAGGTGAGCAGTTGGCGCTTGTGCCGGCGATGGGCTTCCCACAACTCGGCGTTGGGGATCTCGGCGATATCATTCCATACTTTCGGGTCGGAGTGGCCCTCCCGCCAATCCGGCTGTAGATATTGGTCGTATAAAGTCGCCAGATCGCCGTTGATCCAAGTCCGCAGGTGCACGCCGTTGGTAATGGAGGTGATCGGCACCTCCCAAACCGGGAGCTTGGGCCAAAGCCCTCCCCACATTTTCTGCGACACCTGTCGGTGCAGACGGCTCACGGCGTTGCGGAAGGCCGAGGTTTTGATGGCGGCGATGGCCATCGAGAACGGCTCCTGCGAATCGCCAGGGGTCCAGCGGCCGAGCGCGAGCAAATCATGGAAGGGAATTCCGCCTTCGCGGCAATAATCCTGAAAATATTCGTACATCATGCCGACGTCGAACAGATCGATGCCGGCGGGCACGCTGGTGTGCGTAGTAAAGATGTTATTAGAGCGCGCCGCTTCAAGCGCCTCTTCAAAGCTCAGCTGCTGCTCCGCCATCAGCACCCGGATGCGCTCCAGCGCGAGGAATGCCGAGTGCCCCTCGTTCATGTGATAGACGGTGGGCTGCAGCCCTAATTCCTTCAGCGCGCGGAGGCCACCGATTCCCAGGGCGATCTCCTGCCGGATGCGCGTATGCCGGTCGCCGCCGTAGAGCTGGTTGGTGATCGCGCGATGTTCGGGATTGGGGTTCTGCTGAATATTGGTATCGAGCAAATACAGCTTTACGCGGCCCACGTCGATCCGCCAGACCTTGAGATACACAGGCGCGCCGGCGAGCGTCACGCTGACCAGCATTTCGCAGCCGTCCGGGCGCATCACCGGCGTAATCGGCAGCGAGTAGAAATCATTGAGCGGCGTACGCTCCTGCTGCCATCCGTCCGGGTCGAGCGATTGCTGCAGGAATCCGCGCTGATAGAGCAGACCCACGCCCACCAGCGGCAGCATGCAGTCGCTCGAGGCCTTGAGGTGGTCTCCAGAGAGCACGCCCAGTCCTCCCGAATAAATCGGCATGCAATCGACCAGACCATACTCCATCGAGAAGTACGCCACCAACATGCCCGAGCCCGCGGCCGGGGATGCGGCTAGATAGGCATCGTGGATTTCACAGGCCCGCCGGTAGAGGGCCAGAAAGCGCGGATCGGCGGCGGCGCGCTCGAGCGTTTCCTGCGATACGCGGCCCAACATCACAATTGGATTTTGACCGGAGGCCCTCCAAGCAGTGTGATCGAGGCGGCGGAACAGAGCCCGCAGAGAATGATCCCAGCTCCACAAAAGATTTATCGCGAGCTCAGACATTCGCTGAAGCGACGGCGGGAGCGCTGGACGAACGAGAAATTCCTTAAGAGGGCGAATCTGAAAGGACATCTATTTTATCGGACGGTTACCTCAGGTGTCATTAGAATACCAGAGCGAACGGCGAGTGCATTCGCCAAGTCGTGAGTCAGGACATTACTTTTTCTTAAGGGTCGATGCGATACTAACCGCAGGGGGACGCGGACTGCCATGAGCTTACTGGCGGCGCGCCTGGATGCGGCACGCGTCCAGACCGATGCGCTATTCGACCTGCTCGATCCGGTGGCGCTTTACCAGCGTCCTGTCGCCGACCGCCATCGCTTAATCTTCTACCTGGGCCATCTGGAAGCATTCGACTGGAATCTGGTCGGTCGCGGCGCACTTGAAAGGCCTTCGTTCCACCCCAGTTTCGACCGGCTATTCGCCTTCGGAATCGATCCGGAACCGGGTGGCGCGCCCACGGATCGCGGCTCTGACTGGCCGGCCGTAGAGGAAGTTCGCGAGTATGGCTCTCGCACCCGTAAAGAAATCGACGAGGCGCTTCCGAGGGCGCCCGAGGAATTGCTTCATGTAGCCATCGAGCACCGGCTCATGCACGCCGAGACGCTGGCCTACTTGTTTCACAATTTGGGCTATGAATCGAAGCGCGGCGCTGCGCCGGTATCTTCGACGGCGGATAAAGCCCCGGTAAATCCGATGCTGGAAATTCCCGCGGGCGAAGCGGTCCTGGGCAGGCCTCGCGGCGATGGATTCGGATGGGATAACGAGTTCGAGCGCCATGCCGTGAACGTACCTCCGTTCCGCATCACGCGCTTCAAGATCACCAACGGCGAATATCTCGAGTGTGTGCGGACCGGCGCCGCGCCGCCGCACTCCTGGAGGGAACGCGACGGGTGCTGGTTTTTGCGGGCGATGTTTGGAGAGATTTCTCTGCCGCTCGACTGGCCCGCGTATGTGACACACTCCCAGGCGACGGCGTACGCGCAATGGCGCGGCGGGAGGCTGCCATCCGAAGAGCAGTTTCATCGCGCTGCTGAGGGTGCTGCGCCTGTGAACGTCAATTTCGAGCGCTGGGATCCAGTGGCAGTCAATGCACCGGGACCTGAAGGCCGCTACGGCGTCGCGCAGATTTTGGGGAACGGATGGGAGTGGACGTCCACCATCTTTAGTCCTTTTCCGGGTTTCCAGCCGTTCCCGTTTTATCCCGGCTATTCGGCGAATTTTTTTGACGGCGGCCATTACGTTATGAAGGGCGGCTCGCCCCGCACCGCGGCTTGCCTGCTTCGATCGAGCTTTCGGAATTGGTTCCGGCCGGACTACCCGCACGTATATGCCGGCTTCCGGGTGGTGCTGGACGCATGAGCGAATTCGCATGTGAGGTCCGCCAGGGACTCGCCAAGGCGCAGAAGGAACTGCCTTCGAAATATCTTTACGACGAACTGGGCAGCGCGTTATTCGAGGCTATTACCGTCCTTCCCGAGTATGGTTTGACCCGCGCCGACGAGCGCATTCTTTGTCGGCATGCCTCGGAAATCCCGCGCGAATTCTCCCAGGCCGCCGAGCTTGGCAGCGGGTCGGGCCGGAAAACACGCGCGGTGCTGGAGGCGCTTGCCGTGCAGGACTATTTCCCCATCGATGTGTCTGCAGTCGCTCTCGAGCGCTGCCGGACTGAGCTTTCGAGCTTGGCGCGTGTAATACCGATCGAAGCGTCGTATCTCGAGGGCCTCGATCGGGTCGGGTACCAGCGTGACGGCGGTCCGCTTCTGCTTCTTTTTCTGGGCAGCACCATCGGCAATTTCGAATCGCGGTGCCGCACGGATCTGCTGGAACAAGTGCGGGCGCGGCTGAGGCGGGGCGACGCCCTGCTGATCGGCTGCGACCTGGTGAAGCCGATCGAGACGATGCTGCGGGCCTATGACGATCCCGCGGGCGTGACCGCGGCTTTTAATCTCAACCTGCTGGGCCGCATAAATCGGGAATTAGGCGCGGATTTCGATCTGCGCGCTTTCGCTCACGAAGCTCGGTATCATTCCCAGGAGCGGCGAATCGAGATGCACCTGCGGTCGCACGCGGAGCAGACCGTCGCCATTCGAAATGCCGGTTTCCAGTGCAGGTTCCGCGCCGGTGAGACCATCTGGACCGAATCCTCCCATAAATTTCATCTCGAGGAGATTCCGGAAATGGCGCGCGAAGCCGGGTTCCGTGCGGAAGCACAATGGGTCGATACGGAATGGCCTTTCGCCGAAAGCTTGTGGCGCGCGGCATAATCGCCCATGCTTCACTTTCAGAACGTCTCCTATCGGGTCAACGGCCGCGAGATCCTGAGCGGGGTCAACTTCGAGGTTAAGGAGCGCGAGACGCTGGTTCTGCTGGGGCGCAGCGGGGCGGGCAAGACTACCGCGCTCAAACTGGTGAACGCGATGCTGGTCCCTTCGGGAGGCCAGGTGCTGGTCGAAGGCCGGCCGACTACTTCGTGGAATCCCATCGAGCTGCGGCGGCGCATCGGTTATGTAATCCAGGAGACGGGGCTGTTCCCACATTTCACAGTGGCACGCAATGTCGCGGTGGTCCCGCGTCTGAAGGGATGGCCGCCCGATCGCATCGAGGAGCGGGTCCATCATCTACTGAATCTTGTGGGCTTGCCTCCGGCCGAATACGCGAGCCGGTATCCGCGCGAATTATCGGGAGGCCAGCGGCAGCGCGTGGGAGTTGCCCGGGCTTTAGCGGCCGACCCGCCGCTGCTGCTGTTCGATGAGCCATTTGGGGCGCTCGATCCCGTGACTCGTCATGAAATTCGGCGGGAGTTCACGGCACTCGCACGGGATCTCGGGAAGACCACGCTATTCGTAACTCACGATGTTCGGGAAGCGCTGGAATTGGGAGACTACGTCGGCATTCTCGCGAACGGCCGACTGGAAGAGTTGCTGCCCAAGACGGAGTTTCCCTCGGCGCGATCTTCCGAAGCTCAGGCGTTTCTCGCCTGTTTGCGCGATGATTGAAGACTATATGGTCGAAACTTCGTGCGCCCCGGCTTAATCGGCGATATTATCGATTTGACATCGCAGCATCTGGTGCTGGTGCTGACCTCGATCGGCATCGCAGCCGCAATCGGCGTTCCTCTGGGCATCCTGCTGACGCGGCGCGCACGCTGGAGACAGCCGGTGCTGGGCACCGCAAATATATTGCAGACTATTCCGAGCCTGGCCATGTTCGGTTTTTTGATACCCATCCCGTTGATTGGCGGGATTGGGCCGCGCACCGCTATAGTCGCGCTGGTAATTTACGCGCTGCTGCCCATTCTGCGCAATACTCTGGTCGGGATTCTGAGTGTGGACGCGGCTGTCCGCGATTCCGCGGTGGCGATGGGGATGACAGCGGCGCAGATTCTGCGGGAAGTGGAATTGCCCCTGGCAGCGCGCACGATTATGGCCGGTATACGGGTGGCCACGGTCACCACGATCGGCACGGCTACTATCGCGGCGGCGATCGGGGGAGGCGGCCTGGGAGTTTTTATTTTTCGCGGCGTGGCCTCCGTGGATACAGTCGAGATACTGGCCGGAGCGGTGCCTGCCGCGTTGATTGCGCTGCTTTCCGATGGAGGATTGGGATGGATCGAACGAAGACTTTCGGCATGACGACCAAGGCGACCGCCGCGGTTGCGCTGATGTCGATTGCGGTGGCGTGCTCCGGTTGCGGGAAATCGCAGAAGGCGCTGGTCGTGGGCTCGAAGAACTTCACCGAACAGGTGGTGCTGGGCGAGATCATCGCGCAGCACCTGGAGCATCGTCTGGGGCGGCCGGTCACACGCAGGCTCAATCTGGGTGGTACGCTGCTCGCTTATCAAGCCTTGCAGAATGGCGAGATCAGCCTGTATCCGGAATATACCGGCACCATCGAGGCTGAGATTTTGAAGGAGACGGCGTCGCCCGATCCAGCACAGGTCCTGGAGCGGACGCGGATCGAACTGCGGCGCCTGGCGCAGACCGAAGTGCTCGATCCACTCGGTATTGACAACACGTTTGCGATGGTGATTCGCGGCGAAGATGCGCGCAAGGACAAGATCCAGACGCTCAGCGAGGCTGCGCAGGTAAAGGACGGATGGAAGCTCGGCGTGGGATACGAATTTGAAGACCGCATCGATGGGATGGCCGCGCTCAACAAATATCATCTGCCGATGGCTGCGCCGGTGCGCACCATGGACTTGGGTTTGTTATATAAAACGCTCGAGCAGGGCCAGGTTACGATGATCGCGGCGAATGCCACCGATGGCCCTTTGGCGGCGCACGACTGGACCATTCTGAAAGACGACCAGAAAGTGTTCGGAACTTATCAGGCGTGCGTGCTGGCGAGACAGAACGTGCTCGCCGGCGATCCGCAGCTCAAGCCAGCGTTAGACGAACTATCGGGTAAGTTCACGAACGAAGAGATGCGTAAGCTGGACGCCGCGGTGGATGTGGAACATCGCCGGGTAAGCGATGTGGCCGCTGGGTTTTTGGAGCAGGCAGGATTGAAGTAGGTCGCCGGACACCGTCAGACTGACAGCTCTACCTCGATTTCGCGAACTGTCGAGGCCGGGGATCGATCGGTGTGTAAGGTCTGCCAGTAGATCCGAATCGCCTCTTTGGCGCGTGCCGTGAGTTCTTCTATAAAATTCCCAGTAACAAGGATCGTCGGAAGCTCCGGTACATACCCGCTATAGCCAGCGTCGTTGCCTTCAATCACCAGGGAGTACTTTCGGATCATTTATCAGGTTCCTTGATACCAGTTTGCCGCAAAATGGCGCGATAAGTGCCGGGCCGAACATCGTCTCCGGGCTTTCCCTATATAACAGTGATGCGGCCATCCGGGTTTTGAAATATCCGATGATCGCCAGACGTCCGCACGTGATGCCAGCCTGCCTTTTCGAGCGTCTTGATCAGATCTCGAATTTTGACCGGCACGATTTCAGGCCGATGCTAAGCGTTAACCGTTTCCTTCTTCGTGATCGCGATCTCGGCATACACCTTCTGAACGGCCGCGACTCCGCTCCCCAGCTTCACCGGCACGCCATTCGCCTGCAGGATGAGCTCGAGCTCGGCCACCATTGCAAACAGGTCCGCGAAATCGAAATAGCCGAGGTGCGCGATGCGAAAAATCTCTCCTTCCATCGAGCCTTGACCATTGGTGATGATCGAGCCGAAGCGGTTCCGGAATTCCTTCACGATAACGCGCGAATCCATGCCGGGCGGCGCTTTCACCGCAGTCACAGCCGCGCTCGGATTTTCCGGTGAGAATAATTCCAGGCCGAGTGCCTGGCACGCACTCCGCGTGGCTCGCGCCAGTTGCTGCGCATTATCGATCAGCTTGTCCATGCCAAGTGTCTTGATATATTTCAGCGCCTCGGCGAGAGCCAGCATCAGCGCCGTGGCCGGCGTCCAACTCGCCTCGCCTTTAGCCGCGCTCTTCTTTGCCCTCTGAAGATCGAAGTAGTAGCGAGGCAGCTTGGCACTGTTCATCGCGGCCCACGCCTTGGGGCTGATAGAAAGGAAGGACACGCCGGGAGGAACCATGAAGGCCTTCTGCGATCCGCTGATCACGATATCGAGCCCCCAATTATCGATGTCCAGCGGCATGGTTCCCAGACCGGTGATCGCATCCACGATGAACAGGGCCGGGGTTCTTTTAATCGCCTCGCCCATGGCGCGCACGTCGTGAACCACGCCAGTCGATGTTTCGCACGCCTGCACGAGCACTCCCTTGACATCGGGGTTCGCGGCCAGTGCCTTTTCGACCGAATCGGGCTTCACGGCTTGCCCATACGGGACCTCAATAACCAGAGCATTTAGACCGTAAGCTTTGACGATTTCGACCCAGCGCTCGCCGAATTTACCGGCGCAGCACACGATCACGCGGTCGCCTGCGGAAAAACAATTGGTCACGGAGGATTCCATCGCGCCGGTTCCGGAGGCCGCCAGGACAAGCACGTCGGACGCCGTCGCCATCAACTCCTTGAGGTCCGCCGAGACAGTCCGGTAGACGTTGCGGAAGTCTTCGGTGCGATGATGCATGTCCGCGTTCAACATCGCGTAGAGGGCCTTGGGATATAGGGGCGTCGGCCCGGGAGTCAAGAGTCGTTGCTTTTTGATGTGCATATTGAGTGGCCGATTTTCAGAATAACAAAGCCCTTCAGGTATGCGGGATACACTGAAGATTATGCCTTTGCTCGATCAGATTCAAAAAGATCTCGTGTCTGCGATGAAGGCCAGCGATCAGGCGCGTCTCGATGCGGTGCGAATGATCAAGACCGCGCTCAAGAAACACGAAGTCGATTCGATGAAGCCGCTGGATGAGCAGACGGAGCTTCAAATTCTGACCACGCTTATCAAGCAGCGCCGCGAATCCGCTGACATGTTTCGCAAAGGCAATCGCCCCGAGCTTGCGGAGCGGGAGGAAGCCGAACTCAAGCTGATCGAGTCGTATATGCCGGCTGCGCCCACTGACGCCGAGGTCGAGGCCGCAATCGCAACCGCGATCTTCGAGATTGGCGCACCGTCGCTTAAACAAATGGGCGTCGTTATGAAAGCCGTGCAGGCCAAGCTCGCGGGGAAGCGCGTCGACGGCAAAGCGCTCAGCGAGCGGGTCCGGGCAAAACTCGGTTAAGATGAAAGACTCCCTATGGTTCACGCGGTTCCCGGCATCCTGGCCCGAATTGTCGACCATAAGCGCGCGGAGCCTGCGCCCACATTGGCGCAGCGCGCCGAGATCGAGCGCCGGGCCGCGGAGCGGGCCGCAACGCCCGCGCTCCATCGCGACTTTCGGGCCGCGCTCACCCGGACACGTCCCGCGATTTTAGCCGAAATCAAGAAGGCCTCCCCGAGCCAGGGCATTTTCGCCGATCGCTTCGATCCGGCGTCGATTGCGCGCACATATGCGCGGGGAGGCGCGGCGGCGCTGAGCGTCCTTACCGATCGCGAATTCTTTCAGGGCAGCCTCTCGGATCTCGAAGCTGCGCGCTCGGCGGTTGAAATTCCGGTGCTTCGGAAGGACTTCACGATCGACGAATTTCAGATCGTCGAGGCTGCGGCGCACGGAGCCGACGCGATTCTGCTGATAGCCGCGCTGCTCGGCGAGTCCGAGATGCGGCGCTTTCGCGAGCTGGCTGCAGGCTTCGGCATAGCTGCGCTAGTCGAGGTACACGATGCCGACGAGCTGGATGCGGCACTCGCTTCCGGCGCCGAGATTATAGGCGTGAATAACCGGAATCTGCACACATTCGAGGTCGCTCTCGAGACTTCTTTGCGATTGGCCGCCAAAATTCCGGCTGGCATCGTAAAGGTGAGCGAAAGCGGCATTCATTCGAGCGCGGACATTCGGCGGCTGTCGGCTGCAGGGTATCATGCGTTCCTGGTGGGCGAGCACCTCATGAAATCTTCCGATCCGGCCGCGGCTCTGCGGGAACTCTTGTCGTCATGATGATCAAAATTTGCGGCATCACGCGGAGGGAGGACGCATTGGCGGCGGCAGAAGCGGGCGCTTCCGCGCTCGGTTTCATTTTCTACAAACCCAGTCCACGATACATAACGCCGGAGCAAGCGGTCGAAGCAGGCGCCAATCTGGTCGGCCTCGAAAGTGGGCGTGTTCGTAAACGAAACGCCGGCTGCGATCGAGGCGGTGATGCGGGCGGCGAATCTCGATATCGCGCAGATCTATGGTGGCGCCGTTCCCGATGGGTTTCGTGTGTGGAGAGCCTTCCGAATCGCTGAAAAAACGCAAATTCAATTCGCCAGTAGCGGCGAGGCCGTATTTTTCGACAGCGCCAGATCGGGCGTTCCCTTCGATTGGCGGATCGCGCGCGGCGCGGCTAAAAGGGTAATCATCGCGGGCGGCCTGAACGCGTCGAACGTGCGCGAAGCGATTCGCATTGCCGAACCTTGGGGCGTCGACGCCAGCTCCAGCCTGGAGTCCGCTCCGGGCATCAAGGATCACCAGAAGATCCGGCAGTTCGTACGCGCCGTGCAGGAAATTTCATGATCACCTCTGTCCCCGATTCGACCGGACATTTCGGACCCTACGGCGGCCGCTTCGTTCCCGAAGTTTTGATGGCTCCCCTCGAAGAGCTGGAGCAAGCCTACCGGGAAGCGTCGGCCGATCCGAAATTTCAGGCCGAGCTAGCCGATCTGCTGGCGAATTATGCCGGGCGGCCAACTCCGCTTTATTTTGCGCGGCGGCTCAGCGAGACGCTCGGCGGCGCCAGGATTTATTTGAAGCGCGAGGACCTGCTCCATACCGGCGCTCACAAAATCAACAACTGCCTGGGGCAGGGATTACTGGCTCAGGGCATGGGAAAAAAGCGCATTATCGCCGAGACTGGAGCGGGCCAGCACGGCGTCGCGACCGCTACTGTATGTGCGCTGCTGGGCCTGGATTGCATCGTTTACATGGGTGAGGAAGACATGCGGCGCCAGCGGTTGAACGTCTTCCGCATGCGGCTGCTGGGCGCGAAGGTCGTGGGCGTGACGAATGGAAGCCGCACGCTGAAGGATGCGATCAGCGAGGCCATGCGGGATTGGGTCACTAACGTTCATTCGAGCTACTATCTTCTCGGTTCGGCGCTGGGCGCGCATCCTTATCCCATGATGGTGCGCGATTTTCATCGCGTCATCGGGGAGGAGACGCGCTCGGAAATTCTGAAACGGGAGGGACGCCTGCCGGATTCGATTTTCGCCTGTGTGGGCGGAGGCAGCAACGCGATCGGAATGTTCCATGCGTTTTTTGGCGATGAAGGCGTCCGGTTGATTGGTACCGAGGCGGGCGGGCGCAGCGGTGAATTGGGCGAGCACGCGGCGCGCTTTTCGGGAGGGTCTCCCGGCGTCCTGCATGGAGCCTTTAGTTACCTGCTTCAGGACGACGACGGCCAGGTGGCGCTGACCCACTCTATTTCTGCGGGCCTGGATTATGCGCTGGTGGGGCCGGAGCACGCCTGGCTGCACGACCGGCATCGCGCCGAGTATACGTCGGTGTCCGATGCCGACGCGCTCACCGCGGCACTGAAGCTTGCGCGCACCGAGGGCATTATTCCCGCGCTTGAATCGGCCCACGCTGTCGCCGAAGCTCTTCGCCGTGCGCCCGGCGCGCGCGGAGAACTATTCGTGATTAATCTTTCCGGTCGCGGCGACAAAGATACCGATATTTATCGCGAACATCTTCCGGAGCTGGATGCAGCCGACTCGAATCCAATCTCTGTTTGACACGCCGGGGCGGAAGACGCTTATCGCGTACGTCACGGCCGGCGACCCTTGCCCGGAGCGCACACCGGAATTAGTGGCGGCACTCGAACGCGGCGGCGTGGACCTGATCGAGCTGGGCGTGCCTTTTTCCGATCCGATCGCCGATGGACCGGTGATTCAGCGCGGTGCGGAACGGGCTCTGAAAAGTGGGACTACTGTCGCGAAAGTTCTCGAGATCGCACGATGCATCCGGCAGCGCTCCCAGATTCCCCTGCTTCTGTTCACTTATTTGAATCCGGTTCTGCGTTATGGTCTCGATCGTCTGGCTCGCGATGCCAAGACTGCCGGCATTGACGGCTGCCTGCTCACGGATCTTAGCGTCGAAGAGGCCTCCCCTTATGTGGAGGCCATGAGATCGGCCGATCTCGACACAGTTTTTCTGGCGGCGCCGACATCCACGGCCGAGCGGCTGAAGCTGGTGGTCCGATACTCGACCGGCTTCGTTTATCTGGTTTCGCGAACGGGCGTTACGGGGGAGCAATCGTCCCTGTCGGAGTCGCTCGATCCGCTGATCGCATCCATGCGCGGACTGACGCAACTGCCGCTCGCGGCAGGTTTCGGGATTTCGACGCCGGAACAAGCTCGCGCAGTCGCGAAGATGGCCGATGGAGTGGTCGTCGGCAGCGCATTCGTGCGGCTGATCGAGAAGAATGGCGCCGGCGATAGCATCGAACAGCGGCTTGAAGCTTTTGCGCGGGAGTTGCGGCGGGGGATTGACACATGACTTCTGAAGAGGCGCTACGAGCGCTGGCCCGCTCCCGCGAGGAGATCGATTCGATCGATCTCGGGTTGCTGGATCTATTGAACCGCCGTACCCGAATCGCGGAGGAGATCGGGCGAATTAAAGAATCGCTCGAGCTGCCCATTCACGAGCCCAAGCGCGAGATCGACGTGATTCGGAACGTCACCGCTCACAACCAGGGGCCGCTGACGCCGGAAGCGCTGGAACGCATCTTCGAGCGCATCATCGACGAGATGCGCAGTGTGCAGAACAGCCGACGGCAGCGCAGCGGTGGCGGGTAGGCGGTGTGAACCTGGAAACGGGCAGCGATTCGTGGTCGGTGGTCAGTATTGTCGGGGTGGGATTGATCGGCGGGTCATTTGCGCTCGCGCTGCGCAAGGCTGGTTTCAGTGGAAAGATCCTGGGGGTCAGTTCAGACGAGGCGATTCGGGTGGCGTTGGATCGGGACGCGATCGACGAAGGGTTGCCGCTCGATGAGGCTGCCTCGCAATCGGATCTGATTTATCTCGCGCAGCCCATTGAACGAATACTCGAACGTATTGATGTAGTCGACGAGTATGTGAGGCCGGGGACTTTGATCACCGACGCCGGCAGCACGAAAGTTGCCATTATGGCGCGTGCCGCCGAAAGGATTCGGGACGGCCGCTTTATCGGCGGACATCCCATGGCAGGAAAAGAATCGCGCGGCGTGGAGGAGGCTGACGCGGACCTGTTTCAAGACCGGCCGTATGTGCTGACCTCGCGGGATTCGGAACTGGAGCACTGGATCGGACGCATGGGCGCGCGCGTGGTGATCTCAGGCGCGGAAGAGCACGATCGTTTAGTGGCGCTAACGTCGCACCTGCCGCAACTAATTTCAACGGCGCTGGCGGTTTTGATCGGAGCGGAACCGGGAGCGGCGCGCTTGGCTGGTCCCGCGGCGCTGGACCTGACACGTCTGGCGCTTAGCCCATACGAAATCTGGCGCGACATTTTCGTAACCAATTCCGGGCCGATCGACGCCGCCCTGGTCGCATTTATCAATAAACTCGGTGAGCTGCGTTCAATGTTGCGCGACCCATCCATCGAGCGTGAATTCGAGCGTGGCGCAGCGGCGGCTCGGGACTTGCGTCAGAGGGAAGCCGAACAATCATGAAAAAACTGCTTACGGACACAGCGGCGCGCGCAGAGCAATATGTCTCGAACATCGGGAAACGGAGTGTCATGCCGCTTCCCGCAGATATCGCACGTCTGAACGCATTAGGCGGCCCGCTGCCGCAGGAACCGTGCGATCCCGCGTCGGTCATCGCACTCCTTGATGACATCGGAAACCCCGGCACCGTAGCTACCACGGGTCCTCGCTACTTCGGGTTCGTGATTGGCGGTGCTCTGCCCGCGGCTCTCGCGGCCAACTGGATGGCTGGAGCCTGGGATCAGAATGCATCGTTGACAGTAATGTCTCCCGTCGCGGCGCGAATCGAAGAGATTGCTTCGGAGTGGCTACTCGATATTCTCGGTTTGCCTGCCGGCTGCGCGACCGGTTTCGTGACTGGAGCCACGATGTCGAACTTTACGTGTCTGGCTGCGGCGCGCCACGCTCTTCTCGATCGCGCGGGTTGGAATGTCGAGGATCGAGGGCTGTTCGGCGCGCCTGAGATCACCGTGGTAGTGGGCGCGGAGGTGCATGTGTCTGTGCTGAAGGCTCTCGCGATGGTGGGCTTCGGCCGCGCGCGCGTCATCACGGTTCCCGCCGACGATCAGGGCCGCATGCAACCCGGCGCGCTCCCTGCGATGAACGACCGGACTATCGTCTGTATTCAAGCGGGAAATGTAAATTCCGGCGCGTTCGATCCCGCCGCCGAGATTTGTTCACGCGCGCACAGTGCTGGCGCATGGGTGCATGTCGACGGCGCTTTCGGGCTATGGGCTGCCGCCGCGCCGGGCCGCAGGCATCTGACTGAGGGTGTAGCCGATGCCGATTCGTGGGCCACAGATGGCCACAAATGGCTGAACGTTCCTTACGATTCCGGTTTGGCGTTCGTTCGCGACGCCGTACAGTTGCGGGCGACCATGGCCGTGCATGCGGCATATCTGACAGGCGCGCAGACACGTGAGCCGGCATATTACACGCCGGAAGCGTCGCGGCGCGCCCGAGGGATCGAGGTATGGGCGGCATTGCGGTCCCTGGGACGGAGCGGTCTGGCCGAGATGATCGAGCGGCACTGCCAACTAGCCGCGCGCTTTGCCGAAGGTTTGCGCCGGCTGGGCTTCACGATTTTGAATGACGTTGTGTTGAACCAGGCGATGGTGTCTTTCGGCGATGCCGAAACGACGCGGCGCATGATTAGCGAGATTCAGAGCGACGGAACGTGCTGGTGCGGCGGCACCGAATGGCATGGTCACGCAGCCATGCGGATCAGCGTTTCCTGCTGGGCGACAACGGAACAGGATATTGACGCGAGCATCGCGGCTATTACGAGAATCGCAGCGCGATACTAGACCTATGCCTGAATTGGCGCTTCAGGTCCGCGCGCTTCGCAAGAGGTACGACGACGTGACCGCGGTCGACGGTCTCGATCTCGAAGTTCGCACCGGCGAGTGCTTTGGCCTTCTCGGACCCAATGGGGCAGGCAAGACCACGACCATCGAAATTTGCGAGGGGCTGACCACGGCCGATTCAGGCGAGGTCGAGGTACTCGGCATGCACTGGGAGGCCGATGCCCAAGAGCTCCGGCAAAGGCTCGGGATTCAACTTCAGGAGACGCAGCTTTCCGAAAAGCTCACCGTTTTTGAAACTGTGCGGCTATTTCGCAGCTTTTTTCGTCAAGGACCGGGAGTTGCGGAAGTGATCGCGCTGGTGCAGCTTGGAGAAAAGCGGGACTCGCGAGTGGGTGCTCTCTCGGGCGGCCAAAAACAGCGGCTGGCGCTCGCCTGCGCGCTGGTGGGAGATCCTGAATTTCTGTTTCTCGACGAACCAACCACCGGGCTTGATCCTCAGGCGCGCCGGCAGCTCTGGGACCTGATCGAACGTTTCAAACTGGCGGGGCGCACCATTCTGCTGACGACTCATTACATGGACGAAGCGGAACGCCTGTGCGACCACGTCGTCATCATGGATCACGCTAAGGCGATCGCCCGCGGCACGCCGCGAGAATTGATCGAGTCGATCGGCGCGGAGCACGTCCTGGAATTCTCGGCTGGAGGTGCGGGGAAAACGCTTGAATTGTCGGCGGTGCGCGGCATTGAAGGCGTCCGGGACGTTCGCACGGAGAATGGCAATGTGCTGCTACAGGTCACGAAACTGCACCAGGCGGTACCGGCGCTGCTTGAGGAACTGAACCGGCAGGGCGTTTCGCTGACCGAGCTTCGCACTCATTCCGCAACGCTCGAGGACGTCTTCGTGGATTTGACAGGACGGCGTCTCCGCGATGAATAAGCAGGGCAAGGGCCACGCGCTGGTGCAATTAACGCTGGTGCGGTTCCTCGAATTCATGCGGGAGCCGGAGGCGCTGTTCTGGGTGTTCGCCTTTCCCATCCTTCTGGCCGCGGGTCTGGGTGTGGCGTTCCGAAACCGTCCCCCCGACGTGCTCAGAATCGCCACAGTAACGCCTCAATTGGCGAGCTCACTGAGACGCGAAAAACTTCTAGAGGTCCAGCAGCTTTCGACGGCAGTCGCCGAGCAGGCGCTCCGCACAGCGAAGGTGGCGTTGCTGGTCGAGCCAGGACCGGACGGTTCCGTAATTTATCGGTATGACGATACCAATCCGGATGGGCGGGCCGCGCGCCTTCTTGCGAATCGCGCGATTGAGCGCGACGCAGGCCGGTCCGATCCAGTGGCCTCTCACGACGATCTGATCCGCGAGGCGGGCGCACGATATATCGATTTTCTGATCCCGGGTTTATTGGGGATGAACCTGATGGGCAGCGCGATCTGGGGTATGGGATTTGCGATCGTGGATGCGCGAAGAAAGAAGCTGATGAAGCGTCTGGTCGCGACGCCGATGCCGCGTCATTATTATCTGCTGTCGTTCGTACTCTCGCGGCTAGGGCTGCTGGTGATCGAAGTAGCGGCGCTGCTGGGATTCGGCGTGGCGGCCTTCGGAGTGCCGGTTCGGGGTTCTATCCTCCAGCTCGCGGCTCTCTGTGTACTGGGCTCGCTGGCCTTTAGCGCTTTGGGATTGCTGATCGCGTCGCGTGCGCGAACGATTGAAGCGGTATCGGGTTTGATGAACCTGGTGATGATGCCGATGTGGATTTTTTCCGGAGTCTTCTTTTCAGCGCAGCGCTTTCCCGAGGCGCTGCAACCTGTCATCAAGGCGCTGCCGTTGACCGCGGTAATCGACGCACTGCGCGCCAACATGCTGCAAGGGGCGAGTCTTGCGCAGGTAGCTCCGCAGGCAGGAATATTGGGAGTTTGGCTGATCGTGTGTTTTGTGCTGGCGCTGAAGCTATTCCGATGGCGGTAGTCCTCTTACCATACATGCGAGGGCGTCGGACGGAGTTTCCACCGGGATCGGGAGCGCAGGCGCGCGTTCACTTCTTCCAGTGATCCGCAGAAACCCGTGAAGGAGCTTCGCAAATGCACGGGGCAGCGGCGCAGCGGATCGAAGTCACGGCGGCGGAACTGGTCGCTGATGGCGATCACCGCGGCGCCCAGGGGCCGGTATTCATGTGTCCCCTGAACCCAGGCCAAACGATTTTCACGATCTACCCAAACGGCAAATCCCATGCGCTCAGTTCCATCCTAGCGATTTCTCCGAACCGGAGAAAAATGCATTCACGCGGGCACTACCTGGATAACCCGTATGAGGAATCAAGTGTCCAGATTAGTCTTAATTCTCGCCGGGGCTGTGGCTATGGCCGGTCAGACTCCAGACCCGGCGTATGCCCCTCTCGAAAAGGCTTATGATGCGCTGCGCGCGAAGGATTATGACGTGGTCATTGCGGCATTTCAGCAGGCCCTCGCGCTCGCTCCGGATCGAGCCTCCATCCACAAGGATCTGGCCTATGTTCTGCTCAAGGTCGGCGAAACGGTTGAGGCACGCGATCAATTCGCCGAAGCTATGCGTCTCGATCCGAGCGACGATCATGTCGCGCTCGAATACGCTTTTCTATGCTATGAAACCAAGGAGCCGGCGATGGCGCGCCGGGTTTTCAATCGCCTCGCTAAGAATGGGAACACTACCGCAGCCGATGCGTTCGAGCGGATAGACCGGCCGCTCCGGGAAGGGATCGCGCGATGGACGCGGGTACTCGAAAGCTCGCCGGATAATTTTAGCGCGCATGAGGAACTGGCGCATTTGGCGGAGCAGAGCGACGATTTCTCGCTCGCGGCGGAGCACTACCAAAAAGCTTGGCGGCTGCGGCCCGACCGGCGCGCGCTATTGCTGGATCTCGGGAGAGTGTGGAAAGCGGAGAATCGGGCGGAAGACGCCGGAGCGGGACTGCTCGCGGCTTCACGTTCCGTGGAACCTCGTGTAGCGGAAGCAGCGCAAGAGCTGCTGCCGCAACGCTATCCATTCGTTTATGAGTTTCAGAAGGCGCTCGATCTGGACCCATCGAACGTGGAATTGCGACGGGAGCTGGCCTACTTACACCTTGCTATGGACGATCACAGCCAGGCGGAGGAGCAGTTTCAAATGGTGGCCGAGGGAGCGCCCGACGATCTGTTATCGGCGGCTCAGCTCGGCTTTCTGCGCTTGAGCCGTGGTGACTCGGCCGGCGCGACACCGCTGTTCGAGAGAGTACTCGCCGGCAATGACAAGGCTCTGGCGGACCGCGTCCGCGCGGCACTCCACTCCTCGCAGACAACTCTGCAGGTGCGTCCGGAGGAGTTACACGCTCGATACCGGAAGATTCGAAGCAGCTGGCCGAAAAAAGCTTCGAGAAAGGTTATCTGAAGGACGCACTGAAATATTTCCAAATCGCGCAGGAAAACGATCCACTGGATTTCAACGTGATGCTGAAGCTGGGCTGGACGTACAATCTGCTCAAGGACGACCGAGAGGCTGTGCGCTGGTTTAACCTGGCGCGGCGCAGTCCGGATCCAGCGACGGCCGCGGAAGCCTCGCGGGCTTATCGAAATCTCGATGCGGCGCGGGAGCGCTGGCGCACGACCATATGGGTCTTCCCGATGTTCTCGACACGCTGGCACGATTTATTCGGATATGCGCAGGCCAAGACGGAGCTGCGCCTGCCTCATTGGTTCGTGCATCCCTACGTGTCGCTTCGGTTTGTAGGCGACGCGCAGGGCGCGATATCCCTGGCGGGGACCATCGGACCGCAGTATCTGTCCGAGCAGAGCGCGATTCTGGCGCTGGGCGCGGCGACCGTGCCTTGGCATCGGATAACCGCCTGGTTTGAGGCGGGCGAATCGCTGCGTTATAACCAGATTTCGAGCGGCTCCGGAATGCTGATACCCGATTATCGGGGCGGGATTTCATACGGTAAGGGTTTTGGAAATTTATTGACGCGCGGCGCGCACGGTTTTTTCGCGGAGACCAATGACGATGGCATATATGTCAGCCGCTTCGCTCACGACAAGCTGCTCTATTCGCAGAATCGAACAGGCTACACATTTCGCGGGGCGGAAGGCGCAGGCGAATTCCACGCCCAGCTTTTTTGGAACTGGAACGCAACCGTCGACGCGCTGGGCCAATACTGGGCGAATTTCGTCGAAACTGGGCCGGGCATCCGTTTTCGATTCGAACGAGAACCGGCTCTGCTGTTTTCGGTGAGCGCGCTTCGCGGCGCATACCTGATTAATCAAGGAAATCCGCGTGGGCCGAATTTCAACGACGTCCGAGTGGGGATCTGGTATGCGTTTACGCGGTAGCTGGATTGCGCTAACGCTTCTGTGTGCATGGCCGGTTTTGGCCGGCAGCACACTTTCATTTCACGTAATCGGCGGCGATCCAGGCTCGTGGCCCGTCGTGCTTTCGTCGATCGGACTGATGAATAGCCCGATCGGGAACGCCGGAATCGTGGTCGCTCCCGGCGGCACACCGGCGTCGTCCGAATGGATGGGCCGCGTGGAGCAGGGAGCCATCCTGATCCTCGAAGGTGAATCCCCGCTTGCCGTAACGTTCGGCTTCCAGCCTGTCGCAAAATCGCACGTGCTGGTCCGCAGCGTGGAGGATTCGCGCGAGCCGGACTTACGCATTATTTGGGAAAAGGCGCTGGATTTGCCAGAGTTCGAAATTCCCGCTGAGGCGCGCGTGTTCGCCCGGGAGAGATGGCATAGCGCGCCTTTGATGGCCGGTTTCCGGCGAGGTAAGGGCGCGGTATTGTGGGTGGCCGCGCCTCCTGGGTCCCACGGTTACGATAGATTTCCGTATATTTTACAAGCGCTCGTCGAGCTGGGACTGGAAGCGCCCGCCCGCTCCGCGCGGCTGTGGGCATTCTTCGATTCCGCTTACCGGGCGCGCGTCGATCCCGATTATTTCGCGGCACGTTGGCGCGCCGCAGGCATTGGCGCTTTGCACGTGGCCGCGTGGCATTACTGGGAACCCGACTCGCAAGGCGACGAGTATCTGCGCCAGTTGATCGAGGCCTGCCATCGCCAGGCAATCTCAGTTTACGCCTGGGTGGAACTACCGCATGTAAGCGATAAATTCTGGGACGAGCATCCGGAGTGGCGGGAGAAAACGGCACTGCTCGAAGATGCACAACTAGATTGGCGCAAGCTTATGAATCTCACTAATCGTGCGGCATTCGCTGCGGTTTCGCAGGGGCTGCGCGATCTCGCCGGCCGCTTCGATTGGGACGGAGTGAACCTGGCCGAATTGTATTTCGAATCGCTCCAGGGTTATGAGAATCCGGCGCGGCTGACGCCAATGAACGACGATGTTCGGGCCGAGTTCCGCAAGATGGCCGGCTTCGACCCCCTCGATCTTTTCGATAAGCAATCCCCGCGGCATTATTCGAAAAATCCGAGCGGCCTAGCCGCTTTTCTCGAGTTCCGCGCAGAACTCGCCCAGCGGCAGCAAACGGAATGGATTGCGGAGGTCGAGGCAATCCGCAAGAGCAAGCCGCAGCTTGACCTGACGCTGACGCACGTCGACGATCGCTTCGATACCAGCATGCGCGAGAAGATCGGCGCGGATGCATCGCGCCTGCTGCCGATGCTCGCTTCGCACGATTTCACTTTCTTGATCGAGGACCCGGCGACCATTTGGAACCTCGGCCCGCAGCGCTATCCGCAAATCGCCGCTCGTTACGCGGCTCTGACGGCGGCGAAGGACAAGCTGGCGATCGACATCAACGTGGTGGAGCGATACCAGGATGTCTATCCGACCAAACAACAGACGGGCGCGGAATTGTTTGAGCTGGTGCATACCGCTTCCGCCGCGTTTGAGCGTGTGGCCTTGTATTTCGAGAACTCGATTCTCGCGCCGGATCTGCCGCTGCTCGCCGCTTCCGCCTCCACAGTGGATCGCCTGGAAACAGCCGGCACAAAGTTGGTCGTCGATTCGCTCCGCGGCACCGGGATTTCGTGGCGCGGTCCGGCGCTGGTGGATGGAAAACCATGGCCGGTGGCGAGCGAGACAACCGTCTGGCTACCGCGCGGGACGCATTCAATAGAACACGCCGTCCAGCCGCCTTCAATGCGTCTCCTCGATTTCAACGGAGAATTGAAATCGGCGGGCGTAATCCCGGGGGGCGTCGAGTTCGCGTATCAGAGCGGAGCTCGCGCAATGGTCCTGCTCGAGCGAACGCCGGGGCGCCTCGAAATCGACGGAGCGGAGGCGCAGCCGGAGATGGCGGGCAAGGTCCTGATATTACCTCGCGGGCAGCACGTAGTCACGCTGACAAACGCTGCGTTACGCACGGAGCGGTAAATCCGATAGCTGCCGAGCGCGCTTGAATACCTGGAGCAACATCGCAGCCGTCAGCTTGCCCGTCGACGTGTTCTGCTGGCTGGGATGATAGGAACTCAGCAGGACCGGTATCCCTGGCGCTAGGCGATGCTCGCGATTATGGCCGAAGGGGAATGCCGCGCGGCTGCGGATTACGCCTCGGTTACGAAGAATAGTCAGGTAGGTGTCGAAGGCGATCCGCCCCAGTGCCACCACGACGCGAAGTTCGTTGAGTAAATCAAGCTCGCGCTCGAGGTAAGGACGGCAATTGCGGAACTCTTCGAGGGCCGGCTTATTGTTCGGCGGCGCACAACGCACAGCGGCGGTGATATAGGCTCCCGACAGTTTCATTCCATCCTCGCGGAAACGGCTTTCAGGTTGGGACGCGAATCCAGTCTCATAGAGCGCCCGGTAGAGAAAATCGCCGGAGCGATCGCCCGTGAACATTCGGCCGGTGCGATTGCCTCCATGGGCGGCCGGAGCAAGGCCGATCACCAGCAACCGCGCCCGCAGATCGCCGAACGAAGGAAGCGGTTTGCCCCAGTAGTCCCAATCCGCATACGCGCGGCGTTTGACTTCCGCCACTCGCCGGCAATATTCGCGAAGGCGCGGACAGCGCTCGCACTCGACGATTTCGCGCGTCAAGACTTCGAGAGCGTGAGTCAGCTCAGTTTGCTGCACAGCGCCGCGAGCTCCTCCATAGTCAACTGCTCGGCGCGGCGGCGCGTTTCTATCAGCGGATCGACCCGCTCCTTCCCATAGACTCCTGCAAGATTATTCCGCAACGTTTTTCGCTTGTGCCGGAAACAGGCTGACGCGAACCGGAGGAATGCCTTGCGGTCCGCGATTCCCAAATAGGCAGCCGCGTCGCGAGGCTCTAATCGCACGACAGCGCTGTCGACTAGCGGCGGCGGATGGAACGCCGCACGCGCAATCGGGAACAGAATCTCCGGACGCGAATACAGTTGCGTCTCAACACTCAAATATCCGAAATCACGGGTTCCCGGGACTGCGGCCAAGCGCCGGGCCACCTCCGCCTGAACGAGAAATACAGCGCGGTTCCAGCAGCTATTCAATGAGAAAACTTTTTCGAGAATCGGTGAGGTAATGTAATAAGGCAGATTTCCGGCGATGACGGACGGTCCCCAAGCGCCCAGATCCGTCCTCAGGATATCGCCCTCGATCAGGACTAACCGGCCTTCATCAATCTGGTCTTGAAACTTTTGACGCAGATAATGAACCAGGTAGGGATCGACTTCGATCGCGACGACTTTTTGGGCTCGCTCAAGTAGGCTCTCGGTCAATCCGCCCTTACCGGGACCGATCTCGATGACGAGTGAAACGCCATCGCCACATGCCGCCAATGCAATCCTATCCAGAATCGATTTATGGGCGAGGAAATGTTGCCCGAGGCGCCGGCCCACCGGTCCGAATTCAGCCCTTCACGTCGATGTGGCTTAAAGGCCGCAGCGACAGGCGCATTTTGCCCGCCGTGGGCTGGCCGAATGAAGTCGCCGGCGTAAATTCCGTGAACAGCAGCATGTTCTCAAGGTTCCGGCGCCATGCGGCGTTCTTTACAATATTGCGGGGGCAGACGATCGTATAATCCACCATCCGGCCTTCGCCGTTTACAGTCACATCCACGATTACATCCTGGCCGCTCGCACCAATCGGTCCGGTGCCCTTCACGGCCGCTTCGGTGGTGAGCATGGTCGGAACGTCGACGGTGTTCGCATAGCTGGTTGAATACGTGGGGATCAGCCACATGCTGAACAGAACTACGGTCGAGAACACTCCGCCGGCCAACGGCAGAGCCAGCGGGCGCATCAGGTTATCTGCAAACAAGCGCAGGCGATCCCTCCAGGGCGAGCCACGCCGGCGGTTCAGTTCGCGTGAAGCTAACACTCGCAAAGAAATCGCAAGCCCTACTGGGGGAACGCGAGGAGGTAAGCGGCGCAACATCCGGTTTAGCACTTCATTTTCCAGCAGCGCTGCTCTAGGATCGCGTATCATACCGCTTTCACTCTTTCTAAATCCGTTACTCCGCGACTTGCGGAGACCAGTTCAATCTCGAATCCGGCTCCAGCCGGCCCACTAAATGCTTCCTCAGCGCATCCCGTCCTCGCAGGATTCGCGACTTTACAGTCCCGAGAGAGACGCCCAGAATCTCGGAGATCTCTTCGTAGCTCAAGCCTTCCATTTCCCGCAGCACCAATGCCGCACGGAAATTTGGATTCATTGCGCCCAGCGCTTCTTCGATCAGCTCCTGCGTCTCACGATCAAGCATCGTATCGAACGGCGATGGACCCGGATCCGCCAAAAATTCCTCGTAACTGCGCTCCTCGCCGGGTTCGGGTTCGATCCCGACCTCGTTCCGCCGATGCCGGCCGAACCACCGGCGGTGGTTCCGCGCTTCATTGACGGCGATCCGATAGATCCACGTCTTCAGGGAGCTCTCTCCGCGAAAACACCCCACCTTTCGAAAAACTTTAAGAAATACTTCCTGCACCACGTCAGCGGTATCCGCTGGATCGTCCATCAGGCGGCTTATCATGTTGAAAACCGGCAGCTCAAAGCGACAGATCAACATTTCGTAAGCCGCTTCGTCGCCCGAGCGAAGTCCGTCGATAAATCCGGCGTCTTCTTCGCGCGCAACGCCGGTGGGCGCCACGCCGGGCGCACAGGCATCAAATTGGAAACTAACGGTGGTGTCCGCCACGACAACCCCTTCATCCCAATTCTACAGTAAATCATTCCACAGTAAATCAGCCAGGACGCCGCCGCGTCCTGTGCGCTTCTTCAAAGCACCTGCTACTGAGACACCAACTGGGTGGGATTGGTTCCCGTCCAAACCGTTTCCTCTTTTGTTATAATAAATTTAGCTTTAAGGATCTTTTTCACATGGCCTTCAAACCCGCATTCGCGCAAGGCGCTCAAATTGAGCACCCCAAGTTCGGTTTAGGGAGCGTACTTTCCTGCACCGAAGAGTATATCGTCATCAAATTCGACGACCACGGCGAAAAAAAGTTTGTCCTTTCGATTGTCTTCCCGAATCTGAAAAAGAGCGACCGCCAGCCACCCGTGGAAAAGCGCCGCAGCTCGAAGAAAAAGACAGCCCCGGCGACTGCCGGTTAAACCCTAGCGTACCCCCTGTAATTGATCCCGGCGTCCTATTGCGCGATGAGTCTTGCGATGGCAGACTCGAATCAACATGAATGACGCACAAAATAAGTCGGACCGGCGCAGCACGGATCGTATGGCGATAGAGCGCGAGGTTCACTATCGCGTCCTCAATAGCAAGAATGGCGAATTGGCCGCGACCGGGAGGACCGTGGACATTTCAAGCTCGGGAGTGCTCTTCACCTCCGACCACCTGCTTCTCCCCGGACGCAGCATCGAGCTCTCGATCGATTGGCCCGCGCAATTGAACAACAAATGCGCCTTGAAGCTGGTGGCTCGGGGCCGCGTGGTCCGAGTGGTGGATGGCTGCGTAGCCATCGAAATCATCCAGCACGAGTTCCGGACAAAAGCGAAATCCGCATCCGCGGCCTAGTGATTGCGGTGGAACACCAATCGTTTGACATCCGGCCAAAACTCGTCGAAGGCATTGCTGCTCATCCGGCCTAAGAAGCCAAAGGTTGTGCGAACCAACGCATGAGCAGTGTTCGCTTCACTATCCGCGCGCCAGCTGTTTGATAGGAAATTGCTCGCCGGAATCGCGACGTAGCGGGCCAGGGCAGGCGTGCTCTTCCCCTCTGCGTTCTCCGCCAGAAAAGTCATCTTTATCACGTGCGTCACTCGGTATTTGAAGGGCTGGCCTCTGGCCGGAATGTACCGTGGGTCCTCGCCCCAAAGCTCGCTCAGGCTGGCTTCCATGCCATTGCTGACGCTTACGCCCGCAAAGCGCATGCCGTAACGTTTACCGAATCCGTCCCAATGGGTCCCATATTCATGAGGAGTATTTAATAGCGTGCCCCATCCGGCACTGACTAAACCTCCCAGGTCACTCGCGGGGCCAATGGTGTTGTGAAGGAACCAATCCAAGCGACCCTCAGTCGTAATGGGCTGGTAATTCAAAATACCATTGGGAGTCGAAACAACGTCAGGCGCAGTACCCTGGCCCAAAGCAAGGGCCGCACTTACGAACAAGACGCACGAAAGCTTGTAGATCACGGATTTAATCAAGCATACGAGGTTCCAAAGCGCCTTTAAAGCGCCCGCACTGCATCTTCCACCTGCTGAGCGAGAGCTGCGAAGGAGTTGCCGTGCAGGCTCAAAGGCGCACCAATAGCGACGTCGACCCGGCCGGGGCGCGGGAATTTCGCGGTTCGATGGAGCACCTTTTCCAATCCACGAATCCGGATCGGCACCACCGGCAAATTCAGATGGGATGCGATCATACCCACGCCGGGCTGAAACCGGCCGATGTCGCCAGTATAGGTGCGGTCCCCTTCCGGGAAAATCAGAATCGACCACCCCTGGTCTGCCAGCTCACCCATATAGCGGATAGATTGTCCAGCTCCGGATTCCCGCTGCGGGATCGGGAACGCATTAAAAAACAGCGTTGACAGGCGGTAGTTCAGGCTGTTGGTGAAATGTTCGCGCCAGGTGTGCCGCTGCGGGAAAAAGTGAGCGTCGAAAAACTCTTTGGACATCGCCGGCGCGACCCGATAGCGCCAGCGCGCAGGCAGGGCGGCGAGGATAACCGGAACATCGAGATAGCTCTGGTGATTGGATGCAAACACAACCGGGCCACGTACCGCGTCGAGATGATCGCGTCCCGACACCCTGATATGAGCGAAGGTTCGGGTGAGGGGGAGCAGAAAAGAAGGCAGCGAGACGCGGCGAATCAGCTTTGCGAGCCGGGTACGATTGTAGGTGGGAAAATGGATCGGCGCCGGCGGCGGGCCCGGCCGGCCGAGATCTTTCACGGTGCGCATGGACGAGAAGACCTGTTCGTCGACGTCGGTGTCGAGCTTTTGCTCCAGGTCCATCATTAACTGCACGCGATCGAGGGAACTGAGTCCCAATTCATCCAGGGTAGTTTCCGGCGTAATCGTTCGGCCCGGCGCATATTTCTGAAGCAGACCTGCCAGCTCGTTTTCCGGCTTGGCCCCGGATTCGCTCCTGCCCTTCCGCACCGCATCGGCGATTTCCGCCCTTCTCAGCTTGCGCGTGGTATGCGTTCGGGGCAATTCGCCGCCGGTCCAAACCGATACCGAGCGGATCTTCTGATGCTCTTCCAGGCGTTGGTTGGCCTCTCGCACGATCCGGTCGGCGTCCGCACCTGGTTCGAGCGCCAGGACCGCGTGAACTCTATCTTTGCCGATCACAGCCGACTCGCGGACTCCTTCCATCTGATTCAGAACTTTCTCGACATCTTCGGGAAAAACCTTCAGACCTTCGGGCGTAACGATCATCTCTTTCTTCCGCCCTCGAATTATGAGATTGCCGCCCTGATCCAACTCGCCGATGTCGCCGGTATGAAGCCACCCGTCCTGAATCACGGTCGAGGTCTCTTGCGGCGACTGGAAATAGCCCTGCGAGACATTTTCGCCGCGCACCAGGATCTCACCATCCTCGGCGATCTTGACCTCGACTCCGCCGAGGGGCTTTCCCACGGTGCCCTCATGAATGTGATGAAAGGGATGGCTCAGCGTGACGATGGGCGCGGTCTCGGTGAGCCCGTAACCTTGCACCACGATGTATCCCAGACGCGTCCAGAATTGTTCGAGGTCGGGCGGAAGCGGCGCGCCGCCGGAGATGAAGCACCAATATTTCCATCCGAACAGACGATGCACCTTGCGGAAGCGCCACCAGCGAAGGGGCCAGGGACCGCGCCCGCCCTTCGGGTCGGCCGTTTTCGGAAATCGGTGCACCACGAAATCGCGAAGAATTTCCAGAATCTTAGGCACTCCAACCAGCGCGGAGATGCGCCGCGTCTTAATCTGCCGCACGATTTCCTGCGCGCTGTTTCCCGAGATGAAAACTACTGAGGCCGGTATCAGCGGCGGCAGGAATAGAGCGAGCGACTGGCCGAAAAGATGGCTCAGCGGCAGAAGATTCAACAGACGAAGCGGAAGAAAAGGCCCAGCATATTTTCGATATTTGGGAACTTCGCGCTCCACCGGCTCGAGATTCGCCACCAGATTGCGATGCGTGATCACGACACCTTTGGGCTCGGCCGTGGTTCCAGAGGTGAACACGATCTCGGCGATGTCATCGCTATCTATGGGAGCTTGCTCGACGGGCGGCGGCTCTCCTGGCAAGGGAGCCTGCTCGATCTCGGAGAGCCGCCATACCGGGACAGAGCTGTCGGGCGCGGGTCCGACTCTGTCTCCGGTCATGATCACCCGCGGCTGCGACTTCTGCTCGATACGATGAAAGAGATCAGTTGAGGACTGCGGGTCGAGCGGCACCAGCACGATTCCTTCGAGCAGGCAGGCCCACAGCGCCGCAACCCAGCCAGGCCGACTCTCGGACCACAGCATTACCGTCTCGCCCTTATGTATTCCTTGGGCGCGGAGGCGTGCCCGCAGGGCGCGCGCGATTCGCGCTATATCCCGGTAGCGATACGTCCAACCGCGATATCCGTCGTCATCGACGATAAACTCGGCGTCGATCTTCTCGAGACCCTGGAGGAAATCGACTAGACCGCTTTGCGTGATCCGTCTCCCTTTTCGGGTGAGGCAACCTTGAGCGACTCCGGCGGCCAGGACAGATGCTCCAATCCCGAGGGTCCCCAGGTTCCCGCCGCATACGGAAGAACGGCGGGACGCTGCGTCAGTAAAGGGGTATATAGACGCCACGAAGCTTCCACCCAGGCATCGCTGACAAATAGAGTCTGATCTCCTATGGCGACGTCCTGAAGAAGAGTCTCATAGGCTTCGGGGAGCGGAGCGAATGCCTCTGAATATCGAAAATGGAGGCTCTGCCTGCTCAGACAGATCGATCGGCCGGGCTGCTTCACGTCGAAATGCAAATCGAAACCTTCATCCGGCTGGATCGCGATGATGAGCGCGTTGGGCTCAATTCCACCGCCATCATAGGGCTTGAAAATCGACGGCGGAGGCTGACGGAACGTGATCGCGATCTGGCTGACCTCCCGAGGCAGGCGCTTGCCCGTCTGCAGATAGAAGGGAACCCCATACCAGCGCAAATTCGCGATTTCGAGCTTGAGGGCCACGAAAGTCTCCACCGCCGAGTCGTGAGCCACGCCGGGCTCCTCGCGGTAACCAGGCACTTCCTTGCTGTCAATCTTGCCGCCGGTGTATTGGCCCAGCGCGACGTCTTCCGGGCGAATGGGCGTGACGCATTGAAGCGCCTTTCTTTTTTCGTAGCGGATACTGTCGGCATCGAAGGCGGAAGGAAGCTCCATCGCGGTCGAGGTCAGTAGCTGAGTGAGGTGATTTTGGATCATGTCCCGCAGCGCGCCCGCGCCTTCGTAATAGGCGGCGCGATGCTCGACGCCAATCGATTCGGCAACCGTGATTTCCACTTTTCGAATGTGATCGCGATTCCATACAGCTTCGAAAACGGCGTTGGCGAACCGAAACGTCAGAAGGTTTTGGACAGTCTCTTTACCCAGGTAGTGATCGATCCGGTAAACCTGCGATTCATCGAAATGGGCGTGTACGACGCGATTCAGCTCTTGCGCCGAGGCGAGATCGCGGCCGAACGGTTTTTCGATAACGAGACGCGTCCAGCCGGGACTGTGGTCGAGGCCCGCCTCTCCCAGACGTTGGATAGTAGGCGGAAAAGCTTGCGGAGGCAGCGCCAGATAAAAGATGCGATTACCGGGAAGCTGGCGATCTTTTTCGAGAGCGGTAATGCGGCCGGCTAGAGCCTTGTAATCGTCCGGCCCGGCTTGGCCGAGCGGCTGATAGAAAAGCCGCTGGAGAAAAGCGTCGTTCCCGCCGGCTCCCGTACATTTCGCCGCTTCGTTCCGAAACGCCGCGTCGTCGCCACCGCCCGGGACAGCGGCGCCCAGCACGAGAAAATTTTCGGGCAGCTTGCCTTCGGTGAACAGATGATAAAGCGCCGGTAGAATCTTGCGCTGCATCAAGTCGCCCGTGGCGCCCAGGACCACCAGCAGGTGAGGATCTGTCTTACCGGATGGGTTCACCCTTTGGCCTTACCTTCTTCTGTCCTGACGGCATGGCCGCCGAATTCGTGGCGCGTGACGGCGAGCAACCGGTCGGCGAAATGTTCCGTATCGTGCGTGACGAAGCGCCTTTCGAGCGCCGAAGAAATCACCGGGATGGCGCAACCCAGATCGACGGCTTCCTTCACCGTCCAGCGGCCTTCGCCGGAATCTGCGACGTAAGGCGCGACGCCTTCGAGCGTAGGATTCTTTTGGAGCGCGTCAGCGATGAGATCGAGCAGCCATGACCGCACCACGCTTCCGTAGCGCCAGATCTGCGCGATCTGTTCGAGGTCCGGCTGAATCTCTTCTTTGCGGCGGATCAACTCGAGGCCCTCGGCATAGGCTTGCATCATTCCATATTCGATTCCGTTGTGAACCATTTTGACGAAGTGTCCGGCGCCCGCCGGACCCACGCGTCCCCAGCCCTTATCGGGAGCAGGCGCGAGCGCTATGAAGATGGGATTGAGATACGATACCGTCTCGCGATCGCCCCCAATCATCATGCTGTAGCCTTCCTTGAGACCCCAGACTCCGCCGCTGGTGCCGACGTCGACGAACGCGAAGCGGTTCAGTTTGGCCTCCGCCGCCCGGCGTTGGGAATCCTTGTAATTGGAGTTGCCGCCATCGATCAGGATGTCGCCAGGCTCCAGATGCGGCTCCAGCTCATGAATAGTTTGATCGACCGGATCTCCGGCGGGCACCATCATCCAGATCGCGCGCGGCGGTTTCAACTGACTCGCCAGGGACTCGAGCGAATTCGCGGGCGCCGCACCGGCCGAGGCCAGGTGTTGAACCGCGGATGCGTCGCGATCATAGCCCACGATCTGATGGCCCGCGTGCATCAGGCGCTCGGCCATATTGGCGCCCATCTTGCCTAATCCGATTATTCCCAATTGCATTAAGCTTCCTCCCGTCTCCATAGTACGCGACCGCAATTCAGAGGGCGAGAGCAGTGAGCGTAATGCCGGAATCTCGAAGCGTCCGCGCTACGGCCTGCGCGATTTTGGGGGCGCCTGGAGTATCGCTATGGATGCAGATCGTGTCCGCATTCACGGGGATTTCGGAGCCGTCGCTGGCGATCAGCGTCCCTTGCTCGACTATTTGTAGAGCTTGCCGTCCAGCTTCGGCGGGATCGCGAATCAGGGCGTCTCCAAACCGGCGCGAGCGCAGCGTCCCGTCCGGCTCATAGCGGCGGTCGGCGAAGGCTTCCGCGGCGACCCGAAATCCGGCAGCTTTGAAAACGTCAAGCATCGGAGACCCGGCGAGTCCCATCAGCGCCACGTCGCGGCTCCATCGCGCTACGCCCGTGGCAATAGCTTGGGCGATGACGGGATTGTGCATGGCCTGGGTATATAGGGCGCCATGCGCCTTGACGTGTACGACGGGCGCGCCGCACGTATCTGCGATTTGAGCGAACGCCCGCACTTGCTCAAATACAAAATTAGCGATAGCTTCCGGCGGCATATCCAGTTCCAGGCGGCCAAAATTGGCGCGATCGGGATAGCCGGGATGTGCGCCGACGGCCACCTTCCACCGAAGCGCCTGCTCGATGGTCGCGCGCATAGTCTGGTCGTCACCCGCGTGGCCGCCACAGGCGACGTTAGCGGAAGTGATGTTCGGCATCAATGATTCCTGAGTGCCATCCGCGACGGCTTCTGGGTATTCGCCCATATCGCAATTCAGATCGATTGAGTTCATTCGAGGATCAATTCCTTTGAGGCCAGCAGGTCTTCCTGTTTCTTCAAGAGAGTGCGGGCTGTCTCAAGACTGACCGCCTCAAATCGGATCTCATCGCGCGGGCGAAGCTGGCCGACGCTCGAAAGATCGGCGGAGATTACGTTCGCGATTTTGGGATATCCTCCGGTGGTCTGCTGCTCCACGAAAAGGATGATCGGTTGTCCCCCCGCTGGAACTTGAATCGCTCCCAGCGGCACGCCTTCGGTAATCATCTGCCCGCCTCGCGGCGTTTCGATTGGCGGACCCTCCAGGCGCAAGCCCATCCGATTCGCCTCTTCGCTGACGCGATATGCGCCGGCGTGAAACGCTATTCGAGACGACTCGGGAAACCAATCGCTCTGCGGACCTGCGGTGACGCGCAGAATTTTCCGCGGCAATAGGCGCTCCACCGCGTTCGGAACCACACTCACTTGAGCGAACTCCCCGATCGCAGCTCCGATTTCCAGCAAGTCGCCCTTCTTCAGCGCCCTGCCCTCGAGGCCTCCGAGACCGCTCAGGATATGCGTGGACGCGCTGCCGAGGAAGAGCTTCACCTGGATGCCGCCACGCGCGCAAAGATAACAGCGCGCGCCTGAACGGGTCGGCCCCAGGACTAGCACCTGACCGGGACGGACCCGGAACGAGGTCCACGACGGGATAGCCGCACCGTCCAGCATTCCCCCGAAATCCGATCCCGTCACAGCCGCAAATCCTCCATCCCGAAACAGGAATGTCCCGCCGAGGAGCGTCATCTCGAGGCTAGCTGCGCCGTCGGGGTTTCCCACGAGCAGGTTGCCAATCCGCAGCGAAATCGGATCCGCCGCACCGGACGGGGAAACGCCCAGCGGCCCGAAACCCTCGCGTCCGAGATCCTGAACGGTGGTGAACAGGCCAGGCGACTGGACCTCAATCGTACCCATAAAATTGCTCCCGCGAGATAGGCGCAAAGCGAACCTGATCGCCAATCGAGAGCAAGCTCATATCGAAGCGGTCTGGCTGGAACATAGTCAAGGGAGTGCGTCCGAGCAACCTCCAACCACCAGGGGTCGCAAACGGGTAGACGCCGGATTGCAGACCCGCGATCCCGACGCTTCCCGCGGGCACTTTTCGTCGCGGTGCGTCGAGGCGCGGCGTCGCCAACGCGGTCGGGCAATCCGCCCAGATAAGCGAAGCCCGGAGTGAACCCGAGAAAATAAACCTGGTAAGTGGCGGAGGCGTGCAGCTCGATTACCTGCGCCGGAGTCATTCCGTGAATCTCCGCCACATCGTTCAGATCGGGACCCAGCTCGCCACCGTAGCACACCGGGATTTCGACTTGCCGCGGTTCCGGTAGCTGAACCTCCTCCAGCCGGTCCACATAGGATTGCAACACCGCTCGCAGATCGTCGTGAGACCATTTCAAAGCATCGAACTTGACCAGCAGAGAGCAATATGCCGGATGAAGGTTGCGAATGCCCGCGATCGGTTCCGTCTGGAGCAGCCGCAGCAATTTTGCGATGTGCCGATGGGTCTCGATGGTGATCTCCTGGTCGAAATACACCAACAGCGATTGATCGCTCGCGCACTCAAAGCGCATGATTAACGAAAAGTATACCCGACTGAACTGGTAACTCATGAATTTGTTAAAATAGAGTTTTCCCAAATTATGCGATTCGGCGTCGTCGTGTTTCCGGGCAGCAATTGTGACCACGATGCTTGGTACGCGTTGTCGCACAATCTCTGTCAAAGCGCCGAATTTATCTGGCACGATTCGCCCACCTTGGGGAATGTCGACGCGGTCATCCTTCCCGGAGGTTTTTCCTATGGCGATTACCTGCGCTGCGGCGCGATCGCGAAGTTCTCTCCGGTTATGACCGCAATTCGAAGGTTCGCCGCCGAGGGAGGCCTGGTGCTCGGGATTTGCAACGGCTTTCAAATCCTGACAGAGTGCGGGCTGCTCCCAGGCGCACTGATACGCAACCGGAGCCTAAAATTCATCTGTCGTCAGGCGGCGCTCCGCGTAGAGACGCTGAATACACCATTTACGTCCGCGGCTGCCCCCAATCAGATTCTCCGCCTACCGGTTGCGCACGGCGAGGGCTGCTATTATGCCGACCAGCGAACGCTCAACGCCATCGAGACGGAGGACCGGGTGGTACTGCGCTACATCGACAATCCGAACGGGTCGGTCAATGATATTGCCGGGATCTGCAATGAGCGCCGCAATGTGTTCGGCCTGATGCCGCATCCGGAGCGCGCCGCTGATCCCCTCCTCGGCTCAACTGACGGACGCGCGATTTTGGAGAGCATGGTGCAGTCGCTGGTCGCCGCGCACGCATGAGCTTGACCCCGTTCGAGCTCGATAAAGTCCGCTCGATCCTGGGACGCGAGCCCACAGATACGGAAACTGGCATCTTCACTGTGATGTGGAGCGAGCACTGCTCCTATAAGAGCTCGCGACTGCACTTGAAGAAGCTGCCTACCGAAGGCGCGCGGGTGCTTCAGGGGCCGGGTGAGAACGCGGGCATCGTCGATATCGGCGATAACTATGCGATCGCGTTTAAGATCGAGTCGCACAATCATCCTAGTTTTATCGAGCCGTTTCAAGGCGCAGCTACTGGCGTCGGCGGTATTTTACGCGACATTTTCACTATGGGGGCGCGTCCTCTGGCGGTGATGGATGCGCTGCGCTTCGCTCCTCTCGACGATCCCGCGAACGGAGATCGCAATCGGAGAATTCTCGAAGGCGTGGTGGGCGGCATTGCGCATTACGGCAACTGCTTTGGTGTGCCTACCGTCGGCGGGGAATGCGTTTTCGAGCCCTGCTACAACGGAAATCCGCTGGTGAATGTCTTTGCGCTGGGGGCGTTCCGCCACGATGAAATCTTCTACGGGCGCGCCTCCGGCATCGGCAATCCAGTTATTTATGTGGGCGCCAAGACAGGGCGCGACGGAATCCACGGCGCTTCAATGGCATCTGCCCAGTTCACCGAAGAATCGAAGCAAAAACGTCCCAATGTCCAGGTGGGCGATCCTTTCATGGAAAAGCTTTTGCTCGAAGCTTGCCTGGAAGCGATGAGAACAGGCGCGATCGTGGGCATTCAGGATATGGGCGCAGCGGGCCTGACCTGTTCTACTTGCGAGATGGGCAGCCGGGCTGGGACTGGACTAGAAATTGATTTGTCATTGGTGCCGCAGCGCGAGACCGGCATGACGCCGTATGACATCATGCTCTCGGAATCGCAGGAGCGGATGTTGCTGGTTGCGGATAAGGGACGCGAGGATGAAGTCTTCGCCGTGTTCCGCAAATGGGGCTTGGACGCGGTCACTATCGGGCGTGTGACCGACGACGGCAAATTGCGCGTGAAGAATCACGGCGCAGTGGTCGCGGAGATCCCCAATCGTGAGCTAGCCGACGAAGCGCCGCTCTACGATCGCCCTCATAATGTCCCGCCATATCGCCAGGCTCCCATAGAAGCGCCCGTATTCTCGAGTAAGGATCTGAGCGCGGATCTTCTAACCCTGGCTGGGGCCGGCGACCTCTGCACAAAGCAGTGGATCTGGCAGCAGTACGACTATACCGTGCGGACCAATACGCTGGCCGGACCCGGAGGCGATGCCGCGATCATCCGTATCAAGGAGACTGACACGAGCATCGCCATGTCGCTCGACGGCAATGGGCGTTACTGCTCGCTCTCTCCGCGGGAGGGCGCGAGGTTGATTGTGGCCGAGTGCTGCCGCAATCTTTCGACCGTGGGCGCGCTCCCGATTGCTGCGACCAACAACCTCAACTTCGGCAATCCGGAGCGTCCCGAGATCATGGCGCAACTGGTCGAGGCGATCGAGGGGATTGCCGAGGCGTGCCGCCATTTCGAAACCCCCATTACCGGCGGCAACGTAAGCCTGTATAACGAAACGCTGGGCGAGGCTATCTGGCCCACACCCGTGATGGGCATCGTCGGACTGATGAAGACGGCCGCGCCGGTCACCATCCCGTTCAAGAATGAAGGCCGGGCCGTGATCCTGCTGGGCGGGATGGGCACGGCCGATGAAACTCGCTTCGGCGGAACTCAGTATGCCAAGGTAATGCTCAACCGGATGTGGGGATTGCCTCCAGATCTCGACATGAATTACGAGAAGCGCGTGCAGGCTGCCATCCGAGAAATCGTCGCCGGCGGCCTCGCCGAATCGGCGCACGATCTGAGCGAGGGAGGACTCGCGATGGGTCTCGCCGAATGTGCGGCGCAGGGCATGGGCGCGTTCGTTGATCTCTCCACAGATCTGCGGCCCGAGATCGCTCTTTTCCACGAGGGTCCGTCCCGGATTCTGGTATCGACTGCCACGCCGGAAGCGGTGGAGCGAATCGCCGCCACGCACAAGGTGGAAGCAGCGCGGATCGGCGTTACAATGAAAGAGCGGTTACGGATCGACAACAGATCCATGATATGGATCGATTGTTCCGTGAAGCAGCTTCAGCAGGTTCGGGATAGCGCGTTAGAGGATCTTCTCGCAGCCAAACATGCTTGATGGATTTCGAGAGGAATGCGGAGTTTTCGCGATTTACGGCCATCCTGAGGCGGCCAATCTTACCTATTTAGGGCTGTACGCGCTCCAGCACAGAGGCCAGGAAAGTGCCGGGATCGCATCGAGCGACGGGCGCAATATTCACTGCCACAAGAGCATGGGTCATGTGGCCGATATCTTCCGCCCGGAGGTTCTCGGCAGCCTGCCGGGGGAGCTGGCTATTGGCCATACGCGCTATTCCACGGCAGGAGACAGTGAGCTGCTGAACGCGCAGCCGTTTTCGGTGGCTTGCAACAAAGGCCAAGTCGCGGTTGCGCACAACGGCAATATCACCAATGCGGGCGAGCTGCGGGGGGAGCTCGAGCGGGAGGGATCGATCTTCCAGGCTTCGAGCGACACCGAGGTGATTCTGCACCTGGTGGCCCGTTCACGGGAACGTACTCTCGCGGGCGCTCTTCGCGAAGCGCTACTCGAATTGGAAGGCGCTTTCTCGCTGGTTTTTCTTGCGGCGGGCCGAATTATCGTGGCGCGCGATCCACAAGGCTTTCGCCCGCTGGCGATAGGCCGATTGCAACTGTCCGACGGGCGCGTCTGTTACGTATTTGCTTCAGAGACCTGCGCGTTCGACCTGATCAATGCGGAATACGTGGGCGACGTTCAGCCCGGCGAGATGGTGATTGTAAGCGCCGAAGGCATGACGCGGGAGCGCTACGCGCCGGTTCGGAAGCGGTCCCAGTGCGTCTTCGAACACGTCTACTTTTCGCGTCCCGATTCGATCGTCTTCGGCCGCCCTGTGCAGCAATCGCGGGAGATGCTGGGACGTTTGCTGGCTCGCGAGTGTCCGGTCAAAGCTGACGTCGTCGTGCCTGTACCGGATTCCGGAGTTGCAGCCGCAATCGGTTACGCGGGCGAGGCCGGCATACCTTTTCGTCAAGCGCTGATCCGCAATCATTACGTGGGCCGTACCTTCATCGAACCCTCCCAGGCGATCCGCGATTTCGGCGTGAAGCTGAAGCTGAATCCGGTGCGGCATCTGCTCGAAGGCAAGCGCGTAATTCTGGTAGACGACTCGATTGTGCGCGGCACCACCAGCCGCAAAATTGTGCGCATGGTTCGCGGCGCGGGTGCCCGTGAAGTTCACCTGCGCGTGGCCGGACCGCCTACCGTGTCGCCCTGCTTCTACGGTGTCGACACGCCCAGTCTGACCGAGCTGATCGCGGCGAATAATTCTGTGGAGGAGATCCGCCAGTTCGTCGAGGCGGATTCGCTCGGCTATCTATCGCTTGAGGCGCTGCGCGAAGCCGTTGCCGACGATCGCGATTATTGCTACGCCTGCTACACCGGAGACTACCCGACGCAGCTTGTTAATATCGACGAGCTGATGGCCGCCAAGGACCGACGGGGCTAGGCACTGGGTACCGAAGGTGTTGTCCTGACGGGAACTCATGTTCGTCTGGAACCTCTTGAATACCGCCATATCGATGGCTTAGTAGCAGCCGCTGCTGTCGATCCTTCGATCTACCAGTGGACCCGGGTTCCGCAGGGTCATCTCGAAACCACCCATTACGTCGATACCGCTCTGGCTTGGCGGGACGCAGGCAGCGCAGTACCGTTCGCGATCGTCCGCATCGATGATGGCCTCATCGTTGGATCAACGCGCTTCTGGAATTTAGAGCAATGGTCGTGGCCGCAAGGCCATCCCCGGCATGGCCGTTCTGCTCCCGATATTTGTGAGATCGGCCATACCTGGCTGACCCGCTCGGCAATCCGGACTGGAGCCAACACCGAGGCTAAGCTACTCATGCTCACGTATGCCTTCGAAACATGGCAGGCGCTCCGCGTCTGCTTTCATACTGACTCGCGCAACCAGCGTTCAGCCGCTGCGCTTGAACGGATCGGCGGGAAGTTTGAAGGGATACTCAGAGCTCATCGAATGGCCGCGGACTATATAGCTCGCGATTCGAGACGCTATTCGATCGTGGCGGAGGAATGGCCAGACGTGAAGCGACGGATCGAAACACTACTGCACGTTTGAACGGGAGTATCATAAATAGCGATTCTCGTTCAGGTTTTCCGGAGGTTTGATCGCCATGACTCGATTTTGCGCCCGAACTGCGTTGTTAGCGGCGCTTTCCCTGGTGACGGCTGGGCCGATAGCATGGGCTCAGCACGATTATGACGGTGGGTCGTCTCCTTCGAAACACTTCAACGACCCGATGCCCCTGTTCCCGAAAGCCCTGGGGACTTTCACGCGTCCAATCTCCTCGTCGAGCCTCGAGGCGCAGGCCTATTTCAACCAGGGCTTCCAGCTCATGTATGCCTTCGGGAAGGAAGACGCGGCGCGATCTTTTCGTGAAGCCGAAAAGCGCGATCCGAACTGCGCGATTTGCTATTGGGGTGAGGCCTGGGCCTGGGGATCGTACCTGAACGGTCCGATGCGCCCTTATGAAGCACCCTACGCATACGCAGCCATTCAGAAGGCGTTGAAGCTCGCTCCCGATCACGCCAACCCTATCGAACGCGCATTCATCGACGCCATGTCGGTCCGCTATGTCGAGCACTTCGATCCCGCCAAGCGCCGGGAGCAGGACAAGGCTTACGCGGAGGCCATGCGTAAACTTCACGAACAGTTTCCAGAGGACCTGGACGCGGCCACGCTATATGGGGACGCTCTGTTTCTAATGGAGCCTCGGCAGGGATCTCGCGATATCGACAGTCCCAATGTCGAGCGAATCCGCAAGGTGCTCGAAAGTGTTCTCGCGATCGACCGCCAGCACGTGGGGGCGTGTCATTTGTATATCCACCTCACCGAAGCGACGACTCAGCCGGGATTAGCCGAGGCGTGCGCTGACAGCATTGGAAACGCGATCCCTGGCGCTAGTCACCTCAACCACATGCCCGCGCACACCTGGAACCAACTGGGTCGCTGGGGGGATTCGGTCCGGGCGAATATTGAGGCTTGGCACTCCGATCAGAAGGCCGCGATCGGGGAGGGATTTGCGATCTATCCATCCCATAATCTGCACATGCTCCTGTTTGCCGCTTCCATGGACGGCCAGGGAGCTATCGCGATTCAGGCCGCCAAGGATTACGCCAAGATGACCGGAGACACCATGTACAGCGTGCTGACCTTGATCCGGTTCGGCCGCTTCGACGAGGTCTCCGCCATCGCCAAGCGTCCCAAGGGTGACGTATCAGCCGGCTCCTGGGATTTCGGCCAGGGTTATGCCGCGTTACGAAATGGAGATAAGGATGCGGCCCGCCGGTACTTGAAACAAGTCCTCGACTCTGGGGCGAAATCTACCGCGAAATTTCGTTCCAATTCCGCTCACATTATTTTGGGGACGCTGGGCGGCATTCTGGAGGGAGAGATTTACCGCACGGACGGCCATTTAGATCAGGCTATCGCCTCGTTTGAACGCGCAGTTTCGCTGAACGACGCCATGATCTACGATGAGCCAGAGGCGCTGCCCTTCGCGGCCCGCCACTGGCTGGGCGCGGCGCTGCTCGAGGCCAAACGTTATCCCGACGCCGAGCGCGTTTATCGCGAAGAGCTCCAGAAACATCCACGCAACGGCTGGTCGCTGTTCGGGCTGAAGACGGCGCTCGATGCGCAGGGCAAGCCCTCGCCTGATGTCGACAAAGATTTCGAAACCAGTTGGGCGCGTTCGGACACATGGATTCGCGGATCGGCTTTTTGAGAGGAGATTCTTATGAAGATGTACGGATTTCTGGCGCTGTTGGCCATCGTGATCGTATCCGGCCCTTCGGCGAAGACGAACAATCGAGGCCGCGGCGTTCCTCCGGAAATAGCGAGCTTGATGGCGGCCTACGGCGCGGAAACCTTCACGATCGACCGCAACGCGAGAGACTACAAATTGCCGGAGGATATTCAATGGAAGGGCCGTGCAGGCAGCGGCAGCCAATCGGCAACTTTGTTCGGCGATCCTTCCAAGCCCGGTTTATATGTCCAACTCCTCAAGCGAGGTCCCAACAATTGGACCCATCCCCACTCTCATCCCAACGATCGGTTCATTACGGTTCTGGCGGGAACAATGTGGATCGGCACTGGCACGAAGTTCGATCCCGACAACACCATCGCACTCAAGCCGGGAAGCTTCGTCAGGGATATTGGGAACCAAGTGCATTTCGACGGTTCGAAGGAAGATGGCATGACCATCGAGATTGTCGGCATGGGTCCGGCGACCACAACTTCTGCGGAAGCGAAGTAAGCGCGGCGTTCCCTTGACGACGGCGGGTCATTTGATCTCGATCAGCTCCAGCGCTTCTCGACTCGGCCCTTCAATCATGAAGGCTCGCGTGTCCCCGATCTTGTAAGTTTCTTTGATAAACTTCACGCCCTCATTTTTCAGCTTGGCATGCCAGGCATCGAGGTCGGCGACGCTGAGTCCGACATGGTCGGCCAGGTGACCGCGCGTGCTCACCAGGGGAGTGTCTCCCTGATTCGCGTACCAGTTCATCGCCACATCGTCGAAACGAACGCCGGCAGACGGAATCCGGATCATCCCTTCTTTCTCCAGGGCTGGCCAGCTTCGCTCGCTGCGGGCCACTTTGCAGTTGGATTCGGTATGCTGCGGCTGTCCGCCTCGGCCACCCGAGTGTGCATTCAAGTGCTTCTCGTACCAGATCTGCGCGCAAAACGGATCTTCTTCAAACATGTGGACATGATTGAAGCGCTCCGCTGGACTATTTCCGGCGACTTCGATCATGGCGCCATCGGGACCCGCGAGATACAGGAATCCGGCTCCGCCGGCGGGCTTGATTCCTTGCTCCTTGGCTTCGGCGATTTGGGCTTTGGTGCGTCCCAGCGTTCCTCCGGCTCCCAGCCACGAATCGCTATTAATGTAGACGAAAGCGTCTCCGTCCCCGGTATAGAGCGGCAGCATTTTCACGTGATTCCGCTCAAATTTTTCGAGGCTCTTCCGCTCGTCGACGGAGTTCCAGCCGAAATGCCAGATTGCCGTCTGGGGCTTGAGCAGAGGCGGCTGGTTCACTTTCGTGAAGAGAAGATATACGTTGCCTGCCTTCAGGGCAGGCTCGCCCCAATACATTACCTTCGAAGTCGTCGGGAACTGCTTCGTGTAATAGTCGATCGCCGCTTCCGGATTGGTTGAATTGAGATGAAGATGATGGAAGCCAGGGGCAGGAAGGTCCTGGCCTTCAACTGTGGCCAACGTGGCGCCGAGAATCGCTGGGAGGACGAGCGCGGATATTTTCATAATTTCACCAGGTAGATTCTAGCTCAATCAGTACTGACGTGGGAAGCGAAAGGTATTGTGAAGTGGCGGGGACGACGGGGCTCGAACCCGCGACCTCCGACGTGACAGGCCGGCGTTCTAACCAACTGAACTACGTCCCCGCGTTATCAGGTCGGTACAGCTCAAGAATAACATGCGCCGCATCAATATTCTTTTCTGATATCCTGTGAACAGATGTATTTTCTGCCTCCGCGCCCGCGGACGTCCGGCCTCGCTCGAACACACCCGTTCCACCTCGAATGAAATCCAGCGTTCAGATCACTCGTGGAATAGAGTCCTTGTTCGGGACCCGCGATGAGAACATCCGCCTGATAGAGGGCGGCCTGAATGTGCGTACCCGTTTGCTCAACGACAGTCTGGAACTTGAAGGCGACGCCGCGGCCGTTACCCGGGCCCAAAATATCCTGACCGATTACGTGGCGCTGGTGCGCGAGGGCCACGTTTTCAACAATGGCGACCTCAACAGCTTTCTAAGAGTGGTTATGGCGGATGAAGAGACCACCCTGCGCGGCTTGGTCGAGAGCGGGAAGCAGCGCAGTTTTGGCAAGAAGGTCGTCGCCCCGAAGACCATCACCCAGCGGCGCTACATGGATGCGATCGACCGCAACGATATGGTGTTCGGCATCGGCCCAGCGGGTACCGGCAAGACCTACCTAGCCGTCACCATGGCTGTTTCGGCGCTCTTATCGAAGCGGGTGAGCCGCATCGTCCTGACCCGCCCGGCGGTGGAAGCCGGTGAGCGCCTAGGATTCCTGCCCGGCACCCTGCAGGAAAAAGTGGACCCCTATCTGCGTCCCCTTTACGATGCGCTCTACGACATGCTCGACGCCGATAAGATCGAGAAGCTGCTCGAGCGCAACGTCATCGAAGTGGCGCCCATCGCGTTCATGCGGGGGCGTACTCTGAACGACAGCTTCATCATCATGGACGAGGCGCAAAACAGCACTCCCGAGCAGATGAAGATGATTCTCACGCGGCAAGGCTTCAACTCCAAAATGGTGGTGACCGGGGATGCCACCCAGATCGACCTGCTGCCCGGCCAGCGCAGCGGGCTGATCGAAGCGGTCGAGGTGCTGCGCGGAGTAAATGGGATCAGCTTCGTGCTATTCGACGAGCGTGACGTGGTGCGTCACAGCCTCGTGCAGAAGATCGTGAAAGCATACGAACGCTACGACGAGTCGATCGGCGTCCGCCGCCAGTTGCCGCTGACCCTTGGCGAGCAGGCCGCCGCTGCGCCCGTGGCCGTTTCCGGCGAGCCCTCGGCCGCCTGAGGCGCCCCCATGCCCCGCGAAGACAGTTCCGTATTATTTCGTCATCCGACGCGCCGCTTGCGGCGGCCCGAGCTGAGCGAATTTCTCGACCGGACGGCAAGGCTCATCGCTCCCGGCTGCCAGGTCTCGTGCCTTCTCACTGATGACCGCGAGTTGCGCCGCCTGAACCGGAAATTTCGAAACGTGAATCACACGACTGACGTGCTGTCGTTTCCCTCAGACCGGGGGGGGAAATCGCGATCTCGCTCGATCGCGCCGCGGCGCAGGCCGCCGAGCACGGCCACGATCTCGCGGACGAAGTTCGCATTCTGATGTTGCATGGCGTGTTGCACCTGGCGGGGATGGACCACGAAAGCGATTCGGGCGAGATGGCGCAGGCTGAGACCCGCTGGCGGAGAAGATTGGGCCTTCCCCGCGGCCTGATCGAGCGGGCCACCGCATGATGCTGTTGTTCTCAGTGCTGGCGCTGCTGACAGCGATCCTGACCACCCTGGTCAGTTGTGTCCAGATCTTCTACCTGGAATCGCTGCGGATTCGCGCGCGCGAGCGGCGATCGCTCGAGTTCTTCAAGGCGACGCTCGAGGCGAAACTCGGACTCGAAACCGAGCGTGGCGCGCTCACCTTCTCGCTGATCAAACACGTAGGCCTGGCCTTCATCGGTTGTCTGACCCTGGTGGTGACGGAACAAGGCGCGGCGACGCTGGCGGAATTAGCAGGAGCCGGATTGCTGGTGGCGTGCTACGTGGTCGTGGGCGCTTACATCGTGCCGCAGATCGTCTATCGCAAAAGTAGCGGGCGCGGGCTGCTGACTCTCGTGCCGCTATTCCGCGCGCTGGCCTGGATGATCCGGCCTCTGGTATGGGCGCTCGAATTCCTGCAATCGCTATTTGAGTTGGACGATACGTCGAAATCCGACGAAGCGCAGCGGCCGGAGGAGCATATTGAGGCGCTGATGCTGGCCGGCGAAGAAGAGGGCATCATCGAGAAAGGCGACCGCGAGCTGATTCAGTCTGTGGTGGCTTTCGGCGACAAAACTGTGCGCGAAGTGATGACGCCGCGTCCGCGCGTCGTAGCAATCCGGCAGCAGGCAACCCTCGAAGAGCTGCGCCAGTTGGTGATCCACGAGCAGTTTTCGCGCATCCCGGTTTACGAGGAAAACATCGATCAGATCATCGGATTTGTGCACGCACGCGATATGTTTGAGCTAGACGAGGACCGGCGCGCCGCGGGCAAGGTGCGGGATCTGCTGCGCCCGATCCGGGCTGTGCCCGAGTCCAAAGCGGTGAACGATCTGCTGCGCGAGATGCAGGAGGAGGCCGGCCACATGGCCGTGGTGGTTGACGAATACGGCTCAACCGCCGGCATTGTCACCATGGAGGACATGGTCGAAGAGATCGTCGGCGAAATCCACGACGAGCATGAGCCGGATCGCGACTTTCGCGAAGATCCCGACGGCAGCTACGTTGTCTCGGGCAGCTTCGACCTGGGGCGTCTCGAAGACTTGCTCGATTTTCATACCGATAATGAAACTGAATCCACGACAGTCGGCGGATTAATCACGGAATGGCTGGGCCATGTGCCCGAGGTGGGCGAAGAAGCCGAACGGGAGGGCATCTCTATCAAAGTTCTGGCCGCCAGCAATCTGCGCGTGGACCAGGTTCGCGTGGCCAAGGCAGCCCCGAAGTGAGTGATGAAGAAGTGAGCGACGAGCGGGCTTCATCCGACGGCCCGATTTGCCATCGCGCCGGCATCGTAGCAATCCTGGGCCGACCCAACGCCGGCAAATCGACGCTGCTGAACGCGGCGCTCGGCGCCAAGCTGGCGATAGTGGCCTCGAAGCCGCAAACTACGCGCACGTCGATTCAGGGCGTCCTCACTCTTCCGGACGCGCAGATCGTGTTTATCGACACGCCGGGAATTCACCGGTCGAGCACGCTGCTTCACAAGCGCATGATGGACGCGGTGCGCGCGGCGGCGGACGCTCCCGATCTGGTGGTGTTTGTCGTGGACGCGCTCGCTCCCTATTCGGAGCGGGACGCGGAAGCGATAGACCTGGTCAAGAAGACCGGCGCGCCCGCCATCGCCGTGTTCAACAAGGTGGACCGGCTGGCGGAAAAGTCGAGGCTGCTGAAGCTGATCGATCGCTACCGCGAGCTGCACGAGTTCGCCGGTTATATTCCGATCTCCGCGTTGACCGGAGATGGCCTGAAAGTTTTGCTCAAAGAGATCGTGGTGCGCCTGCCGGAGGGCCCGGCGCTTTACCCCGACGACTATCTTACCGATCAGCCCGAGCGCTTTTTCGCCGCCGAAATTGTTCGCGAGAAGATCCTGCACCTGACCCAGCAGGAGGTGCCGCACTCGGTCGCGGTGGCGATCGAATCCTGGCAGGACACCCCGAAGCTTCTTCGCGTTGCCGCGACTATTTACGTGGAGCGCCCGGGACAAAAAGCGATCCTGATCGGAGAGCGCGGCGCGGTACTCAAAAAGATCGGCACCCTGGCGCGCCAGGAGCTGGAAAGATCGATGCAGCGGAAGGTCTTTCTGCAGACTTTCGTGAAAGTGCGGCCCAGATGGCGCGAAGATCCGGATTTCATGGCCGCTGTGGACTGGCGCGGTTCCGCTGGAAGATAGCCTAAGCTGAATAGAGAGAATTTATGCGCTACGTATCGCTCCTGCTTATTCTTATCTTAATCGCACCGCTGTTTGCGCAAACCTCGACCCCCAGCTCGGCCAGCGACGACCGGATCTACGACGAAGTTCGCCGCAAGCTGGCTAACGATATCGACGTGAAAGGCGGCGGAATCGATGTGGCCGTGAAGAACGGCGATGTGACGTTGCGCGGCAAGGTCCACGACACTAAGGCGCGCGAGAAAGCCGAAAAGCTCACCAAAAAGGTAAAGGGCGTGGTTAAGATCGATAATGAGCTGACCATTTTCGGCATGGATTAACCAGCCGGCAAAGGGTGCGACGGCATCCTCACTGCGTGGGCAATAAACTGCCGGCGCACTCCGTTTTGCCGGCGAGTTACTTACGAGCGCTAATGCCGGAAGTGGCGTACGGCTGTGAATACCATTGCCAAGCCTAGCCGGTCAGCCGCCGCGATCACGTCTTCATCCCGCACAGAGCCACCGGGCTGGATTACCGCCGTAATGCCGTGCCGGGCGGCTTCCTCGATCCCGTCCGGGAATGGGAAGAACGCGTCGGAAGCAAGCACCGTGCCGGCCAGCGGCAGGACCGTTTTCATAGCGCCCACTTTGACGGAATCGACGCGACTCATCTGACCCGCGCCCACGCTGATTGTTTGTCCCGCGCGTGCGTAAACGATGGCATTGGATTTCACGTGCTTGACCACTTTCCAGGCGAACTCGAGAGCCGCCCATTCATCATCGGTGGGAGCACGTTTGGACCGCACTTGCGCTTCGGCGCGCGTGAGCCGGTGCGTGTCGGGAGTCTGAGCGAGAAAGCCGCCGCTGATCGATTTTACGACCAATTCAGGCGGCCCGGAGGTCACGCGTAAGAGGCGCAGATTCTTTTTCGCGCCGAGAATCGCTAGCGCTTCTTCTGAAAATCCGGGCGCGGCGATGGCCTCGACAAAGGTCTTGGCGATCTCCGAGGCGGTCTCGCCATCCACTTCGCGGTTGAACGCCAGCACACCGCCATAAGCCGAAATGGGATCGGCTTCGAAAGCCCGGCGATAACTTTCGGCGAGCCTGGACGCTTCCGCGCAGCCGCAGGGATTGGTATGTTTGATTATTGCCGAAGCGGGGTCGTTGAATTCGACTATCAGCTGCCAGGCGGCGTCCACATCCACGAGGTTGTTATAGGAGAGCTCCTTACCCTGAAGTTGAACGGCTCCAGCAATGCCGTTTACCCCTGTCGCATATAGCGCGGCCGACTGATGAGGATTTTCGCCGTACCGGAGGGCCAAAGTTCGAGGCGCGCGAATATCTAGCGGATCGGGCAGCGGATCGCCGCTTGGAGGAATCCGGCTCAGGCGGGCGGCAACAGCCCGATCGTATGTCGCAGTGGCCGCAAAGGCTTTCTTGGCCAGCAGCCAGTGCGTCTCGGGCGAGAGCTCACCGCCGTTGGCTCGCAGTTCTCCGAGGACTCCTGCATAATCGGCAGGCGATGTAACCACTGCTACGTCCTGATAGTTCTTAGCCGCGGCGCGGATCATTGTGGGTCCGCCGATATCGATATTCTCGATCAGCTCCTCAAGGGGCGCGTCCTCCCTCGCGGCGATTTTCTCGAATTCATACAAATTCACGCAGACCAGGTCGATGGGCGGGATTCCGTGCTCTTCGAGCGCTAACATGTGAGCGGATTTCGAGCGCATCGCTAGAATACCGCCGGCAATTCGCGGATGGATGGTCTTCACCCGGCCATCCAGCATCTCGGGGAATTGCGTAACCTCGGCTACTTCACGCAGCAGCCCGACGCCGGCTTCTTTTAGCACCCGATAGGTCCCCCCGGTGGAGACGATCTCGATGCCCAGCGCCGCCAGGCCGCTTGCAAAATCGATAATTCCAGTTTTGTCCGTAACGCTTAAGAGGGCGCGTCTGATCCGAGGCATGAGCAACCATTGTAACCTCGGAAACTACCTCCCAAACCCGTCCGTATCTACCACGTTGAGGGGAGGAATCGGATGCCCCCGGGCTGCATCCAAAGAGCAGAGGAAATGATACTTATGAAGCGGGCATGGTTATATTCGATCGGAGCGATTTGCCTGACTGCGCTCTGGTCCAGCCCCGCGTGGGGGTCCATACCTCCGCAGCCGGGCGTGATCAACTACGTTGAAGGACAAGCGGCGGTCGGGGGGCAAGCCCTGAACCCCAATTCTGTGGGAACGGTCAAATTGGCGGCGGGCCAATCACTGACGACCAACGATACCGGCAGGGCCGAGATTCTTCTGACTCCCGGCGTGCTGTTGAGAGTGGCCCACAACAGTTCGGTGCAGATGGTCTCCCCTGGCATAGAAAATACAGTAGTGATGCTGCAGAAGGGCAGAGCGCTGGTGGAAGCCGACCAGATTTATTCGGCAAATAATATTCGTATCAACGAAAATGGTTCGAGCACTGAGCTCCTTAAGCCAGGTTTGTATGAATTCGACGCGGATCACAATCAGATCCGGGTATTCGACGGCATTGCCGATGTTCATATCGGGGCTAAAGTTGTCGAGGTCAGAGGCGGACATCAGGTCGCTTTTGACGCCAGGAAACCGAAGGCCAGGAGATTCGACAAAAAAGCCAATGAGGACGATTTTTATCGCTGGGCCAGCTTAAGGTCGTCTTATCTGGCGGAAGCTAATATCGACACAGCGCGTAACTACGAAAATAGGGCGGCTGCATACGCGGGCCCCGGCCTCTATGCCGCGCCTTATGCTTACGGCGGCTGGGGTACTGGCTGGTATTGGGACCCCTGGTTTGGTGCCTATACCTTTATGCCAGCCGATGGAATCCTGTACAGCCCATTTGGGTGGGGCTTCTATTCGCCCTACTTCGCGTTCGGAGCTCCCTATCTTGGCTACGGCAGCGGATTCTATCACCACTTTGGTCCTGGCTACCATCCTGCTGTGGGTGCGAATGTTCACGCGCAGGGGTTCTCGGGACACTCGTTCTCGGGGCATGCGGTGGGCGGCTCCGGTTTCCGTGGAGGCGCGGTGGTAGGGGGCGGCTTCCATGGCGGTTTTGCTGGAGGAGGCCTCCATGGCGGCGGTTTCGCCGGGGGCGGCTTCCATGGCGGCGGTGGAGGCGGACGTCGTTAACCGAGTTTTACTCCTAATCCTTGCGGGGCGCGAAAACGCCCCGCTTTTTTTTATGCTCAAAATCCTAGGTTTGCTCCCCGTACAATTCCGATATGCTTAACAAGGACCTTTTCCCGATATTTTTCAATGGAATCTCTGCTGCGAGACATACGATTCGGCGTCCGAATCCTGCTGCGATCTCCGGGAATCACAGCAGCGGTGATATTCACGCTAGCGCTGGGGATCGGCGCAAATTCGGCGATGTTCAGCGTCGTCGATGGGCTGCTGCTGCACCCAGTCCGCTATTCCGACCCGGCCACGCTTGCCTTCATTTGGGAACGCGATCCCCAAGGCATCGTACGCAGCGCCTCGAGCGGCGATTTCCTGGATTTGCGCGCAGCCGCTAAATCTTTTTCAGATGTGGCGGCCTGGCTGCCGGGGAGCTTCATATTGACCGGAGAAAGCCGTCCTCGGCAGGAGGCCGGCGCGAGTGTTACGGCGAACTTCTTTCAGACGCTCGGGGTCAAACCACTGCTGGGCCGCACATTTCTGCCGGACGAAGACGGGCTGGACCATACTGGAGCGGCGGCGCACGTCGTGGTCGTCAGTTACCGTTTATGGCAGGAAAGTCTGAGCGCGGATCCGAACGTGCTCGGGCGGACCCTAAGCTTGAGCTCGATGCCGTACACGATCGTCGGAGTCATGCCGCCAAATTTCAATTTCTGGTGGCGCCAGCATCAACTGTGGGTGCCGCTCTCGATCAGCGAGCGCGATCGCGCGTACCATTATCTGATTACTCTTGGGCGTCTCAACGCGAGCCGCGAACGCGCCTCGGCCGAGATGACGGTCCTGGCGCGATCCCTCGAACAGAGCTATCCCCGGACCAATAAGGGCTGGACTATCCAAGTCGACGATATGCAGGAGTGGTTCGTCACCGGTATGCTTCGCACCCGGCTCCTGCTGCTGTTCGGCGCCCTGGGGATGGTGCTGCTCATTGCCTGCACGAATGTGGCTAGCCTGCTGCTGGCGCGATCGGCCGCGAGGACGCGCGAAATCGCGGTGCGGATCGCCCTGGGCGCGACCCGGTGGCGGCTGACCCGGCAACTTCTGACCGAGAGCATGCTGCTATCCTCCATAGGCGGCGCACTCGGACTGGCACTGGCTTGGACGTTGATCCGCGCGTTGCCGAAAGTGGTTCCCGCTAATGTCGTCCCTCCCGATGCATCCATCGAACTAAGCGGTCTGGTAATCTGCTTCACTCTGGGACTGGCGGTTCTGACCGGGGTGCTGTTCGGATTGGCCCCTGCATGGGCCGCGGCACGGCCGAAGGTGCAGGAGGCGCTTAAGGATGCGAGCCGCGGTTCGACGGCTGGACGCAGCCGGCAGAGATTCCGGCAGGTGATGGTGTCCGCTGAAGTGGCGGTCGCGATGGTCCTTTTGGCCAGCGCCGGCCTGATGATGCAAAGCCTCAGAAAACTCGCGGAAGTGGATCTTGGCTGCGATCCGCGAAATGTCCTCATCTTGCGGATGTTTCTCTCGCAGTCGAAATATGACGCCGCGCACGCGCTCCAGCTCCACCGGCTGGCTTTGCAGCGCATTTCGGCTCTTCCAGGCGTGAAGAGCGTTACGGTCGCGAGCAATCTTCCGCTGCTCACCATCAGAATGGAAGTGCCATTCGATGTGGAGAGCTCGGCGGCGAGCGATGTGGGAGACAGGCCCGCGGTGGCGTACACAACGGTCAGCGCCGATTATTTTCGCACGCTCGGAATCCCGGTTAAGCGCGGTCGCACATTTATGGTCTCCGACAGCGAGACCGCGCCCGCGGTGGCGATCGTGAATGAAGCGCTGGCAGCGCGCTATTTCCCCAAAGGAGACGCGATCGGCAAACGCATCCTGCTGAACCGGCCGATGCTCGGGAAGAACGGGTTCGGGGAGACGGTGCACCCGGAGATCGTGGGGGTGGTGGGCAACGTCAAGCTCGCCGATCTCACCGCCAATGCCGAGCCGCTGATCTACGCGCCGTATGCGCAAAACGTGTGGGATCCGGGAGCCTGGTTCGCCGTGCGCACCGAGGTCGACCCCGCGGGACTGACCGCCGCGATCCGTAATGAAATGGCGGGGCTCGACAAAGAGCAGCCTATCGACCAGGTGGGCGCCCTGGGGCTAAAACTCGCGAATCATTACGCTCAGCCGAGGTTCCAAACAGAATTGATGGGTGCGTTCGCCTCGCTGGCGCTCCTGCTCGCCGTGGTTGGGATTTACGGCGTGAACGCCTATGCCGTGGTACAGCGGCGTCATGAAATCGGTGTGCGAATGGCTTTGGGCGCGAGCCCCGGCATGATCCTACGCGAAATACTGGGTCAGGGAATACGCCTCACGGCTATCGGAATCGGAGTGGGTCTGGCCGGAGCCATGGCCATCGGGTCCTTGCTCAAGAGTCTGCTGGTCGGCGTGAGCGCGACCGACCCCTTGACGCTTCTGGCTGTCGCTGCGCTTCTCGCCCTGGTCAGTATCGCGGCTTGCTACTTTCCCGCCCGCAGAGCGACTCGGATCGATCCAGCGGTCTCCTTGAGACCGGAATAACCGCTCGCTTAATCTGAAAGGATGCGGATCGCAATCCCGGCGATTGGTCTTGCTCTGGCGCTCCCACTCCGGCTGATATGTCAGCAGCCCGATGCGGCCGGTAATGTCACCGATCCCCAGTCGTTCGAGCGCTGGAACCTGTATTATCAGGCAACCTCCATCGGCCAACATCACGGCGCATTTAGTGTCCCCTACGAGGGACCGCTGAGCTTCCAGCATGATTCCGAATATGACGCATCCCTCACCACCACCCTGTTTTTCGGACTTCGCTTCGATCGCAATACGCAATTCTATTTCGATCCCGAGATCGCGGGAGGACGGGGTATGAGCAACGTAAATGGTATCGCCAACCCCCCCAACGGCGAGATACCTCGGGTAACCACGGCAACTCCCAAGCCCTACATTGCCCGGCTTTATATCTCTCACGACTTCGGCTTTGGAGAAGAGATGGAACATTTCGAGAGCGACGGCAATCAGCTCTCGGGCGAGCGCCCGATGACCCGCTACACGATCGTAGTTGGCCGATTCTCCGACACGGACTTTTTCGATAACAATGCTTATACTCACGATCCGCGGACCCAATTCGCGGCGTGGGGAGTGATGTACAACGGCGCCTGGGACTATCCCGCCGATACGCGCGGCTATACCTGGGGCATGGTTCACGAGTTCCACACGCGCAACTGGTCCCTGCGCTATGGCGCGGCAGCCGAGCCCAAGACGGCCAATGGAGGACGATTCGACCGCCGCTTATTTCGCGATCGCGGCGACACGTTCGAAGAGGAGCGCCGTTACTCGCTGGGATCGCATCCCGGCGCCATTCGCGTGCTCGAATATATGAATCGCACCGATTCGGGAAATTACGCCGCCGCGTTGCGCTTGGCCGCGCAAACCGGGACCACCCCGGACATCAATGCGGTTCGCCGCGTGGGAACGCTTAAATATGGGACCGGAGTCAACATCGAACAGGAAATCAGCCGCGACCTTGGAGTTTTCGTACGCCTCGGCTGGAACGACGGCGAAACACAAAGCTTCGCGTTCACGGCGATCGATCGTCTCGCGAGCGGAGGCGTTTCGGTGAAAGGAACCAGGTGGAAGAGAAAAGAGGACGTTGCCGCCACATCGTTTACCGCTGGCGGACTCTCGGGCGTGCATGCGCTCTACCTGGCTCGCGGCGGACTTGATTTTCTCATTGGAGACGGCAGACTAAATTATGCGCCGGAATATGTTTGGGAAAGCTATTACAGCGCGAGGGTGTTCCCCGGTACGTTTGCCAGCTTCGATGTGCAGCACGTGGTGAACCCGGCCTACAACCAGGATCGCGGCCCCATATGGATCTACGGCGTCCGGCTGCATGTGGAGTATGGGTTCCGCAAGTAACCCGATGATATTATGGGAACGCGGCACTGGGACGTCGTCTAACGGTAAGACTGCAGACTCTGGATCTGCGTATCGGGGTTCGAATCCCTGCGTCCCAGCCAAAACCTGTTCAGGAGATCCTCACGATGTTTCGAGCTATGCTCTTTCTGCTGCCCCTGGCCGCTCTGGCGCAAGCTCCGCCTCCCGAGGCCGACCAAGCTCTGCGTGCGCGAGTTACGGAATTTTTCCAGGATCATGTAGACGGAAATTTTCGCAAGGCCTTTGATCTGGTGGCGGAAGACACAAAAGATTACTATTTCTCTACCCAAAAGACCCGCTACAAATCATTCAAGATCAACGATATTAAATACTCGGACGATTTTACGAAAGCAGAAGTACATTTGACGTGCGAGCGGATGTGGAAAATGGCGCCCCAGTTTTCCGAAATGCTAATCACTTTCCCGCTGACCACCACCTGGAAAATCGAGGATGGCAAGTGGGTGTGGTATCGCGATCCTACGGTCGAGTGGGCGACGCCCATGGGCCCTCCGTCGAAGACGCTCCCGCCAAACGAGCCGAAGCCCGACTCGAATGCGGCGGCTCCGGCCCCAAAAGTCACCCCGGAATCGGTTGAGGCCGCGGCGAAACAAATCCTTCAGCCCAAGGGAGGTTTGGACAAGAACGAAGTGATACTAGCCGCAGATACTGCGTCATCGGGACAGGTGGTCTTTCATAACGGCTATCCTGGCTCGATTAAGCTTGCGCTTGACGCGCGGGCGGCGGAGAAAATTCCGGGTTTGAAGATGGAGTTGGACAAGACCAACTTGAATATTAACGAGAATGCAATTGTGAAGGTGCACTATGAGCCCTCAGAAGCCGAGCATTCTTCTGTTATCGGTGTGCGGCTTATCGTCGAGCCCTTCGAACAGGTGTTTCCGATCACTTTAAAGTTCGCGAATCCGGCGAAAGGCGCCACGCAGCCGCAGTAATTTATGCCACAAGAGCAAAATGGCCGCGAAGGCAACGGAAAGTCGAGACTTGACCGTCTGGAGGATCTTATGGAGCTCCTCATCACGGACCACCTGGCGTTCAATGACGAGCACAAGAAACTCCTCATCGCCCAAGTTGTGCTCACCGATCGGGTAGACCGCCTGGCGCAGGCGCAAGCGCACACAGAAGAGCGCCTGAACGCATTAATCGCCATTGTTGACGATCTTATCCGCAAGCGTCCCCCCAACGCGCCTTGAACCCCACCAGGACCCAGGTCCGGTCACATATCGCGAACGCGCAAATCACGCTTGCCTGAATAGGTTAGGCGATCCGTGGCTTCCCGGCGCTGCGTCTTCCGCCCATCATTTTGTAAGGAGATTACAGAATGAGCACAGTTCCTATGCCAGTTTTTTCAATGGCGGCTCTAGAAGACTTCAACCCGGTTTACATGGCATCCCTGCCTCCGGCGGTGGCGGCCATGATGGGAATCGCGGATTATGCTACTCGCGCCGCTACCGCTCTCGAGTTGGCGCAACAGGGATATGTGATTGACTGGCCACTCCAGGTGTTACAGCTTGGATCGCCCTATGGAGTTATGTTTCAGAGAACCATTGACAGCCTGACGTGGGTGCCTTCGGCGCTTCAGCCCGCAATCGCGCTGAGCATTCCGGGGCAGAACGATCCGCCTTTTGCGCCCTACAATCCAGCGCTCCCTGGCCCGGCCGGTTCCATTGCTGTAAGTATTAGCCCGGCTGACTACCCGCCCTTCCTTCCGCCCACGCCGCCTCCGCCTCCCAGCATCAACATCGTTGGAGGGCCAATCATCGGCGGTACGGACCCGGCGACCGGTAAACAAATGTACTCGTCTGGGCCGGGCGCCATGGTGAATGGGGTCCCCACCGTAACCAACGGCCAGGAGGTCGTGCAGGGCGGCGTGACGTATACCGCCAAAGTCTATCACTGGCCCTTTGGAAGCGGTGTCTACTTCACTGCTTAAGCTCGCTTAAGCTGATCGCGACTGGCCGGCTCCCAAGGGCCGGCCGCGAGTTGCGCGATTTATTGCTCGACCGCGGGCAACACCAGCGTATTGCCGAACACAAGCTGATTGTTGATGACCACGGCCAGCGCCAGGTTCTGATTGGTTCCAGTCGGAGCATTTAGCGGGATCTGGAACTCGACCAGGTATGCGCCGATCGCGCCTTGCGCGTATTGAGCCGAGATCACCGGCACGCCCGCATTGTTGACCCCCACCACCACCGGCAAGACAACGTTTTGACCGGCTACGCCGACGCTGTCGGTCTGAGCGGCGGGAGTGACCTGCCCGAGTCCGGTCGCGATCAAGTAGTAATTCTGGCCGAGATGCGCCGGATTGGTCAAAGTGACGAGGCTGCCGTCGGCAGCGCTAATCACAGCGCCGTAAGTGATACCCGAGGTGCCTTGCACCGGAGACGGATACATGCCCGGCTGCGCTTGCAAGACCTGCACTCCCGTGACGCTAACGGTTTGTCCGTTGGCCGTGACCACAACGGTCGCAGTTCCAGGCTGTATCTGGCAAGGTGTTTGGAAGTTCGCCTGTTGCTGCCCGTTTTGATTAGCAAGCGCCTGAATGGGCACCGGAATAGAATTAATAGTCATGCTGAAGCCGTTGAGATTGTAAGGAAGAGGCCCAATCGGATTCAGCCCGGAGACGACCCCTTGCACATTGGGTGCAATGCCATTTCCGAAAACGGACCCGAGTCCGCAGGCAACCAGTCCGACCGCCCCGGTCGCTGAATTGACGAAGCTGGATGCGGTGATGGCCGGCCCCGGCGCTTGCACGTGAGCGCCGCAGTTGCCGAGAAGGAGCCGAGCGTGGCCGTGACCACGATGCTTCCAACAGCGCTTCCCGCAGTTACTGTTGTCGAGACCATCCCTTGAGCATTAGTGATTCCGGTAGCCGGATTCACAGTGGCTCCATTGCTGGCCGAGAAGGTTACCGTCGCTCCGGCCACGGGATTGTCATTGGCATCATGTGCCAGGAACACCACCGGTTGCGCGAAGGCCTGTCCCGCGACCGCCGTTTGGCTGCCACCTGTCGAGAGACTGATTCCCGACACCACTACTTGGTTGGTAAGCGTGAAGACCGCGGTGGAAGTGCCGAAGGAGGCAGTCACGGTAATGGTGCCTGCAGTTTGACCCAGCGTTACGTTAGTGGAAGCGCTGCCCTGTGAATTAGACACCGTAGTTGTGTTCACCAACTTGGCGCCATTCGCAGGATTGATTGTCCAGTTCACCGTGACTCCCGACGACCGGCGAGCCACATCCGTCGGTGACTGTGACCGCAAGAGGTAACGGCAGCGTCTGACCGGGCACGCCGTGCTGGGCGTCTCCCGAAATTTTATTCAGTTTCGATGCGGTCCCGGCCGTGAGGATGATGGTGCCCGGATATTCGAGGTAGCCGCCGCCGATATCGAAATACACCTGGAAATTGTGCGGAAGCGTCAGGCCCGAGGTCTGGCAGGTCGCGACGATATTGCAAATTACCGTTCCAGTTGCGTCCGATACAGGCGCTCCCTGGCAACTGGCGGCTGTCGACGGCGTGGCTTGGTCCGGGCCGAGAATGTCGATCCCAACTCCGGGTATGGGAGTGCTGGTTCCGATGTCGGAATTAATGATAGCTTCGAAGGCGTTTGGAAGCACGCTACCTTCGGGCACCGTGAAGGTGTTGGTGATGTCACCGGGATTGATAAGGTCGATGGGCTGAATTAAGACCGGCGTCACGTTGGCGGGAGCCTGCACTTCGGTCAAAGTAAAGTTCACCTGGCCGTATTGCGTAGCGGCGTTGATGATATCGGTTTGGAATGGCGCGCTGGTTGTGAGCTGTGCGCCGTAAAAAGTGCTGGCGAGCCCGTTCTGATCGGTCGACGTCGTGGGAACCGTTACGAAGCCCGTGCTGGAGCTAAAGGTCACTGGAACCCCGGCCAGAGGGTTACCCGACGTATCCGTGACCCGGATGGTCAAGGGAAATAAGGTCTCGGGGAACGATGCTGAAACCAATTGGCCATTCCCGGAAACGATGGTCACCTGATTCGATGCGGTGCCTGATCCGCTACCCGATCCGCGTGCCTGAGCTGCACGTCGTGCCAGAACAAGCTACTGTCAATGAAAACGTCGACGTCACCGTGCCCGCTGTGAGGATCACGCTGTAGATGCCGGGCGCGGTCGGGGCTGTGACGGTGGTTTGGACATATCCATCGGCATTGGTAGTCGCATTAGGGGTCGCCACTACCAGTCCTGCTGCGGCGGAGTTTGCATCGGCGGCGAACGAAACCGGCAGGTTAAAAATGGGCTGGCCGGCGGCGTTGAGAACCCGCGCGATCAGCGGCGCCGATGTCGCTCCTCCAGTCGGTGTCTGGTTGTTATTGAACTGCAGGACCGACGCGGCTCCTGTTTGGGGCGGGATCAAGGCAAATTCAAGTTTGCCCGAAGGAAGGGGAGCGGATTGGGAAACCGCCGCGCTGGTTGTGCCCAGGTTGATTCGGAATACGTTCTGGTTGGTAAGCAAATATAAATACTGCGCGGCCGGGAGCTCATTGGAAATGGCCGCCGAGTTCACATTATTCACCGCAATATCGGCGGTAGCGCCGATCACGCTCACGGCGGCGCTGAGCGGCTTCAAACTGACGTCATAAAGAGTCGCATTGGGGTTGGCGGTGGAAAGGGCGAAAGCCTTGCTGTTGCTGGCGATCAATACGTCGCTGAAGGTAGGCGAGAGAATGGACGGGATGTATGGATTTAAAATGGCATTGAATGCGGGCCAATACGATACGCCGTAACCAGCGAGCGTGAGTTCCATCAACGACTCGCCTCCAGTCCCGGGAGTATAATTTACGGCCAAGGCGGCCGTGCCATCGGGCGTGAATTTCAAGCGCGCCGGCCAGAAGTTGATGGGGATCGTGCCGCCGGGCGCGGGCGTGAGGGTCAGGGTCGCAGGGTTTATTTCATAGATCACGTTGCGGCCCGTCACGTATAGCAGTCCCAGCGGCGATATCGCGATTCCGGTAGTATCGGCGTACTGCAAAGGCAGGGAGCCGATCTTCGTATGTGTATTCAGGTTGAACTCTGTCACTGTGGCGCTGGTACCATTCGTGAGCACGTAGGCAGTGCTCGAATCCGCGCTGACAGCGATCCAGCACGATGGACAAGGCGCGGTACCCGACGGTTGATCGCTCGAGAAATTGGGCGTCACGGGGAGTGGAAGATTCGCCACGACCTGGTTCGTGCTGGCGTCGATAATGTAAAACTGGTCAGTCCCCACCAACAAATGCTTTCCATCGGGAGTTACGGTAACTGCAGCAGCGGCCTGATCGAGGTTTAGGGCGCCAAAGCTAGTGAATGTAGAATTTGCTGTCTCCAAACTTCCCGTGCTGGTCAAGTAGAACTGGCCGCCATCCGGCCGGGGAATAATCTGGAAGAGGCCCGCGGGCCCGCCCGCGACAGCAGTCGCACTTGCGGGGAACGAGCTTGCCGTTCCGGCCGAATAATAAAATTGCCCGCTTGCGCTGGTAGGTCCGGGCAATTCAAACAGGTAACCGGAACCTTGGTTGCTCTGCGCAAAAGTGGACAGACTTACGGCCAGGCACACGCAGACCGTCAGGATACTTCGATTCAACATTTAGGATAACCTCTCGGGAAGAGATGGACGCGGAATGGCCAGTGTAGCATACTCCAAAATTTATGGATAGACATTTTAGGGAGCTAAAAGCAAAAAAGGGAGGAGCCGAAGCTCCTCCCTTTACTACCTGAAAAGTACTACTTAGTTGCCGTCGTTCTCGCCACGCTGCAGCGTCCGAGGCAGCCCTGGAGTATCGAGCACGATGCCGAGGTAACCCTCGGAAATGCCCGTCCCAGGCGCTCCCAGCGTACTGATGAACGCGAACCCGTGACAATACTGGAAGGAGGCTTGCGCGATGATATAGCCTTGGAATCCAGCCGCGGTATTGGTCAAACCATTCGTCGTGGTAGACCCGATACTGCCGCCGCCGCTATACATGTCGTACGTCAGAACCTGGCCGGCGTTAACGAGTCCGCTAGTTTGAGAAGCTGGCGGAGGTCCGTTCGTTCCGGTGAGGCCGTAGTAGTAGAAGGTAACGGTGCCGGCCTGCGCGCCGACTCCAGCGAACCCATTGGTTCCTGGCACTCCACCGCTCGGATCTGCCGTGGTATTGGCGATCGCTATACCCGTATCAAATCCTGCCTGAGTCGTGACGAATGGGAACAGCAGGTTGCAGGAACACTTACTGATCAAGAAAGCGTTAATCGGAGTGGTTCCTGGCACAAACCGCGGCACCGGGAGCGACGAGGAAGGTAGTCGCGCGGCCGCCGTGCTGTAGAACGGAGCGAAGCCGCCGGTCACCTGAGACGTGACTCCGGTCGTGGGCGACCCGATAGGTGCGTTGGTGCTCAAATTACTCACATAAGCAACCACCACGGGAATGTCCGCTTGCTCCAAGCTGGATGGATCGGCAAATAGAACCTCATATACCGCCAATCCGCTTCCGCCCGTCGTCGAGATTGCCACCAGATTCAGTGATGTTGAGCTGCCAACCGCCGGGCCTGAGAATGCCCCAGCACCGTTTGCATCCGTCGAGGTGAGAACCATGACGCCCGTGTTGGGACCGCCGGAGGCCGCCGCGTTAGATGCGCCGCCTGCCGTTGGGCCAGAGGGCTGCAAAGTGCCTTGACGATGCAGATAAATGATCGGGGGCACGTAAACACTAGCGCCGCCCGGTACGCTCGAAAGATTCAGTACCAAGCGAGTGCCCTGAGTGGCAACGCCTGCACCGGCGATTCCAGTCCCGTTCGCATCTGCAAACGGCTGATTGGTGTTGATAGCGCCTGTCGCCGATCCGGTACCGATGCCGACTGGCGGGTTCGGAGTGGGATTCGCAGTGCTTGCGTAGGAGAAGCCGGTCTCCGTGTTGTAGTTGATCGTGCCGGGGACGTTCTGATTCACATCGCTCGGGTAATTGAGGTTGCCGTTGTAAGCGTAATCTCCGCCAACCAAGCTGCCGTTGGCCGTCACCATGGCAATGTTCTTCGGTTTAAATGAAGTCGCAAAACCTTCCGCGAACGTCACCGATGGCGAGCCGGTAAACCCTGTCGTGGTATACGGCAAACCTGAACCAGTAATCAACGTCGCATTTTGCGAGTTGCACTGTACCAGGCTCAACTGCGTTGTGGGTACAGTCGTGGTGAGACCGTTCTGGATGAACGCAACGATCTGCGACGGATTGTTGATCGACAGTGAAGTATTGCCGTTCACAGCGATGTTCATGGTGATCGAATTGGTGGTGAAATTACCGCTGACACCCAGGAACTCGGCATCCGCGCGGATGTTGGTAATACGCAGGGTCCGCGAGGTACCCGTGCCCGGAGGATCCAGAGGCACGCCATTGAACACGACCGCGTTCGAAAGTGTTCCGTTCACAGCCGTCCGGCCCTGGAACACGTTCGGGTTGCCGGTGCCGTAAGCGCCGCCTGCCGCACCCGGCGTGCCGCTATAAGTCTGCTGCGGATTGCCGTTGCTGGTGATGCTGCACACCCCAGGTCCGGAGGGACCGCTATCGGGAGCGCCCGCAGCGCCACAGTTCAGAATCGGCCGGTTCGAGTTCGCGCCGGTCGAATTCGGGTCGTCGATGATCAATAAAGCCTCATCGAAGCCGTTGCTACTCAGCAGCTTACTGGTGATGTTGGTGGTCAGGAAGACCGTCACGTTTACGGGAGGCACAACCGCGCCCGCCGCAGTGGGACTGCCCCCTGTGCAGCTCAGCACCAGATCGCCGACCAGTTCGGCGTAACCCTGTGAACGTACCACGGGGGGAACGCTGGTGTTGGTCTGGCATTGAATTGTATTCTGAGCGCTGGCCGGAATGGTGAGACCCGCTAATAGGGCCACCACGGCAAACGCGTAAAGCCATCTGCGAAAATCTGCCATTTCCTTCTCCTTGTGAATTTTTGGAATTGAATTGATGGAAGTTCTCTTTTTCAACCTGAGCCTCAATCTGCATTCCCCTCAGCTTTGAACCTCGGGATCCGAGCTTCCCTCCAGCCGGACTTCACACTTGGCTGATCTCCGCTCGACTGCTTTTACTACAAAGCTCATACTTTGACTTCTCAATGTACCTAATGTGCTTACGGGATCCATGGTCATGAATGCCGCACTAACCTACTTTGTATCCTTACCCACTGGACGCAGTCAGATAATTCATAACATCCAACGCTGCCCAAGTCAAGCAAAAAGTTGCAGTTGCACCCCTCGAACGCTATTGGGGCAACGTTTAGTTATTCGACCACGTGTGGCAGTGAGAGTCAACATATCCCAGCGAACGGGGTCAATTAGAGGCTGAATGGAGAACAGCTGTGGCTCAGCGGAGGATCTCGACAAGGCTGGTCGTGATTAAAGATCCTTGATGTACCTGGTCAGCTTTTTGACCTGCGCCTTCAGCTCGTCACTCGCTTCGATGAGGTTGTTCTCGTCGAAAATAACGTGAGGAGTCATAAAAATGAGGAGCTCGCTGCGGGAGTGCTGATAGGAGCGGCTCCCGAACAGAGCGCCAACGTAGGGCAAACGGTCCAGGAACGGGATGCCGTTAATCTGGTTGGTCACATTGTCCGAGATGGTGCCGCCAATAGCGACTGTGTCTCCATCCTGCATGGTGATTTGAGTTTGCACCACCTGTTGATTGAAGGCGGGCGTCGACAGACTGGATGACGAGCTCGCCGCCGCCACGCTGCTGATCTCCTGATTGATGATGAGGGTGACCACGCCACTGGGGTTCACTCGGGCGTTCACCTGTAAGGTCACGCCGGTATTTTCCGATGAAACGCTGCTTACGGTGGCAACGCCCCCCGCGGAAGGAATCGTAGTCTGGCCAGTCGAAACCGGTACCTGGGTGCCTACGTTAATCGAGGCCGGAATGCTGTCGGTCGCGATGAGGCTCGGCTCGGACATCATATGCACATGCGACGCATTCTCGTTAAGGCTGAGCTGCGCGAGCAATTCACGCCCGCTGCTGACCAGCGCTCCGACGGAGAGCGTCCCGATGCCCTGGTTGAGAGAGGCGACCAGTGGACGATCGTTCGGATTCTGGCGCTGCTGAAGAAAGAGGTTCACCCCGCTCGCGAACTGATCGCTTAAATCGACCTCGTAGATTTTGGCTTCCAAGAGGATCTGGCGCGGGGGAATGTCGAGTTCTTTGAGAATCTTCAAAATATTCTGATACTGCTGAGCGTCTGCCTGGATAATCAGAGCGTTGTCGAGAGGATTGGGTACGATGCGCGGCATCGGCGTTACCGGAGCGGTAGGGGTTGGGGTTGCCGGGGCGGTTCCCGAAATCGGGTTTGAAGCCGCGCCTGGAGCAGTCGCTGCAGCGGCCAGGGGCTGGCCAGTCGCATTCGGTACAGCGGCGGTCTGAGCGGCATACCCTCCGAACGCAGGATATCCATAGGCCTGGGACGCGCCATAAGCAGCCCCAAAGCCGCCTATAGCGCCGCATGCACCCGCTCCGCCGAATCCGGAATTGAAGTTATTGGCATTGCCGTAACCTCCGGGATTTATGCCATTGGTGCCAAATGAGCCGCCGTAGCCGCCGCCTCCGTAGCCGCCATAGCCACCTCCATATCCCCCGCCGTAACCTCCTCCATAACCCCCGGCTCCGCCATAAGCGGGTGTCACGGGAGCCGGGTAGCCTCCCCCGTACCCGCCCGGATATCCTCCGCCAGGATATCCGCCGGGCGCACTGGTCCCGAACAACTGCGTGAGCGCCAGGGCCAGACAATCCGAGCGGCCATATTTTACCCGGTAAACATAGTTCTCGACCGTTCCTGCAGTGATCTTCACCGGCACATCAAGCTTTTTCAGCCACTGCTCGACAACATCGAAGACGCCTGGGGTAGAGGCCACCGCGATCAGCGTGTTGATGCGGTCGACGGGCAGAAACCGCACGGTAGACACCTTGGGATCGAGCGAAATGGATTTGAGGATATTATCGAGATCCTTTACCACGTCGGAGGGCCGAGCGTTGGCGACCTCGAACAGCCGCACCCGCTGGTTGGCGAAGGTATCGCTGTCGAACAAAGCGATCAGCTCCATCATGCGCCGCATATTCCGGCGGCTGTCGAGAATGAACAGAAGATTCGCCGGCGAATAGGTGTAAATCTCTGCATTTTCGCCCTTGAAATTGTCGAGGACCTTCACCAGCTCGTCGACGGTCACGTATTTGAGAAAGATCAGATCGAGCATGGGCTGATCGTCTTCCTGAATATTGTGGGATGTAGTTTCCGGGTGAAGAGGGAGGTGGCTGAGATCCTTGGTGGGTACGATCCGATAAATATCCCCTTCCTGCACCATGGCTGCGCCGTTAATGCGGAGGATCAGGTCGAGCAGCTTGCGCGCGTCGAGATTGGCCGTGTTCCCGTACGTGTTGAGGATCACGCCGCCCTTGACTGCCGGGTCGAGGATATAGTTAATATGCAATTGCCTTGCGAGCTGATCGATGACTTCGGTGAGCGAAGCGTTCTGCAAAGATAAATTCCCGATCGGCGCGGGAGCAGGGGCGGCCTGCGGGGCCGGAGCAGTGGGTGGCTGCGTCTGCGCAGCAGGAGCAGCTACAGGAGTCAGCGCCTGTCCCGTCACGGGCCGGACCATCCAGATAGCGGCCATGGCCGCGAGAACTGCAAAAGTGGTTCGATGTGAAAAATTCACTTAACCTTCTCCCAGAAACAGACCTCGCCAAACATGCCGTGCGTTATGTTTTTCTTGTATCCGTCTTTAACCGTGCCGGCTGGTGAAGTATCGCCGGCGACGCAAGTAAAATTCCCCGCGCCGGTATCCGTGCCGAGCACGGAATCTTTCTTGTCGGCGGCCAGATTTGTAGCGGAGCCAAGCGCAACCGGCCCGGAAGAAGCGGGCGTCGCAGCGGCGGCCGCCGCCTTAGTCTGGGCCGCCGCTTCTTCCTTGGGCGCAAGATCGCGAAGCTTCCGCTCGATGGTTTTGCCGCCCCAGGCCAGCGTGATCTGATCGCGATCGAACTTCACCAGCTCGAACGGACCCACCTTTTCCCCGGCGCGATAGCTCTTCTGGTCCCCTTTTGAGTCGATGCTGAGGAACACCACCGGATCGCCAATCGCCATTTGGCCGTGATATTGAGGCAGAGGCGGCACGGGAGGGTCAGGCTTGGGCGGCGGTACTTCGACGACCACCGTCGGGTTGCGATCTTTCGAAAACAGCATCTTCTGCGCTACGTCGATATACTCAGCCGGAGTCGCCGGTTTGAGCGCTGGAGGCGGGGGCGGCGGAAGCAGAGCTTTCGCGCGTACCGCCTGCTCAAAAATGGCTCGCTCATGCACCTGCTCTTCGATCCAACGCGCGCGCAACAGCCAAGCCAGGGACGCGACCAGGGTCAGTAACGCCAGATTCAACAAAACCAATTTGCGGTTCAAAATGCGGCCGCTCCTTTCTTTTGAGGAACCAGTTTGCGGGGCACAATGCCCGCGACCGTGAGGCGGACGCCGATGGTCTTGTCCTTTGGGTTAGCGGCCGAGACGCGGAGATCGGTGGGCGAAATCAGCTCGGGCTGAGACGCCAGCGCGGCCAGCAAATTGATCAACTGATCGATGCGGCACTCGATCTGGACCGATACATCGGCTTCGCCGTAGGCGTCCCCAAAGTTCTGGACCGGCCCGATCTCGGTCGCGCGAATCTCGATGGGCGGCGCTTCCGCGCTTCCGAGGCGGCGAATGGTCTGGATCAGTTGAGCCTGCGCTTGCGCGGCAGTATCGGCGACGATCAAACCCTTTTCGCGAGTGGCCAGCTCGGCCGAAACTTTTCGGAGGATACCCTCCTTGGCGGGAACCGTCGCGGCCGTATCGCGCAGCCGGGCTAGCCGCTTCTCCGCAAACTCGGCCGAATTGGTAGACGCGGCGACCACCGGCGCCGGGCTGGCGCGCATGAATCGATACACCACTCCCCAAAGAATCGCGGAAGCGGCCAAGACGGCGAGCGCGCGGCGATCGCGTGGGCCGAGCGTCATTTTCCCGCCTCGCGTTTAGTTCGAATGCGGAAGGTCTCACCACCCTGCGTACGCACGGGAGGAATGACGAATTCCGAGGATTCAAATAAGGGCGAAGCGTCGATCACTTTGAGAAGCGGCGCCGCCTGATCGGTTTCGCCCGAAATCACGACCTGATCGTGCGCGATCTCTATCTGGTTAAGCCAGGTGGGTGGCGGCAGAATGCGGGTCATTTCGCCCAGCACATCCATGTCGGCCTTTCCGCGGCGGCGAAACTCATCGAGCATTAACGTGCGCCGGCGGACGGCTTCCGTTTCACGATCGAGCGCGCCGGCCCGGCTGGCCCGCGGCGCGACCCGGGCGATCTCCGTTTGTAAGCAATGCAGATAGCGGTGGTTTTCATATCCGGGGAATGCGGCGAGAGCGCCCGCCAAAATCAGCGCCATCGAGCCGAGCGCGGCCGAAGGGATCCATACCATGCGCGAGCTGGTTTGCCGCTGCTCGACCGGCAGGAGATTAAGGCGGAGCGAGAGGCGCGGGCATGCCGATGAGAGCGCTGCGGCGAAGGGAAGAGCAGGGGTACCCGCGAGAACTTGATCGAGCGGGCGAGGCTCAGTCGCAGGATCGAGACGCAGCTCGGCGCATGCGAGCGCCGAATCTCCCGAGTTCTCCAAGATCGCCGAGAATATAGGCCGTCCCGGACTCTCGCCATAAAATTCATCGCTCGCCGGCTCATAGGCGAGGATCTCGGAGGGCGGCGCGGCTCCAAACAGACGCAGCGCGGAATAGATCGCGGCGGTCGAGCAGGTGAAAGACCCGATCTTGATCCCGGCCTCGGCGAAGAATGTGGAGTAGCGCTCGATGGCTGCACGTCGCGCGATCGCGACGAGCACGGTGGGAGCCCCGGGAAGACGCGTCCAGCTCCAGATCACTTCCTCCTCGGAATAGGGATGCAGACCGTCTATCTGGAATTTAACGGCGGACTCGAGATCCTGATTCGAGACTCCTGGAAGCGCGAGCTGGCGGACGATCAGATCCTGCCGGGGCAGCAACACTGTAGCCGCCACATGGCGCAGCCCGAGTTTTCGCGCGAAAGCGGCATACTCCGTTCCCCAGACCCCGGCGGGCTGATGCGGAAAATCGTCAATCGTGAGCCCATCGAGGACGCGCGCCCCATTAGGGCGAACACGGACTGCGGCGACGCGCAGTGTTTCTGAGCCGTGGGGGCCGGCAATTTCGATCCCGATACCGCTGCCGAATGCGAACCATTTTTTAAGCTCGGCCGGGATCATGGCATCCCCGTCTGCCCGGGCGTTCCCGGCATTCCCGGGAACGGAGCCACTGCCGACTGCGACCAGGCGTCATCGTACCAGCGCAGGATGTGCAAAGGCAGGTTGTAGCGTTTGCGATCGAGCAGCTTGACTACCGCCGCTGCGGTGCGAAGGGTCTCGGACGGAGAGCCATCCGGACGTTTTAAGCGCGCGGTGGCGCGCAAGGTCCAGATAAAATTACCTCCGATTCCGATGCGCGGCGTGGGAATACCGAGGCTTTGAAGTTCCGCCATGTCGTGGAACGGCGCGGTCCGCCGGTGCTGGACGATAGCGGTCACGCCTTCCGGCGGCACGCCTACGGCTTCCATCAACGCGGGACTCACGGTGTTGACGTCAAACGGTCCGTTGCCGCCCCACACCGAGAGGCAATCGCGAAGCCCGCCGCTCGCGTATAGGCGGCCGTCGGAATCCGGAACATAATTGCCATAAAACAGCTCGGGAGTCATGCCGCGCACCAATAGTAATTCTTCGATCTCTTCAAAAGACGCATGCCGAGCCAGGAAAGTCGGCGCGATCGTAAGGTAATACTGATCGAACAGAGTAGGCGCGGAAGCGGGACTGCGCCAATCGAGAATGGCCGCAACAATCTGGCTGGCGCGCGCCGGGTCCCCGCTCACCACCGTAACCACGCGCGTCAGATCGTCCGGGGTGGCGAAATTGATATTCAATTTAGCCGCTTCCGGAATCATTTCCACCACCGCATCCCCGCTTGGGTAAGACAGATACATTCGCGGTTGGTTGAAATCCCAGAAACGGGCCGATCCATCGGGCCGGCGATACTCCCCGCCCCAGATCATCCATTGCATGCCGCGTTCGAGCGACCCGGTGGCCAGATACCACGCGCGCAGCCCGTCGGCGGAAGTGGAGACGCGATCCGTTTCGGCGCGCACCGTGGTCGAGACCGAGAAGGCGATGGCCGCAAGCGCAGCCGAGAGCCATAGCACCATGAGCAGGGCGCCTCCACGGTCGTGCGCTGAGATGCGCGCTCTGCCGTGCGCTGGGGCGCGCGCTCTAACGTCGGGCGCGTTATTGTGCCGTATCGCCATAGGGCGCTCCCACATCGCGCGTGATGTGAATCGGCACGATAACGCCTACCAGCGGCAGGCGCGCCGGATCGGGAACCAGGGGCGTCATGTCCACGCGCACCGCCGAGGGGAGATTGGGGCGGTTCCAGACAGGCTGCCAGTTGCCGCCGATCGGGGAATCCGGAATGCCCTCACGGTACGAGAACTGGCAGGAGGCGAGGCGATCGGCCAGTACAAAAGATTGCGGCGTGGCAACGGCCGGAAGAAAGTTCAAGTCGAGGCAGAACGGACTCATGCTCGCCGGACCGGTGTAAAGGGATTCATTGACGATCAGACGCAAACCGCCGCCCTCCGCGGGAATCACCTGAAATTCGAGAACGCGCGGGTAGCCGCGCGCTCCTTCCGACATGGAATACGTCGAAACCATGTGCAGCGTCTGGCCGGTCCCGTTGAAGGCGGCGATAATCGCCGGCGAGCCGCCGGAGGAGGCACACGCCCCCATCGCGGGAATGACGCCGCCGATCTCGCGCGTGAGAATTTGTTCCACGCTCATCACCCGGCGGTTCGATTGTAGACGTGCGTCAGTCTTTTCGAGAGTCATCAGACTGGTGCGCATAGCCATCAGCATGCCGGTGGAAAGCAGCGCCACCAGAGTGATCGCGATCGTCAGTTCGATCAGCGTGACGCCGGCATCGGTCCGCCTCACGCGCTTCACGGCAAATCTCCCGGCTGAAGAACTCCTCTGCGATATCCTTCGAGCGTGAAGCTATGCCGCGTTGCGCCGCTCATCCACCAGATTTCGAGCTCGACGCGATCCACGACCCACATGCCTGGGCTCGCGCCGGGGACGGTTTCAAAGGGCAGGATACGCGCGCGCCAGCCGCTCGCGGACCCGCCGACCAGCGCGGGATCGAACACGCCTTCGACCGGAATCTTGCGCGGTATTTTGTAATCCACCAGCAGCTCGTCCATTTTGTGCCGCGCCAGAAGAGTCGCGCGGTCGTAATCGGTCAGGCGAGCCGCATTGCGGGAAGAGGCAGCGAGGGCATTCAAGATTCCCGCCACGGCGATGCCCATGATCAGCGTCGCCACCAGCACCTCCAGCAGCGTGAAGCCGCTTTGCCTCTTCATTGCGTCTTCAGCTCCGAGCGCGGAACTCCCGTGATCGGATCGACGCTCACCAAACGATGCCGGCCATCTTTGTAGGCGATTTCGACGCCGATGCGCGGCACTGCGCCGCCCGGATAGAGGAGAAAGCGGCGCGGCTGATCCGGTTCGCCTTCAACCGGCGGAGGCAACACGGAAACGATGTGGATGGGAGCCGGGATCTCCACGCGGCGGACGAACTCCGAACCGGCCGACCGCGCGGTCATGCTATTTTCACGGGGCGAAATCCAGATCTCGACCACCTGCTGGTGCCGTTCGGCCTGCTCGAGCGCAGTATTGAAAAACGTCACGATCGTATCGGAAGCCGAGCGTAGCCGCAACGAGTCGAGGCCCGAAGCCACCGAGGGAAAGCTGAGGCCCGCGACCAGCGCGATGAGCGTCACCACGATCAACATCTCGAGCAGAGTTACCCCGCGGCGCCTGGACATAGCCCGGCCCCGCCTAGACGAGTTAGTTGTTTTTCCAACTGACGATGTCGGCATCATCCCCTTCGCCGCCCGGCTGCCCATCGGCGCCGAGCGAGATCACATCCGGCTCGTCGCCATGCTCACCCGGATACTTGTAGAGATACGGACGCCCCCAGGGATCGAGCGGGATTTCCTGAGGCAGGTACGGCCCGGCCCATTGCAGCGCATTCTCCGGCTTTACGCGCAGCGCCTGAAGTCCCTGGTCCGTGCTCGGGAACGTCCCGGTGTCGAGCTTGTAAGCCCCCAGCGCGGTCATAAACGAATTGACTTGCGCGTGAGCCGCCGTACGCCGCGCTTTGCCGGCCTGGTTCATCATGCGCGGAGCCACCAGCGCCGCGAACAGCGCGATGATGGTCACCACCACCAGCATTTCGATCAGCGTGATGCCGCGTTGGGATTTTCGATGGGAATGGATCATTGTTACACCTCTACAACGCCACGTCGTTGATGCTGGTGATGGCGAGCATCAAGCTAAGGATCAGAGTGCCCACGATCAGGCCCATCACCAGAATAATCAATGGTTCAAAGAGTGAAGTGAACCGCCGGATGGCGCTCCGCGTTTCATTATCGTAGATGTCGGCCATGCGGTTGAACATCGCGTCCAGATGGCCGGTCTCCTCGCCCACGCTCAGCAGATGGCTGGCGAGCGGTGGAAATTCCCGGCTACGCTCGAGCGGCCCGGCGACGCCTTCTCCGCGCTTTACACCCTGCGCGATACCCTCAAGCGAGGCGGCCATCCGCCGATTATTCAGAATGCCGCGCGAGATGCCGAGCGATTGAACCAAAGGCACGCTGGCCGAGACCAGAGTGGCCATGGCCCGAGCGAAACGCGCGGTTTCGGCTTTCCGCAGCGCATCGCCCAGCAGCGGCACTCGCAGCCGAAAACCGTCCCACCACAGCGCTCCGGCCGCAGTGCGAATATAGGTCTGGAAAATCATAATGGCGGCCGCCAGCGCAATAGCAAAGGGGATCCAGTAAGTTTGCACGATCTTGCTCACCTCCAGCATGAGCAGCGTCGGCGTCGGAATCTTCAGGCGCGGGTCGGAGAAGATCAGCGCGAAGCGCGGCACTACAAAGTTGAGCAGCACAAAGATGGACCCGAGGCCGACGAGGGTTAGAAGAGCCGGGTAAATCAGCGAGCTGACGATATAGCCTCGGAGGTCGTCGCGAGTGCGCTCGAAGTCGGCCAGGCGCTCGAAGATCTGCGCCAGGGATCCGGAGGCTTCCCCGGCCCGCACCATGTTCACGTACAGTTCGGAAAAATGAGAGGAATGCGTCGCGAGGCTGTCGGCAAGCGATTTGCCTCCTTTGAGGACGCGCACCACATCCAACACCAGGGACCGAAAACGACCGTGCTCGGTGAGCTCCGCCGTTATCGAGAGCGCGCGATCGAGCGGCACGCCTGCATTGAGGAGGGTGGAAAGCTCCTGGGTGAAGAACAGCACGTCGCGCCGCCGGCCTCGGTTGAACACCGGCATGGAAACCGTAAAACCGCTTTTAGGCTGCTCGACCCCGACGAAAACCGGAATCAAGCCCTGCCGGCGCAGCTCTTGAGCGACGAATCTGTCGGTATCGGCGCTGAGCGTGCCGGTACGAAGCTTTCCATCGGAGGCGACCGCCCGAAAATGAAAAGTTGTAGCCACTCTCTCAGAACTCCTGCGTCACGCGCATCACTTCCTCGGCGCTGGTAACGCCTTGCCGTACCTTCGTCCAGCCGTCTTCCCGCAGGTTGCGCATCCCGTTGCGGCGGGCCGCGGCTGTAATTCGGGTGGCATCTTCGTTCCGCATGATGATGGCGCGCAATTCTTCGTCCATTTCCATTAACTCGAAGATTCCCAGACGGCCGCGGTACCCAGTGTGGAAACAACTCTCGCACCCGGCGCCGCGAAAGACCGGAATAGTTTCTCCTTCCGGCGTGACCGCGGTTCCGTTGGACGTTTTGCAATGTTCGCAGAGGACGCGCACCAAGCGCTGCGCGAGCACGGCTACCACGGAGGACGTCATCAGATAATTCTCGACGCCCATATCGGTGAGTCGCGTGATCGCGCTGGGCGCGTCGTTGGTGTGAAGCGTGGAGTACACGAAGTGCCCGGTGAGAGCGGCGCGGATGGCAATGTCGGCTGTCTCGCGATCGCGGATCTCGCCGATCATAATGACATCGGGGTCCTGACGCACGATATGCCGGAGACCGGACGCGAAGGTCAGGCCGATATGCGTATTCACGTGGAGCTGGTTGATCCCGTCCATCTGATATTCGACCGGATCTTCAATGGTGATGATCTTCTTATCGCTCTGGTTGATGCGCTTGAGTGCCGAGTAGAGCGTCGTCGATTTCCCGCTGCCGGTAGGACCGGTGACCAGCAGGATGCCGTGCGGCAAAGACGTGTAATATTCCATCCGCGAGAGCATATGCCGATCGAAGCCGAGCCGCTCGAGGTCGTAGAAATCGCCGGCCGAGCGATCTAGTAAGCGCATCACAACGCTCTCGCCGTAAAGAGTGGGAAGCGTCGAGACGCGTAAATCGACCTCGCGGCCAAGCGTCTTCACCTTGATGCGTCCATCCTGAGGCAGGCGGCGCTCGGCGATATTCAGCCGCGCCATCAGCTTGACGCGGGAAATGATCGCCGCTTTGAGCTCGCGCGGCGGAGCGTCCTGGCTGACCAGCACGCCATCTATACGATAACGAATGCGGAATTCCTTCTCGAACGGCTCGATGTGGATATCGCTCGCGCGCTGCTCGACCGCCTGCGCGATCATGGCATTCACCAGCCGGATCACGGGGGCTTCGCTGGCCATGTCCCGCAGTTGCTCGAGGTCTTCCGACGCTTCGGCGGTGGACATGGCAAACTCGGGCTCATTCTTGTTCGATTCGCCATAGAACCGGTCGATGGCATCGAGAATTTCCTGCTCCGCCGCGATCCCGACGCGCACGGTGAGCCCCGTACAGGCGGCTACCGTCGAGCGCGTTTCAAAATCCAGCGGATCGGCCATCGCCAAAGTGACGGTGTGGTCGTGCAGGGCCACAGGCAGGCAGCGGAACTGGCGCAGAAACTTGGGCAGCAGCGTTTCCGTCTCCGGTGAAACGGCGGGGGGCCCCTCGATTGAGAGCAGAGGTACCCGCAACTGCTCGGCTAATGCGGCGAGGACGTCGCGCGCCGCGATGAAACCCAGATCCACCAGAATTTTGCCGAGCTTATCGCCCCGGTCTCGCTGCAGCTCAAGCGCGCGGTCGAGATCCTCCTGCGTAATCAAGCGGCGCTCGATCAGGATCTCGCCCAAACGCATGTTCAGATTTCCATCTCAGTATTCAGTAAGGTGAATCGACGCTTCCAGGTTCGCGCCTCCATTGCGCTGCGCTTCGAGCAGTTTTCTCTTGGGAGCCTGCATCATCACCTCGGCCGGCAGACCGTCGGGTTCCTCCCAGGGATAGCGTGAAATAAAGACAGCGATGACGATCTGTTCGTCGGAGGGCACAGTGTCAAGCGAGGCGGCGGAATCGGCCAGCGCCTGAAGCAGGGCTGCCTTTAATTGCGGCAACCGCGCAATCTTCTTCTGGCGGTGACGATCTTTTTCATCCTTGGTGACGTACGGCCGCATCAGCAGCGTTGGCCCGACCACCAGGTTCACTTCAGCGGTGAACACGGCTCCATAACCTTCCAGATAAACACCGCGCGTGGGGCCGATCAGCACGAATGGATTGTCGTCCCATAAGCGCGAAACCCGCTGGTCGACGCTCTTTTCCATCGCGGCCATCATGTTCCGGCTAACCTGCGGTTTATCGGCAGCAGCAACACTGAAGGCGGCGCACAGGAGAATGCAAACTAATCTTTTCATTGGCGCACCAACCCGGTATTGATTGCATAGATCCGCGTGAATTGTTTCGAGAGCATCTCGTAAGCGGCGAGCAGATCGGAGGTCTGCTGCGCATTCCGCTCTTCGCTGGCCGCGACGGCGCGGTTCACGGCTTGGTCGATCTTTAGCTGGAGCGCAGCGCTATCCACGGCCGGGGCCGGACGCATCACAAATCCGTGCACCAGAATCGCGGCGGCAATCACGCATGCGGCCGCAAAGGAAGGACGCAGAAAACTCCGCCACCAGCGCGGCTCGAAGACTTTATCGGACACAAACGCGATGCGGCGCGGGACCTCTTCCTCGCGCAGCGCCGAAAGCGTATGCAGCGTCAGGCGAAGCCTGGTCAACTCCTCGCGGCAATCCGGACAGGCTGCGGCGTGCACTTCAGCCGCGCGGCAATCGCCCGGATCGAGTTCGCCGAGCGCGTAGGCTTTCCAGTCATAGGATGGGCAGCTCATGATTCCCCTCGTAAGGTTGGTTCCTTTAAAGACATTGGAGCGAGCGTTACCTTCAGAAGATCGAGCGCGGCATATAAGCGCGATTTCGCGGTTGAGACCGGGCAGGCCAGAATCTCCGCCATTTCGTCGAACTTAAAGCCCTGATAGACCTTGAGCAGCACGGCCTCGCGCTGATCCTCGCTCAGCCGCCCGAGCGCGCTCTGGACCGCCACCGACAACTCCATCGGCAGCAGGCCCGGAATCGGTTCGGGCGAGCGAGGCTCACCGGCCAGATCGCTTTCAGGCCGCTTTTTCCGCAGCAGCGAGAATGCTTCGTTATGTGCGATGCGGAACAGCCAGGCCGCAAAGCGTCCCGGATCGTCGAGTCTCGGCAGATTCTGGTAGGCCTTCAAGAACACATCCTGGCTGACGTCGAGCGCGTCTTCACGATTTGAAACCAGTCGTAATAAATAATTAAAGACACGCCTCTCCCATCGGGACACGAGCAGGTTATAGGACTCGACGTCCCCTTGCCGCGCTCTGGCGATCAGGTCGCGATCTTCGACCTCGCGAAAGATCAACTGTTGGCTCCGTTCGTAAAGACGCCCCCCACAGGGAAAAAGTCGGCCATCTTTCGACTATACCTGGGGCGGCCTGTCAAGATGAAGAGGATGACTTATCCGGATTCGGTGCGGTTCCTCTATGCGCTGGGCAATGAAATCAAGACCGCCAAGCTGGGGCTGGACCGCATTTGCAAGGTGCTGGACGCATTGGGGAATCCGCAGCGGGCATACAGAATCGTTCACGTGGCGGGCACTAACGGAAAGGGGTCGACATGCGCCATGATCGAGGCCGGGTTGCGCGCCGCGGGCGTTCGCACCGGCCTCTACACCTCGCCGCATCTCTCCGAGCCAACCGAGCGCATTCAGATCGACGGCATCCCGGTGATGACGGAACGGTTCCAGCGCGCGTTTGAAATCGTCCATCAAGCCGCCGAAACTCTCGATCTCGATTGCCATCCCACGTACTTCGAGACTGTCACGGCGATGGGCCTATGGCTGTTTCGGGAGCTCGGCGTGGAAACTGCGGTGGTCGAAGTCGGTCTGGGAGGGCGGCTGGACGCGACTAACGTGGTCGAACCGGCGCTCTGCGTCATTACTCCTATCGATTTCGACCATGAGCTCTACTTGGGCCATACCTTGGAGGCAATCGCGGCTGAAAAGGCGGGCATTCTGAAGCCGGGTGTTCCCGCGGTATTCGCGCGGCAGCGGCAAGAAGCCTCGGCTGTGCTGGAGCGATGCGCTGCGGAGCTCGGAATCCCGGTCACACGTGCCGCGGACTTCTCCGTGCGCGATCTCGAGATCGACGCGCGTGGCAGCCGGTTTTCGGGATTAATTTGTCCCCTGGCGGGCGAGCATCAGGTTGAAAACGCCATTACGGCGGCTCTGGCGCTTCAGATCTTGGACGTCCCTCCCGAGGGCATAGCCGAGGCGCGCTGGCCAGGGCGTCTGGAGCATGTATCCCCGAATCCAGACATCTTGCTTGATGGCGCGCATAATCCGGCCGCAGCTCGCGCGCTGGCTCGTTATCTCGAGCGATTCTACCCGGACCGGCGGGTGTGGTTGATCTATGGAGCTATGCGCGACAAGGCCGTGGACGAAATCGCAGAGATCCTGTTTCCGCTCGCTCATGAGCTGATTTTCACCGCGGCGGATTACGCGCGGGCTTTACGTCCAGAGGCGCTGGCCGAAATCGCCGGGCGCGGAAAGATCGCGGCCAATGTCGCCGAAGCTCTGGCGTTGGCGCGCGAAGGCGCATCTTCCGACGATGCGATTGTGGTCACAGGATCGCTGTTTCTGGTTGGGGACGCGCGGGCGCTGTTCGTACAATAAACCAAATGGCCCTTCTATGGAGCCTTCTGGTCGTCGATCCGCTGATTATTCTCTCGACGATCGTGTGCGGCTCGATCAGTATCGTCGTATCGTTCTTCGACCCAAGCGGGCAGGCTCAAAACGGGATCGCGCGGACTTGGGCGCGCTCCATCCTGGTGTTCGCGGGCGTCCGCGTGAAGGTGGAAGGCCTCGAAAAGCTCAATCCCCAAGCCGGATACGTTTTTGTCTCGAATCATTTGAGCTACATGGATACACCCGTCGTTCTCGGCCGCATTCCCGGCCAGTTCCGTTTCCTGGCCAAAAAGGGTCTGTTCCAGATTCCTTTTCTGGGCACGCATCTGAAGCGAGCTGGGCATATTCCGGTGCCGCTCGATGATCCGCGCGCCTCGATCCGGGCGCTCACGCGAGCGGCCGAGGTCATCCGCGAGCATGGAATCTCACTGCTGATTTTTCCCGAAGGCGGGCGCTCGATTGATGGCATGCTGCAGCCGTTCAAGGAAGGGGCGGCTTACATCGCGATCAAAGCCAAAGCGCCGTTAGTTCCGATAGCGCTGATCGGGACGCGCCACGTGATGGCGATGGGTTCGGCGACGATTCACCGTGGCGCAGTAGTCCTGCGTATCGGCGATCCAATTCCGACAGATCGTCTCACGCTGCACGACAGGCAGGCGCTGACCGATACTGTGCGGGAGCGGATCGCCGGTATGTTATCGATGCAGCCTGCCGCTGCCGTTACTGAACGTCAGTAACCTTCCCGTCATTGAAGGTAATCTTCATGTCTTTGTACACGTAGATTTTCTTCGCTCCCAGATCCACGATGTTCTTGGGCTGTCCGAGAGCGCCGGTCACGTCATCTACGCTCTGACCCAGCGCGATCGTTGCTGGTATCCCGGCGGGTGCGGCACTTTGACTGGCTGCGGCTGGCGACCCGGGTGCATCCTGCGGAACTTGTGTGAGCACTTCCTGCTCGGCCTTGTCCGCTTCCGCCAGTTGTTGGTTGATTTCCGTAGCGGCCGCCGGATCGGGCGGCGGAGCTTCCGCGGCCATAGCCGTCTTTACCGGCGCGGCATTGGCCGACGGCGGAACCGCCGGCAACCCGCCCTGAGACTGTTTGGATTTCAGCTCTCCCATGCCTTGATCGATAGTTTCGCGCATGTGATTCTGCATCTCTTGCAAATCCGCTACCTCGACCGAAACTGTCGCCCCTTTCCGGCACTCCTGGCCACCTTTTTCCGACAGCACCACCAGGCTTGCGGCGGTCGAGTTGGGCGGCGGCGGCGCGGCGAGTTGCAGCGCGTCACCATCGCTGATGGCACATTCCGTTCCTGCCGTGTCGACCACATCGAGGCTGCGGCCGGCAACGAAAATATGCGGAACGTTGTCGGTCAGCATTCGCTGAACGCCGCTCGAGGCTGGGTCCGGCTGGCTATTCTGAGCCACAGTCTGGGCTTCGGCATTTTCAAGAGCGATCTGGCGCTGGACTTCAGCCGCAATCATGTCCTTCACTTGGGGCGTAAGCGGGACGGCATCGGGCGGCGGCGCCGCGTTCGCAGCGGCCTGCGCCTGGGCCGCCGCAATCTGCGCCTGATAAGACGCGGCCAGAGTCTGCGAAATCAGGTAATCGGTCAGCCAGACGGAGGCGCTGGGGTACACCGGATAAGGCGTGAAGTAGAAGCCGTAATATCCATACCACGGATTCGCGGCGAAGCCCCATGTGTACTGTATTGGCGCGACCCAGGGATTATAGGCCCATCCATAAAACGCGGGCGCGTAATAAAATCCGGGAGCATAGCCTTCCAGGTAAATACCGTGATAAGGATAGCGGCTATAGAAACGATCGTAGGCGCGGCCGTTTACATAATACGTCCGATGTGCGAATTCGCGTCCGCGATACATGTAGGGCCGCTGCACGTAGCCGCGGCCGCCCCGCTCGGCGACGATACGGGAATGGTCCGCGCGCTCCACTGACACGCGGCGGTCTCCGTTCAGTCCGTGATGAATATCCATTCCACGATTGGCCACATGCACGTCGCCAGGTCTTCCACCCGGCCGCATTCGCACTTCGTTACCTCCCGCGGTGCGAACTGTTCTGCTGCCGTTTGGAGCGCGGCCTTCTGCCCCACGTGGACCTGCGCCGGTGCCCCGCGCCGCCGATGTTCCTGCGCCGCGACCTGCCGGAGCGCCTGCGCCCCGACCTGCCGGAGTGCCCGCGCCCCGACCGGTTGTCGTGCCTTCGCGACCGGCTGTGCTTGTGGTCGGGCCGCGTCCCGCCGTGTTGGTCGTAGGACCGCGTCCTGCGGTGGTCGGGCCTTTGCTGGCTCCGCCGTTTCCTGCCGCGCCTTTACTTGCAGCGGCGGGGGCGCTCTTAACCGCGGGCTTCGCCGCCGGTTTTTTTTCTTTTTCTTGAGCGCTGACCGCGCCCGATGCCCAGATCAATACTGCCACCATCGTTAAACAACGCAGAGAAAAGGTCTTGTGAATTGCAGACGCGATCATAGATTTCTCCTGAACTACTGAACGTCCGTGACCTTGCCGTCAGTGAATATCACTTTAAGATCCTTGTAGTAATAGGTCTCTTTCGTGGCAAGCTTGACGATCTTCGACGGCTGCCCCAGTATCGCGACCACCTGATCCTTGGTCTGGCCCAGCGAAATCGTCTGCGGCGGCGCTGTCTTCTCGTCCGCGGGAGGAGGCGGCGGTGCTATTGGCGGCGGAGGCGCGTCGGCCGCGGGAGGAGGCGGAGGAGCTATCGGCGCTGGCGGAGTTTGCGCATTCGATGGGGGGGCCGCGGGCGTGGCTGGTTGGCCTGCGGGTGCTTGCTGCTGCGCGCTCGCATCGGCGGGCTGGATCTTAAACACCTCAGCGACTACTTTTTCGACTTGATCGGCCGGCGGCATAGCGCCTTTCGCGAATGCAAATCTGAGAGAGGCCTTATAACGCACGTCGGCGAAAGCGTCGGTGAATAAATCAAAAACCACGCCATCGTCCTTCACGTCAATCTTGGTTACCCACATCTTCTCGCCCGGCACGAAGGTTCTTGTCGCGGGCCCGCCTGCCTGGGCGCCGGGAAGATGGCTCAGACGATTCAGCGCGCGTACGCCTTTGCCCAGACTGTTCTGGGTGATCTTTCCATCCTTATAGGTGTTCTGATAGAAATTTGTGCTCGAGGCCGGGGCCATAATCACTTCCCCTTTCTTGAGGACAAGAACAGCGCCCGCGGTGACAATGTCCGTCTCGTCGGCGGTCGCCTGTGTGAGAGAATACTGCGACTCCAGTCTCTGCCGAATCGCGGCCGAATCTTCAGCCTGCGCCAGAAAAGCGATCGCGAGTGTAAAGAGGATCAGGCATTTGGGCAACATTGCAATCACCCTCCGTTCTGATTTGCAAGCTTTCTTCGGATCTTATCGATTAGTGTAGCGGAAAAATAGTACACTGGCCGCCATCGAAATTCAAGCCGGATAGGGAGACTCAAGGAACAGCTTCAAACGGGCTAGGGCTTGCTCCAGGATCGGCCGGTCCGACGCGTAGCAGATCCGAACATTGCCTTCGCCGCCCTCGCCGAAAGCAACTCCCGGCGCTAGCCCGACCTGCGTCTTGAGAAGCAACCGCTTACAGAAGTCGAAGGAATCCCTAGCGGCGTCAATGTGCGGGAACAGGTAGAACGCGCCCTCCGGCGCAGAAACGGTAACGCCTGGCATCTGGCGCAGCGCCGCCAGACAAAAGTCGCGATTTTCACGCAGACGGCAGACCATCTGGCGTAGGATATCTTCGCCCCAGAGGAGCGCGGTCTCGCAGGCTCTTTGGGTGAAGGCGGCCGCGCAAGACACCATAAATTCGTTGATCTGCGTGGCGCACCGGACCAGGTCCTTGCGGCCGGCCATCCAGCCGATCCGCCATCCGGTCATGCAGTAGGATTTCGAAAAGGATTGAATCACCACCACCGCGTCCTCGCGCGTGCATTTCTTCAGAATGGACGGAGCGGCCCCCCTGGGAACGTCCATGCCTCCGGCAGGCGCGGCTTCCGCGGGATAGTAGATGCGCTCGTATACTTCGTCGGCCATCAGCCACAGGCCATGGCGTCGCGCAAATTCGAGCAGGCGATCCTGGTCCTGTTCGCTCGCCACCCATCCGAGCGGATTTGAGGGCGACGTGTACAGCAGCAGGCGCGTGCGGGGCGTAACGGCGCGTTCGAGCGCGTCGAAATCGAGAGAATATTGCGCGTCTGCAAATGCGTAGGGGATCTCGCGCGGCTGAGCATTCGCCATTCGGATTATGGAGGCGCCGTTCGGCCAGGCGGGCGTGAGCACCAACGCCTCGTCACCCGGATCAAGCAGGCAGCGAAGCGCCAGGCTCAACGCCTGAACCCCCGAAGCGGTAACAATAATCTCAGAGGCGGGGTCGAGTTCTACTCCGTGGAGCTCCGCGTAATGGCAGGCGAGGGCTTGGCGTAAGGAAGGCAGCCCGGCATTCTCGGTGTAATATGTGTAGCCGTCCGCCATGGCTTTCTGGGCGGCACGCTTGATATAGTCCGGCGTGGGAAGGTTCGATTCGCCGAAGTACAGCTTGAGCACGCCTTCCGTGCTCATGGCGATATCGGCCAGCTCACGGATTCTGGATGCGGGTACAGCCAGAGCCGAGGAGGCGACGTGAACAGACATTCTGCTATTCCGGCGTGGCGGCGTAAACGGCTACGCCTTCCACCGCGGCGGCGGCGGCGCGGCGTTTTTTAAATAGATAAAGGATCATCATCGCCACCACCGAGCCGAGGCCGGCCATGAACATATCTTCCTGTGAATCCCACATATCGCCCTGCATGCCGACGAACTCTTCGCCGCGCTGGGGGCTGAGGATGGTGGCCATACCCGCTTCCAGCATTTCGTAGATCGAGCTGAGCGCGAGTGTGCATTCAACCGGCAGGTAGTATCGCCATTTGCCGGTGACGCGCAGCGCGCGGATGCACACCTCGCGCATGGGATAGCTCAACAGAAAACCGAAGCTGAAGTGGCAGATCCGGTCGTAATGATTGCGCTGCGTGTGAAGCCACGGCTTCATCCACTCGCCTAGCGGGACGTCGGAATACTTATAGTGCGCTCCCCATTCGTGCAGGCAGAGAAACAAAAAGATCGCGAAATAGGACAGATCGGAGAATGGAAACTGGCGGTAGGTGACGATCAGCATCCCTATGCCGAAAAACACGAGGCGCGTTCTCGAGAGCCCAGTCGAACGTCGTGTCAGGATGATAGGCGGCAATCAGAAAAGCAGCGGCTGCGCCGATGCAGATCCAGTGCAAAAACCGATTTTCACCGAAAGTCGGATTTGTCGCTGTCGAGGCTGTGGTCAAAACGGTATTAGACAACGCCGAAGGGCGGCGTGGCAAGTACTGTCTTAACCGTCAGTGGCGTTTGAAGAACTGCACTTCGCGCTCGTGCTGTTCCGCGGCCTGCCGCGTTTTGAAGGTCCCGAGATTACGGGCCTTGCCGGTCTTGGGATCTTTCTTTCTGGAATAAAGCCGATATTCGCCGGATTTTAGTTTTCGAATCATAAATGCATTTCAAACCAACTTCGCGCCAGTTTTGAAACTTCCTCCAAGGTTCCCGGCTCCTCGAATAAATGTGTTGCACGTGGGACAATCGCGAGCTGTTTTTCGCAGCGCAATCTGGCGAGCGCTTCTCGATTCAATTGGATGACGGTTTGATCCAGGCTTCCGACAATCAGCAACGTCGGGGCATGCACGCGGGGTAGAGTGATCCCGGCCAGATCGGGCCGGCCTCCGCGCGAAACTACCGCGTTAATCGAAGGCCGCTCAGCGGCGGCTATCAGCGCGGCGGCTGCGCCGGTGCTCGCTCCGAAGTATCCAATCGATAAGCTGCTGGTCGCCGGCTCCCTCTGAAGCCAATCCGTCGCTTCGATCAGGCGCTTCGCCAGAAGTTCGATATCGAAGCGGAATTGACGAGTCGAGATGTCAATCTGCTCTTCAGCGGGCGTTAACAGATCCAGCAGGAGCGTTGCAAACCCACCTTGCTGGAGAACGCCGGCCACATAACGATTTCGCGGGCTGTACCGGCTGCTGCCGCTGCCATGCGCGAACAGGACGATGCCTCGAGCTCGCTCGGGAATCATCAAATCGCCCGACAAACCATCGGGCGGAATTCTTACCGCTTGCTCTGTGATTTCCAGGCTCACCGCTGCTACACCCCCACCGGAAAAGTTTCAGGAACCTCCGGCGTCTGCGTCTCCTCAGCGTGAGGAAGCGGCTCGACCGCGTGAGTTTCATCGAAGTGCAGGACCGCATCGAACTGATCCGCCAGACGGGCGAAAAAATAGTGGCTGATTCGCTCGGATTCAGGCCGATAGATCACGCCAATGGCGCGTTCCAGCCGCTCGGAACGAAACTCCGCTGAAAGGCGCTCATCGCCCGCAAACGTAACCAGGAAGCGCGGGATTCCCATCTCATGGAACAGCGATTCGTAGCTTTCCGCGAGCGCCGGGCGAACGCGCTTAGTCTCATGCATGCCACCCCACTCCGATGCTGCCGTTACGGTCCCGCTATATGTGGTGAATCCGACTAGAGCCGATTGCCCATAGCGCTCCCGAACCAATTGACCTAGATTCCATTCGCCGTAAAGGGTGCGATCGGTTGCCCGAGCGTTCCCTAAATGCGAATTGTGCGCCCACACCACGACCTTTCCTCTTCCGAAGCGCCTGTCGAGATGCGCTGCGAGCGCGTCTAGCGTTTCGGCCATGTGCCGGTCCCGCAGATTCCAGGTATTCACGCGGCCTTGGAACATCCCGCGATAATATTCTTCAGCGTTCCTGACCAGACGGGCGTTCTGCTCAGCGGAAAAGAAATCGTCCTCCGCGATTTGGCCGTCCCGATGCAGATATTCATACGACCGCCGCTGAAGGTCGCTCAGCTGCTGTACCGCTGCGTCTTCACAGGATTTTGAAAGGTCGAATCCGGCGGCATAACCGTAGGCTTGCTCATCCTCTCCAAAATGATCGAAACAGGAATACCGATAGCGGGCCCGCCGGGCGGCTTCGGGATCGACTTTTTCGAGGTATCGGAGCACTTCGGCGCGCGAGCGGTTCAAGCTGTATAGATCAAGTCCGTAAAACCCCACTTGAGCCGTGTGCGCGGGACGCGAATCGTTGTACTGACGAAGCCAGGTAACGAAATTTTCCACATTCCGGTTGCGCCACATCCATACAGGAAAGCGTGTGAATCCGGAAAGCGCCGAGGAAGCTTGCTTATCGTCGCCTCGGCCGCGAACATACCGGTTCACGCGAGCGGCATCGGGCCAGTCCGCTTCGACTGCGACCGCTTGAAAACCTTTCTCTCTGATGAGCCGCTTGGTGATTTCGGCGCGGGTGGAATAAAATTCGTGCGTACCGTGGGACGCTTCGCCTAACAGCACGAACGCAGCGTCACCCACCAAGTCGATCAAAGGATCAAAATCAGTTTCACTACCGGTGAGCCGATGCGTCGCGGAGCGAAGAAGACTTTGGACGCCGGAGATCGCCATAGAATTCTCCTGCACAAATAGCGTGCACTTTGGCGTCCAAAGTCCGTCGAATTACTTGGTCTTAAAACCTCACGCGCTCGCAGCGGCCGAAAAGCTTCGAAGGACGTGGGCTTCGTTGTCGTACACGTCAAAAACGGTGTAGAGCTTGGTGATCTGCAACACGTCCTTAACTCGCTTCGTGAGATTCAGCAGCTTGAGCTGGCCGCCCTTATCTCTCACGGTGGTGTAAGCCGCCACCAATTCGCCGATTCCGGAGCTGTCGATGTAGGAGACCTCACCCAGATTCAAAATGAGTTTCTTACGGTTACTGCTGACCAAGTCCCGTAACGTATCGCGCAACGAAACGGCAGCTTCGCCGAGCTTTATTTGCCCAGCCACATCGACGATGGTCACATCCTCCACCTGCCGGGTCTTCAAAATCAGGCTCATGATGGTCGCTCCTTTAACTGAAAATAAAACGTCCCGTTAGTATATCGCATCCCCCTATAACTAAAGCGGCAGTCTGGTTACGAAATTGCTCCATCGGGTATAAGAGGAATTCAAGATGCTTTTTAGGTTCCTGACCACGCTTTGCATTGCAGCCGCAGCCGCACTGGGACAACAGTCCGGCCGCCTCATTGTCACCGCCGAGCCAAAGGATAATACACCGGTGCCGGTGCTGCAACGCGACGACATCTCAGCCGAGGTGAACAAAAAGCCGGCCCGAGTCCTTTCCTGGACTCCGCTCACGGGCGATCAGGCCGCTTTGCAGCTGTATATCGTGATTGACGACGCCGACAGCACAAACCTTGCGCTGCAATTCGGCGATCTAAAGAATTTTATCAACTCGCAGCCCCCGCGCACGCTGATCGGCATCGCGTATTTACGGTATGGAGCGGCGCAGATTGTGCAGCCGCCAACTTCCGACCATATTCGCGCCGCCAGTGCCTTACGTGTTCCGCTGGGGGATCCGGGTATCGACGCCAGTCCCTACGACGCTCTGCGGGATCTTATCAACAAGTGGCCTCCTTCGCAGGAAAGGCGCGAAATGTTGCTCATCATGAGCGGAACCGATCCGGAATACATGAGCCCGGATATGTTTGATCCCTATCTCGGGCAGGCGATCGAAGCCGCCCAAAAGGCTGGCGTCGTGATCAGCTCGATTTATTATGGCGGCGCGGGTCACTTCGGGCACAGCTTCTTTCGAGTGACCTGGGGGCAGAATTATTTGTCGATGCTCGATGAGAACCTGGGAGGCGAATTCTACTGGCAAGGGACGGCAAACCCGGTCGCGTTCCAGCCATTTCTGAAAGAATTCTCGGCTTGGCTTGGCCATCAATACCTGCTGACGGTCGGGGCCGAATCCTCCGGCAAGCCCGGACTTGAACCTGTGAGGGTCACAACCGCTGTAAAGGGAGTTTCGCTGGTGACGGCTTCAAAAGTTAATTTGGGGGGACAGCCACAACCATAAATCTTACAGCTTCAAAAGGGCCCTTAGCCTTTTCGTTTGCACCCGGCTCACTGGGATCTCGCTCTGTTTCTTGTCGTCCATCCGAAGTTGGAAACTGGATTTGAACCACGGGATCACTTCTTTGATGCGATGGATATTGACGAGAAATGAGCGATGCACGCGCCAGAACATATCGGGGTCGAGATTGGATTGTAATTCTTCGATGGTGCGGTAGTTTGATTGTCCTTCGAGCGAGGTCGTCACAACGGTGATAAGGCCGTCATCGATAGTCGCATAAACCACTTCCTGTGCATCGACAATGAAATTGCGATGGTTGCTTTTGACCAGGAGCTTGGTGCGTTGAAGGGATGGCCGCGGTGCGGCTATTTCCGGTTGCGCGGCTTTGGTCTTTTCCGCAATGGCCTTGCGCGCTCGCTCGACCGCCATAGCGAGCCGCTCCTTTTCAACCGGCTTGAGCAGGTAATCGAGCGCCTCCCACCGGAACGCCTCGACCGCATACTGATCGTAGGCCGTAGCCATGACGAAATACGGCAGCGGGATATTCTTCTCGCGCAATTTGCGAATTACCCCCATCCCGTCGAGTCCCGGCATCTGAACGTCGAGAAAAACCAGCTCCGGCTCCAGGTTCGAGATTAGTTTGACAGCCTCAATTCCGTTGGCGGCCGTCGCCAGGATTTCAATATCGGGAAACTCCTTCAACTGATATGCAAGCTCGTTACAAGCGAGATCCTCATCGTCCACCAGAATCGCGGAAATAACGTTTAACACGGGTCCGGCAGTCGCGCGATTCTGCATTCAGTGTTAGTATAACCAAATAGACCTGAGTTCCCCCAGTCGTGTGTGGGATAGCACTTCGGGAGAACAAATCGTAAGGAGTTGAACGGATTTGTCGGCATCAGACAATGTCCAGATTGCGCCTGCGGACGGAAAGCTCGGCGTACTAATTCCGGGTATTGGGGCGGTAAGCACTACCCTGATTGCGGGAATAGAATCGATCAAGCGCGGGCTGGCCGCGCCCATCGGCTCACTCACCCAGCTGGCCACTGTCCGCCTCGGCAAACGGACCGATAACCGGTCTCCCAAAATTAGGGATTTAGTTCCGCTGGCGAGAATTGAAGATCTGGCTTTCGGCGGCTGGGATATTTACGAAGACACCGCGTATGAAGCGGCGGTAAACGCGCATGTGCTCGAACGCTCGCTCATCGATCAAGTAAAGGAGCCGCTGTCCGCCATCCGTCCGATGAAGGCAGTGTTTGATTCGGAGTATATTCGCCGCATTAACGGCCCGAATGTAAAACAGCAGGGCACCAAGATGGACAAAGCCCAATTGCTCATGGAGGACATCGAGCAATTTCGGAAGTCCAGCGGCGCTTCTCGCCTGGTGATGATCTGGTGCGCATCGACAGAGGTGTTCCACAAACCGGCGGCCGTGCATCAGACGCTCAAAGATTTCGAGTGCGGCTTGATGAAGGACGATCCAGAGATCGCTCCGAGCCAGATTTATGCTTACGCGGCGCTCAAATCGGGTATGCCGTTTGCCAACGGCGCTCCCAATCTCACCATCGACACTCCGGCCTTGCTGGAGCTGGCGCGGGAGCGCAATCTGCCCATCTGCGGAAAAGATTTCAAGACCGGCCAAACCTTCATGAAGACGCTGATCGCGCCTGGATTGAAGGCTCGCATGCTCGGACTGTCGGGATGGTTTTCAACCAATATTCTCGGCAATCGGGACGGCGAAGTGCTGGAGGATCCGGGATCGTTCAAGAGCAAGGAAGCGACCAAGCTGAGCGCGCTCGATCAGATTCTGCAGCCGAAGCTATACCCGGAATTGTATAAGGATTTTTATCACGCCGTCCGGATCAACTATTATCCGCCGCGCGGCGATTCGAAGGAAGGCTGGGATAACATTGACATTTTCGGATGGCTCGGTTATCCCATGCAGATTAAGATCGATTTCCTGTGCCGCGACTCGATTCTGGCGGCGCCGGTGGCTCTGGACCTGATTCTGTTTCTCGATTTAGCGCAACGCTGCGGAATGCGCGGCATCCAAGAATGGCTTTCCTTTTACTTCAAGGCTCCGATGACCGCGCCCGGACTTTACCCCGAGCACGATATCTTCATCCAGCTTATGAAACTCAAGAACACACTGCGCTGGATGCGCGGCGAAGATTTGATCACGCACCTGGGCCTGGAGTATTACGACTGAAGTTGTCTCACGCCTCCAACCTTCGCCCATGAATTGCCTGGTCATTGGTGGAACGGGGTTCATCGGCCGCCTGCTGGTGGCTGAACTGCTGAAGCGGGACCACTCCGTGACGGTGCTGCATCGCCGGCCGCGGCACGATCTCGGGCGGCGCATAAAAAACATCGCGGCGGACCGGAACGATTCGCACGCCTTGAAATCCGCTCTCACCGGGAAGAATTTCGAAATTATTTTCGACAACGTCTACGACTGGGAGCGGGGTACCACCGCCAGTAACGTTGAAAGCACGGTTCGCGCCGCCGCCGGCGACAAACTCGTCCGCTACGTTTTTATGTCGAGCGTGGCCGCCTACGGCGACGGTTTGAATCATCACGAAGGGGACGCACTCGCGCCCGACGATGCACCCGAATTGTATGTTCGCAACAAAGCCACCAGTGAGCGGGCGCTGTTCCGGCTCCATCAGCGAATAGGATTACCAGTGGTGACTTTGCGGCCGCCTTACCTTTACGGTCCCGGAAATCCGTATTATCGCGAGGCATATTTCTGGGACCGGTTGCGCGCAAATCGCCCCATTATTCTGCCGGGCGACGGCCGCCGGTTGATGCAGTTCGTATACGTGAAGGATTTAGTGTGGGCCAGTCTGCGCGTTCTCGAGGAGCCGAATGCCGTCGGTCACGCGTTCAACATCGCCAATCCCCGGCCGTTATCGCAGGCGGAGGCGGCGGAAGCGTTCGCGAAAGCCTGCAATAAGACGGCGCGATTCGTTCGAATTCCGCGCGAATATATTTTGCGCGCGGGCGGCCATCCTATGGGTCCCAAGCTCTATTTCGGGATGTATTACGATATGCCTCCAATCACTCAGGTGACCGCCAAGGCGCAGCGTGTGCTGAAATTCAAGCCGGTCGACTTTGACACCGGCCTGAAGGAAACCTATCGCTGGTACCTGCGGCATAACAGCTTTCCGAAGCCGGATTATGCGTTCGAGGATGCGCTTCTGGCGAATGCGCCGGTTCTGGTTCCGGCGAAGGTATAGTGAAGCTGTGGTGCTCATATGAGCGGCGAAAATAACGGACACGAAAAATCCAGGCTGGATCGGCTGGAGGGCTTGATGGAGGTGCTCAAGAATCACCACCTGAAGTGCCGAGGATTATGAGCGGCTCCGAAAAGCCCTTGACGACTTGATCCGAAGACGAGGTCCGGACGCCTGAGCTACTCAGTGGCGCGCACTTCAGCCAGGCGTGCGCGCAGAGGGTCCGAAAGACCCGCTTCAATTTCCGTTGTAATCAGGCCAACCGAGTCCATATCCTGAATATGTACTTTGTCTTTCAGACGGAAGCTGGTCAGCTTCATGCGGACGAGGTCGGCGACGGGCGCGAGCAGAATGCCCTCCGCCGTGCGTACGGGTTCCGAGAATCCGGGGACCGGCTCGAGATACTCCGGGCGAACTTTTTCGCCGACAAAGATCAGGTGGATAGCGCTGCGTGCGCGCGGTTCCGCTGCGTCGACCAGCATATCGATCCCAGCCGCATGGCGGTATACGAAACCGTACTTTTCCGCGACGGCCGCAATCCGCCAGAGCTGGCTACGATCGACTGCGATGTCGATATCCTGGGTCATGCGCGCGCTTTCCGGATTTCGTTCATAGACTTGGAGAAAAATGGCCACTCCTCCTATGATGCGGTAGGAAAGACCAGCCGAATTGAGAGCCGCGTGCAGGCGTTTCGCCTTTTCGAATAACTGGTCCACGTGCATATCATAGGCAGCAGCGCTAATCATTCTCGATTTAATTGTGACACAGACACTCCGCGGCCGCCTTGGCCGTGTTGCAGTGTATGCTAACCGTATCTTCCACGCGCATTGCATATCCGCCCGCCAGCGTAACCGCGATCGCGGCATGATTCTCCCGCGCCAGATTGAATACCAAACCATCGCGCGCCTTCAGCCCCTCCATGGATAGCGAAAGCCCGCCAAGCTGGTCTTCACGGTAGGGATCCGCGCCCGCGACATACATGACCAACTGCGGGCCAAATTCTCTGATAGCTTGGCTGCAAGCCTCGCCGAGGCGCTGAAGATACTCGGCATCTCCTACTCCGTCGTCGAGATTAATGTCTAGATTTGAGGGCGGCTTTTCGCTGGGGTAGTTGTTGAGCTGGTGAATGGAGAGCGTGAACACGCTTTCATCGCCCGCGAAGATAGCGGCCGTGCCGTTGCCGTCATGGACATCGCAATCGATCACCATGGCCCGCTCGATCAGCCGCTCCTTCTGAATTTTGCGAATCCCGACTGCAATGTCGTTAATCGCGCAAAATCCTTCACCATGTCCGGAGAAAGCGTGATGAAATCCGCCGCCAACGTTGAAGCCGATGCCGCTCGCAAGCGCCAAGCGCGCTGCCAGAGTGGTGCCTCCGGCGGCGAGCCAGAAGGCATCCACCATTTGCCGGGAATAGGGGATTTCCAGCTTCATGAGCTCCATATAATCGAGCGTCCCCGTTTTCAGGCGCGTAATCCAGCGCTGCTGATGTACCAGGAGCAGGTCCTCGTCGCTCGCAGGCTCGGGTTGAACGAAATCGGCGGGCTCCGCGAAATGCTCGGCCAGCAGTCGATCGTGGATAAAGCGAAATTTTTGCGACGGGAATACATGAGTGCCGAGATTCAGATCATATCCGCTGTGATAAACCAGCTTAAATGGCAGCATCTTCTAATTTTAAGACTCCAATCTCGTAACTAACTAAGCAAAGACTTACATTCTTGAATCGTGAAACTGTGTAACTAACTGTGTCACTAACTTGCAAGAAACAGCGCGTGAAGATTATGGGAGGATGCCAAGCGGCGGCGAAGGATGTACCGCCTCCTGATTGTTGTTCAACGGGGCCGTCGTGGTCATCGGACGACTCCTCTCAAGAATCGCTAGTCACGGAAGCTTAAGTACGTCAAAGCGTCGCGCAGGGCGGTTTCAGGATCTACTTGGCAATCGCGCGCACGCCACGCGATGAACCCATCGGGACGGATCAGCACAGCGCCCGCTGCGCTGACTCCGTAAGCGGCCTGCCAACGGGTCTTGACGTCCCGCAAATCGCCGTCCGGGCCAATTCGGTAGCAATGAAGATCAAAAGTACTAGCGAGAGCATTCCTGCCTGCGGCCGTCCACGCGCCACCGTTGGGACCGGTGAGCAGGACCCATTGCCCGCTAAAAAGGTCGATCGTCGAGACCCGTTTTCCATCGTGTTCGACCACCAGGTGCGCAGCACGGGAGCCGGGCCGTCCGGAGGGCTCGTGCGGATTGCCAAATACCTGTTCGGTCGCGTCGTCTGCGTTGACGAGAGCGCCCGCGCGATAGCGGTATCCGAAGATGACCCAATAGTTGTCGATGATCTTTTCGGGCGGCGGAAGCTTCTTGCTCGGGTCTTTGAACCATGCCTGAAGACGGGCGAGGGCCTGAGCAATCGTGCCTTCCACCACCGGCCTGCGCTCCTGGTCATAGGTATCCAGCAGGCGGGGTCCTGCGGTTCCCCTCAATACTGCAGCCAGTTTCCACGCGAGGTTATGCACGTCGTGGATGCCGGTGTTGCCGCCGAACCCGCCCGTGGGCGGCATGACGTGCGCGGTATCCCCGACAAGGAACGTTCTGCCCGCAGCGAAGCGGTCAGCGACCTCGGCTGCCGCATCCCACTGTCTGGCATCGATAATCTGCGCCTTGAGGTCCGGCATCCCTGCCCCCCGGCGGATCAGCTCAAGACAATATTCATCCGTGAAATCTTCCGGCCGCTGACCTTGCGCCGGGACATACTGCACGGCCATAAGCCAGCGTCCGCTCCCGCGGGGGACGAGCGTGCCGTTGATGTCCGTCACGAAGAGTGAACGGATCGCGCGGCCTTCACGACTTGTCTCTAGGTCCGCCTCGAAAATCACATTCATCCAGTACTGGAGAGCACCGGGTCCGTGACGCTGGATGCCGAGGGCCTTGCGTATCGTGCCGGCGGTACCGTCGGCGGCGATCAGATACGAGGCCCGGACGACGTCGTCCTGCTTGCCGCCACCGCTGCGGATGCGTGCCGTAATACCTTGTTCGTCCTGCTTGAAATCGACCAGCTCCGTATTGAAACGGATTTCTGCGCCCAAGCCTTCGGCGTGCGCTTTCAGAATGGGTTCAAGCTGGTCCTGATCGCACGCGGCCGGACCGATCGGGCTGATTTCGCCGGCTTCAGACCACGGAATCTCCTGCCAACTGACTTTGGAATCCGCAAAATTCTTCATGCGGGCGACGGCGGCCGAGTTGTCAACAACGTCACAAGCGCGGATTTCGGCTTCGACCCCGAGGCTCCTGTAAATTTCCATAGACCGCGGTGAAATGCCGCGAAACTTGTATTGAACGGTTGTGGAGGACTTGCGTTCAACGACCAGGCTCTTGATGCCGTGATGGGCGAGGCAGAGAGCAGCAGTCAGGCCATTCAGGCTGCCACCCACGATCAGGGCGGGGATTTCGGTGGGCATTGATTCTTCACTCCTTGCGATAAAATATTTGAAGTACTTCAAATATATCATTTACGCAGGGAGAGTCCAGGCTGTTCCATGAATTGTCGACTTGGCGTAGAGTCGGGAAATGAGCAATGCGCGCCGGAGCAAGGCCGCGCTCGCGGAGCGAGCCTGGCAGCTTATGTTTGATTACCTGATGTACACGCGGCCAGCCCGCGACCGCAGCCTGGAAAGCCGCGGCCTTACCCCGAACGATGCGCGGGCTTTGTCGGGCTTGGACAGGAATGAAGGATGTCCGATCGGCGCGCTCGCGCGGGCATGGGGCTGCGATCCATCAAACGCCACTTTTATCATCCGGCGGCTGGAAAAAGCCGGCCTCGCGGAGCGCCGGACGATGCCGGGGGACGGGCGCGTCAAGCTCGTGGCTCTGACGGCGCGCGGGGAGAAAGTGCGGAAGGAGTTGCTTGCCGAGTTTCGTCAGCCGCCGCCGGAATTGCTCAGCCTCGATTCCTCCGATCTGGAAATGCTCACTCAAATCCTGAGACAACTGCGGCCGGCGGCGTAAGGGTTGACAAAACTATTATTCAAGCGTACGATTTAAGCGTACGTATGATTGAACGAGCCGAACGAACCGACACAAAGACTAAGATTCTAGATGCCGCCGAAGGTCTTTTCGGGGATCGCGGCTTCGATGCGACCTCATTGCGCGATATCACAGCCGAGGCGCAAGTCAATTTGGCTGCTGTCAATTATCATTTCCAATCCAAGGAAAGCCTGATCGATTCCGTCATCGAGCGCCGCATTGAGCCGGTAAACCGGAGGCGGTTGGAAATGCTCGATGCCGCAGGGCCGCACCCTACGGTCGAACAGGTGGTCGAAGCTTTCATCGCGCCGGTCATTGAGCGGGGTCCCTCGCCGATTGTGTCGTTGATCGGGCGAATTCTGTCTACACCGGACCAGTTCATTTTCAGAGTATTCAGGAAACACCTGGCGGTAGTAGCGCAAAGATTTACCGAAGCGATAGGGGCGGCGCTGCCCGCGCTGACGCCGGAGGAACGTATGTGGCGATTGCATTTCATGGGAGGAGCAATGGCCCACGTTCTTTGCTGGTCGTCTTTGTTACCCGAGCTGACGGGAGGCGTGTGCGACCCGTCGGATCGGAAGGCCGTCACTGCGCGGCTGGTGAGGTTTGTTGCCGCGGGTTTCCGCGCTCCAGAAGGGAACTGAAGAATGCGTGCAGTATTTCTCCTCTTTGCCGTTGCGACGCTGAACTTGGCGGCTGATCCGGCGGTAGAGACCACTCTGCCGTTAAGCCTGAAACGGGCGGTCGAAATAGCCATCGCGCCGGAGGGAAGCCCGCGCGTGGCGCTGGCGCTCGAATCGATCAAAGAGAGCGAAGCGAGGCAGGCTGAATCGCGGGGGCAGTTCCTTCCGGATCTCGAATCCTATCTGAACGACCAAAGAGAAACGACCAATCTGAGAGCGTTCGGATTAAACTTCGCGGTTCCCATTCCGGGCTTCAGTTTTCCCTCTATCGTAGGGCCCTACTCGGTGTTCGATGCGCGCCTCACGGCTTCTCAGACGATTTTCGATTACAGCGCGATCCGGCGTTATCAGGCCTCGAAGGCAAATGTCTCCACCATCGAATCCGACTATGACACCGCTAAAAATCAGGTGAGCGATCAGGTCGCGCGCGCCTATTTGACGACCTTGCGCGCCGACGCGGCGCTTGAAACGGCGCACGCCAACGTAGATCTGTCGCTCGCGCTGCGCGACCTCGCCCAACGGCAGAAAGAGGCCGGGACCGGCACAGGGATCGAGGTTACGCGCGCGGATGTGCAGCTCGCCAACGACCGGCAGCATCTGGTGGTGGCAGAGAACGACCGTCGCCGCGCGGGATTGAACCTGCTGAGGGCCATGGGACTGAAGATGGATACCAGGGTCGAGCTGACCGATAAGCTCTCCTACCGGCCGGTGGAGCTGGGATCTCTCGACGAGGCGCTCGCTGTGGCGCGCGAAACGCGGCCGGAGTTGAAGGCGCAAGGCTTGCGCGAGCAATCGGCCAAATTGAATTACAGCGCTGTGAAAGCGGAGCGCCTGCCGTCGCTGGCCGCGTCGGCGAATTATGGGTCCATCGGCACGGAAATCGTCGGCGCTTTGCCCACATACGATTATGGTTTGTCCTTGAGAGTGCCGCTGTTCGATGGCGGAAGACGGGATGCGCGGCGCGCCGAGAGCATTTCGCAACTCCGGCAGGAGCAAACGCGGACGCGCGATGTCCGGGACCAGGTGGAATTGGATGTACGGCTGGCGTTCGACAGTGTCCGCTCGGCCTCCGACGAAGTGGCGACGTCGCTTGAAGGAACGCGGCTGGCGGAGCAGGAGTTAGCGCAGGCGCAGCGCCGTAGTCAGGCGGGAGTAGCCAGTTCGATCGAGGTCACGGATGCGCAGAATCGCCTGGATCGCGCGCGTGATAATCAGATCGCCGCGCTGTACGACTATAACGTGGCTCGCATCGATCTGGCGACCGCCACGGGAAAGATTCGAGAATTCGTGAACCAATGAAAAAAAGAATTATGATCGTTCTGCTGCTGGCCGCTGTGGGCGGAGGTGCATGGTGGTGGCGCACTCATTCCGGCGGCGACGGCAATCGTGTGACGGTCTCCGGGAACCTCGAGCTCACGCTGGTGGATATTTCGTTCAAAATCCCCGGACGAATGATCGAGCGAACAGTCGACGAAGGCGACTGGGTGAAAAAGGGCCAGTTAATCGCCCGCCTCGATCGGGCGCAACTGCAGAGCCAGCGCATGCGCGATCGCGCTCTGGTCATCAGCGCCGATTCGAATTATAAGCAGCTCCAAACCTCTATTGAATTTCAGAAGGCGACGCTCGAAAGCGATGTTGCGGCGCGGCAGGCCGAACTGAACCAGGCGCAGGCTAAGTTGGATGCGCTGCTCAACGGCAGCCGCACGCAGGACGTTCAACAGGCCCAAGCCGGCGTGACCGACGCGCAGGCTCAGTTGGAATTCGCCCGTCAGGATTGGGCGCGAGCGCAGACGCTTTATAAGAATGAAGACATCTCGACGCAGCAGTACGATCAGTACCGGACCAAGTTCGACAGCGCCACAGCGCTTCTACGGCAGGCCCAGGAAAAATTATCGCTGGTGAAGGAAGGCCCGCGGCAGGAGGACATCGCTGCCGGGCGCGCGGAGGTGGCCAGGGCGCAAGCTGCGGTGCGCACGGCTGAGGCCAATCGCCTCGAGCTGCAGCGTAAGGAGGAGGAGCTGGCGGCCCGGAAGGCGGAAATCGAGCGGTCCCAGGCGCAGGAGGGCATTTCCGAATCGCAGCTTGACGACACCGCGGTCTATTCTCCGATTGACGGCGTCGTGCTGACGAAATCCGCCGAGGTCGGCGAGGTGCTCGCGGCGGGCACTACGATTGTGAGCATCGGAGATCTGGAGCATCCCTGGCTGCGGGCCTACATCAACGAAACTGACTTGGGCCGCGTGAAACTCGGTCAAAAAGTGAAGCTGACCACGGACTCTTATCCCGGGAAAGTCTATTGGGGACGGATCACTTTTATCGCCTCCGATGCCGAGTTCACTCCCAAACAAATTCAGACCAAAGAAGAGCGCGTGAAGTTGGTTTACCGGGTAAAGATCGACGTCGATAACCAGAGTCATGAACTGAAAAATAATATGCCCGTGGACGCCGAAATTCTCCTATGAGCGCGATCATCCAGGCCGAGAATCTGATACGCCGGTTCGGCGCGCTAACGGCCGTGGATCGTCTGAATCTGGAGATTGCCGAGGGTGAGATCTTCGCGCTGGTCGGGCCCGACGGCGCGGGAAAGACCACCAGCATGCGGCTTCTATGCGGGCTGATGAATCCGACCGAAGGCCGGGCCATTGTCACCGGGCATGACGTTTCGAAAGAGATCGACGCAGTGAAAGATCAGATCGGCTACATGGCGCAGCGCTTCGGCCTTTATAACGATCTGACAGTCGACGAGAATATGGTGTTCTATTCCGACCTGTTCGGACTCGCGATTAGAGAACGCGATGAGTTGAGTATCAGCCTGCTTCGTATGACCCGCATGGAGCCCTTCCGCAAACGTCCCGCGGGAAAATTGTCAGGCGGCATGAAACAGAAATTGGCGTTGATGTGCACGCTGCTGCACAAGCCACGCGTGTTGTTTCTGGACGAGCCGACCAACGGAGTCGATCCCGTGTCGCGCCGCGATTTCTGGGCAATCCTGTATCGGCTGGTGAGGGACGGGTTGACCGTGTTCGTCGCGACGGCTTATTTAGATGAGGCCGAGCGGGCCAATCGCGTCGGCTTCATGCATCAGGGCCGCTTGATTCGCTGCGATACTCCGGCCGCCTTGAAAAAAGGGCTTGAGGAAGCGGTTTATCTGGTCTTCTCGGAAGACCAACGAAAGACCCGGGCGATTCTGGCGGCGCAGCCGGGTGTGCTCATGCTCCAGCCGACCGGCGCAGATCTGCACTTATTTCTGGATCTCAATATCACGACGCCCGAAGAGTTGGCCGCTGTGACGCCCTTCGGGTACCATCCGGTTACACCATCGCTAGAGGACGTTTTCATCGCGCTGATGCGGAAGGAGGAGGTGGCCCGTGCTGCCTAGCGGCGTACTGTCTAACACCAGTGGGCCTGCCGTCCACATCGAGAACCTGACTAAGCGCTTCGGCGACTTCGTTGCAGTCGACCAAATCTCGCTCGAGGTGAAGCGCGGCGAGATTTTCGGCTTTCTGGGCCCCAACGGTGCGGGTAAATCCACTACCATTCGCATTTTGTGCGGCCTGCTGCCGCCGACGTCTGGAAGCGCCCGTGTGGCCGGATTCGATGTAGCCACACAGCCCGAGGATATCAAGCGAAACATCGGCTACATGTCGCAGAAATTTTCGCTCTACGACGATTTGACCGTGGAAGAGAATATTGAATTCTTCGGAGGCATCTATGGCGTCACTCCGGAAGCACTCCCGGCTCGTCGCGATTATGTCTTGAAGATGGCGGTTTTGGAGGATAAGCGCACCAGCGCGACTCGCTTGCTCTCAGGGGGCTGGAAGCAACGTCTGGCGCTGGGCTGCGCAATACTGCATGAGCCGCCGATCCTGTTCCTGGATGAGCCGACCAGCGGCGTCGATCCAATCGCGAGGCGTAATTTCTGGGAACTGATTTACCAGCTTTCCGCTGCCGGCCACACCGTATTCGTGACCACTCACTATATGGACGAAGCCGAATACTGCAATCGCGTGGCTCTGATGTATGGCGGCAGAATTATCGCGCTGGGCTCGCCGGCCGAGCTCAAGGGCGCTCTGGGCGAGGGACATCTGCTGAACCTCGAATCGTCGGACCTGCTGGGCAGCATGACGGCCCTGGAGGGGAAACCCGGAATCAGCGATGTCGCGGTGTTCGGCGGCGGCTTGCATGTCAAGGTCGAGGACGCCGCAGCCGCGGTTCCCGGCATCCAAGCCGCGCTCCGCACGGCCGGTATTCAAGTGAGCGCGCTCGAGGCCATTACTCCTTCTATGGAAGACGTGTTTGTCAGCTTGATTGAGCGCGAAGAGAGGGCGGCTGCATGAATTTCAGACGAATGCGCGCGATTGCCCGTAAGGAAGTTCTGCACATCTGGCGAGACCCGCGGAGTCTCACTGCCGCTCTCTTACAGCCTTTTATTATGCTGGTGATTTTCGGATGGGCCCTCAGTCTGGACGTGGACCATATTCCCACTATGGTCTACGATCTCGACCAGACGCCGCAAAGCCGCGATTTAATTGCGGAATTCCGCGGCTCGCGCTATTTCGATATCCGGGAGGTGCATGGTTATCCGCCCATTGAAGGGAGTGTCGATAAGCGCCAGACTCTGGTGGGGGTGGTCATCCCGAACGATTTCTCCAACGACCTCGGTCTCGGCAAAGAGGCGCATGTGCAATTGCTGATCGACGGCAGCGATTCGAATACCGCGTCGATTGCGCTCGGCTACGCTGAAGCGCTGGTCGCATCGTACTCGCAGCATATCCAGCAAAACGCGCAGAGCATGCGCACGGGAAACGTCATGCGGGGAGGGGTCGAGCCGCGTGTGCGAGTTTGGTACAACCCCGATCTTTTGTCGCAGAATTTCATCGTGCCGGGATTGATCGCGGTGATCCTGATGATCATCGCGGCTAATCTGAGCTCTCTGACCGTCGCGCGGGAATGGGAAAACGGAACCATGGAGCAACTGCTCTCGACGCCGGTTCGCCCGTCGGAACTCGCGCTCGGAAAGCTGTCGGCATATTTCCTGGTCGGCATCGTTGATATGATCATCTGCCTGATCGTCGGGGTATTCGCGTTCGGCGTGCCGCTCAAGGGCAGCCTTCCGCTGCTCCTCGTTTCAAGTTGCATCTTCCTGTTTGGCGCGCTGGGATTGGGAATTCTGATTTCCGCGGTGAACCGAACGCAGCTGACAGCGTACCAACTGGGGACGCTGACCTCGTTCCTGCCGGCATTTCTGCTCTCGGGATTCATTTACTCGGTGAGCAACATGCCTCGGGTGATTCAGATCATCGCGCTATTCGTTCCGGCGCGTTACTTCATAGATATTTTGAGGGGCGTGTTCTTGAAGGGCATCGGTCTAGAGATGTTGTGGATGGATTTTCTACTCCTGACGATCTACGCCATCGTCGTATTTTATTTCGCAACCCGGAAGCTCCGGCAAAAGGTGGCTTAAATCCTATGCGCCAGAGATTGCGCTGCATTATCCGAAAAGAGTTCATCCAGGCATTTCGCAACCCGCGTATGCGCGCTTTGCTGGTCCTGCCTCCTCTGATTCAGTTGTTAATCTTCGGATACGCCGTAAACCTGGACGTCGATTCGGCGAGGATTGCGTGGATGGATCAGGACCGGACGCCTGCAAGCCGGGATTTGCGCGCTGAGTTCGAGGGTTCGGGACGCTTTGTGCTGGCGGGCGCGCCTCAAAGCGACACGGAGATGCGGAAAATGCTGGATCAAGGTCGGGTGGATGCCGTAATCCGAGTTCTGCCGGGCTTCGCGCGAGATATCCAGCGGGGCCGAACCACCAGCGTGCAGGTGCTGCTCGATGGGACCAATTCCAACACCGCTTCCCTGGTTTCCAGCTATGCCAGCCAGACCATCGCTCGTTATTCAAGCGAGGTATCGGCGCGCCAGCAGGAAATGAAACTGGTCGCCGGGACGGAGGACGCGGGAGGGCCGCTGCATCCGGCGGTTCCGCAAATCGTCGCGCGCAGCCGCGTGTGGTTCAATCCCGATCTGCTCAGCCGAAACTACTTCATACCGGGAGTCATCGCGAACATCATCACTATCGTCACGTTGTCCCTGACTGCCATGGCGATCGTGCGCGAGAAAGAGATCGGCACGATGGAACAGTTGATGGTGACGCCGATCCGGCCGGCGGAATTGATTCTCGGCAAAACGCTGCCGTTCGTGCTGGTGGGTTTGTTCGACATGCTGCTGGTGATGGGAGCCGCGCTACTGCTTTTTCATATTCCATTCCGGGGCAGCTTCGGGTTGCTGGTGATTTCAACTTTACTGTTTCTGCTGACGACGCTAGGCGCGGGTTTGTTCATTTCGACGCTTTCAAAAACTCAGGCGCAAGCGTCCATGGCGACCGGCTTGTTCTTCCAGCCGTTCTTCATGCTGAGCGGGTTCACGTTTCCGATCCGCAATATGCCGCAGTTGGCCCAATGGCTCACATTCGTGAATCCGGTCCGTTATTTCATGGAAATCGTGCGCGGCATTTTTCTCCAGGGGGCCGGATTCGAAGCCTTATGGCCGCAGATAGCGGCGCTCGGCTTGTTCGGCGTCATCATTCTCTGGCTGAGTGTTCTGCGTTTTCATAAGCAGCTTGAATAGAATGTGCCTGGCGCTATTTCTTCTATGCGCGGCCGCGTTCGCGCAGGACACTCGCGCCATTCTACTCGGGACCGGCACACCCAATCCCGATCCCCAAAGCATGGGACCGGCGGTCGCAATCGTGTCGGGAGAGCATGTCTACATCGTCGATTGCGGCCCCGGCATCGTGCGGCGCGCGGTTCAGGCAGGAATCGCCATGCGGCAGTTGACCCGCGCCTTCATCACCCATCTTCACTCGGATCATACGGCGGGATGCCCGGATTTGATCTTCACACCGGCCGTAACAGGACGGGAAGAGCCGTTGGAAATTTACGGACCGCCTGGCCTGCGCGCCATGATCTATCACATTATGGAGGCATGGAAAGAAGACATGAACATCCGGCTGCATGGTCTGGAGCCTTCGGTTTCGCGAGCCTACATCGTACACGCGCACGACGTGAAGCCCGGTGAAATTTATCGCGACGCCGCGATGCGGGTGATCGCGTTTCCGGTCCAGCACGGAAGCTGGAAGCACGCCTATGGCTATAAGTTCGAGGCCAAGGACAAGACCATCGTTCTTTCCGGCGACACCACCTATAGCCCTACTTTAATCGAGGCCGCTAAGGGCTGCGACATCCTGATCCACGAAGTTTATTCGGCGGCGGGCTTAGCCAAACGCACGCCCGACTGGCAAAGATACCATTCTGTGTTTCATACATCGGGCCGCGACGTGGGAAGAGTGGCCGCGCAGGTTCGGCCCAAGAAATTGGTGCTGTATCATCAGTTGCCGATGGGGGAAACTCCCGAAGAGGTTCTCCGGGAAGTTCGTGGGCAGTTTGACGGCGAGGTTATTTATGGCAAGGATCTCGATGTGATTCGTTAGGCCTTAATGATGGGTCCTCCGAGCGGCATCACAATCCTCTTGAAAGTGGCATTGGTTACTTCAGCGAAAGATAAATAGAGAGCATCGATGCCGGTAATCAGACCAACCCATCCGCCGGCAGTGTGCCAACCGAGCCCCATTCCCATATCTCCTCCGGCCAGCAGAAAGAAAGTGATCCAGAGCAGAAGGAAGATGCTCCACAGGACGAAGTTGGTCCGGAAAGTCGATATCCACATGTACAAGGTGAACACTCCCCATAAGAAGAGCGTGAAGCCCAGCGCATTCGGCGCGGGTGGTTTGATCCAGCCTGCGCCTACCGTCCAGAGCAGGAATGCGTACCACCACCAGAAGAGTCCATAGGACGTGAATGCCACCATGCCAAAGGTATTGCCATTCTTAAACTCCATCATCCCGGCGAAGAGCTGGGCCACACCGCCGTAGGCAAACGCCAGCGGGACCACTACCGCGGTGAGCGAAGCTGGATCTCCCGCCAGTAGGCCGGCATTGATGGAACTGAGAAGAACCGTAGTCAATCCGAACCCAGCCAATCCCAAAGGCGCAGGGTTGGCCGGACCGGATATTAACCCGTTGGACATGAGTCTCTCCTTGCGGTGAACAATCAGTCTACTACGCCCGGCATTTTCAGTTCCGGGGGAATAAACTGAGGGACACTAGAGTCACATTCTTGAATTGACTTCTCCAGAAAAGCTTCGCCGTTTCGAAAACGAGATTTCGCCTCATCTCAGATCCGCATACAATCTCGCGCGCTGGCTCACTCGCAGCCATGAAGATGCCGAAGATGTCGTGCAAGACGCGTTTGTGCGAGCATTCTCCGCTTTTGAGGCATTCCATGGGGAACAAGCCAAAGCTTGGCTACTTGCTATCGTGCGAAACACTTGCCTGACCTGGATGAAGCGAAATCGGAATAGCGCTGGAACTTTGACGTTCGACGATGAGCGCGTCGAGGATCCGGCCGCGCCTGCGCCCGATCCGGAAGCGCTTCTCCTCATTTCGAATAATCGGGAGCAGGTTCGAAAAGCGCTGGAGCAGTTGCCCGCCGACTTCCGCGAAGTGCTGGTCTTGCGCGAATTCGAAGATCTCTCTTATAAAGAGATTGCGGCTATCACGAGCGTTCCTGTGGGGACCGTGATGTCGCGCCTCGCGCGCGGACGTGATTGGATGAGGCGAGTCTTAATAAGCCCTGCGAAGGAGCCTGCCTGACGATGACTTGCGAAGATACTCGAATTTATCTTGCCGCTTATTTGGACAACGAACTGGACGTTGCGGGCTGCATCGACGTGCAGAGACATCTAGTCGATTGCCAGGCGTGCAACCGCGTGCGGGAGCAAGAGATCTCGCTGCGGATGGCCTTGCGCAACGCCGATATGTACGCATCTCCTTCGCCCGAATTCGCCGCGCGGCTGCAGGCGATGGTGCGAGGCGCGGCCAAACAGGAGGCCCGATCTGAGCGCATTTGGTGGTCTGCATCGCTGCGCTGGGCTGCGGCCGCCCTCGTAGTGGCGATCGTGCTCGGAGCTCTACTGGTCGCGAATTCCCTGCGAGGCTCGCGTCAGAAACTCATCGCCGCCGACGTTTTTGCGAGCCATATGCGGTCTCTCGAAGCCAGTCATCTAGTGGATGTGCCTTCCTCGGATCGCCATACTGTGAAGCCCTGGTTTCAGGGCAAGCTCGATTTCTCGCCGCCGGTGCCGGATCTCTCGAGGCTCGGTTGGCCCTTGATGGGAGGACGACTCGACTACATCGATAATCGGACCGTTGCCGCGTTGGTTTATCAGAGCGGCAAACACAATATCAATGTATTCGTCTGGCCGAATCGCGGCCGCACCGGGGATACGATCGAACAGGAAAATGCCCAGGGCTACGAGATCCTGCACTGGAGCGGCGCGGACATGACCTATTGGGTGATCTCCGACTTGAACCGCGCGGAACTTTTGGACTTCGCGCGCGCGCTCCAGGAGCAAAAATAAAGGGTCCGCAGCGGGAATTTTTCGGCTGCGTGAAAGTCTTCAAGTTGAACGCACACCACAATGAGGAGCGCAAACTTGAAGCATCTAATAGTTCGTAATCACGCTGAAGACGACGTCGACCGCCGTGGCTTCCTTCAGTGTATGGCGTGGGCCGGCGCCGGCATGGTTTGGACGATCACCGGAGGCGTGCCAACATCAAAATTGCTGGCAGCCGATGGGAGCGGTTCCGAGAACGATTTTACGTTTGTCCAGATCAGCGACGACCATATCGGCTTCAACCGGCCGGCTAATCCGGACGTAACCGGCACGCTGCAGGCGGCGGTGGATAGAATCAACGCACTTCCACGGAATCCCGATTTTGTCATTCACACGGGCGATCTTACCCATATGGCGAAGCCGGCGGAGTTCGACACCATGGAACAGGTGTTGAAGGCCACCAGGACCAAAGAGATTTTTTATGTCCCAGGCGAGCATGATACCGCGGTCAATGAGGGGAAGGAGTACCGGGAGCGGTACGGCAAGAACACCAAAGGGAGCGGCTGGTATAGCTTCGATCATAAAGGAGTCCACTTCGTAGGTCTCGTAAATGTGATGCAGGTGGACGGGATGGGCCAGCTCAGCGAGGAGCAGCTCCATTGGCTCGAAGACGATTTGCGCGGGCGATCAGCCAGCACGCCGGTGGTGGTATTCGCCCACATTCCGTTATGGAGTTTGTACCCGGAATGGGGTTGGAGCACTCAGAATAGCGCGCAGGCCCTCTCTTACCTGAAGCGCTTCGGATCGGTTACGGTGCTTAATGGCCACATTCACCAAGTGATGCAGAAGGTGGAAGGAAACGTGACCTTTCACACCGCGATGTCGACCGCGTTTCCACAAGCCACACCCGGCGCAGCCCAAGGTCCTGGTCCGATGAAAGTGCCTGCCGAACAGCTTCGCGGGGCTCTGGGAATAACGGACGTTCAGTTCCTAGGACACAATCAGAGTCTTGCAGTGGTCGACTCGTCTCTGGCCGAAAAAAGCTAGCCGGGGTTTACTTGCCCACCACGAGAATAGAAAAAGAATCGGGCGCCATCTGGCCTCGCCCGGCGCGTCCACCGGGTTGCGCTGGCGCTGTGGGTGCGCCAAACTCCGCGGCGATCAAGTAGATTTGGTTCGTCTTCGTGTCCAGTGTCATGGTTTTGGCGCTGGGCATGGTCTGCACGGTCTGCTCCACAACAAAACTGGACGGGCTGTTTTCCTTGACGACCGTCAGCGTGCCATCGCCCTGCGAGCTGAACGCTTCCATCGTATTGGGGTTGAATCCTGCGCCATCGGTACCGGTTCCGATCGGCAGGGTCGCGATGATTTTGCCGTCGCCGGCATTGAGCATCACCATGGTTGCCGGATTACGGCAGGCGGCGAAGAGAATCTGATTTTTGACATCCAATGCAAGCCCGGCGCACACGCCGCCCTTACCGGCAAGATCGTAATGGCCGGTCACCTTAAGCGTCTTCGCGTCCACGACAGCGATATTGCCCTTGTCTTCGATATCGACATACAGGTGGCCCTGGCCGTCGGTAACAGCCTGTTCCGGCGCTCCTCCCAGATCGTCTATGGTGCCGACTACGGAGCCGTCTTTCGTGTCGATCACCGTCGCATTCGGCGCGCGGTGGCTGAGAATGTAGACGCGCTGGTTAAACGGATCGAAGAGAATGCCGTCCGGGTTGCCCTCCACATCGATGGTCTTGATCGGCGCCAGGGTGTTAGAGTCCCACATCACGACGGGCTTGCTGGTGGCAAAACCGTGATGCGATTTGGGATCGACAGCGGCTCCGTGAGCGCTCTCGTTGGGAATTTCACCGACGAGCTTGAGGGTATCCAAATCAAAGACGGTGATTCGGGGAGCAGGACCGGTGCGCGGAATGTATAACCGGCGTCCGGCGGAGTCCGCATACACATAGTCAAAACCGCCTGCACCTCCAACTTTGGCGGTTTTCAGAACCTTATAAGGGCCGCCGGTCGTAGCCTCCTGGGCCAATCCGAGTGAAGCGAATATCGCGATCCATCCTGCCAATCCCGGCCAAAATCGTCGCATAGATTATCTCCTCGATTGAGTATAACGAGGGCGAAGGGGAAGTACACTGGAGATATCGCCCATGGTGACAGAGGCTGCCGCAACGGTGTTCGATAAGCTGGAGCTCGATTGCGGAGTCACGCTCGCTCCAGTTGAGGTGGCCTATGAAACTTACGGCACTCTCAATGCAGCCCGATCCAACGCGATTCTGATTCTTCATGCCTTTTCGGGGGACGCTCATGCCGGCGGCGAGGGCGGATGGTGGTCCAACATGATCGGCGCGAGCAAGGCCTTCGACACCGATCGATATTTTGTGATCTGCTCGAACGTGCTGGGCGGATGCCGGGGCACTACGGGGCCTGGATCTATCAACCCGGCCACGGGTTGTCCGTGGGCGATGAGTTTTCCCGTGATCACGATCGGCGACATGGTTCGTCTCCAGAAAATGTTGATCGATCATCTGGGTATCCGGCGGCTACTCGCGGTGGCGGGGGGCTCGATGGGCGGGATGCAGGCGCTCGAATGGGCGGTCGCTTATCCCGACAGCGTCGCTGCGGCGCTGCCGATTGCCACCACCGCGCGGCACAGTGCCCAGCAGATCGCTTTCAACGAAGTCGGGCGCCAGGCCATCATGGCCGATCCGGACTGGAATCATGGCAACTACTACGCGGGCCGATTGCCGGCGCGCGGGCTCGCCGTGGCACGCATGATCGGGCACATCACTTATCTTAGCGATGCCAGTATGCGCAAGAAATTCGGCCGTCGGCTTCGCTCACCCGATCAGTTCGAGGTCGAAAGCTATCTCCAACATCAAGGCAACAAGTTCGTGGATCGCTTCGACGCCAACTCCTATCTCTACATCACGCGCGCCCTCGATTCCTTCGATCTCACCCAGCGTGGGACGTTAGCTTCTTTATTTGAGGGTATCCGGACGCGCTTTCTGGTGGTCAGCTTCACCTCGGACTGGCTCTATCCGAGCTATCAGTCGCTCGAAATCGTGAGCGCGCTTCGCGGCAGGAACTGCGACGTCGCATATTGCAATCTCGCTTCCCACTACGGGCACGACGCCTTCCTGGTGGAGGTTGAAGAACAGACGGAGCTGGTGCGCGGATTTCTAGCGAGCACGTTTAAAGAATGCGGCCCACGAGATAGCAGCCAGCAAGAGGGCAGCGACAGCGATAACATCCAGCGCGAGAACGTCCATCGCCATGACCACCGGCGGGAGAGCGTGGGGCGTGGGTGACGTACTGGAAATTTATGGCCGCAGCGACTATGCCATTATCGGTTCTCTGGTCGAGCCCGGAACACGCGTGCTCGATCTCGGTTGTGGCGAAGGCGAACTGCTCGCCTGGCTCAAGGAAAACAAGAACGTAGACGGCCGCGGGGTCGAGATGACCGTTGCGAGGGTTCAGAAAGCGATCGCGCGCGGTGTGTCGGTTTATCAGGGCGATCTTGAATCCGCGCTCGCCGATTATCCCGAGCAGATATTCGACTATGTGATTTTGAGCCAAACGCTGCAGGAAACGCGCGACCCTCTGCACGTATTACGCGGGATGTTGCGCATCGGACGGCGCGCGATCGTCGCGTTCCCCAACTTCGGACATTGGAGCGTGCGCGCGGCACACCTGGTGAGGGGACGGGCGCCCAAAACCGGACTCTTTCCGCACGACTGGTACGATTCCCCCAACATCCATTTTTTGACTGTGCTGGATTTCGAGACACTGGCGCAAAAAGAGAGATGGCGCGTGCAGCGCCGGATTTTCCTCTCCGGGTATCGCCAGGTGAGATTATTTCCGAACCTGATGGCGGAAGTCGCCATCTTTCTGGTCTCCGCCGTCTAGCCGGCGCGAAGAATTATTTATAGGGCCCCGATCCGTTCATTAACTTACCCTCAACGGCCGAGAGTCCGTTTCTTTACCCTCGCAACGGCATGAGCCCGATTCATGTATCGGTGGACATCCACCACACGCATACCCTCGCAGCGTTGCCTAGGATGCTGCTCCTGGTCCATCCAAGCCCTCAAGTGGAAGAGCGCTCGAATTCCTTATCTATAACCTAAGCCGCGAGGCGCAGGAGGCCGGGCGGGAGGATGCGCGAAGTTGAAGAGGCGAGCGGGATTATGAGAGGGCGGGGCGTGTGAGTCAGGCGTGCCTCGCAGGATTATTTCCCAGCACCCACTGATCCATCGATGAAAGTACGCTTCTAGCAAACTGAGAAGGGGCGATGAAGAATGAGGAGCATCGGACAGCCATTCTTTGTAACCCACCACGCAAATGCGCGTCCACTGAGATGTTAGAGGTGTTCACTTGCGGCAAGGGATGTGATACGCTCCATAGATGAGCCTCGATCCAATTATAAGTTTTGCAGTAGTTATTCTTCCTACACTTTTTGCCTTGGGGATTGAAGTGATTGACGAGAAGTTTCGGAAAAACACGCGCTGGCGGTGTGGCGTCATAGTCTTTGGAGTGACACTAAGTGGCCTAACGTTATGGCAGCAGTCACGATCCGCTAATGCGGCAAAAGTTGATCAGGAGATAGCAATTCAGAAGACAGCAGCGACCGTAGCGACCGAAACGGCCGCCCGTGTCACAGGCAGTTTGAACAACCAGTATGGCCCGGTCATAAGTGGGCTGTACAAAAATATTAGCGAACTAGAGGGACGAATTGAGGGTCAATCCCGACTGCGTCAACAGGAACTTGCCTTAAACTATGTTCCTTCTGTAGACCTCATTTATGCAGGCGATAAGCTTCAAATTTGGAATCGGGGAAAAACGAATCTAAACCTTTCTGGTGATAAGTATGATGACGAATTACCTGACGTTGCCGCTACTTCATACGTCATCTCTCCGCAGACTAACTACTATCTGCTTGCAAATAGGCTTAATGAATACATATTGGCAAAGCTGGGTAGGAACGGAGAGGCGCGAGTTCCGTTGGATATTTACATCACGACAGCTAATAATCAGAGATACATCATGCACGCTGAGCTATGGGAGATCGTAAAGGACGGGGAAATAACCATTCATACTCAAAACCACGGGTTTGATAAAAAGGACTGGTCTAGCCGTTAGCACTCTTCTCAATGAGTTCTTTAAACTCCATCTTCGGTGAGTTGAGCAACTGGATCATGGTATCCCGGAAGAGTTCTGGATTATGACGACCGTTGAAACGCCATTCAAATTCGTCGATGTAGGCTAGGAGATGCTTAGCGCTCACCTGATGATAGGAACCTACGATCCCGCGCTTGAAGAGGCTCCAGACACCCTCTAAGGTGTTAGTATGGACGTCTCCGCGTACCCACTCTTCGGCTCGGTGATTGACTGTCTCGTGAGTCGTGTCCTCATCGGCAATACTGATATAGGCCGGGTTTTCATCGGTCATCAGTCGCTCAGTGTTAGGTTCCGTTGTGCTCTTGATAAAGGCATGAAGAACCTTGCGACTGGCTTTCTTCCGGCGCTCAACCTTAAGCCGGATCGCCCCGCCACGCTCCACGGCCCCGAGGACCATCGTCTTATTATCCAGATTCACATTACCCACATATCGGCGTTTGCCGCCGATGTAGGTCTCATCAATCTCCACTACGCCCTTGAGCTTGGACTGAGTTGCTTCCAACACGGCTCGACGAATGCGATGACAGAGATACCATGCGGTTTTATAGCTTCCGATAGTCAGACTTCGCTTGAGTTGGTTAGCAGAAACAGCCTTCTTGGACTCCAGAATGAGATAGATAGCCAGAAACCACTTCCACAGAGGAAGGTGAGTCCCGTCGAAAATGCAACCCGCAGTGACCGAGAACTGATAACGGCAATTATCACAGTCAAACTGATCGCGCTCATAGATCCGCGAAATCACCGTCCCGCTGCAACGCGGACATATGATACCTTCGGGCCATTTCAAAGCCTCCAGATACTTGCGACATTTCTTGTCGTCGCCATAACGCTCGATCAAAATGATAAGGTTAATTTCCATAGGATAACGATGCCAAAGAAGCCAAAACATCCGAAAGACATGACTTCCGACGAAGTCATATCCCATGTGTTCCACCCCAAGGCGGTAAAGCACCTAAAGGACCACATAGCAGAACTAGAGGCTAAGAAGCCTAAGCGCCCGAAGAAGTCAGTCAAGTGAGCCATCTATGAACAGTGTATGCCAAATAACCCTTGTGTAAAAGGAATAACACTGAGATGTTAGAGTATTTCCAGGCTCAGAGAATGCCGTGGAGGTTATTGTAACGATCCCCGGCGAACTTGTTAGCCCATCTGGTGTGGCCCTTTCATTCACTGCTGAGGCCGGCGACGCCGGTCAGCGGCTTGATCGCTACTTGCAGGAGCGGCTTACGGAATACAGCCGTGCGCGGTTGCAGAGTTGGATTAAGAATGGCCAGGTCCTAGTCGATGGCGCGAATGCCAAGGCTTCGCTCCTACTGCGCGGCGGAGAGCGAATCGAAGTTTCTCCCGTCGATCGGCCGCCGCTACGGGCGACAGCCGAGGATCTGCCGATCGAGATCCTGTATCAGGATTCCGCGACGATCGCCGTGAATAAGCCAGCCGGTTTGGTGGTCCATGCCGGGGCGGGCGCGGACTCGGGCACGCTGGTGAATCGCCTGGTGCACCACTTCGAATCGTTATCGCACGTCGGGGGTGACTTGCGCCCCGGCATCGTGCATCGCCTGGATCGGGGAACCAGCGGGGTCCTGCTAGTAGCCCGCACGGACGCGGCGCATCGCTCACTCGCGGCCCAATTTGCCGGGCGCTCTGTAGAAAAAACCTATCTCGCGCTGGTCCAGGGCCGGATGCGGCAGGATTCGGGCCGCATCACCACGCCGATCGCGCGCGATCCTGTACGGCGCATCCGCATGACGGCTCGGCTCGGCCGCGGTCGGGAAGCGCTCACGGATTATCGTGTGCGTGAGCGTTTCGAGGGCTTCACGTACTTGGAAGTGCGGATTGGCACGGGCCGAACGCATCAGATCCGCGCGCATCTGGCGAGCCTGGGCCATCCCGTCGCCGGGGATCGGATATACGGGGCCAAGGCGCGCGACCGGATGTTTCTACATGCTTGGCGCATTGCGTTTACGAGTCCCGGGAGCGGAGAGCGGGTCCTCGTCGAGGCGCCTCTGCCGCCCGAGCTCGAGCAGTGGCTGAGCGATCTCGGCACCCCTATAATTGATTAGAAGGTTTCATGAAGTTTCTCCCCTTAGGCTTACTAAGCCGCGCCCTTATGTGCGCTTTGAGTCTGGCGGCGCTGTTCGGCCAAGTCCCCGCCGATTCAGAAGATAAGAACCGCATCACCCTGGACGTGACGCGTGTGCAACTGCTTTTCACGGTGTCGGACAGGAAAGGCCGTTTTGTCAACGATCTTTCCAAAGACGACTTTGAAGTTTTCGAGGCTAAGAAGCCTCAATCGATCCTCCAGTTCACCGCCGAGAGCGATCTGCCGCTACGGCTGGCGATTCTTATCGACACCAGCAACAGCATTCGCGAACGCTTCAGATTCCAGCAAGAAGCGGCGACGGACTTCATCAACACCGTAGTGCGGCCGGGTCAGGACAAGGCCGTGATTGTGAGCTTCGACACGGCCGCGGAGCTGGTGACGGATCTTACAGATGACACCGAGAAGCTTACCAGCGGCATCCGCAGCCTTCGGCCCGGTGGCGGCACGGCCCTCTACGATGCTGTTTTCTTCGCCTGCCGCGACAAACTGATGCAAGATCAGCCGCGCGAGAAATTTCGGCGCGCCATGGTGATTCTCAGCGACGGCGAGGACAATCAGAGCCGCTGGACGCGCGAACAGGCGCTCGAAATGGCCCATAAAGCCGATGTTGTGATCTACACCATCTCCACCAATATCACGCGAATTCCGACCGATGGCGATAAGGTTCTGAAATATTTCGCAGAGCAGACTGGAGGCCTGGCGTTCTTTCCCTTCAAAGCGACGGATCTGGCCCAGTCTTTTGAAAATATCGAGAACGAGCTTCGCCATCAGTACAACGTGCTATACCGGCCGGACCCGTTGAAGACCGACGGGCTTTATCATCCGGTTGACGTTCGCGTGAAAAACCGCAAGGACCTAATAGTGCGGGCCCGACACGGCTATTACGCGCCACTGATGCCTTGATCGACCGTCAGCTTTGCGCTGCTATGTCCGCAGGGGATACGTCTCTGATGTGGGTGGCGATCCACCACCTGTAGCCAAAGGGATCTTTGACGCCGGACATGCGGTCTCCGTAAGGTTGATCGGCCGGCTCGCGAAGACTGGTCGCACCAGCAGCGAGGGCCTGCCCATATATTGCGTCGCAATTCTCGGTATAAATGAGCAGGCTTATTGGAGACCCGCCAAAATGCTCGACGCTAAGAGCGTCCATTTGCGGCGCTTCGTCGGCCATCATAATAGTCGAATCGCCAATCTCGATTTCGGCATGACTTATGCGGCCCTGTGGATCGGGCATTCGAAGCTTTTCTTTAGCGCCAAACGCTTTCGTGTAAAAAGCGATCGCTTCGGCACAGTTCTTGAGCACCAAATACGGCTGGACGCTGTGATACCCATCCGGGATCGGTTTGACGTGCGACATCTAGCCTCCTGCTCGACCGGTGTTACGCGGGCGTGGTCTCCGCGGGAACTCCGCTCGCCTGGTACACGGCGCGCTTGCCACCGCCTGTCACGAAATCTTGCAGGCTCGCCATATAGGTGTAGAACACCGGTGTGAGATAGAGCGTTACTAATTGCGAGAACAGCAGGCCGCCCACGACTACTAAGCCCAGCGATTGCCGGGCTTCGCCGCCCGCGCCCCAGCCGACAGCGATCGGGACTGCGCCGAGCAGCGCCGCCATCGTGGTCATCATGATGGGACGGAAGCGAATCAGGCAGCCCTGGTAAATCGCTTTTTCCGGCGGCATGCCCTGGTTGCGTTCGGCGTCGAGCGCGAAATCGATCTGCATGATCGCGTTCTTCTTGACGATGCCGATCAGCATGATTAATCCGACGAACGCATAAATATTCAGATCCATGTGGAAGAGGTACAGGGTAATCAACGCGCCGAATCCGGCCGACGGCAATCCCGAGAGAATCGTGATGGGATGAATGTAACTTTCATACAAGATTCCCAGGACGATGTACACGACTACGATGGCGATGATCAACAAAACCCACAAATTGCCGAGCGAGCCCTCGAAGGCTTTCGCCGCGCCCTGAAAACTGGTGCTGATGCTGTTGGGAAGGATCCTGGCGGCGGCTTCACGAATCTTTGAGGTCACCTCGCCCAGAGCTACGCCCGGCATCAAATCGAAGGAGATCGTCACCGCGGTAAGCTGTCCGTTGTGATTGATGGCCTGCGGGCCGACGTCGGTTTTCAGCTTCGCCAGCGTATCGAGCGGAACCAGCGTCCCGTTGCTTCCCTTAAAGTAAAGCATCGAAAGCGCGCGCGGGTCCGCCTGATATTGCGGCTCGAGCTCAAGCAGCACTTCATATTCATTAATGGCCGCATAGATGGTCGACACCCAGTGCGGACCATACGCGTCGTAAAATGCGCTTTCGACAGCGTTGGCGCTCACCTGGAGCGCGGCGGCTTTATCGCGATCGATCTCGACCTCTACTTGCGGGCTGGTGATGGCCAGATCGCTGGTTACGTTCCGTACTCCGGGGATCGCAGCGATCTCCTGCTGCATTTTCTGAGCGTTCGCGAAAAGCTCGGGCTTGACCGGAGACTGCATAGAGAACTGATAAAGGCTCTTGGTGACCTGGCCGCCGATGCGGATCGTCGGCGGATTCTGCAGATAAACCTTCATGCCGGGAACCTGGTCTAATTTCGGCTGCAGGTCGGCGATGATTTGATTCACGTTTTCCTTGCGCTGGCTGCGGGGCTTGAGGCGCACCAGCAACTGGCCGAAATTCGGGCCGCCGATGGTCAGCGCCGCCGTGCCACCGACCGTAGACATCAAGGCATCGACGTTCGGATTGTCGCGGACGATGGCCGCGATCTGCTTCTGATAATCCACCATCTGATAGTAAGAGGTGCCCTGCAGAGCTTCGGTGGTCACCGAAATCTGGTCGGTATCCTGATCGGGAATGAAGCCTTTCGGGATATCCATGAACATGTATACCGTCGCTACCAGCACGATGACGAAGGTCGCCATCGTAAAAATGCGATGGCGCAGGACCATTTTCAGCGTGATATCGTAGCCGTGCAGCATCGCCTCGAAAAACCGTTCCGTAGTGCGGTAAAGCCAGCCATGAGCGTGGTGCTCGGGAGCCTTCAGGAATCGGCTGCACAGCATGGGGGTCAGGGTCACCGAGACCACGCCCGAAATCAGAATGGCGACGCAGATGGTAACCGAGAATTCGCGGAACAGGCGGCCGAGAATGCCGCCCATGAACAGCACTGGAATGAAGACCGCCGCGAGCGACAGCGTCATGGATACGATGGTGAATCCGATTTCCTTCGACCCGACCAGCGAGGCGATCAAGGGCTTCTTGCCCATCTCCATATGCCGGAAAATATTTTCGAGCATCACGATGGCGTCGTCCACCACGAAGCCCACCGACAGGATCAAGCGCCATCATGGACAGGTTGTCCAGGCTGTACTTCAACAGGTACATGACTGCGAAAGTTCCGATGATAGAGAACGGCAGCGCCAGGCTAGGAATGATAGTGGCCGACACGTTGCGCAGGAACAGGAAAATCACCGCGATCACCAGGCCGAGGGTCAGCAGCATGGTGAACTGCACGTCTTTGTAGGATTCCCGGATCGTGTCGGAACGATCGTAGAGAATATCCATGTGGACCGTGGGCGGAAGCTCTTCCCGGAAAGTCGGCAGAAGACGCTTGATATTGTCGGTCACCTCGATGGTATTCGTTCCGGGCTGGCGCTGAATCGCGAGAATGATGGCGCGTTGTTCGTCGCCGTCGGCGTAGAACCAGGACGCAGTTTTATTATCCTGGACGTCGTCGATCACATTTCCTAAATCCTGGAGACGTACCGGCGCGCCGTTCCGATAAGCCACAATCAGCGGACGATATGCCGCCGCACTCATCAACTGGCCGGTAGCCTGTAGTGTAAAGGCCCGTTGCGGGCCCGTGATCTGGCCGGTGGGAAGGTTCACATTCCAGGCGGAGAGCGCGGTTTCCACCTCGTTGATGCCGACCTGGTGGGAGGCCATCGCGTGCGGGTCCATCTGCACGTGGACCGCATACTTCTGCTGGCCCAGGACCTGCACTTGCGCTACGCCGCTCGACATCGAGATGCGCTGCGCCACACGCGTTTCGGCGTACTCGTCGAGGGTCCACAACGGCACCTGCTTCGAGGTCATCGCCAGATAAATGATGGGCTGGTCGGCTGGATTGACTTTCGTGAAGGTCGGCGGCGTCGGCATGCCCTGCGGGAGCAGCCGCGCAGCCTGGGTAATGGCCGCCTGCACATCCACCGCAGCGCCGTCCATGCTGCGAGCCAGGTCGAACTCAAGCGTGATCTGGGTGGACCCGAGCGAGTTCACCGACGTCATCTGCGTCAGACCGGCGATGGTTGAGAACTGGTTTTCAAGCGGGGTGGCCACTGCGGAGGCCATGGTCTCCGGACTGGCTCCCGGAAGAGTCGCCGTAATGAGCAGCGTGGGGAAGTCGACGTTGGGCAGGTCGCTCACCGGGAGCGCGCGATAGGCGACGACGCCGAACAGCGCGATCGCCGCCATCAGCAAGCTGGTGGCGATGGGCCGCCGAATAAAAGTTTCCGAAAAGTTCATGGCACTAAGATCAATCCGTTAATCAGTAAACCCGTAACCGGGCGCCGAATCCAGGTCCATAGACGAAGGATTGCGGCGCCTCCACCCACTCGAGCACGCTCGCCAGATAGGTGTAGACCACCGGCGTCAGATACAGCGTCATCAATTGCGAAACCATCAGGCCGCCCACCACCGCCAGTCCGAGTGGGCGGCGCGCCTCACCGCCCGAGCCCTAGCCGAGCGCGATGGGCAGAGCGCCGAGCAGCGCGGCCATGGTGGTCATCATGATCGGCCGGAACCGGATCAGGCAGCCTTCGTAAATCGCTTCGCGAGGCGTCTTGCCCTGCTTGCGCTCGGCATTCGAGAGCGAAATCGATCTGCATGATGGCGTTCTTCTTCACGATGCCCACCAGCATGACCAGCCCGACGAAGGAGTAGATATTCAGGTCCACTTTAAAAAGGATCAGGGTCAGCAGCGCGCCTACGCCCGCCGAAGGAAGACCGGAGAGAATGGTGATGGGGTGAATATAGCTCTCATAGAGCACTCCCAGAACGATGTAGACCACCCCTATGGCCACGATCAGCAGCAAGGTAAGATTTTGGAGCGAGCTTTGAAATACTTTGGCCGTTCCGGTGAAGGCCACGCTCATTGTATCGGGCAGCGTACGCATCGCGAGCGCGCCTAACCGGTCCACGGCCTCGCCCAGCGAAACTCCCGGCTTGAGGTTGAACGAAATGGTAACTGAGGGAAGCTGAGCCGTGTGATTAATACTTTGCGGCATGGCATCCTCTTTCAACTTCACGATCTCTTTGAGCGGCACGTACGCTCCGTTGCCGGGCGCCTTGAAATAGATCTTCGAAAGATAATCGGCGAATGCCTGATATTTCTGCTGGATCTCGAGTAACACTTCGTATTGGTTGGTGGAGGAATAAATGGTGGTGCTCCATTTGGGCCCATACGCGCTGTACAGGGCATTCTCAACCGACTTCGCGTCGAGGCCGAGAGAAGCGGCGCGGTCGCGGTCCACCATCACATTGATCCGGGGACTCTTGATTTGCAGATCGGTGTTGACGTCCTGCACATACGCGGTTTCCTTCTCGACCGCAGCCAAGAGCTTTTGCGATTGCGGGTACAGCGCTTCGGTGTCGGGACTCGACACCGTCAATTCGTAAGCCGCGGCCGACCCGCGCGCGCCGATGTTGATGGTCGGCGGAATTCTCGGAATCGCCTGAAACCCGGGAAACCTGGAGATCTTGGGCCGGATGGATTCAATGAACTGAGGGACGCTGAGCTTGCGCTGATCGCGCGGCTTCAGCAGGATATTCATGTTGGCCTGATTGCCGCTCGCGCCGCCGAAGCCGCCGCCCACGCTGGCCATGAAGGTATCGACATTGGGGTCCCTGCGGATGATATCGGCGACCGCCTTCTGATAATCCATCATCTGATAGAACGAGGTTCCCTGCGCGGCTCGCATCTGCAACATGACCTGATCGGTGTCGGCGTCGGGAATGAAGCCTTTGGGAACTTTGTCAAACAGATAGAGGGTTAAGCCGATGACCGCGAAGAATGCGACGCCCATTACGGCGCGATACTGAAGCACGCCGCGGAGGCTCCAGGTGTAGAACCTCAGCAGAAGATTGAAGAACCCCTCCGTGGCGCGGTACAGAATGTTGTGCCTCCGGCCGGGTTCGTGCGCGCGCAGAAAACGGCTGCACAGCATGGGCGTGAAGGTGATCGACACCACGCCCGAGATCAGAATCGCCACCGTGATTGTGACCGCGAACTCGCGGAACAGGCGTCCCAGGATTCCTCCCATGAACAGAATCGGGATGAAAACGGCGGCGAGCGAAATGGTCATTGAAACGATGGTGAATCCGATTTCCTTAGAGCCATTGAGGGCCGCTTGCATGGGCTTCTCGCCCATCTCAAGGTGGCGCACAATGTTTTCGAGCATCACAATCGCGTCATCCACCACGAAGCCAATCGAGAGGATCAGCGCCATCATCGACATATTGTCGAGGCTGAAGTCGAGCGAACCCATGATCGCGAACGATCCCAGAAGGGAAAACGGCAAAGCCAGGCTGGGAATGATGGTTGCGGGCAGGCTCCGCAAGAAAAAGAAGATGACCGCGATCACCAGCACCAGCGTGATTGCCATGGTGTACTGAATATCCTGGAAGGCTTTTCGGATATTCAGGGAGCGATCGCCGCGAATTACCAGTTGTGCGGCGGGCGGAAGCTGCGATTGAAAAAGCGGGAGCAGGCTGCGAACCTTATCGGTGACCTCAATGGTATTGGTCCCGGGCTGCCGGAAAACTGCCAGCGTAATGGCGCGCTGGCCACGCCCTCGACTGTAAAGCCAAGCTCCCTGTTTGTCGTCCTGCACGCTGTCGATAACGTTGGCGACTTCTTCCAGATGAATCGGCCGGCCGTTTACATAAGCGACCACCATTTTCCGGTACTGTGCCGCGTTCATCAATTGCCCGTTGGCGTAAATGTTGTAGGCGACCTGAGGACCATAAAGAGTGCCCAAAGGATTATTTATGTTCCATTGGGTGAGCGCGGAATCGACCTCATTGAACCCGATGTGTTTCGCGGCGAGTTTGTCCGGGTCCAATTGCACCCGCACCGCATACTTCTGCTGCCCCTGCACCTGCACCTGCGCCACGCCGTTGATCATCGAAATACGGGGCGCGGCCATGGTTTCGGCATACTCGTCGAGCGTCGACATCGGCAGAGTGTCCGAGATCAGGCTCAGGAATATGATGGGCTGGTCGGAGGGGTTAGATTTACGGAACGAGGGAGGCGCGGGCATGCCTGGCGGCAGCAGCGGAGCGACCGCGGCAATCGCTGTCTGGACATCCACGGCGGCGCTGTCGATGTCCCGGTCGAGCGACATCTGGAGGGTGACATTGGTGCTCCCGGTAGAGCTTCGGGAGGTCATCGAGTCAATGCCGGCGATAGTGGTGAACTGGCGCTCGAGAACCGTAGCCACTGCCGACGACATGGTGTTCGGGTCCGCGCCCGGAAGGCTCGCCGACACCGAGATAGTCGGATAATCGACGCTCGGAAGATCGCTGACGGCCATCGATCTGTAGGCCACTACGCCGAACAGCGCGATCCCGGCCATCAACAGGCTGGTCGCAATCGGGCGTCGAATAAAGATTTCCGAGAAGTTCACGTACAGTCCTCGTTGCGGACCTAAGTGCTGCTCTTTCCCCGGCCGCGTCCCTGCTTATTATTCCCGGGCCCTTCGCCGCGGCCGCCATACTGCACGCGGCTGCCGGGAGCGAGCCGGAGCTGGCCTTCCGTGACCACGGTTTCACCCTCTTCAAGGCCTTTATCGATCACAAAATCCTGATCTACGCGCGGACCCGTCACCACCGGCCGTGCCTGAACGCTTCGATCTTCTGTATTGACGACATATACGAACGTGCCGTCTTGTCCGCTCTGAACGGCCTGATTTGGAACCACCAGGGCATTGGGCCGCGTGGTCAGCCGCAGCGTGACATTCACATATTCTCCGGGCCAGAGCTTGCGGTCGGTGTTCGGGAAGGTTCCTTTCAGCTTGATGGTCCCGGTGGTCATGTCCACGTTATTGTCGACGAAGCTGAGCTGCCCGCGCGCCTGCGCCTGATCGCCGTCCTGAGTCTTCGCCTGAACCAGAAGCTTGCCCTCGGCCATATAACGTTTCACGTCGGCCAGACTCGCCTCAGGCACGGAGAACGTAACGTATATGGGCTCAATCTGATTAATGGTGATTAGATTGGTAGCGTTCGCCGTAACGACGTTTCCACGCTTCAACGTAAGGTTCCCAGTTCGTCCATCGATCGGGGAAGTTATGGTGGTATAGCTCAACTGCACTTTCGCGTTTTCGATCATAGCCTCATCCGCCGCAATTTGAGCTTGTGAACTTTCGATAGCGGCTTTGTCGGCCAATACCGATTGCGCCAGAGTGTCGGCGTTGGTTCGGAACTGATCTCCCTGTTCTTTCGAGACAATTCCCTGATCGAAAAGGGTGCCGTAGCGGCCGGCTTCCGTCCGGGCATACATCTCGGAGGCCGAGTCACGCGCCAGATTCGCCTTGGACTGAGCCAATAATGCCTTATCCCTGGCTAGATTCGCCTCATTTTGCTGGAGCGTAGCTTGTAACGGCCGGGGATCCATAGTAAAGAGCTTTTGCCCCTTGGTAACGTAATCGCCTTCCTGGAAATAGACGTCGGTCAACTGCCCCCCGACTTGCGGAATCACGTTGATAGTGGCGTAAGCCTCGACATTGCCGACCACCGTGAGCTCAATCGGGACATCCTTTTTGGTGACGGTGGTCACGACGACGGGGACAGGGCCGCCTCCATCCAGGGATCGACCGCGGCCCGACTTAAACGCGCCGCCTTTACCGCCGCCCTTTCCTCCTCCGCTGCTCGCGGAGGGCGCTGTGGCGTCAGTAGAGCATCCGTGAATTACAAAAGACGCCAATGCCACGCATAGGACGCCGGCCCACTTCTTCGTACGGCTAGAATTTTTCAAATTGGCTTTCCCGCTTATCGACACTAGTATACTTCCGAGGAGACAAGGACCGAGGACACATACCCGTCGCCTGAAAAAGGGGCGTTGAAAGCAATGGCGAGGTTACGTTTCCCGGAGCAAATCGACGGACAAACTTGCTGAAATACTATGCCATTCGGCAGGTGCAGAGCCTGTACAAGAGTCGATGAGCGCGGGTTTCCGTGCCATACTGATACTTTCCAAGGTTAATCTCTATCGAAACGACTGGGCAGAAGCGGATCGTTGTCGCAATTGACGGCCCAGCCGGGGCGGGGAAGACTACCATCGCGCGGCGGTTAGCGCAGCGTCTTGGATACACCTTCATCGATACGGGGGCGATGTACCGCGCTGTGGCGCTATGGGCCCTCCGGGCGGGAATCGATCTTGAGGACCTGCACCGGCTGGAACAACTGGCGCGAGAGGCGCGGATCGAATTCGCGGCCGGAGAAATCGTCCGGCTGAATGGAGAAGACGTGACGGAGGCGATCCGGCAACCGCGCGTTAGCGAGGCTGCGTCCAAAGTTTCCGTGTCGCCGGGTGTGCGCCGGGCCCTGCGCGAGGAGCAGCGCCGGATCGGCAGCCTTCATTCGGTGGTGATGGAGGGCCGCGATATCGGCACGGTGGTATTCCCGGACGCGCAGGTGAAAATTTATCTCGATGCCGATCCCGAGATTCGCGCCGGCAGGCGAGCGAAGGAAATGGGAGTTCCAGTCGACTCGCTGGCGCGTGAAATGGCCGAGCGTGATCGGCGTGACCGCACCCGAGCCGAGGCTCCGCTAAGCCAGGCGCCCGACGCGGAGTATCTGGATTCAAGCCGCTTCTCTCCAGCCGAGGTCGAGGAAGCGATCTTGAAACTGATACGCCAGCGCACCTCCAACGGAAAGGAGCACTGATATTTCGGACGCGAAGGGCCTTTTAGTAATGAAGTTTGGCGGGACCAGCATGGGTTCAGCCGAACGCATTCGCGTGGCCGCCGGCCTCTCCGCGGAGCAGCATGCGGTTCGGCCGGTCGTGGTTGTGGCGTCCGCCATGTCGAAGATCACCGACCTGCTGCTTGACTCTCTCCGCAAAGCCGAAGCCGGCGATCAGGCCGATCTCGATAAGAATTTGACGCGGCTCCGCGACCGGCATTGCGATACCTGCCGCGAATTGCTGCCGCCCGGCCGTCAGGAAGCCGCGCTCGTTAAGATTCAGAGCCTGATTGCGGAATTTTCGCGCATCGCACACGGAATGATGATGCTAGGCGAGCGTCCGCCGCGCTCGATCGACGAAGGGGTAGCCATCGGGGAGCGGCTCTCGGCCTTGTTGATGGCCGAATATCTTGAATCGTTGGGAATTCGCGCCACAGCGGTCAGCGGAGCCGAAGTGATCGCCACAGACGCAGTCTTCGGCAACGCCACACCGCTGATGACGCCGACGCGCGCCAGAGCCACGGCGGTACTGACGCCGCTACTCCACGAACATGTGCTGCCGGTAGTGACCGGATTCAACGGCTCTACCGAAGACGGGCGGCCAACTACGCTCGGCCGCGGTGGATCGGATTTCTCAGCGTCGATTTTGGCATCCGCTCTGGATGCCGCTGAATTATGGATCTGGACGGATGTAGACGGTATTATGACGGGCGATCCGCGCCTGGTTTCGAGCGCCCGCGTGCTCGAAGAAGTTACTTACAGCGAAGCGGCCGAACTGGCTTATAACGGAGCAAAAATCCTGCATCCTCGCACACTTGCGCCGCTGGTTGACCGCCAAATTCCGGTATGGAGCAAGAACAGTTTCGCGCCGGAAAAGCCGGGGACGCATATCGTGTCTCAGATCCGCGGCGCGCGCGGGCCGCACGCCGTCACTTCCATGGCCGATGTCGCTCTCGTGTCGATCGAACCGGCTAATTCCATCCTCAGCGGCAGCAAGGTGATGGCGCGAGCATTGGACGCGCTGGCACGCGCGAACGTGGAAATACTGGCAATCACCAGCTCCAGTTACCGGCAGACCTTCTGTTTCCTGATCCGCCAGGCCGAACTCGAGCGCGTGACCGAGTACCTGGAAGAGGCGCTCTCGCTCGAGTTCGCGCACGGCTATATCCGGCCCATTCAAGTGGACTCGAACGTGGGGCTGATCGCGGTGGTGGGCGAGGGGATGCGCGGGACTCCGGGACTAGCCGGGCGCATCTTCACAGCCATTTCACAGCAGGAGATCAACATTATCGCCATCGCGCAAGGCTCGAGCGAATTGACCATCGCCATCGTGGTGCGCCGCGATGGGCTGGAAAGAGCCGTGCGGGCGATTCATCAGGAATGCGGCCTGGCGGAAACACCAGCTATAATATGAGTGACTCGTCCCGTCTTGGAGTAGGAGTTTACCTTTATGTTCGATTTGTTCCGCAGCCGCCAGAAGGCTGTCCGCTACATACTCGGAGCGATGTTGATGCTGGTGGCCTTATCCATGGTTATCACGTTGATTCCCGGATACGGCAGCAGTACGGGAAACTCCAGCGATAATTCCACCCTCGCGAGTATCGGCGGCGAGAAGCTTACTACTCAGCAGGTTCAGCAAATCCTTCAACAGTGGGTACGCGCCGGCCGGATTCCCGCCGACATGATCGACGTTTACGCGCCGCAGTTCGTCGATCAGATGATCCTCGAAAGAGCCTCGGTTTACGAATTTCAGCGCATGGGGCTGGGAGTAAGCGATGAAGAGGTCCTGACGGGTCTTCAGTCGGAGTTCCCCCAGTACTTCCAGAACGGGCAACTGGTGAATAAAGACCAATTGGAGGCGGCCGTGGCGCAGCAAGGCATGACCCTGCAGGACGTGGTCGACGCCATGCGCTATCAGTTGCTTCTAAGGAAGGTCCAGGATACGCTCCTCACGACGGCGGTGGTTTCGCCCAAAGAAGTCGAGGAGGAGCTGGTTCGCAAGAATGAAAAGGCCAAGATAGATTACATCGCGTTCCCCCCCGCGAAGTTTCGGGAAGGAATAAATCCGACCACAGAGGAGTTGCGCGCATATTTCGATGCCCATCGCGGACAGTACACCGTTCCCGATCAGCGATCCTTCCAGGCGCTGGTGCTCGATCAACAGAAAATCGAATCGACGCTGACGATCTCAGACGCCCAGCTTAGGGCCGCCTACGCCGCCAACATGGATAACTTCCGTATGCCGGAGCGCGTCCACGTCCGTCACATTCTGATCAAAACGGTAGATAAATCGGATGCGGAGAAGAAGCAGCTTCTGGCCAAGGCTCAGGATATTTTAAACCAGTTGAAGAATGGCGCAGATTTCGCAACCCTGGCTAAAAAGTATTCCGACGATCCCGGCTCTGGAGAGAAGGGAGGCGATCTGGGCTGGGTGGTGCGCGGGCAGATGGTGCCGGAGTTTGAAAAGGCGGTGTTCTCGCTTCCTCCCAAACAGCTAAGCGGCATTGTCACCACTGAATACGGCTATCACATCATCGAAGTGCTCGAGAAGGAGCCGGCCCACGTGAAATCCTTCGATGAGGTGAAAGCGGGCCTCGCCGATGAACTCAAGAAGCAAGGCGTCAACGACAAGATGCAGGGAATCGCGGACCAGGTGCATGCGGCTCTCGAGAAGTCGCCCGGCTCGGCCGCGGAAATCGCCAAGCAGTTCGGAGTAGATCTGGTAACGGTATCCAAGGAGAGCGCGGGTGAAGCGATTCCGTCTCTCGGAGTCAGCCCGGAGATCGATGCGGCCCTGGCCACCATGAAGAAAAACGATGTTTCGCAGATCATCGCGCTGCCTTCGAACCGGCTCGTAATTTTGGTGCTAACCCAACAGACTCCCGCGCATCCGGCCGATTTCGCCGATGTCGAAAGCAAGGTTCGCGAGCAGGTCATCTCCGACAAAGCCCAAGCCGTGGCGGCGGACCGGGCCAAGGAAGCAGCCGCGAAGCTCAAGGCCGGCGCTAGCATGGAAACGGTCGCCAAATCCATGAAGCTCGAGGTCACCCAGTCAAGTGAATTTGGGCGCGCGGATTCGGTGGAAGGCCTGGGCCCGGCCTCTTACGTGGACGCCGCCTTCACTAAACCCGTCGGGGCCATTGTGGGGCCGGTGATGATCCAAGGTCGCAACGTGATCTATCAGGTCCTCGACAAGAAAGGCCCTGACCCGGCCCAACTGGCCGCCGACCGCACCGCCGTATTGGATCAGCTCAAGCATAAAAAGGCTCTCGCCGAAAATGAGCTCTTTATGGCCAGCATCCTTGCCCGGCTGAAAGCGGAGGGGAAGGTGAAGGTTTACCCCGACGCAATCAAGCGCATGAGCGCTTCTCTTCGTTCGTAAACGCGATGGTCCATCTTCTGCTCGAGGTGTGGCACAGCCTTACCGACCCCGACCGCTTGATTTATCTGCTGTCGCAGGTGATTACCGGCTGGGGTGGTTATGCGCTGCTCTGGGCGGTCGTGTTTTCCGAGACGGGATTGCTGGTGGGCTTCTTCCTGCCCGGCGATTCCCTGCTGTTTACCGTGGGTGTGGTGGCGGGCGCGGGTGAGTTGGACATCGTCCGCATTTGCCTACTGCTCGCGCTGGCCTCGATTATCGGAGACCAGAGCGGATATTTTCTGGGGCGCCGTACCGGCCCGCGCATTTTTCGAAGGCCCGACTCCCGGCTGTTTAAACAGGAATACGTCGCCCGCACACAGGCGTTCTACGAAAAACATGGCGGGAAGACGCTGATTTATGCGAAGTTCGTTCCGATTGTGCGGACTTTCGCTCCGTTCATGGCGGGAGTGGGCCGCATGCGCTACGCGCGGTTTCTTTCCTTCAACATTTTCGGCGGAATCGGCTGGGTTCTCTTGATGCTCCTAGCCGGGTACAACCTGGGCGGGGTCCCGGTTATACGGCGGAATTTTGAAAAGGTCGTGATCGGAATTGTGGTGCTAAGTCTTCTGCCGCTAATCGTTCAGTACTTCAAATCGCGAAAAGCGGCGCCCGCCGCAGCAGCACGGGCAGCTACGCAATCTTAAGCGAAACTCGAGATCTAAAGCGCCCATCTATTAATCAGGTGGTATAAAAGTCACGAAGCGAGGTCACATGTGGGGCGTTTTGCTTTTGTTGCTGTGTGGTTCGCTCGCTTTTGCGCAAGCGCCTCCTCCGCCTTCGCCAGAATCATCTCCGGAATCTCCTCCTGCCGCTCCTTCTCAGCCCCTATCGCCGGAGCAATTGGATAATCTGGTCGCGCCGATTGCCCTGTATCCCGATTCTTTGCTTAGCCAGATATTAGTGGCATCCACCTATCCTCTGGAGATCGTGGAAGCGGAGCAGTGGCTCCAGCAGAATAGTAACCTCACCGGCCAGCAACAATTGGATGCTGCACGCAAACAGAATTGGGACGCGAGCGTTCAGGCGCTGATCTGCTTTCCGGAGGTACTGGCGCGGCTCAACCAGGACATCCATTGGACCACTGACTTGGGAAATGCATTTCTCGCGCAGCAAGCCGACGTGATGAGTGCCGTTCAGCGAATGCGGGCGAGGGCGCAGGCGAATGGGAAGCTGCAATCGACACCGCAGGAGACCGTCCAGACTCAAAATCAAAATGGTCAAACCGCGATCGCAATTCAACCTACCGATCCCCAAGTGGTCTACGTACCGAGTTATAATCCCGCTTATATTTGGGGGCCTCCTGTATACGGGTACTATCCTCCCCTTTATTACCCAGCGGTCGGTTTCGGATTCGGTTTTCTGCCGGGAATTTCCATTGGCGCTTACTTTGGCGGATTTGGCCTGTGGGGCGGCTATGGATGGGGATGGGGGCCGAACTGGTTCGGCGGAAATATCATCGTTAATAATAATTTTTTCCACCGCTATGGATTCCACGAATTCCACGGCCCGGGAGGTGGGGTGTGGGCCCATAACCCCGAGCACCGGTTAGGCGTGCCTTACGCGAATCGGGCTGTGGCGAACCGTTTCGGGGGCGGCGCGGCGTTTAGAGGAGGAGGCGCAGCATTTAATCGTGGAAATTTTGCGGCAAATTCGGAGCGAAGCGCAGGGCGTAACATGGCGCCGACGCAGCGCTTCGGCAGTTCTGGATTTGAGCGGCAGAATTCCGGAGGGAACCGAAGCGTATTCGGTGGAATCCAAAATGGCGGCCAAACCCGAATGCAGAGCGACCACGGTTTTGCCACCATGCATGGAGGCTTCGGTGGCGGCGGAGGCTTTCACGGCGGCGGCGGAGGGGGAACGCGAGGCGGCGGGAGGCGATAGAGTATGGCCTTGAGAGCGGTCACCTTTCTATTGGCAGCTGGTACGTTTGGAATGCCCGCCTTCGTATACGGGCTGGCTCAGAGGACTTTCGATTCGCCCGAAGCCGCGGCCCAAGCCTTGATCGATGCTACGAGTAACAACGACGCCGCTGCACTCTCCGCTTTATTTGGACCCAACGGCAACACGATCCTCACTTCGGGCGATCCGCAGCAGGACAAAACGGAGCGGGAAGAATTCGCGCAATCCGCGGCTCGCAAACACCAGCTTGAACCCTCCTCACTGAATTCGAATGTAAGGATTCTCGTCGTCGGCGATCAGGATTGGCCGTTTCCGGTTCCTATCGTCCAATCTAACGGCAAATGGAGCTTCGACACCGCACAGGGCGTAATCGAGATGCGCGCGCGGAAGATCGGCGCAAACGAGCTCGATGCGATCGAGATTTGTTCCGGCTATGTCGCAGCGCAGCAAGCTTACGCGGCTCAGGATCGCGACAATGATGGCATGCTCGAATATGCGCAGAGAATCATGAGCTCCCCGGGAAAGCAGGATGGGTTATATTGGCCCGGAAGCGCCCAGTCCCTGGTTCCCCAGCAGTTTGCAGAAGCGGACGTGGAGGGCCCCGGGGGAACCGGGTCGCCAGCCAAGCCGTACCACGGCTACTATTTTCATGTGCTCAAAGCCCAAGGCCCGAACACACCTGAAGGCCAGCACAGCTATATGGCAAAGGACTCTATGATCGGCGGCTTCGCATTGGAAGCGTGGCCGGCTCAGTACGGCGTCACCGGTATTCATACCTTCATCGTCAACCAGGATGGCGTCGTTTATGAAAAAGATCTGGGACGGCCGGCCAACAATCTCACACCTCCAGTGACGCAATATGATCCTGACGATTCCTGGATTCCTGTGGACGACTAAATCCTGGGTTGTGCTATACTGGTCTAGCTTTTGAAACCCATTACATCGTTTGAACTTCACCGATAAGCTCTCGCTGCTCGTTGTACCGTCTCAATCGATTCCCGGGACTTTCATCGCTATAAAAGGAGAAACTATGAAAGAGACAGGAACGGTGAAGTGGTTCAACGCCGGCAAAGGATTTGGATTTCTATCGCGTGAAAATGGCGAAGATGTGTTCGTGCATTATTCGGCCATCGAGGCCAGCGGTTATCGCTCGCTCGAAGAGGGCAGTAAGGTCACATTTGTCGTGAAGAAGGGACCGAAGGGTTTGCAGGCGGAGCAGGTCAGTCCGGCTTAAGACTCGAGGCTCAGCGCGGCCGCCCGAAGGTGCGGCACTTGATGCAATTCGCCTACATGGGCTTCACCCAAGAAGCCAATATCCGGTGTTTTCGTTTTCAGCATGTGCTTCCTCGGGCGCGTCCGATCAGGCCTCCCAGCGTGGTGCAATTCACGCTAAGGGCGGACATGGCGCTGTTTGCCAGGTTTCGGATCCCGGTTCAGGAAGGCCCGTCGCTGTGTCTTCAGATACTGACGGCGGCGCTGGCTGGAGCGGACCAGGAATCGGTTGAGGCCGCGTCGTTCGTGGTCACGGTCGAACATCTTTCGAATTTCGCAACGGCTCGGGCGACGAGTGAGCAGGCAAAGCTCGCTCGCCGCCGGCCGCGGCCTCCGTTTAAGCCCTCCGGCGCCTCGCAGTTGAAGTGGCCGCGGACGGTTTAGGCGCAAGTATGATATACGCGCACTCCCGACTAACCCACGGGCGCGACCTGAGGAGACGCTCATGTATCGCACGTACAGGGATCGGGACTACTGCTTCCTTTCATATCGAAATATTGCGCTAATCTGAACGCGGAGCGGGTCGTTCAATAGCCGTCATCCAGGGCTTGTGATGATACGGAATGGCAGAACCCCACCGCTTTCGCACGAGATCAGGATAAAATTCAGCGAGTCCGTCCCAAGGCCGGACGACCCCATCGAAGCGCTCGGGTCCGGCTGATTTCCCTTTCCTCAAATTACACATGAAACAGGCTGTGACCAAGTTCTTGATTTCAGTCAACCCACCGCAAGCTACGGGAACGATATGGTCGCAGCTCGCCGAATCACACCAGAATGCGTAATGACATCTGTCATATCGCCCATGCGCATCATACTGGAACAACGACTCGTTAACGGTGTCCTTAAGATGTTCGGCAATCACCCGAAGCACGGGAATAAGTACGGTCTTGTTTCCGCAATACACGCAATTGAATCCGTTTTGCCGAAACACTTGGAGTTGGAGATCTACACGGATGCCTTTCCGTTTAGCTGCGTGAGTAGGTTCTAGATCCGCGATTGCAGGGATGATGCGAGCCTTCCACTTTTCGAGCCGCTTCGGTTTTTCAGATAAATAAGCAATCGCTTCAATCGCATCGTCCATCCGCGAATCCCGGAGCGCTCGGCACAAGGTCCGATATTCGGCTTCGAGATCCTTTGGCGGGATATTCACGGTCGGCCTTAACGATATCACAGCGTCCGTAATGCGACGATGGATATTTCGTCCCATGGGTACCCCGAATCGAGCTACTTTCTGGCGAAAGCCAGGAATTGGGCTTGCTATGAAACCACCCATGAGCGCCGCACTTTTCCGAGAACAGCGAGTTGGAACGGGTGGACTGTGCTGTCGGCGTGATGCCCGAGTCTTGAAAAGATGAGCTGAAGGAAGAGAGTCAGAGTCACCTTGCCCCCAGATGATTCTCTCTTCCTGGCTCAAGTGAAACTTCTAACGAGGCCCGTGGCGCCGGAACAGGGTAGCGGATTAGCGGTAGGTGGAGACTTATTAAGTACCCGGTTTAGCGCCGGCCGGGTTCAGTTAATTTCTCGATCGCGCGCTGGACCACAGCGTCGCGCTGCATCTCGATTTCATCGCCCGCGGCAACGCCGTATGCCAGGTTCAGGACTTCCTGTCTCACTCGGCTTTCAATCCATTCGCGGTGGCTCAACCACTCGCCCACGCTGGGCCGGATGTTGCGCGCCGACAGAAACACCTGCAGTTCATCGAGCACGGCAGGCGTTGCTTCGAAATCTTTCTTGACCGGGTGAGATTGCACATATTCCCCTGCAAACGTAGTTAGCGCGCCGCTGGCATCGAGGACCATCGCGAGACGACTCAGGGCCGGCTGATAGACGACCTCGTCGGGCTGAATGCCTCCTCCGCCCCGCACCTCGCGTCCGGCATCGGTGTGAAAGGAGCCTTGCGGCGTGCTGGTGGTGGCGTCGAGCGTTCCGCCTTGGAGAGGTTTCTGAATCGATCGGCCGCTGGGCGTATAGTAGAACGCGATCGTGAGCGCGACCGCATTGTTTCCTGAAAGCGGAAAAATATTCTGGACCAGGCCCTTGCCGTAAGTAGGTTCACCCAGGACGGTAGCGCGGTCATGGTCCTGCAGCGCGCCTGTCACGATCTCGGACGCGCTCGCGCTTTTGCCATCGACCAATACGGCCAGCGGAAACGTATAGGGCCGAGCCAGCTTGGGCACTCGCACGTCCTCACTTTTCGCTGTGCGTCCCCTGATTGAGAAGACCAGTTGCTCGGGCTGGAGAAACAGCGATGCCGCCTCCACCGCTGCCTGCACCGCGCCGCCGGGATTACCGCGTAGATCAATCACCAAGCCGCTCAGCTTCTCTCCGCCGAGCTTCTCGATAGCGTCCCGCAACAGCTTTCCCGTGGCCGCTTCGAAACTGGTGATCCGCACGTAACCGATTCCCGGCGCGAGCATGAAAGCCCGGTCCACGCTCGGTGAGTTCACCAGCTCAGGGATCATCGTCAGTCGGAATAGCCGCGTATTGCCGGGATGGCGGACATCGAGCGAAGCCTGCCGCTCGCGGGACTGGGTCAGCAACTGGATTAACTGTTCCATCTCCAGCCGCGCGAGGGGAATGCCGTTGATCGCGAGAATCTCATCTCCGGCGCTGAGGCCGGCCTTGGCGGAGGGCGTCCCCGGCACGGTTTGCAGCACGATGACGCGGCCCGGAAGCACGCTGACAATGCTGCCGAAGCCCTTACTCTCTCCGCTTTGCATCTCTTTCAACTGCTGGTATTGCTGCGCGTCGAAGAAGATCGAGTGCGGATCGAGCGTGCGGAGCATACTCGGAATGGCGCCTTGATAGAAAGCTGTATCGGGAGAAACCGGGTCCGCGGCCTCCCGGTCTACTGTGACAAAGACGTCCACCATCTTTTTTAATTCCTGCGATAAAACGTCGCCGGGATCGTCGGCGGGAGCGGCAAGAAAAAGCAGAAGAGCTAAGAAAGGCATAGGATGCTATCTGCGGTAACGCGTGGCTTGCCGGTCGCGATGCCGCTCGAGCGCGAGCTCGATCAGGCGATTGATTAGCTTCGGGAATGGCAGTCCGCTCCCCTCCCACATCTTCGGATACATGCTGATCGAAGTGAAACCTGGAATGGTATTGATCTCGTTAATGAAAATATCCTGAGTGACCCCGTCCATGAGAAAATCCACCCGCGCCATTCCCTCACAGCCGACCGCCTGAAAGCCGGCGACGGCCAAACGTTGAATTTTGCGCGCCTGATCTGGCGCAAGATCCGGTCGCGCGACTGTCTTTGCCTGGTTCAATAGATATTTGTCTTCGTAATCGTAAAACTCGCGCGAAGGCAGAATCTCGCAGGGCAGCGCAGCTTCCGGCTCATCGTTGCCGAGCACGGCGCATTCTAATTCGCGGCCCGCGATGGCTCGCTCGACGATAATCTTCCGATCGAACTGCGCGGCCAAGGCCAGCGCCGACTTCAGCTCCTCGCACGTTTTCACTTTCGAGATGCCGACCGAAGAGCCGAGATTTGCGGGCTTCACGAACAGAGGAAATGCGAAGCGGGCGCAGATTTCGTTGCAGATCTCTTTACTGCCGCACTGGCCGCGCGAAACAACCAGATAGTCCACCACTGGCAGGCCGCGCTCCATCAATAACCGCTTCGTCACCTCCTTGTCCATCGACGCTGACGAGGCCAGCACGCCTGCGCCCACATACGGCAAGCCGGCCAGCTCGAGCAGCCCCTGCACGGTTCCGTCTTCCCCGAAGGTGCCGTGGAGGACGGGGAAGACCACATCGATATTCGGGTTGCCGCCCGGCTCGGGTGAAATAGCGGCGGGCTGCCAGCGGCCTTCCGGAGTAATCAGGATCCGCTCGATCTCGTATCGCTCGGGGTCCATTGCGGCGATGATCGATTCTGCCGAGCGCAGCGATACTTCATGTTCCCCGCTCCGGCCGCCATAAAGTATCGCCACTCGAAGACGCATTACCTATAGAATCCTTTTGCCCAGCGCCGACATTACCAGTTCGACGGCTAACAGCGCCGTTCGGTTAACCTCATCGAACACCGGATTCACCTCGACCACCTCCATCGACGTCATCCGGCCGCTGTCGCAAAGAGTTTCCATCGCCAGGTGTGCTTCGCGATAGGTGATGCCGCCGCGCACCGGCGTCCCGACCCCGGGGGCTTCGCTGGGATCGACCGCGTCCATATCGACGGACAGGTGAAATCCCGCGTTACCAGCCGAAGCGATTTCGATGGCTTCCCGGATCACGCTGCGCATCCCACGCTCGTCGATATCGCGCATAGTGAAGGGATGCACGCCCGCGCCGCGAACATTCTGGCGCTCGATCTCGTCCACGCTGCGCAGGCCCACGATGACCGCCGAGCCCGGCTCCACCTTGGGCGCGTATCCGCCGATATGAGTCAGCTCCTGCGGGCCGAGGCCGATCAGGCAGGCCAGCGGCATGCCATGGACGTTCCCGCTGGGGCTGGATTCGGGCGTGTTCATATCGGCGTGCGCGTCGATCCAGATCAGGCCGGTCCGTTTCCCCTGCTTGCGAAAGAAACACGACACGCCCGCCACAGTTCCGATAGCCGCGGAGTGATCGCCGCCCAGCACTAGGGGCATGCGGCCGGCATCGGCAGCCTTCTCGACCATTTCCGCCAGGCGCGAGCAGGTTTGGGCGATCTGTGAAAGATACCGCGCGTTGGAGGGACCCATCGGAGAAGTTTCGGGTTGATTCACGGTTACGTTACCGAGGTCCTCGACTTCATAGCCGAGAGACGCGAGCTTGTCGTTGAGATTCGCCAGGCGCAGAGCGGAAGGTCCCATATCGACTCCGCGTCGTCCCGCGCCCAGGTCCATGGGCGCTCCAATAATCGCGATGTGAGATTGCCGCATCAGCTTTACGGGCGCGTCCGGTACAGCATGCGCGGGAACGCGATGGTCTCACGAATGTGCTCGAGGCCGCACATCCAGGCCACGAAGCGCTCCACTCCCATCCCGAAGCCGGAGTGCGGGACCGACCCGAACTTACGCAAATCGATATACCAGTTGAAGGCTTCGCGCGGCAGATGATGCTCCGCCAGACGTTTCAGCAGCAAATCCAAATCGTGAATACGCTGGCCGCCGCCGATCACTTCTCCATAGCCCTCGGGAGCGATGAAGTCGACGCCCAGCGCCAGGTCGGGGCGATCCTCGGCCGGCTGAAAGTAGAAGGCTTTTATACTGCCCGGAAAACGATCCACGATAACCGGGCGATCCAGGCCCTCCGTCAGAAGAGTCTCATCGGCATTTCCGAAATCCCCGCCCCATTGGATCTCGCTGGCTTGACTCTGGAGTTTTACGACTGCGTCGTCATAAGTCATCCGGTGAAACGGAGACTTCACGGCTTCGAGGCGGGTGGCGTCACGCTCGAGAACTTTGAGTTCCTCGCGCCGGTGCTCGAGCACGCGGGCGATCACGAACAGGATTAGTTCCTCACCCACACTCTTCAGATCTTCAACCGTCGCATAAGCCATCTCCGGCTCTGCCATCCAAAACTCCGTGAGATGCCTGCGGGTTTTCGATCTCTCGGCCCGGAACACAGGTCCGAAACAGTAGACCTTACCGAAGGCTACGCAAGTAGCTTCGCTGTAAAGCTGGCCGGACTGCGTCAGATACACTTTCTCATCGTCGAAATAATTCACCTCGAACAGCGTCGAGGTGCCTTCGCAGGCCGATGGCGTGAAGATGGGCGTGTCCACCAGCACGAAGCCATGAGAGTCGAAATAATCGCGGATCCCACGGATCACTTCATGGCGCACAGCGAGCGCAGCGTGTTGCCGGCGGCTGCGCAGCCACAGGTGGCGATGATCCATCAAAAAATCGATGCCGTGATCCTTGGGAGTGATCGGATAGGGATCGGACTCGGGAACGCGCTGCACAATTTCCGCGCCCTCGACGTCGAGCTCGTAGCCGCCCGGCGCGCGCTGCTCTGGACGCACCTTGCCGCGAACGATGAGGGAAGATTCCTGCGTCAGGTTCTTCAGTATCTCGAAGAGATCCTCCGGCAGTTCGCTCTTGACTGCGACGCATTGGAGAATCCCGGTGCCATCGCGAACTTGCGGAAAGCAGATTTTCCCGCCCCGCCTCAGGTTGTAAAGCCAACCGGCAATTTCGACGGTTTCGCCGGAATGACGGCCGGCGTCCGCGATAGTGATTCGCGGAACCGCATGTTCAGAGCTCATGGATCTGCGTCTTATTGACTCGTGGTTAAATTCTCTAATTTCTCGAATACCAGTTTCACATGGTCCAGGGGATGAGCCATTTCGGGCACTTCTCTCAATTCGAGCAGCAGTGGAATCTCGCCTTCCGTCATCGGCAGCGCCTTCATCGCACGCCGCCAATCGATGGTCCCTCCCTCGGCCAGTAGCGGAAAAAGGTGCGAGTCTTCGTGACCGTTGTTATCGTGAACGTGGGTTGAGCGAATCCGGCGCTGGAGCAGGCGGCAGGCGGTCTCCACCCCCTCATTCATGTTGGCATGCCCGGTATCGAGACAGACATTTAGATCCATATGGGTGAGATCGAAAAACATCAGGAGCCGCTCGGCGCTCGCCAACGCATTGGGGGTGTTCTCCAGAAGCACCTCCACACCGCGCTGGCGCGCAAATAGGCTGATCTCCTCAAGCGCCGAAAACCCCGCATCGATTTTGCGCTCGTCATATTCCTCGCCGCTTACGCCGAGATGTTGAATCAGGTAGCGGAACGGCACGACCTCCGCGATCTCCAGGGCGCGCTTGATTTCTTCTACAACCTGGAGGCGCTTGAATTTCACCCGCTCGGTAATATCGAGGACGGCGTCGGGACCCGATCGCCCCCATATGTCGTCGGTGTACATCGGCGAGTGCAGAGAATGAAGCTTCAACTCCGAATCCCGGAACCAATGCCCCAGTTCGGCGATTTGCGCCCGATCCCGATAATCGAGATGTTGCCGCGCGCAAAAAATCTCGACCAGCGGGATGCCCGCGTCCCAAATTCGATCCAGCCACACCGTGGTGAGGCGATGATTGACGAATAGATGTGTCGAAAGAGCTCGGGGCATTGTGCCTTGGAACCTGCGCCTTTTGGACCATCCGATTCTATCAAGAAACGCCCACTCAGACCTTCAATTCGTAACCATCCGCGCGCATGCCTTCGATGATCCGGGCGCGGATCGCCCCGGCTTCGTCCGACGACAGAGTGCGATCCGCCGCGCCGACGGTCAAGCGGTAAGAGAGACTGCGCTCGCCGTCCGGCTGGGCAAAGTCCCGTAGGAAGGTGATCGAGACCAGCGAGTCGCCCGCCAGCCGGCGGAGGCGCGCTTCAATCTCTCCGATCAATTCATGCTTCCCGGCGACCACAGAAAGATCGAAGGCGCTGGTCGGGAATCGCCTTAACGGCTGATATCGAAGCGCCCCACGTTGCAATTCTTCCAGCAGCATCAAATCCAGATCGAGCACTGCCGCCCGGCCGGTCTCCACCATGCGGGGATGAAATTCGAACAGCCGGCCGAGGCGCGTTCCATCGAGCTGAACCTCCGCGGCACGCAATGGATGCTCATAACTCCGCGCAGCCGCCGGATGCACCGTGATCCCTGTCCGCAGGCACTCCGCCAATCGCTTCAACTCGAGCAGGGCGGCGATGCCGTCGTCCTTGGCGTAAATTGCCGCGGCTATATGCGGAGACTCCTGGTCGGGGTGAATTTCGCGGCCAATCTCGAATAAACGGAATGAATCGAAATGCCGGGCATTAGCGGAAATATTTTTCCAGATCCCCGGCAGCAGGCTCGCGCGCAACACGGTCTGGTCGCTCGCGATCGGGTTCGCGACTCGAACCAACGCCGCGGGGTCCAGGCCGAAGGCGCGCGCCATCTCTTCGCTCATGAATGAATAGTTGTAGACCTCGGTGAACCCCTGCGCGGCGGCCATGTCGCGCACGCGATGATGGAATGCGCGCTCAGGATTCGAGGGCGGGACGCGGGCCGGCGACAGCGGAGCCGCTGGCGTAATGGAATCGTAGCCGATAATGCGGCCCACTTCCTCGACCAGATCCTCCTTGATTGAGATGTCCTTGGTCGCGCGCCAGCTCGGGACATGAACGGAAAATATACGCGTCGCGGTTTCATGGACGCGAAAATCGAGGGACTCCAGGATTTTCCGGACCTCAGAGGCGGGTATAGGGCGACCGAGCTTCCGGTCGAGCCAATCGAGATTCAGCACGATCGGTTCCGGCTCCGGCAGCGGACGATATGCATCCGCAAGCCCGCCGGCGGGCCGGATACCCGGCGAAACCTGTTTGAGCAACTCGATCGCGCGCTTGAGACCGCGCACTGTGTTAGCAGGGTCCTGCGCCTTTTCGAACCGCATGGACGCATCGGTCCGCAGCTTCAATTGTGCCGAGGTTTTGCGAACGCTGGATGCGTTGAAATTCGCGCTCTCGAGCACAATCCGCGTGGTTCCCTCCGAAATCGCGCTGCCTGCCCCGCCGATGACTCCGGCCAGCGCCACCGCGCCTTCGGGATCGGCGATGACCAAATTCGAGGGATCAAGTTCGTAGATTTCTCCGTTCAAGGCCGCGAGTCTTTCGCCCGGCGAGGCCAACCGCACCAGGATCTCTCCGCCGTGTAGCTTGTCCGCATCGAATGCGTGCATCGGCTGGGCCAGCTCCGCCATTACGTAGTTAGTCACGTCGACGATGTTGCTGATGGGATTTAAACCGACCGCGTCCAGGCGTTCTTGCAGCCATACTGGCGAGGGCTGCACCCGCACATTTTCGAAAACGATGGCGGAATACCTCGGGCACAGCGCATAATTTTTCACGGCAAGGCGGATGGGCGCGGGTGCGGAGGGAAGATCGTCCGGCTCCACAGGATCGCGCAGCTTTTTCCCCAAAATCGCCGCGACCTCCCGAGCCATTCCGTAATGTCCCCACAAATCGGGCCGGTGCGTCAGGGATTTGTTGTCGACTTCAATTATAGAATCCGCTCCGGTCTCCTCGATACCCTCGCATTCGGCCGTCTTGAGCGTGATCAGGCGCGCTAGTTCTCGAGGCGGAGTGTTGAGATCATCCACCAGCTCGCGTAACCAGTTGTATGAAAATTTCATGATCGGAACTGGTTCAGGAACCGCAAATCGCCGCCTGAAAAAAGACGGATATCATCGATGCCATATCGCATCATAGCCAGGCGTGTCAGACCGAGGCCGAACGCGAACCCGCCCCACTCTTCGGGATCGGCTCCGCCATAGCGCAGCACCGCGGGATGCACCAGGCCGCAGGGCAACAGCTCCACCCAGCCGGATTGTTTGCAGACGGGGCAGCCGGGACCGCCGCAGATCAGGCATTGAATATCCAGCTCGAAGCCCGGCTCGACGAAAGGAAAAAAGCCCGGCCGCAGTCGCACCGTCACGTCCCGGCGAAAAATCGCCGAGAGCAGCGTCTTCATGAAATAGATCAAGTGCGCGACCGACACGTCGCGGTCCACCATCATGCCCTCAAGCTGGTAAAACGTGTGCTCGTGCGAGGGGTCGACCTCCTCGTTGCGGAATACGCGTCCGGGCGCGATCATCTTGAGCGGAGGTCCTAGCTTCTCTAGACCGCGGATTTGCACCGGTGAAGTATGGGTGCGCAGCAGCCGGCCATCGGTGAGCCAGAACGTATCCTGCATGTCGCGCGCGGGATGGTCGGCGGGAATGTTGAGCGCGTCGAAATTGTAATACTCCGATTCCACCTCCGGCCCGTCGAGCACCGTGAAGCCCATCGAGACGAAGAGGTCTTCGAGTTCGCGCTGTACCTGCGTCACCGGATGCAAACTGCCCGGGCGCACACCGGGCGCAGGCGTGGTCAGATCGAACCATTCCGATTCGACGCGCCGGTCGAGCGCCGCCGAATCGAGCGCCGCTTTGCGCATCTCGATTTTTGCCTCAAGATCCTGCTTTACGGTATTCAGCAGCTTGCCGAAACTCGCGCGCTCCGCCGGTGGAAGCTTCCCCAAATTCCGGCTGATCTCCGCCAGCTTTCCCTTGCGCCCGAGCGCCTCGATGCGGACCGCCTCGACAGCGTCGATTGTCGTCGCATGCTCGAGTTGTTTGAGAGCAGCCGCGTGCAGCTTAGAGAGGCTCTCCCCCGGGTTCTGATCGTTCATACGAGCCGTCGGCGCTAGGCTGCTGGCGCGAAGACATCTTCCGCCTTAGCGATTTCCCAGGCGAGGTGATTGATATAGAATAGCAGCGGCGCGGGCGGAAACGCTTCGCGGAATTTCTCCCACACATCGTGTTTCCACCCTTCTTTGAGGTAACCTGCGACCTCTGCATCCTTGGCGAAGAAGCCATCCTGGTGCGGGATGCCCAGGTGATCGAGCACCGCGGTGATCAGGTCGAGGTGTGAAACCAGAATGGCCTGCGAAAGGTCGGTTGCGAAATCGTCATCACGTTCTTCGAGCCGGGTCCACATGCGAGGCGCGGCTTTGCGTAGCGTCTCCGAACTCAGCTTATTCAAATGGACCCGCGTCTTTAATCGCTCAAAAAGCTGAAATGTTTTGAGCTTTCCCATGGAGATGGAACGGACCAGTTGTTGAAACGTCTCTTCGCCCAGGCGGAGAAAGATCTCGCAAAGCTGCATTAACGCTATTGTACAAGGTGGGATCGCAAGTATCGGTATGTGAGAAGATCAGACCTGAACCCCAAGTCGTTTCCATGAACACAGCTCTGCAACATTGGATTCGCCAGGCTGCGCCCGCTTTAGACGCCTTCGTTCCGCCTGAGATCCTTCCCTTGAGTAATCCCCAAACGGGTATTCCCCGCATCGCAAAGGATCGTAGACTTCTGCGGCTTATCGACGAAGCCGTACAGCGAATCCCAACGCAACACTGGATAAATCGAGGCGATGCTCGCTCGATGGATGCGGTCGAACCCGAAAGCATCCATCTAGTGTTGACATCTCCTCCCTACTGGACGCTGAAGGATTACCGCGACTCTGACGGCCAGATAGGCCACATTGAGGACTACGACCGCTTCCTGGCTGAGCTTGACAAGGTCTGGGCTCACTGCTTCCGGGTCCTGGTTCCGGGTGGCAGATTGATCTGTGTCGTCGGCGACGTGTGCCTTTCCCGAAAAAAAAACAGCGGCCGGCATACGGTCGTTCCTTTACACGCTTCCATTCAAGAGCATTGTCGTAAAATTGGCTTCGATAATCTAGCCCCTATTATCTGGCATAAGATCGCCAATGCGGCATATGAGGTCGAAAACGGTTCAGCCGGCTTTCTTGGCAAACCATTTGAGCCAAATTCAATCATCAAAAACGACATCGAATTCATTCTCATGGAGCGGAAGCCTGGCGGCTATCGCACGCCCGATGTTCCGACCCGCATACTAAGCGTTATCTCCAGCGAAAATCACAAACTCTGGTTCCAGCAAATCTGGTCGGGCCTGACGGGAGCGTCTACGCGTCATCATCCTGCGCCATACCCACTGGAACTCGCGGAACGGCTCATCCGAATGTTCAGCTTCGTTGGCGACATTGTTCTCGATCCGTTTCTAGGTACGGGAACAACGACGGTGGCGGCGGCAAAAACCTGCCGGAACAGCATGGGCTTCGAAGTCGATGAGCACTACTTCGAGTTGGCGCACAAGCGCATTGCTAACGAAATCTCGTCCTTGTTCAGCGCGACCTCCCTTGAAATTCGAAAGGCGATTCAAACGGAATGAGCGGTCAGCCTCGTTTGGAAATACGTCTTCGGGCCGCTGTCAAACATTTCTGGAACACCCGTGAGACACAGGCGCAAAAACAGGGTATGGTCTCAGGCAGCAAGGATGCGGGAACACGCTCTGCTGTTACGGGCGGCGCTCAGATGAATGGATTTATCGATCTGGTTCGCAGCCTGCTTGGTGAGACCGGTCTCCCAAAGACTCAAGTGTACTGCGAAAAATTCATCGAACTTCCGGGATGGTACCGGCCGGAGAAGAAATGGGACCTTCTCATTGTGGCTGATAAGAAGCTTATTGCCGGCATCGAATTCAAATCGCAAATCGGGCCATCGTTCGGCAACAACTACAACAATCGCACAGAAGAAGCGATTGGAAGCGCCGCGGATATATGGGCCGCCTATCGAGAGGGAGCATTCCAGCCTTCTGCTCGCCCATGGCTCGGATATTTGATGCTCCTGGAGGAGACTCCGCGTTCTCTGATTCCCGTCCGGGCACGCGAGCCTCATTACAAAGTGTTCCCGGAATTCAAGCGTGCGTCCTATGCACAACGATACGAAATTCTCCTCACGAAGCTTGTCCGTGAAAGGCTGTACGATGCTGCTTGTTTTCTAATGACGAGTTCCAAGGATGGACCAAGAGGCGCCTATCGCGAGCCTGCGCCAGAGCTGAGCTTCGAGAACTTCATCACATCCCTTCTTGCTCAGGCAATAGCTATAAACAAGAGCGAGGGTAGCATACAGAACAAAAAGTCTTGAACACTCTCGTTGCTACAATGGTTCGCGGGAGTCTGGGGTCAATTCAAGGATGAGTAATGTCATTGTTATGGGTGCGCAGTGGGGCGACGAAGGTAAAGGCAAGGTGGTCGACCTGCTGGCGGAGCGGTTCGACATTGTCGCTCGATACCAGGGCGGGCATAACGCCGGACACACAGTCTTCATCGGGGAGAAGAAATTTGTCCTGAAGCTAATTCCCAGCGGCATTCTGCGGCCCGGAGTGCAGGCCGTGATCGGCAACGGCGTGGTAGTGGATCTCGCGGCCCTGATCGCCGAAATGGCCGCGCTTGAAGAGTCCGGTATCGACGTCCAAAGTCAGCTTCGGATCAGCAATCGCGCTCACGTCATTTTTCCGTTTCACCGGCTGGTGGAGAAAATGTCGGAGGCCCGCGAGAATCGCGTTCCGATCGGCACAACTTCGCGAGGGATCGGGCCCTGCTATGAGGACAAGACGGGGCGCCGTGGCATCCGCATTGCCGATCTATTCGACCCCGAGAGCTTCCGCGTGCTTTACGATGTACTGGCCGAGGACAAGAAGACTCTTGCCGAGACGTTCCATCTAAACGAGCCGATTGATTACGCTGAAATTCGCCGCCAGACAGAGGAATATGCCGCTCGCATTCATCCACTGGTATGCGACACGGCTGCGCTGCTGGCCGATGCAATGGCCCACGGCAAGCGGATTTTGTTTGAGGGCGCGCAGGGCACGATGCTCGATATCGATCATGGCACTTATCCGTTCGTCACGTCGTCAAGCGCAACCGCAGGCGGGGCATGCACCGGCGCGGGCGTTCCGCCCACACGTATTCACGGGGTGATCGGCGTCTCCAAGGCGTACATCACCCGCGTGGGATCCGGCCCTTTCCCAACCGAGAGCAAAGATGGCGGCGGCGATCTGCTGCGCCGCGAGGGCAACGAATTCGGAGCGGTTACAGGCAGGCCCCGCCGTTGCGGCTGGTTCGACGTTCCACTGCTTCGCTATGCCGCAATAGTGAATGGCTTCGATACGCTTCTGATCACTAAACTCGATGTTCTGGATCAACTCGAGGAGATTCCGGTTTGCATGGGGTACCGATTGTGCGGAACTGAAATTAGCGAGATGCCTGCAACTTATCGCGCGCTTGAAGCGATTGAGCCCATTTACCAAAAATTACCCGGCTGGGTTTCTCCGACGCGCGGCATAACCCGTTACGACGATCTACCCGGGCCGGCTCGAGCCTACCTTAATTTTCTGGAGGATCGCACAGGCGTTGAGATCGGCGGAATATCCACCGGTCCGGAGCGGAACGAAACTATTATCCGCTCCGGCACCAAACTGGAGCGGCTGATCTCCTGATTCTGGTAAACTAGATTAGGTTGTCGGCCTGCCTGAGCAGTTTATCCCCTATATATAGTTATGGTTACCGAAGAACCGCCATATCTTGGGCCGTCGTGCCATTTTTGCTCTTGATTCTGTAGCAGTGGTGCTACATAATTCAAGAGGAAATCACATGGGCCAGCTCAGTATAAATGTCGCTTTGAAAACGAAAGATTTGCTTCGGCCAGTTCCCGTTGCGGAACGGGTGGGAGTGGCGTTTCCGCGCTACTTCACCGCTCGAATGGCTCCCGGAAAGACCCCCTACGACGAAATCGGCTGGGAGTTGCGTACTGCTTCGATCGGCAATGACAAAGGCGCAGTCATTTTCGAGCAGCGTGATGTTGAGGTACCGGCGGATTGGTCGCAGACCGCAACCAACATTGTCGTCAGCAAGTATTTCTATGGCAAGATCGGCTCGCCGCAGCGCGAGACCAGTGTCCGCCAATTGGTTGGACGCGTCGTGGATACGATCGGCGGCTGGGGACGGGATCAGGGTTACTTCAAAACGCCGGAGGACGCCGCGAGTTTTCGGGACGATTTGGCGCACCTGATGCTGACTCAGAAAGCGTGTTTCAATTCGCCGGTGTGGTTCAACGTTGGCGTGAAGGAGCCGCGCGGCTACGGCTGGTACTACGACGAGGCTTCGGACGCGGTCAAGAAGCTGGGCGAGGGCGAGACCAGGCCCCAGTGCTCAGCTTGTTTCATCAACTCGGTGGGCGATACGCTTGAATCGATTCTCGATCTGGCCAAAACCGAGGGCATGCTGTTCAAGTGGGGGTCGGGCACGGGGACAAATCTTTCTACCCTGCGCGAAGAGGAAGGTTTGCTCTCAAGCGGCGGACGCGCCTCCGGTCCACTCAGCTTCATGAAGGGATTCGACGCCTTCGCCGGCGTGATCAAGAGCGGAGGCAAAACGCGGCGCGCCGCGAAGATGGTGATTCTCAACTCAGATCACCCCGACATCGAGAAATTCATCTGGTGCAAGGCCAAGGAGGAGAAGAAGGCGCACACCCTGATCGATGCCGGCTACGATTCTTCGCTCGACGGCGACGCCTACAGCTCCATCTTCTTTCAGAACGCTAATAACAGTGTCCGGGCAACGGACGAGTTCATGGAAGCGGTAGCAAACGACGCCGATTGGTGGACCAAGTCCGCGGCTATCGAACCAGCCCGTGAAGCGCCTGAAAGCGCGCGATCTGATGCGCCAAATTGCCGAAGCGACGCACCAGTGCGGCGATCCAGGCATGCAGTTCGACACCACCGTGAACCGCTGGCATACTTCCAAGAACACGGCGCGGATCAATGCGTCGAATCCATGCTCGGAATACATGTTCCTGGACGATTCGGCCTGCAATCTGGCGTCGTTAAATCTGATGAAGTTTGTCAAGCTGGACGGGCAATTCGATGTGGAGGCCTATCGCCACGCCGTGGATACGGTGATTCTCGCGCAGGAGATTCTTGTCGACAACGCGGCGTACCCCACTGAGAAAATCGCCCAGAACTCCCACGATTTCCGTCCGCTGGGGTTGGGTTATGCCAACCTGGGCGCGCTGCTCATGTCGATGGGCATTCCCTATGACAGCGAGCACGGCCGCGATTGGGCCGCTGCGCTCACGGCCATCATGTGCGGGCAGGCTTACCTGACCAGCGCCCGTATTGCCGCCGGCTCGACCGGCGCCTGCGCCGGCTACGCGGCTAATGAAGATCCTTTCCTGGAAGTGATCCGCATGCATCGCGACGCGACCGCGCGCATCGATAGCCACCATGTGCCGCAGACGCTGTACGAGAATGCGAGGCAGTGCTGGCAGGACGCCTATACGCTGGGCCAGAGCTCGGGGTTCCGCAACGCCCAGACTACGGTGCTCGCGCCTACCGGCACCATCGGATTCATGATGGATTGCGACACCACCGGCATCGAGCCGGATCTCGCGCTGGTGAAGTATAAGAAGCTAGTCGGCGGCGGCGTCATCAAAATCGTCAACAACACCGTGCCGGCCGCGCTGACCAAGCTCGGCTATACGCCGGCTCAGATCAACCAGATTGTCGATCACATCGACTCCACCGGAACCATTGAAGGAGCGCCATACCTCAAGGACGAGCACCTGCCGGTGTTTGACTGCAGCTTCCGTCCGCAGAACGGCACGCGCTCTATTCATTACATGGGCCACGTGCGCATGATGGCCGCGGTGCAGCCGTTCATTTCCGGCGCGATTTCGAAAACCATCAACATGCCGGAGGAATCGACCGCCGAAGAGATCATGCACGCCTACACCGAGAGCTGGCGCCTGGGGTTGAAGGCGGTAGCGATTTACCGCGATAATTCAAAGCGAGTGCAGCCCCTGAGTTCCGGTACTTCAAAAGGCGCGAAGCTGCCGACGGTGGGCGTCGTAGTCCCGGTTGAAGAAAAAGTCACCGAGAAGATTGTATATCGCCCGGTGCGGCGCAAGCTGCCCGATGAGCGTCATTCGATCACCCACAAATTCTCGATCGGCGGGCATGAAGGCTACCTGACGGTGGGCCTGTATGAAGATGGGTCGCCGGGCGAGTTGTTCATCACCATGGCGAAGGAAGGCTCGACGATTTCGGGCCTGATGGACAGCTTCGCCACCGCAATCAGCTATGCGCTGCAGTACGGAGTGCCGCTGAAATTCTTCGTCGACAAGTTCAGCCATGTGCGATTTGAGCCCAGCGGCTGGACCGGGAACCCGACAGTGCCCTACGCGAAGTCGATCATGGATTATATTTTCCGGTGGCTGGGGGCGAAATTCCTGGGTCCCGAATATGCCGCCGGAGAGGCCGGCGACTCGCCTCAAATGCGCGTCACCGAACCCGATCCACAGCAGGCGCTGCCTTTTCCCGCCGTAGCCGCCGATGCCCCGACGTGTTCGGAATGCGGCGGGCTGATGACTCGGAACGGGTCCTGCTATAAGTGCGAGAACTGCGGCGGGACCAGCGGGTGTAGCTGATCCCTGCTTAGCTTGTTCATGAAAGCGCGGCGAAAGATCGTCGTTTACATCGCGACCAGTGCGGACGGCTACATTGCCCGGCCCGATGGCGATATTGAATGGCTAAATCGCCGGCCGCGCACGGCCGATTACGGCATGCGTACGTTCTATCGATCGATCGACACGATCCTATGGGGGCGCAAGACTTACGACTGGCTTCTCGATTATTCCAAGAAGGAAGGCACGAAAGGCAAGCTGTTCGATACGAAGCTCGCCAACTACGTATTCTCGCGAAAGCGGCCGGAATGGGTGGCGCCCGGTGTGGAATTCGTGTCCGAGCCGGTAAAGGAATTTGCGCAGCGTCTGCGCGCCACGCCAGGAAAACACATCTGGATGATGGGCGGCGGCGAGTTGATCGCCTCGTTCCTAGATGCAGGCGAGATCGACGAGTTCGATATCCACGTCATTCCCACTTTCATCGGCGAGGGCATTCCACTTGTTGCGCCGCGCCATCGCGACGTGCCACTCCGCGTGCGTTCAACCAGAAAGTATCCCGACGGCGTCCTCCGATTGCAGTACGAGGTCGTGAGGTAGTTCCGCGCCCACCTACGATCTGATATCTTTGAAGGGTTTCGGTGGAGGGCAAAATGAAACAGATCGCCTTTCTGTTAGTAACTCTAGTCGCAGGCCTACAGGCCCAATCGTCTGCGCAACCTGCCGCGAGGCGGCCGCAGCCGCCGCCCACATCGCCTTATCCTGAACAGGCGCGATCGGTGGTGATGAGCCGGGGCGGAATCGTCACGTCCCTTCAGACGCTGGCATCGCAAGCCGGTGCGGCGATTCTCGACCGGGGCGGAAGCGCCATCGATGCGGCCATTGCGGCCAACGCTGTCCTCGGAGTCGCCGAGCCTCTGATGAACGGCGTCGGAGGCGACCTGCTGGCGATCGTGTATGATGCCAAGGCCAAGAAACTTTATGGATTGAATTCCAGCGGCTGGTCGCCCAAGGGATTGAGCATCGAGGTGCTGAGGGCCAAGGGAATTACCGGTAAGCCGAGCGGGCGCAGCATTCACGTCGTTACCGTGCCGGGCGCGGTTGCGGGCTGGGACACACTGCACCAGAAGTGGGGCAAGCTGCCGCTCGCCGATCTGCTGGCGCCCGCCGAATATTACGCCCAGGAAGGCTTGCCGATCGCGGAACGAATCGCCGTGAACTGGCAAGTAAACGGGAGCCGGGTAATCGACTCTCCCGGATTCAAAGAAATTTTCATGCCTTGGGGAAGGCCGGTCAAACCCGGAGATATTTTCAAGAATCCGGATCTTGCGAAGACTCTGCGTCTGATCGGTGAGCATGGCCGGGATGGATTCTACAAAGGCCCGGTGGCGAAGGCCCTCCTCGATTTCTCGAACGAGCAGGGCGGGACGATGGCTGCGGCGGATCTAGAAGAATTTCAGCCGGAATGGGTGGAACCGATCTCGACCACTTATCACGGCTGGACCGTTTACGAGCTTCCGCCTACAGGGCAGGGGATCGCGGCGCTGTCAATGCTCAACATCATGGAGCAGTTTCCCATGACTCAGTACGGGCACAACAGCGCGCGAGCGCTCCATACAATGATTGAGGCGAAGAAGCTGGCCTATGCCGACCTCACGAAATATGTGGGCGATCCCAGGTTCAACAATCAACCTGTAAAAGAAATTCTTTCCAAGGATTTAGCTGTGCGGCGCGCCAAGATGATCGACCCCGACAAAGCGCATTGCCAGGTATTGCCAACCGAGCTGACATCGGTGCTGAACGCCCAGGGAAAGGATACGACTTATCTCACCGTAGTGGATAAGGATGGGAACATAATCTCTCTGATCCAAAGTCTTTACGGGGAGTTTGGGACCGGCCTGGTCGTGCCGGGGACGGGAATGATTCTGCACAACCGTGGCGCGCTGTTCGATTTCACACCGGGACACGTGAACTCGCTCGAACCGCGAAAACGGCCGCTGACGACGATTATTCCGGCGTTCATGGAAAAGGGCGATATCAAGATCGGGTTCGGAATCATGGGCGGATTCAATCAGGCGCAAGCCCATGCCCAGTTCGTTTCGAACGTGGTCGATTTCGGATTTAATATTCAGGCCGCGATGGAAGCACCGCGCTTCACCAAAGGAACTTTTGACGGATGCGATGTTTCGATTGAATCCCGCGTGCCCGAGGATGTTCGCAAGCAGCTTACGGCATGGGGCCACGATCTGCGGGTCACCGAACCGATTTCCGGCACGATGGGCCGTGGGAACGCGGTCATGGTGGACGAAAACGGCGTGAAGTACGGATCGTCCGATCCGCGTGGAGACGGCGAGGCGATCCCGCAATCCCCGCCCGTTCTTTGGAAGCATTGATTGCGCTAAGATCGTTATTTTACCGGCAATTTGAATGAGGTGATATTTTGAATCTTAAATTGGCGGCTATTGCAATTATAGGCGCGGCGGCGATCGGGGCATCTTATTCCACGCTTCGCGCGCAATCCGGCAACCGTTCGGTGTGGGACGGTGTGTATACGGACGCGCAGGCGCAGCGCGGGGAACCGCTCTACAAGGCGCACTGTGCGTCGTGCCATGGGGATCAGGCGGAAGGCGGCGAAGAAGCGCCCGCCCTCGCTGGCGGCACTTTCATGTCGAATTGGGCGGGCCTTACGGCGGGCGACCTGTTCGAAAGAATTCGCACCACCATGCCGCTCGATAAACCGCAGTCGTTAAGCCGCGAGGTGAACGCCGATATTCTGGCTTACATTTTTAGCCTGAATAAGTTTCCGGCCGGCCAGCAAGAACTTTCACACGCTACCGAAGTGCTGAAAATGATCACAATCGACGCGAGCAAACCCGCCAAAAGGCAATAAGCTTCGGGCTACTTAACTCAGGCGGATCAAGCTGATTTCGAGGATATCCGAATTGGATGCGCGGATCAGGTCGAGGACTTCTGGCGCGGGCTCTGTTTCGAGATTGATTCGCGCCACTGCGGCGTGCGCTCCATCGAATACGACATTCTGCATTTCCTGAACGTTGATCTGGGCCGCGCTCACTGCGTCCAGGATGCCGGCGAGAACGCCAGGCCGGTTTAGATGACGGACCAGGAGGGAGCACGTCGCCGGGGTCGTCTTCGCGAGATTTACAACATTCAGGACCTCGCCCGTTTCCTTGAATCTCTTGATAATTCGAACCGTCTCGGCGGCAATCGCTTCCTGAGCCTGCTCGGTGGACGCGCCGATGTGGTGAGTTCCGTAGACCAAATCGGTCGCCCCCAGCTCATCGGAGAACTCGCCCGTGCCGCCCGCGGGTTCCTTGGCGAACACGTCTAGACCGGCGCGAATGTTTTTTCCTTGAATGGCCCGGCTCAGCGCATTTTGGTCGATAATCTCGGCGCGAGATGTATTAATGAAGAAAGCTCCGGGACGCATCGCATCGAAGAAATTTGCATCGATCATGCCGCGCGTTTCTGCATTCAGGGCCAAGTGCACGCTTATAATGTCGGCGGCGCGGGCGAGCCCAACTAGAGTCGCGTGGAATTCGACGCCCAATTCCTTCGCGGTTTGCGGATTCAGGTTCCGGCTCCAGGCCAGCACCCTCATGCCGAATCCCTGAGCGCGCGGGATCATCTCGCGTCCGATCTGCCCAAGCCCAATGAGGCCCAGCGCGCGGCCGAACAATCCGCGGGCCTTCGAATATTCGGTCTTGTTCCACTGGCCGTTTCGCAATGAAACGACATTGTCTGGGATTCGCCGATCGAGCGCGAGAATCAAACCGAATGCCAGCTCGGCCACGGCGATCGAATTTCTGCCCGGGCAATTCGATACGTAAATTCCTCGCTTGGACGCTGCGGGCACATCGATGGTGTTGTAGCCGGCTCCCGCTCGCACGATGAGCTTCAGCGCGCCCGCGCTGAGGATCGCTTCGCCGACCTTTGTGGACCGCACCACGAGAACATCCGGCCGCTCCCGCTCGATTCCGCTCGCCAGCGCTTCATCCTTCAAGCCGGGCTGGTAGGAAACTTCGCAACCGGCGGACTTGAGACCTTCCTGCCCGGACTGCTCGAACGGGTCCGCAATGAGGACACGCATGGGTTACTTAACTGGAAGGGGCAATGAAGTCGCATTCGCCCCGCCAATGGAAAGCGTGACGGTCTGGTTACCTGCCGCTATGTTGGTTGGCACGACCACGTTGAGCTGGTACAAGGAAGCTACCGTCGGAACCAGTCCGCTGAACGAGACCTGGGCAGGCTGCCCGCCGATGGTGACGACCGGCGTAGTCAAGGTTTTCGTTGTCCCGGCGGGATCGCCGCTGGCCGGTTGATTGCTCACGGGGCCGAGGCCATTGGCATAGAGGACCACCGTCTGGCCGCGCGCAATCGGATTACTTGGAGTAATCAGGTTGAAATTGATGTCCGTGGCGAGCACGGCTCCCTGATATTGAAAAAATGCGGGTGAGTAGTTCGATATAGGAATGGTGACCACGTTCCCGTTGGAGTTGTAGCCGATCGCTACTTTGACCTGGGCCGAGGTTTGGCCCTGCAACTCCCAGGGCACCTGAACGTTTATTTGCGTCGGGCTCACGTAATAAAAATGTCCCGGCACGCTAATCCCGGCGGAGGGAACGTCGAAGCTTACAATCACGCCGTCAATCGATAAAGGAAGTCTTCTGGTCGTCGAGGCATCGGTGTAGCCGGGGTCGCTAAGACCTGTACCTGGATTGGCGCTATACCCGATGGCGATGTAGGACCCAGGCGCGATCGGCTGCGTCGGATCCAGGCTTGCGGCGTTCACGATCCCCTTCACTGGAATGGTGGGCTGCACCCGCGAGTATCCGTCGTAAACCACGGTGTTGCCGGCGATAGTAATCCCGTAATAAGTATCTTCCTGCTTCGCGCTGAGGACCGCGTCGGCGTATGCGTAGCCGTATGCATCGGTAACGGTCGATGCGTTTACCACCGATCCTCCGCCCGACTGAACGGAAAACTGGACCGGGGCGTTTGCGAGCGGCACGCCGAAATCGTCCGTCGCTTGCACATAAAGCGCTCCAGGAACGGTAGTGCCGACGATCCCGTCAAAATATCCGGCGTAGGGATTCAGATTGCAGCTCTGGCACTGGAGGCCGTTCGGTACCAGATACATAACCGGCACAGTTAGTGAAATCCCGGAGCCTTGAATGCTCACAAACCCGGACCATTCTTCGGTGCTAGGGAGGGTACCGGAAAGAGTGGCGTTGACGGTCTTTGAAGCACCCGCGGCCAGCGAGAATGAACTTGTGTTGAATGTTACAGTGGCGGTGGTGGATTCGTCGGCCGCCGCCGCGTAGGAAAGGTTGAGATTTACGGCGCCGGAACCGGTGTTCGTGATCTGGAGCGGTATCGTCTGGGGTAGCGATTGCACCACTCCGAAGGAAAGCGAGACGGGCGAGACGGAAACGGTGGCTTGGAGGGCGTGAGCAACGTCTAACTTACCCCCTCCATAGCCTTGAACATCGACCTCGATCGCGCTTGAATCACCAACAGCGACGACGCCGTCGTCGGTCTGGACGTCCTGCGTCGCGGTGTTGATCAGGGCCGACCTGATCTGGGCCAATGTGGCTTTGGGATTTTGCTGCTTGATCATTGCCGCGGCGGCGGCTACCATCGGAGTCGAGAAACTGGTTCCGGCGACTGGAGCGTAGCCGTTAGAGCTATAGACATCCCCCTGCGGATCATAACTCTGCGCGGCGGTGTAGACAAAGTTCCCGAAATAATCATCACCTCCTACCGCAACCAGATCGGGCTTGATCGGACTATTCCCGACGCAACCCGCGCCCGGCGTGGAGCAGGTCAAGCCTGGACCGAGCGACGAGTAGACGGCTAGCTCGTTCTGGTCAGCCGAATCGTTCTGTTCAGAGCCGCCGGGGTCGATGGTTACGGAGTTGTTGTTAGGATTCGCGTCGACGTAATTCTTGAGATTCAATCCGTCGCTGTTTGAGACCTCGAAGGTCGGGATCAGGCTGGAAAGGCCCGTCGGGGAGGTCAGCGTGCCTGAAGCCGCCTCGTAAATAATCACAGCCATGGCCCCGGCATTAGCGGCGTTGTTGACCTTCGTGGCGGCGCTGCAACTGCCATCCTCGATTAACGCAATAGCATGGTACATTCCGTAAGGGATGGGATAAGAGGGAAACGTGCGGCAGCCCTGAGCGTCGTTGTAGGCCGGACCGCTGGCATCGATTAGGGGCAACGCCACCGCGCCTGCATTGGGAAGATATTCCGGGAGCGTAGGTGAATCCCCGGTATTAGTCACGATATTTTGCAAATTCGACGATGCTCCGGGTACGCTGATGGTGGAATTGAAAATATGCGCGTTGGTGGTCGCACCCACAGAGATGACGTCCGGCGCGTCGCCAGGCGAACTGACGCTGTTATATAGGGGATAGTAATAGCCGTTATATCCCTCGTTCCCGCCCGCGGCCGCAATCACCAGACCGTTTTGAGCAGCGTGTTCGAATGCGGTCGCCACGGAATCGCAAGGAGTGCCGGCAGGCTGCCCGCAAGCAGCACCGGTATCGAGCGGCCCGGTCAACGCCTGTGCTCCGAGTGAGAACGATACCACATCCATTCCATCGTTTTGGGCATCTTCAAGAGCCTGTAAAATGGCGGCTTCCGTGGGAGAGTCATTGACTCCGGGCGACCCGGAAATTTTGTAGTTTCCCAAATACGCTTTGGGAGCGATGCCCATGATGGCGACCGTGCCGGTGGCGCTGTTCCCGGCCGCAGCGGCCGCAACGGAGGTGCCGTGGCCGTCATGATCGCGGGCCGAGTAATCGTCCGGCCGATCGTCGACAGCGGGATTCGAGGGATTACTGCCGGCAGCGTCGATGGACACATAACTCCGCGCCACGATGACCTTGCTATTTGTGAAATTCGCGCAGTCGCTTTGTACGTTACATTTTGGAAATCCAGCAGGAGTACTCAGGGAGGAATCCTGCAACGCTGGATGCGTCACGTCGATGCCGCTGTCGAGGATGCCGATCTTGATTCCCTTGCCGGCGTTCTGGGGGCCGCCCAGAGCCGTCCAGGCGGCGGGCACGTCTATCAGCGCGGGAGCCCGGTTGAGCGTCTTCTTGTAATAGCGCTGCCGCAGCACCGCCTTCACGCCTGGAAGATTTTTCAATTCGGCCACGCGATCTGCGGAGGTCCTGACAAAAATTGCGTTCAACAGTGTCGACACAGAACCGGTGACCTGGATATTCCTGGCTGCAAGTAAGTTTCTGAGATCCTGCTGCTTGGCCTCAATCTGCCGGCGGTAATTGACCGCAGCAGCTGACTGGACTGCGTCCTTTCCGGTGTATCGCTCGGAAACAGGCGGGTCTTCGAGGATTAACGTGTAGCGATTGGGCACAAACTGAGCCATAAGGGGAAGCGCGCTGATCGTGAACAGCGTTGCCAGATACCGGAAACTACTGAGAAGGGACATGCGTTCTAAGACGAGAACGCGGGAATACCGGTTGCTATGAGTCATAACATTAACTTACATATACATCGCTATGTCGATAGAGATTGCTAAATTTCTGTACATAAAATGTGAAAAACGTGATATGCTCCTAAGCACAGGAGGGATTAGCCCTATGAGAATCGCACTTGCCCTGGGTGCTCTGCTCGCCTTTGCGAACGGAGTCATTGCCGCATCTATCGACGGGATGTGGCAGGCCGCAATTACCGTTAACAAACTCGAAATTCCTTTTCGGATCGAGCTGCAAGGTGACGGAAGCAACGTAAAGGGAACACTATTCAATGGCAATATCCGGCTTACCTCGACTAGCGGGCAGTTTGAGAATGATTCCTTAACGCTCGCCTGGGATTATTATGGCTCAAAACTCCAGGCCACTCTGAAAAACGGAATCCTGGAGGGCGAGTACATCCGTGGGGCGCGAAGTAGCTATCCTTTTCGCGCGACGCCCTTCGTTGCCGCTCCAGCGGTCGCTGGCGTCCCCAATATCGATGGAATTTGGCAGATTGAGGATGTGAAAAGCTCCAAAGGAGAGGCGGCTTGGCAGCTCATTGTTCGACAGTCGGGATCGAAAGCTTCGGCCGCGATATTGCGGGTGGATGGCGACACGGGAACGCTCGACGGCACATACAAAGATAGAAAATTCGTGTTGAGTCATTTCTCGGGGGTGCGGCCGTCGCTGCTGGAAATCACGCCCGCCGCAGATGGCACTCTGAAACTGGTGCTGAACGGTAAGAACACAATGACGGCCGTGCGTCCAGCCGAGGCTCGCGCCGAAGGTTTGCCGGAGCCGGCGGACCCCACCAAACACACGGGAATGAAGAACCCTTCCGAGCCGTTCCGGTTTAGCTTTCCGGATCTCAACGGGCGCATCGTTTCGAATACCGACCCGCGATTTCAAGGCAAGGTGGTGCTCGTAAACATTCTGGGTAGCTGGTGCCCAAACTGTCACGATGAAGCGCCATTCATGATGGAAATGTACCGGAAGTATCACGCTCAAGGACTTGAAATCGTGGGACTCGCGTTCGAGGATGCCGATCAGGTGAAAGACCCGGTTCAGCTACGCGCGTTCATCAAGAAATACGGAATCGAATACCCGGTGCTTCTCTGCGGAGAGACCAGCGAGGCCAAAGAAAAATTGTCCCAGGCGCAGAATTGGGACGCCTGGCCGACCACATTCTTTGTAGGCCGCGATGGGCTGGTCAAGAGCGTACACACGGGATTCCCCGGTCCGGCATCCGGAGAATTGTACCTGAAGGCAAAACGTGAATTTGCCGAAACCGTCGAACGCCTGCTCGCGGAGAATGCGCGCACGTCGCGATAGGAATTCCGATTTAAATAAGGCGCTCCAGGACCAGGGTTTCAAACATCTCGACGCGCTCGAAAGCCGCATCGTTCGTAATCAACCCCGTCACGCCGGTATGCGCCGCGGTGGCTGCCTGGAAAGCATCGGGGGTTTTCATGCGATGGAGGGCGCGAAAGCGGGCCGCTAGATCTGCAATCTCCAGGTTCGGGGCGATCCAATCCAGGTTGGGATACGTAGACAGTAACCCATAAAACTCATCCACTCGCTGTTCATCGGACTCGCGATAGGGCTGAACGAGTAATTCCGTCATCGTGATGGTGGATGTGACGGCTTTCGAATCCGGCCGTTCGAGCCAGGAGAAGATGTGATCACTCAAGGGGAGATAACGAGGATTCGGTTCCAATTGATAGATGAAGGGACTGGTATCCAAAGCGATCCGGCGGTGCCGCCGCAGGAATGTCTGGAGAGGGTCTAATCCCAACTCTGGCGTTCCTTTTGAAGGTAATTGCTGGGATAGGCGCCACGAGCCATGCCCCGAACGGCGGCATGATAGGATTTTGGTTTTTGCAGGACAATCACCCTGTCGCCGCGAACGACCACGACCAGCTTGTCACCGGGCTTCACTTGGAGAGCCTCACGCGCCTCGCGCGGGATCACGATCTGATTCTTGGTTGAAAGTGTTGCTTCCGTCATGCCTTACATTTTAGCATAAAGTAAAGTAGGCACTTTGATACAATCTCTTTTCCATGACTGATCCAACCGTCTACGCGCCAAGTGAAGAGTTCGTTCGCAACGCCCATATTAAGGGCATGGAGGGTTACCGCGATCTGTATCGCCGCGCGGAGCGGAATCCGGAAGAGTTCTGGGGTGAAATAGCCACCGCTGAGATCCACTGGTTCGAGAAGTGGTCTAAAGTGCTGGAGTGGAACCCGCCATTTGCGAAGTGGTTCGTTGGGGGCCAGACCAATGTGTCCTACAACTGTTTGGATCGCCATCTCGCTACTCACCGCAAGAACAAAGTCGCGATTCTGTGGGAGGGCGAGCCCGGAGAGCAACGGTTCCTCACTTATCAGGAATTATACCGGCTGGTGGTGCGCTTTGCCAGCGTGCTGAAATCCCGAGGGTATAAGACCGGCGATCGCGCAATCATTTACATGCCCATGATCCCCGAGCTGCCGGTCGCCATGCTCGCCTGCGCACGGCTGGGCATTATACACAGCGTCGTTTTCGGTGGATTTTCGGCAGAAGCGCTGAAGGCGCGAATTCAGGACTTAGGCGCGGTGGTTGTGATCGCCGCCGATGGCAGCTTTCGGCGCGGTAGAGAGATCAAGCTAAAGCCGGCTGTGGATGAGGCCGTTTCCGAATGCCCCACCGTGCGCGATGTGATCGTGTACCGGCGCACTGGCTCAGACACGCCTATGCAGAAGGGGCGCGATTATTGGTGGCACGAACTCGATGAAACCGCCAGCGAGGATTGTCCGGCTGTGCCTCTCGACAGTGAGCATCCTCTCTACGTGCTTTACACATCCGGCACCACAGGTAAGCCGAAAGGCATTCTGCATACCACCGGCGGATATCTCACGCAAATCACAGCCACGATGAAATGGGTCTTCGATCTGCGCGACGAGGACACCTACTGGTGCTCGGCCGACATCGGATGGGTCACCGGGCACAGCTATATCGTTTACGGGCCGCTCTCCGCCGGGGCCACCAGCGTGATGTATGAGGGTGCTCTCGATTTTCCGCAGGTCGACCGCTGGTGGCGCCTGATTGAAAAATATCGCGTCAATATTTTCTATACTTCGCCGACGGCGATTCGCGCGTTGATACGCCACGGCGAGCAGTGGCCCAACGCCCACGATCTTTCGAGTCTCCGATTGCTGGGCTCCGTCGGCGAGCCTATCAATCCAGCCGCTTGGGAATGGTATCACCGCGTGATCGGAAAGGGCCGGTGCCCCATTGTCGACACTTGGTGGCAGACGGAGACAGGCGGCATCATGATCGCGCCCATGCCGGGGGCCATTCCTCTGAAACCCGGCTCGGGAACGGTCCCCATGCCTGGCGTGATCGCGGATATTGTCGATCTTCGCGGCGAACCCGTCGGTCCCGATAAGGAAGGCTACCTAATCATCCGCCGCCCGTGGCCATCCATGATCCGCAACATCTGGGGCGACCCGGAACGGTACAAGGAACAGTATTGGAGCCGCGTGCCGGGCGCGTACTTCACCGGTGACGCGGCGCGCCGCGATGAGGATGGCTACTTCTGGGTGCTGGGCCGCGTCGACGATGTTATGAACGTCAGCGGCCATCGATTGAGCACCATGGAAGTGGAGTCGGCGCTGGTGCATCATCCGGCTGTGGCGGAAGCCGCTGTGGTCGGCAAGCCCCACGAAATTACCGGCCAAGCCGTGTGTTGTTTCGTCACGCTCAGGAAGGGAGACTGGAACCACGAAGAGCTCGCAAAAGAGCTCCGGGAATGGGTGGCGCACGAGATCGGCAGCTTCGCCCGGCCGGAGGAGATCCGTTTCACCGACGGTCTGCCGAAGACGCGCAGCGGCAAAATCATGCGGCGGCTGCTTCGCGAGCTCGTTACCAACAATACCGTCACCGGCGACGTCACCACGCTCGAAGACCTGAGTGTCGTGACCCGGCTCGCGGCGCAACAGGAAGAAGACTGAATTGGATCGCTTCTGGGTGAAAAACTTCGGGTGCCGCGCCTCTCAAGCGGATGGCGCCGCGATTGAGGCGGGACTCGCCGCGAAGGGACTTGCCGCGGCCAGCGAGCTGGGCGAAGCCGATCTGGTCGTGCTGAATACATGCACCGTTACTTCGACCGCGGACGACGAGGTCCGGCAAACCGTGCGCCGCATCCATCGCGAGCACCCGGACGCCCGCATCCTGGTGACCGGCTGCTATGCCCAACGCGCTCCGCAGGAGATCGCCGCGTTATCCGGCGTCTCGATGGTAATTGGCAATTCGCACAAGGCGCGCATCCCCGATCTGGTCGCCGGTTCCCTTCTCTATCATGGACAAATCCAGGTGGAGGATATCTTCGCCCAACGCGATTTTCTTTCCGCTCCGGTGGAGGACGCGTCGGGCGACCGGACGCGCCCCAATCTCAAGATCCAGGACGGCTGCAATAATCGCTGCTCGTTTTGTATTATCCCGTTCGTGCGCGGCCGCAGCCGCAGCGCGCCTCCAGAGCAGGTGGTGGCGCAGGTACGTTCGCTCGCGAGGAAGTATCGCGAAATCGTGCTCAGCGGAATCAATCTCGGACGCTGGGGCCGCGACCTGGATGGGCGAATTGGTTTGGCTGCTATGCTGCGGAGGCTCCTCGATGAGACACCGGTGGAACGTCTGCGCCTCAGCTCCGTCGAGCCTATGGATTTTTCAGACGAACTGCTGAGCCTGATGGCCGAGTCGCCGCGCATTGCCAAACACGTGCATGCGCCGCTTCAATCCGGTTCCGATAGCGTGCTACGGCGCATGCATCGCAAGTATCGCCCGCATCATTATGCCGCCCGGATCTTGAAAGCGCGGGAATGTATGCCCGATTGCGCAGTGGGTGCGGACGTAATGACCGGTTTTCCCGGAGAAACCGACTCCGAATTCGAGGAATCTCGCGCGTTTATCGAAAGCTTGTCATTTACTTACCTGCACGTCTTCACATATTCGGAACGTCCCGGTACGCCGGCCGCAGAATCACGATCTCAAGTGCCGATCGCGCTCCGGAAACAGCGGACGCATACGTTACGAGATCTTGCGGCCCGCAAGAATCTCGAGTTCCGGCGCGAAATGATCGGCCGCACGCTTTCCGCGGTCACGATCGAGAACGGACGCACGGCCCTGAGCGGGAATTATCTAAAGATTATGCTGGCTACACAGCGAGAGCCAAATCGCATCGAGAATGTCCGTATCGGTGGGACCACTGGGGATCTACTATATGAGTCGGGAATGCTGCCAGTATTCGGCTAGATCGCTCACATTTCTCTTCGGTTCTCGAGCGATTTCGAAATCGTAACTTCATCCGAGAATTCGAGATCGCTGCCGACCGGAATTCCCATAGCGATGCGCGTTACCTTCATCCCGAGCGGTTTCAGCAGCCGCGAAAGATAAACCGCTGTCGCTTCGCCTTCCACCGTCGGATTTGTCGCGAGGATAACTTCTTGGACCTCTCCAGCGGCAATACGATCGACCAGTCCCTTGATCTTTAGTTGCTCGGGACCCATGCCGCGCAATGGCGAGATGGAGCCGTTCAGGACATGATATAGCCCCCGAAAAGTCCGAGTCGTTTCAATAGGCAGGATGTTGTGCGGCTCCTCCACCACGCAGATCTGCGTGCGATCGCGGTTCGGATCGCGGCAGTAGGGGCAGAACTCGGCATCGCTGATGTTATTGCATTGGGCGCAGATCCCGAGGTTGTCCTTTACGTCCAGCAGCGACTCCGCCAGGCGTGAAGCTTCGTCCCGCGGCCTCCGCAGCACATGAAATGCAAGTCTCTGCGCCGATTTCTGCCCGATTCCAGGAAGCCGGCGGAACTCGTCGATCAGCCGCTGCAGCGGCGCCGCGAAATCGGGCATGATTACAGGAGGCCGGGAGGCAGTCCCATCCCGCCCAGCATCCCGCCCATCTTGCTTTGCGTTTCGTCATCGACCTTCTTGGCAGCTTCATTGCAGGCGGCCATCACGAGATCTTGCAGCATCTCCACATCGCCGGCGACCTCCGGGTCGATCTTCACTCCGGTCACGTTCTTGTGGCCGTCCATTTTGACGGTCACCATGCCCCCTCCGGCAGAAGCTTCGACGCGGATCAGAGCGACTTCCTCCTGCATTTTTTGCTGCATCTTCTGCGCCTGTTGCATCATGGCCTGCATATTTCCGGGCATTTTCATGGTTAGCCCTCCTTGAGATTTCTTACGGTGCGAACCTGGCTATCCGGGAAAGTCTCCTGAAACCGCCGGACCTCGGGATGCGACAGCGCGCGCGCGGTAACCACGTCCTGTTGTGGAGGCCCTAGAGCCGGCGAGGCGGGCACATCTTCGTCGACCTTAATCGTAATTTTGACCGGCTTTTCACAGATTCGCCGGACCGCCGCTTCGAACTCAGGCTCCTTCAGGTACATCGCATACATTTTTGGCGTGGTAAACACCAACTCGGTCGCGGATTCCGCGATCGCGGAATGCTCAAGTGCATCGGCGATGTGGGTCCGCTTGGCCTCGATCAGAGCGGCATGCAATCGGGAGCGCGTATCGCCTTTAACAGATTCGCGCTTTGCAGGTTTCGCAGATTCCCGTTTTGCAGAATCCCGTTCTACAGATTCAGGGGCTGGCGGTTTCGGTGGAGCGCTCGGTCCGCCCAGCGACGCCAAAGCTTCTTCGATGGGTTGTAGCTTTCCGGCATATACCATTCGGATCAAGCCCACTTCCAGATGCAGCCGCGGCTGCAGGGAGCTTTGCAGGTCCCGGAATAGATCGAGCGCCAACTGCAGGTACCGTGTCAAATCCTGTTCGCTGAATTGTGCCGCCGTCTCCGCCAATTTAACCTGTTCCGCCGACGAAGCCGCCACCAAGCGGGTTGCACTCCCAGCAATTTTCACCACTAATAAATTGCGGAAGTAACGCGCCAGTTCGCGCGCGAAATGCTGCAGACTGTGCCCATTCGCTTCGAGCTCGGCGATTATTTCAAGCATTTCCTGCGAATCTCCCGCCAGCAGCGCCTTCGCGACCCGATCGAGCAAATCTATCGAGAACATGCCCAGAAGGGTCCGCACTTCGAGGGCATCCAGTTTCGAGCCGCAGCAGGCAATGGCCTGATCGAGCGCCGATAGCGAATCGCGGACGCTTCCTTCTCCCGCTTGCGCGAGAACGCTCAATACTTCGGCGTCAGCCTCGATGCCCTCCTGTTTCGCAATCCATTCCATGCGCTGGACCAGTTCGGCAAAATCCACGGAGCGAAAGCTGAACTGCTGGCAGCGGGATGCAATGGTCGAAGGAATCTTGTGCGCTTCGGTTGTGCACAGGATGAACACCACCCATTCCGGCGGCTCCTCCAGCGTTTTTAGCAGCGCGTTAAAAGCCTCGTTCGTGATCTGATGCGCTTCGTCGACGATGAAAACCTTGTATCGGTCGCGCGCCGGCCGGTAACGCACATTTTCGCGCAGCTCCCGCATTTCATTGATGCCGCGATTGGAGGCTGCATCAATCTCGATCACGTCGACGCCCGAGCCTGCGGCGATTTCAAGACAACTCGCGCACTTCCCGCAGGGGGTCGGCGTAGGGCCGTGCTCGCAATTCAAACAACGCGCCAGAATGCGAGCCACGGTGGTCTTGCCCGTCCCCCGCTGCCCCGAAAAAATGTACCCGTGCGCGATTCGGGACTGCCTTATCGCATTTTCGAGCGTCGTCTTGACGTGTTCCTGCCCGATCAGCTCCGCAAATATTTGCGGCCGGTACTTTCGAGCGATGACCTGGTACATGCGGGAAATAGAGAGGACGAATTAACGCGTTTAATGCCAGTTTAATGCCAGACCCCGGGTGATCCGCGGCACACAGGTTAAACCGCTACCGTTGCTTCCTTCCGGACCTGGCGGGGTTCGCAGCCGCCCGTTGCACGAAGCCCGGAGCCTGACAACTTCTTATGCTATCAGATCGGTCCAGGCGCGCCTTCTATAAGGGAGGTGTTGTCGGTGTCGGAGGCGGAGGAGGAACTGAAGGTGGCGGGGTTGCCGGAGGCGGGGGCAAACTGCCCTTTCCGGTGTCGCTGGTATAAACGCCACCGCCGGTAGCCCCCCCGCCTACCCCGTTGATCCTGGGCGTTCGCGTAGCATAGGTGGTCGCGGCGTCGAGGATCATCCGCATCGCCTGCTTCCAGATGGCTCCCTTGTCGATCACACTGGATGCGAGGGGCTGCGATTTGTACACGCGAATCGATTCGCCTGGGCTTAGGATCTTGGGGTTGCCGCGAGGCAGTATCGCATGTTGCACTTCCACCAAGCCTTCTTCGTCTTCAACGAAGGTGGTCGCCTCGTCGTCCTCTACCGAAACATCGAAAGTCGTTCCCCGCACCGAGATCACCGCCGTTGGAGTCAACACGCGGTTTGGGTTCGGCCGGTTGCCTAAGTGCTCGATATGGACCCGGACTCTTCCCAGTAACACATCAATGAGATCCATCCAGTTGGGAGCGTTCTTCCGGAACACCACCTGCGAATTGGGGAATACCTCGAAGGTGGACCCGTCGCTGACCTGGAAAACCGCGTGGCCATCTTCTCCGGTCAGGATGAGCTGTTTCACCTGGATGGAATCACCCACGTCCAACGCCCATGGCTGCGAATCCTTGAGAACCGAAACCTGCCCCGTCGCCGTCACAACTTTGGCAGCATATTGGGGAGAATCGACGGGCGGCATCTGGCCCGAGCACACAACGGCCAGCGCTGCCAGAAGCAGCCACAATCTCGCCACTGAAGGGCGGTTGATGCCGGACATAGACCTGAATACCCTGGTGCTCCGAAAACTCTCGGAGCAGATTCCTGTCAGTCTAACACTAAAATTGCAGTGCAAGTCTCTGACCTGTAAAGATTATCATCTGTTAAGCCATGGAATCAGCGGCATGTGGATCTTATCGGCCGAGGAGTGAGGATACAATGGACTCGTTCCATGTGTAAGAAGGCCACAGCGTTCGCCGTCGCGGTCCTGGTACTAGGAACGGGCAAGATATGGGGCCAGATGCCGCCGGACTGGCGGCACATTGGCAATAACAGCATTGATAGATCATTAGCCGGTCTAGCGACCGGGCCCGTCGACCGGGTCCAGTATTCTCCAGACGGCTCGCATTTGGCAATTCGCACGGCTTCCGGACACCTCTTCGAGACGTCCGATTTCGAAACCTGGCATCCCACGGCGGCTCTCAGTCCGGCATCCCCGGTTCCTGACTCGACCGCAGCGGTGCCGATGCCGGAACCAGGAGCGCGCATTCGAACTTCGGGCACGGGGTCATCTCCGCGCCTCTACGCATTTGGAAATTTCGTCTATCGCTCGGACGACGGAGGCGCTAGCTGGGAAAATCTCACTGCGTTCCGGTCGTCATCTATTGTAGGGAACGATCTTCAGGACTTGGCAGTTTCGCCTCGAAATGAGGATGAGATTACGGTCGCCAGCTCATCCGGCGTGTTCCGATCGCTTGACGGGGGAAGGTCGTGGAGCGGTTTGAACCAGGGGCTCGTTAACCTGCCAGCGATGCGGCTGCTGAGCCTTCCCGACGGCGATCAAGGCGTCCGTTTGGCGCTGAACGACGGATCTGTAGTCGAGTGGGAGCCGGGTCAGAAACAGGCCTGGAGTCCTGCGGTGGACACGGCTTTCCTCAATGAGCAGCATCTTAAGCAGTCGCTCTCGGCGCAACGCGGAGTGGTGGTGACCGCAGTCTTATCCGCGCCGGGTTTTCTCTATACCGGAATGGCCAACGGAACATTAAGCGTCTCGACGGATGGCGGCGTCACTTGGCGGAGCTTTGCGCCCGAAGAAACCGGTGCGGTGGAACGCTTCTGGGTGGACCCCGCCAATCCACGCGTGGCGCTCGCGGTATTTGGATCGCGAGTGCGTGATCCGGCATCTACAGCGCCGGCGGTGCAAGTCATGCGAACCCAGAATGGGGGAGTGTTCTGGGACGATCTGACCTCGAATCTCCCGGACACGGGTGCGCACGGCATCACCGCCGATCCCGTGACGGGAGCGATTTATGTAGCCTCTGGCGACAGCGTTTTCCTCACTTATATAGCCCTCGACAGCCTCGGCGCGGCTCAGCCGTGGACCGCCCTTCCCGGTTTGCCGCAAGCCGCGGTCAAAGATGTCAAGCTGGACCCCCAAGGCAACCAGCTATGGGTGGCGCTGGATGGATTGGGGGTGTACTCGACTCTCGCGCCGCACCGTCTGCGCGATCCGCGTGTGGTGAGCTCCGCCGATTTCGTGGCGCGCGCGGCAGCGCCAGGTTCCCTGGTCACGGTACTGGGCGCGAGCGTGCGCATCGCTCATGCCGGGGACCTGCCGGCACCGGTGCTTGACGCCAATGATGCCGAATCGCAAATCCAAATCCCATTCGAGACGCGTGGCACTTCGGTGTCTCTGACGGTTAATGCCTCAAGCGGCGCATTAAAGTTTCCCGCAATGCCGCTCGAGACGGCCGCGCCGTCCATCTTTGTCGACCGGGACGGCTCGCCTTTGCTGCTCGACTCAGATAGCGGGATTATGCTGAACGCGATGACCCCGGCGCACTCGGGCGCGCATATCCAGATTCTGGCGACCGGGCTCGGCCGCGTGAAACCGGATTGGCCCACGGGACTGGCCGCTCCGCTTGAGAACCCGCCTCAGGTGTCTGCCACAGTAACCGCGTATCTCGATCGCGAGCCGGTGGAAGTAACGCGCGCTGTGCTCGCTCCTTATATCGGCTTTTACTTGGTCGAGATCGAAATTCCTAAGATCGTAAACTATGGTCCTGCGGAGCTGTACATTCAGGCGGAAGACCAGTCGAGCAATCGGGTCAGAGTATATATCGCGCCCTGACAGATGTATATTTGAACCGTGAGGCGATCTTTCGCTCTGCCTGCGCCCATGCTGTTCGTATTTGCGCTCCTGATTTGGGCGCAGGACCAGCCGATCGAAAAGCTCGCCCCGTATTATCCGACCCCGGAGCTCGTCGTCGAGAAGATGCTTCAATTGGGCGGTCTGAAGCCCGGCGAGAAGATGTTCGACCTCGGGTCCGGCGACGGACGGATCGTCTTTATGGCGGCGGGTAAATTCAAGGCCGATGCTACGGGCGTAGAGTTTGACGATTCGCTGTATAAGCAGAGCATGGAGCGCATCAAGACGCTTGGACTAACTGCGACAGCGCGTATTATCCATGGCGATCTGATGAAGCAAGACTATTCTTCGGCCGATCTGCTTACTGTGTACCTGTTGCCCATGTCGAATGATAAAGTCGCCCCGATGCTTGAAAAGCAGCTCAAGAAGGGCGCCCGCGTGGTGGCGCACGATTTCGAATTCTCGGCGTGGAAGCCGATAAAGATCCAGGATATCGACGACGACGGTGAGGGGCGCAGCCACCGTTTATATCTTTACAGGCGCTAATATGCAGGGCCTAACGTGACAGGCGCTGACATCGTGCCGTATCGCGGGCGGCTGGCCCTCCGCATCGCTCGACTTGTACTGGCTCTCGCATGTCTAATGTGTTACGGGGTCGCGGGCGCTCATTTGATCTATGTACTTGCGGCGCTCGCGGCATATGCTATGTACTCCGTCGCGGCCTTATTCGAGTTGCGGTTCGATAAGCCGGCGCGCTCTTCCATCGCGCTCATCGCGGATACGATTTTTTTCGGTTTCTGGACGTGGATAGCGGCATCGGGTCCGACTGGGGGCGCGGCAGCGGGTATGATATCGGCTCTCCTCTGCGGTTACCTACTGGCTTCGGCCCTACTCCATCGGCGCTATCTTGAGGGTCGAATGTCCAACATCTTGCGTTACAATCTGATGATTCGCTCTCAAGCTCAGGGCGCTAGGGAAGCTGAACGGCAGCGCATCGCCGCCGATTTTCACGATGGGCCTCTACAAAGTTTCATCAGCTTTCAGATGCGCCTGGAGGTCCTGAGAAAGATATTGCAGCGGGATGTCGGAGCGGCGACTGAAGAACTTCGCCAGTTGCAGCAGTTGTGCCGCGATCAAGTGACGGAGCTGCGGACCTTTGTGCGTAACATGCGTCCGGTGGATGATGGTTCAAGTCTTCCCGCATCGCTGAGCCGCATGGTGGAACAATTCGGGCGCGATACCGGAATCTCCGCGACTTTTTCGAGCGGCGAGCTTCACGATCCCGAGGAAACCGAAGTTTCTCTCGAGCTTCTACAGATTGTGCGCGAGGCGCTCAATAATATACAAAAACATTCCGGCGCGACCCGTATCGCGGTATCGATGGGTGTCCAGGACGGCCATATTCACATTTCGGCGGAGGACAACGGAGGCGGCTTCTCTTTTAGCGGTTCGTTCAATCTGAATGAGTTGGAGCTGCTGCGGCTGGGGCCGGTGAGCATCAAGCGGCGTGTACGCATGCTCGACGGCGAGCTGCAAATCGACTCCAGGCCGGGCGAAGGCGCGCAACTCCAGATCCGGATCCCGTGTGAACGGTAAGCAATGCGTCGCGATGGTCCTGTGGACCGCGATGTGCGGGTGCGGAGGCTACGCCGATTTCACTTTGCCTGCGCCGGAGCAAGGAGGGCCGCGGCCGCCCTTCACGTGGGCGCCTGCGCCGGAGCCCGAACTCGGTCGCGGCGCGCCTGGAGACTGGGATTCAGTGGATGTTCTGAATCCGTCCGTGATTCTTTTTCGCGGAAAGTATCTCAACCTTTATTCCGGCTTCGACGGGCATACCTGGAGCACGGGGGCGGCGATTTCCTCGGACGGCACGCATTGGACCAAGCAAGGCCGGGTGATATCGCCCTCGGGTTGGGAGGGAGCTAGCATTGCCGCCAATGGCTCGGCCATTGTCAACCGCGACGAGATTCTGTATTGGTATCAGGCGGGCGATCCACCGCGCATCGCGCTCGCGCGCTCCGATGACGGAAGCACTTGGCGTAAGGCTACGGGACCGGTGCTCTCCACCGGTCCATACGGAAGTTTCGACGAGCGCGGAGTGGGCGATCCATACGTAATTCAAGCCGGGGGCCAATTTTATCTTTTCTATCTGGGTATAGACCGGGCCCGCCGGCAACGACTGGGCGTAGCGAGATCGAGAGACGGAGTGCGCTGGGATAAACTTCGCTCAAATCCGCTACTCGACATGGGTGGTCCTGGCGCCTTCGATGAGATGGGACTTGGAGAACCTGCCGTCTGGTCTTCGGGTGGCCTCTACTGGATGCTCTACACCGGCCGTGATCGTGGAGAGCGCCGCCGTCTTGGGCTGGCGAAGTCCACGGACGGCGTCCACTGGGATCGCGTGTTGGATTTTGCGCCAATTGCCGGCGGCCAACACTGGGACAGCGAAGTCATCTGCGATCCGTCGGTCGAGGTGATTCAGAATATCGTTCGCGTATGGTACGGGGGAGGCGATATCCCGCGTCCGGACCAGAACCTTCATGGGCAAATCGGCGCTGGCATCCTTAGTGCCCGTTAAACTGGAAAAGTGATTTCAGAGCTCCATGCGGCCGTGCACGATCGGGCTGAAGATTTGCGCCGGGAATTCGCCTCCAACCGGCCATTTCGCCACATAATCATTGAGCCATTTCTGGATCCTGCGTTGTGCCGGGAGCTGATCGCGGCGTTTCCCTCGTTTGGGGCTGGACAATCCCTGAATGAAAGGGGCGAAGCCGGGCGCAAATCGGTGTTCCCCGATCTGGCCAAGCTCGGGCCGGCCTATGCGCGCTTCGATAACCTTATGCGCGACCGCGAATTTCTGGCCTTGCTAGGCCGGATCACCGGCATTCCGCGCTTGCTCTACGATCCCGATTATATTGGGGGCGGCACGCACGAAAATCTGGATGGGCAGGAGCTCGATACGCATGTCGATTTTAACTACCATCCTCGCGGGCAGCTTCATCGCCGGCTGAATCTGATCGTTTTTCTGAATCCCGAATGGAATGCGTCGTGGGGCGGATGTCTCGAGTTACTGCGCGACCCATGGGCGGCCGGGGAAGCTGCGCGGAGGACAGTAGTCCCTTTGGCCAACCGCTGTGTAATCTTTGAGACTACCGAGACATCTTGGCATGGATTCCGCCGAATTCAATTGCCTGCCGGGAAGGAGGTCTCTCGAAGGTCAATCGCAGTTTACTTCTATACGAAGGAGCGCCCTACGAGCGAGACTGGACCTTCGCACGGAACGATCTATTTCCAACGCCCGCTCCCCGAGCAAATTCAAGCCGGTCACACACTGCGCGAAGAAGACGTCGAGGAAATCCAGAAATTGCTCGCGCGACGCGATAAGCAGATCGAGTTTCTTTACGAGCGCGAGGGCGAGTTTTCCCGGGTAATCGAAGGGATTACGCGATCAGCTTCCTTCCGGCTCGGAAGAATACTGACTTGGCCCGCGCGTGCACTGCGAATGTTCGCTAATTGTGTGTCTCGGGCTGCTTGAAGCTCTCCTGGAGCGGCACCGCCAGCGCCGTTCCCGCGCGTTCCACCTCCTGTAAAATCTTGAGCAGCAGTTGCTGCTGCAGCGCAAGAAATTCGTCATTGTCGGAAGTGATTATGTACGCGGCGATTTCCACATCGAGTGAATAAGCCCCGACGCCTACGAAGCGAACCGGAATCTTGCCAATCTCCACTTTAGGGTGGCCGGTAAGGATCTCCCGGCATGATGAGAGAACTTTTAGGAGCTGCTCCGAGCTCGTGTCCCTTCGGAGATTTAGCGTGGGATGAAACCAGATTTTATCTCGTCCGGAAATATTTTCGAGCGGCATCAATGAAAATTGGCCATTCGGCACGCTAATGATAGTGCGGTCGGGTGTGCGAATGCGCGTCGAGCGCAGACCGATGTGCATCACCGTTCCGGTGCGATCGCCGAAGCGGCAATCGTCACCGACCAGAACGGGGCGGTCGCCGATCACCGAGACTCCGCCAAACAGGTTCTCAATGGTCTTCTGCGCCGCCAGCGCCACAGCGAGTCCGCCCACGCCCAGCCCCGCCAGAATCGTGGAAGTGTTGTAGCCCCATGCGCTGATAACAGTCAAGATCGCGATAAGAAATAACGACAGTTTCAAGATCTGCTTCCCGAGAGGGAGCACCGAATAACTAAGCGCCTGAACGCGCGGATCGAGACGCAAGCGCCAACGTTCTCCAACCACGTCGATCACAACGGCGCCCCCCCATGCCACGGCGAGAAAGAAAATCAGCGCTAGCGCACGTTCAATGAATAATCGAGAGAGTGTGGCCGGTGAGGCAAACTGCATAGCCGCTCGAAAACCTGCCACAGCCAGACAGATGCGCAACGGCCCGCGAAATTTCGGCGCGTTCACCAAAGGTCGCACCATTGCCACGAGCGCCCACGAGACTACTCCTGCCAGAATCCAGGATGCCAAGCCGAATAGGAGCAGAGCGATCCAGCGCCATGCCGCTGTGTCGAAGATTTCAAACGTCACCAGAACCTGCGGCAGTTTCTTTTCGAATGGCGTCTCAGCTAAGATTTGATGCGCTGCCGATATCATTGCGACGCTGTTCGCCGAGACCAGCCAGACGCGGAACCCGGGCTTCAACTGCACGCGCTCTAACTGGAGCTCCAGAGTCTGCCCATCGACATGGAAGGTATCGAGCCGCTCTAATGCCGGTGAAAGCCCGTCAGACTGATCTCCGTTCGGATCCCGGCTGAGCGTGGCGATATCGAACGGAGTGTCGTCGAGCAGGTCCTCCAACTGCCTTGCGAGGTCTGGACCATTCTTGGCCCGCTCTTGCGCGGACATGCGGCGCAAATCGAGGTAATAAACCGCTTTCGAATAATCGCGAGCGTGGCAAGCTTCGAGGAAATGAAAAACCGCGTCCTGCGGCGTGTCCCGGCCGAGCGGATCTTTTGTTTCAGGAGCAGCAGTCTGCGCTTGCGCTTGTAGAGCAGCGGCAAGCAGGATAGTGCCAAAAATTCTGAACATCGGCTTTCAATATAAGCTATAAGAATTGCCCGACGGCAGTGGGCGAAGGAGACCGAATGAAGGAAGTGGCGAGCCTGAATGTTCAGGAGGTCATGGATCGACAAGCGTTCGGCCCCTACCATCGCCGGGTGGCGATCCTGTGTGCAGCCGCGGTCCTGCTGGATGGCTTCGACGCGCAGATGATCGGCTTTGTGGCCCCGGCGTTAGCGCGGCAATGGCACATTCCGCGCGCGTCCCTGAGTCCGATCCTCTCGAGTGGACTGGTCGGGATGTTTCTCGGCGCGCTGGTGTTTGGTCCCCTCGCAGACCGCTTCGGCCGCAAAAGAATTCTGGTTTTGTGCACACTTTGGTTCGGTGTATTTTCTCTTCTGGCGGCGCGTGCGAATTCGGTCGAATCGATGGTCGTGCTTCGGCTGATTACTGGTTTCGGGCTGGGCGGGACTCTCCCGAATGCGATCGCGCTTACGGCTGAATATATGCCGCGCCGGCTTCGGGCAACAGGAGTGATGCTCATGTTCTCGGGCGTGCCGATCGGCGCGGCCGCGGGCGGATTGGCGGCGGCGGCGCTCATCTCGCGATTCGGTTGGCCATCGGTCTTCGTGCTCGGAGGTATCCTGCCCTGCGTGACTGCGACTCTGACGATGGGACTGCCGGAGTCCATTCGATTTCTCGTTTTAAAGGGGGGCGAAGACGAGAAAGTTGTCAAACTACTTAGAAAGGTCGCGCAGGATGTGCAGGTTCCCGCAGGAGCCTCGTTCGTCGTGAGCGAGCGCCGAGAGACGGGGTTTCTCGTGAAGCGACTCTTCACGGAGGGGCGTGCGAGACTCACGCTTCTGCTGTGGCTCATCTTTTTTATGAGCCTATTAGACCTGTATTTTCTGAACAGTTGGCTCCCGACCGTTCTTCACGACGCGGGACTCGGGTTGGGGCAAGCCATCGTGATCACCGCGATGTTCCAACTGGGAGGCGCGGTTGGTTCGGTCGTGCTGGGCCGGTACATCGATCGCCATTCATCCTATCGAGTGCTGGTCTGGGCATACCTGGCTGCGACGGGGTGCGTTTTTGTCATCGGGATGGTCAGCGCATCGGTCGCTCTAGAAACCATCGCGATTATAGCCGCCGGATTCAGCGCCATCGGCGCGCAGACCGGAGCCAATTCGTTGGCGGCTGAGTCCTACCCGACTGGCGTTCGCGCCACCGGCTCGGGGTGGGCACTGGGCATCGGGAGAATCGGCTCCATCGTGGGTCCTGTCGTGGGGGGAATATTGTTATCGTCGCGGTTGGAAATCCAGCGCGTATTCTGGGTCGCTGCCTTGCCGCCGTTGATTGCGGCACTGGCCGCATTGGCAATCAAGCTTCGCGTTGAGGAACCGCTATAATTCAGAACGGACTATTCATGAAAATCGACGTCTTCAATCACATTTTTCCAAAACGATTCTTCGATGAGTTCATCAACGGCCCATCCCGGCCGCCCGATATCGGCAAACGCGTGCGGCATATCCCCACTCTAGTGGACCTGGACGCGCGGTTCCGCGTGATGGATGAGTTTGGCGATTACCGCCAACTCATTTCGCTTCCGCTGCCGCCTATCGAGATACTGGCCGGACCGGACGAATCGCCGCTTCTGGCGAGATCGGCTAATGAGGAATTATCGGAGCTGACCCAGCGCTACCCCGAGCGCTTTATGAGTTTCGTCGCGGCTCTGCCGCTAAACAATCCTGGAGAAGCGGAAAAGGAGGCAGTGCGGGCCGTGACTCAACTCGGCGCTTGTGGTGTTCAGTTTTACTCTAATGCCGCGGGCAAGCCGCTCGATTCACCAGAGTTCCTTCCGCTGTTCCAGGAACTCGAGCGCCGCGATATTCCCATCTGGATACATCCCGCGCGTGGAGCGGATTCCCCGGATTATCGTTCCGAAGATCATTCGAAATTTGAGATCTGGTGGACACTCGGGTGGCCCTACGAAACCAGCGCCGCAATGGCGCGCCTCGCCTTCTCCGGTCTTTTCGATCGCTGTCCCAAGCTGAAGATCATCACCCATCATATGGGTGGAATCGTCCCATATCTCGAAGGACGGGTCGGCCACGGATGGGACCAGTTGGGTACGCGCACCTCCAACGAGGACCTTACAGTCCTCTTGCGAACTTTAAAGAAGAGGCCGATCGATTATTTTAAGATGTTCTATGCCGATACGGCCTTATTTGGCGCAAAAGGCGCGACACAATGCGGCCTGGAATTTTTTGGAATCGATCACGCGCTGTTTGCTTCCGACATGCCGTTTGAGCCAGTTCCCGGACTTTACACGCGGGAAACCATCCGGATTATTGAAAACATCGGGTTGACTGGCGAACAACAAGACCAGATTTTTAGTGGCAATGCTGAGCGTCTTCTGAATCTATCGAAAATTTCCCGGGCGGCTTAAAGGAGAGATCATGGCCAGATTTGTCATAGCTCCGCACATGCGGCTTCACGAGTGGGTGGCCGAGGAGAAAGGCTACTTCACGGAGGAGGGGCTCGATTATGAATTCCACGACGAGCTGACTTCCAACAAAGGGATGAAACACGATCTCGGCGACAGGGTCGGCGCTTACCAGACGTTCGAGAGAGGGCGCGCCTCCGATATTAGTTGCGCCTGTCATTGGACAGTGAACGTGGGCGCTTCGAACGGGCACGGCAAGCTTTTTGCCGATGCCTATTCGGTCTCGCCCGCTGGTATTTTTGTTCCGCCTGAATCGTTCATCCGGGAACCGGCCGATCTCGCGGGGGTGCCGATTTCGGTCGGCTACCAGTCGGGGAGCCACTACTCTACAATCCAGGCGCTGGAGCAGTTCATAAAGCGCGAAGACATCAACCTGTCGTTCTCCGAGGGGCTGCTTTTCAAGCGGATGGAGCTTCTGATCGATCGAAAAACTCCGGCGGCCTCGCTGTTTAGCGGTCCTGCTTATTTCATGGAGCAGCTCGGTTTCCGCAAAATTATCGACAGCACTTTTATGATCGCCAGCATGATCACAGGTGATCCCGATCCTGAGGATGTGCGGAAATATTTCCGCGCGCTCCGCCGCGCGCAGCGCGATATCGATCTCCGCCCGGATCTTTACACCCGCTATTACCGGAATGAATTTCCGGCGCGCTTTCTCGACCAGATAGACACCCGGCGATGGGGCCCGGGCGAGCGAATCGTCTTCGAGCCGTATACCAGGGAAGTTTTTGAGGAATCCTTCGAGTGGATCGCGGAGCATCGGATCTTTCCCGAAGGCGGGATGGGTCCAGGTCGCTATGAGGACGCTGTGATCTCGCTTAATACCGGGACTCAATCCATCGGTAATCCCACGTAATTTTCCGCGAGATGAGTGGCCGCGGCGCGCGAACTGGTCACGTAGTCGAGTTCTGCCAGCTGACGCCGGTGATTGAACGCGCTGTCCTCGGCGAACCAGTGCAGCATCGAAGTCATCCACCAGGAAAAATGCTGTGCTCTCCAGACGCGGCGCAGGCAGGTTGCCGAGTAGCGCTCCAGTGCCGCTTCGCTGCCGCTCGCGTAGAAATGACTCAGCGCTCGCGAGAGCACCAGGACATCGGCGATCGCGAGATTCATTCCCTTGGCGCCGGTAGGCGGAACAATGTGCGCCGCGTCGCCCGCGAGAAAAAGCCGGCCGCATTGCATCGGCTCGACCACATGACTGCGCATGCCCGTGACGCCCTTTTGAATAATGCGATCCCTCATGGAGCACGAATCCGTCGTTCGTCTCCAAACGCGTGTGTAGCTCCTCGCCATATTCGATCAGTCGGGCCATCCCGCGAGATCCTCATCAGGCGCGCATTGAAGGTATAGACGGGTGAGCGCGGGCGAGCGCATACTCTGGAGCGCGAAGCCGCGTTCATGGTTGGAATAAATCAGTTCATCGGACGATGGCGGCGCTTCAGCGAGAATTCCCAGCCACCCGAACGGGTACGCCCGCTCGTAGACGGTGAGCGCGCCGGAAGGAATCGACGGACGGCAGATTCCGTGGAAGCCGTCGCATCCGCCAATGAAATCGCAATTCAATTCATGAAGCTCGCCGTCCTTGCGAAAACGAATCTGCGGCGTCGGTGTATCGAAGCTATGAACCGTGACGTCGGCGACCTCGAAAATGATCTGACCTCCCGCGTCGAAGCCGGGATTTGATTAGATCTTTAACTACTTCCTGCTGGCCGTACACGGTGATCGCGCGTCCGCCGGTCAGGTCCCTGAAATCGATACGATGCCCACGCCGGTTGAAGCGCAGCTCGATTCCGCCGTGGACCAAGCCCTCTCGCGCTCATCCGCTCTCCAACCCCGGTCTGATTCAGCAGGTCGACCGTGCCCTGTTCGAGCACGCCGGCCCGCACTCGGCTTTCGATATACGCCCTGCTGCGAGCCTCGATTACGAAGGACTCGATTCCTTCGAGATGCAGCAGATGTGAAAGCATCAGCCCGGCCGGTCCCGCGCCGATAATGCCGACCTGCGTGCGGATTTTCGTCATCGAGAGATCACGCGGTCAGAATGGCCGCGATCGCTTCCAGCACTTCGTGATAGTCGCTTGGCTCTTTTCCCTGGAAGCGGCCGCGAAGATCGAGCTGTGCGCTCCAATCCATGCGCCGCGCCGTCGCTTCCGCCATAATGCGGCTCAATCGCGAGATGGCGGAGCGTTTCGGCGACCTCTTCCATCTCCCGCGCGCGGCGTTCCCCGTGCACGACCACTCGTCCGATCATGTAGTTCGCGAGCGCATTCCAATCGATGCCTGGAAAAGTTTCCCCCAGCGAATCGAAGACGCGCTGCTCCGCGCCGTAGCGGCTGGCCCCCAGTACGCATTCGAAAATCAGCGCTTCCAAGCCTTTTACGACGATGCTGCGGAACATCTTCGTGGCGGCTGCCGTACCAACTTCACTGCTCACGACCTCCAGTCGCATCCCGTAAGGCGCCATGATTTCTTCGAACGCCTGGGCCGCCGGAGCCTCCTAATAAAATCGGAACGCGATGGCCATGTGATGGTACTGGCGCCATGATGGCCGCTTCGACGAAACGGGCTCCCTGATTGGTGACGATCCGTTCGATCGACTGCTTGACGGCCGGTGCGACAGAATTCATGTCGGCATAGAAATGATGCTGTCTTAAAAATGGAGCGGTCTGTTCGGCTGCTTCGATCGCCGCGTTCGCGGTTACGGTGGAAAGCAGCACATCGCTTGCGCGAGCGAGGTTCTCAGAGGAATCGACGAGATGAGTGCCGGTTACGGCGGCTCGCTCCTGAATCTTCGGACCTGCCGTTGCCGAATGCGTGTTGATGTCGTAGGCGGAAATCGCGCCTACGCCCGCTTCGCGCAAGCCATTGGCGATATGATACCCGGCTTCACCGAAGCCGATAAATCCAATGGTTTTCGACATTGCTCAGTGTAAATAGCCGCCGCCATCACACAGGATCATTTGGCCGGTGATCATCTCGGCGTCGTCGCTGGCCAGAAACGCGACCAGAGCCGCGAAGTGTTCCGGCATCACGCGCTTTTTGAGGGCTTGGTTCATCATGACGCGATTGAACGCCTCCTCTTGCGAATGCGCCTGGGTGCCGGGAGTCGCTACCATGCCCGGCATTGCCGCATTCACGTTAATCCCGTCCTCGCCGCATTCGCGCGCCAGAACCCGAACCATTCCCATCACTGCGCCTTTACTCGCGACGTACGCCATCTGTCCCGGATTCGCCAGAAAATAAGTTCGCGAGGCGACCATGATGATTCGGCCCGTTTTGCTTTTCTTGATCAACGGGTAAGCCGCCTTGGTCACCAGAAAGTAGCCGATGAAATTGATATCGATGAATCGCTCGACCTCGGCCTTCGAGAGCGCGTGCCAGGGAGTGCGGCCCGACAGGATTCCAGCGTTATTCACGAGGATATCGACCTGTCCGCAGCGGCTTTCGATCGCGCTATGGCGCGCCCAATCTGAGCCTCGTCCGTCACATCGCACTGAGTCGCTTCGGCTGTGCCGCCCGCGGCGCGGATCTCTTCGCAAACCGGGGTCGCGTCCTTGATGTCGAGCAATTCGAGACGCGCGCCTTCCGATGCCAGACGAAGAGCGATGGCCCGCCCTAGCCCGGAGGCGCTTCCCGAAACTACCGCGACGCGATCTTTCAACCGGCTCATGCCCGCCCCTGTACGGTCTTCGCTCCTTCCGCTCTGAGCCTGCGGGCGTCGGCCTGCACCACCAGAATCGACATCAGCGTACCCAGCGGATGCGCTCCAACCTTCACCAGTGGATGCGGCTCGGTGGACTCGCAACAGATCGATATTTTCATCGGTCAGTGTGCGCAGCGCCTTCATCTCCTCCGCATTTAAACCATACTCGGAGGCGACGGCATCGCTGTCGTTCAAAACGCTCCAAGCGAAGTCTCGGTTTATGCCGCAAATCGAAGAGCAGCTTGTTGAGCTTGTACGAAGAAGGCGTGGGATGTTTATAAAATTCGTAGCCTTGGTTCTTGAACTCGAAAGTTTCGGATGGCGGCGCGCCTTTCGGCATGGACGCGTCCTTGCGGCGGGGAAGGAAACGCATCACCGCGTGACCATGATGCCACGTGGGCTGATACGACAAAAGCTCTCCCGGCGCATTCCCCATGACACCGAATAGCGCCATCCAGGACAGCAGCTCCGTGTTGCCGACCTCATCCAGTTGCTGCACGCTAAGCCTGAGGAGCGGCTCCATATTGCCGCGCTCCATGTGCGCGATCGCCCAGTGGTCGAACTCGAACTCGGGCTGCGAATATTTCCAAGTGCCGGGAAAATGCGACAATCCGCCGCTTGCCAGCACCGCGACCCTTTCCGGCCGCGAATCGATCACTTCCCTGACAGCCCGGCCCAGAGCTTCGCACCGGCGCGCGCTCGGAAGCGGAGGAAGATAGGTGTTGATGAAAATCGGAACCACGGGAATTTTGCGGCCTTCCATTACCCACTCGAACACGGCCGCGAAGGCATGCCCTAGAATCGCGTCCTGGGAGTAGACCATGTCGAACCCACCTGCCACCAGCCGCTCGAGCAGGTCCTCGCCGAAGGCCTGATGAATCGGCAAATTGTAGGTTTGCCCGGCAAACGAAGCATTGGCGCTCTCTCCGGCAATGAGCGCGAATGTGGGAACCGCCGAAAGGAAAAATGTCTCCAGATGATCGCTGCCGAAGATCACCAAAAGATCGGGCTTCGATTCATCCAAGGCTTTGCCCAGCTCGCGCATGGCGGCGGCGGTCGCATCCAACTGCGCGGGGTCGTCGCTAGGCGGCCGCGTAAACAACTGCGGAGCATGACAGGTTGCTAACGCTGCGACAAGCTGTCCCATGAATTTTATCTCCCTTGATCTTCTCGTTCCACGTACTCGATTCCCAACTCCGATTAGCTTGGCACGGAGTCCGTACATGTCCAAGCCCAGCTCACCCGAGCGCAGCCGCTCGCGCAACTTTTCCTCTTTGGCGCGGCGTTCGTCGCCCAAGCGGGCCACTTCTGCTGCGATCCGGCGATGTACCACCGCGACGCCGTCGGCATCGCCTACGATCACGTCGCCGGGATGAACGGTCGCTCCTGCGCAGACGATATCCACGTTCACGGACCCCGCGCTTGATTTCACCGTGCCTTGGGCGGAAATCGCCTTCGACCAGATCGGGAAATTCATAGCGGTCAATTCCGCCGAATCGCGGATTCCGGCATCGACCACCACGCCGGCGATTCCGTGCGCGCGGCAGGATTCACCTAGAAGTTCGCCAAACATTCCATCGCTTGATTCGGAGATCGGCGCGACCACCAGCACGTCGCCAGGCTTGCAGACTTCGACCGCCGCATGGATCATCAGGTTATCGCCCGGATGACAGGACACCGTGACCGCTGGACCCGCAAGTCTCGCACTGAGATAGAGCGGACGCATATAAGGCCGCATCAACCCGGTGCGGCGCTGCGCCTCATGCACAGTCGCGACGCCGAGTTCTCCCAGCAGCCGAACCACGTCCGGATCGGGCCTCTCAATGTTGCGGACGATGCGAGGATTCATAGCAGTTCTTCCGTAACCTCTGGATAAACTCGCTGGTACGCCTCCGCGAATTTAATGTCCTTGCGGTCGGAGTTCCGTACCGCCTGAGTGCCGCGCCGCTTCGCCAGGTCAGTGTAGTATTCCCACAAATGCTCCTGCGCGACCATGGATTCCATGGCCTTGTGCTTGGTTTCCATGACCGGCGTGATATCGAGTAAAACCTCCGGATTGAAATGGCACTGCTCCGGCTGATGCGGCTCGAAGAGAAACACGGGCGGGGCGCCCAGCGCCTTGCCGGCCGCGGGATGACCCAGGGCCTGCGCATAAATCCGCGCCCGCAGTGTCAACTGGTTCGCCTCGACATGGTCGCTGTTATATGGATCTTCGAAACTGTGAGTCAGCACAAAACTCGGGTGCATGGCGCGAAATTCCTCCACCATTCCGTGGATAAGCTCGTCGGTCGGCCGAAGCGGATAATCGCCAGCATCGAAGAAACGGACCTCAGCGCCGAGCAGTCCTGCCGCCCGCTCGGATTCGCGCCGACGCTCTTTCTTGACTTCTTCGATCGTCATGCCCGGATTCTTCCATAAACCTTGCGATTCTCCCCGCTCTCCGAACGAGAGGCACAGGATTCGCACGCGATAACCGCGCTTGGCATATAGCGCAATCGCGCCGCCGGCCCTCCACACGAAATCCGCGGCGTGCGCGCTTACCACCAAAACAGATTTATCCATTATGGGCATCTACTAACGCGCCCGGATTGACTACTGTCATCTGCCTGACCTCTTCTGCTGTAAAGTCTGCGTCGAGCAGCCGCTGCGCAAACATGGCGAATCCTACCGAAACGGGCGGATTGATGGTTTGTCCCAAATCGGTTGAAAGAACACAGCGCTTCGGACCGACTTTGCGGATGCTGGCGAGGACGACGTCCCAGGGCGCTTTGCCGGTATGCATAGTGGTAAAGCAGTGCTCGATATACGCGCCCAAATCCGCCAGCTCATTTTGCTCCTCGGCGGAAAGATTCTGCGACGGAAATTCGGCGTGTGTCACCATGACCTTGCGAACGCGCAGTTCACGCGCAGCGCGGACCAGGGCGAAAATCTCGTCACGGCCCAGATGTCCTGTCGCGAGGATCATGTCGTGTTTGGCGATCAGCTCCAGGCAAATCCGCGCGGCTTCGATGAGCTTGCCATCGCTGTTCAAGGACCCTCATACGCGGAGGCGAAATTCCCATCGCGGACATTTGCTGCTGGATCTCCGCCCAAAAAGGCAGCTTTTTGCCGCCAGCGCCGGGAATCCCGGCGGTTTCATTCGCGGCATCCACCGTCGGCATCCAAACAATCTTACATCCGGAACGGCCCGCGATCTCGACTGCGACCGGGTTCAGGCCACCCACCGAATGATTGAGCGTAATCGCGCCAAACGCCGAAATACCGGGAACGGCCTTCGATACAACTTTCGCCCGCTCGGCGGTGGAGACATAATGCGACTTCAGGACGAATCCCTTGAGTCCGCGCTCCAGGAATTCTTTCGCCAAATCGAGATCGTCGATGCGGCGGCGCGATCACATCCGGCGCAACGTGAACCTGAAGGTCGTATGCGCCTTCGAGGGATCTCCAGGCTTCATCGGAGACGAACGCTCCGGTCTCCCCGGTGGTTGGCTGGGTCAAAACACAGAATGACAGTTCACTTTAAAGCTGTCAACATTCCAGCGCGACCATCGACGTTTGGCTGCCGTATCAGCCTGCCCAGATGGAAGCCTTCTTAGCCCATATCGTATCCCCGTATTTCTCCCGGAACTGGGCTGCGATCGCGCCAAGCGCCGTATGGTCATTGGTCGCTTTGTAGCGGCTTACCCCGGCCCAATACTGCGCTTCAGCCGCGACCGCTGTTTGTGGATAATGCTCAACGATTCCGCCATAGTACTGCTGGGCATCAGCCCACTTCTTGCTCATGAATGCGACTCGGCCTAAGCCTAACTCCAGTTCGGCGCGAAATTCCTCCTTGGGAAGATAACCCTCGATACGATGGCGTTCCACGCCTCCAGAATCGAGAATCAGTACCGTCGGAGTCCACAACACATTGAAGCGGTGGAACCAGGCGCCGTGTTCCTTTATGTGCGCTTCTACGGGCAGGAAATTGGCATTGATGAAGGCTGATGTTGCATCATCCGCGTAGGACTCGGCTTCCAGCCGAGCACATCCCCCTCAAGCCGGCGCCGCGCTGAAATCCACCAGCAGTGGGCGATTGCTCTCGGCCGCATTTTTCAGCGCGGCATCTATGTCTTTGCTCCATTGAACGCTCATATATTTCTCCTCGCTCATATACTATTACAATGCCGGTGCCACGATATCTTGAGGATCTTGCGGTGGGCGAGCGGAAGGCCACGCCTTCCATGAAAGTGACGGAGGCCGACAGTATTGCGTTTGCCTCGCGTTACGATCCTCAGCCAATGCATACCGGCGCCACATTGACTGCATCCGGGCCATTAGGCGGCGGACTCATCGCCAGTGGCTGGTATACCGCTGCTATCGTGATGCGTCTGACCGTCGAAGCGGAACCACTGGGCGGAACGCCCCTGGTAGGCGTGGGCGTCGAGGAGATGCGCTGGCCCAAACCCGTCCGGCCTGGGGACACGATTCATGCGGAGACGGAGATCCTCTCCATCGTGCCCTCGCGATCGAAACCCGATTTTGGGATCGTGCGAGTGAAGATCATGGCGCGCAACCAAAGGGACGAGGTTGTATTCACGATGACGCCGGCGTTATGGGTGCCCCGCCGGCCGGCATCTTGAAAGTCGGGTAGTATCCCCCAACCACGTACCTGAATCGCGGGGCTGGCGGGAGTTCGACTAAGATCGTGGAATATGCAGAAGCCTTCGTTCGATCCCGGATTAACGCAGCAGGTTACGGGCACCTTGCGGCGCGCCATCAACAAGGACGGAAGCTTCAACGTCCAGCGGCGGGGCGGCAGTTGGCGGGACGCTCATCCCTACCTGCTTCTCATCAACATGAGATGGACCGCGTTCTTTGGAATCGTGTTCTTGTCATACGTAGTGGTGAATACGGTATTTGCGCTGATTTACTTCAGTCTCGCGCCCGGCCAGGTGCAGGGGGTCGATGCACCCACCACGCTGGACCATTTTCTCAACTCCTTCTTTTTTAGCGCTCATACCTTAACGACGGTCGGTTACGGTAATTTTGCGCCCATCGGAATCACTGCAAATTTTCTGGCGGCATTCGAGGCAATCGTGGGATTAATGGGCTTCGCGGTCGCCACGGGACTCTTCTTCGGCCGGGTTTCCAGACCCTCCGCCAGGATCGGGTTCAGTGAAAAGATGCTCGTCGCTCCCTATCAGGATCGCACCAGCCTGCAATTCCGAATCGTGAACCTGCGTCCGAACGTGCTCATGGACCTGAAAGCCAGTCTTATCCTGATGACAGTCGAGGGTACCACGGGAAAGCTCGCGCGCAGGTTCCAGCCCATTACTCTGGAGCGGGACCAGGTCAACTTTCTCGCGCTGACGTGGACCGTCGTCCATCCGATCGACGAGAGCAGCCCGTTATTTCAACGGACACAAGCGGAGTTGGAGAGGCTTCAGGCCGAGATCCTGATCTTGATTAAGGGCTTCGATGAAACTTTCAGCCAGACCGTAAACGCGCGGTATTCCTATCGTTATGACGAATTGGAGTGGGGCGCAAAGTTCAGTCCAGCCTTCCAGATCGACCCGGCGGGCCAGATTGTTCTCGATGTCGATGAGGTGGGCAGGTTCACGATGACCGGGCCGGTTCCAGAGGGGTCGTAAAACGCAGATCTTAAAATATTCATCGAACTGATTCGTCTACAGTTTCGTCTACAACCAACAGTGACGCGTACTGAGATTCGGCGCCGGCCATTCAGCTACACTTAAAGAAAAAGAACTGTCACGAGGATCAGTTTGCGTAAAAGCTTCTCCCTATTTGTATTTATTCCGGCGCTAGCCGTGGCGCTGCTGTGCGCTTCCTGCAGGCCGCCGCGGATGCAATCCGCCGGGATCCGCCGGGCTAAGGGCGGCCCGGGCAGGGGTGGCTCCGGGAGGGGCGGTAGAGGCGGCCCCCCGGGCGGCATGCCGCCTGTCCCGGTCAGTGTGGCTGTCGCCGATCAGGAATCGGTTCCCATCGAATTGCGAGCGGTCGGCACAGTCGAGCCATCGATTACCGTTCAGGTAAAATCGCAGATCGCGGGTGAGCTATTCAAGGTCGATTTCGTCGAAGGCGCAGATGTCAAAAAAGGCGACCTGCTGTTTGAAATCGATCCGCGCCCGTATCAGGAGGCGTTGCGGCAGGCGGAAGCCGCCGTGGGAAGAGATCAAGCTTTGAAGCAGCAGGCAGAAGCCAATCTGGCCCGCGATACGGCGCAGTCGAAATTCGCCGAATCCGATGCGGCTCGTAACGAGCAACTGTTGAAGGATCGTATTACCTCGCGCTCCGCCTACGAACAATCGAAGGCGAACTCCGATGCGCTGGGCGGCTCTATTCAAGCCGATCGCGCGGCCATCGAAAGCGCGCAGGCGACGCTTGAGAGCGATCGCTGCCGCGGTTGACGCGGCGAAACTCAATCTCAGCTATTGCGAGATCCGGTCGCCTATTTCGGGCCGTGCCGGCAATCTGCTGGTGCAAGCTGGGAATCTGGTGAAGGTCAACGATGTCGCACTGGTCGTGATCAATCAGATCAGTCCGATCTTTGTCAGTTTTGGAGTTCCCCAGGAGTATTTAGGAGCGATCCGCGCCAACAGCGCTACTCATAAATTGCGAGTTCACGTTTCTTTTCAAAACGATCCCAGCAAGACGGCCGACGGCGACCTTACCGTCATCGACAATACGGTCGACACTACTACCGGCACGATCAAGTTGAAAGCCACTTTCTCCAACGAGAACCATTTGCTGTGGCCGGGGCAGTTCGTCAATGCCATGCTGACGCTCGATACGCAGAAAAATGCGGTCGTTGTTCCCTCGGAGGCGATCCAAGCCGGGCAGCGCGGGCAATTTATTTATGTCGTGAAACCGGATCAGACGGTCGAATCCCGGGACGTGACCGTCGGCCAGACTCTGGGTCGTAAAGCCATTATCGACAAGGGAATTGCCGCCGGAGATACTGTGGTTACGGATGGCCAGTTGCGGCTGTTTCCCGGCGCGCGCATTCAACCCGTGCCGGCTTCCAGAGTCGATTCGCAGACGCTTTAGCCATGAACATCTCGCGCCTTTTCATCGAGCGTCCGATCATGACCGCGCTGGTCATGTTCGCGATCCTTCTGTTCGGATTCGTCGGCTATCGCGCGCTTCCGGTAGCGGCGCTGCCGACCGTCGATTATCCCACCATTCAGGTGAATGCTTCGCTGCCCGGCGCGAATCCGGAGACGATGGCGTCCTCGGTGGCGACTCCGCTCGAGCGAACCTTCTCCACTATCGCCGGCATTCAATCGATGAGCTCGACCAACTCGCAGGGCAACACTTCGATTACGGTCCAGTTCGAGCTCGAACGGAACATCGATGCCGCCGCTCAGGATATTCAGGCGGCAATCGCGAAAACCGGCGGACTTCCCGTCGATATGCCCCGGCCGCCCTCCTACACCAAGGTGAATCCCGCCGAGCAGCCGGTGCTGTATCTCTCCCTTACATCATCCACTTTGCCGCTTTACACCGTGGACGAATATGCGGAGACGCTGCTGGCCCAGCGGATTTCGATGAGCAGCGGCGTTTCGAGCGTGAACGTATTCGGCGCGCAGAAATATGCGGTGCGAATCCAACTGGACCCCGACGAGCTGGTGGCCCGGAATATCGGCGTGGATGAAGTTCAGAAGGCGATTCAACAAAGCAATGTAAATCTGCCCACGGGAAAGCTGTACGGCGAGAAGCAGTCTTTTACGGTTCAATCCACCGGGCAGCTTACGAACGCCGCCGCTTATCGGCCGATGATCGTCGCGTGGCGAAACGGGATGCCGGTGCGGCTGGAGCAGTTGGGCCATGTCATCGACGGCGTCGAAACGGATAAAGCCGTCGCCTGGATCAACGGGCAGCGCGGCGTGGTTCTGGCGGTCCAGCGGCAGCCCGGAACCAACACCGTCGAGGTGGTAGGGAACGTTTTGAAGCTTCTGCCGACATTCCGGGCTGAGATCCCCCCCGCCGTCAATCTTTCCGTGGTCTATGACGCATCGCAATCGATCCGGGCTTCGATCAACGACGTCAAATACACCCTGATGTTGACGGTGTGCCTGGTAGTGATGGTGATCTTCCTGTTCCTGCGAAATTTGTCGGCCACCATCATCCCCGGCGCCGCGGTTCCTCTGTCGATCATCGGCACGTTTGCAGTGATGTATCTGCTCGGATACAGCCTGAACAATCTGTCGCTGATGGCGTTGACGCTCTCAGTCGGCTTCGTCGTGGATGACGCCATCGTGATGCTCGAGAACATCGTGCGCTATATGGAAATGGGCCATCCGCGCATGGAAGCCGCGAAGCTCGCCTCGCGCGAAATCGGATTCACCATCATCTCCATGACCATCTCGCTGGTCGCCGTTTTCATTCCCGTGCTGTTCATGGGCGGCATCGTGGGACGGCTGCTGCATGAATTTTCAGTCACGATCACGGTCGCGATCCTGATCTCAGGGTTCGTTTCTCTGACTTTGACGCCGATGCTCGGGAGCCGTTTTCTGCGATACGATCACGCGAAACGGCACGGCTGGCTATACCGCGGCTCTGGAATCGGGATTTAACGGACTGGCGAACGGTTACCAATACACGTTGACGAAAGCACTGCGGTATCACTTCGCCACTTTTCTAGTCGCCGTGGCTCTGCTCGCTGGAACGCTGTACCTGTTTTTCACCATGCCCACCGGCTTCATCCCCAGCGAGGACAGCGGTTTCGCGTTCGGCGCGGTGATGGGCGCTCAGGACATTTCGTTCGAGTCCATGGCCAAGCATCTGCGCACCGTCGCCGGAATTGCGGCCCAGGATCCGAACGTGGATCAGTGGGGCGCTTTTGTCGGCGACTCAAATACTTGGCTTTATGTTCCTGTCGTTTAAGCCCCGCGACCGAGCGAAAGCTGACGGAAGATGAGATTCTCCAGAGAATGCGGCCGAAGTTGTTCTCAGTGCCTGGAACGTTGGCGTTCCTACAGAATCCGCCGCCTATCACGATCACCGGCCAAGTCACCAACGCCCAATATCAAATGACTTTGCAGAGCGCGAATCTGCAGGAGATTTATGCGTGGGTGCCGCAACTGATGGCCAAGATGCAAGCAATGCCCGGTTTTCAGGATGTGAACAGCGATCTTCAGATCAGCAGCCCGCAATTGATGCTGAATATCGACCGGGATCGCGCGCAGGCGCTGGGCGTTCCTCCGGGTCAGATCCAGGATGCGCTTTATTCGGCGTACGGCACGCGCCAGGTCTCGACGATTTACACGCCGGCCAACCAGTACGCGGTGATCGTCGAAGTAGAGCCGCAGTATCAGCGAAGCCCGGACGAATTATCCAAACTTTACGTGCGCTCCTCCCAAGGCCCGCTCATTCCGTTGAGCGAGGTCGTCAACGTCAAGCGGACCGTGGGACCGCTCAATATCAACCATTTCGGACAGCTCCCGGCCGTGACGGTTTCCTTTAATCTTCAGCCAGGATTCTCGTTAGGCGACGCCGCCACGCGCATCGACAATGCCGTGCGGGATATGCGGATGCCGGCCACTATCAACGCGAGTTTCCAGGGCACGGTAAAGGAATTCCAAAGGTCGTTTCAGAATCTCTCGATTCTGCTCATCGTCGCGATCCTGGTCATCTATATCGTTCTCGGTATTCTGTACGAAAGTTTCATCCATCCCATCACTATTCTTTCCGGGCTGCCGTCGGCCGTCTTCGGCGCGCTGTTCACTTTGAAGCTGTTCCATAAAGAGCTTGACTTGTACGCTTTCGTCGGCATCATCATGCTGTTCGGCGTTGTAAAAAAGAATGCCATCATGATGATCGATTTCGCGCTCGAAGCTCAGCGGCGCGAAGGGAAAAATCCGCGGGAAGCGATTTTCAGCGGCTGCATGCTGCGTTTCCGTCCCATCATGATGACTACGGTCGCGGCGCTTTTCGGCACTCTGCCGATTGCGCTCGGAACTGGTGAAGGCGCGGACGCGCGGCAACCTCTCGGACTCGCGGTGGTGGGCGGCTTGGTCGTGTCTCAGTTTCTAACGCTCTACATCACGCCCGTGGTCTATCTCTACATGGAACGGATTCAGAGCTGGCTACGGCCCGCGCACCGCGTTCCAGAATTGCAGCCGCGAGAAGTACTCGTCCGGTCCTGAGCTCGCGGGACAATCAGGCGGGCTTACGGACGTATCCATAACGCAGATTGCTGCGCTCTGGCCCTGCAGCTTCGTATTCCGCCTTGATTTCGGCGAAGCGATCCGGCTTTTCGAGAAATGCCTGCTGATGAAAATTGTAGAGACGCGATACATTGCCCCCGAAGATTCCGGTCTTGATCGCGCCGTCAGCGGACCCCAGTGGTTTGAACCCGTACTTCTTTTGCATATCCTCGGGAATTTCGAGGCGGCGCAATCCTTCAATCTGCCACTGCGGCGAGCCGGTCCACACCGCGTCCGTGCCCCAGATGACGTGGTCGGCCCCGAGACCTTTAATGAGCGTGCCCATAATCGCCGCGACCAGCCGCGGGTACACCACGGTCGAGACCGCGAATACCTGTCCGAGGTCGGCATAGACGTTCGTGACGCCGAATTTCGCCGGAATTTCGGCGAGATCGGTGACCCATGAAATTCGCCCGCGCTGATCGAACTCCGCCATGGCGACCTTCGGATCGCCGCCAACGTGCCGGTAGGCGGAGTGGTAAATGATGAAGTTGAGCTGCGGCCAATCCTTCGCAGCTTTGCCAATATCACCCACTTCGGCGTATTCAGTCAGGCGCGGGAATCGCTTTTCCATTCCCGGCGGGAACAGGCCTTTGTGGATGCACACGTTCTTAATGCCCGCCTTCGCAAATCTCTCGTATGCCGGGTACATCAGCTTTTCGTCGTCGGCATGCCAGGGATAATGGGATGATTCCTTGTGCGTGTTATCGCCGATGGTGTAGCCCTTCCATGAGTCCGGCTTAAACTCCGCAATTCCCCGATCAATTGCCTCGATCCATCCCGGTTGGCCGGGTGTGATGGTGAAATGCGCGAGCATGCGTTTGGACCCCGCAGCCTTATTGACCTTCGCGCGCGTCTGAAACGCCATGTCGTTCGTGAGAAACCAATCCTCGGGAATATCGGACGGTGCGTTGCTGATCAGCGCCACTTTAGTGTCGCTGTCCATGTAAATCTCTTTGAAGTAATTGCCGTACTTGAGATCGTCGATCGTCTGCGGCCGGTCGCCAATTTCCTTGTTCCAGCCGGCCCTACCCACGGCCTCGCGCATTCTCACGAATCCCGTGAGCCGCGTGTCGTCACGCAAGAAATGTGTGTGAGTATCCATGATGAACTGGCCCGCCAAGGCTTTGGCGCGCTGGTTCGCAATTTCGGGCGTCTGCGCTTCGGCGGGCGTGGCGTCGAACAGCGTCCCGTAGACTTCGTTCATTGCGACAAACGATGCCGCCATTCCGGACGCCGTCTGGAAGAAACGGCGGCGGGATAATCCCTGTTTCTTGGAGAGCGTATCGGCCATCGCGATCAGCCGCGCCTCGACTTCCTTTTGCTGGCGGGTTTGTGGCCCCGGAAGGTATTCGTCGCTACCGACCACCTGCGTCGGGACCGGCGAAGGAAACCCAATTTCCTCCGCGGGGAGCAGAAGATTCATCTCTTCATCGCTGAGAAAATTCATGGAAATTTCCGCCTAGACGCCATTATACGCGCGGTCGGCGGTTTGGGCGATTACTCGACCTTGTCGGCGAGTACCCGCACGTGATTATCGCGGACCTCGACATATCCGCCGGTCACGGTGAAATTGTCGGTCTTGCCGCTCAAGGTGATCGAAAGCGACCCCGCGCCCAGCTCGCTCAATAGCGCGGCGTGTCCCGGCAAAATTCCAAGATACCCGTCCTTGCCGGGAATCTCCGCATATTCGGCGCGTTGCCGTGTCACCAGTTTTTCCGGCGTTGCGATCTCGATTTCGAAAGTATCCGCCGCCATCGATGCGGACCTTAGCTCGCTTTCTTCATCTGTTCCCAGTTTTCAAGAACGTCCTCGATCGCACCCTGCATATAGAAAGCCTGTTCGGGAATTGCGTCGTGCTTACCCTCTACCACTTCCTTGAAGCTTCGGACGGTGTCGGCGACCTTTACGTACTTGCCCTTGCGTCCTGTAAACGCCTCGGCCACGGTAAAAGGCTGCGAGAGGAAATTCTGGATCTTGCGCGCGCGGGCCACTGTCACCTTATCTTCGTCCGACAGCTCGTCGACGCCCAGAATCGCGATGATGTCCTGCAGGTCCTTATAGCGCTGCAGAGTCAGTTTCACGTGCTGCGCTACATCATAGTGCTCCTGGCCTATGACGCGCGGATCGAGAATGCGCGAGGACGATGCCAGCGGATCGACGGCCGGATAAATTCCCATCTCGGAGATCGAACGCGACAGGTTGGTTGTCGCGTCTAGGTGAGCAAAGGTCGTGGCGGGCGCAGGGTCGGTATAGTCGTCCGCGGGCACGTAGATGGCCTGTACCGAAGTGATCGACCCGGTCTTGGTGGAAGTAATGCGTTCCTGCATTTCTCCCATTTCACTGGCGAGATTGGGCTGATAACCGACCGCACTCGGCATGCGGCCCAGCAGCGCCGATACTTCCGACCCGGCTTGTGTGAACCGGAAAGATATTGTCGATGAACAGCAGCACGTCCTGATTTTCCTCATCGCGGAAATACTCAGCGACGGTAAGAGCGGTGAGCGCCACGCGCAGCCGCGCTCCGGGTGGCTCCGTCATCTGGCCATAAATAAGCGCGCACTTCGATTTATGCCAATCATGCGGGTCAATCACGCCGGATTCTTGGAACTCGAGCCACAAGTCGTTTCCTTCACGTGTGCGCTCGCCTACGCCAGCGAATACCGATACGCCGCCGTGCTTTTGCGCGAGATTACTGATCAGCTCTTGAATGATGACCGTCTTGCCTACGCCCGCTCCGCCGAATAATCCGATCTTTCCGCCGCGAAGATAGGGCTCGAGAAGATCGACGACCTTGATGCCGGTCTCGAACATTTGCAGCTCGGTCGCCTGCTCCTCGAAAGACGGCGCTCGCCGGTGAATCGGCCAATGCTTTTGCGTATCCACCGGACCCATTTTGTCCACCGGCTCGCCTATTACGTTGAGCACTCGCCCCAGAGTCTCGTTGCCGACCGGCACGGTGATCGGCTCGCCCAGGCTCTCCGCGCGCATTCCACGGACCAGCCCGTCGGTCGGTTCCATCGCGATGGTGCGCACGCGGCTTTCGCCGATGTGCTGCGCCACTTCGCAGATGATCTTGATCGGCTCGGGTGTGTTGAAACCCTCACTGGTGATGCGGATAGCCGTACGAATAACGGGAATCTGTCCTTCTTGAAACTCGATGTCCACGGCCGGTCCGGCCACTTGGATTACTTTGCCAACAGGATTCATGAAAACCTCTTTTATGTTTGCCTACCCCAGCGCCGCCGCCCCGCTTACGATCTCGATAATTTCACGCGTGATACTTGCCTGACGCACGCGGTTCATATACAGCGTTAGCCGGTCGATTACGTCGGAGGCGTTCGAAGTAGCTGCATCCATGGCGGTCATTCGAGCCGCGTGCTCGGCCGCAGCCGATTCCAGCAGCGCCCGGAAGATCTGCATTTTCACGTAGCGCGGCAAGAGACTTCCCAACAATTCTTCCGGCTTCTGCTCGTAAATGTAATCTGCGACCGACTGTGACTTAGGAATCTCGATCGGCAGCACGCGCATCGCGGTCAGCTTCGACGACATCACGCTCTTGAACTCATTCACGAACAGGTACACGGCATCGATCTCGGCTTTAGAGAAGCGGTCGATCACGATATCGGCGATCTTTTCGGCATTTTCGAAGCGAACATTTCTGAATACTTCGATGTGCTCGCCGAGAATATTACGCGATCGCTTGCGGAAATAATCGCGCCCTTTGCGGCCGATCAGATCAAAGCTCAACTCCTCGGACTGGTGCTCGTCGACGAAACGCTGGGCCATCCGGATCAGGTTAGAGTTAAACCCCCCGGCGAGGCCGCGGTCGGCGGTAATCACAATCAGCAGGATGCGCTTCTCGGGACGGATAGCGAGCAGTGGATTCACGTCGCCCTCCGCGCTTTGGCTCGCGGCCTCGGCGACGTTCGCCAAAATCTGCTGCAGCATCGTTCCATAAGGGCGCGCCGCCAGTGCCCGGTCCTGCGCGCGTCGAAGCTTCGCCGCCGAGACCATCTTCATCGCCTTGGTGATCTGCTGGGTATTGCGTACCGAGCGGATTCGCCGCCGGATATCGATCAGGCTCGGCATCTACTTCGGTTGTTGCTCCTGGACGAAGCGCGTCTTATATTCCTTGAGTGCCGCGGTCATCTGGGCTTTGAGTGGATCGTCAAGAGTCTTCTTCTCGCGGATTGTCGAAAGCAGAGCGGGGTGAGCATTCTCCACGAAGCGATACATCCCCTCTTCAAAGGCCTTCAATTGTTCGAGTGGCAGATCGTCGAGAAATCCTTCGTTGCCGGCGTAAATAATCAGCACTTGCTTTTCGACCGGCACAGGCGAATATTGCCCCTGCTTCAGAATCTCTACCATGCGGCTGCCGCGTGTGAGCTGCGCCGCCGAGGCTTTGTCCAGTTCAGAACCGAATTGCGCAAACGCCGCCAGCGCGCGGTATTGCGCGAGATTCAGGCGAAGACTGCCGGCCACTTGGCGCATGGCCTTGATCTGCGCGTTACCGCCGACGCGGCTGACCGAGATGCCGACGTTGATCGCTGGACGCACGTTCGAGTTGAACAGGTCGGCCTCGAGATAGATCTGCCCGTCGGTAATGGAAATTACGTTTGTCGGGATATATGCGGAAACGTCGCCGGCCTGCGTTTCAATAAACGGCAGCGCGGTGAGCGAACCTCCGCCCAGCTCATTCGACAGCTTCGCCGCGCGTTCGAGCAGGCGGCTGTGGAGATAAAATACGTCACCGGGATAAGCCTCGCGCCCGGGCGGACGGCGCAGCAGCAGTGAGATCTCGCGATACGCCGCCGCATGCTTCGAAAGGTCGTCATAGATGCACAACGCGTGCCGTTTGCTGTCCCGGAAATATTCGCCAATCGCGCAACCCGCATAAGGAGCGATGTATTGCATCGGCGCAGGATCGGAAGCGGTGGCCGCGACGACGATGGTGTACTCCATCGCGCCGAAATTTTCAAGTGTCTTCACTACCTGCGCTACGGTCGACCTCTTCTGGCCGATGGCGACATAAATACAAATGACATCGCCGCCCTTTTGGTTCAGGATAGTGTCGATCGCGACCGTCGTTTTGCCGGTCTGGCGATCGCCGATGATCAGCTCGCGTTGCCCGCGGCCGATCGGGATCATGGCGTCGATCGCCTTGATGCCTGTCTGCAGCGGCTCTTTTACAGGCTGGCGATCCACTACGCCGGGCGCGATGCGCTCGATATGGTTGTAAGCTTTGGCCTCGATGGGTCCTTTGTCGTCGATGGGCTGGCCCAATGCGTCCACCACGCGTCCGATCATGCCCTCGCCGACGGGCACCGACATAATTCGCCCGCTCCGGCGGACCTCGTCGCCCTCTTTGATGCCTTCGTAGTCGCCCAGGAGCACCGAACCCACATCTTCTTCCTCAAGATTGAGCGCGATACCGGAAACGCCGCCCTTGAACTCGATCAGCTCGCCGGCCATCACGTTCTCCAGGCCGTAAATGCGCGCGATTCCATCGCCCACTGAAATTACGGAGCCGGTCTCGGCAACATCCACCGCGGTTTCGTAATTTTCGATTTCCTCGCGCAGCACGCTCGAGATTTCATCCGCCCGAATTTGAGCCATAAGATCCTTTTAATTGCTGGTCAGCTTTGCACGAAGGCGTTCGAACTGCCCCTTCAGGCTGCCATCGTAAACCGTCGACCCGATCCGGGCGACCACGCCCGCAAGCAGGTCCGGGTCGGTTGTGAATTCTAGCTTCGTTTTTTTGCCAGCGAGACGCGAGAGCTGCGCATCGAGCTCGGCGCGCTGCGGGTCGGTTAGCTTGTGGGCACTCGATACGTCGGCACGCACGAAACCCAAACGCTCATCGAGCAGGAGTTCAAATGCCTCGGCGATCGCGGGAAATTCATGAATGCGGCGATGGTCGATCACTACAAACACAAAGTTGCGAACCTGCTTCGCGACTCCTAATGGTTCTAGCAGCCGCGCCATTACCGCTCGTTTCCGCGAGGGCGACACGGCTGGAGAGAGTAAGGCGTTGCGCAGATCCGTTGAAGCCGCGAGCATCTCTTTGATCGAACCAATCTCGGTCCGAACCCGCGCTGGATCGACGCCCGAGGCAGGCGCGGTGACAACGTCCACCAGCGCTCTTGCGTATCGCATCGCCGCGACCGATAGCATTAATTTAGCGACCCCTGCGAGGAAGCGGCTTCCTTCAAATCCCGATGACTCAAATCCCGAATGAACCCGTCGACCAGACGGGTCTCTGTCTCGGGGTTCAGCCGCGCGCGAATGCGCTGCTCCGCCAGGTTGAGCGCCAGCTCGGCGGCATACGCTTTCAGCTCGCGGCGAGCCGCTTTCGCCGCGGATTCGATCTCCATCTCGGCTTGTTGCCGATGCTTCTCGATTAACCTGGAGGTCTCCTGCCCGATCCGCGCCCCTTCCTGCTCCATTTCGGTGTGGGCTTGCGCGCGGAACCGCTCGATCTCCGCGCCCAGCGCGTTCATACGGTGGTCCATTTCGTTGGCCCGCTTTTCAGCCTTGCGCTTCATCTGTTGCGCTTCGGCGATGCCGGCTTGGATGGATTTCGTGCGGGATCGAAAAAATGCCGGCAGATATTTGGATGTCAGATAACCCAAGCCCACCGCAAGGATTGCGAAATTCGCCCATTTCCACGCGATCCACTTGTCGCCGGTATCCGCGGAGCTGGCTGCGCTCTCCTGAGCATTTACCCACGCCCCGGAAGCGGTTAAGAGGACAATTGCCAACAGGATGCGCTTCACACTGCGCTCCGCCCTAGAACCGCCGTCGCGATCTCATCGGCCAGCGCTCCGCTGGTGTTCTTAAGGTTCTCACGCGCCGCAGCAGTTTCAACCGCGATCTGCTGTTTTGCGGCGTGGACACGCGCTTCCGATCGCTGGCGCGCATCGGCCATCTGCGCGGCCTGATCTTCAAGCCATCGGCGGCGCATGTCTTCCTGGGCGCGGTACACATCCGCCCGCGCGTCGCGGAACTTAGCTTCGTATTCCTGCTGTTTCCGCTCGGCCGAAGCCAAGCTTTGCTGGGCGGCTTTACGGGCGCCCTCCGTCAGTTCTTCCCGCTTCTTCAGAACCTTTTCGAGAGGCCCGAACAGCATCGCCTTGAAATAGAAATGAACCAGCAGCAGCAGGCAAATCGTGGGGATAGCTTTCAGCAGTATCCCACTAAGGGCTTGGAGTGTCTGTCCCATCTATCGGAGTGAGAGCGTACGAACAGCGAGACAATCTACGGCCGACCACCTCTGAATACGTTAAATTAACACAGCGCGTAGGTTTGGGTCAAATTTTACGCGATCTGCGCGACCGTGCGACCGGGCGCGGTCGCGGCTGTTTTTGCAGGCACGGATTCGGGCGCGAGCGCGAATTCCGCGGCAGGCTCAGAGCCACGCTTGGACAAGCCGATCTTCTGGCGAACAGCGGTGTCGATGCGATCGCGTATCTCGACGTGCTCTTTTAAAAAAGTGCGTGCGTTGTCCCGCCCCTGCCCCAGCCGCTCGCCCTGAAAGCTAAACCAGGAGCCGCTTTTTTCCACCACTCCCTGCTCCGCTCCGAGGTCCAGCAGATCGCCTTCCTTCGAGATTCCCTCGCCATAGAGGATGTCCACTTCGGCGTCCCGGAACGGCGCGGCTACCTTATTCTTGACAACTTTGATGCGGGTTCTATTCCCGATCACCTGCTCGCCGTCTTTAAGCGAGGCGGTCCGCCGCACTTCCACGCGCACCGAGGAATAGAACTTCAGTGCGCGGCCGCCTGTTGTGGTCTCCGGGTTTCCGAACACCACACCGATCTTCTCGCGCACTTGGTTGATGAATAGCAGACAAGCGTTGGCGCGCGATAACGCGCCGGTAAGCTTGCGCATGGCCTGCGACATCAGCCGGGCATGCAGGCCCATGAAACTATCGCCCATTTCGCCTTCGAGCTCCGCTTTGGGCACCAGCGCCGCTACCGAGTCCACCACCACCAGATCGATTGCGCCTGAGGCAACCAGCGCGCCGGTGATTTCGAGGGCTTGCTCGCCGCAATCGGGCTGAGAAACCAGCAGGCTGTCGACATCCACGCCCAGCTTGCGCGCATAGCCTGGGTCGAGCGCGTGCTCCGCATCGATAAAGGCCGCACAGCCACCGGCCGCCTGCGCCTCGGCGATTACATGCAACGCCAGCGTCGTCTTGCCGGAAGATTCCGGCCCGAATATTTCGGTGACGCGCCCTCGCGGAAATCCACCCACGCCGAGCGCCGCGTCGAGTGAAATGGAGCCGCTCGAAATCACGCTCACCGGGAGCGTGTTCTTCGAGCCGAGCTGCAATACCGCGCCCTTACCAAACTGCTTCTCCATCTGGACGACGGTCTGCATGATGAGCCGCGCGCGGTCGGTGACTTGCATGATATGCCTCGCCAATTGGTGCGGGGCCGCCCGGGAAAGTCTCAGGGAAAGTGGAATTACCGGTAATTGGGAAGATTATTGACAATCTGGGTAGTTGCGACGCTCAACCGCACTACCTGGCATACCAGCCGTACGATGTAGCCGAGATCGTCTTCTCGGTTCGGATCGGAGTCGCCCTTGACCTGATACTGATCGATCACCCAATCGAGTGCCGACCGCGATCCCAGCCGGTATTCGAATGTCTCCAGAGGAATCCCGGCCAGCGTAAGAGATTCGTTCACTTGAAGCGATTGCTTGTCCGCGCTCAGCTTCATCTTGGTCACGCGTTCGGAGTAACGAACGTCTTTGGTGACGATCTCTTCGAGAGGCCACGGATCGAGGGATTCATACTCGACGTGCAGCCGCGCCAATTCTTTGCCGGCTTTTGCGAACGCGAAGAAGTCGGGCGCAAAGGGAATCCGGGGCAGTTCCCGCTTGAGGTTCGCGGCATAGCGCTTGCGGTATTCCGGGTGATGGAGCAGCGCGTAGATGTAGTGGAAGATGTCTTCCCTGGTGATGGAATTGTCGGAGTAGTGCTGGCGGAATTGGAAGATGGCAGACTCTTTGAGGTGAGAAAGCGGGAAGCATTGCGATCCGCCCTGCGGCAAATGATCGCAAATCGACTGGGCCATTAGGGCGAAAAACGTCCAATCCGCGCCAGTTTTAACCCAAATTACTCTTCCGCTGATCCTCGGCCATCGATAAACACGATGATTTACGACGCCATCGAAATAAAGCCACTTCTTTTCGAATGGCCGGTACAACGCTTCTTTAATCTTGGCTTTTTCGAAGTTGACGAGCTGACCGCTCATCACTGCTTGCTTCAAACGGCTGCTCCACTTAATGTGCTCCGGCCAATCCGCGTCTGGATCTGACTTGTGACGGTGAACCTCCGTGTTGTAGTCGACCACGAAGCGCTTCATTCGTGCGGCAAGTCGATCCGAGTTCCAGTCATAGACAGTGTCGTCCCGGTTCGTCTGCAGGCCGGCGCTATGTAGCGAAAACATCTCCTCTATCGACACGAACCCGCCGTACTCATCCGCGTGCTCCAGCGCTATCCAGGAGTGCTTTTCATCCGGCACAAGCGTCTGCCATGCGACCTTGCCTTTAACGAGGAAATCCAACTTTTCCTTTTTGCGCCAGGTCTCGGGCACGCGATGATAGCGCAGCCGGGGTGTTGCGCCCTTCTTTTTCACAGCGAGCGTGATTCCTACCCCAACCTGAATCCCGAAAACGTTATGGGTCGTGCCGGATAGCTTTGGATTTCGCCGCACGTTCCCATGCAGGTCAATATGATCGATTCGTTCGAACTCCTGCGAGAGGCGCTTTCGCATTCCGTCAAACGCAATTTGGTCCACAAAGCTGTTGTTCGACACAAAGCACACAATCCCATCCCGCCCGTCGAGTCGGTCCGTGGCCCACCGAAAAAACTTAACGTACATATCCGAGAGCGAGTTCTTGTTGGTCGCCTTCGAATCCTTTGCATACGTGTCTCGAACTCGGCCGTCAATTACCTTGTGCTTGCGGTTCTGGTTGTTGTCGTTCTCGCTCTTCTGCCCTACGTTGTAGGGCGGATTTCCGATGATCACGGTGACAGCCGTCTTCTTCTCACGCTCTATGCGCTCCGTGTTAGCTAGAGTAAACAGTCCGATCTGCTGCGCCTCCGCCATGTCGAGCGTGTCCACAAAACAGAGCCCTTCAAAGGCCTCGTATTGACTCTTTCGCTCGTAGTAGGCGTGCTCAATGTTCAGGCTCGCCACATAGTACGGCAGCAGCATGACTTCATTCGCGAACAGCCGATGATGGTACGCTTCGGCCAGCGCCTTCGGCGGCATACGATCGATGAGGTTGACGATGAAATTTCCGGTCCCGGTGCAGGGATCGAGAATCACGACATCGGGTGAAGCTAAGGTATAGCCAAACTCGTCCTGGAGCGCTTGCTCGACGGAGGTGCACATGTAATCGACAATCTCGCGCGGCGTGTACACAATTCCGTGCGTATCGGCGATATTCGGCGAGAATTTCTGGAAGAATTGCTCGTACACCGAATTCAGAAAGTCCTGCTTTTCGGTGAAATGGCTCAGGCCCGCGCCCTCCCTTTCAATCGCCTTGTAGTAATAGTCGAGCTTATTCAGAAACTGGGCTCTCGAAAAGCTGCCGGAGGCGAGCGCATCGATCACTTTCTCGACCTGCGCTGCGATCACATTCCTTTGGCTGAATTCGGAGTTCTGGAACAGGTTCCGCATCAGCCGCTCAGTCAACAAGTGCTGGATCAGCATCTCGTCGACTTTCTCTGGTGAAAGCTCAGGGTTTAGCGACGCCCGGCAAAGCGTCAAAAACTCCGCAAAAGCGTTCTGGAAGGGCCTGTGCTTCCGATGTGCTTCCTGGATCTGCTTCTGCAGCGACTGCGCCAGGTCCGGAATTTGCCTCTTGAATTCATCCATGGCGCGGCGAAACTCGCGCTCATCGGATTCATTATGGGAGAAGAAGCGATTGAGCAGGGCCGCAATGGCAGGGGGTTCACGCAGCGCGAATTCACCCGCTTCGCCCCAATCCTGATACAGAACTGCGACTTGCGTATCCTCGAAAATGGTGTTCCGAGCGGGGTATCCGGCCTTGAGTTTTTTCTGAATCTCAGAAGCTAACTTGTCGGAGGTGTCCTTCGCCTCCCACCAGCCGCGTGCCAGGCGGAACTCGTCTCGCACGGTCCCGTCCGGCACAACGCGCTTGCCGCCCGAATAAGTAGAAAGCTCTGTTACCAGAGCCAGCCGCGCTTTTTGGCGGCTTTGTCCAACAGATTTTGGAAAGGCCCTCTGAGGCCCAACTCGTGCTTTACGAGATGATCTTCCAGATGCTGAATGTCTTGGATATACGTCTTGATGATGGGATCGTTCGGGGACAGTTCGAGCATCGGACTCCTTAGCTAGTTATGTTACATTGCGGGAGGATGGGCGGTTAGCTCAGCCGGTTAGAGCGCCTGCCTTACAAGCAGGAGGTCCGCGGTTCGAGCCCGCGACCGCCCACCAATTTACTCGACTCGATACAGATACCCATACGGCACCTTAGCGATAAGAGTTGCGTGCGATAGCGAATCGTCAACTAATATGTAAAGAGGGTGGGTGCGCGACAGCGTCCGCTCCGCGAAGGCCAGCTTCTGAACAGGCAAACTGTTGAGGCCGGACCAGTACTGGAAATAAAGGTGGGCGTTTCGGTGATCGCCTGCGTACACTTCATCTACTATCACCACCGCGCGCCGCGGTATCTCGTTCTTGATTCTATCAGCGGTCGCTTTAAGCGCCATTTGCTCGCCATAGTCCGCTGGCACAGTTTTGCTCATGCTCCAATTGCCCAGAGAAGTCTGGATAATGACAACTGAATACATAAGAGTCACCATCGCCATTGCAAGGCGCGGTGAAACGGACCCGGGGGGGAGACTGCGAAACTTTCCCGCGGCATAAAAAAATCCGAAAAGGAGCAGAATGCTAAGCAAAGCACCGAGCAAGAAGCGATGGCCTGCCCTCTCGGCCACGGGGAGAGCGACGTACTTCACAAAGTGTAAGATGTCGATGTTCAAATAATCGAGCACGACCAGCACAAGTAAAATCCCAGTCAGCGGATATAACAACTTCCGCCGTTCAGATTGGAGGAGATCGTAGCCGGAAAAGCCTACGAGCAAGATAACGGCTGGCAGGACCGGCACAATGAAATTCGCGACTTTGCTGACCCCGAAACTTAGCGGCACAAGATAGCTTAGAACCCACAGCACTAGCAGCACATTCCTACGATTGCGTAGCGTGGGTCGTAAACTCGCGATCATCGTCAGAAACCCGAGGACCCCCAGCGGTGCGCCCAGCAGATCCCGCCAGTAGACGGTTATGTAGTAGTGCCAGGGTCGCGCCCAACCCTCCACGTTCGTAAATAAGTGCGCGATTTGCTGACGTTGCTCATAACGAAACTCTTGCGGAAAGCGGCGACTAAAATAGAAATATTCTGGAAATATCAGCGCGCCAAGAAACAATACCATGATTATAAGGGGCCCTATGCTCCGTCGCCAGCCGCACTGCCAGATTATGGCTACGGCAAATACGGCGAGCCCGGGCAAAGCCAAACCACCTTTACAAAAGTAGGCTAGTGCTGAAAAGAAGGCAGCGGTCAATGAGGCAACATAGTAAGCCGCTGACGATTCCCTCCGTGAGAAACACAGGGGGCGCCCGACGGCTGAGGCAAGCGTGAGTCCCAGCACTATCGTTAAAAAAAAGACGTTCATCACATCGCTTAGATCGCTGAACTGCCGTCCCTGCACCAGCTCGAAGATGAACCGGTTGCTGGCAAAAAGCAGGGCAACGCCGGTAGCCACCCAGATGGATGAGATGTGTTTCGCGATAGAAAATAGACCGATGGCTGTCAAGAGCGTGAACAATACCGACGGCAACCGAAATATCAACAGGCTTTCGCCCAATAAATGATACAGAGCCGCACGCAAATAAAATGGTAGCAGTGGTTTGTGCAACCAAATGTAATTATTGTTCCAAAGGATCTCCCCTTTCTTGAAAGCGGGGTCTCCCGTATCTTGAACCTCAGTCCCCAAGTCAATGGTGTGAAGCTTAGGATCGCAGCAATCGGCGTAAAGATTATGAGCCACATTGACGTGCACGACTTCGTCCCATTGGGCAATGTAAGTGTGGCCTAAACGGTGCAGCAGAAGAAACGTGCAGATGCTTAAGCCCAACGTGAAAATAATATAGGGAGTTAAGATATGGAAGACTCTTTTATTCATTGCAAGCGTCTTCGCATAAGCGGCACCCGCTTCCGGGCTGGAGCCAGCCGGAAAGGTAGGTGCGTTCGCTTAATCTTAGCCGATCCCGCCCGCGACGGGGACGCCAGCTAGCTAAGTGACAAATCCCTTCCAGGTATTGCCCTTCACATCGCGCAAAGTAATCGCCATGTTTTCGGATACACCCGTCAGGCTGTTGCCCTGGGCGTCGCGAAACTGGTAGCAGATGGAATTATCCGGGTTGCGGCTCGCCGATCCGCACCAGATGTTCCCGTACTCGTCGGTCAGCTTAATATAATCGCCATGACCGTAGCCGGAAACGCGAGTCTTGGTTTTCTCGTCCTCCAGGTTAAAAAAGCCCTCGGGGATCTGGGTGCGCTTCCGCTCTTTCCGGTAAATCATGGGATCGAACTTAATTATGGATCAGAGCGGGCGAATTTTCGATAAGGGTAACCTCCTAGGATTGCGCTAAAGTGCTCCTATGCGGGCCCTCGTACAGCGCGTCCGGGAAGCGCGAGTGGAAATGGATGGCGCGGTCGTCACCGAGATCTGCGCTGGACTCCTGGTGCTCTTGGGGGTTGCCAAAACAGATACGGCCGCCGACGCTGATTTTCTGGTTGAAAAGATCCTCAATCTGCGTGTGTTTTCCGATGACGCGGGCAAGATGAACCGGAGCGTCCTCGAAACCGGCGGCGCCCTGTTGGTGGTCTCGCAGTTCACGCTATATGGTGATTGCCGCAAAGGCCGGAGGCCGAGCTTCGACCTGGCCGCGCCACCCGATCAGGCGCGGTCGCTTTATGAACGCTTCGTTGCCGCCGCGCGGTGTGGAAACATACGCGTCGAAACAGGGGTGTTTCAGGCGGCAATGGCGGTCTCGCTTGTCAATGTTGGGCCCGTCACCCTGATTGTTGAGAGCGGCCAGAGCGCGTACGGGGCAGGCCGATGATCGTGGGCACAGGTATCGATCTGTGTGAGGTCGAGCGGATGCGGCAGGCTCTTGAGCGCTACGGACAGCGGATTCTCGACCGCTTGTTTACCGCGCGCGAAGTCGCTTATTCCGAGCGCAGGGCCAATCGTTATGAGCGCTACGCGGCGCGCTTCGCGGCCAAAGAAGCTGGCATGAAGGCGCTCGGCACGGGCTGGCGCGGCGGACTCGCGTGGCGGGACTTGGAGGTGGCTAATCTCGCCTCCGGCCGACCCACACTCGCGCTCCACGGGAAAGCGGCCGAAATTGCGAAAAGGTTGGGCGTGCGCGCCGTCTCGCTTTCGCTCACCCACACCGCGGAGCTGGCTATGGCGATGGTGATCCTCGAAAGCTGAGTCCTATAATTGAGTTGACCATGCGTAAGAGGTATGTTTTCGGCTCCGGGCTGGTTCTGCTCGCCATCCTGCTGACGCTGGTGGAGTGGCAGGTATCCTTTAAGTTTGGCGATTACGGGCCGGCCAATACGGCGCAGACATTCGTCTACTGGGCCGTTTCCACGCTCATATTCCTGCTCACGGTGACGCTGGGCTTCATGCTCTTCCGCACTTTCGTGAAGCTCTATATCGAGCGGCAGAGCGATCGTGAAGGATCGCGCATCAAGTTCAAATTGGTGTTCGGCGCCTTGGCGCTGAGCGTGCTTCCCGTCGTATTTCTGGTTTTATTCGGTTATGCGATTCTGAACCACAATCTCGATAAATGGTTCAGCCTTCCTGCCGAAGGCGTGCGGATGAACCTCATAGACACGGGCGTCGCGCTTGGCGATGAGGTGCAGGGCCGCGCGCAGGCGCTCGCCAACTGGATCGCGTCCAGTCCGGAGGTGCGCTCGGGTACAGCCGATTTTGCAAAGCTGTGCGTGGAGAATCGAATCGCGGTGCTGCGCCTGGAGACGCCCGCCGGGACGCGTGACCTGTGTCCGGCGAGCGCCGGCGCGGATCTGTTCACTGCGCGCGCGGCCCTCAGCGGGGGCCAAACGGAGAGTGGCGCTGGAACGGTGATTGTGCGGGTGCGCCCGCGAATTGACCTCGCAAAAAAGCAGAACGAGATTCAGAGATACGCGCGTATGTACGCTCAGGCGGCGGCGGACCGGCGCAATTTCCGCAACCTGTATTCGCTCTTTCTGCTGTTGATCGCGCTGTTTATTCTGTTTGTAGCCACTTGGATCGCGCTGCTGCTTTCACGCCAGATCAGCATGCCGATCTCGGCGCTGCTGGTCGCTGCGGGCGAGGTACGAAAGGGAAATCTCGGCCATCGTGTGCGTGTCAAAGCCATTGATGAACTGGCGACGCTGGTGCGCGCCTTCAACGAAATGATGCACGAGCTCGAGGCCAACAGCCGCGAGCTCGAGAGCCGCCGCAGCTTCACCGAAGCGATTCTCGAGAGCATTCCGACGGGGGTGATTTCGCTCGCCGCCGATGGCCGGATCCAGCGGGTGAATCGCGCGCTGCGCGGCTTGTTCACCGAGGAAGAGATCGACCGCGCGTCGCATATGCGCGATTTATTCCCGCCCGAGCGATGCAGCGGAGATGGAGTACCTGATGAATCGCGCGCGGCGCACAGGAGTGGCGGCGAGCCAGATCGACCTCGAATCCACCAATCCGGCCACGCCGGGAAGGGTGATGCACCTGGCGGTAACGGTCTCCGCGCTGCCCGCGCGCCAGCCCGCCGCGCCCGGATTCGTGGTGGTGCTCGAAGATACCAGCGAGCTGCTGAGAGCGCAAAAGGCCGCGGCATGGCACGAAGTAGCGCGCCGCATCGCCCACGAATTGAAGAATCCGCTCACGCCCATCGCTCTGTGCGCCGAGCGCATTGCGCGTCAGCTTGACCGCGGCGGACCCGCGGTCGAGACGCAGAGAATTCTGCGCGAGTGCGCCACTACCATCTCGCGCGAAGTCGAATCGGTGAAAACGCTGGCCGACGAGTTCTCGCAATTCTCGCGCTTCCCGGCGGCGCAGCCCGTGCCCAGCGATCTGAACGAGATCGTCCGCAATGCGCTGGATGTTTTTGCCGGACGACTGGACGGCATCGATATGCAGGTAGATCTTGGCCTCGCGGATTCCGCCGGTCAATGTCGACCGGGATCAATTCAAACGTGTGGTGGTCAACCTGGTGGATAACGCGGCCGAGGCCATGCGCGAATCTCTGGTGAAGCGACTGATGGTGTCGACGAGGGCAGCGGATGGCGATGCGGTGGAGCTGGTGGTCGCCGATACGGGCTGCGGCATCTCGGCCGAGGATAAAGAAAAACTGTTTCTGCCCTATTTCTCGACCAAAGGCCGCGGCACCGGACTGGGTTTGGCCATCGTGAACCATATCCTTTCCGAGCACGGCGCACGAATTCGCGTCGAGGATAATCGACCGCTCGGCGCGCGCTTCTACGTCGAGGTTCCCGCGACGGTTGCGTCCGAGGCGGAGGCTCGCGCGTGAGAAACCCGCGCGTCCTGGTAGTCGATGACGAGCCGGGCATTCGCGAATCGCTGTGCGGGGTACTCGAAGACGAGAACTTCGTTTGCCGCGCAGTCGAGAGCGGTGAGCAGTGCATGGAGGAACTGGCGCACCAGAACTATGAAGTCGTGCTGCTGGATGTCTGGCTCCCCGGCATGGACGGCATGGAGACACTGGCGCGCATCCAGGAAATTCCGTTCGCAGACCGTCCCGAAGTCGTGATTATTTCCGGACACGGCACCATCGAGACGGCGGTGAAGGCCACCAAACTGGGCGCATTCGATTTTCTGGAAAAGCCGCTGACTATCGAGAAGGTGACGGTGGTGCTGAACAACGCCATTCAGCAACGGCGCCTGGAGCTGGAGCTGAGCCGGCTGAAGGAATCGGGTGAAGCCGCTCCGCGCATCATCGGCGAGAGCGTGCCCATGAAGGCGCTCCGGCAGCAGCTCTCGCTTATGGCCGCTACTAATGGCCGCGTTCTGATCTTCGGCGAGAGCGGGACCGGAAAGGAGCTGATCGCGCATGCCATTCACGCGGCCAGCGCGCGCTCGAGCGAATCCTTTGTGGAAGTCAACTGCGCTGCAATCCCCGAGGAATTGATCGAGAGCGAGCTGTTCGGCCATCGGAAAGGCAGTCTGGCCGGCGCGCTCGAAAACAAAATCGGTAAGCTGCAGAAGGCTGACGGCGGCACGCTGTTTCTTGACGAGGTCGGCGACATGAGCCTGAAGACACAGGCCAAGCTGCTGCGCGCCCTAGACGAGCAGCGCTTCGAGCCCGTCGGCGCGATCGAGTTCATCAAGGTAGATGTTCGCGTGGTGGCGTCGACCAACAAGAACCTGGAAGAGGAAATCGAGCGCGGCAATTTTCGCGAGGATCTGTTCTACCGTCTGAATGTGATTCCGTTTCACGTTCCGCCGCTGCGCGAGCATGTAGAGGATGTACGGCTGCTGGCGGGGCATTTCTTGAAAGGAATTTACCACAGCGTATGGACGCAAGCCAAAGGAGCTGACCGAGGAGGCATTGCGCGCGCTCGAAGAGTATCCCTGGCCCGGCAATGTGCGCGAGCTGCGGAACCTGATGGAGCGAATCGTCATCATGAACCCGCAAACGCGAATCGATGCGCGGCATATCCCTCTCGATCGCGCGCGCCGCGCGGTATTCGACCGTCCGCTCGACCGTTTCGGAAGTCTTCAAGAGGTGCGCGAGGCCGCCGAGCGAGACTATATCCTCAAAAAACTCGAAGAGGCCAAAGGCAACATGACCCGCGCGGCGGAATTGGTTGGCCTGGAGCGGAGCCATTTCTATCGCAAGATGAAAGCGCTGGGGATCGCGCCCAAAGAGTAGAGGCTACGCTCCCGCAGCCTTGCCGTAATTCTTCGCCGCCTGCTCCATACCAGGAAGGCCTTCGGCGAGATCCTGCGGAGTCATGACCGGGCGCAACGTAACCTTCGCGTTAAACGCGTGAAACCAGGGCTCAGCGATCCCAGGCACATCCGAGGACTTCTGCATGTCAAAGAAAATGTGGGCGGTGCGCTCTCCGTTATCTTCGGCGGCGAAATAAGCTGCCTCTGGCTTGAGCTCCGCCAGGATCTTCTGAATGGTCGTTCCCAGGCTTCCGTTTCGAGCGGCTGCATTGCCAACCTCGACCGGCATCGATGCTTTCAATAACATTCGCATGTCGTTTGCCCCTCCAAGGGTGCCATTGATTATACGCTCATCCAAATAGCCTGTCGAACAGTGCACGGGTGCGCACGCGGATATCGGCCAGGTCGTCGAGAGGAATCGGAGTCCATCGCCGAAGCAGCTCGCGGAGCGTTTCAAGCTGGGCTTCGGAGGTCGGCAGCCGGCCCTCAGCGTGGCCGGAGAGCACACGCAAGGCGTGGTCGAGCGCGCGATAGAACGTGGCGGCGTCGCTCAGAAACTGAGCCTCGGCGCGATCCAGGTGGCCCATGCTCTCAAGCACCTCGATGCGCGCGGGCGTGTTCAGCACCTTGAAAAAGATGCCGGCGCTCTTCAATCGCAGATACATCAGCAGAAAATCGATATCGTAATATCCGCCGCGGCCGGCTTTTAGCGGATGCGACGTCGCCCTGCTCCTTTTCAAGGCGCAGGCGCATCTGCCGCAGATCGGTGCGTGAACGTCCGCTCTGGCCGTAGCGCCGCCAGTCGACTTCCTGCAACTGGTGAAGAAAAGATTCCGCATGGGCGGCATCGCCGGCGACCGCGCGCGATTTCATATACGTGATGCCTTCCCAAGCCTCGGCGTCGCGCGCGAAATAGTCGGTGACCGCGCTCTCGGTCTGCACCAGAGGTCCTCCGCCGCCATTCGGCCTCAGGCGGGTATCGACTGCGAACAGCATGCCGCCGCCAGTATAGGCGGTCACCACTTCGATCAGCCGTTCGGCCACGCGAGTCCAGAAAACGATCTCCGCGCCGTCCGAATCGGGAATAACGAACACCAGATCGGCATCGGAGGCTAAATCGAATTCGCGCATTCCCAGGCGGCCCAGAGCGACGATCCACATCCGATGAGCGGGATCATAGGCGGAATTGAGCGGCGGATGCGTGGCGCGCACGTGGGCGATGGCGATTTCGTAGGCGCCGGCAATCACGGTATCGGCAAGCTCGGAGGTGCGCGCGAGCGTATCGAAAATCGGATGAGATCTGCAAATGCTCTCTCCCTGGATTCGCAGCATCTCGCGCCGGAACCAGCGGCGTAGTCCCGTAACATCGCCAGGCGCCGGCTCCTCGCCCGGCGGGCGGCCGATCTCATCGACCAGTTCCGGCGTGCGGATCAGTTCCTCCGCGAAGTACGGGCTGTGCTCGAACAGATCGAGCGTGTCCGAAACGAGTTGGGGATTGCTGTTGAGCCATTCCAGACGTTCAGGATCGTCCGAAAGCCGTTCGAGAAAATGCTCGAAAGCGCGATATCCGGATCGCCGTTCGCCCCTCGCTAATACTGCTGCGAGAGCCGGCGCGCGTTGATCGAGCGTGCGCACCGCGCTGACCGGGCCGCCCGCGGGTTGGGGGAAAATCTCCGGCGATGCAGCGCGGGAATGCACGACGCCTTCATAGATCACGATCACCTTTTCGAAATTCGCGCGTGTTTCTCGAAGCAGCCACTCCGCCGATCCACCGCCGCCCGGCATGCGCCGCGCCAGCAGCTCGAGAGCCGCGGGATCGGAAGGAAGCGCGTGCGTCTGACGGTCGTCAACCAATTGCAAGCGGTGCTCCAGGTGTCGCAGGAACTGGTATGCCGACGCCAATTGCCCGTATTCGGCGCCAGACAAGAAGCCTTTATCCTGCAGCCGCGATAGCGCCAGCAGAGTGCCGCCATGGCGCACCCACGGCTCAGCGCCGCCGTAAAGGCGCTGCAGGCACTGAACCATGAACTCGATATCGCGAATGCCGCCACGGTCGAGCTTGACATCGATTTCCCGCGCGCGCACAGCGCCGGGCCATTTACCGCGCCGGTGCTGATTCGCGGTGAGCTTTTCGTTCATCCGCTCGCGCGTTGCCGAGAGCGCTTCGACCGCTGAGAAATCGAGAGTCGTCGAATAAATGCGCGGCTCGACGAAATCGAGCAAAGCTCGTCCCGTGGCGCGGTCCCCGGCGGCCACCCGAGCCTTGATCAGCATCTGCAATTCCCAATCGCGGGCACGCGATTCGTAATACTGGCGAGCGCCGTCGACCGAAATGCAGACTTCGCCCAGGCTTCCATCCGGACGAAGTCTCAGATCGACGCGATAACATAGACCCTCCGCGGTGTAAGTGGAAAGAAGCGCGGTAAGCTGATTCGCCGCGCGCTTGAAGAATTCCTTGTTGGTGATGCGCGCGGGTCCCGTGGTCTCGCCATTGGCCGAGTAAAGGAACATCAGATCGATATCGGAGCTGTAATTAAGCTCGACGCCGCCTAGCTTGCCCAATGCGATTACAGCGAAGCGGGCTTCGCTTCCATTGATGCGCGGGATGCCGAACCGCGACTACCAGATCGCTGCGGATGCGCTCGTAAGCCGTCTCCAGAATCGCGTCGGCGAGCCCGGAAAGCTCCGCCGTAATCTCCGGAAGGGTGCCCAGGCCCAGCACGTCCCGAACCATGATGCGCAGGATCTCGCGCCGCCGAAACCGGGCTAGCTCGATGGGACCTGGGAGGCCAGCGGCGAGCGTGGCTTCCAGGCGCGCGCGCAAATTCCTCAGGGGTGAGAACCCGATCTAATTCCCCCGCCTCGAGTAAATGCTCGGCCCATTCCGGATGCTCGAGGATCTCCTCGGATAAAAAATGGCTGTAGGTGAAAATTGCGATCAGAGCATCGCAACCCGGCGGTGGAACGTGTCAGGCGCTTAAATGACGAGGGCTGCCGCTCACGCAAGCGGGCGAAGTACTGAAGACCTTGCTCCGGTGCTGGAGAGGCGGCGAGCAGAACGTCAAAGCGATGAAGCGCAGCGGGCGGCAGATGAACGCGAGAGGTCCGCAATTTCCCGCTCGGCGCGCGCGCGATCTTGGAACGTCAGTTGGAGAAGGCGCTGCATGCGCAGCGCTACACCAATATTTCCAAAAGCTCGATAGGAGCGCCAGAATGGATCGGACCGGGCTGGACCACCGACGCGTAGAATCCGCTCAGTCCCCAGCGCGGCGAGGCCGGGTCCCCGGCTTTGATCTGAGCGTCGTAGATGGCCTGTTTGATGCCGGAGCCATAAATATTAAGAGTGTTGCAAGGCACTCGGATTTTTGTGAGCTCGATGATCGCGCCCCCGACGCGGTAGCGTTGGCCGATTCGCAGCGTCCGCCGTTCGAGACCGGCCGTAGTCAGGTTTTCGCCGAGCGCGCCGTAGAACAGAGGAAAGCCGAGGGCAATCAGCTCCTCGATTCCTTCTGAAGTAATCAATAAAAGCGCCTGGCGCGGGCCGCCGTGAATCTCTGGGATGCGCGCAAGAGTCGCCTGCGATGCCGAGCGAGGTGACCTCAGCATAAGGAACGGGACGCTTAAGCACGCCGCCGCGCGAGATATTGATTTGCAGTACCGGAGCCGGGCATGGGCGGGGCAAGCCGCCGCTAGCCCCTTTAAATATCGTAATAGAGCGCGAACTCGTACGGATGCGGGCGGAGGCGCACTGCATCGGACTCGTTTTTGCGTTTGTAAGTGATAAAGGTTTCGAGCAGCTCTTCGCTGAAGACGTCGCCTTTCAGCAGGAAACCATGGTCGTCCTCGAGGCATCCCAGCGCCTCTTCGAGCGAACCCGGCATGGACGGCACATTCTTCATTTCCTCGGGCGACAGATCGTAAATATCCTTGTCGAGCGGCTCGCCCGGATCAATTTTATTGAGAACGCCATCGAGGCCGGCCATCATCATCGCCGCGAATGCCAGATACGGATTCGACGATGGATCCGGCGGCCGGAACTCCAGCCGCTTGGCTTTCGGACTGGCCGAATACATCGGAATGCGCACCGCCGCTGAGCGGTTGCGGCGGGAATACGCCAGATTTACCGGGGCTTCATAGCCCGGCACCAGCCGCTTATAGCTGTTGGTGGTGGGCGCGATGATCGCGGATAGCGCGCGCGCATGTTTCAGCAAACCGCCTGCGTACCACAGCGCCATCTGGCTAAGGCCGGCATACAGATCGCCCGCGAATAATGCCGTCCCGCCCTTCCACAGACTCTGATGCGTGTGCATGCCGCTGCCGTTGTCGCCGAACAGGGGCTTGGGCATGAACGTTACGCTCTTGCCGTACTGATACGCGACGTTGCGGATCACATATTTATACAGCATCATGTTATCGGCCGATTTCACCAACGTGTCGAACCGCTGATCGATTTCGCATTGCCCGCCCGTGGCCACCTCATGGTGATGGCACTCAATGTTAAGCCCGCACTGGAGCATGGTCTCGACCATCTCCGCGCGCAGGTCCTGATAATGATCGGTCGGGGGAACCGGGAAATATCCTTCTTTGTAACGCGGGCGATAGCCGAGATTGTTGGCCTCGCGCCCGGAATTCCAGCGGCCTTCCTCCGCGTCGATGAAGTAGAAGCCGGAATGGGCGTTCTGATCGAAGCGGACGTTGTCGAAAATGAAAAACTCGGCTTCCGCGCCAAAGTACGCCGTGTCGGCGGTTCCGGAGTTCTGAAGATACATCTCGGCCTTGCGCGCGATCCAACGCGGATCGCGATCGTAGTGTTGCCGCGTGATGGGATCGATCACATCGCAGGTCATCGCCAGCGTTTTGGTTTCGTAAAACGGATCCATATGGGCGGTGGCAGGATCGGGAATCAGCAGCATATCGCTTTCATTGATCGCTGCCCAGCCGCGGATGCTCGACCCGTCAATTCCAAAACCTTCTTCGAACGAATCCTCTCCTAACTGCGCGATCGGATAAGAGACGTGCTGCTGAAGGCCGGGAAGATCGGTGAAGCGCAGATCTAGCTGCTTGGCGGCGTTTTTCTTGGCGAACTCCAGTACCTCTTTGGGGGTTTTTCCTGCGTCATTCATCCTTACATAATATCCGGTCCCACCCGATGGAACGCATAAAAATTATGGATCGGCCCGATAGCAATTCGCAATGCCTACTGCGGTACGATAGACGCATCCATCGTGGATCATGCTCCGCGACAATCTCGCAGCTCTATTCCTGTTGTATACGAATCCGGTAAGGGCCTTTGGGCGCATCCTCGATCGAGGACGGCTGTGGTTCGCGGTGCTGGCTGCGCTCGGCGTCTCGTTTCTGCTGCACGCCTCCGATGCCCTGCCGCGCATGATTTTCCCGGGTCCGGGTTTCTTTGAAGCAGCGCTGCTTCGCTTCATCTCCTACGTTCCCGGAGCCTATTTGTTACCGCTGTTGGCAGTGACGCTGGCGATGGCCCCGGCCATGGTTCTATGCCGCGCGGCTGGCGGGCTTCGGCAGCATTCGACGTTCTGATGCGCAGCGATTATCTTTCGCTGCTCAATTGCGTGCTCCTGTCCTGGTGCGCGGCCTATCTTCCTCTGGCCATAGCACGGTTAATGATCGATGCGGTATGGCTGGAGACACCGCTGATCTTCGTCGCCATCAATTTTTATTTCGTACGTGCTGGCCGCGCTGGGCTGCCCGGACCGTCTTTGGAACCGGGTTCGGCGCTGCCACAGGAATGGCCGCGGTGGGATGGATGGCGGGAGTGCTCGGGGCGGGGCTGTTCGCGATTCTGGGTTCGATTTTGTACTACTTCATGTCGCCGCTGTTCCTTTATATCCTTTACATATTGTTCGCTTCCGATATGCGCTCCTTCGGGCGAAGGTCTGCGCTCGCGCCAGCATCTGCAACAACAGCTGGAGATCGCAACCACCAATCCTCATGACGCGGATGCGCATTACCAGCTCGGCCTCATTTATCAGAAGCGGCGCCAATACACCGAAGCGATCGCCCGGTTCCAGCGCGCGCTGGAGATCGATCCCACGCTTGCAGACGCGCATTATCAACTGGGACGCATTGCGATTGAACAGGAGCACTACGGGGATGCGATTCAGCCAAATGAAGGAAACCGCGGCGCTCGACGACAAGTTCGCTCTCAGCGACGTGTGGCGGGATCTCGGCGCAGCGTGTCTTGGCGCGGGGAGGATTGAAGACGCCGAGGCCGCTCTCGCGAAATATACCGGCCGGCGTCCGTACGATCCTGAAGGCCTGTATTGGTACGGAAAGACCCTGGCGAAGTTGGAGCGAAAAACCGAAGCGCGCGAGTTGTTCGAGCGTTGCGTGGAGGCGGTCCGAACCATGCCGCCGAACCGGCGAGCCGAAGTGCGCAAGTGGGGCAGCCATGCCCAAGCCGAGTTGCGGGCATTGCGCTAGCGGCGTGCGCGCCACAGATGAGCCGGGAGATATCATACAGAGTAGTGCGAGCCTTGCCGCCTCTCTTGTGTTCTTCGCGATTGCGATCTTAGCCCTAAATGCGCAGGACTTCTCCGAGATCAAGGTTGAAAAGGTGGGGCAGGGGCTGTTCTTCACCGAAGGGCCGGCGTGGTCGCCGGAAGGATTCCTGCTGTTCAGCGATACAGTAACGAACAAGCTCCATAAATTTCTTCCCGGCAAGGGAATCGTCGAAGCCGGGCGACATTTCCGGCGGCCCTATCGGCAATGCCTATGATGCGCAGGGGCGGCTTTACACCTGCGAATTTCGCGAGCGCCGGGTAACTCGTACTTCCAAAAACGGCAAAACCGAAGTTCTGGCTTCGCGGTTCGACGGCAAGCGCTTCAACGCGCCCAATGACATTGCGGTGCGGCGCGATGGGCAGGTCTACTTTACCGATCCGGCCTTCGGCAACCAGGAAGACACGCGCGAGCTCGATTTCTACGGGATCTTCCACATCTCGCCGAAAGGCGACCTTGATGTGGTGGCCAAATGGAAAACGCGCCCGAATGGCGTGACGCTTTCGCCGAACGGCCGCATCCTGTACGTGGCCGATTCTGACGCGCGGTGCGTGCGCGACCTACGATCTGGATCGCGCGGGCGCGGCCTCGAACGAGCGCGTGCTGATCGACAAAATCGCCGGCGTGCCGGACGGATTGCGCACCGACGAAAAGGGAAATCTCTATGTAGCCGCGGAAGCTGTCTATGTATATTCGCCGCAGGCTCAGTTGCTCGGCCAGGTTCAACTCGCTGAGACGCCATCGAACCTCGCCTTCGGCGATCCCGATTTCTCATCGCTCTACGTCACCGCGCGCACCTCCGTTTATCGAGTACGGTTGGGAGTGAAAGGGGCGTCGCAGTATTAAGGCCGTCCGCCAGCGGCGGTATCCCCAGCATCCCCTGCTGGGTGTAGGCGCATTGATTTTCCGCAGAGGATCGGTATTGCTGGTGGAACGCGGGCACGAGCCGCTCAAAGGCTACTGGTCGCTGCCCGGGGGCCTGGTCGAGGCCGGTGAAAAACTGGAATGCGCAGTGCGGCGGGAAATTCTGGAAGAGACCGGATTACAGATCCAGCCGCTCGTCGATCTTCGAGATTTTCGAGCGCATCATGCACGATACAGCAGGGCGTGTTGGAGTATCATACGTGCTCGTCGATTATGTTTGTAAAGTGGTGGGGGGAGAGCTCCACGCCGGCGACGATGTAAGCCGCGCGGAATGGGTGCCGCGCGCCGGGCTGGAGCACTACCGTGTGACCGAGGGAACACTTCCCGTAATTGAGAGAGCTTTCCATGCACGCCGAAAGCGTTCTTGAATTTGAGTCGTTGCGGGCGCTCATCGGACGCTATGTGCGGAGCGCCCTGGGCCGCTCGGAGCTGGCGCAGGTCGTCCCGAAAACGGATCGCGTAATTATCGAAGCGCGAACTTGCCGATACAGCCGAAGCGATTCAGTATCTTCGCGCTGCCTCGCAACCCCAGCCAGCATCCCGAGGCGCCGCAATCCGCGTGCGCTTTGACGACGTGGCCGATCCCGGAAGCTCCGTCGCGCGCCTTCGGATTGAAGGCGCGGCGCTCGAAGCCAGCGGAGATCTACGAGCTGGCCCGGCTACTGGATTTGGCCGCCGAAGCCCGCTCCATTTTATTGGCCGCGCGAGAGAGGTTTCCCCGCCTGGGCGCTCATGCCTCCGCGATTGCCGATCTGCGCGAACTGGTCGCGGAGCTGCGTGGAAAGATTCTCCCCGACGGCACAGTGGCCGATCATGCCAGCGTCGCTCTGGCGCGGCTGCGTCGCGACGCCGAGAAGCAGCGCCATCTGATCCAGGAATCGCTCGAGCGTTTTCTGCGCGCGCACCAACAGGACGGAACTCTTCAGGAAGACTTTGTGACCATCCGCAACGATCGATTCGTGGTTCCCGTGGTCACGGGCCGCGAACGTCGCGTGGAAGGAGTGATCCACGGCGCCAGCGGAAGCGGCCACACGCTGTTCGTCGAGCCGCTCGAAACAATCGATCTCAACAATGAGCTGGTGCGCGTGCGCGAAGAGGAGCTGCGCGAAATTCACCGCATTCTGCGCGAGTTCACTAGCTCTGTTGCGCCAATCCGCCGCGGAAATCGCACGCACCGCCGAGGCCTTGGGACGGATCGAGTTGCTTTTCGCAAAAGCGGAATTCGCGATCGCCTTTGCGTGCGCGGTTCCGCGCCTGAGTCCCGCAGGCCGAGCGAAGGCTGGTGTTAGATGCAAGCGCGCCATCCGCTGCTCGAAGACATCCTGCGCGCGCAGAATAAGACGGTGGTTCCGGTAACCTTGACGCTCGATGAGCGGGACCGCACGCTGCTGATCAGCGGGCCGAATACAGGCGGCAAGACCGTAGCGCTCAAGACCGCCGGGCTGCTGGCGCTGATGACCCACGCGGGTCTTCCCGTTCCTGCCGCCGAAGCGGAATTTCCGCTGTTCGATGTGGTGCTGGCCGATATCGGCGATCATCAATCCATCCAGGAAAGCCTGAGCTCGTTCTCAGCACACATCTTGGCCCTGCGTTCGATGCTCGAATGCGCCACGCCGGATTCTCTCGTGCTCGTGGACGAACTGGGCCGCGCGACGGACCCCGAGGAAGGCGGGGCGCTGGGGATCGCAGTGCTCGAAGCGTTCCGCAGCCGCGGCGCGTTCACCATTGCCTCCACCCATCTCATGGCCATGAAGGTGTATGGCGCATCCACGCCCGGGGTCCAAAACGGCTCCATGGGTTTCGATGAAGATACGCTTGAACCGACCTATGTGTTGAGGCTCGGGGCGCCCGGGAAATCGGCCGGTCTCGACATCGCCGCACGCCTGGGCCTCGATGCCGCTTTGATCGAAAATGCGCGCGCACGCATGACAACTAGCGAGCGCGAGGTTTCCAGCTTCCTTTCCGAGTTGCATGGCCGTCTCGATGCACTCGAGCGGCGAGCGGAGCGAGATGGCTACGCGCGCGGAGGCGCTCGAGGCGCGCGAGCGAACGCTCGAACAGACCTGGGAGCGCAAGTATACGGCCAAGATCCACGAACTGGAGCAGCGCGCCGCGCAGCTTTCGGCGCAATTCGAGCAACGCGCTCAGGAGACCATAGAGGAGTTGAGCCAGAAAGCTCGCGCTAAAATTTCAAGGACCAGACGCGAGTACCAGGAGGCCGTGGAGGCTATCGCGCCAACTCCGCTGCAAGGCAGCCGACGGCGACGCCAACGTCTGAAGCTCGAAGCGGGTGCGCGTGTGCGCCTCAAAGGAATCCGCCAAGCCGCCACAGTCCGCCGCGTGCTTTCAAACGGTCTGCTCGAAGTGGATGCGGGTTTTCTCAAGATGCAAGTCGTCGCCTTCGGACGTGGAAGAAATTCTCCCGGCATCGGCCGCCGCCCGGCCGCCTCCGGTATCAGTTTCCACCAAGGACCGCGCTTCGAGGCCTCTTATAGCGAGATCAACGTGATCGGCCAGCGCGCCGAGGCAGCGTGCGAACAGGTCGATAAGCTCCTCGATAGCGCCGCGCTGGGACAAGTGGAGCGCGTGCGCATCGTCCACGGACACGGCATGGGAATTTTGAAAAGAGCGATCGCGGATCTGCTCAAGCAGAATCCGCACGTGGAGAAATTCTATTCCGCGGCGCCGGAAGAAGGCGGCTCCGGTGCGACGATCGTGGAGATGAGAGCATAACGCCGGCGCTGCCATTGCAGCTTGCCCTGGTATTCTTCCCAGAGCGTGGAACAGCCGGCCCAGTAATATCCGCCCACGAACAGCAGCAGGAACGGGATCGCCAGATAATTGAAAGATTCGATCGCGAAGATCACCATGGCCAGAAAGTATGTTCCGACCGCCAGCTCCGCGTAAGGCAGCCAGCCGCTGCGGCGGCGATACCGAATGTTTTCAAGCCGCACTCTTTGTCCTCCGCCGATCGCGTATTTAGGCGTTCGCACGAAACCGGTCTGGTGTCCGATCAGCGCCTCAATCACCGCGCGCGAGTTGACGATGGTCAGCGCCACGCCGGCAGCCATCAACGCGGGCAGGAACAGGAATACCGCGCTTCCACGTTTTAGGAAAAAGAGCGCGATGCGCGATGACATAAAACGCCGAAATAGACCAGAACGAAGCCGCGATCAGCGGCGTGTCGATCACCAGCATCTGAAACCAGCCCATGTAGAAGCGCACGATCATTACCGGCAGCATCAGTGCGGAAATGACGATCATGAGCGGGTAGGAGATGTTGGGCGTGAGGTGAAAGAACGCCTCCGCCTTCACGCGCCAGCGAAGCTTGGACCGCAAAATGGACGGCAGCAGCTTTATCGCCACCTGAGTCAGGCCCTTGGCCCAGCGCGATTGCTGAACCTGGAAGCTGTAAGTATCGACAGGCAGCTCCGACAGACACTCAATCGAGGGAAGGTAGACGAATTTCCAGTTCTTGAGCTGGGCGCGATAGCTCAGATCGGAATCCTCGGTCAGCGTGTCGTGCTGCCATCCGCCGGCGTCCTCGATCATCGAGCGCCGCAGGAGGCCCGCAGTGCCGTTGAAATTGAAGAACAGCCCGCCACCAAATCGCGCCACATGCTCGAGGACGAAGTGGCCGTCGAGCAGCATTGCCTGTACCTCCGTCAGCACATTGTAGTGGCGATTCAAATACCCCCAGCGCGTCTGCACCATGCCCACTTGGGGATCGGCAAAATGCTGAACGGTGCGCTCCAGGAAATCCGGCGGCGGAACAAAATCGGCATCGAAGATGGCCACGATCTCGCCAGTGGCGGTTCGCAATCCGTTCTGCAGAGCGCCCGCCTTGTAACCTTCTCGATTAGTCCTGTGAATATACTCGATCGGAAGCCCCGCCGCGCGATACTCACCCACCAGCCGTTCGGTGAACGGATGCGTTTCGTCGGTCGAATCGTCAAGCACCTGGATTTGGAGCAGGTGCAGGGGATAATTGATCTTGCTCGCGGCCTCCAGAAGGCGTTCGACGACATAGCGCTCGTTATAAATCGGAAGCTGGACAGTAACGCGAGGAAGCTCGGCGAATGTCGCGGGCGCGGTTTCTGATAACATTTTGCGGTGCTTCCAATAACCGCGAATCATCTCGTAGCGATGCAACCCATAACAGGAAAGGACGATCAGGACCGCGAAATACGGGATCAGAATGGCCCAATCGAACAAAACCAGCCGATGGATGCCAGCAAAAGGATTGTTGAAGAGCGCGTCGACGAACCGGCCGGCAATAGACGGAACTCCGCTTGCTATCACCATGCCTCCATCAAATCACCCGTTTCGCACACCGCCTTAATTATATGGGATTGATTCACTGGGGCGCGATACAATGAATGTTTTAGATGTCCCCTGGCACGCAGCTTGCCGCCCTGGTCGCCCTCTCGGTAATCCTGGTTATGCTGACCGTCTTTATCGCCCTGCGTGCCCGTACAACTCCTGAAAAACGCGAGCGCAAGCGGCGCCTTCTGGTCCATCGACGTGGCCGCCTGGGCGACGCTCTTATCACGGACACGACAGAAGACACCATCTACTATTCCTATTCGGTGGGCGGCGTGCAGTACACGGCGTCTCAGGACATTAGTACGCTGCGCCCGCGCCTGCCGGCCGATCCGGAGCGGCTGATCGGCCTGGCAAATTTAAAGTACGCTCTTAACAATCCCGCGAATTCTATCCTGATTTGCGAAGAGTGGAGCGGGCTGCGCGCCCCGCTTTTATCCATGTCTCAGCATTCGGCCGCGATTTAACCGCTTACTTGACGTCGATGGTGTAGGGCATCAGGCGTAGAATTCCACCCTGGACCAGCGCTCGGATTGGCAGAGGCCCAACCAGCGCCTGTGCCTTCAAAGCAATCGCGGACTCGAGCTGCGCTTCATCGTCGCTACGGTTAAAGAGAAGACTCCACAAGGAGCGCCGGGGTGGAAACGTCACAAGACTTGATCTTCTCCGAAACGCCCAATTCCGGCGCGCTGCTTGATCATCTCGACGGCGCGGTCCAGTCCGCCCAACTCGTCAACCAGTCCGTTCTGCTTGGCTTGCGAGCCTAGCCAGACTCGGCCTTGCGCCAGCGGTTCGATCTGAGCGTAAGGGCGTTTCCGCGCATCGGCCACACGCTGAACGAATCCTCGATAGAAAATCTCGATTTCTTTCCGGAGTTTGTCGCGCTCGGCATCGGTGAGGGGGCGGTCTGAATCCTCTATATCGGCGAAGCGCCCGCGCGTAAGCGTCTGCGTGTTCACCCCGATCTTGTCCAATAGGCCCTTGAGATCGGCTTTGCCGAAGAACACTCCAATCGAGCCGGTTTCCGTGTTGGGATAGGCCACAATCGGGTCGCCGGTCATCGCCATGAAGTATCCACCCGAAGCGGCCAGATCCGACATCGAGATAATCATCGGCTTCTTGTGGCTCAGAACCTTGGCTTCATGTAGAATGTCGTCGGAAGCGATTCCGTCCCCGCCCGGCGAATCGATGCGCAGGATCACGCCTTTAATCGTGGAGTCGTTCTCCACTTGCCGTAACAGCTTCACCATGCCGCTCGCGGTGATGCCATCGTTTGAAGGCGCTTCGTTGGGATCGCCTCGTGTGATATCTCCCTGCCCCACCACGAAGGCGATGCGAGTAGATCCCTCGATGCCTGAAACTGTCGCGCCGGCATAATCATGCTCGTCGATTCTTTTGATTCGGTTCTGTTTCAATTGACCCTGCAACTGCCCGTACATCTGGTCTTCGTAGAGCAGGGCGTCCACCAGGCCGCCGTCTAGCGCGGATTTGCCGACAAACGGTCCGTTATCGATCAGCGCACGAATATCGGCCACTGGTTTCTTGCGCCCCTGCGCGATGGTATCGAGTAGGCTGCCAAAGTACTGATCGAGAATCTGGTTGGTGACTTCCAGCGTTTCCGGAGTCGGGGAAGTACGCGTGAACATGTCGGGCGCATCCTTATACTTGCCGACATGCTCGAATTCCATTTGCACACCGAGCTTGTCGAGCGCGTTCTTGACAAAAATTAGTTGCGCCCGCAAACCCTTCAGGTCGAGTTCATCCTCGGGCGACATGAAGATCCGGTCCGCCGCGGTGGCCACGTAGTAATCGTGGGCCGCGGCGCCGCGCAGGTATGCGTAAACCGGCTTACCGGATTTTTTGAAAGTGGCTATATCGTCGTGAAGCTCTTCTAGCTTCGCCCACCCCACGCTCAAGCCGCTTGGTTCGAGGATCAGAGCCGTGATGCGCGGGTCCGCCGCCGCTTTTCGCAGAATCTGCCAGGTTTCCACCATCGCGAGCGGCTGCTGCTGCTGTAGAAACGGTATAGGCAGCTCCACCGGCGGTTGTTCCGGCAGATCGCCTTCGAGATGCAAGCATCAGCGTCGTGTCGTTCGAAACTGTTGCTTTCCGCTGGCCCACGCGCATCGCCGCGAAAACCAGAATGACGACGGCCAGGCCCGCGAACAGAAGCCCAATGATGAATCCAAGCACGAATCGTTTCATAAAGGAGAGCGGCCTACGACCACTGAGATGATTCTACCGCCGTATCAAAGATACAATTTCATTCCAACGTGGCTCGGCTTGAAACCAAGGCGTTCATAGAACCGCTGCGCGTCCTTCCGGGCCGCGTTGGTGGTCAGTTGAACGAGGCGGCACTGGCGGCTTCGCGCGCGGGCGACCACCCATTCCATCAAGCGCGTGCCGATTCGTAAATTTCTAAGGTCGTGGCGAACCCTCACGCCTTCGACCTGTGCCCGCCAGCCGCCTTGATAACCGAGTCCCGGGATGAACGTGAGTTGCAGAGTGCCGACCACCTCGCCGCGAAAAGTGGCCACCACCAGTTCATTATCCGGATGCGAGCCAATCGCATCGAACGTCCTGAGATAATCTTCCTCGCGACTCAGATTCTCTAGTGGACTCGCGAAAGAATCACGGGAGAGCATCTGGAGTATCACGTCCAGATCGGAACGGGTAGCCGGGCGAATTTCAAGAGCAAGGTCTGTCATTCTATTGCACTCAGATTTAGATTAATAGACTTCCGGCGCGACGCGTCGATGTAAGCTAAGAAACATGGATCTTCACAAGGAATACGTCACGCTTTCTGTAGCCGACGGCACCTCCATGCGCGTTTACATCGCACATCCATCGAAAAACCGGCCGCTCGCTGGGATTTTGGTCTTTCAAGAAGCCTTTGGTGTGAACGCGCACATTCGCGATGTCGCGGAGCGCTTCGCCAGCCAGGGTTATCTGGCCATCTCGCCGGAGCTTTATCACCGCACCGCGCCTGGCTTCGAGGGGAGCTATACCGATTTCGCGTCAGTAATGCCGCACATGCGCGCGCTCACCGACGCGAACCTGGAAGCCGATATTCGCGCCGCGTTTGAACGGCTCCAGGCGCAAGGAGGCAAGAAGCCGTTTCCCACCGGCGCGGTCGGCTATTGCATGGGAGGCCGCGTGGCGTGTCTGGCGGCGATTATCGAGCCGCTGGTCTGCGGCATTTCCTATTACGGCGGCGGCATCGCGCCCAATGCCTACTCGAAAGGCCTGCTCGACCGGATGAAGGATCTGCAAGCGCCGATGCTCTTTTTCTGGGGTGGTCGGGACCAACATATTGGGCCGGAGCAGGTACAGGCTGTAACTGGCGCGATCCGCCCCACCGGCAAGCCGTATGCCAACGTAGAATTCTCCTACGCGGATCACGGATTCTTTTGCGATGCCAGACCCAGTTACAATGCTGAAGCGGCGAAGCAGGCTTGGGCGCTGACGCTTGCATTTTTAGATACGAGCATAGCCGCCAGAGGAGGCTTACATGAGGCGGCGTGATTTCCTCGAAACAGCGGCGCTTACGGCCTTGGCGGGCCTGGGCACTGGATGCGCTTCCGCGCGTAGAACTACCACCGCGGTTCCTCCGCCCCCGTCGGCGCGTGAGCCGGTCAATCTGGCGACCCCTCGGGTCTCCTGGGAACGGGTGATTCGAACCACGGTCGGGCTGCGGCCGCATCGCGATTCAGGCTTTGTTCTGAGGGCCGAGAAGTTCGACGAGAAAACCGTGATCCACGACTACGGCTTCGGCGGGACCGGGATGTCGCTGGCGTGGGGCTGCGGGGCGATGGCGGCCGACATGGCGTTGCAGCATGACGAGCGGCGTGCGGCCGTGCTCGGGTGTGGCTCGCCGGGGCTGACCGCGGCGCGGCAGCTTCAACGCCGAGGATTTGAGGTGACGATTTACACGTTGACCGTGCCGCCGGATACGACCTCGAACATGTCTTGGGCTGGTTTCACGCCCACCTCCGGCCTAATCTCGGCCGACAAGCGCACGCCCGCATGGGACGCGCAGTTCCGTCAAGCGGCGGCGATCTCCTATCGCCAGCTCCAGCTTCTCGCCGGCTCTCCCGGATACGGCGTCTACTGGATCGACAGCTACAATGCCACCGACAATCCAAATCCTCAAGGCGGCGGAGGGTGGAAATGCTGACGGCGCAGGTGCGGATCTGCTCCCCGAAGAGTTACGTACCGGCCGCGACCGCGAAGTGCTCGGCCCGGGCGAGCATCCCTTTCCGACAAAATACGCCGTTCGCAGCTCGGCCCTGGCGATCGAGCCGAATCTCTATCTCGATATGCTGGTGCGCGATTTCGTGCTGTTCGGCGGCAAGATCGTGATCCGGAAATTCGACACGCCACGCGATCTGATGTCGCTGACCGAATCGATTATTGTCAACTGCACGGGGCTAGGATCAAAGACTCTGTTCAATGACGATGAACTGATAGCGATCAAAGGACAGCTCACTGTGTGCGTTCCGCAGCCGGAGGTGAATTATCGGGTGTTTGGACGTCTGCCGAACAGCACCGTTAGCGCAAGCATTAATCCGCGAAGCGACGGACTCGTCATTGGCAACATGCAGGAACGCGATAACTGGTCGCTCGATCCCAACCCGGAGGTGCGCCAGCAGAACATGGACGCAGCCATCCAGTTTTCGAGCGAGATGCGCGCGCCCTCCATGCGTATTCGGCTCACGAGATCTGCGCCGCCGCGGGCGATCCCCAGCCTCGAAAGTTTTTACGGAATAGAATCCTAGCTGTTCAGCGACCGACGACCAGAATCTCGAAGCTATCCGGAATAGCCTGCGGCCGGGCTTTTTTGCCGCTCCTTGCTTTCGCCTGCCGGCCCATACTCGGCGGTCGGCAGATACAACTTGTGCGCCTTCTGATCGGCCGCTATGGTTCTCGCGCCGCGCTGCGTTTGGATCGGTCGCGACGGCCTCGAACCTGCCCGGCGAGGTCTCGCCCACCATCGTGATAGTGCCATCGGCGCCGTTCGCGCTAAATGCGTAGCCGTCGTCGAACGCAACTCCGTCCGGTCCCCCGCCGATCGGCACCGTCGCGAGCACCTTGCCCGACGCCGGATCGCTCACGATCATCACATGGTTTTCGCAAACCGAGTAGAGACGGCCTTTCGGATCGATCACGAGGCCGCTGGGGCTATCGCACGGAGCGATGGAGTAGCGTTTCGACACCAGGGCGTTCTTCGCGTCGATCTCGACGATCTCATTCTTATCTTCAAGGTTTGCGAAAACGTGGCCCTTCCCGTCAACCTGCGCGAACTCGGGCTTGCCTCCAAGCGGGATGGAAGACGTGACGACATCGCTCAGTCTTAGCGTCTATAACAGTCGAATCGCTGCTCCGGCCGTTGAACGTGAAAACGCGGTGCGAGACCGGCTCATAGATGATGGAGTCGGGATTCTGGCCGGTCTTGACCTTGCTGATGACCTTGAGCGTTTTGAGATCGAAGACAGTGACATCATTATCGCCGCCGTCACTGGTAAACCCGCGGTTGAGGTCGTTCGCAACCGCAATTCCGTGAACGCCCGTAGTGCCGGGAATCGTGCCGGCGAGCTTATCGGATGCAGTATCGACCACGTCCGTCTGAGTGCCGTGCGAAATGTACAGGCGGTGATTGGCGCTATCGGCGTAAAGATAGTCCCAGCGGACTCCACCACCGATTTTGATCTTGTCGACGATTTTGTAAGTGGGCGGAGCGGCGAGAGCGGCAACCGCCACGATCAGGAGAAGCGGCGTTTTCATGTTAACTGCACTCCTTTCGTATTTCACGCGAATCACTCATGCTACGGGTCGAAGCTGAAGATTGGCTGAAGGGAACCGCCGCATTCCGCGCCGCGAATTGCACCCGAAATATGGACCGCGCCCCCTCCGTGCTGCGAACTTCGATCGACGCGCCGTGCGCCCGAGCGATGCTTTCCGCGAGCGCCAGGCCGAGGCCATGGCCTCCCTCGCCGCGCGCCCGATCGGCCCGGTAGAAACGCTTAAAAATATGCGGGAGATCGGCTTCGCTGATGCCGGACCCGAAGTCCTCGATCGTAACTGAAACGCGCGAATCCCCGGTGTGAACGGTTACCAGCACATCCCCGCCCGCACGCGAATACTTCAACGCGTTATCGAGCAGCGCCAGAAAGAGTCGATGCAAGGCCGCGCGATTGCCGGAAATCACCGCCGCCTCATCGCCCAGCGACTCTTTGATATGAACTTGCCGAAGCTCAGCGAGGCGGCGCATTTCCGCGCATACGTCGCGCAGCACATCGCGCACGTCCATGGGAGCAAGCGGCATTTCCGCCGTGCCTGTATCGTTGCGGCGCCAGCAGCAGCAGATCCTCGACGAGCGTGGTCATTCTTTCGGTTTCAGCGGCAATCTCCTGAAGGGAGTCGCGATAGGCTTCGGGCGCGCGCACGCGGCGCAATGCCAGCTCCGCCGTGGTTCGGATCACGGCCAGGGGAGTGCGCAGCTCATGCGAAGCGTCCGCGGCGAATTGCGAGAGCGTTTTCACAGCGGATTCGAGCCTGCCCAGCATGGTGTTCAAAACTTCCGTCAGCCGGGCCAGTTCGTCTCCAGTGGCTGGAACGGGAAGCCGCTCCGAAAGATTTTCGATGCTGATCGTCAGTGCCGCCGCGGTAATGTCATGGACCGGCTTCAACGCGCGCCCGCTCAGCCACGCGCCGCCCACGCATGCGATCGCAATCACGATGGGAATCAGGCTCAACAGGAGAAGCCGCAAAAGCTCCAGAGTATGGCGGACCTCCCCGATGGGAGTGCCGACGTCGAGATCGAAGCACTTCGCCTCTGAACGTGAATTGCCGCCGGAGAAATCGGAACTGCGCGGCCGGCGCCGGAGCGCCCGGGGGATAGCGGAAGACGAAACCGTTTGCGCCGGTTAAATAGATGTAGCTGGCCGGCGGCAAGCGCCTGGCAGAACTCCTCCAGTTCGTCGCGAAGCTGATCGCCCGCGGCTTCGGCGGATTCGCTTCGGAAGTACTTCTCAAACCGGCTCGCGCGGCCGTCCAGGTCGCGATCGATTTCGCCGTTCAGCCGGTGCTGAAGAGATAGCCAGATGAGAGCCGCCGAACAATCCCAGTCCCGCGGTCAGGAACGCCGCATACCAGACTGTCAGCCGAAACCGGATGGATCGTCTGGTCATTCCCTCGGCTCCCGCATCATGTACCCGAATCCGCGAACGGTATGGATCAGCTTCGGCTCGCGCCGATCCACCTTCACCCGCAGCAGGCGCATGAAAACTTCGAGCGTGTTCTCGTTGACTTCAGTGTCGAAACCCCACACCGATTCGAGAATGGTATCGCGGCTGACGACGCGTCCGGGATTTCGCATGAGCAATTCGAGCAGCCTGTATTCGCGAGGGGTCAGGCTCAGAATCTCCCGGCCACGGGTGACGCGATGGGTGGCCGGGTCGAGCTTGACGATCGGCGATTTCAAGCAACACCGGCCGGGCGATCGAGCCCCGCCGGCTCACTGCGCGCACGCGGGCCAGCAGGATCTCGATCGAAAAAGGCTTGGTGAGGTAATCGTCCGCGCCGCAGTCGAGGCCCTTGACAATATCGGCCGCGGCATCGCGCGCGGTAAGCATCAGGACCGGCGTCCGATTGCGGGAGTCGCGCAATTTGCGTGCTACCGCCATGCCGTCCATTCCCGGCAGCATCACATCCAGCACAATGACATCGAAGGGCGAGCAACCGGGCGATATCGAAGCCTTCGCAGCCGTCCCGCGCCAGCACCACCTGGTGACCCTCTTCGCCGAGCGTGCGCTGCAGCAGGTCGGCCATCCGCCGCTCGTCTTCGACCACCAGAATCTGCATCTGTCCCGATCCTAACAAAGAAAGCTGAAAGAAGCCTGAAGTGAAGAGAAAATCACGCTCCGTAGCGGAATCACCGGGCAGGCGCAGTCCCGGAGCATCCAGCGTAAGCGAAGGCCGATCATTCCGATTCCTGAAATCAGCCGTTGCTTTCTTTGCAAATCTGGATTGCGTTTGAGTTATCGCTGACTAGCCCCGCAAAGATCGCAACCGTAAGGTCGACCGTGTATTATAAATAGCGCTGTGTCTCTCGAGAACATCTGGCGGGACCTGCTTTATGCTCTCCGCGCGATGCGCAAGAGCCCAGCCTTCGCGGTGGCGGCTGTGCTCACCCTGGCCCTGGGCATCGGCGGTAATACCGCGATTTTCTCAATAATTCATGCTGTTCTGTTAAATCCGTTGAGTTACCATGATCCGGACCAGCTCGTGTATTTCTCGATAGACAACTCACGCCGAAACGTGAAGGATGGCACTTTTTCCGCAATCCGCTTAGACGAAATGAGAGCGGCCGCCCGTTCCTTCACCGCAATCGGCGCATTTCTCCATTCAGTCGAGGACATGACATGGTCCGGCGGCGGCCAGACGGAGGCGTTGAAGGGAGCGCGCGTTTCGGCCAATTTCCTGGATATTTTGGGCGTGCGCCCAGTGGTAGGGCGTGGCTTTCTTCCAGAAGAAGATAGACCGGGCAGTCCTCCAGTGGCGATGATCAGCAGCGCGTTATGGAAGCGCCGGTTCGGCGGCGATCCACAGGTTGCCGGCAAAACCGCCACGCTAAATTCGACACCTCATACGATAGTAGGCGTCTTATCGGAGGGCTTCGCGTTCCCATTCGCCGGGGTGGACGTGTGGGTGCCGAGGCCGTCGGAATGGTCCATATTTCCGGCCCGTTATTGGAGAAACGTCACGCTGCTGAGCGGATTCGCCCGATTGAAGCCTAATGTAACGCTGGAGCAAGCGCGCGCCGAGATGGAGGTGCTGAACCGGCAATATATTCTCGCTCATCCGGGGGACACGCTCCAGAAGGACTCAACCCCCCGGATGGTGCGGCTGAAGGACCGGCTGGTGTCGAACGTGCGCCCGATGCTGTGGATGCTGTTCGGCGCGGTTGGTTTGGTGCTGTTGATCGCCTGCGCGAATGTGGCAAGTCTGCTGATGGCTCGGGCGGCCTCTCGATCCCGCGAGTTCGCAATCCGGGCCGCGATCGGAGCGTCACGCGGGCGGCTGATCCTGCAACTGCTGGCCGAGAGCCTGGTACTGGCCCTCGTAGGCGGGGCGATTGGAGTGTTGTTGGCTAAGTGGAGTTTGAGCGCGATCGCACTTGTGGACGCTCTCTCGCCGTCAACGCGCGTGACGCCGCTTTACCTGCCGGGCGGTGCACAGATTCGCCTCGATGGAATGGTGCTCGGATTCACTATGATGCTCTCGATCATGACTGGTTTGCTGTTCGGGCTACTTCCCTCGCTTCAGGTGTCGCGGCCAGATTTGATGTATGTGCTACGCGACAGCGGTGGCTCACGCGGGACGTACGGGCGGCGAAAAATGCTGGGAATAAGTCCGCGAGGGCTGCTAGTAATGGGACAAGTCGCATTATCGGTCGTGTTGTTGATTGGAGCCGCGCTTCTGATGAAGAGCTTTGTTCGCCTGACCAACGTCGATCCGGGATTCCAGGTTTCCCATCTATTGACCATGAAAATCGCGTTGCCAACCGCACGCTACGATACGGATCGGAAGAAATCGGCATTCTTCGAGGAACTTATGCGGCGTGTGGAAACATTGCCCGGCGTGCGCGGCGCGACCATGGCTATGTCGCTTCCGACGACAGTCTGGATCAGGACCAACATAACTTCAGTTGAGGGAACGCCGGAACCGGAATTCAGGGAGCAATCGTTTGCGGTGATACAAAGCGTGACGCCGGGCTATTTCCACACGTTGGGAATTCCGCTGCAAAGGGGGCGCGAGTTTACTGCGCGCGACAACACTCCAGGCGCGCCGCCAGTGATGATCGTCAACGAAAGCATGGCTCGCCGCTTTTGGCCGGACTATCCGCAAGGACAGGACCCGGTCGGCCAACATATTAACGAGGGATACGATAAGGCAGTTGGCCGCATAGAGGTCGTCGGCGTGGCGGCGGATATTCACGAGGGCGGTCTCGCCTCTGATGCCGTGCCGGAGTTTTATCTCCCCTGTGTGGTGCACCCTCCGCAATCGGCATACCTGGCGGTACGCGCGAATGGCGATCCGTTGCGCATTGCGGGCGCTATTCGCAGCGAGGTTTTAGCCGTCGATCGCGATCAACCTGTCTCAGATATCCGAACTATGGAGGCGCTCCTTGAATCGTCGATGGGCCAGCGGCGGCTGATTATGCTTCTGCTTGGGACGTTTGCTGGCGTGGCATTACTGCTCGCTGTGATTGGAATTTACGGAGTGATCGCTTATTCAGTTGCGCAGCGGACCCAGGAAGTGGGTATTCGACGGGCATTGGGAGCGCAGCACGGCGATATTCTAAGGCTTGTGTTGGGTCAGGGATTGGGCCTGGCGCTAGCCGGCGTATCTATCGGAATTGGCGGCGCGTATGCGCTGACAGGGGTGATGAAGAGTTTCCTCTTTCATGTCAGCCCCACCGATCCGGTCACGTTCATCGGGATCGCGGCGCTATTTGTGGCGGTTGCGCTGGCTGCCAGCTACATTCCCGCGCGGCGGGCCGCGCGGATCGATCCGATGGCGGCGTTGCGAGTTGGATAAGGCGAGATGAGAATCCTAGTCCCCCTGCGCGTTGCTGCTCTGTCTGTCCTGCTCAGCCCGGCATCCGGCAGGAGGCCGGCTGATCCCAGTCAAATCGACCTGAGCGATCCGGATGTGCCTCGCCTGCCTCTCGCGCCTGGCGATCAGGTGACCTGGGGTTGACGGGTCACTTGGGATTGGCGTCGCGAGGCCCCGCTCACGAAGCGGTTACCCCTTATAAAAAATCGAAGCGGCAGGTCCGCCGATTTGGTGATTCCGATGCGGGGGGAGACCGCGATTTCGAACTCCGCCTCTTTATCCGGCGGATGCACAGTAATGGGACCCTTCGTCACATCGACACCATTCTGCCGCAGAGTGATTCCGAGCGCGCGTGTGAGCTTGCCCGGTCCGTTGGCGAGATCTTCGAGCCGGTGCGCTCCGGGCCTGCGCCGGCGCATCCGCTCCAGGCCACCAAGCGGCTCGATCGCTCGAATCAGTACACAACCCGCGATTCCCTCCGGTTCGGCGACGAGGTTCAGACACTCATGCATTCCATAAATCAGGTAAACGTATGCGTGGCCGGGCGGTCCGAAAAGAACGCGATTACGCGGGGTCGGACCGCGAGCGGAGTGCGCCGCGTCATCGTCGACGCCCAGGTAAGCCTCGGTCTCGACGATCCGTCCGGAGGCGTCGCCATGCGCCAGAATTTTGCCCAAAAGCGCGCGTGCCACTTCGATCGCTCCACGCGAGTAAAAAGACCGGGGAAGCACCGGCTGCATTGCTAGACTAATATGATTGCGCATGCGCCTATTCACTGCAATCGACATTCCCCCTGAGATCGGGAACAAATTGCGCGAACTTGCTTGACCGGTTGCGGCCTTTGGCAGACCTCAAGTGGAGCCTCGGTGGACGATCTTCATCTCACGACCAAATTCATCGGCGAATGGCCCGAAGAGCGACTCGACGAATTGCAGCGTGCCCTCGCGGCGGTGAGACGTGCCCATGCCGATCGAGATCCAGGTTCGCGGACTCGGCTGGTTTCCCAATCCGCGCCACCCGCACGTTTTTTGGGCGGGCATAGAAGCGGGCGAACCCTTAAAGAACGCTGGCGCATTCGACCGAACAGGCGGTCGCCAAGCTCGGCGTTCCCGTGGAAGATCGCCCGTATTCGCCCCATCTGACTCTGGCGAGAATTAAGGATCGCACCCCTTTGGAGGCTCTGCGCAACGCGATTCAGCGGGCTTGAATCGCAGGTCTTCGGCGCATTTCGTGCTCATGCTTTTTCTCTTTATCGTTCAACAGACGGAAAGTACACGAAGCTGGCCGAATTTCCTCTCGCTAAGCCTCGTGACTCAAGCATGATCGGGCTCCTTACCATCCTGATCGCATACCTGATTGGCAGCATCCCGTTTGGGTATTTGCTGGTGAAACTCACGCACCGGCAAGGACGTGCGCACGGTGGGCAGCGGGAATATCGGCGCGACCAACGTGCTTCGCTCGAGCGGGCGCGCTGTCGCCGTCGCGACGCTCCTGCTCGATATCGCGAAGGGTTTTGCCGCCGTCTGGATCGCAGCGGAAATGACCGACGGGTCCCCGTTCTGGTCGAGCGCGGCGGCGCTGGCGGTAATGGGCGGCCACGCCTTTCCGGTATTCCTGCAATTCCACGGCGGGAAAGCTGTAGCGAGCTTCATCGGAGCCTTTCTGTACCTGACGCCGCTGCCGCTCCTGGCCGCGTTGCTGGTATTCGTGATTATTGTCGCGGCACGCGATACATTTCCGCGGGATCCATTGTTGCGGCGGGCGCGTTGCCGCTTGGGGTATGGATCATCCTTCACCCGCCCGCCCCGATTTTCATAGCCTCGCTGATCGCCGCCGCATTCATCGTGTATCGTCATCGGGCGAACCTGGAGCGGTTGCGCGCCGGCAAGGAGAATCTCTTCATCTGGGAGACGAAGGTGATCGCGCGGCGTCTGGCTATCCTGGGCGCGAGGGAGTTGGGGGACGGCGCTGGCCATCGTGCTCGCGCCGCGTTTCGAGAGTCTGCGTTTGTGGGTGTATGAAGCGGAGTCTCGCGGCGCGTATGCGCGCGACGCGTGAAAACGATCTCTACCTTCCCGGTCTGCGCCTCCCCGGCAATGTCGAAATCGCCACGGATATCGCGGATGCGCTGGACGGCGCCGGGATGATTCTGGGCGTCGTACCTTCGCGGTATGCACGGCAAATTTATATGGCCGCGCTTCCATATATCGATCCATCGGCGATCCTGGTCAGCGCGACCAAGGGCCTCGAGAAAATCACGCTGCTGCGCATGTCGCGAAGTAATCGGCGAAGTGGCCGGGGTGCGGATCGCCCGTCCCAAGGTGGCCGTGCTTTCCGGCCCGACCTTCGCCGCCGAAGTGGCTTGCGGCCAGCCTGCGGCGGTGGTGGTGGCTTCGACGTCGCCGACTATCGCCACCGAGATTCAGATGGCGTTCTCCGGGCCTAGTTTCCGTCTGTACACGAATCCGGACCCGATCGGCGTGGAGATGGGCGCGGCGCTCAAGAACGTGATTGCGATCGGCGCGGGAGTCTGCCAGGGCCTGGGGCTGGGAAGCAATACGCTGGCGGCATTGATAACCCGCGGATTAGCGGAGATCACCCGGTTGGCGGTGGCGATGGGAGGACGGCCGCAGACGCTCGCAGGACTGGCGGGCTCTGGGCGACCTGGTACTAACCTGCAGCGGGGAATTAAGCCGTAACCGTGGAGTTGGTATAGAATTAGCCAAGGGCCGGAGCCTGGAGGAAATTGTGGCCTCGATGCGGATGATCGCCGAGGGGATTGAAACCTGCGATGCCGCGGTCCAGTTGGGTGGAAAATTCGGCGTGGATCTGCCGATAATTCAACAGATGCACGCTGTTCTGTACGCCGGCAAGAGCTCCTCAAGCCGCTCTTCGGGACCTGATGGAACGTTCGCTCAAAGGGGAGTAGGTGCTCCGGGCATCTGAAACGTGCCGCGCAACCTTCGCTTAACCCTGGGGTTGGCAAGAGTATGGAGGCAGTTGCCGCGCTCGAACGAGACGCCGATCTGATGCTGCGCGTCCGCGAGGGCGACGATATCAGTTTCGCCCTTTTGCTGGAGCGGCACCGCGGCCCCGTGGTCCATTTCCTGTACAGGATGGTTCAGAATCAAGCCATATCCGAGGAACTGGCGCAGGATGTGTTTCTACGGGTGTACCGGAGTCGCGCCACGTACGAACCGACAGCTAAGTTTACTACTTGGCTGTTTCGGATCGCGACGCATCGGGCGCTCAATTGGCTCCGGGATGGAAAGAAAGAAAAAGGCCAGGAGAGCCTTAATAGCGATTTGATCGATGGAATCGAACGGCAGGTGGCGGATCGCCAGCCGAACGTCGAACAGGATTTGTTGTATCAGGTCAGGCTACGTGAAATACGAATGGCGATCGAGGCGCTTCCGGCCAAGCAGCGTGCGGCCGTGATGATGCACAAATACGAAGATTTGGAGTACTCGCAAATCGCCAAGGCGCTGTCGTGCTCGGATTCGGCGGTCAAGTCGCTGCTGTTCCGGGCTTATGAGACGTTACGCGCACGCCTGGCCCATTTGGCTTGAACGAGGGACGGAACATGATTTGGCCGAGCAAGAAAAGGGATCGCGCAGCCCGAAGCTTGTGCGCGATTCAGGAAAAAAATCCTGAAATTCTGGTGGACTACTGGGCCCACGCGCTGGAGCCGTCGCGCGCCGCGGAGTTAGAGCGGCACATCGAAACGTGCGCCAACTGCCGCCATTGGGTCGGGGCGCAAGATAGCCTTTGGCGGATGCTCGATGGATGGACCCCGGCGCCGGTATCGCCGGATTTCGACGCCCGGCTATATGCGCGCATCGCACAGGAACAAGCGGCTCCCCCATGGACACGATGGTACAGAAGAACTTTATATCTGCCGCAGTTATCCATATGGAAGCCCGCGCTATCGCTAGCCGTGGCCTGCGCCATTCTGGCGGTGGGATTCCTGGTGCGAATGCCGAATCCTAACAGCGCTTCGAGCCAATTGCGCCCGGAAAAGGTCGACATCGAGCAGGTGGAGAAGACCCTGGACGATCTGGATATTTTGATTCCGGTTTCGCAGTCCCCGGCCAGCTAAAATGTCAGTGCGGCCTCTTATCGCCGCGATGCTACTACTCGGAGTGTGCAGAGGCGTGGTTCCAGCCGCGGCGCAGAAGAGACCCCCGCCGGCGCCGCGCCCAGCACCCAAACGCGCTCCGCCAAAATCCGCAACAAAGAGCCCTCAGAATCCCGCCCGGGAATTAGAACGTTTTCAGAAAATGTCGCCCCAGGATCGTGAGAAGGCGCTTGCGAAGCTCCCTCCCGACCGGCGCGCGAGGATGGAAAAACAACTCTCGCGATATGAGAACCTGACACCGGCCCAACAAGCCCAAGTCAACCGGCGTCTGCAGAAACTCCAAAGCCTGCCTCCGCAGCGCCAGAAAGCGGTGCGTCAGGAGCTACAACATTTGCGCAGCATGCCGCCCGCTCAACGCAAAGCGGTCCTCGATAGCGATGAAGAGAGCCAGCACTTCTCACCCGACGAGTTGCAGCTTCTACGCGAATCCTCGGGGCAGCCGAACCGGTTTTAACAACTTACGTACGGCTGGGCTGCTCAAACCAGTTATTCACTTCGTGCCACCAGCCATCGATCTTAGTGGCCGCGCCGCTATGATTTTGGCCAATGCTTTGCGAATAGGAATCGATCGTTTTGCTCAAATTTCGCGCGTCGTCTGCGTGACGGGAACTCGTACCCGCGTATTTATTGAGATCGGTGGACGCCTCCTTCAGAGCTGCCGCGGCTTCTCTTTCATGTCCATTTTTAGCTGCGGATTCGGCGATTCCCAGGTTCTCCCGCGCCGCGAGCAGGGGGAAGCTCATCTGCTCGGTATTCATCACCAAATCGGTCTCCACCCCCTTCAATGAATCGGAGGAGGCTTGCGTATTGCCATTGTTCAGCGCTGTTTTCGCAGCATCCAACCGAGTCTTCGCTTTGTCCAGATCAAGACCTAAAAAGGTGACCTGCCCGGAAGCCTGTTCTACCGTGACCGGCGTGTACGAACGGGGGGCGGCCTTTGTATTGGGCTGCTGAGCATTCGGCTGCTGGTTGCCCTTTCGCGCCGCGATCATCGGGCCAAGGGTCGACGTTTCATCAAACTCCACATACATCGGCACAATCAAGCCCGCGTTTTTAGATTTCGCGAGCGAGGAAAGCTGATTCCACTCTGCCAACGCTCGGTTGATGTGATTGTCTGCAGTCTGCTTCTGATTGTTTGAAATATCCTGCCGCGCTTGATCGACATTCTGAAGCAAGCGCGTCGCAAGCTGGTTCATTTGTCTAACGGTCTGAGTATCAAGGTTAGAAGTATTCGAATTACTTGTATTTTGAGGCGCCGCAATTAGCACGGAAGTGACCAAAGTCATCTGGAATGCCAGAGAGAGCGCCTCTGCTGCCATACGAACTTTCATATGATTATTTCTCCTCTCGTTATAGATACCAGTGGCAACCGGTACCCATTAAGTTAGACGAAGCCTGGGAACGGCTGTTTCTTAGACTAGCCCCTGGTTTTCTTAATTTCTTCGACCAGCGCCGGGACCACCTCGAAAAGATCGCCCACGATTCCGTAATCCGCGATTTCGAAGATGGGTGCATTGGCGTCTTTATTGATCGCTACTATGATCTTCGCGCCTTTCATCCCCACCAGGTGCTGGATCGCGCCCGAAATTCCGACGGCAATGTAGACTTTCGGCGCAACCGTCTGGCCCGAGCTGCCCACCTGCCGCTCCATTGGAAGCCAGCCGGCGTCGCAGATCGGACGCGATGCGGCCAGCTCCGCGCCCAACGCCTTGGCGAGCGCCTCAACCACCGGGATATTTTCCTTCTCCCCGATGCCTCGGCCCACTGAGACGATGATCCCAGCCGCCGTAAGATCGACCGCGCGCGCCGATTCGCGAAACGGCGCTTCGGGCTTCTCCCGTATGCCGGCGGCGTTAAGCGCTGGAGTAAAAGTCTCAACCGGCGCCGATCCTGCCTCCAGAGAATCCGCGCGCCACGCGCCTGCCTGTAGGGACGCGAAGGATGGTCCGCCGCCGCTCACCCGCACGTCGCCGTTGAGCTTGCCCTGAAAAAGCTGGCGCACGAACACTGGCGAGCCAGATCCCAGTTTCGCCGCAATAACGTCGCTGATGAGGACCCGCGAAAACCGCGTCGCCAGTTTCGGGGCAAAGTCGCGCACCTGATAGGTGTGCGGAAACAGGACCAGATCCGGATTTAATTTGCGAATCAGTGCTTCGACCGCGGCGGCATAGCCATCCGCCGTATAATTCTCAAGCAGTTCATGATCGACTGCATAAACCTTCGAGACCTTCTTTGCCGCGGTTTCCTCCGCCAGCGCGCCGATTCCGTGTCCGATTACCGCTGCTTCCACCGGCTGGCCCAGATCCGAGCTGAACTGCTGCCCGGCGGCCAGAGTCTCCCACGACATTCGGTTCCATTTCCCGTCCCGCTGTTCGAGAACGGCGAGAATGCTCATAAAACCCGCGCCTCAAATTTCAGCTTTTCGACCAACTTCGCCGCAGCCGTCTTGGCGTCGCCCTCGAAAATCTGGGTCTGCTTGGTTTTTTGCGGGACATAGATCTTTTCAAGAATAACGGCCGGGGGTGCCGGAGGGAAAAGATCGCTAAAATCGGCCCCTGTGACCCGTCTAATCTCCTTGGTCTTGGCTTTCTTGATGCCCATCAGCGTGGCGTAGCGCAACTTGTTAATACCGCTTTGAATGGTCAGCACCGCGGGCAAAGGGATTTCAATATATTGGAACCAGCCGTCCTCGAGTTCGCGCTTCACGCGAATTCCGCCATCCCGATACTCCACCTGCATAATGATGGTCGAATGGGCGAAGCCAAGCAGCTCCGCCATTACAACGCCGGTCTGTCCATAACCTAGATCGTCCGACTGTAGGCCGGTGAGGATCAGGTCGGGATTCTCGGCTTTTGCCGCGGCGGCCAGGAGCTTCGCGATTCCCAACGTCTCCAGTGCTTGGAGATTTTCCTCTTCGATATGAATAGCCCGGTCTGCGCCTTTCGCCAGCGCCTCGCGGATAGTTTGAGCGGCCCGCGCCGGGCCGGCGCACAGCGCGATCACCTCTCCACCGTGTTTCTCCCTCAATTGGAGCGCTTCTTCAAGCGCGTAGGCATCGGGCTCATTGATTTCAAAACTCAGATCCGCTTCCTGAATCCATGTTCCAGCCGCATCCACGCGGAGTTGGGAATCGCGAACCGGAACCTGTTTGATGGCGACGATAATTTTCACTTGCGTTACTCGGGTTTTTTATAGATCAAGCAACCGTTGGTGCCCCCGAAGCCGAATGAATTCGAGAGGGCATAGCGGATCGCCACTGGACGAGAATGGTTAGGCACGTAGTCTAGGTCACATGCCGGATCGGGACATTCGTAATTGATGGTCGGAGGAGCGATCTGGTCCCGGATCGCCAGCACGGAGAGACCCGCTTCCAAGCCACCTGCGCCGCCAAGGAGATGACCGGTCATCGATTTGGTCGAGCTCACCGCGACACGGTAGGCGTGCTCGCCGAAGACGCGTTTGATCGCGATGGTTTCGATGCGGTCTCCGAGCTCAGTGGAAGTTCCGTGAGCGTTAATATAATCGATCTGATGCGGCTCAAGACCCGCATCGATCAGACAATTACGCATTACGCGGTATGCGCCATCGCCGTTCTCCGAGGGCGATGTTATATGATAGGCGTCCGCGCTCATGCCATAGCCGACCATTTCCGCCAGAACCTGTGCGCCGCGTCGGCGGGCGTGGTCGTACTCCTCGAGGACCAGGATACCGGCGCCCTCGCCCACCACGAATCCGTCGCGGAGCTTGTCCCAGGGGCGGGAGGCGTGCTCGGGTTCGGAGTTGTGCTGAGACAGGGCGCGCATCGCGGCGAATCCGCCGATTCCCATGGGCGTGATGCAAGCCTCGGCGCCGCCGCAGATCATCACATCGGCATCACCGTGCTGGATAATACGGAACGAATCGCCGACGGCGTGCGCGCTGGTGGTGCAGGCGGTGGCAGTGGCCGAGTTTGGCCCCTTCGCTCTATTGCGAATGGACACAAAGCCGGAGGCGAGATTGATAATAGTAGCGGTAATGAAAAACGGCGAAATGCGAGTTGGGCCTTTTTCGAGCAGAATTTTATGCTCGCGCTCGATGACCTCAAATCCGCCAATGCCGCTGCCGATGTAGACCCCGGTACGATCAGCTTCTTCCTCGGTCGCCACCTTGAAGCCCGAGTCCTGGAGCGCGAAATCCGATGCGGCGATTGCGAACTGGGTAAACCGCCCCATCTTCTTAATTTCTTTTTTATCGATGTAATCGCCGGGATTGAAGTTTTTCACTTCACCGGCGATCTGGCAATTGAAATCGGATGCATCAAAAGCGGTAATCCGCCCGATCCCATTTTGTCCGCGCTTAATAGCTTCCCAAACGGCTTCTGTGCCGATTCCAACCGAAGTCAGTAACCCGACTCCGGTAACTACGACTCTACGTGGCTGCAAGGCGGGGCTCCGTTTGCTTGAGGAACGACGCGGAACTAGGATTTTTTCTTGGCTTCGATATAGTCGATAGCATCCTTGACGGTCGCGATCTTCTCGGCGTCTTCGTCGGGAATGTCGAGGTCGAATGCTTCCTCGAACGCCATGACCAGCTCGACAATGTCTAGCGAGTCTGCGCCAAGGTCATCGACGAAACTCGCGGTGGGGTCAACTTGCGCTTCGTCCACGCCGAGTTGCTCGACGATGATTTGCTTGACCTTTTGCTCAACGGACATGCGTCCTCCAGAATTCTATTAATAAGCTCATTGATTCTACCGAGCCGCGCCTGCCTATGGCAACCCGGCGTATCGTCTGGACTTTACAACCTAACGGTTCTTAGAGGATTTCTATGCGGCAGATATAGCCAGAATCTGGACTTTTGTTCTCTGGCCAGCCCGGATGAATGCCGGCATCGCAGGTGTAGAGATTCCCTTCGCGCATCGCCAATCCGTGCGGGTCCGGATAGGGATCGGTGAACTGCACGGTCTCAAGAACTCGGCCGGTAGCCGCATCGTACTTGATCAGCCCGGCTCCCTCTTCGCTTCCGGTTACCAACCAAATTGAGCCGTTATCCCAAGCTACGCCATGCGCCCGCGGCACGTTATATGGAATGATAAATTCCGGCTCCCAGGTTTTGGCGTCTACTCGAAGAATTCCGCGCAGCCGCAACGCGGCTATCCACAGCTTTCCGTCTACATAATCGGCGCCATGACAACCGCCGCCGCCGAGAGGGATCTGTCGATGGCTAATGGTTTTCGAGTTTAGGTCCGTCTGGAAAATGCCCTCAGGCGGGGCGTTCGCGCACATCCAGATGTACCCTTCTCCGAAGGCCATGCCGCTGGTATTTTTCGATTCGGTTTTCACCGTCTTCAGTAACTTGCCGTTCTGGTCCACCAGGTGCGCGTTGTCGGACTTCTGCTCGGCAATCCACCAGCCTTCGGGCGCGACTGACATGGCGTTCGGATATCCCTCGGGACTCTTAAAGAGTTTTGTAATTTTTCCTTTATGAGACGGCACGGGCGGGGCGTTCCGATTTCCCGCGGCTGCTTGTGGCGGCTGCGCCAGAGCCGATCTTAGGCCTAGCAATCCCATCCCCAGGCTTGCACCGATCATTTCTCTTCTACTCGTATTCATACTTCTGCTCCTTGCGGTCGTAGCTTCGATGATTCTACTCCCGCAAATCGGAGAAGTCCAGAACGCCGTGTATTATTACGATTGAATTGGGACGATGGCGATGCCTTGGCGCCGCAGGCTGTCGTTCACGAGTCGAAGCTTCACGGCTTTCTCTTCCGCATGGTGCGCCGCGATCTCGGCGTTCTCCGCCAGGCGGTGCGATTTCGTATAAAGCAGAGGAGCGGCATGAGCGGCGGCGGCTTCAACGATACAGCCGCCCGGCTCGACAGTGGCTAGCCAGACGAATTCGGGCAGATTTTCCGCAATCGTGCGAATGTCCTTCCAATAAAGTTTCAAGTCGCGCATTTCAGTCCTGCCCCCGCAGAACGCGAGCGATCTCTCTCGCGGCTTGCTCTTTCTCTTCCGCGGACATGGCTGGATGAATGTGCTCAAGCTTTATAGACGCCTTTCCGCTCCGTCCTTCGATTTCCACGGCGACAGACTGCTTTAGCTCGTCAAGCGCATCCTTGTCCAGATCGCGAACCAGCCGCTCGAATTGTGACCTTATATCCATTGGATTCGTCTCCCGTTATTATTTCGCGGCCGCTTCCCGGTCGCGATGCGATCTTTCAATTTGATCCGCGTTTTCCGAAATCTGAATCGCGCGCCGCTTGAGTCCCGCCGCATGAGCCAGCAACGCCCCGGCCACGCCCTTCGACATATCGACCGGCAAAACCACTTCGTCCGTCACGGCCTCGCGAAGCTGTCCCAGTACTTTTTCAGCACGCTCCTGAGCGACCCGTTGCACTGCTCTCGACCGGGTCATTAAAGTGTGGGATTCCTCACGAAGGCTCGCGATCTGCGCGAGAGGGAGCAGATGCTCGATAATCCGTTGAATCGCCCGCCTCGTGTAGTGGATCTGGTTCTCGAGCGCCACTACAGTCTCCAGTTTCTTGAAATCGAGTTTACCGCCGGACGCTGCGGATTCGACGATGGCGTCCAACGCTGCTTGAGCACTCTCCAGCATCCGCGCGTGCGACTCTTTAGCGAACTGGCTCAGAAAGCGTTCAGCCTTTTGGAGCCGATGAAGACGTTCCTCCGCGACGTTTTGCGCTTCACACGCTTGCGCTACCTCGGGCTGGGATTCTACCTGGCCAATCGACTCTTCCGCCCGCTTCTGCAAGTCGAGCGTGAGAAGTTGTTCGTCTTGGGTCGCGACCGCCTGTAGCGTCGGGGTCTGTGCGACATCAAAGGTCATGCTGGCTCTCCTGTGCGGTATCCTAACCCGGCAGTTGGAACCACCCGCGGGCGCCCATGCCATAAGTGGCTGAACTCAAATGTATTCGATCATCGTCATGAACCCGTAATCCATGTGCATCTGCTGATGGCAATGGAACAGGGTCAATCCAGGGTTATCCGCGATGAAATCGGCCTCGATCTGCGTCTTCGGCCTCACTACGACCACATCTTTGCGGACGCCGGAAGTCGCTACACCTTCGACCTTGACCAGTTCGAAGGTGTGCCGATGCAGATGGACAGGGTGGGCCTCGTCGCTGCGATTATCGAATACCAGGCGGTATCGCCCGTTCGCCTTCACCTGAATTCGATCGGTCTTGGGATATTCCTTGCCGTTGATGGTCCATTTATCGATCCACCGGCTGCCGGCAAACTTCTTCTCGAAGACTAACGGGATTCGCTGCGTCGGATCAATAGGACTGACCGGGGATCCGAACGCGGTATAGTCCCAAGGGTCGGAAGCTGGCGGCGTCCAACGCGGCTGGCCGCTTTGCCCGGAATATTCGATCACGATGCCCATCCCTTCCTGGCGGTCATGATCTACCGTCGTGCCCAGAATCCAGATGCCCGGCTGATTCATTTCAACGATGGCATCGATCCGCTCGGCTGGTCCAAGCTCCAGCGCTTCTACTTTTTTCGGCGCAGGCAGCGGATTGCCGTCCATCGCGGTTACCTGGAACTGATGCGCAGCCAGGCCGATCCTCCGCTGCATGGTCGCGCTCGCGTTGAGAATGCGAAACAGTACACGCTGCCCCTGCTTTACACGAACGGGCGCACCGTACCCCAGCGCGCGGTCATTGATGGAAAAATCTTTGTAGGCGACTTCCATCCCCGTATCTTCCTCGCCGCCTGTGGTCATATACGGGTCCCATTCGCGCAGAGCGAGAAAAATTTCCTGGTCGTAATTTCCCGGCTCCGTCGCCGGCTCTATATACAGGAAGCCAAACTGACCCGAGTAAGTTGCGCGTTTCAAATTGCGCCCAGCGTTCGTATGAGTGTGATACCAGCGCGTCCCGCTCGGCGCGGGGATAAAGCTGTAACGGCGCACGCCGTGTGGAGGTACTATCGGCGTGCCTTCCTCCATCGCGCCGTCCACGTCCGCTCCGATGTGCAGACCATGCCAATGCACCACCTCCGGTGCGTCGGTATCGTTATGGACCTCGACGGTGACTCTCTTCCCCTCCTGCATTCGCAGGATCGGCCCGGGCGAGATGCCGTTATAACCGAGCGTCTTGACGATCTTTTTCGGAGCAAGTTCAACCGCTACCGGGCCGATTCGAAGGATGAAATCGGATTGACCAACCGGCGCCTGAAAGCCTGCCGCTTGCAGATTTCCGGGAACCGCTGCCGCGGCTAAAAGACTCAGAACTTCCCGGCGATTCATTGCTTTCAATTTGACACGGAAATGGTCACGCCGGTCTGGCTGGAAGCGCTACCTTCCTGCACGAGCACCGGTACCGCGCCGCCTGTCGAGACGCCGCTCGGGATCTGAACGTTAAGTTGTGTGACACCGCCGGCGGAGTTGGGCTCGATATTTGACGACACAATCATCGCAGACTTTCCGCCTATGGTTGCGGTCAGGTTCGAGGTCTGGACGCCAGTCGCAAACAATGAGATTATGGTTCCCACTTTCGCCGGATCGTTTGATCCATTGAGCGAGCCATCTTGATTCACAGCCGCAGCCTGCCCCGCGCCTGCGGAATTCATTGTAAATAGGCCCGGGGTGGCCGAAGCGACACTTACCGAATATGGGCCGGAGGCTTGGGCCTGGTACTGGACAACCACTTGAGCGTTGGACCCAGTGATTGCGGGTGCTATCACGGCCACCTGTGTTGCCCATGTGTAAAGAATCTGCGCCGGCGCGCCATTGAAAAGCACGGTGGTACCGGCCAGATTGGCCGGGGCTGTCCCGCCGTTACCGAGTTGCGATGTTATGAGCTGTGCCGGCCCGAGACCGGAACCAAAAATGACCACAACTTCGCCCGGCGCGACCGGCCCGGAAGCGAGGCTGGCGCCGTTGACCACCGAGCTGATGCTCACGCCAAATCCACTCGGCTGCAGAATCCGGATCGCGTTATTTCCGGAGTCGGCCACATACACATTCGACGCGGCATCCACCGCCAGTCCCGCTGGTCCATTCAGCTGGGCATTCAGGGCTGCGCCGCCGTCCCCTGAGTAGCCGATAGTACCATTGCCCGCGATAGTGGTGATGATTCCATTGCGAAGAATTTCGCGAACGCGAACGGTCGAATCGGCAATGTAGAGGTTGCCCCCAGCGTCGGCGGCTAAACTACCGGGCGCCGCGAGTGTGGCGCTTGCAGCAGGCCCGCCGTCGCCTGAAGAAATGCTGGTCCCATTTCCGGCAACGGTGTTGATGATGCCGCTGGGCGATACAACCCGAACCCGGTAATTGTTGGAGTCCGCAATGTAGACGTTATCCGAGGCGTCCACAGCCACGCTGATCGGTCCATTCAATTCTGCGCTCGCGGCCGGGCCGCCATCTCCTGAAAAACCTACCGCGCCGTTCCCCGCTAAGGTAGTAATCGTCCCATTGGGGGACACAAGCCGGACCCGCTGATTATTGAAGTCCGCGACATAAACATTCCCGGACGCATCGACAGCCACTCCTCGGGGTTGATTCAGGAAAGCTCCGGTGGCCGGGCCGCCATCCCCCCCGAAACCCACCGTCCCTTTTCCGGCCAGAGTCGCGATCACGCCATTCGGAGAGACCTCTCGTATGCATTGGTTTCCGGTATCGGCGATGTAGATGTTCCCAGACTTATCGACGGCTACGCCCTGCGGCGCGGCGAGTTGTGCACTGGTAGCTTGGCCGCCGTCACCCGAATATCCTGGAGTACCGTTGCCCGCAATCGTATTGATTAAGCCGCCCGGCGTAATCTGCCGCACCCGATTATTTTGCAGATCGGCGATGTAGAGGTTTCCGGCCTTATCCATCGCGACGCCACGGGGCGTATTCAATTCCGCGCTCGTGGCTGGGCCACCGTCGCCGGAATAGCTGACGAGTCCATTTCCGGCGATGGTGCCGATGTTTCCCGAAGAAATTTTTCTAACACGGTAATTCCAGATATCGGCGATGTAAATGTTCCCATTCCTGTCGACACTGATTCCCAGCGGGTCCGCCATTTGCGCTTTCGTCGCCGCGCTGCCGTCGCCGGAGTAGCCGAAACTTCCAGTCCCGGCAATCGTGTTGATGATCCCCTTGACGACCTCTCGTATCTTGCTATCGCCAAATTCGGAGATGTAAAGGTTGCCGGATGAATCGACCGCTACGCCCTGGGGTTCATTAAGCTCCGCGCTGGTCGCGGCGCCGCCGTCTCCCGTAGACCCGAGAACGTTACTTCCCGCAGAGGTATGGATATTGCCATCCGTCGTAACCTGGCGAATTACCGCGTTAACGGTGTCGGCGATATATACATTCCCGCTGCTATCGACGGCCACGTCCGACGGAGTATACAATTGCGCGGCGGTCGCGGCGCCGCCGTCTCCCGAATAGCCGGGGTAGAGTTTCCCCGCGAAAGTTATGATGGTTCCGGCCGTAGTAATCAGGCGGATGACGTTGTTCCCCGAATCGGCGACGTACAGGTTCCCCGAACCGTCCAGCGCAATTCCTCCCGGCAGATTCAGCTGCGCGTACGTGGCTAAGCCGCCATCCCCTGTATAGCCGGCCTCGCCGTACCCGGCAATCGTCGTGATGATGCCCGAGGTCGAAATCATTCTAATGGAGCTATTCAGCGAGTCGGAAATATAAACGTTGCCGAATGAGTCTACAGCCACGCCCTGAGGTCCGTTCAGCCGCGCATTGGTAGCCGGTCCGCCGTCGCCTGAATACCCGGGCCGGGAAGTTCCCGCGATCAAGGTAAGAACTCCGTTGCTGTCGATTTTGAAAACGCAGTTGAGGCTGGTGAAATAAACGTTCCCGAACGAATCGTTGGTAATGCGCTGAGGCGGACCAATCGAGGTGCTGGTGGCCGCGACTGGCGTGGAAGGAGGCGCTCCGCCCGCAATGGTATATATCGAATATTGCTGTGCGAACGCAAAAGAACTGCCCCATAGCAGTAAGATGAGGCCCCAGGTTGTAGACGAGTCTTGAATACACGCTGTGAGAGAGGGACGTTCCTGCATTTGAAAAAGTTGCCGAGACATTGTTGTTACTTTAGCAAAGTCCCGGCGTGCTATTGCACTTTCGCGGCTTCGGCCTCGATCGCGTCTTTGAGGATCAGTTTCAGCTCGACATTCTCATGCGATTTTTCGGCGAGCTTCACGACATTTGCATCGAAGTGTTTGCGAAATTCGGCGTCCTGCGTGATTCTGGACGAGCTATCTTCCCAAGCGAAGATTTTATACTCGCCGGGCGCGAGATTCTTCAGATGAAAAGCGCCATTCTGGTCGGTACTGCTCGATGATTTCATGCGAGTATCGTCGAAAAGCTGCACCATCGCGCTCGACACCGCGTCGCCTTTTTCGTTGCGGACGACGCCCGCCACATCCGCGGCATTCGGCGAAACCAGAATCTGCAATTCGCCTCCGTGGCCGGCCGTAAGATCCAGATCCTTTCCGGTGATGTCCTGCCCCTCAAAGCGCGCCGATTGAAGTAACGCCCGTCGGGCAAGCCGGTGACGTCCACGCGGTAAAGTCCCGGCATGATCCCGCCAAAGCGAAACGATCCCTCGCTCTCTACCTCGCCGCCTTGAAAGTTGTAACCCGGCGGACCGCTAGCGCTCTCTAAAAGCACGCGAGGGCGGGAATCCGATGCCGGAGCGTTCCCCTCTGTCTGAATCGAACCGGCAATTTCGATTCCAGTGCCTAGCGGCAGAACCGCATTTTCTATGTTCGCGTCGCCGATGGTCACTTCGATGCTGCCTACCAGTTTGATCGTGCGTTCATCCGAGGCGTCCTTGAACCCGATTGAGCATTCCCCCGAATGACATACGTACCCGGGGGAAGATCTTTGAACTGGAATGTCATCGCCTTTCCCTGGATATAGGCAACGCGAGGCATTCCCGGAAGTACGGAATTCGAGCCTTTGGTCCATAAAAGAATCCCGAAGCCCTGCGGATTTGGAAAGCTGGTCGTGTTCTGAACATGGCCGCGGATTTCATAGCCACGCCCTCGGCGGATTCGAATCTCGATGCCGCGCAACGCGGCACCCGGAGTTATATCCAGAGGCGCTGCAGAAGCGGGATCGAGCACGTTGGGATAAAAGGTAGTGAGATTCGACTCGCGAGGGGGTCCATTCGCGATTTCCGTCAGACCCGTGTTGCCCGACTGGAACGATGCGCTCAGTACGTAGCGTCCTGGCGCGAGATTGCCGATCACAAAAGACCCATCCGCCTGCGAGTTGGCGAAATGCACGGGACGGAGTTGCCGTGTGCCGTTGGTATACATCCAGTGCTGAGGGATGATGTTCGCGCCCGGCACAGGGTCGCCATCCTCATCGACTACTTTTCCGTAGATCATGCCTTCCGGCGTCAACTGAATGACCAGGGCCTTCATCTCCTGACCTGCGTCGAGCTTCAGCCTGGTCCCTTGCGCGAATGGCAATTTCGCTCCATAAACCTGTTCGACATAGCCGACGCGAGCGGCGGAGAGGAGATATGTGGAAGGAGGAAGATCGTGAATCGTAAACGCTCCGTCCGCACCCGTTTCCGCCGTGTACGTATTCGCCTGGTTCGGATTTGGAGGGCCATCCGCGATGGGCCGCAGCGTAAGCTTCGCTTTCCTGAGCGGCTCGCCGGCCAGGCTAAGCACGCGCCCTTCGATGCTGCCTTTCGGCGGTTCCGGCGGCGTGCCTGCCGGCAACACCTGTGCCGACGCGAATACAGGGCCGATCAGAAGAAAGCCCAGACGGTAGAGCGGCATAAAGCCCTCCGGATGCAGGATTCGACGCTCCTGCGGCTGAAAAAGTTCCCTCAGAAGAACGAGTGCTTAATCGTATTGACCAGCGCATGCAGCAGCGCCGATGCGAATATGCTGGAGCTTTTCTCAAATACTTTGCCATAGGCGATCGCCGGCGACGGTCGCTACAATCATATAACGCCAATTCGGCAGCGTTTGAGGGCCGTTGTTCAAATGCGCGCAGCCGAAGATCAGCGCCGCCAGCAAAAGTGTACGGGTATTCGCGCCCAGTTTCTGCATCAAACAGTTCTGAATCAGTCCCCGAAACAGGATCTCCTCAGGGAGCGCGGTTGCGGCCAGGATCACCAGGAATTGCGCCGCGAATCCTGGGGCCGACCAACGGGCGGGCAGATGAAACGGGTCCAGAAATCCGATCGCCCGTCCGAGCACGATCAAGATCGGCGCCACAATTGCAAAACCGATGAGCGGATTGAGGAAATCCCGCCCGCTCCGCAGGCAGGTTGTACTTCATTCCTTTGAGCCGGCGGAACAGGAGAAAGATAACGTCAGCCCCAGCGTCACTGAAACACCATAGGCCGCGATATGCAGCAGACCCTGTTCCGGCCTGGGCACAAACCAGCGCCCGAGCGAAAACTCCAGCGGAAGCCACAGAAGCAAAATGATGCCGAAATCCAGCGCCACCGGCGGGTCGGCGCGCCGGATGAAAAACGCGCAGACCGACGGCAGGAGCGTATAGATCAGGATCAGCGCCGCTAATGGAGTGCTCAGCGCACCAAGCGCAGCCGCAACGCCGCAGAACAATGCCGATAAAATCAGCGCTGCGAGAAAGAGCAGCGAAGGCCGCGCGGCCAGCGCATTCCGCAATGCCGATTGAAGGCTCGGGATCAGCAGCGCCGCGATCAGCGACAAAAAGACGACTGGAATCAGGATCTGCATTGCGCCACCATCTCGCTGATGGTCCGAATCACCAGATCCGGGCGATCCAGTTGTATCCAGTGCCCGCTCGCGCTTCGCGATCTCCATCCGTCCCCGGGAAGAAAGACCGGCGAGCTTTTCATGATCGGCCCGCTCCGCCGGATTCGCGCTGTCGCAAGAAAGCACGACTAGCGGGATATCGCGCAGAGCCCCATCTTTCCCGGCCGCGATCTTATCCACTACCGCAGCACTTTCCGGCAGGGCCTCCAGATAGCGCGCCATCCCTTCAAAGCATTTCGGATCGCACCAGTGGGATTGGATCACGGGCCAGACCTCGCGCGGCAGTTTTTGGATTTGGCCCACCATGCGATCGATTAATCCGGCGCCGGGTCCGCTGGTCGCTCGGGCGACGAGCTTCGGTACTCGATTCGCCCCGCCGCTCAGGAGGCTCAAGGCGAAGCGAACCAGCCCCAGCCGTGCGAGTAGACGCCCCGCGCCGCGACAGAGTGTATCCCGCCGCGAAGCGTCCGGCGACGCGCTTCCGACGGCTCGCTCCATTCGCTCGCGGAAACAGGGTCCACCAGGACCATTCCGGCGATTTCCGCCGGATACCGGCTCGCATAGGCGACTGCCACCAACGCGCCGTAGGAATGGGCCACCAGAATGCGCGGAATGCCGCGGTAACCGGCGCGATCGAGCAGCATGCGCAATTCCTCGACGACCTGCCAGATTCCGCGCGGCATCGCGTGTTCGATCGCTCCAGCCCAGTCCGGCGCGATCATAGCTCGCTGTAGCGGTGAGCTTGGCGATGGCTGGTTGCACCAGCCGCCAGCTTATCGAGGTCGCTGCGATTCCGGCCTCGAACACTACCAGCGGCGATCCCTCCCCAGCGGCGTCCAGATGAAGGCGGGTTCCGTCGATATCGATCAGGCGGCCGGGGGCGGGGAAGCGGCTGAACGTCCCGGATCGCGCCGGAGTGCTGATACCAGATTCCCGCCAGGAGAATGAGCAGCGGCCAGAACCACCAGGGCAATGAGAATCTGCAAGGTCAGTCCGAGATCGCCCACTCGCCGGGCACGATCGCGCGCGTTCGCGGCAGCAGGCCCATGCGCGCTAGCAGGCCCATGCCGGCGAGAATGGCGACGAACACCACCAGCTTTATAATGTCGGACTCATGCGTTCGCGGCAGCAGCTTTCCAGAGGACGCCGAGAACGGGTTCAGCGGCGCAGACGGCCCACACTGAGCCATAGAAGTAGCGCCGCTCACTGCCTTCACCCTTGGTCGACGCCCGCACCCGCGGCAACTGGCCGAGAGCGCCGCAAATCCACAGCGCGATCGCGAGCGGGAAGTATGCATACTCGTAGATCTGCCGCAGACGCCACGCGCCGGTGGCGACGGCGTAGATGAGTCCCGCCAGATTCAGCACGGCGAAGCGTGATCAAATCGCTCCAGGCCACGGTATAGCAAATGCGGCGGTACAGCGGATTGGGCTTGTCTTCCGTGAATCGCAGAATGTAAGGCCGCGGTTCGACGCCGGGCAGCCGGCCGCGTAATCCCGCGATTCCGGTTGCGAGCAGAACCAGCGCCGAGCCAAGCCGCCATGCGCAGGTCAAATCCGCGCTCGAACAGGTCGAACGTCAGAGGACCGGGAGCAATGAAGAACACGAAAATCCAGATCGGCCAATGCGCCAGCCGGTACGAGCGCTTTGTTGCGCTCGCGGAAAAACGTTCCCACCACTAGGTTGTTAGCGTCGCCTTCAACTGGATATTAACTCCGGCCAGAGCTTTCGAGACGGGGCAGCCCGCCTTCGCCTCTTCGGCGAGCTTCTGAAAAGCCGGTGCATCGATGCCCGGAACTTCCGCCACGGTTTCGAGCTCGATTTTGTCGATCGCCCAACCGCCGCCCACTTGACTGAGATGCACGGCAGCTTTGGTGTCGATGGTTTTAGGTTGATGTCCCGCCTTGCCGAGGCCGGCAGACAGCGCCATCGAAAAGCAACCGGCGTGCGCCGCGCCCAATAACTCCTCCGGGTTGGTTCCAGGACCGCTCTCAAACCGCGACTTGAAGCCATACTCGGCGTCCAGCGTGCCGGTTTCGGCTTTCACGTGCCCGCTGCCCTCCTTTAACGAACCAGTCCACTTTGCTTCTGCGTGACGAATCATGTCATATCTCCTGAGGGTGAGTATGGCGCATCTCGCGTGCAGGAGGCGGTGAGAGGATGGAGAGGTGCCAGAGCTCCCCGATGTCGTCGTTTATATCGAGGCCCTCGAGAAACGCATTCTAGGGCATACTCTTCAGCGCGTACGCCTGGGTGGTCCATTCCTGCTGCGTACGGCCGAGCCGCCCCTCGAATCGACGCACAGTCATCGAGTGCGCGAGCTGCGGCGCATCGGAAAGAGGATCGCCATCGGATTGGACGACAATATCTGGCTGGTCCTGCACCTGATGATCGCCGGCCGGCTGCATTGGGGTGAACGAGCGCGCACGCCAGATGGCAGGCGGACCCTGGCGGCATTTGAGTTCGAAACGTGGGACGCTCACGCTTACTGAAGCTGGCTCGCGAAAACGTGCGTCGCTGCACGTGGTGGCCGGAGAGGAGGGATTACGAATGCTGGATCCTGGGGGAATGGACGTGCTCGCAAGCAGCCCTAAAGATTTCGCCGCTGCCCTCACTTCTGCGAATCATACGCTTAAGCGGGCGCTCACCGATCCACATGTGTTCAGCGGCATCGGGAACGCTTATTCGGACGAGATTTTGCATCGCGCGGAGCTGTCGCCGGTGGCGCTGACGCAGCGCTTGACGCCCGAGGAGATCGTCCGTCTCCACGCAGCGGTCCGCGAAACGCTTCTCGAATGGACCGCGAATCTGCGCAAGGAATCCGGCGACAAGTTTCCGGAAAAGGTCACGGCATTTCGCGAGGGGATGGCGGTCCATGGGCGATACGGCAAGCCGTGCCCGAGATGCAGCGCGAAGATCCAGCGGATTCGTTATGCCTCAAACGAAACGAATTACTGTGCGCATTGTCAGACCGGCGGAAAATTGCTCGCCGACCGCGGGCTCAGCAGGCTCTTGCGCCAGGATTGGCCGCGCACGATCGAAGAATGGGAAGAGCGGCACAAGGAGAAACCCCGCTCGTGAATGGTGGCGGAAGTGGAAATCACAATAATGTTTCCTACGGGACTACCCAATTGTAGTTCTCAAGTACGTTGAATGAAGTGAACGCTGCGCCATTGAACCGCAACCCCAGCGCTCCGACGCCGAATCCCGACGTTAGAAACTCGATTGCTCCTCGTGAGCCGGCCGTCGAGAGCCACGTGTTGGGGAGCGTGAACGCGGTGTGAGCGTAGGCTCCTAGCGCAATTGTCTGCGTATCGATGATTTGTCCCGACTCATTCCGAATATTTACCGGAATCACGACGGAGTTAATGGTAGGATTCGCAATTGCTATCGCGGTAATGTAGGCCGTATTATCGAACAGCAGCACGAAATGACTCTCGAACTGATTGACGACGGGAACGACAGCTTCCTGGGGTTGGCCACCAAGGGGGGATTGGCGAAAAACCGCAAACGCACCAATCGAATCGTCCGTGGTCTGTGAAATCAGCGCCCAGCCTTGCGCGAGGTTTGGCGAAGTGCCTGTGGTCTCAAATTCAATACTGCCTGCTGTATTCAGGCTGATGTTCACGCCTCGAGATAGACCTGGCCCTAGCCCCACTAACGGAACATTCAAGTCCGTCCCATTATCTTGGAAAAACAGAACTGAAAATGAGGTAGGGTGATTTTCAAGATTGACGAGATAAATGCTAGTATTCCACGATGCCCCATCTACGAACTGTGCGAATACTCGGTCACCTGGGAGAACCACAACGTCCGGGTGCTCGACGCTCGCAGCCCGATTGCCTGCTCCAACTCTAGTCGGGTTCTTCCTTGCGCTGCTCCGGGCCGCCAAGAACTCTCGATTAAGCGTAGCTCCATCGGGACCAGTTAACCCAGCCACCGATTGCGCCCAGCAGAGTAAGCCAACAGATGATGATCGTTTTCATAGAATCTACACACCCCGCACAGAAAACTGCCACAATTCGACGGGGCATAACTGTTGTTTTCTCCTTAACTCCGGCCAGACGAACGCCGATTCCATTACGCTTTATATCGGATCTTTCGCCGGAATTATGAGCCGCGGTTATGGAATAGCGATTGACTCTATGAATCGCGAGGCAGCCAACTCAGAGGATACTTTACGATTCCCCAGTAGCTGAGCCAGCTATGTGAGCGAATCGGAAAACCAGCGCAAGCGAATTTGGTGATAGCGGACCAAAGCGGTACGAGTTATCAAAGGTGCCACCGGGGCTTAAGTTGTTGAATTGAGTGGTGGCGGAAGTGGGGGTCGAACCCACACGTTCAGTGAAGAACGCCAGATTTTGAGTCTGGTGCGTCTGCCAGTTCCGCCATTCCGCCACGGAAGGCTTGCGAAGTTTTTATAGTAGCAGTCCGACAAGGAGGGCGGCGTTTGCGAATGCGTTTGGATTTACCGGGGTGCGTCGACCCACTCTTCAATGCCATCGACGGTCCTCAAAACCTCAGGCCGGATAGCGATTCCCTCAGGTATCCAGGCGCAGGAAGCGAGTCTATCATCTTTACAACCGTCGGCAGGATTTGCCTGCACTTGCCGCGTAAGCGCATCCAGAGCGTCAATCCGGCTCGCCGCGATAACAGCCATATTATGGTCGGCCTGGCTGATGCGAATGAGATAAATAAGCCGCACGTAATTGGCGCGGCGAGCCAGTTGGAACAGCGGAGCAATAGGCCGAGGCTGAGGCTGCGTTTTGCCCTCTCTAGTAACTTCCGCGGAACTGAACTGGACCCGTACACGGCCTCGCGTTTGGCCTTTTACAGCATAATGTGCAACCTCATATCCCTCAAAATCGGTTTCTGAAAGCGTGATGCTATTTCCGGCTGTTTGCCGGTCAAGGCTCTTGAGGATGTACCCGCCGGATTTCAGAATCGGTGTTACGGCGGTCAACCGCCATCCAGGCTGGATGTCTATGTAGTCGTTGTTCACCGAACTTTTCGGAAGAGCTGGAGATATGCGAGCCGTCCGCGAGGTACAGCCAGATAGAAGGGTGAGCACTCCAATGTACGGGATCAGGCGCACGGCTAGGAGACCATCACCCCTGAACGCTGCGCGCCCGCTCGGACGTTGAATTCGAGCTTCCAGCGGCGGCCGTCGCGCGCCACGAACCACAGCTCCAGCACGCCCGTCTCGGTGACCAGGACCTCGAATGTAACGGGCACGATTTCACCCGCGTGACCTGGGAGGGACACCTCGACTGGCGACAACTCCTCGAGATCGGGTCCGAGATCTTCGAGCATGGAACCGGGAGCATCGTCCTTTCGCGAAGTCGACTGGAAAAAACGGAACTGTGCGCGCTCGCCCACGGCCAACGCGAATTCGCGATCTGGAAATTTGTGTCCTGTGCCTTCCTCCATTCCGAAAGGCGCGACGGTCAGAGCTTTGATCGGCACAGGCATTCCGGGAACCGCGGGCATCGCGCTTTCGACGCCTACATAGTAGCTGCGCGGCACGCCGCCGCGAACCCTCACGCCTTTGCCTTGGCGCGCCAGTCCGTAATAGGCTGCGCCGCGCGCGACCGCATGCATCAGATCCTCGCCCACTAGCGGCGTCACAGGATTTGAAAACCACCCCTTCAGCACTTCGAGAATCCGATCGCGAATCAGGCTGGCGCGAAGGACGCCTCCGTTGAATAAAACATGCGTCGGCGTGGCGGACTGGCGATGCAGGAAATACGCGAGATGGCGTGTGATAGCCGCGTCGGCAGCATACGGAAGACCGATTTCAGATAGCGTGGCGCGCCGCGACTGGGGCACATCCTGGAGCGAGGCGACCGGTAGAAAACCATCGAGGAGAATCCGATCTAGGTCGGCACGCTTGAGCTTAGCTTTTATCGTTCCGCCGACCAATCCGGTGCCGCGTCCGAGAATCGTGATGGGCTGCTCCTTGGAGGGATGATCCTCGGCCAGCAGACGTTCCTTGGCCGCGCGGCACTGCTGCCAAAGCGCGTGAAACTGGATGGCGTCGAGTTTGGGAAGCTGCTGCGCCACGAAATGGGCCAGGGCAAGATCGATGTTGTCTCCGCCTAGCAGGATGTGATCCCCGACGGCGATGCGCTCGAGTGCAAGCTCACCAGCGTGATCGCGAACCGCGATCAGCGTGAAATCAGTGGTGCCACCGCCGATATCGATCACCAGAATCAAATCGCCGACCGCGACGCGCTGGCGCCAGTCCGGATGCCGTTCGATCCAGGCATAGAACGCCGCCTGTGGCTCTTCGAGCAAGATGACATCGCGATAGCCCGCTTCTTCCGCGGCCTTGAGCGTCAGATCGCGCGCGACCGCATCGAAGGATGCGGGCACCGTGACCAGCACCTGACGCCCGTCGAACGGATCGTCGGGGGTTTTCTGGTTCCAGGCAGTTCTTAAATGTGACAAATACTGCCGCGAAGCTTCGACCGGCGAGATCTTTGCGACGCCTTCCGGCGCGTTCGGCGGCAGGATAGGAGCGCTGCGATCCACCCCCGCATAGCTCAGCCACGATTTCGCCGACGAAACCAAGCGACCCGCGTTCTCTAACCCGCGCTTCTGAGCGAGTACGCCGACGATGGGCGGGTCGCCCTCCAGGAACAGAAACGACGGCAGCAGCGGCTCTTCCCGCACCTCGCCTGGTTCGACCAGTTGGGATATCGGGAAGAGATCGACCGCTTCATCCCGCGTGTAGGCGAGCGCACAGTTCGTGGTTCCAAGGTCGATGCCTATAATCGCGGGAGTGGACAAGACGATCTACTTTTAGTATATGCGCCGGTCGCGGGCCGCTCCCTCAAAAGCATATAACGTTTCGAACTGCGGCTTGACGCGAGGCGCGGGCTGAAGCGCTTTGCCCAGTTGCCGCCACGACACTCTTGTGAGCGCCACACTGAGACCGACCATCGCGAGTGTGAGGAGCATCGACGCGATCACGCATTCGGCGACGCCCAAGCGTTCCTTGTAAGTCGCGAACCAACCGCCATAGATCAACTCGATATGCACCCAATACACGGCGAGCGACGTGGTGCCGAGCTGGCGTACCCAGCTCCAGCCTGCGCTCAGATATCCCGTCCAGAGAAACGCAGCCGAGGCGAGCAGCAGGGTAACGCCCAGCTTGCAGGCCACCAAGGCCGGGCTATTCAGCCAGAATTCGGATTTCGAATAAATTGAGAACGGGAGGTTGGAAAAATATTGCCCTCCCAGCACCAGACCGAAGCCGGCGAGCGCCGACCATTGCATCACTCGATTCCAGTCTTTGCGATCAAGGAGCGGAATCACGCTGCCCGCCGCGACGCCGAAGGCCAGAAAAGCGCCCCACGGAAAGATGCTGAACACGTTGTAGCCCGGCACGAAATAAGACCGGATGGCCGCCGGCACCGCGCTTGAATCGAGATTCGAGATCACCGGCGCAAACCCAGCCAGTATCACGCCCGCCGCGGCAGCGATACGCATCCGCTCGAGACCGCGACAAAGCGCGACCACTGCGAGCAGCGCCGCCGTCGCACCCATGGCGTTCAATATGTCTACGCGCAGCAGATCGGTCCAGGCGCCGTGAGGCCAAGCGAAAGCCCAAGCTTGTAAGCGGAACAGAATCGCCAGAAGAAACAAGTAACGCGCGCGCTTGAGAGCTGTCGTGACGCGCTGCCACGCCGGCAGATGCTCGGCCCGATTCATCCCTAGTGCGTAAGTTATGCCTGTGAGAAATAGAAAAATCGCGGGCGCTTGGCCGCCGAAGAACTGCGAAAAGATGAAGCCGGCGCTGTTTCTCGCATCCGGGCGCAGAAAAGAATCGAAAGTATGGCCCTGGAGCATCGTGACGGCAGCCAGGCCGCGGAGCCAATCGAGAAAAATAATCCGGTTTTTGGTTGGCGAAGAGGGCATAAGGCGACTCGATTTCGAAGAAGCATAGCCATTCGGCAGGGGAAGAGATGATGTCACAGTTTCCTTGTAAACAAAAGAAGCGGACGCCACTCGCGGCTCATCACCGCGGAGCGCCCGCTGTCGTAATGGAGACTTAACTATCCTTACAAACGTTTTCGCGCGCCCGGCGGTTACGACATCTTCTGGAGAAGAGATATAATCCGATTTATCGGGGATCTGCTCAAGTCTAGGAGAAACATCCAGGATATGCAATTGAAGAAAACGAAGAGAATGACCATTGTGCCCGCTCTGCCGCTCATCGCGGGTCTGGCGGTTGCGATGGTGGCGTCCGCCGAATCCCATTACAAAGACACGGAATGGCCGACATATGGCGCGGATCTGGCGGGCAGCAAATATCGCCCGCTGGACCAGATCAACGCGTCGAATTTTAATAAACTCGAGGTCGCGTGGCGCTTCAAAACCGACAGCCTCGGGAATCGTCCGGAATTCAAGCTGGAAGGGACGCCGCTGATGATCAATGGCGTGGTGTACGCAACCGCCGGATCGCGGCGCGCGGCCATTGCGCTCGACGGGGTTACCGGTGAGTTGCTGTGGGTGCATGGCGAGCATGAGGGAGCGCGCGGCGGCAACGCTCCGCGGCAATTATCCGGGCGCGGCCTGGCCTACTGGTCGGATGGCAAGGACGAGCGCATTCTGTACGTGACGCCGGGCTATCGGCTCATCTGCCTGGACGCCAAGACCGGCCAACTGGTGCCGTCCTTCGGGAAGGGCGGTGCAGTGGATCTGAAACAGGACGCGGTGTATGGGACGGGTCAGCCCATCGATTTGGTGAATGGTGAAATCGGGCTTCAGTCTGCGCCGGTCGTGGCCAAAGATACGGTGATTGTGGGCGCAGCGTTCAGGGAAGGCATGACGCCCAAGACGATGAATAACACCAAGGGACTCGTCCGCGGATTCGATGTGCGCACGGGCAAGCGCCAGTGGATTTTCCGCACCATCCCGAGCAAGGGCGAGTTCGGATATGACACCTGGCTCGAATGGATCGGCCGACCACAACGGCAACACCGGTGTGTGGACCCAGATCACGGTGGATGAGCAGGCCGGCCTGGTTTACCTCCCGGTCGAATCGCCGACGGGGGATTACTACGGAGGGCATCGCCCCGGGAACGATCTGTTTGGCGAGAGCCTGGTCTGCGTCGATCTGAAAACCGGACAGCGCAAATGGTATTACCAACTGGTGCATCATCCGCTTTGGGACATGGACATCTCCTCGGCTCCGCTGTTGATGGACATCAATGTCGAAGGAAAGCCCATCAAAGCCGTCGCGCAGCCCACTAAGCAGGGAATTCTCTACGTGTTTGACCGGATCACCGGGAAGCCGGTGTGGCCGATCGAAGAGCGGCCGGTTGAAAAAGGCAATGTTCCGGGCGAGTGGTACTCCCCGACACAGCCGATTCCCGACCAAGCCGCCGGCCTACGCCCGTAACGGCGTCACTCCCGCGAGACTGATCGACTTCACTCCTGCGCTTCACGATCAGGCTCTGACGCTGGTCGTCAAAGTACAAACTCGGTCCGGTTTTTACTCCGCCGTCCGACAGCAAAATCGGAGGGCCGCTCGCCACTCTTACGCTCGGGACAGCTAGCGGCGGAACAAATTGGCCCGGCGCGTCTTTCAATCCCGAGAACCATACCGCATATGCATACGCCTGCAATGCCTGCCTTGACGCCGATCGGAGTGGTTCCTACGCCCAGCCCCGATATCTCGGATATGAAATACGTGATGGGGACGGCGGGACAACAAGTGAGTATCGCGAGAGGTCCGGGCGAGAACGCAGGCGCCGATTCGCCGATGCCCGAAAAGAATGCGGCGGGCCGCGGCGGAGGCGGCGGTGGATACGTTCCGCTGAACGTCCAGGGTCTGCCGCTGATCAAGCCGCCGTATGGAACCATTTCGGCCATCGATCTCGACAACGGCGCGATCATGTGGCAGGTGGCGCACGGCGAAACACCGGATGCGATCCGCAATAATCCGGCGCTCAAAGGGCTGACGATTCCGCGCACGGGCCAGATGGGCGTATAACATCGGGACGCTGGTTACCAAGACTCTGGTGATCGCCGGTGACGGCCAGGTCACGACTACGCCGGAACATCCTCGGGGCGCGATGTTGCGGGCCTACGACAAGGCGACCGGCAAAGAAGTCGGCGCAGTGTATATGCCGGCTCCTCAGAGCGGATCGCCGATGACCTACATGATGAATGGGAAACAGTACATTATTGTGGCGATCAGCGGCGGCGCTTACTCGGGTGAATATGTCGCCTATACTTTGCCCTCCGCAGAGTAGCTGCATTGTCGCGAAATATGGTAGCGTCCCATTTGTAAATCCACGGCCTTAGAGGGCGGCACGAATCGTGCTCCTTAATCGCTCTTAGAAAGGCCAGCGACGAGGTGCAGGTATTCCCACTAACTCAGGGAGAGTCGGCCGCATGTGCGGCTGGTTAAAAACATGTGGGGCTTTGTTTAAGAACAAAGCCAAGAAGGTTAATCTCGCAGCTTGGGCAATGGTCCTTTTCACGTTCATCATTGCCGCTAGCACGATGGTCTACACGGTCTATGCTGGGAGGCAATGGAAGACTATGTCCGCCCAGTTGGTCGAGATGAAAAGCAGCGGCACTGATACGCACGATCTTGCTGTGGCCGCCGGGAAGCAGGCGGACCGCACGAAAGACCTTGTAGATCGGATGAAGGACCAAGCGGACCAGACGAAGGTCATAGCTGACCAAGCCGTCATTCAAGCTAATGCTGCGAAGGTAACTGCCGATGCCGCTCAAAGTGCGGCCGACACCAGCATAAAGGCGATGGAACTCTCCCAAAGACCTTGGCTTGTAGTAAAGGCGACTATCGAAAGCCCCCTCACCTTCAACAAGGAGGGAGGGCGTATCACCTTGCGCTATGCAATCTTCAACATCGGGCACAGCCCGGCGACCGGAGTAGATATTTGGCCGGAGTTTTATGTTGCCAATGGCAAAAAGCCTGACGCTGTGCTCGAACGACGCCGACTTTGTAAGGAGATGGAAGTGCGAAGCGCGGGACAGACTATATTTCCGGGAGAATCGTTCGAGATCAATGCAACGATCAGCATGAATCGCGCCGACATAGACGACTCCGCCAAGTATTTTGGGGGACTCTTTGTTGCATCGGTGGTCGATTGTGTCAGCTATCACGCCGACTTTAGCAAGCAGGCCTACTCCGTCGGCAGCTCTTACCAATTCGGACAACCGGTCCCCAATGGAGGGGTGCGCTCTTTCGCTCCGTACATCGATATGCCTCTGGGGTCTCTCATTCTGATACCAGAGCATTTCTATCCATTGGATGCAAAGTAAGGCTCCGCTTACCAGCAGAATCCAATTAGGACATTATCCGAAAGATGGTTTGACAGCTCTGCGATTGCGTTTTACGATGGAATCATCACTGAAAAAGGAGGTGGTCCAGTCGAATGATACCTGGTAGTAAATACTGCACTCAAACCACGCGTGAGGTGGCCGACTCTTAAGTCGACCGTTCGAACGTTCAGGTTTCGTTCAGTGACGAGGCCGCTGCTCCTGTGGACCGGCCCCTTCACGCGAAGCACGAGTCTGTAGAAGACCCCGCGCTGGCCCGCTGAGGCTGACGCGGGGTTTTTAATTGCCTTTTGACACCTGTGGTAAGCTGAAATTTACCTATGAAAGCCGGAATTCATCCCGCCTATGAGGAAGTGAACGTCGTCTGCGCTTGCGGCCACAAGTTTCGCACGCGATAGCGCGCATAAGGGCGATATCCGCATTGAAATTTGCTCCAACTGCCATCCCTTCTTCACCGGCAAGCAGAAGCTGATAGACACTGAGGGCGTTGTCGATCGGTTCCAGAAGAAGTATCAAAGAGTGAAGGATGCGGCCGAAGCCAAAGTCAAAGCCGCCGCTGAAACCAAGAAGAAACAGCCCGTAGCTTAACCTCCAGGGCCGGTATGAAAGTCCTGACCGCCGCGCAGATGCGGGAAGTGGACCGGCTTACCATCGAGCGCGGCATTCCCAGCCTGATCCTGATGGAAAACGCCGCGCGTCGCGTGGTGGAAACCATCGAGGGCGAGTTTGCGCCTTTCTCCGCGCAGCGGGTCGTCGTCTTCTGCGGCAGGGGAAATAACGGCGGCGACGGGCTGGCTGTGGCTCGCCAACTCCTTGGGCGGGTAGCGGCGCTGCATGTCGTTCTGGCTGCGAAACCAGAAGCGCTGGCCGGCGACGCAGCCGAAAGCTATAAAATGTTCCGGGTAGCGGGCGGCGAGGCGCAGTTCGAGATTACTCCCGAGATGCGCACAGCGACCGTGGTTGTCGACGCCCTCCTCGGCACCGGCCTGCGCGGGCCGGTCGAGGGCCAATATCTCGATCTCATTCACCGCATCAATCAGGATTTTCCGCTGGCGAAGATCGTGGCTGTGGATGTTCCTTCGGGGATGCTGGTGCGTGCGGATTTTACCGTCACCTTTACCGCTCCCAAGCCGGAACTCGTATTGGGCGAAGCGGGGAAGCTGATTATTGCATCTATCGGCAGCCCGGCCGACCTGATTCAGTCCGATCTGGAAGTATCGGAAGCGCACGATTTTGCTACGCTCTTTGCTCCCCGCCGGCGGGACGCGAACAAGGGCGATTTCGGTCACGTGCTTATGATCGGGGGCGCGTCCGGCAAAACGGGTGCGGCGGCTATGTGCGGTCTGGCGGCGTTGCGCGCCGGCGCCGGCCTGGTGACAGTCGCCTCGGCTGGCGGAAATTTCGCGCCCGAATTGATGACCGAACCGCTCGACGATTTCCGGCTGGAGAAAAAAACCGTGATTGCCGTAGGACCGGGACTCGGACTCAACCGGGAACTGATGGCTCGGCTCTTGCAAGAAGTTACGGTTCCCATGGTAATCGATGCCGACGGGCTGAACTCGATCGCGGGTACGGATTTTCGCGGGCGCGGGGAGCAGACCATTCTGACGCCGCATCCCGGCGAGATGGCTCGACTCACCGGCTCGAAAGTCACCGACCGTTTAGAGGTGGCGCGAGGTTTCGCGCGGGAGCGCAACGTGTGCGTCGTGCTGAAGGGATCTCATACGGTAATCGCCTTTCCCGACGGGCGGGCGTGGATCAATCCGACCGGCACGCCGGCGATGGCCACAGGAGGAACCGGCGATGTTCTAACGGGATTGACCGCCGGCCTGGTCGCGCAATTTCCCGGCGATATCGGAAGGGCTGTGCGCGCGGCGGTATGGCTGCACGGACGCGCGGGAGAGTTGGGCGCGGCAGAATTGACGGAACAATGCCTGATCGCAACCGACCTGCTCCGTTACCTTCCTCAGGCGATCCGTGAGTGTGCCTCAGGTATTCATGAATGTATTTGAGACACATTCAGAAGAGGAGACTATCGAACTGGGGCGGCGGATCGCGGCTACGCTGCCCCGGCGCGCCGTCGTGCTGCTGATCGGAAATTTGGGCGCGGGAAAAACTACGCTTGCTAAAGGAATCGTCAGCGGGCTCGGTGCAGCGCTTCCCGATGAGGTTTCGAGTCCCACCTTCACGCTGATTCACGAGTTCGGCCCATCTTCGAACGGAGCCCGCGTTTATCACATCGACCTGTATCGTCTGGATCGCCCCGAACAAGTCGCCACATTAGGACTCGAAGAGATTTTCGAGCATGATGCCGTCGTGCTGATCGAATGGGGCGAGCGATTCCCGCAACTGCTTCCGAGCGAGCGAATCGAGGTCCGATTGTGATTCGCTCGAGGGCAATCACCGCCAGATTAATATCAGTCAACATAGAAATAATTCCTTATAGAACAATTACTTACAACAAAGTATTGTCACTCACTGCTCGAGTGTGCTAATAATAGACCTTGGGTTTCGGCAGCTCTGTGCCGAGGCTCACTTACCAGACGTAAATCGATTCCCAGGGAGGTTTTGAACTATGAACATTCGACCGCTTTATGACCGGATCGTGGTCAAACGGATTGAAGAACAAGAGACCAAAGTCGGCGGGTTGTTTATCCCCGACTCGGCCAAAGAAAAGCCGCAGGTGGGCGAAGTGCTTGCGATAGGGCAGGGCAAGCGCACCGACGAAGGGAAGCTGATCCCGCTCGACGTGAAGGTCGGCGATCGCATCCTGTTCGGCAAGTATTCGGGATCCGACATCCCCAAGGCTTACGGCGAGGAGAACATCATCATGCGCGAGGACGAAGTGCTCGGCATCATTGAGGACGCGCCCAAGCTCGCTAAGAAGTCGGCCTAAGGAAATTTCAACAAGGAGATAGGAACTATGGCAGCAAAACAAATCGTATATAGCGAAAATTCCCGTCAAGCGATTCTGCGCGGCGTGAATCAGTTGGCCGATGCCGTCAAAGTGACGCTTGGGCCGAAGGGGCGGAATGTCGTACTGGAGAAAAAGTTCGGCGGCCCGACCATCACCAAGGACGGCGTGACGGTCGCCAAGGAAGTGGAGCTGAAGGATCCGCTCGAGAACATGGGCGCGCAGATGGTGCGCGAAGTGGCCTCGAAAACTTCCGATGTGGCCGGCGACGGAACCACGACCGCAACCATTCTCGCGCAGTGCATCTTCCGCGAAGGCGTGAAGAGCGTGGCCGCCGGGGCGAATCCCATGGCGCTGAAGCGCGGGATCGAGAAGGCCGTGGAAGCCGTCGTCGAGGAAGTGAAGAAGTTCTCGAAGAGCGTTTCCGGCGACATGATCGCGCAGGTCGGAACGATTTCAGCGAACGGCGACGCTACCGTCGGCGACACCATCGCTCAGGCGATGAAGAAGGTCGGCAAGGACGGCGTGATCACGGTGGAGGAGTCGAAGACGATGGTCACCGAGCTCCAGACCGTCGAAGGCATGCAGTTCGATCGCGGGTACCTGTCGCCCTATTTCATCAGCGACCCGGACCGGATGGAGTGCGTGCTCGAAGAGCCCTACATCCTGATCCATGAGAAGAAGATCAGCAACATGAAGGATCTGCTGCCGGTACTCGAGCAGATCGCGCGTTCCGGCAAGCCGCTGCTGGTGATCGCCGAGGAAGTGGAAGGCGAAGCGCTGGCGACGCTGGTGGTTAACAAGCTGCGCGGCACTCTCAACGCTTGCGCCGTGAAGGCTCCGGGCTTTGGCGACCGCCGCAAGGCGATGCTCGAAGACATCGGAATCCTGACCGGCGGCAAGGCGATTTTTGAGGAGACCGGCATCAAGCTCGAAGGCGTTCGGCTGGAAGACCTGGGCAAGGCCAAGCGCGTGACCGTGGACAAGGACAACACCACGCTCATCGACGGCGCGGGCTCAGACAAAGCCATCCAGGCCCGAATCAAGCAGCTCAAGAACCAGATCGACGAAACCACTTCGGATTACGATCGCGAGAAACTGCAGGAGCGGCTGGCGAAACTGGCCGGCGGCGTGGCGGTGCTCAAGGTCGGCGCGGCTACCGAGACCGAGATGAAAGAGAAGAAAGCTCGCGTCGAGGATGCGCTGCATGCCACGCGCGCGGCGGTAGAGGAAGGCATCGTTCCGGGCGGCGGCGTGGCGCTGTTGCGCGCGGCTGCGGCGCTCGAGAATATTGAAGGCGGAGCACGACGAGAAGATCGGCGTCGACATTATTCGCCGGGCCTGCGAGGAGCCGGTTCGCCAGATCGTCGGCAACGCCGGTTACGAAGGGCGCGATCGTGATCGAAAAGATCCGCGCCAACAAGGACCCCAACTTCGGATTCAACGCTCAAACGGTGGCAGTACGAGGACCTGGTGAAAGCCGGCGTCATCGATCCGACGAAGGTGACGCGGTCGGCACTGCAGAACGCAGCGTCCATCGCGGCGTTGATGCTGACCACCGAAGCCATGATCGCGGAGATCCCCGAGAAGAAATCTCCGCAGGGCGGCGGTCCGGGCGGCGAGCACCCGCCGGGAATGGATTACTAGGAAGCCGTAACAGCAGGGCCGTCCGGCAACGGGCGGCCCTTTTTTTGTGCCAGCGGCGCCTCATCTAATAACTGTCATCATGCCCGCGAGCATCAGCAGCATGATCGCGTCGGTAATTTCGGCCGAACGTCCGGGAAGATAAACCTGGCCGAATCGAAGACCCAGAACCAGACCCCCTCCCAGCACAGCTGCAATCTTCAAAGCGGCATCCCGCGCGCACCATCAGCCAGATCAAAGCTCCATAAGTAAACGATTTTTCGAGAAAACTCCGAACGGCGGTCTCCCTTGGAGAATCGATGAAACTGAGAAACGGGGTCCATCCGAAGGGACGCGGCGCGGCCAGGAAATGGAATGGTTCAAGAGCCTGAAGCACGACCACTCCTATGAACAGGACCGCGATCAGCGCCGCCTTAGCCCGTAGCTTCGCTACCAGCGTGGTCCACAAAAGGATGCCCAGTACTCCGCCCAGTAACGTCAGCCGGGAGAGAGTGCAGTTCAGCAATCGCGACTCGCGCTAACAGCACCGCGGGCAGGAGCAGCACCATCGCCAATCGTCCGCGGACGGATCCGAACAGCGCTTCGAGCAGCATGGCGAGCGACAAGCCAGCTCACCGTTTCGCGATAGAGTTCGAGCATCGGAAGCCGCGGTGAAAACACCAGCGGTTTCAAGGCGCTCCAGTATTTGTGCGGATCGACCGATGGAATGTATGGAAAGAGCGCGGATCCAAGCCAGCAGATCACTAGAAGAAATACATATGGACGCCATTCCATCCTGCCGATCAGGGGCACCTGCCGAGCGCGATAAAAGAAGGCGCCGGCTATCGCGCCCAATACCGCGCCCGCGCTATTCGCATAGATATCCGCCATGCCCGGAACCCTCGTTCGATCGTAGAATTGCGCCAGCTTCGATTCCCGTGCATAGGGCGATTCCCATCAACGCCACTATGACGATTCGCGCAGCGGGCCGGCGGCAGGCGCAAGGATTGAACGCAGAAGAAACCGAATGGGATATAGAGGACGATATTTGCGATCACGTCGGCCCGGTCCGGCCAGTCGCGCCAGGTTTCGAGCAGAGCGCGGATCGCGCCATGCGCGCCCGGGTTCCGGTAGATAAATGGATAGAGCGACAGGTACAGGATCAGCGTGGTGATGCCGGCCGCGATGGCCGCGTATTTGCTGATTTACCAGAGCCAGCCCATGCCGGTCCTGCGAGAATGGCGACATCGCAACGCTTTCGGATCATGCGGTGCAGACGCTGACCTTTGGCTGCGCGGCCAATTGAAGGAGTGGCGGCGGACTTCTCTTGGTGCCGAAGCCGTTCGCCTGTGCCGGCGAATGGCGGCGATCATCCAGCGAGTCCCCTCGTAGCTGCGCCAATAGATGTTGGTGCGCAGGCAGATCGCTCCGCGCGCTCAGAATCTGGCGGCGCAGGATGCGCTGCAGTCCGTTGCCGTGTCGCGGAAGGACCACTGGAATCGGCCGATCTGTGTTGAAAGCCGCGGCGCCTGGCATGCGTTGAACCGGATCACCGCCAAGCCAGTATCGGTAGTCATAGGATCGCCGGTTGCGTTTCGTGAAACGCGCGGAGCGCCGGATCGATCCCACACGTCCGTGGCATCCACGCAGGACGTGAATTCGAGATCGTGCGCGATTTTATCGCGCTCCTGATCCACATTCTCTTCGATTCTATGGGTGAGCTTTTGACCTGGACGCAGAAATGCGACATTGACGTCCCGCGTCGCCGCCCCCACCCAGATCTCCTGGCCGTCGTAGGTCGCGGATTGCTTCCATACTCTGATATGGTCCCGCTTCCAATAATCGTCGAGGCCTTTTTGCCAGGACATGTCCGGCCTTAGCGTCATTTACCAGTAAAGAGGACATGGGGGCGTCGCGAGATCCAAAGCCCTCGGCAACCGCGCGAATTCCGCTGAAGTTCGACCGGAACGAGACCCGGCGCGCTTCCCTCCAACCCGCGGCGGCGAACGCAGCGGCAATCTCTTCGCGGGAACCGATAAACATCATATTGACCAGGTCCGACGGTCGATTCGCGCCGGGAGTATAAGCCCGATACGGCAGCAGTCTCGACAATGGGATCGAGATCCGCATGCTCTTCCTCCGTTAATGGCCGGCGGGCCCTGCGCCGACGCCGCACTCACAGTCGAAAGCAGCGGTCCGGTCAATTTCAACGTGAGCTCGACGCCCGCCGGGAAGTAGAGCTCCGGCTCTGGAACCTGGACGATCAGTGTCTTGATGGCCCAGAAAGCGAGACCCGCGTGGATTTCCCATGACAGCGCCGTTCGGATGTAGCCGCTAACGCGATAAGACAAGCTAGCTGGTGCTGCGCACACCGTGGATGTTTCCGTCCGCATCGACTTGCTCGCGGCCATTGTCTACCCCATCGACCTGCGCCGAAATCGGAAAGCTCTCTCCGCCTGGCGGCGTGACTTGATTGAACTCCAACGCGAGCGCGGCTCTTTCGTGCACAATCCCGAGACCCACCCTCGCCACCGATTTCACATATCCGCTGAGAATGCTGCCTTCCGGCAGCACCGTTTCGCCGTTTATCGCTACCGGAGCGATCAAGACGGCGGTGACCGGCGCGCCGGCTTTGGTGGCGTAGCTTCCCACAGCGGTCGTGAGCCGGACATGCAAAGGCTCGCCCATGGGCGTTTGCCGCATGGAAGCCAGCTCAACGGCCAGCAGGAGGTATGGAAGCACATCCATTAATGATAAGCGAATTAGCCTCGTTTTCGCACCTCAGAAAATGAGAGGCGTGATAAAATATCCGATTCAGAGTTGGGATGTCTACCCAGGAACGAATTCTAGCCGTGGTGAGGAAGGTCGCCCAGAAGCCGATTCCGGCTGACCCCGAGGAGTCCCTGTTTGAATCCGGAGTTGTGGATTCATTTGGCCTACCGGATATGGTCAGCGCGCTTGAAAAGGAGTTCGGCGTCAAGGTGCCGGACGCGGATCTGAATCCTCGCAAATTCGATTCCCTGGCCCGCATCGAACGTTACGTCACTAGCCGCTCTTGATCGCTTATGGCGTTTCTGACGGGCGTTCGGCTGCTATCTTCCCTCGCGCGCGATCCATAATCAGAGAGCTCTCCGCGCGTCTGGGCTGCGATCCGGAGTGGATTTTCAAAGTCGTCTGGAATCGTCGAACGCCGCTATGCGGAGGAATCGGAAACCGTCAGCGATCTGGCTGCTGCAGCGCCGCGGCCGATTGCCTCGCGCGCGCGGGCACGGACCTCGGCCGAGATCGGATTGTTGATCCTGGCCAGTGGGTCGGCCGAGCGCCGTTTCCCAGGACCGGCCGCCGAGACAGCTGCGCGGCTGGGGCTAGCCGGTATTCCGGCCATCGATCTTCCTATGGCTAGCGCCGGCTCCCTCTTCGGTCTGGCTCTGGCGGCTCGCCTCGCGCCCGCGCACGGCCAGGTGCTGGTGATCGCCGCGGAGAAGATGTCATCGGTGATCTCGCGCGAGCCGCTGGACCGCAACACCGCGATTCTGTTCGGCGATGGCGCGGGCGCGTGCCTGGTGGATGGCGCCCAAGGGATAGCGGAGATCGACGGCGCGTGCCTGCATTCCGATGGCGGATTCGCCTCGAGCCTCGCGCTGGAATTCGAGCAGCCAGCTGCATATGGATGGACGCGTGGTGATTCTTCAGGCTTCCCGTAAGATTCCCGCGGTGATCCGGGAAGTGCTCGAGAGCCGGCAGTTGGCCGCTGCCGACGTCGGCATATTTCTGATGCATCAGGCCAATCAAAATCTCATCTCGCGCGTCGCTCGGGATATCGGCGTCCCGCCCGAAAAGTTCTATACCAACATCGCGAATTACGGAAACACGTCGTCGGCTTCGATGCTGATCGCGGCCGCCGAATGGAGCGCGCAACACGGATTCCATCCTTCCGAGGCCGCGGTATTCGCCGGTTTCGGCGCTGGATTTCATTGGGGCGCGCTGCTGGCCATAGGCTGTTGAGCTAGAATTCAAATTGCCTTCGGTCTCGATCGTCATTCCGGCTTACAACGAAGAATCCCGTTTGCCGGCGACACTTAAAGCCGTGGACGCCTACTTGCGGCGGAAAGACTTTTCCTTCGCCGAGATCCTGGTGGTGGATGACGGATCGACCGATCGCCACAGTGGATCTCGTAGAGCGTTGGGAGCGCGAGCACCCCGCCCTCCGGCTCCTTAAGAATCCGGGCAATCGCGGCAAAGGATTTGCGGTTCGCATGGGGATGCTCGAAGCCAGAGGCGAGTGGATTCTGTCTACGGACGCCGATCTCTCCACGCCGATTGGAGAACTGGACAAACTGCTGGCGGCAGCCGATCGCGACCGGGGCGCAAATTGCCATTGGCTCGCGCGCTCTCGACCGTTCCCTGGTGGGCATCCATCAATCGCTCCTGCGCGGAGGTTCGGGCCGCTTGTTCAACGTGGTGATGCGTCTGATCACCGGTCTGCCGTTCCATGACACGCAGTGCGGATTTAAGCTGTTTCGCGCAGACGCCGCGCGCGAGATTTTTTCGCGCCAGACGCTCGACGGCTTCAGCTTCGATGTCGAGGATCTATGATCGCGAAAGTGCTGGGACATCGCGCGATCGAGGTGCCGGTCGTCTGGAACAACGTGGAAGGGACTAAAGTCGGCATGCTGGCCGGCATGGAGTCGTTCGCGGCGCTCCTCGGAATCCGATGGCGGGCGTTCACCGGGCGCTATGCGAGACGGGGTTAGACTGTGGGCATGGGGAAAGTGCCTGCGACAGGAGAAATTGCGCCCGAATTCGAGCTGCCGGATTCGACGGGAGCGCTGCGCCGCTTATCGGAATTGGTATCCCAAGGCCCGGTGGCGCTGCTCTTCTATCGCGGCCAGTGGTGACCTTTCTGTCTCCGCCAGTTGGCGGACTACCGCGACCATTACTCAGAAATCCGCGCGGCCGGGGCGAGCGTAGTGGCCGCCTCGGTGGATGCGCCGGAAGAATCCGAGCGATTACGGCGGGATCTGAAATTACCCTTTTCCATTTTGTGCGATACCGAGCGGAGCCTCGTGCGGGAGTGGGACATCTATAATCCGCGCGAGAAGGGCGGCATCGCAAAGCCCGCGGTTTTCGTCATTGAACATGACCGCACCGTGCGCTACGACGCGGTGGATTCCGTCGCCACGCGGGTTCCAGCCTCGGAAATAGCCGGGCTGCTGGAAAGGAGGGTTGCGGGGCCGCCAGCTCGGCGCAAAGTTTACATCCCGCGATTTTCAGAGTGGTTTCGCGCAATCCGCAATAGCATTCGGGGCGCACATCGATGAACAACTTTCATCGTAATATGTAGGTCCCGCATTCGACAGCAGGAGTGCCGGGCTGTTTTAATTGAGTAAGTAGCTCTATTTATGTGGATTGTAAGGCTCGCCCTTCGCCGTCCCTATACTTTCGTGGTGATGGCTCTGGCGATTCTGCTGTTGGGAGTGGTGGCCATTGTCCGCATGCCGGCCGATATTTTCCCGGATATCAACATTCCCATCGTGACCACCATCTGGACCTATGCGGGTGTTTCGCCCGAGGACATGGCGGAGGCGATCACCACCCGTTGCGAGCGTGGATTCACTACCACGGTGAACGACATCGAGCACATCGAATCGGAGTCCCTCGCGGGATTCTCCGTGATCCGCGTCTTTTTCCACCCTAACGTCAAGATCGATGGCGCCATGGCGCAGGTCACGGCGGAAACGCAAGCGATTCTCGCGCAACCTGCCGGCAGGCTTGCATCCGCCGAATGTGCTTCGCTACAACGCGGCGTCGGTGCCCATTTTGCAGCTCGGTCTTTCCAGCGAATCGTTGAGCGAAGGCGAGCTGTACGATTACGCTTACAATTTTCTTCGAACACAACTTGCGAATACTCAAGGCGCGAGTCTGCCCTTGCCGTATGGAGGCCGGCCGAGGCAAATTATGGTGGATATCAATCCCCAGGCTCTGTATGCGCGAGGGCTTTCCGCCAGCGATATTTCCAATGCCCTCAATTCGCAAAGCCTGATTCTGCCGACAGGCAGCGCCAAAATCGGTACACGCGAGTACCGGATCGAGCTCAACAACGCTCCCAGTATGGTCGAGGCGTTCAACAATCTGCCGGTAAAGACCGTTAAGGGCGCCACTACTTACATTCGGGACGTGGCTCAGGTGCGCGACGGCTCCGCGATACAGACCAACATCGTCCGCCATGACGGGCGTCGTGGCGCGCTGCTCACCATACTCAAAAATGGCGACGCTTCGACCATCGATATCGTCCGGCGAATGAAGGCCGCGCTGCCGCGTATTCTGGCTTCGATGCCGCCATCGTTTCATGTCACCGCTGCTGTTCGACCAGTCGATTTTCGTGCGGGCGGCCATCTCTGGCGTGGTAGAGGAAGCGCTCGCGGCGGCGGCCCTCACCGGACTGATGATCCTGCTTTTCCTGGGGAGCTGGCGCAGCACGCTGATCGTCTGCATCTCGATTCCTCTTTCGATGCTCACGTCTCTGGCGGTTCTGTACGCCCTAGGCGAAACCATTAACGTGATGACGCTCGGCGGTCTGGCTCTGGCGGTCGGCATTCTGGTGGACGATGCGACAGTCGAAATCGAAAACATTCATCGCAATCTGGGAATGAGCAAGGGAGTGGTCGAAGCGATCCTCGATGGCGCGAGGCAGATTGCCGTTCCAGCGTTCGTTTCCACGCTATGCATTTGCATCGTTTTCGTTCCGGTGGCTTTTCTTACCGGTGCGGCGAAATTCCTGTTTACGCCGCTGGCATGGCCGTGGTGCTGGCGATATGCGGCTTCTTATTTGCTCTCGCGAACGCTGGTTCCGACCATGGTGCAGATATCTGATTCCGGCCGAGATCCGGCTCTATCAGGGTCCGGAAGGCGAGGCGGAGATTACGGACGCGGGCCTGATCTGGCGCATCCATCACGGTTTCCACAGGGGATTCGAGCGCATGCGGGGGGCATATTGCGGCATTCTGACTTCGGCGCTCGCCCATCGCAAGCTGGTGCTGGTGTGCTTTCTCGCGGTTTCGGTATCTTGCGTCGCTCTCTACCCTTTGATCGGCACCGATTTTTTCCCGAACGTCGACGCGGGCCAGATTCGTCTTCATGTGCGCTGCCCGGGCGGTACGCGGATCGAGGAAACCGAGCAGAAGTTCGCGGAGGTTGAGGAATCCATCCGCCGGATCATTCCGCGCGAAGAATTATCGGACATTCTGGACAATATCGGCCTGCCTTACTCCGGGTCCAATATCGCTTTTAGCGATAGCGTGACTCTTGGGCTCGGCCGACGGCGAGATTCTGGTTTCGCTGCGGCCCGGCAAGCACCACTCCACCTGGGATTATGTCCGGGAGATGCGCCGGCGGCTGAGCCGGGAATTTCCCGATCTCGCATTTTTCTTTCAGCCGGCCGACATGGTAGGACAGATTCTGAATTTTGGATTACCGGCGCCCATCGACGTTCAGGTGGTGGGGCCGCTACGCAATTAGCAGCCAAAATCAAGTATTGGCCGCCGAGCTTTCAAAGCGCATCGCAACCATCCCCGGAGCGGTCGACGTTCACGTGCACCAGGTCAATGACGTTCCCATGATGCGATTCGAAGTGGACCGCACTCGCGCCGAAGAGATGGGAATGTCCCAACTGGACGTGGCGAGCGGTCTCCTGATCTCACTGAGCTCTAGCGCTCAGCTGAATCCCAATTGGTGGGTCAACCCGGCCAACGGCGTCGATTATCCGGTGGTGGTACAGACGCCGGCCTATAACATGGACGCGCCGGAGGCGCTCCTGAACACGCCGATTCATTCGAGCTCGCGCAATTCGACGGAGCTTCTGAATAACGTCGCGCAAAGCGAGCGCGCCGTAACGGCCCAGGTAGTGAATCACTACAATGTGCAGCCGCTTTACGATGTCTATGCCAACGTGCAGGACCGGGATCTGGGAGGGGTGGCGCGCGATGTGGACCGCGTGCTCGCCGAATTTAAGTCCCAATTGGCCCCGGGCAGCTTTTTCGAAACCCGCGGCCAGGTCCAGACCATGCGTGACTCGTTCACCGGCATGGCGTTCGGTCTCGTGTTCGCCATCATTCTGGTTTACTTCGTCATGGTGGTGAATTTCCAGTCCTGGACGGACCCGTTCATCGTCCTGATGGCCGTGCCAGGCGCGCTCGCCGGCATCCTGCTGATGCTGTTCTTCACGCGGACGACCGTGAGTGTCCCGGCGCTGATGGGCGCTATCATGAGTATCGGGGTGGGTACGGCGAATAGCATCCTGATGGTGGTGTTCGCTAACGATCTGCGGCGGGAGGGCCTGGACTCGCTGACCGCGGCATATCAGGCGGGCCGCACGCGCCTGCGGCCGGTGTTGATGACGGCCAGTCGCCATGCTGGCGGGAATGGCGCCTATGGCGCTGGGACTCGGCGAGGGAGGCGAACAAAACGCTCCGCTGGGTCGCGCGGTGATCGGTGGATTGATCTTCGCTACCGCCGCGACGCTGTTCATCGTGCCCGCGGTTTATAGTCTGATGCGCAAGAACCCGCCAAAAACATTCGATCAAATCGAGGCGACGGACTGATGGCGATCCGTCCTCATCTCGATCCTGAGATCGCCCCGGATATCGTGCGCAACCGCGCCTCCCAGACCCGGAAGAAATCGCACCTCGGGTTTCTGTTGCTGCTGCTCGTGTTGGCTTTAGCACTGGCGGCCGGCGTGGTTTTCGAACTGATGGCGCGCAAAACTCACGACCAGACTCTTTCCGCTGCCGCGACGGCAGATGTGGGCCGCCCGCCGGTGGTGAACGTCGCTCGCGTCGAGCGTGCGCCCGCTCAATCCATCGTGGAGCTCCCTTGCCAGACCGTGCCGAAGTTCGAAACCCCTATTTATGCGCGCGCCGATGGGTATCTCAAACAGCGCCCCGTCGATATCGGCTACCGCGTCAAGAAGGGAGATTTACTGGTAGAGATCGAGACTCCCGAACTGGATCAACAGATCGTCCAGGGCGAGGCGACGCTGGCCCAGTCCAGGGCGGCATCTGGCGCAGTTGCGCGCCAGCCTTCTCGCGGCGCGCGCCAGTATGAAGCTGGCGCAGGTAACCGCCGACCGGTGGCGCCATCTGAGCGACAAGGGAGTGGTCGCGAAACAGGATCTGGATGAAAAGCTGGCGGCGCTCGAATCGGGCCAAGCCAATGTGCAGGCAGCCGAGGAAAACGTGCGGGCGGCCGAAAGCACGATCACGGCAAATGAGGCCAATTTGAAGCGCCTGGAAAACCTGAAGATCGTTCGACCGGCTGGTGGCGCCGTTCGATGGAGTGATTACCTCGCGCAACCAGGATTCCGATGTCGGAACGCTGATCAGCGCCGGCAATACGTCGGAATCGCGCGAGATCATGCGCGTCGGCCAGATCGATATCCTGCGCAGTTTTCGTGAATGTCCCGCAGACCTACGCTGCCATGATCCACGTGGGAGTGCCGGCCGACGTGCTGGTGGATGAGCTGCCGGGGCGCGTCTTCCACACTTCTGTCGTCAGCACCACTCATTCCGTCGATTCGGCTTCCCGAACCATGCTCGCGATCCTGCTGGTCGAACAATCCGAAAGAAGAACTGCTCCCCGGCATGTACGCTAAGGCGCGCTTCTCATTGCCCCACGCGGTTGACGTTCTCTTGCTTCCGGCGGATGCGCTGGTGCTCCAGTCCGACGGGCCGCACGCCGCCGTAGTGGGCGAGGACCACAAAGTGCACTTCCGCAAGTTAACGCTAGGACGGGACTACGGCGCCGAGGTCGAGATCGACGCGGGACTGTCGCAGGGCGACATGGTCGTGCGGAATCCGAACGACGCGGTCCGCGAGGGCGTCGTCGTGGAGCCGAGAGATCCGGCTAAACGATAAGGTGCTCGAACCTACACTCGGACGCGTCGGCCGCACTTTCCTACGCATCGGAAATTCGACCTTCGGCGGGGGAATGCCCACCATGGCCGCGCTCGAACGCGAGCTGGTCGAGCGCCAGGGCTGGTTGATGCGAGGCGATTTCGCGGTGGCTTTTGCGCTGGCGCGCATCACTCCTGGAACGAACGTACTGGCTTTCTGCGCCGCTACCGGCGCAAAAGATTTTGGGGATTCGCGGGGCGGTTGTGGCCGTGCTTGCGGTGACGGTTCCATCCGCCGCATTGGCCGTCCTGCTCACTCGAGGGATATGAATCCTGGCGCTTGAACACCACAGTAATGGCAGCCGTTGGAGGTACCGTAGCGGCCGTTATCGGCATGATGTGGGCGAGCGTGTGGTTGCTGGTCAGACCTTACGTCGGCGGACTACGGCGAACGCTTCGCATCGCACTATTCGCCGGCGGCGCGTTTCTCGCGCTGTGGAAATTTGGCATTACGCCCGTCCCGATTATCGCGGCCTCCGCTCTCATCGGATTGTTGTGGAAGGATCGCGATCCGGCATGAACGTGGTCCTGATTTATCTGCTGCTCCTCAAGGCCACGGCCACCTCGTTCAGCGGCATGGCGTCACTGCCCATGGTCCGCACCGATTTCGTAGTCAAGCGTCATGTGCTCACGGACCGGCAGTTGAACACCGCGGTGGTGGCGGGGCGCACCGGACCGGGTCCCAATGGGCTGTACCTGGTCAGTGTCGGATACTTTGTCGGCGGCCTTCCGGGAGCATTCGCCGGATTGCTCGCGGTGATGACGCCCGCGTTCCTCATCCTGCCGCTGATGAGTTGGGTGGGCCTGCGCGCCGAAACGCCGCGCATCCGCAGCGCAATCCGCGCGGTGATTCTGGCCAGCGCAGGTTTGGTGCTCGCGGCCTCTGTTCCTCTAGCGCGCGATGCGATAACCGGTGCAATCACGCTGGCCATCGTGATCGCAACTTTCATCATTCTGAGCTTCACGCGCGTGGATTCGGTTTGGGTAATGGTTGGACGCGGCCGTCGTCGGGCTGGCCGCGAAACTGGCGCGCGGGTTATAAGCGCGACGGGTCAAATCCGTCCCTGAGCCGGGCGGCCTGGATCAAGAGGTAATTCCGTTCCGGCAGGTTCGTCGTCCGGCCTGCGGCGATCACGTAATGTGTGATTGCGGCCTTATGGTCTCCGGTCATTTCGAGCAGATGGGCGCGAACTGCATCGAGGCGATGATGACCCGCAAGCCGTGCATCCGCATCGAGCGCATCGAGCAGATCGAGTCCCGCGGCCGGCCCGTGCACCATGGCCGCGGCGATGGCATGATTGAGCATCACCATGGGATTATCCGACATGCGTTTTAACAGATCATAAAGCGCCAGGATCTGAGGCCAGTCGGTGTCCTCGGCTCGGCCCGCTTCGTCATGAACCGCGGCGATGGCCGCCTGTAGCTGGTAGGCGCCGACCGATCCCTTCGACAGGGCCGCGGTGATGAGGGCGATACCCTCCGAAATCTCCTTCCGATCCCACACATTTCGATCCTGTTTCGTGAGCGGAATCAACTCGCCGTCAGGTCCGGTTCGTGCCGCGCGGCGCGCATCGGTCAGTAACATGAGGGCCAATAATCCCGCGACCTCTCCATCTTCGGGAAGCAACGCGTAAACGGATCGAGTCAGGCGGATTGCCTCACCCGACAGCTCGAGTCGCTGCAGGTGTGGGCCGATGCTGCTGGTGTAGCCCTCGTTGAAAATCAGGTAGAGCACGTGCAGCACGGCGCGGAGCCGTTGATCCCGCTCCCGATTGGTGGGCAACGTGAACGGCACGCCGGACGCCTTGATGCCCTGCTTGGCCCTGCTGATCCGCTGCGCCATGGTCGCCTCCGGAACCAGGAACGCGCGGGCGATTTCGGTTGTGGTCAATCCTCCCACAGCTCGCAACGTCAAAGCGATGGCCGATGACGGACTCAGGGCAGGATGACAGCACATAAAGAGCAGGATCAGTGTGTCGTCCTGATCCGTTTCATTCTCCACGTCGATCGCCGGGGCGAGTTGGTCTATTTCCATCGCAGCGGCAGTTTCGCGGCGGCGCCGAGCCTGTTCGCTACGCACGTAATCGGTCATGCGCCGCGAGGCGACCTGAATCAGCCAGGCGCGGGGATGGTCGGGAACACCTTCTTCGGGCCATTGGATGGCTGCCGCCAGCAATGCCTCTTGAACCGCGTCCTCAGCGGCAGCGAAGTCGCGGAAACGCCGGACGACCGCCCCGAGCACCTGCGGCGCGAGCTCGCGCAACAGATGCTCGGAATCGGCATCAAGCGAGCTCACAGCCATTCGTCGGGCGCTGTGCTCATTACCTGCCGCACTTCGATCGGCATATTGATCGGAACTCCGCCGGGTCCCGGCGCTGTCGAGGCTCGCGCGGCGATCGCATAGGCTTGCTCTGGACTTTCGACATCGACAATCCAGTAGCCTGCAAGATACTCTTTGGCCTCCGGGAACACTCCGTCCGTGACCGGCGCACCGTCTTTCCCGGCTCGCACGAGCTTGGCCTGCATCGGATCGGCCAAGCCTTCGGCCGACACCAACTCTCCAGATTCGCGGAGAGCCTTATTCAAATCGCGCATGAATGCGATGTGCGCCTGGATGTCTTTCTTCGGTATCGAACTAAAGGTGTCATACCCCGTCTTTGGGCAGTTCATCATTAAAATGTATTTCATGTCTTCTTCTCCTTATTTTCGCGCTGATTTTCTTGCGCTTTCATAGGTGAGTCGGAGCACGCAGCGCATTCTCGACATCCCGGAGGACGATATTGAAGAAAGTTCGCGAGTGACTCAGAGCAGGGGCTGCACGGCTTGCCAGACGTCCTGCGCCACCACGGCTTCAGCGCGTCCGCCATCGATGATCCGAATCCTCCGCGCCTCCTCCGTTGCCAGTTGATGGTACGCCGCGCGCACTTTGCGATGAAAGCTCACGTCCTGCTCATCCATACGAGTTTCGATTTCCTGCGCCGCTCGATTCCGGTTATGGGCACGCTCGAGTCCGACGGGCGTATCGATGTCGATCAGCAGCGTAAGATCGGGCACTAAGCCTCGGCAGGCGATGCGATCGACCTCGTAGACCACCTCTGCGCCCAGCCCGCGCGCTACTCCTTGATAGACCAGCGTCGAATCCGTGAAGCGGTCCGAGATGACGAACTGGCCCTCCGCGAGCGCCGGCAGGATCCACTGATCGACATTCTGCGCGCGGCACGCGAACATGAGCAGCAATTCTGCGGTAGGGCAAAGCTCGCGATTTTTGGAATCGAGGAGCACACGCCGGATCTGCATGCCGATGGGCGTTCCGCCTGGCTCCCCCGTCTCCAGTACTTTGCGACCCATCTCGCGCAACCGGGCCGCCAACAGACGCGCCTGTGTTGATTTACCGCTGCCATCTGGACCCTCGAAGGTCAGAAACAAGCCGCGGCGCGGCTCAATCGTAGACATAGTGCAGAACGGTCTTCAGATCTTCCCAAGCCTCGCGTTTGGCATTTTGATTGTACGGTCGAAGCAGATAGGAAGGATGATAGGTCACGCTCAGCGGAACATCGCGCCATTTATGCCAGCGTCCGCGAAGACGCGTGACGCCGTCCTTTGTTCCGAGCAGCGCTTTTGCCGCGGTGGAACCCAGCGCGCAGATAGCTTTGGGACGAATGGTCAAAAGCTGACGATAGAGAAATTCGCCGCAGATCTCCATTTCGTCCGGCAGCGGCGTGCGGTTCTCGGGCGGCCGGCACTTGACTACGTTGCAGATGTAGACATCGGACCGCCGGATGGGGATGCCTTCCTTCGATGCCGTATTCTCAATCATCTGCGTGAGAAGCTGACCGGCGCGGCCGACGAACGGAAAGCCTTGGGCGTCTTCATCTGCGCCCGGGCCTTCCCCGACAAATACCAGCCGCGCCCGCTCGTTGCCGGAGCCGAAGACGATCTTCGACCGGCCTTCGCAGAGGCGGCAGCGGCGGCAATCTCCTATATCCTCGCGAATTACCGCAAGCGTCTCGATGGGCAAGGTCGTCTGCGCCGGCTCTGCGGGGGCGTCACCTCGATCAGCCCGGCGATAAATATCTTTCACGTGCAGATCGAGATAGAAATTCAGATAATCGCGGAGTTGATCCGGATTCATCACGTACTTTGCAGGACCAGGCGCAGCTTGATAATTTCATCCAAAATTCTGCTGAGCGATCGCGCGCTTCGCGGCCCGCTTAACGGGAATCGACTCACCAGTGCGCAGTATCAGCACCACTTCGTTCTGGTCCGACTCGAAACCGATGCCATCCTCCGAGACCAGATTCGCCACGACCATGTCGCAGTTCTTGGTCTCCAGCTTTCTGCGCGCTTCTTCGATCAGGTTTTCGGTCTCGGCGGCGAACCCGACCAGCAGGCGGTCTCCCTTTTTCTTGCCCACCTCGGCCAGAATATCAGGCGTTGGATCGAGTTCCAGAGATAGCCGCGCGGCCGTTTTCTTCACTTTTTGCTCAGGGGGATTGGGGCGGTGATAATCCGATACAGCCGCCGCCTTCACGATTATGCCGGCTTCGTGCAGGCGATCCATGACAGCCCTGTACATCTCCGCCGCGGTCCGCACGTATATCGTTTCGACACCGGCCGGCTCGTGAAGACTCACAGGTCCGGAGACCAGAATCACGCGTGCTCCGCGCGCCGCCGCTTCTTCAGCCAGCGCGTAGCCCATTTTGCCGCTGGAGCGATTCGTCAAATATCGCACTGGGTCGAGCGGCTCCTGCGTAGGTCCGGCGGTAATCAGGACGGTTTCGCCTTCGAAATCGCGCGGGGCAACAGCAGCGGTATCTGCGATCAGGCTGGCCACTGCGCTCGCGATGGTCTCGGGCTCGGCCAAGCGCCCTGGACCAATCATGCCGCAGGCGAGTGCTCCATCGTCCGGCTCGACGATGGTATGCCCGCGTTCCCGCAGGCGGCGGACATTTTCGCGCGTCGCTGGATGATTCCACATATTCGTGTTCATCGCGGGCGCCAGCACTACGGATCCGGTGAAGGCCAGGTACATGGTGGAGAGAAAATCGCCGGCCAGTCCGTTTGCGAACTTTGCGAGCAGATCCGCCGTCGCAGGGGCTACCACTAGAACCCGATTCTCCTGCGCGATCCGAATATGTTCGATTGCGCTCGAGAGCGTATCCTCGGCGCTTGCGTCGGAAAAAAGGCCGGTGATGACTTTGCGCCCGGTGAGCGCCGCGAAGGTCAGCGGACGAATGAACTGCTCGGCGGCCTCGGTCATTACGACCTGAACGGTGAAGCCTCGAGCCATGAGGGCGCGGGCCAACTCAGCAGCTTTGTAGGCCGCGATTCCGCCGCCGACGCCAAGCGCCACATTCATCGAATGCGTCCCCTATTTTCCGGCGAATTCCTCTTCCGGCCGGTTGAAGGAGGGATCGTCGTATTGCACCAGGCCGCGGCGCACTTCTTCCATCGCCGCAACGGTCGGCTTCTTCGAGGTGGTCGGCAGGAAGCTGCGCGCGCCGTTCTGCAATTGCCGCGCTCGCTTGGCCGCCACGATAATAAAGCGATACGCGCTCGCTTCCGGATCGTCCGGGATCACGCTCGCGGCGGTGTTCTTGAAATTGGTTTCAGGCATCTTTAAACGTCTCCAGAATTGGGCGGATCTGTTCTTCCATCCGGTCCCGGCGGCTGCGGGTGGCTTTGACAATCGCAACCAGGGTACTCACGGATGCTTCCACTTCGCGGTTCACCACCAGATAATCGTATTGCGAATAATTGCGAATTTCTTCCGCTGCGTCTCGAAGCCGGCGCTCGATTACTGCCTCGGAGTCCTGGGACCGCGCCCGCAACCGCTGCTCGAGAACTTGCCGGCTGGGAGCGAGGACAAATATAGATACCGCCTCGGGAATTCTCTTCTTCAATTGTCGCGCACCCTGCACGTCGATGTCGAGCAGGAGATCCACACCCTCGTCCATGGCGCGGTCGAACTCGGCTGCGTGGGTGCCGTAATAATTCCCGAAAACCTCGGCATATTCCAGGAATTCGCCCCCGTGGATGCGCGCTTCGAACTCCGGGCGCGTGGCGAAGAAGTAATCCCGGCCATGACGCTCCTGACCACGAGGCTGGCGCGTGGTGTAGGAAACAGAAAAGCGCAGCCCCGGCACGCGCGCGATCAGTTCTCGTGTCAGCGTAGATTTCCCCGAGCCCGATGGCGCTGAAACGATGAAGACCGTAGTCATTCCAGATTGAGAGACTGCTCGCGAATTTTTTCGATGGACGCTTTGGCCGCCAGCGCCAGCTCCGTAATTCTCATTCCGGCTTCGCCTGCCCCGCTGGTTTTCGAAAGAATCGTGTTGGTCTCGCGGTTCATTTCCTGCAGCAGGAAATCGAGCTTTTTGCCGGCCTCTCCGCCGGTGTCGAGCAGAGCGGAAAGCTGACCCGAATGGATTTTCAACCTCGTCAGCTCCTCGCCGATATCGCTGCGGTCGGCCAGTAGAGCGGCCTCCTGCGCCAGCCTCTGGGGATCGAGCTGCGTTGCTTTTAGCAGTTCCTTCAGCCGCTCCGAAAGCCGGTTCTGAAAAGCTGCGAGAGCGCTGGCCCGGACTTGCTCCATCTCCGCGGCCGCGGCCCCCACCTGGGCGTTATGGCTGTACATTTCTTTAGCGATCTCGGCGCCTTCCCGCGTACGAAAAGCGTTCAATTGTGCCAGCGCTTCGCCGAGCGCATCCAATAACGCCGCCTCAGCGCCCGCTGGCGGTTCCAGCGCCGCGTTTTCGCCGAACATCCCGGGAATGCGGAAAGCAGCGTTGAGATCGGGCTCAGCTGCAAGCTCGTGCTTTCGGGAAAGCTCATGAAAATCTTTCAAATACGATTCGAGGAATTCGCGATTTAATGCCGGAACAATGCCGTTACCCGCACTCTGCGGGAAGCCCACTCGGATTTCCACGTGCCCGCGAATTAACTGGCTCTTTACGTAAGATCGAATGGCGTTCTCAAACAGGTCCGCAGCCGAAGGCGCATGGACCTGGATATCGAGGCCGCGATGATTCAGGCTCTTTACGCTGACCGTCACCTCGCCATCGCCGAGCGGGCGGCGCGCGCGGGCGAATCCAGTCATGCTCCGGAGAGGGGATTTCATGACGGGTTCGGTCATCAGGGATTCACCACGGGATCGGGCTCCTGGAATTGTAATTCATGCAGGCGTTGATACAAGCCGCCGTGGTTTATCAGCTCCTCATGCGTGCCGGTTTCGCAGATGCGGCCGCGGTCGAGCACCACGATCTTATCCGCGCTGCGAACGGTAGAGAGGCGATGCGCAATCACGATGACAGTCCGGTGGGCCATCAGGTTCTGAAGGGCGTGCTGTACCAGCCTCTCGGATTCAGTGTCGAGGTGCGACGTGGCTTCGTCCAGGATCAGGATGGGAGCGTTTTTGAGCAGCGCCCGCGCGATGGCCACCCGCTGCCTTTGTCCCCCGCTGAGCTTTTGGCCGCGCTCGCCGATCATCGTTTCATAGCCGCTGGGCATGCGCAGAATGAACTCTTCTGCGAGCGCGTTACGCGCCGCTTCCTGGATCTGCTCCCGCGTAGCTTTGGGACGGCCGTAACGAATATTATTCTCGACCGTATCGTTGAACAGAAACGTATCCTGGGCGACGATGCCGATTTTTTCGCGCAGCGAAGAGAGGCGCACGTCGCGCACGTCTCGTCCATCGATGCGGACCGCGCCGCTTGCGACATCGTAAAAGCGCGGCACTAGATTCGCAAGCGTAGTTTTGCCCGCGCCGCTCGGGCCTACCAGCGCCACTACTTCACCGGCCTTAACTTCCATCCGCACGCGATCCAATCGGAAACCAACGGGAGCGCTGGGATAGTGGAAGCCCACATCGTCAAACAGGATGGCGTTCTCGAAGCGGGCGAGTTTGGCTGCGCCGGGCCGGTCCTGAATCTGCTGCTCCCGGCTTAGATATTCGAAAACTTTCTGGGATGCGCCCAGCGCCTGCTGGAAAATGTTGTGAATGCCCGTGAGGCGTTTGACGGGTTCATATAACATCAGCAGTGCAATGACGAAAGTGGTGAACTCGCCGGCGGTCATGGCTCCGGATTTGATCTGCAGTCGCGCGTACCAGAGCAGTGCGACAATGGTCAGCGCGCCGAAAAATTCAATCAGCGGCGAAGCCAAAGCCTGCTGCGCGACATAGCGCAGATTATTGCGGCGCAGCCGCTGGGCGCGGTCGCGAAACCGGTTGGCCTCGATCTCTTCGGCCCCGAAGGACTTCACCACCTGGTTGCCGCTAAGGGTTTCCTGAAGCACCTGGTTGAGCTCGGCCGCGTCATCTTGAGCGTTGCGAGTAGTGCTGCGAATCCGTCTGCCTAAACGCAGGGTCGGCACCAGAACGAACGGCAGAACGGTGAGACTGGCGAGGGCGAGCATCCAGTCGGCCTGCAGCACCACCGCCAATAGGCCCAGAGCCGTAAAGCTCTGCCGCAGAAAATCCGCCAGAATCTGCGATAGCGCTACTTGAATTTTTTCGAGATCGATCATGATCGACGACATGACGCGCGCGGTCGAGTTGCTCTCAAAAAAATTCGCGTCCTGATTTAACACGCGGTCAAAGACCGTCTGCCGAAGATCCGTAACCGCCGAGAAGCCAACATAATTGATCAGATAGTTTCCGGAATAATCGCACAATCCTTTCACCGCGACCACAACCAGGATGCTGATGGCAACCATAGTCCAGACATTATGGATCTGGTTGGGCAGGAGACTGCTCAAATAAATCTGGCGCCCGAGAATCGGAATTTTGAACAGCAGCACCGGAGCGTCAGCCGAGGCGGGATTGAGCACCCGATCGAAAATCGGGCCGATCAGGAGCGCGGTGAGAGCCTGGGCCGCGCCAACGCACGCCATCAGCACGACGGACGCTATCAGATGGGGAGTATAGGGGCGCGAATAGCGCAGCAGGCGCGCGAGTTCTTTCATGCCCGGACCCTCAGAATCTCAATCGCGGTCATCACATCGGTCAACGAAATCGCGCCGATGCCGCCGTCTGACGTGAGCACCTGCGATTCCGTTCGCCATGGCCCCCAAGTAATGGGATCGGATGCTCCAAATAACACCACGACAGGCACACCGAATGCCGCCGCGATATGCGCCGGTCCGCTATCGTTACCGATAAAGAAATGGGCCCCGGACATCAGGCTTTTGACGTGACCGAGGGGCTTATTGCGCCAAACCTCAAACTCTGAAAATGCGCTGGGATCGTCGGCGGGTCCGGCCAGAAACACCGAGTCGAGCCCGCAATTTTTTTGGAGCTCCTGCGCTAGGGCTATAAACCTATCCGGCGGCCAAGTTTTATCCGGGGCAGAAGCGAAAGGGTGAATCACGGCGTAGGGTCGCAGATCGGGCGGCGTCCCGGCAATGAGTCTCGCACGCGGAATCGGCGTTCGCGGGATGCCTAGCCAGAACATTGCGGACGCCAGATGCTCAGCCGTGTGAACCCGCCGGCTCACGCCCAGAATCTCCTGCGCCGTAGGAATCTTGGCAGAGTAAATCGAGCTGTAACGATGATGCGCGAAGCCGGCGCGCAGCTTCGCCCGCGAGGTCAGCGTGAGAATCATGCTGCGCGTGCCCCCGTGCAGATTCAGCGCCAGATCCGCGTCGACAGCACCCGGGCTGAGATCGTCGACGTCTGGATTATTCTCGAAGATAGCCGCGAAGCGTGGCTCGACCACTACGGTAATTCTGAGATCGGCGCGGTGCATCCTGAGGAGAGCGAGAGCGGGCGTGGTCAATACACAGTCGCCGAGCGAACGCAGACGGATCACGGCGATCCGCGAGCCGGACGGCAGCCGCTCCAACAAATTCATCATGTTTGCGCGATCACGCGCCTATTCTTCGATGCGAGCCTCATCGACCAGCATCACGGGAATATCGTCGCGAATTGGATATACCCGCTTGCACTTGACGCACTTCAGGCCGTTTTCGTCCGGCTTTAGCTCCACCGGCGCTTTACAGAGCGGGACACACAAGAATTTCCAGCAGATCTTTGCTGATGGCCATAACAGAATCCCCAGTTTAGTACAGAATCCGCGCGCGAATGGTGCCTGGAACCTTTTCCAGTTTGCGCTTGATCACCAGCGACTCCGCGGGCTGGCTCGATTCGATATCGATCACCACATATCCGATCTGGGGATTGGTTTGCAAATATTGGCCCGCAATATTGATGTGCTCCTGGGAAAAGATCCGGTTAATTGCGGAGAGCACGCCCGGCTGATTCCGGTGGGTGTGCAGCAGGCGATGTTTGCCGGGGTGTTCGGGCAGCGATACCTCCGGGAAGTTGACGGCGGTCAGCGTTGAGCCGTTATTGCTGTACTTGATCAGCTTTTCGGCGACTTCAATGCCGATGCTTTGCTGGGCCTCTTCGGTGCTGCCTCCGACATGCGGTGTCAGCAGAACGTTATCGAATCCACGTAACGGCGAGACGAACTCCTCGCCGGCTGTTTTTGGCTCCGACGGGAACACGTCGATAGCCGCGCCCGCCAGGCGCTGCGAGCGCAATGCTTCGACCAACGCATCGATATCTACCACCGTTCCCCGCGAAGCGTTGATCAGAACCGCGCCGGGCTGCATCAGCGCCAATTGTGCGGCGCCGATCAGGCCCCGAGTTTGCGGCGTTTCGGGAACATGGAGAGTTACCGCGTCCACGGACTCGAGCAGCGCTTCGAGCGTTGCCGCCGGCCTGGAATTTCCCAACGCCAGCTTGCTTTCGATATCGTAAAAAATCACCTGCATCCCGGCCGCCTCAGCCAGCAGGCCGATCTGCGTGCCGATATGCCCGTACCCCACGATTCCCAGCCGCTTCCCGCGCACCTCGCGCGAGCCTGCGGCGGTCTTCATCCATTCGCCGCGATGCGCCATGGCGTTTCGCTGTGGGATCCCGCGCATGAGCATGATAATTTCCGCCAGGACCAACTCGGCCACACTGCGGGTGTTTGAAAACGGCGCGTTGAAAACCGGAACACCGAGCTGCTGGGCCGCATCCAGGTCGACCTGATTGGTGCCGATACAGAAGCAGCCGATTCCGGTCAGCCGCGGCGCGTTTTTAAGAATGCGTGCGGTCAACTGGGTGGCGGAGCGTATTCCAATGAAGTAGGCGTCGCGGGCAGCGGCCAGCAATTTCGATTCCGGCAGCGATTTCGGATGATACTCGATGCCGGTGTAGCCGTCGTTCTTGAAAATTTCGACAGCGCTATTATGGATGCCTTCGAGCAGCAGGATTTTGATCTTACTCTTGTCGAGCGAGGTCTTGGTCATGCTGAGGCCGGGCGTTTCATTGACGGATGGGCTTTCGCGGTCGACAAACGGCCTTGACAACATCTTAACGGCTCAGAAACTCAGTTCGTACGCTGCCAATCAATTCTATAACGGTTATTCGGCAGCGAGATCCAAAACAGACGCTTACGATCTGTTCCTCGCCCGTGATGATAGAGTGCTGCTGTTCGTTCGTAAAAGCCCCGAGTGTGGGGCGACTCATGAAATTTGAATCGCTCGAAGTCAAGATGATGACAGAACTCATGGCATAGGGTACTAAAGAACGCCCCGAATGAAGTTGTTTTAGGCTGTCCGCATCCATACTCGTATTACGTTCTTCCCGCGTTCATAGTCGCCGAAGAGTTCGGTAGTGGCCACCCCGATCTCACCGACTTCCCATACGCGCCGCGGACGTGAGCCGAGTATCCGAATCTGCGGCCGGGCAACTTTATAGAACTGAGCGGCGGCAGCAAGAAACTCGATGCAAGCCAATCGGACAGCTTTAGGCTGGGCGGTGGCCAAAGCTTCTTCGATGCCTATGGTCAGGCACCGTAACTTATTATTTTTGGGCAGCTTCAGTGTACGGAGCCGGTCGCTTTTTTGAAACCGCATTCGCAGCGTTTTGCCGTTAGGGCATTTGTCCGTATGCATCGTGCATCTACCAATTCAATGTTAGTGCCAGGTCAACATGGTGAAAATCCGATCAAGGTGAAGAAAAAGCCCCTGATGGCTACCCGTCGCAGACCCTCAACATCTATGATCTGGGAAGGGAACAAACTCTCAATGATTAACGGCGCGCACGTAATCATCTACAGCTAAGACGCGGAGGCCGACCGCGCCTACTTTCGCGAAATCCGGGCGGCCACTCATCAGGACCGCCTTTCCAGAACCTTTTTAAGATCGCGCTTGCCGTGCAGGACGGCGACTACTTGCAGAGGAGCCGTATCTGGCCGATAGACAATCACGTAATTCGAGAATTTCGGCACGGTCCAGAAGCGCACCGGAAGGGCCGTGATGTCCTGACGCTTGGTTCCTATCAGGGGATGTTTCGCCAGCCGCCGGCAAGTCTCCATGATTTCGATTTCCACCCCGTCGGCAGTGTCCGGGTTGTCCTCCGCGATAAACCGCCAAATGTCATCGAGATCTTCCGCCGCCTCCGGCGTGAATTGAAACGGCGCATTCATTCCTGCGGCTTCAGCCGCTCAGCGCGTCGTCGCCGCAACATCTCAACCGCCGCGTCGCCGTCGATCAATTCCCCGCGCTCAGCCTGAGCAAAGCCTTTCTCGATATGGGCGGCGATAACTTCGCGCTGTTCGAACATCCAGTCTTCAAGGTCGAGTTGCTCGCGGATGATCTCAAAAGCCTGATCGAGAACCTCGTCGGGGTTTTGATACGCCCCGGAACGGACGGCCAAGTCGATCACGCGCTGCTGGTCAGGTTTCAAATCGATTATCATGGCGTGTCCTCTCAGACTGATTTAATGATAATACCCAGACCAGAAGTACCTATGATCGGGTGGAAAGGAACAACTCTCAATAATCAACGGCACGCACGTAGTCGTTTACAGTGAGAAGGCACGCCGGGGCTCGATCATGAGGATTCGGCTACCGGGCGGAGGCGAGATTGGCTTATATGAGCCCAAGCACCCCAGACCGCTAAGAGTGCGCATCAATTGAAGGCGAGCTGGCTTTCGGGAGCTTGAAATCCTATCACCCGGTATTAATGCCAGTGTTAAACTGGGACCAGCTATGGGTTCGCTTTCGCCAAGACTTCAGGTCCGGGTCCAGCAGAAGCAAATACTAACGCCGGGGCTGGTCCAGATGGTCAGCCTGCTTCAGCTTAACCGCCTGGAGCTGAAGGAGATGATCTCGGCTGAGATCGCTCAAAACCCGGTTCTGGAAGAGGCCGCGGAGGGCGTGGAGGAGCTGACGCCCGAAGAGCTGCGACCGTTGCTCGAGTCCGAGCGGTTGGATCAGCCGGCCGACCAGTCCATCCTCGAAGTTACCAGCGGACCCCCTGAAGCCGAAGGGCAGGAGTCCGATGGCGCGGAAATGGAAGCTGCGGCGATAGGCAACCCCGAACCGGTCGTGCTCGAAACTGTGGCTTCGCCCGACACGCCCGAGGTTCCCGAAGCGAACACTCCCGCCGATCCATTCGATGAGATTGATTTCGGCACTTATTTCGACGAATATCTGGACCCCGGTTACAAGAGCCCGGCTTCGGAGAACGTGGAGAAGCCGTCGTTCGAGACATTCCTTTCTTCGCCGGTCACCTTGAGCGATCACCTCCACTCTCAACTGGCGCTGGTGGCGCTCACTGAGCAGGTGCGGGATGCCGCGGAGACCATCATCGGCAACCTGGACGAGAACGGCTATCTCATGTTGACCCCCGACGAGATCGCCGCCGCCGAAGGCCACGAGCCCGCGGACTTGGCGGAGGCTCTGCGTGTGGTCCATACCCTCGATCCAGCGGGCGTGGGAAGCTCGGATCTGAGAGAGTGCCTGCTGCTGCAACTCGAGAGCCGGGGCGGCAAGGATGGGATCGCCTGGCAAATCGTTGCGGATCATCTGAAGCTTGTGGAGTTGCGGCAGATCAAAGAAATCGCCCGGCTGCTGCGCCGTCCTCTGGAACATATTCAGATCGCGATTGACGTGATCCGGCATCTCGATCCTCGTCCCGGATTACGGTACTCCGGACCAGGCGCGCGACAGGTGGAACCCGACGTCTACATTTCAAAGGACGGCGAAGATTACCTGATCCAGGTGAACGACGACGATATACCGCAACTGCGGTTGAACCCGCAATACCGGCGTATGCTCGACCGGAACCAGGAGCCCAATCGGGATGTCCGAAACTATGTGAAGGAGCGTTATGCTTCCGCTATTCAGCTCATGAAGAATATCGAGCAGCGGAAGCAGACAATCCTGAAGGTCTGCCAGAGCGTGGTGCGGCGGCAAATCGATTTCCTGGAGAACGGAATCGATTTTCTGAAGCCGATGATGATCAAGGAAATTGCCGAAGAGATCGGCGTTCACCCGTCTACCGTTAGCCGCGCGGTTTCGAGCAAGTACGCGCACACGCCTCAGGGCGTCTTCGAGCTGCGGTATTTTTTCTCGGAAGCGGTGCATGGGCCATCCGGCGGCGCCACCCCGCTGCTGATTCTGAAGCGCAGGGTCAAGAAAATGATTGAGGAAGAAGATTCGATGCACCCGCTGACCGACGAACAAATTACTGAACGGCTGCAGAGCGAGGGAATTCAGGTGACCCGCCGTACTGTCGCAAAATATCGCGAGGATATGCGCATCCCGTCCACACATCAAAGACGGGTTCGGAGTTGACGGAGGCTCTGAAATGAAAGTCAGTTATAAGGGAGTTCAGCAGGAACTGCCGCCCAACCTTCAGGAGAAACTGGACGCGAAGTTTGCAAAACTTTCAAAGCTCCTGGAACGCCGGGGAGAAAAGGAAGCGCACGTGGTGGTTACTACGGAGCGCCATCTGCACAACGCGGAAATTACGGTCCAATATTACGATCATCAGTTGGTCGGCCAGGGATCGGACCCCGATCTTTTCGTGGCGCTGCATGCGGCCGTGGAAAAGCTCGAGAAGCAGGCGGTGAAGCTGCGCGATAAATGGCGCGAGAAGAACCGCCGTTCCGATGTGTCGGAACCGGAACCGGAGGAAGCTCCCGCCGATGGCGGAGGAGAAGCGGCCGGCGCTCAGCGTGTGTTCCGCGTGGATCATCAGGGTACGCGCAAACCTATGACGCTTGAAGAAGCGCTGCTCGAGATGGAAGAGGGCCGCGATTACGTGGTCTATCGGGACGCGCAGAAGGAATGCGTTTCCGTACTGGTGCGCCGGCGGGACGGCCACTTCGACCTCATCGAATCCTGACGGATGGCCCGGAATCCTGCGATTCCAGCGCGTTCCCCAACGCACACGGAGTTGGTCATTATCACCGGACTGAGCGGCTCCGGTAAAGGAACTGTACTCAAATCGTTTGAAGATCTGGGATATTATTCCGTCGACAACCTGCCCATCGATCTCATCCCTAAATTCGCCGAGCTGACCAAAGGCGCGCCTACCGTCCGGCGCGCTGCGCTGGTAGTGGATATACGCGAAGGCGCGGCCTTGGAGCGCTTCCCAGCCACGTTCAAGCGCATCCGGCGGGAGGTTCCGACACGCCTGTTATTCCTCGAAGCCGACGATGCGGCGCTGGTCCGCCGGTTCAGCGAGACCCGGAGACCGCATCCGCTGGGCACGGATCAAAGCGTGACGGCAAGCATTCGGAGGGAGCGCGAGCGTATGCAGCCCATCCGCCGCTTGGCCGATCCCATTATCAACACCAGCAAGTTCAACGTCCATGAGCTGCGGAAGACTATTCACAATATTTTCGGCGGCGATAAACAGGAACCGGAGATTCTGGTTCAGGTGACCAGTTTCGGCTATCGTCATGGCGTTCCTCCCGATAGCGATCTGGTGTTCGATGTCCGATTTCTTCCGAATCCGAACTACATTCCGGCATTCAAGAATCTCAGCGGCAAACATCCCAGCGTGGCGCGCTATATCCGCTCCTTCCCGCAGACGAAGGAGTTTATCGATCGCATTTCCGATCTCCTGGTTTACCTGATTCCGCATTACATCGAGGAAGGCAAGAGTTACCTGACCATTTCGTTCGGTTGCACCGGCGGCCATCATCGAAGCGTTTTGATCGCCAATGAGATTCGCAAACATCTCGCCGATGCTGGATTTCGGGTGAAGGAAACTCATCGCGACGTGAAGAAGTGACGGTCACAGGCGATGTCTGCCGCGATTTCGCCCAATCCTCGAAACTCGAGTGGCTGGAGACGAACGGCACTGGCGCTTTTGCGATGGGCACCGTCGCGGGCGTCAATACGCGGCGGTATCACGGACTGCTGGTGGCGTCCTTGCGACCGCCGGTGGAACGCGACGTTCTGCTGTCGCGGGTGGAAGAGGAAGCGCTGATCGACGGCCGCAAGTATTCGCTCGGCGTCTGCCAGTATCCGGGAGTGGTGACTCCGCGAGGATTCGAGAGTCTCGAGCAGTTCCAGACCGATCCCTGTTCCACGTGGAAATATCGATTGAATACGGCAACTCTCGAGAAGCAAGTGTACTTAGTGCCCGGGCGTCAGGCGGTGATGATCCGCTATCGTTCCGATCGGCCGGGAACACTCCGCGTGCGAACCTTTCTGGCCTATCGCGATTATCACGCGCTGGGGCATACACGGTCCGATCCGTTTGGCGCTTTGCCCCGGCTCGAGTTTCAGCACACAGGCCAGTTTGAGTCCGATGCGCACTGGTATTACAACGTCGAATACCTGGTGGAGCTCGATCGCGGGATGGATTTTCGCGAGGATCTTTTCTCGCCAGGCGTGATCGTCCTCGATCTCAAATCGAGCGAGTGGATCTCGATCTGCGCATCCCTCGGTCCGTCCTCCGAGCCACCACCGGAAGCCAAGGCCGCAGACTCGTCCCCGTTTGTCGTAATGCGCGCGGATGGGCGGCCGAGCATTCTCGCAGGTTATCCCTGGTTCACCGACTGGGGCCGCGACGCGATGATCAGCTTGCCCGGACTGCTGATCGGCGCCGGCCGTCTGAAGGAAGCGCGGGCGATCATTGAGACCTTTCTGTCGCATCTCAATCAAGGCCTGATTCCGAACCGCTTTCCCGATGCGGGCGGCGCAGCCGAGTACAACACCGCCGATGCAACCTTATGGATGTTTCAGGCCATGCGCGCATGGCTCTCGGCCGGTGGCGATCGAAAATTCCTGAGCGATACATTTTATCCGGCAGCCAAGGAAATTATCGCGTGGCACCAGCGCGGTACCTCGTTCGGGATTGGCGTCGATCCCGCGGATCATCTCCTGAGAGCTGGGTCGCTGGGCATGCAGCTCACTTGGATGGATACGACCGCGACGCCGCGGCGCGGAAAGCCGGTGGAAATCAACGCATTGTGGCACGGCGTCCTATGCCTGGCGGCGAATTGGGCGATCGAGCTGAGCGACCCCGCAGCGGATGAATTTCGCGCGGAATCCGAACGTGTCCGCGACAGCTTTCGCGCGAAATTCTGGAACGCTGAGCGGGCCTGCCTCTATGATGTTATTGCGGAAGAGCGGCCCGAATAAGCAATTTCGACCGAACCAGATCTTTGCCGTGAGCCTGCCACACGGATTGCTTACAGAGGACCAGCGACAATTCGTCGTCGGCGCCGTCGATCGGGAATTACTGACGCCAGTCGGATTGCGAACTCTCGAACGCGGCGATCCGGCTTATCATTCCCGGTATGAAGGCTCGCCGCAGGCCCGTGACGCCGCTTATCACCAGGGAACAGTGTGGCCGTGGTTGCTGGGGCCTTTCGTTGACGCTTATCTAGCAGCATTCGGACAAAATAGAGACACACTCGCTCATTGCCGCGGATTGGTTCAGCGCCTGGAAGCGGAGGCAGCGCGTGCGGGCTGTCTCGGCTCGATTTGCGAGATTTACGATGGCGACGAGCCGCGCCGCCCGGCGGGCTGTCCTGCGCAGGCCTGGAGCGTGGCCGAGGTCGCCAGACTAAAGCTGCTATTGAAAAGCGGCTGAGCCTCTCCAGCTTACTTGTGCTCGAAATAGCCCAGCGCCTGCTCGATCCCGTCGGCATACAGCGCCGCAAGCCGCGGATTCACGGAGCGAATCGCTCCGATGTCGCATGCCAGGGCGCGACGAAGCTCCGGTGCGGCTCCCGGTTTCCACGCTTTGCGTCCGGCCCTGGTATACCCGTGCAAAGCGCGCGTGCCGATGGCCTCTACCGCGCGCGTGGCTTCGACCCGCGAAAATCCGGCGGCGCGCAGGCTTTCCACCGCCGCGGCAATCCATGGCAGCACCAGTTGCGCCGCCAGATGGACACCTGAATAGTACAGCGCTTTGGTCCCCGGCCGGAGCTCGATCAGCTTGCGTTTTTCGGCAGCCGCCAAGCGGTGCAATTCACGCATCACCTCCGGATGACCCTCCCCTATGAACACACGATCGCCCGATTCCTCGGCCACAGTGAAGGAAGCGACACGGGCGCGTCCGCCGCGTAGAGGACCCGGCGAAAGGCTGTCGCGCGCGGAGCCGCAAAGCACGACCATTTTGCCATCCAGGAAGACCTTAGCTACCATTTCTTCGATCACGCGATCGAGCATCTCATCCGGTACGTCCAGCCAGATGAGGCCGCACGAATCCAACTCGGAATAATCCGTCACCGCGAACCCGGCGCGAAGAGAGTTGACGATCCGGCGGGCGACCCGAAACGAGGCTGCTTTTACGGGGCCCAAGCCGCCGAGCAGCACGGGCATCCGGGCGACGAATGACCGGTTCACGCCGCCGGCCTGGACCAATCCGGTTAGGGGCGTGGCTCTCATGCCAGCGTTGTGCCGGCCAGCGTACGGGTCCTCAGCGCCTTGATGCGATCGCGATACGCAGTGGCTTGTTTGAAATCGAACTTGCGCGCGGCCTCGCGCATGCGTTCCTCGAGCTCGGCCAGATAATCGTCCATTTTTCCCGGCGGCAGGGTGTCCATATCGTCTTCCGGCTCAAGAGGCACGGTCACATAATCGCCCTCGGCGACGGCCACCAGATTCATGTCGATTGGTTTAATGATGGACTGCGGCTCGATCTGGTTGGCATCATTGTAGGTTCGCTGGAGCGTACGGCGCCGAGTGGTTTCCCCGATGGCGCGGCGCATCGAATCGGTCATTACGTCGGCGTAGAGAATGGCGCTCCCCTTCACATGACGCGCAGCGCGTCCCATAGTCTGAATCAGCGAGCCAGCGGAACGGAGAAATCCTTCCTTGTCGGCGTCGAGGACTGCCACCAGCGAAACTTCCGGCAGGTCCAGGCCCTCGCGCAAAAGATTTACGCCGATCAGGACATCGAACGTGCCGCGGCGCAGATCGCGGAGGATCTTCACCCGATCGAGCGTGGAAACTTCGGAGTGCAGGTATGCGCATTTCACGCCGGCTTCCGAGTAATGCTCGGCCAGATCCTCGGACATGCGTTTAGTGAGCGTGGTCACCAGGACTCTCTCATTGTTTTCGGCGCGCAGACGGATCTCGTGCAGCAGATCGTCGACCTGGCCGCGAATAGGGCGGACGTCGACCTCCGGATCGAGCAGCCCGGTGGGACGAATGATCTGCTCGATCACCGCTCCCGATGTTTTGGTCAATTCGTAAGGACCGGGCGTCGCGGATACGTAGACTACCTGGTGTACGCGGTTCTCAAACTCCTCAAAGGTAAGGGGGCGATTATCGAGCGCACTCGGCAGCCGGAAACCATACTTGACCAGCGTATCTTTGCGCGAGCGGTCGCCGTGATACATGCCCTGGAGCTGCGGGACGGTCTGATGGCTCTCATCCAGGAACAACAGCGCGTCCTGCGGCAGATAATCGAGCAGAGTCGGGGGCGCCTGGCCTGGCAGACGGCCGGAAAAATGCCGCGAATAATTTTCGATGCCATGGCAGTATCCGATCTGGCGAATCATTTCGAGGTCGAACATGGTGCGTTGAAAAACACGCTGCGCTTCGATCCGCTGCCCCTGTTTTTCGAGCTCGGCTTTCCACCAGGTCAGCTCGTTTTCGATGCTGCGCAATGCGTTGTGCCGGGTTTCGGGAGACATGACGTAATGGGTCTTGGGATAGATCGGCAAGCGAAGATAGGTCTGCTTCACCTGCAACGTGAGAGGGTCGATCTGTTCCAGCGATTCGATCTCGTCGCCCCACAAGCTGATCCGGTACGCGTAATCGTCATAGGTGGGAAATAATTCGATCACGTCGCCGCGGACGCGGAACGTGCCGCGCCTGAAATCGCCCTCGTGGCGCTCATAAAGGATGTCGACCAGACGCGAGGTGATCTCCTGGCGCGAAATTTTCTGGCCCTTTTCGAGCATCAGCAGCATACCGTAATAGGCCTCGGGAGATCCCAGGCCGTAGATGCAACTGACGCTGGCAACGATGATGCAATCGCGGCGCTCGAAAAGCGAGCGCGTCGCGGAAAGGCGAAGCTTGTCGAGCTCTTTGTTAATGGTGGCTTCTTTTTCGATGTAGACGTCGCCGGAGGGAATGTAGGCCTCGGGCTGATAATAGTCGTAATAGCTGACGAAGTACTCGACAGCGTTCGACGGAAAAAACGTTTTGAATTCCTGGTAGAGCTGCGCCGCGAGCGTCTTGTTGTGCGCAATCACCAGCGCCGGCCGGCCGAAATGCTCGATCACTTTGGCCATGGTGAAGGTTTTGCCGGAGCCTGTGACGCCCAGTAAAACCTGGTGCTGTTCGCCGTCTTTCGTGCCTCGGACCAGAGATTCGATCGCCGCTGGCTGATCGCCGCGCGGCTTGTAATCGATCCCGAGGCGGAAGGGCATACCTTTAGTATAAAGGCGTGTGCTCTACATTCGATCTGTTGGCGCTTCGTTTCCATTTCACGGCGTCCAGCGCGATCCATTTCCCTGCGGGGAACACCGTGAACCTATTCCGCGGCCAACTGGGGAAGATCATGAAGCATTGCGCGGGCGATATTTATTCACAATTCTTCGCTCCCATTTCTCACGAAGGGCCGAGCGGGTTGCGCGATCTGCCGCGCCCGTTTGTGTTCCGCGCGAATCATCTGGAAGGCGTGGCGCTAGCCCCGGGCGAGCGCTTTCACATTGGAATCAACTTATTCGAGACAAGGGCGCCGGCGATCGATTTGCTTAGCGAGATATTTGCGGAGTTGATGCGGGGAAGAGCGGTGTTCCAATCCGCGGACGGTCGGGAGGCGCTGCGATTGGAGTTTGCGGCTCATCGGAATGCGGTAGAGCGGATGCGGGTGCGTTTCCTGACTCCCACAGAGTTGAAAGGCGCGGAGCGTCCGGAATTTGGAGTCTTATTCGCGCGCATTCGCGATCGAGTCAGCACGCTGCGCGCGCTGTACGGAGCCGGACCGCTCGAAATCGATTTCAAAGCGATGGGTGAGCGAGCAGCCCTGGTGCGGATAAGGCGTTGCGAAATCGAGCATATGTGTGTGGAACGGGTGAGCGGGAGCACGGGTCAGCGCCATTCTTTGGGCGGCTTTACCGGCATTGCTGAATATGAGGGCGATCTGGGTGAGTTCCTGCCGTTTCTCGAGATCGCTCGCTGGACCGGTGTGGGACGGCAAACGGTATGGGGGAAAGGTGAAATTGCCTGTGAAGCGTTTTGAACGGGAGCTGGTCCAAGGCTGGCTCCATGAGCCACACGAGCCGGATAAGTCCGGCGGAGACGGACTCGCCATAACGCACGGCGCTGGTTTCGATTGCGAAGCGCCTCTGCTCAAGGCTATCGCCGAAGTGTTTGCGGATGCCGGATTATGGGTGCTGCGCTTCGATCTGCCGTACCGGCAGCAGCGCCGGCACGGGTCGCCGTTTCCAGCTCAGGCGGCGCGGGATCGCGAAGGAATCGAGCGAGCGGTACAGGCTCTGCGCGAAATCGGCACGCGTCGTGTGTTCCTGGGCGGACACTCTTACGGAGGACGGCAATCCGCGATGCTGGCCGCCGAAAAGCCGGGCTTAGTGGATGCGCTGCTGCTTTTATCCTATCCGCTGCATCCTCCGCGTAAGCCTCAGCAGACGCGTACCGCGCATTTTCCGAATCTGCGGACACCTGCTATGTTCGTCCATGGTACGCGCGATCCTTTCGGTTTGATCGAAGAGCTGCGGGAAGCGATTCGTGTCATTCCCGCGCAGACCAACCTGATCGTCGTGGAAGGCGCTCCGCACGGATTGCCTCCCAGCACCGCCGCGGGACTGCCCGCGCATTTCCCGGAAGAAATATTTAGATAGAGTGTGATTACGTGCTTCAAGAACGTTGGGAACAGGTGGAGCGGCGAATCGAGACCGCGGCGCGCCGGGCCGGACGGAATCGCTCGGAGATCACACTGATAGCGGTCACGAAAAAATTTCCTGCCGAAGTGATCCAGGAGGCGTACGCGCTGGGTCTCCGGTACTTCGGTGAAAATTACGTGCAGGAATTCGAGGCGAAACACCCGGCGCTTGCGGGCCTGAGCGAGGCGGAGTTTCACCTGATCGGGCACCTGCAATCGAACAAGGCCGCAGCCGCGACGGAGTTGTTCCAGGTGATTGAGACTGTGGATTCCCAGAAATTGGCTCGACGCTTGGATCAAATCGGCCGTTCCCTCGAAGTCATGATCGAGGTGAAGCTCTCGAGTGAGGCATCGAAGGCCGGTGCGGATCCCGGCGGGCTCGCCGCACTGATCGATGCTATTCGAAGCCGCTGCCCGAATCTTCGACTGACGGGCCTGATGACCATGCCGCCGTGGAGCGACGATCCCGAAGCGACCCGTCCTTACTTCAGAAGGCTGGCCGAGCTGGCCCGGACACACGAATTGGCGAAGATCTCGATGGGTATGTCGCACGATCTCGAAGCCGCCATCGAGGAAGGGGCGACGCACATCCGTGTGGGTACGGCGCTGTTCGGGCCTCGGAAGAGGGATTAAAACCCAGTGAAGATCGGATTTTTCGCGCCGCTGCCCCCGGCACCCACGGGTGTTGCGGATTACGCGGCGGCGCTTGTGGCGGCATTGCGGAAGCGCGGTCCGGTTGAGGTTGGGACTGATGGAGACCTGAATCTATATCACATCGGGAACAATCATCTGCACCGCGCCATCTACCGTCGCGCGCTGGAGCGGCCCGGTGTGGTCGTATTGCACGACGCCGCGCTTCATCATTTTTTCCTAGGTACGCTGGATCGATCGAGCTACATAGAAGAATTTGTTTATAACTACGGAGAGTGGATGCGAAGGTTCGCGGAGGAGCTGTGGCATGAACGTGCCCGCTCCGCCGCGGACCCGCGTTATTTCGAATACCCCATGCTAAGGCGCGTCGTTACGTCATCACGGGCGGTAATTGTGCATAATACCGCGGCGGCGCGCGCGGTCCGCCGGCACGATCCTCAAGCGCAGGTGATCGAGATTCCACATCTATTCGTAGCTCCGGAGCTGCCCCGGCTGGTGGATATACTCCGTTTTCGCGCCGAATTAGGCGTGGGACCAAGAACGCTGCTCGCCGGCGTCTTCGGGCATCTGCGCGAATCGAAACGATTGCCGGTGGTGCTTCGCGCCCTGAAGAGGGCGGTCCGCAACGGCGCTGATGCCCGATTACTGATTGCCGGCGCATTCACGTCGAGCGATCTCGAGCGCTCGCTCGGGTGTTTGCTCGCGCATCCACGAATTCTGCGGGTCGGACCTCTCTCCGAGCGAGATTTCTGGCGCTACGCCGCGGCCCTGGATGTATGCGTGAATCTGCGTTTCCCGACGGCGGGAGAATCCTCGGGCATCGCGATTCGCATGATGGGAATCGGGAAGCCAGTCGTATTCACGCAAGGTGACGAGATCGCCCGCATTCCCGAAAACGCCTGCCTGCGCGTGGACTTGGGCGCAGCGGAAGAGGAGATGCTGGCCGATATCATTCTCTGGCTCGCGCGAGATCGGGAGGCGGGGGTCGAGATCGGACGCCGCGCGGCCGAGCACATCGCGCGAGAACATGCGGTGGAGAAGGTGGCGGAACGCTATTGGAATAACGTGAGGGGTCTCGTTTCGGTTCCCACCCAGATGGAGGGCGAAACATTCTCCCACGGGGGCAGGCTCATCAAATGAGGTTTCAACACCAGCAGAACGTCGCTTGAATTCTTCACACGGTTAGTCTGGCTGAAGAACAGCCGGCCCAGCCACGGAATGCTCGCGAGACCCCAGACGCCATTCTGCGTATCGGAATCGCTCATTTGGACCAGGCCCGCGATTACCGCCCACTCGCCCTCTTTCAAACGAACTTTGCCGGTAAACTGGCGATTCGAGATGATCGGGATTCCGCTGATGCCGCTGTTCGCTCCGAGAAGGCTGAACTGCGTATCGAGATCGAGCGTGACCTCGTGATCGTCGTGCACTGTCGGAGTGACCTTCACCATCAAGCCCAGATCCTGATAATTGATCGTGGGCGGAGGAGTGTATACAGTGCCGGAGCCGGGGGCGACGGTTCCATAATAACCGTTGGCGATGACTGGATACCGCTGGCCGACGTGCAGCGTAGCCGCCTGACCGTCGAGAGAGACGATTTGCGCGTCCAGCAAATTCACCGTCGAACTGCGGCTGACAGTGGCAAAGGCCGTGGCCGCGGCAATTCCCAAACCCATAAATGTCCCGCCCCCGCCAAACGAAAGGAAATTCGTGAAGCTTCCGATAGAGGCGCTGCCCGGGACGTTGTGCATAAAATGCCCAAAATTGACAAGCGAAAAAGAGTTGGGCAGGCTTAGCCCATACGCGAGCGAAGAATTCTTATCGACTTCCAGAAGCTCAATCTCTACCTCCACCTGCGGTCGCAAGCGGGAAAGAATTGCAAACATGCGTGCGCGCCGCCTGCACCTTGCCGGCTTGATCCCGCAGTATGACCATGCGCCGCCGCGGATCGATGCCGATGCGCCGGAGTTCGAGCGTCCCCTGAACGGCAGCGACGATCTCCTGCGCATCCTGAGTCGAGATGCGCTCCGGGATCGGGATCGCGACAGCCATCGCCCCGGCCACCTGAGTGCGGTTCTGTGGCGTATCGCGCGCCACCAGCATAAGGTGGGGGTTCACCGGCACGACAAATGAGTTGGCAACGGTCTCGAGCGCGCGCAGGGCGTCGGGATATCCCACCTCGCTCATGCGAAAGATGAAGGGAGGCGGAGCTTGATAATCGGGCTCAAAGACGACCTGCAGGCCGTAAGCTCCAGCGACTTTTTCGAAAATTGAGTGGGAATCGCCCTTAAGATCGAAGCTCTTCTTTTCCTTAGAACCGGCCAGTTCGGGCGGCGGTAGCGCCTCACGATCCTCCGGTGCATTTATCAATGCATTGCCAGGCGATTCGGCCGCCTCCGGGTCCAGGCGATCTTCAATTCCAATCTCGGCAACCGGCCGGAGCGCGGTCTTATGCGCGGCGTAGGTGGCATTAGCGGGATCCAGCGCCGCTGCCCGCGTATATAGAAGATAAGCTTGCAGCGTGTCCCCTTGCCGCTCAGCGCGCCGCCCGGCTTTGTAGAGACGTTCGGCGAAGTCGGAGCCGAAACAGGCAGTAGCGACGCATATTACTATCGCCAGAACACGAAGATACCTCACTATAGGTCACGACGCTGTCTATCCGGTTCCCGTGCAGTAAATTCATCCAGCGGATAAGCTTCGCGGGAGGTTGTGCCGATATGACTGGAAGGCATATTCGATAAGACTGGAGAGCATACTCAAACCGATGGCTACCTTCGCGCCGATCCACGCCGCTTTCAATCCGCCGATTCCACAGAATTTCGCCGACCTGGGTATCTCTGAATCGCTGGTGCTCGACCTGATCATGCGCCGCCTGCTGATCGAGGGCTACTGCAGCCTGAACCGACTCAGCCAGGCGCTGTGTCTGTCGATCCCGATTGTCGATCTTGCTTTTAAACACATGCGGTCCCAGCAACTGGTCGAGATTAAAGGGCATGGTCGGGAATGATTATAGTTTCGTGCTCTCCGCGGCGGGCAAGCAACTTGCCGGCGAACGCTTTCAGGTGTCCCAATACGCCGGAGCATGCCCGGTCGCGCTGAAGGATTATCACGCCGCTACCAAGGCGCAAGCGGCAGTCGTGCAGGTGGACCGGCAGACGCTGCGCAGCGCGTTCTCGGACCTGATCGTGTCGGACCACATGCTCGACCAGCTCGGACCGGCCATAATCTCCCAGAACTCGATCTTCGTGTATGGACCTACCGGAAACGGCAAGACCAGCCTGGCCGAGCGCATGCTCCGCGTTTACAGCGACGCCGTTCTGATCCCATATGCCGTCGAAGTAGACAACCAGATCATCAGTCTGTATGACCCTGTAGTCCACCAGACGGTGGAGAATGATGAGACCGATGTCGATCCGCGCTGGCTGGTATGCAAACGCCCCTGCCTGGTGGTCGGCGGCGAGCTGATCCCCAGTATGCTCGAGCTGCGCCTGGACGAGTCCTCCGGTATCTACGCCGCGCCTCTGCAGATGAAAGCGAATAACGGCATCCTGATCATCGACGATTTCGGCCGTCAGCTCATGTCGCCGCGCGATCTGCTAAACCGCTGGATCGTGCCCCTGGACCGGCGTGTCGATTACCTCACCCTACGTTACGGCGTGAAGTTCCAGGTCCCATTCGAGTTGATGGTGGTGTTTTCAACCAACCTGGAGCCATCGGACCTCGCCGACGAAGCGTTCCTGCGCCGCATTCACAATAAGATCTATGTGGAGGCGGTGGATGGGCCGAGCTTCGACCAGATATTTTCACGCGTCGTCAAATCGCGCCAGATTCAAGCCGAGCCGGACAGCGCGGACTACCTGCGTAAGCTCTGCCTGCGCGGTGGACGCACCGAACTGCGTGCCTGTTACCCAGCCGATATTTGCAACATTCTCCTCTCGATCGGCCGCTATGAAGGCCGCGAGGCTATCATGACTAAACCCGAGCTGGAGCGCGCTGTGTCGCTGTATTTCGCTAAGGGTTGAAGTATTTCGTCCGCCTTTCCGCGATCATCGCGGCTCTGGTATCTTTTGAGGCCGCGTTTGCCATCGTTGGCGCTTCAAGCGCAAGCATCAACGCGGCGCGATTCGGAAGGAGAGGCTCAGTTGAAGCGCCGTAAAGATTTCTCCCTCGAATTCGCCCGAGGGCGGGTTCGTTATCGCAGGGGCGGCGGAGTTATTATCCGCAAGCTGTGTGTTCAGTTTGGCCAGCGCTTCGCGCGCGAATTCCGACGTGGACTTTATACGGCCCGTTTCAATGGATCGTTTGATGCCGGAGATCATGTCCTGGACAATCACCGCTCGTGGCGTTTCCCCGCAAAACATTGGGCCGAAGGTGAGGGCTGGGACAAATTTCCACGTCGGATCGTTATAAAAATCCAACTGTGTGAAAATCTCGTTTGGGTACTCCTGATCGATGCTGGGAATCGTGCCGGACCCGAAGAGCGCCGTAGTGAAGCCGGGCTTGCACGACGATTCGATCCGAAAGCCTGTCTGCGATCGGCCGGGCGCAAGCAATCGATCAGTCTCGTCCTGCACCCAGGTAACAACCCGGCCCAATGGCTGATCGGGCAATTCCACCTGGCGTATGATAGGCGGGTACGAGTGGCCGCCGTTCCAGCCGTCGGAACCTGAAATCTTTGGCAGGCCGGGCTGGTCGCCCGTAGCCGGAATGATCAGCTCCCACAGCTGTATGGCGTCCTTGGCACTCCTGTCATTGACGACCGTGTAGTTGTAGACGTACCATCCGGATGAGCCGATTGTCATTTGGGCTACAATCGAGGGCCGGAGGCGATTGTGGAGTTCATAGCGAACAATCTCGGGTTTGCCATTCGCGTGTGCCCAATCGGGCGGAACGCGGATGATGACCGCGTCCCGCTCCGGACTGACAAACACGTATCGATTCGCTGGCGCTGAGGAAAGAGCCTGCTCTCCGGGCCAAACCGGCGGCGGCGCGTAATGGGGCGCGCTCGGTTGTTGCGCTTCGGCTATCACTCCCAGGCGGTAAGCGAACACCAAACCGACCATCAGCGACCCGCGTTTAGTGCGGGTAGGTGTTCGGATTGGCGAAATTGCAGTGGGCATGATAGACCCCATTGAACAACTCAGGTACCGAGTTCCCGGGGAGCCGCCATTGCTGTTTCGCTAGGGGTTGACGGCGCTGCACAGGGCCGCGCCACGAACCCCGACGTTCACGGCTCTTGAACGGTATCGCGGGGGTCAACGGTTTTTGCAGGGATGAGCTTATTATCGTCGCCGCCCTGCGCCAGGACCACACGCTTGGGACCTAGGCCGAGTGCAATTAGGGAGAGCGACCCGATTTTTCCGTCTTCGGGGAGATTCTGGTCGTGCTGAAAGCGTTTTAAAGCCTCGACCGATCCCGGACCCCAATTTCCGTCTGCCGACTCGTTGAAATATCCCTTATCCGCCAGCGCCTGCTGAATTTCTTTATAGCGCTCGACCGTGGGCTGTTGCTGCGCGGCTTGTCGATATGCCGACCTTTTCTTCGAGGATTGCGTCCGGCGCGCGCTCTTCCGTACCCCCGGATGAGCCGTTTTGACGGCAGGAATTTGCTGCTTTGCCGCCGCATTCTCTGCCGCGAAAGCTTGCGTCGAAAGCAGGGCTATCCACAAGAAGCCCGGCAAATAGCTTCTGCTCCTCATCAGTTCTGGGGCAAAGTTCCGCTGAGGAACAAAGTGGTCGGAATTGCAGCCGTCCGGGTGGCTGAACGGCCCCTTCCGGCGGCCATCCGCACCACGCGGAATGCGACGGGATCGCCCGGTTTGAGCGTCTGCTGAACCTTTCTGATGTCGTCGATCGAGCTCACCGCCTGGCGGTTAATCGAAATGATGAGGTCATGGTCCTCGAGACCGATGTCTTCGGCGAATGACCCAGGTTCAATATAGGTCACGGCAATTCCGTGCTTATCGGGCGTAAGGGAGCGTTCCTCCTCGTCTACCGGACGCCCGCTGATGCCGAATTTCACTTGTCCGGAAGCGCCATTTGGCGCAGCCGGGGTTACGTCCGGTTTGGCCGGCTCATCGAGGCTGCGGCTGCCCACCACGCGCGGATCGTCCTTGTACACCTCTACACGGTCCTGGACGATGAGCTTGAAATCCATCTTTTTACCGTCGCGATCAACGCTCAAGGTTACGGGTGTGCCCACCGATGTTTCCGCGACCCGCGAGACCAGATCATTGCCGTCCAGCACACTTTTCCCATTCAATCCGACGATAATGTCATCCGCCAGAATGCCTGCTTTGTCGGCGGGCCCGCCCTTCTTCACTTCGCCCACAATGACTCCGTGACCGACCCCCAGCGCCTGCAGAGTTTCGGGTTTGGTCTCTCCCCAGGACACACCGATCGAGCCGCGCGTAACGCGCCCGTCGCGGATGATGTCGTTGTAAACCTTGACGGCCATATTAATGGGCAGCGCGAAACCGACGCCCTGGTAACCGCCGCTTTGCGTGGCGATCATGGTGTTGATGCCGATCACCTCGCCCCGGATATTCACGAGCGGTCCGCCGCTGTTCCCGGGATTAATGGCTGCATCGGTCTGGATGAAGCGCTGGAATTGCTGGGTGTGAATATCGCGGCCCAAGGCACTGACAATACCGGCCGTGACCGTCTCCTCGAGGCCGAACGGCGAACCGATGGCCACCGCCCACTCGCCCACTTTTACCGCGTCGGAGTTGCCGATCGTAACTGTAGGCAAGGGCTGCTTCGGATCGATCTTAATCACCGCCAGATCGGTCTCCCGGTCGACCCCGACCAGGCGCGCACGGAACTCGCTCGTATCGCCGTTAAGCTTCACCCGGATGTGATCGACATCGTCCACTACGTGGTTATTCGTAATAATATAGCCGTTCTTATCGACGATAAACCCGGTTCCGGACTGCTCCCGGCGGAGCGCCTGGGGGGCGCATCACCACCCGGATTCGAGAAGAAGTGACGGAACAGGTCGCCATTATCGCCATTGCCATCCTCGTCCGGATCTTGCTGCGGACCCCGGCGTTTTTGCCCCTCGCCCACTTTGGGCGTGAAGTCGGCGGTGATATTGACGACACTCGGTTCCAGCTTTTTGGCCAGCGCAGTAAATTCGCTCGCCGCCTCCACCGCGTGCGGGATTACCAGCGGTGTGGCGCCCGGCGCGACGTTCTGGCCTTTGGCGGCATGCACGCCGGTGTTGAGCAAAGTCCCGATGACAATGCCTAACGACAGCGTAAACAGCAGCAGCGTTGTGGACAGAAGTTTCTGCTGGCGCATCTTCTCATAGAGCTTCATATGTTTCAGTTTGCCTCGTCCTCGGGAACGTCTCAACTATTATAAGACGGCTTGACTGGTGGACGCCCGCTGGACGCCTCGGGTTTCAGCACTCACTCGCCCGCGAGCAGCAGGCATAAGGTCAGCAGAATACGCCGCAAACCGCCCTCCCGGCCTTCCGGCTGGAACCATTCGGCCGCCGTGTGCGCCCCGCCGCCGTGTCCGCCCGCGCCGATCGAGACTGCGGGCAATCCTAAAGATAAAGGAATATTGGCATCCGTCGAGGAACAATCCAGATGGCTTCGGATGCCCAGGTGTGTGTCCACGGCGCGCAGGCATTCGAGAATCGGCGCATGCTGGGGCAAAGAACCGCCGGGCCGGGAGCCAATCTCCTTTATTCGACCGCTTACGCGGGCGCCGCTACCGCGGCCGTTCTCGGTTTCAATCGCACGCTCGACCGAGGCCGCCAACAGGGCGGCCATACGCTCGATATTTCTGGCGTTTTCCGAACGCAGGTCAACCTTAGCCCGGGCTTGGCTGGGGATGGAATTAATGCTCGATCCACCCTCGATCAGCCCAAAATTGAACGAAGATCGGGCCGTGTGAGCTTCGCCGCTCGCGAGCGATCCGGATTCTTGCGAGCTATCGGCCTGAGATGCTTGATCGGCGAAAAGGGTGACTGCGCGGCTGAGCGCATGAACTGGATTTCCGATTCCATAGTCGCTCCAGCTATGTCCGCCGGGGCCGGTAATTGTGACATCGAAGCGTCTGCTCGCGAGCGCCTGGCAGGTAATACGGTCGGTACCGGGGCCGTCCAGCACTAGAAATGCTCGTAGCCGCGCACCCAGCGAAGATCGGCACAAGTAGCGCATTCCGCTGAGATTGCCTTCACCTTCTTCACCGACATTAGCCACCAGGAGGGGAGCCAGCGAAGAATTTTTAATCGGCCGAGCCGCGCTCCACGCTGCGGCCAACGCCAAAAGTCCAGCGAGACCAGCGCCATTATCCGATACACCCGGTCCGAGCATGCGACTATCCGTGACCTTAATCTCTTCGGCGGAGCGCGGGGCCAGCACCGTATCGAGGTGAGCAGTGACCGCGACGAACGCCGCGTCCCGCTGGCCGGCAAGCGATGCAACTACGTTCCCGGCGCGATCCAGCTTGGCTTCCCAGCCGAGCGAGACGAAACGCTCCGCCATCCATTCGGCACGCTTCTGCTCGAAAAAGGTAGGGGCTGGAATCCGGCAAAGCTTCAAATGCTGTTCATTGATCCAGGAGCGCTCGCGACGGAACCAGTCGAGGCAGGCCCGGACCTCGAGCGAAGCGGCGAGATCGGTGACGGAATGGGCCAGCAGGGGCATCGAATCTCCAGTCTAGCGTGAGATGGTAAACGGCGTGCCCCAGCGCCACCTGGATATTCCGTATTCGGCGACATAGGCGTAAAGATGCGGAGTCTATACCACCGCGCCACGGGCTCGGGTGATCGCATTAACTCCCCACGATGCTCGGCGTGCCGGGTTCGAGGTAAACGTGTGGAAAGAGCGCTAATAGGGCATCGGGCGGTTCGTAAATTTGCGCCCGACTTCGGCGGTGGCGGGGCCGTTAGCCGCGCAGATTTTCACCCCTTCTTTGATCATGTCGACCACGTCGCTGGCGTTGCACGTATTCAGAAAGTACATGTGGTTGGCTTTGACCGCCGCGAAAACCTTAGCTCGCGCGGCCACCATTTTCGGATCGTTCATCGGCACGCCGCGTCCCGCACTTTTCACCCCCAGCGAGAGGGCCATATCTCCCGGACCCCACTCGGCAAATGCCAGTCCGGGAACCTTCAGATTTTCTTCCACATTAGCCAGCGCGTACTTGTCTTCTTCTTTTGCTCCCAGCAGGAGTTCGCCGTTCGGATTGAGCGGCCATGCGTCCGCTTTGGCTTCATACTCGGCCGGCGTAACGCCCCAGATCTCGGCCGCCGTTGGTGTCCCGTGAGCGCCGCGGCGACCGTCCGTCAAACCGTCCTGGCCTACGCCTTGTTCGTGGTTTGGAAAACGGCAAGCTTCGATGAACGCGCGAATCGCGCCGGGCGTGTCCGCGTGCGTCAACAGAACGCCATGGACCCCGGTTGCCAGCACTTGTTGGAACATCCAGGCATTGGCGCGGACCGCCGCTTCATCGGTGCCGTTGACGGGTACGTTGACGATGACTGCGGGAGTGCGATAACCGTCCCGGGTAGGACCGCCGGCTACCAGCCCCTTCATGTATTGCCGCAGCCCTTCGACGTCGAAGGGCGCATGTTCCATGTCGTAGCTGATGTAATCGGCCCACGTCTGAGCATCTTTCTTGCCTTGCTCGAAAGTCCCTTCGGTTCCTGAATGCGAGCCGGTGTAGTAAATGGGTTGACCTTCTTCGAGCAGTGCAATCGCCCGGTTAACATGCTTGGGCTTGGGCGGCGCTTGAGCCACAATCGTGACCACGCCGAATAAAAGAGCCAGCGGCGCGGATATCCAACAGGCCAGTTTTAAAACCTTATTCTCGTGCATAATCTTTCTCCTTTTCGCGAACACCTCTTATGAGAGCATGCGCTTCTGGGGTGCGTCACTCAATGTTCGATCAATCTTAACTTGATATTCTTGAATTCGATTGGAAACTTCTGATATTGAAGCCGGATGCGGCCATCCCGGAACTTCGAATCGTGGACATCCAATGTCTTGGTCCCGTTGAGCACCACCGTGAGATGATCGCCATCGGCCGTAATTTCGTAATGGTTCCACCGGTCGGGCATAAACTTATACTCCGTCGCAGTTTTGGCTGTGCCGACGATAGCTCCGGTATTATAACCCTGCGGCTGCGCTTTCCAAATCTGCACCTCATAACCGCCGTTCCCTCCCGGGGAGCGAATGAACACGCCGCTGTTGGCATTCTCACTCGTTCTGAAATCCACGTCCAGGACGAAATCCTTGTAGTCTTCCTTGGAGGTCAAATAGCCGGCCGGCGACCCACAAGGAACGAGTAAGCCGTCGATGATCTCCCAGTGTGATGCTCCCTCAGTCACCGAAGCAAGTCCCGGTGGAGTGGAACACGCCCGCGGATTCGAACCCACCGCGGGCGCTGCGCCCGGCTGAGCGGATCCTCTGCCTTGCTTCCCGGCGCCAGAACCCCGCCCCCCGGCCGGCGCTGGGGTGGAATCCCAGCCATTGAGATCTTGGCCGTCGAACAGGAGAATCCAACCCTGTGCTTTCTCCTGGCGAGTCAAAACATTGTCGGCACCGAATAAGCCCGTCACTCCGAATAGACACGCCGCCAGCGTCAAGCTGAATAGGTTCCGCCATCTCATGCGACCCTCAGAACGTATACTTCAGCCCGAGTTGCAACTGCCGCATGGGGATCGAAGCAGGGAACCCATTCTGCTGACCAGCCAAATTGTTGATGACGCCAAAGCCCTGGTGGGCGGCGTTCGACGCCGCGCCAGGAAATGGCAGGCCCGCCAGGATGTTGGGCTGGGGTTGTCCAAAATTGGGATGATTCAATACATTGAAGGCCTCGAAACGAAACTGAAGCTGATGATGCTCGTTGTAAGGCATGATCCAGTTTTTGTGTATTTCGGCGTTGATCGTGAAAACCCCTGGAGCGATTACAGTGTCTCGTCCAACGTTCCCGAATTGTCCGCGAGGTGCTTCGACGAAGGCGCCAAAGTTGTACCATCCGTTGGGAGTCTGGTTTGCAGCGTTCACACTTTGACCGGCCACGTAGTTTGGCCGATCGTAGGTGCTTTGGGTGACGGAGTTGTCCGCGCCGCCGATCGTCAGAGTCTCCGGTATTCCGCTTTGAAGCGTCAGGATCCCCCCGGTTTGCCAGCCGCCGACGATAGCGTTAAGAAACCCGTTGTTGATGTTCAGCGGCTTTCCCTTGCCGATAGGCAGCTCATAGAGCGGCGAAATCACCAAGCGATTCCGGGTGTCGAATGAGGAGAGTCCGCGCTCGCACCGGATGCAATAGCTGTTCTGCGGGAAAAGTGTGTCATAACCCTGCACGCGAATGCCGCTGGTGTCGTCGATTGATTTGGAATAAGTATAGGCAGTGAGCAGGCTCAGGCCGCCGCTGAAACGCTTCGTCACCTTCACGGCGAGCGAGTTGTAATCGGCGTTGCCCATATCTTCGACCGTCTGAATGAATCCATAGTCGGCGAAGGGAAGATGCGAGGCAGCGGTTCCCACAGGTGAGGGAATTCCCTCGTTTTGGTTCCAAAAGCCGGCCAGGTGGTGGCTTACCGACCCGAGATACCCGACCTCGATGCCCCAACTGGCGCCGAACTGGCGCTGGATGTTCAACAGATACTGCAGAGTATACGCCGTGCGGTGGCCGGGGTTGTCGGAATAGGCGTAAGGCGCCCCCACCGGCACCGTCGCGCCACTAGTTGAAGGAAAGGCGTTGCCATAAGTAAGATTCGGTAACCCTGTGGTCGCAAAATTCGAGTTGCGAACGGCCAGATTGCGGGCCAGATCGAAGAATGTCGAGTTGGAGTTATCCTGGCTGAAGAATTTTCCAAAGCCGGCGCGAATCACGGTCTTCGAATCGGGCGAATACGCGATCCCGAAGCGGGGCGCAAGATCGGTATACCGCGTATCCATGAGCTGGTTGGGCAGGAGCCCGTTGCTGCATACTGCCGGGGTCAGAGTCCAGCGCACGGAGATGGGGGGATTGGCGTTGTACGGGTCCGAGCAGTTGCCTTGCCGGACAAAGTAAGGCCAGTCCGACTGCGGCGCGTTAGGAGTGACGTAGTTATGCGGTACATAGACAATAAACAAATTGTTGAGCTGGTCTGTAAAGGGCGGTGTCAACTCATATCGCAAGCCTAGCGACAGGGTGAGCTTGGGCGTGACCTTCCAGGTATCGTCGATGAAAGCCGCGTAAGCATTGCGCTGGAACTGCGCATTCGCAGCTGCCACCGCGACCGTGTCCTGATAGCTGTCGCCCAGCAGGAATTCGGCGAAGGAATCGCCGCCGGTACCGGCCGCGCTCTGAGTCGCATTCGGCGAGAAGCTGTACTGGCCGCGAGAATACTGATTGCCGAATTGATTGAAATTCTGACGATCGTATTCGAAACCGAATTTGAAGCTGTGCTTGCCCTTAACCCAGGAGACATTGTCGATAAACTGAAGGGTGTTGTTGCTGTTTTGATAAGGGCCATCGGAATTATCGCCGAAGCCGCTGTAATTAGTGAGGGCGACGCTCGGGATGCCCCAGGTGACGGGAGGACCCGGCGCCAGATTCGGAAGGTTCAGCTCGGCGACGTAGTTGGTATTGAACGCCCCGATTGCGCTGAGGGCATTGTAGAACCGCGAGTATCCGAAACGCGCCTCGTTCACGATATTGGGCGAAAGAATGCGCGTGTTCGAACCGAGGTATTGTTCATAACCGGTGATGATTTTGCTCCCGCTGACGTTAATGGTCTGCGTGGATTGACCTTCGCTACCCCAGCTATAACGGCCGGTCCATTGCGATTTCGCGGATTCCACGTAATCCATGCGCAGAACGAATCCGTCGCGGTTCAAGGGCGAGGCGCTGTTCTGGACATAGTTGTTGGTCAAGCCCGGCAGCGTGGAAGGGTCGTAGAACTGCAACAGCTTCTGCGAAATCGGACTAATCTGGCTGGCTGGAATGATATTGCCTGGGAATGGGGTCTTGGTGGTGGGATCGTAAATGATGGTTCCCAGTTGACTGAAATTGCCTTGGAACATGGCAGGGGTGGGCACGGAATAGACGCTTTGTGAACTCGCCCGTTGCTTCAGCCACTCGTAATTCGACATGAAGAACAATTTATTCCTGCCGTTGAAGAGCTTGGGAATGACAATAGGGCCGTCGATCTCGTATCCGTAATCGTTCCACTTAAAGGGCGATGTGCCGGGACGCACAGCAGTGAACGCGAATGGTTTGGCATCGAAGATGTCGTTGCGGAGGAACTCAAAAAGCGAGGCATGGTAGCCGTTCCCGCCAGATTTGGTGAGCACGTTGATCTGTGTCGCTTCATGGCCGAATTCTGCTGGATACACGCCCGTCTGCACTTTGAATTCCTGAATAGCGTCGATCGAGGGAAGAACGATGTAGGTGTTGAAATTGGGATCGGTATTCACTACGCCGTCAAGCGTGTAATAGTCGTACACGATGCGGTTCCCCCCGGCCGAGATCGACTGGTTGGCGCGGTCGCCGCCCTGGCGCGACCCGGCCTGACCGGACGCCGGCGCAAGATTGCTGACGTTCGGCGCGAGCGTAACCAGATTCAGGTATTCGCGGCCATTGAGCGGAAGCTGCGTAATGCTTTGGGTCTCGACCACCGTACCGACCGTCGCGTTTTCGGCCTGCAATAGATCGGCGGAAGCCGATACCTCCACGGACTGAGAAATCTCACCGACTTCGAGAGCCAAATCCAGACGCACGGTTTGTTGCACCTGGACCTCGACGTTGTTGCTGGTCGCCGTCTTGAAGCCGGGATGTTCCGTCTTAATGTTGTAGGTGCCTGGCGGCAGCGAAGGGAAGTCGTAGTCACCGGCGCTGCTACTTACGGCAGTGCGAACGGCATTGGTATTAACGTTTGTTAAAGTTATGTTGGCGCCCGGTACCGCGGCTCCCGTCGCGTCGTGGACAATTCCCGTGATCTCGCCTAAAGTCTGGGCTGCCAAAGGGAGCCCGAAACAAAGAAGCACTCCCACAAACCACTTGGTCCGCATAGAAATTACCTCATTTCTAAACCCAGATTCGGTCCAGCATACGCCATATGGCATATGGCGTCAAGAGGCAATTACTCAGAACGGCACCATTTGGGGCAGCTCCCCAGAACATTTCGCACGCCTACGACAGCAGCCTTAGATCTTGGTTTGAGGATACCGGCCCTGCATCCATTCCACGAACTTTTCCGGAGCCGCCATAGTTGACAGGCGCCCCTGCCGCACCAGCGACCAATCCTCGAACTTCTTCGACTGCTTGATTTCGGCGAGTGTAGCGGGCGGCTCCAACCGCGCGGCGAATTCAAGATCCACAATGGCCGATTTCGGATTTTTCGGATCGGTCCGCGGCTCCGAACGTACCACAGCGATCCCCACAATACCGGCGTTCCCGCCGCTGTGATAGATGAACACGCGATCTCCGGCCCGCATCTGCTTGATTGCGCCGATAGCCTGCGGGTTCGAGACCCCGTCCCAAACGGTCTTCTTTTCCCGTTCCAGGTCGTCGATGGAATAGGTATCGGGGTCGGTCTTCGCAAGAAAGTAGCTCATCGGATTCTCCTTGAGAACTGTATCATGATCCTCTCACCATGGAAATGTACTACTCCCGCCGGAGTCTGCCGATAAAGCTTAGGGGGAGAGTCGCCGTGCGGAAGATGTTAAAAGCGGAAGATGTTAAAAGATGTTAAAGGTTGCGGGCACAATCCATTGCAGGCCGGCGCTGTACAATTAAGATGAAAATATTCCCCGCGACGGCGGGTGCAGGAGGAGTTCTCACCGTGGTCCGAAGCATTACCCTGTTCTTTGCATTGGCTACATTTCTGTGCGGGCCGGGCCGGGCGCAAACGACATCCTCGGCGTCGGGCCAGTCTGGAACACCCGACCAGACTGCGCCGTCTACCGACAAAGATACGCCGAAAACCATGTCGGGTGTGCCGGTACCGGTAGGAGTTGAAACTACGGGCGTGGCCGTCGATCCCAAGGCCTATGTCATCGGCGCGGAGGATATTCTCTACCTGCGAGTCTGGCGGGAAAACGATTTTACAGGGCTGTTGGGGGTTCGACCGGACGGAAAGGTTACTCTGCCCCTGGTCGGCGATATTCAGGCCGCCGGACTGACGCCGGAACGGTTAGCGGCCCAGGTGACGCAGGCTCTCTCCCAATACATTAACAAACCGGACGTCACGGTCACGGTTGCAGAAGTGAAAAGCAAGAAGTACACGATAACCGGCGGAGTGAATCATCCTGGCGTGTTTCCGCTGGTGGTCCCAACTAAGGTTTTCGACGCTTTAGGCTACGCGAGCGGTTTTAAGGAATTTGCGAACAAGAAGGACATTATCATCCTGCGCGCAGACGGAAAGCAGCGCCTTCACTTCAACTACAACGAGTACATAAAAGGCAAAAAACTCGATCAGAATATCTTCCTCGAAAATGGGGATACGATCATCGTCAAGGAGTGACCGTACCAATGCAGCCCACCGAAAGTTATAGCGTCTCCCGAAGAGTGCTGGATGTCGAAGATTACATCGACATCGTACGTCGTCACAAAGGCTGGATTTTCGGACCCTTTCTATTCTCGATCGTGGCGAGCGTAGTCGGCGTCTATTTATGGCCCGATAGCTATGTTTCTGAGGCGGTAGTCAAGATCGTTCCGCAGAGCGTGCCAGAAACCATGGTTCAGTCGTCCATCAATCAACAGATGTACGACCGCCTCAATTCGATGGAAGAAACGATTATGAGCCGGTCAGTGCTGACGACGATCATCAATACCTTCAATCTCTATCAGCGCGAGCGGAGCCGGATGCCGATGGAGGACATCATCGATGAAATGAAAAGGAAGATCAAAATTCTTCCGGTAGCCGCGGGCGCAGGCGGCAACAGCGACAGCCGGTCGGTTCCAGCCTTCGGAATTCAGTTCTCCTACGAAAACCGTTACGACGCGCAGCGCGTAGTGCAGGATCTGGCAGGCCGTTTTCTCGAGGAGAACATCCGCAACCGGACCAACGCTACTTTTCAGACCACTCAGTTTATGAAGGATGAGGTGGACGAAGCGAAGAAAGAACTGGATGCGGTTGAGAGCAAGCTGACCGAGTTCCGCATCGCCAATAATGGGCATCTGCCGGATCAGGAGGACGGCAACATGCGGCAGATGGCGGCGCTCCAGTCCCAGATGGCCATTCTTGATACTTCGATCAACCGGGCTAATCAGGAAAAGTTGCAAATGGAAAACGATCTCCGGATCGCCAAGGAACAGATCGCGCTGTTGAGCAAGGACCCCCAGGATATGGCGACGACCGCGGGCGTTCAAAGAGATGAAAAGCTGGCGGAGGCCGAACACGAAGTTGAAAATTGGGAGAACACCTTGAGCGCGTTGCGTCAGCACTATAGCGACAATTATCCGGACGTGCAGACCGCACTGGGGCGGCTGGCGGCGGCGAAGGAGAAGCGTGACGGGATCGTGAAGGAAGCGGAGACGAAAAAGCCGGAGCCGGTCGCGCCGCGTCAGAAAAACCCTCAGATCGTGCGTCAAGCGCGCGACCTGGATATCGGAATGCAACGTCTGCAAAGTGCGATTGAAGCCAAGGACATGGAAATCCAGGAGTACGACAAGGAATTAAAGAGAGCCTCCGATGCTATCAAAATCTATCAAGCCCGCATGGAAACGGTGCCGCTCGGTGAGAAACAGTATGGCGACCTCTTGCGCGATCGCGATATTGCCAAGGCCAAGTACGTCGAAATGGACCAGAAGCTGGCCCGGGCGCAAATCGCGCAGGAAATGGAAGGACGCAAGCAGGGCGAGCTGCTGGAACTTCTCGACCCCGCTTCCCTGCCCATCAGTCCGACCGAGCCGAAGCGGCCCATGCTGATCTCGATGGGGGCGGGCATAGGCTTGTTACTGGGCATCGTAATCGCCGGCGCGAGAGAAATGAAGGATACCTCGCTTAAGAATCTCAAGGATGTCAGGGCTTATACGCAGATGGCGATTCTGGGCAGCGTTCCATTGCTCGAGAACGATTTTGTGGTGCGGCGACGCAGGCGATTGGCATGGCTCGGATGGACCACAGCGTGTCTGGGCGCGGCGGTCATTATCTCGGGAACCATCGCATATTACTACGTCACCAAAATTTAGCAATCGGAGGAACGAATGAGCCGAGTACATGACGCGCTGCGCCGCGCCGAACAGACGGGGATGCTTTCCCCGCCCCCGAGCCACAGCAGCACCGAGGCGCGGGCCGCCGCCGCTGTCGCGACGCTCGATGCGGGTCCCAATATGGCAGGTCTGCTCGAGCAGGTGGAGGAGATTCCCTTCCGCACGGCGCCGGATTCGCTTCTGATCGACGTAACCAGGCCACACGAAGCCCCGATGGAAGAGTTTCGGACGTTGCGAACGCGTCTGAATCACATGAAGAACCTCCAGCCGATCCACACGGTAGTGATCACGAGTCCTTCGCCTGCCGAAGGCAAGTCGCTGTCGGCCGCGAATCTCGCGCTCGCCCAGGCCCACTTGGCGGGCAACCTGACGCTGCTCGCCGACTTCGATTTTCGCCGACCCATTGTCCACTCCTTTTTCCAGATGGACCGCAGTCCCGGGATCACGGATTACCTGTTGGGCAAGGTCCCCCTCCATCAAGCGATTAAGAAAATTGCCGGCACGAATCTCTACGTCCTGCCCGCCGGCGAAGCGGTGATTAATCCGCTCGAGCTGCTGAACCTGCGCGAAGTGAAGATGCTGCTGGACCGGCTGCCGTCGGTATTCAATTGGGTCATCCTGGATAGTCCGCCGCTGCTGTTCGCCGCCGATGCCAATCTCCTTTCAACGCTATGCCACGGCACTTTGCTGGTCGTGCGCATCGGCCACACTACTATCGATTCCGTAACACGAGCCATGCAATCGCTGTGCAATAACAATGTGCTTGGTATCGTGGTTAATGCCGCCCGGCGTGGGGAGCTCTACAGTAAATACACTTACTATCACTCTTATTACACGCCCCAGGACGAGGCGCCGAAGCGAGGCCACGAAGAGGACCAGATGGACGTATCTGGAGATATTCCAGCTTAGTGGACTACGGTGCGCTCCTGAGCACCAGCGCTGAGTTTTTGCTCCCGAAAGCGATACAATTCACGACGGCGTACTCGATCTCGATCCTGCGCCCTGGTTCCGGAATATAGTCGAGGTCGCACTCCGGATCGGGGATCTCGAGGTTGATCGTCGGCGGAAGCACGCCGTGAATCATGGCCAGGAGTGTTGCCGCGACTCCGGCAGCGCCGGAAGCTCCCTGCGGATGACCGATCAGACTCTTGAGCGACGATCCCGGCAATTTGTAAGCATGTCCGCCGAAGGCGAGCTTCACGGCTCGGGTCTCGATGCGATCGTTAAGCTCGGTAGAAGTGCCATGATAATTGAGGTAATCGACGGCCTCGGGCGCGGTTCCCGACTCCTCGAGCGCCAAAGAGATGGCCCGCGCCGGTTCCTCTCCGCATTCTTCGAGACGCACGCGGTGATAAGCTTCGCACGTGGACCCATAGCCTGTGATTTCGCCCAGGATCTTCGCGCCCCGGGCGCGAGCGCGCTTCCGGTCCTCTAAAACAAAGAACCACGCCCCTTCGGCGATGACAAAACCTTCGCGATCTCGCGAAAACGGACGCGAGGCGCGCCGCGGCTCGTCGTTCCAGCCCGAAGCGAGGATTCGCATGGCCATGAAACCGCGCATAATTAACGGAGCAATGGGCGCGTCCGCGCCGCCGGCAATGAGCACGTCCAGCTCTCCCGACTGAATGTGGCGGCAGGCATAACCCAGAGCGTCGGTCGAAGAAGTGCAGCCGGTGGAAATTACATGGGAGAGCCCGCGAAAGCCGAAACGCATCGAGATTTCGCTTGCCAGCGTACCGATGGTCGACGTCGGAACCACATAAACCGAGCACTGCCGCCAATTCCCATTGTGATAGAGCCGGTACTGCTCTTCGGTGAACTCGACACTGCCGCCGCCGGAGCCTACCATCACTCCGATGCGGCGCAGTTCGTCCCGCTTCATCGCAGCCGGATCCAGTCCAGCCGAGTCGAGCGCTTCAGCAACGGCCGCGATCGCTAACGGAGCTACGCGCGAGACATGCGGACGGTCTTTCGCGCTGACGTAATCCTCCTCGCGAAACCCTTTCACTTCGCCCGCGACTCGCACATTCAGATCCGCCGCGTCGAAGCGCGTGATCGGGCCAATCCCACTGATCCCGTCGCGGGTTGCTTTCCAGAAGGCTTCGGCGCCGATGCCGTTAGGGCTGACGACGCCCATACCGGTAATGACTACTCTGCGTTTCATGGAAATGGTGGGACTATGTGGCTCTATGATAACGTCCGACTAGGCTGCTACCATGAGGCTGTCTTCAATGGAAGCATCCAAAAGGATGGAAGCGTCCAAAACGCAGACCGCCTCTACAGCGACTCGGGTAGCGACTCGCGTCTTGATCGGCATCCAAGCGGGCGTGCTCGGCGGCTTGGCCATGCTGGCGCTTTTAGTGATCGGCTCGGTATGGCGCGGACATGCATGGTGGGAGGCGCCGAATTTGTTTGGATCGACGTTCTACGGCGGACGGGTTTTCCACTCGGGTGCTAACCTTGCCACCATCGCCGGGAGCGCTTTTCAACTAGTAATATGCGGGGTGGTGGGAGCCATTTTTGGAATCGCGTCTGAGAGTGTTCGATCCAGTCGGAGGATGATCTTATCAGGTATTTTATGCGGCGTGCTTTGGTATTACCTGGCGTATTCCTGGATATGGACGCGGATCGATCCTATGCTCGTGCGATATTCGCCCCAGCCGGTGACGATCCTTTCCTATCTTCTGTTCGGCCTGTGTCTGGGTTATCTCGGCCGCCATGGACGAGAGCCGATCCCGACAAGTGAGTTGCGAACCAGGGATGCGATAGAGGCGGGACCCACGGGCGATGCGCTAAAATAGCCGTTACGTTTTCCGCGTGGCCTCAGCTTTTCGGGACGCCGCTCATTGGTTGAAACCAGGGGCTGCAGGCGAACGTCTGATTTGAGGCGCAGAGTGAAAGGAACCCGTTTTAGATGATGTTTCTCAGGCCCGGACGCCTGCGCCCTCTTGCGGCCTGCCTTCTCTTCGCCCTGCCCTTACTCTCTCAGCAAACGACGCAGCCTGCGCCAACCCCGCAGCCTGCGCCAACGCCGCCAGCTTCGCAGCAGGCCGGTCCGCAACAGGCCCCTCAACAACAGTCGAGTCCGCCGCCGCAACAGAGACCCAATCCCTTTGAGACGGTGCCGACCGCGCCACCCGAGGCGCAGCCGCCAAAACTCGAGGCGCCTCCCAATCCCGCCGTCGAGCAAGTTAAGCCCGGGGAAAATCCGCCCCAGAATGTAATCGAGGCGATCGAGTTCCGGGGCGCGCGGCGCGTTCCTCAGGACACACTGCGCGCGCTCATTTTCACGAAGCCCGGCGACCCCTACAACGAAGAGAACCTGCACCGCGATTTCATGGCGCTATGGAATACGGGACGCTTCGACGATATTCGCATGGAGCGCGAGCCGGGTAAGACGGGCTGGATTATACGCTTCGTGGTGGTGGAGCGGCGCATTGTGCGGTCGATCAAATACGACGGCATGAAGTCCATCACGGTCTCGGAAATTCTGGATCGCTTCAAGGAGCGTAAGGTCGGGTTGAGCGTGGAATCGCAGTACGATCCGAATAAGGTGCAGCGTGCCAAAGTGGTCCTGCAGGAGTATTTGGCGGAGCGGGGCCGCCAGTTCGCTTCCGTCGAACCGGAAATCCACGATGTTCCTCCCTCATCGCTTGAAATCGTTTTCAAGGTCGATGAGGGACCCAAGGTCAAGGTCGGCAACATCACGTTCGTAGGCAATGATTCCTTTAGCGATCGCGTGGTGGAGCGGTCCATGAAGAATCTGCATCCACTCGGCATCCCGTACTCGATCTTTTTTGAAGATTTGTTCGCCAGGAGTTATGACGCGAGCAAGCTCGATGAAGACCAGGAGCACATCCAGGATTTCTATCAGAGCAACGGCTATTTCCTGGCTCATACGACGGGCCACAAAGTGCAGATTGTGAACGTGGGTGGCGGCAGGTTCCGCCTTCCGCTGGTCAAATCCACGAAAATCGGCAAGGCGGCTAACATCGAGATCTCGATCGAGGAAGGCCGCCAGTATCATTTGAACAAGATCAACTTCATCGGCGTAAAACTGTTCCGCACGCCGGATACGCTGATGCGTCCGGTATTCCAAATGCAACCGGGCGATGTCTTCTCGACCGCCAAGCTGCGCAAAGGGATGACCGAGTTGACGAAGTTGTATGGGCAGTTTGGTTACATCGACTTTGTGGCCGAGCCGAGCTTTGAGCCGATTCCCAACACCGACAAAATCGACCTCACGCTCACCTTCGACGAAGGCAAACAGTTCTTCGTGCGCCGCATCGATTTTTCGGGGAACACCACAACGCGCGACCGGGTGATCCGCCGCCAGCTCCTGATCGACGAAGGCGATATCTTCAACACGCGCCTATGGGATTTGAGCATTCTGCGATTGAACCAGCTCGGCTATTTTGAAACTCTGAAGGAGAACGAGGCAGCCGACATCAAGCGCGATACTAAGACCGACACGGTAGACATCACGCTCAAAGTGAAGGAGCGGGGGAAGAACACCATTTCTTTGAACGGGGGCGTGTCGGGCATCGCCGGCAGCTTCGTCGGTCTTAACTACTCCACCAACAATCTGCTGGGTGTGGGAGAGACGCTCAGCCTCGGCGGCCAGTTAGGTACGCGCATGACCAATGCCACGTTCGGATTTACGGAGCCCTACTTCCTGGACCGGCCGATGGCCGTCGGCTTTACGGTAAATATCACGCGGTTCGATTACAACCAAGCGCGCGAAGCGTCAATCCTTTCCGGCACGAATTTGATTCCGCTGTTCAATCAACTCGGCACCAATAATCTGCTCAATTATATTTCCAATTCACACGGTTTCACGGTATTCGCCAGCTATCCGCTGAAGCGCAGTTTTGCGCGTGTCGGCATTACTTACGGCTATAATGTCCAGAACATAGACACGCTCACTGCGGCGGCAACCACGTATTTCGATTACATCAATTTTCTGCGAATCAATGGGCCGAATCCGCTAAATGGCATAACTTCTTCAACCATTACTCCCAATTTTACGTATAATTCGATCAATAATCCTATCAATCCCACGGGCGGGAAGAGCCTGTCTTTATCGTTGGCCTTTACAGGAAGCGTGCTGGGCGGCACAGTGAACGAGATCCAGCCGCAGGTCGACGCCAAATACTTCCATACTTCGCCCATCATCAGCAAGAAACACGTGATCGGTTTGCACCTGCTGGCCCGGTGGATGACGGGCTACGACGGCAAAGTGGCCCCGCCTTTCAACCGCTACTACATGGGCGGCGAGAACGATATCCGGGGATTCCAGATCTGGGGCATCAGCCCGATCGCGTATGTGCCGACGTCGGCTTCAGTGAATGTCCTGAACAACGACGGGACCCCGCGCCAGCAGAAGGGTGTGGACTCCTTCGGAAATGCGGTGTTCAACAATGTCACCGAGACGATCCCGACCTATCAGCTCGTTTTTCCCGGCGGAGATACGCAGGTGGTCACAAACCTGGAATACCGGATCCCGATCTTTGGGCCGGTCACGCTTGCCATATTCATGGATACAGGCATAGACCGGCTCACACAGGGCAGCCAGTTGGCTTTGAATCCGGAGCGTATCGGGCAGCTGAACAGCCAATTTCCCGAGGCCGCATTTGCGCCCCGAGCGGTTATCGCGCCGGGCACGCAGGCCGTGCGCATGTCCACCGGCCTCGAATTGCAAATTTTAATGCCGGTCGTTAACGCGCCTTTCCGCGTTTATTGGGCTTACAATCCCATGCGAGTCGACGAGAACCTGGTGCCGCCGGTGGTTGCGGACCGCAGTTATTTTCCGAACGCGGCGACCTACAACAACGCCCTCGCGACTGTCGGACAGATTCAGCCGTTCTATGAGCAGGCCTCGACATTCCGATTTACGATCGGCCGCACATTCTGATGGTTATGGCGATGGCCGGAAATTGCTTTTCAAGAGTTCGTGTGCTGGCGCTGGCCAGCTTGGCGCTCCCCGTAATCCCAGGGGCCGGTGCGCAGCCAGAAGCGCCGAACAAAGTCGCCGTAATCCAGATTCAAAGGGCGGTCGCCGCTACCCGGGAAGGCCAGAAGGCTATGGCCGACCTTGAGATGAAAATTGCTCCGACAAAAAGAGATCTCGAAAAAAGACAGAAGGAGATCCGGGATTTGAAGGACACTCTGCAGCGCCAAGGCAGCGCTTTGTCCGATGCGGCCAGGGGCGAGCTGACGAGCGCAATCGATCAGAAAAATGAGAGCTTTAACCACGCCTTGGCGGATGGCGAAGCCGCATTGAAAGATTTGCAGCGACTCGTATTTGGGGACTTGAACAAGAAGATGCAGCAGATCATCGAAGAATATGCCGCAACTCACGGTTACACGGTGGTCCTGGATGTGAGCAGCCCCAGTACGCCGGTTCTGTATGTAGCGAGCGGCGTCGATATAACCAAAGATATTGTCGAGTTGTACGATCAGTCGTCCACCGCGCCCGCTGTCACAAAGCAGCCGGACCAGTGACGTGATGCTAGGATATTACACATTAGGAGTTATTTGTGAAGAATCATATACTCGTTTTGCCCGTTCTGCTGCTTGCGGTGGGCATGCTTGCAGAAGCGCAGACGCCGGGGCCTAACAAAGTCGGCGTGATCCAGATTCAGAGCGCGTTAGTCAGCACTAAAGACGGCCAGAAAGCGGTGGCCGATCTGGAGACGCGGCTGGGGCCGAAGAAGGCGGATCTCGACAAGAAGCAGGCTGACCTGCGCGAGTTGCAGGATAAGCTGCAACGCGGGGGCAACGCTATGGCCGAAGCCGCCAAACAGGACCTGGTGCGGCAAATCGATCAGAAGACCAAGGCTTACAATCGCGATATGCAGGACGCGCAAGCCGAGTATGAGGAGGACCAACGTAAGCTCTTGGAGGAGTTGGGCCAAAAGATGATGGTTGTGATCGATAAATATGCTCAGACCAACGGTTTTTCCGTGATTCTGGATGTGAGCAATCCCAACACTCCGGTCCTTTACGCTTCAAACACGGTCGATATTACCAAAGACATTATCGAGATGTACGATAAATCCGCGCCGGCGCCGCCGGCCAGCCAAAGCAAGACGGCGCCGAAAGCTCCACCAGCAGCGCCCAGGGCCGCCCCGGTCGCGCCTCCTAAGCCGGCTCCCGCGCCAGGTTCGCCGCCGCCGTCGCGGTAATCCGCCGTCGACGAGCAGCTCCTTACAACGGCGAGAGTAATCTTTATCTGATCTCCGTGAAAATCGTGCCCAAGTTCAGAAGGGCATGAGAAGATGGAGAAGCACATGCGGTTTACCAATCGCACAAAACTGTTGTGGAGCTATCTGCGCCGGCGTGAGCGCGTGCCGGCGTTGCCGGTGGAATACATCGTCGAGACCACCGCGAAATGCAATCTGTACTGCCCGATGTGTCCTCGCGAGACGCATAAGCAACCCAAGGCGGACATGCTCGATGAGGTCTTTGAGAGGCTGATCGACGGAGCCGCGCGCACCGGCGAGCATATGATGCTGATCGGCCTCGGCGAACCCTTCATGGATCGCAAGATCTTCGATCGGATCGAATATTGCGAGCGTCACGGCATCTCCACGCTGCTCTCGACTAATGGCACTTTCCTCGACGAGAAGACCGCCGAAAAGCTGCTAGCGACTCCGCTGGCGCACATTACCTTGAGCTTCGACGGAGCATCCAAGGAGACTTTCGAATATTTTCGGAAGGGCGCCCGTTTTGAGAAAGTACGGGATAATTTCGTTCGATTCGCGCGGATGAAACACCAGCGCGGATCGAAAATGCAGGTGGTGGTGCAGATGGTCCGTATGCAAGGCAACGCCCACGAAGTGGACGAGTTTCGCCGCTTTTGGAGCGGGGTCGAGGGCGTGGACCAGGTGCGGGTGAAAGAAGATGAGACTAATCTTCTGCAGCCCGACGGCCGGCGGGATGGCGTGGATGCCCGCCCCTGCCATTATCTATGGCGCGGGCCGATGTACGTGAAGCAGGACGGCCGCGTGTACCCTTGCTGCCAAAGCTACAACCTGGATGGAGCGCCGGTGGGGGATCTGAATGAAACTTCGCTCGGCGAGATTTTCAATTCTGACGAGATGCGCCGGTTACGGCGCGCGCACGCGGAGGGGCGCGCCGGTGAGATCAATATGTGCGCCCGCTGTTCTATAGCGGTGCCGCACCCGCTGCTAATAGTGGGTAGTCTGGTGCTGCATGGCAAATGGGTTCGGCGCATGATGCCGCTGGTCGAGCGTCTGACCTACGGAGGCAAGCTCCCGAAAGCTCTATTAGCCTCGCCGCATGAGGATTTAGTCCAGATCCAAAAAACCTAAACCATCATGAGGATTTACTGGCTAATCGTTCTCATTTTCCCGCTGGTCCTGGCCGCTCAGGATCCTTCCGTAGTGAATACCTCCACGCCTCCGCCGCCGTCCGTCTCCGAAAAGTGGGATTTGTTCGAGCACGAAACAGTAGCGCCCTTCACGCTCGGCGCGGGAGCGTTCAATGCTGCGGTTTCGCAGATCACGCGCTCGGCTCCGCTATACGGCCGCCATCCCTGGCCGGACGCTTATCCCAAGCGTTTCGGCGCATCCATCGGAGACATTGTCAGCCAGAACTTTTTTGGCGATTTTCTGCTTGCGTCTGCGTTTCACGAAGACACGCGCTACGTTCGCCGTGGTTCTACGCGAAACATCCGGTCGCGCGTCTTTTACGCGATCAGCCGATCGGTGATTACCCGCACCGACTCGGGCGAGTCGACGTTCAACTGGTCCAATGTCCTAGGCACTGCCATGAGCGCCGGATTATCCAACGCGTACTATCCCCCGGTGAGCAGAACCGCGCGCGAAACTATGACGAATTGGAGCACCAGTGTCGCGGGTTCGGGACTCGCCAACCTAATGCCCGAATTCTGGCCGGACTTCAGCCGATGGGTGAAGAGACATTTGCCCAAGCTGTGACGATCGGTTATTGGATCTTAAGCCTGGCGGATTCCGGCTGCCCACCTTCGATCATAGGCGCAACGCTGGCCATAAGATCTTTGAAAACTTGCACCGCTAGCGAACTCGTGAATTTGTAATTCTCTGCGTTCTTACCAGGCACAAACGCGAGCACTGTCCCAAAATACCGGTCGCCGATGAAGAATACGAAAGCTGCGGTGCGATTCACAGCCCGAGAAGAAACGCTCCCGCCGCGCGGGGCGACTACGAAGCGGTTATCGCCAGTACCCGTCTTGCCGCCTACCGCCAGCACCGTGCCGTCCGGCAGGCGAACGCCTCCTTGCGCTCGGCGGCCCGTGCCGTTCTGGACGACTCCGACCATCTCGCGCCGCACCAGATCCGCGATCTCAGGAATTAGTACTCGCTCACCGGCGCTGGTAGTCCGAGTCACGGCGGCCTCAGCCGGTGTTCTCTTCGCAAAGTCAAGCTGTTGGATGGTGACGCTCGAGTAGCGAACGCCGCCGTTCACAAGGATTCCGGCCAGTTCAGCGAGAGCGGCCGGAGTATCGCCGGAAACGCCAATCGCCGTGGCATACGATGGAACCAGCGAATCAAACGGATAGCCCAGCCGCTTCCATGCTTTGTGAATCTCTTTGAAAGCGTCGCCTTCGAGCACCGTCTCGATGCGCAGATCCTGTGCGTGCTTGGGCCGGCTCTTAAAAAGCCACGCATAAACTTCCTCCCGTTCAGCCGCACTGCTCGAGAACACTTCCGCTAGTGTCGCCTGCGGATGGTGCTGTATGTAGTCAACCAGCCAAAGCTCAAGCGGGTGAACATGCGCCAGGTAACCGCGATCCCGAAGATCGAACTTGTCGGGTCCATTTTTGTCGTAAAGATCTTCCATGTTCTTGCCGGCAAGCGCGGCAGGCCGACAGGTGCGATTTCAGGAATGAGTTAAATTCAACGGGACTCGCCTGGGTCCGCAGAGAGCGGTAGATCACCGCCATACGGAGCGGCGTGCGGGCCTTCGCCGCCAAGGTCTCGAGAGCCTGGTCCGCAGGTCTGGTCGCGATATTTGCCATAGAAGCGTCGAAGGAACTCGCGTCCTTCGAAATCGGCGAACCGCGTTAGATATGCGTGCCGGGCCGGATCGTTCAGATCTGTCAGAGACGGCCGGCGACGCGCCCGGAACACGGTACATGTAATATCGCTCAATATCGCGCAATAGCCGGATAAATACCAGATTCACGGAATTCTGGAAAGCTTGGCTGACGGTAAAAATTTGGCCGTTCTCCGAACGTTCGAAGTTCGCAAATACATGCCTGCCTCCAGCCGTGAAAAATGCCTCGCCGGGTCCGCCCGAATATTTCCGTTGGAGCGCCGCCTCGAGCATCGGCTGAAGGCGCTTGTCCGTCGCCGTCGACAGGTAAGATATGGCCCATTGCGTCAGCGCATCGCCGGGAATGATCGCAATCGATGCCAATTCCTCGGGAGAAATGGCGGCGTATTGCTGATGCAATGTGGAGACAATCTCGAGGTAATTAATCAGCGTCCGCAGCTTCGCGGTCGAGCCGAGCTGCAGCTTAGTTCCCTGGTTAATATCGAGCGGCTGGTTGTAATTGTCGCTTTGGACGCGCAACAGGTTGGCGCCTGCGCCACGCTCGAACAGAGTGACGCTGTAAATCACCGCTGCCGGATCGCCTTGATCGAGCAGTTGATACCCGCGTAGGCCGGCTTTTTGCATCCGCACGGGATCCGACAGACCCTGGAGAAATTCAGTGATTTTACTTTGCGCCGCGCTGTCGTACGTGGTTCGGACGGTTAAATCCAGGCGATCGAGATCATACAAGCTGGCGACGCCCGTGAGGAAAAGCAGCGATGCGCGAACAGCATCGGGCGCCTTCTGGCCGACAAAGTTCACCATGCCCGTAGAGGGGCGCGTCTCGGGCGGCTGCGGGCGGAGCAGCGGCGCATCCCGCAATGCCAAATCGCGCAGAGGCCGCGAAATTATGCCCCCATCGCAGAGCGCCCGTAAGTAACGATCGGTTTGAAGCGTAAGCGCGGCCTGGTTCTGGACCAGATAAAATGTCGGCGATCGCAGCGCCAGGAACAGCGAAAGCACCTCGCGATAGGCTCGCGCGCGCCGCGCCATCTGCTGTGGGCCTTAGCGTCTTTTCATCAGCCATCAGAATCTGGTTGACCGTCTGAAAATCCTCGCCATACCAGGCGTCGAGGCCGTCCGCGAGTCCCGACACTTCGCCAGTCGAGCGGGTCGCAGCCAGAGGAATCGAATTGATGTAATCGAGGATGATTCGCTGTTGGGAATGCAGGGTCTTGGGACCGTCCTCATAAACGCGAAGAGACGCGGAGGCGACCTGCCTGATTTTCTCGCCGACTGAACCGGTACGGCCGTCTGGAGAGTGGCGCATCTTTTCCAGTTGAGTTCCGAGCGTGCTCCCGCCGATGAAGGGATGCGCGTGGTCGACCGCGTGAGCGCCGAAATCGACGACGGCCCTGCTCATCCGCGCCCATTCGAGCGTAGGATTGCGATAAGGATGAGCCGGGTCGAGAAGACTCCGATTCTCAATGAAAAGCACGGTCGCGATGGCCAGCGGCGGAATCGAATTGAAATCGGGATACGTGCGCCGCGGGAATTGCGCCGCATAGAGAGGCTTAGCATCGCGATCCAAAATCTGGAGACCTGCCTGCGCTTTTTCGTGGTAGATGGGGAACAGGCCCAGCCGCATGAGTATCGTGGAAACTATTGAAGGTCGCGCCTGCGCTGCAATGCGGTAGCCTCGCCTTTCCAGCCGGTTCAAAAATTCATCCAGCTCTGAATATCCGAGTCTGCGGTCGTAAGGACCGGCTGCAGGGTATCGGATCACAGGGGCGCTTCCAGCCCCCAGGGAGTATGTCGCACGTGCATCGATGGCATAGAGCAGGTGAGACTCTACCCAGGAAGAGCGAAGCTCGAGAACGACCAATGTCAAGATCAGAATAGCGGTTAAAATTGCAACGGACCGATAGCGCCGGACATGCGGGACCGTTCTTGCCTGTTCCAAGACATACTTCATCCCGAAGAGTTTCCACGAGTCAGAAGCCACAGTATTCCTCAATTTTAGATGCGTGAAAATCGGCGAAGGTTCGCCAATCGAGTGTTTGCTGCATGTTAAATCGATTTCATCGAGTGGACCGTTATGTGCTGGAAGGATTGTGTGGTCCGAAAACTAAGTTTGGAGAAGAATTTCATGCAACCAACCATCGAACAGCGCCGCACGAATGCGAAGGCGACCACTGGGGCCGGTACCGTTGAGTCAAAACCTAGGCTACGTGCTCCGTCCAGCTTGTACCGCGACCCCGAAGGGCGCTTCGAGATTGTCGCTAGCGACGGGACCGATGTCGATCGCTTTTTTAAATGGACGCATATACCGCCGCTAATGCGTTTGTTGAGCGGGGAATTCACAGTTTGGGGAGATCTTTGTGAGGCGATCCGCTTTTTCGGGCGCCAAAGGCATTCAGCGGCGGGTTCATTCATTTTTACAGTCGCTGCGCGTGTGGGCCGTCTATGGGACGGGTTCAGACGGCGAAGCCAGACGGGCGCGGACATCCAATTTCATTACGACCGTTCTAATGAATTTTATGAGCAGTTTCTCGATTCGCGGATGCAGTACTCAGCCGGCGATTTCTGCGATCCACGGACGGTCGCTCGAGGAGGCGCAACTCCAAAAGCTGGATGGTATCTGCAAGAGGCTGAAACTACAACCGGGAGAGCGACTGCTGGACGTAGGCTGCGGATGGGGCGGCCTGCTGATCCATGCGGCGGAGCACTTTGGGGTGAGCGGCGTCGGATGTACTCTGAGTCCGCGGCAATTCGAGTTTGCCTCTAATCTACTCAGAAGCCGCGGGCTCGCGGACGGATCTCGATACGGCGCATGGATTACCGCGAGCTGGATGGGCCGCTTCGATAAAATCGTGTCGGTCGGAATGTTCGAGCACGTAGGGCGAAGGCGCATGCCCGAATATTTTAAACGGATGCGCTCTTTACTTCACGAAAATGGTCTTTTCTTGAACCGTGGGATCTTGCGCCCCGAAGGAATGTCCGACGGGCCGGAAACCTTATTTATCCAGAAGCGGGTTTTCCCCGGGGGAGAACTGGTGCGCCTGTCCGATGTAGCTCGGGACGCCGGCAGGTGCCGGACTCGAAATCCTTCGGATGGAGGATCTTCGGCGCGATTACGGTTTGACTTGCAAAGCCTGGGTCCTGCGTCTGCAAGCCAATGCCGAGACCTGCCGCCAGATGGTAGGCGACTCGACTTATCGTACTTGGCTGCTATATCTGGCCGCCTCCTCGGTATATTTCGAGGATGGAACCATAGATGATGCTGAGGTTCTGTTTAGGCCGTTGCTCCACCAATAATCAAGCCGAAACGGTCAGTTAGAAGCCGAAACGTGCTGCGCCCCGGCGCAGGCGGCGTGGTAGACCGGGATTGTAAAGTGAAATGTCGATCCGTGGCCGGGCTCCGATTCTACCCAAATCCGGCCGTCATGGCGTTGCACGATTCTTTTGCAGGTGGCCAGACCTAACCCGCTGCCGTCGTACTTGATGCATGATCCAGCCGCTGAAACATCTCGAATATCTGATGGTGATATTGGGGCTCGATGCCGATTCCGTTGTCGCTGACGGAAAAAACCCAGTCTGTTACCGTTCAATGATGCTGAAATGCGAATCTCAGGCGTGTTTCTCGCCGTGATATTTGATAGCATTGCCGATCAGGTTCTGGAACAGCCGCAGAATTTCTTCTTGGTTGGCGTATACCGTGGGCAAAGAGCCGATGTCGATCTTTGCCCCGGCTGCCTCGATGGCGGGACGGAGATCCTGAAGAGCGAGGGCCGCGACCGCATATGTGTCCACAGGAACTTTTGTTCCATCCGGTTCGTGGCTGATTCTGGCGAATTCCAGCATGTCCTGAATCAGCCGCCTCATTCGATCGACTCCGTTCAGAACGAATTCGATCAAGCGAACGCATTCATCGTCCAGCTTGCCTTGAGTGCGCTCCTGCAGAAGTTCGGTATAAAGGCCGATCCCGCGAAGAGGTTCCAGAAGATCGTGCGCGACGGCATAAGCCGACCGTTGAAGTTCTTCGTTGATTCGCGCTAATTCTTCGAGCCGGCCGCGGAGTTCTTGTCCTCATGGCTCCATACGTATTAGGCCGCGGCGCTGGTTTTCGGCTCCCGTTTGGCTGCCTTCGGCGCAATTACCTGCAGGACGCCTTTATCGAGCGATGCGGATACTTTGTCGACATCGATGGGTGCGGGAAGGGGGATCCTCCGAAATAGCTTCTTTTCTGAAAATTCACAGAAGCGAACATCACCCTCCTTCCCGTCGTGCTTGTGAGCACGTTTCGGCCTGCACCACCAGAGCCTCTGGAGTCGCGCTCACATCAATATCATTTGAATCGAAGCCGGGCAGGGCGACTCGCGCTTTGATTTCCTGATCTTTCTCGATCAGCTCCACTTCGGGCGCCCAAGCCACTTCGCGCTCCGCCTTAAGCCAGTCGTCCAGATCCGAGCCATGGCCGCCTTGACGGTTCTGAAAAAGGCCGAACGCTCTTTGACGAATAGCTTCGTTCATGGCCTCCAACTCCTGGAGAAATGTGCGGGGAGCCGTCTCCGGCGCATGAAATTTCTGAATATGAACATTTGACATTGCAATCTCCTTATAATGACCTAGACGTTCTCTCTGAGATAGACGTAACGGGGTTATCGTGCCGCGGCACATCGTGTTCTGGTCCGGTTTGATGCGAGTCCACCCGCTTCCTGCAAAAAACGCAGATATCGTATACCGCATCCCGGCCTATCCAAACTGTAATCCAGTGGTGGAAACAAAACTTCTGTTGTATCGAGCGCATTGTAAAAACCATTGCAATAGCTCACGCTAAGCCGCATGGGCGCGAGCTGCCGCCTCTCTTCTTCACGGCGAGCGGGCTTGGATTTCAAATCTTGGCGCGCCAGCACGGCGCGAACGCGCGCAGGCTCGCCCAAATCGCTCCATTCGACATTTTCCAGGCGAAGCACCGCCAGATCGTCGGGACGCACCGTTAATACGTCCGTCGAAAAATTAGCAGGCGCAATTTCCTCATAGACTCGCCTGATTGCTCCAGTTTCGGAATCCGTTCCGAAAGTCGATTGCGCCGCTTCGAAAGACTCGAGCAAGTCCGGCATAGAAGCTGCTACCATTCGCAGAAAAGCTTCGACGCTGCCCGGCCATGACGAAACTATTCCAAAGGCAACCGTTGCGCATCAGGGTTCCGGCCACCAGTGGAGATGGCTTTTCCCAAAACCGTCGGACGTAACACAGTCCGGCTGAGTTTCCCGAAAGAGGTCTGCCGGGCTCGATCCAGCCGTAGCCCGCCTCAGCGGAATCTGGAGCAAGTCCAAGTAGCGTAACCAGCTTGGGCTTGGCTTTCGATCGCTTCAAAGGCGCTTTCAACCGCATCGAGGAACGCGCGATCGTTCGAGAAGTGGTGATCTGAAGGAAAGAAAGCGACATATGCCTGGGGATCAATACCACGCAATCGGAGGAGCGCATAAATAATCGCCGGCGCCGTGCCCCGATTAAACGGTTGCACCACACGCAAAGATTCAGGCACATCGTTTAAATGCGACCTGTAGTACGGCTCATGATCTTGAGCTAATAGCAGCAAAGTTTGCCGAGGGCGGAATGGTTTTCGCGATGCGCCGCCGAGTCCGCTCCAGCAAAGTTTCGCCGCCGATGATCGGGCAAAACTGTTTAGGGCGCTCATCCCCGGCGATTGTCCTGCGTCAGCGGCAGGAGACGTTTGCCGTCACCTCCCGCCAAAATCACGGCCCAGCGTTGACTGGGAGCTTTTAAGGGTTCCAAATTCATCGGAACACATCGCTCCTTAACCCAGAGGGGAAGATAAATAGGGACCGCCCTAGAATAGGTCAGGCGTTTTGTATACCAGAGCTTTGGTCCCTAGGTTTTCAGTCTAGGTTAAAACCTTTTAAAAAATAACTGGATAAAGTACTGGTATGTATTTCAGCGTGAAGGCGAGGAGTACTGGATTAGATTAGTCCCTCTTCGATGGCGTATTTGGTCAACTCCGCAGTGGAGCGCAACCCCAGCTTCCGCCTGATATTCTCTCTGTGAAACGCCACCGTTTTTGTGGAAAGGCGCAGTATATAGGCTATTTCCTTGTTGCTGCGGCCTTCGGCAATCGAGTGCAGAACCTCGCGCTCGCGCGGCGTAAGGTGTATAGCGCTCTCAGCCCGCGCGCCGGCCACATTGATGAAATCTTCCATACCCTCCGCGCCAATTCCGGGAGTAATATAGACCTGACCTTTTAGCACTTTTTCTACTGCGACCAGAATCTCTTCGCGCGCCGACGATTTAAGGACAAATCCCATGCCCCCTACGTGGAGCGCTGCCTGAAGATAAGTAGGGCTCGAGTGCATCGTGACAAACAACAGCTTGGTTTTAGGAAGAGTTTTTCTGATCTGGCTGGCGGCTTTAATGCCGCTTAAAAGCGGCATGGCGACGTCGAGGATGATCAGATCCGGCTTCAGGCGATTTGCCGCTTCAACCAGCGCAGCCCCATCCATCACTTCGCCGACGATCTCGTAAATAGGCGCAAGAACGGTGCGGAAGCCCTCCAGAATTAGCGTGTGATCGTCGGCCAAGAGTATCCGGGCTTGTTTCATGTGCTAGACTCTTCACCTAGTTTTTTCGAGGCTTCCCCGTGGGGGGGGGGGGGAGGAACAAGGAGTTCAATTTTAGTCCCATCGCCGGGCTGCGATTCAATTGAAATCTGTCCCTTCACAATCCGCGCGCGTTCCTTATCCCGATCAAGCCGAGTCCCCCTTTGCCCTCTACGGCTTCAGGGTGGAATCCCACGCCATCGTCTTTGATGAGATAAGGCGATCTTGCCTTCATGCAGGGTAGAGCTTGATGAAAACACGTTTCGCATTCGAGTGTTTGGCGATATTATTCAGGCCTTCCTGACAAACGCGATATACGCAGGAGGCCACCTCGAGAGGAAGATGAGTTCGGTATATCGTGAATGACGCAATCAATAGCGATGCCAAGACGCTGGGTGAACTCCTCACAGAGTGCCTCCACTGAGGCGCTTAATCCCAGGTCGTCGAGCACGGACGGGTGTAATTGATACGCGATATGACGAGCCTCTTCAGATGCCTTGACCACCCGGGATTTGAAGTCCCCGAAGGCGGTTTCGCGCGGCCTCGGGAGTCGGAAGGTCGGCCGCGAGCCCGCCCATATCGAAGGCTAAAGATGCCAATTGCTGGCACAGGTCGTCGTGAAGCTCTCGCGAGACGCGCCGCCGCTCCTCTTCCTGAACGGTTAAAAGATTGGCCGCCAAAGCGCGAATTTCCTGACCACTGGTTTCCGCCGCCTTCTCGAGACGCTTCCGCCGGGTGATATCGCTCACAAAACCAGTAGCGAGCTTCCCCGTGGGCGTATCGATGAATCCCAGACTCACCTCGGTGGGAAACAGTGTCCCGTCCTTGCGGCGGCCCTCAATCTCGAAGCCGGTCCCCATCTGCCTGGTCTGCGGATTGGTAAAAAAATCCTTGTAGCGGCCCACGAGACTCTGGCGAAGATTTTCAGGAATCAGGATTTCGACCGATTGCCCTATAAGTTCATCCTGGTCGTAGCCGAACATCTTGGCCGTGACACCGTTGGCCCGCACAATCTTCCCATCCTCGTTCGCCGCGAGAATGGCCTGTGCCGCGGATTCAAGCAATGCGGTCACGGTGGATTCACTTTGCCGCAGCGCCTCATCCGTCCTCTTTCGAGCCGTAATATCTTCGAAAGCGAGCAGGATCATTTCCGCGGGCCCGCCATTTGAGCGAACCTGGCGAGCGTTGATCAGGAGCTGCCGGCGGCCAATCCCAGCGAACTCGTGGTCCACTTCCAGATCTTCGATCCGGCTGTGCTTCGGGAGAATGCCCTCGACCAGCTCTCGAAGAATAGGAATATTCCATTGGCCGCCGCGCAACGCAAAAAACAGCTGGTGTTCCATGTCCTTCCGTGGGGCGCGGAATGTATCGCAGAAGCTGCGGTTTACGGTCAGAACCCGAAGTTCTGGATCCAGCACCACCAGAGGCTCGCGGATCGTTTCGACGATGGACTGCGCATAATCGCGCGACTTACGGGCTTCCTCTAATGCACGTTTATTCGCATCGATGTCGAACAGACACGACGATTACGCCTTCTACATTGTTATCGCCGGTCTTGTAAGGCCGCAGCCGCAGCGAATACCAGCGGCCGGACCGGTCTCTGACTTCCCGCGCGGCCGTCCGCTGGCGCTCGGTCACCTCGGAAAACAACCGGTCCCAATCGGTCACATCGAGGTTGGATGCGATATGGCTGAATGGGCGCCCGATATCGGTTTCAATCAGGTTCAATAAGGCTCCGGCCCCGGGAGTAAATCGGCGAATGCGGAGGCTCAAATCCAAAACCAGAACCGGAATTTCGACGCCGACCAGCACATTGTTCAGGTCGTTGGTGGTCAGGCTTAATTCCGCGTTTCGATTCTGCAGTTCTTGATTTAAGGTAGCGAGCTCTTCGTTGGAGGATTGCAGCTCTTCCTTCGCGGTTTCCAGCTCCTCATTCGTGCTCTGCAGCTCCTCATTGCTCGACAGAACCTCTTCGTTCGCCGCCTTCATCTCCTCTTGGGCGGTTTCGTGCTCTGCGATCAGGTTCCGCAGGTATTCCCGTGTGGAAACCAACTCCCGTTGGAGTCCCGCGCTTCGTTCATTCTCGGCTTTTTGTTGCTGCGGTGTGCGGCTGGATTTGGCGGCAGGGCCGGCGGATTCCAGTTCCTTGAAGACCACCAGGAAATCGCATTTCTTGCTATTGCGCCTCTTGACGGGTGCAACTTCCACACGGATAATTTGGGATTTGCCGTGACGCTTAATGCCGATATCGCTATGTACCGTCACCCCTTCTTTCTTGGCCTTGTGAATGGCGGTTCGCAAATCCACAACAAACTCCGGGCGTACCATCTTCAGCAGGTGAAAACTGGGCTGACCTGTGGCGGGCGCAACATAGGGGCCGGTATCGCCTTGAAATTGGATGATCTGGAGATCCGGATCCACAATCAGAGAAGGCGGTAGATATCGCTCGATCAGAGTTCGCTCCGCGTCTTTGCGGAAATCCAGAGCCAAACCTCCTGCGGGCGTGCTTTTTGGAAGAGTCCCGCCCTGCTCCTGGAAACCGCTGAAAGGCGAGTCAAAGCGGTGCAGCGCGGCTGCGGGCTTTCGAGTGAAAATTCTGTGCTTCGCGTCCTCGGCCGTGAAAGCGTCCGGCAGAGCGCTGACAGACTCCGAGTTTCCGAGAAAAAGATATCCGCCCGGCTTAAGCGCGTACTGGAAAATCGATAAAATCCGCTTCTGCAGAGCCGGTCCCATATAGATCAGCACATTGCGGCAACTAATCAGATCGAGCTTCGAAAAAGGCGGATCTTTCGCCAGATCGTGCCGCGCAAAAACACAGATATCGCGGACATTTTTGTGGATCTGGTAGCCATGATCGGCTTTGCCGAAAAAGCGCTTCAGCCGCGCGGCCGAGTATATCGGCGACGGCGGCTTCCGAATATACGCCGGCACGGGCACGGTTGATGGCATGTTCACTGATATCAGTCCCAAATATTTGTATTTTCCGGCGATTCGCTTGATCGCCCAGGTCTTCGAGCAGCAACATCGCAATCGAGTAGACCTCTTCCCCGCTGGCGCATCCGGGCACCCAGATGCGGATCGGGTCTCCCGCTGGTTTCTTCAGCCGCAAGCTCGGGAAGACCTGCTTGCGGAGCGCTTGAAAACATTCCGGATCGCGAAAGAAGCCGGTCACGTGGATGAAGATATCGTCCGATAAGGCTTCGGCCTCAGCGGGATTTTCTTTGAGGAACTGAGTATAGTTGCGGAGCGAATTGACCTTCTGCAGCGCCATTCGGCGCGCCACCCGGCGGCGGACTGTCGCTTGTTTATATAGCCTAAAATCCACGCCGGTCGCGGCGCGAAGCTGAAGGTAGATCCCTTCGAGATCGCCGCCCTCAGGCACTTCCGGCGATGCCGCCACATAGGGATGGCGGCCGATGCGTGCGAGCTCGGCCGCGATACGCTTGGGTGGCAGCACAAAATCGACCGCGTCGGCCGAGATTGCGCTGACCGGCATGGCGGCCCATTGAGCCGTGTTAGGGTCTTGAGCGAAGGTGATGCCCCCTTCCGATTTGATGGCTTTGAGACCCTGCGTGCCGTCCGATCCGCTACCGGAGAGCACCACTCCGATGGCGGCGCTCTTCTGGTCCTCAGCCAAAGTCACCGCGAATGCATCAATCGGCCGGTGCATGCCGGATTTTTCCACTCGAGGCGTCAGCCGCAGGATTCCCCGGCGGATGGTCATGGCTTTATTGGGTGGAATCACGTAAATCTGGTTCGGCTCCACTACCATGCCGTTTGAGACCTCCCGAACGGGCATACCGGTAGCTTTCGCGAGAAGCTTGGTCAACGCGCTCTCGTGCTTTGGTTCTAAATGCTGAATAATTACGAAGCCCAACCCGGTATTCACGGGCAGCGCTTTGAGAAGCTCGGTGAGCGCTTCGAGACCCCCCGCTGAAGCTCCAATCAGGGCCACTGGGCAGGAAACGGACGCGGCTGCCGCTGCTTTGGTTTTGGCCATTGATGTTAAAAGATAGCACTGTCGTGTCTTAAGGGAAACCGCGTCTCTCCCGTCCGGGGGTCGCGTATTTTACCCAATCGGCGCGATAGGAACTCGAAGACTTTCGCTCTAGCCTGGAAATGGGGTAGTAGAATGCCTGTGAAATCGGTAAAGATTAAGAGCGCATTCAGCGCGGTTCTGATTCACCGGTGGGTGTTGTGGTGGTTTTACATTGGAGTCGTTTGCGGGGCCGTTGCCTTGGTGAACATTCTCTTCCGAGACCTCACACGGGAGCAGGAGAGACTGATTATCGCGGTTGGAATCATCTTTTGGCTCCTTGGAGGGCTAGTGTGTTGGGCCTCCGGAGGTATCAGGATCGAAGCGCCGCGAGAATCGCAAGATCATCCGGCAGCGGGAGTTGTCTCAAGAACAGAATGGCATGCAGCGTCAGATTTTGTTCTGCCTGGCGGCGGGCATGCGCTGCTGCCGCCGGCCGGGGCGCGCCGCCACAGGGATCTTCTGGACTATCTGCGCGAGCGTCGCGCCGGACCACGCGGCACTCAATCCGCGAAATGAACATGCCCCGTCCAGCGTCTTCCCAACAGAGGAGAGAAAAATATGTGCGACTACTCTCTGTGTGGAATTCCCAACCGGCTCGCAATCGAAGGCGAAGAGCTGGAACTTCGTAGGTTTTCAACTGGTTCGATGGGATTGGCTTCACCGGCCGATTGCATTAAACCTTCCGCGGTGGAGCTTCCCAATAAAGGGATCTGGCATCGTCTCATAAATTTTATCGAGGGAGCGCGTCTTCCAGATCACAGGTCCGAAACTGCGGTTTGTATCCCCCCGGGGGCGGATCTCATCCTGAAAGATATTCCCGTCGCTCTGCAGCAACGGTATTGCGTTGAGCAGATGGAAGGAGTGAAGTTCGTGCAAACCGGAATCGAAGTCAATACTTATCGTGACGCGATTCGGTTCGATAACGGTTGTACAGTGCGCTTGCAGGATTTGCCGGTTGGACTCAAGGTAGAGGTGCTGTCGCTTGCGCCGGTTTTCGCGGGCGAAGAAGCGACGCTCCCGACGCGAAGCTTCCTGTGATCGCATGCGATCTCAAATAAAGCTTGGCAAAATTTTCGGCATTCAGATCGGCCTACACTATAGCTGGTTTCTGATCGCGCTGCTCATCGTATTTTCCCTTTCCGCTCAGTTTCATGCCAGCAACCCTGAGTGGGGCGACAACGTTATCCTCGTCATGGCCATATTGACGGCGGTGCTGTTTTTCGTCTCGTTGGTGTTGCATGAACTGGCCCACTCGATGGTGGCGCGATCAGCCGGATTGCCGGTCCACGAAATCACGTTGTTCGCTCTAGGCGGCGTATCTCAGATTGAGAAGAATCCAACTACGGCCAAAACCGAGTTTTGGATGGCCTTTGTCGGACCGCTCACAAGCGCCATCATCGGCGGAATTTGCTGGGCGATTGCCAATGCGGCCGGGGGACCGAGATCCGATCCATGGATGGCCATGCTGTTCTGGCTCGGTTATATCAACTTCGCCTTGGCAGTCTTTAATATGGTGCCCGGCTATCCTCTTGATGGCGGACGTGTCCTGCGCGCCTTGATCTGGTGGAAGACCGGCGATGAGAGAGGTTCCACCCGCACCGCGGCAAAAGTTGGCGAGGGGGTTGCTGTAATTCTCATCGCCATCGGGATCTGGCGTTTTTTTAGCGGGGCGGGTCTAGGCGGCCTATGGATCGCGTTTATCGGCTGGTTTTTACTTCAGGCCGCTCGAAGCAGCGATCTTCAGGCTACTTTGACCCAAGCGCTGGAAGGAGTGCAGGTCAAAGATGTAATGACCAACGACTGCCCAGAGGTCGACGGCTGGGTGAATCTTCAGAATTTCGTTGAGCAGCATCTTCTTCATACAGGCCGACGGTGTTTCGTGGTCATGGAGCAGGGCGAAGCCACCGGATTGGTAACGCCGTCGGAAATCACGAAAATTGACCGGGGGAAATGGCCTTTCATGACTCTGCACGACGTCATGCGCCCTATTGAAGATGTCCACGCGGTGTCGCCGGATACGCCGCTCAAAAATGCATTGGAATCGATGAGCGGCGACAACATCACCGAGCTACCCGTGATTTCGCACGGGCACCTGGATGGGGTGGTATCGAGAGCCCATGTTCTCAGCTATCTGCAGACTCACTCCGAGCTGCGGGCCTAAGAATGGGACTCAATGTAGCTCAAAAGCTGATCCAGTCTCATCTCGTCGAGGGGAAAATGATCCCTGGAGAGGAGATTGGTATCCACATCGATCAGACCCTCACCCAGGATGCCACCGGGACCATGGTCATGCTGGAACTGGAGGCGATGGGCCTCGATCGGGCCCGAACAGAGCTGTCCGCGCAGTATCTGGATCACAACCTGATCCAGGAAGATTTCAAGAATCCCGACGATCACCTGTTTTTATATAGCGCGTGCCGCCGCTTCGGGATCTGGTTTAGCCGTCCCGGCAACGGCGTAAGTCATCCTGTACACCAGGAACGATTCGGAAAACCAGGAAAAACTCTCCTGGGGTCCGACAGCCATACGCCCGCGGCCGGTGCCATCGGGATGCTCGCGATTGGAGCTGGAGGGCTCGAAGTGGCTCTCGCGATTGCCGGCGAGCCTTTCTATCTTAAGATGCCGGAGGTGTGGGGAGTTGAGCTTACCGGCCGGCTGCCGGATTGGGTCAGCGCGAAGGATGTGATCCTCGAGATGCTTCGCCGCCACGGCGTATCGGGAGGGGTAGGCCGCATCGTCGAATATTTTGGGCCGGGACTCGATACGCTTTCCGCCATGGATCGGCACGTCATCGCTAATATGGGTGCGGAACTGGGCGCGACCACAACGGTTTTTCCGTCCGATCAAGCCGTGCGAACGTTCTTACGGTCGCAGGATCGGGACGCGGACTGGACTGAACTTGTCGCAGATGCAGATATCGGCTACGATGTCCGTGACACAATCGATCTTTCCAAGCTTGAGCCTCTGATCGCGATGCCATCCAGTCCGGGGAACGTCGTTCCGGTGCGCGAGGTCGCGGGTCAGGAGATTTACCAGGCTTACATCGGCTCGTCGGCAAATCCGGGCTATCGAGATTTCGCGATGGCAGCCGAGATCGTAAAGGGCCGGAGCATTCATGAACGTGTTTCTTTTGATGTAAATCCCACTTCCCGGCAAATTCTTGAGAATCTGATACGCGATGGCCACCTGATGTCGCTTATTCACGCGGGGGCGCGAATCCATCAGGCGGGCTGCAATGGATGCATCGGGATGGGGCAAGCGCCTGCAACTGACAAGATCAGTTTGCGGACCGTGCCCAGGAATTTCCCCGGCCGCTCCGGCACTCGCGAAGATAAAGTTTGTTTGGTGAGCCCGGAAACGGCGACTGCATCGGCGCTGAATGGAGTTATCACCGATCCACGAACGCTCGGAATCGCTTATCCCAAGGTATCCGATCCAGAGCGCCCGCTTCTCAATGCGGCGATGTTGTTGCCGCCGCCGAGCCGGGAAGAGGCGCGCAAGGTAAACCTTATAAAAGGACCAAACATTGAAACGCTTCCCGAATTTGAGCCAATTCCCGATGAGATTGAGATTCCGGTGTTGCTCAAAGTAGGCGACGACATCTCGACCGATGAAATTATGCCGGCGGGCGCGCGGGTCCTGCCATTTCGGAGCAATATTCCGAAAATCAGTGAATTCGTGTTTGAGGGAATTGACCGAACGTATCCCGCACGGGCAAAAGAATTACAAGCGGGGTCTGGGCACGCGATCGTAGCCGGGCGCAATTATGGCCAGGGATCGAGCCGCGAGCACGCCGCGCTGGCGCCTCGATATTTGGGTCTGCGGATCGTGATCACTAAGAGTTTTGCCAGAATCCACTGGCAGAATTTGGTCGATTATGGCTTATTGCCGCTTACTTTTGAAGACCCGTCCGAGTACGATCGTCTGGATCAGGGTCACGTGCTGCGATACAGAAACTTACAGCAGCAAATGCGTAAGGGTCGAGAGATCGCCGCTGAAAATACGACCACAGGCCGCGGCTTCACCGCGCGTCACGATCTTTCCGAGAGGCAGATTGCGGTGGTCCTCGCGGGCGGCTTGATTAATTGGATGAAGGCGCGAGTCCGCTAACTAGTTCCCGCGTTCGAGACTTTCGCGATCCCATTTCGCAAGCTTCGCGCCGGCTTCATAAGTGCTTTGGCAGAATTCGAGGATGGCCTCTTCTGGTGACGGAGCGGCGCGGGCGTCCTCATATTTCAGAATGAACTCTCCCAATTGGCGATCCCAGTATGCCGCGCTTGGGCGCACTGGCTCGCTGTCCAATCCGGGTGGGCTGGGAGCGGCATATGCGTAGAAGGCGGCATTCTTAAAACGCCGGTCGCCCGGCCAGAAGCCGCAACTGATCACCTCGTGCGAGTACGCCTCGCGAGTAATCGCGTCGACTCCCTCCTGCTGAGGAGCGCGGCGGCCTGAAAATCGGGTCACAGCCAGATCGAACGAGCCCCAGAAGAAATGAACGGGGCTGCATTTTCCGATGAAACGCGCCCGGAACTGCTTGAAGATGCGATCGCAGTCGATCAGGACGCGCCGGAATCTTTCCACATATTCCTTGTCGTAGGAAGCGTGGCGCCGATCCTGATCGTAGGGGGTCGGATCGTCAAACTCGGCAGGCTTCTTACAAATCGTCACCTCGATTCCCAGCGAACCGAGAGCCGCCATGTATTCGGCGTAGAAGTCCGCCACGGATCTCGGGAACAGGCGCATGCAATATTCCTTGCCCGAACTCGTACTCAGCTTAAGCCGATGTGCGATAAAATCGAACTCCACCTCAAAGGCGCCATCGCCGTAAGGAATGGTGGAGGTCGTGAGTCCGCACGGTGTCACATATAGCGTTGCATTCCAATAGTGGTTCTCAGAGCGGCGTGAGAGCCATCCGCGTTTTGCCTACGATCTGAGTCCACATGTGGAGCGTGTCGAGCGTTCCCTCCCACTCCGCGTAGGGAAGCGGGGGCCATTCAGACGGATTCAAGCATCACCTCGTCGATGTAGCACCAGCCCCAATGCTCGCCCGGCTCGATGGATTTAATGATGGGGTGCTTGGTCGAGTGAAAGTGTTTGGTGGCATGTTTGTTCTTGGAGGAATCGCAGCAGCCGACGTGCCCGCAAATCATACACTCGCGCAGAGTGGACCCACGTGTCGCCCATCTTCAGGCATTCCTCGCATCCGTGGGTGTGCGGTTTCACGTCCCGAATCTGATCGATGTGTGAGCACGTGCTCATGGTGTGACCTCCGGCGGATTTCTACTCCAAGTGTAGGAATTTTTGGCGATGAATGGCGCGAGCACGCTATCCTATGAACTTGCGATGACTGGCCCTCACGCTGCTGGTGACCGGAGATCCCAGCACCCCACATCTGAAGGCGCTCGACCGGCTCCCGCCCGAAACGCGTCTCATCATCAGTAACGATCCGCAACAGCTGCGGGACGCCGCGCCGGAAGCGGACGTGATCCTGAACGCCAATCTTGGCAATTCGAAACTCTTGCTCGATATGTTTCCGTTCGCGACGCGGGTTCGCTGGGTGCATACACTTTCGGCGGGCGTAGATAAGCTGCTTTCGCCGGATGATCGTCGCCAGCCCGGTGCCTCTGACCAATGGCCGGGGCGTTTTCCGGCGTGCGCTGGGCGAATGGATAGTCGGCGGCGATGCTGTACTTCTCTTACGGATTCCGCCGTCTTGTGCGCGAACAGGAGGCGGGCCGGTGGACCCCGTTCGAGGTGGAAGAGCTGCATGGGCGCACGCTGGGCATCGTCGGTTATGGAGAGATCGGGCGGGCGGTGGCGGAACGCGCACGGCCATTCGGAATGCGCGTGATGGCGCTGCGCCGCAAAGCCGGATCTTTCGGCGGCCGATCCTCTGCTCGATGCCTGCTACCCGCCTGCCGATCTGCATGAAATGCTCGCGCAGAGCGACTACGTCGCGGTGACGGCGCCGCTCACGCCGGAAACGCGCGGGCTGATCGGCGAGCCGGAGATCGCGGTGATGAAATCATCGGCCGTGATCATCAACGTCGGCCGTGGAGCCGTGATCGATGAAACGGCTTTGATCCGCGCGCTTGAATCAGGATCGATCCGCGGCGCTGCGCTCGATGTTTTTGCGGTTGAGCCTTTGCCCGCCGGCCATCCTTTCTACAGGCTCGACAATGTGCTGCTCTCGCCGCATACCGCCGACCATGTACACGACGCGCTCGAAAACGCGGTCGAGTTTTTCCTCGAAAATTTCGAGCGTTTTCGCAAAGGAGAGCCCCTCCGAAACGTGGTGGACAAACATGCCGGATACTGAAGTCGCTTACGAGCACATTCATCAGGCCGCCGAGCGCATTCGCTCTATCGCCCAGCGCACGCCGGTAATGACATCGCACAGCTTCAACCGGGCGGCCGGGATGGAAGCGTTCTTCAAGTGCGAAAATTTTCAAAAAGGGGGCGCGTTCAAGATTCGCGGCGCGTCGAACTTCATCTTTTCCATTCCGAAAGAATGAGCTGGCTCGCGGCGTGGTGGCTCATTCCTCGGGGAACCATGCGCAGGCGGTGGCGATTGCTGCCCGCGCGGTAGGCGCTAAGGCCACTCTGGTGATGCCGGAGGACGCTCCGCGCGCGAAAATGGAAGCGACCCGCGCGCAGGGAGCGGAGATTGTTACTGTATAACCGCCTCACTGGCAATCGCGAAGCTATCAGCGCCAGGATTTCAGCCGAAACGGGCGCGACTCTCGTGCCGCCGTTCGACCATCCCTGGATCATCGCCGGGCAGGGAACCGCGGCGAAAGAGCTGTTCGAAGATGTGCCGGATCTGGACGCGCTGGTCGTGTGCATCGGCGGAGGCGGATTGATCTCGGGATGCTCCATTGCCGCGCGCCATTTTCAGCCGCAGGTCCGCATCTTCGGAGTGGAGCCCGCGGATGCGAACGATACTTTTCTCTCTTTTGCGGCCGGCAAGCGCGTGAAGATCGCGCAACCGGAATACCATCGCCGATGGATTGCGCGCGACTATGCCGGGCGAGCTGACGTTCCCGATCATACGCCGATACGTCGAGCAAATCGTCGTGGTCACGGAAGATGAAATTCGCGCTGCGGTGAAATTCCTGCTGACGCGGATGAAGATTCTGGTCGAGCCCAGCGGAGCGGTTTCAGCCGCTGCTGCGCTATGCGGGAAGCTGCCCCCAGGCCTCGGCCGCGTGGGTATCGTGCTTTCCGGGGGCAACGTGGATTACGATCAGCTCGCGTCGTTCTAGAACAAGCTGACATGCAAGAATCGTTACATGGCTTGGCTTGTCTTCACGCTGGCCTTTCTTGCCGCGCCTTTCTGGGAAACCAAAGCGCCCGCGGATTGGACCGACAGCGAGCTCCAGCGCATGCTGACCGATTCTCCATGGGCGCAGATGGTGACCGCGCCGGGGCAGGTGGAGGCTCCTGCCGTCCAAATGTATCCTGGCAACCGCTGCGCCGATGGAAGCGGCGGAAAATGAGCGGGATCTTCGGGCCAAACGCCGTCGGCCGCCAGGCGCTCCAGCTCAGGAAGACCAACTCGGGGAGGAATATCGCGCCTGGCTCGAGGATAATCGCGCCACGCAAATCGTCCTGTCGATCCGAATCACAAATAATGCGGGCTTCTTCGACGAGCAGGAGACGCATCGCATGGAAGAAGAATCGCTAATGCGCGTGGGACACAAAAAGTTTAAGATGACGGGACATTTTCCGCCCACCGCCGCCGATCCATATTTGCGGCTCGCGTTCCCCCGCCGCGTGGAATCAAGCGCCAAGACGGTCCTGTTCGATGTCTATCTGCCGGGCATTGCGATGCCCTTCCGCGAGGCGGAGTTCCCAGTGAAAGATATGGTCGTGAAGGATAAGCTGGAGATGTGATTAGATCCTATTTGTTATACTTGAAGCAGTTACCAAAGATCAACGAAAGTATGGGTGCGCCTTCACCCGCCCGTTTCATTCAAGAACATGCCTAAACGCACATTTCAGCCGAATAATCGAAAGCGCGCCAAAACCCACGGATTCCGCGAGCGCATGAAAACGAAAAATGGACGGGCCGTGTTGTCGCGGCGGCGCGCCCGCGGCCGTCATAAACTGACGGTCAGCGACGAAAGAGCCGTCCGGTCTGCAAAGGCCAACTAAGCCTGCCGCCGGCGGCGCGCTGCGGTTTCCGCGATCGGCTCGAATCCTGCGCTCTGCCGATTTTCGAGTGGTCTATGACAATGGCATTCGCCTCTCCAGTCCCGCGTTCGCGGCGTTCTGTCTGGCGCGCGCCTGCCCAGGAAAGCATATGGGGGTCCGGCTCGGCCTCACGGTGCCTCGGGCGCTCGGGGGAGCGGTGGTGCGAAACCGTATCAAACGGCGTCTGCGGGAAGCCTTCCGGAAACATCGCGCGGAATTTGGCCCGCAGTGGGATATCGTTCTCAACCCGCGACGCGCGGCGCTCACTGCGCCATTTGAGGACCTTGAACGAGCATTCAAGAAGGTAATTGAACGATGCGGCAACTAGCGCTTTTCAGCCTTCGTACTTACAAGCGATGGATCTCGCCGCTGCTGCCGTCGGCCTGCCGCTTTTATCCTACCTGTTCCGAATACATGGCGCAGGCGGTGGAGGCGCACGGATTCGTGCGCGGAGTCTGGATGGGATTGCGGCGCCTGCTGCGATGTCACCCGTTCCATGAAGGAGGCTTCGATCCGGTCCGCTGACGCACGCCGGATCAGGACGCCCATTGTATGAATAAAGAAATGTCGATGGAGAAGAGGCTGCTCCTCGCTTTTGTGCTGATGGGGCTGGTCCTGTTCGGGGCCCAGTATCTCTATAAGCCGCCGCCTGCGCCGCCGGTGAAGCCCCCCGCCGCGAAAGTTACGAATCCGGCCCCTGCGCCCGCCGCGAAAGCTCCGCCCGCTCCCGAACCGGCTGCGACCGTAATCGCCATGCCTGGACAGATTCAGGGCGACAAGGAAGAAACGATTACCATTGACACCGATCTGTATCGTGTCGATTTTTCGAACCGCGGCGCAGTCGTACGCAGCTGGATTCTCAAGGCCTATAAGGATCATCAGGGCAAGCCGCTGGAACTGGTGAATGAAGCGGCGCTCAGCCGGGTCCCCGCGCCGTTCGCGCGTGTTTTTTAAGGCGCAGGGGCCGCAGACGGACCCGAACGCGGCGCTCTATCGCGTGGAACGCTCTAACAATGGCCTGAGCCTCGCGTTCGAATTTTCCGACGGCCGCACGGACACCAAAAAATCGTTCAGCTTCACCCAGGATCGCTACTTGGTGAAAGTGACGTCTCAAATAACCGCCAACGGAGTCATGCTTCCACATTCGCTCGAATGGCGCGGCGGCTTCGGGGACCAGACGGTCACGAATCCAGCATCTGTCGAGCACACGCTGTCTTATAATCTGGCTTCATCGAAGCTGGTCGTCAATGAGGTGAAAGCCGCCAAAAACGGTCCAGTTTCATCGAGCGGCGAGTATTCTTTCGCGGGCCTCGAAGATAGCTTCTTTGCCGGTGTCTTTCTTCCGGCCAGCACCGCGCCAGTGGAATTGACTACCTTTAGCGATCCGGTGCCCGACGCTGCCGGTAAAGACGTTCAGCGGATTGGAGCGGGCGTGGGCGGCGAGGGTCTCAACACCTTCTCGCTCTACGTAGGTCCCAAGGACACGGAAATTTTAGCCAGAGTCGATCCAAAGCTCGAGCAGTTGATCGACTGGGGTTGGTTTGGAATTATTGCTAAGCCCCTGTTTCCTGGTCCTGAACTGGACGGCGGAACATCTGGTGCACAACTACGGCTGGGCTATCGTGGTGGTCACCGTCGCGATCAACCTTCTGCTCTTCCCGCTGCGTATCAGCAGCATGAAATCCGCCAAAAAGATGCAGGCGCTGCAGCCTCAAATCGCCGCGATTAACGCTCGCTTCAAAGGACTCTCGATTCGCGATCCCAAAAAGGCGGAACAGCAGCAGGAAGTGATGGAGCTGTATAAGAAGCACGGCGTCAATCCCGTGGGCGGATGTCTGCCGATGGTGATCCAGCTTCCGTTTCTCTACGCCTTCTATAAAGTGCTGGCGGTAACCATCCAGATGCGCGGCGCGAGCTGGCTGTGGGTACCGGATCTCACCCAGGCCGGAAACGTTGGCCATTCACGTACTGCCCGTTTTGCTCGTCATCACGCAGTTCCTCCAGCAGAAAATGACGCCCGCGGCCGGAGTAGATCCGTCGCAGCAGAAAATGATGATGTTTATGCCGCTGCTGTTCGGATATATGTTCTACTTCGCCTCAGCCGGGCTGGTATTATACTGGTTGACCGGAAACTTCATGAGCATCATTCAGCAGTGGCTGCTGAATCGCGCCAATCCCGCACCGGCTCCGGCCGTCGTGGACGTAAAGCCGGCGCCCAAGAGAAAGAGCAGGAACTGAGGATGCCTCCAGAAGAAGTATACGCTCGCCGAGGCGGGACCGCGGATCGAGCAGTTTCTCCAGAAAATTTTCCGGTTGGGCGGCTTCACGCTTAAATATGAGGTTCGCCAGGGCGAAACCCCGCATCCGGATTTCGAAAATCCGGATCTGCTGGTGCGCTTCAGCGGCGCCGACGTCGATTTGCTTCTGGCGAATAAAGCCGAGTTGCTGCTGGCGCTAGAGCAGTTAACCATGGAGGCGCTGGGCATGCCTTCCGAGGAGCATTCGCGGCTATGCTTCGACGCTAACGATTATCGCGTGCTGCGCATACAGGAGCTGCGTATGAGCGCGCTCGCCGCCGCGGAGCGCGTTAAAAAGGCTCGCGTCCCGTTCCATTTCAGCCCCATGAACAGCCGCGAGCGCCGCATCCTGCACCTGGCTTTGCGCGATCAGACGGAGGTGCGCAGCGAGAGCGTGGGACTCGGTCCGATCCGGCAAGTGGTGGTCGTGCCGGCCGACATGAAGACGCTGCCCGAGCCGATTCATCCGCCGCGGCCGCGTCCCGAAGAGGATAGTGGAAGGGATCGGGGACGCAGACCTTTCGACCGAGGCCGCCGTAACGGGCCGCCGGGCCGCCCAGCCGGTCGAGACCGCTTCCGACCGTAAGCTGCTCCCGCCGTTTCCTTGCTTCTGCACGACACGATCGCGGCGGTCTCCACGCCACCCGGACGAGGCGGGATCGGTATCGTGCGCATGTCCGGCACTGATGCGCGCGTAATCGCGGAGAAAATTCTTCGCTTTCCTTCGCGCGGTCCCATAACTTGGAAACCATGGTCCGCCGCGCTGGCTGAGCTTCCGGATGCCGATGGCCAAAGCGTCGATCCACACGTAGTCGTCACCTATTTCGCGGCGCCGCGATCTTATACCGCCGAAGATGTGGTCGAAATTTCCTGCCATGGCGCACCTGTGGTTCTGCGTCATGCGTTGGAGCGTGCATGTCAGGCAGGAGCGCGTCTCGCCGAACCAGGCGAGTTCACTTTGCGCGCATACTTGAACGGCCGCCTCGATCTTCCGCGGGCCGAAGCTGTGCGGGATCTGATCGAAGCCACCACGCTTTATCAGGCCCGCATCGCCGCGCAACAGGCAGAAGGCTCGGTTTCGCGGCGGCTCAAACCGGTGAAGGAGAATTTGCTCGAGCTGATCGCACTGCTCGAAGCCGGTATTGATTTTGCCGAGGACGACGTGAGCGTCGCGCCCGCCCGAAGAAATTCTCCGCCGCATCGAGCCGATTCTCGACTGCGATTTCCGCGCTGATTGCGAGCTTCGCTTACGGCAAGCTGGTGCACGACGGATTCACGCTTGCGATCGTCGGGCGGCCCAACGTCGGCAAGAGCAGCTTGTTCAACCGGCTGCTCGAGCAGGACCGCGCCATCGTGACCGAAATTCCGGGCACGACTCGCGACCTGGTTTCGGAGACGGCTTCACTTCAAGGGATTCCCGTGAAATTCGTCGATACCGCGGGCATTCGGAAAGGACAGGATCGTATTGAACAACTGGGCATCGAGCGCAGCTTTCGAGCGATGGCGGATGCCGATCTGACGCTGGTGATTGTAGATCTCTCCGCGCCGTTCGATGAGCAGGATCATGAGTTGATCCAGAAGGCTCGCGAGCAGGGCAAGTATCTCGTCGCCGGCAATAAGGCGGACCTGCCACGACGGGCAGAGGGTGACGCAGTTCCGGTTTCAGCGCTAACCGGTGAAGGAGTGCCCGAGCTAAAGCAGCATTTGATAGAGACCATCGCGCCCCGCGGCCGGCTGGAACAGGAAGGCGGGTTCATTACCAGCTTACGGCACGAGCATTTTCTGAAGGAATCGCGCGAGGCGCTGGAGCAGGCAATGCGAGCGGTTGCATCTCGGCATCCCGCACGAAATGCTTCTGCTCGATCTCTACGCCGCGCTCCGGCCCATCGATGCCATTACCGGAGCGACCACCGCCGACGATATTTTAAATCGGATTTTCTCGACATTCTGCATAGGGAAATAGACCCAGATTCGCTTGTGACCCGCTCCGCTATTCGCACCGAGTTGGCCAATGCCGAGCTTCGCGCGATGTTTCATCTGGCAGCGCCTCTGGTGCTGGCCGAAGTCGGCTGGATGGCTATGGGCGTCGTGGATACGATGTTCGTCGGACGCGTGAGCGCGGCGGCAATCGGCGCCGTCAGCATCGGGACCATACTGTTCTATACCGCGGGCATGATTGCCAGCGGTTTGCTGCTGGGGCTGGATACTCTGGTTTCGCGGGCGTTCGGCGCGGGCGACACAGACGATTGCCGGCGCTCCTTAATTAACGGCACATGGCTGGCGTTGCTGCTCATGGCGCCCGTGATGATTCTGGTATGGGCAAGTATTCCCCTACTGACGCGCTTCGGCATCGATCCGGCTGTGTTGGAACAGGCCCGGCCCTATATGCGCGCCGTGGACTGGAGCACAATTCCACTGCTCCTGTACTTCGCTTTTCGGCGCTATCTGCAGGCGATCCACGTAGTCCGGCCGATTATGATTACCCTGACCAGCGCCAACTTGGTCAATCTCGCGGGTAATTGGATCCTGGTGTTCGGCCATTTGGGGGCGCCCAGACTGGAGGCGGAGGGCGCCGGCTGGTCTACTTGTATTTCTCGCGCCTACATGATGTTGGTGCTCGGCGTCATTATCTGGAAGCGCGACAGACTGCTTTTGCATTTCTCCTGGAAGCCGGACTTCCGTCGCATTCGCCGGCTGCTGTGCGCTTGGCTTTCCAGCGGCCATGCAGATGGGTTTGGAACTGGGCGTATTTGCAACAGTTACCGTGCTGATCGGAAAAATCAGCGCGGCGGCTCTAGCGGGACACCAGATCGCGCTCACCACCGTCAGCATGACCTACATGATGCCTTTGGGGATCAGCTCCGCCGCTGCGGTCCGCGTGGGGCACGCCATCGGGCGCGGCGATCCCGCTGGCGCGGCGCGCTCGGGCTGGACCGCTCTTGCATTCGGAGCCATCGTAATGTCGACGGCCGCGCTGACGCTGCTTCTGATCCCGCACAGCATCGCCCGGCTGTTCACGCCTGATTCCGACGTGATCGCGGCAGGCGTCGTGCTACTTCGCGTCGCTGCATTTTTCCAACTCTTCGATGGCTTCCAGGTGGTTGCGACGGGAGCGTTGCGCGGAGCCGGCGATACTCGCACGCCCATGTTCTGCCATCTTGCGGGTTATTGGATAATCGGCTTGCCGCTAGGAGCGATTCTGTGTTTCCATTTCGGCCTAGGCGCGCCGGGCCTGTGGATCGGGCTCTCCGCCGCACTGATCCTGATCGGCGTGGTGCTGGTATGGTTTTGGAACCGCACTGTTGGACGCCTGAATCGGGGTCAATGATACAATGACTAAATTCCGGCGCAATCGCGGCCAGGTAGCTCAGTTGGTAGAGCGCAGCCCTGAAAAGGCTGGCGTCGGCGGTTCGATTCCGTCCCTGGCCACCTCCAGTTTTCAAAAGACCTACTGCCTACCTGGGGCAATACCTGGACCGTTCAGTCTCGCTTTTAGGGCAGCCCACCTGGTCATTAACGTAGTGTAGGCGCTCTCTTGTTGGCGGCAAGCTCGGATCTGCGCTGCGGTTGGCGGCATCTCGGAGCCCTGCATGCTCATCGCTGCGGCAATCATTTGAGCCCCGACAGTCAAAAGATTTGGCGGAGCTGATGGCCCAACCGGTAGTCTCGGTCGGGCGCGATCTCCTCGACCTGCTTGATGAGAGTGTCGTTGGGGACCGATTGCGGGCGAGCCTTCAGCTTCACCAATAAAGCGCGAGCGTCGTGGTAGGCAGCGGCCGTATTCCTCGCGTGGCTCTCCGTTTGCGTAGTGAGCGTGAAGATCTGTTGGACTTCGGGCGTGATTTTCACCCGCGGATCCATCTTGATCGTGATCGGTTGGGTCTGGATTTTGCCATCGACGGTCAAGCGCGCCGTATACGTCCCAGGAGCGACCCAGGGCGAATTGATTGCCGGATAAGTGCGGTGCGGGACCGCGCCGGTTGCTCCGCCTCCTCCGCCGCGTCCGCCAGGAGATGAGCCGGGGATCGGATCGTAATGCATGTCCCAAGTGAATCGGTGCATGCCGGCGCTGGTCTTCAGCACTTGCGGAGGAGCGGGCCAATACAGCGGAATACTACAATCGGGCGCGGTGGGTGTCTGCTGGCAAAGTTTGTTGTAGGCAGCCGGATCGGTAGCCGGATCGGGATTTCGCACCGGATCGCGGCTCGAGTAGGTTCGAATCGCCTTCCCCTGCGCATCGAGGAACTCCAACTTCACCTCGCTCGCGGCGGAGGGCAAGTAGTAATCCACAATCGCGCCCGCTGGCGGGTTTTCACCGGCCGGCAATTCCGGCGGCCACGGCGTTGGATCGTTAGTGCCGAAGCGAATACGAATACCGGTCGCCGGCTTGAACAGATAGGCGCTGGATGCGGCGGCAGCCTCGGCCGCCTGACGCAGTGGAGTGACATCGTCGAGAATCCAGAAGCCACGGCCATGAGTGCCGGCGACCAGATCGCTGCAGAGACACGACGCATCATCCTTGACTTCGATGTCGCGCACCGAGATGGCCGGCAGGTTGAGCCGAAGCGAATGCCAGTGATCCCCGTCATCGAAAGAAACCCAGACCTGCGTATCGGTGGCCGCATAGAGGAGTCCTTTCTTGCGCGGATCTTCGCGGATGGAGTTGGCAACGGCGCCTCCCGCAATGCCGTTGTTAATTTCAGTCCAGGTCTTGCCGCCATCGTGGGTGCGCCAAAAATGCGGGTTCATATCGTCGAGGCGCAAAGTATTGGCCGCGGCGTATGCCGTCTTCGTATCGAAGTGGCCCGCTTCCATATTGAAGATGCGAGTCCAGGGCTTGATCTGCGGCGGTGTGACGTTGGTCCATTTCAAACCGCCATTGGTCGTGAGTTGGAGCAGGCCATCGCCGGTACCCGCCCAAAGCACGTTGACATCGAGGGGCGAGGGCGCGAGCGCAGTGATCGAGCCTTGGGGCGCGGGCGTTACGGTAGAGCTGTACTTGCCGGCATTCGCAGGAATCTCCCAAGATTGCCGGGTAAGATCGCCGCTGATTGCCGTCCAGCTATGACCGCCGTTGGTGGTTTTCCACACGCCCGCAGTCGCATAAAAGAGCAGATTGGGATCTTTCGGGGACCAGATCAGCGGTTGAGTGCGAACGGTGCGCGCGGGCGGCGCGCCTGCCGGCAGAGGCTCCCCGCCGCGTCCTCCGCCGGGCGGTCCGACCGCAGCTTTCTGGCCGGTGACGCGGTTATAAACGCTCACTTTCCCGCCATAGACGAGATCGGGATTCTTCGGATCGGGAGCGGCTTCGCCATATTCCTCGATGTCTACCGGGTGCCAGTCATGGAACGTGATTTCGCCGTCCATGCTGCGGCTATCGACGCAAGCCGAGCCGGAGTCCTGCTGACCGCTGCACAGGCGATACGGGAAGGCGTTGTCGGCGGTGACGTGATACATGGCAGCCGTGGGTTGGTTGTACCAGTTACTCCACGACTCGCCGCGATTGGCGGAAACTACGCCGCCTTGGTCGCTGACCAATAGAATGATATTCGAGTTGTTGGGATTAATCCAGCTCTTCTGGTAATCGTCGCCGCCAGGCGCGCCGCGCACGGCGGACCACGTGACGCCGCCATCCTCGGTGCGCCAGAAAACAGTCGAGCAGCTATAGACGACATTTTCGTTTTTGGGGTCGACCGTAATGGTGGGCAGATCGCCGCCACCGATACGGCCGAGCGGCCGTATATCGGGCGGATGCCGCTGCGATCCGGTCTCAGCGATGCGCGGATCATCGGTAGCAACGAACCAATGATCGCCGCCATCGATAGTCTTGTAAAAGGCGATACCGCTGCCTGCCCGCCGCGGCCGCCCGTTGCCGCGATCGCCGGGCGATGCAATCATCGCGTAAATGATTTTAGAGTTGCTCGGAGCAATGGCGAGGTTCGCCTGGATGATCGGGCGGCAGACCGGCGGTCAGTTGCTTCCAGTTGGAACCGCCGTCGGTGGATTTGAAGATGCCGCCATCGGTGCCGCCGAATGCGCCGTTCTCGAAAAATCCTTGTTGCTGCTGCCACAGCGTGGCATAGATCGTGTTCGGATCGTTCGGATCGATGCGTACGTCGTTGCCGCTGGTGTAGTCGTCCTTAAAAAGAACTTTTGTAAATGTAGTCCCGCCATCGGTGGAGCGGAAGATGCCGCGCTCGGGATTGGGACCATAGGGATGTCCGAGGGCGGCAACAAAAAGCCGGTTCGGATTCCTGGGATCGACCTCGATGTTGGCGATCATCTGCGAATCGCGGAGGCCGAGGTGCGTCCAGGTCTTGCCCGCATCGATGGATTTGTAAACGCCGTCGCCTACGGCGAGGTCGGGCCGGATGATTCCCGCGCCGCTGCCGACATAAATAATGTTGGGATCGGAAGGCGCTACCGCGATTGCGCCAATCGAGCCCGTCGGCTGGCTGTCGAAAAGCGGCGTCCAGGTGGAACCAAAATCGGTAGAGCGCCAGACGCCGCCATTGTCGAAGCCTATATAAAACACGTTGGGCTGGCTGGGCACACCCAGAGAGCGCCCGCGCGCGTCCGGCCCGCGTCGGTCCGATCGTGCGCCAACGCATTTCGGAATAAAGCCTGGCGATCGAGCGATTGGGCCAAGTCAATGACGACGCAGCCAGCCACAGACTGAGACATATTGAATGCGAATCCATGCACGGGAATAGACATGATGGCAACTCTCCTGAACTCCACGAGTTTATAACGATTCGGAGTTTTCCTCAGCCAGCTGCGGCTAGCTCTCCGCGCAGCCGGAAAAACATCGCCGCCGAGACCAGTTGCGCCGCGACTCCAAACGCCACGACTGCCGATCAGCGAGTGCTTGTACATCAATCCCATCGCCAGGCTGCCGAGAAACCACATGACACCCCAAACTCCGTTGAACGCTCCGAAAGCCAGTTCCGCGTTTGTTCATGGACACCACTTGCGCAATACCCGAGCGCAACGATGCGTCCTGTGCTCCCAATCCCGTCGCCCAGCAGCCGACTGCGGCAATGACGGCGGTAGGACCTCCCAGGAATCCCAGCGGCAAGGACAGCACCGATATGAAAATGCCCGCGACCAGCACCATGATTCCGAACCGGTCGAAGAGCCTGCCGAATACCAGCGCTGTCAAGCCGTTCACTGCCATCGCGCCGGCATACAGGAGCGGAATCTCAGTCGGCGTAGCGAGCCCGGTTTTCTGGAAATGCGACGCGAGTACTGGAAAATCCACGAATCCGCAGGCGAGCAGGCCCGCGGCGGCAACGTAAGTCCAGAAAACCTTCGGCAGCGCCTGCGGAGCTTCCCGATTTCGCCGATGCGCCCTGCGTGGGATAAAGGACGCGCGCCACCGCCAGAGCGAGCATCGTGCCGCATGCCGGTATTATCAGCCACAAAAACGCCGGGCCGAAATGTTTCGTGCGCCCCACTGCGATCGCGAGCAGCAATGGGCCGATCACCGCGCCGGTCTGGTCCATGATCGAATGCAAGCCGAACCCCCAGCCGTGGCCGACTTCCTGCGTAGCCTCCGAAAGCAGCACATCGCGCGCCGGCCCGCGCAGAGCCTTCCCGGTGCGCTCGGCGATCACCAGCAGAGCCGCCATTTGCCAGTTGCCCGCGAACGCAAGCGCGGGCACGGCGACCACGTTCATGGCGTATCCGGACATGGTGATGGTCCAGTAGGCGTGGGTACGATTGGCGAACCGCCCTGAAAAATAGCGCAGACTGGTGCCCAGCATTTCGCCGAACCCCGCGATAAACGCTACTTGCGCGATGCTCGCGCCCAGGTCGATCAGGTATGGGCCGATAATGCCATGCGCGCCCTCGTAGGTCATGTCGGCGAACAGGCTGACCACGCCCAGGCAAACAATAAAACCGAGGGCGGCGTTGCGTTTCCGCGACACAGCCGTCAAGCGTGCCCCTCGGTCAGAGTTTCGATCACGGAGAGCGCGCCTAGCAGAAGAAGCAGTCCGACGCCGCAGTAGCGGATGATTTTCGGAGGGATGTGCGCCTGAATCCATCCGCGGACTCCCGCCCCGATGGAAGCCGCCAGCGCGCCTTTGGTAGCCATGGCAGCTACCGCTCCCAACCACACGATCACCGGCGAGCCTTTATCTGCCGCCATTGTCGCCGCCGTGATCTGCCCGACATCTCCCCACTCGGAGAAGAAAATCGTGGCGAAGGAGACCATCGCCGCCTTCGACGCGGTGTGCTTCAGCCGCGACTCTTTCCGTTCTACCGGCTTCCGCCAAAGAGCGATCGCCACGCCAATGAAACTAATGCTGGTGACAGCCGCCACCAGCAGCGGCGGCAAATTTCGAATGGCCTTGCCGATTGCGACCGCCACTCCCATCTTGGCCATGAACGCGATCACCATGCCGATCATGATGGGGACGGTTCGATATCGTGTCGCAAGGACGCCGGTGGTGTAAAGCAATTTGTCTCCGACGATCTCAGCCACGAAGACCGCTGCATAGGTGAGTAAGAAGATAGTGACCACGATGCGTTTTAGGATGCCATAATCGGATACAATGCAGGGTTGCACTTGAGGAGCATACTCATGGCGGTTCGACATCGGTGGCTGATTTTTATCGCCTTATTATTGCTTATCCGCGCTGGTGGCATTCGGAGTTTTTGCGCAGCAGGACGGATCGGCGGGTCAATACCCCAACAACTTGCTGGCCGGTCTGCAATGGCGCGACGTGGGTCCCTTGCGCGGAGGACGCTCGTACGCAGTTGCGGGCCATGCCGACCAGCCCGATACCTTTTATTTCGGCTCCGTTGGAGGCGGCGTGTGGAAGACCGAGAACTCCGGCCGTACCTGGGTCCCGATCTCCGATGAGGGCATTCCGATCGGCTCAATCGGCGCGATTGCCGTAGCTCCATCGGATCCCAATGTTATCTACGTCGGCACGGGCGAGCCCGATATCCGCAGTCAAAATTCCTATGGCATCGGCATGTTCAAGTCCACCGATGCGGGCAAGACCTGGAGCCATATCGGTCTTGAAGGGACTCGTCAGATCGGACGTGTTGTCGTTGACCCCACCAATCCGAATCGCGTTTATGTAGCGGCGCTCGGCCACATTTACGACTCCCAATCCCGAGCGCGGTCTCTATCGCTCCGTTGATGGCGGCGCGAGCTGGAGAAAAGTTTTATTCAAGACCAGCGATCCGAACAATGTCGGCGCGGTTGAGGTGGCCATCGATCCGAAGAATCCGCGCGTGCTTTATGCTTCGCTGTGGGCGACGCGCCGTCCGCCATGGTCGGTATACGCGCCATCCAATATGCCCGGCAGCGGGCTCTACAAATCCACCGATGGCGGCGATACTTGGAAGCCGTTGACGGGTGGCCTGCCGGCGGACCAATTCGTCGGCAAGATCGGCATTGCGATTTCGCCCAGCAATCCGAACCGTCTTTGGGCCGTGGTCGACGATATCGGAGCTGGGGTCGCTCCCCGCGTACCGGTGGCGGCGGCCGCGGCGCGGCAGGCGGCGCAACTGCGCCAGCGCCGGTGCCCGGAGGGCGCGGCGGAATCCGCACCGATAACAGGGGCGGGGTCTACATCTCCGACGATGCCGGCGCGAACTGGAAACTGGTTAACTCCGAGAACAGGCTGTGGGGACGTGGCTGGTATTTCGGAGCGGTCAGCATCGATCCGAACGAACCCGGATCGGGCCTACGTCATTAACACCGCCACCTTCATGACCACCGACGCGGGCAAAACGTTTGTTCCGATCAAGGGAGCGCCCGGCGGAGACGATTATCACCAGATGTGGATCAATCCCAACGACGGCAATCGCATGGTGCTCAGCAGCGATCAGGGAACAGTGGTCAGCGTGGACGGCGGCAGGAGCTGGAGCACATGGTATAACCAGCCAACGGCGCAGCTCTATCATGTGGCCGCCGACAACCGCTTCCCATATTGGCTCTACGGAGCGCAGCAAGACAGCGGCGGCGTGGGCGTCAGTACCTGGTCGGCGGAAGGCTTGCTAACATTTCGCAACTGGGAACCAACATGTTTGGCCGGCGAGAGCAATACCGTGGTTCCCGATCCGAAGGACGGTAATATTCTTTACGGAAGCGGCGCGGGGCGCTGCGATCAGAACTTGAATATCCAGGTGCCGCTCGGCGGACAGCTGCCGCCGCCCGATCCGCAGGACCCCAACCGAAAAACCTGGACGCTGCCTCAGGTCTTCTCCCAGGCCGATGAAGCGCTCTACTATGCCAATCAATTTATGATGCGCTCTCGGGACCGCGGCAAGACTTGGGAAAAAATCAGTCCCGACCTCTCGCGAATGCAGCCGCCTGTCCCTAACACTCTCGACCCGGTCACGGCTAAAGATATCGACGAGCCGATGACGACCCGCTTCGGCGTGGTCTATACGATCGGCCCCTCGCCGCTGCAGGCAAGCACCGTCTGGGTGGGCACGGACGATGGTTTGATCCATGTCACTCGCGACGATGGCAAGAACTGGGCAAACGTGACGCCTCCCCCGATGACGGCTTGGAGCAAGGTCTCTCAAATCGAGGCTGGCCATTTCGATGTGGAAACCGCCTACGCTTCGGTCGACCGCCATCGCATCGCCGATAATAAGCCTTACATCTATCGTACCCACGACGGCGGCAAGACCTGGCAGAATGTCGTCGCGGGCATTCCCGAAGGTGCCTTCGTCAATTCAGTAAAGGAAGATCCGCAAGCTAAGGGGCTGCTTTACGCTGCCACCGAGCTACGTGTATATGTTTCCTTTAACGACGGCGCGCAATGGCAGTCGCTACAGAACAACATGCCGGTTACGTCGGTTCGCGATATCGTGGTACACGGCGACGATCTGGATGTTGCCACGCATGGCCGTGGGTTTTGGGTGATGGATCAAATGGCCGCGCTACGGGAAATTAGTGCCCAAGGCGCTCAAATCACATCCGCCAGAGCCTACCTGTTCAAACCCGGCGAGACTTTTGCGATCCGGCAGGGCGGCATGAACGGCACGCCGCTGCCGCATGAGGAACCGCAACTATTGAATCCACCCTCCGGCGTAGTCGCGTACTACTGGCTTAACCGGGCAGCCGCTCAACCGGTCAAGATCGAGCTTTTGGATGGGTCAGGCTCCGTGCGGGCCTGCGCCGCAAGTGATACGCCGGTGCGCCCGGTCGATACCGAAACTTTAAACGTACAGGCAATCTGGGAAATTCCCACTGAGCTAGCCCCGGCAGCGGCTGGAATGCATCGCGTCGCTCTCGGCGGTACGGCGCAGCGTGGAGTCGGTGGTGGCGGAGGACGTGGCGGCGCGAGCGCGCCGGTAGGAGGAGCCTGTGGGACCGTGCCAGCCGCGACAACTCCTCCCGCCCCCGGTGGACGCGGCGGCGCTGGAGGTCTACGAGCCGGTCAATATTCGGTGCGCCTCACGGTAGACGGACAGGTCTACACGCAGCCGGTCACAGTGAAGCCTGATCCGCGCGGCGTTCCCGAAAGCGCCAACCAATAATTTAGCTCAGCGCGTTGAGGAGCCGGTCGATATCCTGCTGATCGCTAAAAATCGAAGGTGAAATACGAAGCTGATGTTGCACGACCTTGGCGGTCACCTTCGCCTTGCTGAGCCTGGCGATTGTCGCTGCCGGGTCCTTGACGACAAACGCGGCGATCGGGGTTGCGGTATCGGGCGGCGTCATCGCAGCATAGCCCAACGAGGGCAGTTCTTTCTGAACACGATCGAGAAGAGGCTTAACGTGAGCCCGGATATTTTCCACTCCGAGCTTTTGAATCATCTGTAGGGATACTGCGAGGCCAGCTGTCACCGTATGCGCGATGGTGCCCACCTCGTAATAGCCTTCGGCGCCTGTCAGGCGCTTATAGGTAAAGGGCGAAGAATCGGGAGAATCGCCGGGAAATATGTGGTAATTGAAGTCGCGGAACTGGCTCCATCCATACTGGATCGACTTCACGACATTCCCCTGAAGGCTTTCACGGACATAGAGGAAACCCAACCCCATATCGCCCATTAGCCACTTGTAGGCTCCGCAGGCCGCGCAATCGACGCCCGTGCTTTTCACGTCCACGGGAATGCAGCCGGCGGCTTGAATGATATCGGCATAAACATAAGCGCCGTGGGCATGGGCAAGATCGCTGACCGCCTTAAGATCGTGCATAAAACCGTTGACGTAAGACACCAGGGAGACGGCAATCAACCGAGTTTTGCGGTCGACCATCTTTTCCATGTCCCGCATGTCGATGCGTCCTTCGCGCGGGATCACGATGCGAACCTCCAGGCCCTGTTTCTCGAGCTCCTTGTACACGCATAAAGAACCGTCGTAATGAAGGGCGTCGGTAACCACGTTTCCGCCGGCTTGCGGCAGACCCAGACCGCCTATCACCAGACTCTCTCCCGACATCGTACTTTGAACGTAAGCAACTTCAGAGGGCTTGGCGTTAATCAGCGCGGCAAACTGCTCCTTAACCTGCTTGGCCTTCGCGAGCCTGGAAAACATTGCCGGTACCGGCATACTTCCGTCGGAATCCTTGCCATCGATTTTGCCTGTGCTCTTAAAATCCACATAGGCTCGGACGGCTCGCGTCGTGGCGAGCGGGGTGGGGTGCCAGCCGGCGCAATTGAGATAAGTTTGTGCTTCGGAGATCGGAAATTCCGACTTAGGCACGAGAGCGTCGCTCGTCCCCCGGCCGGCTGCGGGAGCCAGTCTCGTTGCGGCGGCGAGGAGTCCAGCTTGGGTAAGCAGTTCGCGTCGATTCAGGCTCATATGGTTATCCAACAGTATATCGATTCCGAATTTCGGTAAAGTCATGGAGCCAGGCGGCCGATGAGAGAATCAATGAACAGCCGAATCCACGAACGCTTCCCAGCCAATTTCGGCGCAAGGGTGACCCCATTGAAAAACCGGAAGAACTCCGCTTCCGGCTCTGTTGCGGATATATCGGAGTCGGGTGTTTGCATCGCGCTACCACTCCAGCTCGTGCCGGGCGATATTGTTCAATTGGACATGGCCGATTGCGTACTGTTCGGCCATATCGTCTATTCCAATCCGGAAGGTCCGCTGTTTCGGACGGGAATCGAAGTTGAACAAGTCCTGCTGGGTGGAACCGGCCTGTCGCAAATCTTGTACCAAATGCTGATCGAAACTATGCCTAATACGCCGGGTCTGCAGCGATCCGGCGTCCTCTTGCGCTGACTGCCGGAATGCCCTCAGCCTTTCACATTAAAACGCAAGTTTCATCGAAAACTGCATAGAACGAGCGGGAAGCTGATTGGTGATCCCCACTAACGGCGCTCCGAAACCAGGGCCCGGCGTAACGCCATTCCCGTACGTTCCGCTGTAACCCACAAAATTGGCGTGATTCAGGACGTTGAACGCTTCCGCTCGCAGATCCAGGCGCGCGCGTTCCTTCCAAAGCACAAACGAACGCTCGATAAAAGGCGATACATCATAAATAGGCTGCCCACGGCCCGTATTACGCCCGATCACGACACCGTCGATCACGGGCCGGTCCGTGGTGGCCCCCGTATCTCCGCTATTGGTTGTACCCGTCGTGATATTGTAAGGCAGTCCCGAAGCGAGTGAGGTCACCCCTCCGATATTAATTTTCAGGGGCAGGACATAGACACTACTCAGCACAAACCGGTGGCGCTGGTCGAAGATCGCGTTCCCGTTCTCGATGTGACCCGTAAAATTTGAGTCATTCGGATTCTGGCTGGGGATATCCGGATCGACATTATCAATTGCATGGGACCAGGTGTAGCTTGCCAGCATGGAAAAACGGCGACTGAAGCGATGACTGAGATTCACATCCAGCGCGTCATAGAAAGCGTATCCATCGTTGACATCTGTCTGGATGACCGAGTAGGGCGGTTGTGGATTGGTAGCGGCCGAGGGGTTGCAACTCATGCCTTGCTGGTTGTACCACCAGATCCAGTAGGGCCGCGTGCAGTTGGCTGCCTGCGGCGAGCGTATTTGTCCGAGAGCGGTACGAATGAACGGCGCTGGAGCGTCCACATCCAGCGGACGATTGATGCGCAGCATGTGGGAGCCGACGTAATCCACGCTCAACACCAAATCCGTGCCAAGCCGGCGCTCAACGCCAAAAGACCACTGTTCCGAATATGGGTTCAGCAGTTGACCAGGATAGGCGGATAGGGTTGAAACAGGGAAGAACTGGTTGAGATAAGCGGCATCGCCGGGCCGGACGTACAGACTGCGCAGAGGCACAGGAGCGCCCGCCGGAAAGGCGGGTAGCGGGGCGGCGGCGACATTGGTCGGAAAACCGACCTGTCCCGGCGCAGCGGTGTAATTGAACACGCCCGTCGGTCCCGTAAGCGCGTAATTGGCTTCGGAGTTGTCGACGATCTGTGAATAATAAATCCCGAAGCCGCTGCGAATTACCGTCTTGCCATCGCCTCGGAGGTTCCAGGCGAAGCCGACCCGGGGCGCAAAATCCTTGCGGGAATCGGTAAAAGTCTGCAGTTCATAACGCAGTCCCAGGTTGACCGTCAGATTCGGTCGTATGCGCCAGTCGTCCTGCACGAATGCGGCGAAGAGGGTGTCGTTCACCGTGTAGCTCGCGTTTCCGTAGCTCTGGGTGTAGGTCTTCACGTTGCTGATGTCATCCAGATATGACGGACTCTCGCAGACGCTCAATGCCTGAGTGCAGGTATTATAAACAAACTGTCCCAGGTAAATGGGGCCGCCAAATTCTTTGCTGTTGCCGCCCGTGTGAGCGACGATTGCGTCCACGCCGAACCGGATCTGATGCCGTCCCCAAATGGCCGAAAGCGTATCGTTCGCCTCATACTGGCGGTTCGCGAGCCAGGCTGATTGCGATGTGCCGGAGGTGAACGTCCCGCCGGCTGAGATCGGTACGGAAAATTGGGTGCCGTACGTTACCGGGTCAAAGGCAGTGATAGGCGAGGCGAGTTGGAATTGCACACGCGCGCTGTTGACCAGCGTTGGATTGATTACAGCGGTTTCCCCAAACTCTTCAGAGTAAGTCCGACGCTTAAAAATTCGGTCCACGCTGGGAAGATTATTTCCGCCGACCGTGCCGTTGGGATTCGTATCGTAGAATGCATCCGCATCGCTCCGAAAGAACAGATTATTGTTCTGGTTGAGTTCACGATCCAGACGCATGAATCCGAGATAATCCCTGTACCGGCCGACGAAGTTGCCAGGCGCCACTGGCGAGATGACTGGCGAGGCCTTGTCCTCCCTGCTGTATTCGCCCGCTACGAAAAAGTGGGTCCGGTTATCGCTTCCAATCGGACCGGAGAGCGACAATGCCGGTTGAATCAGAGTGTCGTTTGTCAGATCATTGCCGCTGGCCGCATTATTGGCGTTAAAACCGGAGAGCGCTGCTTCGGTTGAGGATGGCCGGAACAGAGCCAGGGCATCGCCGTGAAACCGATCCGCTCCGCTCTTCGTGACGATGTTGACCGCGCTGCCCGTACTGCCGCCGTATTCAGCGGAGAAAGCGTTTTCGAGGATCGTCAGCTCCTGAACGCCAGCCAGCGGAATATTCGTAAAGATCGTCTGGCGTCCCCAACTGTCATTCCCCGTGACCCCGTCGATTTCGAACCAGGTCTGCCGCCTGCCCGCGCCATTGGTGGTGAAAAGATCCTGGTTCATGAAGACGTCACCCTGGTTGATGGCTGGGCGATTGGCGGCATTCAACAGCGGCAGATACGTGATCCTGCGATTGAGCAGCGGTATCTCTTCCATCTGCGTGGCATCGAGACGGTCGCCCAGCTGAGGTTCGTCGGTCCGAACTTCGCCCGCGACCCCTGTCACTGTGATGCGACCTTGACTTCCGGCAACATTTAACTGGAACGTGACGCTCGCGCCTGTTCCGCCTTCCAAAATTAGATCGCTAATGTGCGCCTCGGCAAAGCCGGATTTTGCAGCGGTAACGCTCCAGACTCCAACGATCGGCAGGCCTTCTATCGAAAAATATCCGGATTCGCCGCTCTGCGCCGATCGTTCCGTTTTGCTCAGCGTGTTTGTTGCCGTGATCCGCGCGCCGGCAACGGCCGCATGGCTCTGGTCGACAACTTGGCCGTGAATCGAGGCGGTATCGGGTGTCTGCGCCAACAACAGCGTGGAAAAGCTGAGCAGTAACCTGACGAAGCCAGAGGATCGAGACACTCCAACAGGCTACCTGACGGGTATCGGCGCGAGCAACCCGGATCATCGGATGCAAGCCCTTCCTGGCGAACGCCCTTCAGTTGCTATGTGGATTCAAGTAAGATGGTTTCACAGGATCAAAAGGTTTTCTCGGAGGCCAGATGCAAATGCCGGTCGGCCCCACAGGCTCTGCCGCGAAGCGGATGTACACTTGGACATTTCCGGGAGCTCCAGTGCAGATCCGGATTGGGATCGATTTAGTCGGTCAGATCGAACGTGAGATCTGGGGGATGCTTGGTGCTGGCTCGGGCCAGGAGCTTTGGGGAATTCTTCTAGGGAACGTCCAGTCTTCCGCTGTTGTGGAAATTCAGGCATATAGGTCTCTGGAATCGCCGTGGAACGCCGCGACGCCGATTCGATGGGAGCGTGCTCTCGCAGAGTGTCAGTCTCGGACGGATGGCCTCTCCGTCGTCGGCTACTACCGAACGGACCAGGACCATAGCATACGACTGCGCGATGACGACGTCACTTTGATTCAGGAGTACTTCCCCGAGCAGAACAGCGTTTTCCTGGTGATTGATGCCGCGGCGAGCGGCCAAACTTCTACTGCTGGGTTCTTTTTTTCCGACAAAGGCCAAGTACATTCGGCATTTAGTTTCCTCGAATTTCCTTTCGATGCCCATCAGCTTCGTATGCGCGCCGAACGACAGCAGCCGGCGATAGCTTCGACCGAGACCACGCCGACCCCGATCTCGAGAATGCAAACTCCATTGCAAGAGGAGATGCAGAATCGCGTTGTCTCGAAATCCGGCCGTGCGGAGTTCTTTGAGGTGCGACTGCCTGGCCACCCACTCCCGGTTCGCGTGGCCTATGCGGCGATTCACGATCTGCGGGCTGCGCTGGAGGAAAATAGCGAGAGACTGGGTATACTACTCGGTTCCGTCAGCCGACAAACTCTCCTCATTCAGCATTTTGAACTGCTTCCGCAATCTAAAGAGGCGCTGTACGATCCGGAGGCGACGCAAGCAGCTCTACGCGAGTGGCTGCAAGACAGGTTGAAGGATACTCCCGCTGGTGCGCCTTCCGTAGTTGGATTTTTTCGTACGCAGATGGGCGGACGTCTGGCAATGACCGAATCCGACCACTCTCTTGCTAAATGGTATCCGCCAGCTTCGGGTGCCGTTTTTATGCTGATCCAAACCGCGGCGCACCGGCCTTGGTCGGCAGCTCTGTTTAGCTTGGACAGCGAAGTCGCATCGAGAGTTCCCGCGCCGGAGTTTCCGTTCGACGAATACCTCCTCCGCAACCGGCGCTTAACGGATGTGATGCGCCCATCGGAACCGCGCCCGCCGCTCGTTCCGGTATGGTCGCGAAAGACTGGGTGGATGGCGGTGGGGCTGATAGCGGCGATTCTGGCGGTCGCCGGTTTGGCGTACAACTGGCCGCACTCTGCGGACCGGACCGAACGTCAGGCTCCCGGCGCGTTAACCACCGGCGCATTGGGCCTAAAGGTCAATCGCTCGGGAAACGATTTTGAGGTGACATGGGACCGCTCTTCGAGCGCCGTACGCCGGGCCTTGGGTGGCACACTCACAATTCGCGATGGGGTCACACGCGCTCTGCCGCTGGACAAAAGGCAACTCGAGGAGGGCCGAATCTTATACTCGCCTTTGCTGGGCGATTTGGATTTCCGGCTTGAGATTGCGACCGACGATCACCGGACCCAGGCGGAATCCATCCAGGTTTTAGCGTGGAATGCGAGGCCGCCTTCAGAGTTATCGTCCATCCTCACGCAGGACGCGGACCGAACCTCTGGCGTTCATCCGCCGAGCATAGGGAACCCCGAGGTCAGACCGCAGCCGCCTTTTGCCGGCGCCGCGCCGCAAAGGGCTAACCCCGCGCTGAATAATCGCAAGGATTCAATTGGAGCCAGTGCGCATGCGATCGATCCGCGGGCGCTGCCGGTCGCGAATACGGTGATCAACGAGAGCGGATCGAAACCTGGGAATGTTCCTGCAACGGTAATCGCTCCTCCTGAACCGGTCGCGACCTCTCAGGAACACCTGAGGGCTCCGCAGGAACCGCCGAAGGCTCCTCCTGAACCGCCCAAACCTGTTGCGGAAACGGCGAAAGCAGTGGAGCGCCCGGAGCCGAATTCTGCTCCGAGACTGCCGGACCCCTCTCCGCCTCCGAGCCGCGAGGCCACCGCGCCGCTGGCCTTGTCCACTCCCCCACCAGCTGAGCAGGCCAGAAATCAACGCGCGCCAGCGTCCGGTTCGTCAGATACGGTTACACCTCCGGTCTCGGCGAGCACCAGTATCGCGGCAAATCCCCCGTCCGCGCGCATCGCGGAGAGGACCCTAGCGCCTTCTTCCGTCCCCCCAGTTCCGATCCGGGAAAGCAATCCTGCAATTACGCCGGAGATAAGCGAGCTCTTGAGAAGGGCCGGCCCGAATGGCGGGTTTATTGTATCTGTCCGGGTCGCAGTGGACGCGTCCGGAAATGTTAAGGACGCCGAGCTGGTTTCGTCCGCCGGCGGAACGCAAGTCGCCAGTTTCCCGATCAAATCCGCGGCTGTGCGCGCCGCAAGATTGTGGAAATTCCGCCCCGGCACGCTGAATGGAAACCCGGTGGCCGCCGAATATACGATTCAATTTCAGTTTAAATAAGAGGGCTGGAGAGGTAAGCTCGTGGCTCGTTTTCTATTTCGGATGGATCACATAGAACGCGTACATCCCGCCCATCATGTGATCCGACACATGACAGTGCAACATCCATGTGCCCGGGTTATCGGCGAGCATGTCAGCCACCTTCATGCTGCCTGGAAGCAGCTCAACATCGTCGGTTCGCCGCCGCCCGTCCTCAATTACCGTTTTCCCGTGCCAGTGCGCCGTGTGGAGGTCTTGCTCCGAACCAAGCGCCATCACATACCAACGCACCCGCTCGCCTTCATTCATCTCCAATCCAGAAACATTTCCGAACATATAGCCGTTGATAGTGTGTTTGAGGCCGCCCTCTAAAGCGCTCTTTTGAGCGTCCGGCGTCAATTTATGGAAGGCGTCCATTCTGCGGCGCTGATCTATGTCTTCATCTACGTATTGATCGTCCATGCGGTCGAGGCCGCCGTTCTCATTGAAGATCATAAAGAGAGTCACAAACTCGCGATCCACGTCGTTTGGCGTCCCGTCAGGCCGCGCATGCTCCTGATCCGTGATGATAATAGCGCCCACCAAACCTCGGTTGACATCTTCATCGGCCATCACATGGCTGTGGTAAAGCCATACTTTCGAACTCGGCTCTCCTGGCAATGGGCCAGCCTCTTTATCCACTTTCCAGGTATATGTGTATTTATTTCCACGCATAATATACGACCCCCGTCCTGGTTGGGGATTGTAATATGCTCCTTCATTGTCTTTATCGTATTTAACGCCATGCGGATGGATCGAAAACACTCTATTTTCCCGATCTGACCGATTAAGAAAAGTGATGATCAAAGTGTCGCCTACAACACCACGAATTACCGGGCCAAGGATGCCGAGCCACGCTGGTGGTTTTACCGGTGTAGTGAAAGTATCGTCAGTATACTGAACATAGTGATATTTCGGATACTTCTGGCTACCTTGCCAGGGCGGGGGAAGGGGCGCCTGGGTCTGATCTTTGCGCAGCGGCGCATAATCCCATTCTATGGGCTCCGCGGCGATAAAGTATTGACGCGTCCGCTGGCTGGCTGCTTTGTCCGCATTTACCCTCTGGTTTTGCCGTCCAGTTTTGGTAGAGCTTCCAGGAGTTTGCGCTACCGCAGGCGCGAGCAGGATGGCTGTGAGAATACATAGCAGCGACCCCGCTGGCGCGTCACTTAAACGAGCAGACATCATTCGACTATACCATCGACACATTTAGTCCGAAGCTTAAATTGTCGGCCAGATGCCGGATGGATTATTTATAAGCGGCTGTGATGGCTCCCCAATTATTGCTGTTGGTGAAGGTGGTGGTGAAGTTGTAAGTGCCGCCGGTGACGTTGAGGCGATCGCCATACATCAGGCAATAGCTTTGCTGGTTGTTTTCAAACTGAACTTGCGTCCATCCGGTCTCTATTTTCGAACTATTGCAGTTGGGAACGGAATCGCTGATGGCGGCTCCGACCAGCAAATCGCTGGTCCCGGTGGTGGTGGTCTTACCGCTGTTGGCGCTGCCCCCGCTTCCGGTAGCGCTTATCGGCTTTCCGTCCACCGGGTTCGAGCTTACCACTCCCGAATATTCCGTCACCGTGACGATCAGCCCATTGCCCGCGGTTCCGCTGCCGGTGCAGGTGGGATTCACCGCTCCTCCGGTAACATTGGCCGCATGGAACAGCGAAGTCGTCACCCCGTTGGTGGCGAATCCATCTTCTACATAAGCATTCGACTTAGCGTCGGTAACGCGGAAACTGGATTGGGAGTTCTGGCTGGAGCAAGTGACCACCAGGAAATTCCCGGTCGTGGCCGTATAGTTACACGATCCGGTGGACACGTTGCCGCCCAGCGCGCAAATCACCGGAGCACCCACTCTGGCCACAGCGGTTATCGGCGGCACGGTCAATGTAATCGTCGCAGTAGCGGTTTTGGTCGCATCCGCCGAACTGGTGGCCCGCACCGTGACGCTCTGCTGGGTAAGGATGGTAGCGGGTGCGGTGTAGAGTCCGGTGGTCGAGACGCTGCCTGCGCCGCCGCTCAGGATGCTCCAGGTAACGGCGGTGTTGCTGCTGCCCGTCACTGTGGCGGTTAATTGCAAGGTCTGATTGACGCTCAACGAGGTGCTCGGCGGCCCGACCGTGACGCTCACCGGCGTCAGCGTAATCGTCGCAGTAGCGGTTTTGGTGGTATCCGCGGAGCTGGCCGCCTGGACGGTGACGGTTTGCTGGGTGGTTATCGAAGCGGGCGCGGTGTAGAGTCCGGTGGTTGAGACGCTGCCCGCGCCGCCGCTCAGGATGCTCCAGGTAACGGCAGTGTTGCCGGTACCCGTCACTGTGGCGGTTAATTGCAGAGTCTGATTCACGCTCCGCGAGCCGGTCTGCGGATTCACGGTAATGGTCACGGGAATTAGCGTGACAGTGGCGCTGCCGTTTTTGGTCGGATCCGCGACGCTGGTGGCCCGGACCGTGACGGTTTGCTGGGTGGTTATCGAAGCCGGCGCGGTGTAGAGTCCGGTGGTAGAGACACTGCCCGCGCCGCCGCTCAGGATGCTCCACGTTACGGATTGGTTAGATGAACCCGTGACGGTAGCCCCGAATGGCTGCGTGCCGCCTGCCCCCACATTCGCAGTTGGCGGCGCGACGCTGACGCTCACCGGCGTCAGCGTAATCGTCGCGCTGGCGCTCTTGGTGGGATCGAAAATGCTCGTCGCCACCACCGCCACAGTTTGCGCGCTTGTGATCGAGGATGGGGCCGTGTATACGCCGCCTGTGATAGTACCCACTGAAGGATTGACGCTCCACGTAACACCTTGAGTTGAAGTTCCCGTCATGGTGGGGGTGAATGTCTGCGATTGATTCACGCCCAGGGTAACAGTAGTCGGCGCGATCGACACGGCTACGGGTACAAGAGTCAAATTGATACTCGCGGATTTTGTAGTATCAGCCACGCTGGTTGCGGTAACCGCAACTGTTTGCTGGACTGAGATCAACGCCGGCGCAGCGTAGGAACCAGTGGACGAAATTGCTCCCGCTCCGGTGGCCGGTACGATGCTCCAGGTCACCGCTGTATTGCTGCCTCCGCTAACCGTCGCCGTGTATTGCTGCGACTGTCCAGCCGACAGACTGATATTCGGCGGAGCCACTGACACCGAGACTGGAATCAGCATCACGGTGGCGGTCGCGAAGCGCGAAGGTTCGGCCACACTGGTCGCGGTTATCGTGACGGATTGCTGGCTCGAGATGAGGGACGGAGCCGTATAGAAACCTGTGGATGAAACACTTCCGGACCCACTGGGACTGATGCTCCACGTAACCGAAGTATTGGTTGAACCGACTACTGACGCCGTAAATTGCTGGGTCTGGGAGGCGGTAAGATTCACGGGCGCCGGGGGCGTTATGGAAACTGAAAGAGCTGAAGACGCGAATGTACTTAGGACATTTCGCATCATTTGCTGGATGCCGGGGCTTACATAGGCCGGCCGAAGCGCCGGCGAGTAATAGTCGTTATCGAGACCCCAGACGAACTGATTCGATCCTGAAGAAAAAACGACCGCCCCGCTTGCAGTCCAGGTATACATGGTCATATCTCCCCACTCACCGCCTGACCCATCCAAAGGGGAGTGACCGAGCTGAATGGTTCCTGGGGGAGACCAATAGCCTGGGGTGTTGCATGCGTAGTTCACATCCTGAACGCAATCAACTTCGTAGCCAACTAGTTGTGGGACTACAGTTCCGGTGGAAAGGCCAGTTCCCGCGAAGACTGGGTTCGAACCGTTATCAATCACCAAGTCTACGAAATATGGATCTTTGTGATACATCTGACCGATTAGACTCTCCTCTGGCATTCCTACATCGCGCCAGAGAATTGTAGCCGTGCTTCCTTTGACCGGGTCATTGTCGCTGTTTTTGTAGCAGATCATAGTCCGGTCGGGGGCTCCATTGATCGAGCTTGCGGCAAACCGAATTTGCCAGTACATTGCATTCGCGCCCATAAAGGCCAGGTTCACCCCGGCATTGCGTGCGTTAGTGACATTGGTTCGCATTGCCATGGACCAATACTCGTCATGCCCCATGGACAACCAACCAGAATGCGAAAGTAACAGATTGGGCTGTTCGTGCGCATCGACATCCGTGCAGTAGGTGACGTCGTATCCTTCACGTTCGAGAAACCGAACGAGGTTGTATTCCCAAGCCGATGCGTATAGCGTCTCTTGCTGAATGTTGGTGAGGAACTCGCCGGCGCCCACACCAAGATAACTATTGGTCGTGAAGCCGATAGTGTACGGTCGATTGAAGGAGACCATCGTAGATGGTCCTCCCGACGCTGAGGACGTGCTATTGAAGGGGTATAGGGAGCCCCCGCCCCAGTTGTTATATGCCTGATATGTGGTCGCGCCCTCTTGCGCGAGATAAAGCGATGGGCGCGCGTCCTCCCGGACGACGAATATGATATAGGACTGCTTGCCCGAGGATGCCGTCAGCTGGGCCAGGTAAATCCCGCTGATCCAGCCAGTGGAAGGCACATTGAGAAGATAGCTTTGGCTCCAGTTACACTCGACCATCCCTGTATCCGGATCCGGAATGGGCGCTGGTTGAGAAACGCCGGTTAAGGTGGGGATATTTAACATCAGCCGTCCGCCCGCGCCGGCGTACCAGCCCATTCGGTAAATATTAACGCTGAAGGTTGGCGACGCGGTATTCACGTAAAACGCGATCTGCCCGCCGATGTTCACGCTGGTCAGCGATGCGTAGCCCTCGATTTCGTGATTACTCGCCGGATTTGTGAGTTGCCAGGCGCTGGTTCCAGGCAGCGCGTTCTCGGTCTGAATTGCATTCTGCGCCCAGACCCCCGGTATGGCAAATAAGATACTCAAACCAACACTGAATCGCATCATCCTTTTTCCCCCGTTATAATTTCCAATTTGCCGCTAAATCCCGCATGGCCGGCGTTTCTATCGGCCGGCCAAGTCCTAGAAGCGCCGCTACTCGAGCCACTCCGTGTGGCAAATCATAATGTTGTTCGAAGGCGCGGCGAGCCCTCCGGCCAGAAGCCCAAATCGCCTCTCTGTTTTCGGCAAGAGATTCGAGCAAAACCACCAGCGATTCTGAATCGCCTGGATCGATTTGCCAGCCACAATCGAAGCGCCTGATCAATATATCCGGCGTCGCCTCCCTTGGTCCGACGAAGAGAATGGGCCGGGCCGCCGCCATCAGGCCATATACTTTGCTGGGGACTACGGTCCCAATAGAAGCGGGCCGCTCTGTTACCAGGCCTATGTCTGCCTGGGTCAAATGATCGCCCAATCGATCCCGGCTCGAATAGGACAAGAACCGCGCATTTTTGATATTTTCCACGCTGCACATCTTCTGTAACTTGGCTTTTTCGGCTCCTCCCCCGGCGAAGGTGAAGATAAACCGCGAGTCGTTTCGAAATTGCCTCATCGCCTGGATGATCGTATCGATATCGTGGGAAAGGCCCAAATTACCGGAATAAAGAATATTCAACGGTCCCGAGCGGCGGGATGGCCCTGGTGAAATTGCGCTGCCATCGGCCCAGTTTTCAGCTACGTGCACCAGATTCTCGGGAATTCCTCGAGCAATGAGGCGTTCGCGCATGCAGGGCCCGAGTGCGATGATTCCATCGGATCTACGGTGACAGAGATCCTCCACCCATCCGAGAAAGCGCGTGATCTTACCGTGCTCCGATAAGGCCCCGAGGCTGACCAGCGCGTCGGGGAATACATCCATCTCCCATATGAAGTGCCGCGTGCCGCGCAAAGCTTTCAAGATCGTACCGCCAATGCTCAACAGCGGCGGCGTGGTCATTGTGATGACAACATCTGGACGAGGAACGCGAAGTTCGTGCCATAGCGATCCCAGGAGGAATGTGGAATAGGAAAGAGCGCGCGCCAGTATCCCGCGGTTATATGCCAATCCCGGAACTCGCAGGATTTTCACTGGCGGCGGAACCTCGGGGCGTATTGATCCCGCAGCCGAACCCGCATAGGAGCCGCCACTACAAATCACGGTCACTTCGTGGTCTGGCCCGAGATGCCAGGCCAAATCGGTGAGTAGTTGACCCGTGGCCGCCATGTCCGGCCAGAAGAACTGGTTTACGATCAGAATTTTCATGCTGCGCCGAGGGCAAATTTCTACTGAACGAGACGCGCCACCTCGGCGGCCCAATGTTGTGGAGAATAACCCGCAATGATTTCCCTGGATCTTTGACCCAGGGCAGCCAATCCAACAGGATCGAGAGCGCTCACAGCCAGTAACCGATCGGTGAGCTCGCCGCGCCTCTCCGGGTCGAATGTGAATCCGTTCTCGCCTGAGGCGACCAAATCTTCGGCGCAGCCACACCGCTTTGAGACAATCACTGGCAGGCCGGAAGCCATTGCCTCGTTAACTACAAGTCCCCAGGGCTCGCGCGTGCTGGGAAGGACAAAGCACTCGGCAAACGCGTAATACCTGGTCGTTTCGAGCGTGTTTTTCATTCCGGCGAACTGCACCCACGGCGCAAGGCCAAGCGCCGCGGATTGCTTCTCGATCTGGGTTCGTTCCGGCCCGTCTCCCACCACCACCAGCGACCAAGCGCCCCCATCCTGCCGATAGCGAGCGAACGCGTCAATTAACCCACTCACATTTTTTTCGGGGGCAAGCCGTCCCACGTATAAGAAATAGTGCTCAGGCAGATCAAGATGTCGGCGCAGGGCGGGGGAGCGGCGCGTCTGGTCGGCTGCCTCCTGATAGAATCGATTGTCTACCACGTCGTAGAAACGTGCGATTCTTTCCGGTGGAAACCCGAGCTGTTGAAGATATCGGACGTGGGGTTTTCCACCGCAGATTCCGTAATCGAATAAGGATTGAATCAGCACTCGCTTGAGCGTTTCTCTCCACCACACGCGCGTGTAATCTTCGCCTGTGGTCTCGCTCATCAACACCGAGCGCTTACCATGAAGGCGCGCCCACAGAGCGGCTGCCAGAGCCGGCGCCGTGTAATATCCCGGGACCAGCACTGCTGACGGCCGTAGTTGCTGTAGTTTTTGCCATACGGCTCGCGCCAGGCGAAGTTGCCCGGCGCTCTGCCAGTCGCTTGCCGGAAGCAAGCTGGCGATAGGCAGCCCGTCTCTATCCTCGTCCCGAAATTTCAAGCCGGCGTGAACGCCGCAACCGCCGACGAGCTCGATTCCGGTCACCTGTCCTTTCAGAGACTGGTGCTCGAAAAGGGCTCGCAACCGGGAAACGTGATATGAATACCAATCGATCCAGACAACGGTTGTCAACGGAATCCTCTTCTTCGATCTAGAGGCTATCGGCGAAATTTCAGCCGAAAGCCGGTACGGCCGAAAATCTCCCAGATGAGCTTTGAAAACTTGATTTCAGGTGCGATCAGGCGGGCTCTGCGAAAAAAGTAAAACGATAAGGAGACCAGAAAAATCGTAGCTGCCAGCATTGCACCGCTGATGGCGAGCTTGTGAATACTCGTCGAACGCAACCAACCCAGTCCTGCCAGAAGCACTGTGCCGGCCAGCGCGGGCATCGACACGGCAGCTAATGTGGGGGGAACAGCGCGCAATCGTAGCAGCGTGATTAAGACCAGCACTGCGGATAATACATGGGCCGCGAGCAAGGTTGTGATCGCCTCCGCGGCGCCCCCGCCCGGCACCAGCCAAGTTCCCAGGCCGATCATGAGAACCGTCCAGATCCCATTAATCACTCCTGTGAGCGAAAGTGAGACTACCGTCAGACGTGCGGCAGCGGGCGCGGCGCTCATGTGCACTAATGCCACCGCGACCGCAATCGTCGCGGGAAGTTCGCCGCCTGTAAATGCTTTGCCGTATAAATGAGGTAAAATCCACGGCATCACCGCCGCCGATCCGCCGCAGATTAGCAGCGCAACGATACTGGCGGCTAGAGTGCTCACGATGGTCACTCGTCCCGGCCCACCGTAATCCTGTCCACCTTCCTCGGTGAGTTGCGCATAAGCGGTTTGTGAAATTAGCAACGGCGGCATTCCGCAGATGTTTCGCATCTGAAGCGCAACAGAGTAAAATCCCATTTGCACGAGCGAAACGTCGGCCCGCGCAACTAAGGACGCGATCCACCATCCAGCGGCATTGATGCCCACCATACCCGCAAGTTGCATCAAACCAAACCTAAAGATCGCGCCGACATGAGGGCCCGCTGAAGCGCTTGCGGCATCGGTTGGCGCGAAGCGTAGTTTCCGTGCGGCAAGTACACACAGCAAAACCGCCACTAGAGCGGCAGTGGCCTGTGCGGTAGCCATTGCAGGCGCTCCTCGTAAAGCGGCCGTCGGCAGCAGGAGCGCCAGCCCTCCTCCTGACAGGATGGACAGAACCAGCAAAGCTGCGAATCTGCGCTGTCCGACCAGCAGGCCTCGCAAACATTCGAGAAGGATGATCGCGCCGGCTGATAGCGCGGCCAGCCGGAGCAGATGTGTTAGGCCCGGGTTATTTAGTAAACGCGCTGCCAGCGGCTCCGCGGCGAGCCAGAGGATTCCCGCCGCGAGCCCGGCAGCCCCGACACTGAAGATTGCCAGTGCGCGCAACAGTCCCCGGTACCCGGGATGGCCATAGGGGTAATCACCCGAAAAACGATTCGCCGTCGTCCCGATCCCAGCTCCCGCATAACTCGCGACGTTATTAGCGGTGGTCAGGGCCATGGAGTAGGCACCGAACACTTGAGCGCCGCCCAGACGGGCCGCCGCCAGGTTCGCAATAAAGCCGGCTCCGCGCTCGATCAGAGTCGCCACGCCCAGGGTCGAGGTTCCGCTGAACAGCAAGCGGCCTAAGCCTACGCGCTCGACGGGTGCTGCGGCGAGGGGTGCGGCGGGTTCAGTCTCAACTTGTGACATTAGGATTCGGTGATCGCCGAGTTCCGTTTGAACTACGGTTTATAGAGAGATTTCACTTTTTCGTTTTGCGGATCGGGGTACCAGGTGCGGTACATGAGGATGTCTCCGCGTTTTACCGCGCTCGCGAGCTCTGCATGATAAAGATCGAGGGGCCCATCGGCGGTGTAGATCAGGGAGGATGCATTGGGATAGGCCCGGTGCACGGAATCCAGAGTTCCGAACTGGCCGTGGCGGAGTTCGGCGTAGGGAATCGAGTAGGAATAATAGCGGAGATTGGAGTGTTCGGGAATCAGCAGACAGTCGGGAAATGCCGCTGCCACTTTCGCCACAATCGAAGCATCCAGCGCGTTGGGATCGGTCGGATTCGTGTTTGAATCCAGGTAGACGAGAGAAACGCCCCACCGTTTTTTGGCGTACGCGATCTTATCGATCAGCAATTGCGTGGGGTCTGAGACGGATTCCTGAGCCGCACTCCGCTTGTCGGCGGACAGACGTAGGGATTGGGGACGGATGCAGATTCCAACCCGGAATCCAGCTTTTCGGAACCGATCAAAATACTCGTCCACCACCGGCGTCATTTCCGGAGCCAGAGTGTCTACGAGTCGTGGGTCGCCAATGTAGCTGGTGGCGTGCGAAAATTCTTGACCTTCGGGATCCCAAGTGACCGCGCCTTGCGCATGCATCTCCCGCATGATCCGGATGGACTCGTCCGCGACGCTCAGAATGCGCTTCCGAAACTCAGCTTCGCCGGCGGGCGTCGTGACATTTAAGCTGGCATCGCCAAACCAGCCCCGGGGATTGGTGGAAGAGCGATTCTCCTGAGCGCTCGCCAGAAAGATCGCTCCAATCGCCCGGCGGTCCGGCCAGTTCAACTGGGCCGGAAAGGTCTCGGCAAACTTCTCATAGGCATCCCCAGCTAACTTGTTTTCCGCCGCATCCGCCCGGCCGAACCGGAGCGTGACGACGTATGTATCAGTATTTCCAGGCGTGATCGGGCGATTGATGGTGGGATAGCTGTCCGGGTATGAGTTCACGCGACCGGTATGCACGCTCAATGGAAATTTGGTGTTGTCCGGCCGATTGGTGGCCCATGGGAAACCCACCATCAGCGGTTTGGCATTATCTTCGCTCACCACCGCCAGCGTTCCAGAGCCATAAGAAACCTTGACTGCGGCTACCTGTCCGACGTTGTGCATCAGTAAGGGAGTAGATCCGTCGTATTCCTTAACCTTTTCCGGGAATCTCAATGTGAGCGGTATATAGTAAAGTCCCTGAATCGTTTCAGTACCCGAGCTGTTCGTCGTGGTCATCGTTAGCGTCAACTTATTGCCCGAGGCCCGGTAGCCGATCTTGATAGTGCCCCACGGAAGCGTATCGGTTAACTCCTGACGCTCCTGATCAAAATCCAGAGTTCCGATAGCCGGCCCAACATAAGTGGCGCCGTTTCTCTTTTTTAAAAGTACCTGCTCGACTTTAAACGCGCCGTTTTCGAGAAACTCGACATCGTCGGATTTCAGCGACTTGAGGCCGCTCTGGTTCATCGTAACCGTCACTTCGGGCGGCTTGGTCATCTTCATTAGCACAGCGGATGAGACGACGGCGACCCCCATGACTCCGGTTCCGATTAGAATTGCAAATTTCATGCCTTCCCCCAAATGCGTATTTTGCGAATTATTTATCGCGCCGAGGCAACATTCGCCTTCAGTCGTTCAGGCGGGATAGAATCCGAAGCGAGCCAAGGCCGGCTTACGCCGAAACGGCTCACTTTCCATTGAAATCGCTGGATGAGCGGAGCGATCAACATGGCTGGCCCGGTCAAGCTCGGATCAAGGCCGAACGTCGCTTCGTCGGAATGTGAGAGTGAAATGTGGAGACGTTCGGAGGAGGCGGAAGCCGGCCGTATCTCCTCCTCGAAGTATCTCCCGTTCAAGTTCAGAGCCAGGTAATTGAAACTCGTTTCCCGGCATGTATTTCTGAGTACCACCCAGCACTCCTCGAGGGTGTTGGCGCCGGCTAAGGACTCTTCGTATTCACGGAGATGGATCATAGCCCGGAGAGTCCGCCGGAGTTCGCCTGCAAACAGGAACTGGCCCAACACGCCGAACTCCGCATATCGGAGCGATTTGAATCCGAAATACGCTACTGCTGGGAACAGCAGTAGAAGAACGGTCGCTAATCTCGGGCGGAGAATGGTCTGCAATACCGCGAGTACGGCGACCAGAGTCGATACGCCGTAGAGGACCAGCGCCGCCTTACGGTGGCTCAAACCTAAGGACACGATTCGATGATGAATGTGATTTCGATCCGAGCCGAAAATAGGGCGCTTTCGCAGGAACCGCCGAGAGATCGAAACTATTACCTCGAAAACCGGAAAGGCCAGCGCGATGAGCGGAGCGGCCTTGCCCAACCCGGTGGTGGCGTGTTGGTGCCACATGAGGCCGTAGCAACCGAGTAGGAAGCCGATCAGCAGGCTTCCGCAATCGCCAAGGAAGATCGAAGCGGGATTGAAATTGTAATAAAGAAATCCCAACAGCGCGCCGATGAGAGGCGTGATCACGAGGGCCAAGCCCGGATTGTGATGGATCAGCGCCGCCATGAGAAGACTGGCGGAGGCGATGACGCCAACACCAGCAGCCAAGCCGTCCAGTCCATCGATCAGATTAAATGCGTTGGCGCACAAAACCAGCCACAGTATACTGACCAAGTCCACTAGAATCGTGGGCGCCCAAAATCCCACTGGCGTTGCCAAATGCACTCCCGCCCAGCACGCATAAGTTGCGGCGAGGCCTTGGCCGGCGATCTTCTGCCAGGGTGAAAGGCCGCGTAAATCGTCAAGCAGACCGATAACACAGATAATCAGTAACGCCGGCAGGAGCCGCGCCATCAAACGAACGCTGGGATCATGCACATCGATCAAGCCTCGCCACCAACCCAACGGCAGAGCGATGAGAGCCACAAAATAAGTGAGCGCCAAGGCCACCCCGCCTACGCGCGGAATCGGGCGAGCATGAGTTTTGCGCTGCGAATCAGGTTTATCCATGACGCCCAGAAATCCGAAAAAATCTCGGAAAAACGGCGTCAGGACAAAACAGATCGCGAGCGACGAGATGATCACAGAAACCAAAGCGAACATAAAGCCTCCGAATGCTATTTTTCTTCAGACAGGCAGGAATTACGTCCAGGCGGGTTATTCAGTGTGTCGCCGACAAGATGAGAGATCGCCGGGATGTTTCGATTTCACGACGCCTGAGAAAGACCGCGGGATTTCCGCCCCAGATTTCATGGGGAGGGATATTAGAGGTAACGACCGCGCCAAATCCGACTACGGCGCCTTGGCCAATCACAACACCTGGTCCAATCGAAGCGCGAGCTGCCACCCACGCGCCGTCCTCGATATGTATCGGAGATGTGATCAGGCTGAACGCGAGATCCGCCCAATCGTGGTTTCCGGTGCACAAATAGGCTCCCTGCGATACGCATACATGATCGCCCATCGTCACCATAGCCAGATTGTCAAACCAACTGTCTTCGCCCAACCAGCAATGATTGCCCGCTCGCAGGTTCCATGGATATTTTATGCGAACGCCTGGTTTAATAACGGCGCCTTCTCCGATTTCAGCTCCAAAGAATCGCAGAAGTGCCCGCCGAAACGCCGAAGACGGCAAGATCGAACAGCGGAGCAAGGGCAATCCGAAGAGGAGCCAGGCTGCTCTGACGAGGAACGAACGCCCGGGATCGTAATCCGAATTGTTAAACCGGGAGAGATCAACCATGAGGGATAAAGTTCCTCTAAACAATTTCTACGTTGCTCGGCTTCGCTCCGCCCTCCAGCCAGCCGTAGACACCCGCCATTTGGTTTCCAATAACGGGCCAGCTAAAGCGCCGGCGGACCAATTCACGCCCACGCTGCCCCATACGAGCTGCCTCGTGGGGCGCCATATTTAGAAATTCTTGAAAAGCGTATTCGAGGCGATCCAGCGCCGGCTGGATTATCCAGCCGCACTCGTAAATCGCTACTTCTGGAAAGTGACAGGGCTCTGTCACGATCGCGGGAATGCCCATCGCAAGTGCCTCCAGCACCGCCATGCTGAAGCCTTCCGAATAGGACGGAAGAACAAAAAGCTTAGCCGCCGCCAATAAGGACCACTTTGCCTTCCCTGTCACAATTCCAGCGAAGGTTACCGAGGAATTAATCTTGAGGTCCCCTGCCAAACGCTGGAGAGATGCCAGCATGTTGCCAGAGTCCGGACCGGCGATCACCAAGTGAGCGTCTTCGGCCCGCGGCACCACCCGCGCCCAAGCCTGAAGCAATAGCGGCAAGCCCTTCTTGTGATGAAGACGCCCCAGGAAGACAACGATTCGTTTGCCCCTTAATTGCGGATGTGTCTCCCAGAAGAGATCGGCGTTCGCCTCCGGAGCCACTTCGACTCCATTCGGGATAATTGCAATCGGATTTGTAAGTCCCAGACGCCGGTAATCGTCTACTTCATCCGCGGTTAAAGCGCGCAGACACGCCGCCCGTTGCAGACTGCGTGTTTCCACCAGAGCGGCGTAAATAGCCTTTTTGAAGCGTTTGTCGCGTAAGGCCCAGGACTCCAGCATCCCATGAGCCGAGATTATATAAGGGCGTTTGCAAGAGCGCGCTATCCGGGCGGTCATCATGCAATGCGTCTCCCAAATCCCATGAATATGCACACCGCTCGCTGCGCGAATTGTCTCCTTCAAGCGTTTTCGCAGACTCGGATCTGACATCCAGCGCATACGTTTGGGGGGGAAAGCTTTCGCTTTCAAGCGCTGGTCCGGCGGGATTTGCTCAAATTCCTCCATTCCGCAAAAAGCCGCAATAGGGCACGCCTGCGCCCCTTGCGCTTCCGTCGCTCGAGCCAACTTCCGGAACCGACATAGCGATTCCGCCGTGCTCGGGGCCGAGGTGAGAAAGAACCTGCAGCCAGCCGGCTATGCCCTTCGAATCAGGGAAGGCGAGGATCGTCGATCTCTGTAATGCCTCCAACACAACAACCTCCTCTACCAGGCAACCACTGTGCGTTAGACTTGCTGCGCCCGCAAAGACTCCGGGGAAATTTCCTTGCCCCGGGTCACGACGATGAAAATGTGAATGAATCGCTCTAAGGAACTACGCTGTCACGACATTTGAGTCGACGGCGTACGGTCCACGGGCGGCTGAGGGCAGATCGTCTTGCCGGGCTATGAACCAGGTGAGCCGCACGGGAATCGAAAGAATCAGCAGCCGGAAGATGACCGCTTCCATGGTTTGCATCACAAAATAAATAGCGAGTGCGGCCATGATTGTGTATTGTATGTTCCAGACACCGCCGAGCAACTGAGCTCTACGCCATGCTCCGCCGTAAAATCTGCCGAGAAAAAACAGCACCGGTATATTCAGCCACCAAAACTCCATCCAGAGATCGGCGATAAGACCGGGGGCCGAGCCGTCGGCCCCCTCCCACCCGAGCGTCTCTTTAAATCCTTCGCCGGTTCCCGCATTGTGGTTCAATTCCCCCAAACCGAAATCCTCGTACTTGGTGGGCCAGACGGAGTGTGGAATCGGCCGAATCACTACTTGAGCCAGATACCGTTTTCCCCAATAAAACGACCTTCTTTGTTGGGCGCTAAGAATACCGCCCGCTCCGTAGATGTATTCGTTTCCGGTGTCGGCTGTCTCGACGATCGCAGTCACGTCCGCACTCATCTCCTGATCCGAACCTAGATAGATGCTGGTCCGATTGGTCGCCAGAAACAAAAGAAGGAAGCCGAGTAGAATACCGGCGGCGGCGGTCAGCATCAGGGGCGGCCGGCTGCGGCGATTGAGGTACCAGCCCATCCCGATAATCACGGCCAGCATATACGTCGGGCCGCGCCTTGAGGTCAATGCGGCTTGGACGGCCCAGGGCGTAATAAAAAGGATCATCAGGCCGGCATAAGAAAATCTAAATCCTACCTGGAACGCCGCCGTGAGAATCAACAGGAATGCCGGAAACATGAGAAGAGAAGCGTCCCGGATGTACCCGTTGTCGTCCCAACCTCCGGCATAGGATTTCCCAAAAGCTTCGCGCAACCCTCCGACATTTAGGATGGTCACACCCCATGCGGCTAAGCCGATGCAGCCGATGATCGTCCCGCACACCACCAGCGCGACCGGCGAGACTCTCTCACGCGGCGGTTGGGGCAGGGGCAGCCTGCATCCGACGCTCAAACAGCCCAAAACGAAACAGATTACCCCACCCAGGTTGATCCATTGAACAAATTCTAATTGATCGCGTTGGAAAAACCCGTCCAGACCCCCAATGGCATCGAGCTTCATGGGCATCCAGGCATACATGAAAATCATCATGGGTCCAATGAACATCAATGGATGAAAGACATCGCGACTCCCGGCATAGGCATAGCACATTGTCAACGCGATTATTGCAGCGACAATCCAAATTAGAACGGTAAACATGACGTCGTAATTGAATGCTCGGATCCCGTCAGAATATCGGCTACCACCCCTGCCACGCCTTCCCGGAACCGCTCCCGGGTAAAATATTCAGCTCGCCGCCGTGCGGCATCTCCCATCTGTCGAATTCCATCCGGGCTTTCTAGCAGTTTCTCGATAGCTGCGGCCAGTTCGGACGCATTCCCAGGCTCGATGATGAGACCTTCTTTGCCATGCCGGATCAGGTCCGGAGCGGCGGTTCGGGTTGTACTGATAATCGGAAGACCGCTAGCCATGGCCTCAAGTAAGACTTGTCCAAATCCTTCGGCCAAAGATGGAAAGACGAATACGTCGGCGGCTTGATACGCCTGCAGCAGGCCCTCGGCGCTGATAGATTCGTGCAGGTGAATCTGCGTCCGGCTCCCCTGAAAAAGCGCGAGACTATCGACTGCGCGGCCACACACCGTAAGTTCTACGCTCTGCGCTGGAAGGAGGTCGAGCGCCTGCATCAGGTATTTCAGTCCTTTTCGCTGGCATAGAGTACCGACAAATAACAGATTGAGGGGCTGGTTCTTCGGTCGAGCGGTGCGGCGCGGCACGAACCGCTTTAGATCGACGCCATAGGGGATAACTGCGATGCGGTCCGAGGAGATGCCGGCTTCAACCAGAGTTCGCTTGGTAAAATTCGATGCCACCAGCCAATATTCGGCCATCCCGGCTTCCTCAACCAGTCGATTGAAGTCCTCCTCCGGCAGCGCTAGTTCCCATTCTTTATCGAGAGAGGCTGCGCAATCCGGATGCGAAATCCGCTCCCGCTGCAAGATCTTCCGGACACTCGAGGGATGCGGGTGCAATTGGAAGAGAATGCGAGGTTGATCGCCGGCATAGTGAGAAAAGGCGCTATGTGCATAATAGCTATAACTCAGCAGCGCGGCCCTCCGCTCGGTCGCGATCCGCCCGGCATGCCGGCCGAGAGTCCAATCACACCAGCGCACGGCCCGACGCTCGCAATCGAATGGAAGCCAAGCCGCTTTGCTCGTGGCCAGTGAAGAGAGGCCACTGCCCCAACACTGCTCAACCAAATGCGACGGCAACTGGTCGGCATACCTGCGCCGAAAGGCTTCCAAGAGCCTCCGGGGAGCCATTCGCTCCACATATTGAGCCCAAGCCTGGTCGGCCGGCCAATATAGGTCTGTGACGAGCGCATCCAGCATGCCCGCCTCTTGCAGAGCGCGCGCCACCTGATACCCGTCCCGAGAGCCTCTATGGACCGTGACTACTTTCATGTTCTGTCCGTTCACAACAGACCCGCGTAAACCTCGCACAGCCGCGCCGCCGAAGCACCCCAGGTGAAAGATGCGGCGCGCGCCTTGCCACGCTTTCGTAAACCCGCCCTGAGCTGTCCGTCATTCAGGACGGTTTCGATGGCTTCCACGTTGTCGTCTACCGACTCCGGATGTACTAAGGTCGCGGCTCCGCCGGCAATCTCTGGAATCGACGTATTGTTACTCGCCACCACCGGCGCGCCGCACGCCATCGCCTCCAGAACGGGTAAGCCAAATCCCTCATAGCGGCTCGGAAACCAAACCACCTGCGCGCCGTGGTAGAGCGCCCGCAATTGTTCGTCCTCCACAAATCCGGTGAGCATTACAGAGGGCCCGAGACTCATCGCTTGCGGCACATATTCGGGATGGTTATGGCTGGCAATAACGAGCATCAGATCCGGGATGCGCTCCCGCAGAATCGGCCAAGTCTTCAGAACCAGGTCTGCGTTCTTGCGGTAGTGCAGTCCTCCCGGGAGCAGGATATATCGCTTCCCCTTCAGGCCGGAGGTCGCCAGGAATTCTTCTGTGGCTGAATCGTCGGTATTGAAGAATAAGGGGGACACCGCATTGTAAATGACCCGAAGCCGGGATTGAATATGCGGGAAAGCTACAGCTAACCGTTCGGCAGAGAAATTAGAAACAGTGTGAAATATGTCAGCCGTGCGTGAGAGGGTCGCAAATAATATTCGCCACTTCAATTCTTGTTTCACAGTCGAAAAGCGGACCTGGTGGGCGCCGTGATCGAAGTAAGCTGCATCGTGAGCGGTTACCACCAAGGGGCAGCCACCTGTCGGCACATACGATTCACCGGTACAGTGGACAATCTGCACGTCCGGCCAATACGTTTCCGCAGTGGGCCGATGAAGCATAAACCACTTCGCTTGCTGGACGGAGGTGCTACTGGAGAACAGATGGCAAGGAAGGCTCTTCCAGGGCTGGCCTACCCTGTGGATCACAGTGTCGTAATCGGATCGATGGGCGAGAAGATGAATTGTCGCCTCCTGGCGTTGGGCGGTATGCTCGATCAATTCCCGCACTACTCGGCCCGCTCCGGTCGAGTGATAAATATTTCTTAGATGGACGTAAGCCAGGATATTCATTTGGGGAAGTAGTCACGAATGTGTAACCAATTTGACCGCGGCTGCTTCCCGCCCGGGGGCGTTCACGTTTTGCGATGCCGTTCGGTCCGGATCCGCTGCGCGCAGCATCAGATGTGCCCGCGCTTCCCAAGTGGCGTCGCGGCTCGCCTTCCAGCGGGCCTCTTCATGGTGGTCTTGAAAACGGTTGGCGCGTAAGCGCTCTAGTTCCATTGTCACCGCTTCACTGCTATTCACCAGGTTCAGCAAAGGCTCCTTATCGAGTAGTTCGTCAACTGCCGGTGTGGCCAGAATCGGCCGACAGGCGGCCAAATGCTCATAAAATCGGGTGGCGCTGCCGGAGAAGGTAGGCTCCTTCTTCCGATAGGGGAGTAGCGCAACATCGAACGCGCGCGCATATTTGTATAGAGCGCCATACGGTTTGGCGCCAATAAATCGAACACGTCCGCCTCGCTGCATTAACTCGAGCCGGGCTGCCCTTAAATCGGTTTCCCGAATTTCCATGTTAACCGGTCCCACAAAAGCCCAAGAAACATGGGGTGTTTGATCTATAGCGCCGCGAAGCAGGTGCCAGTCCATGTTGGACGCAAGATTGCCGATCACGCCGACAACGGGTCGAGGCAGATCGGCTAAATCCTCGGGAAGATCCGCCGGTAGACGCAGCGGTTCACGAAGCACGTTACTCGCACGAGTCGCATTTGGGACCACCAGGATCTTGCCCGCGTCGCATGCCGCTTCCGTCCGAAGATACTCGCCAATGCGCCGGGAATTAGGACATACGATATCGGCTATGCGACAGAGGCGACGATCCAATTCCTGTATTTTGCGGCGATTCACGCCTGCATACGCAGCAGTCAAATCTGTCAGGTAATAAATGACTCGGCCTGGCCAGCGTTCGGCCACGGAGGCATAGAAAGGTGAACTACACACCAGGGTCGGTGATTCCCCGTTTCGCGCATTTCGCAGAAGACGTCCCAGCAACTGGGATTTTATCGGCAACCACTGTTTAATCGGAAACCGTGCATAGCCCCGCTGCAGTGGAAAACTGGTGTAGCGCAGATGCGGGTCCTGCAGTACAATTTCTTTCTCCCAATCCTCCCTCCATCCGAAGTTGCGAATTTCAGGCGCCCAACACTTCGCAGGAACCGACGCGCTAACGGCGGCCGCGAATTCCTTCATCCAGATGCTGCCTACGTCTAGTAAGTGCCACATGAAACGTCGCTCTTTTATGCCGTGGTGGAGGCTGGGATCCACGCCGGTGTGGCAGTAGAGGATTGCTCCATCTGGCTCCGCAGATCTGAGACCACGAGCTCCACAATCGTCGTAAGCGGCGTCCGCGGCCGATAGCCAGTTAATCGCTCAAGCTTCTCCAGGCTGGGGACGCGGCGGAACATATCTTCAAAACCAGGGCCGTACGCGAGATCGTAAGGAATCTTGCGGATTAAAGAATCCGACCCGGTGATTTCTTTCACCGTCTGCGCCAGTTCCTCGATTGAAACTTCTTGATCGTTGCCAATGTTAATAACTTCTCCTGGGAGGCCCGGATGTTTCGCAATCCGAATGAGAGCTTCGACGACGTCGCCCACATAACCGAAGCAACGCTTTTGAGCGCCCGTGCCGAAGACTGTAATCGGCTCCGATCGCAACGCCTGTTCAACGAATCGAGGTAGAACCATCCCGTAGCGGCCGGATTGCCGGGGACCGACGGTGTTGAAGAATCGGACAATCGTAACCGGCACGCTCTTCTCATTCCAATATGCCAATCCCAGGAACTCATCGAGCGCCTTCGAGCAGGCATAACTCCAGCGGCCGCGAGTGGTGGGACCAAGGACCAGGTCGCCCTCTTCCTGGAAGGGGATGACCGTGCTCTTGCCGTAAACCTCTGAAGTTGAGGCGACAATAACGGGCCTCTTCTTCTTGGCCGCTGCGCGCAGGACGACCTCGGTTCCATGCACGTTGGTCTCGATGGTGCGGACTGGACTTTCGACGATCAGTTGTACGCCAACCGCGGCCGCAAAATGAAACACAAGATCAGCTTCGTCCACCAGTTCCTGAACCAGGGATGCATGGAATACAGTGTCGATTTCATACGAGAATTCGGGGCGGCTTTTTAGGTGCGCGATGTTCGCGATCGAACCTGTTGACAAGTCGTCGATGACCGCTACCCTCCACCCTTCACGAAGGCATCGCTCGGCCAGATGCGAGCCAATAAATCCGGCTCCGCCGGTAATCAGTAATTTCATATTGTCTTCTCCAAGCTAAGAAACAGCATCGTCTGCGCGAAATTAAGAAGCGTAGGCGCCGTAGCGTCCACTGCGCGGATTCCAGTCGTTGAGAATGGTTCCGAAAACCCGAACGCCATCCTCAATAAGACACTCATGTGCGGCGAGGGCCGCCTCTCTGGTTGTCTTTCCCGCCCTGAAAACTAGCAGAACGCCATCAGCCAGCCAGCCGAGGACTCTCGCGTCCGCAATATTTTGCATCGGAGGACTGTCGATAATCACCACGTCAAATTCCTCTCGGAGACGCGACAACAACGCGCGCAATCGAGACGAGTGCAGTCTGCTGGAAATGCCGTCGAAAGCCGGCTGGGTCGGAATCACATACAGGTTCGGAATCTGGGTCTCGGCCACAAGCTGGTCTAAAGGACGCTTCTCGAGTTGATCGTCTTGCGCCAAGAATGTAGCTAAGCTGATCTCCTCCGGCGTATCGAAGATTCCACGCAGTCGGGGTTTTCGTAGATCGCCGTCCACCAAAACCACTCGCCTTCCAATTTGAGTCAGGGCAATTGCGAGATTTGTCGCCACGGTCGTCTTCCCGTCTCCAGCTTCCGGACTCGTCAACACAAACACCTGAGTCGGCCGATCAATGTCATTCGACGAAAGCGTCGTGAGAGTACGTTTGGCGATGCGAGCGCCGAACGCCGAAGGGGTGAGCGTTATAGGCGATTCCGATCCGTCGGATGGCATGCGCGATCCGATACGTCTGCGCAACGGCGCCGTCTGGGAAAAATTCAGGCCGAGTAGCAAGGATGTCATGGTGCCCGAGAATGCCTCGGCTATTTCCGGAACCCGGAGCCAAGTCGCGAGAGCAACTGACCGGGGCGGCATTCGTGGTATCAGCACCGCATCGCTCTCGTTTTGAGCCCGAGCGACAACTTCATCGCTCGGCAATAGTTGCGGAGGGTTCTCGGGGCGCCTTAGACGTAGCCGGAACCCGCGGCCGCGGATCGAGGGAATAACTCCTAATTCGCGTAGGTGCAGATGAGTCGAAGCTTCGCCGGGTATACGAAGAGTCCGGTCTGAGTGAGCTCGCAGGAGAGAGAATGCGATGCCAAGGGCTGATCCGCCCAAAAAACCAATTCCCAAATCGGCTAATGAATTGGGTGAATAAGGTTTTAACGGCGCCACGGCCGGATCGACGATGCTGATCGTGCTTGTGCGCATGGCTGCCGTCAAGCCGACTTCGCCGACTTTTTGCAGCAGAGTTTCATAAAGCTGGCGCTCGGAGTCGACGTCATGCTTGATCATGTCGTAACGTACTGCCAAGTCGCCGCGTTGCGAGACCTGCGCGGCCTGCTTCTCATAGGCCGCCGAAATCATCGATTCCCGCTGCCGGGATGCTTCCAGATCCGCGCTGAGGCGGCGCAGCATCCCATTGCGCTCACTCTGCACGGCCTGTTCCACTTCCGAGATCTGCATCGTCAGCTCGCGTACCCGATAATGCTCCGGAGTCATGGTTGCTGAAAGCTCGCTGAGTTGCCTGCGGAGCTCCGCGAGTTTCAGCCGATATTCGCGGATCGGGCCAGCATCCATCTCCAGCGGCAGAGAGTCTGCGTCGTGGTTGCCGGCGACCAGGTAATTGGATTCCTTGACGATGCGTTCCGTTTGACTTCGCGACAGCTCGGCTTGCAGTTGGCGAAGCCTTTCCTGGTCTGGGCTCCCCATGCCTTCCAACGCGGTTCCAAAATCCGTCGTCTTTCCGGCGTCCTTAAGATCGTTTTCCGCCTTGGTAAGACGTTTTCGAACATCGTCTAATTGGCTCTGTAGCCAGTCACTCGTCTCTTTCGTGCTCTGGACACGGGATTCAAGGTTGTTTTCAATGTAGGCTCGCGCGAGAGATGCACATAGAGACGCCGCCAACTGTCCGTCCTGAGCATCGCAGAAGACTTCGACGATGCGGGTATTTCCTACGGCGCGTACTTTTACTCTGCGTCCAGCATCGGCAATCAAGTCTTTAAACGGAACTCGGGCCGGCCGGAACCATCCCGCGATCGATCGCCAGAATGGAAGGTCGGATCGTTGATCGGGCGCTTGCTGCGGAAACGAGAGTTTATCCAAAGCTCTTTTTCGAATCGAATCACTCTGCAGAATTTTGATTTCGGTTTGAATGTAGGATTCCGGTAGAACGCTTTCAGTCGTGCCGGCGGAGGATCCCTCTCGCGGGTTTAAGAAATTCTCGTTCAGACTGCGAATATCCAAGACAGTTCGGGCTTGATACATCGGGCGCTGAGACGTGGCGAACAGCCAGCCGGCAGCCATGCCGATTAATGCCAACAGGCCGATCCAACCCAGGTTACGCTGAATGATTTGCCAGTATTCGAGGAATTGGCTGGGAGGCCGAACCGTGGATACGGAGAACTCTGACGGAATTCCAGATCGCATGGACAAGGGAGAGCGCGGAATCGAAGGTCGTGCGCCGAGCTCGGAGCGTGGCGGGAAATTAGGCATGGGTTTATGACTCGCGGTCAGCGCGCTCCCGAATTTAGTGGGCGAAGATCAAGGCAGCCGTCGCCATCTGAAGGACGGCTTCGACGCCGCGGGTGGTAATCGTTTTAGATTCGCTATTCGGCACAAAAAGAATATCGTTCGGATGCAATGTCAAGTCTTCGGCCTTTCCGGCTAAAATTTTTTTGAGATTTACAGCGATCTGCTGTTCAGATCCAACTCCGCGCCGAAGGATGCGCGCGCGCTCCGGAGCAGCCCGGGGATCCAGTCCTTCCGCGAGCGCAAGCGCCTGGAGCACAGAGAGATCTGACTTGCCGCCGAGCGGAAAGCCGCCGGCGCGTTTGACGTTACCCACTACATAAACAATTTGCGCAGGCGGAATGGAAATGACGTCATGCGGCCGCACCTGAATGTTCTCTGCCGGATCCCGTGCATCGAGAAGGCTCTTTAAATCGATTTCCGCTACGCTTTCGCCAGATTGACTGGTGTGCGCGGTCGGATATTTTATCGGGCCGTAAGCCGGCTCCCGCGTTACTATTACGACAGGTCCCGCATCAGGCCGAACTCCTCCCGCCAACGATAGCGCGTCAAGCAGCGTGGTTCTCCCGGTGACCTGGCGAACGCCAGGGCTTCCCACGGTACCGATCACTGACACTGACTCGGTATGCAAGCTGGAAATACTCAACTCCAAGTCCGGCTGCACGTAATACGTTTTCAACTTGGCCGCAAGGCGCTCCTCTGCCTGAGGGACAGTGTTACCCGCCAATCCGATCCTGCCAATGAGCGGGAAGTTTATGTTGCCCTCCTGATCGAGGCGAAATGACTTATCGGCCAGTTCCTTCACTTGCAAACTGTGCACAGCAATCTCATCGTTGGGCTGCAACGTGTAGTTCGCCTCGGGTTGCGCGCCTGATGGTTTGGCGGCCGGCGTCATCGCGATATCCTGGCAGAAGGATGCACCGGCTAGTACAAACAGGAGGGAAAAATTCTGACTGAGCGGCGTAGTCATTAGGAGAAGAATAGTAATAGCAGCGGAGGGTGCTTACAAACTTTGGATTGAGCTAAACGGGATGAGCTGGTATATCACAGCTCTGGACGGGGCGCAAACGCCGGAGGAGGGATTGCGCTGAGGTTCTGGTATGGGACCACCCATTCGCGATCGATTTCTACCAATATCGATCGGGACAATAGCTCAATCGAAAGCACTAGCCGGAGAGCGCCGCGCGTGTCCATCATAGTCCCCGCGAGACCTTTCAGCGGGCCGCCGCTCATCATTACGCGCTGCCCCCTGATCAGGCCTACATGCGGTTCAACGCCCAGCGAAGAATTGGCAGCTATCTGAATCGATTCGATTTCGGATGATTCGATGGGGGCGGGTTCCGAGCCAATTCTAACGAGATCGATTACGCCCGAGGTGGTGAGAACTGAAGTCCTGCCTGCTAAATCGAAGCGGCAGAAAACATAACCCGGAAAAAGCGGCAGGGACACTGTTTTCCAACGGTCTGCCCATTTATTGCGGCTCGGGTAAAGCGGAAGGAATGCGTCGTGCTGCTTGGCCGTCAGCTGCGCATGAACACTTTTCTCATGGCGTGATCGGACATAGAGCGCATACCAGTTATTTTTATAACACTCCAACATGCTGTTCGTTTTCTGCCCTAAGAGGACAGTCCTCCGGTATCTGAATTACAACGCCTGCCTTTTAGGGGCGTCCAGGGACAGATTCTACCTACGACTTACTACGGGACAGTCTAAGAATTTGGACTTCCGATGACAACGATAATGCGGTCTTCCCAGCTTGCTTGTCAAGCACAATTTGATCGGAATACCTCATGGGAGTACCGGTACATCGATCTCAACCTCCCGGCTATTCCGGTTAAATCCTACTGGGGCAATGACATCGATTTAGCAAACGTGAGCGTTAGCGAAGCCGGTCGTTTTGCTCTGACGATAGAGAGGCTACGATTTCCAAAAATCGGCTTGTTGAAGAATATCCGAAGTAAATCACGTCTCCAGACGCCGATTCATACTTGCACATGCTATCTGGACCTGACTGAGCAAGAATTGCAGCATGAATATCGGGGGCATAGATCTCGCACGGAATCAAAGCCAACCATTCAGGCTCTCTCTCTCCTGTGTACAACCGCCGTAGCCGGGCCGGTGCAGCTTCGAACTTCCAGATTTTGATCCGATCAAGTCTCATTCTGAGAACTTCATCGCTCCTAAAGAGTAGACACACTTGAGTTCGTTGCTGTTACCAACATTCTAAATCAAATTAATCATATTATGTTCTGAGTTGCAATCCCATTGAAACACTACCCAACGCGGCCAGATGCCGGATAGATTATTTATAGGCGGCTGTGATGGCTCCCCAGTTATTGCTGTTGGTGAAGGTGGTGGTGAAGTTGTAAGTGCCGCCGGTGACGTTGAGGCGATCGCCATACATCAGGCAATAGCTTTGCTGGTTGTTTTCAAACTGAACTTGCGTCCATCCGGTCTCTATTTTCGAACTATTGCAGTTGGGAACGGAATCGCTGATGGCGGCTCCGACCAGCAAATCGCTGGTCCCGGTGGTGGTGGTCTTACCGCTGTTGGCGCTGCCCCCGCTTCCGGTAGCGCTTATCGGCTTTCCGTCCACCGGGTTCGAGCTTACCACTCCCGAATATTCCGTCACCGTGACGATCAGCCCATTGCCCGCGGTTCCGCTGCCGGTACAGGTGGGATTCACCGCTCCTCCGGTAACATTGGCCGCATGGAACAGCGAAGTCGTCACCCCGTTGGTGGCGAATCCATCTTCTACATAAGCATTCGACTTAGCATCGGTAACGCGGAAACTGGATTGGGAGTTCTGGCTGGAGCAAGTGACCACCAGGAAATTCCCGGTCGTGGCCGTATAGTTACACGATCCGGTGGACACGTTGCCGCCCAGCGCGCAAATCACCGGAGCACCCACTCTGGCCACAGCAGTAATCGGCGGCACGGTCAACGTGATCGTCGCAGTAGCGGTTTTGGTCGCATCCGCCGAACTGGTGGCCCGCACCGTGACGATCTGCTGGGTAAGGATGGTAGCGGGCGCGGTGTAGAGTCCGGTGGTAGAGACGCTGCCTGCGCCGCCGCTCAGGATGCTCCAGGTAACGGTGGTGTTGCTGCTGCCCGTTACTGTCGCGGTTAATTGCCAGGTCTGATTGACGCTCAACGAGGTGCTCGGCGGCCCGACCGTGACGCTCACCGGCGTCAGCGTAATCGTCGCAGTAGCGGTTTTGGTGGTATCCGCGGAGCTGGCCGCCTGGACGGTGACGGTTTGCTGGGTGGTTATCGAAGCGGGCGCGGTGTAGAGTCCGGTGGTTGAGACGCTGCCCGCGCCGCCGCTCAGGATGCTCCAGGTAACGGCAGTGTTGCCGGTACCCGTCACTGTGGCGGTTAATTGCAGAGTCTGATTCACGCTCCGCGAGCCGGTCTGCGGATTCACGGTAATGGTCACGGGAATTAGCGTGACAGTGGCGCTGCCGTTTTTGGTCGGATCCGCGACGCTGGTGGCCCGGACCGTGACGGTTTGCTGGGTGGTTATCGAAGCCGGCGCGGTGTAGAGTCCGGTGGTAGAGACACTGCCCGCGCCGCCGCTCAGGATGCTCCACGTTACGGCGGTGTTGCTGGTACCCGTCACTGTGGCCGTCAATTGCAAGGTCTGATTCACGCTCAACGAACCGATCTGCGGACTTACTGAAACTGTAATTGGACCGCCGATAATGAATTTACCTATAGTGGCGTTATAAACAAAAATGACTGAACTCATCGCCGAGCCGGGTAAAGTCAAGGAAGACGAAAGACTGAGATTAGAATCGGCGGCAAACGTGACTGGCTCAACCCCGACATTTACAATCTGAACTTGAGATCCATTTTGCTCCTTACTCGCGTTAAGGGTCGCTGTCACCGGCCCTTGGTTGTCCGTCACATAAACCACCGGACCATATGGCTCGATCATACTGCCCAAAGCGAGGTTCACCAATCCGTGATTCTGATCCGGATAAGTGCACCCTTGACAACTATCGCCTTGCCAGATCACATTGTAACCGCTGAGGATCTGAAATCCAGGACCCGACGAAGTAACAAATATATAATTAGGAACGCCGGGAAAATTCCAGACATTGTTCTGAACGTTCACATTTGTCCAATCGAAATTCCCGGTCTTGTAGCCTGGGTCGATCATATACACACTTCCCAACGTGTTCGACTTAGCCACAGCGCTAGCTGTAAAGTAACCATTGTTGCCAGAAATGGTCACGTTCGTCAGCGGGTTCATGAAACCAAAAAAATAACTGCAGTTGTATTGATCCACTACGAACGTGTTCCCCGAGACTTGCGTCGTTCCGCTGGTTTCTAATAGCCCAAACGCAAAGCAATCGTGGCAAGTATTTCCCGTGATTACGACGTTGCTGGGCCCGACGTTACCCACAGCCTGAGGGTTAATAAAAATAGCGCTCTGAGCGCCGCTTCCACTAATTTGACCGATCGTATCGAGATAATTATCGACGATCTGAATGGATCCCGCCGCAATGCCCGAGTCGACTCCGACAATATTGATTCCTTCTCGGGCCATCCCTGAAACCGTGTTGGATTGATAGAGCTGTCGGACCAGAGCGGCGCTCGTGGCGCTCATAGTTGCATTCTCCACTCCAGCGTTCGAGCCATTGGTAATGGTGTTATTGAGAACTTGAAGATCCGCGGCGAGCATCGAAATGCCATCCCCATTGAAGTTCGTTAGCGTAGAATTGCTAATTACGATTCCGGTGAGGATCGATCCCCCAGAATAAATATTCTCCCCTTTGAAGTCCTGGATGATTACCGAGTCAACTAGAATATTAGAAAAGGCGCTGTTATCCCACAAGTGAATACCTTTGTGAGTTATATCCCAGCCATCGCCTGTGGTCGCTAGAGGGGGTAAGGTGGGGTCAAAACTGACATTGTAGGTGTTGCCGTTAGTCATTCCGTATAGATGGAGTCTGGAGATGGTTACATTTGAAACCGCTTCGCCGGCCGTGCCATTGGGACCGCCGTTATCTCCAATCGCCAGACATCCACCCCGGATGGTGGCGGTTTGTCCTGGAAATTCGATGCTATTGAAATAGCTTGCCCAGGCTCCCCGGCAAAATAGGTTTGTCTGCGGGGAAGCGCCGATCAGCGAGACGTTGTTGTAACGAATCTTGACCGCTCCCGGAATCCGTGCTGTCATTTGGTCGCTCGCCTTAATCACATACCCGCAGACGGCCGTGCCGGGGCAGCTTGCCGGTTGTGGCACATTTACGGTTCCGCCACCGGTTTGTCCTACGGCGTCTACCGCGGATTGAAAGGCAGCATGGTTATCAGTGCCATAGGCGTAGGTCGCATTGGTAACAGGCGCCCACGCCGGGGCGCTTAAAGTAATCGTGGTGCTGTTTTGAACGCTCTGTAAAGTGCCCTCTAACGTCATTCCACCGTAATAGTAGGCGGCGCCGGCGACCACATGACTCGCGAGAGCATTTAGCGTCACCGATGTCGCCGAACTAAAAGCTGCAATCGTTGTAACTAAGTTTCCACCGCTCGCACCGGCGCCGAGTACGATGATCCCTCGGCCTACATCCGTTGATGCGAACGTGCCCGATGACGAGGTGAGAACTGCCACGCCAGCCGACATCGATCCATCAGAATGAGATGTGCCGCCGGGTCCGGCGCCGATGACTTGCACGTATTTCCCGACGTCGGAAGCACTGAATGTGGCGGATGGGGAAGTTAGAACGGCTGAGCTCGCGGCCATGGAGGCATCTGTTCTCATGATCCCGTCCGCTGCCGCGCCGTAACTGATCACGCTGACATTGGATTGCCCAATTAGGCTCTGCGCCGCCAACAGAGCAAGCCAAACCAGATGTAATTTCAAGCCCGTCCTCAACCGACGATGCGTAAAAAAGGTCGTCGCAAACCTCCCGTAGAATTAGTAGTGATAAAAAACTATTGTCTCTGTTCCAGAGGTCACAAAAATATCAGCGCCATTCCTGATTTTGATTTGGGCCCTTGTTAACAATCAGCTACCGGAGATCGGATATTTCGGCGACGGACGCACATGAAACCCGATTGCGTTCCGAAAGCCGAGGATACTCTCATTGGTTGCCCGGAACACAGAGGGCGGCATAATGCGAATAGTACAGTCTTGACCACAACGGCTTAAGAATACGAGGAAGATAGTAGCCTGTGCCCTTCCTCATGATGGTGCGAAATCTGGAAAAGCCATCTTTTCTGCACACAAAATCTATCACTGGAGGAGAGGAAATCGGGACATACCGCCTGGAATCCTTTAATTCAAATGTTGCCGAGGCAAGAAGTTGCTGGAAGCTGGTTTCCGTAAAGAACTGTACGTGTCCCGCAGCATTCTTGTTGCGGTCCCGAAGCAGGTGCTTGAGTCGCGATGCCCACAGGTCCTCCAGGGGAACCTCTGCCACAAGATGCTGAAAGCGGATTCGTTTCCTGAGCGACTGCAGGAATGTCAGCGGGTCTTCGAGATGCTCAAGAACATGCGATAACACCACAACATCAAAGCATTGATCGAGCCTGAAGTATGGGTCGGTTATATCCGCGGCTATGCATCTAATACCAGCGGATTGAGATTCAAGATATTTAATTGCCTCTTTAGAATAGTCGACAGCGGTGAATTCTGCCCCTAGTCCTCGACGTTGACATTCCACTATCACCGCTCCAGTGCCGCAACCCAATTCTAGAACAGCAATCGGCCTTATTCCATTTCGGTTCAGCAGAGCTTCTAGACTGTTCACTTTGTCAGCCGCGCCGTAGCGGAGCCACTCAGCCTCAAGCTCCAACTCAGTCTGGTAGATCTCTTCGTAGTGATGCCTACCAGAAACCGCTTCCACTTTGGCCTTTGCCATGCCTCCGACCTCCAGAAATCGTGATACCACACTTCGCAAGGCGGATGCTGGCAGTACTCGCTGCTCACCTCCTACAGATCTTTAGAGATTCAGTGGCGCCCGTTACCCGAAAACTTCTTCTCTCTTATGAGTTACATGAATACGCCTACGGGCTCGTTTTGATCCCAAGCCCAGTACTTTTTAATAGCGTCGACACACACGCGGGAGGGTATCCATGCTTCCGATCAACTGGAATTCAGCGATCCACTATGCCACTCTGGTCCAAATTGCCGAAGCGGTCGCGCCGTCCGGCAGCTACGGCGAATCTGAAATAGATCAAATCAAGGCCGCGGGCTACACGTTTCTGCAGGGTCTTTACGCGGACGACCTCGCCACCGATATCGATTCTCATATGGGAGATGTGGTGTCATTCGGTTTCCTGGCAGTTTCCGCCGCGAAGGAATTGGTCGCGGCTATCCGCGGTACAGACACGATTCTCGAGTGGTTGCATGATGGCTCCTTTCTGATGGTTCCATCGCCGGTCGCAGGGGCCCATGGCTTCACCGATGATGGATTCACGGCGGTGTATAGGTCGCTGAGAATTGGGCGGCCCAACGGCGCGGTATCCGCGAAGGATTCGATCCAGAATTATATTTCGACTGGAACCGCGGACAGCGTCACTGTGTGCGGACATAGCTTGGGCGGTGCGCTGGCAACGTTATTAGCACTTGATGTTGGATTGAACACGTCTTGTCACGCGCTCACAGCGTATACTTACGCGAGCCCGCGCACTGGCGACCATATGTTCGCAAAATCATACAATGCTGCTATACCCTCAAGCTATCGAATCGCAAATCGCCAGGACCTCGTGCCGAAGTTGCCGCTGATATTGCCTCTCCCCTATGACCACGTAGACATGGAATACGAGTTGAACTCCCCGCCCAATAAGATTTATTCAACTATAGCTTGCATGCATCGTTTAAGCACTTATCTATTTCTGATGGGTCAAGTGGGACCCACGGGCCAAGTCCCGGGGACCGATGCTTACCCTCTGCCCTCGTGCTGTGCCTTTTCCGGACCTGCGCACATCTGAAGAAGAAGCTTTGGGTAGGTTCATAAGAGGAGTACAATTTTACCCAAAGCTCATGCGAACTATTTCTGCCGCTCTGTTTCTTTGGCCCGTTATCCTGATCGGGTAAGATCTTCCATCTCCAGTCGCTGCCGCGACGCCGTCCAATCACGATCGAGCTCGAACTTTTCTGGACGAGTCGCTGAAGGATCGCAACCCGGACTCCCGGAAACAAGCGGTGCAGGCGCTGGGGCTGGTCGGTCCTCGCGAGCCTTACATCACACAGCTCGAATCGATGCTGGATGATAAAGATCTCGAAGTGCGGCTCGCGGTCATCACCAGCTTGGTGGATTTGAAGAACAAGCGTACGGTTCCGACGCTACAGAAAGCGTTGGACGACGAAACGCCGGAGGTGAGTTTCGCGGCTGCCAAAGCGTTGTGGGCCCTTGAAGATCCGGCGGGACGTCAGGCTCTGATTTCCGTCCTCAGCGGCGAGACGAAAACCTCCTCTGGGTTCATCACCAAGCAGAAGCGGGACGCTCTTAGAATGCTTCATACGCCCAAAACGCTGTTTATGTTTGCGATGAAAACTGGCGCTGGTTTCGCGCCGGTTCCGGGATTAGGCACCGGCATTTCATCTCTGCAAGGAATACTTTCCGACCCGAGCGTTTCCGGACGCGCGGCTACGGCCCTTCTGCTCAGCACCGACAAAGATCCAGCAGTTTTACCGGCGCTTGAGGATGCCCTGGAGGACAAAGACTGGTCTGTGCGGGCGGCTGCCGTTCATGCGATCGCGTTGAGAAATGATCCTGCGCTTGAGAAGGATCTGGTTCCGATATTTGAAGACAAGAAGGAAGCGGTGCGCGTCCGTGCGGCTGCGGGCTATCTGCGGCTCGAATGGATTAAGACGACGCTACCTCAGCCTGCGCAGAAGAAGCGGCTTCCGAAGCGAGCCTCCAAGCCGCCCGCCGGGACGGCCTCGATCAACTGATCATGACGGTGCGGGGGAACTGCGCATTGTCCTGGAGAAATGTCTTTTTTCTGCTCAGGTCGGCGGTCGTCGGTTGTACGGTTCCGTTAGCGTCAGTAACCCGGGAAACCAGGGTATGCTCGCCTGGTGTCGCGCCTTCCCAGCGATAGGTGAAAAGCTTCCAGGAAAACTGAGTGTTCGAAGGATCCATTTTCGCCTTTTGCCAAGGCCCGTCGTCGATTTTAACCTCGACCGATTTCACTGGCGATCCGTCATTTAAGACGAATCCAAGCACCTGACACGCGCCGCTGTTCTTGGTCACGCGAGCGATCACAGACTTCAGGTGCATCCGGGTGATTTCATTTTCCACCCATTGGGTTTGCGGATCGGCATCCTCCCCAGTTCCGCCCACTCCCACCACTGAGCGATACCAGCGAGCCTGGAAGTTTCCCACGTATCGTTCTTCTTGCAGATGGATTTCCGATACCCATTTGACATTGGCCACGCCGTACCAGCCTGGCATGATAAGCCGCACCGGAAATCCTTGCGCCTTGGTCAACGGGTCGCCGTTCAGAGCGTAGGCCAGCAGCGGCTCCGGCTTCATCGCATTTTCAAGTGTGATGCTGCGCCCAAACTGCTGTTCGAGCTTGAAAGTTTGCGTCCGGAATACAACATCCTGTTTTCCCCGATCGACGCCGAAAAAGACAACCTCGCGCGCGCTCGGGCCGACGCCCACCTGTTTCAGCACATTGCTGAGCGGGACACCCGTCCAGCGGCCATTCGAAGAGAGACCCTCCATAGAGCGGCTGCTGTTCCCGGAGCACTCATAGCCGGCCACCAGTTCTTTGGATCGCATGGCGCGGAGATCGGCGAGGGAGAATTCAACCGGTTTATTGATCAGTCCAGTCAGCTTCAACCGATAAGTATCGCCATCAACTTCCGGTTGAACGAAATGCTGGATGGCGAAGAACTGGTCTTTGGGAGTTATCAGTCCATCGATTTTCCGGATGTCCAGCATGCGCGTAGGCGCATTTGGAACGTTCGGATTAAAGTTCTTCGGGATATCGGTAAACTGAACTTCGCTTTCATCCTGCGCCAAGCCCGGTGTCGCCCAATCGGGCAACAACGCGAGCAGGCTAGTAGCCGCAAGCCCTCTCTTCAGGGTGTCTCTACGGCTGATGAGTGTCGACATGCATTGCCTCCCATTCGAAAACGTTGCTTCTCAATCATACAACTTGAAAGGCCGCGTTTGGAGGCAAGCGTTTTAGACCATCACCCGGCGGCGATCGTACGGAACGGCTTCTTGGTCCTCTGCCGAATAGAGATTCAAAACGCGTACTCGCTGTCCTTCTTCGAATCTTTGCAGCAGGACTTCAACGCCATTTGAAAAGCGGAATGCATCCCTGAAGGTGTTTACGACGGCGGTAATCTGCGTAAAGACGACCTCCTCAGCATCTCCTTCAATACCGCACTCACGCTGCAATTTTGCCGGCATATCGCGTACCAGCAAACGAGCCCCCGGAGGAATACATACAGCGGGGATCGCTGGAGCGGCCGGCGGACTAAAAAACTCCTTCAGCGTCGACCAGAATCCGCGGCTTTGGATTTTGCGGCACTCCTGTTTCCTTTGAAGATCGAGCGCCGAGGCCAAGCCCACTGAGCCTTCCTCGAATCTATGGACTACCAGTTCTTCGCCCGAAACCGCCAAGCGGTTTTGAATCGCCATCAATGAATAGTCACACATCTTTGTTTACCTCCTTCTTTCCGGCCATGTTGCAAGCAGCACCTTGTGCACGCCAAATGGCTCGGATTTTTTAGCTCAATTCGAGCTCCCCAATATTTTAGAGCCTCGCGGCGGCCCATATGTTACACCTCTTTTTCTCCTAAACCAGGCTGCCGATCGCGATTCGAATCGCGCTAAGCAGCGGGGCCGGATAGACTCCGACCCAGACCAGAATCACGCTAAGCGCGACCAAAACCACGGTTGCCGCCGGTGCCCGACGCGGAGTCAGCTCGTGGGCGCGATCGCTCGCGGCCGGTTGCTCATACAAGGTCACAATGATTCTCAGGTAGTAGAAGAGTCCAATGGCGCTGGTGACCACCAGGATGATGATGAGCGCCCAGGCTCCTGCGGATGCGCCAGCCGCGATAATGTAGAATTTGCCGAGAAACCCCGCGGTCAATGGGATACCGGCGAGCGAAAGCAACATGGCGGTAAAAGTCAGCGCAAGCGCGGGAAAACGCCAGAACAATCCCCGATAATCCTCCAGCAGATCCGCATCCCTGTGCCGTTCTGACAGAAGGGTTACGACGCCGAATGCGCCCAGCGTCATCACGAAATAGGCCACCAGGTAGAAGATCACCGCGCTGGCGCCCATCGTGCCGCTGACCTGAAAAGCTACCAGCAAATAGCCCATATGCGCAATTGAAGAATAAGCCAGGATGCGCTTCACGTTGTTCTGCAACAGCGCGAGAAGATTGCCGGCGATCATGGAGGCAATCGCTATGATCGAGAAAATTAAAATCACCGGCCGGAAGACATGAGTGCCGGATTGACTGAAGTAGCGCAGCAGTAGCGCGAACACCGCACCTTTCGAAACCGTGGCGACCAAGGCAGTCACCGGCGCGGGCGCGCCCTCATAAACATCTGGAGTCCACATATGAAAAGGCACCAGGGCCAGTTTGAAGCCGATACCGGTGACGATCAGGATCGAGCCAGGCAGCAGCAGCACCAAATTTAGATCGGTCCGCGTGGCGAGCGCTTGACCGATGCGGGCGAAATCCATGGTTCCGAGATCGGCGTAAACCAGGGCGATTCCAAAGAGAAGAAATGCGGCGGACGCGGCAGCCAACACCAGGTACTTGATCCCGGCTTCCACCGGGAGCGCGCGATCGTGAAAATAAGCGATCAGCGCATACAGCGCAACGCTAAGAATTTCGAGTCCGAGAAAGAACGAGACAAAGTGTGTGCTGGCGGCAAGAACCATAGCGCCGAGCGTCGCGACCAGAAGCAGAACGTAGAATTCCTCCGCGATTGCCGGGACGGTTCGCGAGATAGCTGTAGGCCATTAACGTCACCGCAAAACTGGCTGCAACGATCAATCCCATAAAAAACAGAGCATAGCGTGTCGATAATGATCAGCGCCGTAACCTGGCGTGGATGGACAGAGAAAACCGAGCAAAAGGCCGCGGCGAATCCCGCCAGTGTGAGTCCGAAGGCGACCGAGTGGATGCGGCGCACAGCCGCCGCGAGCATACACCACGACCGCAGTCGCGGCGACAAGCAGGAGCGGCAGAAGCGCGAGCAGGTCAGCGGCGGTCATGAGTCATCTCCAGATAGCGGGGAATTGGTTCGCGGCTTGGGCGAACAAATGGAAGACGGGTTGCGGATAGAGGCCCAGCCAGAGCAGCAAAGCGACCATCGCGCCCAGCATCAGTCCTTCGCGCGCCGCCATATCCGGCAAGCGCCAGTGATGGTGATTCGGTCCCTGGAATGCGGCCTGCACGAGGCGAAGCGCGTAGAAAGTCGCCGCGAGAACACCGGCCGCCGCAACCGCCGTCATGGCGATATTGACGCGATAAGTGCCCAGGAGGACCAGAAATTCGCCGATAAAGTCGCCCAACCCCGGCAGTCCCAGCGAAGCCAGCGCGAAGAACAGAGCGGCTCCGCTCAATCGCGGCATGGTATCCCACAATCCGCTCATGGCGCTCATTTCGCGCGTATGCATACGGTCCTGCAGCGCTCCCGCAATCACGAAGAGCGCGCCGGTGCTGATCCCATGACAGATCATGGTCATCACGACGCCCTGAAGCGCGAGCTCGTTCGCGGCGTAAATTCCCAGCAGCACGAAACCGAGATGGCTAATGCTGGTGTAGGCGACCAGTCGCTTCAGGTCAGTCTGCGCAAAGGCCAGGATCGCCCCATAGAGAATTCCAACCACCGCCAGAGTCATCGCTACGGGAGCGAACTCGCGCGCAGCTCCGGGAAAAGCGGCACCGCGAAACGAATCAGGCCATACGCGCCGGTTTTAAGCAGCAGCCCTGCCAGAATGACGCTTCCTGCGGTGGGAGCTTCGGTATGCGCGTCGGGTAGCCAGGTGTGGAACGGAACCATAGGAAGCTTGACCGCGAACGCGATGAAAAAGCCCAGCATGATCCACATGGCGGCGGCCGCGGAGAGCGGAGTACCCAATAGATCGGTGTATTCGAATGTGTAAACGCCGGTTGCACGATGATGCGCAAAATACAAGGCCAGGATCGCGATCAGCATCAGCAGGCCGCTAAGCTGGGTGAAAATGAAAAACTTGATCGCTGCATACACGCGGCGCTCATGGCCCCAGATGGCGATCAGAAAATACATCGGTACCAGCATCAGCTCCCAGGCGAAATAAAAAAGAAACAGATCCAAAGCGAGGAACACGCCGAGGATTCCAGCTAAAATCCACAACAGGTTGAGGTGAAAGAAACCGATGGATGTCGTGATTTCAGTCCAGGAAGCCAGCACCGATACGATGCCCAGAAATAGCGTGAGCAGCACCAGCAGAAGGCTGAGGCCATCCATGGCCAGGTGAAAGTGAATGCCGAATTGAGAGATCCAGCTCCAGTTCACCTGTTCGAACCAATTATTCGTGCCTGTGAGGCTGACTTGCTGAATTACGAGTCCAGACGCCCAGGACCAGAACGAAATCGAGACCGACGGCGGCCAGCGAAATCGAGCGGCACAGCAGCGGATTGACACGCGCGGCGACCCATCCAAGCAGGCCGCCGACGAGCAGGATGACGATCAACCAGAGCAGAATCATGAGAAAAGCACCACCGCGATAAATACAACCGAGCCGGCCGCGATTCCCGCGGCATACCAGCGTAATTGACCTGTTTCGGTGCGTCTGAGCGCGCGCCAGCCGACTTGGTTCAAGCGGGCCACGCCAGTATAGAAGCTGTCGATGAAATCGCGCTTATCGATACGCGCGAACGAGACCAGCGGTCGTACGAACAACCGGTCATAGAGCCAATCCATGGCCCAATCTGAAAACCAGAGGCGATGGAGCGCGTCTCCCGCTTTGCTCGACGCGAGCGCTGTCGCATACGCTCTGTCACGCAGGAAAAAAATATAAGCAAAGTATACGCCTGCCAGAAATACGACGAAGGCGGCGACCTCGGAAACAATCTCGGTGATCGGGACGGCGTGCGTTCCTTCCGCAAATGGCAGCACGATTTCCAGAAATCGCGCCAACGGTGCTTTCAGGTATCCGCCCACGATCGAGAGGAACGCCAGCACCAGGCAGGGAATCAGCATCGCGTTGCCAGGCCGCTTGGTTACCTCGGTTCGCGCTTCGCCGAAGAAGACCAAGAAAGATCATGCGGAAGGTATAGAGAGAGGTCAGCAAAACTCCAATGAGGCCCACGATCCACAGCCCCGGGCTTCCGTTGGGGCCGCTCCATGCACCCCAAATAATCCAGTCCTTGCTGAAGGCTCCTGCGGTAATCAGCGGTAGTCCCGAGAGCGAACATCCGGCGATCAGGAACGTCCAGAAGGCAACAGGAAGGCGCGTGCGCAAGCCGCCCATACGAAAGATGCTGTGCTCGTCATGCAACGCATTGATGACGATTCCGGCGGCGAGGAACAGGAGCGCTTTGAAGAAGGCATGGGTCATGAAATGAAAGATGGCGGCCGGCCATGCGCCCACGCCCAGAGCCAGAAACATATAGCCGATCTGGCTCATGGTGGAATACGCCAGCACGCGTTTGAGATCCCATTGCGTGAGCGCGCTGAAGCCCGCCAGTAAAAGAGTCGCGGCGCCCGACTACCGCGACTGCGAACTGCGCCGGCGGCGCGAGCGCGTATAACACATGCGTTCGCGCGATCAGGTAGACGCCCGCCGTTACCATGGTCGCGGCGTGAATCAACGCGCTCACCGGAGTAGGTCCGGCCATTGCATCCGGGAGCCACGTTTGCAAGGGAAGTTGCGCCGATTTGCCCACCGCTCCGCCCAATAGCAAGAGCGCAGCCGCGATCGGCGGCGGGCGATCCGATATGCCAATTTTGCGAGGCCCGCTGCATAAGTTCCTGAATCTGTAACGTACCCAGGTCACGAAAAAGCAGGAACAGCCCGATCACCATGGCGGTGTCGCCGATGCGTGTCACGATGAATGCCTTGCGCCCGGCCCGGCCGTTCGCTGGGTCGCGATACCAGAATCCGATCAGCAGATAACTGCACAGGCCCACTCCCTCCCATCCCAGGTAGAGCAGCAGGAGATTGTTCGCCAGCAGCAACGTGAGCATTGAAGCGACAAACAGATTCATGTAAGCGAAGAACCGGCTGTAGCCATCGTCGTCGATCATGAATTCAGTCGAATAAAGATGAATTAGAAAGCTGACGAACGCCACTACCAGCATCATGATGAGCGAGAGTGGGTCGAGATAAAACGCGATCTCCGGGCGGAAACCGCCGACATCGATCCAGGTCCACAAAACTTGTGTGTAGGCATTGGCGGCGGGCGGTGCGCTCAGAAAAGCGATCGTCACCAGCACGGAAATTACCGTGGACGCGGCGGTCGCGCCGACGGCGATCCACGCCACCAGCTTTCGTGGAAAACGCAGCACGGCCAACGCGAGCGCGCTTGCAAATGGAATCGCCGGAATGAGCCACAGAAGGCCGAGCACGCTTAACCTCTCATCTCGTTGGCGGCGTCAGCATCCAGATTGTTGTGCTGACGATAAAGTCCGAAGGACCAGTGCCAACCCGACTGAAACCTCCGCGGCCGCCATAGCAAGGATGAAGAGAAACATGATCTGGCCGTCAGGCTGCCCCCATCGCGATCCCGCCGCAATGAACGCGACTCCTGCGCCATTCAGCATGATCTCGACGGACGCCAGAATAAAGATCAGATTACGGCGCATCAGGAGCCCGGCCAACCCCAGCGCGAATAAGATTCCCGCCAGAATGAGCGCGTGCGTCATCGGAATTCCTGTCATATCGAGCCTCAATTTTCTCGGGTACGGGCCGGCCCAGGTGGCAAGCTCCCACCAGCGCGCCCAGCAGCAGCATGGAAGCGAGTTCCACGCCGATCAGGTAAGGCCCGTACAATGCGAGCCCCACTTGTTTCGGATCCACAACCGCGCCCGCGGACTCAGGTAGCCGGGCGCGCAGGATCAGATAGACTACTTCCGCAATCAGAACGGCGGAGAGAACCACAGGTCCCACCCAAATATTGCCTTGCAGCCATTGCCGTTCGGTCCGGGCGGTGCGCGTTCCCAGGTTCAGCATCATGACCACAAAAACAAACAGGACCATGATGGCTCCCGCATAAATGATCACTTCCAGCGCGGCGACGAGCGGCGCGCCCATCGCATAAAAAACTACGGCGACGGCCAGGAGCGAAACGATCAGATACAGCAACGCATGCACAGCATGGAGCCGCGTAATGGTCAATACCGTAGAGATTATGGCCACGATTCCGGCGATATAAAAAGCAGCTTCCATAAAACCGATTACGGCATCAGGCTGCGGAGATCCACCGGAGGCGCCTCATTTTCCGCTTCGCCCTTATCTTTACCCGCGATCCGCTCTCCGCAAACGCGCCAATAGTTATACCCGGGATATTTGCCCGGCCCGTCGATCAGCAGGTCTTCCTTTTCATAAACCAGGTTCTGACGATCGTAATCGGCCATCTCAAAATCCGGCGTAAGCTGGATCGCATAGGTTGGACACGCTTCTTCGCAGTAGCCGCAGAAAATGCATCGCGAGAAATTGATTCGGAAAAATTCCGGATAGCGGCGCTCGTCTTTATCTTCGGTCGCCTGAAGCGCGATGCAGTCCACCGGGCAGGCCACCGCGCACAAGTAGCAGGCAACGCATCGCTCGCCTCCATCCGGATCTCGCGAAAGAATAATTCGCGCCCTGTAGCGGGGCGGCAGAGTACGGTTTCTGCTCGGGATACTGGATCGTGACCCGCCGGCGGAAGGTGTGCAGGAACACATTCCAGATGGTGCTGAATTAAGCTCCACATTTCAGGTCGACCTCCTCATCGCCACGTCATCACGACTGCCCCCGTCACCACCAGATTTAAGAGCGCTAGCGGAAGCATCGCCTTCCAGCCCCAGGACATCAATTGATCGAAACGCGGCCTTGGGAAGCGAAGCGCGCAGCAAAATAAAAAAGCAGATGAACGCAAACATCTTGATCAAAAACCACACGATCGGAGGCAGCCATGGACCCAGCCATCCGCCGAAAAACAGCACGGTAATCATGGATGAAATCAGGACCACGCCGAGATATTCGCCCACGAAGAACATTCCGAACTTCATTCCCGAGTACTCGGAATGGAAGCCGGCAACCAGCTCGGCTTCGGCTTCCGGCAGGTCGAAGGGTAGCCGCCGCGCCTCAGCCACGCCCGCGATCAGAAACAAAACGAAGCCGAGGAACTGGGGAACCACGAACCACAATTTCCGTTGCGCTTCCACGATGGCCGTCAGACTGAAGGAGCCGGCCAGCAGCACCACGCCCATCAGCGACAGGCTCATGAAGACTTCGTAGCTAATCATTTGCGCGGCGGCGCGCAGACCGCCAACCAGCGAATATTTGTCGTCGGAGCGACCAGCCCGCTAGCACGATGCTGTAGACGCCGAGCGACGACATCCCCAGAAAAAAGAGCAGCGCGATATTGAGGTCCACGACGATAATGCCCGGAGCGACGGGCAGTACGGCGAATGACAACAGCACCGTTACCATCACGATGGCCGGCGCGATCACGAATACCGCTTTGTCCGCGAAAGGCGGTATCCAATCTTCCTTGGTGAGGATTTTGATCGTATCGGCGAGCACTTGCAGCAGACCGAAGGGCCCCACGCGATTCGGCCCGTAGCGGTCCTGCCATAGCGCGAGGAGCCGCCGCTCTACCCAGATGAGGCCGGCGGCGATAGTGAGCGCCACGAACAGGATTCCGACGATCGCGGCGATGGGGTAAGGACTCGTCATGACGCTCGCAAAATTCGGCACCACGCCGGAAGCGCGGCTGCCACGCGCGCTGGTTAAGCCTGCTGGGATTCCAGCGATCCCCGCCGGCAACTCTGGAAGCACGCCCAGCGGCAGCCGATGCTTGGTGCCGTCGAGTTCGATTTCGACCTCATGACCGGCCGGATCTGGAGCCGCGCCGCGTCTTCCGCGTTCACGGCCAGATAGCGGCCGGGCGCGAGACTCGCGATGGCGGGGCCGCGAGGCTGAGTTCCTCGGATCCGAAAATATGTTCGAGAGGAATCACCAGCCATTCCGCTTCACGGCGCGCAAAAGCGGCCGGAATGGTCGGTGAAATAAGCTCCTCTCTGCGAGGGCTCGAACAAACGAACTCCGGGATCGCCGCCTCTGAGCGCATCGCCAATCTCGGTCTGAAACTTGTTCACTGCCTGAATCGAGTTCCAGCCGGGAGACCAAAAAAAGGGCTGTAGCGCGCTCGGCGGCTGGTCGGGATTGCCCTCCATGGAATAAGCGAGAGCCGAATCCGGGATCATCCGGCGGCTTGGGCTCAACCACGCTGATGTTGGCGGTTATAGAGGTGAGGCCGCTGTAGCGATGAGGCTCGCGCGGAATCTTCGCGCCGGCCATCCGAAACTTCGACGACGGCGCGGCCTGCACCACGGGAGCAAGCCGCGGGAGCGCCTTCGCAAGGGCTGCAAGCGGATCGTCCAGCGTCGACCATGCGGGATCGCCCAGCCAGCGCCAGCTCTCCCGCACTTCGCTGTTGTGCGCGAATACTGGGAAAAATCGCTGGGCGCGCCCTTCGCTGCTGACCAGCGTGCCGTCGGATTCCGCGAATGTGCCGGCGGGAAGAAGCAGCTCGGCTTTATCGGTCGTCTGGTTCGCAAGATGATCGAGCACGATCACGTGCTCCGCCGATTCCAGGAATTTGTCAATTTGCGTCTCGGGTGCGCGGCGATAGAGATCATTCTCCAGAATGATCAGCGTCTCGGGCGTTAATTTGAAACGCCTCATTGAGAGGTTGGCAATCCATCAGCGCCAAGCCGAGGCTATTGCACTCGGGAGCAATCAAGCTCAGCGCGGCGGGACGGCCGCTATCGCACAGAGCTTTCGCCACATTCGCTGCCGATTGAATTACAGATTCGCTCCGGCAACTGCACCCGGAAATCACCACAGGCCGCTTTGCGTTTTTCAATGCGCCGGCGATAATCTGTACCAGCTCCTGTATCTCTTCGGCCAGATCTGGAACCTCCGGCGCTCCCGGGTCGATCTCATGAGCGATTGCGAAACCCAGCCGCGCCACATCTTCCGGCGCTCCTCGATAGGTGCGCGCTGGCGACGTCATCCAGGCGAGTAGGAGACGGGCGCCGCGATAAACAGCGGACTCCTTGCACTCTGCGCGGCCTCGCGCACGGCATCATCCATCCAGGAGGGGATGTGCAGCTTCTCCGCGATCTCAAACGATTGCTGGCGCACCGATTGGCGCAGGCTGAGCGCCATACGGGGCGTTGAATTCGTGACGTCTTCACCAAGGATCAGGACGGCGTCCGACATTTCAATGTCGTGGAGAGATGGCGAACGGGCCGGCCCGTCTGCAAGAATCTCGACCATGGCCGTAATCATCCGCCACTGATCGCCGGCAACGCCCGCAAAAAAGCGATCCCTTCCCACTAGCCGGCGAAGCGCGAAGTTGGCCTCGAGCGAGGCTCTGGGCGAACCGATGCCGATCGAGTTGCCGCCGCTCGAAACCAGAATTGGAGTTTCCGGTCGCCTCATCGCTCGAAATGGCTTGCCCGTCGAATCGCGCGCTGCGAATGCTGCGATCACTATTTACGAACTCGTAGCCGAAGCGGCCGCGATCGCAAAGAAAATAGCCGTTAATCTCGCTGTTGAACCTGGTCAAAACCCGGCGCAGCATCCCATAGCGTTCTCCAATGGTGATGTTGCAGCCGGCTCCGCAGTGCACGCAAATCGACGGAGCCATTCGCAGGTCCCACTTGCGCGTATAGTGATACCGGAGCGTTTTATCGGTAAAAACGCCCGTTGGGCAGACTTCTACCAGATTGCCAGCGAACTCATTTTCGAGGATTCCATCTTCACTGCGGCCGAAATAAACGGCATTTCTTATTCCGAACACGTTAAAATCGCTTCCCCCGGCGTACTCGCGATAAAACCGCACGCAACGGTAGCACTGGATGCAGCGGTTCATCTCGTGATAGAGAAACGGCCCGAGGTATTGGTTGCGAAAAGTGCGCTTCTCGAAACGGGTGCGCCGGTAATCATGGCCGGTCATGACAGTCATGTCCTGAAGATGACATTCGCCGCCCACATCGCAGACTGGACAGTCATGCGGGTGATTTAACATCATCCCTTCGACGATGCCTCTGCGGAAATGCTACCGTATCCGGATCGTGAATGGAGATTCGTGTCTCTTCCTTCGCGGGCGTCATGCACGCCATCACGATCTTGCCTTTAATGTCCTTCTCATCCTTGAATTCTTTGACGGCGCACTGGCGGCACGCGCCCACGGACCCCAGAGCGGCATGCCAGCAAAAATACGGCAAATCGAATCCGAGTGAGAGACATGCGTGCAGCAGGTTCTGCTTAGGGTCCGCCTCGTAGGGTTTACCGTCGACGTAAATGGTTCCCATCAGCTTCGGAAAGTACACCGCTCCTCGCGGATGTGCCGCTCGAAATCATCGCGAAAATACTTCAGCGCGCTGAGCAGAGGCTCCGCCGCACCCGGCGCGAGCGCGCAAAAGGTGTGGCCAGGACCCCAAAACTTAGTTTGAAATTCCAATTTCTCCAGATCCCCGGATTTTCCTTGACCCTCCTCGATCGCCTTCAGGATTTGTTCCGCCCAGTTCAGACCGCTCCAACACGGCGTGCAGAAACCCGCAGGATTCTCGGGCAAAAAACTGAATTAGATTAGAGACCATGCCGACGGGGCAGGTCTGGTCGTCCAGAACGACCATGGTGCCAGTCCCCAGCCGGCTGCCCGACTTTCTCCAAGTTCAGTGAAATCCATGGGCCCGTCTAGATGCTTCTCCACCAGGAAATCGGTAGAGGCGCCCCCGGGCAGCGCGCCGCGAAACTGCAGCCCGTCTTGCATACCCCCCGCGTATTCTTCAAGAACTTCACGCATGGTCGAACCCATCGGCAATTCCCAAAGTCCGGGGCGCTTCACTTTGCCGCTGGCCCCGTAAAGTTTCGTTCCGGCATCTTTGGTGCGGCTCAAACTTTGGAACCAGGCCGCCCCATTGTTCACGATGTGAGGAACATTCGCGAGCGTCTCGACATTGTTCACGATGGTCGGCTTGCCGAATAATCCGGACACCGGCGGGTATGGAGGTTTCGTCCGAGGGTTGGCCCGCTTACCCTCGAGCGCGTTGAGCAATCCCGTCTCCTCGCCGCACATATACCGGCCGCCGCTGACGTGCAGATACATTTCCAAGCTGTAGTCGGAACCGAGAATCTTATTGCCCAGGTACCCGGCCGAATATGCCTCGGCCAATGCGCGGGCCAATCTCTCCTGCGACAATTTATATTCACCGCGCACGAAAATGTAAGCAACGTCCGATTGGTTCGCATAGCCCGCCAGGATCATTCCCTCGATCAGTCCGTGCGGGTTGCCCTCCATCAGGTAGCGATCTTTGAAAGTGCCAGGCTCCATCTCATCGGCGTTGGCAATGACATATTTGGGACGCGGAGCGTCTGCACCCATTGGAGTAGAGCTCCATTTGACGCCGGTCGAGAATCCCGCGCCGCCGCGGCCCCGCAAGCCGGAATTCTTGACTTCTTCCTGAACCTTCTGTGGCGTCATGCTGCTTAGCGCTTTACGGAGCGCCTGATAACCGCCCGAACGTTCATAACCCGCGAGGTCGAGGACCTCGCCATTCGGTGGGATGTCTTTGGTGAGCGGCTTCTCGATCGTCATGGCCTACTCGCCTTCATCATCTACTTGCATTCTTCTAGGAGCCTATCGATCTTTGCGGGATCGAGATTGCCGTGAAGGTCGTTGTCCACGGTCATGACTGGGGCCTGTTCGCAGGCGCCGAGACACACAATCGGCAGCAGAGTGAAACGATCGTCGGGAGTCGTTTCTCCGAATTTTATGCCCAAATGCCGGGTCAAATGCTCGCGTACCTGCTCGTACCCGGTGATCCAGCAGCTCACGCTATCGCAAAGCATAATCACGTGCCGTCCTACGGGTTTGCGAAAGATTAGATTGTAAAATGTCGCCACGCTGTCGAGAGCGGCGGCGGACATCTCGAGCAAGCCGCCAATGTCGTGGATGCTCTCATCGGAGACCCAGCCCCGATGGCGTTGCACGATCTTCATGGCATCTATGCACGCCGCTTCCTTAGTGGGATAGCGCGTCAGTTCTGCCTCTATCTCCTGCCGCTCTTCAGCAGTCAGCACGATTTCCCCTCATCGATCGACATCCGCCAGCACATAATCCATCGCGCCCAGAATGGCAAATACATCGGGGATCATCCGGCCGCGGACCAGCCGCGGCAACATCTGCATGTGCGCGAACGATGGCGTTCGGATACGAGTCCTATACGAAGTCGTGCTGCCGTCGCTCACCAGGTAATAACCGTTGTTTCCCTTGGTGGCTTCAATCGCCCCGAGCGCCTCGCCGGGCGGAATCACTGGGCCCCAGCTCACGCCCAGGAAATGCGTGATCAGTGTTTCGATATCATGCATGGTCCGTTCTTTAAGCGGCGGGCACGCCAGCGGCTGGTCCGATTTGTATGTGCCTTCGGGCATATTGTTCACGCACTGTTCGATAATGCGGAGGCTCTGGCGCATCTCCTCGACGCGGACCACGGCGCGGTCGTAACAATCTCCATGCCGCCCCGTCGGGATATCGAACTCGAAGTGCTCATAGCCGGAATAGGGTTGCTTCTTGCGGAAGTCCCACTCGAAACCACAGGCGCGCAGGTTGGGTCCTGTTACGCCCCACTCAATAGCCTCTTCCGTGTTGAAGACTCCCACGCCCTGCGTGCGGGCTTTGAAAATCCGGTTCTGCATTATTTCCTTGTCGTACTCGACCAGGCGCGGCGGCAGATACTCCAGGAAATCGCGGAACATGGTGTCCCACCCTTTTGGCAGATCGTCCGCTACACCGCCAATGCGGAACCAGTTCGGATGCATGCGCGCCCCGCAAACCGCCTCGATAATGCCGAATGCACGCTCACGATCGTTGAATGTATAGAAGACCGGCGAGAGCTGGCCCAGGTCCTGCGCAAACGTCCCGTACCAGACCAGGTGACTGATAATCCGGAACAGTTCCGCCAACATCACGCGTATAACCTGTGCTCGAGGCGGCACGACGATTCCGGCCAGCTTCTCCACGGCCATCAGATAGGCCATGTTGTTCATTACTCCGCCGAGATAATCAATACGGTCCGTATAGGGGATATAGGTATGCCAGGATTGCCGCTCGCCCATCTTTTCGGCGCCCCGATGATGAAAACCAATGTCCGGAACCGCGTCCACGATCTCCTCGCCGTCGAGCTGAAGGACGATGCGCAGCACTCCGTGCGTGCCGGGATGCTGCGGTCCGACGTTGAGGAAGATGAAATCTTCCCCCTGTCGCCCTGGCTTCATCCCCCAATCCTGGGGCCGGAACCGTAAGGCCTCCTGCTCCGCATCTTGCTTTTCATCGGGCAGTTGGAACGGGCCCATTTCGGTGGCTCGCGCGGGGTGGTCTTTCGACAGCGGATGTCCGTGCCATGTTTTCGGCATCAGGATACGTTCCAGATGCGGATGTCCATGAAACCGGATTCCGAACATATCCCAGACTTCCCGCTCGTACCAGTTCGCGGCGGTCCAAAGATCTGTGCTCGTGTCGATGGGCGGCTGATCGCGTTTGAGAGGTACCTTGATACGGACGTATTCGTTCCGCTCAAACGACAGAAGGTGATATACCACAGTGAAATCGTTCGTGGGTTGACCCTCCCGATGAACACGCATACGCTCATCGATAGCCGTAAGGTCGTACAGCATGCGATACGGCTCGTCGACTTCATCTTTCAGGTAACGCAGTGCATCGTGCGCGTTCTGCCGGGAAATCCAGCAAGTCGGGATCCCATCGACGGTGGGTTGCGGCTTAACAGTGGTTTCGCCAAGCTTCTGTCGTAGTAGATCGATGATTGTCGTGGCAGCAGCCATGGTCATTCAGACTTCATGAGGCGGGCGGAGCGTCGTGGCGCGCTGCCGCTCCGCCCGGTTAAGATCGCGCATCGAAGGCAGCGGGGGGCGCGTCGTGTCCTGTGGGCCGGCCACCCAGCTCAAAGGCCGCCTCTCGGTTCCAACCGCCTTTTGCAGCAAGACCAAGCCTTCCTCAAAAGCGTCCGGGCGCGGCGGGCAGCCCGGCACGTAAACGTCCACTGGGAGGAATTTATCGACACCTTGCACTACGCTGTAAATGTCGTACATTCCGCCCGAGTTGGCGCATGATCCCATCGAAATCACCCAGCGTGGCTCCATCATCTGTTCGTAAAGCCGGAGGATCACCGGAGCCATCTTGATGAACACAGTACCAGCGATCACCATCAGATCCGCTTCGCGCGGCGTGCCGCGGATCACCTCCGCGCCAAACCGGGAGATGTCATATTTGCTCGTTAAGCTGGTAGCCATCTCCACATAGCAGCAGGAGAGGCCGAAGTTGAAGGGCCAAATCGAATTTTTTCGTCCCCAGGCCAGCAAGTCCTGGAGCCGGGAAAAAATCACACTTTGTCGGACATTACTTTCAGCTGGGCTTTCGCCGGGCCGCACCAGATTCTGCAGGGATTCACGCTGGCGCATGGGAGAGTTTGCAGTCAGCGGCATTAGACGTTCTCCCGGGTGTGAGGACCCGCCGGGAACCAGTCCAGCGCTCCCACCCGCCAGACGTAAGCCAGAGCGGCGATTAACACTCCAATAAACACGAGGACTTCGGCGTAGCCAGTCCAGCCCAGCTCGCGGCCCGCAATCGCCCAAAGGAAAATAAACACGGCCTCAAGATCGAAGATGACGAAAAACATCGCCACGAGGTAGAACTTGACGGAGAGGCGCACGTGCGCCGACCCCTCCGAAAGTATGCCTCCTTCATAAGGCGAATCTGTTGCAGGTTCCCGATGCCGCTGCCCCAGAATATAAGAAGCGGCCAGGATTGCAGCCACTAGGAGAATCACTGCGCCCGCATAAACGGCCAAAAGCCAGACGATCATCTCAAATTCTCCACGGCTAATCGCCTCCGCAGATTCACTTTAAAAGAAATGCTGTCAAAATGGCGTCAAAAAGCACCTTTCCACGAGGGGCACTCCACTCCTCAAAAGACTGAAACGAGATCCAGCGCAAAAGATCAAATCAGCAAGTGTCGGAAGATTTGAGAGGTTACTCATGGAAGCAATTCATCCTGGAATTAAGACCGTAAATGTTCACCCCGCTGAACGATGGTTATGCGCACTCTCGGGAGGTGCGCTGATATTTTCGAGTTTGCGGCGCAAGTCGGTCGCTCGTCCCCTGAAGCTGGTAAGCGGCGTCGAAATGTTGAGGCGTAGCGCGACCGGGCATTGCTACGTATATCAGGCATTTGGAATGCGAACAGCCCCAACCGGGAATGGTTTTGGAAAACCTCTTCCCTATGAATTAGGAGTGCGCGGTCATGCAGCAGTAACCGTTCGGAAACCGCGTCAGGAAGTATTTTCATTCTGGCGCAACCTTGAAAATCTGCCCCGATTCATGAAACATGTGAAATCGGTCTCTATCGGCGAGGGAGGTCGGTCCCATTGGATTGCCGAGGGACCGGGGGGCCGAACGCTCGAATGGGACGCTGAAATTCACAACGAAATTCCCGGTGAGCTGATTGCATGGCGCTCCCTACCAAATTCTGAAGTCGATAGCGCTGGCTCAGTAAAGTTCAAAGATGCTCCTGCCGGCGAGGGGACGGAGGTCCGGGTTGAATTGCAATATAATCCGCCCGCTGGAATCGTCGGCGCGTATGTTGCGAAGTTTTTCGGCCGGGAACCGGAAGAGGAAATTCAGGATGGACTGGACCGTTTAAAGCAGCATCTTGAGACGGGTGAAATCGCCACCGTAGAAGGTCAACCGAAGGGCGATCCAGCTGCGGTCCGTGCGCCAAATTCTCGTGCTCGCAGGATTCAAATTCATGACGAAAGCACCTTGTCGGAGGTGTCCCGATGAAGGCCCTCTGCTGGTATGGAGCCGGCGACGTACGTGTTGAAAGCGTGCCCGACCCGAAAATACTGAACCCTCACGATGCAATCATCCGGATCACTCTGACTGCGATCTGCGGCTCGGATCTCCACATATATAATGGCTTCATTCCGGGTATGGAGAAGGGCGATATTCTCGGTCACGAATTTATGGGTGAGGTCGTTGAAACAGGCCATGAGGTCAAGAAGGTTAAAGTGGGCGACCGAGTCGTCGTTCCGTTCACAATTTGCTGCGGAGAATGTTATTTCTGCCGACGGGAATTATGGTCGTTATGCGATAACACCAATCCCAACGCCAAGGTTTTAAGAAAATTGTACGGCTATTCGGGCGGGGCTCTGTTCGGATACTCGCATCTTTATGGCGGTTACGCCGGAGGACAGGCGCAGTATGCGCGCGTGCCGTTTGCGGATGTGGGACCGATTGTCGTTCAGAACGGCCTTAGCGATGAACAGGTCCTTTTCCTTTCCGACATCTTCCCCACGGGCTACATGGCGGCTGAAAATGCGAACATCCAGCCCGGGGATACGATCGCCGTATGGGGATGTGGACCTGTGGGCCAGTTCGCGATAAGAAGTGCATACATGTTGGGAGCCGGGCGGGTCATTGCGATCGATCACATCCCAGAACGGCTCAAGATGGCCCGCGAAATCTCCGGTGCGGACGTCCTCGATTATGCCGACGATAATGTTCTCGATCGGCTTCGCGAAATGACCGGCGGTCGGGGTCCGGATGCTTGTATCGACGCGGTTGGGATGGAAGCCCACGGCGGCTTCGAGGCCGCATACGATCGCGCCAAGCAGGCTCTCTTTCTTGAGACCGATCGTCCCGGCGTTCTTCGGCGCGCCATTATGGCTTGTCGCAAAGGCGGTACAGTTTCCATACCCGGCGTTTACGGCGGGTTCATCGATAAGGTACCCATAGGAGCCGCATTCGCGAAGGGGCTTACATTCAAGATGGGTCAAACTCATGCGCCGCGTTATCTCCGCCCGCTTCTTGAGCGCATTCAGAGCGGCGAAATCGATCCTTCTTATGTGATTTCGCACCGCGTCTCATTGGATGAGGCTCCAGCATTGTACGATCTCTTTAATCGCCGGGACGAAGGCTGCACCAAAGTAGTACTCAAGCCGAATTAAGCCAACTTCGATCGCGACGCGCTGGTCGCCCTGTTTTTAGCGGCTGACCGCTCCAGTAATCGAAGCACACATTTTTCTGCTGAGCTTAGACCCCTTGAATTAATGGGCTTGCGCGTGATTTTAACTTTCGCGCCCAATATCCCGGCTGTGTACGTTTCGAGTATCACGGGATGGACATAATACTTTCGGCATGTCGCTGGAAGATTCCCCAAGCGCGCTGAAACTGCCTTAATAGCGATCACGATGTTCTGCTTGATTTCTGTCTGGGTAGAGCTATCTGAGTATCCGGCCAGTTGAACGGCTGCCTCTATGGTGCCGTGCCAGGTCCGGAAATCTTTCGCTGTGATTTCCTCTCCGCTGATGTCTCTGAGATATTGATTCACCATGCCCGAATCAATCGAGACATGCGCACCGGTTTCATCGATGTATTGGAATAACTCGTAACCCGGCACGTCCCGGCAGCGCTTCACAATAGATGCAAGGCGGCGGTCGTCCAGTTCGAGCGAATGTTCTTTACCACTCTTCCCCCGAAATCGGAAACGGATCTTGCTCCCTTGGATCTGCACATGGCGGTCGTGCATCGTCGTCAAGCCGAAGGATTGATTCTCGCGTGCATACTCCTCATTACCCACACGAATCTGAGTTAAATCCATCAGTCGCACAACCGCCGCGAGGACCTTCTCTTTTCGGAGTCCCGGCAGCGATAGATCCTGGTCGACCCTTTGCCGAATCTGCGGAAGAACACGACCAAAGAGGACCATTTTCTCGTACTTGGTTTCCTCTCTAACAGCTCGGTAACGGGGATGATAGCGATACTGTTTTCGACCCCTCGCATCTCGGCCAGTAGCCTGCAAGTGCCCTCGCGGATTGGTGCAGATCCATATGTCCTGCCAATTCGGAGGAATCACCAGAGAACGTATACGCTGAAGAGTCGCAGCGTCGCGAACCTCCTTTCCATCCGGATCCACGTAGCGAAATCCGATTTTGGGGCCTACCCGGGTGATCCCAGGTTTTTGATCGGTTACATAGATCAGGCCGGCCTCGATCGCGGATTCGACCGGGGACGACGGCTCAGAAGCTCTTGAAGGATCGAACACAGGGAATTCTATGTCTTACAAGTTTGCCGGCGAATGAAAGTTGTTGCAATTCATGTGCCGTTCGGTAAGCTGGGCGCCTGCGCTTACAGAAAGCTCGATTTGACGGCGTTTTGACGCCGGCAGCTATAAACTAAATTCGGAGTTGCAGACTCCAGGAGAAGGATATGACTAATTTTAAAAAATATGCGCTGCCGTGCGCGGCGGTGCTGTTCTTTGCTGTGTTTTCACCCAGTGGTAAAGCCGATGAGTGGAATAAACAAACGGAAGTGACATTTAGCGGTCCAGTGGAAATTCCGGGCATGGTGCTCGAAAAGGGTACTTACGAATTCAAGCTGTTGGATTCACTCTCGGATCGCAACATCGTCCAGATTTTTAATAAGGACGGAACGCACCTGTATGCGACGGTCCTTGCGGTACCGGATTATCGCCTGAAGCCGACCGGAAAGACTGTGGTCACATTCGCTGAAAGGGCGTCCGGCGCGCCGCCGGCGGTTCAAGCTTGGTTCTATCCCGGCGCCAACTTCGGCGATGAGTTCGTTTATCCCAAAGCCAAGGCTATGGAACTAGCCAAACGCACCAACCAGCCAGTCCTCTCGATGCCAGACGAGACCGGCTCTAACATCACCAAACCGGCGAACTCCGCGCAGGAGCCCTCCGTCCAAGCTATGAAGCAGGCTCCGATTAAGGCTCAGAAGCCGACCGGTGAGGAGGTAGACATCTACGAGATCGTAATACCGGCACCGCAATCCTCGAGGTAATCACGAAGCAGCTCGCCGAACCTTCACTGTATGAAAGCTATCGCAATCGTTCCAGGCACGGCGGGCGCACGAATTGTGGAACGGCCCGAGCCTTCGATCACCGCAGCCGAGGATGTTAAGCTTCGGGTCTTACAGGTTGGGATTTGCGGTACCGACCGGGAAGAAGTTGCGGGAGGCCGGGCTCAGGCGCCAGACGGCGCGAAGGAACTGGTCATCGGGCACGAAATGTTCGGCCAAGTGGTGAGTACGGGTACCTCGGTTAGCCGCGTCAAAGTGAACGATTATGCGGTGTTTACCGTCAGGCGCGGGTGCAATCAATGCCCCTCCTGTCGTATGGGCCGGTCCGATATGTGTCAGACCGGCAATTATCGCGAGAGGGGCATTCGGGGGCTGGATGGGTACCAAACTGAATTTGTAGTCGATCATGAGCAGTACATCGTACAGGTTCCAGCCGAGCTAGAGGCGGTCGGGGTTTTAATGGAGCCGCTCTCGATTGTCGAGAAAGCCATTGACGAGGCGCTTCGTTTGCAGAGCGTCCGCTGCCCCGACGCGGCTACGACACCGGATTGGATCTTTGGACGGCGCTGCCTGGTGGCCGGCCTCGGCCCAGTGGGCTTGCTCGCCGCGATGATTTTACGTTTGCGAGGCGGCGAGGTTTATGGCCTCGACGTAGTCGATTCCACCAGCGCCCGCCCACAGTGGCTGAGCGGCATTGGTGGCCACTACGTGGACGGCCGCCAGATACCCTCGGACCAAGTCGAGAAAAAGATTGGCCCGATGGACCTGATTCTCGACGCCAGCGGAATTGCTTCATTGGAGTTTAGTCTCCTAGACGCGCTGGCATTGAACGGAGCCTACGTAATCACGGGAATTCCCGGTGGCGATCGGCCGCTCCAAATTCCGGGGAGCGAGCTGGTCCGCCAATTGGTACTGGATAACCAGGTGATGCTCGGAAGCGTCAATGCGGCCCGTGGACACTTTCAGATGGGAGCGGACGATCTGGCAAAGGCACATTTGCGCTGGGGTAATCACATCGCGGCGTTGATTACGCATCGCCATCCACCAAGCCAGCTCGCCGATTTCGTGGACCGCCATCAAGCCGATGCCATTAAGGAAGTGGTCGAGTGGACGGCAAATTAATTTAGGCTGGTGAATCAACTGCCCGACTTCACTTGCGACTATCGGAAGCCCTCTATCCCGTTGGTCCATTTCTGGGAACATACCGTCGGGAGCGGGCATGCTCCGCTTGCATTGCGGGCGGATTGGCGCGCCCAAATTCTGCGGTGCCACAGAGAATTGGGCTTTCAGCATGTGCGATTTCACGATTTGCTTTCCGACGACATGGGCACCCTCATCTGCCAAGATGACAAGCTGCTTTACTCCTTTTTCAACGCCGATCAAATCATGGATTTTCTTCTAACCATCGGCATGCGGCCGTTTATTGAGCTCAGCTTCATGCCGCTGGCTTTAGCGTCAGGCAGCACGACGGTTTTTCATTACAACGCAAATGTGACGCCGCCCAAGGATTACCAGGAGTGGGCGACTCTCATCCGCAAATTGACGCAGCATTGGGTGGAACGCTACGGCGCTATCGAAGTTCGCGAGTGGTTTTTTGAAGTTTGGAATGAGCCGAATCTTAAGAGCTTTTGGACGGGTACGCAGCAGGAGTATTTTGCGTTTTACCGGTGCACCGTAGAAGCCATCAAGAGCGTCGATCCCTCGCTGAAAGTAGGTGGACCCGTCACGGCGAAGACCGCATGGATTCCAGAATTTCTGGATTATTGCAGCGCCAACCACCTTCCCGTGGATTTCGTCAGTACGCACCACTACCCGACGGATGCGTTCGGAAAAATAGGGGCGGATACCGATACTCAATTGGAGAACGCGCCGCGCGGAATCATGCGGGAGCAGGCGGCTCAGGTCCATAATGACGCTCGCGAGAAACCGGTGTATTTTACGGAATGGAACGTCTCGTCGAATCCGCGCGACCCTTTGCATGATGAGCCTTTCACCGCCGCGTTCGCCACGAAGATCGTGATGGGAGTGCACGGCTTGGTGCATGGTTATAGTTTCTGGACTTTCAGCGATATTTTCGCCGAGAATTATTTTCCCTCGGTGCCATTTCAAGGAGGGTTCGGCCTCCTGAACCTACACGGAATTGCCAAGCCGTCCTATCGTGCGTTTGAATTATTGCATCGCTTGGGCACTGAGCTGCTTCAGGTAGACGGAAGTCACGATACCGCCGACGCGTGGGTCATTCGCAAGCAGAAGACGGCTACCGTGCTTTTGACCAACCTCGCCATGCCGCGGCATCCGGTTCAAACCGCGCTTCTCGCTCTGCGGCTCACGGGAACGCCGGCGCCTCTGATCGCTTATATCGAAAGAATCGATCAGGATCACGCGAACCCACGCCGCCTTTGGAAAACCATGGGCGAGCCTAAATATTTGAGCACGCTACAGGTGGATCAACTCGAGACGGCATCAAGCCTGAGAAAAGAATCGCACCCCTGGACCTATGAACAAGGCAACGTCGACTTGGCCGTCTCTATGCCCCCGCAAAGTGTTGCGGCCATCACGATTGAATTTTCCTGATTTCAAGCGGGTACGTAACCTGCTCGCCTTCTATCTTTGCGAATGAGGTCAGGGAATGAGGCTGTGTCCGGGTTGCGCTCATGATGTCCTCGACTGGAAAGCCGCGCGCCGTCAGCGCGTCTCCAATTAATGAGCGATGGCACCGCCAAGGTACGGCTTCAGCGCACATGATCGCAATCTGTTCATGTTCCGCGGCCTGAATGAGTGTTTCGAGTCCAGTTTGAAACTCGGGCGTCTGCATATAGTCGGCAAAGCCCCGGAAGGAGAGGTTATTCCACCCCATATTAGGCGAATCTGGACGGGCGTGCCGCAATCCACCCAATTCCTTCATGTGGGTATAGGCGATCCCGGCGTGGCGGAGGAGTTTCGGCAGCGTGTCGCGATTGAACTGCGGATTATGACGGGAACGTGGAATCGTACGCACGTCTACCAGGCGCTTGACACCATAAGCCTGGAGAATCTCGATGAATGCCTCGATCGTGCGAGTTGAATGCCCGATGGTGAAGATTCGCAGGCGCGCGGGGAATCTACGATCTTCTTTTTGACGGCCTTTTGACATTCCAAGCTTTATAGTACAGTTGCGAATATGAAACCGACGAAACAGCTTCATGACCTCGGTCAAAGCCTCTGGCTCGACAACATTACCCGAGGGCTCCTGTCGAGCGGCACGCTGCGCCGCTACATTGACGAACTCTCGATTACCGGCCTCACTTCTAATCCGTCCATCTTCGACGAGGCTATCAAAAATTCTAACTTCTATGATGATGCTATTCGTGAGAAGCAGAAGGAAGGGAAGTCGGGCGAAGATCTCTTCTTCGAGCTCGCGATCGAAGATCTAAGACAAGCGGCCGACCTGTTTCGGCCGGTATACAATTCCACAGGTGGCGTCGATGGCTGGGTCTCTCTAGAGGTCTCTCCGTTGCTGGCCTACGATACGGAGGGCTCGGTAAAGGCTGCCGTTCAGCTCCATGAGCGAGTAGAGCGGCCTAACGTCTTCATCAAGATTCCCGGTACGGTAGAAGGAATAATCGCAATTGAAGAAGCCATATTCGCCGGCGTCCCCGTGAATGTTACGTTGTTATTCTCACGCGAGCAATACCTGGCTGCATCCGAAGCGTACCTGCGGGGCATCGAGAGGAGGATCGCGGCGGGAATCGATCCAAGAGTGCGATCCGTAGCGTCTCTCTTCATCAGCCGCTGGGACAAAGCGGTGATAGAGAAAGTTCCAAAAGACCTTCAAAATCGTTTAGGTATCGCGATTGCGACGCGCACTTACAAAGCGTACCGCGATCTGCTCGCCTCAACACGCTGGAAGAAAATCGCCGATGCCGGCGGTCAACCCCAACGCTTGCTGTGGGCCAGCACCGGCACCAAAGATCCGGCTGCGTCCGATATCCTTTACATTAAAGCGCTCGCCGCGCCGGATACTATTACCACTATGCCGGAGAAAACCTTGCTTGCATTCGCCGATCATGGCGAAGTGGGCGAGGTCCTGCCGATGGAGGGCGGCGACGCCGAAGAGGTGATCGGCCAATTTTCCAATGCCGGTATCGACGATAGTCACCTCGCCGCAACTCTGCAGCGTGAAGGCGCAGAATCGTTCGACAAATCCTGGAAGGATCTGCTCGATTGCATCGGCTCGAAGATCTCAGCTCTTAAAGCCGCCGGTTAATGTCTGCGCCTGCACGGAGATGATAGGTGTGCCTAAATTCGAACTGTTTGGAGGAGCCAGTTGCCCGTATACCCAGGAAATGCGCGAATGGCTCGAGTGGAACGGCTACTTATATGTGGAGTACAACGTCGAGGCCGACGATGCGGCCCGTTCGCGTATGATTGCGGTATCCGGCCAACGCTCCGTGCCGGTGTTGCTTGAAGACGGAACGGTGAAGCAGATCGGATGGCAGGGCCGCAGTTGCGTCGTATGACTTGTACTGTGAATGGATGACCGCCCGCAACATTCGCATTCGAGGCGTGGTGCAGGGGGTCGGGTTTCGCCCGTTCGTCTTCCGGTTGGCCCAGGCGAATATTCTGTCTGGCTGGGTGCAAAACGGCCAGGACGGTGTAGAAATCCATATCGAGGGAGCCGAGTCGGCGCTGGAAGCTTTCATTGCCACTCTTAAAGCTCAACCTCCGTCGGCCGCGCGCATAACTGAGATCGAGATCGAGGATGCAAACCCCGCGGGTCTGAACACTTTCACGATTCGGAATAGCCGGCAGCGCAGCCATCCCACCGTGCGGATTTCACCCGATCTTCCAGTATGCGAGGCCTGTCTCGCCGAATTGTTCGATTCCGCGAACCCTCGTTATCTCTATCCATATATCAACTGCACTGATTGCGGTCCCCGCTACTCCGTGATCTTGAGCCTGCCGTATGACCGATGCAACACAACCATGAGATCCTGGCCGCTCGACGAATATTGCGCCACGGAGTACCGGGATCCCGGGAATCGCCGCTTCCATGCCCAGCCCGTTGCTTGCCCGGCCTGCGGCCCGCATTATTACGTTCGAATCGGCGATGAGACCGTAGTGGGCGATGACAGTATCGGCAAAACAGTAGAGTTGCTGAACGCGGGCCAAGTCGTCGCCGTGAAAGGACTCGGCGGCTATCATCTGGCATGCGATGCGCGGAATGCTCCCGCGGTGCTGGCTCTGCGGGAACGAAAATTTCGTAAGGAGAAACCATTTGCGCTGATGGTCCGCAGCGTGGATGTGGCTCGATCGGTGGTGGAACTTTCTGCTGAGGCGGAGTCGCTGATGACCTCTGTTGCGCGGCCGATTGTGCTTGCTCGCGCCACGGCGGCTCTTCCCGGCGTAGCGCCAAATAACGAGGACCTGGGTATAATGCTGCCCTATACCCCGCTGCATCATCTGCTCTTTCATGGGGGCGCTCCCGAAATTCTAGTGATGACGAGCGCAAATCGATCCAGCGAACCCATCGCGTATCAGGATGAAGAAGCGCTGCGCGATATTTCGGGAATCGCCGACGCATTCCTGATCGGCGGCCGTCCGATTGCGCGGCGAGTGGACGATTCGGTTGCCCGCATCGGCGCATTCGGCCCCGTGATTCTCCGGCGCTCTCGGGGTTACGCGCCCGCGGCCGTGACGAGCATCCCGATTAATTATCCTCTGCTCGCCACCGGCGCCGATCTGAAGAACACGATCACGCTGGTCGTAAACGGTCAAGCGTTTGTGAGCCAGCATATTGGCGATCTGGATGATCTCCGGTCATTCCACGCATTTCGAACCACGATCGAGGATTTGATTTCGATGTACGAAGTCGATCCGGCCGTGCTGGTGGTGGCTCACGATTCGCATCCGCAGTTTTTCTCTACCGCTTACGCGCTCGCAATGACCAGCTTGCGAACCCACGCAATCCAGCATCACCGCGCACATATCGCCTCCGTGCTGGCGGAGCGGGAAATGTGGGAAAGGAAAGTGCTTGGCGTAAGTCTGGATGGAACCGGCTATGGAGACGACGGCTCGATCTGGGGCGGTGAGATCTTCGCCGGCAGCGTGATGGAAGGTTTTGAACGCGTCGCCCATTTGCGGGCCGCCATGCTTGCCGGGGGCGATGCAGCAGCGCGCTGGCCGGTTCAGGCCGCGGCAGGATTTCTCCACCAGATTGAAGAATTGCCCGATCTCATGGCCGCTCCCTTCCGCTTCTCCGCGCGCTACCAACGTGGGCTCGAGTTGGTCCGCAAGGGAGTACGAACCTTTCCGACCACTTCAATGGGCCGGTTGTTTGATGCCGCCGCCGCGCTATTGGGCTTCACACACGAGGCGACTTTTGAGGGACAGGCGGCGATGTGGGTGGAGCATATGGGCCGGCAAGCTCAAGCGGCGGAACCGTACCCGTTTCCGATGACCGGCAGGGACCTCGATTTTCGCCCGCTGCTGGCGGCCTTGGCTCAGGACCGCCGGCGCGGACGCGACATTGCGGAGTGTGCACGCGCATTCCAGGACGGAATTGCTTGCGGATTGTGCGAAGCAATCGCGGCGCTGTGTGACGCCCACGGCCTGGACACGATCGTTCTTTCGGGCGGCGTTTTCCAGAATGTGTTGCTGACGGAAGCAATGAAAGGGAGGCTTTCCGGCAAGCGTCTGGAGATCTGGATGAATCAGTCCGTTCCGCCCAACGACGGAGGTATTAGTTTGGGCCAGGCGGCGATGGCCGCATTTGCGGCTCACCGGCCCTCTGAGCAGGGTGCCGAGTCTCGCTCCACGCTCAAAACCTAACGGGTCTTTAGCGGGACGTTTCGATTTGTGCGGTAACAATCGCGGCGCGCGCCCAGTTACCGTAAGAGGAGGTCCTTATGAATACAGGGATTAATAATCATGACATCGGCATCGCCCGCCAAATTGGAACTTATAGCGATGGGGTCGAGATATCCCACGCCGGGAAGCTGCTCTTCTCGTCAGGCACGCCAGGGCTCGCGCCGGGAGGAGATCTGCCCGAGACCTTCGAAGAGCAAGCCGAGCAAGCCTGGCGCAACATTCTGCGGCTCCTTGAAAGCGCCGGCATGGGTGTTCAACATCTTGTGAAGATCGTCCAATATCTCGTGCGCCCGGAAGATGTTCGACCCTACGGAGCTATTCGCGCACGAGTGCTGGGAGAACATCGGCCCGCCTCGATGCTCATGATCGTCAAAGCACTGCCGCGCCCCGATTTTCTCATCGAAATCGAAATATACGCCGCCATGCCCGACTCGGCCGGGAAATAATTTTATAAGCGATTATTCGCGAGCCGCCGCTACAGCGCTGTGCTTCGCCGCTGCCGACGCCGGCGCCTTCGGCAGACTGATCAAATTGGCCAGCAGCTGATATGCGCCGTCGGTTCCGGCCGGCAATTGACGCCACAGCCCGAGACCCAGATAAATCCAACGTCCCTTGCCAACCTTGGCCTCAACGAGGGAACCGAGTTTCACCCCTGGATTGTCGGGGAACGAGTCCACCATCGAGACCAGGTCGATATACCTGGGATCTTTTTCTCCCAGGAAATATAGACCGCGCTCCTGCACCCATCCCAGCCAGGCTTCCGGGCCGATTTTATTCGGGAAATTAAAAACCGGGTCTGTCGGCGCGAGCACTTTCACGGGGACCAGTTCATCGGAGACGCGATTCCCGCTAACTTTCGCAGGATAGGGACCATATTCCGCCTGGTTGAATTCCATCTTATTGTATTGAACGATAACCGTTCCGCCCCGTTCGGCATAATCGAGCAGGCGGTGATTGTAAGCGCGAAGATCTTCCCGCCGCTCATAGGCGCGGACGCCCGTCACGATTACATCGTATTTCGTCAGATCGCCCCACGCTAATTCGTCCTGGTCGATGAACGTCAGCTTCGCGCCTAACTGCTCGATCGCCTGCGGCACCTGATCGCCCACTCCGACAATATAACCGACGCTGATGTTTGGCGCGGTTTTCACGTCAACCACCTTCAGCGTTGTCTCGGCCGGCTTAATCACTTGACGGCGCTGGATGTGCGGATATTCGATTTCCTGGTAACCGCTCGAGAACTTTTCGTCCCCGGTGGCGGCCGATGTCACGACAGCGCGCAGCGTGTATTCGCCAATTTTAACCTGCGCCGGAGCGGTGATTTGGAAGCGGGCCGAGAGCGATTCGTCCTCATGCGCGAAGCTGACCGGAACGCTGGCAGGAATGACCTTCCATCCCGCCGGTGGCTCGAGCGCCACGTTGACGCTGGCCGCGCTTTTCGTGCCGTTCGTGACGGTAACGTGAATCTCGCGCTGAACTGGTTTGGTATTGACTCCCGCAGGGGACTCTGGAATGACGGCCAGAGCGGGAGTGACCCGTACCGAAAAAGCCGGCACGACGTTCAGCTCCATCCGTTTATCGCCGTTGTAAATGTCTTTGACGTATCGGAACTCAATCGGCAGCTCCTTCGTGACCTCCACGTTTCCCGCCTTAATATGAAATGTCACGCGGAAGGGTGTCGGACGAAACGGCACACCAAACTGCACGTCCGGATCGAAGATATCAATCGCCGGGTTAGATGGATGTTTCCAGTAGTTGTCCGAAAAATATGGCGTCGTCAGTTTCGCGTTCTGGGGAACGTGCGCATCGGAGACACAGGTATAGATGGCATCTTTCTTCACCGATCCCGCTGCGCAACCGGCAGGCGCATCGAAACCGGCAATCGCTACATCCGTCACGCTTACATCCGACGGACCCCGGTTCACGGCGAGCATCGACAGCTTCACCGGCTGTCCGCCGATTACCAGTCCATCGTCGGCTACGGCGTCGAAGGTCAGGCCATGCGCGGCCAGGACGGCATTCTCATAGTCGCGTTCCTTAATTTTAAGGCGAAAATCGATCTCGTACCGCGCCGAGTCGCTCAAAGGCAGCGAGGCGAGCTCCGCGCGCAGCGATCTGACCGCGGACAGTCCGGCTTCGATGGGACCCGCCGTGCCAGCGTCGTTTCCTTCGGCAAACGCGCTCTGCGCTCGCTTGGCTTGATCGATGATCGCGGCCAGTCCCGTGGTCAGCGCCGCGGGCGGATTCGGTCCGGCGAACTGCGCTAGCGCAGCTAAACTCGTATCGACGCCGTCAAACATCGAAGTTTCGTCCTTCTGCATCTCTCCCGGAATTTTGCTGTCGACGAGCTCGTAACCCGCCGGGCCCCGCCCTCCGCCTCGTCCCCCGCTGGCGATTCCCGGCAGCGCCGGCAGGCCGCCCGTTCCCTGACACTTGTGATTACTATGCGCATCGGCGCCGATCTCATCGTAGGTGCGGCAAAGAAGCGGATCGTACATCGCGGTGTTCTCTTTCACCAATTTGACGCCAGGGGGCGGAGGTGGAGGCGCCGCATTGCCTCTTCCCCCGGCTCCAATCACGCCGAATCCGCCCGTAAAATACAGCTTCTTTGGTTGCCAGGGTCTAAGTCCTTCTTTGATCTGCTCGGGAAACATCGCCGGATCGCCGGCTTCACGATAAGCTTCCCGACTCAAAATTGTCGTCGCTTCATGGGCCCGGTCTCCGCCGCGGCCCTGAATGTTCATCGTGAGCACCACGTCGGGACGCGTCGTGCGGATCAGCCGGACGAAGTCGCCCACGATCTCATTCCTGCCCCATTTCGCGATCACTTCCTGCGGATCGAAGGAATAACCGTAGTCGATAGCGCGAGTGAAGTACTGCTCGGCGCCGTCGATCCTGTGCGCCGAAAGCAACTCGGATGTGCGCAGCACAGCGATATCCCGGAATAGTTCCGGGCCGATTTCGTTCTGCCCGCCATCACCGCGATTAGTCTGCACGTCGATCGACCGCAGCCCCATGCCGTGTGTGAACAGGGCGAACAGCGCGTTGCGCTCATCGTCGGGGTGCGCCGCGATTTCCATGAAGGTTCCGGAGACGTTCAGTTTCCGAAGCGCCAGGCCCAGTTCGATATGCCCGCGGTCGTCCGCCGCAATCGGGAACCTCATACGATTCTGCGCCAGAACGCGAATATCGCCCGGCGCAGTCACGATAAACGTTAGGATTGCGATGCGGAGCATGACCGCAAAAGTGAACAGGCGTTGCAATGGGATGATCTCCTCTACAGCTTTAAATTTGAGTTTATCGCATGCGCGCCTCGACCCGTTATCGCTAAGCGGCGCGAGCTTGTAGGGCATGGTAGAGTGTTTCTCAGTCAGGAGGCATCCATGCGAATTCTTGAGGTTCCCACACTGGTCTTAATGGCCGTTTCCGTAATCTTCGCGCAATCTTCCAAGGAGATCATCGGCGCGAACCCGAATAGCCAGGCTCCGCTCAGTCCTGCGGTGAAGGCGGGCGGGTTTATTTACGCCTCCGGAACGTCGGGTGTGGCCGGCGGGAAAGGCGATATCAAAGGGCAGACGAAAGTCGCTCTGGATAATCTAAGCGCAAGACTCAAGCTGGCCGGATCGAGCATGGCCAACGCCGTCAGCGTGAGCGTCTACCTGCGCAACGCTAGCGATTATGCCGGGATGAATGAGGTGTACTCAGACCTATTGGCCGAAAGATCCGCCGGCGCGAACGACCGTGATTGTGGACGGCACTCCTGCCGCCGACGGACTTTTCGAGATCTCGATCGTCGCCGTGCCGGACGGCGCAGAGCGTGTGATCGTGCGCCCCAGTGACTGGAGCAACTCGCCGCTCCCATATAGCTACGGCATCAAGAGCGGTAATACTCTTTTCCTCGCCGGTCTCGTCAGCCGGAACGGCAAGGACAACTCCAATATTAAGGGCGACATCACGGCCCAGACCAAAGCGGTGATGGAGAATGGCGCGGCAATTTTGAAGGCTGCCGGAATGACCTACGCCGATGTCGTTCAGGCGCGCGTATATATTACAGATAAGAACAACTTTCAGGCTATGAATACCGCCTACCGTTCCTATTTTCCCGCCGCGCCGCCAGCCCGGGCGACCGTACGAACCGGGCTGACTGGTCCCGATTACCTGATTGAGGTCGGCATGATTGCCGTCCAGGGCGCCAGCCGCAGAGCGATCAATACGCCCAGCGCCGATGGAAAAGCCGGCACGGCGAATCCGAATCTGAGTGCGGCGATTCAAATCGGGAACCGGCTATTCGTCTCCGGCTTGACCGGCAGCACGCCCGAGAACAAGGGTAATGCTGCGGCGCAGACGACCGAGGCGCTGGCTCGCGTCGCCCGAACCCTGAAAGCCGCCGGGTTCGACATGGCGGATGTGGTCGAAGGCATGGCTTACGCGGCCGACAGGACCAAATTCCCAGAGATTAACGCTGCTTACAAAGCGGCTTTTCAGAAGGATTTTCCGGCCCGGACCGGGGTCAGCGTTGGACTGATGGGAGCCGACGCCGAGGTTGAATTCTCGTTTATCGCGCAGAAATAGGCGGCAGTGGAGACCAAAGGATCGCCGGAGCCATCGAGCCTCGCCGTGGGTGGCATCCTATGGGACATTGCTTTGAACGCGATCATTCCTTTCCTCCTCTATCGGCTCTCGAAGCGATACATCTCATCTTCTGAAATGACAGCTCTCCTCATCGCCACCACCTTTCCCCTGGCCAAGAGTATTCTCGATCTCGGAAGGCGCCGGCAGCTCGATCCCATAACCATCCTGGTTCTTCTGGGGATCGCCGCCAGTGCCATCGCGTTGCTGTTTGGGGGCGGTCCTCGTATGTTGCTTTTGCGCGAATCTCTCTTCACCGGCGTGTTCGGATTGGCCTGTTTCGGCTCCTTGTTTCTGCCCCGACCGATGATGTTTTATTTCGGGCGGCATTTTCAGGCTGGCGCAGATCCCGTGAGGCGGCGTAGATATGAAGCCAGTTGGGCGCTATCACACGTCCGTTATGCGAACCGCCTCATCACGATCGTTTGGGGCGCGGTTTATCTTGGCGAGTTCGGGATTCGCGTGGTGTTTATCTATCTGCTCGCTACCGCGTGGGTTCTGGTGCTTTCCCCCATTCTGCTGGGCACGCTCACTGTGATTACCTTGATTTGGACGTTTCGCTACGTGCGAATCGTTCGCGAGCGCGCAATCCCGGAGTTGAATCAATTGTTGGCTCGCAATTCCGGCTGATCTCATCGAGCATGTTTGCGCCGGAACGGTATCGCGAGCGCGAGAAACAGCAAAAGCGCGAGCGCCTCACCGAAAAGAATGTATATCGGCCACCGTCCCATGTAGTTAAGGAGCGATGCCTGCACTGGCTTACTTCGGAGGTACATATAATTCGTGCGAAACAGGCCATCGAAGGCGCCAATCGCGAGCGCGATTAGATTCAGAATGCCGAATGCTTCCCACTCCGATCCGGGACGCGGACGCGCGAGCTTCCCCCAGATCATCGTCAGGACCGTCGCAATCGCTCCGCCGTGCGCCAAAAAAAAGTAAATTGTCGGATAGGAAAGGACTGGCGCCCATAAGTCCGGCGTCAGAACGGCCATCCCACCGCCGGCGATCGCTCCGAAATAGGCAAACTCAAAGAACCCCTGCGCCGAGGTAAGCGCCGCGATGATCGTGGACCACAGCGTGAAATCGCACAGTTGTAACGGCAGACCCTCCGGAAACCTCCAGCCCTCGGCGTGGTAGCGATATACATACCATCCCAGCTCATTGGTGAGAAGAAACACCCCCATCCCGATGCGGACCCGCCGCCCGAGAGCTTGATTTCGCCGCGCATATACGGCGAGGATCGCCGCCGAGGTTGGAATTGCCGCGATGATAGCGAAGTGAGCCGATCTCGAAATTTCAGCTGCGCCCGCAAAGCTAAAAAAGTGTATCATAGAGCGTTCGTCGTTTGAGCAAATCACCCGATGGAATCAGTTTCCCAAGATCGTTTGGCGATTGGCGGCCCAAGCTCAAATAGTTTGCGCTTCTTCTCCAGCTACCGGATTACTCATCTTGGAATTCTGGCTATTTTCCCGTTATTGCTGGCGTTTCTGAATGATTATTGGGCGTTCACAACCAGCCAGTCGCCAATGATAGATCCATGGTTATATACCAGCTACTTCCTTCATCTAAAATCGCAGCTCTTGGCGTTTCCCGGTGCTTACTATGGTGATCGTCTTTCTTATACTGTTCCCGGATGGCTGCTATATCATGTCTTTGGGCCAATGGCGGGCAACTATATTCTAAAGTTATCCGTAATTTATATTGCAATATTTGCGCTCTACTACGCGACTGCGACCCTCTTTCATGAACGAACTGCTTTACTTTGCGGCGTGCTCATCAGCATACAACCGTACTTTTTAATGGCATTCGGTTGGGACTACGTAGACGGCATCGGGATTGCCTATTATAGTCTGTCACTGCTGTGCGTCCTCCGCGCGGCTCAAAGCGGCCGATGGCGCTTATGGTTGTTCGCGGGGGGCGTTTTCTTCACCTCTTTAATCTCCACGCAACTACTTTGGCTAAACATTGCCTGGACAGTCCCGGCGCTCTACTACGCAGCAAACCGCCTCCTTTCGAAACACCGGTTTTGGGAAAGCGTTGCTCTGTTTGTTTCTGGTGCGGGATTGGCTTTTGCGGCCTGTTGCGCTATTTACTTCCTTCTGACAGGGAACTGGTTCTATATTGCAAACTCGGTGCGCCACACACTTCATGGATTCGGTGCGGCGCAGAAAATAGCGGATCCGGTTATCGCCTGGATAGGTTATGCTCAGTGGCTTGTTCCCTACAATGCCCTAATGCTCGTAGCGTTGTGGCGCCTTTTCCGGCGGGGGGAATCTTCTCTCGGAAGAATGTGTCTGGTGCTGTTTGTAACGTGCTACGGAACGATCTGGATCTGGGAGGTAGTTGGCTTCCCGTTCACGAAGCTACTTTATTATTCGGATTACATTTTTCCGGCATATGTACTGGCATTGGCGGCCTTGTTACACAATTGGGTGGAAAAATTGCGCCCACTTGTCTATGTCTTGATCGTCGGAAGTGTTCTCGTGATTGGCGGCGGCTTATTTTTCTCAATACCAGCTCTGGATCGATTGCTGCAAAGTCTTCCGGTTTTGCTACAGCAGCATCCCGCACTTGCTCCGGTCTGGCATTATCAAGCGTTGTGGGCCTCGGCAGTTGGTGCTGCCGCATGCCTCTGCCTGTGTGCCCGGCGCTTTAGCACTACGCTAATGGCGGTCTTTCTCGCGGGAATCTTGCTGATGGGCGGCATCCAGTTGACTTTCCATTCGAGACAGGGTTGGTTTTCTCACAGTCCCGGTTCTGATTACACGAATAAACAGGGATTTCAATTGATTTTAGACGCCGATGCTTGGGCCGACCGCATTAGACCGGATCGAAGAGTGTTGGTGTGGTACAACCAGACGGAACCGCGGATGGGTATCATAGGCGGCCTCAGTTCTCTATATCTGTGGGGCTGGAGTCTGTTGAATGTAAACTTGCCCGATCTCGTTCCAAAAGATGCCGAAAGAATCCAACCGTATGGGGATATCCTGGTGATGTCATGGGACACCAACGCGATTTTAAAGGCTCAGCGCTCTCTGGAATCTGTCGGATGGGAGGTCAGCAGAGAACGCGAGACGACCATCAGAAACGGCAAGTTGGCGCTGCACCTCGGATTTCTTGACGTCACATCAACCAAATCCGAAAATGCGGCGATGATTTCTAAGGAGGGATTAGAGGAAATTCCCGGCGTTCTGAAATTATCGGAGGTCTTGCCAACCACGCCTGAGACTTTGCTCCGGTCTGATGAGGCTCTAGATATCACGACGCCCGCTCAGCTTTGGGCGTATGCCGCCTATACACCACTGCCGTTTCTCGATACGGATCGCGATAAGGTTTGGATTCGGATTTCAGCAAAAGTTTTGAGCGGCCAAGCAGGGTTCGGAATTCTGAACAGCAGTGAGAAGGCTTTCTATACACGCACGACCGTTGCGCCGACAACCGGGTATCAGGATGTGACGCTCGAAATCGACCATCCGGGGGACTCCAGCAAGCTCATCATTGAAGATGATACGCCAAGCGGTCAGAAAGCCGAGGTAAAGATCTCCCATATCGACATACTTGCGCTTCCCAATTCGAAGATTTGGAAGCGTCTGATGCAAAAGAGACAGGCCCCACAGGCGTCGCGTGCCAACTCTAACTGAAATCGCGCTAGCGCACCACAGTGTCTACCGGACTTTTCGCAGGCTGACGGGATCGGCCCGCGTGAATCGTGAATTCATCGAACAGTATGTTCGTCCCCGGGAGGGCGATCGCGTGTTGGACATCGGTTGCGGTCCCGGCGACGTATTCGAGTTGCTTCCGCAGGTACAATATGTCGGAATTGATTTCTCCGACGATTACATTGCCGCTGCGCAGAGGCGATTCGGCGCAAGCGCGACGTTTGTTTGCGGCGATCTTAATAATCTAGGAATGGAGCAGTTAGGGAAGTTCGATGAAGTGATCGCGATGGGCGTAATACATCATTTAAATGATGAAGAGGCGCTCGGGATGCTTCAAAAAATCCAGGAGCATTTGAAGCCCGGGGGGCGTTTCGTAAGCTACGATCCGTGCTTCACCAAACCACAACACCCCTTGGCCCGCTGGATTCACAAACTCGATCGGGGCCGGTTCGTGCGGTTTGATGCACACTACGAGCGCCTGATCTCACGAGTCTTCAATTCCTACCGCCGGCACATCCGAACTGACCTGTGTACAGTCCCGGCCACAGTAATCATCTTCGAGTGCATTCAAACGTGAGGGAACAAACTCCTGGTACGTTCTAAATCTTCTGGGGAATCTACCCACCATAATTCCTCAGTCATTCTGTAACCGAAAATAGGCTGGTGAGCGGCGAGTAATGCCGGCAAGATCTCGCGGCCAAAATCACTCGCTTGATTGTCGGGAATAAAGTCCAATATAGCGGGCTCCATAATGAGAATTCCAGCGTTCACCCATGGGCTAAAAATCTCCTCAATCCGGGGCTTTTCCAAAAAGCGCAAAATGCGGTCATTCGCATCCAGTTCGGCAATACCGCTGGCGATGGCGCGCTCGCGATAATAGAGAGCGACCGCTGCGATACCACCCTTGCTCTTATGGAACTCGGTCATCTGATTCAGATCGCAAGTGGTCAGGTTATCGGCGTACATCACAAGAAATGTGCCGGTAAACTGATTCGATACCTTTTTTACAGCGCCCGCGGTACCGAGTAGCGCCGGCTCATGCGAATACGTAATCTGTACGCCGAGCGAAGCGCCATCGCCAAACCGTTGTGTAATGGCCTCGGGACAATGGAAAAGATTGATAATGATTTCCCGTATTCCGTGCCTGTAGAGGAGCCGGATATTATGTTCAAGGATCGACATGCCTCCGATTTCGAGCATGGGCTTGGGCCGATCCAAGGTCATTGACCCCAAGCGCCGCCCCTCCCCGGCAGCGAGGAGCATGGCCTTCACTTTCCCGCTCCGATCACTCGCACTCGTCGCTGCACACGAAGAAAATGTACCATAATGAGTCTATATCCGCGGTTAAATTTTGGAGAAGAGGATGCAAATCCCGGCATTGTCCCTGACGGTGGTTGTTCCAGCTTACAACGAATCCCATCGCCTGCCCGCTACTTTGGCGGGAATTCGGCCGTATCTCGACTCCCGGTTTACTACCTATGAAGTGATTGTAGTGGACGATGGCAGCACCGATAGGACGCCGGAACTGGTGGAGGATTTGCGCCTCCGTTGGCCGAGCCTGATTCTTATCCGTCAGCCTCGCAACCTTGGAAAGGGAGCGGCGGTGCGCCGGGGTTGCCTGGCAGCCACCTGCGATCTCGTCCTCTTCATGGATGCGGACCTCGCCACGCCCATCGAAGAGTTTGATTCCATGCTTCCGCATTTTACCCGTGGAGCATATCAAGCCGCTGTGGGCGTTCGTACTTATCAGGAGGATGAGTCGAAATGGCGCCGGATTGTCGGCTTGACCCTGCAGCTCTTGGCGCACGTGATCGTATTTGAAAAAGCAGTCGTCGACAGCCAGTGCGGATTCAAATGTTTTACTCGCGAGGCGTCCAGAGAAATTTTCGGCCGCTCGCGCGTCCAGGGCGGCATGTTCGACGTGGAATTATTCTTCATTATGCATCGGCTTGGAATTCCTGTATATTATCAACCTGTACATTGGGTAAATAAAGCAGGATCGCGCATTAATTTCCTAAGATGCATGTTATTCGATCCGATCGATCTTGTCGCGATTCGGCTAAGGGGCGCGCTTGGGGTTTACAGCGGGGCAGTCTCGAAAGTGCGTGCGCAGGCCTCATGAATGGTAAGATTATCCGAGGCGCGTCGGAAAGCGGAGATGCCGTTGGAATCGCAAAGTTACATTGATCTGTATTTCGCGGAAACCATAGCGATCGCGCAGAAGATGGATCGCGCCGCCATCGGCCACGCCATCGAAATCCTTCGAGTTCTTCAGTCGGGATCGGGACGGCTCTTTGTATTAGGGGTCGGCGGAAGCGCAGCCAACGCTTCCCATGCAACCAACGATTTTCGCAAGATCGCCGGCATTGAGACTTACTGCCCTACGGACAATGTCGCCGAGCTCACGGCATGGACCAATGATATCGGATGGGACGTCGTATTTGAGTCGTGGCTGAAAACCAGCCGCATCGGAGCAGCGGATGCGCTTTTGATTTTCTCGGTGGGCGGTGGTAGCGCCAGTACCTCTCAGAACCTCGTTCGCGCTATGCAATTCGCCAAGCATGCGGACGCGAAAATTATCTCCATCGTGAGCCGCGACGGCGGTTTTGCGGCAAAGCTTTCGGATGCGTGTATTCTGGTTCCGGTCGTGGCGCAGGAGCGCATCACGCCTCATGCCGAGGGTTGGCAGGGAATTGTGTGGCATCTGCTGGTGAACGCTGTTGCCGCGCAATCCTGCACTCAGGCGGGAGCGCAATGAACCAGCCCAATATCAAAATCTTCGCCGACGGTGCAGATCGCGCGGGAATGTTGAGTCTGTACGATACTGGACAAATCCACGGCTTCACGACGAATCCCACGCTCATGCGAAAGGCCGGGATTACCGATTATGAGGCGTTCGCGCGGGATATACTCGGCACGATTCGGGACCTTCCGATTTCGTTCGAGGTCTTTTCCGATGACTTTGCCGATATGCGGCGTCAGGCCCTCAAAATCGCGGCATGGGGCGACAATGTTTACGTCAAAATACCGGTGACGACCACTCGCGCGGAATCGTCCGCCGAGACTCATCCATGATCTTTCGAGTGAGGGTGTGAAATTGAACGTAACCGCCATTCTCACGATCGAGCAGGTTTGCGCCGTTCATCAGGCGCTCTCGGCTCGCACTCCTGCGGTGGTGTCCGTATTCGCGGGACGAATCGCCGATACCGGAGTCGATCCGATCCCGATGATGCGGCGCGCCAAGGACATATTGGCGCCCCGCCCCTCGACTGAACTGCTGTGGGCAAGTTGCCGCGAAGCGCTCAATATAAAACATGCGGCGGAAGCCGGCTGCGATATCATTACCGTGCCTCACGAGATTCTGAAGAAAACTAGCTTCTTCGGAAAATGCCTGGCGGAATTATCGCTTGAGACTGTGCAGATGTTTCATGAGGACGCAAAAGCGGCTGGCTTCCGGCTGTAGCAGATGATTGCGACACGCACACCCTTCAGGATCACCCTTGGCGGCGGAGGAACAGATCTTCCGAGCTTCTACCAGAAGCATGGTGGATTCGTGCTTGCCATGGGAATCGACAAGTACATGTACGTCGTGCTGAACGTGCCTCACGCGGATCGCCTGGTGCGGCTTCATTACACCAAGAGCGAATCGGTGGCCGATGCGGGCCAGTTGCAGCATGAGCTTGCTCGCGAGGCGCTGCTGCGCCACGGTATCCGCGATGCCATTGAAATCGCTTCTGTCGCGGATCTTCCGGCTGGCACCGGCCTCGGATCGTCAAGCTGCTATCTGGTCGGGCTATTGAATGGTCTTCGCGCTTACACTCTGAATCCGGCGTCTCTCGAAACTCTGGCGGAAGAAGCCTGCGAAATTGAGCTGAATATCCTGAAAAAGCCCATCGGGAAGCAGGATCAGTATTTAGCTGTGTATGGAGGGCTGACTTCTTTAGAGATAGATTGTACCGGGAAGGTCAAGGTCACGCCCCTGATCATGGGTGCGCATGCCTTATCCGATTTCGTCGCCAAAACGCACCTTTACTACACCAATACACTGCGCGATGCCAGGGAGATTCTTGCGGAACAGAACCAGGCGATGCAGCAACCAGCCGGAGGGTCCACTGAAGAGAGTCTGCTCGAGATCCGGGATCTCGGATATGAAATCGCGGAGGCGATCCGCGGCGGCAACTTCGATCGATTCGGCGAGCTGATGCACCGCCACTGGCTTCGAAACGTAAGCTTTCAAGCAAGGTGACGATTCCGGTCGTGGAGAAGCTATACGATCACGTAAGGGCCGAATATGGAGTTCTGGGCGGCAAGGTTGCCGGAGCCGGAGGGGGCGGGTTCTGGATGCTCTACTGTCCCAAGAATGGCGAGCGGCTGATGGAATTTATGGCGACGCAGGGCCTCTCCCGCCTCCATTATTCGCCAGAACTGCAAGGCAGCCGCGTGATTGCGAACGTGCTGAAATCTTACTCCGGTCATTTCCACAAACCCCATCGCGCGGAGGCCAGCGGCAGTGAATAGCGAGCACGCGAGTCCGAGTGTTAAAAAAACTCAGAAGTCCTGGGCGCATATCCATTCCGAGGACGTTTCCTGGCGAAAACAGCTCATCGGCGATATTAGCGATGTGTTCGTTATTCCAAGGTATGTCAAACTCTTTTACGACACCTTCGGAAATGGCAAGGATCAGGATTTTTTTGAGGTCGGTTCCGGTAATGGCGACATGTCTCGCGCGATTCTCGCTGCAAATCGGGGGCAGATCCGCCGCTACGTAGTCTCGGAATATCTTCGAAGAAGGCGTCGCGTGGCTGCGTAACCTAGGTTTCGAAGCAGTGCAAGCCGATGCGCAAAGTCTCCCCTGCAAGGACGGCGAATATGATGCGATTGTCGATTTCGACGTCATGCATCATGTCGACCGTCCTCGCGATATGGCGCGCGAGTTGATGCGCGCCGGGCGCGGCCGGGCTCTCCTTGTAGAATCCAACGGCCTGAGTATTCCGCGGCGCCTTCTCGAATTCACCCCGGGCCACCGCGCCGCAGGCGAGCGATCTTACACGCCCAGTCAATACAGGTCGTTCTTCGAGGGTCACAGTGGTTTCCGAGTTACCGGATTTACAATTTATCCGTTCCTTTTTCCGTTCAAATGTCCGAAATGGTTCCTTCCCGCGCTCGTCTGGTTTAATCATCGGGTCGAACATATTTCTTTCTTCAGATGGCAGTGCTCGAGTGTCGTGATCATCGTCGATTACGAAAAGCAACTCTCACCTCACCGATAAACATGGAAGACCAAACGCAGGTTACAGCAGAGTCGGCCGACTGGCAATCAGCATACTACGAAGAGCCGTATTACTCGCAGAGAAGAGCAAAACTCCGAAGGCGGCTCGAACGCCTTGGGATTCAATCCATGCCCGCTCATACGCGCATCCTCGACGCATGTTGCGGTCGCGGGGAAGCTCTCGAAATACTCTGGAAGCTTCGGTTTCCGAAATCTCGAAGGGATTGATGCAACGCCTCAACCAGTGCCAAATTCGATGGGAGTTCGGATACATCGCGGGGATGTTCAAAATACGCCGTTCCCGAACGAGTCATTCGATCTGGTTCTTAATCTGCACGCCCTTCACCATATGAGAGATGCCGAAGGGGTATCCCGATTCCTGCGCGAATGCCATCGCATTCTCAAACCCGGCGGAACTTTGGCGATCCTCGATTTTCCCGGGAGTCCTCAGAATCGAATATTATTCTGGCTTCTGCGTAAAAGACTCATTGCGCTTACCGGAGGGTTGCGCAACTTCGCTCGCATTCTGGACGAGGAATGGGACTTCCTCCCCGGCTATGTTAAGCAATGGCCGCAAGTGAAGCTCGCGCTCGAGCAAGCGCCGTTCCGCACCGTTCGCAGGCGTCAAGACTTCCTTTTTTATTATTGGACGATGCGCCGGGAAGACCCTGGAGCCTGAAGCGTGGGGGTGAAATGTTTGGCGGTCACCGGTGTGCCGGGCTGGCTGACCCAGGCTCTCTTCGACGATTTGCCCGTTTCGGGATTGGACCGGTTTTCCGAAATCAGAGCCTTCATCCACCCCGGCGCTCTCTCCATCTCATCCGAATTGAGGGAGCGTAATCCGCTCATTACTTCCGTCCACGCTATCGATCTCGGTGGTCAAGGCCCTTCGAAAGAGCTCGACTCCGGACTTCGAGGTGTCGATATTCTGGTCCATTCGGCCGCTGTGATTCATGTTCACAGGACCAACGATTGGTACCGCATCAACACGGAAGGCACTTTGCGGCTGGCTGAAGCGGCGCGAGCGGCGGGCGTACGACGTTTCGTGTTCATCAGCTCCAACGCCGCGGGTGGACGATGTAATTCGGAAACCCAAGTTCTTACCGAAGCCGATCCCGCCAAACCGCTTAGCCATTACGGGCGGAGCAAATGGCTCGCGGAGCAGGGCCTCATGCGGATGCATAAGCCGGGCGCCTTTGAAATCGTGGTGCTGCGCCCGTCCATGTTTTATGGGCCCCCGGTGCCGGACCGTCACATTGACGTGTATCGGCGAATCGTTTCCGGCCGCATGCCAATCGTCGGCGATGGAAATTACCGGCGCAGCATTACCTACATCGACAATCTGGTTCAGGCCACTCGGCTCGCCATGACTCATCCCGCCGCCGCCGGTGAAATCTTTTATGTTGTAGACGACCCCATATACACCACGCGCGGCATAACCGAGGCCATGGCGAATGCATTGGGAGTGCCTTTGAGAATGCTCCGATTGCCCGCGATCGCGGGTCCGGTAGCGCAATGGACGGATCGCCTTCTGGCCGCTTCCGGTCTGTATTGGAAGAATCTTCACCTGGTGGGGGAATCGCATTGGCACGTGGCGCTATCATGCGCCAAAATCAAAGAACGCCTCGGCTACAATCCATCGATGCAGCTCGCCGAAGGTATGCGGCTGGCTGTCCAATGGTGCCGCACGCAGGGGAAGCTCTAGGGAGGAAGCATGGCGCGCGCTGTGTTTCTCGATCGCGATGGCGTCGTGGTCCGGGCGATGATTCGAGATGGTAAGCCATACCCGCCCGAAAATTTGGACGAAGTCCAAATCGATCCTGATGCCGAGTTGGCGCTTTCAGGATTGCAGCGCGCCGGTTATCTCTTAATTCTGATTACCAATCAGCCGGATGTCGCCCGCGGCAGACAGGACCGAGCTGTCGTGGAAGCAATTAATAATTATCTGTGCGCTCGCTTGCCTATCGACGATTGCTTCGTGTGCTATCACGATGACGACGATAGGTGTGACTGTAGAAAGCCCCGTCCGGGAATGATCTTGTGTGCCGCCGAACGGCATCGCATCGAGCTCAAAACAAGTTTTCTGATCGGGGATCGATGGCGGGATATCGAAGCCGGCCACGCGGCGGGCTGCCGCACGGTGTTGATCGATCGCGGGTACCGCGAAAGACGTCCGGCTCAGTCTCCCGATGCTACCGTTATCAGCCTAATGGATGCCGCAACCTGGATTCTCCTCCAGCAATCGTTTACGGGACGGTGATTCCTGGCCGAGTGTCGCGATGCCAGGGAAGCTTACCACGCATTAAATTTGCGAGGCTTCGATTGGGATTTAAAAAGCCTCGTACCAGGGCTCTCGGCACTGGTCGCGTGGTCCATTTCTCAAAGCGGTCGGCAATGTAACGATCGAGCATATCTTCGACAACGATTACGACGAAACCGCCCGTCGGAGTCACGACCAGATCTACAAAGCCGGCCGTTCCGCGCTTCAGGCCGACATTTCCAAGCGAAGCTTCGCTGAATGGTCCGATCTCAAATTCTGTGCTGTACGCGGCGGCCCATGCGAGCGCTCGCAGGCGGCTATGCCAATAATGAGACGACCTGCCGAACTCGGCACTCTTGAAGGCCGGATCGTTTTGAATTTCGAGAAACCCGCTGACGGCGCCTTGAAATGGATGGCCGACATAGTTCACCCCCCAAGGATCACCATCACCCCAACCAGAGATCCCCTCTACAGAACGAACGTAATCGCGCCAGAACGGACCTCCAAGTTGGCTGCGTGTATCGGGTTCGCTGGCGATGCGGATGCTATGTTCGACGGTGAGGAACTCAAGCGATTGAAGAAGCGCCGGCTTCCACTGAAACTGCTGATGTTCCGGAATACCGCCTTGCGTTTGGGCAAATAAGGACTGGTGAGCCAAGGCGAGCAGAAGAAGAGCTTTGTTCATTTGGTCGGGGCGAGTGGATTCGAACCACCGACCTCCTGGTCCCGAACCAGGCGCTCTAGCCAGGCTGAGCCACGCCCCGAATCGGTTCCCAGTATATCAGCGTTCCCGGTAAAATTGGTCCTGGGCCACTCGGGCCGGTCGAGTCATGACATCGTCTCAGCGAGTCGTGTTGTTTTGCGGGATCGCCGCGATCGTCGTCATTGCGATTTACCCTCCCTGGGCCGTAACTTATTATCCGAATGGATTGGATACGGACTTGGTGTATCACAGCCACTCGTTCGCCTTTAAGCCGCCTGCTGCGCCCGGCGCGAAAGCGCTAGGACTGCCCTATTACCGTCTTAAGTGGGACGCCGCGATCGACAGCCAGCGTCTCCTGATCGAATTGGGTCTAATTACATTATTCAGCACCGGCCTCGCTATGGCGCTTGAAAAGTAGTCCCGCTGCCACGAATATTCGGGTATATAATCGAGGCGGGGAGTTTATGGCACGCGCGATAGAAATCATAGTGAATGGCGCGCGGCACACCATCGACCCGGAGCCAGACCGCACTCTGCTCGAGCTGCTTCGGGACAGTTTAGACCTCACTGGCACTAAATATGGATGCGGTGAAGGACAGTGCGGCGCCTGCACAGTGCTGATCGACGGAAAACCTGCGCGTTCCTGCCAGACTCTGGCGGGCGCAACCGCGGGACGGCGGATCACCACTATTGAAGGAATCGCGGAACATGGCCGCTTGCATCCTCTGCAACAGGCGTTTCTTGAAACTGGCGCGATGCAGTGCGGCTATTGCACGGCCGGCATGATTGTTTCCGGCGCGGCTCTGCTCGAGAAGAATCCGAACCCAAGCGACGCCGAGATCGTGCAAGCCATGCAAGGCAATGTGTGTCGCTGCGGCAGCTATCCACAAATTGTGGCCGCCGTTCATCTCGCCGCCCGGAAGAGCAAGAGGGAAGCCGCATGATCCCGTTCGAGCCCGAACGCTACGAGCTCCTGGCGGGTCCCGCGTATCGCTTCGCGCTCGATCGCCGATCCTTCTTCAAATCTTTGGGCGGCGGGATTGTTGTGGTTTCGTTGTGCGCCCGTTCGCAGGCGCAGGAATCCGGAAGCGGCCGCGCGCGTGGCGAGGGGAGTCGGAGCCGGGTTCCCCAGGAAATTGGCGCGTGGCTGCATATCGGCGCGAACGGCGCGGTCACTGTATACACAGGTAAAGTTGAAGTCGGACAGAACGCGCGGACGTCGCTCACCCAAGCCGTGGCCGAGGAGCTGGGCGCGCCGCTGACTTCGATTGAAATGGTCATGGGCGATACCGATCGGACCCCGTGGGACATGGGTACTTTTGGAAGCTTGACGACCCCGACGATGTTGCCGCAGCTCCGCAAAGTCGCGGCTGCCGCGCGCGAGTTGCTTCCTGCCGGGCCGTGGGAGTCGATCGATTTTGCGAAAGCGGCCCAAGACCAGAAGCTGATCAAAGGAATGGCGACCAACGGCCATGTGAAGGCGGCCGTGGAATGGACCGTTCTCGGCACCTCGGTTCCCAAGATTAACGGGCGCGAGATCGTCACCGGCGGTACCCGCTACACGTCGGATCTGAAGCTGCCGGGGATGCTTTATGGACGTGTGCTTCGGCCGGAGCGTCTCAACTCGACGCTGGTCTCGCTCGACTCTGTCGCAGCCGAAAAAATACCAGGCGTAACAGTCGTGCACGACGGCGCGTTCGCCGGAGTGGCCGCGGAGAAACCGTATATCGCCGCGAACGCGCTTGCCGCGCTTAAAGCAGAGTGGAAGTCCACGCCGCAATCCTCTTCGAAAACTCTGTTCTCGGATCTCAAGAAAAACAGCAGCAGCGAAGGCCGGTCCAATAACGACCCTGGTTCCGTCGACAAAGCCTTGGCGGAGGCGCGTCAAAAACTCGACCGCACCTACACCATCGCCTATATTGCGCACGTGCCTCTCGAGCCTCGCGCCGCCGTCGCCGATTGGAAGGGCGACAAGCTCACGGTATGGACCGGGACCCAGCGGCCTTTCGGTGTCCGCGCCGAGCTGGCTGAGGCTTTCAGAATTCCCGAAGAGAACGTCCGCGTCATCATGCCCCCTACCGGCTCTGGTTACGGCGGCAAACATACTGGTGAAGCGGCCATCGAGGCGGCGCGGCTGGCCAAGGCAGCGGGCAAGCCGGTGAAGCTGGTCTGGACTCGGGAAGAGGAATTTACGTGGGCGTATTTTCGGCCTGCCGGCGTCATCGACGTCCGTAGCGCACTCGGCGGCGATGGCCGGATCACCGCGTGGGAATTTCATAATTACAACTCCGGGCCGTCGGGCATCGGCACGCTCTACGAGATTCCCAACAAGAAGATCGAATTTCATCCCTCGGAAGCCCCGCTTCGCCAAGGCTCCTATCGAGGCCTCGCAGCTACGGCCAATCACTTCGCGCGCGAAGCTCATATGGATGAGCTGGCGGCCTTGGCGGGCGCCGAGCCGCTGGAATTTCGCCTCCGCCATTTGAAGGATGAGCGTTTCCGCGCCGTGCTTCAGGCCGCAGCCGACCGCTTCGGATGGAATCGCCACAAATCGGGATTGGGTGTGGGACACGGCATCGCCGGCGGTTTCGAGAAGGGAGGCTATGTGGCTACCTGCGCCGAAGTGCGCACCGAGCCGGGCCGCCCCCCTCGCATCATGCGGGTGGTGGAAGCATTCGACTGCGGCGCGATAGTCAATCCCGATCAATTGAAGACACAGATCGAGGGTGCGGTCATTATGGCTCTCGGCGGTGCGCTCTTTGAAGCCATCGAATTTGAGGACGGCAAGATTCTCAATTCGCGCCTGTCGCGCTATCGCGTCCCGCGCTTTCGGGACGTGCCGGAGATCGCGGTGGTGCTGGTGGATCGCAAGGATCTGCCATCAGCGGGCGCCGGAGAGACTCCCATCGTGGGCCTGGCTCCTGCCGTGGCCAATGCCATTTTCGCGGCTACAGGGAAACGCTTGTGTTCGCTCCCTCTAACTCCCGATTCTCGCTCGACTCCCGTTACTGCCGGCTGACAACTACAGACCGCCAGCCGACATTGCCGGCTGCGTCCGACGCGCGGATCGTCACCGAGTTGGAGCCAGTCAGCAACGGAATCGTAGCCGACCAATTCGCCGAACCGAGCGCGGTTCCCGAGCCGCCCGTGTTGGTGGTCCAGGTGACTCCCGTTACGCCCACATTGTCGGTTGCCGTCCCACTGAATGCGATCGAGGCGGCCGAAGTGGAAATGGTGCTAGCCGATGGCGAGACAATCGTCAGCGAAGGCGGCGTCGTGTCGGGCGTAGTCGGCGCGGCTTGGCGTGTGACAACCAGCGATTGCGAGACATGACTGACGCCATCTGTGGCGCTGATGGTAATAGTATTGGCGCCCATGCTCAAGGGCACTCCCGAAACAGTCCAGGCTGCACCCGACGTAAGCGCGGCACCCGAGATGGCATTGCTTGTAGTCCAGATCACGACAATAGTGGCTTTACCTCCGGTGACCGCGCCTGAAAGATTCGTGGTTGCGGCAGTGGTCGTCGCCGTCGGAACATTGACCGTGAGTGTCAGTGCTGTCGAGGGAGCCAACGGCGTAGGAACAGGCGCGGGTGTCGCATCCTGCGTCGCGTACATCGTCTGGATGATGCTGGTATCAAGCAGCGAAAGCTCGGTCGCCACTTGGTAATAGGGATACATTACTGCCGCTGGATTATCGCTGTGCCCTAGGCCGAGCGCGTGCCCCAGCTCATGCAGCGCCACGCTGAACAGGTCTATATTTGCGCCTATATGCCACGTCTCCGAATCGTTGAAATGCATGTCCCCGGCGATGGGCTCGGGATTCGGCGGCGCGGGATAGAAGGTATGCGCCAGAATGCCACCGGGCCCGGTGAAAGGGAATCCGTCGCCGTGTGCGTAAGTGGCCCACAGGATATTCACGGTCTGATTCCCGTAAGCATTGACTGAAGGCGTCCAGGTGACCTTAACCGCTTTGGACCACTCTGCCATGGCGCGCTCGATCTCGGCCTGCGTGGCAGCGGTGGGCAGTTGCGCGGTCATTATATTAAAGACGTAGGAAAGGGAGGCGGAGCCGAGTCCGGGGCCATCCCAACCGTAGCCGTAGGTGGGAATCGATTGCGCCGTCACGCCGTCGGTGGTGAGCGCGCCTCCGCACGCAAGCGTACGAATTCCCTCCCGCAGAGGGCGCGATGCCGGAAATATGTAACCCACTTCATCGAGTTGGGCGAGCGCGGAAAGCGTGGCGGCTTCGCCCGAGTGGATCATCAAATGTTGCGGGCTGAGGTCCGGATTTTCCTGCAGCTCGAAGCCGGCGTTCAGCAGGAGACCACGCGCCTGGTTCAGATTCACATCGGGGTGAAACTCCACCAGAAAAAAGCCGCTCGCCGCCGACGCATCGTGGGATGTAATCAGTGGGCTGATCTTATCCGCGGAATCGAGGGGCGCGGCATAACGCACGCCTAGATCGCCAACTCTCACGCGGCCTTCGACTGACACGAGCAGTCCATTGTCTGGAACGTCCTCGAGCACGGTGGCGCCGCGGCCCTTCAGGGTAGCAACAATCTGCGGCGTAGGCGGCTGGTTGAACTGCAGTAACAGGTGTACGCGGCTAATGGCGCGGGAACTGCTGATCTCAGTTACGGACTTCGAGGCGCTGGTATCGATACGCCGGGTTTTCAAATTCAAGGTGGGTTGCGCGAGTGCAAACCCGGAAGTAAGAATAGCGGCGATTAGCCCCCGCTGAAGTGGTGTGGGCACCATTCCCTCATCGCCCGGCGCTGAGATAATTCCGGCGCAAAGAGCACTGTGTCCGTAGTAAGGTGACTCGCCTAATACTATGCCTGCTTGTGAGCGTCATCGCGGCTTGGGCCGACGGCCAGGTGTACACGATCAACACGGTCGCGGGCAGCGATTGGGTGGGCGATCAAGGTCCCGGCACTAGCGCCATTCTGCTGCAGGCCGAGGGCATCGCCGCCGATTCGACCGGCAATCTCTACATCGCCGATGCATTGGATCATCGTGTGCGCCAAGTCACCCCCGCGGGTCTAATCAGTACAATTGCGGGAACGGGAGTGCCGGGACTCTCGGGTGATGGAGGGCCCGCCGCGGCCGCGCAATTGAACTCTCCTTACGGTCTCGCGTTCGACGGGAGCGGGAACCTCTATATTGCCGACCTGGGCAACGCGCGTGTGCGGCGAGTGGACGCGGACGGAATCATTACCACTATCGCCGGGGGCGGCTCGGTTTCTGCTGGAGGCGTGAACGAAGGCAATGCCGGAATCAACGTGTCGCTGATCGCGCCGCGCAATCTCGCGCTCGACGGATTCGGGGGGATTTACATTTCCGATTTCGGCGGGCACTGTGTGTATCGATTACGCTCCGACGGGTCGCTCACGACCCTGGCCGGCACCGGCATTCGTGGATTCTCGGGCGACGGGCTGGCGGCGTCCTCGGCGCAGCTCGCTTATCCGGCAGGTCTTGCAATGGATCGCGTAGGCGCGCTTTATATTGCCGACAGCCAGAATCACCGAATTCGTAAAGTTTTAAACGGAATAATTTCCACGTTTGCCTCCGCCTCAATTCCCACTGGGCTGGCCTTCGACGGTCTCGGTTCGCTATATATCGCCGATCCGTCCGCTGGGCAAATTATCCAGATGCCTATTAACGCACCGACCGTCGCGATCGGCGTGGACGCGGTCGACATCGCTATTGCCAGGGGCGGCTATTTGTTCGCGATAGAAGGGAGTGCGTTACTCCAGGTTTCCTTCACCGGACCGAGTCCGGTAATTGCAGGCGGAGGAAATCTGGCGTATGGCGATAATGGCCCCGCGACCGTAGCGCGCTTGAATCATCCGAGCGGCGTCGCAGCGGATTCGCTCGGCACCTTCTACATTGCCGATCGCGACAATAATCGGATTCGCATGGTTGCGCCGAATGGAACCATCACCACCATCGGTGGGACCGGAGTGGCGGGATATATCGGAGACGGCGGCATGGCAGCCCAGGCGCAGCTCAATGCCCCGACTGGGGTGAGCATCGACGCGGCCGGAAATCTTTATATTGCCGATACAGGCAATCAGCGGGTGCGCGAGATAACTCCCGCGGGGCTGATCCTCCCCATCACCAGCACCGGGCTGGTCTCCCCCGTGTATGCAGTGGCTGATGCCGCTCTAAACGTTTATATTTCCGACAGCGGCAATGGAACGATTGTTAAGGTGAGCGCGGGGGGTGTGATGACCACGCTTCTCGACAGTCTGCAATTGCCGGGCGCGCTCGCGCTTGACGCGGCCGGCGATTTGTATTTCACCGAAGCCGCCGTTCAGCAGGAGACCGCGCGTGTATCGGAACTGGCCACCTCGGGTGCTCGCATCAGTCTCGGAGCGGGTCTTTGGAACGAGCCTCGCGGTATCGCCGTGAACGCGGCGGGCGAAGTGTTCGTGGCCGACACAGGTCTGCAGCAGGTCATTCGCATCGATTTGTCCGGCCAAGTGACAATGGTTGCCGGCAACGGGGCCGCGGGATTTTCGGGCGATGGCGGTGCCGCGCTCTCGGCCGCGCTGAATTCCCCCTGGGGGTTGGCCGCGGATTCGGTGGGCAACCTGTATATAGCCGATTTCAATAATAACCGGGTCCGGATTCTGTCACCCGCGGCGCCGGTCGCCGTGCCGGTGACAGCCCCGGCTCCGGTGGCGGCCCCTGTGGTCATTGCAGCCAACGCCGCCAGTCTCCAGCCCGGGCCGCTAGTGCCGGGAATGCTGCTGGCATTAATCGGGACCGGTTTGAGCGCCGCCGATATTTCTAATACCCAGGTGTTCTTCAGTGCGATTCCCGCCCCGATTCTTTCAGCGGATAGTACCAGCTTGGTGGTGCAGGTACCGCCGCAGATTCTCGTGCTTCAAAATGTCCAGATCGACATTCTCCATTTCGGAAACACACTCGCTCAAATCCCTGCGATAGTAACGCTGGCGGCGCCCGCATTGTTCGCGGACTCATCGGGACAGGCTGCGGCTAACAATCAGGACGGCACTTTGAATTCAGCCGCGAATCCCGCGCCTCGCGGCTCTGTAATCGTGCTATATGGAACCGGCGAAGGCATCTCAGGTTCGCCGATTTCGGTATCGATTGGGGGTTACTCGGCGCAGATTCTCTACGCCGGATCAGTGGCCGGGTATCCAGGCTTATTGCAAATCAATGCGGTGGTACCGACCGGTTATCTTCCATCGGGCGCAGTGCAGGTGACCGTCACGGCCGGGCTGGTTGTGAGCCAGCCGGGAGTCACCATCTCAATCGATTAATCGGCGAAACGGTCGCCAACATACTGCACCTCTTCTTCGAGCAGAAGTCCGAACCTGTCCCAAACGCGAGCTTTGGCTTCGCCGATCAGGCTGTGCAGCTCGGCCGCGGTTCCATTGCCTTCGTTGTAAATGAGATTGGCGTGGTAATCCGCCACTCGAATCCCGCCTTTCGACATTCCCTTTACTCCGGCCTCCTCGAGAAAATAAGCGGAGGGCGCCTTTCCCTCGCGGATGGCGCGCTCGGGCAGTTCGGCGCGCGCGGATTGCGGCAGCTCCGCGACGAGGAGATTTTTGAAGATGCTGCCCGCGCAACGCATCGCGGGCGGATACTTCTCATTGCGGATTTTGAGAATTCCGTCCGCAGCCGCGCGCAGTTCTTCGGGCCCGGCGGTCCCGGCGGAATCAAAACGTAGCGTCACCGCCAGAATGATCCAATCCTTATGGCGCTTGAAAACGCTTTCGCGATAACTGAATTCGCAGGCAGCATTGTCGATCTCGCGAATCGCGTTTCCGTCGAAAAAGCGTACGCTTTCTACGCGTTCGTGAATAGAGTGACCATAGGCTCCGGCGTTTCCGTAGATTGCGCCCCCTACCCAGCCGGGAATGCCGGTCATGGTCTCGAGTCCGCACAGGCCGCCCCCAATAGAGCGATCGACCAGATCCTGAAGCATCGCGCCCGCTTCCACGTGCGCCGTCCAACCATTCATCTCGATGGCCGAGGCAGTGTAGCGCAGCACCATGCCTGAAAATCCCTCATCGTCGACAATCAGATTCGTTCCGCCGCCGATCACGCAGTGGCGGCATCCGTTTTCCCGCAGAAGGCGCAGCGTATCGACGAGCGCCGGCTCGGTCGAGGCGTCCGCGAGCACGCGCGCCCGTCCCCCGATCCCGAAACGCGTGTAGCGGCTCAGGGGGACGTTCTCAATAATCTGTAAGCCGGGAATCGCCGCGAGGCGAGAGATGATCAAGCTACGATTATAAGATGTTCGATGGATTCCCCGAAGCTCTAAAGTTCCTTCGCGGGCAAGGTGAATCCCTTACGCGTGTTCCCAAGGGCTTCAATGCTGCACATCCGGCAGCCTCTTATTCGAGATTGTGAAGCGCTTTCGGGTCATTATACCCGTACTGGAAGCAAATTCCGCGCTTTGCGTGCGAACAGGCCGCCTCTTTTCAGCGTGAACGCGGTTTCCCTGTTTACCACGATTCGCGATTGTGCTAGCATAAAGGTGCCTCGATGGACATTTTCGGCGAGGCAAAACCCCCACGTATGGAGTCGAAGACAACCTCCGAATGAGTTTTACGGTGTTCTTGGGCAATTTGCCCGTTTGGGTAACCGCGGACGATATCAGGAACTGGCTAAGCGCCGAGAACCTGGTTGCGGACGCCATTAAGGTGATCCGCAATCCCGAAACGCAGGAGTCCAAGGGATTCGCGTTTATCGACGCGCCGAACACGGACGAAATGAACGCGATTATTCGCCGCTTCGATCGAGCTCCGCTGGAGGATCGTCTGCTTCGTGCGAATCCGGCGCAGCCGCCCAAGCCCAGAGGACAACTTCGGCCGACAGGCGGTCCGAGCGGCCCTCCGGGGCACGCTCGCTTTGGCTCGGGCCACGCTCCCGCGAACGCGGGTCATCCTTCCGTTAATGCGAGTCACGCGCCCGTCAATTCGGGCCACGGACCCACAGGACCCGTGAATGCGGCTCCTCCCAAGGCGACCACTCCTCCAGTTGCGGACCAGCGCCCGCCTCGCCGCGGTAAAAAGAGTGTAGCGAAGAAGCCGACCTCCACCAGCGGCGGTCCTAATACCTCGTTCGCCGAAGAATTGGCTAAGGCGCTCTAGCCACCCTGCCCTTGCCAAGTGGTATACTTGGCACCTAAGAAAATTTAGAAGAGTCCAGAGTGACTCGGCGGAACTGCGTCAACAGGGCGTACGTTTCGGAAATGAGAGTGAGTTGTGGCTGACCTGCTCATCATACGCATCGTATTTGTATTGGTCCTGAGTTGTGCGGCTTTCTTTCTGCGCCCCTTTCATCTCGACCGTTTCATTGCCGCGGCGATCGGAGCCGCGGTGGGGGTGGGCGTTGTCATCTTCGAAATCCGCATTAAGCAAATCAGCCTGAAGCGGCTGATTGGCGCGGCAGCCGGAAGCGTGCTCGGCATTTTCGGCGCCTATCTCATATCTCTGGTGCTGGGGCACGCCATGCCCAACAGCGACAACACCATTCCTTTTCTGCAAGTAGTGCTGCTTGCCTGGATGACCTACTGCGGCCTGGTGGTCGGCGCCGCTAAAGGTGAAATGCTCAATCTGGCCGCCCTAGGCGGGCTGTTCGGCGGCGAGAAGGTTTCGAAGAACTCGTTTAAGATTCTCGATACCAGCGTCATCATCGACGGGCGCATCGCGGATATCGTCGAAACCGGTTTCGTCGACGGTATTCTCGTGATCCCCCAATTCGTTCTTCGCGAGCTGCAACTGGTGGCCGACTCCTCCGATTCCATGAAACGCAACCGGGGCCGCCGCGGTCTGGATGTTCTCCAGCGTATTCAGAAGATGCCGCAGCTCAACATCCAGATTCTCGAAGACGATTTTCCCAACGTTCGCGACGTCGACATGAAGCTGATCGAGCTGGCTAAGGTTTACGATTGCAAGATCGTCACCAACGATTTCAACCTTAACAAAGTGGCGCAGCTTCACGGCGTGGATGTGCTGAACATCAACGATCTGGCCAACGCGCTCAAGCCGATTGTGCTCCCCGGTGAAACCATGCGCGTATTCGTCCTTAAAGAAGGCAAAGAATACAACCAGGGCGTCGCCTATCTGGACGACGGCACAATGGTGGTGGTGGACAACGCTCGTAAAATGATCTCGAAGACTATCGACATCGCCGTGACCAGTGTTCTCCAGACCACGGCCGGCAAGATGATCTTCGGCCGCTTCGATGAGCGCACTCATACGGTCTACGACAAGGAACGGCCGGAGCGGACGGCCCGCGAGCACGCGCCTGCCGCCGGAGCCGGAGCAGGCGCCTGACCCCGCACTCATTAGATTACAATCGTAAGTTCGCTTCACTCGCTCACCATGAAAGTTTCCGTTATTTTGCCTGCCGCGGGTCTGGGGACACGCATGGGCCGGGAGAGAACCGGCACTAGCCGCAAGCAATTCATGCTGCTCGAAGGCGCGCCGATTCTCATCCATACCATTCGCAAATTTCTGCGGTCTCCGTCGGTGACGGATATTGTAGTAGCGCTGCGGCCGGAGGATCTCGACTGGGCTCGCGGCCTGGTGCATCAAGAGCATCCCTCCCGCCCGGTTCACTTCGTCGAAGGTGGGGAAAGCCGGCAGGAGTCGGTCGAGAATGCGCTGGCAAGTCTCGCGCCCGGCACGGATCTGGTTGCGGTGCACGATGCGGTACGCCCGTTCATCGATTCCGATCTGGTGGAAGAAGTGATCGCGGAAGCGGCCCGCACCGGCGCGGCCATCGTCGGCATCGTTCCGGTGGACACGGTGAAGCGGGTTCACAAGAACAAAATCCGCGCCACGCTTCCTCGCGATCACCTGGTGCTGGCCCAGACTCCACAGGTGTTCCGCTTCGATCTGTTAAAGCGCGCTTTTGAAATGGCCCGGCAGGATGGATTCATCGCCACCGATGAATCGAGTCTGGTGGAGCGCCTGGAGCAGGTGGAAGTCAGCGTGGTTCAGGGAACCGACCGCAATCTAAAAATCACCAAACCCACCGATATGGACCTAGCGCGTTTGTTTCTGGCCGAAGAGACTGCCGGGCGGACGGCGTAGTGAGTAGCGCGGAAATCCGCACAGGACTGGGCTGGGATGTGCACCGTCTTTCGGTTGGGCGACCGCTGATTTTAGGGGGAGTCACGATCGCTTCCGAAGCGGGTCTGGAGGGCCATTCGGATGCGGACATTCTTTCTCACGCCACCGTCGACGCACTGCTAGGCGCGGCCGCTTTAGGCGATATCGGCATGCACTTTCCGGATTCCGATCCTCAGTGGAAGGGCTGCGAGAGCGCCCGTTTTCTGGCCCATGCCGCGGCGCTGGTCCGCGAGAGCGGTTATGCGATTGCGAATGTCGACACAACCGTGATTATCGAGCAACCGAAGCTGAAGGATTATCGTCTGCCGATCCGCGAATCTTTGGCGCGCACGCTGCGCATCGAAATCGACCGCGTTTCGGTGAAATTCAAAACCGCCGAGCGCGTCGGACCGGTTGGTGAAGGCCGTTCAGCCGAAGCCCAAGCGCTGGTCACACTTGTAAGACCAGCTTCCCCGTAGTCTTTCTCCCTTCCAGATCGCGGTGAGCTTGCGCCGCCTCCGCAAGCGGATATATATGGTCCAGGCGCAACGTCAGTTTTTTTTCCACAATCCAGCGGAAGACGTCGCCCGCGCGCCAATCCAGCTCTTCCCGTGTAGCGATATAGTTTCCCAGCGACGGCCGCGTAAGAAACAGAGAGCCTTTCTGACTGAGCAACAGAGGCTGTATAGGCGGGACCGCGCCGCTCGAATTTCCAAACGACACCATCATCCCGCGCGGCCGCAGGCAATCCAGGCCCTTCATGAATGTGGCTTCTCCCACCGAGTCATAGACCACATCAACGCCGGCCCCGTCTGTCAGGCGTTTCGTCTCCGCCACGAAATCCTGATCGTTATACAGAATTACGTGATCCGCTCCCGCCTGGCGCGCCACCTCCGCCTTCTCGGCCGAGCCCGCCGTCCCGATCACCCGCGCCTTGTGGATCTTCGCCATCTGCACGATGAGCCGTCCAGTCCCGCCGGCGGCCGCGTGGACCAGCGCCGTGTGCTCTTTTTTTAAGAAAAATGTCGAATGCGTCAGGTAGTGCGCGGTCATGCCTTGCAGGAGGGCCGCGGCGGCGTCCTGAAAATCCAGACCGTCCGGTATTCTCACCAGACTCGCAATAGGCACTCCCGCGTATTCGGCGTAAGCGCCGCGCGCCATGCTCCACGCAACGCGGTCGCCGGGTTTCCATCCGGTGACGCCTTCGCCCACAGCTTCAACGGTCCCAGCGCCCTCCGATCCCAACACCGCCGGCAGAGTCAATTTATAAAGCCCGGTGCGATGATAGGTGTCGATGAAATTGACGCCGGCCGCGACGACTTTTACCAGCGCCTCTCCAGCGCCTGGCCCTGGTTTCGGAAAGTCGCCGTAACGCAGCACGTCCGCGCCGCCGGTCTGTTCGATATAAACAGCTTTCATGAGATTCGGATTCTCCTTCGCAGATGGACCACTCCCGCGTAGAGTAACAGGTAGGCGAGCGTCAGCGGAAACAACGCCAGTCGTGCGATGGTGGGGATAGCGGCCGCGCCCGTCAGGCCCGCGCGGAATAATCCGAAATGGACGATCATGCGCCAATTGGTCCGGTCCACCCAGAAGTAATCGGCGTTTTCGTTAAACACGAAAATCTTGGCAGGCAATCGCGCCGCCAGCATCCATTTCCATTTAGTCATGATCGGCTCGCCCGCGCAGATGATCCCGAGGATGGGATAGCGGCGCGCTGCCAACTCGCGGTACAGCCGTTTGCGTCCAATCGGGCCGGCGTAATCGGACACCCGATAGACCGTGCCGCGAAAACCCTCCGGAACGCCTGCGAAACAAGTTACCAGGTCGATTTCGAGTTGTTCGCCATACATCCCGTATAATCCCGGGATCAACCCATCGAATAAACGGCGTGAACCGCTTTCGACCAACAGGACTCGTGTGAAGGGCGGGTGCCCTCGGCGGAGAAAGTGGCGCAAGGAATCATTCTACCCGGGTTACGATATACTGTGACCTACGTCAAGAGAACTGGAGTGTGCAGAATGAAAAAGATGATCCTGATCGGTCTCGGCGTGCTGGCGGTTTCAACCAGCGCGTTTGCGCAAGCGGCGGCGGACAGCACGGAACGCGCCCTGGCTGCTGCGCCCGCGCAGATGCGCGAGGGAGCTACCGTCGTAAAGTGGAACGCCGATTTCACCTACGAGACGGTGAAGAAGGGAACCAACCGTCTGGTCTGTTACGACCGGTCGGGAGAGCCCGGGCGGGCGGCCTTTGCGGTGCAATGCACCAGCATTGCGAACCTGGATCGGGTTGCTCAGAACCGCAAGTTCGAGGCGATGACGGATAAGGCCGCGAGAAAGGCCGCGCTCGATGCCGCTGAGGCGAACGGAACAAGGGTGAAGCCCGAGTTCGGATCGGTATGGCTCACCATGAACGGCCCCGACGAGGAGCACGCTCACATACACAGGTCGATCGCCGTGCCGGGAGCCACTACGCAGTCAATGGGACTGCCCGACAATCCTAAGCAGGGCGGCATGTGGATTATGAACGCGGGCACGTCGACCGCTCACCTGATGACACCAGGCACTTAAAAGAGATCCGGGGGAGCGCACGGGTCAGATCGCAGTAGCCGCCGGGCGCGAAAATTCCATTTCACGTGTAACACCATCAGGACTCGCGTGAAGACGGGATGACCGCGCCGAAGCGGCGGACGAGATCATTTACCCTCACACGCTGTTTTCAGTTATAGAAGGCCGCGCGCGCGGCCCTCCGTCCGTATTGTCGCCCACACGGTGTGGGACCAGTTGTGTACCGGCGGACATATCCATCACTCTCAAACGTCGCACGGGGTTACTAGTATTCCGCGTTCGGTTGGACCAAGCTCTCTGATGGGGAACGCTCGATCTCCTCGGTTTGAGGTTACGGCAAAAAATGGGTCGTGCGAGACGGGTGGAGGGGGTAAATGAAGAAGAAGGTTGAAGAAGAACTTTTCGGCGAGGTGGTTAATGGGGTTTTTATCCAGTCATTCGCAACGCAAGGCCGCCATTGGATCGATATGAACTGCACGGCGCGCGGGAATGTAGCAGGCTAGTAGCGTCAGCGCGAATAGCAAAATCGCAGCAGAAGCAAACGTGGTGAGATCCGTCGGTGTAATCCCGAACAGCAGGCTTGTCATGAGGCGGGTCAGCGCAGCAGCGCCAGCGAGGCCGAGCGCGACGCCAGTGGCGCCTAGCTTTGCGCCTTCGCCGAGCACGTCAAGAAAAATGTCGCGCGTTTGGGCGCCTAAAGCGAGGCGAACACCGATCTCGTTGGTTCGCTGGCCGACAAAATAGGAGACCACGCCATAGATGCCGATCAACGATAGGATCAAGGCCGTTGCCGCAAATGTGACCAGGACTATCAACGAGAACTGGCGTTTTGCAAGAGATGCCGCAATCGCATCCGTCATAAGCTCGTCGCTGTGAACCGCGCGGCCGCTATCGAATGCATCAAGTCTTTTCGGATGGACCCCATGAGAACGGTTGGGGCGACGTGGGATCGAACAATGCCGGCAATCGCGTTAGCCGCGAGCCGGAGAATGCTGTCGGGAAGCTGCATATATGAGAAATAAAACTGTGAGCGCTGCGTAGTGATCGCATCAGAGTCGAGGCCAGAATTCCTCACATGCCCTGCGATGCCAATGATCTCGGCGGGGCGGCCAAATAATCCAACGTGGATATGTCTCCCTATCGGATCTTGTCCGGGAAATACCGACCGGGCCAGTTCTTCGTCAACGATAACGACCAGCGGACTATTGTTCGTGTCCTCTCGTGTAAAAGAACGCCCCCGCAGAAGCGGAATCCCCATTGCCGCAAAATGGTCCGGGCCTACGGCGTAGAAGTTCGCGGTTCTCATGTCACGCACTTTGGTTGTTTGCTGATCATTTTCGGAAAGGAATCCCACGGTTGTATTCCCCCGGAAGGGAAGTCCACCTATCTCGACACTCGCGGACTCAACCCCCGGAAGAGACGCTAGCCTGTCGTTAATTTCACGAAGAGCTGCGCGGATTGCATCCGGGCTGGATGCGTGCTGACCTGAGAGTCCGGTATAGAATGTCAGAACGCCCTCAGGATTGAAACCTGGATTGACATTCCACAGCTTCTGAAGACTTCGGATCATTAAGCCGGCGCCCACCAGGAGCACAAGCGTCAATGACACTTCGGCTACGATTAGCGCATGTTGGATGCGATAGCGCCCTCTGATCGTGCCGCGCCCTCCTTGCTTCAACGATTGTTGAAGGTTCACGCCAACTGCTTTCAGCGCAGGTACAAACCCGAAAAGGACACCTGCCAATACCGAAACCAGAAAAGAGAAAAGGAGAACGCGCTCGTTGATGTCGACATGTGAAACCGCCGGTAACGCCGATGGAAGCACGCCCAGAGCAGCATTGGTGCCCCAGGCTGAAACCAACAGCCCGAGGGCGCCTGCAGCAATTGATAGTACCGCGCTTTCTGTGAGCATCTGACGCATGAGCCGGCTACGTCCGGCTCCAAGCGCCAGACGAACGGCAAATTCCTGCGAGCGGCTTACCGAGCGCGCGAGCGCCAGGTTTGCAATGTTCGTGCAGGCAATGAGCAATACAAACCCAACCGCCGCGCTGAGGGCGAGCAGGGCCGGTTTGAGGTCGCCCGCGACGTCGCGCTCGAAAGGAATCAGGTTCGCCCCGGTATCCGAGTCTTCAGCAGGGTAAGCTCTCGCTAGATTCGCCATTATGGCGCTCATCTCCGCTTGTGCTTGGGAGAGGGTGACGCCGGGTTTCAGCCGTGCCAAGCCGACAGTGCCATTGCCGACGCCGCGGCTATAGAAAAGCGGGTTGTCATATTGACCGATAGGAACGAAAACGTCGTTAACAAACGAATGATTCGCCTGAACCATGCGGACGCTGGCAGGTACGACGCCAATCACCGTATATCCGCGCCCATCTAATGTCAGAGTCTGCCCGACGATTTTCGGATCAGCGGAGAAACGGCGCTTCCAAAATTCCTCTCCCAACAGGGCCACTGGTTGGCCGCCGCGTTGATCTTCCTCTCTTGTGAACGCCCGTCCAAGCAGCGGGTGGATTTGCAAGACGGAAAAGAAATTCGAAGATACCATCTCGCCCATCAACTGTTCCGGTTCGCCGTGGATGGTGAGTGTGAAAAAGTCGCTGCGCCAACCCGCGACCGCCGCAAAAGTCTGGCTTTGCCGCTGCCAATCGAGGAGGTTCGGATACGAAACCGAGCTCTTATCGCTGTGACGGGTCTTCTGGTAAAGAACCACAAGTCGATCCGGCTTGGGAAAAGCACCCGGGTGAAGCAGCACGCCATCGATGATGCTGTAGATGGCTGTATTTGCGCCGATGCCGAGCGCCAGGGTGAGCACTGCGACGCACGTGAACCCCGGAGCTCTCGCCAATGTCCGCAGCGCAAAGCGCAAGTCCAGGATCGTGTTCATGGCTGAAGGATAGTGCATCCCATGTGCCAACGACCACATCGATGGTCCAGTAATTTAGGTCTGCTGAAATGTTCATTTCTGAAATTCCCGTTCGGAAATGAACTGGATGCCTCGGACCGGAATTCGACCCACTCCCGAATATCCCTTGACCTTGGGGTCTCAATCGCACTAATCTAGTTAACTGTTCTTTTTGAGAAATGCAAATCTGACTGTAAGTCTTGCGCAGCCACAAAATGTACGGTATAACAAGAAATACTCTTGGGGTGAGAGGTTCTTCCGCCTCGACGGCGTGAAGTAGAGAGGGATTGCGGAATGCAGGTTTTTCATCGCAGTGCAAACAGCGTCGCGAAGGTCAGCATTGTCGCGGTGTTGCTTGCCATCTGTGGAATCATTTGGGCTGCATACAAGTTGAACGCGGGGTCGTTCACCACCCGGGTCGACGTAGCTCGCGATCAGCCAGTACCGTTCAGCCATAAGCACCACGTCTCCGATGACGGCCTCGATTGCCGGTACTGCCACACCTCGGTTGAGACATCGGATTTTGCAGGGCTTCCGCCTACTGAGACGTGCATGACCTGCCACTCGGAGATCTGGACCAATGCGGAGCTACTGGAGCCGGTGCGGGAGAGCTTCCGCACGGGCAAGTCGATCGAGTGGACACGCGTTCACGACCTGCCCGACTTCGTATATTTCAATCACAGCATTCACGTGAACAAGGGGATCGGCTGCTCCACCTGCCACGGCAGAGTAGACACGATGCCGCTGATGTACCAGGTAAACACGCTCTACATGCAGTGGTGCATCGACTGCCACCGCAATCCGGAAAGAAATATACGGCCTCGGGATCAGGTGTTCAATCCCACCTATGAAACTCCGGCGCCGGACCAGGACGTGATCGGGCCGCGCTTGGTGGCGGAATACAAAATCAAAGACGCTCGAAATCTGACGGACTGCGCGACATGTCACCGGTAAAACCATGAACAAAGAAATTCCTCAATATTGGCGCAGCCTGGAAGAACTGGCGCAGACCGAAGAGTTCCGCGCCTATGTCGAGGATGAGTTTCCCAACCGAACTCCCGACTGGAACGATGAGAAATCGCGCCGCCGTTTCCTGACGCTGATGGGCGCTTCGATCGCTCTGGTGGGCGCGTCGGCTTGCACGGTGCAGCCTAAAGAAGTAATCGTGCCCTACGTGCGGCAGCCGGAAGAATTCATTCCAGGCGAGCCGCTATATTACGCTACGGCGATGAGCGTGGGCGGTATCGCGACCGGGTTGCTGGTGAAGAGCAATCTGGGGCGGCCGACCAAGATCGAGGGAAATCCGCAGCATCCAGCCAGCCTGGGCGCCACGGACGCGATGACCCAGGCGAGCGTGCTGACGCTTTACGATCCCGACCGGTCGAAATCGGTGACGCGCAATGGATATATCAGCACATGGGCCAATTTCGTGGTAGCGCTGTCAGCCGCGCGGGATGTCGCGAGCTTAAAGAAGGGCGGGGGATTCCGCATTTTATCGGGCACGGTGACCTCGCCGACGCTGAGCGCTCAGATGCAGGAATTCCTGGCGGCTTTCCCTTCGGCGAAGTGGCACCAGTATGAGCCTTGCGGGCGGCATTCGGCGCGAGCCGGCGCGACAGCGGCGTTCGGTCAGCCGATTAATACAATCTACAGGTTCGATCGCGCCAACGTAATCGTTTCGCTGGATGCGGATTTCCTGTGCTCGGGAATGCCGGGAGGGGTGCGCTATGCCCGCGACTACAGCGCCCGCCGGCGCGCCGCCGTCGTGAATGCGAGCGCTCCGCCGCCGCGGCTTTACATCGCGGAAGGGACGCCTTCGATTACCGGGGGCATGGCGGAACATCGATTCCGCATGCGCACCTCGGAGGTGGAAGCATTCGCCTTTGCGCTCGCGCACGCGCTGAATGTGGGGAATGGTACGGGCACTCCGTCGGCGGCCGTTACTGCGGTGGCGAAAGATCTGAACGCGAATCGCGGGTCGAGTCTGGTGATCGCGGGCGAGTATCAGCCGGCCAGCGTCCACGCCCTCGCGCACGCGATCAATCAGGCGCTGGGCAATGTGGGGAAGACGGTGACTTATACCGATCCGGTGGAAGTCAGCCCGATGGATCAAGTGGCGTCGATAAGTGAGCTGGTCAAGGACATAAACAGCGGGGCGGTGGATACGCTGCTGATGCTCGGCGGTAATCCGGCCTACGATGCGCCGGTGGATCTGAATTTTCTTGAGACGATGAAGAAGGTAAGGCTCCGCGCGCACGTCGGGATCTATTCGAATGAGACCGCGGCATGGTGCCACTGGCACGTTCCGGAGGCGCATTATCTCGAGTCCTGGAGCGATGCACGAGCTTACGACGGCACTGCCAGTATCGTGCAGCCTTTGATCGCGCCAATTTATGAGGGCAGGACGTTCCACGAGATTATGAACGTGCTCGCCGGCTCAGCCGATCGTTCCCCGCATGAAACCGTGCGGGCCTACTGGCAGGGCCAGCACAAGGGCGCCGATTTCGACGATTTCTGGCAAATCTCGCTTCACGACGGCATCGTGGCGGGAACGACATTCCCGGAGAAGACGCCGCCCACGGCCAAAACACCCGGCCCATCGCCCGCGTCCGGCAGCGGAATTGAAATTGTTTTCCGGCCCGATCCCTCGGTGGGCGACGGCTCCATGTCGAACAGCGGCTGGCTCCAGGAGATGCCCAAACCCCAGAATAAGATGACCTGGGACAACGCAGTCTGGATCTCGCCCAAGAGCGCGGCGCGCTATGGAGTGACCTCCGGCGACATTGTTACAGTGGAATACCGCGGCCGCAAGGTGGATGGCCCAATCTGGATATTGCCGGGGCACGCGGACGAATCGGTGACTGTGCAATTCGGCTACGGACGTACTCGGGCCGGCAAAATCGGGAATGATATCGGATATAACGCCTACGCTCTGCGTCCGAGCGACGCAATGTGGCACGGCGCGGGCGTTAGCATGACGCGGAAGTCGGGCGGCTACCCGTTCGCCACGACGCAGCACACCCAGACCATGGAGGAGCGCGATCCTTTCCGCGTGGGCACATTCGCCGAGTATCACAGGGACCCGGAATTCGCGAATCCGGAAGACCAGCGCGTTCCGGACAGCCACACGCTGTTTCCTCTTTGGGATTACAGCAAGGGCTACAAGTGGGGCATGTCGATTGACCTTAACGCCTGCGTAGGGTGCCAATCCTGCGTGATCGCGTGCCAATCTGAAAATAACAGCCCGGTGGTTGGCAAGATCGAAGTGGCCAAAGGGCGTCACATGCACTGGATTCGCGTCGACCGTTATTATCGCGGCGGCATGGACGATCCCGACCTGTATTACCAGCCGGTGCCGTGCATGCATTGTGAAAACGCGCTATGCGAGTTGGTGTGTCCGGTGGCGGCCACGGTGCATAGCGCCGAGGGCCTCAATGAAATGGTCTATAACCGCTGCGTGGGAACGCGGTATTGCTCGAACAATTGTCCCTACAAGGTGCGCCGGTTCAACTTTTTCCTGTACGCGGACTGGAACACGGAAAGTCTTTTCGGATTGCGAAATCCGGATGTCAGCGTGCGCAGCCGCGGAGTGATGGAGAAGTGCTCGTACTGTCTGCAACGGATCAACCGCGCTAAAATTGCGTCCGAGAAGGAGGACCGGCGCGTGGCCGACGGCGACATTGTCACCGCCTGCCAGCAGGCTTGCCCGACGGAGGCCATTGTGTTCGGCGACATGAACGATCCCAACAGCCGGCTTTCGAAGCTGAAGGCCCAGCAGCGCAATTACGGTCTGCTCGAAGATTTGGACACGCGTCCGCGCACGACCTATCTGGCGCGGCTGCGCAATCCGAATCCCGATCTGGAGAAGGGGTAGCAAAAGTGGAACCCGAAGATCAAGAATCGTCAGCAGTAGCCACGATAGACCCGGGGCCGAACAAAGTCCTGGGGCCGGGACACAACTTCGGCACGGTGACCGACGAAATCGCAGGCGTAGTGTACCAGCCCTTCATGAAGACGCCGCCGCAGATGTTTATCGGCTTTGCGTGCGCGTTCCTGCTTGTGAATCTTTTCATGGTGGCCGTCACGTGGCTTTTCATAAGGGGCGTCGGCGTATGGGGCATCGTGATTCCGATCGCATGGGGATTCGCGATTGTAAACTTTGTGTGGTGGATCGGAATCGGGCACGCGGGCACGCTCATCTCGGCTATTTTGCTGCTTCTCAAACAGGATTGGCGCACGTCGATCAATCGGTTTTCCGAGGCGATGACGCTGTTCGCGGTGGCTTGCGCCGGCATGTTTCCGCTGCTTCACCTGGGCCGGCCGTGGTTATTCTATTGGCTGCTGCCCTACCCGAATACGATGTATCTTTGGCCGCAGCCGCGCAGTCCGCTAATTTGGGACGTTTTCGCGGTGTCGACGTATGCAACGGTATCGTTTATTTTCTGGTTTACGGGTCTGATTCCGGATTTCGGCACGATGCGGGACAAGGCCGGAAATCCTTACGCGCGGAGAATCTTCGGGATGCTTTCCATGGGGTGGCGCGGCTCCGCCAGACACTGGGCCCGATATCAGAAAGCATATCTGCTGCTGGCGGGGCTTTCGACGCCGCTCGTGGTTTCGGTCCACTCCGTAGTGAGCTTCGATTTCGCGGTCGCCATCCTGCCGGGCTGGCACACGACCATTTTCCCGCCTTACTTCGTGGCCGGCGCGATTTACTCGGGCTTCGCCATGGTATTGACGCTGGCGATTCCGGTGCGCCGCTGGTACCGCCTGGAGGACATGATCACCATGCGCCACATCGAGTGCATGGCGAAAGTGATGCTCGGCACCGGCCAGATTGTCGCTTATGGCTATGCGATGGAAGCTTTCATCGCTTGGTATAGCGGCGGAATTTATGAGCGCTACGCGTTTTACAACCGCATGTGGGCCGGCGGTTATTGGTGGACCTACTGGATTTTGATTCTCTGCAATATTGCGATACCGCAGTTGCTGTGGTGGCGCAAAATGCGCATGAGCGTTCTCGCCGTGTTTCTCATCTCACTGGTGGTGAACGTGGGGATGTGGCTCGAGCGGTTTGTTATCGTCGTAACCAGTTTGACGCGCGATTTCGTTCCGTCGTCCTGGGGCATGTACTACCCGACCATCTGGGACTGGAGCACCTATCTGGGAACTATTGGAATATTTTTGAGTCTGATGTTCCTGTTTGTTCGCGGCCTGCCCGCCATTTCGATTTTCGAAATGCGCGAAGTAGTGCATGAGATGGAGCCAGAACATGTCCACGGAGACTAAGCTTTCGCAGGACGTCGAGCTGTACGGACTGATGGCCGAGTTCAGCGAGCCGGAGCCGCTGCTGGGGGCGGCACGGCGTGCACACGCGGCGGGTTATCGCAATATGGATGCCTATACGCCGATGCCTGTCGAAGGCTTAGCGGAGGCCATCGGTTTTCGCAGCAGTTGGGTGCAGCGTCTGGTCTTCCTGGGCGGCCTCACCGGGGCCACGGGCGGATTCATGCTGTGCTGGTGGATTACGGTGATCGCTTTTCCGCATATAGTGGCAGGAAGGCCTCTGAATAGCTGGCCGGCTTACGTTCCGATCACTTTCGAAGGCATGGTGCTGATCGCCTGCATTACGGCTATCGTGGGTATGCTGGCGCTCAACGGATTACCGCAGCCTTACCATCCGGTTTTCAACGTGCCCCAATTCGAGCGCGCCTCCAGGGACAAGTTTTTCCTGTGCATCGAAGCCTCCGATCCGAAGTTCGACCGGCAAGCTACGTGGGACTTTCTCGAGCAGCTCAATCCAGAGGAGGTGCTGGAAGTTGCACCGTAAAATCACACTTCTGGCGTGCGTCGTGGCGCTGGCGGGCTGCCGGCAGGACATGCACAACCAGCCGCGCTACAAGCCGCTGGCGGGAACCGACTTTTTCGGAGATGGGCGCTCGGCCCGGCCGGAAGTCGAAGGAACGGTTGCGCGCGGGCATCTGCGCATCGACACCGCGCGCTATACGGGCAAAGTAAACGACCAGGAAGTCGACTATTTTCCATTTCCGATTACCAGGGCCGACCTGCTGCGCGGCCAAGCTCGTTTCAACATTTACTGCTCGCCGTGTCATAGCCGGATTGGCGACGGCAACGGCATGATCGTACTGCGCGGCTTCCATCAGGCCGCGTCCTATCACACCGAAAAATTGATAAAAATTCCCGTCGGTCACTTCTTCGATGTCATCACCAACGGATTCGGCGCGATGCCCAGCTATGCCGCGCGCGTTGAGCCCGACGACCGCTGGCGCATCGCCGCCTATATCCGGGCGCTGCAACTGAGTCAGGACGCCACATTACAGGACGTGCCGGCGGATCAGCGCTCGCAGGTCGACAAAGGTCCAGTAACACCGCCCATCACACCAGGAGCCGCAGAATGACACCCACCGATTCCGCCTTCGAACTGATCGGGCGATGGCAGCGAAGATCGCTGCTGGTGGGGATTGCCGCGTCACTGCTGGCGATCGTCGGTTTCATTCTGGATCGTGAGCAGTTCCTGCGCTCCTATCTCTTCGGTTATCTGTACTGGCTGGGAATGGCGGTCGGATGTCTGGCAATCCTGCTGATGCATCACACCGTCGGCGGCAAATGGGGGATGATGATCCGGCGCATGTGCGAGGCGGGGGCGCGCACGGTGCCGTACATGATTATATTGCTCATCCCGGTTCTGTTGAACCTTCCGGCACTGTATCCGTGGGCACGACCGGAGGCCGCGCACGACACCAATCTAGTGGCCAAATCGGCGTACTTGAATGTCCCGGGCGTCCTCGGGCGCACGGTGGGCTACTTCATCCTGTGGGGCATTTATGCTTATTTTTTGAGCAAGTGGTCGGCTGCACAGGACCGCACCGGAGAGGAACGCTACACGAATAAAATGCGCCGGGTCAGCGCGGCGGGCCTGGTGGTCTTTACCTACGCGACGACGTTTGCATTCTTCGACTGGATTATGTCGCTTGAACCGCACTGGTTTTCGACGATTTACGGAGCGATGTTTCTGATTGGCCAGATGCTCTCGTCGTTCGCCTTCGTGATCCTGCTCGTAATCGTGCTCTCGCGATTGTCTCCTATTAAGGATTATCTGACCGCGCAGCATCTCCACGACTTGGGCAACATGATGTTCGCGTGGATGGTTTTATGGGCGTACCTGTCATTCTCGCAATTTATCATCATCTGGTCGGGCAATCTGCCGGATGAGATCCCTTGGTATCTGCGTCGGATGAAGGGCGGGTGGGGATGGGTGGCGCTCATCATCGTCATCTTCAACTTTTTTACGCCCTTCGCTCTGCTGCTGCTGCGCAAGGTCAAGCGCGATGCCAGTCGCCTATTCAAGGTGGCTGCGCTGTTGATCGTCATCCGGCTTCTGGACGACTATTGGATCGTCAAACCGGCGTTCTACAATCAGCAGCTAAGGATCACCTGGACGGATTTCGTAACGCCGCTGGCCGTCGGAGGCCTGTGGCTGTCGGCTTTTTTTTGGCAGCTTAAGTCTAGGCCATTGCTCCCGTTGAGAGATCCGCGCCTTCAGGGCGCGCCGAGGGAGACCGTGTCGTTCTGAGGTTCGATTTTATGGAAACCAAGGATATTAAGCCTATCCCCGAAGCAACGGGTCATGAAACGAAGGATGCCAGCATCCTCGGGATTGTTCTTACCGGCCTGGGACTGGTCATCGCGGCGGCGATTGCATTCTCAATCGTATACGGAATCTTTCAGTTTCTCTCGACGCAGCCCGTGACCACCGCGCCGCCCAATCCTATGGCGGAAACCAGCGTCCAGCAGTTCCCGCCGGAGCCGCGCGTCGAGGAGCATCCGGACGTCGAAATTAAAGATTTGCACGCCAAAGAAGATAGCCTCCTTTCGAGCTATGGCTGGACGGACAAAACAGCTGGCGTGGTCCGGATTCCGATTGATCGCGCCATGGATCTGGAACTGCAACGCGGGTTCCCGGTTCGAAAAGAGGCAGCCCAGAAATGAAACATTCTACTCTCGCGATTCTGTTCACGCTTCTCGCTTGCGTCACCCTTCCAGCCCAAATCTATGAGCCTCCGGCTCCGACGCAACTATCCTCATCGCCTTTATTAAAAAAAGTCGGCATTACTCAAAAAATGGGCGCGCAAGTGCCTCTCGATCTCCAGTTCAACGATGAATCCGGACAACTCGTCACGCTACGCCAGTATTTCGGAAAGCCGGTGATTCTGGCGCTGGTTTATTACCAATGCCCCTCGCTGTGCAACATGGTTCTGAACGGTTTGGTTCGCAGCGTGAAAGATCTTTCTCTGACAGCGGGCGAGGATTACGACGTGGTCGCGGTGAGCTTCGACCCTCGCGAGACTTCAGAGATGGCCCGCGCCAAGAAACTCACGTACATGAAGGAGTACAATCGGCCCGGCGCCGAAAAGGGCTGGCACTTTCTCACTGGAGATGAGGCGGCCAGCAAAGCTTTGGCGGATTCGGTTGGATTTCGATTCGTCTACGATACCATGACCAATCAGTATGCCCACGGTAGCGGTATCATCCTTTTGACTCCGGAAGGGCGCACCACGCGTTATTTCTTCGGCATCGATTATCCCGCGCGCGACGTAAAACTCGGATTGGTCGAGGCCTCCAGCAATCGAATCGGATCGGCGATCGACCAGGTGGAGCTGTATTGTTTCCATTACGACCCCGCTAGCGGCAAGTATGGCCTGGTCATTATGAACGTGCTGCGCCTTGGCGGCCTGCTGACTCTAGGTGCGCTGGTGGGTTTCATGATTTTTATGTTCCGCCGCGATTTCCGCGCGCGTCATTCGGCCCCCATGAGGGAGAAGGAGGCATGACGCTTAGATGAGTATCTTCTCCATATTTCCCGATCGCGCCTCCACCACGGCGGGGCAGGTCGACGCGCTCTACGCGTTCCTGATGGCGGTGGGAATCCTGATGACGATTGTTATCTTTTTCTTCGTCGCGTTCTTCGCCTTCAAATACCGCCGCAAAGATCCGCATTTCCGTCCCAATCCAATCCACGGCTCAATTCCGCTCGAGGTCACCTGGAGCCTGATCCCGTTCTTCGTGATGCTGATTATGTTTGCATGGGGAACTAAGCTTTATTTCCAAAACTATACGCCTCCGCGAAAGGACACGCTCGATATTTATGTGGTCGGAAAGCAGTGGATGTGGAAAGTTCAATACCCGGACGGCCAGCGTGAGATCGACGAGCTGCATGTGCCCACCGGCCGGGCTGTGAAACTCACTCTTGCGAGCGAAGATGTTCTTCACAGCTTCTTTATTCCGGCGTTTCGTCTCAAACACGACGTAGTACCCGGCAGCTACGAAACTTACTGGTTTGAGGCCACCAAGCCCGGCCGCTATCACATTTTTTGCGCCGAATACTGCGGCACCAATCACTCCGAAATGAAGGGCTGGGTGACGGTCATGAGCCCGAACGACTATCAAGTCTGGCTTCGAAACGGCGCCCCGGAAGAGTCCATGGCGGATCAGGGGCAAAAGCTGTTCGCTAAGTACGGCTGCGTTACCTGCCATGTCACCGATCAGCAAGGGCAGGCTCCATCGCTGAACAATGTTTTCGGGCATCCGGTGCAGCTCCAGGATGGACGGACCGTGATCGCGGATGAGGCCTTCCTTCGCGAGAAGATTCTCAATCCCAACGCCAAAGTCGTTAAAGGATATCAGCGAAATATTATGCCGGCTTACCAGGGACAGATCGACGAAGAGGGTCTGCTGCAATTAATTGTTTATATCAAGAGTCTGTCTGGTTCGAATGCGGCGTCCGAGACCCCCCGTAATCCGGCCGGCACTGTTCCGCCCGCACAACCCGCGCAACCCACGCAACCGGCTCAAAAGCAATGAGGAACCTACTATGAGCACGACCTTACCGCATCCTCTTCCCGTTGGAGAGCGAACCAATTATCTCAACGTCGATTACGGCTGGAAATCGTGGCTGTTCACGACAGACCATAAGCGGATCGCGCTGCTATATCTTTTCTCCGTTACCGCATTCTTCTTCCTGGGCGGCCTGTTCGCGGTGGGAATGCGGATCAATCTGCTCACGCCGGAGGGAGTCTTCTCCCACGACACGTACAATAAGCTGTTCACGATGCACGGGATTATTATGGTGTTTTTCTTCCTGGTCCCGTCCATTCCAGCCACGCTGGGAAATTTTTTGGTGCCGATCATGATCGGCGCGCGCGATCTGGCGTTTCCGCGCATTAATCTTTTGAGCTGGTATATCTACATCGTCGCCGGAATTGTGGCGCTTTATGCCATCGTGACAGGCGGCGTGGATACCGGCTGGACGTTTTACGCTCCCTTCAGCACTACCTATTCCAACACGCACGTTGTCCTGGCAGCGGTCGCCATATTCATCTCCGGGTTTTCGTCCATCCTCACGGGTCTCAACTTTATCGTGACGGTCCACAAAATGCGCTGTCCGGGCATGACTTGGTCGCGGCTGCCGCTGTTCGTCTGGGGGCATTATGCTACCAGCCTGATCCAGGTTCTGGGCACGCCGGTGATCGCCATCACGCTGTTCCTGCTGGGCATGGAACGTCTCTTCCACGCAGGCATTTTCGATCCCACCCTGGGCGGCGATCCGGTTCTGTTCCAGCATCTGTTCTGGTTCTACTCGCACCCGGCCGTCTATATCATGATTCTTCCCGGAATGGCCGTAATCAGCGAGATCGTACCGTGTTTTTCACGAAAAGGAATCTTCGGCTACGGATTCGTGGCGTTTTCGAGCCTGGGCATCGCGGTACTCGGCTTCGTGGTATGGGGGCATCATCTTTTCGTTGCCGGCCAATCCATGTATGCGAGCATGGTTTTCTCCTTCATGAGCATGGTAGTCGCCGTTCCATCGGCGATTAAGGTATTCAACTGGACCGCGACCATGTACAAAGGGTCGGTCTCTCTCGAAACACCGATGCTGTATGCCTTCGGCTTCATCGGACTGTTCACCATCGGGGGACTCACGGGTCTGTTCCTGGCGACCATGGCGTTCGACGTTCACGTTACCGATACTTATTTCGTCATCGCTCATTTTCATTACGTCATGGTGGGCGGAATGGTGATGGCCTTCATGGGCGGCATTCACTTCTGGTTTCCCAAAATTACCGGCCGGCTATATCCGGAAAACTGGGGCCGGATCGGCGCGGCAATCGTATTCATTGGATTCAATCTGACATTTTTCCCGCAGTTTATTCTCGGATATCTGGGGATGCCGCGCCGTTACGCGAGCTATGCTCCTGAATTCCAGATGTTGCACGTAATGTCATCAGCGGGGGCCTCGATCCTCGGAATAGGTTACCTGATCCCGATCATTTACCTGACTTGGGCTTGGCGCAAGGGCCCCATATCTCCGCAAAATCCCTGGAACGCTAAGGGCCTCGAATGGGAACAGTCTCCCACACCGCCGCCCACATTCAATTTCGATGTTCCTCCGGTGTGTACCGAACCGGCATATAACTATTCCGGCCATGAGGATGAGGATCAGACCATTCCGGATATGGGAAGGAGGTAAACGTGGCTGATATCGAAACGCATCCCGCAGCGCATCCGCGGGAGCTGAAACATCACTTCGACGACAGCGCGCAGCAGCTCGAATCGTCGACGCTCGGGATGTGGGTGTTCCTGTTGACTGAAATCATGTTCTTCGGGGGCATGTTCGGCGGCTACACCGTTTATCGCAACATGTACCCGGAGGCGTTCGCCAGCACCAGCCAATTCATGAATCTGGCGATCGGCTCAATCAACACCGGCGTGCTGATCTGCAGCAGCTTCACCATGGTGCTGGCGGTGCGATCCGCGCAACTCGGCAAGAAAAGATCAATTATTACATTTCTGGGGCTGACGATCATGCTCGGCTGCGTGTTTCTGGCGCTCAAATATGTTGAGTATTACGAGAAGTGGCAGGATCATCACATTCCCGGGCCGGGCTTTCGATATGCGGAACCGCAGTTTTTCCACCAAGCCCAGATTTTGTTCTTCCTCTATTTCGCTATGACCGGGTTGCACGCGCTGCATATGATCGTCGGCGTGGGACTGCTCACCACGTTAATCGTAATGGCGGCGCGTAATCGCTTCAACGAGAATTGGTACACGCCGGTTGAGATTATCGGGCTGTACTGGCACTTCGTCGATATTGTCTGGATTTTCTTGTTCCCGTTGCTATACCTGATCGGACACACAAGAGGATGGGGAGGATGAGGCCATCATGACGCATAAAATCGTTCCTGTTAGAACTTTCGCGACCGTGTTCCTGGCACTGATCGCGCTAACGGCGACCACCGTTGGCGTGTCGAGGATCGATCTCGGAGAGTTTAATTTCGTGGTCGCGATGACCATCGCCGTCATGAAGGGAAGCCTGGTGGTCTGGTTCTTCATGGACGTCAGGCGCAGCAGTTCGTTGACCAAGTTGATTGCCGGCGCGGGACTTTTCTGGCTGGTGATCCTGCTGATCTTTGTGCTGAGTGATTATCTCAGCCGTGGATGGCTGCCTCGCCCGACCATGTGGTAGCTTCAGGCGTCCATCAAAAGTGAAACCCGATGGTGGCGGTGATTGTCCGCGGCGTAACATAGTGCGTTCCACTTCTTACCTAGCGAATACCGGTAGAGGAAATCAAAAATGCGGGTATGCGGGACGGATTGGCCGATGAGCGGGACGCGTGAATACTGCGAATCTACGACGCGGCCAATGCCGGAAGGGGATCTGGATCGCTTGGAACCCCATCGCGCAATCGGAGCGAACCCTGCTCAAGAGCGCTGGTGCGCGGACCTGGAAGAACAATGCCGGTGAGATTCAACGGATCGCCGAACGCGATGTCGATCTGTTCTCCGGCGGGCGCGGCGCGGCGAATAAAACGCAACAGATCCACCGCTTCCGGCCGCGCGAATTGCTCGCCGGCGAATCCCGAAACGAACCGGCCCCCGCGAATTTCTCCGCGAGCCTCCATTCTGCGGAGCGCAATGAGCAGATTGCGCCACGGCGGGGCCAGAGTCTCGCGCGCCAGAAGATCGCGAAAGATGACTCCCCAGCGATCTAACAACTGCGTGGCAAAAAATTCGGGGCTGGCATCTCCGCTGATTTCGAGAAGAGCCCAGCGGCCAGCGCTATGTCTCGGGCGCGACAAACGGCCGCGGCCCTCTCCGCGGCGGCGCTTGGGATCGATCAGCGCGCGTAGATTTTCGAATCCGTCGGCGGTGACCAGGCCGGCCGCAGCCAACTCCCATAACCCATCCTCGATCTCGCTTGCCAGACGCCCCGTGGCCCGGACCAGTTCGTTAAAGAACGATGCGCCGCGTTGTCGAAGAACCGCCAGTACGTCCGCGGCGGGGTGCGAGAGCGGAGCCGGTCTATTCGCCGACATAGGAAGATGCGGCGCATCCGCGCGCAGAAAGATCGCGAGCGGCGCCACGCGGGTCGGGCGCACGCGCCGCGCGGTATCGCTCTCAGTAGAAGGGTGCGGCGACAATCGCCCCCACATGATTTCTCCGGACAGGCACAGCCGGTCCAGCCACTCCGGATCGTAGCCGGCAACGCGCGCGGGCAAAACTACGGATTCCCAGGCCGCAGCCGAAATCTCATATCCCTGTAATTGATGCAGAATCTGGAACAGGCCATCGACGCCGTGCAATTGGCTCCCGGGCGCAAGGTGCTGCCATCGGCACAGAAATCGCATGAATCCAGCGGCGGTAACCGGTTCAATCTCGCGGCGCAAACGCCCGAGTGTCAGGCGATGAATTCGCGCGAGAATCCGGCGGTGACAGAACTCAGCTTCCTCGGAGGCGAATTTTCCGCGCAGCACCTGCCCTTCCGATTCGAGCTGTCCGAGCGCGATCTCGACGGAGTCCAACGGCAGCGACAGACGTTCGGCCAAGGCGCGCGCGGTAACGGGACCTATCGAATCCATCCAACCGCGCAGCACCGCGGTTATATCGTCTATTTTCTCGACCCTTTCAGTCGCAACCCAATGCGGGCCGATGGTGCGGGCGCGGCCGGCGCGCACCAGATCTTCATACCAGTGCGTCCATTCCGCGACTGGCGGCAGCAGGATCAGCGTCAGCAGCGTGTCGTGCAGTTCATCGGCATCGCGCACCACAGGCCACGATTCTTCGGCGACCTGCGCGATTGCCGTCGGGTCCAGCGCGCCGACACCCCCGGCATCTTCCGGAGAAAGAGTGCGGCGAAGCTGTACCGCGCGGGCGCGCCGTTCCTCGAGCGGAGCATCGTCCAGATAGGCGTAAGGGTTAGCGTTCAGAATCTCATGAGAGAAGGGCGACGGCTCTGGCGTATCCACCGCGACCATGCGCAGCGAGCCGTCGTCGATACGCTCCAGAACGCGAATAAGTCCGTTCAGATCCATCGCCTCATGCAGGCAATTAGAAATCGTTTCGTTGACCAGAGGATGGTCTGGAATCCGAATTTCTCCCGTCAGATTTTCGGCGCACGCGGCCTGATCCGGAAAGACGGCGGCGAGCAGGTCGTCCGACCGCATGCGCTGAATCGGCGGAGGAACCTTGCGGCCGCCCGCAAACCGCAGCACGGCCAGAGCGCGCGAGGCATTCCACTTCCATCGTGCGCCGAACATAGGTGCATCGAGCAGCGCCTGGGTCAGCACGTGTTCCACGGTCCGAGGCCTCAAGAAACTGTATACCATCTCCAGCGGGAACGAGTGCTGGTCGCTCAGCGATAGCAGCAGGCCATCGTCGGTCGCCGCCGCCTGCAATTCAAAATTGAAGGTCCGGCAGAACCGTTTGCGGAGAGCCAGACCCCAGGCGCGATTGATTCGCGAGCCGAAGGGCGCGTGAATCACGAGCTGCATTCCGCCGCCCTCGTCGAAAAATCTTTCCGCTACCACCACGTCCTGGCTGGGAACCACGCCAAGAGCGCGCTCGCCCGCACGAACATATTCGACGGCCTGCTCCGCGCCGCGCCGGTCGAGGCCGCACTCGTGTTCCAGAAATTCCACTGCATCGCCGGCCGCCACAATCTCCTCGCGAAGATGCGAGACTTCCCGCGAAAGCTCCCGCGTGCGACCCGGCGCTTCTCCTAGCCAGAAGGGAATGGACGGCGCAGCGCCATGCGCATCTTCGACGCGAACGCGCCCCGGCTCTACGCGCCGTATACGCCATGAAGTGGTGCCCAGCAAAAAAACGTCGCCCACCAGGCTCTCGACCGCGAAATCTTCATCGAGCGTCCCGACCACAGTGCCTTCCGGTTCGGCGATCACCTGGTATTGCGCGGTCTCCGGGATAGCGCCGCCGCAAGTAATTGCTACCAGCCGCGCGCCTCGGCGTCCTCGAAGCCGATGGTTGACTTTATCGCGATGGAGTAACGCTCCGCGCCGCCCGCGCGACGTGGCAATTCCTTCCGAGAGCATCTCAATCACTGTCTCGAACTGGCAGCGATCGAGATCCTGATATGGCGAGGCGCGCCGCACCAGCCGAAACAGATCGTCCTCGCCCCACTCTCCGGAAGCCACCGTCGCGACGATCTGCTGCGCCAATATATCCAGAGGAGCTTTCGGAATCTCCAGGCGATCCAACTCGCCCGCGCGAATGGCGCGGACCAATGCGGCGCACTCAATCAGTTCGTCGCGCGTGGTGGCGAAAAGACGGCCCACCGGTAACGCTCCCACCCAGTGACCGGAGCGCCCGATTCGCTGTAAGGCGTTCGCAATCGAGCGCGGCGAGCCGATCTGGCAGACCAGATCCACGCTTCCGATGTCGATCCCGAGTTCGAGCGAGGCAGTGGCGACTACGGCTCGCAGATCGCCCGATTTCAATCGCTGCTCAGCTTCCAAGCGTAGCTGTCGTGACAGGCTACCGTGGTGCGGGCAGAACGGCATTCTCGCCGAGTCTCTCACCCAAATGATGCGCGACTCGTTCCGACAGCCGTGCGCGTATTGACGAACACCAGCGTAGTGCGATTCTCGCGCGCCAGCACGGCCAAGCGATCGTAAATCTCGCCCCACATTTCGGTGCTCGCGACCGCTCCCAGTTCATCGCGTGGAACCTCCACTGCGAGATCCATGCTCCGGCGATGTCCGACCTGGACGATATGAGCTTTGGGGCTCAGAAATTTCGCCACTTCCTCGATCGGGCTGACCGTAGCCGACAGGCCGATCTTCTGAAGAGGACCATCGATCAGAGCCTCCAGCCGCGCGATCGACAGCGCCAGATGGGAGCCGCGCTTGTCATCCGCGACGGCATGGATCTCGTCGACAATCAGCGTTTGTACGGAGCGCAGCATCTGGCGCGAGCGCTCCGCCGTCAGAAGAATATACAGCGACTCGGGCGTGGTCACGAGAATGTGCGGCGCTTCCTTCCGCATTTTTTGCCGCTCCGACGCCGGCGTGTCCCCCGTGCGAACCGCAGTGCGAATCGAGGGCAGCGGTGCGCCTTCGGAGCGGGCCAGGGCGGCGATTCCCGCGAGCGGCACGTCCAGATTCTTGTGAACGTCGTTGCTGAGGGCCTTGAGCGGCGATACGTAAAGCACGACGGTGCTGTTCGGAAGCTCATCCCGCCGCGCGCGCAGCACCAGATCGTTGATCGCGATCAAAAAAGCGGCGAGAGTCTTGCCCGATCCGGTGGGCGCAGAAATCAGAACATCGTTTCCGGCTTGAATCTCGGGCCATCCCAGCCGTTGCGGTTCGGTAGGGGCGGGAAACCGCTCGTCGAACCATTGGCGTACGAGAGGATCGAAAATAACCGGGCGTGTCTCGATCGCGATCATAATTGCGTGGCGTCCCCAGGGGGATTCGAACCCCCGTTACCGCCGTGAAAGGGCGATGTCCTAGGCCGGGCTAGACGATGGGGACTTTCGCAGGATGCGCTACTACTGTAGCAGTTACAGCGTCTTCAGGTAGGCGATCACGTCGTTGCGCTCTTCATCGCTGAGCAGATCGGCGTAGGATGGCATACCGTTGCCGCCCTCGTTGATCATAGCGCGCACATTCGCCTCCGTTACCGGCTTGCCATTTTGCAGTTTATCGCGCTTGAACAGACCCTTCAAACCGGGGCCTACTTTTTTCTCCGTGCTGTCGGCGTTATGGCAGACAGCGCACTGCTCGAACACGGCTTTGCCTTTGGCTGCATCGCCTTGGCCGCATCGCCCTTCTTCTGACCGAATACGAGCGTCCCACTCAGCAGCAATCCCAGGCAGCTAGCCGCGATCAAGCTTTTTTTCATAGAATGTCCTCGGAAACCAGTATAATACTCACGCCTCGGTCTCGGCTTCCGCTTCATCGGCTCCGGCAGGTCCGGCGGCCAGCGCCGCGGCGATCAGGCGTTTAGCCTCATTCCACGTTCTCTCGCGGCACGCGCACCTCTTCAGGCAGATTGGGAAAGCGCGAGTCGGCCACGACCATGGCTTCCAGCCCGTTCGATTCGAGCAAAGCCTTTACCGACATCGCCTCCATCTCCGACGTGTTGCCGGCGGATTGGAATACGGTCACCATGTCCAGATCGCGAGACTCATCGACTTCGGTAGATTCGTCCTCCACGGGATGTGGCGGCGATGAGCGCCTCAGCCTGCGCGCTGTCCTGGGCAGTCGACGCGAACCTCCCAGGCTCCCTCGGGAACGCCGGGAGCGCTATCGTCAACCAGGGTCCCCGCAATCCCGCTGCTCGAAAGCACCTTCAGCGCCGCGCGGGCGTCCTCTTCAGCAGTTTCATCCGCAGAGCGAAAAACAGTTACAAAGGATTCCATGTTTTCGAGGATAGCGTGATTCGCGCGATTCCGGGGAGTAGAATGGAAGCTATGGGCCAACAATACGATAGCGGGAAAGTGCTCTGGTTCGTGGCAGGCGCGGCGGTTGGAGCGAGCGTCGCTCTTCTCTATGCTCCCCAATCGGGTAGAGTTACTCGCCGAATCATAACTAGAAAAACACGCCAAGGCGCGCGAAGACGGTGGCCGAAGCCGGCCGTACTTGGTCGAAAAGGGCCGCGAGCTTATATGAGCAGGGCCGGCGCGTGGCCGACGAGGCGCGCGGAACTTTTCGAGCGCGGCCGCAAGCTGATGGAGGGCTGACGGCAGAACCGGCACTGGGCAACTTGGCAATGACGACGACCCGCCCGCTACCAGCGGGAGTATTGTCCCCGTTCGCGAACGAACCCTCATCGAATTTTTCAACGCCCGAAGCCGGTCCGCGGCGCAGGCGGCCCTGGCGAAAATCCGCTCTGAATTCGGCCGGGAATACGAACTCTGGATCGCGGGCGCCCGCCACAAAACCGGCGATTTTCTGAACAGCGTCAATCCGTCCAATCCATCGGAGATCGTTGGGCGGCATCACAAAGCCAATGCGGATCTGGCGAATCGCGCCATCGAGGACGCTCACGCTTATTTTGCGGAGTGGAGCCACGTGCCGGTCGGAGCGCCGCATCGCGCTGCTGGTGCGTGCGGCGGCGCTGATTCGGGAGCGCAAGCTCGAGTTCGATGCCTGGCTGGTGGCCGAGGCCGGAAAGACCTGGCCGGAAGCGGATGCCGACGTGAGCGAGGCGATCGACTTCTGCGAATACTACGCGCGCCAGATGCAGCGGCTGGCCTCGCCCGAAGCTTTGGTGCAGATGCCGGGCGAGCGCGATGAGTTGGTTTATCTGCCGCTGGGCGCGGGCGTCGTCATCCCGCCGTGGAATTTTCCGCTGGCCATCATGGCTGGAATGAGCCGTGGCCGCGTTGGTGACCGGCAACACGGTAGTCATCAAGCCCTCGAGCGAGACGCCTACCATCGCCCAGAAATTTGCCCAGGTTTTGCTCGATGCGGGTTTCCCGCCGCGCAGCTTCTCGCTCTGCACGGGCAGCGGCTCGACTATCGGCGACCTGCTGGTGGAGCATCCCCACACCCGTTTCGTCTCCTTTACAGGCTCCCGCGACGTGGGCGTGCGCATCAACGAGCTCGCCGCCAAGCCCCGCCGCGGTCAGATCTGGATCAAGCGCGTGATCGCGGAGATGGGCGGCAAAGACGCCATCGTCGTGGATCGGGAAGCGGATCTCGACAGCGCTGTCGAGGGCGTCGTGCAATCGGCGTACGGTTACCAGGGGCAGAAGTGCTCGGCGTGTTCGCGCGCGATCGTCGACGACGCCGTTTACGATGCATTTCTTGAAAAATTGAAGTCCAAGGTGGCGAGTCTGACCGTCGGCCCTGCGCATGACCCGGCCAATTACATGGGCCCGGTGATCAGCGCGGGCGCGCGGCGGACGATTCTCGATTATATTGAGACCGGCAAGCGGGAGGGCCGTCTGGTTGCCGGCGGCGAACCTGCTCCCGGCGATGGGTATTTCATTCGGCCTACTGTAATCGCGGACGTCGATTCGAAGGCGCGCATCTTCCGCGAAGAGATTTTTGGTCCCGTGCTGGCGGTGACCAGGGCGCGGGACTTCGAACATGCACTCACGCTCGCCAACGATAGCGAATACGGACTCACCGGCGCCGTCTATTCGAAGAATCCCGGAAAAGATCCGCGCCGCGCGCGAGCGCTTCTTCGTCGGCAATCTCTATATCAACCGTAAATGCACCGGCGCGATGGTGGGCGCGCATCCGTTCGGCGGATTCAACATGTCGGGCACCGATTCAAAGGCGGGCGGCCCGGACTACTTGCTCCAATTCCTCCAGTCGAAATCGATTGCCGAGAAGGTTTCTTAACCCGCGATCCGAAGCCATTCTTCCACCCGCCCGCGAAGGTTTCCATCGTCTGCGAACAGGTCGCCAATCACCGCGAGTGAATCTGCGCCTGCGCCCAGCGCGGCCAGAGCATTCTCGCGCGTGATGCCGCCGATCGCGACCAGAGGGCGCTCGGTCAGCGGGCGAAGACGGCGCAGCTCCTCGAGACCGACCACCGGGTCGGGATGTAGTTTGGAGGAGGTGCCGAAAATGGGACCCAGCGCGACGTAGTCCACCGGCTCCGTCCAGCGCCTCGCGAAATTGATGCTCGTTATGTGTGGAGAAGCCGATGATAGTCCCGGCATCCACGATGCGGCGAGCGTCCGCGGGCGTCAAATCGTCCTGACCCAGATGCAGAGCGGCGCCGGTCAGGCGCGCGATATCGGCGCGGTCGTTCACCACCAGCAGCGCGCCCGCATCCCGGCATAGCGCGCCCACCGTTCGCAGATCCGCAAAAGTATCACGCGACCAAAATCCCTTATGACGGAACTGAAGGATTCGCGCGCCCCCTTCGAGGATTTTTTCAGAGGCTGAAACTACGCCGATTCCGTGACGGGCTGCGATCTCGGTATCGAGAATCGGGTAAAAAGCTGGTATGCCGCTCACGTCTCGCTGGCGGTGAAATACGCGCAATCGGGATGATGAAAAACCAGCGCGCTGACGCTCGCCTCCGGGATCCATCATCATGCCGTCGGTGAGCTTCACCCCGATGTCGTCGGGCTGAAGAAGTTTCCAGATTCCCTGCTGATCGTCGAGATTCGGACACGCCGGATACCCGAAGCTGTAGCGTTTGCCGCGATAGCGGGAAGTGAACCGCTCCTGCATGGTCATCGTGGGCGGATCGGGAAAGCCCCAATCTTCGCGCATGCGGCGATGCAGCCATTCCGCGCAGCCCTCCGCGGTCTCGATCGCCAGCGCCTGAAGCGCGTGCGCCAGCAGAAACTCGCCGCGTTGTTTGGCTTCTTCGGAGTGGCTGCGCACGCATTCTCCCGCCGTCACCACGAAAAAACCAAGATGGTCGCGCCGTCCTTCTTCTGCGTCGAGGATGTAATCGCTGAGACACAGCCCATCGGATTTCGGCTGGCGCCCGAAGCGGAACGTATGCAGCGGGCTCTGCGCGCCCGGCGCGAACAGGTGAATCGAATTGCCGTCGCGCTCGGCTTCATAGAACTGCCAGACCGCGCGGATCTTCATGAATTTGGCCGCTTCCTGCTTGACCTTTTCCACGTCGTGATACAGTTCAAGCGCCTTGGGATCGCGTTCGGCCAGCAGCTTTTCAAAGTTCCCTTTGAACCCCAGATGGCGGCCGAAAAGCATGTACGGATTGATGTAGCTCCAGACCTCGTGCAGGTTCGGAACTTCCCGGATGCGCCGGTCGAGATACGGCGCGGCGGGAATGGGAATATCGGTGCGCACCTTGGGACTGCGCAGGGTAGCGGTATTGATCGCGGGCGCGGGTTCCGCCGGCGCCGCGCCGACGCTGGTGAAAATGTGCGTGCTGATCGCGACTTCGCGCGTAGACGGCTCCATCAGCTCATTCATGATGCGAAGCCCGGTCATGGCGTCCTTGGCATAGAACGTCGGCGCGCCATAGGCCGGGCCGATGCGCGTGGTCGTGAATTTTTCCGATAGCGCCGCGCCGCCCACCAGCAGCGGCACTTTAACGTCGTGATCCTTGAAATCCGACGCCGTGGTCACCATCTGATGCGCGCTCTTCACCAGCAGGCCGGAGAGGCCGATCGCGTCGGGCTGATGCTCGCGCCAGGCCCGGATCAAATCCTCCGGCGGCACCTTGATGCCGAGATTGATGACCTGATAACCGTTGTTTGAAAGAATAATCTCGACCAGATTCTTGCCGATATCGTGGACGTCGCCCTTCACGGTGGCCAGCACGATTCGGCCGCGCGTGGAGGTCTCCGTCTTCTCCATGAACTGCTCGAGATAGTTGACGGACGCCTTCATCGCCTCGGCCGATTGCAGCACCTCGGCCACAATCAGCTCGTTATTGTTGAACAAACGCCCGACCTCGGTCATCCCCGTCATCAGAGGACCGTTGATAATTTCGAGAGCGCCCGCGCCCTCCGCCAGCTTGCGCTCGAGATCCGGGATGAGCCCGTCCTTGGTGCCCTCGATAATGTAATTCGCCAGACGCTCGTCGAGAGGCAGCTCCGCGGTTTTCTTCTTTTCCTTCTTCCCGGCTCTGCGAGCGTACTCGGTTATGGCCGCGATGTGAAATTGATTGATCGCGATCTTTTGCTCGCGCGTCTGCTGGCGCCAGTCTTCGGGAGCCGTGCGCAGGGATTCGTCCTCGGCATCCGGCGGGGGCGTGTTGAACAGCAGATTCTCCGCCAAACGCCGCTCCTCGATCGGAATGGAAGCGAAGCGTTCCAGCTTTTCCGCGTTTACGATCGCCAGATCGAGACCGGCCTTAGTCGCGTAGTACAGGAAAACGGAGTTGACCACTTCGCGGGCCGACGCCGGCAGGCCGAAGGAGATATTCGACACGCCCAGGATGGTTTTGACGTAGTTGAATATTTTCCTTAATCAGGCGCAGAGCCTCGATGGTCTCGACCGCGCCGCCGGCGTAATTTTCGTCGCCCGTGGCGCAGGGGAACACCAGAGGATCGATGATGATGTCCTCGGGCGCGATGCCGTATTTTTCGGTGAGCAGCTTGACCGAGCGCTCGCGCGACCGCGAGTTTGCGCTCCCGCGTAAACGCCTGCGCCTGCTGTTTATCTTCATCGATCGTGCCCACGACCAGCGCCGCGCCGTAAGCTTTCGCGATCGGGCAGACGCGCTCGAATTTCTCCTCGCCGTCCTCCAGATTGATCGAATTGATGATGCTCTTGCCCTGGCACCAGGTCGAGCGCGTACTCGATGGCTTGCGGCGTCGGTGGTATCGATCATCACCGGGACTTTGATCTTGGGCATCAGCTTGGCGTAGAAGGGATCGATGTCCTTCATTTCCTCGCGGTCCGAGGATTGTAAACACACGTCGATGATGTGCGCGCCGTTCTTCACCTGCCAGCGCGCGATCTCGCTCGCTTCCTCCCACTTTTCTTCCGCCATCAGCTTCTTGAACAAGCGCGAGCCGATGACATTGGTGCGCTCGCCGACAATCAGCGGACGGTTGCTGTCCTCCGCTTCGACCAGCTCGATTCCCGAATAATAGGCGCGATGAGCCGGTGGATTCACTACGTGCGGCGCGCGTCCTTCGACCATCTGCGCGATAGCGCGAATATGCGCCGGAGTCGTGCCGCAGCAGCCGCCGACGATATTCAGCCAGCCGTGCGCGACGAATTTTTCGAGTTGCTGCGCCAGCGATTCCGGCGTCTCCAGATACTTGTCCTCTTCGTTCGGCAGCCCCGCGTTCGGATAACAGGAGATGCGCGTCGAGGCGATCTGGGCCAGCGTGCGAATATGATCCGTCATCAGGTCCGGACCGGTCGCGCAGTTAAGGCCGATCGAGAGCAGATCGGCATGCGCCACCGACGCGTAGAAAGCGTCGACGGGCTGGCCGGCGAGCATCGCGCCCCAGCGCTCGATCGTGCCGGAAACCATGGTTGGAATTCGCAATCCCCGCTCGCGCTCGAGCCGCTGTACCGCGAGCAGGGCGGCTTTGACATTGCGCGTATCGAAGCCGGTTTCAATCAGCAGGATGTCGACTCCGCCTTCGATCAGGCCCGCAGCCTGGGCGTAATAGCTATCGCTCAATTGCTTAAAAGTGACATCGCCGCGCAGCGTAATGGATTTCGTAGTAGGACCGAGCGAGCCGGCGACGAAGCGCGGCTTGGCGGTGGTTGAAAATTCGTCGGCCGCTTGACGCGCGAGCTGGGCCGCGGTCACGTTCAGCGAATGGGTCTTGTCTTCGAGCTTGAACTCGGCGAGGACAATCGGAGAACCCTGGAAGCTATTGGTCTCGATGATGTCGGCCCCGGCTTCGAGATAAGCGCGATGCACGCCGGTGATCCATTCCGGATGGGTATCGCAGAGATTCTCGTTGCAGTTTTCGAGGCCCGGGCCGCCGAAATCCGCAGCTGTCGGATTGTGCGCTTGCAGCATGGTGCCCATCGCGCCGTCGATGACGAGAATGCGCGAGGCGAGGGCATCATAAAGTTGCTGGCGCCGAAGATCGTTCATGAGCGAGTACGGAAGGTACTTCTACACTCTTATTGTACTTGTACCTGCTCCGCGGGGGCTTCCATCTGAAAGCTATATCCGAAGCCGCGCACGCTACGAACAAAGGACGGCCCGTCGGGATTTTCAATCTTCTGCCGCAGGCGGAGAATATAGACATCGACGGTCCGGTCCGTGACGGCGCGATCATGGCCCCAGACGGCATCGAGCAACTGCTCGCGGCTAAACACCACTCCGGGGCGGCTCATCAGAAACTCGAGCAGCCGGAACTCCGTGGCCGTTAGCGTGAGCTCCCGCCCGGCAAGCTCTACACGGCACCGCGTGCGATCCAGCTCCAGGTCGCCGCACTTGAGCAATTTGTTGATGGGCGTGTGGCCGCGGAAATGAATTTTGATTCGCGCGATCAGCTCGCGCACGAAAAACGGCTTCACGATATAGTCGTTCGCGCCCAGTTCCAATCCCACGATCCGGTCTGTTTCAGACGCCCGCGCCGTGAGGAAGATTACGGGAATGTTGGCCAGATCGGGATGCGCCCGAATGCTCCTGCATATATCGAGGCCGTCGGAATCCGGCAGCATGATATCCAGGATGATCAGGTCGGGACGCTCGCGGCGGCACAGATCCAGCGCGCCTTTGCCGGTGTGCGAGCCCGCCAGCGCGAAGCCCGCCTTTTCCAGGTTGTACTGGATCAAGGAATACAGATCCGGATCGTCCTCGATGAGCACTATCTTTTTCATATTCCTCTCACAGAGTAACCGATTGGCGTTACAGCCGGATTACATGCGCATTTCGGCAGTGATGACGGACATCGATTCCCTTTACCAGGAACAGCACGTCCTCCGCGATATTCGTGGAATGATCCGCGATGCGCTCGAGGTTGCGAGTTACGGCGAGCAGGTTTAGAGCCTGGAGAATATTCTGCGGATCTTTTTCCATGAAGCTCACCAGTTCGTGATAGCACGCTGTGCGAAGGCTGTCCACGCCGTCGTCGGAAGCGAGCACACTGCGCGCCAAGTCCGCATCCCGGGTTACAAAGGCGTCCAGAGCCTTACGGACCATGGATTGAACCAATCCTGCGATATGCGGGATATCGATCATGGGTTTGATGACTGGCTCCTCTATCAGCGAAGTGGCGCTCTGCGCGATGTTGACGGCCAGGTCTCCCATGCGCTCCAGGTCCGTGTTGATTTTCAATGCGGCCACGATCAGGCGCAGGTCGGCCGCCATTGGCTGATGCAGCGCCAGCAAATTTATCGCGAATTCATCGATTTCGATCTCGATTTCGTTGATGCGTTGTTCGCTGCGAAAAACCTGCTCGGCGGCGCCGCGATCCTTGTGAGTGACCGCGCTGATGCTTCGCTGGATGGCCGCCTCGACGAGCGAGCTCATTTCCAGCAGCTTGGTTTTCAACTGTTCTAATTCTTCGATGAAATGCCGCACGATAGCCTCGATTATCCGAATCTGCCCGTGACGTAATCTTCCGTTTCTCTCTTCGCGGGCGTCTTGAAGATGACGGTCGTACTGGCGAACTCGATCAGCCGGCCGAGAAGGAAAAAGCCCGTATACTCAGCAACGCGGGCCGCCTGCTGCATATTGTGCGTCACAATGACGATCGTGCAGCTATCCTTGAGCTGGAAGATCAGGTCTTCGATCTTGGCGGTGGCGATCGGATCGAGAGCCGAGCACGGCTCGTCCAGCAGAAGAACCTCGGGATTGACCGCCAGCGCGCGCGCAATACATAGTCTCTGCTGCTGGCCGCCGGACAGACTAGACGCCGATTGATTCAGCTTATCTTTGACTTCATCCCACAGTGCCGCGCGGCGTAAGCTCTGCTCGACGGCCTCGTGAAGCGCTGCGCGGCTCGCATAACCGTTGATCCGCGGTCCGTAAGCCACATTTTCAAAAATCGATTTTGGAAATGGATTCGACTTTTGAAAAACCATCCCAACCCTGCGCCGCACCTCGGAGACTTCAAGATCGAATATATTTTCGCCGTCGAGCACGATCTCGCCCTCCACCCGGCTGTTACGGACCGTCTCATTCATCCGGTTCAACGTGCGTAGAAAGGTAGATTTGCCGCAGCCGGAGGGTCCGATGAAGGCAGTTACGCGGTTTTCGTAGACTTGCATCGAGATCCCGTGCAACGCCTGAAAACTGCCGTAATAGAAATTTAGATTGGTGGTCCGGAGCTTCGCGGTCGCTTCCACCGGCGGCTTGTTCTCCCCCGCGCTCGTTGCGCCAAAGCTTGGGATAGACATCATCACGTCAGAGGCTACTGGTTGTCGACTGGGAGCTTGCATTTTATCACCTGGGAACGGGTCCCCTCTTAGAAAGCACAAGCCGGGCAACGATATTCACGCCTAATACCAAAATAAGCAGGACGAAGCCGGCGGACCAGGCCTGCTGGTGCCAATCGTCGTAAGGCGCAACCGCATAGGTATAAATCATGACCGGCAGCGCGGCCGTAGGCTGTTCCCAGCCGGGGCTCCAGAAGCGGTTACCAAAGCTGGTGAACAGCAATGGCGCTGTCTCGCCGGCGACACGCGCCAGATTGAGCATGATGCCCGTCATGATTCCATGTTTTGCCGCCGGAATTACCACGGTCCAGATGGATTTCGATTTTGAAGCTCCGAGCGCCATCGCGCCTTCTCGTAAAGAGAGCGGAACGGCGCGAAGAAATTCCTCCGTGCTTCGGATAGCGATCGGAATCATCATGATCCCCAAAGCCAAGCCTCCGGCCAGCGTGGAAAAATGCTTTTGAGGCAGAACGATCAGAGTATATGCGAAGATTCCCATTACAATGGAGGGCACGCCGTTCAATAGGTCGGTCGTGTACCGCACGATGAACGAGAAGGCCGTCCCCCCGAATTCAGCCAGATAAACGCCGCCCAGGATCCCTATCGGAACACCGACGATTGTGGCCAGCAGGAGAAGTTTCGCGCTGCCGACGATGGCATTGGCCATGCCGCCGCCAGCTTCGCCAACCGGGGCCGGAAGCTTGATGAAGAAATTCCAGTCGAGACTCTTAGCGCCATGAACGAACAGATACCCAAGAATAAAGACCAGCGTGCCCGCGGCGAACACCGTGCACAGTGCAGTCAGGCTGAACATCAGCGCGTTCACCGCTTTTCTACGAGCTAGCCGCACAGAGGCGGGCGGCCGCCTCATCACTGGAAAGAAACTGCTGCCCGCCTTCGTTGTGCGGCTGTTACTTGCGAGATGCAAGGACATCAGGCGCCTTCCTTTTCGGTGCTGACGACCAGCAGACGCGCCAAGCCGTTGATGATGATTGTCAACGCGAAGAGGACCAGTCCCAGTTCAATCAAAGCGCCCTGATATAGGTCTCCAGTCGCTTCTGTAAACTCATTGGCGATCACCGCGGCGATCGAGTAACCCGGGGCAAACAATGAATGACTGATTTTGGGCTCGTTCCCGATCACCATGGTCACGGCCATGGTTTCGCCGAGAGATCGCGCCAGCGCCAGGAAAATCGAACCGACAATTCCCTTCCGAGCGAAAGGAACCACGACGTCCCAGGTCGATTCCCAACGTGTTGCGCCGATAGCCAGCGCCGCTTCCCGCTGATCGGCCGGTACCGCCAGAATCACCTCGCGTGAGATCGAAATAATGAACGGCAGGATCATGATGGAGAGCACGATCCCCGCGGTGAAGAGGCTTACGCCGTAAAAGGGGCCTTGAAATAGCGTGGTCCAGCCCAATGCTGCGTGTAGAGCCGGCTCAATCGACCGCAGCACCGGGATCATCACGAAGACTCCCAACAGCCCTATGATGACGCTAGGAACCGCCGCCAACAGTTGGATTAAAAATGTGAGCCCATCCGAGATCCGGGGCGGCGCCAGTTCCGCTAGAAATATCGCAGCGCCCACCCCCAGCGGAATTGCAATGAATAAAGCCATTGCGGATGTTACGACGGTTCCGTAAATAAACGGAAGCGCGCCGAACTGTCCGGCGACTGGGTCCCAAACCGAGGTGAACAAGAAAGACCAGCCGAACTTCGCCCGCGAAAGAGCCGATTTTTGGTACAGCTCGAATACCAGGAGAGCCGTGATAAGAATCACGCTCAATGCCGCGGTGAAGGTCACTAAGTAGGCGATTTCGTCGCCGCTCCAAAGTCGCTGTAATAAGGAACGCTCCCGCTTCGAGGGGGGAGCGTCTATCGCGGTAGTGGTTGATGCAGACATGCGGAATCGGCGATTCGCTTATTGAATCTTCGCGATCGCCTTCATTTCTTTTGCGACCACCGGCTCGGGCAGCGGAGCATAATCTAAAGCCTGAGCTTCTTTCTGACCGTCCGTTAACATCCAATGCAGGAAATCAGTGATGGCCTTTTTCTTGGCCTGATCGGAAATCTTCTCCGGGATGAGCAGCCAAGTAAATGTAGAGATGGGATAAGCGGCTTGGCCCGGCGCATTAGTGATCGACACCCGGAAATCGTCGGGCATATCTTTAATCCCGGCAGCCGCGGCCGTAACACTAGCGAGGTCCGCTTGCACGAATGCTCCCGCCGCGTTTTTCACCTTTCCGTAGGTCATCTTATTTTGAACGGCGTAGATCAGTTCGACGTATCCGAGAGAATTCGGGGTCTGTTTGATTTGTCCGGAGACACCCTCGTTGCCCTTCCCGCCAAGGCCCGCCGGCCAGTTGACCGAAGTCCCTCGACCCACTTTGGTCTCCCACTCTTTGCTGACCTTCGAAAGATAATCGGTAAAGCAATAGGTAGTTCCGCTGCCGTCCGAGCGATGGACCACGACAATGTCGCTCGATGGCAGCTTCACTCCAGGATTGTAACTCGCGATTTTCGGGTCGTTCCATTTCTTGATTTCGCCCAGAAAGATGCCGGCTAGCGCTTCCGGCGTGAAGTTAAGCTGGGCGGTCGATACCAGGAAGATTATAGGCCGGCACGGAAGCCCCTAGAACAGTCGGGAAGTGGAGGATTCCGTAGCCGTGTTTACTCTGAAACGTCTTTAGCTGCTCGGCAGTCATCGGTCCGTCGCTCGCTCCGAAATCGACGGTCCCCACGGTAACTTGTTGAATACCGCCTCCCGATCCGATCGACTGATAATTGAACTGAATGTTCGGAAATTTTTTGTGATATTCGTCAAACCACTTTGAATAGATGGGGTAAGGGAACGTCGCCCCCGCGCCGTTGATAAGGATCTGCTGCGCCGATGCAACTCCAGCCAGCACGGCGACTGCAACCAGCGCCTTTATTGCTCGTAGAGTCATTCTCGATCTCCTATTATTTCAGGCTAATGTTACAAAACGATTACCGGCCCAGCGTTGGCGCGGAGCCCGGCAGGGTGTAACGGAGGTTCAGAAACCCCATCCAAAGATGGGCATTCGAAGGAGAGCTGGAGGCTGCAAGCCAGGGATTCCGCTGGAGATAGGAGAATTGGGAGATCAGGCTCAGAGCGCCCCATCTGGCGTCCCGAGCAAGTGTAGTATTGGTACCGAAACTGACTTCCTGAATGGCCCGGTTCTGGCCGTCGCTGGTGAGAGATCCATACCCGATCAGCTTCCCGTTGGTATCGAGCGCCGTATTCCGGCCGATGTAAACGCCGCCGTAATAGCCGTAGAAGAGTGTATTTCCGCCGGTTGCCTCAACCCCGGTCACGGTCGAGGCGGAGTGGACCAAAGACAAACTTCCATCCGCGCGGATCATGAAGTCTGGAGCTTGGCCGAAAATGTAGCGGCCCGCGCCGGAGCTATAGAAATTATTTGTCAAGAGGCGAATGTTCTTCGCCACCTCGAAACTGAGATTGATCGATCCGCCGCCGCCTGCTTTGGCGTCAGTCTGGAAGGCAGGGGTGCTGGCTGGATTGGCGATTTTGTTGGTGACCTCGACGCCGGTAATTTCAAAGTGAAACTTGCTGCCTGGATCGAAGGCCAGCTTGGCGATGATGTCCGGGTGCAAAGCGGCCGCGCTGATCACACTGCTTCCGTTGTTTACCTGGGTCCCGAGAATCCCCGCGATTGCAGTTGGAGCTGTAATCGCGCTACCGCCGTTCCCCCCGCCCACATACGGCTCGGAGTTTTCTAGAGCCACGCCGAACGCTACCTTATCGGAGGGGTGATAGACGAATCGAAAGCCCGGAACACGGCTCCAGACCAAACCCGCCTGGTAATTCACGTCCATGTCATGCGTATAAAAAACGTCGCTTGGCAGCGGGGCAATCCCTCTCCGGTTAGGAGTCATCATGCTCCAGGACTGCCCCGCCAGAAATTCGAATTTGCCTTTGGTAACGTCCACCCAGTACAGCCGCAGGCGAAGGCCGTAAGAATTGCTGGTGACCGCGATCCCTCCATTGGGAGGATTTCCAAGCTGCCCCAGAAAGTCAGATTCCCAATATCCCAAGATCTTCATATCGTGGACCAAAGCGTCCACACGAGCGCCGATTCGCGAGTTCTGTATGCTCAACCGCGTCTCCGTCAGACTTCCTAATTGCGTATTGCCATACGGAATGCTGCCGAAGTTGGTGCCGATGCCCGTTCCCGGATTGGTCGACCGGCTGACTGCGGTCATATCCATGAATCCGACGGGCGTGATGTAAGCATCGCCGATCTTTACCTGCAGCGGCGCTGAGGTTTCCGGGCTAGCCGCCTGAGGCGCCGCGAGAGCCGGAGACGCCTGCGGGAAGGCCCTTGAAGGCGAAGGCGGATCGGGCGGTACGATGGACATCGTGCTGGCTACTTCGCCGGTATTGGCGTGAACGATCGGCCCATCGACCCCATTTTTCTGCGCGTTCAATTCCCGGCGGAGCTCGTCGATCTGCCGCTGTTGGTCCAACAACATCCGCTTAAGCTGCTCGACATCGGAATTGGCTGCCGGTCCGTCTGCGGCGCCGAGAGGCAGCCAAAGGCTCAGGAGGCACACAAAAATTGTGAGCTTCTTTTTCATTACGCCGAGGATAAGCGAAGAAGGTGAGATTGTAATGAAAAGAATGTTACGTTTTCATGACCGCGCCTACAGGAGTACTGGGAGGCAGCAGCAGCGTGAATGTCGATCCTTTACCAAGCTGGCTTTCGACATTAATCGCACCCTTCATCCGTTCGGCGACGTGCTTCACGATGGATAATCCCAGGCCGGTGCCTCCCACCTGTCTCGAACGGGCTTTGTCGACTCGATAGAATCTTTCAAAAATTCTGGGAAGATCCTCGGAGGGTATTCCGACGCCTGTATCGGAGATCACGATCGCGACTTGCCCGTTCGGGGTATGTCCAGCGCGAACGCGAACTTCACCTCCGGCGCGATTAAATTTGATCGCGTTGGCCATCAGGTTCAAAATGGCCTGCTCCAGACGCAGGCGGTTCCCGCTGACATATACATTCTCGATTTCCTCGCGAATCAATCGCACCTCGCGCAGGCGAGCCTCCACCTCGACAGTCACCAGCGCCGTCTCCAGCACGCCCCGTATTGAAATCAGGTCCGGCTCCGGAGAATCCACTCCCGACTCGAGCTCCGAAAGAACCAGCAGATCGGAGGCGATGCTGTTGAGCCGCACTGCGTTCGCGCGGATCACTTCCACGAAATGCCGGTTATTTTTGAGATCTTCCAGAGCGCCATCGAGCAGAGTCTCCGAATATCCGATAATCCCTGCCAGGGGCGTCCGAAGCTCATGCGAAACGTTCGCGATGAAGTCCTTGCGCACCTGCTCCAGCCGCTCCAGATCCGTAATATCGTGAAGAATTGCAAGCGCGCCGCGTCCGGTAGACATTTCGAGCGGCGTGGCCTGTACCTCAAAGGTATGTATGTGGGCGGCCGATAGTTTGAAACGGAGCTTTTGAGGCTCCCCGCCGGTCAGTACGGCGCGCAGAAGCTCGTGCAGCCCCGGATCGCGCACCAGCTCCAGCAAATACAGGCGTTCGAAGCGCGCGCCGCGAAAATCGATGGCTTGAAGGAATGCGCTGTTGCAGAAAGTGACGCGTAGCTCGTGATCCACCGCCAGCACGCCTTCGGTCATGCTGGAGAGCATCGCCTCCCGCCGGGCCGATTCGAAGCGCAGGCGATCAAGGAGCTTTTGCATCTCGATGGCGACGCCCGCCAGGGAATATTCGAGACCCGCGAGCTCATCGCTCGAACCGAATATCTGCCGATCCTTCGAGGTCCCACCGGGAAAGCCTTCGACCAGCAATCTCAGCCGCCTGACTCGCAGACTGAGCGATCGGGAAACCAGGAATACGAGGCCCAATACCACCAGAGCCGATCCGAGCAATATCGTTAAAAGGCGGTCTCGCACTGCGGTGGCTGGGAGATAGAGCTGCGCGAACAGCATTCCCGCAGTGAGCAGGAGTGCTATCACCAGGAGCCGGCGAAACACAGATCCCGTCATTTTATGAGTGCATCGAAGTTTCAGGCTACCAGTTCGCGTAAGAATCGGAAACCTGCCTGAGATAATTGGGATCCGCACGCATTCACCACCATCCCTGCCTCCTTTCTCTCGCTCACCCATCCTCTTACCGCTTCATCCCGCCGCTGCGTCGCGCGTGCCCCCGTTATCCTCGCCTCATAAGAGTGCGGAGGAGCCCATCTTCCTCCCGTACTGCTAAAGCGCGCATGAGTACTCGAGTCGCCATCGCGCAATGCATGAACGATGGGCCCTTTTGCCCAGTTGAGGGTTACCAAGTGGTTGGAGGCCTCCTATAATATGTTCGGAAAGAATCGGAACCTGCCCTGAGATAATCGTGGCGGCATCCCGACTATAAGACGTGCTTCAAATTGTGCTCGTGGTCCTGATGACCGCCGCCGGGCTGGCGAATGACACCAAAACCGTAGCGAATACCAAGCCGACCCCGTCCCAGGGAACCTCGGCGCAGCAGGATAAGGCGATTGAGGCCGCAATCCGGGCCAAGCTCGAAAAATCCAAAATCGGCAAGGACGGCATCAAGGTCCATGTGCAGGGTGGAGTGGCCACCTGGGAAGGCTCGACGGAAGTGTTGCAGCACAAGGGCGCAGCCACGCGCATGGCCAAATCGGCGGGCGCGCGAACGGTCGTAAATAATATCAAGATCGCGGACTCAGCCAAGCAGAAAGCGGCGGACAATCTCGATCAAGGCCGCCGGCGGGCGCAGGTGAAGCGCAGCGATTCGACTACTCAATAACGACCGCGCAAACCACCAGCGCGATCAACGATAGTAAGCTTATCCACGCCCCTATTCGCAAGCCCTTTGAGCGGAAGCGAAACTGAATGGTGTGCTCGCCCGGAGGCACCTGGATGGCTTGAAATGCCCCCTTCCATCGCTCTATGGGGACGCTGCGTCCATCAATCGACGCCTGCCAACCCGGCAGGAATTGCTCATCGAGCGTAAATCGTCCGCCGTTCGAGGAGCGGACCGCAAACTCGCGCCGCTCCGGGGTCAACTCTCGCGGCTCAACCCGGCGGTCTCCGGATTCGTCCTCCCACCCGAATGGCGGCCGGGCGTTTCGATATTCGAAAACCCGAAAATAATACTGGGTCGAGCCTATGAGTCGAAAATTGGGGTCCGATAGCAGGCGCTGGCAGATAGGGCCGGATTCCGAACTGATTACGTACCGGACTCCCAGCAGGCGCAGCATATCTTCGCGCTCCGGGTCAAGATTGAACTGCCGATCCGATTCGAAATGTGGACGAGCTTTGAACTAGCTCGACATATTGCTGCGGGATAAACGGATCATATCCCTGCGGCGTCGTTAATCCGATGTGACGAAATTCTACCGGGAGCGGGTTATTTTCATCCAGCAGAATTCTATACTTCGCGTGATCGCGAAGCTGCTTGTAAACCTCCGGATCCATGCCCCGGAAAATCCGTCTTCGTATAAGTTATCGCACCCTGGTTCGGGGCGGCATTGAATCGCTTGTCGGTCCCGAAAACTTTGTAGTCGATCCCCACCGCCAGCACCAGACCTATTGCAAGTGCCGTGCGGAGCCGCCCGCCTTGCCCGCGTAGAACGTAAAGCGTGAACGCAAATATTGCCAGCATAATCGCCGGATCGTAAATCGAGCGCCATCCGGAAGGGAAGCGCGCAACCGTCCCCCAGCACATCTCGCAAATTCCCAAGAAGACCAAGCGCCCAGCAGCCCGAATGCGACCCAGACCAGCCAGCTCCCCACCACAGGAGCTTTGCGTTTAAGAAAATCGTCGAGGCCATAGGCGGTCAAAGGCGCGGCAGCGAAAGTGATTCCTGCCAGGAAAGTACCAGTCCCGGCAGATGTCCGCAAGCAGACTCGAGTGGCGGATCAGAGCCCACACCAGATTGAAGGGGTTCGTAAGCATTACCAGGCAAATTGCGCCGACCGCGAGGAACGGGACCAGATCCCGGCGGCGGCGGCCGCGCACCAGCGCATAGGCGATGCCGAACAACGCCGGCGCGCCCAAATACAGATATTCCTTGCCGAAATTTGTGAAGAATCGAGACATTTCTTCCGAAATTAAAGTAATTCGGTAGCAAATAGGAAAGGTAGAACACCGGCTGTTTGATGCCCGTACCGTATCTTGACTCCGGTATCTTCAGGCCGGTCAACTCCCAGGCGGGATAAAGCTGGATCATGGCAAGCAATAAGGACACGCCCAGACTCAGGACGGTTCCCGCAACCAGCGGGGATCTCCACGATCTTGCCACGGCATAGGTCACCATGCAGATCGCGAAGACAAACCACGTGGGCGGATATCCGGCCAGAAAGCAAAGCGCCGATGCCGCCACCAGCATCAACAGAGGCTTCCAACGCCGCCGTTCAAAGGCCTGATCGATGCCCATTAGACCAAGCGGAAACCACACGTATCCCGCAATAAGCCCGAGATGCTGCAACTGGAGACACATGTATCCGCTGAATGCGAAAACGCCCGCCCCCAGAATGCACGCCAGATCGGTAAGCCGACGGCTACGCAGCCAGAGGTAACACAACAGGAATCCAATCCACACGTGTACAATCACAAAAATCTGAAGGGTCTCGTATGTCAGCCGACGCTTATGAAGACTCGCTCCATACATCAGCCATGCGGGTGGATAGAACAGTTGCGCCTGGACGTTGCCGACAAAGCTGAGGCCGGAGTAGATGGTCGGGTCCCACTCGGGGAAGCGTCCTTGCTTTAGTGACTGGAATGTCATAATCAGCCAAGGGATAGTGATAGCTGTTCAGATCGTAGGGGATGTGAACGCGAGGGTGCGGAGGAAGATATTCGATAAAGAAGACGTACGTAAAAACCAGCGAGGCCGCTGCGATAGCTCGGAAAGACAATACTTCAATTCTAGCCGCTCGCCAGCGTTTGCAGGATCGGCGCGCGCCCTTCGAGAGCCAGAGTCGTGGATATTTCCAGAAAATCGCGCGGCCGTAGAACCATCTCGTGCCGCGAAGCGTACTCCAGCCGTGCCGCGTCGAGGCGTGAAAGATCATTAAGCGATGCTTCATCGCGCAGGTATTCGAGTACGGCCGGCGTGAGCACCCCGTATTGCCTGGCCAGCATCTTAATATCGCCTGTCGTGAGCGAATAGCGGGAAGCAAGAGCGGGCGCGTCCTCGAGCAGAGCGTGGATAGCGGCCGGAGTGTTACCGTTCAAAGCGCGATCCGCGGTCACGTGTATGTGCCGCAGAACCCGGGCGATTCGGGCTGTCAGCAGGTCCGCCGCTTGCTCACTCATGGCTCGATAAGTAGTGAACTTTCCTCCGGTGATTCGCACGACTCCTTCGGCGTCGTAAAAGATGCGATGTTCGCGGCTGGCTCGCGTAGGTGAGCCGGGCGACGCCAGCAGCGGCCGCAAGGAGCTGAACGTCGCCAGTGGCTGGCATTGCGCGCTTTCGGGGAACACTCTCGCGGCCATCGAGCGGAGATATGTCATTTCCGCCTCAGAGATATGAACCTCGTCGGGCGATCCGGTGAAGTCGATCTCAGTCGTGCCGACCAGCGTCCTGTCGTCGCGCTCGCCCCAAGGAATGAAAAAAACGATCCGACCGGACTCTTCAAAATACGCGATCGCATGATTGCTGTTATTGAGGCGCGGAAGAATAATATGGGAGCCGCGTACCAGGCGCGGCGCAGGATCGTGAGCCCACGGGCCGGTTGCGTCGACCAGGGATCGCGTTCGAGCCTCGAATGTCTCACCGGAGATTTGATCGCGCAGGCGCAATCTCCAGGAACCGTCATTTTCGCGAATCCGGTTCTCCGCGCGCAGGTAGTTTGCGCAAGCGACCCCGTTTGCAATCGCCTCGAAAATATTTTCGAGCACGAGCCGCGCTGAGCGGACCTTGGCGTCGTGAAACTCGACCGCTCCGGTCATCCCCGGCGGGGCCAAACCGGGTTCGAGCCGGTGGATCTCATCGAGAGACAGCTTTCGATGATGCGGCGCCGCATGGTTTCCACTCATCCGGTCATAAATAGTCAGGCCCAGCTTGTAAAAAAGCGCCTGTCCCAAGCCGGCGAGCGGTATTAGGAACGGCTGCGGCTCAACCAGGTGAGAGGCGATTCGCAGCAGCACCGCCCGTTCGCGGAGCGCCTCCCGCACCAGACCGAACCTGAGTTGCTTCAGATAACGTAAACCCCCATGCACCAGATGCGAATTCTTACTGCTGGTACCGGAGCCGAAGTGATTTTGTTCCACCAAGCCGATACGGAGTGGAATCTGGCCGGCAGCTGCGCGCAATGCCAAATCGCGAGCGGTCCCGGCGCCGTTGATGCCGCCTCCCAAAATGATGGTGTCGAAGAGTTCCGAACCGAGGCGGTCGAGCGCTTGGTTGCGGCTAGCCAGAGTGACGGCGGGCCTCGCGTATTCCACGCGGACTATACGGCTTTGCGCTGATGCTGGCGGCGCAGTCCTTCGAGGAGCATCCCGGCGATCTGGCGGCCGTTTTCATAAGCCTCTTCGTACACGGCCTTGCGCTCGTCGCGGGTGAATCCGTAGCCCAGACGATACAGCCGCTCGAGCGACATCCCCACTGCGAATGTCGCAGCCCACGCGATACCAGCCTTGGGAATTAACCCGCCGCCGAAGGGTACTTTGCCGATGAGTTCCCGCGCCAGGGCCCGCCATCCGAATGCGCCGGCCATAATAGAGGCGACCTGCGATTTCTGCTCGTTATAACCCACCGGAAGATCGCTCGCGGCGGCTAACTGAAAGGCCATGCGGATCTGGTTCATGGTCAGGAACGCCGCATCCGAGCTGAACTCTCCCGCGGCCCATGGCAAGGACGCCAAGCTCGGCACAATATCCGGCAGCGCGGTCGCTAGACAGAACAGAGCGTTCTCTTTTGCGACGGTGCGGATCACGTGATGGGCTGCGGGCTTACGGAACGGATATAAATTACGCGCTAAGGGCAGCATGAGATCTTCGCGAGCGCGGAGGATCCTCCGCACACAATTCTCAGGCGCCTCCGAATCGAAAGAGAACGCCTTGGCCGGACGGAGCAGGGAAGATTCGTAGATCTCAATGTCGCATTCGGGACCACCCCCGCGTATCAGCATGCGAACCGCTTCGGCTCGTCTCTGGGGCGAAAGGCGGGCGGGAGCGAAATAGGTCTCCATCTGGCCCAGCGCTTCCGCTGAGGCCGCGATCAGGCCTACGCGCACAGGACGATCTGCGTTTTCCCGAACTTCTCTCGGGTTCAGGTTCGAGACGGCCTGTTTTACCTGGCGAAGTACTGCAAGGGCCATGGCTTCGAGGGGACGGCAAACATCACCCGTATCTCCCTCTTCCATTCTAGCCCGACGCCGAGCCGTTCGACCAGGATCTCCGGCGAGAAGTACCGCAGCACCTGTTCGTTCGAGGGATGGTATTCCAGGGCCGGGGCCACTAACAGCAATCGCGGCGCGTCGCGGCGGATGGCGATTCCCGGAAAATATCCGCGCCCGGAAAACTCTCCGCGATCGAGATGCCACTTCACGCGCATCCAGTAATCGAGCGCCTGCAGGGGCAGATGAATGTCCTGAGTGGCCTTCACTTCGATCACCGCCAGCCGGCCATCACGGTCCACGGCCAGCAAGTCGATGACGCCCCGGTCCCCACCCGCGAACTGGGGCACTTGTCCGTATATAGGCGTCGGCAAGAGAGTCGCATTCAGGCGATCGAGCGAGCCGCGCACCTGCGATTCGAGCCATGCTTCCGGGCGCCTGGCATAGAGCGGGTTCATCCGGTCAGCCGCGCCCGCATGTCGCATTCGGGAAAGCCCCTGGGCCAGTTGTTCGATCTCCTGGAGATGAGCCTCGCCGCTCGCGATGTGTTTATGATCCAGGCCAAACAGCAGCTCGTCACCCGCGGCCCGCGCGAATTCCAGACCGTGGATCGCGAGCGATAGCGATCCATCCGGGTGTTCGCGCCCCTCCACCCCTGGCAAGCTCGCAATGCGATCGACCCAAGCGACCAGGCGCGGGCAGCTCTCCGCCAACGCCTGCCGCCACGGATCTAGACGCGTTTCGAAATTAGTGTAGTCGCCGGGGTCGATTCGGTCTTCCTGACCTCCGGGATCCTGCACAAATACCAGATACTGCGCTGCATTCGGATTCAAATATTGGATGCGATGGCTGGTTGAGCCTTCGGCGCCTGCAGCGACGAAGATGGCCAGTCTTTGGATTGCCAGCTTCGGTTCACGGCGGCGCAGGTAATCCAGCCAGATCAGCCCGAAGCTCAGCGCAGCGTCGGGCCACGGCGAATCTTCGGCTGACCCGATCGCAGCCAGACCCGTCGATCCTTTCCGCAAAAAGGCTCTGGGATAACTTGGGGAAAGGCTGTTATGAAGATCCACTTCAGTGCTGAGTTCCACCAGTCGCCACTCCGGGAACTGGCGGCGCAGGGATCTGCGAAAGCGCTCACGATATTTGAGACGCGCGCCACGCCGGTCGGTGTCGCGGTTAGTGGAGTCGGCCAGATCGATTAGAGTGAGCGTACCCGCGCGCCCACCGAAGCGTTCGATTGACAGTTCCAATCGCCCGCGCCGTGTTCCGTGAAGGCTGGGATGAATGCCGCGGATGCGGCGGACCAGGTTTCGCGCCTCGCTCCAGCTTTCGATGGTGACGATCCCATTGCGGATGTGGAGGGCAAAGTTACCGGGAGCAATGGGCAGAGGATCCTCGCCGGGCTCCATCAAGACTGGTTGCCGGCTGGATTGGAGAAAGCGTTCGATGGCCAGGTAGGCCTCATGCGGGTCGACGGCCTGCAAGATCCGTAGTGACCGCGCGCGGCGAAAAGTCTCAGACCCTATCGGCCTTCTTCGTCCACCGAGATTTTCAGAGCGCGCAGGAACTTCTGATCCTGAGAAGTTAGCTTGATCTTACCGACCTTGCGCCGGCCGCTCTCCGGCGGTTTTCCGTGCTCGACTGCATCTCCCTCTTCAGCCTCGTCGGAATCTTCGCGCTTGTTGAAACCAATGGTCGCCTCGAGCACCAGGAACACGTCGTATCCCGCCCGCTTGATTTCGCCGATCGCAGCGGCGATGCGGTCGGAATCCGAGAGCGATTCGTTGATCGCATTCCCGAGTTCCTGCATGAGATCCTTTAATCGATCTTCCAATGTCCCCTCCATTCTGCCGCTTCGAGGGCAACTCGCGAGCCGAGCGAGGTCACTTTCAGCATATCATCTGAAGGATGGGTGACGCCTCTAAAATGTATCGGCAGCGTTTCATCGAGACTGTACGCGCGACTCCCCCTACTGAATAGACGTAAGATACGAGTTAGATGAACGCGAAATTTGCGGTTGCGGGAATTGTTAGCTTAGCGGCGTTAGGTGCATCATATTCCGCTCTATGCGCGCTGGAGCCGGAGCCGCGAACCGTGTGGGATGGCGTGTATACGGACGCGCAAGCCGCTCGGGGGGAAGAACTTTATAGTCGGCACTGCGCGTCCTGCCACGGCCGGGATTTGGAGGGAGATGGAGAGGCGCTTCCGCTCGCCGGTGAAGACTTTTTCTCGATCTGGAATGGCGAGAAGCTGGGCGCTTTGTTTGAGAGAATTCACCGGGACATGCCGCTGAATTATCCCGGTACGCTGAGCGGTGAAGCTGACGCCGATATTCTGGCCTTTATCCTCCGTTTCAATCGGTTTCCAGACGGCAAGAGCGAGCTTTCGCATAACCCGGCCATGCTGGACCTGATCCGCTTCGAAGTGACGAAACCGGATAAGCAAAAATAGAAATGCCGTCTGTTACGATGAGGTATGGGCCGGATGATCAACCGTTTTTTGCAGCACGTGATGCCGGGAGTGGTGCGCCCGCTGCACGTCCTATGGAACGAAATTATCGGCTTCATCTTTGTGGTGCTGGCGCTGTGGGCTATCCCTTCAGCGATCCGCAACATGCGCCAGTATGAGGGCAGCGGCGAGAGCCTGTTCCGCGTAGTGCTTTCGTTCAGCTTCGCCGGGCTCATGATCTATTTCGGTATTACCTCTTTTCTGCGCGCCCGCAAGATCTCGCGGTCATGAGCCAGGTTTCGAGCGGCGAGCTGCCGGGACAATATCCGTTCACTCGTGGAATCTATCCGGACATGTACCGGGGCCGCCCGTGGACCATGCGCCAGTACGCCGGATTCGGCACAGCGGAGGAAAGCAACCGCCGCTATCGGTATCTTCTTTCGCAGGGCATTACGGGTCTCTCGATAGCCTTCGATCTGCCGACGCAGATGGGCCTCGATTCCGACCATCCCCTGGCTGCGGGCGAGGTTGGGCGCACCGGCGTAGCGATCTGCTCGCTCGCGGATATGGATACGTTGTTCCAGGGAATTCGGCTGGATCAGGTCACCACCTCGATGACCATCAACTCGACGGCGGCGATTCTGCTGTCCCTTTACGTGCTGGTGGCGCGACGTCAGGGCGCCGATCTCCGTAAGCTTTCTGGAACTGTACAGAACGATATTTTGAAGGAGTATATCGCTCGCGGTACCTACATTTATCCGCCACGGCCCGCGATGCGCATCATCACGGATCTATTCGCGTGGGCCGGCGCGGAGTTGCCGGATTGGAACACGATATCGATCAGCGGTTATCACATCCGGGAGGCGGGATCGACGGCGATTCAGGAAGTGGCGTTTACCCTGGCTAATGCGATCGCCTACATCGAAGCTGCGCTGAAGGCCGGACTGGAAGTCGATTCCTTTGCTCCGCGGCTATCTTTCTTTTTCAATGCGCACAATAATTTTCCCGAGGAGATCGCGAAATATCGCGCGGCTCGCCGCTTGTATGCTCACATCATGAAGGAGCGCTTCGGCGCAAAAAATCAAAAATCGATGATGCTGCGCTTCCACGCCCAGACCGCCGGATCGACTCTGACCGCGCAGCAGCCCGACGTCAACGTGGTCCGGGTGGCATTGCAGGCCATGGCGGCCGTGCTGGGCGGCGCGCAATCCTTGCATACCAACGGAAGCGACGAAGCTCTTTCATTGCCGACTGAGGAATCCGCGCGGCTGGCGCTCCGCACGCAACAAATCATTGCCTTCGAAACCGGTGTCACGAGCGTCGCGGACCCAGCCGGCGGCAGCTTTTACATCGAAGAGTTAACGGACCAGATCGAGCGTGGCGCGCGCGAGTATATCGAGCGCATTGATGCAATGGGCGGCACGCTGGCGGCCATCGAGGCCGGATTTATTCAGGGTGAGATTCAGAACGCCGCTTACGAATTCCAGAAATCGGTGGAGCGCGGCGAAACGGTAGTCGTGGGCGTGAACCGCTTCGAACAGACTGAGGAGCATTCCCCCATAACGTTTCGGATTGACCCGGCGCTGGAACAATCGCAAGTGGAGCGCCTGCGTGAGCTTCGTGCTTCACGTCCCGCGGCGGAGGTCGAAAGAAGCCTCCAGGCTCTGGAGCAAGCCGCGCGAGGTTCCGATAACCTGATGCCGAGGATTCTCGATGCGTGCGAGGCGTATGCCACGCTCGGAGAAATCTCCGACCGTCTGCGAGGCGTATTCGGGGAATATCGGGAACACTAGAAGTTTGCCTGACGTGCACATAATCGGCGGCGGTTTGGCCGGGTGCGAGGCTGCCTGGCAAGTCGCGCGGGCAGGTGGTCGCGCTGCCCTCTATGAAATGCGGCCGTCGCGGCAGACGCCCGCCCACAAAACCGCCGCTCTAGCGGAGCTAGTGTGTAGCAATTCGCTCAAGAGCGAGCAGGAGAATAGCGCTCCCTGGCTGCTGAAAGAGGAGCTGCGCAGGCTTGGATCATTATTGATCGAAGCGGCTGCACGCACGCGCGTTCCGGCCGGTCATGCCCTGAGCGTCGACCGCGATCTTTTTGCCGCCGAAATCACGCGGGCAATCGAGGACGATCCAGCAATCGATCTTCGCCGGGAAGAAGTGACGACACTTGATCCCGAAAAAATCTGGATCGTGGCCAGCGGTCCTCTCACCTCTGACGCCCTTGCCCGCGAGATCGCGCGCGTTACCGGATCGAAGAGGCTGTTTTTTTACGACAGCATCAGTCCTATCGTAGATGCGGATTCAATCGACACATCCATCGCCTTCCTCGCCTCACGTTATGGAAAATCGCTTGACGGCACCGGGGATTACTTGAACTGCCCGTTCAATCGCGAAGAATACGAAGCCTTCGTCGTCGCGCTGCTTGCGGCGCAGGAAGTGCCTGCTCATATCGAGGAAGATCACGTGCGGTATTTCGAGGCTTGCCTGCCGATTGAAGAGATTGCCCGGCGAGGTCCCGATACGTTGCGCTTCGGTCCCATGAAACCGATGGGCCTGGTGGACCCGCGAACCGGGCGGCGCCCTTACGCGGTGGTGCAGCTACGCCAGGAGAATGCCCGCGCCGGAAGCTACAATCTGGTAGGTTTCCAAAACCATATGCGCTTCGGCGAGCAGGCGCGCGTGCTGCGTATGATCCCGGGTCTTGAACGCGGCGAATTTCTTCGCTACGGCCAGGTGCATCGCAATACCTATATCAATGGACCGGCGCTACTCGCTTCCACACTCCAGTTGCGGGCGGCTCCGAATATTTTTTTCGCCGGGCAGATTTCCGGAGTGGAGGGATACGTCGAGTCTATCGCCACGGGCTTGGTCGCGGGGCGCGGCGCGGCTGCGCTCGCGAGCGGTGAATCTGCGCGCAGTTTTCCGCGCGAGACCGCAATGGGTTCGCTGTGCGCCTATGTTTCCGGCGCAGATCCCGCGAATTATCAGCCGGCCAATATCACCTTCGATCTGCTGCCGGCGGTCGACCCGCCTATTCGCGACCGCAAGCTGCGCCACACCGAGATCTGTCGCCGTGCGCTAGCCGCGCTCGACCAGCATTTGTGCGCCTATGTCTGAGCTTGGCGCGGCGATCGACCGATATCTCGCGGAGCTTCGTCTTCAGAACGCCTCTCCACATACGTTGCGTAACTACGCCTCGGATCTGGCGCAATTCGCAGATTATCTTTCGCCGCCCGACGCCGCGCCTCCGGCTCCATCGCAACTCGACATGCTGCAAATGCGCGAGTGGTTGGGAGCACTCTATGACCTGGGGCTCAGTGTTATTTCGATCCGGCGTAAGCTGGCCGCGGTGCGATCCCTATTCAAATTTCTGCTGCGCGAAGGGACTGTGCCCGCCAATATCGCCCGTCTGGTTCGCACGCCCAAAGCGCCTCAGCGCCTGCCGCTGGTGCCTACCGCGGAACAGACCAATGCCCTGGTCGAGGGAGTGGCTGCGGATCGTTTTCATAAGCCCCACCCGGAGCGCGATCTGCTGCTGTTCGAGTTGCTCTACGGCTGCGGGTTGCGAATCAGCGAGCTGGCTGGCCTGAACCTCGACGATTTCGATACGACGGAACGCTGGATTCTGGTGCGAGGGAAGGGTCGGAAGGAGCGCCAATTGCCTTATGGCTCGAAAGCGGCGGATGCGCTTGAAAAATATTTGGGTGTGCGCGCCGCGCATCCCGGAGAACGCGCGCTTCTGGTGAATCATCGTGGAACGCGTCTGTCGAGCCGGGGCGCCTCTGGAATCCTAAAATTTTACGCGCGGATGATCGCAGCGGACGATTCGCTCCACCCGCACTCCCTGCGGCACGCCTACGCCACGCACCTGCTCGCCGACGGCGCCGATCTGCGAGCCATTCAGGAATTGCTCGGGCACGCGCGCCTATCGACGACTCAGAAATATACGCAGGTGTCGCTCACGGATCTGATGGCAGTCTACGATCGCGCTCACCCCAAAGCGCACAAATGAAATTACAGGATCTGCCCTCGGTCGACGAAGTCGCGCAGAGTTTGAACGATTTCGCCGCCCCGCGCACGCTGGTTGTATCCGAAGCGCGGCGCGTGCTGGCCGCAATGCGCGCGGATTTGCTGGCCGGCAAAGCGGTCGAAGCGGCCAGCGCCTCGGATCGCGTCAGAAAGAATCTTGCCGAACTGGCGAGGCCATCCCTGCGCCGAGTAATCAATGCCACCGGCGTGGTGCTCCATACCAACCTGGGCCGCGCGCCGCTCGCCCAGTTCGCTCCCCTCGAAGGCTATTCCAATCTCGAATACGATCTCGAACGCGGCCGGCGCGGCAAGCGGGATGCCCACATTTCCGGACTCATTGAAAGTCTGACGGAGAAACCTGGTATCGCGGTGAACAACAACGCGTCCGCCGTGCTGCTGGCTTTGCATGAGCTGGCGCGCGGCGGCGAAGCTATCGTCAGCCGCGGTGAGCTGATTGAAATCGGCGACGGCTTTCGTATTCCCGATATCATGACCGCTTCCGGCGCTGAATTGCGCGAAGTGGGGACCACGAACCGCACACATATTGGCGATTACCGCGCCGCTATCAGCGAGCGGACGCGGCTCCTGATGCGCGTTCACCCCAGCAATTTTCATATCCAGGGATTCACGTCGAAACCAGACCTTGCGGAACTGGCGGCGCTGGCGCGGGAGCGCGGCCTGCTGTTTTATGAGGATCTGGGCAGCGGCTGTGTCGCCGATCTCGCGCCGTTTGGGATCACGGAACCCCGTGTTTCGCAGAGCCTCGACGCGGGCGTAAATCTAGTCTCCTTCAGTGGCGATAAATTAGTGGGCGGTCCTCAGTCGGGGTTGATCGTGGGCGATGCGGAACTGGTGGCGCGCTTGCGCCACAATCCTCTATTCCGCGCTCTGCGTCTGGACAAGCTAATCACACAGGCGCTCGAAATCACGCTCCGCTCTCTGTTGTTCGAGCAGTGGAACGAGATTCCCGCATTGCGAATGATCCGCATGACCGCCTCCGACATTCGCGAACGCGCGGAACGATTGCGCGCGCGTGTCCCCGGGATCGAGATCGTAGAAGGCCGCAGCGTCGCGGGCGGCGGTTCGACCCCTGAACAGTCGTTGCCGACCTGGCTATTGGCGTTATCCGGCGATGCGGCGGACGTGGAGCGAAGTTTGCGCGCGGGGAAACCTCCAGTAATTGCGCGCATCGAAAAAGATCGGCTCGTACTGGATCTGCGAACGGTCCTTCCGGAGGAAGAGGAAGAATTAATGCAGGCGCTTTACGCTCTTTCGAGGTAAGCCGATTCGGATGTCGACACGCGGATCTTCTCGCCTTCGCCGATGAACGCGGGAACTTGAACCACCAGACCGGTTTCCAGTTTTGCCGGCTTGGTGACATTGGAAACGGTGGCGCCTTTGAGACCCGGCTCGGTCTCGACTACGGTCATATCCACAGACGCCGGCAGTTCGACGCTGACCGCCTTACCCTCGTAAAATTCGACGTTCACTCTGAGTTGGGGAATCAGAAAATTGGTGGCGTCGCCTAGAATGTCCCTGGTCAGGTGCATCTGCTCGAAGGTGGTGGTGTTCATGAAGTAGAAGTACTCGCCGTCGTCGTAGAGATACTCCATCTCCTGCTCATCGAGCGAGGCGCGCTCCACTCGATCTTCCGAGCTGAAGCGGTGTTCGATCATCGTGCCGCTGCGGAAATTTCGCATCTTCACCTGAACGAAGCCGCGCAGGTTGCCGGGCGTGCGATGTTCCACTTTGAAAATTGAGAACAAATCCTTGTTGAATACGATCACCATGCCCGGACGCAGTTGTGTCGAGGAAATCATAAGAACGGGATTTCAGTGTAGCGTAAGTTTCTGGCATCTGTCGCGTGCGGCGCCAGTTGGGTGGCGCGGATGCGGGATTGATCTAAACAAAAACCGCTGGTTCTGTTTCGGGGTGTTACCCTATTAATGTGTCAAACAGCCACAAGATAAACGGTTCAGCAGGGGAAAAGCTTGGAGAGGCCCGGTTTTTCCTAAGGCTTATGGAGAAGTCGGTCGAAAACGACACCTTTGTATACTTCCTGAGCGCCTTTCTGTCGGCGCTTTGCAGCGTCACCGAACCTAACAAGTTGCAGCCCCGCAAAGCCATCGATGACCGCTACAGGACATGGAAGCAGCAGATGGACGAAGTCCTACTAAAAGACGTGAGCATGGCCCTTCTATGTAAGATGCGAAACGGCGAAGTACACGATATCCCTGCTGAGAAGCTACAAACTGTGGGCGCAAGCTTCGGAGAAATAGGCCTCGATCTATCGGACGGGGGCAAAGTAGAGATAGAGTTTGATTTCAGCGGCGGGAAACCGGTCGGCAGGCATAAAGTCGGCGAGGCCCCAGTTGAGACACATCCTGTAACCGTGTCTTGGCACTTTAATGTTCCCGGCGATCCAGATGTATTGCAGACCTGCCGTACTGGTCTCGCCGTAATTGAGCGAGTGATTGCCTCGCGCGACGCAATGCTCTTCGATGCTTAAGCCGTACATATGAAGCATGTGAAGCCCGCGATTAGAAACCTTCCGGCAACGATGCGAAACTTACCCTTGTGAGTATGATGGCGGATTTGGTTTAATGCGGCTTCCGAGACGCCACTGTCACCAACGTCTCTCGACAGCATTCAAGATATACTGATCTCGATGAACCGCTGTGCTGCGCTGGCCGCAATCCTTGTCGCCAGCTCATGCTTCGCACAGACCGCCCGCGATTACTACAACGAAATCTACGCTGCCGGTGGCTTGGACCGAGGTGCCGCCCGCTACGTCTGCTTCAATGAAGATCCGGGCGTGAAGGCATTTTTAATTTTCACGGAAAGCAAATATCTTCGTGAATACATGATCTCCAACGGGACGTTCGATAAGCTTTCAAAGGCGGAGCAAGCCGAGCTCAAGAAAGAATTTTTGGTATTCCGAGGTTACGACAAGGGTGTCCCCTGGGACACAGAGAATATCCTCGACCTCGGATGGCACCTCCTGGGTAAGTGACAAAATCATGCTCGGCATGAAGACCCCCGCGCGACTGCGGTTCAGCATCACTTGGGAAACCATGCGTTACAAACGCAGCGTTGAGGTTTTGAATTCGGACGACACGATCAAGGGTGTAGTTCCAGCCTATGGCCGTTGTGAGCGTATCTCACCAACGGTTCGACAAACGGGGAAATAGAAACCCCTTCGCACCGGAGGCGGAGGGCACCCGTTCGCGGTCTAGACGTAGGGCCCGCAAGGCCTTTCGCGGCCCCGTTGCGTAGAGGACCCTTTCTGAAAAACACGAGGCACTATCGTTTTGCCGATATAGACGTGCTCGCTCCGCTGTGCGCTCAGACCCTTGTTGAATACGATCACCATGCCCGGACGCAGTTGTGTTGAAGAAATCAAGAACGGGATTTCGGTGTAACAGAACGCGCTTTTGGGCGGCCTTCCTGTATGATTAGAAATTAACCCCGCATGATCCCCGATACGATTCCGGAAGGTCTGACGTTCGACGACGTATTGCTGTTACCCGCGCGAAGCGACATCGTGCCGGCTCAAACGGACACGCGCACGCAGCTCACGCGCAAGATCGGACTGAATATTCCCGTGGTCAGCTCCGCCATGGATACGGTAACCGAATCGCATCTCGCGATTGCGCTGGCACAGCAGGGCGGCATCGGAATCATTCATCGCAATATGACCGCCGAGCGGCAGGCCGAAGAAGTGGACCGCGTGAAGCGCTCGGAAAGCGGCATGATTGTCGATCCAGTCACGGTGGATCCGGAGCAGAAGATCTCCGACGCATTAGACGTGATGCAACGATACCGCATTTCCGGCGTCCCTGTCACGAAAAAGGGAAAGCTGGTCGGGATTCTCACCAATCGCGATTTGCGATTCGAAACTCGTTACGATCTGCCCATCGAGAAGGTGATGACGAAGGATAACCTGATCACCGTGGCCGTCGGCACTACGCTCGAGGAAGCCGAGGCCATTCTGCATCGGCATCGCGTAGAGAAGTTGCTGGTGATCGACGAGCACTACAATCTGAAGGGGCTGATCACGGTCAAAGATATCCAGAAGAAATTGAGATATCCGAACGCTGCCAAAGACCCGCAGGGGCGGCTGCGGGTGGGCGCAGCGCTCGGCTCGACCGGCGATTATCTGGAGCGCGCCCAGGAGCTGGTCAAGAAAAAAGTGGATGTGCTGGCGATCGATTCCGCGCACGGCCACAGCGAGCGTGTCATGGAAGCGATCGCGACGGTGAAACGCGCTCTACCGGAAGTGGAACTGATCGCAGGCAACGTGGCCACGCTCGACGGCGCCCGCGATCTGATTGCATTGGGTGTAGACGGGATCAAGGTCGGGATCGGACCCGGTTCGATTTGCACCACTCGCGTGGTGAGCGGCGCGGGGGTGCCGCAGATTACGGCTATCGCGGAATGCTCGAAAGCGGCGCGAGGCGCGGGCGTGCCGGTGATCGCCGACGGCGGGATTAAATTCTCGGGGGACATCACCAAGGCTATTGCGGCAGGCGCGGACTGCGTCATGATCGGAAGCTTGTTTGCGGGAACCGAGGAGAGTCCGGGCGAAACGATTTTATATCAGGGCCGCACCTTCAAGAGTTATCGGGGTATGGGCTCGATGGGCGCGATGCCGCAAGGCTCCTCCGACCGTTATGCGCAGGACGCGAGCGGCAAGCTGGTTCCCGAGGGGATCGAAGGCCGGGTGCCCTCGAAGGGCGTTCTGGCCGAACTGGTTTATCAACTGGTGGGCGGATTGCGCGCCGGAATGGGTTACTGCGGATGCTCGAGCATCGCGGAGTTGCGCGAGCGCGCCCGGTTCATCCGTGTCACGTCGGCGGGCCTGCGCGAGAGCCACGTGCACGATGTAATCATCACGAAAGAAGCGCCCAACTACCGGCTGGAGTAATTACAGCACCCGCCCGCGTAATTCTCCCTTCGCCAATCGGATCTTCACTTCGGAATCCGCAGGCGCATCCATTGGGGACTTCACGATTTTTCCATCCTTCTCGACAATGGCGTAGCCGCGATCCAGGATCTTTACGGGACTCAACTGCGCCAGGTGTGCGTCGAGAGAATAAAGCTCGCCGCGGGCACGGCTCAGCCGCAGCTTCATCGCTTGCGTCACCGCGGCGACGCAGCCCTCAAGACTCCGCTGCGCGTGCGCGAACTTCAACCGGACGTCAAGCTGAGTCAGTCTTGCGGTGGCTCGGTTTAGAGTTCGGCGGCGCTCGTCGAACACCGCGCGCCAGCGGTCGCGAATGCGGTAGTCGAGCTCATCCACCCTCTGCATCTGTTTTCCGATGGCCCTGTGAAGCGTCGCCTGATCGACCGCCAGTGAGTGCCATCGGCGGGCCAGCAGCGATAAACTGAGCCGGATTGCCTGGCGCAATTTAATTTCGCAGGCGTGCATGCGTTCCTCCAGGCTCTGGCGCGTGCAGATGACCAGTTCCGCCGCCGCGGACGGCGTGGGCGCTCGCAAATCGGCGACAAAATCGGCGATGGTGAAATCGGTTTCGTGGCCCACCGCGGAAATCACGGGTACGGACGAGGCCGCAATCGCCCGGGCTACACGCTCTTCGTTGAACGTCCACAGGTCTTCGAGCGAGCCTCCGCCGCGCGCCAGAATCACCACTTCCGCCCAGAGTGAGCGGCTGAAGAATTCGAGGCCCGCGGTCACCTGCTCGATTGATCCCTCGCCCTGCACCTGGGCCGGATAGATGCGAATGTGAAGACCCCGGAAACGGCGCTCGAGGATCTGCAGGATATCGCGGATCACGGCGCCTGTCGGCGAAGTGACGATGCCAATACGTTCCGGCAACGACGGAAGCGCTCGTTTGCGGGCCGCCTCGAACAGCCCCTCCGCGGTCAGCTTCTTTTTCAGTTGATCGAACGCAAGCTGGAGCGCGCCGTGGCCGTGGGGTTCAATGGCTTCGACTACTAACTGAATTTCGCCGCGAGCGTCGTAGAGATCGATTCGCCCTCGAGCCAGGACCGCCACGCCATCCCGCGGCTTAAACTTCAGATATCGCGCAGTCATCTTATAGCAGACGCACCGGAGCTGCGCGGCCTCGTCCTTGAGCGTGAAATAGTAATGGCCGCTCGCCGGAACCCTGGTGCCGGAGATCTCGCCGAGGACCCAGATCTCGCTGAAATGATCGTCCAACACGACGCGCATCCCTTGGGTCAACTCGCTGACCGAATAGACTTGAGGCTCCGCGCCCCAATTGAGTGCGATCTGTTCCACAATAGCTACCATACTAAGAACGAAAGGAACACAGCATTGAAACGCGCCCCTTTATCCCTCTTGAGTCTCGCCTTGCTTCTCCTACTCGGCGCTGGCGGCGCCTATCATCTGCTCCAGAAAACTTCGTTCGGAGCAGCGGAGGGCGGCCGCGAATATTTCGACTACATCACTTTTGATCCCGCGGCGCGGCGCGTCTACCTCTCGCACGGAACCGAGGTCATCGTGGTCGACGCCGATAGCGGCGCTACGGTGGGTAAAGTTACTGGATTGAAGCGCGACCACGGAATCGCTTTGGTCCCCGAGCTTGGCCGCGGATTCATCACGGACGGAGATGCGGGCCAAGTTGTCGTTTTCGATCTGAAAACGCTCAAAACCATCGGTCAGGTAAAGGCCGACTCCGATGCCGATTCCATTCTTTACGATCCCGCATCAAAACGAATTTTTGTGTTTAATGGCGATCCGAATAGCTGTACAGTGATTGATCCCGCAACCGAGACCGTGGTGATGACTCTTCATCTGGGCGGCGCTCCAGAGCAGGCGGTTGCCGACGGCAAGGGGATGATCTACGATAATCTCGAAAACAAGAATGAGGTGATCGCGATCGATTCCCGTGCCCTCAAAATCACGGCTCGATGGCCCGTTGCGCCCGCCGGGCAGCCCGTCTCGATGGCTATGGATCGGGAGCACCGCCGGCTGTTCATTGGAGGCCGCAATCCTAAGCTCCTGGTGGTCATGGATGCGGATAATGGAAATATTATCGGCTCGCCGTTCCCTATCGGCGCGCGTGTCGATACCAATGTCTATGACCCTGAAACAGGGCTTGCGGCCAGTTCTACCGGTGACGGGATGATCCATATCATCCACGAAGACTCGCCCGCTAAGTTCGTCGCGGTTGAGACCGTGAAAACTGAATACGGGGCGAAAACCATGGCGCTCGATCCCAAGACGCATAACTTCCTGGTAGACACGTCCGATTTCGATCCACCCGCTGCCCCTTCCGCGAAGCAGCCAAATCCACAGCCGAGGGCCAAGCCAGGGACGTTCCACCTGTTGATTTACGGGCGCTAAGTTCGCTGTGACAGAGGTAAATCAAAAAAGCCGGATTTTAATTTTTATCGTCGCCTACAATGCGGCGCGGACGATTCAAGAGGTCATTCGCAGGCTTCCAGCATCCCTAAGTGAGCACGATACCGAGATCCTGATCATCGACGATTCCTCGCGGGACAACACCTTCGAGCAGGCCCACGATTTGGAGCGAACCGGAGAGTCGTCTTTTCCTCTGACGATCTTGTACAATCCGGTTAATCAAGGTTACGGCGGGAATCAGAAAATCGGATTCCATTACGCGATGGAAAAAGATTTTGACGTGGTTGCCCTTGTTCACGGGGACGGACAATACGCGCCGGAGTGTCTCCCCAGTCTTCTGGAGCCGCTGCTACAACACGAAGCGGATGCGGTTTTCGGCTCGCGCATGATGACCCGTTTGACGGCGATTAAAGACGGTATGCCTGTGTATAAGTACATAGGCAATAAAATTCTGACCAGCATCCAAAATAGATTGCTGCATAGCTCGCTGACCGAATTTCATTCCGGATATCGAGTTTACTCGGTGAATGCGTTGCGGCGAATTCCGTTCGACCGAAATACAAATGACTTTCATTTTGATACAGAAATCATTATTCAGTTATTTCGAGCGCGCCTCCGCGTGAAGGAATTGCCTATACCCACTTATTATGGCGACGAGGTCTGCCACGTGAACGGAATCAAATATGGTTGGAACGTAATTAAGACTACGTTGCTTTCCCGCGTTCAGGATCTGGGGATTTTATACGAGCGCAAATTCGATATATCGAACCAGGGCAACGATCCTCGCTATCAATCGAAATTGTCTTTTGAAAGCCCCCATACACTCGCTCTGGCACGGATACAGCCGGGATCGGCGGTGGCCGATATCGGGTGTGCTTCCCGATATATCGGCCCCGCGCTCCAAGAAAAGCGCTGCCGCATTACGGGTATCGATCTGTTTCCGCCGGTCACAAATCTCGGCCTTGCGCGATTCATCCAATGCGATCTCGATCGAGCTAACTTTCCTGTAGATGCGGGAGAGTTTGATTATATCCTGCTTTTGGACTTTATCGAGCACCTGCGCTTCCCGGAACGATTTCTGGATTCTTTGCGAAATTCGCGAGTCGGCGAGGCCAAGGTCAAGTTGATTGTGAGCACTGGCAATATTGGTTTTATCGTAACGCGCCTGGGATTACTATTAGGATGGTTCCACTATGGGCCTAGAGGTATTTTGGACTTTACACACAGCCGCCTGTTCACATTCGCCACATTTAGAAAACTATTTGAACAGGCCGGTTACCGGATCGAGGAAGTGAAAGGAGTGCCTGCGCCGTTTCCGCTCGCGTTTGGCCCTGGGTCGCTCGCAAAGTTCGCGTTGGCGGTTAATAGGGCCCTCATTCATATTTCGAAGTCGCTGTTCTCCTATCAGATCTTTATGGTTTGCACGCCTCTGCCTTCGCTGAAATGGCTTTTGGCGAGAGCCTACGCGACCAGCGCCGAAAAGGTTGAACGCGCCGGCAGATAGAACATCCTACCCGTCGCTTCGACGGCGCCATGCATAGCCAAACAGACTCAAAAATCCGAGTGCGGAAAAACTGAAGGTATCGGGTTCCGGCACGGCTATGATGTCCCCGAACAGACCGTCGTTTCCCTGATTGATCCCGGCGGCAAAATAAAGTGCGTTAGGATTGGCCGAGCTGTTCCCGAACTCGATCGCCCATAATCCGCTGTTGACCAGAGGATTGCCGGAGCTGTCTGTGAGCGTGCCGAGAAAAGCGCCGCTCGTAGGATTAAATGCGTTGATCTCGCCGTTTCCAAAATTCCCGATCAGCAGATCGCTCCCAAAGCTGCCGAACCCGGACGGCGCGAGGGCGATACCCCAAGGGGCGTCAAGCGGTCCATTAGACACAAGGTGCTGCAGCAAGTTTCCGTTCGTGTCATACACATCTACGTAACCGCCGCCTCCGGGAAGAGCCACCGGCAGGCCGGGAGTAACCTTCGCATACTCAACGTACAGCTTGCCATTGATGTTTTGGATGTTGTAGGGCGCGTACCCGGCTGGCAGAGTCGGATCTGTGAAGCCACCGGAGAGAGTCTCCGGAGCGTAACTCGAACTAAAGGCATTGATGCCGCCCCCGGTCACGAAATCTGACGCGTATAGCGTATTGTTCGCTTCCGCAAGGCCCGTATAACTTGCGCCCGGAGTGGTGGCCTCAATCACCGCTGTAGTTCCAGCCGTACTGTTCCAGGCGTCGATGGTCCCGCCCAGCGTATCGAAGATGAAAGACGCGGGGCTGCCCCCCAGAGTGAAACTGGTTGTCGGGCCCGCGAAGATTTGACCCGTCGGTCCAGTGGTTGCAGTGCCGGGCGGGACGGTCACGACAAGAGATTCGATCACACCGGCGCCGCTATAGACCGTGGCCACCCCAGCCGCTCGATCGGATACCCAAATGGGGCTGGTTGCGCTGAAGGATATTCCCCACGGATCTATCAGGTGAGGATCTGTCGCGGCGGCTATTCCGGGAATATCGGAAACCAGATTCGTTTGGTCGAACGAGCTGGCGAAAAGCGAACCGGACGCCCACAGGAGCGCCAGTGTGCACGTGGAGTAACGCTTCATACAAATTTCCCCTTGACTGAAGATCCCAACGTCGTGGAAAGTGTTTCAAAAAAGATGCGATTGTGGTGAAATAAAGATTACTCCCTGGTCTGAAGGATTCAACGCATTGAACCCAGCTATCCTCGCCCTGGAAGACGGCACGGTCTTCGAGGGCCACAGTTTTGGTGCGTCCGTAGAACGCGCGGGCGAAGTGGTGTTCAATACCGCCATCACTGGGTATCAGGAAATCTTCACGGATCCCTCTTATTCCGGCCAGATCGTCGTGCTTACGAATCCTCAGATCGGCAACTATGGCGCGAACGATTCTGACAATGAAGCCGCTCGGCCGCACATCGAGGGCCTGGTGGTGCGCGAATTCTCACCGCTCGCGAGCAATTGGCGTTCCGACCTGACGGCGCGGGAATTCCTGATCGTCTCGGGCGTCCCGGTTATTGCCGGAGTCGACACGCGAGCGTTGGTGCGCCATCTGCGATCCCGAGGTGTGATGCGAGGTGTGCTTTCGGCCATCTCGACCGATCCGCGGGAACTGGTGGAGCGTGCGCGTCAGTCGCCTTCCATGACCGGATTGGATCTCGCCACGCGTGTGTCAACGCCTCTAAGTTACGAGTGGAATCGCGGCGTCGAGCCGTGCTCGCCTTCGGAGCTAGAGACCGATCCCGCCGAATCCCGCTTCCATGTGGTGGCTTACGATTTCGGAATCAAGCGCAATATCCTTCGCCGATTGGTACAGGTCGGATGCCGGCTCACGGTGGTTCCAGCAGCTACACGCGCCGAAGATGTGCTGGCGCTTCAGCCCGACGGTGTGTTTCTGTCGAACGGTCCGGGCGATCCCGAGCCGCTCGAATATCAGGCCGCGCAGATGCGCAATCTGATCGGCCGCGTGCCGATTTTCGGGATCTGTCTCGGCCACCAGATTCTGGCCCTCGCGCTGGGCGGAAAGACCTATAAGCTCAAGTTCGGGCATCGCGGCGCGAATCATCCCGTGTTGAATAAAATCACCGGTAAAGTGGAGATCACGTCGCACAATCACGGCTTCGCGGTCGATCCCGATTCGCTCAACGCGAATGAAATCGAGCTCACCCATACCAACTTGAACGACGAAACGCTCGAAGGCTTCCGGCATCGCAATCATCCCGTGTTCTGCGTGCAGTATCATCCCGAAGCCGCACCCGGCCCTCACGATTCCCGATACTTATTTGACGATTTTGTGAAATTGATGACGTCCTGAACATGCCCCGGCGAAACGACCTTCATCGCATCCTGATCGTCGGGTCCGGGCCGATCGTCATCGGCCAGGCCTGCGAGTTCGATTATTCCGGCGCGCAGGCATGCAAGGCTCTGCGGGCCGACGGCTACGAAGTAATATTGATCAATTCGAATCCGGCCACCATCATGACCGATCCGGATCTGGCGGACCGGACTTACATCGAGCCGCTGAGCATCGAGTTTGCCGAGGAAGTGATCCGGCGGGAGCGGCCCGACGCGTTACTGTCGACCGTCGGCGGCCAGACCGGGCTGAATCTTTCCGTCGCGCTAGCCGAAGCGGGCGTGCTCGATCGCTATGGCGTGGAGCTGATCGGCGCGAAGCTCGACTCGATCAAAAAGGCGGAAGACCGGCTGCTCTTCAAGGACGCAATGCGCGGCATCGGACTCGAATTGCCGCAATCGCAACTGGTCAATTCAATCGAAAACGGTCTCGACTTCGCGGCGCGCATCGGCTACCCCGTGATTCTTCGGCCGAGTTTTACTTTGGGCGGCACGGGCGGCGGAATCGCCTATAACCGCGAGGAACTGGAAGAAATTCTGGAGCGCGGTCTCGATCTCTCGCCAGTGCATGAAGTGCTCATCGAGGAAAGCGTGCTCGGCTGGAAAGAATTCGAGCTGGAGGTGATGCGCGATGTGGCCGACAACGCGATCATCGTTTGCTCTATTGAAAATTTCGATCCCATGGGCGTTCACACCGGGGATTCGATCACGGTCGCGCCGGCGCAGACGCTGACCGATCGCGAATATCAAATGATGCGCGACGCATCGCTGGCCTGTCTGCGCGAGATCGGCGTGGATACGGGCGGTTCCAACGTGCAGTTCGCCATCGATCCGCAGACCGGGCGCATGGTCATCGTGGAGATGAATCCGCGCGTCTCGCGCAGCTCCGCGCTGGCGTCGAAGGCCACCGGTTTCCCCATCGCCAAAATCGCGGCGAAGCTCGCCGTAGGTTATCGCCTGGATGAGATCAAGAACGACATCACGCGCAAAACTCCCGCGTGCTTTGAGCCCACGATCGATTATGTGGTGGTCAAGATTCCGCGCTGGCAGTTCGAAAAATTTCCCGGAGCGGAGCCGGTGCTGGGCACTCAAATGAAAAGCGTGGGCGAGGTGATGGCCATCGGCCGGACCTTCCGGCAGGCGCTGGGGAAGGGCATGCGGAGTCTTGAAACCGGCAAATCCGACGGCGCCGTGAAATTCAGCGAGGACCTGATCGAGCCTCGGCTCATCACGCCCAATCCGGATCGGCTGGGGTATATCCGCTTCGCCTTTGAACGCGGTTATACCGATGAGCAGGTGCATGCGCTCACCTCTATCGATCCCTGGTTCCTGCGCGAAGTGCGCGAGATGGTGGATCTCGAAAAGGAGATGGCCACGCTGTCGCTCGAGCGCGCCACGCGCGAGCATTTCTCATGCGCTAAGCGCGATGGGATCTCGGATTCCTGCCTGGCGCGGATGTGGGGCGTGGATATGGGCGCAGTCCGGTCGCGGCGAAAGGAGCTGGGCGTCGCGGCGGTGTTCAATCGCGTCGACACCTGCGCCGCGGAATTCGAGAGCTTCACGCCGTATCTTTATTCGAGCTACGAATCCGAATGCGAAGCTGCGCCGTCAGATCGCAGGAAGGTCATGATTCTCGGAAGCGGTCCGAACCGGATCGGGCAGGGAATCGAATTCGATTACTGCTGCTGTCATGCGTCTTTCGCATTGCAGGAGTTCGGCATCGAATCGATCATGGTCAACTGCAACCCGGAGACGGTTTCCACCGATTACGATACCAGCGACCGCCTCTATTTCGAGCCGCTGACGCTCGAAGAAGTGCTGAATATTTGCGATACCGAGAAGCCGGACGGCGTCATCGTCCAGTTCGGCGGCCAAACTCCTTTGACGCTGGCGCTGCCGCTGAAGCACTGGGGCGTTCCGATCATCGGCACAGACCCGGAGAACATCGATCTGGCCGAAGATCGCAAGCGCTTCGGGAAATTACTCGATGATTTGCAGATTCCCGCGCCCGTCAACGGGTCGGCCATCAATGTCGAGGAAGCCTGCGCGGTGGCCCGCTCCATCGGCTTCCCGGTGCTGGTGCGCCCCAGTTATGTGCTGGGCGGGCGCGCCATGGTAATCGCTTATGACGAGGATACAGTCCGGCGGTATATGCAGGAAGCGGTGGTGTTCTCGCAGGATCGGCCGGTGCTGATCGATCGATTCCTGGAGAATGCGACCGAGGTGGACGTAGATGCGCTCGCGGATGAGAGCGGCGCGGTTCTGATCGCCGGAATTATGGAGCACATCGAGGAAGCAGGCGTGCACTCGGGCGATTCGAGCTGCGTGCTGCCGTCCACTTCGCTTGCGCCCGCGGTGATTGCGTCGATTCGCGATTACACCGAGAAGCTGGCCCGAGCGCTTCACGTGATCGGCCTGATGAACGTGCAGTATGCGGTGCAGGAAGGCACGGTGTATGTGATCGAGGTGAATCCGCGCGCCTCCCGCACCGTACCTTATGTCAGCAAGGCGACCGGGGTGACGCTGGCGAAAATTGCCGTGGGCCTGATGCTCGGCCGCCAAATCGCGGACTTCACAGATCGCCACCGGCGTCTTGCCGGTCCCTCAATATTTCGTCAAATCGCCGGTGTTTCCGTTCAACAAATTTCCCGGCGTGGACCCCAGCCTGGGACCCGAAATGCGGTCGACTGGAGAAGTGATGGGCGTGGGCGAAAATTTCGGCGAAGCGTTCGCGAAAGCGCAATTGAGCGCGGGCGCGCCGCTGCCCGATAAGGGGCGCGTGTTCCTGAGCGTTAACGATCGCGACAAGCCGGGAGCCGTTGCGCTGGCGAGGCGATTCACCGAGCTGGGTTTCGAGGTGACCGCCACGCGCGGAACCGCCGCCGCGATTCGAGCCGCGGGCATTCCCTCGAAGACCGTATTTAAGGTGAACGAAGGCCGGCCCAACGCGGTGGATCTGCTCAAAGCCGGCTCGCTCGCGCTGGTGATCTATACGGGGACCAGCGACGCGCACGCGTTCACGGATGAGAAGGCTATCCGGCGCAATGCGGTGATTTATCGGGTGCCGTGCATCACTACTATGAGCGGCGCCCGCGCATCCATTGAGGCTATCGTCTCCCGCCGGCGCGATCCGATCCGCGTATGGAGTTTGCAGGAGATTCACGGAGCGACGCGGAAGGCAGGCGCGCCGGTTCTTTAGTTACCTCCCTGCGCAGAAGCTCCCGTAGACTTGCGTGGATATTTTTAAGCGGCCTTGGGCCACTAAACTCTTACGCACTGAAGTGCCCCCATCGCTACCACACGACCTTCAGGGCTAGTTGAATTTCCCGGTTGTCCGTTTGCGTGGAAGTGAGCTGGCCGAACGAAGAGGTCGGGGTTCCGTCGGCGTTGAACGGACTCAAATTGCTCGAGGGCGCAAAGTTAGTATGATTCAGGACATTAAACATTTCCGCGCGGAATTGGACATTGAAAACCTCGGAAATTCTTTTGATGTAATTGTTCTTGAAAACCGAGAAATCCATGTTGAACAATCCCGGCCCCATGGCCACGTCGCGGCCCAGGTTGCCCCGGATGTTGGCGCAAGTAGTCGCCGCCAACGTCGGACTGAAACCTCTGCCGGAGCTGTCGCAATAGGGCGCGTTGGTCGGAGTTAGAGGAACCAGCGTAAAGCAGTTGGGGTTGAATTCGAAAAGGCTGTGTCGGAAATTCGAGCTAGTCAGCGACGCCGCCGTGCAGCCTGGCGCAAGATTGGGCGGCTGCACGGTCTCCAGGACTTCACCCGCCAGGTCCTCGGCAATCGAGATCGGCACCGGAATACCGTCGGCCAGAGTTAAAATCAGGCCCAACTGCCAGCCCCCTAGCACCTTCTCGCCGAAAGCGCCCAGAGACTTGGTGGCGGGGACATCCCAGATCCCGCTGATCACCAGGTTTCGCCTCACATCGAAATCCGATAATCCCTTGTTGAGACTCATGTCGTACCAGGGCTCGCTTACGGAGTCCAATTGGAACGTGTCGCCGGCCGTGCTGCCGGATGAGTCGTCAATAGACTTGCTCCAGGTGTAGGACCCCAGCACTTGAAATCCATGGCTCAGCCTTTTGCTGAGTTTCACCTGCAGGCCGTTGTACCAGGAACTGGACTGCCACATAGTGTTGTACATAATAGCGTCGGTGGTCGGATTCAACAGTCTCGCGGCCTGCGCGCTGGCGCTCAGAGTACCGCTGTAGGGGATCGGCCATACGTAGCCCACGCCCGGTACTTTGGTAGGAATGACGGTGTTCACTGTATCCGATTGGAATGGATTATGGAAACCACGCGAACCTGTATACCCGACCATCAGCGTCAGGTTGGGGGTGAGCTGCCGCTGGATATTGAAGTTGTACTGATAGACGTAATTTCGCTTGATGTTGGCGTCCACATATCTCCAGTCTCTCGATATCGGATTGTTCACGTGTATGTCGGTGAGCGCGGGAATATCATAGGGCCACGCGCCCTGCGGTGGAGATGGGTACAGACCTCCCGCGCCGTTGCCGAGCGTGGCATACGTGGGGCGATATGGAGCCTGCGAAGTGCTGTTGAGAATCAACTCGTAAGGCAGCGGCAGGGCGTCGAACATTCCAAAACCTCCGCGTATCGCCGTCTTGCCGTCGCGGAACGGGTCCCAGGAAAAGCCGACTCGCGGCTCGAAGTTCTTGCTCGTCGGATTATGGGTCCAGAAACTATGCCTCAGAACCGAAACGGGGTTGACGGCGGAGCAGGATGGGTCCGCTGGCGTCGGCGTCGGCTGGCAAGGCAGCGGCGTTGTGGGCGATGGCATAATGTCGATATTCCCGTTTTTCTCCGTCGGGATGGTAGCGAATTCATAACGCAGGCCCAGGTTGACTGTTAGGTTGGGACGTGCGCGCCAGTCGTCCTGAACGTAGCCCGCGAGGACTTTATCGCGAAGATACTGTTTACTGATCGCCGAAAGATCCACCGGCCGCGTCGCGCTAAGCGGCTGATTGGTCAGAAAATTTACCAACGATGCACAGGAATTATCGTAGTTGCGTCCATTCGCCAAATTGGCTGGGGTCGAGGGCGCGCTGGTGCCAAAGCATCCCAACTGGGCCGCGGTTGCCGTTAGGCCGCCGTTCGCCGTGACAGTGGGCGAGTATTGCCCTAGATACGAAAAGGTGCCGGTGCCATTGCCTCCGAGCAACGGAGTGTAACCGTCGGTCTGATATGCGAGAAATGCGAAGCCGAACTTTATCCCGTGTGTTCCGTGATTTGAAAACGCATCATCGTATACCTGGCCGATTTGGCCCCAGAAATCCTGTACTGAAGCGGCATAGTTTTTTCCTCCCGGCAGAGTCGACACCTGGGACCCCGTGAGTGTAACTTGCGACGAATAAAACCCGGGGAGTTGGCCGAGCGATGGGTCGCCCGCGGCCGGGTTTACGACGGTGGGGCTGTTGCCGCCAAGATTATTGGTGCGATCCAAGGCCACCCGAAACGAATTCGCCCAAGCGGCGTTAAAAATGTGCGTCTCTTCTGCCACGATGGCTTGCCGGTAGGATGTGAAGGACTCTTGGACAGTGTGGAACGTCAGAGGCGTCCCGAAGATAGAAGGGTCGCGCAGGAAAGTCACGAAAAGATTATCCTTACTGCCAAGCCTCTGATCTGCCCGGAAGGTAAAGAAATTTTCGGTGGCAGTTTGAGCTCCCAGGAATGCAGCCGGCCCGACGTTCGGATTGCACTGCCCGTTTAAAGGCCCGGCTACCGTGACGATCACGCAGCCAGCGCCCGGCGTCGGATGCGGATAGAGCGCCAAATATTTTGCAATATTGGGATTGATCGGGACAGTCACCGTCGCGCCCGTCGCCAGATTGACGACATTGCCGGCGCGGACAGCATCGGAAATCGTGACGCAAGCCGACGCTCCACAGTTGACTACCGGCAAGCCCGCGGACCTCCGCACGCCCTCATAATCGGCAAAGATGAAAGTACGATCCTTGAAGATGCGCCATCCGCCCGATGCTCCAAACTGGTTTTGATGCAAAGCATTCTTGGCGAGGCCGTTTGCGTTCGAGAAGAAATTGGCCGCATCCAGCTTGTCATTGCGGAGAAAATCGAATGCGCTTCCGTGGAACGCATTGGTGCCGGACCGCGTGATCGCATTGATCACTCCGCCCGAGGTGAAGCCGTACTCCGCTGAATAATTGCTGGTCAGGACCGTGAATTCCTGAATCGCGTCGACTCCCAGGTTCTTACCCAGCACGCTTCCAGGGCCAGCATTGGAATAATCGTTGACGATCGCCCCGTCCAGACGATAACTGTTCTGCGTGGGGCGGGCTCCGCCAATGCTCAATTGATCCCCGAAGCCGCGCCCGCCTCCGCCCCCCACGTGCGTGACATCCAGGTGGGTGCGAGCTTCGACCACACCGGGTTCAAGCGTGGCGAGAGATGCCCAATCGCGGCCATTCAAGGGCAATTCCCGAACCGTCGCCGAGTTGACGACGCCAGAATTCGTGGAAGTGGAAAGTTCCACCTGGGGTGCCACGGTGCCGACTTCAATCTCGGTAGATACCTGTCCGATAGTGAGCGGAACGTTCAACTCCTGTTTTGCGCCCACCGTCAGGGTCACTTTGGCGAGAGCCGTGGAAAAGCCGGTAGCCGAGACCGTCACCTGGTAATCTCCCGCGATCAGATTGGGAAGACTGTACGCGCCGGCAGAGTTGGTAAGAGTGCCGGTTTCGATATTAGTGGCGAGATTTTTCGCAGACACTTGCGCGCCGGGAACTACTGCTCCCTGCGCGTCTGTAATGATGCCGGAGAGGGTTGCGCCGGAGACCTGCGCGCGCAATGGGATCGCGGCGGCCAGGGCGAAAAGGGGAAGGAAAAGAACGAACGGAGTGGCTTGTTTCGGCATAGAAGCTCCTTAATGTCTTCAATACCAATGGGCCGAGTTCACCCAATTTCCAGCGAGTATACACTAAACCGCTGCCGCTGGGAAGCGATTTATTTTTAATTACGCGCCGGTCTTCAGTGGGGGTGTATGCGCCGGTTTGTAATCGCCGGGAATAGTGCGCGCGGAAATGGCCAAGCGATTCCAGGCGTTAATGGCCGCAACTGCCAGCGTGAGGTCTGATAATTCCTTTTCGCTGAAATGTGGGCGTACTTCCTTATAAACCTTATCCGGCACATGGCCCTCAGCGACCCGTGTGACCGCCTCCGTCCACGCCAGGGCTGCGCGCTCGCGATCGGTATAGTAAGGGCACTCGCGCCAGGCATCGAGGGAGTACATCCGCTGCTCCGTCTCTCCCAAGGCGGCCAGATCCTTCCAGTGCATGTCGAGACAATAGGCGCAGCCGTTGATTTGAGAAGCGCGCAGCTTAATCAGATGAAGCAGTTTTTCTTCGAGGCCGCATTCACGCAGATACCGCTCCAGCCCGAGCATGGCTTGGTACGCTCCAGGCGCAGTTTTGCCGTAGTCGAATCGAGCTTCCATGAATCCCTATTCCTTCGCGCCGACAATGCGCATCCCGTAGAAGGACCGGTAGACGAAGAACATCGATACCAGCAGAAATGCAATAGCCAGGCCGGTACTCAGCCCCGGATTCTTGGCGCTCAGGGACACTGCCAGTTCCACTGCCAGCAACCCGAACAGCGTCGTAAATTTGATGATCGGGTTCAACGCCACCGACGACGTATCCTTGAAGGGATCGCCCACCGTATCGCCGATTACAGTCGCGTCGTGCAAAGGCGTGCCCTTCGCCTTCAACTCCACCTCGACAATTTTCTTGGCATTGTCCCAGGCGCCGCCCGCGTTAGCCATGAAGATCGCCTGATAGAGTCCGAACAGCGCAATCGAGATGAGATAGCCAATGAAGTAGAACGGTTCGAAGAACGCAAAGGACAACGTGGCGAAGAATACCACCAGGAAGATGTTGAACATGCCCTTCTGCGCATATTGCGTACAGATCTGCACAACCTTTTTCGAGTCCGCCACGGATGCCTTCGTGATACCTTCGAGCTTGATGTTCGCCTTGATGAATTCGACCGCGCGATAGGCCCCGGTGGTGACGGCCTGCATGGAAGCGCCGGTGAACCAGTAGATAATCGCACCGCCAGTGATGAGTCCCAGCAGGAAGGGCGGATACAGGATCGAGAGGTTCTGCAAATTAGCTGTCAATCCGTTTGTCAGACTCATGATGATGGAGAAAATCATGGTCGTCGCGCCCACCACCGCTGTGCCGATTAACACTGGTTTAGCCGTGGCCTTGAAGGTATTGCCTGCGCCGTCGTTCTCTTCCAGATGATGCTTGGCCTTGTCGAAATCGAGATCGAAGCCGTAAGTTTTCTTGATCTCAGCTCTCACTCCCTGGATCTGCTCGATGGTGCTGAGCTCGAATACAGACTGCGCGTTGTCGGTCACCGGCCCGTACGAATCGACGGCAATCGTTACCGGCCCCATGCCCAGGAATCCGAACGCCACCAGGCCAAACGCAAATACGGCGGGCGCGTTGGGAATCAAAGTATTCATTCCCTGCGTGCTGATCCCATAGCCGATCGCCATCAGAGCCATAATCGTCAATCCCAGCCAATAGGCGCTGAAGTCGCCGGCAACCAGGCCGGAAAGAATGTTCAAAGATGCGCCGCCCTCGCGCGATGACGTAACCACTTCGCGCGTATGGCGCGAATCGACTGACGTGAATACTTTGACCAGTTCCGGGATAATGGCGCCGGCCAGCGTTCCGCAGGTAATAATACTCGATAGCTTCCACCACATCGAGCTGTCGTTGCCGATGTTGGGGATCATGAGATAGGAAATTATATATGTTGCCGCGACGGAAACGATTGAGGTCAGCCATACCAGCGAAGTCAGCGGCGCTTCGTAGTTCAGCTTGTCGACATTCTCATACCGGGCTTTGGCCACCGCTTCGTTAATGAAATACGACAGAGCGGCGGAAATGATCATCACCACGCGCATGACGAAGATCCAGACCAGCAGCTCTACCTTCACGACATCGTTCGTGATCGCGAGCAGGATGAACGTTATCAGCGCCACCCCAGTGACCCCATATGTTTCGAAGCCGTCGGCGGAAGGTCCAACCGAATCGCCCGCATTGTCGCCTGTGCAATCCGCGATCACGCCGGGGTTGCGCGCATCATCTTCCTTGATCTTGAAGACGATCTTCATCAGGTCCGCGCCGATATCCGCGATCTTGGTGAAAATGCCGCCGGCCACGCGCAGCACCGCCGCGCCCAACGATTCGCCGATGGCGAAGCCGATAAAGCAGGGTCCGGCGTAATCGCCAGGAACGAACAGCAGGATACAGAGCATCAGGAACAGCTCCACGCTGATCAGCAGCATCCCGATACTCATTCCAGCCTTCAGCGGAATGGCATAACAGGGAAACGGTTTGCCGCGCAGGCTGGCAAAGGCCGTTCTGGAATTGGCAAACGTATTTACGCGGATGCCGAACCAGGCCACGCCGTAGCTGCCCGCGATGCCGATCAGGCTGAACGCCAGAATGATTACCACATGCAATGGCGGATTGGGCGTGAGGACGCCGAAGTACAGCACGATAACTGCGCCTATAAACACCCACAGGATCATCAGAAACCTACCCTGCGTGAGAAGGTAGGTCTTGCAGGTCTCGTAAATCAATTCGGAGATTTCGAGCATCGACCTGTGGACGGGAAGATTGCGCACATGCGTGTACATCCCCAGAGCGAAGACGAAGCCGAGAATGCAGATCCCCAGGCCGATCATCAACAGCGTAGGTCCCGTAATACTTCCGCCCAGGAATACGGCCTGGCTCAAATCCGGAAGCCTCAAAGACGCTTCTCCGCCCTCCTGCGCCGCGACCGGCACCGAGCCGGCCATGGCGAGCAGCATCAGCAGCAACGTGGGGCAAATGCGCCTGCGCAGGGCAGACAGTGAGGTCAAAAACATCCGGGAACTCCTCCAGTCGGATACTTAGATCTTACAGGCAAACAGAGGGATAACAGCCTTTCCGTTACGATACCGCACGCGGCGCTTGATTCGCAAGTGTAGCTACTGCTAACACTCCTATTGTGATACCATCGCGGGCTGAGTGCCCGAAGGCTTGGCGCGGATTTATAAGTGTGAGTACCGACAAACAAAGTTTCACGATTCGCGCGTCAGCCAGCCGCTTAGAGAAAGGTTTGCTGGCCTTGCCGCAAAGATTTAGAGACAGGTTTCCTAGCGAAAAGGGTCAAATTCAGGTCGTTTTTGATGACGAGAGCAAGGCAAGGGCACTTACCTTTCATCCGTATGATTCGACCGTCAAAGAGAGTCGGATATTCGGCCTTGGCCGCTGGTTTTTCAGGAGGGGCGTAAGGGAAGGCGACCTGATCTCAATTACCATCGAAGATCTGGATAGACGCGTATACCGGATCGCCTTGGGCCGGTTCGTTCGAGAGCGAGAAGAGCAAAGGACCCGACAAAAGCTTCATGCCGCACGAACGGAGGCCGATGCCATACAGGAATTAAATGTGCTATCACGGCTGACCAGAAAACGCGGGCGAGAGCTGGCCCAAGAGGAGTTGTTGCGTATCGCGCAGGAGTCGGTATGCCAGCCTCGCCCAAGGATAGTTCCCCATCCAGCCGAGCGCCACGGGGGTGTACCTTCGGGAACTCGCGTCCTGCTTCGAGAGTTGCACGATGGAAGATGTCAGCTTTGCTCTTTTACGTTTGAGAAGAGGAACGGAAAGCCGTATTTTGAAATACACCATCTGGATCCGGAAGTTGGCCATCATCCAAGTAACTTATTGCTTGTCTGTCCAAACTGTCACGCTCAATTGGAGCATGCGATTATAACCGATTTCAAATGGGCCAATAGCTGGCTCGTTGGGCTGACGATCAATGCTAAACGTGTCGCTGTTCGGCAACCGCTTGCTGACGATTCGATTAGGAGAAGCCTGCTGTCCTTGGGTCTTGTGGTTGCGTTTATCCAGATCGGACGCGTCGTGCTGCGATAGCATCGGATCTGGTTACTGATGAAACGCTCTGGGGCTGTCCTCAGAGCGAGTTGCGATGATCCAACCACCAGGAATCGGCCGCGTCCAAAAACTCATCCGCGTCCCGAACGGCCGCGCAGAACGGACAGTGACGGGGGTCCGCTCCCTTCGCTTTGGAACTCCCCCGGTGCTTTGTCTGCAATTCCTCTTGGTGCGCCTCGCTAAGCCGAGACGTGAGCACCCGTATAAAATCCAGCGCAGTGTCAATCTTCTCGTCCTGTTCCAGATTTTGGTATTTACCAATAGCCCTGCCCATTGATCTATCCTTCTCCCGCAAGCAATATGCTGTCTCAATCAAATCCCAAGTCTGCGGCCGATCAGGCGTTCTAGTACTCGCAGCGGAGAGCGCGCCGGGTCCTGCATGGCCTCAACCGGAAGATAGAAGGTCTGCTCGAACGCAAACTGGCCGGAAATCGCGGCGTGGGAGACCGAGTCAGTGAAGCAGGCCCAAGTCGCGCCCGTCGGAATCTCTAATTCCGTTCGCGATACACGCGATTGATAATCTTGGTCGAATTTCATGCGATCGTGGATGCCCAGCATGTAGTGATCGTAGGGAGTTCTGCGGCCTTTTACGATCCGCATGCTATGAAGCAGCCAGGACGATCCGGGGAGGGGCGGCCGGATCTGCGGCAGGAACGCCGCCGCGACTTGTTCAAAAGGCTCGCCCACTCGCCAGAGTCGCGCGGAGCGCGGGTTGACGTTCGTGAACACGCGCAGAATGCGCCGGCCCTGAAGAGGCCGGGAAGGGAACGCATCCACGTGTAATCTGGTGTCGTCCTTGCGCCAGGATGCGGGGCGGCCCGCGATCTCCGCCGGACGAAAACTGGTGAACCCGGCTTCCAAACGATCGGCATACCCTGGACACAACGCCTTCAGTAATGCGAAGGACTGTGTGTAGTAGCGATGCAGCATCGACAGCAACTCGTGCCGCTCGGCGCCTTCGCATTTGGTTCCTTGTAATGTTCCGGTAGCCGGGCGAAAGCTCACATTCTTGGATTTTCCGTCCAGGCAATCGGGGCTGAGGAAGCGTCGGCCGGATTCGGAAAGGTCGAAATGCAGGTTCGGAGCGAAGAGAATTCTCCCCGCCTCGAGCGCCGTCGCGGCATCGCCGGAGAAGGGTCCCTGCCATGTGGCGATGTCGAGTCGCTCGAGCGGATCCATTCGACCTTCAGTCTACAACGCGACTCTCAGTCTACAACGCCTCGAGGATCAGGCACTTCAAATAGTGAGTTTCAGGAACAGTGAGGAGGATAGGATGATCCATGGCCTGAGTGCGCCGCTCCAGCACGCGCAGTGTTTTGCCGGCGTCGAGCGCGGCTTCGGCGACGATCTCCAGCAGCGCGGCCTCGCTCAAATGATGCGAGCAGGAGCAGGTGACCAGCACGCCGCCCGGGTCGAGCAGCCGCAGCGCGCGCAGATTAATCTCCTTATAGCCGCGCGCGGCATCGCGCAAATCATGGCGCGATTTCGCAAACGCGGGGGGATCCAGCACGATCGTCGAATAGCGCCGCTCGATTTTTGAAAGAAATTCGAAAACGTCGGCCTGGCGGAATTGGACGTTCTCGATCCCATTGACGCGCGCGTTGGCTTCAGCTATCGCTAGCGCGGGTGCGGATGAGTCGATGGCTTCTACCGATTCGGCTCGTGAGGCGCAGTGCAGCGCGAATCCGCCGCTGGATGTGAAGCAGTCGAGCACTTTACCCCGGGCGTAGCGGCTGGCGACAAGGTAATTCTCGCGCTGATCGAGATACACTCCCGTCTTCTGGCCCCGCAGCAGATCGGCTTCGAGCTTCAGCCCGTTCATCTCGATCGCGACGCGCTCCGGAATTTCACCGGAGAGAGCTACCGTTTCGAGGGGCAGCGATTCCAGCTTGCGAACAGCGGCATCGTTGCGCGCCAGGATGCCGGCTGGCGCTAGCAGTTCCGTCAGGCAGCCGGCGATCAGGTCGCGCGCGCGATCCATCCCCTGATCGAGGGTTTGCATCGCCAAATAGGGCCCGTAGCGGTCGACAATCAAGCCCGGAAGCAGGTCGCCTTCCGAAAATACGAGCCGGTATGCGGTCGAATTATCGACGACGCGCTCGCGATGAGCGATGGCCCCCGCAAGGCGCCGCAGAAAAAATGTTTTGTCGATCGGCTCGTGCTTACCGGAGAGAAGGCGGAGAGTAATCTGAGAAGTAGAACTAAAGTGCGCGACACCCACGACCCGGCCCGAAGGGCCGATGACCCGAACAGAGTCGCCGGGTTCCGCGCCGCCGCGATCGGTCACGTCGCTTGAAAAAATCCAGGGATGACCGCTAAAAACGCGGCCTGCGGCCTTTTGGTTAACGGTAACTGTGTTCAACTGCTAGCGCACGGGCGCCGACCGCATCGCTTCCAGGCGTGCAATCCGGTCTTCTGTCGAAGGATGAGTCGAGAACATGCGCGCCAGTCCTTCGCCCGTGAACGGGTTCACGATGAACATGTGCGCCGTGGCCGGGGTCGCGTCCATGGGCACTCGCTCCACGCCCTTTTCGAGCTTGCGCAGCGCGTGGATCAGCTCGTCGGGATTGCCGGTGTATTTCGCGGACGCAGCATCGGCGCTGTACTCGCGGGTGCGCGAGATGGCCATCTGGATCAGCATGGCCGCGATGGGCGCGACTATCATCATCAGGAGTCCGCCTCCGGCGCCGCCTCGATCCTCATCGTCGTTCGTTCGCGGTCCGAACCAGAACGCCATTCGTGCCACGAAAGTAATGGCCGAGGCGAGCGTCGCCGCCACCGAACTGGTCAGAATATCGCGATGCAGAACGTGACCCAGCTCATGCGCGACCACACCCTCCAGCTCCTGATTGGTCATTAACCGCAGTATGCCCTCGGTAAAGGCGACCGAGGCGTGATTGGGATTACGGCCGGTGGCGAAAGCATTGGGCGAATCGTCCGGGATCAGCCACAGTTTCGGCATCGGCAGGCCCATGCGCTGCGTCAGGCCTTGAACCAGCGGATAAACGCGAGCATAAATCTCAGGATGGTCCTGCGGCGTCAAAGGCTGGGCCGAGTACATCATCAGCGAAAGCCTCTCAGAAAAGAAGTAGCTGAAAAAGTTCATCCCGATCGCCAGGATGAGCCCCATCTCGAGCCCGCTTCGGCCTCCAAGCAGTTCGCCCCCCAGCAATAGGATCCCGCTCAGAGCACCCAGCAAAAATGCTGTCTTGACGAAGTTCATAAACCCACCTCAATCTTCACACAAAAAACGGGGGACCCGCGTAACGGAGATCCCCCGCAAATCTTATCTGGGAGTGAAATTATTGATTGACTTCGACCTTGATCTGGCGCGGTTTGGCCATTTCTTTTTTTGCGAGCCTGATGGTCAGAGTGCCGTTTTTATAATCGGCTTTTACCGACTCGGGGTCCACGGTATCCGGGAGCATAAAAGATCGCTCAAAGGTACCGTAGGCTCGCTCTACCTGATGCCATCCGCCGGTTGATTTGCCTTCCTTGGATTCCGGTGTTTTCGACTCGAAGCGCCGTTCACCGCGGATGGTGAGCGTCCCATTCTCCAGCCGTACGTCGATGTCCTTCATATCGATATCGGGCACGTCGGCTTTGAGAATAATCTCGTTCTCGGTCTCCTGGATGTCCACAGGGGGCACCCATGGACGGCCGTTCGGCTCAGAAAACAAACGGCTCATAGTATCCTGAAAGGCCCGAAGGCCCACTGGGAAATTCTCCAAATCGTTAAAAGGTGAGTACTTGACAAGCGCCATTAGCTTTAACCTCCTTACAACCACAGTATATAATCTGCCTGTATTATTGTCAAGTATCTCGATTAAAAAATTTGCGGCTTTGGGGTTTATCATTAGGAAGCATGAATGCATCCCTGCTGGTCAATACACTTGGGCATTCGGCCGGTGTGCTGATCTTCAGCATCTTCTTATACCTGCTGATCCAGGACCGGGCGGCTCGCAGGCTACGAGGCAGCACGAAATCCATGCTGGCAGCGGCGCTGGCGCTGGCCTGGAATCTCACTTCGCTCCTGGTCCTCGGGACCAATGACCCAAACAGCATATTTGCAGGCGTAAGCGCGGCGATCGGTTTCTCGGTGCTGAGTCTGCTGCCGGCTGTGCTCTTCGATCTGTGCCTCCAGGATCGCTACCGTGTGCTGGTAAGCCTGGGCTACGGACTGAGCGCCGTGACCATCGTGCTCCACATAGCCGAGCTGTTCCGCGAGGGCGCGCGCTACCACCGCTGGGGGCTGGCGCTGATCACGATCGGCTACGGAGTACTGACGTGCATCGCGGCCGCGCTGGTGTTCGCCTCGCGCGATGAAAATCGGCGATTCACAACTTCACGTCTGGTGGGGACCATGTCGTTATTCCTGCTGGCCATGTCCTTCGTGCATTTCGGCAGCGGAGAGGAAACGCAGGTCTGGTCCCGCGAGCTGGCCTTTCATCATGCCGCGATTCCGCTCGCGCTGTTAGTTCTTCTTCAGGATTATCGTTTCGTCCTGCTGGACGCGTTCCTGCGTTTCCTGGCGAATGTGCTGCTGGCCGTGATATTCACCTTCGGTGTCGCGGAAGCATGGCATCTGGATCTGCTCCCACGGCCCTCGACTCCTTTCTACGAGGCGCTGCTGCTGGCCGGGGCATGCGTGCTACTGATTCTTTTCGCGATCCTGCGAACGCGGGTGCAAGACCTACTTACGCGCTTAGTTTTCCGACGCACCGACCGGGGAGCTCTTTTAAAAAGTCTGAAGACGCCGGTTCGAGACGAGCGCGAATACATTTCCTCGGCAGCCCGCGAGCTCGGTAAATTTATAGGCGCCGACGCCCATGCGGTCGACGATGTCCGGCTGCTCGAGCTTGACCTGCGCCGGCCCGTTCTCATCTCCGAACTGTCCGGCCGCCGCACGGAGCTGGAGAACCAAGGCGTGGAAGTGCTGGTCCCACTGCGCATTCCTTCCGGCGGGGCGCATCATTTCCTGTTAGGCCGCCGTTCCGGCGGACGGCGGTATCTGAGTGAGGATCTGCAACTGCTCGGCCGGGCCTCCGGTCAGGTAGTCGAGCAGGTGGAGCAGTACCGTGAATCTGAAATGCGGCGTTTGGTGGTGCAGGCCGAGCTGCGCGCGCTGCAATCCCAGATCCATCCCCATTTCCTGTTTAATGCCTTGAATACACTGTATGGAATTATTCCGCGCGAGGCCCGGGGGGCGCGCGATACTGTGCTGAACCTGGCGGATATTTTTCGCTATTTCCTGCAAACCGAAAGATCGTTTCTGCCGCTCGAAGAGGAGCTGCACATCGTGAAGTCTTACCTTGCGGTCGAACGTCTGCGGCTCGGTGAAAAACTCCAAATCGAAATCCATGTCGATTCAGAAGCGCTGGGGATTGCAATCCCGATTCTCTCGATACAGCCGCTGGTCGAGAATGCGGTCAAACACGGAATCTCGCCTCAGCCTGGCGGAGGACTGATCGGTTTGGAGGCGCGCGTCGACAGCTGCGGCGTGCTGCGGATCACGGTAAAGGACACGGGCGCAGGCTTTCCGTCAGGCCCGAAGGGAGGCGTTGGTCTCGATAATGTGGTGCGGCGTCTGCAACTCTGTTACGGCGCCGAGGCGCAGCTCGATATTCACTCGGATAATGACGGCAGTGTGGTTTCTTTTACGATTCCGGTTCCCTCGGGCGTGAGTTCGGCGCGAGCGATGGAGGCATCGCGTTGAAGGTCCTGATCGCCGACGACGAGCCCATCGCCCGGCAGATCCTACGCGAACATATCGAAGCGATTCGTTCTCTTGAAGTGGTCGCGGAGGCGTCCACGGGACGGGAAACACTGGCGCGAATCCTGGAGGTCAAGCCCGATATTGTTCTGCTGGATTTCGAGATGCCGGAGATGGACGGCCTGTCCGTCGTTCGATCTTTGCGCGGCGACCGGATTCCGGCGATCATCTTTGTGACGGCTTATGAACAGCATGCGCTCCAAGCTTTAGATGCAGGTGTAGTTGACTACCTGCTGAAGCCCGTACGGCGGGAGCGGCTCGAGAAAGCAATTTTAAAAGCGCAACGCCAGCTGCAGGGAGCCTCGAGCGCGGCGGGCGCGGAGACACCGCGCAAGATAGTTGGACGCCGCGGCTCGGATCTGTATCTGCTCGATCCGTCGGACATTATTGCGTTCCAAGCTGACGGCGAATTGGTCCACCTGATCTCCACCACGCAGCGTTACCTGAGTGAGCATTCGCTCAAAGCGCTTGAAGCGAAATTAGACCGCCGCTTCCGGCGGATTCATCGTGGCACAATCATCAACACCGATCTCATCCGACGCATCTCCCCGCTTTCGAGCAAGCGCTGGATGTTGAGAATGTCCAATGGCTTTGAAGCGGTGGTAAGCAAGAGGCTGGCAAACTCGATCCGCGAGCAAACCCGCTGGTAGAAGGTAATGCCGCGAACTAATCCTTAGTCGTGTCTTTGGTTTTTTGCTTTACTTTAGCGGCGCCCTTCTCCGTGGCGCCGGCGGCCTTGTGAGTCCCTTCCTTCGCGCCTTTGGCGACGCCCTTTCCGGCGTTCTTGGCAGCTTTGCCACTCGATTTCCCGGCGCTCTTGGCGTCCGAACCGGCCTTTTTCATGTCATCCTTTGCGGAATCTTGAGCCGGCAGCAACAGCCCGGACGCCAACACGCCAGCGCTAAATATGTACGCCAGCTTATTAATCCATTTCGACATTCTCGGTACCCCCAATCGGATGTAGCATCTTAGTGGCCTTTCCCGCTCACCCTCTAACCCGGCTCGCATAACGTAGAAGGATTCGGACATTCGTTGACTGTCAAACGGAACACATCCGGCCGCGCGTAGTGTCCTGCGACATCCAGGTCGTACTTGCCTTCGATGATTTCATTCAGATCGAGATCGGCCGTGAGAATGATTTCCGCGCCGTAACAGGGACCGGCCAGAATCACGCCCAGCGGGTTTACGATCACGCTACCGCCTCGAATCAATACCGTGGCCGGATCGTCGCCCTGGATCGCAGGGTAATCCTCGGGACAGTCTCCGCGCCGCAAATACTGGACTGCGGAGAGCACGAAACAGCGGCCCTCAAAAGCGATATGGCGCATCGACGATGCCCAGGTGTCGCGATCATCGACAGTCGGCGCGCAGTAAAGCTGGATTCCCTTGGCATACATCGCCATACGCAGCATCGGCATGTAATTTTCCCAGCAGATCACCGCGCCGAGCTTTCCGATGGAGGTGTCGAACACTGGAAGAGTGGAGCCGTCCCCCATGCCCCATACCAGGCGTTCCATCGCCGTCGGCATCAGCTTGCGGCGCTTACCCATGAGATGGCCTTCCGGATCGAAAAATAGGACGGTGCAGTACAGCGTCCCGCCAGTCGCGTTCGATGACGCCGATCACCAGGAACACTGAATGCTCGCGCGCGATCGCGGCAAGCGCTTCCACTCCTGGACCGGGAACATCCAGCGCGCTTTCGAAATACCGCCGGAACATGCGCCGTCCCTCGGGCGTCCGGCCGCCTATTCGCGCGCCGAAATCAAGACCTTTGGGATATGCGGAAACGAAGGCTTCGGGAAACACGACCAGACGTGCGCCTTGCGCGGCCGCCTGGCGCGGTCAGCTCGCGAATTTTTTCGAGAGTCGCTTCCCGGTTGAACACGACGGGAGCGGCCTGCACGACCGCGGCTCGAAAGGCTGTGGTGGGAAGTTCGGACAATCAGTCATTATCGCACTACAAAAAGAAACGGCCGGTTGAGCTCCGGAGGATGAGCTTCAACCGGCCGCTGCCCGAGGGGGCAAACTGACTAGACTGCGAGGTACATGGTCATACCGCCGCGGTTCACGAGCAGCAGGACCGCGGAGCCTTTTCCGGCGCTCACGGCCTGTTTGAATTCGTTCACGTTAGTTACCGCGTGATGATTCACCTCTTGAATCACGTCGCCCTGCTGCAGCCCGGCTTCCGCGGCCCGGCTGGCCGGACTAACCTGATCTACCACCACTCCCTTGGTCGACGGCGCCAGTTTCAGTTGCTGCGCCGTATCGGGAGTGAGATTCTCCACGTTTACGCCATCGAGCACGGTATTCGGCTCCGCGGTATTGGCAGAGGCGTGCTCTTCGGATGAAGGGAACGAGCCGAGCTTCACGGCGATGTCGAGCGTCTTGCCGTTGCGCATCACTTTCAGTCTCGCGGTCTCGTTAGGCGTCATCTGACCGATCATCAACCGCAATTGATTCGCGTCGGCCATAGTTTCGCCGTTGACGGCCAGGATGATGTCGCCCTTTTGCAGACCCGCCTGCGCCGCCGGGCTGCCGGTCGTAACGTCGCCGACCAATGCGCCGGTAAGTGCAGTCGTATTGAAGGCTTTCGCAATTGCCGGAGTCACGTCCTGCGGCAGGATACCGAGATAGCCTCGCTCCACTTTGCCGTTCTTCAGAATCTCGTCCATATCGTGACGAGCCATGTTGACAGGAATCGCGAACCCGATGCCTTGATTGCCGCCAGAGTTGCCGGAAAGAATCGCGGTATTGATGGCGATCAAATGCCCCTGATCGTCGACCAGGGCGCCGCCCGAATTACCGGGGTTAATGGGAGCATCGGTTTGAATGAAATCCTCGACTTGTTCGATGCCGAGGCCGCCGCGGCCTTTGGCGCTTACGATTCCATTGGTTACGGTTTGGCCGACGCCAAACGGATCGCCGATGGCCAGGACGATATCGCCAACTTGAACTTTGCTGGAGTCACCGAGCGTAAGGGTTGGGAAATTAGAGCCGTCGATCTTCAGCACTGCAATATCGGTGCGGGGATCGGTCCCAATTACGCGGGCCTTCAGCTCACGCTTATCGTATAGCGTGACCGCCACATCGGTCGCGTGGTCTACTACGTGATTATTAGTAAGAATATAGCCTTCCGGGCTCACGATCACGCCTGAACCCAGGCTCTTCTCGCGCCGGGCCTGCGGCACCATATTTTGAAAGTTGTCGCCAAAGAACTGGCGGAAGAAGGGATCTACGCCCTGCATCCCGCGCGATTCGTTTACATCCGGCTTGACCACTCTCGAAGAAGAAATATTCACCACTGCCGGGACTACCTGCTTGAGCATATTCGCATACCCATGTCCCGCCGCAGACTCCGAATATTCAACTGTTTTTACATTGGCAGGAGGATTCTCATGGCCCATCGTTGCGGCCTTCAATCCCAGAAATCCGGTTACTGCCAATGCTGTCGTTATAGAAAGCGCGGCGACCCAGCGCCGCCTACCAAAAAATTCTTTCATTTTGCCACCTCGTTTTGAATCCTCTCTATCCGAGAAGACGGGCCAGCAAGGTTTTTGTACCATTCGCGGACCCAACTCCACGATAAAACGTTTGCATCTAACCTTGCCATACTCGGTCCAGGGTAGAACCCTATACCTGGAAAGGGTAGCGTCACGTGATCCGCCGCGGCTCCGGTACACTGAAGGCAGATGGCGGCCCGGGTTCCTCAATCGAAACAGGCGGATACCCGCTCAGCCCCGTCCGGTCCCGATGCGGCCGAGGCTCCTTCGCGGGGACTGCGCCTCGCCCTGGTGCTTGGCTTCGGGGGGATGCTCCTCATCTTCCTGATTGTGGCTGTGGACGCGGTACAGACTGCTGCGCGAAATGCGGGCCGAGAACCAGGTTTTGCGGGACGCTTCGCTCGAGCGATCCCGGCGTCTGGCTTCTGTCCGCTCCTATGTTCTGCTTTCCCAAACCTATTTGGGCGAGGATCTGCTCGACGCGGATCAGCAGCGGGCGAAGGAACGGCTGGCTCAACTGCGGCAAGTCCTGGTCCCGAACGCTATCCGATTTAGGGAATTATCGCTCTTCCACGCCCGAAGAAACCGCGCTGCTGAAGCGCCTCCAAACGCTTCTCGACCAGCATTGGAGCGAGGTGAGCCACGCCCTGAGCTGGTCCGCTTCTGAGCGGGAGCGCAGACGGGCGGCGTTCTATGGGGACGAAATTCTTCCTCTCCGCACGGCCGTCCTCGAAATCACGACGCGCGTGGAAGATGTCGATGCCCGGCAACTCGCCTCCGCGGCGGCGGGGATTCAGAACCAATTCGAAAACATGGGGAGACGTCTGGGCGCGGTTCTCGAAATTGCCCTGGGAATCGCCGTTTTGCTGGCCATCGGTTGTATCCTTTACATCCTCAAGATCGAGGCTCAGAACAAGCGCCGATATCGGCAGATCCTCGAAGGACGCAGCGCGCTCGAGCAATTGTCGGCCCGGCTGGTGGCCGCCCAGGAAGAGGAGCGGCGCACCATCTCGCGGGAATTGCACGACGAGGTCGGGCAGACGCTGAGTGCCGTGCTGGTGGACGCCGCCAATCTCGCGACTCGGATTCCTTCCGATGACGCTACCGCCCACCGGTACCTGGAGAGCATCCGGACTCACGCCGATTCGAGCGTGAATTCAATCCGGAATATCGCTTTACTGCTGCGCCCTTCGATGCTCGACGATCTGGGTCTCATTCCGGCGCTCGAATGGCAGGCGCGAGAGGTGTCTCGCCGCCAGGGTATCCACGTCAAGGTGGAGGATCAGAATGTGCCGGAATCCCTTCCAGACGCTGTTCGGACCTGCATCTACCGCGTGGTTCAAGAGGCCCTTCATAATGTATCCAGCCATTCCGGAGCCGCAAACGTCGTGGTCGGGGTGCGGCGTGAAAACGGCACGCTGGCGCTCACGGTAGAGGATGACGGGTCCGGTTTCGATCCTCAACGAACACGCGGGATGGGCTTGCTCGGCATGGAGGAACGCGTCAAGCGGCTGGGCGGCCGCATGGAGATCCAGTCCGAGCCAGGGAAGGGAACTCGCCTACGGGTAACGCTTCCGCTACTGAATGATTCCTTTCCGGACGGCGTACAGGATCAGCTCCGGCACGCCGTGTAAGTTGAGCTTGGCGAGAATGTTCCCGCGGTGCGTGTCGACCGTATTGGGACTGAGACCGAGCACACTTGCGACTTCTTTATTGGTCCGGCCTTCGGCAATGAGCTGAAGAATTTCGCGCTCGCGCGGCGTCAGGAGATCGTAGCTGTCTTCCACCTGTTGTTCGCGGACCTGGCGGACGTAATCTTCGAGCAGCATTTTGCTGATCGCGGGACTGAAGAACGATTTTCCTTCCGCTACGGAGCGCACGGCTCGGATCAGGTCCGCCTCAGCCGAGTTCTTCAGGATGTAGGCGCGCGCACCCGCCTTGAGAGCGCGAAGCACATAGCCCTCGTCGGCGTGCATGCTGAGGATTACGATCTGGGTCGCGGGTTCTTGAGCGGCGATCTGCCGCGTGGCCTCAATTCCGTTCAATTGCGGCATTCCGATGTCGAGAATGCCCACCTCGGGATGATATTTTGAAATCAACTGGACGGCTTCCCTTCCATCATTGGCCTCGGCCACAACTTTAAAGTCGGGCTGCTGCTCGAGCAGAAGGCGCAAGCCGCTGCCGGATGATGGTGTGGTCGTCGGCAAGAAGGATGCGAATTTGAGGCAAAGCGAGAGGCCCTGACCGCTTAGGATACACTGTAGACTTCTGGAGCACACCATGGTTGGCCGAACCGTCCTGCAGTATCAGTTCCTCGAAAAGCTAGGTGCGGGCGGGATGGGCGAGATTTACAAGGCTCAGGACACCCGGCTAAACCGGTTTGTCGCCATTAAAGTTCTATCCACCGCGAATACGGGCGCCACCGCGAACAGAAGCGACCCGGAGCGCCGCCGCCGGTTTATCCAGGAGGCGCAGGCCGCCTCCGCTCTGAATCACCCCAGCATCATCACCATCCACGATATCGCCACTGAAAGCGATTCGCAGTTCATGGTGATGGAATACGTGGGTGGCAAGACTCTTGTGGATCTCATTCCCAAAGGGGGTTTGCGCCTTCCTCAGGCTCTGAAATACGCCGTGCAAATGGCCGACGCGCTCAGCGTCGCGCATGCGGCCGGTATCATTCATCGCGATCTCAAACCTGCCAATGTCATGGTGACTGAGACTGGCCTGGTGAAGATCCTGGATTTCGGTCTCGCCAAGCTCGTGGATCGCGGCCCGATGGGCGAAGCCGCGGACGCGACGCAGACTCTCTCGGAGGGCCCGCTCACCGTGGAAGGATCGATCATCGGCACGGTCAGCTATATGTCGCCGGAACAGGCGCAGGGCAAGAAAGTAGACGCTCGTTCCGACATTTTCTCGCTGGGGGTGGTCCTCTACGAAATGATCACCGGAGTACGCGCCTTTCAAGGAGAAAACGCCTTGTCCACGCTCTCCGCGATCCTGCGCGACGATGCCAGGCCGATCGCCCAGGTCGCTCCCGATGTTCCGCCCCAGATCGAGCAACTGATCGGGCGGTGCCTACGCAAGGACCCGGATCAGCGCTGGCAATCGATGAAGGATGTGAAAATGGCTCTCGCGGCTCTGGAGCATGAATCCGCCTCAGGCCTGCTCTATAGACCCAAAATTTCCGCAGCCAAAAAGCGGATTTCTCCGATGGCGATAGCCGGAATTGCAATCGGCTCTGATTGCGCTCGCTGGCGCAGGGGGAACCGCTTGGTGGATCAGCCGGCATCATCACGCGCAGCCAGCGGCCGTGAGTGCTCCCGTCGAAGTTACACCTGTGCCCGAAACTACTCCCGCCGCCGCTGAACCGCCGTCCCGTCCTGCGCCCGGACCCGCCGATAACGCGTTAACGAACGACGGCATCATTGAAATGGTCGAAGCCAAGGTAGCAAGCTCGGTCATCCTCAGCCAGATCCGCTCTTCGCCGAAAACCGATTTCAATCTCTCGCCTGCCGAGATCATTCGCCTTACCAAGGCCGGCGTCTCTGCCAACATAATCGAAGCCATGCGCAACCCCAAGGCTGTACCGGCTTCGACTAGAGCCGCTGCCGCGACTCCCCGGCCCGCGCCCGCACCTCCGTCGGTACCTCATCCGCCGTTATAGCGCCTTCCGCACCACCGCCCTCCTCAGCCGCGCCTTCCTCGCCGCCGGTCTTGCCGGTGAATGCGCCGCCGCTTCCAACGCGTATTCCTGTCGAGAAGGTTGCGGTGGTGACCGTTACCGACGGTACGCCCATTCCCATCACCCTGGCCGAAGACGTTCCGGCCGATGCAGCCGAAGGTCAGCCGCTTCGATTCGTTACTACCGGCGAACTCCGTGCCGGCGATATCGTGGTGATCCCCAAAGGAGCCGCCGTCACGGGCGAAGTCGCGGAGGCGGGCGGCAAAAAGAAGTTTCTCGGCATCGGTGGCGCGAAAATAACTTTCAAGTTGCTCGATGTCGCTGCCGTCGACGGGCATAAGCTCAATGTTCGGGCGACCCCCGCCGCTCACAACGGAATTACGCGGCCGGTGGAGGTGAATGGGCAGAAGCACTCGAAAGAGATTGCCGCCGCTCGCGGGCGCGCCTTACATCGCCTATATCGAGGGCGACCAAACCGTATCAGTCCCCAAGTAAGGCGGCTTAATTGCTTAAATAACCTGTAAAAATAGAGGGGAATAGTAAGTTTTTACCTCTTTAAAGATGGCGGTGTTAATGTAACTGATTGAAGCTGTTATCAGCCCTTGGTGGTACCGTGCGTGCATAACTGTTCGCATGCGACGCGTAATACAAATTGGTTTTGTTACCGTGCTTACAGGTTCGGTGTTCTTCGCTCAAGAAACGAACCCCACACAGAAGCCGCCCGCACCCGTGCAAGCGGACGTTAGCGGCCCCACCCCGATTTTCAGGGTCGAGGTGGTCTCGCGCACGACCCCCGCAGTCAATTATTTACACCGCGGCGGTTCCACCAAAATTGATTTCCAGGGAACTCCTCTTATGCCGGACGCAAAAGGATCGGCTAAGGTTGAGAGTGAACGAGGTGTGATTCATGTTTCGGCTGAGTTCAAGAACATGGTTTCCCCGAGCAGCTTCGGCCCCGAGTACCTCACCTACGTTCTCTGGGCGATCTCCCCGGATGGGCGCCCTGTAAATTTGGGGGAGTTGACTCTTAACAACTATGGGGCCGGCTCGTCCAGCAAAATCGATGCCACCAGCGACATCCAGACCTTCGGAATGATCGTGACCGCCGAGCCCTACTATGCCGTGACCCAGCCTAGCGACGTGGTGGTCATGGAAAACATCATTCGGCGAGACACAATGGGCGTGGTGGAAACCATCAACGCCAAGTACGAGCTCCTGCCGCGCGGCATGTATACTAGCCAAGGGAAAGCGGCGGGATTTATACCGATAAAAGTCGATAAAAAAGATCCTTTCGAGTTGTATGAAGCCGAGAACGCCCTCCAATTGGCTCGCGTAGCAGGCGCCGAGAAGTATGCCTCCGATAGTTACCAGAAGGCCAGCGCCTCACTTCAGCAGGCCCAGCGGTACCAGAAGCAGAAGCGCGGCCAAAAACCGGTGATCACCATGGCGCGTGAAGCTGCGGTTCGGGCGGAAGACGCGCGGGTGATTGCGATTCGGGCGGAACGTCAGGAGACGCAGGAAAATGAGCGCCAGGCTGCATTAGCTCGCGAGAACGCTGAGAAGGCTCGGGCCGAGGATGCGAGAATGAGGGCTGATCAAGAAGCCAGGGCGCGCGCTCAGGCCGACGCCGAGCGTGTGGCTGCCGAGAGAGCCAAGAACGAAGCGCAGGCGGCCACCCAAACCGCCCAACTGGAACGCCAAGCCGCGGAGCGTGCAAAGAGTGAGGCGGATGCCGCACGTCAGGCAGCACTGGAACAGCAGCAGCAATCGGCGGCGGAAGCCGACAGAGCGCGTCAGGCCGCAGCGGACGCCGATCTTGCTCGTCAAAAAGCGGAGCAGGATCGTCTCAAAGCGGAGCAGGATCAGGCTCAGCTTCGTCAGCAACTGTATGAGCAGTTTAACCAGATTCTCCAGACTCGCGATACGGCTCGAGGTCTTATCGTGAATATGTCGGACGTGTTGTTCGACACCGGTCGTTACACTTTAAAGCCCGGCGCGCGCGAGAAGCTGGCGAAAGTGTCGGGAATTATTTTGGGCCACCCTGGATTGAGAATTGCGGTCGAAGGACACACAGATAGCGTGGGCGCTGACGACTACAACATGAAGCTTTCAGAAAATCGCGCCAATGCCGTTCGCGAATACCTGGTTTCACAGGGTCTAAGCGCGGACAACATCACGGCGCAAGGTTTCGGCAAGACCATGCCTGTGGCGGATAACAGCACCGCGGCGGGCCGTCAAATGAATCGACGTGTAGAGCTGGTCGTTTCCGGGGAAATCCTCGGAACCAGTCTTAGGGATACCAGGACTACTCCAGCGCTCGACAAGCAGCAGTGAACGTATGATTAGGTCATGATGCGACTAATTGTCGGCTTACTCATGTGTTTGTCTGTCGGCTCTTCTTCAATCAGTGCCGCGGAAATTCCGCAAGGAACTCACGTCTTGCTGCGGATGGTGAATTCTATCAGCACGCGCACGGCTGAAGAGGGAACTCAGGTCTATCTTCGGACCGCAAACCCGATCGCGGCTCAGGGACGCATCCTGATCCCGGAAGGGGCCTACGTTCAGGGAGTGGTTGCCTATACCCGAAGAAGCGGCAAAGTTGCGGGCCGCGCGGAACTGGGGATAAGGCTCGAAACGCTCACGCTGCCCAACGGAACCGTGCTGAAGATTGCTCCCCGCCTGAGCGCGGTTGACTCAGAGCAGTCCGATCAGAAGGTTGTCGGTGGCGAGGACAACGTAAAACAAGGCTCGGATTATGGGCAAGACGCGCGCCGAATCGCGATCCTGGCGGGAAGCGGCGCAGGACTCGGAGGAATTGCCGATCGTAGCTGGAGCGGGGCCGGCATCGGCGCGGGCGCGGGCACAGCGGTGGGATTTGCAGCGACATTCCTGACGCGCGGCCGGGAAGTGGAACTGAAGCAGGGGTCCACCATCGACGTGGCCTTCGATCGCGCCATCGCGATTGAGTAGCCGCCGTTCTTTTTCAACCCGACGTGTGGTATACCCCGGCTCGCTCTTGGAGGCATTGCCTCTCATAAGCGATGGGGCGAATCCCCTCCGGCTACTTAGGCGGCTTTGACCCGGAAATGTCGACCGAATCCTTCGGAATTTCTCCCGATGGCACTCGCATGACCATCGCCAGCGAGGAGAATCTCGTCAATTTGATGCAGGCCGAGCGAGTACCCGGAGTGACGCGTCCGGCGCGGCCTACTGCAACGTATAAGTCAGCGCCATGATGAACTGAAACGAATTCTTCTTGAACCCCGGCGGCGGATCGTTCAGATAATTATCGATCGTGTTGAGGCTCACGCTGAAACGTTTATAGACAGGCAGCGCCAGCCCCGCGCTGGCAAGCGCCGAGTAAGCTTTGGTATTATTCCAAGCCGGAATGTAGACCAGCTTCTCGGTAAAAACCAGCCCATGTGTGAGTTTGCGAAGATAATCCTCTGAAAAATCGGAAGCGATCAGGCTCTGGTTCGCGCTCGAAGTTCTTAAACTGCTGGTTGACATAATCCATGCTGGCCTTCAAATCGAGAGTCTGATTGACGCTCTTCAAGGCGGTCCAGCCGATGCCTCCTCCATAGGTCTGCTGCAGGTCCAGTCCTTGAGAAAAGTTGTGGTCGAATGCAGCTTGGACGAAGGCGTAAACGCGCGGCGAGAAGTACTCATCACGCTCCACATCGCCGTGATAGATGTCCGTCCTGATGGTCGGGGTGCTCGGCTGCGATATCGTGCCGTAAGACAAAGTGAAATCTGCGATAGTGCGATTTCGAGCATCCATCCAATTTTCCGGCGGGAACGGCGCGGATTAAATTAATGGCGCTTGTAAATGTCCGGCTGGTTTGCGTCGCGTCGACCAAGCTCGCCCCGGCCGTCATTGCGCCCGTCCAGTCCTGAAAAAAATTGGGATTATGCGTTACCGCTTTTTGAAAGGCGTCTTCATCGATCACATTGGCCGCGTTCCCCACCGGAATCGACTGAGGCGGAGTACTGCTCACTTCAATCTTCTGGTCCGTGACCGCGATGGTCCCCTGCGGAACCTGGGACCCGGCTTTATAGCGGACGCGCACGCCCTTCGGAATGACGGCAAACCTGCGCGAGGAGTGAAGCTCCCTGATTTTGGTCCAATCGACATGTATCTCCCCGGCCATATCGCTTTTAAACGTGACCGATCCGCCGCTGGAATTGACAAACTGGCCGGTCAGCCTGTCGCCATTGGTCAGTATGAGAACATCAGGCTCCGGGGCTGTTTGCGCATGGAGGATCGAGCCAGTAAGGGCAAGAAGCACCGCCGCAATTCGTCTATTCATGTTTCTCCTCCCTATCCAGCTTGAGCACTTTGCGGAATCGCTCAATTTCCCTGGGCGTCAGAACCCGATAACGTCCTGGTGGAAGATCCAGCTCCAGGAAGCCGATCTTCACGCGCCTGAGTTTTTCGACCAGCCGTCCGAAGTATCGGAACATCATCCGGATCTGATTCTGCCGGCCCTCGGCGATGCGTACCTCATACCAGGGATTAGCGCCGTGCTTGATTTGTTTCAACTCCGCGGGTGAAGTTTTACGGCCGTGCAAGGGCACGCCTTCGCGGAAGACCCGTTCCTGTTCTTCGGTCAGGGGGCCATTCACCTTTACGACATAAGTCTTGGTGACGTGGCTCGCGGGCGCGGTAATGCGATGCGCGAACTCGCCGTCATTGGTGAGCAGCAGCAGCCCTTCGCTGTGATAATCGAGCCGGCCTACCGGAAAGACGCGCTCCTTCACGCCGCGCAGCAGGTGCATCACGGTCTCGCGACCCTCCGGATCGGAAACGGTCGTTACGCAACCTTTAGGCTTGTTCAGCGCCAAATACACATAGCGCTTGGGTTTGCGGAGCAGGCGTCCATCTACTTTGATGTGATCGCGATCGAGATCCGCCTTGGAGCCAAGCTCCGCGACGACTGCGCCATTCACCGTGACCCGGCCATCGAGAATGAGTTGCTCGGCCTTGCGGCGGCTGGCGACGCCCGCCTGCGATAAAATTTTCTGAAGCCGTTCCTCAGGCATTTTCAGGCGGGTCATTTTCGGGCGGCGGCTCCGGCTCGGCAATTTCGAGCCGGGCCAGCTCCTCGAACTCCTTGAGCGTGGGGAGCTCGGCCAAGTCCTTCAAGCCGAACTGGACCAGGAACTCCTTCGTGGTCCTGTATAGAATCGGCCTGCCGATCACGTTCTTGCGCCCCGATTCGGCAACCAGTTTCCGGTCGAGCAGAGTCTTCAGCACGCCCGCGCCCTGCACGCCGCGAATTTCCATGATCTCTGGCGCGGTCACCGGCTGCTTATACGCGATCATGGCCAGCGTTTCGAGCGCGGCCAGCGATAAGTTTCAAAGGCGGCGTGAGTTTTTTGACGAAAGCGCGGACTGCTTCGTGATGCTCGGCCTTGGTGGCCATTTTGTAGCCGCCTGCGACTTCGCGCACGGAAAGCCCGTGTTCCGGCCGCGCATAATCGGCCACCAGCTCATCGAGCAGGCGCTTGATCCGGTCGATGGGTTGGCCCAGCGCGGCCGCCATCTGCGGTAGGGTTAGCGGCTCATCCGTCACGTAGACAATCGCTTCGAGGATCGCTTTCAGTTGCGCATCTTCGCCGGCGAACGGGCGCTCCTCCGCCAGTTGGCTTAGTTCCATCTCATCCATTGCGTTAGCTGTATCCTTCGTCGATCGCGGCCATCGCCTGTCGCTGCAGCGAATGCCGATTCAAATCCCTTGAGGCGCTTCAGCCCGATCTCGCCGAACGCATCCTTCTGGACCAGGCCGATCGCCTGCATCTTCACTAGCTCCAGCACGGCGAGAAACAGGCAGATGGTGGCGCGGCGGCTGCTCTGACGCTCGAACAATTCGCGCGCCGAAATTGTTTCCGCGCGGCCCTCGCCCTCGAACACCTTGCGCAGATAGCGAATCATGTCAGGCACCGAAACGTCGTCGCCCCCGACTTCATAGACGGGCCTCTGCTTGGCGCGCTCGAGCACGGCCTGAAAAGTTTTTACCAGGTCGAATACTGTCACCGCGAGGCTCTGAACATCCTCTCCAGCCTGGAATTGCTCCATCTGCGGATTCGACCAGACCGCTTCTTCGATCACCCGCTTCTGGTGCAGCATTTCGGCCGCCGATTTGAACTTCTCATGCTCGAGCAAACGGTCCACCAGCTCTTTGCGTGGATCTTCCTCGGAAAGGATCTGGTCCAGCTCCGGATCCCGCGGCAGCAGCATCTTCGATTTAATGTGGATCAGCGTTGCCGCCATGTAGACGAATTCCGCGCTCAGCTCGATATCCATTTCCGCCGCGCGCTGCATAAATTCCAGGTATTGCGTGGTGATCTGGGCTATGGGGATGTTGTAGATATCGATCTCCTGCTTGCGGATCAGGTCGAGCAGAAGATCGAGCGGCCCTTCGTAGTGTTCCAGATGAAAATTCAGCGGCGGCGACACTTGCTACTTAGAATACCAGGAGCGTTAGTTGGGACCAGTCTTACGGCCGGACTTGGACTGATCTTTGCCGTTATCGCCGCTGAAGTACAGCGTGACATCGACGGTTTTCGAAGCCTCATTGATCTGAGTCTCCGCGCGCGTCTTGCCCAGGTTGTCGAAAATTCCTTCGTCGCGAATGTCCTTGAGAAAGGAATCGGGGTACTCCGGCTGGAACGGCGAGCCGGTCTTCAGATCCCAGGCCTTGCGGATCGCAGGCTCGCTGATCATATCCAGACCCGTCGATCTGCAGCTTGCCCATAGTGAATTGCGGCCCCGGATCGAGGGTAATCACGACATCCACCTTGTGCTCCTGGTCATGGATCTCGCGGTCAATGCGCCCCGTTACCCGCAGGTATCCTTTGGTTCCTGTAGCGATGATAGATCCGATCGAGTCCGGCTTTGATGTCATCGAAATTGGCAACGTCATTGGATTGAAAATTGGCGGTTTTTTCCAGCTCTCGAGTATCTGCCGCCGCGACTCCGGCAAATCGCACTGCGCCCAGATTGTAGGAGGGCCCTTCGCTGACGGCCACCGTTACGACCACGCCGTCAACGTCCAGCGCCTTCGATCTTCTCCACCGTGATATTGGGAAATGCCACGCGGACGCGGCCTCGCGCGTCGTACAGCGGGCGAATGCTCGAATCGAGCAGCAGCCGCAGCGTGGTCTCGCTGTACGGCACCCCGATCGCAACCTCCGCAAGAGCGTTCACCAGCATCGTCGTGGGCAGCACCGCGTTGCCCGTGAATCGCACCTCGGCGATGTTCGGTCTGGGCGTAGGCGGCCGAAATAGAATCGTGAGCTGGCCCGGAATATCGCTATTCAGCTTTCCAGTTACGTGGATTTTCGCGATTTGCTCGATGGCTTTGGAGTACCGGTCGAGCACCTCGGCGGTCGCCGGAATCTGATCGCCGAGAATCGGCTCCTGCTGGCGAAGTTCTTTACGCAGGGTTTCGTCGGGTATGGGAAGATCTTCGAAACGGTAAGGGAAAAGCTGGTCGATTTCGACCACTTCAAATGTACCCTGGTAGCCCTTCCCGTCCGCGCTCGGCTTGAATTCATAGCCGACGCTTTCGAACGCTCCGGTAGCCAGCAGACGGCGCGCGCGCTGCGTCGAAATCCTGCTTCATCACGGGCGAGCCGATTTTCATCCCCGCTACCGCAACGATTTTTTCAGTTGAAATTCGCCGGTTACCCTCGACGCGTAGTGTCTCGAGTGGAAACGCCAGCGGGGGCGCAGTCTGTGCAGAACATCAGCCGCGCCGATAAGAAGCAACGCCAGTCGCCCAGAACCGCATCGTTACTCCAATTCCAGAGCGATGTACATGAGCTTCCCGTTGCGCTCTATCTGGAGCTCCACCGCCGCGCCCGGTTTCATCGCAGTCGAGGATATCGCGTAAAGTCTTGATGGTGATAGTGGGAGTCCGGTTAATCTCGTAAATAACATCGCCGGGCTCGAGATCCGCGCCCGAATACGGAAGAGTCGACGCCCGCGCTGCGACCACAATCCCGTACTCATGCCGTAAAGTTGGCAGCAACTGGGCCACTTTATCGTTGATTTCAATCCCCAGGATCCCGAGCTTCGGGATCAGATTATCCTGTGGATTCACCATGTCCGCGAAACGCTGTGGATCGTCGGCGCGCTCAATCACGGGAAACGTCGAAGGTGAGCGTTTTACCGTCGCGCAGCACCGTCAGATCTACCTTGTCGTCCAGCTTCATGCGATTAATGGCAGTCTCCAGCTGAGGCGCGTCATCCATGGCGCGCCCATTCAGACTTACAATAATGTCGCCTATTTTCAGGCCCGCCTTTTCCGCCGGGCCGTCGGGCATCAAGTCCGATGTGATCACGCCCCAATCCTGAGGGAGATTCAGGGCCTTGGCGAGCACCGGTGTAATGGTTTGCGCAAACATCCCAATCTGGCCGCGATGCACGTGCCCGTTTTTGCGGATCTGCTCGTAAATATTGCGCGCCATATTGCTGGGAATCGGCGAAACCCAGGCCCTCGCTGCCGCCCGATTGGGTGAGGATAAAAGTATTGATGCCGACCACGCGCCCATCTGTATCTACCAGCGGGCCGCCGCTGTTGCCCGGATTAATCGGAGCGTCGGTCTGCACGTATACCATAGCGATCTTCAGGTTTTAATCGGCGGGCGATAGAGCTGATAATGCCCATGGAAACCGAGCCTTCAAGACCCAGAGGATTGCCGAAAGCCATCACCACCTGGCCCTGCCGGAGGTCGTTGGAATCGCCGAAGGTCAGCCGCGGCAGATCCGCGCTTTCGACCTTGATGACCGCCAATCCGTTTCACGATCGACACCGACGACCTTAGCCTCCATGGTCGATTCCTGAGCATGGGCCAGAGCCGCGCGAGTGAGCGCCGGCAACCGCACTTCGATCTTTCGAGCGCCCTGCACCACATGATTATTGGTGATGATGTAGCCGTCCGGCGAGAGGATCACACCCGGAACCGGTGCTGCGCTCGGTTGAAAGCAGGCTGGCGGTATTGGTGCCCGCGCCTTCTTCGGCGGTGGCGTAACCGGTGGAAAAAATCTGCACCACCGCCGGCCGGACGCGGCCCGCGAGCGATTCGAATGAGGAACTCAGCTCCCGTAAGCGAAACCGGATTGCCGGCCGCGCTTTCGAGGGGCTTGGCTGGCGCGGCAGTCTGCGGCGAAAAGTGAGGGCGCGGCCAGCAAGGCCACGCCAAAGCAAATGAACTTGGTGAACGCGCATGCTACTCCCATCGTGGCATACGCCGCTTCCAAATGCTTCGCTACTGCTGCGGCTTCTGGAGCAAAACGGGCATTTCCCGGGGTGCCTCGGTAACGGTATAGTCTGCGGGAACTTGGAACAGAGATGGGTCCGGCTCGCTGCGATTGATCTGGGTCAGGCGATAAGTTGTCTCGCCCATGCGAGGATCGGTGCGCTTCGAAAGGACGGTCATCTTCAAGTCCGGCGAATACCACCGCTCGGAGACGATATTGAGGTCCCGGTCGTTGCCGATCTGACCTGCGGGAATCGTCGTAGTGGTCCGCGTGCCTACGGCCTGGACGCCCTCGATAGTCATGGTACCGAGTTGCTCGATCTTCGGCTTGCGGTGGATTTGCGGCATCGCCGCACTGTAGACCTGTAGAACAATGCGTCGCGCGCGTCAGGCGGAGGAGGAAGCAGAGCTCCGCTGATGGCCATCTGCCCTCCGCCGCCCCCGCCGCGCATCGTGACGTTACCTGTGGCTCTGGAAAAGGGCGCGGGCATTTTATGCGCAGTCCGGCTGTTGGTATCGAGCGTATAGCTGCACCCCGGCGACCGGGTCTGAAATCATGACCATCTGCGCCGGCTGCCCGGTGTTCGATCGCCCCGATTTTGGGGAAGGGCAGTCTCACGCCGCTCGCGCCCCTGGCTGTCGCGATAGAGCATCGACGACGAATTGTTTACGATGCGGTTCCCATCGGCCAGCGTTTGAGTGGTTTCCGTAACTGCCTGCGCCGAATAGGGCGCGCCCGTCACCGGGCTTCCACCTACCATTTCGCCCGAGATGAACGCGGCGTTGGACGCCCGCCAAAGGGCCGTTCACCATAACTCTCACGCGCGACGGCGCCCAGCGGTATCCGGCGGCTCCTGCGCCAGAAGCACCGGCGCGAAGGTCAAAATTGCCGTGCAGCGATGATTTTCATAAGTATCCTCTCTTCTGATTCACTGGTTTACAATCTCTACAAACCGAATGGCCCGTGGAAGGCCCTCTTGTCCCACCAGCACGTCGGCCTGAACACGATCGGCCAGGTGATCCTCATCTACCGGCAGACCTACCGCCCGCATGGCGTCCGCAGCCACGCTGACGCGGAGCAATTCACCGCGCTCAAACGGCGGCGGCACATCCATCAGCGGGAAAAACTGCGTAACGATTTCGCGAGGCTGCGCGTGGCCGCCGCACTCTAGCGACTTTGCGCCTGGGCGTCCGAACGGCTGGTGCATGCTCGATCAGGCTATTGTACAACGTGCGTTGCGGGTTGGACACTCGCGCTGTGTGGTCACTGGCTCTGGACGCGGCCGGTGATTCGCAACCACGATCCCAATCACGATTGCTGCCGCGGCAGCCGCTCCGGCGCTCGCCCAAACTGCCGCGACGCGCCAGGAACGCTGCCGCCGTTTATGCTCAAATGCCCGCAGCAACCGCGCCTCCAATTCCGGCGAAGCTTCCTTCTCGCGGTCGCTTTCGGCCAGCGCCCGCAATGCCAGTAAAATTCTCTCGTCGCTCATCCCCAACTCCTGACAACGCTGGCGGCTTTCCCGCCCAATTTCTGCGCGAGCATCGCCCGCCCGCGGTTCAACCTGGAACGCACCGTACCCACCGGGCAATCGAGCGCCACAGCCGCATCCTGATAACTCAAATCCTGCAGGTCGCAAAGCACAACCGCCTCGCGGTAGACCGGCGGCAGACTCAGCACCGCCCGGCGCACCTGCTCAATCGGTCTCGCGCCGGGTCAAATCTTCGAGCAGGTCCTGATCGCACGCGAGATCTTCCATCGGTATTTCCTGCTCCGCGGGCCGGTCCTTCTCGAGCCGCCGCGCGACCATGTTCCGTGCCATGCCATAGAGGAACGACGCGAGCGTGCCGCGCGCTGGATCGAAACCTCTTCCCCGCTCCATCAGCGTCATGAAAACTTCCTGCGTAACGTCCTCGGCGATTCCGAACGCTGCCTGTCATCTGCAAAGCGAACCGGTACACGGCCGGGTGCCTCCGCCGGTATAGCGTGGTGAAGGCGTCCACATCGCCGCCGAGCATCCGTTCGAGCAGTTCCTGGTCGCCGTCCACGAGAACCTGCACCATCCATCGTAACTTCTGCTAGGATTTCCTTCCGCGCGCTCAATAAGTTCCAGAAAAGCGCCCTTTACTCGCCTGCTACACTGAAAAATAAAATGACATACGACGTGATCGTCATCGGGAGCGGTCCCGGTGGTTACTCGGCGGCCGTTCGGGCGGGTCAATACGGCCTTAAAACTGCCATTATCGAAAAAGATCCCTATCTCGGCGGGACTTGCCTGCATGTCGGCTGTATTCCCACCAAAGCTTTTCTTCATGCGGCCGACGTGTGGGAGCGATTTCTGCATTCGGCCGAGGACGGGATCCATTGCGAGAATCCGCGCCTCGATTTTCCGCTGGTGAGCCAGCGCAAGAACAAGATCGTCTCGAAACACGCCAAAGGCGTCGAGTTCCTGATGAAAAAGAACAAGGTCGACTGGATCAAGGGCCGGGGACGCCTGGCGGGTCCCGGGAAGGTCGAAGTCGCCTCGGAGAGCGGTAATCAGGTTCTGGAGACGCGCAATATCGTTCTGGCTACCGGCTCTGAGGCGCGAATGCTTCCGGGCTTACAGCCGGATGCGAACCGGATTTTCACTAATGTTGAAATACTCAACTTGACCCAAGTTCCGGCCTCGATGGGGATCATCGGATGCGGCGCAGTGGGAGTCGAGTTCGCTTCCTGCTTCCACCGTTTCGGGACCAAAGTGACGCTGTTCGAGATGCTGCCGCGCATCGTTCCGCTGGAAGACGAAGATGTCTCGAAGGAGCTTGAAAGGCTATTCAAAAAGAGCGGGATTCGGGTCGAAACCGGTGCGCGTGCCGGAGACGTCCAGAGGACGGACCAAGGGGTCCACTTCTCCGTGACGCTCGCAAATGGAAAACAGGAAAATCTCGACTTCGAGACGCTACTGGTCGCTGTGGGGCGCAAGCCGAACACGGAAAATATCGGACTCGAAGGCACTCGCGTCCAGCTCGACCGCGGCTTCGTCAAGGTCGACGAGTACCAGCGCACTGGCGAACCGGGTATTTACGCGATCGGCGACGTGGTGAGCGGGACGCCACTGCTGGCGCATGTAGCTACGGCTGAAGGCATGGTAGCGATCGCACATATCGCGGGCAAGCCGGCCACGCCGATTAATAAAGACCGCATCCCGAGCTGCACTTATACCGAGCCTGGTATCGGCAGCGTCGGCCTGACCGAAGCGCAGGCGCGCGCCAAAGGCCATAAGGTGAAGATCGGCAAATTCCCATTTATGGCCGATAGCAAAGCCAGCATTCTGGGACGGCACGACGGCTTCATCAAGGTGGTTGCCGACGAGACCCATGGCGAGATTTTGGGCGTCCATATCATCGGGCCGGAGGCTTTCGAACTCATCAGCGAAGGCGTGCTGGCGATGGAGGCGGAAGCCACCGTCGAGACCGTAATGCACACCATCCACGCGCATCCGACTCTGTATGAGGCCGTGGGCGAAGCATTCAACTCCGTCTACGGACTGGCGATTAATGCTTAAAGCCTGCGCGGTTCACCGCCTCGGCCGCATCGGTTTTGCCCAGGCGTTCGAGTTGCAGCGCGACTTGGTGGAGCGCCGGAAACGCGGCGAAATCCCCGATCAGCTTTTGATTCTCGAGCATCCTCACGTGGTGACCATAGGGCGTAACGGTCGCGACGAGAATCTGCTCGCAGCGCCGGAGGTGCTCGAGCGCGCAGGTATCGAGTTTCCATCGGACTGACCGCGGGCGGCGATGTCACCTACCATGGTCCAGGCCAGATCGTCGGCTATCCGATATTCGATCTGCGAGAATGGAAGCGCGATGTGGTGGCATATGTACGCGGGATCGAGCGGGTTCTGATCGAGGCTCTGGCTGAGTTTGGAATTGAGGCGAGCCGCGTCGAAGGAGCAACCGGCGTATGGACGTCGCAGGGCAAGATCGCCGCGATAGGAATACACATCAGCCGCTGGGTTGCCTCGCATGGCTTCGCATTGAATGTCGATACGGATTTGAGCTATTTCCGGTATATCGTGCCCTGCGGGTTGACCAAACCGGTGACCTCGATGCGCGCTCTTGGATGCCGCGCGGGCCGGGACGAGGTGATCGCCGCGTTGGAGCGCAGCTTCGGGCTGGTATTCGAGCGTGAAATGGAAAACGCACAGGTTGCAATGGAGAGTTGAAGTTTATGATCGATATCGTCATGCCCCAGATGGGGGAAAGCATCGTCGAAGGAACCTTGACCAAGTGGCTGAAAAAGCCGGGCGACCATGTGGATCGGGACGAGCCGCTGTTCGAGATTTCGACCGACAAAGTGGATACCGAGATTCCCTCTCCGGCCGCCGGAACGCTGGAGGAGGTCATGGTCGAGGAAGGGAAGACCGTCGGGATCAATACCGTGGTCGCCAAGATCAACGAAGGCAACGGCGCCGGTCCAACGTCGGCGGCAAAGCCCGCGGCAAAAGAATCCGCGCCCGCTCCACAGGAGCCGAATCCTGCTGAACAGCAGACAAAGCCACAGGAAGCAGCTCCTGCCGCAGCGGCTCCGCCGCCTCCCAAGTCCAGCCCGCAAGCAGATGGCGCGCAGGCTCCGGCCGCGGCGCAGGCTCAGACCCCGCCTCCGCCGTCACCCGAGGAGACCGCCGGACCTCTCTCACCCCTGGTCCGCAAAATGGCGCGCGAAAACAATATCGATTTAAGCCAGGTGAAGGGCACAGGCGCCGGTGCACGGATCACGAAGCAGGATCTGGAGAATTATATGGCCTCCCGATCTGCTCCTGTCGAAAAACCTGCGCCAGCTCCACCTCCGCAGGCAGCACCTCCGCAGGCAGCACCTCCGCCGCCTACGGGGGCGATGGCCACCATTCCAGCGCCGGTCGAGGTCCCCCGCCCAACCCCCGTTCAAGCCCCGGCGCAGGGCGAGATGCCGGCCACTCGCGTCGAACCGATGACCATGATGCGGCAGAGAATCGCCGAGCACATGGTGTTCAGCAAACACACCTCCGCGCACGTCACCACTGTGCACAAGGTCGATATGACGCGTATCGCGAAACTGCGTGATCGTATCAAGGGCCAGTTCCAGGCGCAGTATGGCTTTGGCCTCACGTTCCTGCCGTTCGTAATGCGCGCCGCTACCGCTGCGCTACGCCAATACCCGGTGGTGAACGCATCGATTGACGGCTCGAATATCGTTTATCATCGCGATATCAATCTGGGTATGGCCGTCGCGCTTGAAAACGGTCTGATCGTGCCCGTCATCCGCAACGCAGAAGAGAAAAACGTGATCGGATTGCAGCGCTCTATCGTCGATCTCGCTTCGCGCGCCCGTTCCCGCCAGCTACGCCCGGATGAAGTGCAGGCCGGGACGTTTTCTATTACGAACTTCGGGAGTTTCGGCAGCGTTTTCGCCACGCCGGTGATTAACCAGCCGCAGGTCGCGATCCTCGGAGTCGGTTCGGTCGAGAAGGAGCCGGTAGTGGTCGACGATGCCATCGCGATCCGCTCGATGTGCTACCTGGCATTGACTTTCGATCACCGCTTGATCGATGGCGCTCTGGCCGACCAGTTTACGGCCAAAGTCAAATCCATTCTTCAGGATTGGAACGAAGAGGTCATCTAGCGCGGCCGCGCTGAAGCGGCTTCATTGGGATCCCAGAGCGCCTCGGGAACGCCGAGCACGTGATTGGCCCAGCGGCTCCAGACGAACATCGCATCGCTGAGCCGGTTGAGATAGCGGATTGTGTCCGGCGGCACGTCCTCTTCGCGTGAAAGTGCCACCAATAACCGCTCGGCCCGCCGGCATACCGTGCGCGTCACATGCAGCTCGGCATTGAGACGCGGTCCTCCCGGAAGAACGAAACTTCGCAGCGGCTTCAGTTCCGCATTCATCTCATCGATCTCGTGTTCGAGCTGCTCGATTTCAGCCGGTGTGATGCGCGCCTGCTTGGGGTGCACGTCCTCCGGCCTGGTAGCGAGAATCGATCCAAGATTGAAAAGCTCGTGCTGAACGCGTCGGATTATATCAACGAGCCGTCCGAGATTAGCTTCCTGGCCCAACAGTTCCCGGCAAGAGACCATCGCGACACCGAGGAACGCGTTTAATTCATCGACGGTCCCGTAGGTTTCAATACGCGCCGAGTCCTTTGCGACGCGCTGCCCGCCCGCCAGACTGGTTTGTCCCGAATCGCCGCGTCGGGTATAGATGCGGTTCAACGCGAGGCGCGGTTCCTCGAAATGTTCGGAGTCCACGTTTACATTGTAGGCGTAGAATGTAGGTGGATCATGGGTGAAACGGTCACAGCCGCAAAGTCTTACCACACCCTGAGCGGCTTGCCTCTCGAACCGGTCTACGGCCCTGAGCAATTGGCCGGATTCGACGCGGCGCGAGACCTGGGCGAGCCCGGCCGTTTTCCATATACTCGCGGCATTCATGAAAATATGTACCGCGGCCGGCTCTGGACCATGCGCCAGTTCGCGGGCTTCGCCACCGCGGAAGAGACTAACGCCCGTTTCCGATATCTTCTCGATCAGGGGCAAGCGGGTCTTTCCGTCGCGTTCGATCTGCCCACGCTGATGGGATTCGATTCGGACCAGCCGGCGTCGTGCGGCGAAGTGGGTAAGTGCGGCGTGGCCATTTCGTCGCTGGCCGATATGGAAACGCTGTTTGAGGGTATTCCGCTCGGCGACGTCACGGTTTCAATGACCATCAACTCGCCCGCATCCATTATTTGGGCGATGTACCTGGTGGTTGCCGAGAAGCAGGGGGTTGACTGGTCCCGGGTTTCTGGCACGCTGCAAAACGACATTCTGAAGGAGTACATCGCACAAAAGGAATTCATCTATCCTCCGCGGCCCTCGATGCGCCTGGTCACGGATTCCATCGAGTTCGCCGCGCGGCACGTTCCGCGCTTCAATCCGATCTCGATTTCCGGTTACCACATCCGGGAGGCCGGCTCGACTGCCGTGCAGGAGCTGGCGTTCACGCTTCGCGATGGCATCGAGTATGTCGATTGGGCGATCAAGCGTGGTCTGCCGGTCGACTCGTTCGCTCCGCGCCTGAGTTTTTTCTTTAATGCGCACAATGATTTCTTCGAGGAAATCGCCAAATATCGCGCCGCGCGCAAGATCTGGGCGCATATCATGCGCGACCGTTACGGGGCTCGCGACGAGCGCAGCTTAAAGATGCGCTTCCACGCGCAGACTGCCGGATGTTCCCTCACCTGGCAGCAACCGAGGAATAACATTGTGCGGACGGCCATCCAGGCGCTCGCGGCGGTGCTCGGCGGCTGCCAATCGCTTCACACAAATTCCCTCGACGAGGCCTATGCGTTGCCTTCCGAACATGCGGTGACGATCGCCTTGCGGACGCAGCAGGTCATCGCTTATGAAAGCGGCGTTCCAGCCATCCCCGATCCTCTCGGAGGCAGCTATTATCTGGAGCGCCTGACGCTGGATGTAGAAAAAGCCGCCAACGCTTACATCCGGCGTATCGACGAAATGGGCGGAATGATCCCGGCCATCGAGCGCGGCTTTCCTCAGACTGAGATTGCCAATGCCAGCTATGAATTTCAGCATTCGGTCGAACTGGGAGAAAGCGTAATCGTCGGTGTGAATAGGTTCGTCGAGTGCGAAGAGAAACCGATCGACCTTCTCCACATCGATGAAACTGCCGAACGCAGGCAGATCGACCGTTTGAGCGAAGTTCGAAAGCACCGGAACGCCGGCGAAGTCGAAAAAACCTTGGCCGCTCTGCGCCGCGCGGCCGAAGATGACACTAACACCATGCCCTGCATCCTCGACGCCGTGCGCGCCTACGCCACGGTGGGGGAAATATGTCTCGCGCTCAAGGACATTTTCGGCGCCTACACCGAAACCAGCATCGTCTAAGGTTGAGCCTTCAGAAAAATTACGCAACTCGGCGAGCCAACAGGCACCACTTTCCCGGTCGGAGTTAAGCGACCCGTATTCCGGTCCACATGAATCAGGACGATGTTGCTGGAGTTCTCGTTGGCGGCGAACAGGTAAGAGCCGGTCGCATCGAGAGAGAAATTGCGCGGTGACTTGCCCTGCGTGGAGACGTGTTCGACTGAGGTCAGCGTTCCTTCACGGGGACCGATAGCGAACACCGCGATGCTGTCATGCCCGCGATTGGAGACGTACAGAAATTTGCCCGCGCTGTCGGTTTGGATCTCGGCAGTCGTATTTTTTCCTGTGAAATCCGGCGGCAGAGTAGAAATGGTCTGAAGCTCCTTCAATGTTCCGCCTGCCTGGTAGTATGCGAACACGGCCACGGTTGAGTTGTCCTGATTATTCACATAGAGGAATCTGCCGTTCGGATGAAACGCCATGTGCCGGGGACCCGAGTCGGGGCCGACGGTTGTGAACGGCGGGTCGTTCGGCGATAAGGAACTCTTGGCAGCGTCGAACCGATAAGAAAATATTTCATCCAGTCCGAGATCCGCCACGAGCGCGAAACGTTTATCTGGCGATAAAACCACAGAATGCGCGTGCGGCCCGGTCTGGCGGTTTTTGACGGCGCCGGAGCTAGGATGCTGATCGAACCAGGTAGCCTCGCTCAGCCGTCCGTTCGGCTGGACCGGGAGCGCGGCTACGCTTCCGCTGCCGTAGTTTGCAACCAGAACCGTGCGACCGCTCGGGTCGATGAGCAAATGAGTAGGCATTTCGCCCTTCGAAGAAACTTTGTTTAGAAAGGTGAGCTTACCTGTGTGAGGATTAAGCGCATATGCGCTGACGGTATTGCCCTCCACAGTATCGCTGCCCTTCCAATTCACCGCGTATAGGAATCGGCTGTTCGGACTTATAACCAGGAAGGAGGGATTGGGAGCTTCCGCCATGACCCCGAGCGGAATCAATTCCCCCGTGGATGGCTGGAAGCGGAAGCCATAAATTCCCTTGGAGATTGCAGCGGTGTAGGTTCCGACGTAAACAAAGTATTCCCCGGCGGCGGGTGCGTCCTGGGCTGGCCCATCGAAGGCGAGGAGCAACGATGCAAACATCGCCAGAAAAAAAGTGAAACGATTAGCCAAGCACTAACACCTCGACCCAAGTATGATATAAACTTTGAGATTAAAACTAAGGAGATGCCGCCATGCAGTCCTCAGCGCTCCTGTCACGATTGCTCTTTTCCGCTGGGCTTTGGAACGGTAGCGCTTGCCATTGCCGCCGCGCAGCAGGCGCCGCAGCAGTCCACCGGCGCTTTTACCGCCGCGCAGGCCCAGTCCGGGCAGGCTATTTATAACCAGGTTTGTTCCGGGTGTCACGGCGCAAACTTCGAAGGCTCGGGAGATGCGCCGGCGCTCGCCGGCGGCACCTTCATGCTCAAGTGGCGCTCGAAAATGGTAAGCGAGCTCTTCGGCGAGATTCTGCAGACCATGCCGCCGACCAATCCGGGATCGCTCGGCGAACCGGCGGCGCTGAACGCGACCGCATACATCCTGCAGCGTAACGGCGCGCAGGCGGGTCAGCAAGCGCTGACCGCGGGTGCCACTACGCCGATCGGCGCAATTGCCACTGGCCAAGCGCCTCCGGCTGACGCGCCAAGCTCAAGGCCGGGGCGGCCGGGGCGGTCGCGGGGCGCGGATGGCTCAGTCGTCCAAGGCGCGGGATCGGCCGGACCAAACCGAGGCGGGGTCGCCGTACCGCACGGCGTCACGGTCGCGGGCGAGGTCAAGAATTATGTTCCGGTGACGCCGGAGATGCTCAAGAATCCGCCTCCCGGGGATTGGCTCATCTTCGGGCGCAATTATCAGCGGCACAGCTATAGTCCGCTCAATCAGATCACGCGCGACAACGTGAAGAACCTGCAACTGAAGTGGACCTGGGCCATGAATGACTCGGGGGCGAACCAGACCACGCCGATCGTGCACAACGGCATGATCTATCTGGCGAGTCCGAGCAACATCGTTCAGGCGATCAATGCAAAGACGGGCGATCTGATCTGGGAAACGCGCGCGGGTCCGGATCAGGCGCCGGGATATGGCGGTATTCGCACTATCGCCATCGCCGAAGACAAAATTTTTCTGCCGACCAGCGATGCGCACATGGTGGCGATCGATGCCCGCAACGGGAAAATTATCTGGGACACGCCGGCCTCCGACAAACCGCATGTCTCCACCAGCGGAGACATCGTCATTGGCGACAAGGTGCTGATGGGCTTGACCGGCTGCGCGCGCTTTGACGGCGAAGGCTGTTATATCTCCGCGTTCGATATCCACACCGGGAAAGCGCGCGTGGCGGTTCTACACGGTTCCGCGCGAAGGGCAGCCCGGCAGCGAGACGTGGGGCAATCTGCCGATGAATAACCGCGCGGGGGCGGAGACCTGGATCGCCGGCAGCTACGATCCCGATCTCAACCTTACTTATTGGGGCGTCGCGCAATCGAAACCGTGGAATTTTCTGAGCCGCCATCTGACGCCGTTCGATAAAACGCTCTATGCGAACTCGACCGTCGCGCTGAATCCGGACACCGGCAAGCTGGTCTGGTATTTCCAGCATGCGCCGGGCGAATCGTTCGATCTCGACGAAGTCTTCGAGCGTGTGCTCGTCGACATCGGCGATCAGAAAGTATCTGTTCAACGCGGGCAAGGCGGGAATCCTCTGGAAGCTGGATCGGAGAACCGGACAGTATCTCGGCCACAAGGAAATGGTGAAGCAGACAGTGTGGGCGGAGATCGATCCCAAGACCGGGACGCCGAGATATCGCACGGATCTCCTCGAGATGCAGATCAACAAGCCGGTCAACGTTTGCCCGAGCACGGAAGGCGGGCATAATTGGCAGGCGATGAGCTACAATCAGCCAACCGGCGTCATCATCGCGCCGCTTAGCCAGTCCTGCATGGACTTTACTGCGCGTGAGGTCGATCTTAGCGGCGACGGGCGGCGGAAACGGCGGAGACCGAATATTCCGGCCGATGCCGGGCAGCAATGGCAACATGGGCAAGCTCGCGGCATACGACGTGAAGACCATGAATGAGGTCTGGAAATACGAGCAGCACGCGCCGTTCCTGACTGCCGCGCTGTCGACCGCGGGCGGATGGGTGCTTGTCGGCGACGCCAACCGGCGCGTGCACATTCTGGACGTGAAAACCGGACAGATGCTGTGGGAAACGCGCCTGGGCACGTCGGTCCAGGGATTCCCGGTAACCTACAGCGTCGACGGAAAACAGTACATCGCGGTGATGACCGGACTAGGCGGCGGCAGCCCGCGCGTTGCGCCCGCGCAGCTCGCTCCGGATATCAGGATCCCGCAAAGCGGCCAGGCGCTGTACGTTTTTGCGTTGCCCTAAATATCGATTCTACAGATCCAACCGGAATCGGGATCGTTGCTTACATTGCTGCCGACCGGGAAGCCGGCGTCGCAGTAAATCAGGTGTCCGTCGTGGAAGCACATTCCGTGGGGGTCGGGATCTTTCCCTTTTGTGAGTGTTACGATTTCCAGCACTTTTCCGGTATTTGCATCCAGTTTGTGCACAACATAATCGCTGGAAAACATGACCCACATTGCGCCGTTGTCCCAGTCAATTCCATGCACGCGCTCATACCGCACCGGAATCATACGTAAGATCCGGAAGTTGTCCTTCGTGTCCAACTCCGCTAGCGTCCTGAGGCCCACGGCTGTGACCCACAGCGTGTTGGTCTGCTCGACCCACGCGATCCCATGCGAGCCGCCGGGCCATGGGGGCCTGTACCGTCTGACGGTCTTCCCGGTCTCCATGTCAGCCTGGACGATTTCATCGTAAGGAAAATCGGTGGGGCGAGGAGGGCGACGGTTGCTAACGCCTCCATTCGCGGACATCCACAAGTAACCGCCCCCAACTGCCATCCCGCTGGTATTGTGCGACTCCGTCTGTACCTGGTGCAGGACTTCATGCGTCTTCCAATCGATCTTATACGCCTTCTCCGTCACCTGACCGCCGATCCAGAGCGCATCCCTGGTCGCTTCGAGAGCGTTCGGGTGTTCGTCCGGCCCCTTGAACAGCTTTACAACTTTTGCAATGTGTGTCGGCACTTCATCCGGCTTCTTGCCGCTTGAAGATTCCTGTGCGTATCCAGTTGCCACGCCGGCGGCCAATACTGCCGATCCTAGAAAATCTCTGCGCTTCATGGTCATAGTTACCGAAGGTTATCACTGCGGGCGGCGATGTCAAGCCCGCATAGGATCAGTTGAACCGTTCGAGGCCTTTCGCCTTCCACGCGGTGTTCGACTCCGGCCGCAACAGGTATTTGATGAACGCGAGCGCCTCGTCGCGATGCATCGCTCTGGCCGAAACCGCCGTGGACATGTCGATCCAGGCTCCGAGCTCGCGCGGGAGCGGTCCCACCAGCTCAATCTGCTTGTAAGGGAAGAATTTCACAAATCGCCTGAAGAGCCATGTCGCCTTCTCCGCGCACCAGCGCCTGCCCGCCTTCCCCTTGGGTACTGACCGGACTGTTGACCCCGGCGAACTCCGGCCGCTTGATCACGCGATCCTCGATCACTTTCGCGACCATGCTGCCGCCGGCAGGATTCGAACGCATCACCGCCTTGGCGCTCCGCAGCGCGGCGGCTAATTTTTCGACCGTCGAGATATCGGGATGAGGCGCACCCGCGCGCACAGCGAGACCCATCTCTGATCGGCCCAACGGCGTAAAGGTGCCTGGCACAATATCTCCCTCCAACGACAACGTGCTCATCAGTTCGAAGGGCAGCATAATCACATCCGCCGGGGGATTGGCGGTCTTGACGGCGTTGACGATGCCGCCCATGCCGACGGATCTCACTGCGATTTTCTTGCCCGTCTCTTTCGTGTAAGCCGCGGCGAGATCCAGCAACCCGGCGTTATAGACGACCCCAGGAGCTACCACTCGAATATCGGCGGCGGCATACTGCGCGGCTGTGTCTTGAGCGGCGATGGCCGCAGGTATCAGCAACGTAAGCGTGAGAGCGGATAGATACATTCAACCATCCTTACTTCTATTGTTGATCTACTACTACATTCCGGCCGCCGTTCGCGGGACTTCCACGAATGCCTTGCCGACTTAAGAACGCTAATAGATCCTGGAATTCTTCGGGCGTGAGGCGTTTATCGTAATCAGTAGGCATCAAACTTTGATTTGCATAGGTCACTTCGCGCAATTCATCGCGCGCAAACAGATGAAGCGCATTGTCTGACCCCATAAGTTGCAGAGAGAAGTTGTCTTCGTTTCTCAGAACACCCGATATAGTACGGCCGTCGCGAGTCACGACGTGGACGGGTTGATAGGCGCCGGAGGGAGCAAGATTCACATCGTGACGGCCGCCGTCCGTAGTAACGTGGTGGTCGGCTTTCGTCAGCGCGTCGCGAATGGAGCTGAGCTTCCGCTGGCCTGCCAAATTTGACAGATCGGGTCCCATCAGCCCGCCTTTACCGCCCAGCATGTGGCAATCTCCACATGCGCCTTTACCCCAAAAGATCTGTTCGCCATGCGCGACATCGCCCTTTGCGGGATTGTCAATGGCCGTGCTTCGCAGGCTGCGTATATACGTTGTGACTTTCCAGGCATCCGTCTCGCTGAGACCCGATGGCGGCATCTGGGTGCCCGGGATTCCCTTTTCGATCGCCTCAAAAATCTCACGGTCGGTGATTCTCACATAACGGCGGGCGCTCGCGGCCAAGGCTGGCCCGCGTTCCCCTGTGGCGCCGTCATGTCCATGGCACGCCGTGCAGGCCCGATTGTAGGCATTCTGTCCATCGGAAACCGCCTGCCGATTGCCGCTAAACGGATTCTCCCCGCCGGCTTTGCTCATATTGCGTTGCGCACAAATCGGGAGGGCGGTAATCAGTATTGCGAAACAAGCGCTAATTTTCATTTAATTGGGGCGGGAAGCCCGAATACAATTAGGTTTGGGCCTGCCAGAAGCGCGATATATTCCTGGCCTTGAACGCTGTAAGCCATCGGTGAAGCGGTGATCTTTTCTCCGGTGTTGAAGTGCCATAACGGCTTGCCGGTCCTCGCATCGAGCGCGGTTAGAATTCCTTGATTATCGCCCGCGAACAGAATGCCGCCCGCGGTTGATAATAATCCCGGACCGTAATGATTGGAGCCGATCTGCTTATAATCCCAAATTACCTTCCCGGTTGTGAGATCGAGCGCGCGCACATACATCTGCCAGCGTTCTTGTTCTTGCTCACTCTCTATATAGCCAGTACCCTGACCGGAAATAGCCGAAGAATTATCGGTCGCTTTATAATTAATTCCGCAACCCTCTGTTACGACAACATAGAAAAGGTGTGTATCCGGGTTATAAGCGGGGGAAGGCCAATTGGTGGCTCCTGCCGTCGAAGGACAAACCCGACTACCCTTAACCGTCGGTTCTGTTCCGGGTATAACGATTGGGCGGCCCTCCGGCGTAAGGCCGTCCGCCCAACTAAGCATCTTGACGAAAGGCGCGCCCTGGAGAAACTTTCCATTGGTGCGGTCGAGCACGTAATAGTAGCCATTTCGATTGGCTTGCACCAGCAGCTTGCGCGGCTTACCCTGAAACTCAGCATCGACCAGCACTGGAATTTCAACTGCATCCCAGTCGTGCACATCGTGAGGCGTGAATTGGAAATACCATTTGAGCTTGCCTGTCTCAGGGTCAAGCGCGACCACGCACTCCGAATATAGGTTATCGCCCGGCCGCATATCTCCGACAAAGTCGGGATCGGCCTGGCCTGTACCCCAATAAATTAGATTTAATTCCGGATCATAACTGCCGCTTAACCAAGTCGGGCCTCCGCCGAACTTCCAAGCATCGCCGCCGGGCCAGGTTTCGCTCCCGGGCTCGCCTGCTTTGGGAAGGACACTCCAGCGCCAGAGCTGCTTGCCTGTTTCAGCGTCATAGGCATCCACAAATCCGCTTTTACCGGAGTCGCCGATAATTACTTTGCCCTTGATTACCAGCGGCGCGCCCCCCTGGTAATGGATATCTTCTCCAGGCATCTTGGTTTGCCAGATCACGCCGCCCGTGCGCGCATCGAGAGCTACCAGAAACGCATCGGTGGTGCCTAAATAAATCTTGTTTTCGTAAATCGCGATGCCGCGATTGTGGCCGCGTGCTCCTCCAGCGCGCTGATACTGCCAGATCAGCCGGCCCGCACGCGCGTCAAGCGCATCCACTTCGTTCGGCTGCGAGACGTAGATGACGCCGTTCGCCACAACCGGAACGCCCTCCAACTCGTCCGATTTCGGAACATGATAGATCCATTTCGGAGCCAAGCTCCCCACATTGCGAATATCGATCTGCTTCAGGGAGGAGTGCCGCTGCGCCCCTAGTGAGCCGGAGTAGCTGAACCAATTCTGCGGGTCCGCGTTCACCAAGTCCTGATAACTTTGCGCTATCACCGTCCAAACCGGAAATAGCAAAAGCGAAAAGATAATTGCTGCCTTCATCTGCTCTAGTGTAGTTGCGCGGGCAATTTGAGGAACTCTTCGGGAGCAAGAACTCGCCGGGTAAAGCGCGCCTGCCGGACAGACCCTTTGAAGTAATAAACTTTGTTGATCCGAACGCCCACCGAAGAGTGGCCGCGGCCAATTGGCTCGAAGTGGATCGCGCCCTTCAGTTCCAGTATGCCGTTTACGTAGCTCCGCAATTCCCGTCCATCATAAACCATAGCGACCTGATGCCAGACATTGAGCGGATGGAGAAGCTGGCGATCGATAAGACCTTTGTCGCCAGCCGACGTGTGAACAAAAGCCTCCAGACACCATTGGCCGCCAATCGTGCGAATCTCGAACAGGTAGCGAAAATCGGTATCTGCGCCAGTCTTGGGATCCTGTTCGGCAAGGTGAAACCAGCGCTGCTCAGGTGCTCCACCGCGCTCAGGACGGAAAATAACTTCGAAAGTGAAAGTCTCGGCTCCCGCGAGCGGTTGCTCCGGAATAAAGATTCCATCCTCGATGCCGTTAAACTGAACTGCCTTCCCCATCGATGTTTTGATGAGATGTGGATGGCCCAGAACGGTAGTGGGAAGCCCACCGATTTTGTCGACGTGATCGAATATCCAAACCTCTGGATGGGGCGCTCCGGCCCAAAGAAACGCCCACGAGGACAGAAGCGCGAAGGCCATCATTGCGGCAGCGCGAAAGTAATCATCGCCGATCCCGAACCAACCGCTATGATCTGTTTCCCATTCAGCGTATAGCTGATGGGCGGCGCCATGATCGGCGCGCCGGTCTGAAAATGCCATAGTACCTTGCCTGTGCGCGCGTCGAAAGCCATCAAATTTCCGAAGAAATCTCCAGTGAAAACCAGATTGCCGGCAGTAGTCAAAATCCCCCCCGAAGGATTCCTTGTCATCTCATGACGCCAACGGATCGCGCCCGTGTTCGGATCCAAAGCAATCAATGATCCCGAGCGGGATTCGCCGGGGACGTCATCATCGCCGCTTAATTGATACCATTCACCCTCGATATAGTCATATTGGGTCTTGTAGAAGATTTCGCAACCGTCCGAGCTGCCGAAGTAATAAAGGCCGGTCTGCGGGCTGTAGGCCGTCGCCTGCCAATTGTGTCCGCCGCCAAGTCCCGGACAGGCCTTGGTTCCCTGGTCTGTCGGCTCCTGATTGGGGATTAGCTGGGGCTTGCCGTCGGGGTCGAAGCCATCTGTCCAACTCACTTTGGTGTACGCTTTAGCGAACAGAAACTTACCGTTGGTGCGGTCCAGCGCATAAAAATGGCCGTTGCGATTGGCGTGGATCACTCCTTTGACTTTTTTGCCGCCGACGTTCAAGTCCACCAGCACAGGATCTCCGATTGCATCCCAATCGTGCGTGTCGTGCGGGGTGAACTGGAAATGCCACTTCAGTTTTCCGGTATCCGGATCGAGCGCGATCAGGCTGCAGGTGTAAAGATTCGCGCCGGGACGAACATCACCGTCCATATCCGGCCCCGGATTACCCGTGCCCCAGTAGGTGAGATTTAGATCAGGATCGTAGGTTCCTGTAATCCAGGTCGAGCCCCCGCCGCGAAGATGGCTATCAGCCTTGCCCCAGGTTTCGCCGCCTGGCTCGCCCGGGGCCGCGACCGTATAAAAACGCCACAGCCTCTTACCGGTCGCGGCATCGTAGGCGTCGACGAATCCGCGGATTCCGAATTCAGCGCCGGCTGTGCCTACCAGGATTTTGTCCTTGACTACCAATGGCGCGAGCGTACCGCTATAGCCCTTGCGGTAATCTCCTAATTCTACTTCCCACAAAGTTTTGCCGGTTTTGATATCGAGGGCCACCAGAGTATCTTCGATATTGACTTTAAAAAGTTTGCCGCCCAGCACCGCAAAACCGCGATTTACTTCCCCGCAGCACAGATCGAGCCGCTTGGGGGGTGTTTTCTGGTAATGCCAGATCTGGCGTCCAGTGCGCAGATCGACCGCGAAGGCGTGATTCGAAGGACCCGTTAAATACATCAGGCCGTCCATTACCAGCGGGGTGGTCTCGAGATTCCCGGCTACGCGAGTTTGGAAAATCCATTGCGGCGCGATGCGCGCAACATTCGATGCATCGATCTGAGATAGTTCGCTGTGGCGCCAGCCGGATGTGTTCTTACCGTATGTTTTCCATGAGCCGGCGTCATCCTGCGCCGTGAGCACAGCCGAGAGTAGTACCGACCAAAAAAGCCACTTCACTGCTTCACCTCCGCTCCGCGTAGGGAAACCAGATACGCGAGCAAATCATCCAACTCTTCAGCGCTGAAAACTTTGGAATAGTCCGGCATCAAGGAATGAATATCGCGCTGGACCGATTGCACCTCGCTCCGCTCAAATGAATAGTAATGGCCCTGAAGATCCATGAACTGAACCGAGAAATCGTCAAGAGTTCTTTCGATGCCCCTCAGGGTTTTTCCATCGCGCGTAACCACGGTGACACTCTCGTAGCCGAAGGCGATATCCTGATCCGGCGTTACAAGGGATGTACGCAAATAGGAGACAGGCCGTTGGCGTCCGATGCGGGTCAGATCCGGACCAATCTGGTTACCGCGCGTTCCCACCGCATGGCAGTTGCCGCAGGCGCCTTTTCCCCAGAAAAGCGCTTCCCCATTCGAGCTATTGCCGGCGAGTTTCGACTCGCCTCCATTTGTCGACCGGATGAAGGCAATGATCCGCCAGATATTATCTGGGCTCAGACGCTCTTGATAGGCGGCCATGTCGGTGCCTGCTACGCCATTCGAGATGACTCGAAACAGGTCCGCATCCCGGTCGCCATTGCTGAACGTTCCGCGCGTAAGATCGGGAGCGCGGCCGCCCTGCGCATGTTTGCCATGGCAGGCGGAACAATAAATGTGGAAGAATCCGAAACCCGCATCGGCCGCCTTTTGATCGGCCGCAAATGGATTGGAAGTTTGGGCTGACGCTAGAGACATCGCCATCGACAGCAGAAGAGGCGCGCAAATCGGGCGTAAAGGCATACGCGAAAGGCGGTGCACGTTTCAGCCGATTATACATCCAGCCGCCATAACCCGCCATACTAAAAGAGCATGTCCGTCTATGAAGATCGCAAGGACGCGCTCGACGAGCACGAGTTCCGCATGGGCCCCGAGCGGGGTCGTCTGGCGGTGACCCTGGATCTGTTGACCGATGCGCTGGTGCTGGTGGGCCAGCACGGCGTCTATTGTCAGAGCGCGCGCCAGCCGGGCAAGCCGGCCATGGATATCCAGATGATCAGCCAATGCCTGACCGGCGCGAAGGAACTGGTGATGAGCGTCATCGCCGAGCTCGAGCGAAAAAAGAGCGTCGAGTCATCGCTCCGCTAATGCAGGAACGGATTGCGATCTTTTTCGTGTCCGATAGTCGTACTCGGTCCGTGCCCCGGTATTACGATCGCATCCGCGGGCAGCGTAAGCAGTTTGTTGTGGATCGACCGCAGAATCTGACGCCCGTCGCCACCTGGAAGATCGGTGCGCCCGATGCTGTCGCGAAATAAGGTGTCGCCGGCAATCAGCTTGTTCTCGGCGGGAATCCACAGCGAGATGCTACCCTGCGTGTGGCCCGGCGTGTGCAGGATGTGGAAGCTCGCATCCCCTAAAACTAGCAAGTCGCCTTCGCGCGCCTCTTGATCGACATCGGTGCGTGTCGGTGTATCCACGCCAAGCCAGGACGCCTGCACGTCCAGTGCGTCATAGAGCGTTTGATCGTTCCCGTTCATGTAAACGGGCGCGCCAGTGAAGGCTTTCAGCTTCGCTGCGCCGCCGATGTGATCGATATGCGCGTGCGTGATGACAATCGCCTTCACCGTCAGAGAGTGCCGCTCCAGCACAGCCAGAATCCCATCGATATTGTCGCCGGGATCTATCACGAAAGCCTGGCGCGATTGCTCATCGCCGAAAATCGAACAGTTGCATTGCAGCACGCCCACCGGAAGAATCTCGTGAATCATCAACCCAATTGTATCCACGTGCCCCTACGCGCCATCATGATAGGACGATGATCAACGAAAGAACTTTTAACCCCAGCAACGCCCACCGCCTCGAAAATCCGGAGCGCCTGACGTGGATGCCTCCCGATGACGTAGAGCGCGCCCTGGGCCTCTCAAGCGGCATCAACGTCGCCGATATTGGCGCGGGCACCGGCTTTTTTGCAATTCCATTTGCTCGAAAGCTCGCTCCTTGCGGGAAAGTATTCGCGGTGGATATGCAGCCGGAGATGCTGAACATTCTTCAGACCAAACTGGAGTCCGAGGGTGCTCCCCGCAATGTTGAGATCCTACAGGGGACCGCCAGCGAGACTCATCTCCCCGACGGAATCTGCGATCTGGTATTCCTCGCCAACATCTGGCACGAGCTGGACGATCGACCATCGGCTCTGGCCGAGGCTGCCAGAATTCTACGACCTGGCGGGCGCGCGGCGATCTTGGACTGGCGGCCTGATGTTTCGAACCCGCCCGGGCCTCCCGTTGACCACCGGATTGCACAACGCGACGTCATTGCAACGCTCGAAGATCACGGATGGGCGGTAGAACATTCAGGGCCGGTCGGCAGCTATAGTTATCTTGTTATAGCGCGGAAAGGATAGAAATGGTCATCGATGTTCATGGTCACCTGACGGCGCCGGACTCGCTCTATGCATACAAAGCTGGGTTGCTCTCACATCGCGGAGCGCACGGCCGCGGGAAAGTGCAGATCAGCGACGATGAGATGATTGCGTTCTTGAACCAGCCTACCTTCGGCACCAGCAAGTCTCATCTCGAGCTGCTCAAAGAAGTAAACACGGATATGCAGCTCCTGTCGCCGCGCCCTTATCAGATGATGCAAAGTGAGAAGCCGCCGAAGATCGTGCACTGGTTCACCGAAGAATCGAACAACCTGATCGCGCAGCAATGCAGGCTATTTCCCGACGTGTTCCGCGGAATTTGCGCTCTTCCGCAAACCTTTGGCGTAAGCCCTAAGGAGTGTTTGCCGGAGCTGGAGCGCTGCGTCAAACAATTCGGATTCGCCGGATGCCTGCTCAATCCGGATCCGAGCGATTCGACCGCCACCGGCGATGTTCCCGCGCTCGGCGACGAATATTGGTATCCGCTCTATGAGAAGCTAGTGGAACTCGATCTCCCCGCATACGTGCACGGGGCCGGATGCCGCTCGACGCGGCACAGCTATTCGGTGCATTTCATCAATGAGGAAACCATCGCGGTGCTCTCGCTCGCGTCTTCGAAGGTCTTCAAAGATTTTCCGAAGTTGAAAGTGGTAGTTTCCCACGGCGGCGGAGCGGTGCCTTATCATGCCGGGCGCTTTTTGGCGCCCACGCTCAGGCGCGGAGGAGAATCTTTCCTCGATAATCTCCGACGTATGTATTTCGATACTGTGCTGTACACTCCGATTGCGGTCGAGCTGCTGATCAAGACGGTCGGCGCAGACCGCTGTATTTTCGGGTCGGAGCGTCCCGGCGTCGGCACTGCTAAAGATCCCCAGACCGGCCGCTGGATGGACGACATTCAACCCGTTATTTCAGGCTTCGATTGGCTCACCGCGACGGAGAAGAATCTTATCTTCGAAGATAATGCGAAACAGTTATTCCGGCTTAACGTCAACGCGGCGCATGGATAAGGGAATCAGAACATGAGGGCTCGATCATGGCAACCGTTGTAATCGGCATGGGTTCGTCCCACGGACCCATGCTGACCACGCCACCGGATTTGTGGCATTTGCGAGGGGACGCCGACCGGAACAACCCCCGTCACTTTTTTCGCGGTGAAATTTACGATTTCGAGAAGTTGCTCGCCGCGCGGCAGCCTGGATTCGCGGCCGAGATCACTTCGGCAGAGCGACAGAAGCGATACGACGCATGCCAGCGGGCGCTCGATACATTAGCAGCCAAATTTCGCGAGGCCAAGCCGGATGTTGCGGTGATTGTCGGCAACGATCAGCGGGAACTCTTCCGGGAAGACAATCTACCGTCGATTCTGGTCTATACCGGAAGCGAGATCGAGAACATTCCCTTAAGCGAAGAACAGAAATCCGCTCTTCCGCCGGGAGTCGCTATCGCGGAAGAAGGGAATTGTCCACCCGGCGGCGCAGTATATCGGGGAGCGCCGGATTTTGCGCTGGCGCTCGTTGACTCGCTACTCGAACAGGATTTCGATGTGGCGCAGTCGGCCCGCTTGCCTAAGCCGGATGGGCATGTCCACGGCATCCCGCACGCCTTCGGCTTCCTTTATCGGCGCATTATGGCGGATCAGCCGCCGCCTACTGTCCCGATCTTCCTGAATGCCGGGATTCCTCCCAACCAACCTCGAGTGAAGCGATGCCTCAAATTCGGACCGGCTCTGCTGCACGCGATCCAGAGCTGGAAAGAAGACGTCAAGGTGGCGCTGCTAGCTTCCGGGGGCCTCACCCATTTCGTAATCGACGAAGATCTCGACCGGCTGGTTCTTAAGGCGATGCAGGAGCGCGATGAGGCTGCGCTGGCCGCGATTCCCGAGCGCCATCTCCTGGGCAATACCTGTGAGATCAGAAATTGGTTGCCTGTGTCCACCGCCATGAACGCCCTGGGAAAGAAGATGACCTTGGTGGATTATGTGCCGTGTTACCGCACCGAAGCCGGTACCGGCAATGCCATGGGATTCGTTCACTGGGCTTAATCATGAGTGATGCAACCGGCGATTTCGTTTCTCGGCTTAACCGGCTGGATTCCTGCGCGGTTTCCGATGCGCTGGATAAATTGCGTACCGCCGGAGTGGTTCCCGACGTTCCGCAATATGCTTCCGCTCGCCGAATCGCGGGTCGCGTTCTCACGGTCAAATTGGGCACAGGTGCGCGTTCAACCGAGATGCCTCGGCACTTGTGCGCGGCCGCAATTGAGCTGGCACAACCCGGCGACATCCTCGTGATCGAGCAGCGAACGGGCGTGGTGGCGGGCTGCTGGGGAGGCATTCTGACGCTCGCGTCGAAATTGCGAGGCATTGCGGGAGTGATCGCGGACGGGCTGGTCCGGGACATCGAGGAAGCCCGCCATCACGATTTTCCGGTGTTTGCGCGCGGCTTGACGACGTTTACCGCACGCGGACGAATTGTCGAGCTATCGACCAACCAACCGATTCGAATCGGGGATGTCGAAGTTAAGGCCGGCGATTACGCGATCGCCGACGCCAGCGGTGTCGTCTTCATTCCCGCCGCCGATATCGAGCGGGTGTTGACCGCGGCTGAAGCAATCGCCGCCCGCGAAGCGGCCATGACCGAAGCACTACTCGCGGGCGAGCCTGTAACTCAGGTGATGGGTGCGGACTACGAGGACATGCTGCGACGCTGAGCAATCCCGAAACTCTTCGGGGAAACCAAAGAGGGAGCTACAGGTAGTCCTCTCCAGGACGTCCTGCCTATTTCAGCATGGCGCGGCTGTCTCCATACTCGGTTCAGGAGGGGAACAAATGTCTATCTATTACAGATTTCTAACGCGACTCGCACTGTGGAGGGATACACAAGGCCAAGACATAATCGAATATGCTCTCATGGTCGGTTTTATCGGCGTTGCTGCCGGTGCCATTATGCCAGGAGTCTCGGCCAGCATCAGCACCATCTTCAGAAAGATTTCATCTGTAATGGTGAACGCCGCAGCCAGTTAATTCTGGAGAGGCGCTCGCAAACCGCGCGATAAGAGGACGAAAAGCGCCACTCCCCCGGATACGCTGAGCGCAAAATTGAGGACCATCGCGCGACCGATCGCCCCCGGCCCCTCGAAAAAAGTTCGGGCAAGAAGCGCGACCACTACCGGCCCGAGCGCCAAGCCCAGCAAGTTGTGAACCAGAAAAAATAAGGCCGTCAGCTTACCCATCAACCGACCCGGTGTGATTTGCGCGAGCGTAGCGCCCCCGGCCATGGGAAAACAGGCGTAGAAAAACACTGCGACCGCGTACACCGCGGCTGCCGCGAGGTGGTTCTCGATCGCCGGAAGAGTAGCGATTGCCAGCCCGGCGAGGGCCGTGCACAGAATTGCGACGCGGACCGGCGCTTCCGGCCAACCGCGCCTGGTCAGCCGATCCATAATCGACCCAAGTATGAAAAGGCCCAGCGGGGCCAGGATCATCTGCATCGGCCCCAGCGTGTGCCCGATCTTCGGCAGCGGAAGTTTCCAGGATCGGGCAATGGCGGTCGGCAGCCATCCCGTCAGTCCACCCTGCGCCAGCGTGAATAGCGTTGTCGCACCCCATAACGGCAGGTGCAGCCGCCAATCCTTGTGGAGGCACCGCAAAGCTTCACGAAATGTCGGAGCCCCGGCTTCGTTAGCAGTTTGCCTGACGGGCTCACGCACGGTCAGCAGAAGCAGCGCGATGAAAAAGCCGAATAATCCGGGAACCATGATGACGAACTGCCACGGCTTCAAATGGCCGAGCACCGGGACGTCCCGTATGGCGCCGCTCGTGGCCAGCCCCAGTAAGGTGCCGCCGACGAGCAATGCGGTTCCTCCACCCACCAGAGGCCCCATATGGTAAATGCCGAACGCGCGGCCCCGCTGCTCGCGAGGGAATGTATCGCGCATCATCGAATAAGCCGATGGCGGGAGCACCGCTTCGCCGACCCCGATGCCGGTCCGGCCCAAGAATAGCTGCCAATAGCTCCGGGCGAAGCCGCACAACACCGTCATCGACGACCAGACGACGATCCCCATGCCGACCAGCCCGCGTCGGCTGTACTTGTCGGCAAGATAGCCTCCTGGAATGTTGAGCGTGCTGTAGAGAATCACGAAGGACAGGCCCATCAGGAGACTGAGTTGCAAATCGGTGATCCCCAAATCCAGCTTCACCGGTTGGGCGATCAGCGCCAGCGATTGCCGGTCCAGATACGACAATACGTAGGCCAGCGTGAGCACGGTGACCATGTACCATCCGCGTACTCCGGCGTAGTGTTTACGGTTCAATGCCCATCGCTTCCGCGTAAGCGCGGCGCACTTCCGGGGGTTGCCCCGCCTGAAACGCATACCCGTTCGATAAATGGCTTCCGAAGACCGGGTGCTTCTGAAACTGCTCTAAAGTCAATCCCTCGGTAAGAATCTTGTGTGCGGCGACCGGCAGGGCGACACACTGATTGGCTTCGGCATCGCGGATCACAGCCTTCGGATCGCGGCCATTGGCTATGGCGTCCAGATCGCTCAGGAATCTTTTTCGAAGGAGAAGTATTCCGCGGTCGCTCGTTCCCAGGTGCTCTTCGGTCCGATCGGCGATAGTCCCCTGGCCGATCCAGGCAACGAAATCCTGATTCATCACGTGGCTTGAAATCCAGCGGCCTGTAACGGGGTCTTTTACCGCCCCGAGCCAAGTAGGGATTCGCTCTTGGGCAAACGGCTCGCTCTCTTTTGGCACCCGGCTGAAATGCCAGGTCACGCTCAGTGTGTTTTCGTCGTCGACAGGAACGCGCCACTCGAAGTGATCGCCCGTGAATAAAGCGTTCGGCCATAGACAGACGCGACCCACCTTCCAAAGAGGATCGGATTCCGACATGCCCTCGCGAAGGCGCTTGTAAACGAAGCCATGATCGAACTCCTCGAATTCCAGCTTGAGATGCCGCGGCGAATAAGGGCCGGTCTGATCGCGGAGCCGGACGCTCCAGTTCATGTGCATCCATTCAAAGTGCAGCGGGTCGATGGAATTTTCCTGACATTGAAACCAGTTGCATGGAACATCTGCCAGCACGATCTGAACAAAGCCGTTTCTCCAGGTGAACGGCTCCCAATTCGGAACCAGTGGCGCGGGCTGAGGCCCCATGTAGGCCCAAATCAATCCCGCGCAAGTCTCTACCGGATAGGCTTTGATCCGAATCTTGTCTTTGAATCGTGCTTGCGGCGCGGCCACATCCTCGTAAGGTTGTTCAGTGCACTGGCCCGCCTGGTTGTAGAGCCAGCCATGATAGTTGCACCGCAATCCGCACTCCTCGACGAAGCCGTAGGACATGTCGGCGCGCCGGTGGGGGCAATGGCGATCTACCAGCCCGAAGGTGCCGCTTAGGTCCCGGTAGAGAGTCAGATCCTCGCCCAAAAGGCGGATCGGCTTGACGGTCTGATCCTCGAACTCGCTCACGCCGCCGATCGGCATCCAATAGCGGCGCAGCAGATCGCCCATCGGGGTCCCCGGTCCAACTTGAGTGAAAAGTTCGTTCTTAGATTTGTCCAGCATAGGAGAGCAATGTACGAGTATAAAGCCAAATCGCAATAATCGCGAAGGCTATGAACCCATACTCACATCGAGCAGCACCACCCAATACTGGACGGATTGCAGCGCGAAGCCGGTGAGGATCAAGCCAACTCCAAAGACGCCCATACTTTTTTCGGGGACACGATCCGCAAACCTCAACAAAAGACGTGCACGCGTTCGCGATCGCTGTGACCACTCCGATTGCCAACCCGGCTCTCACCCCAATGTTCAGCGCGTTCGCGCGCTGATGTGCCATTAAGGCGCTGATATATCCTGCGACAGCGTAGCCAGCCGTGCGATTCACTGCTGCGAGAAATTGATGTTTAGTCAAACGCGGGCGGGTGGCGGGTTGATAATCGAGGGTCGGCCGAATGCCCGCGCGGTACGCAACGACCTGCCCCACTGTGCTCAAGGCGCCAAACGTAGCGCCAAATGTCCTTCCATATAAATAAGTAACGCCTAAAGCGAAGCCCGCGGCGCGAATGGCGCTCATCGCCGTGTCATACCAGAATCCCGGCTTCGGGCCATGCCTCGAAGCGCGGGAAAACTCCCATCCGAGCGTAATGCCGTGCGCCACGCCGCTTACGATCCCAAATACCGGTCCCAGAGCGAGGCCGTACCCGGTTCCGAAAAGCACGCCGTAGGTAACTCCCCTGGTGAGAGTCCGCAACGGTCCGTGTTCCCCGCCTAAGAGATCGTAGGCGAGATATAACGCGCCAAGCACGTCCAGTGAACTGCCGATTATGTTGACCACCGCCAGCGTGTGCTTGTCGATCGTCATGCAATATCCGCAAATTGGCCGTTGTTGAGGACCAAAAACGACTGGCGCGGCGCGCATGCGATAAGTTGTTTCCTCGGGGTATCGATGCTCTCATCTCCCAGTTGGAAAGTTCCATGGTGGATCGCGATGCTGGTGCCGGCGGCCAGGATCTCATGTGCCCTAACCGCCTCGTCGGGAGCCATATGCACCGGCGACATGAACCATCGCGGCTCATACGCTCCGATCGGCAATAACGCGAGGCGAGGCGATCCGAACTTTTCCCGAATCTGGACGAAATGACGTCCGAATGCGGTGTCGCCCGCGAAATATACCAGCCGCTCCTGACATTCAATTACATACCCGCACCAAAGCGTCGTATTGCGGTCGTAAATTCCCCGGCTTGAGAAATGCAGAGCCGGGACGCAGTGGATCGTGAAGTCAGGGAGTGACAACGATCCGCCCCAATCCAACTCATGAGCGGGCCCTATATTCTCCGAGCGAAGCAGACGACCCCCGCGAGCCGGAACAATGAAAATAGAATCTCCACGGGCGGCCAGGCGGCGCAGTGTCGGAAGATCCAGGTGGTCGTAATGATTATGGCTGATGAGCACGGCGTCAATCGGCGGAAGATTGTCCCAAGATATTCCCGGTTTTCTCCGGCGCCGCGGACCTATCCAGGACAAAGGACTCGCTCGCTCGGACCAAATTGGGTCCGTCAGAATATTGGAGCCTGGTTGCTGAAGGAGCACGGTCGAGTGGTTCACCAGGGTGGCTCGCAGTCCGCTGCCTTCCATACGGCGAGGCGGTATGGAGGGTTCGACATCCGAAATGAAATCGGAAGATGGTTCAGGCCGGCTGGTCAGCTTCCATCGGAGAGCTTCGCAAAGCCCGCGCGCCTGCGGAGCGTCCGGATTGTAGAAACGCTTTCCATCAAAGTGCTTCGGAAATACCGGGTCGCGCGTACCCTCCTGCATGAATCACCATTTATATAAAATAGCTGACATGAAGAGGCGGGCCGCGGCGATGTTTTGGTGCGGCCTGGCGTTCGCCATCCCTTGTCTCGCGCAGCAATTCTCCCCGGAGGTATTACTGCTCGGCCGGTTGAAAGGGCACATTCGGCAGAATCTTGCCGACACGGAGAATTATACGTGCGTGGAAACGGTCGCGAGATCCACTCGCAGGAAAGCGAATGGCCGGATGGAGCCGGAGGATACATTGAGGCTGGAAGTAGCGAGAGCAGGCGGTAGGGAATTGTTCTCCTTCCCGGGTGAGCGGACGTTTGGAGAAAAGCCGCTGCGCGCGCTAATCGGCGCTGGTTTGACCGCGGATGGCCTGTTTGCTTCTTTTGCGCACGATCTGTTCGCGACCAGCATCCCGACCATTACTTACGCGGGTGAGCGCGCGCGTGGCGGCATCGGAGAGCACCGCGTGGTGCAGTACAAATTTTACTTCCCACTCCTGCTCAGCCACTACACTCTGACCACGGCCGCCGGTTCGGCGGAAGTCGGATGGTCGGGCTCATTTTTGGCGGACGCCGACGGTCTGGATCTGTTGCATCTGAGAGTTCAAGCCGACGACATTCCAATGCTGCTAGGTCTCAGTTCCGTCGTTACCGAGATTGAATACGGCAAACACCAGCTCGATTCCGGAACGGTACAGCTCCCCCAAACGGCGATAGTTTCGACCAGCTATACGAACGGCGCGATGAACGTCAATGAGACGGTATTTTCGCAATGCCGGGAGTTTTCCGCCGAGAGTAAGTTGTCCTTTGACGATCCTGCTGCCTCCGAAATGCAACCGGCCAACGTTGCGCTGCGCGAGGCCGCTCTGCCGGAAAATCTCACGATCCCGCTGCGACTGGATGCGCCGGTTGAGTTCAACCGGGCTGCCGTCGGCGATCCAATTTCCGCCATAGTGGACGCCAACGTCGCTCAGCATGGAAGAAGGTGGATCGAGAAGGGAGCTACCGTGTCGGGAAGAATTCGCCGGCTCGAACGGCACCAGGAGTACGTTGTGATGGATCTCGAATTTTCCGAGATTCTTCAGGAAGGAGTGCGCCTTCGTTTCAACGGAATTATGTACCGCTGTGACTTGGGGGAAGAGGTGAAGGCCATCGCATCACCCTCGCTGGCGGGGGTTTCCGGTCGTTCCTTGGGACGCGCTGAGGTTCCCATCATTCCGCAGGACGGTTACGTCCGCAGCAGCGTTCCGGGGATTGCCACATTTGTGTTGAGAACCAAACCATACCGGATTCCCGGCGGGTTCAGAATGGTTTGGAAAACCAGCCCGCAGGCTTAGGGACATTCGGCGTCCACTAGCCACGTCTCCGGATGCGGCGGCGGCGCGAATTCGTCCGTGCTGAAGATCCGGAGCGGCTCGCCCGGAGGCGCCACTTTCAGCACCAGAGCTACCTGGAACCGCGGTCCTTGAAAATAGGAAACACGGATCCGGTGGATTCCACTGCCGAGGCTCACACTGCCGATCACATCCTCGGGCGGGTGCTGGCCGTCGTTATCGACGATCGGTTGGCCATCGAGGTAGAGCCTCGCGCCATCATCGGAAGTCAGAACAAAGGTGTACTTACCCGCATGTTCGATCCAGAACCTGCCTGTATAGTCAATCGCGAACCATTCGAATCGTTTGGTCACGCCCGGAAAGCCTTGCCGGAAATCCTGCGGAGGAATATTTAATGACGCGCTATAAATAGTGCCAACCGGTTTCAATCTGCCGAAATCCGGGAGCCGATTGGAATTGTGACGGATATGGTACACCACCCCTTGAAGACCGCCTGGAATGACTACAGTGGTCCCGAATGTGGCAGCCGATTCCGATTGAGCTGCCGTCACGCCGAGACAGGCAGCGAGGGCAATCATCCACGCGGCAGAACGCATTTCGCAAATGTATCACAGGCAAGTTGAGTGTGAATTGTATACTTGACATATGAATGCAGTTCTTCCGATCGCCATGAGGTGGCTGCACATCGCCTCGGTCATCGTCCTGCTGGGTGGTGTGTTCTATGCCAGAGTGGCGGTAGGTGAGATGGCTATGGGTTTTAAGCCGGTGGCGTACTGGGCCATCGGTGGAATCCTGATATCCGGCACTTACAATTTTCTGAGCAAATCGTTCTACCCGCCGCACTATCAAGCATGGTTTGGTATCAAGGTGTTGCTGGCGCTGCACGTTTTCGCCGCGGTGATTTTATATTCGAAGGCCAAGCGGCGCGCATTGACGGGAGTAGTCGTTTCGGGAGCGCTGATCGTCTGCATCTCGGCCTATCTCCGGTGGATTTCTCTGGCCGCCACTCGATGATTCCGGCGCATTCGAGTCCTGGTCCCGGTTATACGGCGCTTCGGGAGCATGCAGCATGGCTAGATCTTTCCGGCCGCGGAAAAATCCGCGTCACGGGTGAGGATCGCGCCCGCCTGCTGCACGCCATGACCACCAACAACGTCGCAAACTTGAAACCCGGCGAAGGCTGCTATGCGTTTTTCCTGAACGCGCAAGGCCGGATTTTGGGCGATACGAACCTCCTGTGTTTCGAGGATTACCTGCTGCTTGATACAGAGCCGGAGACCCGCCAGAAACTTCTCGAACACCTGGACCGATACATAATCGCCGACGACGTCAATCTTGAAGACCAGACGGAGCGTGTAGCCACGATTGCGATCGAGGGCCCTGATGCGGCCGCCGTGTTGACGCGGCTGGTTGAAAATCGGGCGATCCTTCCCGAAGCGGTCTATTCCAACTCGCCGTGGGGCGCCAGAACGATTGCCCGCCTCAGCTCAACCGACTCGGGCGGGTTTTTCATCTTCGTGCCGGTGGGTGAAAAAGCCGAGTTGACGGCTCAGCTCTCCTCAGCCGGCGTGATCGGCGCGACCGGGGATGATGCCCGTATCGTCCGCATCGAACACGGCCGCCCGCGCTACGGCGAAGAGATCACGGAGCGTTATTTGGTTCAGGAGACCGGCCAGATGCATGCGATCAACTTCAGTAAGGGCTGCTATTTGGGACAGGAAATCGTGGAGCGGGTCCGCAGCCGCGCGCAGATTCACCGCATCCTCAGGCGTGTCGAATTCGATACGTCCGAAGTACCTCCCGCCGGAGGAAAGCTCACCTCGGGCGAATCGCCCGCGGGCGAAATCGCAAGCGCCGTGTTCTCTCCGGCCCTAGGGAAGACGGTAGCGCTCGCCTATGTGCGTGTCCAGCATGCCGAGCCGGGAACGGAACTCTCACTCGCGGACGTGCCGGCGCGGGTCAACTAAGTTCTGGGGCGGCGAGCCCACTTCACGACGGAAATGCCGCTGCCGATCAAACAAATTGCGATGAAAATCACCATGGCCCACATGAATTCTGAAGATTTGGCGACGGCAAGAACTCGCCGGCCTTGCCAGACTGCAATAAGGCCGACTATGGTAAATCTCACGACTCGCGAGACAGCGATGACGCCGAGAAGTTTCGGCCTCGGATACTGAAACGCACTCGCCGCCGCGACAAATAGAGTGAACGGGAAGGGCGGCGGGGCTAGGCTGGCAATGCTGAGCTCGGCAGCGGAGTGTTCCCCGATTTTTCGTTTGAAATATTCCTGCCGGCTCGGGTTCATCAGATGCTTTAATCCCTCAGCTCCCCCTTTGCGGCATACCAGGTCCAAGAAAAACACGCCAATAGTGGACCCGAGAGAGGCGGAAAGCACATAGAACGGAAGATGGGACGGCTTGCGAGCGGTGAGCACGACAATCAGAAGATCGTTGCCGAACGGCGTGAACAGAAACGACGAGTCGAGAATTCCGAGGAACAGCGGGCCCAAAAGTCCGAGACCGAGAAAGAAGGCACCGAGGCGAGCAGTCAAATGGTGCATGTTGTCCTCAGAACATGTCCGGTTTGCAAGAAGCACTAACGCAAACTGCGGGCGTCGGCCTCCATTGGAAACACAAACGTCGCGCCCGCTGCGGTAACAATTAATTGACCCGCTCCGAGCGGCTTTCCCTGGTTTGCGTAAAATACAGCTCCGTCGGTGGATTGGCCTGGCGCGAGCTTGGTGGGTGCCAGGGCAATCGCCGATGCTGCCGCAGCCGCCTTCAGCTTGGTCGAACCCACTTCGGCCAGCGCATTTTGCCGCCTGGCTTCATATCCGTTGGTCGAGCGCATCTGCGCGTTGCCATAGAGGCCCGCTTCGTAGGCCGTGACCAGCTTCATCACATCTCCACGCCCGGCCTTCGCCAGCAGCGTGCCAACCACGGTACTGGCCGGCAAAGCCTGAATCGTCTGGCCATCCGGTCGCACGAATTTAAAATCCTCGGGCCCAATCGGCCATGAAACGGGGGAACCATTTGAAACCGCGACCTGCAGGATGGCGTAGTCCCGCACACGCGTGTTCAGGACGGCGAACATGATCGTGAAACCGTCGTGCGTAAGCGCCCGGTACTTCAGGCCTCCGGATTCAAACTCGATGATCTGCCCGCGAACCGCCGAGCCGAGCAGGACCGCGGCCGCCACGAACGCCCTTCGCGAGATCATATGTACATAATCACATGTCTCACTCCACATTCAACCTTTCCGCCGCCGCGCGCCAGGAAATGATCGATCATGGCTTCGATCCCGATTTTTCCCCGGACGTCGATCGTCAAATTGAGGCGTTAAAGACGCAGCCCGCGCCCACGGTGGACGTGGACTTGCGCGCGATGCTGTGGTCTTCGATCGACAACGATACTTCGCGCGATCTGGACCAGGCCGAAGTCGTTGAGCGCGTGAATGGCGGGATTCGCTTGCGAATCGCAATAGCCGATGTCGATGCCCGCGTGCCCATCGATTCTCACATCGACCGGCACGCGGCTGCGCAGACCACCACGGTCTATACCGGGGTGCGGACTTTCTCGATGTTGCCGGAGCAACTGTCGACGGATCTCACGTCGCTTAATGAGAACAGCGACAGAGAGGCGGTGATCGTGGAGATGATCGCTGCGGGCGATGGCTCGATCTCCTCGTCGAAGGTTTATCGCGCTTTGGTGCGCAATCATGCGCAGTTAGCCTACAACGGGATCGGAGCATGGCTCGAAGGCGCTTCGCCCGCGCCGCAAAAGGTTTCCGATTCGGCGGATTTGGAAGCGCAGTTGAACCTTCAGGATGAGGCATCTCAGAGTCTTCGCGCGGAGCGGCGGCGGCTCGGTGCATTGGATTTTGATCGGGTGGAGGCTGAGCCGATCATCGCCGACGGCCAAGTCCAGAGTATTGCGACGCGTCGGCGCAATCGGGCGAGCGAACTTATTGAAGATTTTATGGTCGCGGCCAATGAGGCGATGGCGCGGATACTCATGCGGGCGGGCGTTCCCTCGATTCGGCGAGTGGTGAAGACGCCCGAGCGGTGGCCGCGTATTGTCGAGCTCGCCGGACGCTATGGCGAAAAGCTTCCCGCTGCGCCCGATTCGGGTGCGTTGAACGTGTTCCTAAATAAAATGCAGGATGCCGATGCAGTACATTATCCGGACCTTTCGTTGGCGGTGATCAAACTGATGGGACCGGGCGAATACGTGCTGACCAAGTCAAACGATCCCGATCAAGGTCACTTTGCGCTGGCTGCGCACGATTACACGCATTCCACCGCGCCCAATCGGCGCTTTGCCGATCTGGTCACGCAGCGGCTGATCAAATCGGTTCTGGCCAAACAGCCGCCGCCATATTCGGAACAGCAGCTCGATTCCATTGCCAGAAACTGCACGCTCAAAGAAGATGCCGCGCGTAAGGTCGAGCGCGCGATGATCAAGCGCATCGCGGCTGTCGCGCTACAGCCCCGGATCGGCGAAACCTTCGCCGCGGTGGTCACGGGAGCTACGCCGAAGGGCGTTTTCGTCCGCATACTGAATCCTCCAGTGGAGGGTATGCTGGTCCGCGGCCAGCAAGGTCTGGATGTGGGCGATCAGATCAAGGTAAAGCTGGTGAATGCCGATCCGCAACGTGGGTTCATCGACTTTGTGCGATAATTGCACACTTGATTGTCCGGCTAGGAGAATTTCTCGATGCTCAAATATTCCCTCAGTTTGCTGCTCTCCGCGACATTTATTCTGGCTCAGCCGAAAGTAGCGCCAGACAAAGAGGCTGGAATGAAGGCCGATTTGAGCGGCCAGATAGACGGAATGCAAAAGCAGGCGCAAGTGATGGTGGATAGCGTTTTCAGTTTCGGCGAGCTGGGTTTCCAGGAGTTCGAGACTTCCAAATATCTGACCGGCATCCTCGAAAAAGAGGGATTCAAGATCGACCGGGGCATCGCTGGAATTCCCACGGCGTGGATCGCCACATGGGGCGAGGGAAAACCCGTGATCGCGCTCGGGTCCGATATCGACGATATCCCCCAAGCTTCTCAAAAACCAGGAGTGGCCTGGCATGAGCCGCTGATCGAGGGCGCGCCGGGACATGGCGAGGGCCACAACTCGGGCGTTCCGCTGAACATCACGGCCGCGCTCGCGGTGAAGAAAGTCATGGAGCGCGAACACCTCAAGGGCACCATCAAACTTTGGCCGGGCGTCGCCGAGGAATTACTCGGCACCAAAGCGTACTATGTTCGGGCCGGTGTTTTCAAAGATGTCGACGTGGTGCTGTTCGCGCATGTCGGCTCCAACTTGGGCGTTTCCTATGGCCCGACCTCCGGCAACGGCCTAGTGTCGATTGAATACATGTTTAAAGGAGAAAGCGCCCATGCCGCGGGGGCTCCCTGGCGAGGCCGCAGCGCCGTCGACGCGGCGGAACTTATGAGCATGGGTTACGAGTTCCGGCGCGAGCATCTGCGTCTGGCGACGCGTGTCCATTATGTGATTACCAACGGCGGCGATCAGCCCAACGTGGTGCCGCCCAACTCCGCGATCTGGTTTTATTTCCGCGAAGCCGATTACGACCACATCATGAATCTCTGGCATATCGGCGACAACATGGCCCAAGGCGCGACTTTGATGACGGATACGACCTATACCTCGCGCCTTCTCGGGAGCGCATGGCCTGGATATTTTAATAAACCCATTGCCGAGGACATGTATGCCAATATCCAAAAAGTCGGTCTGCCGCAATGGTCCGACGATGACCAGATGCTGGCCAAAGCCATACAGCGCGAATTAAAAGCTCCGGTACGAGGGCTGGCCACCAAGATTAACCCGCTAAGAACGCCTCGCGCGGAATCTGCCGAAGGGGACATGGGAGGGGGCGGAGTTGGGCCTACAGGAGGCGGTTCCGACGACATCGGGGATGTCTCATGGGTGGTGCCCACTGTCACTTTGAGCTATCCTTCCAATATTTCGGGTGGCCCGGGCCACAACTGGGCGAACGCCATTACCATGGCCACGCCGATTGCGCACAAGGGCGTGATTGCGGGCGCAAAAGTGCAAGCGATGACGATGCTGGATATCGTGCTGCACCCGGAACTGGTCACTAACGCCTGGGATTATTTCAGAAACGTGCAAACCAAGGACGTGAAATATAAGAGCTTTCTCCGGCCCGACGATAAGCCAGCCATCTGGCTGAATCAGAAAACCATGGAACAGTATCGTCCGCTGATGAAGGCCTATTATTACGATCCTTCGAAGTACAATACATATTTGGAGCAGCTCGGCATTAAATACCCTACAGTGAAACCGAACGCCGGTAACTGATCTACTGTTTCCATCTGCGGAGCGCGGCCGAGCCAGATGAGAACATCGCCACGATCGCTATAGTGGCGAGGCCTCCGCCCACAACACTGATGACCGGGCCAAACCATGCGGCGGTCCAGCCTGATTCCACCGCGCCGAACTGGTTGGAGCTGCTGATAAATATGTTTTGCACGGCCAGCACACGGCCTTTCAGCCGATCGGGCGTTTTGGTCTGAACCAGCGATTGGCGCAGGACCACGCTGACGTTATCGAACGCACCGGTGAGCAGCAGCATCGCGAAAGACAGCCACAGAGAGCGCGAAAGGCCAAAGACGATAGTCGCCGCGCCGAATCCGGCGACGGACCATAGCAGGGTCCGGCCAGCCCGCCGGACTCGCGGCGAATGCGAAAGTAGGATCGCCATGGTAACTGCGCCGAGCGAGGGCGCAGCACGAAGCCATCCCAATCCCGCCGCGCCCACGTGCAGAATATCTACCGCATAGATCGGCAACAGCGCCGTTGCGCCTCCGAAGAGCACTGCGAATAGATCAAGCGAGATAGCCGGCAGAATCAACTTATCGTTCCAGACGAATCGCACGCCCTCGACGAGCGCGTGGCCGCGGGGAGCCGGTGCCGTTAATTTCACTCCATAGAATCGGATTTGGAGAAGTTGAAAACAGACCAGAGTCACGGTGGCGCACATGACCTGGACTATATACACCGTTCTGCTCCCGGCTAGCGCCAGTATTAGACCCGCCAGAGCCGGACCGCTGACGCTTGCAATCTCCTGAGCGCTGCTGTTCCAAGTGATGGCGTTGCGCAATGCGTCCTCCGGGACAATATGCGGTAACAACGCCAGGCGCGCCGGGCCTTGAAGAGCTCGTGCCGTCGCGTTCATGAAAAGGCAGCCGTAGATCAACGGTACGGATCGGGAGTTAGACGCCAGAATTCCGGAAGCGCTCATCAACAGGACCTGGGTCGCGAGCATGATTCGCCGCCGGTCGAGCCGATCCGCAAAATGGCCGGCAGGCAAGGAGAAAAGGAGAAACGGTGCGACCTGCACGAATCCAACGTTTCCCAGCACGATCGCTGATTTGGTTTGGATATACAAATCCCAGCTCACGGCGAGCGAAAGCATCTGAAGACCCAGGCTGGCGATCAGCGAGCCTGTCAGGTATAAACGGTAATCCCGTGAGCGGAAGGAGGCGTAAGCGTCCAACTCCTTAGCTTCGCGCATACCCGGATTGAATGTCTGATATGTTGGGGCTGTGTTGAAGCAGACTAAAGGAGACGCCACTTGCCGGCTACTAAAAACCAGCTTGAAGATCTTTGCATTAATACAATCCGTATTCTCTCAGCCGATGCCGTGCAGCAAGCCAATTCCGGGCATCCAGGCCTTCCGATGGGCGCGGCCGCGATGGCCTTTACGCTATGGGACAGCTTTCTCAAGCACAACCCAGCCGACCCTTTGTGGTTCGATCGCGACCGCTTCGTGCTTTCGGCCGGGCACGGCTCGATGCTGCTTTACAGTCTTCTGCACCTGACCGGGTACGACCTGCCGCTCGACGAAATAAAGCGCTTTCGCCAATGGGGCAGCAAAACTCCGGGACATCCGGAGCGCGGGAACACAGTTGGGGTCGAAGTATCCACGGGCCCGCTGGGCCAAGGCTTCGGGAACGGCGTCGGGATGGCCATCGCGGAGGCATGGCTGGCGGCCCGCTACAACCGGCCCGATCACAATATTGTCGATCACTATACCTACGCGATCTGCAGCGATGGGGACCTGATGGAAGGGATCTCACAAGAGGCCGCTTCGCTCGCGGGGCATTTGGAACTCGGCAAACTGATTTATTTATACGATCAGAATCATATTTCGCTTTCTGGCGGAACGTCGATGACCTTTACCGAAGATGTCGCGAAACGGTTTGAGGCTTATAGATGGCATACTCGCACGGTTGGGGATGGAAACGATACTGAAGAGGTTTCCAGAGCGATTCAGGCGGCTCGGCAGGAACAGCAGCGACCGTCATTGATCCTGGTCCATACCCATATCGGGTACGGCAGCCCGCATAAACAGGACAACTTTTCCGCGCACGGCAGCCCGCTGGGCGAAGATGAGCTAAAAGCGACGAAGAAGGCCCTGGGCTGGCCGACGATGGACAAGTTCTACATACCTCGGGAGGCGGTCGACCATTTCCGGCAGGCGCTCGGCAGAGGCGAGAAAGCGCAGAACGAATGGCGGCAGAAGATGGAAGCATACCGGAAGCAGTATCCCACCGAGTGCGCGGAATTCGAGCGGATCGTAAGCGGGAAATTGCCGGAAAACTGGGCCGTCGATCTCCCCAAATGGAAGCCGACGGACAAAGCCATGTCGACGCGAGTGGCGGGCGGAGAAGCGCTCAACGCATTAGCCAAACATATTCCAAATATCGTTGGCGGTTCCGGCGATCTGAACGCATCGACGGAGACCGCCCTCAAGGGTTTGGGCGATTTTCAACCTTCGGAATCGGGAGGGCCGGGGACGCTGGGAGCGGTCGGCGGAGAGTGGAGCTACGCCGGACAGAATATAGCGTTCGGGGTTCGCGAGCATGCCATGGGCGCGATCGTGAATGGAATGGCGGCGCACGGCGGTGTGCTGCCGTTCAGCGCAACATTTCTGGTGTTCTCCGATTATATGAGGCCCGCGATTCGCCTGGGAGCGATTAGCGACCTGATGGTTTTCTATGTTTTCACGCACGATAGTATCGGTGTCGGTGAGGACGGCCCTACTCACGAGCCTGTCGAGCATCTGGCTAGCCTGCGCGCGATTCCCGGATTGACCGTGATTCGCCCCGCCGATGCCAACGAGACGGCGGAGGCTTGGGCCTTCGCGGTTCAGCACAACGGGCCGACTCTGTTTGCTCTGACGCGGCAGCACGTTCCCCATCTGGATCGCGCCCGCGCCAAAGATGCGGGGGTCGTCAAGGGCGCATACATTCTTTCGGATGCGGAGGGCGGCGCGCCCGATGTGATCCTGATCGGGACCGGCTCCGAAGTGGCGCTGTGCGTAAAGGCCCAAGAGAAGCTAAAGGGATACGGAGTTAAATCCCGGGTAGTGAGCATGCCAAGCTGGAATCTGTTCGCAGGGCAGGATGACAATTATCGCGACGCAGTTCTGCCGAAATCGATTAAGAAGAGAGTGACCATAGAAGCCGGATCCCCGTTTGGCTGGTGCCGGTGGGCCGGCGACGACGGGATCATCATCGGTCTGGAACGCTACGGCGCATCCGCCCCCGGTGAGGAAGTGATGAAGCACCTGGGATTCACGGCGGAGCATATTACCGCCGCAGCGCTGCGGCTGCTCGGCAGGAACGACGAAGCCGGGAAGGAATACGTGGCGGACAGCGCTGTTGAAACCGGTCGCAGTCCCGTCTAAATGACAAACCTGGAATTTACGCCCGTCGTCTTTTTGATCTCGGGATTGGCGGGTTTTCTGGGTGCGCTCACGGGTCTCGGCGGCGGGGCCGTGGTTACGCCGGCTCTCACGCTGCTGTTGGGCGTGGATATCCGGTACGCGATCGGCGCAAGTCTGGTTTCGGTCATCGCGACTTCTTCAGGCGCAGCCGCCGCATATGTGCGGGACGGCTATTCAAACATCCGCATCGGGATGTTCCTTGAAATTGCCACCACCATTGGGGCCGTGTTCGGAGCTTTTCTCGCGAGCAGGACACCCACTTCTATTCTCGCGGTCATCTTCGGGTTGGTGCTGGCTCACGCCGCCTGGCAAGCCCGGCGCGAGCAGCCTGCGAGCGATCCGAACGCTCCTCCGGACCCGCTTGCGACGCGCTTAAAACTCAGCGGAACATATCCTACCCCTGGCGGTGTGGCGTCTTATAATGCGAGCCGTGTGAAGACGGGATTCGGTCTGATGTTCGGGGCGGGAACAGTTTCAGGATTGCTTGGCATCGGCTCGGGGGCGCTGAAGGTAATCGCCATGGATCAGGCCATGCGAATTCCATTCAAAGTCTCGACAACCACCAGCAACTTCATGATTGGAGTAACAGCTGCGGCCAGTGCCGGGATCTACCTGAGCCGCGGCTATATCGATCCGGGATTGGCCATGCCGGTGATGCTTGGCGTCCTCGCAGGCTCGGTACTCGGCGCACGCCGATTGATTGGGGCGCGGACTCGTATCCTGCGTTTGATTTTCGTGGTGGTGGTGGGCGCGCTGGCCGTGGAGATGATCTTTTCCGGAATCACGAGGCGAATTTGAGATGGCGGCATTGACGGAAAGAAATTTTGAAATCGAGATCGGGAATTTACTGCGCGCCGGCGTGATTCTCTCTGCAGCGGTGGTGTTACTGGGAGGTATTTGCTATTTGGCGCAGCACGGCCGCGCATTTCCCGGATACCACGTTTTTCGGGGCGAGCCAGCCGCCTACAGCAGACTACCGGGGATCGCAAAAGCGATGGTTCAAGGCAATTGCCTGGCGGTGATCCAGTTCGGTCTGCTCCTGCTCATCGCAACTCCTATCGCGCGCGTCGCATTCTCGCTGTTCGCTTTTGTGCGGCTGCGCGACGGCGCTTATGTGCTGATCACAGCGATCGTGCTCGCGATTTTAATTTACGGTCTTATCGCGGGTCATTGAATTAGTGGGCGCCGGCATAATATCCCTGACGGTAGTTCGCCTTCAGCAGCGGCGCGTCCGGGGGAGGCAAGATGGTGACCTCAATTCGGCGGTATTTCCCGTCGTTACGGGGAAGCGCGGGCGAATACCCCAGCAAATATTCATTGCGGAGTTCGCTTCCGATACGCGCACAGATTTCGGGAAGATCGCTCAGATTCCGCACTGGGTAATGGCTGCCGCCAGTCGCCTCCGCTAATTCGTCTAGAAGGTGCGGCCCATTTTGCTCCTCGGCCGTGCGCTTCCGCGCGTCTACCGGATCGAAAATCCCCATCGCGTAAACCTGGACGTCGGATTCCCGCACTGCGCCCTTGATCTCACCTGCCGTGTAACGGCTGCAATTATCTCCTCCATCGGAGAGAATCACGATCGCCTTCCGCGGATGGCGCGCTTTTTTCATCTGCACCAATCCGAGATGAATCGCATCCAGCAGGGAAGTTCGACCGAACGGCCAGGCATGGATGATGCGTTTGTAAATCTCGTCCGAATCCCGCGTAAACGGAACAGCCAGCTTCGCCCGTTCGCTAAACTCGATCAGAAAGAACTCGTCTTCGGAATTGGCCGTCTTGAAGAAAGCGGCGGCGGCTTCCATGGACTTTTGCAGCTTGTTACGCATGCTGCTGCTCGAATCAAAGACCAAACCGATCGAAATGGGAACGTCCTCCTGCCCGAATTGAGTTATGGTCTGCTCCACGCCATCTTCAAACAGTCGAAAGTTTCCCTTCTTCAAGCCAGTGATCGACACGCCTAGCGGCGTCGTCACCTGGACCGGAATCAGAACCAGCGGAACATCGACCTTAAGGTCGGGGTGCGGCATACTGGCGTCGATCGCGTGCCCGGGTTGCGCGCGTGGGACAATATTGACTTCTTGCGCGAGCGCGAGCGCGCAGAATGGCGCGAGCGAACAGGCAGCCAGGCCGAGCGCCGTTCGCAAAACGGTGGTCAAAATCAATATCAGTCTCCGGAGCGAGGATTAGTATATCACTCCTGTTGACTGTGTGAACAGAAAAATTTCGCGGCACGAATAAATCAGGATTCGATCTCGCTGCGTCCGCTTAAATAGTAGTGAACCGCGGGCGTGACCACCAGGGACAGGACCATAGAGGCCAAAAGGCCGCCGATCACAGCGATCGCGAGAGGCTGGAGCATCTGGGAACCCGCGCCGATTGCGAGTGAAAGCGGAATCATACCGGCAACGGTGGCCATCGCCGTCATGATAATTGGCCGCAGCCGCCGCTCTCCCGCTTCGATCATCGCGTCGCGCGCGGAAGATCCCTCAGCGCGAAAGCGCTGATCGGCGTCGAGCAGCAAAATGCCATTTTTCGCGACGATCCCGATCACCATGATGAGACCCATGAATGAGGAAATATTGAATGTGGTTCCTGTGACCAGCAGGGCCAGAAATACGCCTGAGGTCGAAAGAATCGCGGACGCAAGAATTGCCGTGGGCGCAGCGAAAGTACGGAACTCAAACAGCAGAACCGTAAAGACCAGCACCACCGCCATCGCGAGCACCGCCAGCAGATCGCGAAACGATTTTTGCTGCTCCGCGTAAGTCCCGCCGTAAACTACCCGGATCGAAGGAGGAACGTTCATATCCGCGACAGCTTTCTGCACGATCTCCATGCCCTTGCCGAGGCTGACGCCCTCAAACCGGCCGGTGACCCCGATTCGCCGCTGCAGATTCTCGCGAATAATCTCCGTCTGCCCGGCCTCATCCTGGAACGCCGCGACTGTCCCCAACGACGCCGTTTTCCCAGTCGAGCTGCTCGTGATAATCGTGTTTTGAATTTGCCCCAGTGTCGCACGCGTGTCTTCAGGGAAACGTACCCGAATGGTATAAGCGCGATCGTTCACAACTGCCGGCGTAGTAGCGGGTTCACCCTGCAGAACCGCGCTGGCATCGAGTTCGATCTCCTGCGGCGAGAAGCCGGAGCGCGCCGCAACCACCGGGTCCACGTTCATCACAATCGCAGGACCGCTGATGGTGTTCTCGATCCCATCCTTCACGTCCGCGACTCCTTTGATTTTTTTGATTCTCGCGCCGATTTTTGGCCCCCATTCCTTTAGAAGACTGGGGTCAGAAGAAAAAAGCTTGATCTCGATCGGCTCCGGGGAGCTGCTCAGGTCGCCGATCATGTCCTGAAGGACCTGAATAAATTCGACGTCTAGTTGCGGGTAGGTCTTGTTGACCTTCGCACGCACATCCGAGATGACTTCATCGATTCCGCGGTCGCGGTCCCTCTTTAGCTTTACCGAGAAATCTCCTGTATTAGCCTCGGTCACGGTCGCGAGTCCGAGCTGAAGTCCAGTGCGGCGCGACGTGCTCTCGACTTCCGGCGTGGATTGGAGAATCTTCTCGACGCCTAGCAGCACTTCATTGGTGTCGGCCAAAGACGATCCCGCGGGCATCAGGTAATCGAGAATGAATCCGCCTTCGTCCATCTCGGGCAGCAGATCGCTGCCGAGCGCCTGATAGCAGAAATAAGAGGCGACGATCAAGATCATACAAGCGCCCGCCAGCGCGAAAGGATAAGCCAGCACGAAGCGCAATGTGCGAGCGTAGGCGCGCGTGATCCGGCCCATGATGCCGCTAGCGGGAACGTGACCGTGCAGAGGAGCGAGACTTTCGGGGTGTTCCCCGTCGCTCTCTGATTTTCGGCGGCGAAGGAAGTAGTGGCTGAGAGTGGGGGTCCATGTGAGCGCGAGCGCGAGTGAGGTCAGCAGGGCAGTGGCAACCGTAACCGCGAGAGCGCGGAAAAAAGTACCTGTGACTCCAGTAATGGTGATCAGCGGAAGAAACACGACGATAGGCGTCACTGTAGATCCGACTAGCGGGACTCGAATCTCGCGGAGAGCGCTGCGAATCGCCTGCGCGCGACTTTGGCCGGAATCGCGGTGCAGGACGATGTTCTCAACCACCACGATCGCGTCGTCAATCACCAGACCCACGGCTGCCGCGAGACCTCCCAGAGTCATCAGATTGAACGTTTGGCCCATCACTCGAAGAAAGATCAGCGTGATCGCGATCGTCGCGGGAATGACGAGCGCGGCCACCAGCGAGCTCCCCCAGTCCCGCAGAAAGAGCACGAGAATGATCGCTGCGAGAATCAGGCCAATCAGAATTGCATCCCGCACACTGGCGATCGAGTCGCGCACCAGGGTGGACTGATCGTAGAAGGTCTGGACTTTCACGCCGGCTGGAAGCGTCTGCCGAATTTGATCGAGTTCCCGGTTCACCGCTTCGGCCACCGCTACGGTGTTACTGTCCGGCTGGCGGATGATATTCAGCAGCACCGCGGGCTTGCCATTGGCGTTAACGATGGTATATACGGGCATCACCGACGGCCGCACAGTGGCGACGTCGCCGATTCTAACTGGAACGCCGCTGGGCGTGGTCCTTACGACGACATTCGCGATTTGAGCCGGATCGCGGGTCTGGCCGCTCACGAGTGTGAGCGAGAGCTCGTGATTGTTCTCGATAAGACCCGGCGAGTCGATCATGTTGGTTTTGGCGACCGCATCGAGGATGGCGGGAACCGTCACCTGCGCCTGGGCCAGTTTCGCGGGGTCCGGCTCAATCTGAAATTCGGGGACATTGCCGCCCTGCAGCACCACCATCGACACGCCGTTCACGCGATTGAGGCGCGGCTTGATCGGTATAGTTCGCCAGCTCCCACAAATCCGTCTGCGGCATGGTGTCCGAGGTCAGGCTGTAGCCGAGGATCGGAAAGGCGGCAAACGTCAAGCGGTTGGCCGTGAGCTTGGCAGTCGCGGGCAGCAGCGGCTGCACCCGTGCCAATGCGGCGTTCACGTATTGCAGCGTCTGGAGCATATCCACGTTCCAGTTGAAAAAGAGATCCACTTCAGCCGAGCCTCGGCTCGTTGTGGAGAGGATCTGCACGAGTCCGGGCACGCTGTTCATGCCTTCTTCGATGGGCCGCGTTACGATCACCTGCATCTGGTCGATGGGCGCAACGCCGTTATCGACGCCGACTATAATCCGGGGAAAGTCGGTGGAAGGGAATACCGCGACAGGCAGATTGAAGGCGAGATATGCGCCCATCGCGATCAGCGCGACAATCAGAAAGACGATAGGCCCGGCGAACCGTGCGGTCCAGTGCTCCTCGGAGGCGCTGACGCCGTGATCGATGGCGGTGTAGTCACTCATTACTGCTTTCCCTTGTCGTTATTTTTTATCGTCGTCTTCGTCCTCGTCTTCATCCTCGCTCTTGGGCTTTTGGATGACGACCTTGGCCTTATCGTCGAGACCCAGGCCGCCGGAAGTAACGACCTGGTCGCCTTCCTGGAGGCCGCTGAGGATCTGAACCCGATCGCCCTGACGCACGCCCAGCGAGATTTTCCGCTCGTGCGCGATCGATTTGTCGTCAATGACCATTACCTTCTGCCCGCCCTCGTCCGAATTCAGCAGGGCCGCGGCCGGCACGATCATGGTGTTTTGAATCGTCTCCGCGATGATCGAGACGTGGACCGTCGCGCCGGGCTTGAGGCGCTCGCCCGGATTGGCCGCCTGGACCCACACTTCAACCGTGGTCGTGTTGGGATCGACCGCGGGACTCACCACTGTGACTTTACCGGGGAGATCTCCGTCGGGTCCCGTGATTCGCGCCGGCCGGCCGACATGGATGGATGCGGCTTCGGTCACAGGAACATTGGCGCGCGCCACCACCTGGGAAATATCCACAATCGAAACGATGGGAGAACCGCTTGCGGGCATTTCTCCGGGATACACCGCGCGATCAGCGACTACACCGGCGATGGGGCTGACAATTCGCGCATAGGAAAGCTGAACGGCGGCGTTTTCGTAGTGCGCTTTCGCCGCGTTCATCTGAGCTTCGGCGCCTCTCACCGTCTGACGCTGGCTTACCTGATTCAGCGCTTCCAGATGCCGCCGCGCCGTGTCGAGCTGGGCCTGCGCCTGGACCATGGCCACTTTTGCATCATCCACCAGCTTTTGCGCGAGGGCGCCCTCACGCTGCAAGGAGACGCGGTTATCGTATAACTTTTTCGCGGCATCGAGCACTTGCGCCGCCGTCTGCACGTCGGCCTGCGCCTTGGTCATGTCCTCCGGCACCGTTGCGCCGGTCGTAGTCTGATAAGCCGCCTGGGCCTGTTCGTACTGGCTTCTGCTCTCGCTCGCGGTTGCGGCCAGATCGCCGTCTTCCATTTCGGCGAGCGCCTGCCCCGCGCGAACGTGATCGCCGCGATGGACCAGCACGCGCTTCACAGGTGCGCTGATTTTAGACGTCACATTCGCCTGATCGATGGGATAAAGGATCGCGTCGGCGGCAACAATGTGGTCGATAGCACCGAACCCGGCCTTTTCGACAGTGACCGGCGTGGGGGCCTCGGTCTCGCCACCCGCCGTGTCTTCCTTCGCCTTGCCGCATCCGGCGAGAATCGCGGCGGCCGCGATTAAACCCACAAGCGCAGTCGCACTCCGTCGCGGAAGATTATTTTTATTGTGATCCGGCATGGTTATAGCGTACCCATAAGTATCTGAAGATTGGCCAAGGCGACGCGATAGCGCGCGACGCCGTCATCGTAGGAGTTGCGCGCCGCCGTGAGGGTGGTCTGCGCATCCACCACCTCGAGCGCTGTGGCTTCACCCGCTTCATAGCGCAGCACGGTCAGCCGTAAACTCTCAGTCGAGAGGTCGATCGAGCTGCGCAGCGAATCGAGCTGCGACTGGGCGGCTTGCGCTTCCATATAGGTTTCGGCCAGGTTGCTTTGCAGCGTCCGTTCGGCGAGCGAAAGATCGAGTTGCGCCTGCTGGCGTTTCAATTCGGCCTGCTTGATTTTGCTGCGCGTCGCGCCCCAGTTCCACACTGGAATGTTGAGCGTCGCCTGCGCCACATAACCGAGATTCTGCCGGTTCTCGACCTGGAAGTTAGGCAGCGTGCTGCGTCCGGTGGCGTTGGTCTCGTGAGTGGTGCGAACTGCGAACTGGTTGGCGTCGATCCCGTAGAAAAGATCCAGCCCAAACGACGGTAGATATGCATAGCGCGCGACTCGAATCTCTTCGCCGGCCTCTTCCACCCCCGCCGAAGCGACTCTGAGATTGGGACTGGAGGCGGTTGCACCTGCCTGTGCTTCGGCCATGGGCGGCAAAAGCGCGGGCTGCTGCAAATCGTCGATCACCGAAAATTGCGAGCTGAAGTTCGGAAACATCAGAACGCCGAGCGCGATCTTCGCCTTGTCTATAGCAACCTGCGCCTCTCTCAAATCGCGCTGCCGCTGCTGAAGATCGATCTGCGCCTTGAGCACGTCGGCGTGCGCGGCTTCTCCACCTCTTTCCTGATCCTGTGTGATATCGAAGAACCGCTGCGCTTCCTGTACGCTGGTTTGCAAATTGGCGAGTTTACGTTGTGCGACGACAATGGCGAAGTAATCCTGAATCACGGTCGTGTTGAGTCCTCGCGACGCTACCTCTACTTTCGCGCGCGCAATAGCTTCGGCGGCGAGGGCGCGGTTCATCTCGCCATGCCGCGCGAGCGAAAGCAGCTCTTCATGAACCACGGCCTGTTCGTTATACACGTGCACACCATCGTTGGCGACGAATACGCCCGACGGTGTACCGTTTCCTTCCGTATAGATGTACTGGTTAAAGGCATTCACCGAAGGCAGTCTTCCGGCTCGGACCTGCGCGGTATCCTCCCTGGCCTGAAGCACGGCGAGATTCGCAGTTTGGATCTGCCCTCCATATTGACGAGCACGCGCAAGAGCATCCTCTAGCTTTAGAGTTGGCGATTCATTTGCGGATAAAGTGACCTGCGCGGCGGCGCATCGCCACAAGCAAAACCCAACGAGCATTCTTCGGGTCATCAACATATCAGTGGACCACGGCATCCTGAAGAATCGCTGAAAGCTTAAACCCGTGTTAACTTCAAGGCTTATGCTCAACTCGACTATCTTCCGCGAGTACGATATTCGGGGCGTCGCGGAGACGGAACTCCCGAGTTCCGGCGTCCGAGAGCTGGGGCGCGCGCTCGGCACGCTGCTCCAGCGGAAAGCTGGCCGGCGGATTAACCTGGGACGCGATTGCCGCGTCAGCTCCCCGCGCCTGCATCAGGCGCTGATCGAGGGATTGGTCGCGTCCGGGTGCGAAATCACAGACCTTGGTGTAATCCCTACGCCGGTGCTCTATTATTCGGCCGTGCACCTCCATGCTGACGGTGCAGTGATGATCACCGGCAGCCACAATCCCAGTGAATTTAATGGATTCAAGACGGTTTGCGGCACTGGAACCATCTACGGCGATGATATTCAGGAAGTCCGCCGGATCATGGAAGTGCGGGATTTTGAAAAAGGTTCCGGCGCGCATCGAACGGCCGACGTGACCGCGGCTTATATCGACGAAATCGCTTCGCAGTTCCACTTCGATCGCCGCATCAAGGTCGTCGCGGATGCGGGCAACGGCACCGCCGGGCCGGTGATGCATCGGCTGTTCGAGCGGCTGAACTGCGAAGTCACGGAGTTGTTCTTCGATATGGACGGGCGCTTCCCAAACCATCACCCGGACCCGACCGTCCCATCCAACTTGCGGGATCTTCGGGATGCGGTGAAGGCGCACCGGGCCGATCTCGGTATAGCATTCGACGGTGATGCGGACCGGCTAGGTGCGATGGACGAAAACGGCGATGTTATCTATGGCGATATGCTGCTGCTGATCTTCGGCCGCGAGATCCTTACACGCAAGCCCGGCGCGACGTTCGTTGGAGAAGTGAAATGTTCGCAGATCCTCTATAACGAGCTGGCGCGTCTGGGTGGGAAGCCGATCATGTACCGCACCGGCCATTCGCTCATCAAGGCCAAGATGAAAGAGGAACATGCCGAACTAGCGGGAGAAATGTCGGGCCATCTGTTCTTCGCCGATCGCTACTTCGGCTTCGATGACGCGCTGTATTCCGCTTGCCGGCTGATCGAGATCGTGGCCCGCAGCGGGCGCCCTCTCTCAGCGCAGCTTGAAGATCTTCCAAGAACGGTTTCGACGCCGGAAATCCGGATCGACTGTCCCGATGAAACCAAGTTTCACGTGGTGGAGCGCGTGGCCCGCCATTTCCGGCGCGCTCACGAGGTGATCGAGGTCGATGGCGTCCGCGTGCTCTTCCCTCACGGATGGGGACTGTTGCGAGCATCCAATACGCAACCGGTGTTGGTGATGCGTTTCGAAGCGGCGGATAAAGAACTGCTCGAGAGCTATCAGAAGGAAGTAGAGTTAGCTCTCGAGCAGGCCAAGGGGATAGCTACTGCATGAAGTTATGAGGTTTATGATTGTTGCCGCTCCCCGATTCGCCCCCGAAGGCCGTCCTCCGACCGGCCCTCGGTCATGTTTCGAGGATGCCATAGCGAGGGCCTGATTTCCATAATCCAAGGGCCTATTTTAGGAATCTTTGGTACTAGTAAGCTTTCGCGCGCACGTTGCGCTTCGTGAACACCTCTGGTAATCTGCTCCTAAGTTTCTGCGGTTGGATCGAAATCTCAAAGATGAATGGGGTGGCGAGGTGCCACAGCACGCCTTGGCAATGTTGATGATCTTTCCCGCTCTGCTGACAGCGCAAAGCAAGCCGCGCGCTAGGGACCTTGGGGTTCCCTTTGATGGAACGCCGGGTCCTCTGAATGCGATCACCGATGTCGGTCAGGTTGAAGTCGGGCACGCAACCCTGATTCAAGGTGCTGATGTGCGCACAGGCGTAAGCGTGATCTTTCCGCGCGGCAAAAACCCGGAGGCGAACCAAGCCTTCGCGGGGTGGTATTCGCAGAACGGCAATGGGGAGATGACTGGAACAACCTGGGTGGATGAATCCGGCTTTCTCGAAGGCCCTGTGATGATTACGAATACCCATAGTGTGGGTGTCGTGCGCGATGCTTACATTCAATGGCAGATCGAAAGACTGAAAGCGATGAAAGCGCGATTAACATGGTTACTTCCGGTGGTCGCGGAAACTTACGATGGGCGACTAAACGATATCAATGGTTTTCATCTGAAGCCTACCGACGCGATCAAGGCGCTGGAAGGCGCTCGCGGTGGAGCGGTTCCAGAAGGCAATGTCGGCGGCGGAACTGGAATGATTTGCTACGGCTTCAAGGGCGGAATCGGAACCTCTTCCCGCAAGATTGGCGATTATACGGTAGGCGTGCTGGTGCAATGTAACTGCGGAAGCCGGCCTCAATTGATGGTTACCGGCGTCCCGGTAGGCCGCGAGATTCCCCAAATTCCCCCGGTGGCAAAAGTCTCTGGTTATGAGGATAGCCACGAGCTTGGGTCGATCATCATTGTGGTCGCCACGGACGCTCCGCTGCTGCCGAACCAGTTGAAGCGTTTGGCTCGCCGCGCCACCATGGGCTTGGCGCGGACGGGATCGACTTCGGGAAATGGCTCGGGAGATATTTTCATTGCTTTCTCGACGGCAAATGACGGAGCGTCGAGTAACTCCGGTGTCCAGAATGTGAAGATGCTCCCGAACAACCAGATGGACGGGCTCTTTGGAGCAACAGTGGAAGCGACCGAAGAGGCCATTGTGAACGCAATGATCGGCGCGGAGACGATGACCGGGTATCAGGGTCACACCGTGACTGCGCTCCCGCACGATCAGCTGCGCGATGCGCTGAAAAAGTATGGGCGCCTGCCGAAATAGCATTCGCTGATTTGGATTCTCCGTAACCGTTCCGAAGGCTTCGCCGCCAATTAGTATGTGCGTAACTATTCCTCGTAGTGCCGGTAAACATTGGCATGAGACGCAAGATTTTAAAATTCGCGATTGCCGCGACGATCTCTTTTCTCGCCGGCTTCCTGTCGACCGTCCTGCCCAGGATTTGACATTTTACCGTGTGATTCGAAGCGCTTGGCCATCGTAAGGGCACTTCTCGTATTCAAACAAAAAAGATCTTTTGCATTCGGGGCAATACTTTTCGAGCTTAGGTAATGGACGGAGGGCTTTGGAGCTGAGCCACGCTTCGCGGAACGATGCCATCTCGGGCATCAGGGTTCGCCCCGCCTCCTCATATGTCACGATCTCTAGAGCGGGGGATTCGCTCCAAATGACATCTACATCTCGGTTTCCGCCGCGCGATTCCACCTTAAGATGAGTATGGCCGCCAGGTTTGCGCGAGCTCAACCATGCATCCAGCTCCTGTTGAGTCTTGATGGCGATGCCGTCCCACTCCAGAATGCGATCGCCTCGATCCAGCCCAGCGTTGAATAGCGGTGAATTTCGCAGCGTGGCCCGCGTGATAGCTACTCCATCAGCCGAGAATCTCAGTCCAGTCGAGCCGAGCCAGACCTGTCCGGGATGCTCCTTTCGCAGCAGGAGGCCTGCGCGGGCAAGAAGAGGCTCGTAATCCATCGGCTCCATCCCATAAATGTGGCGATGAAAAATTTCCGCGGCGAATTCTTTGCTTCCGGTGGCCTCGGCGAGCGCGTTTTGCAGATCGTCCAACGTGTACGGTTTCTGAATATCGGGATGATCGTGCCACATGGCGCGCATCCAGTCGTCCAGTGTTTTGCCGGGAAACCGGATGCGCATGGAAAGATCGATTCCCAGGGCGAGCGCCTGGCCATAAGTGTAATAGGAGATGAAAGTATTCGCCAGATTCATGGGATCGTTGGCAGTAGCGGCGTCCACAAATGGGGCCTGCCGGCTCATGTCGATTACATTGAATACGTTCCGTCCGGGGGCGGTAAGCACCGTATTTACCGCGCCGCTCATCGACTGTGTGAAGCGCTCCATACCTGAAAGTCCAGCCCGCTTTAAAGCCAGCGGTCCGTAATAGTTCGTAAAGCCCTCGGCGAACCATAATTCACCCGACATATTTGCGCGCTCGAAATCGAAAGGCTCAAGCGTGCGCGGGCGGATACGCCGCACATTCCAGGAGTGAAAGAATTCGTGCGCCACCGTGCCGATAAGCTGGCTCGCGGACTCTTTCAGATCGCGCGTGCCGGTGATCACCGTCGAATCGCGGTGCTCCATCCCGTCGCCTGAAACATAGGGCAAGTAATCCACCAAAAATGTATAGGTTCCGTCGTCATATTTCGGAAGCGCGCCGAATACGCCTTCTTCCTCGATCACGATCGGCTTCAATCATGCGCGCGTAAGCGGCGCGCTTCCGCTTCGGTTCCCTTCGTGGTGCAGTGACAGGCGGAATTGAGCGTCGCCGATCTTCCATTCGGGCATCGCATGATCGGAAAATTCGACCGGGCCATCCATCACCATTTCCAGATTGGGGGCCGACCAGGTGCCATCCTCATGAGGCATCAATTCCGTGGCCACCTTCCAATCGGAGCCGGGCGGCGGTTCCAAGTTTCAAAGAGACGGGCGCTTTCTCGAACCCATGCGCCCATACCAGCGTCGCCGGCATATTCAGATGAGCATGAGTTAAATCGATCCCATCATAGGTGCCATCCGCCCTATCGCCATAAACCGTGTATTCGACGACTACCGTCCCGTGATGGCCGGAAACATTCCATTGATACGGGTTGGGACGAACCACTTGCAGCGGATGAGCCTCGCCGTCGCTGGCGCGGAAATTATATACGTTCTTCGCAAACTCGTGCAGGGCATATCGCCCTGGAGAGGAGCGGCTCATCATCACTTCCAATACCGGCTGCCGCACGCCCGAAAACGTCGCCCGAACTTCTGCCTCGTGGTGGGCCGCATTGGGGAAACTCAGGTCATATCGCACAGAATCCTGAGCGAGGAGCGGAAAAGCCGCAATAAAAAGCGCGGCAACAGAGAATTTGCTCAAGTGAGGACCTCGATCGAATCGCAGTATATCAGCCTGGTGGGGGCGCGCCCGCCCTTGCCGTAGAGGGCCTGGGCGCAATACAGTTAAAAGACCGCGTCATTCAATGAACATCGGCCAGGAGGACTCGTGGACCTGTCTTGGATTCCAGTCATCGTGATCGTCATCTACTTGTTGTCCAGCATCAAAATTCTCGCCGAGTACGAGCGCGGAGTCATCTTCCGGCTGGGCCGCGTGCTTCCTCAGCCCAAAGGTCCGGGCGTCATCCTGGTGTTCGCGCCCATCGATCGAATGGTGCGGCTTTCTCTGCGGACCGAGGCGATGGAAGTTCCATCGCAGGATGTGGTTACGCGCGACAACGTGACTGTAAAAGTCAACGCGGTAATTTATTTCCGAATCGTCGATCCCACCAAGGCGGTGGTCGAGGTGGCGAATTATCTCTATGCTACCTCGCAGCTTTCGCAGACTACGCTGCGCAGCGTTCTGGGCGAAGTGGAGCTGGACGAACTGCTCAGCCAGCGCGAAAAACTCAACCTGAAGCTGCAAACCGCCCTCGATCAGCATGCCGGACCGTGGGGCGTGAAGGTCGCGCTGGTGGAGGTGAAGCAGGTGGATCTTCCAGACCAGATGATCCGCGCCATCGCCCGTCAGGCCGAGGCCGAGCGCGAGCGCCGCGCCAAGATCATTCACGCGGAGGGCGAGGCGGAAGCCGCTGTGAATCTCGCGAGAGCGGCCGCGACCATGGCCAGCGAACCCGCCGCGATCCAGCTCCGATATCTGCAGACACTGGTCGAGATCGGTTCGGAGAAAAACACGACGGTTGTGTTCCCTCTGCCGATGGATATACTGTCTTCATTAGGCCAGGTATTAAAAAAATATGCCGCGCCCGAGCCGGGCGGAACAGCGTGAACTCTGAAGGAATGTAATTAGTGCCCAAGAGCGAAGACGGCGAATTTGAATTGATTCTGGGAAACCGCCAGCTATTGAGCGTGTTTTTCATCGTGGTGATTCTGCTCGGCGTGTTCTTCACCATGGGCTATATCGTGGGACGCAATTCGGGTCCCATGGGAGCTCAGGAAATCGCGCCGGTGCGCCGCGATGGAAAGCAAGCCCTTAGCCGTGCAATCGCCCAATCCCGAGCCGCCGCCAACACTGCCACCCCCGGAGACGGCAGAGCCTCCTCAAAAGTGAGCCGACTCCGGTCGAAGCGGCCAGCACCAGAACGTTCCGAGCCTGAAAGTCAGCCCGCGGCGGGGCAAACCTATTTACAGCTCGCCGCCACGACGCAGCGCGAGGCAGACATTCTGGTCGATGTTCTGCGGAGAAAGAATTTCAAGGCTCGCGCAGCGGAGGTCCCGGAAAAACCCGGAATGTTCCGAGTGCTGGTGGGACCCATCGCGGACGGCGCGCTCAACAAGACCCGCGCCGACCTGCAAGGCGCTGGATTTCCCGGCAACGCCGCTATTCCGCGGCGGTTTTGAATGGACGGTTTGGTCCAGCTTCAACCCTCCGCGCCGCGTTTGCCGGAGTGGCTGCGAAAACGCAATACGCATTTCGAATCCGTCCACAACCTGAAAGCGGAGTTGCGGCGATTGCGCCTCCATACCGTGTGCGAGTCTGCCCGCTGCCCGAACATTCATGAGTGCTTCCACCGCAGCGCGGCCACATTCATGATTCTCGGTAATCTCTGTACGCGAGGCTGCGGCTTCTGTTCCGTGCCTAAGAGCCGGAGGCCGGACGCGCTCGACCCGGACGAACCCGCGAATGTCGCCCGCATGGCCGCGGCGATGCGTCTGCGTTATGTCGTGATCACCAGCGTGAATCGCGACGACCTGAGCGACGGCGGATCGAGCCATTTCGCCTTGACCGTAAGGGAGGTCCGGCGCGCGCTGCCGGAGGCGCGCGTCGAGGTGCTTGACTCCGGATTTCTGCGGCGACCTCGGCGCGGTGGCGCGCGTGCTCGATGCGGAGCCCCACGTGTTCAACCACAATATGGAAACCGTGGCTCGTCTCTATAAGCGAGTGCGGCCCCAGGCTCGGTACCGGCAGTCGCTGGAAGTTTTACGATTCGCGAAGTCCTATCGCCCCGAATCGCTGACCAAATCCGGGGCCATGCTAGGGCTGGGTGAAACCGAACCCGAGGTCCAGGAGCTGATGCGCGATCTGCGCGAATCGAACGTCGAAGTGGCGACGCTCGGTCAGTACCTGCAACCCACGCGCCGCAATCTTGCCGTGGCGGAATATGTGGCACCCCAGCAGTTCGACGCCTATCGCGATTACGGCTTATCGGTCGGCTTCAAAATGGTCTTCAGCGGCCCGCTGGTGCGCAGTTCCTATATGGCCGACGTGGTGAACGAGCAGGCGTCGCATTCGGTGAATTTCGCGCTTTCCTTGTTTTCCGCAGCCCTGCTGATTCTGATTTTCCCGCCTTTCAATCTGACGTGGATTGCGCCGGTGGCGCTAACGCCGCTACTGATCGCCTGCGCTCGCGAATCGTCGTGGAAATTGCGGTTCCTCGAGGGCTGGGCAGCCGGCTTCGTGTTTTGGTTTGGCGTTTGCACTTGGATTCAGTTCGTGCTCGAAGTGCATGGAGGTCTGGGCCGCTGGGGCGGATGGGGAACTTTCGTTTTGTTCTCCGTACTGAAGGGCCTGCACATGGCGATCTTCTCGACATTGGCGGGACTGCTGATGCCGCGACCATGGGCGATTCCGGCGGTAGCGGCGCTGTGGACCGGAATCGAGTTTACGCATGGTCCGTTGGGCTTCGCCTGGCTCGATCTGGGCAATGCCGGGATCGGCATGCCCGTGCCTATGCGATTGGCGCCGATCACGGGAGTATACGGATTATCGTTTGTGTTCGCAATGCTTGCCTGCTCCGTGGCGCTGATCGTTTTGCGCCGCCCGCGAATCCAAATCGCCTGGGTCATTGCGCTGCCGCTGCTTGTCGCGCTGCCTTCCGCGCCTGCGCCTGCCCAGGGCACTGAGCATGCCTTACTGGTGCAGCCCAATATCGACCCGGAGATGACCTGGACCACCTCGATTTTAGGACGCGTCGAACGAGACCTCGCCCTTCTGTCGCATGTGCCCGGCGAGCGGCTGATCATCTGGCCGGAGGTTCCAGCGCCGTTTTATCCCAGCCAGACCGCGTTCCGCGATTACACCGCGCAGATCGCCCAGTCGGAACACGCGTACTTTTTATTCGGCGGGGTCGCTTATACGACGGCGGGCGCACCGCTCAACTCCGCATTTTTGATCGCTCCTTCCGGTTTGATGATCGATCGCTACGATAAAATCAAACTCGTTCCTTTTGGGGAATTCGTGCCGTCCATATTCGCTTGGGTGAACCGGATCTCGAAAGAAACCGGCGATTTCGCGCCCGGCAATCGGATCGTCGTTTTCCCGGTCGGCGAGCACCATATCGGCGCGTTCATCTGTTATGAATCCGCGTTTCCCGGATTAGTGCGGCAGTTCGCGCGCGGCGGAGCGGAGCTGCTGGTCAATCTTTCGAATGACGGCTACTTCGGCCATAGCGCCGCCCGCGAGCAGCACCTGGAGCTGGTGCGCATGCGCGCGGCGGAAAACCGGCGCTGGATTCTGCGCGGCACCAACGATGGAATAACCGCGGTGATCGATCCGGCGGGCCGCATCACCTACCGCGCGCCGCCGTATCGGGAGCTGGCTGCCGCCGTGACGTATCGTTACCTCTCGAATCAAACTATTTACACGCGGTTTGGCGACTGGTTCGCCTGGGCATGTCTCGGTGCTGGGACTCGCTAGCTGTGTCTTATCACGAGCACGTCGCCGTCCTTGACGATGTACTCTTTGCCTTCGAGACGCAGCAGACCTTTTTCACGCACGCCCGGATATCCCTGGTGCTCGATCAACGCTTTCCAGTTCACTACTTCGGCGCGAATGAATTTCTTCTCGAAATCGCTGTGGATCGCGCCCGCGGCTTTCACGGCAGTGCTGTTCATCGGAATGGTCCAGGCCCGCACTTCGGTTTCTCCGGCCGTGAGGAATGACATCAGGCCGAGCAATGCGTAAGTCGCCGAGATCAGCCGTTCCAATCCCGATTCAGCGAGGCCGTAGCTCGCCAGATATTCGCGCGCCTCTTCCGTAGACACTTCCGCCAGCTCAGCCTCGATTTTGCCGCAGATCGCGGTCACGGCGGTGTGGGGACGTCCGGCGAGTGGACCTTGGCGATATTCCTCTTCGATTTCGCGCATGCGGCCCGCGTCGCTCTCGCCCAAATTGAGAACGCACAACACGGGTTTTTGCGAGAGAAACTGAAATCCGCGGATGCGCTTCTCATCCTCGTCGCTGAACTCGAGACCTCGCAAAGGACGGTTGGCCTCAAGCTCGTCTTTAAACGTTCCAGGAGAGTGAATTCTTTATCGAGCTCTGGATTTTTGATCTTCTTGCGCTCCTTGTCGAGTCGCTCCAGACGTTTCTCCACGACGACCAGATCGCTCAAAACCAGCTCCATCTCGACATCTTCGAAATCGCGCAGCGGATCGACGGAGCCTTTCTCATGCGGCACCGTGTCGCTTTCAAATACCCGTACTACGTGCGCCAGAGCGTCCACCACGCGCAGACTCGCCAGATAACTGGGGTCGCGGAGCGCTTCCTTGGAGATGGCCGGGAAATCTAGATATTCGACCGTGGCATGCGTGATCTTGGGCGGATTGAAAATCGAGGCCAACGCATCCAGGCGCGGATCAGGAACTTTGGTCACGCCGACGCGAGCCTCAAGCGACCCTACGCGCGCCGATTCGTGAACGCCGGTCAGGATTGTGAACAGACTTGTCTTGCCCACCATGGGCAGGCCCACGATGGCAGTTTTCATTTGACCTTAGGGAGCTACAGGGGGACGTCCATCTCGGCGAGAATTTCGACCAAAATCTTTTCGGCGGCTTCCGCGGACCGCTGGGCGATCGCAATGCGCGTATTGACTACCACACGATGCGCAAACACGGGAACGACCAGCCGCTTGACATCGTCCGGGATAACGTAATCGCGGCCTTCCACTGCCGCCAGTGCCTGGGTAGCGCGATATAGCGCTTGCGCGCCGCGCGGGCTAACGCCCATGGCGAGCGATTCATGCGCGCGCGTGCGTTCCACAATCGCCAGCATGTAATCGACCAGCGCTTCATCGACCACCGCGTGAGCCACTGCATCCTGCAAGCTGATCAGTTCCTCGCCCGAAATGACAGCGCGAATATCGCCGGGCGCGGAACCTGCGGCCTGGCGCACGATTTCTCGCTCGGCGGCATGATCCGGATAACCGATGCGGATGCGCATCAGGAACCGGTCGAGCTGCGATTCGGGGAGCGGATAGGTGCCGTGGTGCTCCACCGGATTCTGCGTCGCAATTACCATGAACGGCTGCGACAGAGGATAAGAGCGTCCATCGATGGTCACCTGCATCTCGTTCATCGCCTCAAGCAGCGCCGACTGGGTCTTGGGCGTGGCGCGGTTGATCTCGTCAGCCAGCAGAAAATTGGTGAACACGGGGCCAGGCTTGAACTCAAACTCCTGAGTGTGGGCGTTGTAAATAGTGACTCCGACCACATCGCTCGGTAGCATGTCGGAGGTGAACTGAAGGCGGTGGAAATCCGAACGTACGCTCCATGCGAGGGCTTGCGCAAGAGTGGTTTTCCCCACACCCGGCACGTCCTCAATCAATAAATGGCCACGCGCCAGCAGACACGCGAGCGACAGGCGCAGTACTTCGGCTTTGCCGCGAATCGCCTCGCCTAATGCCGCTTCGATTTGAGCAAGCCTGGGAAGCGAAACCGGCGGGGGGTATACGGTCTCCCGCTGGACCATCTATCCCATGGTATCGAAATACTTAGATCCACCGTTGAACGGTTAATATCAGATCGTGATGACTATTTTCCCCACCTGCGCATTCGATTCCAGGTAACGATAGGCTTCGGCTGCTTCCGGCAAAGGGAAGGTCTTGGCGATCTTGGGGCGAAACTGGCCATCCTGAAGCCGCTCGAAGATGTACTTTTTGGCGGTTTGTAATAAATTAGGATCGCGGCGAATCTCTTGCATCGAGTAGCCTCGGATTGCCAAGCCTTTGCCGAGCGCCGCCGCCAGCGGGAACGGCGTGGGCTGCCTGGAGAGTGAGCCGTACTCAAATATGATGCCGCCTGACGCCGATGCGTCTGCGAGTTTCTCAACGAAGGGGCCTGCTACCGGATCGAACGTGATTCGCGCGCCCTTGCCATCTGTGATCTCTTTGACCTTAGCCACCAGATCTTCCTCTTCCGTGGGGATGACGTGATCGGCGCCAAGCGAGAGTAGTTCGTCGCGCTTCTTGGATGTGCGCGTCGCGGCGATGGTCGTCGCACCCTCGGCCTTGGCAATCTGAATGGCAGCTAATCCAACGCTACTCGAAGCTGCGGGAATAATCACGAAGTCTCCCGCTTGCGTTTTTCCGAAAGTCATCAATGCGCCATATGCAGTCAGGTATTGCATCCAGATTGCTGCGGCTTCGGTCGGCGACAGGTTGGAAGGATACTCAGCGAGAACCGATGCGGGAACAATGGCTTCTTCGCCCAGCACACCGTACTCACTCATGGAATAACCGGGTACGGTAGCCACCTGCTTGCCGATCCAGCTTTGGTCGACACCCGGTCCGGCCGCCTCAACGACACCTGCCGCTTCATACCCGATCCGCGACGGCAACTTCGTCGGCTCCATATAAAGACCCCGCAGGTACAGAGCTTCAGCGCGGTTCAGGCCGACGGCCTGCACACGGAGCTTGACTTCGCCTTCGCCCGGTTGTCGTGTAGTCACGTCTTCCAGCTCCAAGTTTTCCGGGCCGCCAGTCTGGTGAAATCGAATGGTTTTGGGCATACGCCCGCTTAGATGAGCTTTAGGGAGAAGAAGGTTCTGCTAAGTTGACCGCGATCGCGGCCAAGCCCGACTAATCCAGGCTCATATTGACTACATGGAAATTGAAGCGCTCCGGCGGAAGTGAACTGATCGGGCTGGGACTCATCATGGCCCAGGTATGATAAGCCGTATTTGCCACCGTCGAGCTCAAGTAAAAGAGGAACTGATTGGAGAAACACTTGAGCGGCGGGGGCTGTCGGAACGTTAGCCGCATACCGACCGCTTTCTCGATTCCGACTCCGCCGGTCTCGACCGCCTTGTCCTCCAGCAGGATCACGAAACTGGAGCGGCCCGCGTGTGGCCACAGATCGGAGCGGAGCAGGTTGCGAAGGTCGACGCGCGTATCGAACGTAGTCTCGCACTGCCGGATCCATTCAAGGATGCTATCGCCCCACTGCCAATGCCGCACGAATCCGAGATACTGGTCGACTAGATTCAGCGCCAGGTCCATCTTGCGCCGTTCCATCTCAACGTGCGCCCGTCCCGGTTCGGTTTCAGGGGCGGCGGCGTCGAAAGTTACCGGAATCATGTCCTCCTGATCGATGAGCTCATTAGCCATCCCCATGACCCTATCGAGCCGTTTTATGTCCGGAGCCATGCGCACCAGCAGGGGAGGCAATTCATGGGTCCTGGACCCGGGTACTTCGACGAACTTCCGGTCCCCTATGATTTCCATATCCCTTACGCCTCTTCTATCGACTAGCGAGCAGCGAAACTTAACCCCGCCACTATTAAAGACGCTGGAAGGATGGGCTAAGTTTCTGAGGCGGTTTGCAAGTTAAGTACCACATTGTTCTTGTTATGATTCCTCTGTGCCTGTGAGCCGTTATTCCATTGGAGTAGACCTCGGGGGAACAAATTTGCGGGCTGCCGCCGTGGACCCGGCGGGGAAAATGATCGACAAAATCGCGGTGAGCACGGGGGGCGACCGGAATGCCGTGCTCGACCAGATTGTGAGCGTGATTGAAACGATGCGCGCGCGTCAGGGCGGGAATAGCTTGGCAGGCGTTGGCGTCGGAGTACCGGGATTTATCGAGATGGATCGCGGGATTGTCATCGGCGCCCCTAATCTTCCGGGATTCGATCATTTCCCGGTGCGCGATGAAATCGGGCGCCGTCTGGGCGCGCCCGTAATCCTGGAGAATGACGCTAACGCTGCGGCTCTGGGCGAAAAGTGGATCGGCGCCGGACGCGACGTGCAGGATCTGGTGCTTCTGACCCTCGGGACAGGAATCGGCGGAGGCATCATCATCGGAGGGCGGGTGCTGCATGGTCAGACCGGCATGGCGGCCGAACTGGGCCATACTACGGTCTCTCCTAACGGCAATCCCTGTGGCTGCGGCAACTCTGGCTGTCTGGAGAAGCACGCTTCGGCCATGGCCGTCTCGGTTATGGCCCGGCTGGTCGGATTGGGACCCGATCTCACAGCCGAGCATGTTTACGATCTTGCGGTAGGCGGCGACGATAGAGCCAGATTGATTTTTAAATCGATGGGTGAAGCGCTGGGTCTCGCGCTTGCCAATCTGATCAACATTTTCAATTTCCCGCTCTATCTGCTGAGCGGTGGCCCGCTGCCGGCCTGGGATTTCTTTGCTCCCGCGATGCTGGCCGAGGTGGGTCGGCGATCCTTCACGTACCGCAATGCGCCCACGCGAATCGAGCGCGCCGCGCTAGGGAATGAGGCTGGTCTTTATGGAGCGGCCTATCTGCCGTTTCAGGCCGCTGGAGACAGCGTTTAGAGCCGCCGCTACCGATATGCCGCGGGTTGCGAGATGCCCGCCGACGAAATCGCGATACCTGCATCCAGGCCTTTCGCCGTGAATCTCACCGGAGCGCTGATTCCGCTCATACCCAACGATCCGGCAGCCGATGGTGGCAGCGCCAGCAATACATTGGAGGGTACGGTGAATTGGCCGGCGCCGTTTGTGGACGTGCAGGTGAAGATGGCGCCTACTTGGGGACTCGACTCGATCGAAAATCCGCTGATCACAACAAAGCCATTCGGGTCGCCTCCGCTCCAATGAACCGTCAATCCCTGCGAGCGGTCCACAGCACTAATGTTGGCCTGGTTGGTCCACTGTAACGCTGCCGGAATCGTCACCAGGGTGTTGAATGCGCCCACATCCGCGCCGCCAGTGCCGTTATTCATCGTATACGCGCCGGCAGTTAAATAATTGTCGCCAAGCGACCCAAAGTAGGAACCTCTTACCGTATCCGGTATCTGCTGCGACGCGGCCGAGCCGGTGACACTGATATTCGCGCCGGCATCGAGCGGGGTTAGAGGTGTGAGATCCCGAATAGCGGCGGAGCTCCCGCTGAACGTAAATACCATGCACATGCCCGGCGAAGCTTGCTGGAACGCGCCCAGGCTGGTGAAAAGCTTGGTTGCGTTCAGATTCGCGAAATTTGCCGCAGCCTCGCTCGCTGCTGAGTAGGCGGAGCTGATTTGAGACAGTACCACGGTTCCGTACGACAGACCGCCTTTGAACTGCGCATTCTGGATATCGCTGCGGGAGAATCCGTTCGCATCGCCGCAGAAGGATCCGCTGGCGGCGATGGGAATCGTGACCGAATTACTCACAATACTTCCAATTTGCAGCACCACGGGCACAAAGCACCCCGTAAGGTTGGCGGGAATCTGAAAGTTGATCTGATCCTCGCCCGCTGACGTGGACCGGCCCGTGAAGCTGGGCGTTACCTGCTGGCCACCCACCCATAGGATGAGCCCGGCAGGGCTGAGGGCGACGCTCCCGCCATTCGCGTCGGTACCGGGAGCGGGCCCTAAACCCGTACCCCAGCCGGTGATGAATTCACCGGGATGGCGCGGAATTGGTGGGTGTGATGCGTGCGCCGCTCAAGGAGTCGGTGAAGTCGCCCGGACCGTTCCCGCCTTCGTTGTTCGCGAACCAGCCGAAGCTGCTCGCGACGACGGTGATCGGCGCCGGCGCACTGGCGGAGCCATTGTAAGTCGCCGTGATGGTTCCCGTTCCTACTGGCGCCGAAGATGGAAGAATACCGGCAATCACGGTTCCGGACAGGTTTCCAACCGAGAACGGAGCGGTGCTGTACATCAGGACGCTCACCGCCGTGCTGTTAACAGTGGCCGTCATCGAAACCCCGTTGAAAGCGGACGTTAAAGGGTAGTGAGTGGCGCTCCCGCTCGGTATCGTAAGCACATTGCTGAGGTACACCGTGAAGAGACTGCCTTGCGCGATGCTCCCATTCGGAAGAGCTTGCGGCGTCTGGCTGGCGCTGTTCACTACGCCGCCCGGGGAGATCACAGGCAACTGCACCGGGACTTGCGCCCATGCGCAAGCGGCGCTCAGCAGAATCGCGAACAATCAATCGAACTAATCGATTCACGTTATCTCCAACCCCGAGGATTGTAGCAAGTTGCTGATCCGCAGTGTCGGGCGCAATCGCGCTACAATTAAAAATGCTCACGCATGAGTATCTCCGCCCCCTTTATTCATCGGCCGGTTGGCACTACGCTATTAACGATTGCGCTCGGATTAGCGGGCGCGGTCGCTTATAATTTCCTGCCGGTCGCGCCGCTTCCGCAGGTTGACTTTCCCGCGATCCGCGTCGGCGCGGGCTTGCCGGGAGCCAGTCCGGAGACCATGGCCTCCTCGGTGGCCACGCCGCTTGAGCGCCAATTCGGCCGAATTGCCGGGCTGAATGAAATGACTTCGTCGAGCACGCTGGGATCGACCGGTATTACCTTGCAGTTCGACCTCACCCGGAATATCGACGCGGCGGCGCGCGATGTGCAGGCGGGGATCAACGCGGCGCGCGGCCAGTTCCCGGCGAACCTGCCGCAGAATCCGACTTGGCGCATGCAAAATCCCGCGGATCCGCCCGTTCTCCAGCTGGGCTTTACTTCCGACACGATGACGACCGGGGAAATGTACGATGCGGCTTCGACCATTCTCCAGCAGAGGGTGTCGCAGATTAAAGGAGTCGGGACAAGTCTTCGTGGGCGGGGGATCGTCTCCGGCGGTCCGCGTGGACGTCAATCCCACGCTGCTGAACAATTTCGGGCTGGGCCTCGAGGATGTCCGTACGGTGCTCGCCAACGCCAACGCGAATCGTCCCAAAGGAAGCCTCTCCGACGGCAGCCGCACCTGGACCTTAAATACCACCGATCAGCTCCGGAAAGCGGCGCAATATGCGCCGTTGATTGTCTCCTACAAAAATGGGGCGCCGGTGGTCCTGTCCGATATCGCGAAGGTGACCGACTCGGTCTCCGACATTCGCAACATGGGCTATGCGAACGGAAAGCCGTCCGTGCTGATGTACATTTTCCGGCAGCCGCAGGCAAATATCATCGACACGGTGGACCGGGTCCTGGCGGTGATGCCCCAGTTGAAAGCTACGCTTCCGGCGTCCATGCATGTCACCATCCTCAGCGACCGGACCACCACGATTCGCGCGGCCGTCCACGACGTGCAGCGGGCGATGAGCATCTCGATGATCGCTGGTGATTATGGTGGTGTTTGTTTTTCTGCGCAGCGTGCGGACCACCATGATTCCGGCCGTGGTGGTGCCGACCGCGCTGGTGGGCACGTTCAGCGTGTTGTACCTGTTCGGCTATAGCATCGACAACCTATCGCTGATGGCCTTGACCATCGCGACCGGATTCGTGGTGGATGACGCTATCGTCGTGATCGAGAATATCACCCGGCATGTCGAGCAAGGCATGAGGCCAATGGAGGCAGCCCTTCTCGGCGCCAGCGAAATCGGCTTCACGGTGATGTCGATCAGCATCTCGCTCATCGCCGTATTTATTCCGATTCTCCTGATGGGCGGCATCGTGGGACGTCTGTTCCGGGAATTTGCGGTGGCGCTGTCGGTGGCGATTCTCATGTCGCTGATGATTTCGCTGACCACGACGCCCATGATGTGCGCGCGGCTGCTCCGCTCCAAGGACGAAGAGACGCATGGATTCCTTTTTAACCTGAGCGAGCGCGGTTTCAATTCCATTTTGCGCGGCTACGACAAGTCTCTCTCCTGGGTACTGGGGCATCAGCCTCTCACGCTCGCGGTCACGCTCTCCACCATCGCGCTCACCCTCTATTTTACGTGATCATGCCCAAGGGCTTTTTCCCGCAGCAGGATACGGGACGCATGGGCGGCCAGATCCTGGCGGATCAATCCAGCTCCTATGAGGCGATGCGGGACCGGGTGCTTCAGATTTTAGGCATCGTCTCCAAGGATCCCGCGGTCGCTTCCGTGAACGCGTACGTAGGCGGGCGGCAACGGCTATAGCAAAGCGCAAATGCAGATCACGCTCAAGCCGCTCGACGGAACGCGGAATCAGCTCGGACGAGGTGATTGCGCGGCTTCGCCCGAAGCTGGCGCACGTTCCAGGCGCAACCCTCTACCTTCAATCCTTCCAGGACCTGAGGATCGGGGGGCGCGGAAGCGCGGCGCAGTATCAATACACTCTGCAGAGCGACAGCGTGAAGGATCTCAACTACTGGGCGCCGCTGGTCTACAACAAACTGCGCACCATACCTCAGCTTGCCGACGTGAATACCGATCAACAGGACAAGGGCCTGGAGGCTTCGCTGGTCGATCGATCGCGCCAACCGCGTCGCGGATGGGAATTTCGCCGAAGGCGATCGACAATACGCTCTATGACGCTTTCGGCCAGCGCGACGTGTCGGTGATGTACACCCAACTGAATCAGTATTTCGTGGTGATGGAAGTCGAGCCTCGTTTCTGGCAGAATCCGGATGGCCTGAAGTATCTGTACGTGTCCGGAAACAACGATAAGCAGATCCCGCTGAGCGCCTTCACCCACTATGTCTCCGACAATACACCGCTGTCGGTGAACCACAACGGACAGTTCCCTTCCGTTACGATTTCGTTCAATCTTCCGCTCGGAGTTTCTTTGAGCCAGGCTGTGCCCCTGATCGAGAACGCCGAGCGCGAGATTCACTTGCCGTCGAATGTGACCGGGTTGTTTCAGGGAACGGCGCAGGCCTTTCAGGAGTCGATTGCCAACGAGCCGATTCTGATTCTGGCCGCCCTCATCGCGGTGTACATCGTGCTCGGAATGCTGTATGAGGATCTCATCCACCCCGTTACGATTCTCTCCACGCTGCCTTCGGCCGGTGTCGGCGCGCTCCTCGCTCTTCTGATTTCTCATTACGAGCTGAATGTCATCTCGCTCATCGGAATCATCCTGCTGATCGGCATCGTCCAAAAGAACGCGATCATGATGATCGATTTCGCGATTGTGGCTGAGCGCAAAGAGGGCTTGCCGACCGAGGCCGCGATCTTCAAGGCTTGCATGCTGCGATTCCGGCCGATCACGATGACCACCATGGCCGCGATGCTGGGCGGATTGCCGATCGCCCTCGGTCACGGCGTAGGATCGGAGCTGCGAAGACCGCTCGGAATCGCGATCGTCGGCGGATTGATTTTCAGCCAGGCGCTGACGTTGTACACGACGCCGGTGGTTTACCTTTATATGGACCGGCTGCGGCTGCGCTTGGCCTCGCTGCGTGGGCGTAAAGTGCAGGTAATTGCCGCCGGATCCCTCGCACGCGTAAATCAGGCGCTTTAGGACGACGCTCCGCGCAGTAGCCAAAAGGCCAGCAGAAGCCAGGCTGCGATAAAGGCACAGGCCGCCAAACGGAGTGACTGCGCCCCAGGCGCGCACCCCGGTCGTCGCCAGCACGTACAGGCTGCCGGAAAAAATAATGATCCCCAAAAACAGGAGCCAATTCACCCATCCAGCCGCCGATTGCGTGAGAACGCCGATGCGGGGCAGGATCGAGACGATGAGAAGCCCCAGCGCGTGAATGAAGTGATACAGGACGGCCGTCTCATAAACAGAGATGGAGTATTCATCGAGACGACCCCTCAGAGCGTGCGCGCCGAACGCGCCCAGAATCACGGCCAGGCCAAGCAGGATCGCGGCTACCGCGCTGAAGTTCATGGAAGGGTGATTCAATTCTACTTCAGTGCTAGGCTGGATTTTTGAACAACTCCCGCAAAACGGCGGATTGCGCCGCTGTCTGCCTGGCTTTTGCGGCCTCCTCCCTGTTCGCGCTAGATCCTCAAAAGGCGCTCACCCAATACACGCGGGCGGTGTGGACTCAGGCGCAAGGGCTGCCGCAGGATAGCATACGCTTTATTACCCAGACCTCGGACGGCCGTCTTTGGCTGGGAACCGACGAAGGTCTGGCAAGCTTCGACGGTTACGATTTCGTCACGTATACAAAAGACAGCGGGGCGCTCCCCAGCAATTCCATCACTGCGCTAGCGGCCGGGGCATGACGGAATTCTATGGATTGGCACGCCTAACGGCCTGGTGCGCTATCGCAACCGCCGATTCACCACCTTTACCACCAAGGACGGACTTCCGCGATAATGCCATTTCGGCGCTATGCGAGGATCACAATGGCGCTGTGTGGATCGCGGCGGGGATTTACCTGAGCCGTTTTGAAGAGAGAAAATTCACAAATTATTCCAGCCGAACGCCTGTTGCCGGTCCGGGCCGTCCGAATCATTTACGAAGATCGTCAGCACACGTCTGTGGGTGGCCGGCGTGGGCGGCCTGGTGAAGCTGGTCCGGGATGATTTTGTCCCGGTTCTTGGGCCCGCAGGTAATGGACGGAGATATCGTCACCGCCATGATCAAGGACCGCAACGATGCCCTGTGGATTGGCGGAACCCGGGGACTCATCCGGCGCACGCCTGACGGAAAGCTGACGACGTTCGACTCTCGCGACGGCCTTCCAGACAATCTGGTGCGCGCTCTCCGGGAAGATCGCGACGGAAACCTGTGGGTCGGCACAAATGAAGGTCTGAGCCGGCTCGAAGGGCGCCGCTTTCGTTGCGGAAACTCTCGAGAAACGGCAACGATCTCGACTGGGTTCGGTGCCTGTTTGAAGATCGCGAGGGTAACCTCTGGGCTGGCATGAACAGCGGCCTGAACCGGTTCCATGACGACCGGTTCACCATGTACGGCCGTACCGAGGGTTTTCCGAGCGATGAGCCCATCGCTGTACACCAGGATCGGAAAGGCCAAGTCTGGATCGGATACCATGACGATGGCCTGGTCGCGTTTCATGACGGAGCGCGCCAGGATCTACACGACTCGAAATGGTCTGCCCAGCAATGAAATCCTGGCAATTCGCGAAACCCTGCGCGGAAAGCGGCGACCTTCTGATCGCGACTCGGGAGGGTCTGAGCCGGATGCACAATGGCAGCTTCTCAAAATATGCGCTGCCCGATCCACTCGGCCGCAGGATTGTGTTCGACGCGCTGGAGGACAGCCGCGGACAGTATTTGGGTGGCCGCGCCCAGCGGCGTACATCAAATGACGGAACACGGCTCCCGGCTGGTGGTGGCGGGCGGCCCTTTGGCGACTGAATCCGCGGTGGTATTGAGCGAGGGCTTGGAGGGCAGCATCTGGGCCGGAACTAACGGCTCGGGACTGTTGCACATCGAGGATGGAAAAACCCGGCGGTTTACCACCGCAAACAGCCTCGGCAGCGACCAGATTCATTCGCTCTATCAGGACCCTGACGGCACGTTGTGGATCGGCACTTTTGGCGGGGGTCTCAGCCGCCTTCCGGAACGGCGTTTTTTCACGCTATACCGCAAAGGACGGGCTGCTCAGCGATAATATTTCGCACATTGACGATGACGGCAGGGGGGCGCTATGGCTGAGCACCACGCGCGGAATCTGCCAGGTTTCGAAACAGCAGCTTCACGATTTCACGGCCGGGCGAATCAAGATTCTCACTCCTGTTAATTACGGCGTGGAGGACGGGCTTCGTAGCGCGCAGTGCGCGCCTGGTTATACAGCCGCGGGAGGCGGAGGAGCGAGAACCCAGGACGGCCGCCTCTGGTTCACCACCAGCCGCGGTTTGGCGGTCATCGATCCCAGCGCGGAGAAGTTCGCGCAAGCGCCGCCCGCGCCGCTTGCGCAAATGGTGGAAGTTACCGTGGACGGACAAGGATCTGGAGCTTGGCAGGACCGCGAAACTTCAGCCCGGGCCGGGCCGAGTCCAATTCCGGTACACCGGGATTCATCTGAGCGCGCCCGAGCGCGTCCGCTATGAATACAAGCTCGAAGGATTGGATCGCGAGTGGATTCCGGCCGTCCGGCCGCCGGGTCATCAATTACAACAGCTTGCCGCATGGGCAATATCGTTTCCTCATGCGCGCTCGAGTGCCTGGGCAGTCTTCGAGCGAGGCTTCCTTCGGCATCGTCGTGCTGCCGCATTTTTATGAACAGCGATACTTCCTGTGGCTTTGCGCGCTTTTCACTTCCTGGCGGCAATCTACGGGATTTATCAGCTCCGTCTAAAACAGATTCGGAACCGGTTCTCGCTGGTGCTCGAAGAACGCGCTCGGATGGCGCGCGAGATTCACGATACTCTCGCGCAGGGTTTCGTCGGCATTTCCTCTCAGCTTGACGCGGTGGCTCTCAAGATGAACGGCGACGATGCAGTCGCGCGGCAGCACCTGCGCTGGCGCAAAAGATGGCCCGGCACAGTCTCACCGAAGCGAAACGCTCGGTGATGGACCTGCGCTCCTCGGCTCTGGAGAATCGGGACTTGCCTTCGGCGCTTTCCACGGCCGCGCGCCAGTGGACCGCCGGCCGCCCTATCGCAGTAGAGATCGAGGTCTCCGGCGCCCCTCAGGAACTGCACGAAGACGTGGAGCAGAATGTGCTTCGTATCGCCCAGGAAGCCGTTACCAACGCCCTTAAGCATGCGCACGCCAGCCGGATCTGGATGCACCTGCGGATGGAGGCGCGTAAGTTGGTTCTGACCGTGAAGGATGATGGGCAGGGCTTCGAGCCTTCCGGCGTTTTCTCGATCGTGGGAGGACATTTCGGACTTCTGGGGATGCGCGAGCGCGCCGAGCGCCTGGGCGGAGAATTGGAGCTTTCAAGCGAGCCCGGCGGCGGCACGCAGGTGAGAGTGAGCGTCCCTCTTCCGGTACGTTCATGACTGAGGACCGTCCCATCCGGATTCTGATCGCCGAAGATCATCTGATCGCCCGCATGGGAGTCGGCGCAATCGTAAACGCGCAGCCGGATATGAAGGTGGTCGCCGAGGCCACCAATGGGCAGCAGGCAGTGGCGCTTTACCGTGAGCATCGGCCCGACATCGCGCTCATGGATATGCGCATGCCCGTTATGACCGGGTTCGAGGCGGTCGCGGCGATCCGCAATGAATTTCCCAGCGCGCGCATCGTGGCTCTCAGCACTTACGGCGGCGATGAGGACATCCACCGCGCGTTTCTGGCGGGCGTGCAATCCTACCTTACGAAGGACGTCCTGCACGATGAGTTGATAGGAGCGATCCGCGACTGTCCACTCGGGTCAAAAATATCTTCCGGGGCCGGTCGCGGCGGCGCTCGCGGCTCAGCTTCCGCGGCCGGATTTGAGCGCCAGGGAACTGGAGGTTCTCAATCTGATCGTGAGCGGGCAGAGCAATAAGCAGATCGCGTTTGCGCTCAGTATTGCCGAGCATACCGTAAAAAATCACGTGAAGAGCATTCTGAGCAAGCTGGGCGTAGACGACCGCACACAGGCCGCCACCGCAGCAATCCAGCGCGGGATCATCCATCTCCACGTGTAAAAAACCAGTTAGGCTGGCCGGCTGCGCGCCCGGGCCACTTCCGCGATATAGCGGCGAGCGCGTTCTTCGAATACCTGGTAATTTCCCGCGGCGATGTTCGCGGCGTCGATGAACGCGGCGCCGATCGCGACCGCGCAAGCGCCGGCCTTCAAGAACGCGCTCATCGTTTCCAGATTCAAGCTGCCGGTCGGCATCATCTTAATTTGCGGAAATGTGTGTTTGAGAGAGGCCATGTATTTTGGGCCGCCCACCGCTCCACATGGAAAAATCATGACTGCATCAGCGCCGGCATCCCAGCCAGTGAGCACTTCAGTGGGCGTGAGAGCGCCGGGAATCATAGCCTTGGACTGATGCTTCACAAGTTCGATCGTTCGCAGGTTAAGAGAAGGGGCAATCACATATTCAGCTCCCGCCTGGATGCATGCCCGCGCGGTTTCGGGATTGAGGACGGTTCCACCGCCGAACAAAACCTTATCGCCGAAGTGCCGCACCAGTGTTTCCAGCACGGATACTGAGTTCGGCACGCTCATGTTGATCTCGATAACCCGTATTCCACTGCGGTAAACAGCCTCCACGACCAGAACTGCATTTTCGGCGGAATCGGTCGCAACCACCGGCACCACTCCCATCTCGACGATTTTTTCCAGCGTCTCCTGCGGTTGCATTCTCTAGATATTAGCAATCATGAGACGGAGTAAATCGTGTCACCATCAAAATAATGCTGCTGCTGAATGTACAAGGGCTGTCGAAGTCCTATGGATCTGCGCCCTTGTTCCACAACATCTCGCTGACCGTCTCGGAAGGCGACCGGCTGGGTCTGATCGGCCCGAACGGCTCCGGCAAGACCACTCTGCTGGAAATTCTGGCGCGGCGAAGGGAGGCCGACAGCGGCGAGATCGCTCTGCGCAAAGGGACGCGCCTCAGCGCGGTCGCGCAGGACTCGCAGTTTCCTGCCGGTGCAACCGTCCGGAAAGTGATCCGGTGTGCGCTGGAGCGAGCGGGCGTGCCGGGAGAGGAACGGGCTGCGCGGGAAGCCGAGATGCTCGGGCGTGCCGGTTTTGAAGACTTCGAGGTACTCGCCTCGACACTATCCGGCGGCTGGCGCAAGCGGCTGGCCGTCGCGGAGGCCATAGTGCAGAATCCCGCTATCCTGCTGCTCGATGAGCCGACGAATCATCTGGATCTTGCCGGCATCGAGTGGCTCGAGAAGCAGCTTCAGAACGCTCCGTTTGCGTGCATTGTGGTCAGCCACGATCGTTATTTTCTCGAAAATGTGGTCACGGAGATGGCCGAATTAAACCGGGCTTATCCGGAAGGCCTGCTCGCCGTGCATGGAAATTACAGCACGTTTCTAGAGCGAAAGAGTGAGTTTCTGGAGGCCCAGGCCAAGCGTCAGGAATCGCTCGAGAATCGCGTCAGGACGGAGATGGAGTGGCTGCGGCGCGGGCCCAAGGCGCGGGCGACCAAGGCCAAGGCGCGAATCGACAATGCACACGAATTGATTGGCGAACTGGCGGATCTGAAGGCGCGGAGCCGCTCCGATACGGCTAGCATCGATTTTACAGCTACGAATCGTAAAACCAAGCGGCTGATCGAACTGGAGGGAGTCACCCATGGATTTGGCGGCCGTGTGCTGTTCGAACGACTCAACTTCACGATTACGGCTGGGATGAGGGTCGGTCTGGTGGGTCCGAACGGTGCGGGCAAGACCACTTTATTGCAATTATTACGCGGTGAAATAGCGCCTGCCGAAGGCGAGGTCCGGCGAGCGGAGGCGCTCCGGATCGTGTACTTTGACCAGCTTCGTCAGCTCGATCCGAATCAGACGCTGCGGCGAGCTCTCGCGCCGGACAGTGACTCCGTCATCTATCGGGACCGGATCGTCCACGTCGCTTCGTGGGCCGCCAAATTCCTATTTTCGGCTGAGCAACTTAACCAGCCGGTGGACCGATTATCCGGCGGCGAACGCGCCAGGGTATTGATCGCGCGCCTCATGCTTGAGCCCGCCGATGTCTTGCTGATGGACGAGCCCACCAACGATCTGGACATTCCCACTCTGGAGGTCCTGGAAGAAAGCTTGCTCGAATTCCCCGGCGCGCTGGTGTTGATCACCCACGATCGTTTCCTGCTGGATCGCGTATCGACGATTGTGCTGGGCCTTGACGGGGAAGGCCGTGCGGAGACCTTCGCCGATTACTCCCAATGGATCGAGTGGCAAGCGCGGCGCCAGCAGACCGCCAAACAACTATCGTCGAGGCAAATTACATCCCGGCCCTTACCCGCAAAAAAGAAGCTTTCGTATCTGGACACGCGCGAATACGAGGGGATCGAGCCGCGCCTCGCCGAGGCTGAGCGGACACTCGAAGCGAAAAACGCCGCTCTACGGGACCCGGATGTGGTTCGCGACGGGCGCCGCCTGCAACAAGCGTTTCGCGAAATGGAAGAAGCCCGGAAAGCGGTGGACGATCTTTATTCGCGGTGGGCGGAGCTGGAGGGGAAGATCGGCTCGTGACTTCTGAAGATGAAATATCCATGCGGCTGGCGCTCGATCTGGCCAGGGAATCCGGATGCGCAGGCGAGGTTCCAGTGGGCGCCATCGTGGTATGCCGCGGCTGCGTAATCGGACGCGGACGCAACTCGCCCATCTCGGCCAAAGATCCTACGGCGCACGCTGAGATTCTGGCCCTCCGCGAAGCCGGCGCGAAGCTCGGAAACTACAGATTGGAAACCGCAACGCTCTACACCACGGTCGAGCCCTGCGTAATGTGCGCGGGTGCTCTGGTGGCGGCTCGAGTGGCGCGGCTCGTTTTTGGCACGCGCGATCTTCGTTTCGGCGGCATACGCAGCAAGTTTCGCCTGGCCGATGCCGGCACCCTCAACCACCGCGTCGAAATCGTTGAAGGAGTGCTCGGCGCGGAATGCGCCGAGCTGATCCAGAAGTTTTTCGAGGCGCGGCGGTAGTGGGGCCGGCTCCAACTAGACTTAAGCTGCTTTGCGGATTGACGGAAACTGCTGGTGCGGCGCGGGCCGGGTATGCGGCGATCCCATGGTTATGGGTATGGCTCCCGCTCCCAACCGCGAAGGACCGTGGAAATATTCGTCCAGCGGAAACAGCGAATACGGCTCTAGCTCCCGAAATATGCGTCCGAGTTTTTGCTCAATACGATATACAGCGTGAAAGAAATTACCCCGATCCATGCCCAGCCGGCGGGTGCACAACTTCCAGTCGGCGCCGAGTAGAAAATGAAAACGGAACAAACGATGCTCGAAATCATCGAGGGTCCGTCTCGCCACCAGACAAAAATCGGCGATATATTCCTCATCTTTACGTCCCCAGGTGGATGGCCTCTGCCGGCCCGCGTGCGGCTCGAGCGAAATACGGCTCAAGTGCTTTTCCTGGGTAACACAGCGTGTAAATCGATCGAAACAAATACGAAAAATAGAGCGCAGTACGCAGTTGCACGGTGCTGCGGCCGCTCCCTTATTTCCCAGCCGCAATCCCGATCCGTGGCATTGCGTACAGTTATGCATGGCTAGCGCCAAAGTTTCCGAACGTGTCCATTCCATTCCAATCTATTCCTCCAACCCGTTTACCTGACCTTAGGCATAGTACTACTACTTCTTGAGTAATGTCAATTAATATTACCAAAATTCTTTTAAAATCCCAAAATATATCGATAATATTCTGGGCTACAAAGTCTTGAAATATCAGCGGGACAGCAGATCAGTTCCAAGAAATATGGGCATAAAAACGGTTGAATAGCCACGAATAAAACGCAGGAAATAGGGTGCTATGAAGCAGTTATGTATCTGGCAGGACGTTAGCGATGGACACTGGAAAGCGTTGCAGCCAGCTTCCAGGCGTATAACGGGAAACGATCGGTGAGCGCCGCGACCCGCTTTCGCACCCCGGCCAGAACCTCCTCGTTCGAGAGATTCTCGAGCACGCGCGCAATCAGTCCGGCAACTTCCCGCATCTCCGTTTCGCGGAATCCGCGCGTGGTCACGGCGGGGCTGCCGAAGCGCATGCCGCTGGGGTTAAGCGGAGGGTTGACATCGAACGGGATCGCGTTCTTGTTCGCGGTGATGAAAGCACGGTCGAGGGCCGCTTCCGCCTCTTTGCCGCGCACACCTTTTGCAAACACGTCCACCAGCAGAAGATGGGTATCGGTGCCCCCGGAAACCACGCGGCAGCCGGCTTGCTGAAGTCCTTCCGCCAGCGCCTGGGCGTTCACGACCACCTGCTTCTGATAGGTAACGAATTCAGGCGTCATGGCTTCCAGGAAGCATACAGCTTTGGCCGCGATAATATGCACCAGCGGGCCGCCCTGCATGCCCGGGAAAACGGTCTTGTCGATCCCCGCGCCATACTTCTCCCTGGCCAGGATCATTCCGCTCCGAGGCCCGCGCAGAGTCTTGTGGGTCGTGGAAGTTACGATATCGGCATACTGGCAGGGGTTCGGATGCACGCCCGCGGCCACCAGTCCGGAGAAATGCGCCATGTCGACCAGAAAAATTGCACCCACCGAATCGGCGATCTGGCGAAAGCGGGCAAAATCGATGATGCGCGCATAGGCGCTGCCGCCCGCAATGATCATTCGGGGTTTGTGCTCCTCCGCCAGACGCGCAAGCTCGTCATAATCGATGCGCTCGTCTTCGCGGCGAACTCCGTACGGAATCACCTTGTAGGTTTTGCCGGAAAAATTCAGGTGGTGCCCGTGCGTAAGGTGGCCCCCGTGGGACAGGTTCATGCCTAGAATTACATCGCCGGGATTAAGCACGCTGGCATAGGCGGCCTGATTGGCCTGGGACCCGGAGTGCGGCTGTACGTTAGCGTACTCGGCTTGAAACAATTTTTTCGCGCGGTCGCGAGCGAGATTCTCGACCACATCCACGTGCTCGCAGCCCCCGTAGTAACGCTTGCCAGGGTAACCTTCGGCGTACTTGTTGGTGAACACGCTGCCCGCGGCTTCGAGTATCGCCTCGGAAGTAAAATTCTCGCTGGCGATCAATTCCAGACGCGAATTCTGACGCTCTGTCTCCTTACGAATCGCCTCGGCAATCTCGGGATCGACCTGGGCCAGGGGCCTCGCCATTCTTTCCTGCTCAGTCATAGGCGTAATGTTCCTCGATTTTAGCACCGGATTACGGTGTGATAGCATGTGCGAATGCGGAGGCTCATTTCTGCTTTTTTCCTATTCGCGGCTCTGGCGGGCGCGCAGGCGCCGCTTCCCTCGATTCTCGGTGTGCGGAACTCTGCGTCCGGTACGCTTGAAACCTCTTCGCACGCTGCCGCGCCCAATTCTATCGTCAGTGTGTACGTTGCGAATCTTGGAACGACGAGCACGACTCCGAGTACTTATCCGACCACCAATATCGGAGGCATCCAGGTGTTGTTCAACGGCATTGCAGCCCCAATTTACAACCTGGTCCCCTCGGTGAATCTGATCAATGTCCAGTTGCCGTCCGAATTGCCAACGGCCGGCACGGCTACCGTCGTCGTACAGACTCCGAACGGCAGCAGCCAGAGTTCCACATTTGCGCTCGGGCCGGCCGATGTCGGCATCTATCGCGTAAGCTCTCCCAGCGACCCGAATAACGGCGCAATCCAGTTTCCCAATACTAATTGGTACGTCATGCCGGCCTCGGTAGCATCGTATTACAACTTTTCGGCGTGCACCGGACTTCTTTTGATTACAGCCTGCGGCCAGCCCGCGAGCCCGGGCCAGACTGTGGTCGTATATTGGACCGGCGGTGGGCCGCCGACGCCCAGCCTGCCCACGGGTCAGATTGCTCCGATCAATGGGAGCAGTCTCTATGTAACGGCGCAAACCCCGACCGTCACCATCGGAGGCATCGCGGTCGATCAGATATTTTTTTCAGGCATTGCGCCCGGGACAGCGGGCGAATACCAGCTCAATCTTAAGATCCCACAAGGTGTGCCAACCGGCGACCAGGTTCCGCTGACGATTATGCTCGGCAATAGCTCGGACACGGTTTACATCGCGATTCAGCCTTAGCCTTTGACCACCATTTCACGAAACGCCTCAGCCGCATGGCTCAGGGCGCGGCGCGCCGGATAAACCAGGCGGATCTTGCGATCCACCTTCAGTTCCTTCACGCGCACTTCGTAGAGGAGCTTTTGCCGAATCTCCCCATCCACGCACATACGCGGGAGAAACGCAACGCCTTCATTGCGCTGCACCATTTTGCGAATCGCCTCGACCGTCGGCATCTCGACGTCCATATTGAGCGAGACGCGGTGGCGCTGAAACTCTCGTAGCACCACGGCCCGATAGGGCGATACAACATTATGAGCGATAAACGTCTCCGCCTCCAGGTCGGTCATCGAGATTTCAGCGCGGGATGCGAAGCGATGCTGGGGGGAAACGATGAACGCCAGATGATCGGTGTAAATAATGGTCGCAACCAGCCGCTCGTCTTCAGGATCGAAGCTCAGGATGCCGAGTTCCAGATCGCCATCGATAAGCTCGGCGGGAATTCTGCTCGAGAGACTGCGCCGGACCTGCACTTTGACCTTGGGAAAGTTTCGGCGATACCGTTCAATGTGATCGAGCAGGTACAGGGTGCAGGATTCATTGGCGCCGATCGTCAGCCGGCCCGCGGATTTGTCGCGCAGCTCCGCCAGCGCATTCTCGAGATCGCCCTGAAGATTCTCGAAACGGCGCGCATACTCGAGCACAGTCCTGCCCGCGTCCGTCAGCAATAAGTCCTTCGCGGAGCGGTCGATCAGTCGATCGCCGAGCTCGGTCTCCAGGCGTTGGATGGCGAGCGACACCGCCGGTTGTGTGCGGAGCAGTTTCTCGGCCGCCCGAGAAAAACTTTTCTCCGCGGCGACTGTAAGAAACACCCGCATGGGATGCAGCTCCATAAATTGATATTATAGAACATAAGAACATTATTGATTTGTAAAATTAAGCTTTCCGATGGCATGATGAAGCGAGAGGACTGAATATGGTGGATCGCGTCTATATTTTCGATACGACTCTTCGGGATGGCGAGCAATCGCCCGGATGCAGCATGACAGTGCCGGAGAAGCTCCGGATGGCGGCCAAGCTGGTGGAATTGGGCGTTGATATCCTTGAAGCCGGGTTTCCGATCGCCTCGGCGGGGGATTCGGAATCAGTGGATGCGATCAGCCGTGAATTTCCGTGGGCGCAGGTGGCGGCTTTGGCCCGGTCGAATCGGCAGGATGTCGAGGCGGCGGCCCACGCGCTTCGCAATGCGCGAAGACCCCGGATTCATACTTTCATCGCCACCAGCGATATTCACCTCAAATATAAATTGAAGAAATCGCGGCAACAGGTATTGGAGGAAGCCGTATCGGCGGTAACACTGGCGCGCCAGTATTGCGATGACGTGGAGTTTTCGGCTGAAGATGCGACGCGGACCGACTGGGACTATCTTGAACAGATCTCTCGCGCAGTGGTGGGAGCAGGTGCGCGGACGGTGAACCTGCCCGATACCGTCGGATATTCCGTTCCCGATGAATATGGAGCGCTGATCCGGAGGATGGTGAACAGTCTGGGAGATACCGCGGTGGTGAGCGTGCACTGCCATGACGATCTGGGCCTGGCGGCTGCAAATTCACTGGCGGCATTGCATGCGGGGGCGCGCCAGGTTGAATGCACGATCAACGGAATCGGCGAGCGGTCCGGCAACGCGGCGCTTGAAGAGATCGTGATGGCGATCAACACGCGGCGGGACCGGTTGCCGTTTGAGACACGCATCGTGACCGAACATCTTTTCCCGGCAAGCCAGTTGCTCACATCCCTGATTACGTTCGGGCCTCAGCCCAACAAGGCAATTGTGGGCGAGAACGCCTTCGCGCATGAAGCCGGCATTCATCAGGATGGATATCTGAAGGAGCGCACCACCTACGAGATTATCGAACCGAAATCGGTGGGCGTACCCGAGGCGCGCCTGGTGCTGGGAAAGCACAGCGGACGTCACGCTCTGGCTCAGCGATGCGAGGATCTGGGGACTGCGCTTACGCGCGAGCAGCTCGATACTATGTATCATCGATTCACCGCGCTTGCCGATCGCAAAAAGGGATTGCGCAATGATGAGATCGCGGCGCTCGCCAGGGAAATTCTCGAGGAGATAAAGGCTGCGGTCGTAACGGCGGAATAGTCGAATCGATGAATCTAAAAATATTACTTTTACCCGGGGACGGGATCGGGGTTGAAGTGACTCGTGCGGCCGTCGAAGTGCTGCACGCGGTTGCGAAAAAATTCGGGCACACGCTGGATCTATCCGAAGGGCTGCTGGGAGGAATCGCGATTCACAAAACCGGATCGCCGCTGCCGCAGGAGACCATCGATAAGGCGCTGGCTGCGGATGCAACCATGATGGGCGCGGTGGGTTTGCCGGAGTTCGACCACACGCCGCCGGAGCAGCGCCCCGAAAAGGGATTGCTGGGGTCTGCGTAAAATACTCGGAGTATTTGCGAACTTGCGGCCGGTGCGGACGTGGCCGGCGCTGGTTGAATCCTCTCCGCTAAAAAATCACGTGGTGGACGGCACGGATATGATTATCGTGCGAGAGCTGACAGGCGGATTGTATTACGGAGAACCGCGCGGCATTGAAAACGATCGTGCGGTGAACACGATGGCCTACACGCGGGCCGAGATCGAGCGTGTAACCCGTAAGGCGTTCCAACTGGCGCGGGCGCGGCGCAAGAAGCTCACGAGCGTGGATAAATCGAATGTGCTCGAAGTCTCGCAGTTTTGGCGGCGCGTGGTGACGGAGATCGCCGCGGAATATCCGGAAGTCCGTCTGGAGCATTTGCTGGTGGATAATGCCGCAATGCAGATGGTACTCAATCCCACTCAGTTCGATGTCATGGTAACTGAGAATACGTTTGGGGATATTCTGAGCGATGTGGGCGGCGTGCTAGCCGGCTCGATCGGCATGCTGCCGTCAGCGTCGCTTGGCGAATCCAAGGGTTTATACGAGCCGGTACACGGGTCGGCGCCGGACATCGCCGGGAAAAGATAAGGCAAATCCGCTGGGCGCTATCGGCTCGGTTGCCGCGATGCTCGAGTACAGCTTTAGATTGATGAAAGAAGCCGCGGCCGTGAATGCCGCTATCGGCCGCGTGCTCGACTCGGGCCACGTAACCGCGGATTTGAAACCTAAAGGAACGCCCGCAACTACTGAAGAAGTCGCGCGGGCGGTGAGTCAAGCTTTATGAAACCCCGTACGATTATCGAAAAGATATGGGACAGCCATGTCGTGACGCCGCCTCCGGATGGTGCGCCGGCGCTGCTCTATATCGATCTACATCCAGTCCACGAGGTAACCTCGCCCCAGGCATTCGATGGGTTGCGACGGCGGGGGCTGAAAGTGCGGCGGCCGGATCTCACGATCGCCACCACCGACCATTCGACGCCGACCACGCCACGAGGGTTGCCGATCCTCGATAGAGTCGCGGCTACGCAAGTGGAACAACTGGAGAAGAATTGCCGCGAATTTGGGATCCGTTGCTTCGGCCTGGATAGCAACAGACAGGGTATCGTTCATGTGATGCCGCCGGAGCAGGGATTGACGCAGCCCGGCATGACGGTGGTCTGCGGGGACAGCCACACCGCCACGCACGGGGCATTTGGCGCGCTGGCTTTCGGGATCGGCACCAGCGAAGTGGAGCACGTCCTGGCCACTCAGTGTCTGCTTCAAAGGCCGTCGAAGACATACGCCGTCCGCGTGGAAGGCGCGCTGAAACCGGGCGTGACGGCCAAGGATATTATCCTCGCGTTGATCGCCAGGATCGGGATCGGCGGCGGGACCGGATCGATTTTCGAGTACTGCGGCTCGACCATTCGGGCCTGTCGATGGAAGAGCGGATGACGGTCTGCAATATGTCGATCGAGGGCGGCGCGCGCGCTGGATTGGTAGGACCCGACGATACGACGTATCAATATATTTCCGGGACGGCCGTTCGCGCCCAAGGGTGCGGAGTGGACCGCGGCGGTGGAGCGGTGGCGCACGCTGCCGACCGACGAAGGCGCAACTTACGACCGCGAAATTACTATCGACGCCGGCTCGCTCGGTCCGATGATTACCTTCGGCACCAATCCGGGTATGGGAATTTCAATTAACGGCATGGTTCCCGATCCGGCCGAGGTGGCCGATCCGCAAGAACGGGAGACGCTGGCGAAAGCTCTCCGATATATGGATCTCCCCGCGGGCAAGCCGCTGGTCGGGCGTCCTGTGAACGTCGTGTTCATTGGGAGCTGCACGAACTCGCGGATTTCCGATCTGCGCGCGGCCGCGGGACTCATGAAGGGGCGTAAAGTGAGTCCGAACGTGCGGGTGATGGTAGTGCCGGGCTCGCAGCAGGTGAAGGAGCAAGCACAGGCGGAAGGGCTGGATCGGATTTTCCGCGAAGCGGGAGCGGACTGGCGCGAGGCCGGCTGTTCCATGTGCATCGCCATGAATGGCGATCAATTGCAGCCGGGCGAATATAGCGTGTCCACCAGCAATCGCAATTTCGAGGGGCGGCAGGGTAAAGGCGGCCGGACCTTCCTCGCCAGTCCCCTGACCGCTGCAGCGAGCGCCCTGACCGGGGTGATCACCGACGTGAGGACCCTGTTATGAGACTAGAGAAATTTGAAACCCGCACGGTGGTATTTCCGGTCGACAATATCGATACGGATCAGATCATCCCGGCGCGTTTTTTGAAGACGATTTCGAAGGACGGCCTGGGGGATCAGCTATTCAATGATTGGCGCTACGACGCATCCGGCCAGCCCAAGCCGGATTTCGTGTTGAATCGTCCGGAAGCCAAGGGCGCGCGAGTGCTGGTCGCGGGCGACAACTTCGGATGTGGAAGCTCGCGCGAACATGCGCCGTGGGCTTTGCTGCAATTCGGATTTCGCGCTGTGGTGAGCACATCCTTCGCGGACATTTTCAAGCAAAACTCGCTGAAGAATGGATTGATCCCGATCGTTGTGCCGGCCGACGTTCATGCGCATTTGCTGGCCTCGCCAGGCGAGCATGTGAAGATCGATCTCGCCTTCCAGACCCTAACGCTCGAAAATGGCCGATCAGTCGAGTTCCCGATCGATGCATTCTCGAAGCACTGCCTGCTCGAAGGCGTCGACGAGCTGGGTTATATCCTGCAGCAGGAGGCGGCCATCGCGGAATATGAGGCCCGGCGGGTTGGATCGGTGAACACACTTTTACAGTGACATTCACGCAGTAAAGATTTTTCCGTATATTCTCAATCGCTTGCGAATCGCGCGCCGGACGCGCCGCACATCATGCTCTAAAAATAGGGCATGAAAAAATACATCCGGGAGATGATCGACGATCTGCAGCGCAAGAAGGACAAGGACTTCATTCCCACGATTTCCCCGATCACGCAGCCGCCGGCTTTGCCGGGCGACCTCGAAAATCAGGTCCTTTCGCTGAACCCGCTGGAGCGGACGCGGCAGTTGGATTTTCAAGCGCAGAGCGATGAAGAGCGGGAGACCAACGAGTAATCAGGAGACCGGAGAACTCTTGCCCAGCAGCGCCGGATGCCGCGCGCCGGTAGCGGACGGAAGATTACCCGGGCGGCCCTGAATGAACTCGTAAGCCAGCACCGCAAATGCAATCGCTTCCTTGGCGTCAGGATCGATGCCATGCGCGTCGCTCGTATTCACCGTGAACTGGGGCAGCAATTCAGCCAAACGGCGACGAAGCTGGCGATTGTGAACGCCTCCACCGGAGGCGATGAGCTCACGAACCCGGTCCTCTTTCCGGACGCCGAGCGTGTGATGGCCTGCGCGATCGACCGCGCCGTCAACTCAGTTGCGGTCGCGATCAGATCGGGGAGGGGAATGCCCGTCGCGATTAAGCTATTCACGAACTCCCGCCCGAACTGTTCGCGTCCGGCGGCTTTCGGCGGAGGCAACGTAAAGTACGGATCGCTCAGCATCGAATCGAGGAGGCGCGGATGTAGCTTTCCGCGCCGCGCGATCCGGCCATCACGATCGTATTGCTTGCGGCCTTCGGTGTGATGAGAGACCAGCGCATCGATCACCATATTCCCGGGGCCTGTATCGAATGCGATGACCTGGTGGCGCTCCGCACCGGCGGGAATTACGGTGATATTGGCGATCCCGCCGAGATTGAGCGCAATGCGTCCGATGCGGGCATGGCGAAACAATAAATAATCCACACAGGGCACCAGCGGGGCGCCTTTGCCGCCTGCCGCCATGTCGCGCTCGCGAAAATTGGAGATGGTCCAAAGCCCGGTGCGCTCGGCCACCACCGCCGCTTCTCCGATCTGAAGCGTACTCGCTATGCGATGGTTGAGATACTCGACGGGTTCGCTTTCATGGAACATGGTTTGACCATGCATGCCGAGAAGAGCGATGGAGTCGAGCGATACGCGACGCACGCCGGCAGGTTTCGTGTACCGCCGCGGCGTAGAGATCGCCCAGCAGGAAGTTCAGGCGCGCAACGGTGGCCGTATGAGTTATCGAGTTGGAGAGGGCTAGAATCGCCTCGCGCACCAGCTTCGGGTAGGGCGTGCTATGAAATGCGACGGGCTTGATTCTCAGGCCGTTCGGCTTCTCTTTAATATCGACGATAGCGACATCAATTCCGTCAACCGAGGTGCCACTCATAAGGCCGGCAACTCGCACTTATCTCTTTAATTCCTTCTGAAGCTCACTCAATAAGTTGCAAAGCTTCGATGGGGCGCAGCTCATCCAGATTTAGCTTCCGAATCCGCTCGGCAATCTGATAATTCACCGGCTCGAAAAGCTGGATCTGAAAGGGCGCGGATCTCGGCGACAATTCTTCCGTAACGGTCTGCTCGGCCGATTCGTGAAGCGCGAGAATCTGGCGGGCGCGCTCGATCACATTCATCGGCAGCGCGGCCAGGCGCGCCACTTCAATCCCGTAGCTTCTGTCGGCGGCGCCCGGCTCGACGCGTGCGCAGGAACAGGATCTGATCGCCCGATTCCTTCACTGAAACGTGGAGATTGCGCACTCCTTCAAGCTGAGAGGCGAGCTCCGTCAGCTCATGGTAGTGCGTCGCAAAAAGCGTCTTGGCGCGGATATTCCGGTGAATGTACTCGATCACCGCCCAGGCCAGCGCAAGACCGTCATAGGTGGAAGTGCCGCGCCCGATCTCATCGAGCACTACCAGGCTGCGCGGCGTCGCCGTATTGAGGATTACGGCGGTTTCGGTCATTTCCACCATGAATGTGGAGCGTCCGCGCGCCAGATTATCGGCGGCGCCAATGCGCGTGAACACACGATCCACAATGGGCACCAGCGCCGCATCGGCCGGCACAAACGATCCCATCTGCGCCAGAATTACGAGCAGGGCGGCTTGACGCAGATAAGTCGACTTGCCGCCCATGTTGGGTCCGGTGATCACCGCGATGAATTCAGTTTCCGGATGGAAATACAGATCGTTAGGGATGAATCTCTGGGCATCGCGTTCCGCTAACTTCTCGATCACAGGATGGCGGCCCGCGACGATCCTCATTTCGCCCGCTGTCGAAAATCTTGGGCGCGTATAACGCGATTCGGCGGCGACCTCGGCCAGAGCCAGAGTGACATCCAGCTCGGCCACGGCTGCGGCAGTGGCCTTAATTCGCGTGGCATGAGATGCGGCAAGCGCGCGCAATTGCTCAAACAGCTCGCGCTCGATGGCCAGGATCTTCTCTTCGGCTTCGAGAATCTTGCTTTCCAGTTCCTTCAATTCCGGCGTGGTGTAGCGCTCGGCATTGACCAGGGTCTGTTTGCGCTCGTAATCGGCGGGCGCGTGAGAAAGATTGGATTTCGAGATCTCGATATAGTAGCCGAAAACATTATTGAATCGGATCTTTAGCGAGGCGATGCCGGTGCGCGTGCGCTCGCGCTGTTCGATCTGCGCGAGATAAGTTCGACTGTTGCGGGAGAGATCCCGGAGCTCATCCAGGCTCGCGTCGCAGCCATCGCGAATGATGCCCGCCATCGGTCGAGATTTACCGGTGGCTCGTCGGCGAGAGCCGAGAGAATGCGATCGCGCACTTCCGCAAGGTCATCGAGGCGTGCAGTGAATATCCCGTAGCCGCTCGGAATACGCAGCGGCGAGCCGTCCCTTGGCGGACGGGATAACGGCGAGCGAACGCGCCAGCGCCGCGAGGTCGCGTGGACCGGCGGTCAAGAGCGTCAGCTTCGACAGAAGACGCTCGAGATCCAAAATAGAGGCGAGATCCCCGGCCACTTCAGCCCGCAGAATCGCGCTGGCGTGAAACTCTTCGACTGCACTCAGGCGAGCCTCGATTTCACGCGATATCGATCGACGGCGCCAGCAGGCGACGGCGCAGAAGCCGGCCGCCCATACCCGTACGCGTGCGATCCAGCACGTAAAGAAGAGTCGATTCTTTCGATTCACCGGCGAAGAGCGGCTCGACCAGCTCGAGATTGCGGACAGTCGCCGTATCCAGGACTAGCGCCTCGGCGCGATCGTAAAAAACCGGCCGCTCCAGATGATCGAGCGCGGTACGCTGCGTCTCGCGCAGGTAATGCAAGATCGCGGCGGCCGCCCCCACTGCTAAAGAATGGCCGTCAAGGCCGCAACCGTCGAGCGCCAGCAGGTGGAAATAATCGCGCAGTCCGCGCCCGGCGTAGTCCGCGCCGAAGATCCAGGGATCAACGTCTGTCCGAAGGCAAGAAAATTTCAACAAGGCGCCTGCTGGCGCCAGAGCCTCTCGCGCATTCAGCGTTTCAAGCGCGGCCGCAATGTCGCCCAGGTCCAGCTCCGTGGCCCGGAACTCTCCGGTCGACAGATCCACATGGGCAAGCCCGGCCCGTGCGCCCTCCGGCATCACCGCCGCTAGATAGTTGTTTTCATGCGAGCGCAGCACCCCGGAGCTCATGGCGGTGCCGGGAGTCACAATACGGGTGACTTCGCGCTTGACCAGCTTTTTGCCGGCTTGCGCATCTTCCATCTGGTCGCAGATGGCGACGCGGTAGCCCTTCTGGATCAGGCGTGCGATGTAACCTTCCGCGGAATGATAAGGCACGCCGCACATCGGGATGGGCTGGCCCTTTTCTTTGTTTCTCGCGGTGAGCGTGATCTCGAGCTCGCGCGCGGCGGTCACGGCGTCGTCGTAAAAAAGCTCGTAAAAATCGCCGAGGCGAAAAAGCAGCAAGGCCTGCGGGTACCTGCTGCTTGATTCCGTAATACTGCCGCATCAGCGGCGTTTCAGGGGACGGGAACACTAAGCGTAAATTCCGCGCAGCCGGATAGCGACGGCGACGCGGTCGAGCGCGAGCATGTACGCAGCCATCCGGTTGTTGACGCTGTGCTTCTCCGAATAAGCGACGACGTGATTGAAGCTGTCCACCATGATCTCCTCCAGCCGGTCGTTGACCGTTTGCTCATTCCAGAAGTGGCCCTGGCGGTCCTGGACCCACTCAAAATAAGAGACGGTGACACCACCGGCATTGGCGAGAATATCGGGGATGACGAAGATGCCCTGGTCGGAAAGGATTGAATCGGCCACATGCGTAGTAGGGCCATTAGCGCCTTCGCAGAGAATTTTGGCGCGCAGACGATGGGCATTTTGCGAAGTGATGACGTTTTCCTTGGCCGCGGGCAATAGCACATCCGTTTCCAGGAACAGGGCCGTCGTGGTGATCGATATCTTCACCGCCGGGGAAACCTGTGATGGAGCCGGTATCGTGCAGGTATTTCATCAGCGCGGGAATATCGAGACCACGGGGATTGAAAACGGCGCCATCCCACTCAATGACGCAAATTATTTTGAATCCGGCGCGGGACATGAGTTTCGCGGCCATGCCGCCGACGTTTCCGAAGCCTTGGACCACCACTCGCGTGGCGGAGCGCTCCAGGCCCAGACGCCGGAGCGCCTGTTCGATAACGATCATGCAGCCGCGGCCGGTCGCTTCGGCGCGTCCTTTAGATCCGCCTAGGGCGATGGGCTTGCCCGTGACCACGGCGTTGGAGTTTCTGCGCGCGTGCATCGAATAGGTATCCATGATCCACGCCATGGTCTGTTCATTCGTGTTCATGTCGGGAGCGGGTACATCGATTTCGGGGCCGATGAAATCGAACAGCTCGGCGGTGTAGCGCCGGGTGATTCGCTCCAGTTCCAGCGGCGAAAGTATATGCGGATCGCAGATGACTCCGCCCTTCCCGCCGCCGAAGGGGATATTAGCGACGGCGCATTTCCACGTCATCCAGGCGGCTAGCGCGCGAACCTCATCGAGCGAAACATCCGGCGCGTAGCGGATGCCGCCCTTGGCCGGACCGCGCGCGATGGAATGCTGCACGCGATAACCGGTGAAAACTTCCAGCCGGCCATCGTCAAGCTGAACGGGAATGTGCACGATAAGTTCGCGCGCCGGCGTGCGCAACACCTTCTGCATGCCTTCCTCGAGTCCGAGCCGGCCGGCGGCTTCATCAAAGCGAGCTTCGGCGGACTCGCGGGGATTCAACTCGCTTTCCATCATCGACGACGGCGTGGTCGCTTCCAGAATCATGTGGGAGAATGCCTCCAGTTATTATGTAACACGGTTATGATGAGACCAGCGGGACCCATGGGACGCACGCTGATTCTGATCGGAGTCGCGCTGGTCGTGATCGGAGTCCTGGTCACTCTGGGCGAACGTTTGCCGATTCGGTTGGGACGGCTGCCGGGCGATATCGTCGTGAAGTGGAAGAACGGCGGATTCTACTTTCCAGTCGTGACGTGCCTGCTGCTGAGCTTGGTGCTCACGCTATTGATGTGGCTGTTCCAAAAACGCTAGTGCAAGACGCCCATGCGGTCGAGCGGCCAATACACAAACACAGCCTTGCCGTAGATGTCCTGACGGGGCACCCAACCCCAGGCCCGGCTGTCGTTCGAAGAGCTGCGATGATCGCCCAGCACGAAGTATTCATCCGTCGGGACGGTGCCGGCTCGCATCGAAACATGATCGCGATATTCCGCGGGTACGTAGGATTCGGCAAGTGGCTTGCCGTTGACGATAACGGTACCGTCATCGACTTCCACTGAATCGCCGGGAATTCCGATCACTCGCTTGATATAGGATTTGCTGGGATCGCCCGGAAACCAGAACACGACCGTATCGCCGCGGTCGATGTGAGATAGCCCAAATCTATAAATAAATTTATTGATGAAAATACGATCGTGGTCGACCAACCCCGGCATCATGCTGGTTCCCTCGACCTTCACGGGTTGATAGAGAAAGAGGATTACGATGATGGCGATCGCGACACTTACGAACAGATCGCGGAGCCAGGAAATGGTTGCCCCGGCTGCCGAATGCAATGGCGCCTCGGCTGCGCCGCCCCCAGGGTTCATCGTAGCGTCATCCATGAGGTCTATCGCCAATTATAGACGAGCGGCCCCGGCGATTGGTTGCGCAAACTAGCGCCGGCGAACGTCTGGGCGCGTAAATTCCTCCGATGGGTTGGCGGGATATACCGCAAAAAGTCGCTCTCTATGCAGGCGACCCAGTGCACCACACCCCGGCCGCTCGGAGGATATATGAAAAACATCTATTTTGCAGGTTTTCTGGCAGCGCTAGCAAGTTTCACGGCTAGCGCAGGACCAATTCCAGCAGGCTGGGCTTGTAACGGCACGTGCGGCTCGGGCGGGGCGGACGGCGTGGTGCCGCTCTCGCCCATTGGCGATGGCTCGTATCAGTATGTTACGACGACCGGCGGAGCGGGCGGAGTTGGCGCGCTCCCCAGCGGTGCGCTAGGCGGCGAGACGAATGGATCGACGCTTTCCACGTCGGTGTTCTCGGCGACCGCCGGAACCTCGCTGAACTTCTACTTTAACTATGTGACCTCTGACGGGGCCGGCTACGCCGATTACGCGTGGGCGGAACTCTTCAGCGCGACAAACGCTCCCGGAGGCGCTGCTGTTCACCGCGCGCACGGAGGCGAGTGGCAGTATCGTACCCGGAACCGGCCTGCCCGCTCCTACGGCGACGCTAACTCCCGCCTCCGTGCCCATCATCGGCGGAGGACCGGCTTGGTCGCCGCTCGGCACATATTCTGGGCTTTGCTACTCGGCTGGCTGCGGCTATACGGGCTGGGTGGACTCCAGTTATACGATCCCATCCTCGGGCAACTATTACCTCGAGGTGGGAGTCACGAACTGGGCGGATACAGCCTACGATTCCGGCCTCGCGATGGATGGCGTCACCGTCGGCGGCGTGCCGATCGTCCCACTTCGGGGGTTCCGGAACCGTCAGATTTGCTATTGCTCGGCTCGGGGTTAGTGGGGCTGTTCGTCTATGGCAAAAGAAGGCGGCGGATTTAGCCGACTCGCGTTAAATGTTGAGCGCGCCGGTCGTGAAAGCGGCATAATTGGTGCATGTTTCAAATCAGCCGCGGCGCACCGGTGTATGACGTGGTCATCATCGGCTCGGGTGCGGGCGGAGGGACGGTCACCAAGGTACTCACAGACCTGGGTGTGAACGTCGCGCTTCTTGAAGCCGGGCCGATGCTGAATCCGGCGAAGGATTTTAAGGAGCACATGTGGCCCTATCAGGTGCCGCATCGTGGCGCGGGATTGGACGGCGGCAGCTATTTCGGGCGGGCGCGCCCGTTCGGCTATTTCTCGGCGCATGCGGGCGGATGGGAACTCGAAGGGGAACCGTATACTCGGGGCGAGGGATCGAAATTCCAATGGTTCCGCTCGCGTATTTTGGGCGGCCGGACGAACCATTACGGCCGCATCTCGCTGCGCTATGCCGATTACGATTTCAAGCCCTACACGCGCGACGGCACCGGGACGGACTGGCCCATCGCCTATGAAGATATCGCTCCGTATTACGACAAAATAGAGCGTTTCATCGGCGTGACGGGATCGAAGGAGAGAATTCGTAGCGCACCGGACGGCGTTTTCCAGTCCTGCCCGCCGCCTCGCGTTCACGAGATCCTAATCCAGAAAGCTTCGGCCAAGCTGGGCATCCCATGCATTCCGGCGCGCCTGGCCGTGATTACGCGATCGACCAATGGACGGCCGCCCTGTCATTTTTGCGGGCAGTGCGGACGCGGGTGCGCGACGGCGTCGAATTATTCTTCGAGCCAAGTGCAGATCTTTCCGGCGCTGAATACCGGACGCCTGAAGCTGATCGCGAATGCAATGGCGCGGGAGCTGATCACCGATCGCGAAGGCAAAGTAGCGGCGATTTCTTATATTGATAAAGACACGCGCACCGAGAAGCAGATCCGGTGCCGGGCCGTGGTATTGGCAGCGAGTTGTTGCGAATCGACACGCCTGCTTCTGAACTCGCGCGGGCCGGGGCATTCAAACGGTCTCGCAAACTCGTCGGGCGTTGTAGGACATTACCTGACCGACAATACCGGCTTCAGTCTGGGTGCGCGCATTCCGGCGCTCGAAGGTATGGCGCGGCACGACAGTGATGGAATGGGCGGATCGCATGTTTACATGCCATGGTGGTTGTGGGATAAAAAGCTCGATTTCCCGCGCGGGTATCATATTGAAATCGGCGGAGGGTACAACATGCCCGAGGTGGGTGATTTCCATGCCGTCTGCGTCCAGCATGAAGGCTATGGCGAATCGCTCAAGAGAGCAATTTACGATGACTATGGCACCCATGTTCATTTTTCGGGGCGCGGCGAAATGATTCCGAATGAACAGACCTACTGCGAGATCGATTCCGCCGTGGTGGACCAATGGGGGATTCCGGTCTTGAAGTTCCACTTCCGCTGGACCGATGCCGAGCTGAAGCAGGTGGAGCATATGGAGACGACTTTCACTGAGCTTCTCGAGACCATGGGAGGCAGCGTTGCGCCGTACACCGTCCAGCGCACCACCGAAGAGAAAATTTCCGTGGGCGGCGAAATTATCCACGAGGTCGGGTCGATTCGCATGGGCGACAATCCTAAAACCTCGGCTCTGAATCGCTATTGCCAGGCGCACGATGTTAAAAATCTGTTCGTCGCCGATGGAGCGCCGTTCGTCAGTAGCCCGGACAAGAACCCGACGCTGACTATTTGCGCGCTGGCCTGGAGAACGGCCGAATATCTGGCGGAGGAATTGAGGAAGAAGAATGTTTAGCCGGAGAGAGATGCTGGCGAGAATCGCCGCAGCGGCAATGGCTGGACCTGTGGGGCGAGATGCGGCGCAGCACGTGCATGCGGCTGCCGAGGACGCCAAATCGGCCGGAGGAGTCTATCAGCCGAAGGCGCTCACGCAACACGAATTCAATACGCTCGCGAAGCTGTGCGAGATGATCATCCCCGGCGCCTCCCGCGGCGGAGCCGCCGATTTCATAGACCTGCTTTGCAGCCAAAATCGAGAGATGCAGACGATCTACACCGGCGGGCTAGCGTGGCTCGACTTCGCTATGCAGCGCGATTATACCCGAAATTTTTCGGCGGCCAGTGCGGAATATCAACGGGCTATGCTCGACCGGATCGCATACCGCGTGAACGAGACGCCGGAGCTTGCGCCCGGCATCCGGTTCTTCGATTGGGCGCGGAGGATGACCGTGGATGCGTACTACACCAGCGCTGCGGGCATCCAGGAGCTCGGATATTTGGGCAATCGGGGAATGGCGGAATTTAAGGTGCCGGCCGAGGCAGTGGAATATGCGCTGAAGCGGAGTCCGCTCGCGTAATACGATTGAGGAATGCAGATCCCCTTATATCAAGTGGATGCGTTCGCGACTCGCCTTTTCCGCGGCAATCCGGCCGCCGTTTGCCCGCTCGAACATTGGCTGCCCGATGAGACTCTTCAGGCAATTGCCAGCGAAAATAATCTGGCGGAGACAGCATTCTATGTACCGAACGGCCACGATTATCATCTCCGCTGGTTTACCCCGGGAGTAGAGGTGGATCTGTGCGGCCATGCGACACTGGCAACCGCCTTTGTGATTCTCGAGTCGCGCCGCGAAACCGCCGGTCCGCGTGTGGTCTTCGAAACCAAAAGCGGAGAGCTGGTCGTCGAACGGTCCGATGATCTTTACGCGATGGATTTCCCTACCAGACCGCCGGAAGAATGTCCGGCCAATCCAGCACTCATTGAAGCGCTAGGCGCCAAGCCTAAGCTGATCTTACGAGCGCGCGATTATTTTTGTGTGTTCGAGACGGAGGAACAGGTGCGGGCCCTCACGCCCAACATGGAAAAGCTGGCGGGGATCGATATCTTCGGGACCATCGTCACGGCCCCGGGCCGAGATTGCGACTTCGTGTCGCGGTTTTTCGCGCCTGCTCGCGGTGTCCCGGAAGATCCGGTGACCGGATCGTCTCATTGCACGCTGATTCCCTACTGGTCGAAGCGCCTTGCCAAAACCAAACTATACGCAAGACAGCTCTCCCGTCGCGGCGGCGAGTTGTGGTGCGAGGACCCTGGCCCGCGCGTTAAGATCGCCGGCCGTGCGGTTCAATACCTGGAAGGGCGAATCGAAATCGATGCCTAGGGAGAATAGATATGAATTCTGATCAAATGGACCGGCGGTCATTCCTGGGGCGAGGAACTCTAGCAGCGAGCGCCCTCGTGGGCGGAACTCTGAACCGGGCACTGGCTGGCGATGTCAGCAAGAGTGAGAGGGCGGGCGTGGTGGTCGAGACTACCGCTGGTAAAATCCGCGGAACCACTCTAGACAAGGCCTTAGTTTTTAAAGGTGTTCCTTACGGCGCTTCGACCGGAGGTCCCAGACGATTCATGCCGCCGGCAAAACCAATCTCGTGGAGCGGTGTTCTCGATACAATCGAGCTTGGCCAGAAGGCTCCGCAGAATCCTGAGAATTTCATTCCCGAAGTACTGATCCAGCGGCCCAGGAACGAACCCATGGGTGAGGACTGCCTGTGCTTGAATGTCTGGACGCTCGGCCGTGAAAACAAGCGACCGGTAATGGTTTGGTTGCATGGAGGCGGATTCACAACCGGGTCCGGCGGCTCCCACTACTTTAACGGGACTAATCTGGCCACTAAACACGACGTAGTGGTCGTTACGATCAATCATCGCCTTAATCTGTTCGGGTTCCTGTATCTGGGCGACCTTGCCGGGCCGAAATACGCCGATTCGGGTAATGCGGGGATGCTCGATATCGTGGCCGCGCTTGAATGGGTCCGGGACAATATTGCCGCGTTCGGCGGCGATCGGGCAACGTAACCATTTTTGGCGAATCCGGCGGCGGCGGAAAAGTGAGTACGCTGATGGCTATGCCGCGGGCAAAAGGTTTGTTTCACCGCGCCATTGTCGAGAGCGCATCGGCGTTGAAAGGAGTTTCTCGCGAAAGTGCCACCAAGTCGGCTGAAGCATTTCTCGCAAAACTGGGAGTGAAGTCGAGTCAAGCCGACGAGTTGCAGAAGCTGTCGATGGAGCGGCTGCTGGCCGCAATGACGGGAACCCAAGGGTTGAGACTCGCTCCAGTGGTGGACGGCCGTTCATTGCCCTCCGATCCCTTCGATCCAGTAGCCCCGGGAATATCGGCCACCGTGCCGCTGCTGATTGGCAGCAATGCGACGGAGGTCACGTTCCTGACAAACACACCTCTCGACCCGCTCAGCGAGGCCGGTTTTCATTCGCTCGTGAAGCAAAACGTGCGCGTTGACGACGCAGGTGCGGACCGGCTGATCGCGGTGTATAAGAAGGCGCAGCCTGAGACAAGCAACATCGACCTGTATTTGGCGATCGCCTCGGATAATTGGATGCGAGTGAACGTGATTACCGAGGCCGAGCGCAAGGCGGCGCAACAAGCGCCCGTTTACATGTATTACTTCGCGTGGAAGACGCCGGTTCGCGAGCGAAAGTTGAGGACGCCTCACACGCTCGAGATCGCGTTCGTATTCGATAATGTCGACTTGGCAAAACCGTTAACCGGCTCCGGCCAGGATCGCTACGCGCTCGCGGATAAAATGAGCGCCGCATGGGTCGCTTTTGCCCGGATCGGGAATCCAAATCACAAGGGCCTGCCGGAGTGGCCGGCATATGCCCTTGATAAGCGCGCGACTATGATCTTCGACAATCAGTGCCGGGTAGTCAACGATCCTGGCCGTGAAGAGCGGCTGGCAATGAGCGCTCTCAAGGCCCGGCAATTGTAGGCGTCAATCGATCAGGCCGTTGCGCAGCGCGAAGCGCACCAACTCCCCGGCGCTATGCAGATTCAGCTTTTCCATAACGCGTCCGCGATGCGCTTCGACTGTATACACGCTTAGCTTGAGCGAGGAGGCGATCTCCTTGTTCGTCTTACCTTCGGCGATCATCTGAAGCACCTCGCGCTCGCGGCTAGTCAGCAGGTCGAGCGGATCGCTGACGTGACGGCGGTAATCGGTCAGAACTGCGTCGGAGACGCTGGGACTCAGATAGCCCTCTCCCTTAGCCACGGCGCGAACGGCGGCGAGCAGGTCTGAATCCACCGAATCCTTAAGGAGATAACCGCGTGCGCCGGCCCGCAGGATCTCACGCACGTAGACCGAATCCTTGTGCATGCTGAGCGCAAGCACACGCACGCGGGGAACCGAGTCCGCCACTCGCCGGGTCGCTTCAATCCCGTTCAGATCCGGCATGGTGACGTCCATAAGCACGACGTCGGGTTTTAGCTTTTCGGCCAGCGCCACGACCTCGCGGCCGTTGCCAGCCTCCCCCACGATTTCCATGTCGGGCTGCGCGGACAGAATCATGCGAAAGCCCTGACGTACCAGAGCGTGATCGTCGGCAAGCAGAATGCGGATCATGCCGGCTCCTCCACTCGGGGCGTCGCGAGCGGGACCTGAACTTCAATGGCGACGCCGGCTCCGGGCTGCGATCTAAGGGTCATCTCTCCGCCGGCGCTGCGCGCGCGGGCCCGCATTCCGGTGAGCCCCATACCGCTGCGCTCTTCGCCGCTCCGGGCCGGTTTCAACCCGGTCCCGTTGTCGGCAAGCGTAAGCTTAATCGTGTCATGCTCCGCGCGCAAGTGGATGGAGACCCGAGTCGCGGAGGAGTGGCGGGCGACATTTGTGAGCGCTTCCTGCACGATCCGAAACAGATGAGTTTCGGTTTCATCCAGTAGGCGGCCGTCGAATTCCGAGCGATAGTCGACCTCGATGCCCGTGCGCTCGTGGAATCGGTCGGCGAGCCAGCGCAAGCCGGCATCGAGACCGAAGTCGTCCAAAATGGTGGGCCGCAGGAGCTGGGAAAGCTCGCGCACATTGGATACGGATTGTTCCACCACCTTTATGCAATCCTCGATGCGCGCGCGGTCGACGGGGTTGGGACCGAGTCTCGCAGCGATCGCGGTGAGATTCGACCTGATAGCCGTAAGCGAACCGCCCAGCTCGTCATGCAGTTCGTGAGCAAAGCGGCGGGCCGTTGATTCCTGTGTCTCGAGCATCCGAAAAGATACCCGGCTCAGTTCTCCTGTTTGCGATTCCATTTTGCGGAACACACGCGCCGCAAAGCGTACCGTGATCATGGCGGACATCAGCGCGACGAGCAGGCCTCCGCCGAGAAGAATCGCGGATTCTTCGGCCAGAAGCGCGGATTGATGGTCCACGCGTTTTTGCGTTTCAAGAGCGCGCGCATAGCTCATGTCCACCAGCCGCGCCACCACGGCAGTCACCCGCTCATGCTGGGAGAACAAATCTCGCGAGGAATAAACCGCCACTTTGTGCCTCAGGAGAAGCTCGCGGGCCTCATGGGAAAAGTCCAGAACGGCTCGCTCAAGGCTATTCCATGCGGCTTCGCTCGAACTGCCGTGGGCTTGCGCTACCAGGCGGGCGATCTCCTGGTCTGTCTGATCGAGATCCGCCAGGACGCGCTCGCGGTCCACCATGTCGGGAAAACGCGACAGGCGATAAAAGGCGGCATTGAGCACTTCCTGCTCGCGCTCCACTTCATCGAGCAGACGCGCGATGACCAGTTGATCCGAAACTAAGCCCGCTGCGCTGGCAGCGATAGAGCGTGCGTTACTGACGGAGATGAACGCAGCGGCGGCAAGCAGCGCGATGACCGCTGCAAATCCGATCACCAGCACGCGGAGCAGTGTGCGCATTCCCCGCCTTTCCTCTTTCAGGCTAACGTTTCTTCATTAAGAATTGCTTGGTGAGCTTAGCCAAAGCCGGTTCTCCGCAGTCCCATAGCCGGGTTATCGCGCTTCGGGAACGCGAGGCGCAAGATGGAATCAATGGGTGATGACCCAAAGGAGAAATGAAATGAAGAAAATGATTTTGACCATGCTCGTGACGGGGGCGGCCCTTATGGCGCAGACCGCGAATACTCAGGCGCCGGCGCAGAACTCGACCAAACCCAAAACGAATCAAACCGCTACCACTCATCATCGCCATGCGAAGAAGTCGGGGACGGCTGCGGCAACCAAGAATTCAGCGGCAAACAAGAATGCCGCACAGCCTTCGACTCCGTCGAAGTAACGATTTCGTGAACCATGTTGAAAAAAAGGGCCGGTCTCGGAGGCCGGCCTTTTTGTTTGATCGTCAGCCCACGTTGGCGATGTCTTCGACCGCGACCGGGCGATTGTAGTAGAGGAATCGTCCGCAGCTCTCACACAGCATCAACTCGTCGCCTCTTTTCAGATCCTGCATATACTGCGGCCGCAGTACGATCTGACATGCGGAGCAACGCCCATCGACAGCTTCCGCGATCACCTGGTTATTCCATTTCCTGCGAATACGTCCATACGTAGTGAGCGTGGCGGGAGGAAGCTTTTTCGCCGCCTCGGCGCGCTCGGCGCGGAGATGGTCAAGCTCGGCCTGATCCGAGGCGGTGCGCTCCCGGGCGCGCGCCTTTTCCGCCTCCACGGCCTGCTTTTCTTCCTTCAGCGCGCCTTCGGCCCTCTTCACGTTTAAATCGAGCGGCTCCGCCTCGGTCATCAGCTCCAGGATGCGGTCCTCGGCCTTGCGAATTTCATTCTTCGCATAGTCGATCTCATTCTGAAAGGCGCGATACTGCTCGTTGGTCTTGGCCTGGGCCATCTGCTCTTTCAGCTTGGAAATTTTCTGCTCGTGAACTTGAATTTCGGCCTCCATCCGCTTGCGATCTTTTTGGTTGGCGGCCAGAGCGGCACGATCCGCTTCGAGCTTGCGAACGTGAGCGTCAAGTGTTTTTTCGATTGTCGCGATGTGCTTGGGGAGCGCGGCTACTTCTTTCTCGAGTACCGCGACGTGCCGATCTAGCGATTGGAGCTGAATCACCAGATTGGTATCTGGGTGCATCAAACTGCTATTTTAGCACGCCCGCGCGTGGCATCCTTGTAGATTAGTAAGGACGCACCTATGAATCCGCTTGAGAATCTGACCCCGGTACCTCTGACCGTCGAAGGCGCCAGCCTTCTGCACCAGATGATGCGAGTGCGATGGCCGGCGTGGCGCGCGCTCGCCTCTACGGACCGCGCTGAAATCCTTCGGGAGGCTCAACCTGCGCTCTCCGCAATGGAACGTGATCGTAGCGCGATATTTAACCTTCTCGGTCACAAGGGTGACCTGATGCTGGTGCACTTTCGTCCCGGGTTCGACGAACTGGCCGAAGTCGAGCTGGCTCTGGCGCGCCTGCAGCTGTGGGATTATCTGGAACTGGCAACGTCGTACCTGTCGGTGGTGGAACTGGGACTTTATGAATCGACGGCTAAAGTCTACGCAGCTCTCGCGGATGGCGACGTGATTCCGCATTCGCCGGAATGGAACGCACAGATCGAAGAGACACTCGAACGGCAGCGTCAGGCCATGCAGCCCCGGCTTTATCCCGAAATGCCGCAGCACAAATATATCAGTTTCTATCCGATGGATCGCCGGCGCGGCGAACAGAAGAACTGGTATCAGCTTCCTCTGCTCGAGCGTCAGCGCCAGATGCAGGAGCATGGGGCGATCGGCCGCCGCTACGCGGGAACCGTAAAGCAGATCATTTCGGGATCCATCGGTTTCGACGACTGGGAATGGGGCGTCGATTTATTTGCCGACGATCCACTGGTCTTCAAGCGGCTGATCTATGAGATGCGCTTCGACGAGGTGAGCGCCGTCTACGCCCTGTTCGGATCTTTTTACGTCGGGCGGCGCACGCTGGTGGCGGATCTCGAAAAACTACTCGCGATCTGAAAAGTAATGCCGCGGCTAGAGGTCTTCCATTCGGAGGGGCACGTCGGCATTCTTCCATGCCTTTTCGAACTGGGGGCGAATCCACTCGGCGTCGGCGGTTTTCTTCTCCGCTTCGAGGGTTTTCCACAAGCCAAAGAGCGAGCGCGGATTTCGGGGATTTTCCTCGAGATCGGCCCGAAAAACTTTTTCCGCTTCTACATACTGGCCATCCTGGGCGAGCGCAGCCCCCAGCGATTCCCGCACCGGATAATACCAACCCGGAGGCTCATCATAGGAGAGCGCGTCCTGCGCCGCAACCGCTTTCCGCCAGTGCGAAATAGAGCCTTGACGATCGCCTTGGGATTCCGCGATACGGGCGTCAAGAGCTTCCAGCGCGACTGCGAAAACTTTCTGGGCCGAATTGTTGCCATAGGTCGCTTCCGGCGATTGCTTCTGAATCGCAGCTATCAGTTGCTGTCGTTCCGTCTGCGCATTCCATGTTTCACCGGTCGACGAAAACGCGATTCCCCTCGCCCAATGCCAGACGGCGAGTCCGATTCTGCTCGGAGAATCTGGCGCAGGCAGACTCAATACGCCGTTCCAGCGTTGAAATCGCACCAGGACATATTCCGGCATGGCCGTGAACATCTCAAACATCGCCATTTCCTTGACGTACGGAGCGGCATACGCCGCGAGATCATCGGCAGCAGCTTTCGATTTGCCGAAATTCCCCTCCATGCTCGCGGCAATGGTAAGAAATGCCAAGTTATGGCAGTAGTACATCAGGCCGTACATGTGCCCCTGCGATCCCACGGCCGCAAGGTAAGTGCGGTCGACCTGGGCTCCGATTTCGTTGGCTTTCGCCGCCCGCTCGTAATCTCCGGTCCGCTCGTAAATGTGGGACGGCATGTGCACCAGATGGCCCGCGGCGGGCGCGAGTGTCTCCAGTTGTTTGGCGCTGCTGAGCGCATCGGCGGGGTGGGGCGATGCCTCCACCGCATGAATATAGAAATGATTCGCGCCGATATGCTGCGGATCGCGCTTCAATACCGATTGGAGTACGGCCACGATTTCCAATGTGTTCTCTCCAGGCTTTCCATCCGGCGTCCACAATTTCCAGGGATTCAGAAGCATCATGCTTCCGGCATAGAGCGTGGCGGCGTCCAGGTCGTCCGGATAGCGCTTCACCAGATCCCGCATGGCAAATCTGTAATCCGCCGCCAGCTTTTTGAAATCCGCATGAGGGTTATTCGAGTAGCGCTTAGCCATGGCTTCAATGTAGGCGCGTTCATCCTCGGGCGCGCCTGACGCAAGCATGCGAGCCTTCTGCACCGCATCGTATGCTTCGTTTTCCCGCTTGCGATCGACATCGACATTGTAATTAGGACCCACAGCCTCCGCGATTCCCCACCACGGCATAGGAGCCTGCGGATCGAGCTCAGCGGCGCGTTTGAAGGACCGTATCGCCTCCTCATGATTGAAGGCATAAACCAGCGTCAGTCCCTGATCGAAAAAGAGCTGGGCCTCGGGGTTCTTGGTCCAGATGGGATGGTGAAGATTCCCGAGTCCGGGCCATCCGGTGGAAGGGAGAGGCGCGCTCGAGGTGGTCGAGTGATGGTCTTGAGCCGGTCCAGGCTCAAAAGCCAGAAGCAGTCCAAGCGTGGCCAGAGCCGCTAAATTTGCTCTCATAGCTTCTCATAATAACAATATTTCTATTGACACGCAACCTAAGAGTTGCATATAATCGGGACAGCGAGATGGCAATCGGTATCGACAAGGTCTTCAAAGCTCTTGCCGATCCCAGCCGGAGAAAGCTGTTGGACAGGCTCTACGCCAATAACGGACAGACTCTGGGCCAGCTCGCGGGAAACCTGGCGATGACGAGACAGGCGGTGACCAAGCATCTCACAGTGCTTGAATCGGCGAATCTCATTGTGACGCGCTGGCAAGGACGGGAGAAGTTGCACTACCTGAATCCGGTGCCCATCCACGAGATTTCCGAGCGCTGGATCAATAAGTTTGAGCGGCACCGCTTGCAGGCACTTATGGAACTGAAAACATGTTTAGAGGAGAAAAAAAATGACCGAAGACAACAATGACACCCGCACCTTCATCTATTCGACTTATATCAAGACCACTCCGGAGAAGTTGTGGCAGGCTCTGACCGAGGGCGATTTTTCGGCGAAGTACTGGATGGGATTTCGCGTTGAGTCCACCTGGAAACCGGGTTCGCCGATCTATGTCCGGAACCCAGCCTTTATGGGCGGAAAAGGGGATATCGAGGGAAAGGTTATCGCCTGCGATCCTCCGCGGCGGCTCACCTATACTTTCGATCACCGGTCGGATCCTCTTGCAGCGCGGCGCAAAGGGCCTTCCGAGGTCACCTATGAACTGATTCCGATGGGGCCGCTGGTCAAGCTGACGCTCACGCATGAGAATTTGCTGCCTGAGGATCTGGACAGCGGCACCCGTACCGCGAAAGGGGTTAATAATGGATGGCCAGCGATCGTCAGCAGCCTGAAGAGCCTGCTCGAGACCGGTCAGCCTCTTACTTACGAAACGCTATTGGCTGAATTCGAACAGCGGGCGTCCGGCACAAAAGCCTGACGCAGTTTGGGCGATCCAAATCTTTCCTGCATCTTTCGGCTCTCCGTCTTCATTGTATGAGGTATGGGCGAGTCAGGTAGAATAAGGGTTGAATCTTCCTACCGTTCCGTAACGAAACGGGTCTAAATCCTCATACATGCAGCGCATCAAAACACAGCAATATATCCTTCTCGGAACCATTTCCCTGGCAGCGATCGCGACTTTGGGTTGCCAATCGGCGGCGCAGACTCGAAATGTAGCGCCGCCGGCGCCGCCGGTTTCGGTAACGGAAGTGAGCGCGAGCGATGTGCCGATTTACTCCGAGTATCCGGCGCAGACCTATGCTCGCGATACGGTCGAAGTCCGTGGGCGAGTGGAGGGCTACATCGATAAATGGCTGTTCCGGCCAGGACAGGAAGTGCATGCGGGCGACGCTTTGTACGTGCTCGACGTGCGTCCGTATCAAGCCGCTCTCGAGCAGGCGAAGGGCAATCTGGCGCAAAGCGAAGCGGACCTCGAGTTTGCGCGTAAGCAGGTGGCGCTGCTGCAGGCCGAAGCGAATCTGGCCGTAGCGCAGGCGAATTTGGTTAAGGCGCAGCAGGATTTCGACCGCCTCGCGCCGCTAGTAAAGGAAGATGCGGCGGCGAAACAGGAGCTGGACGCAGCCGTGGCCGCGCTCGATGCGGGCAAAGCTAATGTGAAAGCCAGTCAGGCGAACGTCGAACAGACCCGGCTTTCGACGCGCACGCAGATCGATTCCACGCAGGGCAAAGTGGAAGCTTTGCGCGGAGCGGTGCGAACCGCCGAGCTCAATGTCGAATACGCCACCATTCGCGCGCCGATCAGCGGGCTGATTGGCGATACTCTGGTGCCCGTCGGCGGCATGGTCACGGCTAACTCGACACAGCCGCTCACGACCATCGTGCCGCTCGATCCGATCTGGCTGCGCCTGAAAGTATCCGAATCGGAATATCTCGCTTTCAAGAAGCGCGGGACCCTGACTCAGACGGCGCTCACGCTGGTGCTGGCTGACGGTTCTGAGTTTCCGCAGCGCGGACGCGTTGAGAACACCGTGAACCAGGTCGATCCGAAGACCGGCACGCTCGAATTGCAGGCGCGTTTTCCCAACCCGAATCACACTTTGCTCCCCGGCCAGTTCGGCAAGGTGCGCGTCGGAACCGATATTCGGAAGAACGTCATCCTGGTTCCGCAGCGCGCTGTTCAACAATTGCAAAGCATGCAAACCGTCTATACGGTTGGTCCCGACAATAAGGTTCAGCTTCGCGCGATCACGACCGCCGAGCAGGTGGGCGACGCCTGGATTGTTCAACAAGGGCTAAAACCCGGCGACCGGGTCATCGTGGAAGGCCAGCTCAAGGTTCGGCCGGGCATGACCGTTCGGCCCCAACCCTATCAAGTTTCTTCCGCTGCGCCGGCTGGCTCCCCCAGCGTGAGTAACTAGTCCAACATGGCAAGATTCTTTATCGATCGTCCCGTATTTGCGATTGTGATCGCGATCGTGATCGTGATTCTGGGCATCGTGGCGATTCCCAATCTCCCGATCGCCAGTTTCCCGGAAGTGGTGCCGCCCGTGGTTCAGATCACGGCCACCTTTTTGGGCGGCAACGCCATCGATCTCGAAAAGACCGTCGCGCAGCCGATTGAGGAGCAGCTCGCCGGCCTCGACGGCATGCTGTACTTCCTTTCGACCAGCGCGAACAATGGCTCCATCACCATCCTGGTGACTTTCAAACTGGGCACGAATCCCGATACCGCCACCGTGCAGACTCAGAACAAGGTGAGTATCGCGCTGCCGCGCCTGCCTCCGGAGGTGCAGCGGCAAGGCGTGGTGGTGAAGAAAGTATCGACGGCGTTCCTCATGGGAGTTGGCCTGGTGTCGCCGGACAATCGCTACGATTCGCTGTTCCTCACCAATTACGCGCAGATCAATTTGTTGAACCAGATTGGCAGTCTCCCGGGAGTCGGCGACACGCGCCTTGCCGCAGCAGAAATGTATTCGATGCGCGTCTGGGTCGATCCGGACAAGATGGCGAAGCTGGGGCTGACCGCCACCGATGTCAGCGATGCGATCAATGCGCAGAACCGGCAGAATCCCGCGGGCACTCTGGGGCAGGCGCCGGCGCCGCCAGGAACGGATTTTCAATATGCGGTCAGCGCGCAGGGCCGCTTGGCCGATCCACAGCAATTCGCGGATATCGTGGTCCGCGCGCAGCCGGATGCATCGCTTGCTGCGCATCCGCGATATCGGGCGCGTCGAGCTCGGCGCGCAAAACTATCTGGGTTTCAGCCGCTATAAGGGCCAGCCGTTCGGCTTTGTCATCGTCTATCTTTCTCCGGGCGCGAACGCGGTAGCAGACCGTCAAGGAGGTCAGAGCGTTCATGGAAAACGCCAAGAAGAGCTTTCCGGCCGGAATCGACTACATGATCCCGTACGATTCGACGATGTTCGTCCGCGCGGCCATCCAGGACGTCATGATCACGCTGCTCGAAGCGATTGGACTGGTGATTCTGGTGGTTTTCATCTTCCTGCAGAACTGGCGGGCGACCTTGATCCCGCTGCTGACGGTGCCCGGTGGCTGTCGTCGGAACCTTCGCGCTGTTCCCGCTGCTGGGATTCAGCATCAATATCACCAGCATGTTCGGACTGGTGCTCGCGATCGGCATCGTGGTCGACGACGCCATCGTGGTGGTGGAGGCGGTGCAGCGTAACATTGACGAGGGATTGCCGCCGCGTGAAGCCACGATCCGCGCCATGGACCAGGTATCCGCGCCGGTGATGGCGATTGCCTTCATTCTGGCCTCTGTATTCATTCCGGTGGCGTTTCTCGGCGGCATCAGCGGCCAGATTTATCGCCAGTTCGCCTTGACCATTGCCGCCTCCGTGCTGCTCTCGGCCTTCAGCGCGCTCTCTCTGAGCCCCGCATTGAGCGCGATGATTTTGAAGCCGCACCAGCACTCGCGCAGCGTGCTCTCGCGCCTGTTCGAGTACTTCAATCGCGCCTTCTACTGGACCACGAATCGTTATCTTGCGGGCGTGGGGATGATGATCCGGCGGTCGGCTCTGGCGCTGCTGGCGCTGGCCGCGTTTTGGGTGGCCGGGGATGGCTGTTCACAAAATTGCCCGGTGGATTTCTGCCCGAAGAAGATCAGGGCGCATTTTTTGTCTCCGCGCATCTCCCGGACGGCGCTTCCATGGATCGAACGGATGCGGCCGTGCGCAAACTCGAGAACGTGGTTCAGAATATGAAAGGCGTGGACGAATACTTCGCGATCGGCGGCATGGATATTGCAACGGGAACCTCCAACTCGAATGTCGCTACGATCATCGTCGCGCTCGATCCCTGGGATGAACGCAAATCGAAGGACCTGCAGCTCAGCGCGATTCTCGCAAACGCGCAACGCGGCTTCGCACAGGTTCCCGAGGCTTTCACTTTCGCGTTCGGTCTGCCGCCGATTCTGGGCTTGAGTCCGGCCGGGCGGATTCCAGTTTATGCTCGAAGACCGCGGCGGCGGCGACATCCAGCAACTGAATCAGGTGGCGGACTCCATCGTGGATGCGACGCGAAAACGGCCGGAGATCGGCGAACGTGATCAACACGTTCCGCGGCAATGTGCCCGGATACAAGATCGACATGGATCTGGACAAGGTGCAGACCATGGGCGTGCCGGTGAGCGACGCCTATAACGCGCTGCAGACGTTCCTGGGCGGTCTGTATGTAAACGACTTCAACGTATTCGGCCATACCTGGCAGGTATTGGTGCAGGCCGAGCCCGAATTTCGCGCGCATCCTTCCGACATCAATCGTTTTTACGTGCGTTCCACGAATGGAAGTATGGTGCCGCTCGGCACTCTGGCAACGGTCAAGCCGAACACCGGCCCCGACGTGGTCTATCGCTACAACCGCTTCCGCGCGGTCCAGATTCTAGGCGGTCCGTCGCCCGGCACCAGCAGCGGCGCGGCCGTGAATGCGATGGAGAAAGTCGCGGCTGAAACGCTGCCGGCAGGCTACAGCTACGAATGGACCGGAACCACATACCAGGAAAAAGAGGCACAAGGGCACGAAGGGATTATTTTCGGATTCGCGACGGTTCTGGTTTTTCTCTGCCTGGCGGCGCTCTATGAAAGCTGGTCGATTCCGTTCGCGGTGCTGCTGGCTCTGCCGCTGGGCCTTTTCGGCGCGCTGCTGGCGGTTCATTTGCGAAGCTATCCCTACGATATTTACGTGCAGATCGGAATTGTCACGCTGATCGGACTCGCGGCCAAGAACGCGATCTTGATCGTCGAGTTCGCTAAAGACAGTCACGACGACGAGGGCATGTCGGTGCGCGATTCGGCTCTGCATGCGGCCCGGCTGCGGCTCCGCCCGATTCTGATGACGTCCTTCGCGTTCATCCTCGGCGTAGTGCCGCTGTTCCTGGCCACGGGAGCCGGCTCGGCTTCGCGGCGCGCGTTGGGTACGGCTGTATTTGGCGGGATGAATGCCGCCACGCTGCTGGCCATATTTTTTGTTCCGGTTCAGTATTTCGTGATTGAAAGCTATCGTCGAGCGGCGGCGTCAAAAGCGTTCGGCGCCCGTCGAGCAATCCGCGCCCGAGTTGGTCAAATGAGCTGGCGCGCATTTCTGCTCATTCCTGCCGCTCTGAGCCTTTCCGGCTGTCTCATGGGGCCGAACTATAAGCGGCCTCAAGTGAGCACGCCGGATCAATTCCGGGGCGCGCCTCCGGCCGCCTCGCCGCAATCGATCGCCGACACGAAATGGTTCGATCTGTTTCAGGACGACGTTTTGAAGCAGCTCGTCAACACCGCGCTCGAGCATAACTTCGATGTCCGGATCGCGGCGGAGCGCGTGCTGGAAGCTCGCGCGCAATACGGGATCACGCATGCGAATCTGTATCCGACGCTGGACCTGCCGGTGTCCTATACAGCTCAGCGCATTTCGTCGAAGGGATCGTTTCCGCTGCCGCCAGGAACACCGCTTTCTGCGAGTTTTACGCAGGCCGGTCTATCTCTCTCCTGGGAGATCGATCTGTGGGGCCGATTGCGCCGTCTGACCGAAGCGGCGCGGGCGCAGTATCTCGCAACCGAGGAGGCTCGCCACGGAGTGATCGTCTCGCTGGTTTCGGATGTGATGAACGACTATTTCACGCTACGGGAACAGGACCTGGAGCTTGAAATCAGCGAGCAGACGCGCGAAGCCGGGACGGATAATCTGCGATTGATCAGCCTTCGCCACGATCGCGGCGCGGCGAACGGTTTGGACGTGAGCCAGGCGCAACAATTTCTGTATACAGCGACGGCTGAGATCGCGAGCGCGCAGCGATCCATCGGACTCTCCGAGGATGCGCTCAACCTGCTGCTCGGGAACGCGCCCGGCGACGTCGAGCGCGGCAAAACGGTGGAAGAAATCACCGCGCCGCCGGAACTCCCGGCGGGATTACCCTCGGCGCTGCTCGAGCGCCGGCCCGACATTCGCGAGGCCGAGCAAAACCTGATCGCCGCGAATGCGCAAATCGGCGCGGCGCGAGCGTTGTTCTTTCCGCAAATCTCGCTTACTGGATTTCTGGGCGGCCAGAGCCAGGCTCTGCTGCGGCCTGTTGAGCGTGCCGGCGCGGATGGCCAGCATCAGTCCGTCCGCTCTCGTCCCGATTTTTCATGCGGGCCTCCGCGCGGGATTGCAATTGACGGAAGCGCAGCAGCGCGAGATGCTGGTCGCTTATCAGAAGACGATATTCACCGGTCTGCGCGAAGTTTCCGACGCCCTGGTATCCTATAATCGGACGCGCGAGCAGCGCGGGGAAGAAGAGAAGCTCGTGGGCGCGCTGTCGGAGAGCCGTGCGGCTATCGACCGCCCGCTACCGGGGCGGTATCGACAGTTATCTGCAGGTTCTCGACGCCGAGCGAAATCTTTTCGGCGGCCAGCTCACCCTCGCTCAATTGCGCTTACAGGAACTGCAGTCGGTGGTGCAACTCTATCGCGCGCTCGGCGGCGGCTGGCAATAAAGATGCCGAGTCGCGGCGTCGCTTCAAGGATGAAGGCTGCGATTCTCGCCGCTCCGAAAAGAATCGCGCAACGGCCTTTGGAAATCGCCGAAGTTGCTCAGCCGGCACTCGCGCCTGGGCAAGTACTCCTCAAAGTGCGCGCCTGCGGCGTCTGCCGTACCGATCTCCACATCGCCGAAGGCGAATTAGCTCCGTATCAGAGCCCCTCTGATTCCCGGGCATCAGATCGTCGGCGATATCGTAGATGGGGCTACGGGCAGCTCTGAAAAAAGGCGCCCGGGTTGGCGTCTCCTGGCTGGGCGGCACGGATGGGAAATGCCCCTACTGCCAGCGCGGTCTCGAAAATTTGTGCGATTCGCCTACCTTCACCGGATACACGGTGGACGGCGGCTATGCTGAATACGCGCTCGCCCGCAGCGATTTTGTTTTCCCTCTCCCGGCGGCTCTCGATGACCTGCACGCGGCTCCCCTGCTGTGCGCTGGTATCATCGGTTTCCGTAGTCTGAGAGTCGCGGGTGTCGAAAAGGGCGAGCGTGTCGGTTTGTTCGGCTTCGGCGCTTCGGCGCATCTTGCGCTGCCGGTGCTGCACTCCTGGAATTGCGAGGTCTATGTTTCGACGCGAGGCGAGTCCCATCGGAAACTAGCGGAATCTTTAGGCGCTCATTGGGTTGGCACAGAAGATGACCGCCCGCCGGTCGCGCTCGATCGCGCGATCACCTTCGCTCCCAGCGGAGACGTGGTCGTCGCCGCTCTCGCGAGCCTTCGCAAAGGAGGCGTTGTCGCGATCAATGCGATTCACCTCGACCGGATTCCCGAATTCGATTATGATCGCCTACTTTGGGGTGAAAGACAGATTCGCAGCGTTGCCAACATGACCCGATCCGACGCCAGAGATTTTCTTCAAGTTGCGAGCGAGATCGATCTTCGCCCCCAGACCACGTCGTTCCCGCTCGATCGGGCGAATGAAGCTCTATTGGCGATTAAAAGCGACTTGATCGATGGCGCGGCGGTCCTGGTCTCGTAGCGATTCAAACAGTCCGGCGGCCCTGGAATAGGTGAAGAATCAGGAACACCGCTGCAATTATCAGCAGAAGGTGAATCATGCCTCCCGCTACGTGAAAAGCAGCCCAAGCGACCAACCACACCCCGATCAGGATAAAAAATAATACGAGAAATATAAAATCTCCTAGCAGGCGCAGCATTTTCCCCTCCAGTCTTCGTTCCCAGTTTACGACAAGGGTTAGATATGCTGGTTATCAAACGGAAAGCGAAGATCCGCGATGATTACAAAATGGCCTGCTAGACTACTTACTATCGCTTTAGGGGTTGCGGCCGTCCTCGGCCTGACATTGGTGCCAGCCATTCCGGCACAGCAGGTCCCGCCGAACGCGCAAATCATCGCTGCCAGAAATTCGCTCGAGAAGGAACTGGAGTCAATCGCGATCATCGATCGCAAAGTAATGGTACCCATGCGGGACGGGAAGCGCATGGCTACTGATATCTATCGGCCCAAGGATACGTCCAAGAAGTACCCCATAATTTTTGTTCGCACGCCCTATAATTTCAATTTCTGGGATGTGAAACTTGGCGCGCCGCGGGATATGAGCGCCGAGCTGACAGCCGTCAAGCGCGGATATATCTATATCGAGATGAACGAGCGCGGCCACTTCTTCTCGGAAGGGAACTACGATATTCTGGGTGCGCCTTTGAGCGATGGAGACGATGCGCTTTCGTGGATGGCGTCGCAGCCCTGGTCGAACGCGAAGGTCGGCACAGTTGGCTGTTCCTCGACCGCCGAATGGCAGCTGGGCGTCGCCGCTTTGGGGAATCCAGCCTTGGCGGCCATGAATCCGCAAAGTTTTGGCGCAGGCGTGGGCCGCGTGGGACCGTACTATGAACAGGGGAACTGGTATCGCGGCGGCGCGGTTCAGATGCTGTTTATTGCGTGGTTGTATGGGGAGCAAAATCAAGTGAGGCCTATGTTCCCGCCCAATACTTCACAGGAAGATCTGATCCGGGCGTCCAAGGCATTCGATCTGGCGCAACAGCTTCCGCCAGTGGATTGGTCCCAAGCGCTTCGCCATCTTCCTGAGATGGACATCATCAAGGCCGTGGATGGGCCGCATGGAATTTTTGCCGACCGGATGGAGGTTTCAACCGGGGGTGCAATGATTAAGCGAACCCCGAACGATCCGGCCTGGTATCGCGGCGGGCTGTGGCACGATAATATGCCGATCAACGTCCCGGGGCTCTGGTTCATGTCCTGGTACGACGTATCGGTCGGGCCGAATCTGGCGGCATACAACTATGTACGAAAGACCGCGCGTCCGGAAATCGCGAACGAGCAATATGCCGTAATTGCCCCGACGCTACACTGCAGCTATACGCGGGCAACGCAGGACACCGTGGTCGGGGAGCGCAACATGGGAGACGCACGGCTTGACTATGACGCGCTGACCTACGGCTGGTTCGATTATTTCCTAAAGGGAGAGAATAATCACATCCTCGACACCACGCCGAAAGTTCGCTATTACACGATGGGAATGAACAAATGGCAGACTTCGGACACCTGGCCCCCGAAGGGAGCGGAGCCTATGACTTTGTTCCTTTCGAGCGGCGGGAAGGCGAATAGTCTTAATGGCGACGGCATGCTGTCGGCAAGCTCGCCGGGCAAGGACAGCCCAGACAGGTTTGTATACGATCCTATGAACCCCGTGCCATCCTACGGGGGAAACGTTTGCTGTACCGGCAATGCAGTAGTGGGCGGCGCGATGGACCAACGCAAAATGGAATCCCGAGCCGATATTCTGGTTTACTCATCCGAGCCGCTGAAAGAGGGAATCGAAGTGAGCGGGCCCATGGACGTCACGTTATACGTATCGTCGGATGCCAAGGATACTGATTTTACGGTAAAGGTGCTCGATGTATATCCGAACGGCGCCGCTTACAATCTGGACGAGACAATTCAGCGGGTCCGCTATCGGAATGGATACGATCAAGCCTGTCGCCTGGATGGAGCCAGGCAATGTGTATAAAATCACGCTGCAGCCGATGACCACCAGCAATTATTTCCCGGCGGGTCATCGGATCCGGATTGAGGTATCGAGCAGTAACTTCCCGCGCTTCGATCGCAATATGAATACCGGCGGCAATAACTACGACGAGGATGAAGGGCGTGGTGGCCCACAACGCCATACATCACTCGACGCAGTATCCTTCACAGATCACCGATCACGTTCGTGAAGCGGCCGCGAGCCTGATTCCGGTCGATCCCAATCTGTTAAATTGGGCAACATAGAATGAAATGCTCCAAACCTTTCGCTGCTTTCTATGTGTCGCTCAGTATCGCTTCCGCTCGCTTGCGTGTGTGTTCGCGCCCAGGATGAGCCAACCCGGCCAGCATCGGCGCTCACGGAACGAGAGCGCGTGCTGCTCGATGAAATCCATGAGCTGAAGTCTCGTCTCGACAATCTGGAAAAGAGACTGTTGAGTGAGCCGTCCTCCGCCGGTTGAGACCGCCGCGCCGGTTCAGACCGCCACTCCAGTAGCGGCTGGCCCACCCCCGCGACTCAGGCGCCTGCTCCCGAGGTGAATACCAAAGATCCGTTTGCATTCGCCGATTTTACCTGGCTGAATGCCGAGCCGCGAAATCACGACGAGGTTCTGGACTCCAAATATTTCACCGGCGAATTCAGAGTCGATACCAGCTACATATACGATTACAATCACCCCATCGATCACACCCTGGATGGAACCACCGAGGGTACGCGGACCGGCGAATTTCAGGTCCAGGATATAGGTATTGGCGGCGACTTCCATGCCGGTAACATGCAGGGCAGATTTCTTACGCAATTCGGAATGTATTCGACAGCCACGCCGCGGAACGATGCCAGCCCCTCCATCGGCCAGTGGGATTTGAGCGATGCTTACCGCTATATCAGCGAAGCATGGGGCGGGTACCATCTGGACGTGCAGCACGGAATCAACGTCCAGGCGGGGATCTTCCTGTCGTATATTGGGCTGTTCAGCTACTATAATTTCGATAATTGGACATATCAGCCTTCGTATGTTTCCTCGAATACGCCGTGGTATTTCAATGGCGCTCGAGTGCAGTGGTTCCCGACCAATAAGCTTAAATTTGAGCCGTGGCTGATCAATGGGTGGCAATCGTATGGCAAATTCAATGGCAGGCCGGGGATCGGCGGCCAAATCCTGTGGCGGCCAACCGGCAATCTGGAATTTGTATTCAATTCATACGGCGTCGGACAGGATACGGTCGGTCTTCATCGCACGCGGTATCACGAGGACGACAGTATGGAGTACAAATACTACCAGAACATGTCCCGGACCCTGGACCGAATGGCATTCTCGCTGACTTGGGATCTGGGGTGCGAGAACGGTGCCGGCGTGACCTGCACTGGCCGGGAAGAAGGGCCCGGCGCAAAATTTTCTGGGGTTCATGTTCTATAACCGCTGGTGGTTCCATCACGATATGTTCGGCGCGACTCTTGGCGGCGGGCGCCATGGAGAATCCCGGACGCTACCTGGTCCTGCTGCCGCCGATTGATGGCGCGACCGCAGCGACGGGAACTCCGTATTTCACGCAAAATCCTGGAGACCCGTTCAAAGCCTGGGATACTCAGGCCACTTTCGATTACATGCCGAGCCAATGGGTGACGTGGCGGGTCGAATTCACGCATCGCGCAGCGAACGTGCCGTATTTCGCCGGCCCCGGCGGTATTACGCCACCCGGCGGCAACAACGGAAATCCGACCGCGATAGTGCCGGGCTGGATGCCGGATCTGGTTAAGACCGAGAACCGGTGGATCTTCGCCCTGTTGGTTAAACTCTGATGCTCGATCTGTTCTACAGCGCGGCTGCAATTGTAGCGCAGCCAATAAGGGCAGTGCGTTTGGAGGCCTCACTGGTAGCACCCGTGGCAGATTTTTGACGAACCCGGGTGAATGTTTTGCTTCCAAATTTAGGACTAGATCAGCGTTATGCCGTTCGGCACTGAACGATTGCTGCGTTTTGCGTTTGGCTTGGCGATTGCTTATCCAATACCGAAAGGTAATTATATGGATACGCGATCCAACTACAAGCAGCAAGCCGCTGAATTACATAATGCTGCGGCTCATACCCATACGAGCGCGGCGGAGCAACATGGGAAACAGGATCATCTGACCGGGCACGAACGGTCCAGGCAAGCTCTTGAGCACTCGGCGCAAGTACATGAAAAGGTGACCGCGGAGCCCCGGCACGCTCATGTGGTGAAAGAGGAGGATATCGCCGCTCTGGCTTATCGCCTCTGGCTGGAGCGAGGCCGCCCAGAGGGCTCGCCCGAGAAAGATTGGTTTCGGGCGGTAGAATTGCTAGGGTCTCGTCATTAGCCGGCAAAGCGGGCGATTTTGTACCCTGGAATGCTGCCGAAGCGTCCCAAAAAGTAAGTAGATGCCTGAAATCTTTAGGGCTCGCAAATGCCCACGATGTGTCCAAAATGCGGCGCTGAGATGGAGTCCATTGAGACAACAGCGGAACAATTGCCGCTCAAGGATTTGCGAGTTTGTCCAAATTGCTATCTGGTGATGTGGAACAGCGATCGCGGCGTTCAGTTCCAGCAGGGAGTACCTGTCCCGCAGGGGTCGAGACCTCGGGGCGACGGCAGGAAGAATGAATGCTAAGTTCCATCCGATGCAATGGTCCTCTCAGCGCGACGCGTAACTCCACAAGCTCACAAGCAGTCTAAATAATTGGAAGCGTTGTGATAACCTGAGGCTGGTTAGGCAGCGCCAGCCCGCCATATGCTCGAAAGCACAAGGACGCCGGCAGAACCTCCCTTTGAAGCGATAGAACGAGCCGGAGCTCCGCCCGCGCTTGAGCCGGGTCCTCCTGCTCCTTTGGCCCTCCCGCCGGCCCCTGGTGAAAAAGGCGTGCCGCGTCCGAAGCGATCGTTCGCCCGCTGGATCTGGTTGGCTGTTCTTGTCCTGGTAGTTGCCGTTGTTGCCTACTTTCTTTGGCGGCACTACGCCGGTCCAAAAAGCACAGCGACAACCGGCGGAAGAACGGCGACCGGTCCGCCTCCCATCCCTGTAGTGGCTGCGAAATCGACCAAAGGTAATATCGGCGTCTACTTCACGGGCTTGGGCGCGGTTACACCGGTCTACACGGTCACTGTAAGGAGCCGAGTTGACGGGCAGTTGATGAGTGTCCACTACAAAGAGGGCGATCTGGTTCATCAAGGCGATTTGTTGATCGAAATCGATCCGCGGCCATACCAAGCCCAACTTACGCAGGCCCAAGGTCAACTGACCAGGGACGAGGCGGCCCTCGCGAACGCGCGCATCGATCTGCAGCGCTATACCGTCCTGGTCGCTCAGCAAGCGGCTCCTGAACAGCAGTTAGCGACGCAGCAATCTACCGTCGCTCAAGACGAAGGAACGGTGAAGAACGATCAGGGATTGGTTGATGCCGCTGCCACCAACCTTGCCTATTGCCGCATCACCGCTCCTATTACCGGCATCGTCGGCTTGCGGCTCGTGGACCCAGGCAATATCGTGCAGGCGGCCAGCTCCACCGCTTTACTGGTGATCACACAAATTCAACCGATCACCGTGATTTTCACGATTTCCGAAGATCAGCTTCCCGTTGTGCTCAAGAAATATCGAGCCGGGCAGAAGCTGGAGGTAGATGCCTACGATCGCGATTTGAAGACCAAGATCGCACAAGGAGCGTTGACGACGATCGATAATCAGGTCGATCCGACCACGGGGACGGTCAAGCTAAGGGCCACCTTCGATAATCGGGACAACGCGCTGTTTCCCAATCAGTTTGTGAACGCGCGATTATTAGTGCAGGAAAAGCAGCGGCGTAACGCTCGTGCCCACCGCCGCAATCCAGCGCAATTCTCAATCGACCTATGTATACGTGGTGAAATCGGATTCAACCGTGACGGTGCGTACGGTAACCGTCGGCACCACCGAGGGCGATCAATCCAGATCGATTCGGGCTTGACGCCGGGCGAAGAAGTAGTCCTGACCGGAGTCGACAAACTCCAGGAGGGCAGCAAAGTGAACGCCCAGATCTCTTCGGCCACGCCTGCGGCGAATGCTCAACCGAATAAAAGTACACCTGCAGGGAATGCCCGGTCCAACACAAACACCCCGGCGTCGAATGCCCCGTCCAGCATCAGTAACCCCGCGGTAAATGCGCAGCCCAGCGTAAGTAGCCCGGAGTGAATGCCCCGCCCGCCAAAAGGTAATCGATGAAAGGGAGAGCAGTTAGATGAATCCGTCTAGGATATTCATCCTCCGGCCGGTTGCCACTACCATGCTGATGATCGGCCTCGTGCTGGCGGGCGCGATGGGATACAAAGAGTTGCCTGTCTCGGCTTTGCCGGAAGTGGATTATCCGATCATCGTGGTAACGACGTTCTATCCCGGCGCGAGCCCGGATGTGATGGCGACTTCAGTGACTGCCCCACTCGAGCGCCAGTTCGGACAGGTGCCTGGACTTCAGCAGATGACCTCCATCAGCTCCGACGGGAGCTCGGTAATCACCCTGGAGTTTAATCTCAGCTTGAGCATCGATATTGCCGAGCAGGAAGTGCAGCAGTCGATCAATGCCTCGGGAACGTATCTCCCCGTGGATCTTCCTACCCCGCCCATCTACAGCAAGACCAATCCGGCGGATACGCCGATCCTGACGCTGGCTCTCACCTCTACGGAACTTCCACTTTCCAAAGTCGAGGATCTGGCCGACACCAGACTCGTACCGAAGATTTCGCAGTTGTCCGGCGTTGGTCTGGTCAGCATCAGCGGCGGTCAGAAACCCGCCGTCCGGATTCAAGCGAACCCGACCTCGATGGCGTCGTACGGTTTGAATCTGGAAGATCTGCGGACTGCCGTTATTGCCGCCAATGTCAACGAGGCGAAAGGTAATTTCGATGGAGCGCGCCAGTCTTACCAGATCGGAGCCACCGATCAGTTGCTCTCCAGCAGCGACTATGCCGCGCTGATTGTCTCATACAAGAACGGCAATCCCATCAAGATGACCGATGTTGCCGACGTTATCGACGACACGGAAAACGTTCGTGAAGCCGCCTGGATGAACCAGACTCCCGCGGTGATCCTGAACATTCAGCGGCAGCCGGGGTCGAATATAATCTCCGTCGTCAATGGCATCAAACGACTGCTGCCGCAATTGACGACATCGCTGCCATCGTCGATCAAGGTCAGCATTTTGACAGATAGAACCACCACCATTCGAGCCTCCGTGAGCGATGTCCAGTTTGAGCTTATGCTGACCGTAGGTCTCGTGGTAATGGTCATGTTCCTGTTCCTGCGCAGTCTTTCCTCGACCGTTATTCCCAGCTTCGCCGTTCCGATTTCGCTGGTGGCCACTTTCGGAGCGATGTACCTGCTGGGCTACAGCTTGAATAATCTGACGCTTGATGGCGCTGACCATTTCAACCGGCTTCGTAGTGGATGACGCAATCGTCATGATCGAAAACATATCCCGCTACGTGGAAGCCGGCGATCGTCCCCTCGCCGCGGCGCTTAAGGGATCCCAGCAAATTGGCTTCACCATCGTCTCCCTGACGGTCTCGCTGATCGCGGTTCTGATCCCGCTGCTCTTCATGGGCGATATCGTGGGCCGCTTGTTCCGCGAATTTGCAGTTACTTTGAGCGTTACGATCCTGGCTTCGGCGGCTGTTTCACTTACGCTTACGCCGATGATGTCGTCGAAGTTGCTCAAGCACACTCCTGAGGAGAATCAAGGATGCTTCTACCGCCTATCGGAGCGCGGTTTTAATTCGGTGATCGACTTCTACGGTAAAACGCTGCGGTGGGTTCTGGGCTGGCAGACTACAACCCTTCTGGTCGCTGCGGCCCTCCTTGTCTTGACTATTTTTTTGTACATTGAAATTCCCAAAGGATTTTTCCCGATACAAGATACCGGAGTTATTCAGGGAGTGTCGTCGGCGGCGCAATCGGTATCTTTTCCGGAGATGGCGGCCGAGCAGCAGCAGCTTGCAAGAATCATTCTGCAAGACCCGGCAGTTGACAATCTGTCGTCGTTTATCGGAATCGACGGGACCAATACAACCTTAAATATGGGGCGAATTCTAATCAATTTAAAACCCATCGCGCAGCGGAAGATCAGCGCGAGCGATGTGATTCGCCGCCTGCAGCCGGCCCTAGCGAAGGTCCCTGGGATTACACTTTTCATGCAGCCGGTGCAGGACCTTTCGGTCGAAGACCGGGTGACCGCCACGGAATTTCAGTACACGCTTGAAGATGCCAATGCGGCCGAGTTGAATTCTTTCGCGCCCCAGATGCTCGCCAGACTACAGAAGCTTCCGGAGCTGAGGGACGTGGCCAGCGACCAGCAGGATCTCGGTCTTCAGGAGAAGCTGGTGTACGATCGCGACACGGCGGCCCGCTTCGGCATCACTGCCTCAGCCGTCGATCAAACTCTGTATGACGCCTACGGGCAGCGGCAGGTCTCGACCATGTTTACACAGTTGAACCAATATCACGTGGTGCTCGAATTGAAGCCCGGATTTCAGCAGAATCCTTCGGACCTGCGCGATCTGTATATCCGAACCAGCATGGGTTCAGGAACATCCTCGGGTCGGGCACATCATCGCCGGGGGTGGTGGCGGGCGGCTCGGCCGCAACGCAGGCGTTTGGGCCGAGTAGCAAGTCCGCAGCGGCGGCATCGCCGGGTTCCTCTTCCACGTCCACGTCCAGCTCTAGTTCCTCCAGCAGCGGCGCCGACTCGACCGCCACACTCAACGGGAGCGCGATTCCATCGTCGACGGTATATCCGAATGGGGGACAAATCCCGCTCAGCGCCTTCTCGAAAGTGGCGACCACCTCGGTCCCGATCACGGTCAATCATCAAGGCCAGTTTCCTGTGGTTACGCTCTCCTTCAATCTAGGCTCCCGACACGTCGCTCGGCGATGCGATCACAGCCGTGAACCGGGTGAAGAGCGAGATGAATATGCCGGCCAGTATCCAGGCTGCATTCCAGGGTACAGCCGAAGCTTTTCAGGCTTCGCTCACAAACGAGCCGATCCTGATTGCGGCGGCGGTGGTCACGGTCTATCTGGTCCTGGGCATTTTATATGAAAGCTACATTCATCCGATCACGATTCTTTCCGCCCTGCCTTCGGCGGGTGTAGGAGCGCTGCTCGCTCTCATTATTACCGGGGAAGAGTTCAGCGTGATCGCTCTTATCGGCATCGTCCTGCTGATCGGAATTGTGAAGAAGAACGCGATCATGATGATCGACTTCGCTCTCTCCGCCGAGCGGAAGGAGGGGATGAAGCCGGAAGACGCGATCTACCAGGCCTGCCTTCTGCGCTTCCGGCCGATCATGATGACCACCATGGCGGCGCTGCTGGGCGCATTGCCGCTGGCGCTCGGTACCGGCAGCGGATCGGAACTGCGGCGGCCTCTGGGAATTACCATCATCGGCGGGCTGATGATCAGCCAGTTACTGACGCTTTACACCACGCCGGTGATTTATATCTGGTTCGATCGGCTGGCCACGCGATTCTCGCGGGAGCCCGAGGCTCGCCAGGTCGATCTGGGCGCTGGCCCGATTCCGGCGGAATAATCCATGAATATTTCCGAGCCTTTCATCCGGAAGCCGGTTGCGACCACGCTGCTGGTCGTCGGAATTGCGCTGGCCGGAGCCGCGGCTTACCGGCTGCTCCCCGTATCGCCGCTGCCTCAGGTAGATTTCCCGACGATTTCCGTGAACGCGTCTTTGCCCGGCGCGAGCCCAGAGACCATGGCTTCATCCGTGGCCACGCCGCTCGAACGCCAATTCGGCCACATCGCATCGGTTACGGAAATGACCTCATCGAGCGCCCTCGGATCCACCGGTATTACTCTGCAATTCGATCTCAACCGGGATATCGACGCCGCTGCGCGCGACGTTCAGGCGGCCATCAATGCGGCTCGCGGATATCTGCCAACCAATCTTCCCGGCAATCCTACATACCGCAAAGTGAATCCGGCGGATTCACCGATCTTCATTCTCGCCCTTACCTCGTCCATTCTCACACGCGGGCAAATGTACGATTCCGCCTCCACGATTATGGCTCAGAAAATGTCGCAGATCAGCGGCGTGGGCCAGGTGATCGTGGGAGGCAGCTCGCTTCCGGCGGTTCGTATCGAGCTGAATCCGCCGGCGCTGAATAAATATGGGATCGGCCTCGAGGACGTGCGGAGTGCTTTGAGCGGCGCGAATGCGAATATTCCCAAGGGACACTTTTCCGACGGCCACCGCATGTGGGAGGTGGGCGCCAACGATCAGATCTTTAACGCGAGCGATTATGCGCCGTTAGTGATTGCCTACCGCAACGGATCGGCCGTGCGTATTTCCGATATCGGCCAGTGCGGAGGACTCGGTGGAGGATATTCGTAATTCCGGCTACGCCAACGGCAAGCCCTCCGTCCTGATGATTATTTTCCGCCAGCCTGGCGCCAATATCATCGATACCGTGGATCGTATCCGCGCGGCGCTTCCGCAGCTTGAAGCCTCCATTCCCCAATCCATCGACGTGCGTGTGGCCATGGACCAAACCGTCACGATCCGCGCTTCCGTGCTGGACACTGAGGAGACCTTGATCATCTCGGTGCTGCTGGTGGTTCTGGTCGTTTTCTTTTTCCTTAGAAATGCGCGGACGACGTTTATCCCCAGCATCGCCGTTCCAGTATCTCTGATTGGAACTTTTGGCGCGATGTATCTGCTGGGCTATAGCCTCGATAATTTATCGTTGATGGCATTGACGATCTCGACTGGCTTTGTCGTCGACGACGCCATCGTGGTTATTGAAAACATCACGCGCTATCTGGAACAGGGCCTGCGCGCCTTTGAAGCCGCGCTTCGGGGCGCGAAGGAGATCGGTTCTACCGTATTTACCATCAGCATTTCACTGGTTGCGGTGTTCATTCCTCTCCTGCTGATGGGGGGAATTGTGGGCCGGCTGTTCCGCGAATTCGCCGTGACGCTCTCCATCGCCATTATCATTTCGATGGCCATCTCGCTTACTGCGACTCCCATGATGTGCGCTCATCTGCTGAAGCGGCAGCAATCTCATGGATGGATTTACCGGACCAGCGAGCGGGCTTTCGACTCGGTCGTCGGTCTGTATGGCAGAACTCTGCTGGTGGCGCTTCGCTTTCGCGCGATTACTCTACTGGTCTTAATGGGGACCATCGCTCTGACGATTATCCTGTTTATCCGCGTGCCCAAAGGATTTTTTCCGCAGCAGGATAACGGACGCATGCAGGGATCGGCCCTCGCCGATCAGGATACTTCGTTTCAAGTCCATGGACAAAATTCTGCTGCAGATGATCGATATCGTCCAAGCCGATCCGGCCGTCGATACAGTGATCGGGTTCACGGGGCTCTGGCGGTTCCACCACCAACACTGCGCGTATGTTCATCTCGCTGAAGCCGCTGGCCGAGCGCAAGATAGCCGCCGACCTGATCATTGCGCGCCTGCGGCCAAAGCTGGCGAGAGTGCGCGGCGCCACGCTGTTCTTGCAAGCTTCGCAGGACGTGCGCGTCGGCGGAAGGATGAGTAACGCTCAGTATCAATTCACCATGCAGGGCGATAATCTGGCTGATCTCACCAGCTTTGCTCCCAAGATGCTCGACGCGTTGAAAACCATCCGCATCATCGCCGACGTGAGCAGCGATCAGCAGGACCGCGGCCTGCAATCGATGATTCATTACGATCGCGACACTGCTGCCCGGTTCAACATCTCGCCGCAGCTCATCGACAACACGCTCTACGACGCCTTCGGCCAGCGCCAGGTATCAACCATGTACACTTCGCTGAATCAGTATTACGTGGTGATGGAAGCCGCGCCGGAATTTTGGCAGAATCCGCTGTTCCTCCGCCAGATCTATGTGGCTGCGCCGAATGGACAAGAAGTTCCATTAAGCGCCTTCACCAGTTATGCTCCCACGACCGCGCCGCTGACCGTAACTCACCAGGGGCTGTTCCCGGCGGTCACCATTTCGTTTAATTTAAGGCCCGGCGTGGCGCTCGGCGATGCGGTCGAATGCGATTGAGGCCGCGGGCGCCAAAGTAGGCCGTCCGGCCACTATCCAGACTGCCTTCGCCGGCACCGCGCAAGCCTATCAGGAATCGCTCGGCAGCGAGCCGATTTTGATCGCCGCGGCGCTCGTGACCGTCTATATTATTCTTGCCATGCTCTATGAGAGCTATGTCCATCCCATCACCATTATTTCCAGTCTTCCGGCCGCCAGCGTCGGGCGCGCTGCTTGCGCTCATGCTCACCCACAATGATCTCAGCATCATCGCCATTATCGGAATTATTCTACTGATCGGAATCGTGAAAAAGAATGCCATCATGATGATCGATTTCGCGCTGGCCGCCGAGCGGCAAGAGGGCAAAAACTCCTACGACTCTATCGTCGAGGCATGCATGCTGCGATTCCGTCCCATTCTGATGACCACCATGGCCGCGATGCTCGGCGCTTTGCCGCTCGCGCTCGGCACTGGAACCGGATCGGAGTTGCGCCGGCCGCTCGGCATCACCATTATCGGAGGATTGATTATGAGCCAATTGCTGACTTTATATACTACGCCGGTAGTGTATTTGTACTTTGACAGACTCCGGCACTGGTGGAATCCTGAACCCGCCCGCCAAGCCAGTCAAGCCTGAAGCGCGCGAGTCCTCTACCGAATGGGACAGACCCGGATCCTGACAATCAACAGCGGCTCCTCAAGTTTGAAACTAGCGCTGTATGAGATCGGCGCGCGAGAAAATCGCATCCTCTCCATTGATGTGGATAGGACCGGAGTTGATCAAAAAGAAGCCCTGACTGGATCGCGCCTCGAGTGCATGAGTGAACACAGATTTAGACGCGGCTGGCCATCGTATCGTCCACGGCGGCAGCTATTACAGCGAACCGCAACTCGTTTCAACGGAATTGCTTTCAGCACTCCGCCGTCTCGCGCTAATCGCTCCCGAGCACGTCCCCCAAGCCATCGCCGCAATCGAAATTGTCGGCCATAAGTACCCGGGCCTGCCGCAGATCGCCTGTTTCGATACAGCGTTTCACCGTACCATGCCGCAGAGTGGCGCAGCTCTGCCCCTTGCCGAAACACTATTACGATGAGGGCGTTCTTCGCTACGGATTCCACGGCCTCTCTTATGAATACATTCTCAGCGAATTACCCGCGCTCGACGGCGAGCTGGCGGGCGGCCGTGTAATCGTGGCGCACTTAGGAAACGGCGCGAGTATGGCCGCGATCAAGGGAGGAAAAAGCCTGGACACAAGCATGGGATTTACCCCGTCCGCGGGACTGGTAATGGGTTCGCGTTCGGGCGATCTCGATCCCGGCGTGCTGGCTTACCTCTCACAAGAAAAAGGAATGGCAGGCTCCGCTCTGTCGGCCCTTATCAACAAACAGTCCGGTCTTCTTGGTGTATCCGGTCTGAGCGGTGACATGCGCGATCTGCTGGAGAAGGAAGCTGTCAATCCCGATGCGGCTGCCGCCATCGCGTTATATTGCTACGCCGCCAAGAAATACGTCGGCGCTTACGCGGCCGTCCTCGGCGGACTCGACATTCTGGTATTTACCGCTGGCGTGGGCGAGCATGCTGCGCCGATTCGGGAACGCATCTGCTCGGGACTGGAGTTCCTCGGAATCGAAATCGACCCCGAACGCAATTGTGCCAATGCCCCCGTAGTATCGAGTGACGAAAGCCGCGTCAAGGTTCGCGTCATGACAACGAATGAAGACCTGATGATTGCCCGGCATGCCGCGCGGCTTGCAGGCGGAGATAGATCATGAGCGTGAGCCCGAACGCAGGAAAGCCGGCGGATGCTTCCATTCTCGTCAACGTCCCCAAATTGGTGACGGCCTATTATGAAGACCGCCCGGACCCGTCGGTTCCGGCGCAGCGCGTCGCATTTGGAACTTCAGGCCACCGAGGCTCATCCAACGATCGAGCTTTTAACGAATGGCATATTCTCGCGATCGCCCAGGCTATCTGTCTGTATCGCGTCCAGCAGAATATCGATGGGCCGCTGTTCCTGGGCATAGATACTCACGCGCTTTCGCAGCCTGCATATGCGAGCGCGCTCGAAGTTTTGGCGGCCAACGGGATCGAGGTTATGATCGCCGAAAAGGACGAATACACGCCCACTCCGGCGATCTCTCATGCGATTCTCACTTATAACCGCGGGCGAAAAACCGGGTTGGCGGACGGCATTGTCATCACCCCGTCCCATAATCCCCCGGAAGACGGCGGATTCAAGTACAACCCGCCCCACGGAGGACCAGCCGAAGAAAGCATCACTTCCTGGATCGGGACCAAAGCGAACGAGTTCCTTGCCGGCGGACTGAACGGCGTAAAACGGATGCCCTTCGAGAAGGCGCTCCGAGCCGCTACGACGCACCGGCACGATTACCTCAATAAATATGTCCAAGATCTCGAAAATGTCATCGACATGGACGCCATCCGAAAGTCCACCATCAAACTCGGTGTCGACCCGCTCGGTGGCGCTGGAGTTCATTACTGGCCCTCTATTGCCGATCGCTATGGCTTGAACCTGACGATCGTGAACGACGCCGTCGATCCCACTTTTCGCTTCATGACTGTCGACTGGGATGGCAGGATTCGCATGGACCCATCGTCCTCTTACGCAATGGAGCGGCTGATCGGGATGAAAGACAAATTCGATATCGCCTTCGCCTGCGATACCGATCATGACCGTCACGGAGTGGTGACCAAGAGCGCGGGCCTGCTGCCGCCCAACCATTACCTGACCGTTTGCATTCATTATTTGTTCGCGAATCGCCGTCAATGGAGCAAGGGTGCGGCTGTCGGGAAGACCGTAGTCAGCAGCAGCATGATCGATCGGGTCGCCTCGCAACTGGGCCGGAAGCTGTACGAAGTCCCGGTCGGCTTCAAATGGTTTGTAAACGGCCTGCTTGACGGCTCACTCGGATTTGCTGGCGAAGAAAGCGCGGGATCTTCATTCCTGCGAGTCGACGGAAAGGTGTGGACCACGGACAAAGACGGCATCATCGCAGCCCTGCTGTCGGCGGAAATCACCGTGCGGATGAAGCGCGATCCCGGTGAAATCTATCGAGACTTGACGCGCGATCTTGGGGACCCTGTATACGACCGCATGGAAGCCCCGGCAACCCTGGAGCAAAAAGCCGTACTCGCAAAATTATCGCCACGGGATATTTCTGCCTCGAGCCTGGCGGGAGAAAGAATTTCGGCCATTCTTACGACCGCTCCAGGCGACGGTAGCCCCATCGAGGGCGTAAAGGCGATTTCGGAGAGCGGATGGTTTGCCGCTCGTCCCTCAGGAACCGAGGAGATATACAAGATTTACGCTGAGAGCTTCAGAGGAATGGAGCACCTGCGGCGCATCGAAGAAGAAGCTCAGGCGATGGTCGCGCAGGCATTTCGCGGAGGAAAATGAAAATTCGTTCAAAGGATTTCCGGGTAGCGGAAGGGGAAAAGGTCAATCTTAAAAAGTGGCCGACTATCGTCGATCCCGTCTACGAATCGAAGGAAGAATATCAACAGATCCTTCAGGAGCACATCGAGCAATTAAGCTCGCTCCAGGACCGTCTGTACGCGTGCAATCGTTACGCTGTGCTGCTCATCTTTCAGGCGCTCGACGCCGCCGGGAAGGATGGCGCAATCAAGCATGTGATGTCCGGCATTAATCCCCAGGGCTGCCAGGTTTTCAGCTTCAAAAGTCCGAGCGCCGAGGAGCTGGAGCACGATTTTTTATGGCGCACCACCTATCATCTTCCGGAACGCGGACGAATCGGCATCTTTAATCGCTCCTATTACGAGGAAGTTCTGATCGTCCGCGTGCATCCCGACATTCTTCGCAACGAAGGCCTTCCCGAAAAGTTGCTCGACGAGAAAGAAATTTGGAACGGGCGATATCGGTCCATCGTGGATCTCGAAGATCATCTTCACCGCAATGGGACCCGCGTAATCAAATTGTTCCTTCACCTTTCAAAGGAAGAGCAACGGAAACGCTTTCTCAAGCGTCTGGAAGAGCCCGAAAAAAACTGGAAATTCAGCCTCGCGGATATGCATGAGCGGCAGTATTGGAAGGATTACACCCAGGCCTACGAAGCGTGCCTAAGCGCTACCAGCAGCCGTCACGCGCCCTGGTACGTCGTTCCCGCGGACGACAAGGAGAACGCCCGGCTCATCGTCTCCCAGATCGTTGTGGATGCGTTCAAAGGGCTCGATCTGACTTATCCGAAGCTCGACTCAAAACGGCTGAGGGAACTGCAGTCGATTCGTAAGCTGCTTGAGAAGTGACATTGCGCGATCCAATGACGAAGGCAACGGCATCCGTGAGACTCGTCGCAAGCTTGTCGGGATAAGGAGCTTGAAAGCGCTGAAGAGCCCGCTCTGGATCGCCGGAGAATCCCCACACTCCGGCTATGACCTTCGTATCCGGGAATCGTCGTCGCAATTGCCGGCTTAGAACGCTCGCGCGCGCAAATGCAAACGGGGGTACAGCCGAAATACAGAATACATCGGTCCCGCCGGGTTGCACTAATTCAACGGTATTTACGACGGCGCCGTCGACGGGAAACGAAAGAGCGACATGACCAGCCTGTCCCAGGAGCTGAGCTAACATCGCTGCGGCGATCTCGTCCGCCTCGTCGCTCGCGGGAACACAGAGCGCCCGGCCGTTGGAAGTTATCTCGACCGGTTTCGCGGCCGGCTCGACCGCTGAGTCCCTTTTCACGAGCTCGGATCGGGGCGCCTTTTCGGCGAGTTCCCCGAGTATCTCCTTTATGGTCAGGTAAAGGAACTCCTCGCGAGATGGGTCGAGCGTGCCCTTGTGCCGATCGTGTTCGGCCATCGTCAGCGCCGGTATAATAACCAGGTCATATAGTTCGATTAAGGAATGCTCGGCCATATATTGAGCCGCTACCGATCGAGCTTCCAGATCATCCATGGCCAGCAGCCGCTGATATAGATGAGCTTCCGTCACTAACGCCGGCTCGTCCCCCAGCAAAATATGCAGAAAAGATAACTGCGGAAGGTGACGTCCTAAAACCACAACGCACACCGTAAGCGGAGTTGAAAGGATTAGGCCCGCCGGTCCCCACAGAGCAGCCCAAAATACCGTGGTCAGAAGCAGCGCCAGTGCGGAGATTCCAGTGTGGGCGCCATAGAGCCATGGCTCAAAAAAGTTTCCCGTCAAGATTTCCAGTGTGGCGAACAGCAGAAACACCAGGAGAGGGGGCATCCAATGATCGAAGACCGCGAGTGAGAGGGTGAAAGGCAGCAAGCCCGCCACGACGGACCCGATATAGGGCACCAGGCGCAAGAGTGCCGCGACCGCGCCCCACAGCACCGCATACGGAACACCGATCAGATACAAACCTATCCCGCAGATCAGGCCAAAGCCCGCATTCACCAGGATCTGCAACATAAGATAGCGGCTGACCCGATGGGTTGCGTCGTCCAGCGCCAGGGTCATCATGTTTAGCCGGTTCAGCCCAGCCAGCCGGAACAATCGATTCCGCAAGTCACTCTCTTCGATCAGCAGGAATATCGTAAAAATCAGAACCACTCCGATCTGTAACAGGGGAGTGAGAACGGGAGTGGTTAAATCCCGCACCGATTGTAAGATATTCGCGGGCGGCTCAACGACCTCTACGGGAAGAGGACGAGCAGGTTGGTTTGAGGTCTCACGCCGCTTCCCACGGTTGCTCGGAGGAGGCGGCGGAGAGGTCGGCGCAGCCTCCTGAGAAAGCTGCTTGCCTACTTCCTTAACACTCTCAGCGGCTCGCCCCAATGCCCCCTTCATCGGAGCACGCATGGCCTGGATCTTATCCTGAATATTTTCCTGATAGCGCGGTAATTCGTTAACCACTTCGATCAGTTGATTAACGATGACGTAACCGATCCCGCCCGCGGCCGCGATTGCCACGAGCATCACCAGGACCACGGCCGGCACTTTAGGCAGATGTAGCTTCTGGAGCCAAACCACCGCCGGCGTCAGCACTAGGGCGAATATAATGGCGAACGCCAAAGGAATGAGAATCTGGCGTGCCACGTATAACAGTGCAACGACTGCTACCAGAATTGCGGCGATCTTCAGGCCGGAGGAACTGGTTGAGCGGTGAGGCTTAATCATTCTTAGAGGAGTGCCCCTCCCCTGGACCGAAAAGATCGAGCTGCGGCCCGCGCAGGGAGCCGTGGCGCAATGCATGAGCCCGAGTGAATTCAGCGCCGAGAAAGAGCACTAGTGATGAATAGTATACCCACACGAGCACGGTTACCAGCGAACCTGCGGCCCCGTAGGTATTGGTAAATCCTGCCTTTCCAAGATACAGGGCCAGCAAAAATTTTCCAGCCGCGAACAAAAGCGACGTTAAAAGAGCGCCAATGACTACATCGTTCCACTTGAGCGGAACGGCCGGTAAAACCTTAAATATGACTGCGAATACGAAGCTCATGACCAGATAGGAAATTACCCAATCTGCGATTCGAATAAGAATCAGGGGCGGCGCGGCCGCGCCCAGGTACTTGCCCGCCAGCGAGCCAAATGCGCCGGCAATGAGCGATGCCACCAGGAACAGACCGATAGCTACTACGAGCGCGAAATCCGAAGCGCGCTCCTTAATTAGATTTAGTACGCTACGAACGGTGCTGGTAGTTGTGTCCTCGGGGACTTTCCAGATGGTGTTTAGCGCATCCCTGAGTTCGCTCGCCGCGGTTGTCGCGCTGAAGAATAAAGTGATCAGCCCGATCCAGGTAACCAGACCGGCCGATGGCCGCTGCGTCGCCGCGATCATGGTCTGAACTACCTTTGCGCCTTGATACCCGACAAGATCTTGGATTTGCGAAACCAGCCGTTCCTGCGCGGCCTGAGCGCCGAATACAAGGCCGGCGATCGCAAGCACCACTACTACAATCGGCGCCAGGGAAAGAGCCACATAATACGCTAACGCCGCTCCCAGCCGCGGCGCCTTGTCTTCATACCAGTTCTGGGCGGTGGTTTTGAGCAGCGGTGTGATCTCTTTGAGCGGAATGTGAATCATCATTTTCGCGCGCGATCCACTCGGGTGAACAAGAAAGGCCGGCTGCTTCGCAGCCGGCCTCGTTTTGCTCCACAATGCGGAACTGCCGCGCTTCTACGGTTACCGGCTCTGCATCGATCTGTCCCGGTAAGTGTCTTCTTGCATCGACCCGCCTCGAAGAGCCTGGTGATTTACCATGCTCTCCGCAATCTGCGTGAGCTTGTGATCCGCTTCCTTCTCCTCCTCCAAAGTTTGTTCAAGGAGAGAAGCCGCGTTCTCCCAGCCTAAGGTTTGCGCGAAGGTACGGGCTGATCCGTAGGCTGCGATTTCATAATGCTCTACGCGGTTACCGGCGGCTATAAGGCCCGCGTCGCGCAGTGGCGATTGGTCGATATCGCTGACTATGCTCTCCCCCTCTTTAATGAGCCCCTTCATGGCATCGCAAGTGGTGGCTTTCGGGTCCTTACCCATTTCGCTGAAAATGCGCTCGAGCCGCTGTACGTGACCTTGGGTCTGGCCCAGATGCTCCTCGAAGGCTTGGCGGAGTTCCTGGGACGTGGACGCTTCCGCCATTTTCGGTAAAGCCTTCACCAGACGCTCTTCGGCGTCATAAAGATCCTGGATCTGGCCCCGAAACAAATCTTCCATAGTTTCGAATTTCATTGAATGATGCTCCTTATCTTGGGAATAATCTAGCCGCTGCGATGGTTAGACCGCTTCCCGGACAAGCTTGTTTCGCCCATTTTCGGACCAGGCCCGCTCGAAACGGGCGGCCCTTGCGTGCATCTATTTACTGTGAGATACCGTGTGGCATTTGCGAAGAGACTTCGTTCGGAGGGCAGCCCGTCCAACATGCAGCCCAGTTCCGAGCTGGATTCGAACCTCTCCGACGGGGTCGTCGCGGAGAAAGAATTTATCGAGGAGCTGGAGACTAACGCGCAGCACAGCCAGGAAGTTCTCGACGAGGATGATGCATTTCTAGGAAGCGCTTCGCCGGAGGTTTGGGAGTACGAGGTCGTCGACGCCCGCGCTGCGGAATTTGAAGAGGCCCTGCGAAACTCCGGCCTCATTCTCGAATACGATATTGTGGATTCAACCGCTACGGGCGCCGAAGAGGCAACCGCAGTGGCTTTAGATGAAGGTGGCGTCTACCCTCCCGACGGTGGAAATGAGGCCGAGGACGTAACCAGCAGCGGCTCCGGAGTCCGCGCCGGCGATGATGGTCCGGGCGGGATGCCCACCGGCGATCCGAGCGCGGGAGGTCTCGATTCAGGACCGCGTCACCATCTGGGGAACGAAGTGGAAGGTCTCGGCGAGGAAGGCTCCGGCGGGATCGACGACCTGAACGTGATGAAGGCCGGAGATCCACGCCTCGGTCTCACGAATCGCGGCGAAAAACCGCCGGAGGATTGGGCCGCGGATACAGGTAAAACACGGAATCCGGACCGGGGCGTCGAAAGCGATAATCTTTTGGATGACGCGAGCACACTAGGTCCCGATAAACTGCGTTCTCGTCGCTAGTTGATGAAGCAGAGCGCCGGCCTTTTGATGTATCGAAGGCGGGAGGGAACCGTGGAGGTGTTTCTGGTTCATCCCGGCGGTCCGCTTTGGCGCAAAAAGGACAAGGGCGCATGGTCGATTCCGAAGGGTGAACTCGACCTGAATGAGGATCCCCTCCAAGCCGCGCAGCGGGAATTTTTGGAAGAAACGGGACTAAGCCCACAGGGCGAATTCTTTCCGCTTGGAAGTGTGCGCCAGCCAGGCGGCAAGATCGTCTATGCGTGGGCATTCGAATTCGATTGTGACGCATCTGCCATTCGTAGCAATACGTTTTCGATGATCTGGCCCCCCAAATCCGGTAACCCCCAGAGCTTCCCTGAAATTGATCGCGCCGAATGGTTTCCTCTCGAGCGGGCCGAAATCCAGATCCTCAAGGGTCAGACCGCTCTTCTACATCGTCTCGCCCGAATTTTTGCGCGCACCGATGCAGGCGCCTTGGGATAATAATGATTTGAGTCGTGTTTTTCTACTGTCCCCTGCTAATGCTTCCGGTGCCCGGGCCCGGATGGTGCTGAATGAACAGGCGAATTTCAGCCTTGCCGCTCAACTCCGTCAGGAAGGCGCATCTCTTGGCGATGTCTTTGCCTTCATCAGTGGCTTGTATTTTCGGGGTAAAGCGGCTTACTCGAAGGCTTTCGCCGCGCCTCCGCCCGGCGTCCCTGGATCGTTGGTGATCGCCGCGGGACGCGGGCTGGTTTCGCCTGAGACGCCCATCCGCCTGGAGGAATTGCGTGCGATCGCATCGGTGCCGATCGATCTCGCTAATCCTTGCTACCGCGATCCTCTCGAGCGCGATGCCCGGCATTTATATGACAGTATTGAACCGGTCTGCGAGGTTGTGCTGCTGGGCAGCATCGCCACCTCCAAATATCTCGAACCCTTAATTAATATCTTCGGCTCACGGCTATTGTTCCCAGTGGAATTCGTCGGGCGCGGCGATATGAGCCGTGGAGGATTAATGCTCCGCTGCGCCCGGGATGGTATAGAACTGAATTACATTCAGGCTTCGACCGCGTTGCGTCGCGGCGGTCGTCCGCCCAAACTCGAGAAAATGGCGCGAATAACGCCTTAGGCGGCGCTGCTGCGTTTCCGGGTAACCCTTTTCGGAGCGGCCTTGGTCTCGGCCGATGAGGAAGACTTTGCAAGACTTGCCTTCAGCGCGTCCAGAATATTCACCACCGGCGCGTTCTTCTTCGGCGCCTTGCTGACGGTTACAGCTTCGCCTTTTTGCTTTTGTTCAACCAGCCGCTCCACGTTCTCGCGAAATTGATCGTGATACTGTTCGGGTTTGAACGGCGCCGCAAGATTAGCGATCAAGCGCTTCGCCAGTTCCATCTCCTGGCTGCTCACTTGATCTTTCTTCGGCAGCTTTGGAGCGTTCGCCTTATGCAGCTCATCCGAGTAGTACAGAGTATGCAGCACCAGACCGGTTTCTGACGTCCGAATGACCACCGTATGTTCCCGATTGTGCATGGTGACCTTGGCGATCGCGTCATACCCGGTCTGTTCGAGGGCGCTTAAAAAGAGAATATACGGCTTGCTGATCTCCTCTTCGGGCGCGATATAGTAGGAAGTTTCGAATAGGACGGGATCGACCTCGGCAGCCTTCACGAATTGCAGAATATCCATGGTCGAGGCGGTGGGAGGCGCAATTTTCTTCAGTTCCTCATCGTCGACGATCACGTACTCATCCTTGCCGTATTCGTACCCTTTCACGATTTCCGAGCGGTCGACGGGCTTGTTCTCTTCCGCGCAATACCAGACTTCCTTAATTCTCGAGAGGTCCTTTTTATGAAGCATATGAAAGTGGACACTCTCGGGCCGCGCAGCGGCGAATAAACGAATCGGAAATGAAACCAACCCGAAGCTGAGATATCCCTTCCAGACGGTAGCGGCCATCCTGGACCTCCCTGGACTCTACTTAAGCAACTCGGTCGCCATTAGGCGCTTTGAAGCGACGCGCGTGGGTCGCGAGCCGATGCGACGCCCGCCTGGTGAACGGCGTACCGTAGGATTAAAGAACCCAGCGTCCCCAGCACGCCGGCTGCAATACGCTTCTTCCGGGATGGGCGCGGAAGCAGCGTGGCAACCAGACTTCCAGCGGTGAGCGCGGCTGCGGTTCTCCACAATGCCCCACTCGCGCCAGTTTTCAGAGGAAACCCGATCAATGGAACTCGCCCCACGTACTTTTCCATTGCCACCGCGGCGGCAAGTTCGGCAACGCGCCCCACTGTGCCGAAAGTATAAGTGATTCGCCGCGCTCCCCGATCGTCGGAAAATATCTGGAAGAGCGATCCGGCGCTGGCCATCGCCGAAGCTCCGAAAAGAATCGGCAGCAGGCGACGGGATTCCTGCCAGATCGGGATGGCGCTGTTTCCGACTAACACACCCGTATACGTGGCCAGACCTAATCCAAAAATTCCGGACGCTACCCCGGAGGCTTCTCCGATCCAGCCCCATACGCCGCGGCGTTTTGCGAAGAGCGATGCCATGATCGCCGCAGGCGATACGGCGCACAGGATCCACGCTCCCATATTCATGGGCGATGTCGGACGGAAAACCCGAAGCATGTTCAGAAAACGCGAGGGCCGCCCGAGATCGAAGACCAGCAATCCAGCGCTCAGCGCGCTTCCGATGATTCCGGCTTGGTGGCAGCCGCGGACCAGGTCGTCAAGTCTACCGGACCGGTCGAATTGCGCCGCTGCGCCCAGCACCAGCGATGCGCCGGCCGCGCCTCCAGCGTAGTAATAGAGTGGAACTACCCATTTCCACACCGGCTCCTTCAGCATGGGACGCCCGTAGTAGGTTGTGCCCTCCGGTGCGCGAGTTGACCTCTGCGCAATGTCCCGCATATGCTGCTCCACGGGACCTGCGATCTGCTGAGCCGCTTCGCCACTCAGATGACCCAGGGCCGGATTAATGTCGCGACCGTCCGTCTTCACAGGATCAAGCGATTTCTTATATCGTGTTTCGATCATCTACCCGATCCTCCTCCACGGTTGAACAATACCGATCCGATAGCGACCAGAGCCATGCCCGCCGCCGTCAGCGCCATGGATGTCCAGCCTGCCTTTACGTTCTTGGTCGGGACGACCGGATCGGGCGGCAGGTTGTAAACCTCGGGCTTGTCCAACAGCAGAAAAAATGCATTCAACCCTCCGGTGCCCGGTTGGCTCTTCTCGTCCGCTCCATATAAATACGCTTCGCTCACGCCGCTCTTCTGGAGCTTTTCAACGCGCGTCTGAGCTCGCGTGCGCAGCTCGTTCAAGTCTCCAAATTGAATCGACTCGGTGGGACAAGCCTTGGCGCAGGCCGGCGTCATATCGGCGCGAAGCCGGTCATAGCAGAGCGTGCATTTCCATGCGCGGCCATCTTCTTCGCGCCGGTCGATCACGCCGAACGGGCAATTCACGATGCAATACCCGCATCCGTTGCACACGTCGGGCTGGACGTAAACCGAATCGAATTCGGTTCGGATGATGGCTCCGGTCGGGCAGGCTTCAAGGCACCCCGCGCGCGCGCAATGCTTACAAACATCTGAAGACATCAGCCACGAAAACGCTCCCGAGTCTTGCGTACTTAGCGCGACGGGGCGCTCAATAAATGCCACGTGCCGCCATGTGGACGCGCCCAAGTGGACCGTGTTGTCATAAGACATTCCGGTGAAAAGGAATCCATCCTCCGGCAACTGGTTCCACTGCTTGCATGCGACTTCACAAGCTTTGCAGCCAATACAAAGCGATGTGTCCGTGAAAAATCCTTTCGCGGCCGGCATGTCAAATTTTCCCTTCTTTGCTTTCCTGGGCTTTGAAGCCGTGTGCCGTTACCGGCTTTTTCCGAACCGAGGGTAAATCCCTCTGCCATTCTTTGGGATTGATTTCTTCCACCAGCGGACCTGACGTAGCCCGGCGGCGCTGTCTGCTTCGGCGTCCAGGCTCGATGATCCCGGTGAGAGCTTTCGATTCCTGGATCGAAACATTGGGGTCACCGACGAAGCCGATCAAATCGTTGGCCGCATCCCCGCGAACCAGCCCTTTGCTCGACCAATGATACGGAAGTCCAATCTGATGCACGATCCGACCCTGAATTGGCAGAGGAGCGATTCGCGCGGTTACCAGTACTCGCGCCTCGATCTCCGCCCGTATCGTGCGAATCGTGGCCCAGCCGCCGTTGGTCAGACCGCATTCCCTCGCAAGCTCGGGCGAGACTTCACAGAACATTTCCGGTTGAAGTTCCGATAGCCATCCGAGCCAGCGGCTCATTCCGCCGGCCGTGTGATGTTCGGTTAGACGATACGTGGTGATCACATACGGAAATCTAGGATCGCCATAAGCGCGATGGTAGGGATTATCGGCACGCATCCATTCCATTCGCGCTGGATTACATTGCTGCGCATACAATGAATTTTGAACGATGGATTCCTGCGGTTCGTAATGCGTGGGCAGCGGACCATCCTGTAAACCGGCAGGCGCGAAGATCCAGCCTTTTCCGTCGGACTGCATGACGAACGGATCGAGCCCGGAAATTGTGTCCTTACCCCGCGCCTCCTCGGATGGACGATATGACGGCGGCCGTTCGACGATGAAATCGGGTGTATCCTCGCCGGCCCATTCGCGTTTGCGTTCATCCCACCACACCAGCCGCTTTCGCTCGGACCACGGGTGCCCCTCGGGATCGGCCGAAGCGCGGTTGTATAGAATCCGGCGATTGTGCGGCCACGCCCATCCCCATTCAGGAGCGATCCAGCTCTGTTCCCAATGAGGCTTTCGGCGAGCCGCCATGTTAATTCCATCGCGATAGCAGCCAGAATAAATCCAACACCCGCACGCGGTCGAGCCGTCGTCCTTTAATGAAGTAAATCCCTCCACCAGCTTGCGATCGGCAATGGTGAATCCATTGATCTCTCTGAGAACATCCTCAGCTTCCGCCGGATAGTCCCAAGTCAAATCCCGGATGGGCCGATTCCGGGATTGATCGTATTGGTCGCGATAAAGGCGCTTCAGCCTCTGTCCGAGTTTGACGACGAAATCCAGTTCGCTGCGGCAGTCGCCCTTCGGCTCAATCGCTTTGTGATGCCACTGGAGCAAACGCTGTGTATTGGTAAAGGTGCCGTCTTTCTCGACATGCGCCGCGGCCGGGAAAAAGAAAACCTCGGTGGCAATATCCTCGGGACGAACCTCGCCGGATTCGATCTCCGGGGCCTGCCGCCAGAACTCAGCCGTCTCCGTCAATTGAAAATCGCGGACCACCAGCCATTCGAGCTGGCGAAGGCCCTTCCGCTGAAGCGCTCCGTTCATCGACCCAACCGCTGGATTTTCGCCCATTACGAAATATCCCTTTACCGTGCCGTCCACCATATTCACGACCGTATTCATATGGGAATGATCGCCGGTCAGCATCGGCAGGTAGTCGTAACACCAGTCGTTGTCCTTCGTGGCCGCGTCGCCAAACCAGGCCTTCATCAGCGAGACAGCGTATTTAGGAAATTCGCCCCACCAGCCGGAAGGGGATCGATTCAGCTCGATGTAAGTTTCGAAATTCTTGTCGCTTTTCGATTTCGGCATCGGCAGATAGCCCGGGAGCAGATCGTATAATGTCGGTATATCCGTCGAGCCTTGAATGGACGCATGCCCGCGCAGCGCCATGATCCCGCCTCCCGGCCTTCCCATGTTCCCGAGCAGCAATTGGATAATCGCTGCAGTGCGGATGTATTGCACACCGATCGAATGCTGAGTCCAGCCGACGGCATAGCAAAACGCGCCGGTTTTATCGCGCCCGGAATTCGAGCACAGCGTCTCGGCAACTTTTAGAAATAAAGGTTCTGGAATTCCGCAAGTCTCCTCGACCATCGCGGGCGTGTACCGCGAATAATGGCGTTTCAGGATTTGGAACACGCATCTGGGATCCTGCAGAGTGGGATCTGTATGCTTGGCGGAAACGGGCTCACGTTGAATCGGCTTGCCCTCTTTGGCCTGCGCGGATTCGCGGCCTCCCGCCGCGGGTGCGGGATCGATGCCTTTGTACATCCACGTCTTCATGTCGTAACTGCCCTTGCCCTCCTGCCAGCCGCTGAATAAGCCGCTCAAATCCTCCGTATCTTTAAAGTCGTCGTTGATAATTGCGGCAGCATTCGTGTAATTAACGATATATTCCTTGAAGTAGCGCTCATTCTGCGCGATGTAGTTAATAATCGCCCCAAGAAACACAATATCGGACCCGGCCCGGATAGGCACATGAATATTCGCGACCGCGCTGGTCCGTGTGAAACGCGGGTCTACGTGTATGATGGTGGCCCCGCGCTCTCGCGCCTTCATCACCCATCGGAAGGCTACCGGATGGCACTCCGCCATGTTCGAGCCTTGAATCACGATAACGTCCGAGTTCTGGAGATCCTGCGGAAAAGTGGTAGCGCCTCCTCGCCCGAACGATGTCCCCAAACTGGGAACGGTCGAGGAGTGTCAAATACGAGCCTGGTTTTCGATCTGTACAATGCCCAGGCCGGTAAATAGCTTTTTGATAACGTAGTTTTCTTCGTTATCCAGGGTTGCTCCGCCTAGATGCGCGATGGCCATGGTCCGGCGCAGCGGATTCCCGTTGTCGTCCTTGTCTTCCCAATTTTCGTCGCGCGTTTTCTTGACCCGTTCAGCGACCATTTCTGTCGCTCGTTCCAACGAAATAGTCTCCCAGTCTTTTGCGTGCGGCCGCCGGTAGAGAACGTGATCGAGCCGATGCGACCCGGTCACCAGTTGAAAAGTGGCCGCGCCTTTCGGGCACAGGCAACCATTCGAGATCGGCGATGCCGGGTCGCCTTCAATATCGATGATCTTTTCATCCGTGATGTAGACCGATTGACCGCAGCCCACTGCGCAGTAGGGACACACCGAAGCCACCACTCTGTCCGCCGACTTGGTGCGCGCCATAGGTTTGCGTTGCATAACACCTGTGTGACCCGGAAAGGCTCAGGGATGTTTCAGGCCATCTGGCCGAAAAGCACCGCCCTTGGTGGCTTGCAGCCATCCTCTCACCATTTTGTAAACGCAAAATCAATGGTTTGCCGCCATATTGCATTGGCCGGTTACGTGCCATTAGTGGGCGGGAGCTGTTATATGCGTATTTTACTGATCGCGCTGATATCGATGACTATGGCGGTGACGACCTTTGCCCAATCGCGAGGGGGCGGTGGGCGTGCGCTTGGTGGCGGTGGAAGAGCGATCGCCGGTGCCTCTGTCGGTCGGGCATACGGTGGATATGGCGGGGGCTTCCGCGGAGGTTATTACGGCCGTGGTTACTACGGCGGCCGGTATTATGGCGGCGTTGGAATCGGTTTCGGCTTTGGCTACCCCTATTATCCTTACGCCTACGGTTACCCATATGCCTATGGCTACCCGTATGCCTATGGATATTATCCGTACTACTATCCGGCGCCGGTCGTGCCCATCGGAGGCGCCGTCGTGATCGGAGGATGGCGCCACTTCAGGTAGTCGGCTGGTCCAGTTGCCGCTGCGCGCGCACGATGAATCGCTCGGGCGCGTGCCCGATAAAATAGAAGGGATAACACGTGACTAGCGTTAGGTCCTCGCGATCGCCTGAGGGGGCAAGCACGGATACTTCAGTGGGCGGGACGATCTTGAACCAAGCCACTCGATAGACATATCTTCCTTCGAGAGTAGTGAGTGTGATCTGATCGCCCACCCGGATATCTTTCAGCTTCCGAAATAAAGTATCCCGATGCGCCGCCAGACCTATATTGCCAGGCGTTCCCGGCAGTGCCGTAGAAGGAATATGCCCGACTGCCAGACTGAGGGTCGTGTCGTCGTCGCCCTCTTTCACCATATCTGCGATTCCCAACCGCGGTATTTCGATGCGCTCAATCGGTGCAACTAGGGATGAGGCCGCAGGCGCCTGCCGCGGGATATCCGCCATAGCCCGATCGAACGCCCAGTTCCTGTATGTTTGATAGACAAAACCCGACGCGTAAACATACGCTACGTAGCTCAGAAGGATAAGACCGGCCGTCAGAAAACAGAACTGCGCGATACGCGCGATGTTCCGCCGCTTCCTCCTGGGCCATCTCATTTCAACCCCTCCGGCACAATATAGCTCATGCGCGTCCGAACCTTCAGGTTTCCGCGATCCGGAGCGCTCGCCGTGACTCGGATTTTGCGCAGCCCCGCCTTTTCCCCAGTGTGCTCCGGAATATACCCAATGGTGTAGCGATTTCGTATGTCCTTCGCAATCCCCTTGCAGATCGGCACGACCTCTTTATAATCGCCCGGCAGAAAACATTCCCCGCCGCTCACCTTCGCGATCTGCTTCAGGACCCCGGGATTGCGGTCCGGATCGTACGAATCGTAGATGCCTACCGTATAAATCGTCGTCTGCGATTCTTCAATGATCTGCATCAGTTGAGCGAAGCTGTGAGTGCTGCAATTATCGCCTCCGTCGCTTACCACCACCAGCGCTTTCTTGTCGCGCTGCCCCTTTTCCAGATGGCCGAGCGAGAACGCGATTGCGTCATAGAGAGCCGTCATCCCCTCCGGCCGATTCTTCAGCAGCGCCGTGCGAAGCAGGCTGAGATTATCGGTAAAGGGAACGTTCTCGGGAAGGCTGCTCCTGACCTTATCGTTGAAATTCACCACGAAAATCTGGTCTCGCGGGTTGCTCGCGCCGGCGAATGCGAGACCTGCCGTCACCAGCTCGTTCCGCTTCGGCCCCACGCTGCCGCTATCGTCCATCACCAGACCGACTGCCACGGGCACGTCGCCATTATCGAAGGAAGTGATCTTTTGCAGATCGCCGTTCTCGTAAACGTGAAAATCGTCCTGCGAAAGTCCGGTGGCGTACCCGCCATGTGAATTTTTAACGCTCGCGTCCAGCAGGACCATCACCACATCGGTCGAGATCCTGTATCCGCCGCTCTCGGGCGAGTTCTGCGTGGATGAAAAAGCTAAGAAAGGGAGAAGTAAGGCGGAAAAGGCTGCGACCAACCCAACTGAACTTCGATTACACATAACCATTATATAGTGTGAAGTATGGACAAACGATTAGCGAAGCGGCATAAGCGTCAGGTTTCTCGCGCCAAAAAGAACGTCAAACTCTCGGAACCCGACCTGAGGACCCCCGAGCAGATCGAAGCCGCCCGCGAAGCCAGCCGTCCCGATCTCAGCCGTGGCAACCAGCCCAAAATAGCCGCTTCCGGCCGTTCCTTCCGAAATAGTCGCGCGACCTCTACAGGCAGCGCTGCAAAATCCGATGGTTAAGCATACGCAATGATTTCGCCTGGAACCAGGCTTCCCGGAGCACCGTCCAGAAAAACGTTGACGCGATCTACTTCACTGCTTGCGGCGTTTTCGATCCTGGCCCTCGGCGCCATCGCCCAAACCCCGCCACCCCGCATTACTACTGCCATCGATAATCAGAAGCGGCTCACTTTAAACGGCAACGTCCATCCCAAGGCTCGTCCGGAGTACGACCAGGGGCGTGTTTCCCCATCCCTCGCCTTAACGTATGTAACGCTCACGTTATCGCAAACTGCCGCTCAAAAAACGGATCTCGCTCAACTTCTGGCCGCGCAGCAGACTCCCGGCTCGCCGGATTATCATCGCTGGCTTACGCCGGAAGAGTACGCCCAACGCTTCGGAGCGAGCCAGGCCGACGTAGACAAGATCACCCAGTGGTTACAGCAGCAAGGACTGACCGTTGCCGCGGTGGCGCGCGGCCGCACTTGGATCGCCTTTAACGGCACAGCCTCGCAGATCGAGGCTGCATTTCAAACCGAGCTTCACAACTATCTCGTCGATAACGAAATGCATTTTGCGAATTCGACTGAGCCCTCCATCCCCGCCGCCTTCGACAGCGTGGTTCAGGGAATTCGCGGCCTCAACGATTTCCGGCTGAAGCCGCGTATCCGGCCGCAATTGCAGCCCCGGAATACTACCGGCAGCGGCAACCACTATCTCGCTCCTGACGACTTCGCGACCATCTACGACGTACAGCCGCTCTATGCCGCCGGAATCAACGGTACTGGACAGAAGCTGGTCGTCGCCGGCCAGACCCAGATCAATCTTTCCGACATTGAAACCTTCCGAAGCACCTATAATTTACCCGCCAACGATCCTCAGATCGTTCTGGTTCCCAATTCCGAAAATCCGGGCATCAGCCAATCCGATTTGCCCGAAGCCGATCTGGATCTCGAATGGTCGGGCGCGGTCGCAAGAAACGCGACCATCATTTACGTATACTCCTCCGACGCCCTCCAATCCGTGCAATATGCGATCGATCAGAACCTGGCGCCGGTGGTGAGCGTCAGCTACGGCGAATGCGAGCCGGAAACCTCCACTTCCGAGGCTTTGGCTTTCCGGTCCTGGGCGCAGCAAGGGAACGCGCAGGGCATAACCTGGTTCGCGGCATCGGGCGACGATGGCGGCGCAGATTGTGACGACCAGCAGAATCCGGGCCTATCGGTGGATCTTCCCGGAAGCGTCCCGGAAGTCACCAGCGTCGGCGGAACCGAGTTCAGCGAAGGCAGCGGAAAATATTGGAGCGCTACCAACACGGCGAATGGCGCTTCGGCGTTGTCCTATATTCCGGAAACCTCATGGAACGACAGCGTCACTGACGGAGAGCCATCCGCCAGCGGAGGCGGCGCGAGTGTAGTTTTCTCGAAACCGCCATGGCAAACCGGTCCCGGCGTTCCGAGCGACAATGCCCGCGATGTGCCGGATATTTCGGTCAGCGCCTCTGCGGATCACGATGGATATCTCGTCTATAGCGGCGGGACTCTCGGAGTGTACGGAGGAACTTCCGTTGGCGGTCCCACCTTTGCCGGAGTCGCAACCCTATTGAATCAATATCTGATTGCAAACGGAGTTCAAGCCGCCGCCGGCTTGGGAAATTTCAACGCCCACCTGTATCCGCTCGCTCAGACCGCCTCGGGCGCATTTCACGACATCACCATCGGGAACAACGTGGTCACGGTAAACTGTCCGCGGCGCTCCCGAGTTTGTGACAATCCCACCGTCGGGTATAGCGCCGGCGTCGCCTATGACCAGGTAACCGGCCTCGGCACTCTCGATTTTTATAAATTAGTCACTGCTTGGAGCGGAGGAACCACCGCTCCAGCGGTCACCTCCGGCGCGAGCATTACTCTGCTCTCCAATGTCAATTCGCTCGCGATCACCCAGGTGTTGGATTTGATCGCGACCGTGACCGAAGCGAATGGTGTTACACCCGCTGGCGTGGTGACGTTTGCGGCCAACGGATCTGTATTAGGCACTGCGACGCTGGCAGGCTCGGCCGGTACAGCAACGGCCACGCTGGTTTTATCGGGAACGCAGTTGCCCCTCGGGAACGCCACCATTACGGCTACGTATTCTGGCGCTTCCACTCCCACCACCGCGTCCGTCACCGTAAATGTGAGCTCCTCCAATCCCAGTGCGGGCGCGGCCCCGGTCATCTCGGCGCTTTTTAATTCCGCCTCCTACCAACAAGCTTTTGCACCTGGCGGACTCTTGTCCGTGTCGGGTAGCAATCTCGCCCCCCCTTCCACCTCCGCGGGCCAAAGCGCGAGTAGCGTTCCGCTTCCAATCGCCATGGCTGGAGTCGTCGTCCTCATCAACGGAGTGGCCGCGCCGCTCTACTACGTCTCGCCGGGACAGTTGAATGTGCAGATCCCCTATCAAACCGCCCCGAACAGCACCGCGGTTCTAACCGTGAACAATAACGGCGCAATAGCCACGCAGTCGTTCACTGTAGCTGCAACTGCGCCGGGAATCTTTATGAATACGAGTCAGAATGGCGCCGTCATTCTGGCGAGCGGAGCGGCAAGCGCAACCGCCAACCAGGAAATCGCCTTCTACATTACCGACGCTGGTGCCGTCTCGCCCGCCGTTGCTACAGGCTCGGCCCCCTCCTCTTCCACTCCGCTCGCCGATTTACCCGCTCCCGCAAACGTCACCGTAACAGTGGGAGGGGTTGGAGCGCACATTGCCTGTATCGGCATTCCTCCGGGACTCGTGGGTGTAGTCCAGATCAACATCACCGTGCCGTCCAACGTTCCAGCCGGCACGCAGCCTCTGATCGTCACCGTGGGCGGCGTCCCGAGCGCTGCAGCGAAGTTAACCATTACCAACTGAGTGCGATGGGCTTCGGCCCGTCTACACTCAAATAATGGATTTGAAATCTTTCCCGCACCGCCTCGACCGAAAAAATCGCCAGTGCTGCGCCATTATTGAAACCCCGAAGAATCGCCGGTGCAAGTTCGATTACGATTCGGAATCGAACCTCTTCAAACTAGCGGGCATGCTTCCCGAAGGGATGATGTTTCCTTTCGACTTCGGTTTCATACCCAGCACGCTCGGCGGCGATGGCGACCCCCTGGATGTCCTGGTCCTCCTCGAGGAACCGACCCATGTCGGCTGCCTGCTCGACGTCCGAATCATCGGCGTGATCCAGGCGAGCCAGACTCAGGACGGCAAAACCGAAACCAACGATCGCCTGCTGGCCGTTTCGATTCATTCCTACAGCCACGAAAAGGTGTCTTCTGTGGAAGACCTGAACCCGTCCATGCTGAACCAGATCGAGCAGTTTTTCGTTTCCTACAACAAGCTGCGTGGGAAAAAGTTCAACCTCAAAAGCCAGGGTGGACCAAAGCGCGCCGTCGCCGTCATCGAAGAAGGCATCCAGGCGTTTAAAAAGGATAGCGCCCGGTAATGCAATCAAGTCCGTCCTGATCAATCCGCTGCCTTACGCGCGAGCCGGCGAACTTATTCAGTTGCGCGTCGACCGCGGGAATCGCCTGTTGGATTCCTGCACACCGTGCCGGCAGGATAGACCCGATTTCCGCCCTTCGTCGCGAGTAGTCGTTATACTGGCACCAAATGCCATTCCTTCTTCCACTCCTCCTGCTCGCCGCCGCCGCCAACCCCGCCCCTACCCCCTTTGACCTCGTGATTCGCAACGGACGAATTATCGACGGAACCGGCTCCCCCTGGTATTCCGGCGACATCGCGATTCGCGGAGGAAAGATCGCCGCGATCGGCCGACTCGAAGGTGCGCCCGCCCGGCGCACGATCGACGCCCAACACATGATCGTCGCGCCCGGGTTCATCGACATGCTCGGCCAGTCCGAGATGACCATCCTGGTCAACCCCCATCTGCCCTCGAAAATATATCAGGGCATCACCTCCGAGATCACCGGCGAAGGCAGCTCCATCGCGCCGCTCACGGATGCGCTCGTCCAGGCCGACCGCGTCAGCTACCAGCATTACGCAATCGATCCCACCTGGCGAACTCTCCGTGAGTATTTCGCGCGATTGCACAAGCAGGGAATGGGTATCAACCTCGCCAGCTATGTGGGCGCAACGCAGGTGCGCCGCGTCGTGATTGGCGATGACAACCGAGCGCCCACCCCGGCTGAGCTCGACCGCATGAAGGGGCTGGTGCGCGACGCGATGCACGACGGAGCGATGGGCGTTTCGTCCTCGCTTCAATATGCGCCCGCGATGTACGCCTCGACCGATGAGTTGATCGCGCTCGCAGCGGAGTCCGCCAAACTCGGCGGAATCTACGCGTCGCATATCCGCGACGAGGGCAATGCCATTTTGCCCGCGCTCGATGAAGCCGTCCGCATCGGCCGCGAAGCTCACACTCCCGTCGAGATCTGGCATCTCAAAGCCGCTGGTAAAGACAATTGGGGCCGCATGCCTGAGATCGTCGCCCGGATCGATCAGGCCCGCAAATCCGGTGTCGACGTATCCGCCAATACTTACGCATACACCGCCTTCTTCAATACTTTTTCAGCGATCATTCCGCCCTGGGCGCACGACGGCGGCGACAAAAAACTGATCGAGCGGCTTAAAGATCCGGCCATGCGCGCGCGCATCCGCAAGGAACTCGAAACACCCACCAGCGATTGGAATAACGAGTGGCAGGAAGTGTCCGGCCCCGAGTCGATCATCGTCAGCGCCGTTCAGAATCCGAAGCTGCTGCCGCTTCAGGGTAAGACCATCGCCGAAATTGCGAAGCTGTGGGGCAAGGATCCCATCGATACCGTCTTCGATCTTCTCATCGAAGATCAGGCCTTCACCTCCGTCGCGATGTTCGCGATGTCGGAGCCTGATGTCGTGCTCGCGCTCCAGCAGCCCTGGGTTTCCGTCTGCAATGACTCGCAGGGGACCGCCCCCGACGGTCTACTCGGCAAAGAGCATCCCCACCCCCGCGCCTACGGCACGTTTCCGCACATCCTTCGCACCTACGTGCGGGACCAGAAGAAACTATCGCTCGAAGATGCGATCCGCAAATTCACCGCTCTGCCCGCGCAGCGCATGGGTCTCTCCGACCGCGGCGTTCTAAAGCTCGGGATGTGGGCCGATATCGTAGTGTTCGACCCCGAAACGATTCACGATGTCGCGACTTTCGACAAGCCCAACCAGCTTTCCCAGGGTATGCGCTTCGTGATGGTCAACGGAGTTCCGGTGATCGACCAAGGCAAGATGACCAACGCCCTTCCTGGAAAGGTGTTGCTCGGTCCCGCCTCCCGAGCGGCCTCTAAATAGAAATCCTGGACTAGAATATAAACCTGGCCTGAAGCTGGAGCGATCGCATCGCCTGTGCGGCGGTGGCCGCACCGAACCCGGCCGTGGCCGCCGTCGCGCGCGCCTGATTTAAGGAGCCGTCGGCGTTGTACTGATTGTTCAGGATCGTCGACGGGCTGCTGGGACTCGCGAGAACCAGATTGGACTGAACTGCGTTGATCACTACCGCATTAAAGATGTTGTAAGCATCCGCGCGAATTTGCAGTTGCCTCTTCTCGGAACCCAGCCGGAAATAACGACTGATCGACAGATTCACTGTGTGATCGAAACACCCATGCAAAAGGCTCGAGCCCGATTCGTTGCCTTGGCTGCCGTACGTCGGACCCACGAAAGCGGCCGTGTTGAATTCCTGGTAAGCATTGCCGGAACAACCCGAGCCGGGATTCCCGACTACCCGAATGCGTCCGGCATAGGACGGCGACCCCGTTATATTTACGTTTGCGCCGTTGGCGTTATACGAGTAGGTGGCGTCGTAGGTTGGCCCATTTCCGGCCGTAAGCGCTCCCGCCAACTGCCAGCCATTGGCAACAGCAGCCAGCGGCTTGGCAACTCCGTGGAGAAGAGGAAGCTGCCAGACGCCATAGGCCTTAATCGTGTTGCGCCGGAGCCCGTCGTTCGAAATCAGGCTGTCCAGCTGGCCCTGGTAGCTGGCGAATTGGAAACTTCCATCCGGCAGGTGCACCAGATGCGGCGGCGAGAGCATGTTGCCGGCGTTCCTTAACCCCAGCGTATAATTGAAGCCCAACAGCACGCCATGTTGATACCGCCGGTTGAATGCGGTCTGAATTGAATCGTAATGGCTGTAGAACCTGGGCCAGGATGTCGTAATCGAGGCCAGGCCGCGATACGGTCGCAACAAATTGGTTGTGAGCGCCGTCGCGCCGGGCACCGAGCTCGTTCCCAGCGTCGGATCCTGATATTGCGGCAGATACGCCGTGCCAACGTCCGGAGCATTCAGGTCCATAGGGAGCTGCCCGGTGGGCGTTCCGATAGGGCCGTACGCAATATTGTTGTAGTTATCGGCGCCCACCCACGACACATCGAGCGAGGAGGACCAGGGCAGCACCGTCTGTGCCCCCAAATTGTATTGGAAAGAAGACGGAAGCTTCGAATTATAGTTGTATAGCGTAAGCGTGGGTGGAGGCTGAAACGCGGAGGCTGTGCCGGAGGCGACTTGTTGTAAAGTCGAGTTGTAAACCGTCACCCCTTGAGCAAAGGGAGGATTGCCGATCTGACCGAACACCGCATCGCCCTGCGGCCGGTCGAAAAACAAACCGATTCCGCCGCGAATTACCAGCTTTTGTTGTGCGCTGAACGGGGAATAAGCCACGCCAATGCGCGGTGCGGGCGCCAGCAGCGGCTGCGTGTAGTTTTCTTTGGAAATGCCGTGGCCGGCCTGCACGATCCCATCCAGCAGGTTGCCGGAGTTGGGAACAATGTCGCCGATAATCCCCGCGGAGTTCGGGCCCATCGACGCGCCAGTGAGCGGGTTGATAGCTACCCGCTGCGCGCTCGCGCAGATGGCCCCGGGGGCTATGGCAACCTGACAACCTGGAGTAAACAGGTAGGGCGCGTCGCTCAAGGACCACAGGCTGGGGAAGAAGTTCGATTCCTGCTCCCGCGAGTCGTACTGCGGTCCGCTGTGTGCGAAGCGGATCCCCAGATCCAGCGTCAGCCGGCTGTTCAACTTCCAGTTGTCCTGAATGTAGAAATCGCGATCGTGATAAACGTATCTCCCCTCCACCGGATTTGGACCTTGCTGCCCATAAGATGAAAACACGCCGATCGCCGCATTGGCGAACCCGAACCCGGTATCGAGCGGATTGTTGCTGTTGTTGTCGAAGGCCAACTGGCCTTCGATGGGCAGAGTGCCGGCGGTTTGGGTGCCCAGGTTCTGAATTTTTACGCTGTTCTGAAGAATGAAACCAGCCTTGAACGTGTGCGTCCGCCACACCTTGGTGACCGCGAGGTTCACGTCATGCGTGTACTGCCAGTTGAGAAACGGCGGGTAATTATTGTTTGGCGGAGGGTCGGCGATGCGGGTACCCCAGGTATAGTCCGGCTGCAACAAAGCTTGGCCATTGACGTACCACGGCGCGTTCATCGCGCTCAGCACTTTGTCCTGGTAGGAACCCTTGATGATATTTAAAGAGTTCGGGAACAGCTCTGGAAAATTGCAGAGGCCGACGTTGCAACGGTTCGCGGCCGCGTCGACGGGCACCGTTCCCAACTGGTCCCCTCGTGTATAACCATAGGAGGCTTCGATGACCGTGCTGGCATTCAAGACATACACTACCGTCGCCGAGGGCACCAGCAGCGCCGGGAACTCGGTGAGCCGGTCATTGAAGCCTGGAATCGATCCGATCACCGGAGTAATCGAAGTATTCTGACCGGCATATTTAGCGCTGATACGCAGCTTCGAGGAAACGTAATAATCGGCGCGCCCCACGTGCTGATAGTTCGTAGTCGTGATCTGGGGCGCTACGGTCTTGAGGTTATAATTCAAACCTTGTACGTTTGGCAGGGGATACTGGTTCAGAATGTTCAGTCCCAGTTGATACAGACGGGAGGCAGGAATTTTGCCCAGCACACCGCCGTCCTGAAAACAGCCGCCATGATTAGTGGCGGTGCAGGGCAGGCCTGAATTCGGGTCGGCGATGGTGTTGAAGAGGTTCCCGTTGTTATCGGTGGTCTGCGAAAAATCGCCCTGCCTTTCGAGCGTCGTCGGCACGCGGAAATAGTTTACGGCGCCGGCGGTCGTGGTGGGTTGAACCTGCTCGGAGACAAAAAAGAACAGCTTGTGATTGTCCTTCCCAGGCTTCCCCACGGGTCCGCCTAGCGTGCCCCCCCAATATCTTTGATTATTTAGTGTTTTGGGGACGTTATTCCGCTGGTTTACCCACGAGTTCGTAGCCCAGCCGGACCGGCTCTCGATATCATACGCCGATCCGTGAAACTGGTTGGTGCCGCTCTTGGTGATTCCCACCACCTGTAGCCCGCTGGAGCGGCCATACTCGGCGGAATACGTATTCGTGAGCACCTTAACCTCGGCAATCGAGTCGTAATTTAAATTGATCCCTGGCTGGTTGCCGCCGGTGTTGACATCGGTTACGCCATCCAGCATATAGTTGGTCCTGGCGGTGGTTGCGGCGGTGCCGCCCGAAGCCGCCGAGTCCAAACGGGTCGGTGCGTTCGAGGAAGTGTTGGTTACTCCGGGCGCTAAAGAGACCGCTTGCGCGAAAAAGGTGCCCGTCGTGTAAGTTGGAACCGATTGCACCGCTTGCTGGGTGATGGTTGAGGAGCGGTCGCCCGTTTGCGTTTGCAGAAGCGGCGCTTGAGCGGAAACCTCCACCGTCTCAGTGCTGCCGCCCACCTGGAGCGTGATGCTGCCAAGCGCTACCCGGTCGCCGGGGACCACCAGCACTCCGCTGCGTTCCGCCATCCGAAAGCCTTCCATCGTCACGCGAACCGTGTAGGTGTCGCCGGGAATGTTAGTAATGATGAAATCTCCGGTGGCGCCGGTCTTGGCCTCGAAGGTGGCCCCGCGCGTCTCGCTCACCAGGTTGACCGTTGCGCCCAGAATGACTGCGCCCTGCGTGTCGTTTACGGTTCCAGTCACCGTCGCGGTAGCTTGCGCCGCCACAATTGACGCGAACCCCAACGCCAGTGCCGCAACTTTAATGGTTATGCCAACGCGTTTCATTACACTGCTCCCCTCGCGGCTCTGCGCTCGCGAAGCTCTAACGAAGCTTCACTCGTAGACCGGGCGCGAAATTTCGTTGCCGATTGAAATCCGTGCTCTTCGAGGTCGCGTTGAATCGGGCCGGATTTTGACTTTCTATAACCGCGAGCGGATTAAATGTCCAAAATTTCGGGCGCTCGCGAAAAGAATAAAAAGTATACGGCGATTAAGGGATGAAGTCAAAAGTTTTTTTCGGGGTTTTTTCCCGGCCAGTGATGGTGGAAAATGCCGGCGAAGGCGGGGCGGACGCTGTAAAAGACGATCAACCAGCATACGGTTGCGATGGCGCCAGGCACAATGCCGCTGGGATTCATCAAAATGTGGAACAGAAGAATGTTGACGATGACGGGACCGATCAACGTCAGCGCCAGCGGCACATAGCGATTGATGAGAAAAAGGATTCCGCAAGCAACCTGGAGCAAGAAAGCGGGGACCATGTAGTGAGAGGCCCCAAGCACGGCGATGAATTGGCTGGCCAGCGGCGGCATCGGCGTCGTCGGAAGGAAATTGAGGAAGCCATTCAGTCCGACGACGGTGAATATAAGTCCCAGCAAATAGCGAGCGATGGTCGAGGCGATTTTCATAGGGTTCAGCGGGATACTGCTTTTGAACTGGGCCCGTGTGCCAACAGGGGTGGCGCGAACTATTTATCGCGGTTGGTTATTCAAACGGATAAGTCGGCGGTTTGACGTTCTTGAGGCGGAGGTAAACCTCGGCCTGACCGCGCGTGTGCGCCATGTGAGCATAGGCGCCCTCGAGCGCATCTCGTCCCGTTTCCTCGATATTCGCGAATTTGACCGTCTTATCCAACTGCTGCTCGGTAACTTCGCTCAGCGCTTTGGAGCAGAAGGCGTTAGCTTCGTTTAGGTACTGAATCACGGCTGCCTTATCCGTGGTGCCTTTGGCGGGCACGGCCGGCGGCTTCATCCCCGTTACCAGGCCGAACATTCCGGCGTTGAACTGCCCGATGTGGATCATCTCACCCGCGTAAGTCCGTTCCTGAGGCTCTACAGTTGAGGGCGGGATATAGCTGTAGCCGTCCGCGGGCATCGCCTCCGCTACCGTCATAGTGAACTGAATCGAGCTCGCC